>LT700187.1 GCA_900155415.1 Christensenella massiliensis
ATCAGTGAAACACACTGAAAACTGAATAGTAGTAAGGAAAGAGATAAGTCTTAAAGTTGTTAGTTAGACTGTTGAATCAACTTTCGTTGATCAAGCCCTCGACCTATTAGTACTGGTCAGCTGAATACATTGCTGTACTTACACCTCCAGCCTATCAACCTTGTAGTCTTCAAGGGGTCTTACTCCATAAAGGATGGGAAGTCTTATCTTGTGGGGGGCTTCACGCTTAGATGCCTTCAGCGTTTATCCCGTCCGTACGTAGCTACCCAGCCATGCCGTTGGCACGACAACTGGTGCACCATTGGTACGTCCATCCCGGTCCTCTCGTACTAAGGACAGCTCCACTCAAACTTCCTGCGCCCACGATGGATAGGGACCGAACTGTCTCACGACGTTCTGAACCCAGCTCGCGTGCCGCTTTAATTGGCGAACAGCCAAACCCTTGGGACCTGCTTCAGCCCCAGGATGCGACGAGCCGACATCGAGGTGCCAAACCTCCCCGTCGATGTGGACTCTTGGGGGAGATAAGCCTGTTATCCCCGAGGTAGCTTTTATCCGTTGAGCGACGGCAATTCCACTCTCATACCGCCGGATCACTAATCCCGACTTTCGTCCCTGCTCGAGATGTCTCTCTCGCAGTCAAGCTCCCTTATGCATTTGCACTCTAATGAATGATTTCCGACCATTCTGAGGAAACCTTTGGGCGCCTCCGTTACTCTTTCGGAGGCGACCGCCCCAGTCAAACTGCCCACCTGGTACTGTCCATGAGCCGGATCACGGCCTCATGTTAGAACCCTAGTATTAGAAGGGTGGTATCCCAACAGCGGCTCTGCGTCAACTGGCGTCAACGCTTCTCAGCCTCCCACCTATCCTGTACATCCAATACCAAAATCCAATGCCAAGTTGCAGTAAAGCTCTACGGGGTCTTTCCGTCCTATCGCGGGTAATGAGCATCTTCACTCATACTACAATTTCGCCGGGTACATTGTTGAGACAGTGCCCAAGTCGTTACGCCATTCGTGCGGGTCGGAACTTACCCGACAAGGAATTTCGCTACCTTAGGACCGTTATAGTTACGGCCGCCGTTCACTGGGGCTTAAGTTCCCTGCTTCGCTTGCGCTAACAGTTCCCCTTAACCTTCCAGCACTGGGCAGGCGTCAGCCCGTATACTTCATCTCTCGATTTCGCACAGACCTGTGTTTTTGCTAAACAGTCGCTTGGGCCTATTCACTGCGACCTATTGCTAGGCACTCCTTATCCCGAAGTTACGGAGTCATTTTGCCGAGTTCCTTAACAATGCTTCTCCCGATCGTCTTAGGATTCTCTCCTCGCCTACCTGTGTCGGTTTGCGGTACGGGTACCTGTCATTCTCCTTAGCAGCTTTTCTCGCCAGTGTGGATTCACAGACTTCCATACTTATTTTCTGTCCCCATCACACCTCAGGCTTTATGGAAACCGTACTTCACTAATTTCCACCCTCAGTGCTTAGACGCCCTCTACCATCAAGGCGCTTCTGCTATCCTCCTGTGTCACTGCTTCAGTCAAACGAATGACCGGTAGTACAGGAATATCAACCTGTTGTCCATCGCCTACGACTATACTGTCCTCGGCTTAGGTCCCGACTTACCCTGGGCGGACGAGCCTTCCCCAGGAAACCTTAGGCTTTCGACGGTGAGGATTCTCACCTCACTCTCGCTACTTATGCCAGCATTCTCTCTCGTATCCGGTCCACCACTCCTCTCGGTATGGCTTCAATCCAAATACGATGCTCCTCTACCGCGCAACGTTTTCAACAATACCGCCTGATTCTTCAGGTTCTATCCTGTTGGATTTGACGCAAACCTCCTTTTTCCCGGTTTGCTACGTGTCCTTTTCCCGACACCTTCTTCAGCATTGTTGAAAACGCTGCACCCATAACTTCGGTGGTAAGTTTTAGCCCCGGACATTTTCGGCGCACAATCACTCGACTAGTGAGCTGTTACGCACTCTTTAAATGAGTGGCTGCTTCTGAGCCAACATCCTAGTTGTCTCTGCAATTCCACATCCTTTTCCACTTAACTTACACTTTGGGACCTTAGTTGATGATCTGGGCTCTTTCCCTTTTGACAATGAAACTTATCTCACACTGTCTGACTCCCAAGCAGGTAATATATGGTATTCGGAGTTTGATAAGATTCGGTAAGCCGTGAAGCCCCCTAGTCCATTCAGTGCTCTACCCCCATATATCTTCACTTGAGGCTAGCCCTAAAGCTATTTCGAGGAGAACCAGCTATCTCCGAGCTCGATTGGAATTTCTCCGCTACCCACAAGTCATCCCCGCATTTTTCAACATACGTGTGGTTCGGTCCTCCACGGTGTTTTACCACCGCTTCAACCTGCTCATGGGTAGGTCGCCCGGTTTCGGGTCTACAGCATGCAACTTAACGCCCTATTCAGACTCGGTCTCCCTTCGGCTCCGTGACTCCAGTCACTTAACCTCGCTACATACCGTAACTCGCTGGCCCGTTCTACAAAAAGTACGTGGTCACACTTTCTAATAGTGCCCCCACTGCTTGTAAGCACAAGGTTTCAGGTTCTCTTTCACTCCCCTCCCGGGGTGCTTTTCACCTTTCCCTCACGGTACTATTTCTCTATCGGTCATCAAGGAATATTTAGGCTTGGAAGGTGGTCCTCCCGGCTTCCCACTGGGTTTCACGTGCCCCGTGGTACTCTGGTGCCCATCTCGCTAACTCGTATTTCGCTTACGGGGCTTTTACCCTCTTTGGCTGCACTTTCCAATGCTATTCAGCTATATTCGTCAGATCGATTATATGGGTCCGCAACCCCGGATGTCCGAAGACTTCCGGTTTGGCCTCTTCCCATTTCGCTCGCCGCTACTTTGAGAATCACGGTTGTTTTCCTTTCCTCCGGCTACTTAGATGTTTCAGTTCACCGGGTTCCCCCCATATACCTATGGATTCAGTATATGGTAACACACTATTACATGTGCTGAGTTCCCTCATTCGGATATCTGCGGATCAATGTTTGCTTGCAACTCCCCGCAGCTTTTCGCAGCTTGACACGTCCTTCTTCGGTTCTTGATGCCAAGGCATTCACCCTGTGCTCTTCATAGCTTGATCTTTTCGTCTACTTCTCTCTCCCTAAGACTTTCGCAAAATTATATCTTACCCTTTTTCATCTTTGCAGATTAGTTCTTTCTAGATATCGTTTCGCTTTTCTCTTTCGGTTTACTATTCAGTTTTCAATGTGCTTCGGCACTCTGCTTTAACGCATTTGCCATGGTGGGCTTTAGTGGACTCGAACCACCGACCTCACGCTTATCAGGCGTGTGCTCTAACCTGCTGAGCTAAAAGCCCATCTTCAGTTAGCTGCTTCGGTGTCTCCCGCTTTCCCCCACTTGGTGGAGATGAGCGGAATCGAACCGCTGACCCCCTGCTTGCAAGGCAGGTGCTCTCCCAGCTGAGCTACACCCCCATTTTAAATCACATACATCCCTGTATGTGCTCTAAAAGGCTTCCTATGCAGTTTGCTGCTCTTCAATCTCTACAGTACCGAAAAGAAAATCCTCTACTCGCTTCTCCTTAGTCTTCTCTTTTCTACACCCTAGAAAGGAGGTGATCCAGCCGCACCTTCCGATACGGCTACCTTGTTACGACTTCACCCCAGTCATTGATCTCACCTTCGACAGCTCTCTCCTTGCGGTTAAGCCACTGGCTTCGGGTGCTCCCAACTTCCGTGGTGTGACGGGCGGTGTGTACAAGGCCCGGGAACGCATTCACCGCGACATGCTGATTCGCGATTACTAGCAACTCCGACTTCATGTGGGCGGGTTGCAGCCCACAATCCGAACTGGGACCGGCTTTTTGAGATTCGCTCTGCCTTACGACGTCGCTGCCCTTTGTACCGGCCATTGTAGCACGTGTGTAGCCCAAGACATAAGGGGCATGATGATTTGACGTCGTCCCCACCTTCCTCCGAGTTGTCCCCGGCAGTCTCACTAGAGTTCCCACCATGACGTGCTGGCAACTAGCAATAAGGGTTGCGCTCGTTGCGGGACTTAACCCAACATCTCACGACACGAGCTGACGACAACCATGCACCACCTGTCTCTCTGCCCCGAAGGGAAGCTGTATCTCTACAGCCGTCAGAGGATGTCAAGCCTTGGTAAGGTTCTTCGCGTTGCTTCGAATTAAACCACATGCTCCGCTGCTTGTGCGGGCCCCCGTCAATTCCTTTGAGTTTCAACCTTGCGATCGTACTCCCCAGGCGGGATACTTAATGCGTTTGCTTCGGCACGGAACCCTATCGGGCCCCACACCTAGTATCCATCGTTTACGGCGTGGACTACCAGGGTATCTAATCCTGTTTGCTCCCCACGCTTTCGTGCCTCAGTGTCAGTTGCAGTCCAGAAAGTCGCCTTCGCCACTGGTGTTCCTCCTAATATCTACGCATTTCACCGCTACACTAGGAATTCCACTTCCCTCTCCTGTACTCAAGTCAAACAGTTTCAAATGCAATCCCGGGGTTAAGCCCCGGTCTTTCACATCTGACTTACTTGACCACCTACGCACCCTTTACGCCCAGTAATTCCGGACAACGCTCGCTCCCTACGTATTACCGCGGCTGCTGGCACGTAGTTAGCCGGAGCTTCCTCCTATGGTACCGTCACTTTCTTCGTCCCATAGGACAAAGGTTTACAATCCGAAGACCTTCTTCCCTCACGCGGCGTTGCTGGGTCAGGGTTTCCCCCATTGCCCAATATTCCCCACTGCTGCCTCCCGTAGGAGTCTGGACCGTGTCTCAGTTCCAGTGTGGCCGATCACCCTCTCAGGTCGGCTACCCATCGTTGACTTGGTGGGCCGTTACCTCACCAACTATCTAATGGGACGCGAGCCCATCCTGCATCGAATAAATCCTTTTACCTCAAAACCATGCGGTTTCGTGGTCTCATGCGGTATTAGCAGTCGTTTCCAACTGTTGTCCCCCTTTGCAGGGCAGGTTGCTCACGCGTTACTCACCCGTCCGCCACTAAGTATATCCAATCTTCCACCCGAAGGCTTCTGTCTGGATAACTTCGTTCGACTTGCATGTGTTAAGCACGCCGCCAGCGTTCGTCCTGAGCCAGGATCAAACTCTTAATTAAAATCTTAACATCTTCTCAGATGTCTTTAACTAATCTCTTGACCTAGGCTCCGCTTTCAAGCATTTCCTTTTCGTTCTTGGTACTGTATTGATTTTTCAAGGTCCGCCGCTTTTTTTGCGGCTCATTTATAATACCAAACTCCATTCCCCATGTCAACTACTTTTTTAAAAAATTTTCATCCTTTTTTGACAAGCTTTTTACTTGTCAGAAAACTCCGCTCCCATTCTACTTTATGTAGTATGATCTATTTCTGCCGCCGCTATATCTTGCTCCTCATTATTTAAAATAAAGAAAGCTGCCTTATCTCTCCCGGCATTTTTTTATATGCTGCAACGATATCTTCCATCCGGAATAGGAGGCTGCGGCTTTGGCATTCTCTCCGAAATAAATTATGCAGTCTGCCTGCATAAGGTGATTTGCACAAATAGCTGTCTTGAAATGTATTGCGGTACTTCCGGCTGAATCCCGGGAAACGTTCATCTATTTTCTTATAGTAGTAAGTTTTTTGATTTTGACGAAGGGTAACACCAAACATAGGGAAAATAAAACGCGCTCCATTTTTATAGGCAAGTCGGACGATTTCCGTTATATTATCTTCTGAATCCGTAATATATGGGAGTATCGGCATAAGGAGCACGCCTGTAAAAATCCCGGCAAGGCTGAGTTCCCTGACCGCTCGGAAACGTTCTGATGAAACCGGTGCATTCGGTTCAATACGCTTTGACAAAAAATCGCTTGCCGCCGTGACTGTCAGCTTGATATTGACACAGCTTTTCCGGGATATTCGCTTAAGTAAATCAATATCCCGCAGGACCAGCGGGCTTTTGGTGTCGAGCGTTACACCAAACCCATATCGTTCCAACAGCTTTAGCGCCCCGCGTGTTATTTCCATTTTTTCTTCATACGGATTATAGGGATCGGACATCGCTCCTATGCTTACAACACCCTTTTTCCTCTTTTTGGATAACTCTCTTTCCAGAATCTGCAATGCATTCTTTTTGATTCGCACTCTATCGAAATCTTCCACGCCGTAGCAATTGCTTCTACTGTCGCAATAAATACATCCATGGCAACAGCCACGGTATAAATTTATATTATAATCATTCCCGAACCATGTACCGCTTTTAGTTCGTATGAGAATTGTTTTCGCGGGCACAAACTCCATATCATAGTTCCTTTTTTCCAAGGCCGATCGTTTTGCCGTTAAAACCCCATCGGCTATAAACGCTTCATTATAATAAGCGTAACATTATATCATTTCCCGTTTACTTCTCCACCCCGATATAAATATGTACCTCCTTGGGCTGTCCGTCCTCTCCCGGAAAATATTCTTCAAAGTCGCTGACATACCGTCTTTTCAGCGGCATGTTCCACACCGCCCTCCAAATCTTTTCGATTCCATCCTCCGGCTCTTTTGTTACAAACTTCGCATAACTGCCGGCGCGAACCTTTTTTACCTTGAATGCCGCCGGCCTTTCCCCCGCTGTCTCACATCCTGCAAGATAAGAATAGGGCTTCGTGAAATCGCCGTCATAATCAGTATACAGGCCAATATAATTGGTATTCACACGCCCGCAGATCATCCTGCCCCTATCATTCTCAAAAAACGCTTTCCACAAACAGGAAATATCCTTTGCTGCTTTTCCGTTTTTATTTTCCGTCCTTATCTCAAGCCCTTCGATAATTTTTTCCTCAACTCTGACTATTTCATATTCATTGCACATATCCGTTTGCTTCCTCTCCTATTATTATGATAGAAGCAGCATAGCAAACATAATGTGACATCATATGTCATCTAACTATAATTTTCAATCATCTTTTTCAGCCGTTCGGCAATCAGTCCACGAATCCTTTCCGGCCTGACCACAGCGGCAAAGGGGCCGAATGAAAGTATATAGCCATAAAGCCATTCATCCTCCGGTACATTCATCTCTGCCAGAAAACCATCTTCTGTTTTTTGAACATCCTCTTCTTCAAATTCGTCATAGATGCGGTATGCCATTTTCACATCGACATGCAGAAGAATATTGATAGGCGCTTGTCCGCTTTGGTCTGTCTCTTTTGGAAGCTCGCCATTGCTCCGCCGGAACGTCTCTCCCGTCATTTTAGGTTCCCTGATGCGCGACATCCGGAATGTCCGGTAATCCTGCCTGTTCCGGCAATATCCCTGCATATACCATGCCCGGCTTTTATAAAGCATACGAAGCGGCTCTACCGTCCGCTGCTCCTTTTTGCCGTTCGCGCCGAAATAGCTGAAAGTGACCGCTTCTTTTTTTAGTATAGCCTCTTTTATGACCGCAAATTTATCCGTTTCCTTTTTTCCCCATGCCGAAAAATCCACCGCGATCCAATCATTCTCTTTCCGCCGGAAAGCAGCGCCCAATTTTGCAAGAGTCTCTTCTGTTTCCGGATATTGCGCAGCACGCAGACTTTGCAGCCCTATCAGTATCCTGCGCTGTTCCTCCTCCGAAAGGAGGGAATGCCGCAAGACAAAATTTTCCGCCAGAAAAATACCGCCTCCTTTTCCCTTTTCTGCATAGATGGGAATACCCGCAAGGCTTAATGCATCAATATCACGGTAGACCGTGCGTACGGAAACCTCAAGCCGTTCTGCAAGCTCTCTGGCGGTTGCTCTGCGCTTATCCAGCAGAATATAGATCATTTCAAACAAACGTTGGTTTCGCATAATAATAGGTAAAAATCAGCCGGCGGCCTTAAAAAATCACTTCGTCGACTACACCGCCGCCCAAACAAATATCTCCGTCATAAAGAACGCAGTACTGCCCCGGCGTGACCGCACGCTGCTTTTCGGCAAATTCTACGCGGTATGCTCCGTCGCCGATTTTTTCCGCTCTGGCCCGCTGGTCCGGCTGACGATAACGCACTTTCGCCATGCAGCCAAAATTCTTTTTTTCTTCCCCGCCCGAAATGAAATTTACACCGCTCATCACAAGCGCACGAGAGAAAAGCAGTTCCGACTCTGCCCCCTGCGAAACGTAAAGAACATTATGCTCCATGTCCTTTTTAACAACGAACCAGCGTTCTCCTGTTCCGTCTTTGGAGCCGCCGATATCAAGCCCCCGCCGCTGCCCAATCGTGTAATACATCAATCCGTCATGCCTGCCTACAACTTTTCCGTCCAGCGTTTTCATGTCTCCCGGATTCGCAGGCAGATAAGTCTGCAAAAATTGTTTGAATTTCCGCTCTCCAATAAAGCAGATTCCCGTAGAATCCTTTTTCTTTGCTACTGAAAGCCCCGCTTCTTCGGCAATACGCCGCACCTCCGCTTTTTGCAGCTCCCCTACCGGGAACACCGCCCGTTCAATCTGCTTCTGTGAAAGCATGCACAGGAAATAGCTCTGATCTTTATTATCATCGAGCCCTTTTTTCAGATATGTCATTCCATCCCGGCGCTCAAGCCGCGCATAGTGTCCGGTCGCAAGAAGCTCCGCCCCCGCTTTTTGAGCGAAATCAAGGAATGCTGCAAATTTGATTTCTTTATTGCACAGCACATCCGGGTTCGGCGTGCGTCCCCGCTTATATTCTTCCAAAAAATACCGGAATACCCGCTCCCAATATTCCTTTTCAAAGTTAACGGTATAATAGGGAATATCGATTTTTGCGCAGACTGAACGGACATCGTCATAATCCGCTTCCGCCGGGCATTCGGAATCTTCCGCGCTGTCATCCCAGTTTTTCATAAAAACGCCTATCACATCATAGCCCTGTTCTTTCAGGAGCAAGGCCGATACCGCCGAGTCAACTCCGCCGGACATCCCCACAATGACGCGTTCTTTCTGATTTCCCATAAAAATTTTTCTCTCCGGTCTTCTATAATCTGTCGCTTACTTATAGTATAATCGTTCATAGGAATTATGCAAGGAGGCGCGCATGGCGGCAAAAAGGAAAAGCAAAACAGCGCGGGCAGCAATCATATTTTTATGTGCGGTCGGCTTTTTTCTTATTTTTTTACTGGGTTCGGGCATCGATATCACAGAAATGGCCGGGCAAATTTGGAACAGCCTCGGCTCTTCCGAAAATACTGCCTCCGCTCACGCTGCTAAGCTCGTTCCTGAAGATAGCGACAGCTTGCTTCTTTATATAATAGATACCGGAAATTCCGACAGTATGGTCCTGCGCTCCCCCGACGGTCACTCTGTATTGATCGACGCCGGCGAAAGCGATGACGCGCAATATATTCTCGATACGCTTTCCGCACTGGGCATCCGCAAGCTTGACGCCGTAGTCGCCACGCACCCGCATGCCGACCATATCGGCTCTATGGCCGCTATATTAAAACAAATACCTGCTGATGTGGTCTATATGACTGATTTCGCCGCCTCCACCCAAACCTACGAGGATATGCTGGACGCCATAGAGGCATCCGGTATTCCTACAGTAGATATAAATTCCGGTGACACCTTTGATATCGGCGCTGTTCATTTTACTGCCCTAAATCCACAGGACCGCATATATGACGACGCCAATAATTCCAGTATCGTATTGCTCGCAGAATATGGCGATACACGCTTTCTGTTTGAGGGTGATGCAGAAGATGAGGCTATTTCCGACATGCTTGCCCAATATTCGGAGCTGTTGGATGCAGACGTTTTAAAGGTCGGCCATCACGGCTCCCGGAATGCCACTACGTCTGAATTTCTCAAAGCCGTAACACCGGAAACTGCCATTATAACCTGCGGAGAAGAAAACGATTACGGTCATCCGCATCAGGAAACGCTCGATCTACTCGGTTCGATGGGCGTTACTACGCTCCGTACCGACCAAGACAGCGATATCGCCATTTTTTCGGACGGAGCTGCAGTATGGTATGAGGCTGCTGCATAAGACAGTCTAAAAACCGGATGCAAATTGCACCCGGTTTTTATTCATTCTTACCCGCCATATCTTTTTTATGAGAGCTTCATTCCTCACGCATCCTCAAATCTTTCTTTCTTCCCGTCTGTATCCCGTTCCACGAGGACAAAGGCTCCGTTTTCTATAAATTCGCCGTTTGTCATCGTGTTGCGGCCCTTATCGTGAAGCCCCGCAAACGGTTTTCCGTTGCGTCTTTTTTGTGCAGGGTCACTCCAAAAGGCTCGTAGCGCTTCATGAGCTCTTCTTCCCCATTCCATCCGCCGCTGTCTTCGGCGTCGGCATTTCCTGTTGCAAATTCTTCAACTTCCCCTTTTTCCTGTTCCGTGCCGCTTTCTTCCGCACGTTTATTTTGATTGACACTCGTGACTGCCTTCAGCATCTCCCCGGCTTTTCCGTTAAACGGTGCGCAGCCGCATAAAACGCCCGCCGCAAGCATGCCGGCTGCAATGATAGCTATCATTTTTATCGTTCTGCTTTTACTGTCCATTTTTCCGCCTCCGTTCCATATCGCTTTTTTTCATTATAAGCGAAAACAAAACATGATATTTTACGGCATACGGAATACTTTCTTAATATTATATGAAAAGGACAGCCAACGGCTGCCCTTACCCGATTCAATCCTTTAGCTTCAAAAATACCGGACAATGGTCGCTCCCAAATATGTCCGGAGAAATATCTGCCTCCTCGATCCTGTCTTTCATATCTTCGGATACAAGAAAATAATCAATGCGCCATCCGGCATTGTTTGCCCGCGCGTTGAACCGGTAAGACCACCACGAATACCGCCCTGTTTCATCCGGGTGCAGATAGCGAAATGAATCAATGAAGCCGGAGCGGAGAAGCTCCGTCATTTTTTCCCGCTCCTGCGGCGTAAATCCTGCGTTCTTTATATTCGTCTTTGGATTCTTTAAATCGATCTCCGTATGTGCCACATTAAGGTCTCCGCACACGATCACGCCTTTTTGTTCCTTTAGAGTATGCAGATAGGCGCGAAAATCATCCTCCCATTTCATACGATAGTCGAGCCGTTTCAATCCCTCGCCGGAATTTGGAGTATAGACGTTCACTAAATAAAACCCTTCAAACTCGAGCGTGATCACACGCCCCTCGTGGCTATGCTCCTCCACATCAAAATCATACGTTACCTCGATCGGTTCTTTTTTTGTAAATACCGCCGTTCCGGAATATCCCTTTTTCTCCGCACTATTCCAGTATTCGTCATAATCCTGCAAATCAAATTCCGCCTGTCCGCGCTGCATCTTTGTTTCCTGTACGCAAAAAATATCCGCTCCGCTCGTATGCAGATATTCAAAAAAGCCTTTTCCCGCAGCAGCGCGGAGACCATTTACATTCCATGAGATCAGTTTCATTTTTTCACCTGCTTTCCGCTCTCTTTGACTGTCATATTCTTTTATCTGTTTTTTGTGTGCTTCGCAAGACGCGCTGCTTCATCCGCCATGATCCGCGCGCGGCGCGCTTCTCCTTCCAGCTTCAGATATTCCTTCTTCACTGCTTCGGCACGTTTCGCCAGCTTTTCAGCTTCCTCCTCAGCCTGCTGCGCATCCCGCTCCTTAAGAGACTGTATGAGGTCAAAATCATCCTCTTTATGTAGCCGTACTAAAGTTACGAAGAGAAAAACAGATGCAAGAATGATGCCCGTCATTTCTGTAATGCTCCGCGTCCCGAATAAGCTCATAAGTGCGATCAGAACCGCCCATATAATCAAGACAAATATCAACGTCTTCTTGAATAAGACCGTATAGGAATTTCTTAGGGTCAGCGCAAACAGCATGAGGCTTACCGCGAGAGAAACAGAGGATATCTGCGCGCAAAAATTATGAAGCTGAGCAAAGCCCGGAAAGGTCTCCGGCAGGAAAGGAATGATATTCCCAACGATCAAAACCGCTATTGCAAAATAGACGAATCCCCGTATTTTAGAATGAGTGTTTCTGGTCAGCATCAGCAAATAGCCCATAAAGCCTGCAAAATATGCGCAGAATACGATCGTCCATAGAATGAACCAGAAACGCATATTACCACTTGCATTTCCCATCGCCGACATAGATACCAAAAGGATATTATCCTGCGTTCCCATAATAAGCGTAAAGACCGGTATGACTGCCAGCGACAGGCCGGCATACAATATGATCCCACCCGTAAGCCGCCACCTATAGGCGAACGATTCGTTTTTCATAAACCAGTTCTCCTCTTTCATTTATTTATGGCCTTTTTTACCATACCATATTGCCGCGGAGGACTGCAATCAAAATTGATTTCCTTTTAGGCAAAAAAATACGGAGCGTTTTTTGGCGCTCCGTATTTTCTCTAAAACTGATTATTTTACAACTCTGTCAAGCAGGCCCTGAAATGCGCAGCCATGACGCGCTTCATCTTTCGCCATCTCATGAACGGTGTCATGGATCGCATCATATCCGAGCTCTTTCGCACGCTTTGCAAGAGCGAGCTTTCCTGCTGTTGCGCCGCATTCCGCATCTGCACGAAGCTGCAGGTTCTTCTTCGTATCGGCATAAACGACCTCGCCCAGCAGCTCCGCGAATTTCGAAGCATGCTCCGCTTCTTCAAAGGCTGCACGCTTGTAGGTCTCCGCAACTTCCGGATAACCTTCCCGGTCTGCCTGTCTTGCCATTGCAAGATACATGCCAACCTCCGTGCACTCGCCCATGAAGTTTTCCCTTAAGCCTTTTACTACTTCTTCGTCAAGCCCCTGTGCTACGCCGATCCTATGCTCATCAGCCCAAACGCGTGCGCCGCCCTGTACTTCATCGAACTTAGAACCGTCCGCTCCGCACTGCGGGCATTTTGCCGGGCGCTCGCCCTCTACCGTGTAACCACATACCTGACATACATACTTAGCCATTCTAAATTACCTCCCAATCTTTTGCGATTGAGCGCTGTGCGCTCATCTTTTTTAAATATACCCTGCCGTGCATTGGTCTAAACAAAATTTTTTTAATTTTTTATTCTTTCGTGATAACTGTATCCTCTTGATTCACTTCTGCAAAAGTGTGGTATAGATATATAAATAGAAAAAACGATAGATCGGAGAACGAATATGAGCCATGCAGCGGAAACTGTAATGATGCAGAACGAATATTTTTATACAGGAGGAACAAAGCCGTATGATGCCCGTATCGAAGCCCTTTCAGCTTTGCAAAGAGCGATCATCCAAAATGAATCCGCCATCTTCGACGCACTTCATGCGGACTTGATGAAAAGTCCTTTTGAGGCTTTCGAGACGGAAGTCGGAATTACGCTCGATGAGATCTCTTTTCTTATGAAGCATTTACGGAAATGGATGAAAAGCAAACGCGTACGCACTCCCTTTTCACAATTTCCTTCCAAAAGCTTCATGCTTCCAGAACCCTATGGCACAGTTCTGATCATGTCTCCGTGGAATTATCCTTTTCAGCTTACGGTCGAACCCCTCGCCGGCGCACTGGCTGCCGGAAATACGGTCGTCCTGAAGCCCTCAGATTATTCCCGCAATACGTCCCGGGTCATCGCTGATATCGTCCATTCCATTTTTCCAGCGTCTTATGTAGATGTAGTGCCCGGCGGGCGCGAGGCCAACCAAGACCTTCTGCAGCAGCAATTTGATTACATCTTTTTCACGGGAGGTGTTTCCGTCGGAAAGCTGGTCATGGAATCGGCCGCTAAATTCGTTACGCCCGTAACACTTGAGCTTGGAGGAAAGAGCCCGTGCATTGTAGACGAAAGCGCCGATGTCGAAACGGCGGCAAAGCGTATCGTTTGGGGAAAATTCCTGAATGCAGGACAGACCTGCGTCGCACCGGACCATCTTTATGTGCACGAGTCGGTCAAAAAAGATCTCCTCGCTCATATTCAAAAAAACGTTGCAGCCTTTTATACGGCGAACCCGCTTACATGTGTCTGGTATCCAAAAATCATCAATCAAAAGCATTTTGACCGTTTGCTCGGCCTTATGGAGAATACTGAGATCGTTTTTGGCGGGAAGAGCGATCCACAGTCGCTCCGCATCGAGCCGACCGTCATAGACCATGCCGCCTATCACCAGCCGATCATGCAGGAAGAGATTTTTGGTCCTTTGCTGCCGGTCCTCGAATTCCGCAATTTATATGATGTGGTGACTGAAATACGCCGTCAGCCGAAGCCTTTGGCTTTCTACCTGTTTTCATCGAACAAAAAAAATATTCGATATGTATTAGAAACGACATCTTTTGGCGGCGGTTGTATCAACGATACGGTGGTTCATCTTGCCACTTCTCATATGCCGTTCGGCGGTGTCGGCAGCTCCGGTATGGGGAGCTATCATGGCAAAGCCAGTTTCGATACATTTTCACACTACAGGAGTCTTCTGCACAAGTCAAACCGTCTCGATCTTCCGGTGCGTTATTTCCCTCCTACCGATAAAAAGCTAAAGACGCTGCGCAAATTTGTCGGCAAGAAATAAAAACAAAAAGCCGGGAATACCGGCTTTTTATTATCATGACCTCTATTCTTCCTCCTGCGCGTTTTCTGCCGGAAAACAAATTATAACTTTGAACAAATCACCGTCGATTTCTATCCTGAACTTCCCTTTCATAAGCTCCATAAAATTCCTTGCAATAGATAGTCCGAGGCCTGAGCCCTCAGTATGGCGCGACTCATCCCCCCGTTTAAAGCGCTCCATCAGTTCCTCTTCCGACATATTGAGCGGCTCGCGCGAGACATTTTTCACGATGATACAGGCTTCCCCATCTTTCTCTTCAAAATCGATATAGACCCGCGAATGCGCCGCTGCATATTTGATCGCATTGTCTATTACATTGCCGATCACCCGGAACAGCAGCTTGCCGTCCGCATATACATACATACCCGTTTTTTGCCCTGCAACTACGAAGGAAAGGCCGGAGGCTTCCGTTTTATCGGACATTTCCCCCATGACCTGTTCCATAAACTCGACAAGATCGAGCCTCGAAAGCGAGACCGACATATCGCCGCTGCTTGCTTTGGCCGCTTCGAACAGATCGTCCGTCAGATATTTGAGACGCCGCGACTTCATATCGAGCACTTCCAGATAACGCGGTGCATTCGGACTGTCGAGCCCTTCTTTTTTCAAAAGATCGACATACGTCAGAATAGAGGTGAGCGGCGTTTTGATATCGTGTGACACATTGGTAATCAGCTCCGTTTTCATACGCTCCGATTTTACTTCCCGTGTTACCGCCGTATCGAACCCCTCCGCGATATGCTCGATCCCTGCCGCTATCTCGTCAAATTCCTGTCCGCCGCCTTTTGTGATCTGGTAACCGAATTCTCCGTCCTTGATGCGCTGCACGCCTTCCGCTATCCCGCGTACTGCCGCCGCTTTCTGCAACACATATTTTAAGACTGCCGCTAAATAGATCGCAAGGAATACGATCCCGATAAACACTCCTGTACCGCCCATCAGAAAACCAAAGAGCACCGTGATAAGGCATAGCAGGATGCCGCCTACTAAATACCATAATACTGCTCCTACGCCTTTGGCCTTTGCGCCGCTTCTTTTCCACACAGTCCGGAAGCCGCCGAACACTGCTTCGCAAAGCGTATAATTTTCCCTGCGCTTTACCCGCCGCGAAACACTCATGCTCCACAAAAGCAAAAGCGTCACGCTTACCGCCGTACAAGCGGAAAGACGGAGTATCCGCAAAGCACTCACTGCCATATCCGCAGACCGGAGCTCGCTCGCAAACAATGCACCGAGAAAAATTTCGATGACAAGCAAAATGATTCCGCCAATGTCGAGCCAGATCGCATCCAGAAATGTGACCCGCACGCCGTCTTCCTTGGGCGAACGTCCCGCCGTATAAATCAGCCACGCGAATCCCCCGGCAAATAGTACGATCCAAACGACGAGCAGGATGATCGTTGTGAGATAGCCTCTATAACTGATATCATATTCTTGTCTGCTCTTTTCATAGAAAGAATCTGACATCCCCGTATAAATAGAGGCCCCTGTCAGTGATTCCGGCTCGGAGCCATAGGCCTCTTCATAAGCCGTCCGGGTGATTTCCGCATTTAACGCTCCGGCTTCTTTGTAAAGGCCGTTTTCCACACCGTTCCACCGGTATTCCCGGTTGCCCTCGAGTTCCTGAATGGCCGCAATAGGGTCCCCGCTATTCTGCGGCACGTTTGTATAGATCGTCCGGCCGTCTGCAACGACTGCATAGTAATAATTCCGGTTATTCTTCAGATTTTCCTGCGCCTGACGCTCCAGCAGTTCATATTGCTCATCTATATGAGCTTCAGCATCCACCAGAAGCTCCGCATATTTTTCATTGATGGAATCAAGCTGCTTGAGCATATATTCATCCAGCGCCGGAAGTCCTGCATCCGCTATTACAGTCTCTGCGCTTACAGGATCAGGCTGGCCCTGATCCGTTCCTGCCACCGTTTCTCCCTGCGCTGCTGCCGACGCCGCTTCACGTTCCGAAACTTTCGCGCTAAGCGCTCCTTGCAGTTCATTAAGATATGCGTCATAATCGCCCTCCAATTCTGTGCTTCCAAGCACCATGCCGATTTCTCCCGAATAAGAATCCCTCAGTCCGGAGATATAGTTTTGCAGCTCCTGCTGCTTTGCCGAGTCGCTGTATCCATAAAACGCGTGTTCCACGGAAGCTGTATAGCTCTGCATCATGGAAAGATATTCCGCGCTTTCAATATATTTGCTGCTCGTCATCGTTCCGGCGGGATCATATTTGACCAGCCGTATTGCGGAAAAGGAAATCAGGCATCCGGCGGCAATACACAGAATCCAAGCGATGACCTTAAATTTCATGTCATACTTTGATTTTATCGATTTTGTATCCAATCCCCCACACCACCTTTAAATATTTGGGCTCTTTCGGGTTGATCTCGATCTTTTCACGGATCCTGCGGACGTGTACTGCAATCGTATTTTCTGCGCCAACTGCTTTTTCGTCCCACACGCTTTCATAGATCTGCGTAGTAGAAAGGACACGCTCCATATTTTGCATCAGATAGCGCAGGATCTTATACTCCATAGGGGTAAGCTTTACAGGTTCTCCGTCCACTGTGACGGTCTTCTTCATATCGTCAAGAACGAGCCCTCCTGTCTGAAGCACGCCGCTTTCTCCCGCCATGCTCCCAAGCGATGTGTAGCGCCGGAGCTGGGACTTCACGCGGGCGACCAGCTCAAGCGGGTTGAACGGCTTTGCCAGATAGTCGTCCGCTCCGGAATTCAATCCTAAAATCTTATCGTTGTCCTCTGATTTGGCACTCAGCATGATGACCGGTATGTTTTCGCTCTCCCGCAGCTTCATCGTAGCGCGAATACCGTCCATCCCCGGCATCATGACATCCATAATGATCAGCTGAACATCCTCTTCCTGCGCATACTTGACCGCCTGCGCACCGTCGTACGCTTTCAGGACCTCATAGCCCTCATTGACCAAATAGATCTCGATCGCGTCTACGATCTCCTTGTCATCATCGCACACCAGTATCCTCATGTGCTCCACACCTCCGTTATAATGGCTTGACTCATACCATTATAACATGCCTTTTCCTTTTTCCATAATGTTAGGATAGATCATAAATATTAAAAATAAACTCCGAAAATTCTTAAGAGTTTATGACGATCTCTCCTCATTTATTACCGTTTCGTTAAAACTCTGTCACGATCCTGTTTCTTTATGAACACTGTGTGAATTTATCCGGCCTCCTGCTGATTTTGTAGTATAATGAAACCAGCTTATATACTTCGTTCAATATCCATACAAACAAACGAATAAAGTCATTATGGAGGTAAAACCATGAAAAAGATCGCTGTCATTCTATTATGCTCCGTCCTGTTTCTGGCATCCTGCTCCGCAGCTCCGTCTGAAACAAGCAGCAGCGCTGTGATGTCCGCTTCTGAAAATGGGTATGAGGCTTCCTCCGATTCCGGCGCAGTCAATGAGGAAAGTGCGGCGGAACCGGAGAGTTCCGAGGAATCCGGCGGGCTCGGCAGTCTCTCAGACCCCATTCTTCCGGAGACCGGCCGCAAATTGACATACAGCGCTTCCCTCAGCATCAATACCAAACAGTACGACGCGGACTATGCAAAGATCAATGAGGAGCTTTCCGCGGTAGGCGGTTACGTGGCAAATGAGGAAAGTGCGGCATACTCTTCCGATACCGGAAAAAACCATGGAAGAAATTCCTATTTTTCCCTGCGCATTCCGGTAGACCGCCTCAATGAATTTTTGGAACGCATCTCGGGAGTCGGTGAAATCGTGAGCAAGCATAAAGCCACAGAAGACCTTACCTCAGAATATTACGATACTGAAGCCCGCATCGAGGTTTTAGAGCTGCGCCGGGAACGGCTGATGAGCTATCTCGAGACTGCCGCTTCCACAGAGGATATCATTGCCTTAGAACAGGAGATCTCCGATGTACTTTATGAGCTTGATCAGCTTCAGGGCAGCAAGCGCAGAATGGACACCCTGATCGATTACGCGACAGTCGACGTAGAGCTGATAGAGCTTATCACACCGGAGACGATCGGCGCGGACGGCAAGCCGCTCGGCGACCGTGCCTCCGACGCATTTGCGATGTCTTTGACAGGCGTTGGTGAATTTATGGAAAACTTCGCCGTCTTTTGGGCGGCAGCTCTGCCGGTGATCATATTGATCGCTATTTTTGCAGCAGTAATTTACGCGGTGATACGTCTTATTCTATGGCTCCGCAGAAAATATTATGAAAAGCATCCGGAAAGACGCCCCTCTCGGCCTGTACCGCCTGTCATACAGCAGTCTTCCTCTCCGCGGCAGTCTCCCGGCGGTGACAGTCAAACGAAACAGTGAAAATCATCTCTATAAAAATATCCTGCCTTTTTGGCAGGATATTTTTATAGATGCTCAGTAAACAAAAAACGGTATGCCCACCCGGCACACCGTTCTCTGTTTTAGGCGGTGAGGGAATATCCCTGCTTTCGGAACGTCTTGATCAGCTTTTTTTCATGCCCGTCGTCTATTTTCGCCCTTAAAAATCTGATATATACATCCACCACATTGGAAAAGCAATCGTAATCGCAATCCCAGACATGCTCCAAAAGCTCCGCACGGGACACAATCTTGTCTTTATGCAGCGCGAGATATTTCAATACCTCGTACTCTTTTGCGGTAAGCCTGATATCTTCATCTCCACGCCGAACCGTCCGATTATCGATATCCACCGCTAGGTTGTCAACCATGATACGCATAAATGTTCCATCCTTTCTTTTTTACTTGCTGGCACCCAGCCGCCCGTACACGCTCCCGCATATACGCGTGGCCGGTTACGCATATCATACCGCCAACCTTACGTCTTATTGATAAGCCCGCAGAACGCATTCTAATCATAATTTGCGGTATTTGTTTGTAAACATTTCATTAACGCACGGTTCACTCTTCCCACAGCATGAAGACAGGCCGCAGAATCGATCTGCGGCCTGTCTTTTCCTTTTCCGGTTCGTCTTCATTTTTCCCAAAACAGGCTCAATACGGAAAAACCTCATTGATTTCCAGATGTTCCCCATCCGGCCCGCGGAACGTGAGCCATTTCGCTCCATTCGGGAATACATTCGCCCCGAGGACCGGCTTATCCGTCTCAAAACGGATGCCCCGCTCCTCCAGAAGCTTTTGTATGCTTTCAATGTCTTCCACTGCGAGTGCAATGTGGTCTACCCATCCGTCCTGCCTTTTCTGCGGATTTGCAGTGCGTACAAGCTCAAGCACGAGGTTCCCGTTTTTCACGAATGCCACGTCTGTCGTCGTTCCATCCGCTTCCGGAACGCCGCACTCATAGATCGTCTCAAAATCAAGGACCTCCTCATAAAATTTTTTGCTGCGTGCAAGGTCTGTAATAAATACACCGATATGCGCGAGCCCTTCCATCTTTGCCATAAAATCCCTCCCTGAATATTGATCGAGTACTTCAAGGATATCTCTTTTCGAAAGCGTATGCAAGTGGAAAATCATTCACATTCCAGCTGCTTGATGAACTGCGCTGCGTAATCCCCATTCGGATTATTCCGTACATCCTCCGGCGTGCCCTGCTGCACGACCTCTCCCTCGTTCATGATGAGTATCCATGAACCGAGGCGGACCGCTTCGCGCAAATCGTGCGTAACGAATACGATCGTCGCTTTTGTGCGCTCGTGGATATCTCTGATTGCATCCTGAAGCTGTTTTCTCGTAATTCCATCGACCGCTCCAAACGGCTCGTCCATCAATAGTATCTCGGGCCTTGCCGCAAGCGCGCGTGCGATCCCGACGCGCTGCTGCTGTCCGCCTGACAGCTCGCTTACATTACGCTCCATGATATCTGCGGGCAGCGCGACCATATCGAGCAGTTCGCCTATATGCTCCGGCGAAATCTTTTCTTTCTTAAGGCGCGGCACATACGCGATATTTTCCCGTACATTCAAATGCGGGAATAATCCGCCTCCCTGAATCACGTAACCGATCTTTCTTCGGAGCGCGATCAGATCGGTGTGGGCCGTATCCATCCCACCAACGCGTACAGAACCGCTGTCCGGCAGCAGAAGCCCGTTGATCATTTTAAGCATCGTTGTCTTTCCGCCCCCCGAGCCTCCAACCACGGTAAGGAACGCCCCTTTCCGTATCTCAAAGCTGAAATCCCGCAGAGCATATTTATCCTCATACATCTTCTCTGCCCTATCAAAAACGATGATCGTCTCCTGCCTCATAGCAACCCCTTTTCCATCAAAAAATCCACCGCGACCGTTTTTTCGTCCTCCCCGTTGTTTTCTACGCGGTAATTGAGTTGCGCCATTTCCTCATCCGTCAGGAGCCCGTCCATTTTCATCAGCACTTCGCGCAGCTCCGGATGTATCTTGAGGAGCTCTCCGCGCACGACCGTTCCGCAATAATAAGACGGGAAAAAATTTTTATCGTCTTTCAGCGTTTTCAGTCCGTACGCGCCGAGCAGACCGTCTGTCGTAAAAGCGTTTATCACGTCCACTTCATCCGTTCCGATCGCCTGATATTTCAGGCCGATATCGAGATCTGCCGTATCCGCAAATTGATATCCATACTCTGCGCAGAGCGGCTCATAGCCATCCGTTCGTTCATAAAAATCATATTCTGCGCCGAATTTCATACCGGGAGCGAGTGCCGCAAGGTCAGAAAATGTCTCCGTGTTATGTTCCTCTGCAAATTCCTCCTTGACCGCCAGCGTATAGGTATTGTTGAAGCCATAGAGTCCTATCCATTCCATATCGAACTGCTCCTTATACTGCTCCTGCAATTCCTCATACATTTCTGTGGGCGTTAATTTTTCCGTTCGTTTCAGAACGTCTGACCATGCCGTTCCCGTATATTCCGGATAAAGGTCAAAATCCCCTTTCACCATGGCTGGATGGATGTTTCCGGTGCCCCCGGCGATCCCCTTTGTGATCTCCACATTGAGGTCTGTGTCCTGTTCGATCAGCGCACCAATCATTTCGCTTAAAATAAACTGCTCCGTCATTGGCTTTGCAGCGATACGGACCGTATCTGTCCGCGTTCCCGCACAGCCTCCGAGGATAAATGCTCCGCATATCAAGACCGCAGCCAGCAGGGCTGTCCATTTCCGTCTTTTCATTTTATCATACCCTTCCCATTGATTTTTCTATATATCTTCTTTTCAAAAAAACCGGCAATCAGATCGGCAGCCAAAGCAAGCCCTGCAATCAGCAGGCTTCCTGCTACCGTCATTGCCATATTGTTTGTCGTGATGCCTCTGTAGATCGCTACGCCGAGGCCGCCTGCGCCTACGAAAGACGCAATGCCGCACAGAGCGATCGTCATCACGATCATATTCCGCGCGCCCGCCAAAATGACCGGCATCGCAAGCGGCAGCTTGATCTTATACAACAACTGGCTATCGGTGGAGCCCATTCCCCTGCCGGCCTCCACGATCGCCGGTGATATTCCACGGATACCCGTGTAGGTGTTGCGTACCATCGGAAGAAGCCCATACACGGTCAGTGCGATCACCGCCGTCATATCGCCGATGCCCGTTGCCGGTACCAGAAAGCCCAGCATGGCAATGGAGGGGATCGTATAAATAAAATTGGTGACCCCTAACACCGGAAACGCAAGGCGCGTATGCTCTGAGATCAGTATCCCCAAAAAAATACCGATCAGGGCCGCAAGACCAATCGCCGTAAAGGAAAGCTGAAGGTGCTGCAAAATAAGCTGAGCGAAAAAATCCCAGCGGGATGCGTACAATTGGAAAACCTCTGCAATCATAAATCATTTTCTCCTGACCATAGTGCCTTTTTAATACCCATTTTCTCTTATGGCCTATCATTTATTTTTAATAAAGCCCCGATCTGTATATCTTTTCCGGGACCCTGCTCTCTTTTTTCAGCTTCAGCTCTTTATACGATTTTCGTATGACAGTATGATATATTTTATGTTAATATGGTTTTTTTATGCGGGAAAAGCGGCTTTCCGAAACTTAATTCAGGACGCATTGACAGCAGGTTTTGAAACCATTATAGTAAGTATGAAGAGAATAATGAACCAAGGAGAAAATCATTTGGATTACAGAGTGTTCGACACAAGCGTACAGGAAATCAAATATAAGGTCCTCAAAGAAGTAGCGTCCCTTGCATGGGAGGATGATCTGGACCGCGGGCTGCTCCATATCGCGGAAAAAATCATGCCGGGGCCTAAACCCACGATGCGTTGCTGCATTTATAAGGAGCGCGCTATTATCAATGAGCGCGTCAAGCTTGCCATGGGCGGCGATCCTGATAATCCGAATGTTGTCGAGGTCCTCAATATTGCCTGCGACGAATGCCCGGTCGACGGGATCCGTGTTTCCGAGGCATGCCGCGGCTGCATCGCCCACCGCTGCAAAAACGTTTGCCCCAAGGATGCCATCGAGATCATAGATTTAAAAGCGCATATCAATCCTGATAGGTGTATCGAATGCGGCCGCTGCGTCGCCGCTTGTCCCTATAACGCGATTGCAAAAATGGTGCGCCCGTGCGAGAACGCCTGCAAAGTCGGCGCCATTACTATGACAGAGGATAAAAAAGCGGATATCCACGATGAAAAATGTATCTCCTGCGGCGCATGCGTCTATCAGTGCCCGTTTGGCGCGATCTCCGACCGTTCGTTTATCCTCGAGGCAATCAATATTCTCAAGCAGGCGGAAAACAACACCAACTATAAAGTATATGCCGTCGTCGCCCCCGCGATCTCCAGCCAATTCAGCGGCATCAAGGTCGAGCAGGTAGTTGCCGGCATCAAGCGTCTGGGCTTTTTCAACGTCGTCGAGGCCGCTCTCGGTGCGGATATGACAGCGTATAAGGAGGCCGAAGAGCTTTATGAAAAGAAATTTCTCACCAGCTCCTGCTGCCCTGCTTTTGTGCGTTATATCAAAACGGCCTTTCCGGACCTTGCCCAGCATATTTCGCATAACGTTTCCCCCATGGAGGAAATTTCCACGTATTTGAAAAAGATGGATCCTGATTCCAAAATCATCTTTATCGGGCCGTGTATTGCAAAAAAAATGGAATATAAGCTGCCTGAAGTCGAAGGTATCATAGACTGCGTCATTACGTTCGAGGAGCTGCTTGCGCTTTTGGACAGCCGGGGGATCGATCTCAACGATATGCCCGAAGAGCCGCTCGACAACGCTTCCTACTACGGCCGCATCTTTGCGCGCAGCGGCGGCGTTTCTACCGCGGTGGCACAGGCGCTGAAAGAACACGGTTATGACGATTTCACCTGCAATCCCGCTGTGTGCAACGGCATCGAGGAATGCAAGGTCGCTCTTCTCAAGGCCTCGCGCGGTATCCTGCAGGAAAACTTTATCGAAGGTATGGCCTGTCAGGATGGCTGTATCGGCGGCGCAGCCTGCATCACACACGGTCCTAAAGACAAAAAACAGGTAGACGCTTACGGCAATGAAGCAAAAGAAACCACGATCAAGGAATCTATTGGTATTTTAGGAATGATCAGGGAATAAAGCATTTCGTAAAAGGACCGGGGTTCCCGGTCTTTTTTATGCTCCGATCAGTTCATAGCGCACATTTCGTCTGGTGTGCAAGCGCGGCCGCAACAAATTCCCGGAACAGCGGGTGCGCTTTATTCGGTCGGCTTTTGAATTCGGGATGGAATTGTACGCCGATGAAAAAGTCGTTTTCCGGGATCTCTACAGCCTCTACGAGCTTTCCGTCCGGCGAAAGCCCCGTTAGAGCAAGCCCCGCTTCCTGCATTTGCTTTCGAAAATCATTGTTGAATTCATAGCGGTGCCTGTGGCGCTCCATCACGTTTTCCTCACCGTAGGCACGCTGCATGATGGAATCCGGCAGGATTCGGCATGGATATGCTCCAAGGCGCATCGTTCCGCCCTTTTTATCTACCTCTATTTGTTCGGGCATCAGGTCGATCACAGAATAGATGTTGGTCTCGTCAAATTCACGGGAGTTCGCACTCCGGTACCCAAGCACATTGCGCGCATATTCGATGACTGCTACTTGCATGCCGAGGCAGATCCCGAGAAACGGTATATTTTGCTCCCGTGCATATTTCGCAGCTTCTATCTTTCCCTCTATTCCCCGGGTTCCAAAGCCTCCCGGTATCAATATTCCATTGCAGCCCGCAAGCTTTTCTTTTACATTCTCCCCATTGAGCTCCTCTGAATCGAGCCATTCTATCTGTACATGTGCTCCGTTTTCATATCCCGCATGTGCAAGCGCTTCCGCCACAGAAAGATAGGCGTCGTGCAGCTGTACATATTTTCCTACAAGCGCGATATGCACAGGCGTTTTTGCATTTTTGATCCGCGCAAGCATTTGTTCCCACTCTGAAAGCTCCGGTCTGCCGCAATCTATGCGGAGCTCGCGGCACACGATCTCCGCGAGTCCGTTTTTCTCCAGCATGATAGGCGCCTGATAAAGAATAGGCAAGGTCCTGTTTTCGATCACGCAGTCCGGCTTTACGTTGCAGAACAGCGCGATCTTCTGCTTGATCGTCTCTCCCACCGCTTCATCACTGCGCATCACGATGATATCCGGCATGATCCCGAAAGACTGAAGTTCTTTCACAGAATGCTGGGTCGGCTTCGATTTATGTTCTCCCGAACTCTTGATATACGGAACGAGCGTTACGTGGATAAACAGGCAGTTGTCCCGGCCCACCTCACAGCTTACCTGACGGATCGCCTCCAGAAAGGGCTGGCTTTCGATGTCGCCTGTCGTTCCTCCGATCTCCGTAATGACAACATCTGCGTTCGTTTTTTTGCCTACAGCGTAAATAAAGGTTTTGATCTCATTGGTAACATGTGGGATCACCTGAACGGTTTCGCCGAGATATTCCCCTTTCCGTTCTTTCGTAAGCACATTCCAGTATACCTTTCCGGTCGTGAGGTTGGAGAATTGGTTCAAATCCTCGTCGATAAATCTTTCATAATGCCCAAGATCAAGGTCCGTCTCCGCGCCGTCCTCCGTCACAAAGACCTCGCCATGCTGGAACGGGCTCATTGTTCCCGGATCAACGTTAATATACGGGTCGAGCTTTTGCGCCGCTATTTTGAGGCCGCGCGCCTTCAGAAGCCGTCCGAGCGATGCCGCAGTGATCCCTTTTCCAAGCCCCGAGACAACGCCGCCCGTTACAAAAATATACTTTGTCATAGTACCCTCCCTGATTTTTTATTCTTCCGTATAGGTTTTCAGCAATTCTTCAGCGACCTGCCTTTTGGATATCCGCATATCCATCGCCTGTTTTTCAATATAACGGTGCGCTTGCGGTTCCGTCAGGCCGAGTACTTGGATCAGTGTACATTTTGCCCGGTCCACAAGCCCCATATCCTCTAATCTGCGGGAAAGGCGTCTGTTTTCATCGCGTATACCATACATTCTGTTCCGCGTCGCCTGCGCAAGCCGGAACGTCTGCCGGAACGCCGCCTTCGAAAGAGGAGTCCGCGCAACGAGTCCGCCTGCCGCTTCGATCTGCACGGCAAGGCGTTCGTCTATATCGTTTTTTGCAATTACGATCATTCCGCAATAGCTGTTGCGCGATGCATATTCGGCAAGCGCTTCCCCAAATTCATCCGGCAGCGGCGCATGAATGATCAGGATATCGATCTCCATCTTGCTGAGCGTCTCCCGCGCCTCTTTGCCATCCTGTGCACATAAAACCTCCTGTCGGCCGTATTCCTGAACCAAATGTGCAAAGAAATCCCGCCCCTTCAGCGTTCCGGAGACAAGCAATACCCGCATGGCTTTCCTCCTTAATTCTGCGTATAAAGCTGCCTGTAAGGATTTTTGGAATCCGGACGCAGCACATAAAAGTCACTGTTCATGATCATGCACTCTCTCCGTCCGAATATTTCACAAAATTCTTTTACATACGTTTCGATCGTTTCCATATCCTCTTCAGAAGCCTTTTCCACAGTAATCTGTCTCGGCAAGCCTTTAGGCGGAACGGAGCAGCGCAGATATATCCTGCCGCCGTGCATGCCCATACCGCAGAAATTGCCTACCGGTTTTGTATGCTCAAGTCCGAGTACGATGATCGTTCCTCCGGCCTGATATTCCCCCAGAAAGCTTCCGGCCGCGCCGCCGATCACTAATACCGGGCTTTTTTCCTTATATTCTTTCATGTGTATCCCGGCCCGGTAACCTACGTCGCCATTCACGAAAATTTTCCCGCCGCGCATCGCATAGCCTGTCGCGTCGCCCGATGAGCCCGCAATATAGATCGCACCATCGTTCATCGTGTCGCCCGTCGCGTCCTGTGCATTCCCGTGCACAAGGATCGTGCTCCCATCCAGATAGGCCCCCAGCGCATTTCCCGGCGTTCCGTTGATCACGATACTCTTTCCTGCAAGACCGCTTCCAATATATCGCTGGCCCATGCAGTTATCGACCACGATTTCCCTGCCCGCCGTTTTGATCTGTTCGTTCAATTCTTTGAAATGCATTCCTGCCGCATTGATGTTCATTTTTCCGCACCTCCCAGTTTTTTCATCCGTTCTGTCCGCGAAAACGCCATAAGCTGAGGCTTTTGCTTAATGAGCTCGTAATCGATGCTTTCAAGAGGCGTCCGTTCCCGGATCAATGCCGTATAGATCCCGGCACGCGCAACGTCGCCAATCAAAACAAAGCCCTTCAAAACGCCGTCTCTCCGGACAAGCAGCTTATAGCTTTCTCCCTCCCTATGGACAAACCGTTCTCCAGCATAGCTTCCGGCAGTGATCATGTGCAGTCCAAAAAATCCGATCGCATTCATAGGCATCGCCTTATCATAGCTTTTGCTTCCTCCCGCCATATTAACGCCCGCGCACTCTCCCTGCATATAAGCATTCGGCAAAAGAGCCAGAGGACGGTCCGTATCCGTCGTGATATCATGGCTTTCCGTACAGTCGCCTGCAGCATAGATATCCTGCCGCGACGTCTGGCAGCTTGCATCCGTTACGATCCCTTTTTTCACTTCGATCCCCGCTTTTTCTGCAATCTCCACATTGGGGCGTACCCCTACTGCGATCACAAGAACGTCAAAGGAGAGCTTCTTTTCACTTGAAAGCACCGCGGTATTCCGATCAAAGGACGTCACGCCGTCCGACAAATGAAAACGTATCCCTTCCCGTTCAATATGCCTTTGCACCAACGCCGCCGCTTCCGGTTCCAGAATGCTGGGCAATATCCTGTCCGCGAGATCCACAACGTCTATCTGCCGTACCTTGTGGGCGATCCCCTCGGCACATTTCAGGCCGATCAGGCCCGCTCCCATAATCAGAACTCTGCTGTCTGCTTTTAAAGCCGAATCGAGAGCCTCTGCATCCTGAAGCGACATGAACGTGTATTTTTTCTCCACACTGTTTAAACCTTCTATGTTTGGTATGAACGGTCTTGACCCTGTTGCGATCAGCAGCTTTTCATACGCTACCGCTTCTCCGTCCTCAAGCAGCACCCGTTTTTTCGCTGCGTCTATCCCTGCCGCGGTCTTTCCGAGAAGCGTAGTGCAGCCCATTTTCCGATAAAAGCCGTCCGCCCTGTATTTCATCCGTTCTTTCGTCGTTTCTCCGGCCAGCAGGTAGGAGATCGCCGGACGCGAATAGGTATGGTACGGCTCTTCCGCGATCAGCAGAAGCTCGTTTTCCTTATCATGCTGTCGAATCCCCTCTATGCATCCGACGGCGGCCGCTGAATTTCCAATGATCACATATCTCATGGTCTATCTCTCCTCAAATACAATGGCCCTGTTCGGGCAGCCCTCCACACATGCCGGCTTTCCGCCCGCATTGTTTATGCACAGCTCGCATTTTTGCATCACGCCCGTATCTGACGGCATGATCGCCCCATAAGGACACATCAGGATGCAGGTGCAGCAGCCGACGCATTTTTCCTGATCGATCATGATGACGCCATCTTCCACAGAAAGCGCCCCCATAATACACCCTTTCATACAAAGCGGCTCCTCACAATGCCGACAGGAAACCGCAAAATGAATATTTCCCGCTTCCTCAATACGAATGCGCGGATTGATGGGTACATCTTTGAGTGCCTTTACCATATCCGTTTCCGCAGAATTCGAAAATGCGCAGTTATATTCGCACAGATGACATCCAAGACACCATTTTTCATCTACATAGATTCTTTTCATTCTCATTCACCCGCATATTTCACGCCAAGGATGCCAAGCTCTTTTTCATTCAGCCCGATCCCGCGCAGCATCAGCCTGTTTCCTTTCAGCGCCTCGATAGAATTGATCCCCATGCCGCCCATCATCTCTTTGATCTCGTGCTGCCATGCATGGATAAGGTTTACGAGCCGTTCGCTTCCAATATCCGGATTCAGACGCTTTACAAGCTCCGGCTCCTGCGTTGCGATCCCCCAGTTGCATTTTCCCGCCTGACAGCTGCGGCATAGGTGACAGCCGAGTGCAAGAAGCGCACCTGTCGCAATATATACTGCATCTGCACCGAGCGCCACCGCTTTCACAACGTCCGCGCTGTTGCGGATACTGCCCCCTACAACGATCGAAACATTGTTTCGTATTCCCTCGTCCCGCAGGCGTTGGTCTACGCTTGCCAGAGCAAGCTCGATCGGTATCCCCACATTGTCCCGTATCCGGGTAGGCGCGGCGCCCGTGCCGCCGCGGAAGCCGTCTATTGCGATAATATCCGCACCGCTGCGTGCAACACCGGAAGCAATCGCCGCCACATTGTGCACCGCCGCTATTTTTACGATCACAGGCTTTTGATAATCCGTCGCCTCTTTCAGCGAATAGACAAGCTGGCGCAGATCCTCTATGGAATAGATATCGTGATGCGGTGCGGGCGAGATCGCATCGCTTCCCTCGGGTATCATGCGCGTACGTGAAACGTCTCCTACGATTTTCTGGCCCGGAAGATGCCCGCCGATCCCCGGCTTTGCCCCTTGCCCCATCTTGATCTCAATTGCGGCTCCGGCATTCAGATAGTCCTTATGCACGCCAAAGCGCCCGGAAGCGACCTGAACGATCGTATTTGCGCTGTACTCATAAAAGTCCTCATGCAGCCCGCCTTCCCCTGTGTTATAAAGCGTATTCAGCGCCCGCGCAGCGCGGGCAAGGCTCTCGTGCGCATTATAGCTGATGGAGCCATATGACATAGCGGAAAACATGACCGGAACGTCAAGCTCGAGCTGCGGCGTCAGATTACAGATGATTTCTCCATTTTGGTCCCGCTGTATCGCGCCGGGCTTCTTTCCCAGATAAACGCGCGTCTCCATCGGCTCCCGCAGCGGGTCGATGGATGGATTCGTTACCTGAGATGCATTGATCAGCAGCTTGTCCCAATAAACGGGATATGGTTTGGGATTTCCCATCGAAGAGAGCAACACGCCTCCCGTTGCCGCCTGCCGGTAAACCTCTTTGATCGTCTCGCCCGTCCAGTTTGCATTTTCCTTAAACGTGTGGTCCGTCTTTACGATCTTCAGCGCCCGCGTTGGGCACAAGGAAACGCATCTGTGGCAATTGACGCATTTTGCATCGTCGCTTTTCATCAAGTTCAGCGTTTCATCAAGCATGTGCACACCGTTCGCGCATTGCCTTTCACATACACGGCACGCAATACATTTCGTTTGATCGCGTACCACCTCATAATCCGGATATAAAAAATTGATCGCCATATTACGCACTCTCCTTTGCGCTCTCCGCCTGTCCTGTTTCGTTCAGCGTCACAATGACGGGCTCTCCTCCGCTCGGCGCCCATATCCTGTCCGGTTCGGGCTCGATCACGCGGATCGCGCATTCCTCGCTCGCCACATAAACCATATCGTCCTTTTCAGCCGCTACCATAGACCGTAGCTTCAGTCTGTCGTTTAAAGCCATCATACCGCCCTCGAATCCAAGCAGAATAGAAAACGGGCCTGTAATAAGCAGACTGGAGAAAGCGTTCCTTAAATAGGTGAATTTTGCACGCTTTTCCGGCGGCATCTGCTCGATCGTGCTCCAAAACGGCGCAGCGATCACATTCGCAATCTCCTCATGGCTGAGTCCCTGCCGCCGTCCGAGATAATCGATCATATAGGTGATTACCTCCGTATCCGTAAGAAGCGTACATTTATATCCAAACATTTCGATATAGCGGCGGTTCGCGTCATAGGAGGATATTTCCCCATTATGTACGATGGAATTATCCAGCATCGCAAAAGGATGCGCGCCGCCCCACCAACCGGGCGTGTTCGTCGGGTAACGTCCGTGAGCTGTCCAGCAGTAGCCGTGATATTCCTCCAGCCGGTAAAATTCCCCGACGTCTTCCGGAAATCCGACCGCTTTGAACACTCCCATATTTTTACCGCTCGAAAAAACGTATGCACCATGAAGCTGCGTATTGATCTTAATGACGCTGCGTACGACAAATTCCTTTTCATCGAGCTGGCTTTCTTTCAGCTTCGTATGCAGCGGCGTTACAAAATACCGCCAGATAAGAGGCTCGTCTGTGATGCGCGGATGCTTGCGGGTCGGTATCTTGGAAAGATTGATGATATCGAAATGCTCTTCCAAAAACTCCTCGCATGCCAGCTTTGCCGCTTTATTGTCATAAAAAATGTGAAACGCATAATAATCCTTATATTCCGGATAAATACCATATCCTGCGAATCCGCCTCCAAGACCGTTGGAACGGTCGTGCATCATGGAGATCGATCGGATAATAGAGTTTCCGTCCACTCTCTTTCCGTTTCTGGAAAACATCCCGGATATTGCGCATCCTGACGGGATCCTCACTTGTCCTTCTCTTGGTTGCATCATTTTTTCCACCTTTTCGTTATACATTTTTTACAATCGCTATGATACGCTTCTCTCCCATCTCCTGTCAATAGAAAAATGAAATATTTTAAATTTTTATTGCATTTTATAGCTATTTTATCAAATTTATCAGCCTAATAATTCAATTTATTGCAATTTTATATAAAAATATTTCATTTTTTTACAAAAATGCCTTGACTTTTCCTTTCCGCGGTCTTATAATCCGAACTGTAGACAGCAAAGGCGCTGCGGAAAACCAAAAAAACCTTTCCCGCAGCGTCTTTCAAATTTTATAAAGAATCTATATAACAGGAAGGAACAAGGAAAATGACAAAGGTACCGGAATTGTTTGGCAGTATGGTGTTCGGTGACGCGGCAATGAAAGAGCGCCTGCCGAAGGATACCTACAAAGCTCTGAAAAAGACGATCGAGGACGGGAAAGACCTCGATATCGGCGTAGCGAACGTCGTAGCGAACGCTATGAAAAACTGGGCGATCGAGCACGGCGTCACTCATTTCACGCATTGGTTCCAGCCCATGACGGGAACGACGGCGGAAAAGCATGACAGCTTCATCTCTCCCTCGCCGGACGGCAAGGTCATCATGGAGTTTTCCGGTAAAGAGCTCATCAAGGGTGAACCCGACGCGTCGAGTTTTCCTTCCGGCGGCCTGCGCGCGACTTTCGAGGCGCGCGGCTATACGGCTTGGGACCCTACCTCCTATGCCTTTATAAAGGACGGTATTCTCTGTATCCCGACAGCCTTTTGTTCCTATGGCGGAGAAGCGCTTGACAAAAAAACGCCCCTGCTCCGTTCTATGGAGACGCTGAACGATCAGGCGCTCCGTATCCTGCGTCTGTTCGGAAATACGAAAGCAAAACGCGTTCTTACTACCGTCGGGCCTGAACAGGAATACTTTCTCATCGACCGCGAAATGTACGAAAAGCGGCGCGATTTGAAATATTGCAACCGTACCCTGTTCGGGGCAAAACCTCCTAAGGGTCAGGAAATGGACGATCATTACTTCGGCTCGATCCGTCCGCGCGTTTCCGCTTTTATGAAAGAGCTTGACGAGGAATTGTGGAAGCTGGGCGTTCTTGCCAAAACAAAGCATAATGAAGTTGCTCCGGCGCAGCATGAGTTAGCTCCTATTTTTACGACGACGAACATCGCCACAGATCATAATCAGCTTACGATGGAGGTCATGCGGCGGGTGGCTTATAAGCACGGCCTTGCCTGTCTGTTGCACGAAAAACCGTTTGCAGGAGTGAACGGCAGCGGGAAGCATAACAACTGGTCCATTTCTACCGATACGGGCGAAAATCTGCTGAATCCTACAGACGATCCGCACAGCAATTTGCAGTTTCTGCTGTTCCTGTGCGCCGTCATCAAGGGCGTAGACGAATATCAGGATCTGATGCGCGTCTCCGTCGCCAGCGCAGGCAACGACCACAGGCTGGGCGCAAACGAGGCTCCCCCGGCCATCATCTCTATGTTTCTCGGCGATGAGCTGACGAGCGTATTAGAGTCTATCGAGACGGACAGCGATTATATCGATCAGGCTAAGTGCGATATGGAAATGGGCGTTCACGTTCTCCCCAACTTTCAGAAAGATACGACAGACCGAAACCGTACTTCGCCGTTTGCATTTACGGGCAATAAGTTTGAATTCCGTATGCTTGGCTCAAGCCTTTCGATTTCCGGCCCCAATGTCGTGCTCAACACAGTCGTTGCGGAAGAACTGAAGCAATTTGCAGATGAACTGGAACGCGGAGACTGTTTCACACAGGATGTGCTGAATCTGATCAAAAAGACGGTGAAAGAGCATAAACGCATCATCTTCAACGGCAACAATTACTCTGACGAGTGGGTCGCCGAGGCTGAAAGGCGCGGGCTGCTCAATTTAAAGTCCACCGCCGACTGTATGCCCTATTTCATCCACGCAAAGAATGTGAAGCTCTTTACGGAGCACCATATTTTTACGGAAGCAGAGATGCATTCGCGGTATGAGATCATTCTCGAAAACTATTGCAAGACACTCAATATCGAGGCTTTAACGATGCTGCAAATGTCTAAAAAAAGCATCATACCTGCCGTAAGCGCCTACACAAAAGAGCTCGCAGACGCAGCAATCTCCAAGAAGCAGATCGGTGCGGATACATCGGCGGAGGAACGTCTTGCAAAAGAGCTTTCAGCTCAGCTGTCTTGTTTCTTAAAGGCAGTTGATGCGCTCGACCTCGCTCTTCTCGGTGCAAAGCAATATCCCGAGATCGGTGAATGTGCGAAATACTACCGCGAGTCCGTCTTTACCGCCATGCAGGAGCTGCGCGGTATCTCCGATACGATGGAGACCTTCGTCAGTAAAAAAATCTGGCCGTGGCCGACCTATGGCGATCTGCTGTTCAGCGTATAAAGTAGCGGAACGCAAACTGAATATCATTCGACACAAAGGCGTGTCTCAGACGGTTCCCCGTCCGAGACACGCCTTTTATATTTTTTAGGAGGTTTTGTATTATGTTTTCTGCAGTCGACACAGTATGGGTACTTCTCGGTGCAGCACTGGTCTTCTTCATGCAGGCTGGTTTCGCCATGGTCGAAACGGGCCTTACACGTGCAAAGAACACCGGCAACATCATCATGAAGAACCTGATGGATTTTTCTCTCGGTTCAGTCGTCTACTGGGCTGTCGGCTTCGGCCTGATGTTCGGCGTCTCTGCGGGAGGGTTTATCGGCACTCCGAGCTTTTTCGCTCAGAGCGGATATACCTCCGGGGATATCCCGCCATACGTATTTTTTATTTTTCAGACGATGTTCTGTGCAACAGCCGCGACGATCGTATCCGGAGCAATGGCGGAGCGCACTAAATTCTCCGCATATTGTATCTACAGCGTTATCATAAGCCTTGTTATCTATCCGATCTCCGGTCACTGGATCTGGGGCGGCGGCTGGCTTTCTGCTCTCGGCTTCCACGATTTCGCAGGCTCCACCGCCGTTCACATGGTAGGCGGCGTGGCGGCACTGGTCGGCGCTAAGATACTCGGGCCCCGTATTGGGAAGTATGACAAGAATGGCAAGCCTAAGGCGATCCTTGGACACAGCATCCCGCTCGCTGCGCTCGGCGTATTTATCCTGTGGTTCGCATGGTTCGGCTTCAACGGCTGTTCCACGCTTAGCGTACAGGGTGACAGCGCCAACTGGGCAGGCAAAATCTTTACGACCACCAGTCTTTCGGCAGCAGCCGGTTCCATCGGCGCAATGTGTATTACATGGGTCCGCTATAAAAAGCCGGACGTATCCATGACGCTGAACGGCGCGCTTGCCGGGCTTGTAGGCATTACGGCAGGCTGTGATACGGTAGAACCGTGGGCCGCTTTCGTCATAGGCTTGATTAGTTCGTTTGTCGTAGTCTTTGGCGTTGAGCTGCTCGATAAAAAGCTCAGGATCGACGACCCGGTCGGCGCGATTCCCGTACACGGCTTCTGCGGTGCTGTCGGTACCCTTCTGGTAGGTATCTTCTCCGTAGATGGCGGTCTTATTTATACCGGAGACGCTTCTTTCCTTGGAATTCAGGCTCTTGGCGTCGTATGCGTCATCGCGTGGGTGGCCGTTACCATGACGGTCGTATTCCAGATCATCAAGCACACGATCGGCCTGCGCGTATCCAAAGCGGAGGAGCTCGCCGGGCTCGACATCAAAGAGCATGGTCTCTCCAGCGGTTATGCAGATTTCATGCCCGCCGCTCCGTCGGGCTTTGCAGCAGCCGAGAAAGCCGGCTCTCCCGTTTCTTTGGAAAACGCTGTGCCCGTTGAACGGATGCCAAAAGCAGCGGCGGCGACTTCCGCTTCTGATGTCAAGATGACAAAGCTTGTAGTCGTAGCAAATCATGACCGGTTCAACACGCTGAAAGCCAAGTTGGAGGAAATCGGCGTGACCGGCATTACTGTGTCGCAGGTCATGGGAGCCGGGATGCAGAAAGGTCATACGGAATATTACCGCGGCGTAGAGGTCGATATCAATCTTCTTCCAAAGGTAAAGGTAGAGATCGTTGTCTGCAAGATACCGGTCGGGACCGTGATCGCGGCAATCAAGGAGGCTTTGTATACCGGTCATATCGGCGACGGAAAGATCTTCGTATATGATGTCGAAAACGTCATCAAGGTCCGTACGGGCGAGGAGGGCTACGACGCTTTGCAGGACGAAACAGAATAAAAGCTCCTATCTCATTATCCCATTGTAAAAGGGAGAACGGTTTCGAACCGTTCTCCCTTTCTCATACAGGGAAGGCTCCCATTTTTGCATCATTTCTGTGAACTCTTCCGCAAGCATCTTGGGCGGCAGGCACTCCTATGCTATACTGGTTGTTAAGGACATACCACAGGAGTTTATTATGAAGCGTTTTCTTACTGCAGTATCATACTTTTTTATCTGTATCGTTCTCTTCACAGCCTGCGCGCAGACCCCGACAGCGGCGAGCTCCCCGGCAGCAACGCCTTCTCCGTCTGCAGAAGCCATGCCTGCGCCGTCTCCTGCGCTTTCCCCTTCTCCTGCCCCAAGCGCCGCACCTTCTGCGCCGCCCACTCCGGCCCCGGAGCCAACGAAAACGCCGATCGAAAATATCCCGATCGATTATACGGCGCTCTCTGCTCTCGACGGAACAAAGGACGGCTGGGGGCAGGGGCTTGAGAAAGACGCTCTGAACCGTCCGACGGGCGCCTTATCCGCACAGGAGGCTTATGGCAAGTATGACGCTCTTTTCATTATGCCGGAGGAGCCAAAATTTTATCTTACCTTCGACGAGGGATATGAAAATGGGAATACCGCTGCGATCCTCGATGTGCTGAAAGAAAAAAATCAAAAAGCGACATTCTTCGTCACCGCTTCCTATGTGCGCGATAATCCGGAGTTGGTCGAACGTATGATCGCTGAAGGCCATGTGATCGGCAATCACAGCGTGAACCACCTCTCCATGCCAGACCTGTCTCTTGAGCAGGCGCGCGATGAGATCGTTGGCCTGCATACCTATATGCGCGATACCTACGGGATCGAAATGACCGTTTTCCGTCCGCCGATGGGCGAATATTCACAGCAGACCCTCGCGCTCGCACAGGCTCTCGGCTATAAGACCGCTTTCTGGAGCTTTGCCTATTACGACTACGAGCCAGACGATCAAATGGGGCCCGATGCGGCCTATGAAAAGGTAACGCAGAATATCCATCCCGGCGAATTGATCCTTTTGCACGCCGTCTCGTCAGACAATACGGCGCTTCTTCCCGGATTGATCGACTGTCTGCGCGGGCAGGGATATGAAATACTGCCTCTTGCATAACAGCAAACGAAAAAGCGCCCTTACCGGGCGCTTTTTGAATAGGGTTTCATTCGGCACTGTGTATGGCGCGCGCCATTTTACGTACATACTCCGCGGCATGCGGGACACACTCCTGTCCGTATCGCCCGATGATCTCTACAACCGCGCTTTCCACCACAATTCCGTCTGCTTTTCGCGCCGCTTCTCCGGCCTCTTCCGGCGAAATGGCGTCAAACACAGATAGACAGGGAACGCTTCCCGCTGCTTTTGCACATGCGATAGTCTCATCATTCGGAAACACGCAATATAAGAATCCCTCCGCCGCCTGTGCCACCGCCTGTATCCGTTCTTCCGGCGCAGGCGCTACCGGCGAGGCAAGGTCTACCCCATATCGGCCGCAATAAGGCTGTAATTCTTTCCGCTCCTCAAGCGGCATATCCGGCACCACAAGCGCACATACCCCGAGCTCTCCGCAGCGCGCTACAAAGCGCTCACTCCCGTAGGTAAAGATCGGATTCAAATAGGTCATAAAGGAAAACGGTACATTTGTTTTTTTTCGCACCTGCGCGATCATATCGAATATTTTATCCGTCGTGGTCCCCGCAAGAAGCGCCCGCTCGTCTGCCTTTTGGATCACGAGCCCTTCCGCCACCGGATCGGAAAACGGGATCCCAAGCTCGATCAGGTCTGCTCCCGCCTTTGCCATTTCCAAAATCAGCTCCTCCGTAACAGTAAGATTCGGATCTCCGGCCGTGATAAACGGTATAAACGCTTTTCCCTTTTCAAAGGCCTGCTTTGTTTTAATCATGGATATCCACCCCCCGATACCGCGCGATCGCCGCAACGTCCTTGTCTCCCCTGCCGGAAAGATTGACAACGATAATCTCGTCCGGCTTCATCTCTGGCGCTGCTTTTTTGGCATACGCTACCGCATGCGCGCTCTCTATCGCAGGAATCACACCCTCCATACGGGACAGGTATTCAAACGCCTCCACCGCCTCGTCGTCAGTCACGGCAACATATTGTGCTCTGCCCGTATCATATAGCCATGCGTGCTCCGGTCCGATCCCCGGATAATCGAGGCCTGCAGAAATGGAATAGACCGGGGCGATCTGCCCATATTCGTCCTGACAAAAATAGGATTTCATTCCATGGAATATGCCCGGCGTTCCCTTTGCGATCGTTGCCGCATTGCGGTTCGTATCAAGCCCGCGGCCCGCAGCCTCGCAGCCGACCATTTTTACCCTTTCATCGCCGATGAAATCATAAAAAAGCCCCATCGCATTGCTCCCGCCGCCGACACAGGCAATCAGCATGTCCGGAAGCTTCCCCTCAGTCTTTAGAATCTGCTCCCGCACTTCACGCCCGATCACGCTTTGGAAATCCCGCACGATCGTCGGAAACGGGTGCGGCCCCATGACCGAGCCCAATACATAATGCGTGTCCGCAACGCGTTCTTTCCATTCCCGAAGCGTTTCGTTCACTGCGTCTTTCAGCGTGCCCGTTCCGCTCGTCACCGGATGTACCTTTGCGCCTAAAAGCTCCATACGATATACGTTCAGTGCTTGCCTTTCCGTATCCTCTTTTCCCATAAACACTTCGCATTCCATGCCGAACAGCGCGGCCGCTGTCGCCGTGGCGACTCCATGCTGCCCTGCGCCCGTCTCTGCGATGACGCGGGTCTTTCCCATTTTTTTCGCAAGCAGCACCTGTCCCAATACGTTGTTGAGCTTATGCGAGCCAGTATGATTCAGGTCTTCGCGCTTCAAATATATTTTCGCCCCTCCAAGGTCCTCCGTCATCCGCTTTGCATAATAAAGCAGCGACGGGCGCCCCGCATAAGAGGCGAGCAGCTCTTCCAGTTCCTTTTGGAAAGCATCGTCTTTCCGGTAGTATTCATATGCTTTCTCAAGCTCAATGATCGCATTCATGAGCGTCTCGGGCAAATATTGACCTCCATATCTGCCAAATCTTCCTTTTTCGTCCATCGTTTCTTTCTCCTGCCGTTTCTTTCCAATAAAAAAACCTTTCATCCCAAGGGACGAAAAGCTTCGTGGTGCCACCCAAATTCCAGACCAAACGGCCTGCTTGTTGCGAATACGGCGCAAATACGCTTATATCCTTTCCCTTAACGCGGGAATCACGGCGCAGTATACTCCAATTTCCACCTGCTCCTCACGGACCCATTCGCCACAGCCGCATGCATGGACTTTCCACCAGCCGCCCACTCTCTGTCGCATCGTTTCAGCAGCTACTTACTTCCGCTCATCGAATCTTCTGTTTGGAATTAGTTCTATTATATTGCCGTGGTTTCGTTCTGTCAACCCGCTTCGTCTTTTGTCCTTTTGCCCTGTATCGTCCCAGACTGCGGAGCGTATCTGTCTCAGATAAACCCCTTTTCTGTTTTCTATGGAACCATTTTTCTGATACAGTTGTTATATTTGACGGAATGATCCGCAGCATAGAAGAAAACGGACTTCGCATCTACGGCTTTGCAGCCGGCGCCAAAAAGGACGCTCTGCTTTCTTTGAACAAAGATCCGGCAGTATCCTACATCCATGCCAATGCCATGATATAATAGCTTTCCTCAGCAAAATATGGTATGATTGGTAACAAATAAAGGAGAAAGGAACTTGTTATGACAAAAGATGAGATTTTCGCCTTTCTTGACCGGAAAGGTATCCATTATAAAAGGGTCGATCACGCTCCCGTTTATACCATAGAAGAAATGGAGGCCGCGGGGATAGACGGACAGGGAACTGTCTGCAAAAATCTGTTTCTGCGGAACGGAAGCGGGAAGCGTCATTTTCTCGTATGCGTTCGTAAGGATAAAACTGTCGATCTGAAACAGCTTGGCTCTCTTTTAGGCTCCCGCATGAGCTTTGCTTCTGAAGAGCGCCTTCAGAAATATCTGGGGCTTTCCCCCGGCGCGGTCACTCCCCTCGGTATTTTGAACGACCAGAAAGCCGAGGTGGAGGTCGTGATCGACGAAGACCTCATGGGCGAAGCATCGTTGGGTGTGCATCCGTGCGAAAATACGGCCACAATATTTTTAGATTTTGCCGATCTCCAACGCTTGATCGAGGAGCATGGCAATCCCATTACTTACTGTAAGCTTTAAATTAGGTTTGATGGAAAGGAGCTTTCATGAAAGAACCCGTTGATTGCCCAAAATGCGGAGCGCAGTTTGAATTTGAAACATTTCCTCTTTTTACACAAGCAGAAAAGATATTGGATTTAACGGCTTTTCGTGCCGTGTGCCCGTCATGCGGGGCGGAGCTGATGTTCCCCTATCCCTGTATCTATCACGATGCGGCTTCTCATGTTATGGTCCGTTTTATCCCCCGCGGCTTTGACCTTTCCGACCTTCCTGCAGACGTGCCCGTTCCGCAGCCCGGCGATTCGCTGCGCGACGTATATTCCGTTCATCGCTTCCGCGAAAAGCTCCTTATTTTTCAGCACGGTCTTGACGACCGGGCAATCGAGCTGCTTAAGATCCTGACGGTTCAGCAAAATCCGGAGCGCTTCGACGTACAGGACCCCGATGTGCTGCTGCTTGCCGCTGTGGAGCCCGACGCTTTGAGTTTCTTTGCCCTTGCAAAGGACGGAAATGATTTTATGCTCAAAACGCCGGTTGGATTGTATGAGCAAATGTGCAGGGAGCTTTCAGCGCCATGCTTTGAGCTATCCGGTGATTTCGAGACAGTAGACGCACAATGGGTCTTCGACCACTTTCACCTGCTCGAAAGTTAAGAGCTCCCGTCGGAATATTTGATTACTTTACGGAAAAAGCCGCCTTTAGGCGGCTTTTTCTATCGCTCCTGTCCATAATAGGCGTTTTTTCCATGTTTTCTCAGATAATGCTTGTCAAGCAGACTCTGGGATATCCGTTCAGGACCGCTTCCTTGAAGCTCTCTTGCGACAAACGCCATTTTTGCCGCCTGTTCGAGTACGACTGCGTTGTGTACGGATTCTGCCGCACTCTTTCCCCATGTGAACGGCCCGTGATTTTTCACCAGTACGCAGGGAATAGCCGCGGCGTCCAGTTCCCGAAATGTTTCTACGATCACCCTGCCCGTATTCAGCTCATAATCCTCCCTGATCTCATCCGAAGTAAGCCCGCGGGTACAAGGCACATCTCCATAAATATAATCGGCATGCGTCGTTCCGCAGGCCGGGATATCCAATCCTGCCTGCGCCCATGCGGTCGCCCACTCGGAATGCGTGTGTGTTATACCGGATATGCTTTCGAAATTCCGGTACAGCTCCAGATGCGTGTCGAGGTCTGAGGAGGGGTGCAGCGCCCCCTCCAAGACCTTTCCTTCCAAATCCACAAGTACGATATCTTCCTGCCGGAGCATGTCATATTCCACGCCGGACGGCTTGATCGCAACGATATCTCCCTCACGTTCCGATACGTTGCCCCACGTAAATGTGATGAGACCATATTTGGGAAGCAGCATATTTGCTTCATAAACTCTTTGCTTCAGTTCATCCCTCATGTTCCTTTTTTATCCTCTTCAGCGTCTTCATAACGTTGTTTCCGCCTCTTCCGAAATAATCATGAAGCCGTGTATACTCCGCATAAAGGAGGTCGTATATTTTTGCTTCATCTTCATTCGGCATATAAACGACGTCTTTTAATTTCCCCATTTTTTCAGCAGCCTCAAATATGCTGTCATATCCTCCTGCCTCGCTCCCCGCTGCGACTGCGCCAAAAATCGCCGCGCCCAGAGCCGGCCCCTGCCTGCTTCCCGAAATGCGGATTGGCTTACGAATGATATCCGCATAAATCTGCATCATAAACGGACTTTTTTCCGCAATGCCGCCCGCAGCATAAAATTCATCGACAGGTACGCCGTTCTTTTCAAAATTCTCTATGATCGTGCGCGTACCGAATGCCGTCGCTTCCACCAAGGCCCGATACATTTCCTCCGGCTTTGTCTGCAGCGTCATGCCCAGTATCATTCCGGTAAGGTCCACATCCACGAGGACCGAGCGGTTTCCATTCCACCAGTCAAGTGCTAAAAGCCCGCTTTCTCCCGCCTTTTGCTTGCCTGCCAGCTTTTGCAGATATACTTGGATATCGAGGCCCTCTTTTTGCGCCTGCTCCATATAGCTCTCCGGCACACAGTTTTTCACAAACCATGCAAAATGGTCTCCTACGCAGGATTGCCCCGCCTCATATCCATAGAAGCCCGGCAGTATTCCATCCTCTACATAGCCGCATATACCCGGCACGGCCTGCTCCTGTTCGGAAAGCAGCATGTGGCAGGTAGAGGTTCCCATGATCGCAAGCATTTTTCCCGCTCCGCAGATTTTGACCGCCGGAACACATACATGCGCGTCCACATTCCCCACCGCAACCGCTGTTCCGGGAACAAGCCCCGTTTTTTCCGCGATCTCCGGCGTGAGTCCGCCCGCCCGGCTCCCGAGCGGCAGTATCTCCGTTCCCAGCTTTTCCTGAACCACATGTTCAAGCCGCGGATCAAGGGCCGCAAAATATTCCCGCGGCGGATATCCTTCCCTCTTATGCCACAGCGCCTTATATCCTGCCGTACAGGAGTTACGCGTTTCCACTCCGGTCAGCTGCCATACGATCCAATCCGCCGCTTCGATAAAGCGGTCCATCGCCGCATAGACCTCCGGACTTTCATCCAATATCTGCCATATTTTTGCAAACAGCCATTCCGATGATATTTTTCCGCCATAGCGCGCCAGCCATTTTTCGCCTCGTTTTTTGGCCGTCTCGTTGATTCGGTTTGCTTTATTCTGCGCGGCATGATGCTTCCACAATTTCACATAGGCATTTGGCTCATCCTGATATTCCGGCAAAAAACATAACGGCGTTCCGTCTTTTTTTACAGGCAATACTGTACATGCCGTAAAATCGATCCCCACTCCAACTATATCTTCTGCATCTGCACCGCTTTCCCGCAGCACCTCGGGTATCGTATGATAGAGGACGTCAAGATAATCCTGCGGATGCTGCAGGGCCCAGTCTACCCCTAATTTTCTCCCGGACGGGAGCGCTTCGTCCATTACTGCATGCGGATATTTGAATTCACTCGACGCTACTTCCCGGCCATCCGCAACATCTACTAAAACTGCCCGGCCGGAAAGCGTGCCGTAATCGATACCAATCGTATATTTTCCCATGGTTCCCCTCATTTCCATAAGCACTCTGGCCCGTAAATATTCTATTCGTTTATTGATTCCATTCTGTTTCTCGTCATGCTCCCCCGACAGGCTTCTATCTCAGCCAGCGTAGGCATGGAAGGAATCGCTCCGCGCTTGGTAGCCGTAAGACCTCCTGCCGCATTTGCGAAGTCCAGAACGTCCTCCAGCTCTTCTTGAGACAATCCGTCCAGCTCGTCCGCCGCCTTATCCCGCAGCCTGTAATGCACCGCACCTAAAAATGCATCGCCCGAACCGGTCGTATCCACTGCATGCACCCGGAACGCAGGCACCTGTCCGGTTCCGCAGGCGGCACAATAAAAAGAACCATATTCTCCGCGGGATACAAGTACGATTCGCGGCCCTTGCTCCATCAGCTTGCGGGCGCCCGCCTCAAGACGGCTTTCTCCCGTAAGAAGCTGCATCTCTTCTTCCGATACCTTTAGGATGTCCGTCATCGGGAGAGCCCACAGCATTTCCTGCACTGCCCGTTCCTCTGTATCCCATAAAAACGGCCTGTAATTCGGGTCATAACTCATGAGCTTTCCGCGCTCTTTTGCATAGCAGATCGCGGCATGTGCAGCACTCCGGCAGGGCTCATCCGTAAATGAAAGGGAGCCGTAATGGAAAGTATGGCATTCATCGATAAGCCTCCATTCTATTTCACTCTTGCGCAGCATCACATCCGCCCCCGGCTTTCTGTAAAAGCTGAACGACCGGTCGCCGCACTCGTTTAAATGTACGAAAGCGATCGTCGTATTAACGCTCCCATCCTGTACGACGCCCTGCGTATCGATTCCGTTCCCATTCATGACGCTGATCAAAAAGCTTCCAAAATCATCCCTGCCGACCTTTCCTATGAAAGCAGTTTTTCCACCGAGCTTTGTATTCATAGCCAATACATTGGCCGGAGCGCCGCCCGGATTCCGCGCAAACAGCGCCATGCCCTGATCGTTTGTTCCATTCGGCGTAAAGTCGATCAGTACTTCTCCGAGCGCTACTACATCATACATCTCTCTTGTTCCCCTTCCCCTTATTTTTTATGTTACGTCTTATTATACGTCTTTCCATTTCTGTCAACAAGTCTTATTGACCGGTTTCTATACTTTTGCATAAGCGGGCATAAGCAGCATTCTTACAGAAAGCTTTAGAAGCGCGGCAATCAATGAACGTTTTTTTCCTTTTTGCGGTTCAAATCCCCTGTTTTCTTTTACAAAGCAGTTGCTTTCTTACCGGGATCAGTATATTATTTTTGCAGACAAAGCAAATTGGAAGGAGGATATTTATTTGCGCCTCATTCACCAAAGCAACAAAAAAGCATGGGCTATCACGGTAGGATGTTTAGCCGCCGCATTTATCTCGTTTCTGTTTCTTCCTGAGAATATTGTCGTACATTTCAGCGGCAGCATGCCGGATGGCTATGCGGATAAGGCCTTGATATTCCTTTTCCCTTGTTTGCAGGCATTATTATTATCAGTTGGGGAGATAAAATCTTTTCAATACTGGTGTATATATTGTAAGACGGCAGTTAAAACGAAATTTCAATATTATATGATATTGTTTTCCGTTATTACAATTATTGCGTTTTTTGAAGTGATCGTAATTTTCTTTTCCTTTTCGCAGGGAGCAGCATAGGCGCTTCCGGCCCATACAATAATTTTATCCAGAAAGGGATTGTATATGCAGAAAAAATTTGATAAAATATTATGGTATTAAAAATAAATCGTCTGGGTGTGGCTCAGCTTGGTAGAGTACCTGAATGGGGTTCAGGGGGTCGGAGGTTCAAATCCTCTCACCCAGACCAGTCCGAGTGTTCTTACAGAATTTGAGTTTGTAAGAACACTCTTTTTCTTTATACGGCCTGTTCCACTTGTGAATACTTTATTTCTACACCCTTGCGGGCTTGAAACTGTACATGGCAGTCCGCGATATCCGGCAGGTCTGGAATTTCTATGGAGCCCAAGCAGTTATAAACGATCCGTATTCGCTGCCTGCGCTCCCCGTTCTCTGTTCTTTCCGCGTGGAATACTTCGATCCGCTCTATCAGTTCGTTTAACATCCGTTCCGTCAATTTCCGGACATGGGTATATTTTTGCAGTGCCTTTACAAAGGAGGAAACGTCTGCGTCCCTGTTTTCCAATTCATCCAGTTCCTTTGCCAGCTTCTTTAGTTGTTCCGCCAGCGCGGCCTGCTCCTTTGCATATTGCGCTGACATTTTCATAAACCGCGCATCGTCTATCTTGCCGGAGATATTATCTTCATATAAGCGGTTAAAGATTTTATCCAATTCACGGTCGCGCGCTTTTTTTGCCTGTAATTCACGCTCTTTGCGTTTGCGCAAGGTTTCCTCCGCCTGCTGCGTAAATCCGATTGCCGCCTTTATAAATTGATTTCCATGCTTATTTACAAACTGCGTCAACCGCCTGATTTCGCCGAGCACGATCCTTTCCAAGAAATCCACCCTGATATGATGCGTTGCGCTGCAAGTCCCTCTGTTGCCCTTGTAGTTGGAGCAGTTGAAATACTGTATAGCGGGATTATTCTGGTTAAAATGGAACCACAGGTTGCTCCCGCAATCAGCGCACACTACAAGGCCGGAAAACATATTCTTTACGCCGTCGTTTGTTTTGCGTTTCCGGGCCTTGCCGCGTTTTTCCTGCACTCTTTCCCAAACTGCACGCTCAATAATGGGCTCGTGATTGTCCTTGAATATCACCCGGTTTTCTTCGCTTGTTACGAGCCGCCGTTTTAGCTTGAATGACTTGGAATAGGTCTTGAAGTTGATAACGTCGCCGCAATATTCCTGTTGGGAAAGTATCTTTATAACTGTTGAGGATTTCCATTTATACGGATTTTCAGGATCAAATTTTCCGCCCCTGTTCAGTCCTTTGCTTTTCCAATAGTGCATGGGGCGCAAAATCATATCTTCCTCCAACGCCCTGGCAATCTGTTCGCTGCCAATACCGGACAACCACATATTATATATCCTGCGGACAACGGCTGCCGCTTCCTCGTCTATCAGCCACCGTGTAGGATCGTTGGCGTCTTTCATATACCCATAAGGCGGAAGCGACAGGGGAATACCGGAATTGACCTTGACCGTGTTAGTGAGCCTGCGTTTTTTGGAAATATCCCGCGCATACCATTCGTTCATCAGATTGCGGAACGGTATAAACTCATCTTCGCCGTTATCGGTATCCAATCCCTCGGAAACAGCGATCAAGCGAATGTCATGTTCCGGGAAAAATTCTTCGATTAGTGTATCGGCACGAATATGGTCGCGGGCCAGCCGGGATAAGTCCTTGACAATGACGGTCCCGATACATCCCTTTTCCAGTTCCGCGATCATTCTCACAAATTCTTTCCTGTCACGGTCTGTACCAGTGATCCCATCGTCCATAAATTCAATGATACTTGTAAATCCCTTTTCCTTTGCCGCGCGCGTCAGCAATTTCCTTTGGTTCGTGATGCTGTAACTCTCGTCAAGCCCTTTATCGTCACGGCTTATGCGTAGATAGATAGCGCAGGTCTGCTCCCTGTCGTCCCAGCTTTTCGGTCTTGTCATTTTTCCTCCTTTCACGCAACCGAAAAAGCAGTATTTACAGTATCATTATACCGCTTTTTCGGCAAACCCGTAAAGGATGTCGCCGCCTTAAAAGGGCTCTGTTTCAGCTTTTATCAGCCGCAGCAGCAACGCGCCGAGGGAACAGTTGGCGTCGTCCTTAAAAATCCTTTCCACGTCAAAACGTTGCCCGTCTATCGTGTAACTGGCAAATTGTTCAACTAATATTTCTGTGTTATGCTTATCCCTTGAAGTGTCGTTGCATTGCAGCATATTTTTACCCCCTTATGTTTGCCGGGGAAAGGAAACGGGCAACGCAGAAGCGCCGCCCGTGCTCTTGATATGCACATCGGGCCAGGTTGGCTCGATGTGCAGGATAAATGCCGGACATATTTATTTCCATTTGCCGCAGGGCAAAAAATGCTCCGGTCTGCTTTATCCGACGCCAGCAGATAAAAAATACATCTTCACTATATAGTGAGAAATGAGGGATGTTTGTTTGACACTTTAATATATATTTTCAAAAAATTTTTTCATAGATGCTAACCCCCTTTTGATAGAAATGCTCACCGAACCTTTTGTAACTCCTTCTGCTCTCGCGATTTGATGTATGCTCATCCCGAACAGAAAACGCGCTTCGATACGTCTGGCCTGAATATCTGGCAGAGAATTAAGTGCACAACAAAGATTGCAGAACATTTCCTTAAATTCCAAGACTTCATACGGAGATTTTGCTGTGAATGATGTTCTGAGTTCCAAGCCAAAATATCCAGCGTCAAGAGAATATTGCGCTTTGTTATAATAGATCCGCCGCTTTTGCGCACTTTCATGCCGTTTGTTTGTCAATAGTTCCACGGCGATCTCATCAGAAATTTCCACATATTCATCATGCGTGTACCACGGATAAAAGTCTTTCAGGTTGATTTTCATCATTTCATTGACCTCCATTCAATTTTGAGTGTTGAGAAAACAAAAAAATTGAACAAAGGGCGGTGGGGAGCGGCAACGGTTTTGCCCGCGCTTTGCTTCGAGCCAAGTCGGCCCGAAGTCGACAGTAAACATATTCCCAAGATTTATGACAAAACAAAAATGGCGGTTCTTTCAAACCGCTATTTCTATATTCTGCATAAAACAATTTATTGCCACAATAGCATTTTTTCTTTTCTGTTGGTTAGGGCAACTGCGTAAAGTAATCTTTAAATCATTTGAATCTACATTGATTTGGTATGTTCATTTGTTCTTCATTTGGCCTTTCCGATTGTTTTATGATATACCGAAAAAATTCTAAGTTGGAGAACCCCATCTTTTGAAGCATATCTGCGCTGTTTTCTTGATCGTGTTCCGTATTATAGTTCGGAATCAGGGGGATACGGATGCGGACATTCTCCCTATCGATCGTATTTCGAAGTATGATAAGGTTTTTCTTCATAACTTCAGCATTTTGCCCTGTATAGCGTTTATAAATCTTATTATCCATGTCCTTTATGTCTATTATCATACAATCCGCCGCCCACGCCGCCTTGATAACAGATTCTGCCGGGACATGAAGGGAAGTTTCTATATTCAGTTTCCATCCTGCGGGCGCAATGGCGCGAAACCGCTTGATAAACTCCGGATAAAGCAGCGGTTCTCCACCGCCAAATGTAATACCGCCGCCTGTCGCCAGGAAATACAGGTCATCCGTTTTTACCTTGTCCAGCAGCCCTTCCGGCGTATATTCATGCATCTTTGTCCCTGCGCGCCATGAATGCGGATTCAAGCAATACCGGCACCGGAGCGGGCAACCGTAAGCTGCTGCGAGCGTCGTTACGCCTACGCCGTCCGTTGCCATCCGGTGCCGCGCCAAAGCAATTGCAGGGAATACGATCCTTTTACTCTTCTTCCCATTCATCTTCCATACTGTCCGCCGGGACTTCTCCCTCAAGCACCACCCATTCGTCTTCCGTATCTTCGTCCACCGCGCCCGTCGTCTCATAATAACCTTCCGAGGGCGCGCATCCCCTTCCGATCAAAGGCTCGATTCCAGCGCAACTCACAGCGCCCAGCGCCAACCCTGCCGCCAGCGCGGCCACGGCAACACGCTTTCCCGACTTCCGGCGCCGCTCAAGCTGTTCTTCCAAATACCGTACCTCCGCTTCGCAACGCGGACACGTTCCTTTACACTCGCCATGGAATCCGCATTCCCGTGTTGCATATTCGATCCCGTTCTCATCGGCTATTCTCTGCCGTATTTCCTTTAAAATCCTGCATTTTTCTTTTCCTTTCATTTTCTTTTCCTCCATATCGCATCCTATTGGTTTCTCCGAAACAAAGGCAGCCGCAGACAGGCTTACCAGCTTCCGCCGCCTCCGCCCGCTCCGCCGCCGGAAAAACCTCCTCCGGAAGAACCGCCTCTCCGCGAAGAACGAGAAAGCGCCATGCTGCTTGCCGCAAAATTAAGATGCCGTGTCATTCGCCCCATAAAGAGCGCCGCTGAGAACGTCCCATCGCCCGGACCGTAATACCAGTTCGGCGGATACATAGCTATCCCCTCAAATCGCTTCGCCCATTCATCGCTCACACCCAAAACATAAGCGTAGGGAAGGATATCGTAAAAATACCGTGGATCATCTCCTGCCAGCATACCTATTCGTTCTGCTTCCGCCGCCGCCAGAAACTGCCGGAAGCCAAGTATTTTTCCTTCCCACTGTCTTCCCTGTTCCGTCCGCCGTTCATAATATGGCAAAAACAGCAGAATCAGGAGCGAACAGGCCGACGCCACAATCGCTGGCCAGCCAACGCGGAGGAACATCGCCCAGCCCGGCATGATACAGCATCCCGCAGCCATGGCTGCGGAAATGACCAATATTCCCGTCCGCCGCAATTTTCGCATAGACGATGCTTTTTTCATGGTAGAGTCAAAGTATCCTCCTGCTATAAAACAGAGCGGCCAAAACATTATCACGAACATTATACAGTCCCACAATGAAACGTTTGTACGGCAGAGCGTCATCAGCAAAGCCGGTACGGGAAACAGTAGCCGTGCAAACAGATGGTATTGAAGCGATTTTGGCTCAAATATGCGTTTTTCCCCGCTTCCGTATTTGCGCCTGACCATTCCTTTAACTTCTTTTACTGTTTCATGCATCTTAAACTGCATATCAAAAACAGTATTGGAATCTCCATTCTCGAATATTTCGTCAAACAGCAGCTTTTCATAATCGTTTGCCTGCTCGGGCAGGCCGCGAAGCTTGCGCAGCTCTAAGTTGCGCTTTTCCAGCTCATGGATCTCAATATAGCCCCTATCCGCCCAATAAATCAGCAGGGACACCACATCTTTACTGTCTGCTTCGCCGTCCGCGACATAGCCAACGTCTGCCGGAGTCATCCCGATTGGCGGATAAAACTCCACCGTGGCAACCGCCTTCTTCCGTTTGCCAAGCGTTGCCAGCAACCCGCCCAGCACGACGGTTATCCCGATTCCGATCGCCATCATGATATATGCCGGCTCGATCCTCCAGCGTTCGTTTACAAAATATCCCTCGGGCAACTCCATGCGCATAGTAACTCCTTCAAGCGGAGCTATGCCGCGCGTCAATTCTCCATAAACCGTATTGCCGTCCACACCATAGACAAGCTCTCCCTCGCGATATCCCTCCTGTCCGGCTCTTCCGATGGAAAACCCGATCTTTTCCGCGTCGAAGCTTTTCGGCATATATACAGCAAACGAAAAATGCTCGATTGGGGCATCCCAGCTGGGTGCAATCAAATTATAGTAGAACTCGTCAAATTCCTTGATTCCATCGTCGCCAATATCGTAAAGGTAGCTGATGAAATAGGTCTGCTGCCCGTTCACATAGGTGTCCGGGCTGCCGATTCTCACGATGATATCGTCTCCCACGCGTTCCATTTCCGCTTCTCGGTCTGCCCGGACTTCCGAAACCTCCGCCTCATAGGTGTTGGTATAGGTCCTTCCTCCCGATTCGCGCGTTGTACTCCACCTCAATGGAATATCGACCCATAAACCGTGCGCCTCTTCCAGAAATGTAACGGTCATCGCATCCTGCACCAGGCAGACGTTGTTTTCATATACCGTAATTTCCCGCCGGTAATCGTTCATCACAAATTCCGGTTCTTCCTCTTCCGCATATCCGAACGACGGCAGGCACAGAATGAGCAGTACCGCTGCCACAGCAAATAATCGTTTCATGCGCTTTCTCCCTATGCGGACGCGGGGCGCTTTCTCTTTTTGCCCTGCGTTCCCCGTTTTATTCTGCTTGCTTCGGTCAGGCGAGCGATGCTCTCTCTTCTTCTGCAGCCGCTCCCCACAGCCCGCGCGCCTGCGCAACCGTATCTCCGCTGATCTGAAGCTCCACGAAGCACAGAACGCCCTGCGCGTCGGTTTTCTCAAAATACAGGTTCGCATTCCCGTTCCAGATATCCATGTTCTGCGCATATCCCGCCGCTTCCAACGCGCCCTGTGCCTGCACGGCGTCCATCCCGACGGACGCGCCTCCGATGGAAACCGGAGAAGCCGCGCTCCTCTGCGCTACCTCCACAACCAACCGCGCGCCGTCCGTTTGGAGCAGACGGAATGAAGTATCGCGGCAGGTATAGGTCGCATCGCTTCCGCCTCCTGCAAGCCCTTCGCCGTCCCGATACGTCTCCCCCAACATAGAAGCAATCTCTTCCGGCTCCATCGCCTTTCCTGCAAAATCCAGCCAGTCCAGTCCCGCTGCTCGGCTCGGTTCCGCTGTTTCTTCAGGTGCGTTTCCAGGGGTAGCTTCCTCTGCCGGCTCCACCGTTTCTTCGGGCGCAGGCGGCAGCGTATATTGCGGCGCGGATTCTTCGGGCGCAGACTCCTGCGGGATTGCCACCGTCTGCTGCGGAAGAAGCGCGGCGGAATCCGTTCCACCGTTCGTCGTACTGCCAGACTGCCCCGGCTTCGGGGCGCATCCTGCCGCCGCTATTACCATCAATATGCAAAGTATGATGCAAAGCACACTTTTCCGTTTCATGCCGTTCCTCGCTCCTTCCATATAAAACCGTCCCCGGTCATACCGGGCGCAGCGTCTGTAAAATGTCCGTCGCCGCAAGCGTTGCCGTCTGCTGGTTCGCTTCGTCTGTTTTAATCCCTACCACGTAAGGCTTGCCGCCAATATCCGCCGCCGAAAAAGAAAACACATAGTCCGTTCCGTCAATATTTGTCAGATAACTGCGCGTCTGCCACTCCACGCCGCCAGCCACGTTGGTTGCCGGTTCCCCAACCGTGTGGCTCGGATAGCTTGCCGTAAAAGCTCCGCTCAGCTTTTCCAGCACCTCTGCCGCCGTCGCGCCTGCCGGACTTCCGTTCTCCACCTCGACCACAATATTTCTGTTTCCGGACACGGGATACAGGAATGCCGCATAGAAATGCTCTCCGCTGTCGTTCATCACCATTTCGGTCACTTCCACACCGTCCGGAACCACTGTCGTATCATAGAGGAATTTGAAATCGAGCCTGCTGTCCGTAAATAACGCTGAATCCGTCATGGCCGCGCCGTTTACTGTGAAGGAGTCCATCGCGCTGCGGACGATGGAATAGGAATATGCATCGTCCGGCGGGTACATCCCGCCGATCAAATAGCATCCGAATCCGTTTTTCCCTTCTGCATACAGCAGAGACATGCCGACACTGCCCTCCGCGGTAGTTACGGTAAGATCCGTACGTATCCCCTGCGTTCCGTTCGCTTCATGCCGTTCCGTTGCAAGGATCGTACTGCTGCCTTCTCCCACCGCCGCCTGCACGTTGCTGCTCACGAGCGCATCAATATTCGCTTCTATATCGCTCATGGAATAGATGGGGGCGGCGTATGGATAGTCATAGAATTCCATAAACAGCGAAATCGTCCCTTCCGGGTTCGTGAACGTCCACGATTCCGCGTCTTCCGTCCAGCCGGCCGGGATGTCTATGGAAGCGCTGAGGTTGCCCAAATCCGTTTTCACCATTTCCGGTGCGGACGGTGTGGGTTCTGGCGTTTTTTCGGGCGTGGGCGTTATTGTCGGCGCAGCGGACGGAACAGACGCCTCCTGCGTCGTGGACGGTACGGTGTCCTCACCCGGTACAGACGACAGTTCTTTTCCGCCGTATACCCCGGCTGCCGGGAATATCACCGCAAATACCACCACGGCAGCAGCAGCCCCAATAATAAGCCATCTTAAAAGGGCGTTCTCCTTCATCATCTTCAAAAATCCATTTTCCCGTTTTTCATCCTGCACGGTAGACAGGTTCGCAGCTCGTTCCGTAACGCCCGCCGTTACGCGCTGTTCGATCGATCCCGTTTTCCCGCTGTCTCCTGTGCCTTGCAGGACGGCGTATGCCGTCCCGTTTTCTCTGAAACAATCCTGCACGGTCATGCCATCTGTCCGGCTGCCGCCTGCCGCAGTCCGCATTTCATGCTGGAACCGCTCAAGCCCGTCCCGATACTCCTGCGCTGCGCTTTCTATCGGCTCCACCACATAGCCGTCCTCTCCGCGCGCGGCTATGCCCTGCGGCATATATTCCCTGATCTCTACCGCAGCTTCCAGCTTTAAGTCATATCCGGCATAAACGATCGCTGACGCTTCCTGCGAAAGCGCCTTGCCTGCAACATACCGCCCGTTCAATATCGTTCCCGGCGGCAGAGCCGAAAACGGCTGGCCCTTCGTTTCGTCATATCCGCAATGCGGGCATACCCCCGGTTCTTTCTCTCGAAAGCATCCGTAACACATTTTTTCTGTATTCATCTTGCTTCCTCCCTTTTGTCTGTCATAGTGTTCGCTTCATTTTCAATATGCTGAACAATGCTGTCCATCAGAAAGCCAAGAGCCCTCTGCTGTCCCTGTTCCGTCAGCCCTGCCGCCGGACGAAGCATAGAAATGTGTATAATGGAAGAATCCCCCTGCTGCGTTACAGCAAGCGCAAAATCGTTCAGATTGTCAAACACGTTCACACGCGCCGTAATATCTCCCGCCAGCTCCTGCTCATAGACGCTGCTTAGTTTATCCAACACGTCAAAAATCGCATAGACCGTCATTCGGCGCGGACAGTTTACTGTTTTTTTGAGCACCGCCATATTTCATTTCCTTTCTTTTCTGTCCGTCATATCAAACGCAGCGAGGACAGCGTACAATCCATCACATCCTGCATTAAAGTGAGATTGGCTTCTTCTGCAAGCATCATTACATTCATCACTTTTCCGCCGATGTCCGCAAATCCCATGTGCAGGGTTCTCCCTTCACTCTTCTGTTCCAGAATTGTCCACTCTACACCGCCCCACACTTCTTGGTAAGGTCCGCTTATTTGTGTTCCTTGCTGCACTGCGGCGGCGTGCACAGCATCGCTCGCTTCTTTGGCAGAACTGCCTAAACCAAGAGGAGTCACATCGTTTACTTCTACTCCCTGCGTGGTATCCTCTGCAATCGGATTCATTATCACAGAAAGCCACTGAGCTCCCCCGGACGTATCAGAGGTAACCTCCGGCGCGGGCGTAAGCTCCGTTTCATACATGAATTTGATACCGAGCTCGCTGTTTTCATACAGTGCGAGCGTTGTATCGGCAGGAGCGGTTACACGAAAAGTATCCATATATCCGCGAAGCGTGGAGTAGGCCTGTTCATCGTTTGCCGGGCAAATTCCTGTAATCATATACATGCCGAATCCGTTTTGTGTTGCGGTAGATAAAACGACCGTGTCTATCTGCGCGTTATTTGCGTCCGTCAGGCGCAGATCAATCTGATAGGCAGGCGCTCCGCTAAGCTGCTGTGCTCCTGCCGTGCGCACTTCATAGGCTGCCCCTTCTCCCGCAATGTTTTTGGCAGCTGCCGCCGCAATATGTTCCACATTGCTTTCGATGTCATCGACAGAATAGCACGCCATATATTCCTGATAATAGAATAGTTCGACAGAAACGGACATGGCCTTATCCGGCGATGTAAACGTCCATGTATCCGCCGCTTCCTCCCAATCGGACGGTACTGTGAGCGCTGCACCGTAACCGCTGATATCATAAGTCTTCATTCCTTCGCCGGGTATATCCGTTTCAGGCGGTGAAGGGGTTCCGGCGGCGGACGGCGTGAATCCATTCGTAGCGGCAGGGGGATCCGATCCCTCTGTAGCGGCAGGGATGTCCTTTCCGCCATATATACCTGCCGCCGGGAAAATAACGGCAAATACAACGACTGCCGCTGCCGCCCCTACGATCAGCCACCGTATGAGCGGATTTGTCTTCAGCATCTCTAAAAATCCGCCGCTTTTGCCGGAAGCCGGAACCGGTTCTTCCGTACGCCGCGTCATGTTCCCTGCCCGCTCTGCGGTTGGAGCCGTCTTCTTCCCTGTAAGCGCATCGATAAATGCGCGCATATTCGAATACCTGTCCTCAGCTTTAACAGATAACGCTTTCATGACCGCTGTTTCTATGGTTGCAGGCAGGCTTACGCCCATTTCCGATGGTTTCCGGATCGTATCGTTATGGATACGCTCTATAGAATCCGGCGGTACCGTCCCCGTGATACAGCGGTAGAGCGTTGCGCCCATCGCGTAGATATCCGTCCATGGGCCTTGGTTCCCGTGGCTCGAATACTGCTCCTCCGGCGCGTATCCGTGTTTTAAGATGACGGATACGCTTTTGTTGTCTCCCATTGAAAAACGCGCCGCGCCAAAATCAAGTAGTCGGCTTTCCCCCGACGCCGTAATATAAATATTGTCCGGGCTGATGTCCCTGTGCATCAGGTTCATGGAATGCACCTCGCACAGCGCCTCCATAACCGGGAGCAGAATCGCCAGCGCCTCCGTATAGGGAATCATCCCTCCATGCGCTGCAAGATATTCCTTCAGGCTCATGCCCTCGATGTATTCCATTACGAAATACGCCGTATTATTTTCTTTAAAATAGTTTTGTACCGATACGATATTCGGCAGGTGTTGCAGCTTGGCAAGAATCCGCGCTTCGTCTACGAACCGTTCCATCCCGGCTGCGTATTCTTTTTCCACGCGTCCTGTGAGGGCGACCGTATATCCATCCTTATACCGCGTTGCCATACCGGACGGCATATATTCCTTAATCGCTACTTTGATTTCCAGCGACAGGTCGTACCCGAGGTATGTGATGCCAAAGCCTCCCACTCCGAGCACCTTTCCCGTCATATATCGTCCGTTTAAGATCGTCCCCAGCGGCAACGCCAAAAATGGTTGCTCCTCCGTGTCGCCATAGCCGCAATACGGGCAGACGCCCGGACCTTTTTCCCGGAAACAGCCATAACATATCTTTTCCGGATTCATACCTCTTCCTCCCTGATTTCTGCCAATACCCACAGGTTTTCATCCAGATAGCGTACGCGGTCTATATGGCGCAGCGCCAGATATTCCAGCCATCGCTTCGCGCCGGATGCTTTCAGAAAATCCACCTGTATCTCCAGCGGTTCGACATAAAACCCTTCACTGTGCGCCAGCAAGCCTTCTCCCGGCTTCAATACCGGAATATGCTCCTCTCTGCGGAACTCTCCGTTGGCGCTCATGTGATATATTCCCGCATATTCACGGGAGGCATACCCGCCGTATGCCTCCCGGACCTTCCCGTTTTCCAAACAATATGCTGCCATTTTTTACTCCTTTGCCACGAGGAAGCGGTTTGCGTTATCGCACAGATAGAACGTATCGCCTGCCGCCAGCTTTTCGGGAACGGATGCGGGCAGCTTCTTCCCGTTTCCAAGGAATGTTCCGTAAGTGGAGCCGTTATCCGTCAGCAGGAAGCAATCGTTGTTCGCGTCATAGGATACCTCGCAATGGGTTCCGCTAATACCCGGTGTATTTTTGTCAAACACGATATTACAGCGGTTTGGATCGCGTCCAAGCGTAACCTTGCCTTTTGACAGGTCAAAGCTCTGGCCTGCATATCTTCCCGTCACGCCGCGCAGCACTGGTTTTCTGCCTGCTGGGCTGCTTTTGGCCGGTTTGCCAGCAGACGACCCGCCGGCAGCGCCTGCCGCTGCCGCAGACGGCGCGTTTTTCCGGCCTGCGATCAGAAAAACGATTCCAAGAATGAGCGCCACACTGCCGACCGCGCCAAACGTATACAGCATCCAGTTCCCTTCGCCCACCAGCGTATATTCAATGCGTTCCTCATCTAAAATACGGATCAGCTGATCCGCCACGCTGGCGTAGTTGACGCTGGTACCAATCTCGACCGATTGTTCTGTCGAACCAATCTGAGTAACGAGTCCCGAGGTATTCACGCCGATCACGTTCCCCGCAGCATCCACAAGCGGTCCGCCCGAGTTGCCCGGATTGATGTCTACGTTCATTTGGAATGCCTCGTATTCCGTCCCCGTGACCGACACGCGTTTGCTGATAATACCGTCCGTGATGGTAACGTCCTCTACGTCATAGCGGATATTTTCCGCCAGCGTGTCCGATACGCCCGGAAAGCCGAGGGCATACGCCGTTTCTCCCGGCTGGACAGTGTCAGACGGCCTGAGCGAAAGCGGGATACGCTTATCCGTGGGGCTGGGAACCTTCAAGATTGCAATATCTTTTTCACTCGGTCCGGAATAGTATACGATCTGCGCATCTACAAAATCATTTTCCGCACCGGAATAAACTACTGTTACATTTCCTCTGTACGACGGATCCTGTTTTGGGATGACATATGCATACTGCACGACATGTCCGTTCGTTATAAAATATTCCACGGGTTCTCCCGGCTTGCCGACCGCCCAGCATGTTCCGCTGCCGGCAGCCACAGGACTGCCAGAGGCGTCATACAATACCTGCTCTACATAAGCCACGCCGTTCCGCGCCTGCGCGGGCGTCATGCTCATGGTTCCAACCGCCGCTATCCCGCACAGCACGCAGCTTAACGCAACCACGCAGAACATGACGATTGCCAAAACTTTCTTAGCCGATGTTTTCTTCTTCGCTTCCATCTTTATGTTCCTCCATTACTTTTCCGTGATATCTTACGGCAATCGCCGTATAATTATCCTGATTCGGCATATCCGCCGAAAGGATATCCTGCTCCAGCTTCCCGCAGCATTGAGCGGGCGGAAGAGCCATCGCTTCCCGGAGCTGCGCCAGTGTCAGCGTATCGCTTACTCCGTCCGAACAAAGCAACAGCGTATCCTCCGGCAGAAGGAGCAGCGGCTTACGCGTTTGTTCGCATATCACTTGCTCTTTACCGATATATTCGGAAAGCGCCGCAGCCTGATGGTCGGCAAACGCCTCTTCAGGCGGGAACGCTCCTTCCACTGCGCGGAGCAAAAGGTCGTTTTTATATTCCTGCCTCATGTTCAGCGCATAAATCTTTCCTTCGCGCAGCAGGAAAAGGTCGCTGTCGCCTACGCACCAGAAAGAGAGATTTCCGTCTTTTACCAGCGCCGCTACGAGCGTCGTCCCCCCCTGGCCGCGGAACTGGCGGTAAACGCGTGCGCTCATCGCGCCGATCTTTTCTTTCGGTACGTTGTCGCCCTGCCAAGGAAAAGCATCCAGAATATCCGCCACAACCTGCGATGCGATCATACCGCCTTCCGCCATACCGCCCATTCCGTCGCACAGCACCGTAAGCAGCCCATTGCTTTCATAATTATTCAACAGGCTCGCGCCGAAAGCGTCCTGCTGCTCCTCCCGTTTGCCAAGTCCCTGAAGATTGGCTATCTCAAGAATCGGCTTGATATCCGGATGTTCCGTAACAGGCTCTGTCTCTTGCTCTGTCTCTTGCTCTTTCCCTTTATCTTTTCTTTTTTTCCGTTTTCTGAGCAGGACGATCAGAACGATGATGATAACCAGCAGGCATGCTGCCGCCGGCATCCACAACCGGAACGCGCCGTCCTCTGTCAAAGGCGTGTTCAACCACGCAATCACCCGTTCCATTTATCACTCTCCGTCCTGCGTCTCATCGTCCCAGCGGAATTTATCGCCGCACAGCGGCAGGAACAGCAGACGGCTTTTCCCAACTTCTATAATATCGTATGCATGGATCGGCTGGGCCACTTCTATCTGCTCATCATTGCAATAGGTGATTCCGCGCCCCTGCCCGGGAGAAAGCGTAAACCGGTTGTGCTTCGCATCATATGAAACAAGCGCATGGCTTTCTCTGGAGACGGTATCGTCATCCACCAGCGCCACATCCATCGCGGAAGCCCGGCCGATGAAGTTCCGGCCTGCACACAGCTTGAAGTCTTCGCCGCGGTGCGGCCCTTCAATGCAGACCAAAAAGCCGACCGCCGGATCGATCCCGATTTTCTTCTGGATGATCCCTACGGTTTTTCCCCGATCGGCATCTCCTGCGCCGTGCCCGGGTACCGCCGCGACCGTTTTTCCCACATTTCCTGCCGCGACTGTTTTTCCTACGCCCGCGCCTTCCTGGCAATACGGGCAGGAATCGAACCTTGTTTCGTCATAAAAATGACCGTTGTCGCACTGTTTCATTTTCTTCCTCCTAGTACATTAAAGATATTGTTTTGTTTTCAAATCATACAATTTTATTATGGCTTTTTTATATGCTTATTATGACTTTTTCTTTTATTCAGCGGTAGGCCGCATGCGCGCCAAACTTCCGAAAACAGATGGCGCAGCAGCGCCAAACCGCCTTCCTACAGTAGGAATTTCCCTTGTTTCAATGTATAATATATAATGTACTAAATTTAGAGATAAGACAACGATAAGGAATTGGGTTATGTGGAACGAAATAAAAACAGAGCTGGGAAAGCCGGCGTCGCTCACCGCCGTCCTAATGATGGCTCTTTTCACTTTTGTGTTTCTGGGTACGGAATATTTATATGTCAATATGGTTTCCCTTTCGGCTGGGCCGTCGGTATCAGTTAACGCACAGAATTATGTGTTGGGGATCAGCGTCGGCGGTTTTTTTGCATATCCTCTGCTCGACCGGCTGATTAAAAAACAGTACAGAACTGGTTTTCTGTTCATCGCGTCTTTGATTGCAGTTTCCTGCATCTTTGTGATCCAGCAGCACATCTCATACCTTGCGACGTTGATCTCGGGAAGTATGCTGTTCCTTCTGTTCGGCATATTCAGCGGCAAAGTATACGATATGTCCGCCCGTGCGCTTGGAGAAAACCGCTGCCTTGCCCGGCTGGTTGGAATATCATATGCGTTCGGGATTCTGCTTCAGTTTGTGAACAACAATCTCATCAACTCAGAATTGGCAGAAGCGATTGTCCTCTCCGGTTTTTTAAGTATGCTTGTCATATTTTTTATGAGGGCGGAACGGGCACGCAGGAATTTTTCCATTCCCCATCAAAATCTGTGGCAGGAAGCAGAGGCCGCTCCAGCTCGAATAAAAGGCAGGCTTGCTGCCGGTATTCTTCTCGCCCTTTTGGTCGCGCTGATGGCGTGCGTTTTCAGTACGCTCGACAATGCGGTTACGCTCAAGCACGCGGCAGGTACGGATATTGGCCAGTGGCCGCGGCTTCTTTTGGCGGGCAGCGGGCTTGCGGCTGGCTTTTTGTTCGACCTTAAAAACAGAAAATTTATGGTCATTATGATGTACTGCGTTATGATTATGTCCGTCATGTGCATCGTACTTCTTCGATTTGGCGCTCCATTTCTGGTCGGATTATTTGTGTTTTACTTGTCTTCCGGTTTCTTCGTCGTCTTCTTTACTTCCAGTTTTATGGAGCTTTCCCGGTATATGCGGTTCCCGGCTCTATGGGCGGGTATGGGTCGTACGGCAAACAATATCTGCGCCGTTCTGATCACAAACCTTTCGGTTTCCCTGTTGGTTTCCGGTCATGGTTTTACGGCGATCATCGCCGCGCTCGTGTTGTTCGTAGCAGTCAGTATTGTGATGGTCGCCTATATGAATCGTTGGAGCAATATCGTAAAAGCAACGGCAGCGGACAGCTTCGAAACAGGCGGTCAGAAAAAATGTGCGGAAAAATTTATGGAAGCCTTTTTGCTGACGCCGCGGGAATATGAAGTATTTGAACGGCTGATTTCCACCGAAGAAAGCGTACAGGAAATGGCGGATGCTCTTTATATGTCCCGCCGCACATTGCAGCGGTATATTTCATTGATTTACGAAAAAACGGGAACAAAATCCCGTCTCGGCTTGTATCGGCTTTATATCGAATTTTCCGGAAAGCCGTAGAGCCGCAGAACGCCCTGTTTCTAAAATACTGTTATCCGCGATTCTCTTTGAGCGGATACGGTTTCACATAGAAAAAAGATATACGAGAGGTGATTATAATGAATCAAAAATCTTCAACCGGAATGGAAGCAAACCTTTTTGCAATGTTAGTTTACATTATTTCCATCATTCTCATATTCATTCCGTATGTATGCTTTGTTTCGTGGCTTTTTCCGTTGCTCGTCGTGATATTGATCGAGAAACAAAGCGTATTTGTCAAACGCCATGCGGCTCAGATTATGGCAATTTGCATCGTTTCTGCGGCGATACAAATCATATTCGAGATTATTGCGTTTGCTATCGCTTCCACCAACCCGTTCAGCGCGTTTTCAGGCATTTCATTTCTCAGTGTGCTCAGCATCATCATCCAGCTTCTTCTGGTGGTGCTCGGTGTATATGGAGCGGTTAAGGCATATAGAAACGAAGATTATTCCGCGCCTATTATTGGAATATTAGGCGACAGCATTGGTAATGGGCTGATTAAATAAAAAAATGCCTGTCGCGGAATTCAGATTATACTGCTGCGCTTTTGTCTGAAAATAAGCGCCCTGCGGTTTTTCTTTCCGCAGGGCGCTTAACTTTCAAGGGTTATGCATGCTCTTTTTTCTTCCGGCTGCAAAAAAATGTTCCGGCCAGAACAGCGCCTGCCGCTGACAGAAGGATAAGCCACACATCGAACGAGCTGGCGTCGCCTGTCTTGTGTATCGTACTTCTAAAATTTGGCGTTCCATTCCTGGGGGGATTGTTCATATTTTACCTATCTTCTGGATTTTTCGTCATCTTTCTTACCGCCAGTTTTATGGAACTTTCCCGTTATATGCGGATTCCGGCTCTGTGGGCAGGTATGGACCGCACGGCAAACAATATCAGCGCCGTTTTGATTACCAACGTTTCGGTTACGTTGCTGGTTTCCGGCGATGGTCTTACAGCGATCATTGCCGCGTTGGTTTTATTTGGTGCGGTCAGCGTTGTAATGGCTGCCTATAGAAATCGAATGAACGGTATTATAAAAAACACGTCGGCGGGCAGGGGCCGGAATGAAGATCAAGAGGAACGCTCTCAAAAATTTGTAGAAGCCTTTTCGATGACGCCGAGAGAGCATGAAGTGTTTGAGCGGCTGATTTCCACCGAAGAGAGCGTGCAGGAAATGGCGGATGCGCTTTATATGTCCCGCCGCACATTACAGCGATACATTGCCTCAATTTATGAAAAAACCGGAACAAAGTCCCGCCTTGGCCTATATAGGTTTTATGTCGAATATTCAGACAAATCACATATCAACGGATGAGACCTCTCTCTTGTACTAAAGTGTAGTTATTATATATTCAGAGACAGCTTTGACGGACGGAAGCACCAAATAGAGCGGAGAATATTTATCGGCAAGCAGGGCGAGTGTATATACACTCGCGGTTTTTTGCTTGTTGGGGCCATCCCCAAACCCCTGCGCTTCGGGCCATGTTGGCCCGGAGCGTGGCGGCGCGCCGCGCCTTATTTTGCGTCCTTTCGCTATCGCTCAATTTCCTTGTTTTTCTCCCTGTCCGCTATGCCGAGTAGGCAGTCTATGTTCGCCTTTACCGTAACGGCTTCCCGCATTTTTTTCTGCGCGGCGCGGTATTCCGCATAGCCGGATTTTTTCTTTGACGCAAGTCTGCGCCATTCCGCTTTGAGCGCATCCATCTTCGGCAGCTTCGCGCCACAAAGAAGCTCCCGCATGGAAGCCTGCGCCGCCCGGTAAACGGCAAGCTCCGCTTCGTGCTCCGCAAGATATTTTCGGCTATATTTTTTCGCCTTGTATTCCTCAAATACAGGCCGCGTCTTTGCATAATCCACGATTGCTTTTTTGAGAGCAGCGTTGCGTTTCATGCCAGCCTCGACCTGTTTCAGCCTGCCTGCGGCGGCATGGAAATTGTCCGTCGCTTCCCATGCTTTTGCCTCTAAATCCTCGTAGGAAAACAGGTTGTTTTCCTGTAAATATTGGACGGCAGCCGCCATCTGCTTTAAGTTAAAAACCTTTGCCCACCGTTCATAGCCGGGGCCTTTCCCAGCTTTCAGACGCTCCTGTATGTCGATCACAAGGCTCATTTTCCTCCGGGGCGGCGCGTTGCCGGAACCCGTGGCGCGGCCCCCTATGGCGGCCCGTATCTCATCTTCACCATAGCCCTTTCCAAGCGTGGAAGCGCGCAGGCGGGTAAAACGTTCCTGTCCCTCCGTGCGGAACGAAATCGCACCGCCGCGTCCGCGTTTCACCTCCCATCCGGCCTCTTGCATAGCCTGCAAAAACGCTTCAAAACTTTGGGGGATATTAGCAATGCAGGCGTCGATCTGCGCTTTGAGCCGTTCCTTAAATCCCGGTTTCCTGTTTGCGCCCAGCCATTCGCCGTAGTGTCTGTATTTCCCTTTGCTTTTCAGCTTCGGGTGGGCAATATATGACAGGCGGTTCTCGATACATATCCGATCGGACAGCCGCCGGAGGGCCCGCGCTGAACCGAGGAAATCCCGAAATTTCCGTGTGCAGTCAAGCGTAGTGGAATTGTAATAGATGTGGATATGCGGGTGCGGGCGGTCTATATGCGACGCGACGAAAAAGGCGTGCTTTCCTTTCGTCCAGCGCATAGCAAGCTCGTACCCGATCTTGAGCGCACCTTCCGCATCGGTCTCGCCGGGCAGAAAGGACTGGCGTATCTGGTAGCACAGCACATCCTCGTTTTTCTTCTGCTTCCGCCCGGTGATCGCGTGGTATTTTGCTTTAGAGAGTACAAATTCCCGGTAAGCGGTTTTTGCGTCGCACTCGTAGGACAAGACAAGATCGCCGTCATTCGTTTTCAAAGGATTCTGCCCGTAATCAAAACGGTCTTTCATAGTTTGCCCGACGGTCGATCCTTTGGCGATGTGATGAGTGATAAGGCGCGTCGTTGCCATGAAATGATCCCTCCTTTATGCTTCGGGCCAACTTGGCCCGAAATTAGTTAAATCTTGTTGATCTTTGAAAAACAAGATATAATCATCATATAGAAACCATTATGAAATGAAAGGCTAATGGGATTTATGGAAGATAAAATACCAAAAATTTTCATATCATACTCTTGGGTTGTATCTGAACGAGTGCTTGAGCTTGCGGAACGGCTTGTTGCAAACGGAGTTGACGTTGTTTTAGATAAATGGGACTTAAAAGAAGGACAGGATAAATACGCATTTATGGAGCAATGTGTTGTCAACACTGGAATAGATAAAGTGCTGCTTATTTGTGATAAATCATATTGCGATAAAGCCAATTCGCGTGCGGGTGGGGTTGGGGACGAAACAGTAATAATTTCGCCTGAAATCTATAATCAAGTAAATCAAGAAAAATTTTTGCCGATTATTTTTGAAGTAGATGAATATAACAAGCCCTATATACCAGCTTATATAAAATCACGTATATATTTTGATTTATCAACAAAGGATGATCAATACGAAGTTGAATACGAAAAACTGCTTAGGAATATATATAATAAACCTTTATACAAAAAGCCCGCATTGGGTAAGAAACCAGATTGGTTAGAAAATGATACAGTTGATTTATCTTCAATACGAGATTTAATTAGGCAAACACGAGGCTATACGGGCGGTAATAAAACCAAGGCAGACTTTTTGCTTAGAAATGCAGTTAGTTTATTTTCTATGGCATTATTGGAATATGTAATTCCCCAAATGAATGATAAAATATTACTAACGAAGATCGAAGAAATGAAACCTTTGAGAGATTTATATATTGACTTTATAGAAGCAGTGATTTATAGTGATTTACCTTTAGTTGATACTATTACGTCGTTTTTTGAACAGACATATAATACTACCCATGACGCTAGCATCCCCGGATTATCAAGCTATAACTCATCTGATTTTGAGCATTACGACTTCTTTATTTGGGAGACTTTTATAGCTACTGCTGCCATATTATTTCACTATGAAAAATATGCTGAATTACGTGACGTTTTGCTACACACTTATTTCTTACGTGAAAGTTATTTTGATGAGTCATATATGAAAGAACACGATTACTGCGTTTTTAGAAAATATCTAAGAACTATCGAGGGTGAATGCAAAGCAAATTGTGATACGCCAAAATTATATTCTTTAGCGGGACGTATGCTAACACAGCGTGAAAAAAAACCACTTCTGACAAGTCAATCATTATCAAGAGCAGATGTTTTACTTTATCAACTGCGTAATGCTATAGGTCTGTCAACCTCGAATACAGAGTATTGGTTTCCCTCTTCCTATTGCTATTTTAAGGGTGGTGAGTCCATGTGGATAAAACTCAAATCAAAAAAATACTGCCAAAAAATACTGCCTTTATTCGGCGTAGCAACAATAGAAGAATTGAGGGAGAGACTGGCTAACTGTACGACTGATAGAAGAATGAGTTATCCATATAGTTTTGATCCTGCCCCTAACATTTTAAGTAGTATAAACCTTGATAGTATTGCAACCTTAAATTAACCTAATCTCCATTATAAATGCAAGGGGAAAATATACCCCTTGCGTTTATAACTCCACAATGGCCGTAAGCTGGTTTAGAACCTCGGAAACCTGCTCCCACAGCTTCGCATAGTCTTTTTGCAATCCTTTGACTTCGTACTCATAAATCCCGTAGGTATTGGCGTGAACAGCCACCTGATTGAGATTGTTTGAGCAGCGCCGGAGCAAAGATACCAGTTCCCGGACGGGCTCAAGGTCTACGTTCAGCACATACCCGTTGAGCGCCATTTTTCGTATGTACGCGCTCATATTCTGTATGCCTGCCGCAGCCATGCGCTCCTGTATTTCCTGCATTTCGTCCTCGCGTACCCAAACATAGAGGGGTATATTCCGTATCCGTTTGCCGCTCACCGTTCCACCTCCCGCTCCCGCGCCTTTGGCGTAGGTTTCTTTACCTTGTCAACCGGCTTTTTTGCCAGCCGGGCAGAGGGGATCGCCGGAGCTCCCGGCAGCGCCCGTCCAAGATTTTTCTTTTGCAGCTTCATAATGATTCCTCCATTTTCTTTGCTTTTGGGGACATCCGTTCCCGCAGGCTGTCCATGATCCCCGCGCACGTTACCACGAGCGCAAATAAAAGGCAGCGTATCAACCTAAACATCCAAACCTCCTTAAATTCCATTCATATTTACCGCCAAAACAACCAGCCTGCCGCCCGCACCATAGAGGGAGCGGTCGCAGGTAGAGAGCGTCAGAATGTTCGCGTCCTCTGGTATCTGCATATCCGCGCCGTAGAGGGACAATGCCTGCGCCTGCTCGATCCATTCCCTAAATTCTGTTTCGTCGCGGAAGTTTTGCTTCAAGTAGTCCCACTGTGCCGCGTCCGCGTCCAGTTGAACGACGGCAAACACCCGCCACGGGCCATGCTCCTGCCAGACGGTATCAAATTGGATCTGCCTGTGCGCGTCATAAAATCCCTTTTCAGCGTACCGCAAAAGGGAGCCGAACATATCCGTGCGTCCTTGTCCCATGTTATGCCCGTAGAGAATGGTATTACGGTCAAGCGGCATGGCAGCGTTCCCGCAGTCCATAAAGACAGCCCCCGCGCCGGAGCGTTCCCCATAAAAGGATGTGCGCAGGTATTTCTCATTGTCCCGCGCCTGCACCACGGGATAGGAAATCCCTGTGCCGGGGATAAACAGCCAGCCCACGGTTTCGGGGTTCGCGTCCAGCAGGGCTGCAAAGTCCACTGACAGGCCGGGCGCTTCGGCGGTATCTTTAGGCCCTTGCGGCATATTGCCGGAAACAGTCTTTTCAGCAGTATATACTTCCCGTATCTGCGCATATTCCAATACTTCTTCCCGCGCCGTTTGGTATTCCCGCCAAAAGAAAAAGCCGCACAGGGCGGCTGTCAAAAGCAGGGGCGGCAGGAGCAGGAAAACAACGAACTTTTTCATTCGCGCCTCCACATTTATCCGCTTCGGGCCTCGTCCGCGCAAATTCCGCTTACAGGGCTTCGGGCCGACTTGGCCCTAAGCCCTGCCGCTTCATTGCGCCTCCTCTTTCCCATAAAGCGATTCGCTTTATGGGAGCCCTCAAATTTTCCGAAATGGTTCATCTACTGTTCCTTGCGCTTCTGTTTGCGGAGATACCACACAAGCAAGACAGCCCCGGCGGCCGCTCCACTCATCACGGCAAGCATCCAAAACGGCAGGCCGCTGCGCCCGGTCTGCGCGCCCTTGCCGCTTTGCGGTTCCTCCGGCGGTGGTTCCACGCCTATACTTACCATCTGTGCCTCATCGTCTATGTCCGCGTGTTCGGCCAGCTTCGTCCCGCTTTCGTTATGCGTGAGCGTTTCAAATACCACGAGTTCTTTGCCCTGCAAACTCCGCGAATCAAAAACAAATTCCACTGCGGCGCTGCCGCTTTCGCTTTCCGGTGTAAACACCGTGGAAACCGTCAGTTCCTTTCCATTTATGGAAACAGGATTTCCCGTTTCCCGGTCGATTAATGTGCCCGTCAAAAGATATTCTTGTCCGGGGGAAAGGTTTTCATAGGTAACGGTATCAACGGCCTTTGCGGTCTCGGAAACGGCGACGGTCTTTGTCCCGTCCTCCGCAGCCGCGCTTGTCCCGATCATGGGCGTTAAAAATCCCACAGTCTGTCCTTCGTCGGAAATATCCCTGTGTTCCGCAATAAACAGTCCGTCAAAATACAGTTCCTCAAACACCACGGCCTGTTTTCCCGCGAGGGTGAGGGAGTCTAATGTAAACTCCATCGTCACGCTGCCGTCCGCTTCCTCTGGGGTAAACTCCTGTTCCACGCGAATTTCTTCGCCATTTACGGTAAGCGGCGCGTTTTTCTCCCTGTCCATGAGTACGCCTTGCAGGGTGTAGGTCTTTCCGGGAATTAGCCCCGCGTATTCCACCACATCATAGATCACGGTTTTAGGGTGAACGGTAAGCTGTTTTGCTTCATTTTCTCCCGTCGCCGTTGTACGAATCTCCGGGTTTTGGAACGTTACGGTCTGGCCCTCGTCGGAAATGTCCTTGTGTTCCGCAAGGAGCGTCCCGTCCGCGCCGTAAAGTTCCTCGAACACAACGACGCTTTTTCCGGCAAGCAGGGTGGAATCAAAGACAAACTCTACCGTAACGCTCCCGTTGTCGGACAGGGCGCGGAACGGCGTTTGTGCCGTGATCCCCGTTGCATCTCCCGTTCCGGCGTCCATAAGCGTCCCTTTTGCAAGATATTCCCGCCCCGGTGTGAGGCCGGAATAATACACCGTATCGAGGAGCACCGTTTCTTCGGAGACATACGCGCTGCCCAAATCCGTCGCCTTGTCGCGGGCTGTTGTGAATATCTCCGGCATTTGCACATAGTCGTTGGTGAGCGTCCCTAAGTCCACCGTGGTATTGTGGCGGTAGACGGACACGTCAAAGGACAAAAGCTCCCTGTCCGCGTTTGCCTCGCAGGGCAACTCTGTGAGCCGGTAATCGTCATACAGCAAAGCCCCTAATGAATCATCCAGCGCGTCCATGCTGCCAAACCAAATCCCGTCCCTGTCAGTTTCGCCCCGGTTAGTATTCTGACTGTGTGGGTTCCATGACGAGGCCGTGTTAAACTCGCCGTTTTTGTCTGTAACGGCGATATGGGCCTCGCCGGTCGTGAGGGAGCGTATCTCAAACGGGATTCCGGCCATGCGGCGCCCGTCGCTGTCCGAAATTTTCACGCCACGGAGATCGCCGCGAATGGGGTTATTTTTGAGCGCCGTGGCCGCAGTATCGAGCCTCACCATTTCGCCGTGCTTTCGTATGGTAAAGGTGCGCGTCAAAACGCCCGTTGCAAGATAGCCTTCCGAAACGACGGTTTCCCGCACCTCATAAGTGGAATACGGCAGGTAATATGCGTCCGGCGTGGAGCCGCGCCCCTCTCTGTCCAGCGTCATGGTATAGACCACCTCGCCCGGCGCATATTCCTTGCCGCCTACCAATACCGGATTTTCGCCAATATTGGCGATCTCCACTGTTACATCGAGGGAACCGCCGCCCTGCGCTTTGTTTTCGCCGAGCTCCGCGTCCCATTTTTCCACATACACGCCGCCGCGTATCACATCGTTTTTGATCGCGCCCGCATCCGTTTTAAGGTCAACTATTTTTCCATTTTCCGTGATACTGAACGCTTGGCGCAGCTTACCTGTATTCAAATATCCCTGCGGCTGGCCGCCGGGGCGCTCCACAAGTTCGTAATCCCCAAATGGGAGTAAGTCGGCGGACGTGCTGGCAGCGCCGGTTTTCGCGTCTGTCGTCAGGGTATATACGATTTTTCCGGGCGCGTAGGAAACGCCGTTCACTATAACGCTGCTTTCGCTCCGGTTATATATATCCAGCGTTGCGGCAAGGTCGGCGTCGCCCTGCGGCTGCGCCGGGCGGTCAAACTCCGCGTCCCGTTTCTGCACGGATATGCCGCCGCGTATCACTTCCTCCGGCACGATGGGAATCGCATATGTGCTGACCGCTTCCATTTCGCCGTCCGCCGTAACCTGCCGGATGAATACAGTGTCGTTTTTCAAATATCCCTCCGGGCTTTTGGATTCCCGAATCTCCACTGTTCCGAGGGGAATCGTGGGCGTCGTGCCGTTGCTCGCATAATACAGGGGATCGCTGCCCGGCACAAGGCTTTGCGGGAGCAGGGCTGCGTAACCGTCCCTGTCCGTTTCCACAATCCATGTGCGCTCCGGGGTTTTGCCTTTGAGTTCGTCCGCGCCCTGGTACAATCCTTGGTAATACCGGATCGTAAACTGCGCGCCGCCCAAATCCGCGTTGCCCTGCGGAGTATTTGACGCGGTATTGCCGTCCTGTTTTTTGAGCAGGATCGTGACCGGATCGCCCTGCGGGTGGTTTGTAACCGTTACCGCCGCCGTCTGGCCGGAAACGATCTCAAACGGGATTTTTTCCGTATGCTTCGCGTAGCCTTTGGGCGCGGTTTCTTCCAACAGGTACAGGCCGCTTTGTCCCGCCGCGATCCCATCCAGCCGCCCTTTGCCGCTTTCGTCCGTGGTAATGCCGCCGAGTCTTTCGCCATTCCCGGTATATATGCCGAACACCGCGCCCGCGAGGGAATAACAGGGATTGCCGTCTGTTTTGGCGGGATCGCCGGAAACTTTCTGTATTTCTACGCTTCCCGTGGGGGTGTACTCCCACGACATCAGGGATTGGTTCGTCTGGCTTCCGACATTATACAGGAACACCTCGAAGCCTTCCGGGGGCATGGCCTGCGCGTCTACTGCCGCGACGACCTGCCTTAAATGCTGTTTGACCTGCGCGGACAGCCCCTTAAAAGCATCCTCGTTATCCAGCCACATATATGCCGCAGCCGCGTGACACAGGCCATAGGCTTCCATCGAATCGGGTTCGCCGAACAGGTTATGTTTCACGCTGTCATATCCCGGCCCGCCGTACAGGTAATATGCGGCCTTGATTAGGTCGTCGTACCCCGTACCGCGCGTGAGCCATCCGCTTACGTCATATGTTCCCGCGTTGAGCCCGCTTACCGTGGGATCGAGGCAGAACGCCGTGTTGCCGTTGGCCGTATAGTACGACGTATAATATCCGTAATATATCTGCTCCGCACTTCGCGTATGGACGACCTGCGCGGTATTTCCTTTTGCCGCGCGCATGGCGCGTATTGCCGTGATATATGCCGTAACGGAAATATCTCCGCCGAGCGCGGGTGCGGAAAGATGCAATACGCCGCTCCCGGCTTGATACGACGCTTCATCGAGATCAACGCCGCTTTGCGATACGGTAACGCTGCCAGCGTCTGCAAGCGGTATGCTGATCCCGTCCGCGTTGGAGGAGATATTTAGCTTTTTTGTTTCCGTGGAAAATACGCCGTTTCGGTACACGCTCATTGTCACCCTGACCGGAAGTTCCACAACTTCGGACTGCGGGCAATACCATTCCACCTCGATCCCATGTCCCATATATTCCTGCGGCAGCGTTACGATCCCCGTTTCCGCGTCATACGACGCAAGGGCGGTAATATCTGCCTCGCCGCAGAGAACGCGGAAATGCAGGGCGTCCGTATAGACGGGTACTCTGCCCGGATAATGGTTGGCGGGTATGGCAAGCCCTGCGCCCGAAGATTGCGCGAGGGTGTAATATGTGTGGGTGGACGTAACCGCGTGATCCGCAATACTGCCCGCGCTGTTTTGAGTATCGCTATAGTAATGGTATATGACCTGTACCAAAGGACGCTCCACGGTCTTAACAGGTTTGGCTTCCACGGCTGGAATCACTGCGGCTTGTGGTTCTGCGGCTTCGAGCCAAGTTGGCCCGAAGACCTCCGGTGTTGGTTCCGCCGTGGGTACTGGCTCTGCCGCAGGGGCGGGCGTTGGTTCCGGCATTTCCTGTATATCCTGCTCCGGCGGCAGGGATGCGGACGGCGCGGGAACCGCCGCTTCTTCCGGGTTTGCCTGCGCCTGCGCGTCCGCCGCCATTACCGGGAATGGTAGTACGGAAACACACAGGATGACCGCCAGAAGCAGGCAGGTCATTGTTTTTAATCGCTTTTTCATAAAAATTCCTCCTCCTTGTGTTTTGGGAAACAGGGTACAAAAAAGAGACCTGCTTTTCAGCAAGTCCCTCATGTAGTACAGTATGGGGTTATTCGGTGCTCCAACCTCCGCCGCCGTCGTGCAGCGCATGGTATTTCATGTGTTCGTAAAGCTCGCTGTCCGGCACCATCTCGCCGCACACATTACATTTCGCGCCGGGCGGCGGCGTTGGCTGCGGAGTGGGAACGGGCGTTGGCTCCGGGGTTGGCGCAGACGTTGGAGCCGGAGTCTCTGCGGATGTAGGTGCGGAGACCTGTTCCTGTTCCTGCGCTGCTTCCTGTTTTGGCTGCACCAGCTCCGCGCTCGGTTCCTGCGGCACATGGCTTTCAGCGCGCGTTTCCGCATGGCCGGGACTTTCCTGCGCCTTGTTTTCGTTTTTATCCTGCGGCTGCCGCGTCCCGGACGGCTTTGACGTTTCCGTTGCTTTCGCTTCCTTTGCGGGAGCCCCGCTTTCAGCAGGCGAAACGGAGGGGAGCGCGGATGGCTTGACAGACGGCGGCGCGGCTGTTTCCATCGTTTGCACGCTTGCCGTTTCCTGCGCCTGCGGTTGCGCCGCGTCTGGCGCAAAGCACCCTGTAAAGAGCAGCGCACCGAGCAGGGCGGACGATGCGGCGGTTATGATGATCTTCTTTTGGTTCATAGATATATCTCTCCTTTTGCTTTTCCTAATACTATTATACCGCCCGCACACCCTGTAATCCATGTTGTCGCCGCCGATCCGATCTTGTCCCGCTACCGCTCTTGCTGCGGTTCCGGCGCGGTTTTCTGCGCATACGGCTGAAGCTCATACGGCTTGCGTCCGCTTTTGGGGCGGATACAATCGATACACCCTGCGGCGTAAATGGCGTTTTTTGTAAGCTGACGCTGCCACGCGTTCTGGCTGGGAGCCCATTTGAAACCGTTTTGTTTGAGTTCCTTGCGCTGCCCGTCTGTGGGTTTTTCGTCAAAGAACAGTTGCAACCGGTTTTCCTCTACGTTCGCCTCGGCCCGGCCTCCCTCGAAATCCCATCCGGTAAAGTCCGGCCTGCTTTGAAGCTCCTCGATTCGCTGACGCACCCGCCGCATATTCTGGTTATTGTTGGAAAGAAGATACGCCGGATATGGCACGGGTTCTTTCCTCCAGTCGTTTTCCATAGACGCTTTGAGGTTTTCTGTCTGCTCTGCGTCCAGATGGGGGCAGCCGTCCAGTGTCTTATGTTTGCGGTAATATGCGTTGACGGATTTCATCAATCGCTGCGTTTCTTCCATGCTGTCCAGCTTTTTTTGCAGCTTTTCCACGGCCTGCCTGTCGTCCGCGCTGATCCCGCCCATGCCGGTTGACCGTATCTTGTCTAAAATCCCTTGAATGTCCATATATTCGCCCATGTTTCTGTCGCGGGCGAGGTTTTGTTTTTCCTTTTGCCGCACGGGAAAATTCGAGCCGCCCGCAATCAGGATCGAGGGAACGCGCGCGTCTATGGCGCTGCGTTCATTGAAATTCTCCGCCAGCCTGCGCGCGTACCTGTCCAAAAGGCGGTCTATTTTTTCGTGATACATGGGATCGACGCGCTGCTTCTGCCGCTCCGCAAGGGCCGCCGCTTTCTCTATCATTGCCCGGTATTCCGCCGTTGCCGAACCCGGCGTATAGTCAGAAAAGCTGTTCGCCTGTTTTGCCCGGCGAGCCGCTTCCTCATCGATTGGATAATATTTCATTACCGTGTCCTCCATAAGTTTGGTATATGTCATATCACTTCGGGCCATTTTGGCCCGAAATACCCTGGTGTTGAAAAATATCTGCCTAAAATAGGGGCAGGCCATACCGTTATATTGCCTGCATCGTTTCGCGCCCTGAAACGTCCGTTGTTATGCGGTTTTTTCGTCGGTATTTTTCAACATTTATCCCGCATTTTCCGCATATATTCCCGTTGCCGCACCCTCTGCGCCATTTTGGCGCAGCGCACGCAGCAATACCTCCGCTTGCCATGCCCGGCAAACTCCTGTCCGCATACCGCGCAGCGGCGCAGGGACATATCCCCGCCGAGCAGGGCGGCCATGAGCGCGGGATCGAGCGGCAGAACGGCGCGTACAAAATACAGGCAGTACGAGCCCGTCCACCATTTATGGAACATATAACAGTTGGAGGCAAGCGGGATGCAGCCATCTTCCCGGTCATAGTTGGCGCACTCGCGCGCCACAAGCGCGCGGATCGCCGCCCGTTCCCAGCGTGTCAGTTCGCGGCTATCCATTGTCCGGCCTTTCGGCCCGCGCGGCAGGTTTTCGCCGCCTGTTCCTGCGGTCTGACGGCTGCTTTTTCTTTATATGTATCTGCGCGGAACGCGGGGGACGCGGTACCTGCTTCATCATTTTTTCATAGGGGCTGTCGGTGAAATTCATTCGTTTTCCTCCTCATCTTCGCCGTCCGTTTCGTCCTCATCCCACGGTGGGGCGTCGTCCGGTTCTTCGCCGTACTCCTCATAATCCTGCTCATATGGCTCCTGCTCCGGCAAGCTGTCCGCTTCGTATTCGTCCTGTGTTTCCGTCGCCTCCCTGCGTTTGCGGTACACCTTGAAATACCATGCGCCTATGCCAAAGGCTGCTGCGGCTGCAAGAACAACGATCAGGTTGACCGGGACGCCGCTTTGTTCCTCCGCAGCTTCCTGTTCCGCCTGCGGTTCCTGCGGGGCGGGGGGCTGCGTTTCCGCTTCCAACGCCGTGGCTTCTGTTTCCGCTATGCTTTCGCCTGACTTTTCCGCAAGCGCAAGCAGGTCTTTTTCCGTAACCGCGTCGAGGAAATATACATTCTCCGTTTGGCGGGAGCGGTCTATGACGAGGTAAAAAACATTGTTTTCCGGCGTTGTAATGGTGTAAAACTCGCGCCCGTCCTCCTCCGTCGCGGTCTCGATCACCGTTCCCGTCCCGACAGGGGGAGCCGCCATACCGCTTTCCGGTGTTTCCGCAGCTTCCGCGCTGTCAGGCGCGGCCGTGGGTTCCTCCGTGGTCGCGATGGCCGGGGTATGGGGCTCTTTCGGTTCTTCCACCGCAAACGCCACGGTGCATAGCAGACTCATAGATAAAGCAAAGGCGGCGCAAATGGCCGCCGCTCTGGATTTTTTCATTCCTCACTGTCCTCCTTTTTTTGTGCGGTCGTGTTCGGGCCAAATTGGCCCGAAGCTGCTTTCAGCATATCTGCAAGCTCGGTCAGGGAAATATCCATGCCGCGCACTGCGCTGATGATCTCGGTATTCTCAAGCTCGGTTTTCTGTTTTTCCAAATCCCGGAGCCGCGCCTGCAAAGCGCCGATCTTGTCCCTTGTTTTCTCCATTTCTTTCGTTACGCGCTGTATTTTGGGGTTCAATCCGTTTCCTCCTTTCAGTTCAGTCGTCCAAAGCTGTAAAAGTGTTTCTGCCAGTATGGCGTGCGGAATGATGAATACTGCACGGGTTTTCCCGCGTGGAGCATGGTATCTCCGCCCACATAAAACGCGACGTGCGTCACGGGGTTTGGGGTTGAGTATGTCCCGGTAAAGAAAATGAGGTCGCCGGGCTTCGCTTCGCTGGGCGGGACAGGTGTGCACATATTGTATAGTCCCTGCGCGTTGGTGCGTCCCATGCTTTTAACACCGCTATGGTTCAGCACATAGCACACGAAACCCGAACAGTCAAAGCTGTTTGGCCCGGAAGCGCCGAACACATACGGTTTTCCCAAATGCTTTTCTCCTTCCGCGATCAGCGCGGCATAGCTGCCATCGCCCATAGCCGTTCCCGGATCGCCGTAGGCAGGCCCCGTGCCGTAGTCGTTGGTGACAGCAAAAAACAGGGGGTTCAGGTATTGCCCGTCCTTGAGGATTTCAAGGTGCAGGCTTGGGCCTGTCCGGGCGACCTGATCCCCGGTCTTAACTTCCTGCCCCTCGCCCACAAACAGATGCGAACATCCGGCGTACTTGGAAGTAAGGGAACCGTCCTCGATCACAACGGCAAGCCCATAACCCGGCGTTTCTCCGGCAAACGTGACCGTGCCGTCCTGTCCGGCAAGAATATCTGTGCCCTGCGGCATGGAAATATCTATGCCTTTGTGGTAATCCTTTGCGCCGTCCATAACGCGGCAGCCGTAATATGCCGTTACATACGGAAGCCAGTTTTTCTCTCCAAACGGGCTGTGCAGGTACTGGCGGCTGCCTTTGGTAGCCATCAGCACGTTATACCGCCCGCGCTGCTCCTCGTCCATACGGAAATATATCCCGCCGGTAAAGGAACGCGCGGTGAGCGTTACCTCCAATATGCGGTATTCGCGCGTTTCCGTTATGGTAAGGGTATTGCTGTTTCCTTCGGACAGGTACATGGCATGGGATTGCCGTCCCCATGCAAGCGCCTGCGCGTGGGTGTTGAAATATATGTCGATGTCCGAATTGTTGGCGTTCAGGTTTCCCGTATCTTCCACGGTGTACCTTGTGCCGTTGATGATGACATGTGTTCCCATCGGCACGATGGGGTTCTTCGCGTCCACGGCTATCGTGTGTCCCGCCGTTGGCATTGCGCCGCTCGCCGTCGGGCCTCCGGCCCATTTGCCGTTGCATACGGCGCAGTTGCAGTACGCGGTCGTCCGTACCTGTCCGATCAATTCTCCCGCCTGTACCGTGCGCGTTTCCGTCCGGGTTTCCACCGTTTCATTTGTTGTGAGGGTATATTGCTCCTCAAATATGCTGCGCAGCGCGTTCTCGACTTCCGCATAGGTAAAGTCCCCATACACGGCCGTTAAAAACGCCATGAGCTCATACGGGTTATGCCCGATGTCATCCACGTCATACCTGTATTCGTCATAACCGGGGTAGGCGTTTTCCATGTTTTGCAGGGTAAGCTGTAAATCTGTTTCCCACTCCGTATAGGCAAGTTCGGCCCTGTCGATCTCCGCGTCGGTGGCAAGGTAGGACGAGGCAACTGCCGCGCCGGACAGGCTGCTACCCAGCGTTGCCGCGCCGCCCATGCCGGATAAAAGCAGCCCGGCTATAAGGAGCAGGAGCGCGAGGATCAGGGTAAGGATCGGGTGCCTAACGACAAAGTTTGCCGTCTTTTCCGTCGTGACTGCCGTCTTTTGCGCTGTCCGAGCCGCTTGTGCTGCCTGACGGGCCTTTTTTTGCACGCGCCGTTTTTGTCGTTGCTTTTGCAAAAAGCGTTTGCCCTGCGCGGCGTTTCCGCCCGGTTGTGCCGTATCGCTTTTTCCCTGTATGCGCGCGCTTCGGGAAGAATGGGAGCGCAGGCGGTTTTTCAACAGCCGCGAGGTTTCGTTTGCGGCTCTTTCCCCGGCGATTCCTGTCCTGTGCGCGGCTTCCACGCCCACGTTTTCCCGTTCCGCTTCGCCGATCCGGCTGTGGAGCATAGATTTTACCCGCGCGCCCGCCATAGCTGCCGTGGACTTTGCCAGTCCTGCGCGTTTGGGCGGGCGGTTTTTTGTCCCGGCTTTCCTGTTCACCGCGCCTGCCTTTTTCGTATGCAGCGCGGAAGTATTGCTTTCCATACGCGCCTGATACCCGGACGAATCCGCGCCTTGATGCAGCCGTTCAGACGGCGGCTCCTGCGCGCTTTCCTGCCGGAATACCCGGTGCGGCTTTTTAGACTGCTTCGGGCCAACTTGGCCCGAAGTCCCATTTGAGGGCATAGAAAAAGCCAGTCGTTTAGGACTGGCTCTCTCGGGTTGATTTGAATCTGTATTTAATTGTTTTTGATTCACATATTACCTCCCGGAAAGTGAAAAACCTCCATAGTGGGCGGGTTACAACTAATGCTTGATAATCAGCACTTTAATATTCCCCATACTTTCAATATCTCTTCTAAATTCTTCTTCGTTTTGAATACAGCCTAAGTCATATACAATAAATAATTGTCTCTCATATTGCTTGCTGTACGCAGTTATATCAGCATTTATTTCTTCAATAATTTTTGATTTTTTCCCATCTCGCAACAATTTCACTTCAATACATAGTTTGAGTTTTGGAATAATGAAATCCGGTATGTATTCTTTACCCGAAAACTTGAATTTACCCGTTTCTCTGTCGTAATCCGTTCCTTTTCCCAATCCGCGGCCTAATAACAGCACTTCAATAACATCTTGAATCTCCATTTCCTTTTCAGGTTTGTTGTGAACAGCAGATCTAAGACGTGATCCAAAAAAGCTCTCCAGATTGTCAAATTCGTCATCAACGAAGTCCAAAGTTCCTTCCAAAGTAGCATGGAGCATTTTAGCAGCAATCAATACTTGCTCAAAGATTCTTTTCTGCTCTCCCCAAAGAGTATCCGTGTATCCTTTCATTTCATCTGTCTTAAAAGTGTAGAACATACTTGCTACTTTAGTCTTTTGGCGGACTTTTTCAGCAAAATCATTATACATGCAAGCCATATCTCTATAAGCGACATATCGAGAGTGCTCTGCCATTTCTTTATTATTAAGAACCTCTTGCATGGTATCAATAAATGCTCTGATCTGATTTAATAGGACTTTCAGTTCGCGTGTTTCATCCAAAGATTGCTTTCCCATAAATATCACCTCATTATAATAATATCATATCTTATTCCCAAAAAGGTAAAATGGTTTATTTTGCATTTGCTATATCATCCGGGCGCGTCGTGAGCAAATCGTAAATCTCCCCGTGCGGGAAGCGGTCAACAAACGGGATGGTGACGTCCCCAAAGAACAGCAGGCCCTCGCCGGACTGGCTGTGCGTGATGTAGGATAACTGGTACTCGGAGATATTAAGCTGTTTGGCAAGGATCGCCCGGTCGCCCTGTGCCTGTGCAAGCAGCACCATGAAATCCGTGTTTTCCAAAATGTTCTCGATCTCGCGGCTAGTAAACAGGTCTTTCACGTTCTGCGTGAGGGCTGACGGTACGCAGCCCTTTTTCCGCAGCATCTTCCAGATTCGTACAAAATACGAAGCGGAAAGACTGTCTTGCAGCAGAACGTGGAACTCGTCGAAATAACACCACGTTGCGATCCCCGCCGCAAAATTGGCGCTCGTCGCCGTCTGCACAAATTCGTTGGTGATGTGCATGGCGATCTTGCGCAGGCCCTCTCCCAGCTTTTTCAGGACGATGCACACCACGCGGTTATTCAGGTTGACGTTCGTATGGTGGTTGAACAGGTTGAGCGATCCCGTGCAGTAAAGCTCCAGCGCCGTTGCGATGCGCTTTGCCTCCGGCTCCGGCTGCTCTCCCAAAAGCCGGTACAGGTCTTGGAGCAGGGGCATTTCCGTTGTTTCCGGGCGCAGCACCACATCCCGGTAAACAGTGCGCACACAACGGTCAATGACCGTTTTTTCAATGGGCTGCAAGCCGTCCCGCCCGCCGACGATAAGCTCGCACAGGGATAACAAAAAGTCCGCTTTCAGCGAAAGCGGGCTTTCCTCGTCCGTAAGATTCATTTGCATGTCCATTGGGTTGATATAATGCGTACTGTCCGGGGCAAGCTCTATGACCTGTCCGCCCAGCCGCCGTATCAGCGGCGCGTATTCACCCATTGGATCGACCACAATGATCCTGTCCTTTGTGGCAAGAAATACGTTGATGAGCTCGCGCTTCGCGGCAAAGCTCTTGCCGCTCCCCGTGGAACCGAGATACAGGCCGTTTGCGGATTTCAGTTTTTTCCTGTCCGCCATGATAATATTGTGGGAAAGCGCGTTCATGCCATAGTAGACGGACGGGCCGCCCATGCGGAGCTCTTGCGTGAGAAAAGGAACGAAAATCCCCGTGCTGCTCGTCGTCATGCCGCGCTCGATCTCGATCCCGTTCCAGCCGAGGGGCAGACTGCTCATAAAGCCCTGCTCCTGTTGATAATCCAGCCGCTTCAAAAAGCAGTTATATTTCTGCGTAACGCCGGACAGCGTAAAAATATCGTTCTCAAGCTGCTGCCGTGTGGGTGCGGTGTTCACCACAAGGAACGTGAGCAAAAACATCCGCTCGTTGCGGCTTTGCAGGTCTGTCAAAAGCTCCGCCGCGTCCTTTGAAAACAGCACAAGGTCAGGCGGCAGGATGTCCATATCGTAGCCGGAACGCGCCGCTTTTTTCTGCTCGTCCATTTTCATGCGGGCAATATCCGTCAGCTTCCTTTTAACCATTTTGATCGCCTTTGACTGGTCTATCGCGCGGACATGCAGGGTAACGGACATTTCCGCGTCGGTCTCCAGCATCTCCGTGAGCAGCTTGTCCGAAAGCTCGGAAGCCATGATCTGCATATATGAGGCTGCGCCCCATGCCGCGCCCACGCGGAACGTCCGGCCCTGCCGGAAATCCATGGAAGTGGGAGCGATAAAGTCTTTGGTGTTCATGCCTGTTTGCGGGATCATGTCCCACGAAAACAGGAACGGCTCGCGTTCGCCCGGATGAAGCTGCCCGTGCAGCGCGGCGAGGCGTTCCCGTCCGGTAAGCGGGCGGCATTTCACGCCCAAACGCTTGAAGTTCCCCATAATATCCGCTTCCACACGGTCAAGCCGCGTCCGCGCCGTTTTCAGGCTGTCCGCGTGGATACCAAAGGTAACATACTTTGAACGCATAATGCCGTTATTGCTTTTTGCCGCCTGCGTTTTCAGCATTTCCACGAACTCATCCCGGATCGCGTCGCTGCCGTCCCTCTGCATGGGGACATTGACAATTCGCCTTTCCTCCGGGCGGGAGCGGCGGTTAATAAAGGACATCTGGAACGGCAGGGAGCTGTCAAAATAATTAAGGAACGCGCAATATCCGTCAAAAATGGCGGCTTGGTCGTCCCGCGACGCTACCGAATAATTGATGTCCTCATACGCTATGCTTTTCGTGTAATAATCTCCATCCACTCGGCAAACGCCGTCCCGCAGCATTTCGCGGTACGGTATGCTCTCCTGCGCGGATAAGGCGCGCTTATCCCTTTTTACGGCAGGGCGCTTGTTTCCTGTGGACGTGCTTTTTTGTGCCAATCTCTTTTTCCTCCTTTATGTTTTCACTGAAATATGCGTAAAAGTTCTGCGTCCTGTATGGCCGTATGCCCGGACGCAGGAATTTTACGCAGAGTATATTCCGCAAGACCTTTTCAAAAGGCAGGCCGTCCCGCTCGTACATGGCGAACAGAAAACACGGCAGCATTAGGGCGATCATAAGGAACATTGCCCCGGTGTTGCCGATAGCTGCGCGGCTGCATAGGTAAACGGGAATCCCAACAGCCGCCGCGCTTCCAAAACAGATAAGCTGGCGCTTCGTCAAGCCCATGACCAGCTTGTTTTTTACTTTAGATAAATCGTTTGGTACGTTTACATACGCCAATCCGAAAACCTCCTTGCTTAACTCGATCCAAAATATGTTGGGAGCGTACTTCCTTCCTCTTCGGGCCATGTTGGCCCGAAGTATGCGGCTATCTTTCATACTGTGTCATCCTAATGTCTGCTTTTTCCTGTCCGGCCCGTCGTGCCCGCCAGTAATCCGGGCAGTATTGCCGCAAAGTTGCGTTAATGCTTTCTTCAAAGCCAGCTTTGTCTTTGATACGGTCTGGGATTTGCCATAACTTTTTATCCAGCAATTCACGCAGCACGATATTTTCATCCGCATCTTCTTCAAAACACAAATACCCGTGGTGCCGGAACCCGTACCTGCGGGCGGCGGGAGAAAGCGCGGTCTGCATATCCTTTGCGACCATTGTCCCGCCGTGGCTTGCGGTAGATACCATGAACACCCCCGGACAGAGCGCGTCGCAAGCCTGCACCGAGCCCCACGGGGATTGTTCTGGAATTTCAAACATTCGTTATCCTCCTTTAACGTTCCGCCGTTTTTTCCTTTGCCGAAGCAGGGTGGGACGCGTTGTGTTCCGCCGCCTGTTTCCCGGCTTTTTCCATCTGATCCGCCATGCGCGGCTTATCTTTCAGCGCCGCCGCTCTGGCCTGCACGCGTTCCACCGATGCGTGGTATTCCTCGATCACTGCCGCGTTAAACTCCTCCCGGATATCCTTATCCACATAAGCCATGCTGCGGTAGCCGCCTTTGCCGTCCGGCCTGCTCGGCATCCCGACGAACAACTCGCCGTCTTTGTTTTCTACGATCTTGAAATCGTTTATGGTGATACCGCCGACTGTGATCCGCGCGAATCCGTACAGGTTGCCCTGCGGCTCTACCGGACGCACGGTGATCTCCATTTTCGGCGGCGTGGCTTTTACCATTTCCATGACGCGCAGCTTCGCCGCTTCGTCCACACTCACCCCGGCGTATTCCGCAAGTTCCGAAATCGGGGCGTCGAAAAGATAATGCCGTTCCTCTGCAAGTTCCTGATCCGTCTTTTGGGCAGGTTGCGATGTTTCTTCTTGCGCCTGTTTCTGTTCCATCTCCTGATTTTCCATTGCCTTTTTTGCCATGATTTTTTCCTCCGAAATATTTTTAATGTGCTCCAAAAATAGATTTTGCGAGCGTTCCCGTCTTAAACAGCGCGAAGCATAAAAGGATGGTGTACCCCAAAACGCCCCATATCGCGTCAAAGGCGTTATCGCTCACCGCGATGTTTTTGACGAGTACCGCGTAAATCCCAATACATACCATTATGAGAAAGCCCTGAAAAGCGATTGCCGCAAGCGAACGAAAATAGTTCTGCCCGGCCTGCGATGTCTCCCGGTTGGCGACCGTGGCCGCCGGAATGGGCGCAAGGCTCGTGAGCAGATATATTTCTATCATCCGGCCATAGGCAATGATAAAGATCACTATGTTCAGTATCGGTACCACCAGCTTCACAAAAAGCGACTGGAACCACAGTCCGATGAGCGGGCCAATATCCATTGCCTGTAATTTTTCCTCTACATCGAGGATAATATCCGGCGTTATTGCCGTGGAACTGTCGATGACATCAGCCGCTCCCGCTACCGCGTTTTGCGATACGTCAAAGATTGCCATAATAATGTTGAATGTGTTTGACAGGATCATCACCGCGACAAACGTCTTGAATATCCACTTGAAAAACATCCATGTGTCGAGGTCGTGCAGATTGTTCTTTTCAACGATCATTTGTATGAGCTCGTAACACACGATCCCTGTCAATATCACTCCGGCAATGGGAAGTATCACTGTTTCGGATAGCTGCCGTATCAGCGAGAAAATATCCGCGTCCCATGCGGCGGGAGAAGTCCCCGCCAGCACGGCCACTTCTCCGATCTGGTTGTTCACGTCGGAGAACAGCGTTTCCATGTTCCACATGATACCGTCGATCAGCACGCCTTTCAGCCATTCGCCGATCCACTCGAAAATGACCATAATTGCTGCCTCCCGCTAAAACAGCCCGGACAGCAGCGGAACCAATGTCGCGCCAAGCAAAATAACGCCGCCTCCGGCCATAAGCTGTTTTACGCCCTGCGATTTTGCTGATGTGCGATAAAGAAGTAATAGAAGTGTAAAAAATTTTGCCGTTCCTATCCGGCACTTGGCCATTGTGTCGGATAGGTCGGGCGTTAGGCTTCGGGCAAATCAATCTTGCCGACAAAGCTGTAATAAATCTCAATGTCCTGCCTGCGGGTGCCGTTCTCGTCATAGCTGCACTCATGCACGACGATTTTATCAATCATTTCCCGCAAGAGGGTGGGGGTAAGTTCCTCAAAGGCAAGGTGCTTTCGGACGATACCCATAAACTTTTCCGCGTTGACGGTGGCGGCCTGCGACTTGTCCAGTTCGGCCTGCAAAGCGGCGGCGCGGTCTTTCAGTTCCCGCTGCTCCTGCTCATAGTCTGCCGACAGTTCCATGAAACGCTCGTCGCTGATTTTGCCGTTTACATTGTCCTCATACAGCCGCTTGATAATGCGGCTCACTTCGGCAATACGCTCCTGCGCCTGTTCAAGCTGCTTGGTAGCTGCGGCGGTCTTTCTCTTGCCGCCGATCTCGTTCTGCTGGATAAGCAGCTTCACAAAGCGGCTCTCATGCTTGGCGGCATACTCGGTCACTTGCCGGAGATTGGAGAGGACACCGGCGGTCAACAGGTCGGTGCGGATAAAGTGCGCCGTACAGTCGCGGGTGCGCTTCTTGTAGCTGCCGCAGATGTAACAGTCCTGCTTGCGGTTCTTGTTCTGATACCGCTGCTGGTACATCACATGGCCGCAGTCGGCGCAGAACAGCATACCGGAGAACAGCCCCACTTCATCATAGCGGTTCGGGCGTTTGCGCTGCTTGCGTAACTCCTGCACGCGCTCCCATGTTTCCGTGTCGATAATCGGCTCATGGTGGTTCTCAAAAATGGCCTGCTTCTCCACGGGGTTCTCTACGCTGTGCTTGACCTTGTAAGAGGGCTTCTCCGTCTTGAAGTTTACCAGACAGCCGGTGTACTCCCGGTTTTCAAGGATATGAACGACGGTGTTCGTCGCCCATTTGCACTCATAGCCGGGGTGGTAGCGGCGGGTGCTGCCCGTCCTGCGGTATTCCAGCGTCCCCGGCGTGGGGATTTGCTGCTCCGTAAGCATACGGGCAATCTTGGTCGGGCCATTCCCGGCAAGACAAAGCTGGTATATCTGCCGGACTACCGGCGCGGTTTCCTCGTCAACGAGATAGTTCTCGTCCTCGTCCATGAGGTAGCCATATACCGGCTTGCTGGTAACAGGCTTTCCACTCATGCCTTTTGCTCGTTTTACTGCTTTGATTTTCTTGCTCGTATCTCTCACCAGCCATTCGTTGAACAGATTTCGCAGAGGGGTAAAATCGTTGTCCATGCCGCCGTTTGCGCTGTCCACATTGTCGTTGACAGCGATAAAACGCACTCCCTTTTGAGGGAACAGCATTTCCGTGTAAAACCCTACCTGCAAGTAGTTTCGCCCTAACCGGCTCATGTCCTTGACAATGACCGTACCCACTTTCCCGGCTTCAATGTCTGCAAGCATGGCTTGAAAACCGGGCCTTTGAAATAATGAGGTGTGATAGCGATAGCGGCAAAAAGCTAATAAAATCAATGGTTTTGCGGACAGCGGATAGACAGGGAATGTGTTAAAAACTGAATACGCACACAAACGGCGTTACCTTAACCCCTTTGGGGGAGAAAGTAACGCCGTTTTTTTATGCCCGCAGGAAAGGAGGTGCAGCCGGAATGTATTTCACAAAGGGCAAGCAGCGGGCGTTTGAATTGCTCATGCAGCAGAAGCCGGGATTTGACCGCTATCAATCCGGTTGTGCCGGAGATGATGAAGATTGCGGCACTTGCCGTTTCTACCGCCCCGGGTGGAAATATGAGTTTTGCGTTTTCAAAGAGTGTCCCTATTGCCCCGGCAAAAGGACGCGGAAAACGCACGCCAGCATGGACAAATAGACGGGCAAAAGCCCTTGTGCCATGCGGCTTTGCAGACGCGAAAACGGCAAAGGGCATATTGCAATACCAAAACAGCCGAAAACGGCTTTCTAATTGTCCACGCATACCAAGAGAGGAAGTGAGGAAATATGGCAGTTTTCAGAGTGGAGCGAAATACGGGATATACCGTTATGAGCAACCACCACTTGCGAAACAAGGAATTGTCCTTAAAGGCAAAGGGCTTGTTGTCGCAAATGCTTTCGCTGCCCGAAGATTGGGATTATACCCTTGCGGGCTTATCCCATATCAACCGGGAGAAGATCGACGCAATCCGCGAAGCGGTAAAGGAACTCGAAAAAGCCGGATATATCGTGCGCAGCCGGGAGCGCGACGAAAAGGGACGCTTGCGGGGCGCAGATTACGTCATATACGAGCAGCCGCAGCCGCGAGAGCCGGAAGCAGCTACCAGCGGCGGACAGCCGCCTATATTGGATTTACCTACATTGGAAAATCCAACATTGGATAATCCAACGTTGGAAAAACCTACGCAGGAAAAACCTACGTTGGAAAATCCAACGCAATTAAATAAAGATATATTAAGTAAAGAACAATCAATTACTGATTTATCAAGTACCGATTCCATTCCTTTCCATTCCCTAAACCCCTTGCCCTTTGCGCATGGCGAAGCGGCTACGCCGCCGGAAAGGAAAAGAACGGAAGCGAAAAGCAATAGCGCAGTAGAGATTTACAGGGAGATTATCAAGGACAATATCGAATACGACCATCTCATTCAAAACTGCAAAATTGACAAAGACCGTTTGGACGAGATTGTTGACCTTATGCTGGAAACCGTCTGCACAGCCCGAAAGACAATCCGTATTGCCGGGGACGACTACCCCGCCGAATTGGTGAAATCCAAGTTTTTGAAGCTGAACAGCAGCCATATTGAGTTTGTTTTGGATTGCATGAGGGAGAACACAACCAAAGTGCGCAACATCAAGCAGTATCTAAAAGCGGTGCTGTTCAACGCGCCGAGTACCATTGACAGCTACTATACCGCCCTTGTCAATCACGACTTATACGGCGGCGAATGAGCATAGCCGCACTTTACCGGGAAAGGAGTTGATACCTTGCAGGAGGAAGTAACCCAAAAAACGATTGCCCTATACGTCAAAGTGGGAAAAGGCGCGGCGCGGCTTACCGAACAGGCGTTACAGAAAGCAATCCAAAAGTTTTTGGAGCAGAAAAGCAAACCCGCGCATGGGAAACAGACCATGCGGCAGCTTATGAAGCAGAACGCGGGTGTTTCCAACATCGAGATCACCGACAGCAATATTAAAGCCTTTGAGAGTACGGCGAAGAAATACAACATAGATTTTTCGCTAAAAAAGGTTAAGGGCGAGCAGACCCGTTACCTTGTGTTTTTCAAAGGCCGGGACGCGGACGTTATGACCGCAGCGTTTCAAGAGTTTTCCGCAAAGAAGCTGAACCGGGAGAAAAAGCCCTCTATCCGCAAAGCCCTTGCCGCTGCAAAGGACAAGGCGAAGCAGCTTAACGCCGCCCGCGACAAGGTAAAGAAAATGGACAGGGGGCGCGAGATATGAAGCAGATCAACTACAAAAAGCTGATACTTCCGAATATCCCCTATGTGTTCTTTGTCTATCTCTTTGATAAAGTCGGACAGGCGGTGCGGCTTGCCCCCGGCGCGGATATTTCTGCAAAGATACTGAATATCACACAAGGATTTTCCGCAGCCTTTGAAAACGCCTTGCCGAGCGTTTACCCGTTGGATTTGCTTGTCGGCATTGTCGGTGCGGTGATTATCCGCTTGATAGTCTATGTCAAAGGGAAAAACGCGAAGAAATACCGCAAGGGCGCGGAGTACGGCTCTGCCCGATGGAGTGCATAATTTTAAGTGTAAAGGAAGCCTATATGGACGCACAGGAGGTTATGCACATGACTGATTATAGTAAAATTACAGCCCTTTACTCCCGCCTTTCCGTGGGCGACGAGGACAGGGACGGCGGTGAGAGTAACTCGATACAGAACCAAAAAATCTTTTTGGAGAACTACGCCAGAGGGCAGCACTTAACCAATATCCGGCACTACATTGACGATGACGAAAGCGGCAGATTTTTTGACCGTTCTGCCTACTCCCGCATGATGGACGATGTAGAGAACGGGAAAATCGGTGTCTGCATTATGAAAGACCTGACACGCTGGGGGCGTGACTATCTCCAAGTCGGCAATGCGATGGAGATATTCAGACGGAACAATGTGCGCTTTATCGCAGTCAACAACGGGATAGACAGCGAAAAGCCCGATACATTGGAGTTTGCGCCCTTTATCAACATCATGTCGGAGTGGTACGCAAAGGACATCAGCAAGAAAGTAAAGACCGGCATTAAGACGAAGGGCATGAGTGGAAAGCCGATTGCCACCGAAGCCCCCTATGGCTATGTCAAATCCCCGGACAACAAGGATTTTTGGATTATCGACGAGGAAGCCGCCGGAGTTGTTCGTTTGATTTTTCGCCTGTTTCTGGACGGAAAAAACCGAAACCAAATTGCCGTATATCTCACGCAGGCGCAAATCCCAACGCCCACATTCTACATGAAAGAGCGCGGGCGGGGAACCTGTAAAAACAGGGCGCTCAATGAGGCCAACCGCTATAAGTGGAACAAAGCCACCCTGACCCATATCCTCACACGGCAGGAGTATTGCGGTGATGTTGTCAACTTCAAGACCACAAAGCACTTCCGCGACAAGCGGAACCACTATGTAGACCGGAGCCAATGGCAGATAACCGAAAATGTGCATGAGCCGATTATTGACCGCACCGACTTTGAAACCGTACAGCGGATTTTGGAAAATGCGCCCGTCAAACGCCCCAACGGGGACGGGGAAATCCACCCTTTGTCGGGCTTGCTTTTCTGTAAGGATTGCGGTGCGAAAATGCACATTCGCATAGATTATCGGAATGGCGGCAAGCGTCATGTTGCCTATTGCAGCGAGTACCACAAGGGAAAAGCCAAAAACCCCAAATGCAATTCCCCGCACATCATTGACGCGGATTTGCTCATGCAGACCATCGCGGAAGTGCTGAAGAAAATCGAGGACTATTCTATCAGCAACTGGGCGGAATTTGAAGCCTTAGTGAAAAAGAACCTTGCCATGCAGCAGACCGACAAGACCAAGAAACAGCAGAAGCGTATCCCGCAAATCACGACGCGCCTTGAACAGATTGACAAGGTGCTGAACAAGCTCTATGAGGACAACGCCCTCGGCACGATCCCGCAAGACCGCTATGAGCAAATGTCGCAGAAGTATTCAGAAGAATACTATGCGCTGAAAGCGGAGCTTGCCGAGCTGCAAGAGCAGCTATCCGCTTTTGAGAACGCGGGCGGACGGGCGCAGAAGTTTTTGAAGCTGACGGAACGCTACGCTGCCTTTACCGACCTGACCCCCGCCATTCTCAACGAGTTTATCAGCCGGATTGAAGTGCATGAGCGCGACAAGAAAAGGGCAAAACAAGCCATTCAGCACATCGGGATATATTTCAACTATATCGGCAAATTTGAGAACGAAGTGACACAGCTTACAGAGCCAACGGAGCAGGAAATCCGGCAAATGCGGGAGAAAATCGAGGAAGCCCAAAAGGAAAAGAGCCGCGCCTACCACCGGCAGTATTCAAGGGAGTACCGGGCGCGTAACCTTGAAAAGCGACGGGAGTATGACCGCATGAAAGCACGGGAATACCGGGCAAAGAAAAAGGCACAGGAAGCCGCCGCAGCACCCGCACAGTAAAACCGAATACTGACAACCAAGAGGGATTTTCCGGGCTACGGGAAATCCCTCTTTTGCACCCAGAGAAAGGAGCCGCCTATGGCAGAACAGAACGGGACACCTCAATCCCCCGACAGTGTTATCACGACACAGAGGGACGGACAGACCATCGTTGCGGAGTTGTTTTTCAACCACAGCGGCACAGAAACATTCCGCGACAAGCTGCTCAAAGTGATACTTGCCGACAGCTTGCAGGACGGTCAAGAGCCGGAAAAAACGAAAATCACGCGATAGGAACCGCCCGGACGAAGAATGGTTCGCCGGGGCGGTTTCTATTTGAAAATCCCCATTTTCCCCAAGTCAAGAGCCGGAGAAAACACCCGAAAAATGCCCCTATTGCGTAACAGGGGCGCAGAAAGGAGAGTTTATGCGAACAGGGCTTCCCAAGCAAAAAAAGACCACAGACATCTGGTTTGATGAGAAAGACCCGTTGATCCATATCCGTACCCACAATACCGACTTGAAGAAGCGGCTTGCCGCCTATGCCGAGCAGCACCCCGATGTGTGCCGCCAGACCGACGCAGACCCGGAAACGGGCTGCATGGAGTTTGACATTGAGAAAGGCCGCTTCTCTTTCCGTCTGACCGCCCCATACAGCGAGGAACGGCGGGAAGCGGCGCGGCGGTACGCCAGAGAGAGCAACGCCGCCGACAGGCTGAAATAGAGTGGAAATGTTCATAGTTTTGTGCTATACTTTTTCTAAAAGCAGAGTAATACTGCGGAATTGATTGGAGGACAACACAATGGTTACATTCATGAGATTAAGATAAAACCGCGAGTTATGTTGCGGTTATCCGTACTGCATAACTCGCTTATTGAAGCAGAGATGTAATTACGGAGGAAAAACAAATGAATAATAATTTATCACGCTTTGCAGACAGCAAGGTTTATTTTCAATGCCCAATTTGCACAAAATCAATGGATATACAAGGCAATAGCCTAATTTGTAGACATGGACATTGCTTTGATATTTCAAGATATGGGTATGTAAATTTGTTGTTAAAATCATCGCCCAAAACCAACTACAGCAAGCGGTCTTTTGACAACCGGCACCAAATTTTGGAGTATGGCATGTATGATGTTGTGTTGGAGAAAATCATACAGTTTATTTCTGATACGCCATCTATAAGAAACATTTTAGATGTTGGTTGCGGCGAGGGTTTCTATGCAAGGCAGATACAGCAAAGAACAGAACGAAACATCTTTGCTTTTGACTTGTCAAGGGAGGCAATACAGATTGCATCAAAAAAAGACAAGCGCAAAGCAGTGAAGTGGTTTGTTACTGACTTATCAAAAATCCCTTTGAAAGACGGAAGTATGGATTGTATTTTAGACATATTTTCGCCTGCACACTACAAAGAATTTCAGCGATTGCTATCTCCTAACGGATATGTTGTGAAAGTAATTCCTACGAAAAATCATTTGAGGGAAATTAGGACTAAAGTGCAAGCACACTTGAAAAATCCAGATTATTCAAATGAGTCTGTCGTTGAATATTTTGAGAAATATCTTAAAACCATTTCAAGAGAAACGGTTTCAGCCACCGTACAGTTGTCATCAGAACAAAGAATGTCGTTTATTGAAATGACGCCGCTTCTCTTTTGCGTTGAAAAAGATTGCGTTGATTGGTGTACTCTCACACATTTGACAATCGAAGCTGATGTTTTAATAGGAATGTATTAAAGGGCGTATTGATATTTAATATTCCCATTTATTGAGCAGAACGGAGTAAACCAAACACCCTAATCAAAAGGACAGCCGAGGAAATCGACTGTCCTTTTTCTATGCCGACAGGTAGAAAGGAGTGACCACCCATGACGAAACCGAGAGAAAAAAACCGCGAGGAATTGCAAGCCGAGATTGAGGACGGGAAGAAGAAAATCCGGCAGCTTGAAAACCGGGAAAAGGTGTTGCGGCAAAAGTTATCCCAAGAGGAACGCAGGACGCGCAGCCATCGGCTGATCGTCCGGGGTGCGGTCTTTGAGAGCATTGTGCCGGAAGCCAAGACCATGACCGACGAGGAAGCCGCCGCCTTTCTCCGGCTTGCCTTGACGAGCGAGGAAGCGCGGGCTTATCTGAAAAAACGCACCAAGGGCGGGAAAAGCGAATAATCCCTTTGGCACAAAGGGCGCACTTATACACCCTTACGGGTGCGTGCGCTCTGCCGAGGGCTTGTCGGCACAGAGAGAAAGCCGCTTGCTTCCCTCTCTGACCGACATTGGCGGCTTTGCCGCAACAAGGGGCTGCACCCCTTGCGCCGCTTACGCGGCTATCCCTGCACACCCACAAAAACAGTACACCCGCCGTTGGCGTCTGTACCATTTTTGCGGGTTTTATTATCCTATCCGGGAGGTGATACCCATAGCCATCTACCATTGTAATATCAGCATTGTCAGCCGGGGCAAGGGCAAATCAGCCGTTGCCGCAGCCGCCTACCGAAGCGGCGAAAAGTTGACAAATGAGTGGGACGGAATGACCCACGACTACACCCGCAAAGGCGGTGTTGTCCATACGGAAATCCTACTGCCGCCCAATGCCCCGCCCTCTTTCTCTGACCGTTCAACCTTGTGGAACAGCGTGGAGCTTTACGAGAAAGCCGGGAACGCCCAGCTTGCCAGAGAGATTGACGCGGCGCTTCCCATAGAGTTATCCAGAGAGGAACAGATCCGGCTTGTCCGGGAATACTGTTCCTCTCAATTTGTTTCCAGAGGAATGTGCGTTGATTACGCCATTCACGACACCGGCAAGGGCAATCCCCATTGTCACATCATGCTTACCATGCGCCCCCTTGACGAGCGCGGCGCATGGGCGGCGAAGTCCAAAAAGGAATATGACCTTGATGAAAACGGCGAGCGTATTCGCTTGCCAAGCGGCAAATACAAGGCCCGCAAAGTTGACCTGACCGGCTGGAACGACAAGGGCAACGCGCTTTTATGGCGCAAGGCATGGGCGGATATTTCAAACGCCTACCTTGAACGCGCCGGAAGCCCGGAGCGCATCGACCACCGCAGCAACGCCGAGCGCGGCATTGACGAGCTGCCCACCGTCCACATGGGCGTGGCGGCCTGTCAAATGGAGAAGAAAGGCATAGCCACCGAGAAAGGCGAGCTGAACCGGAATATCCAAAAAGCAAACCGCCTTATCCGGGAAATCCGGGCGCAGATTGGAAAGCTCAAAGAATGGATTGGCGAACTGTTCAAGGCGCGGGAAACCGCCCCGGAGCAGCCCCCGCAATCCCCCGGCCTTGCAAATCTGCTGATGAAGTATTTAAGCGTTCAGAGAGAAAAGAGCCGGAAGTATTCGCAGAGTTGGCAAAGGCAGCACACCGCCGACGAACTGAAAACCGTTGCAAAGGCGGTCAACTATCTTTCCGAGCATGGCATTTCCACCCTTGACGAGCTGGACGCTGCCCTTTCCTCTGTCAGCGACCAAGCCGACGCTATCCGGGAGGGCATGAAAACCGCCGAGAAGCGCATGAAAGAATTGCAAAAGCTGATTGAATACGGGAAGAACTACACCGAGTACAAGCCCATTCACGACGGGCTGAAAAAGCTGAAAAATGGCTGGACGAGCAAGCGCGACAAGTACGAGGAAGCCCACCGCGCCGAGCTTACGCTATGGAACGCAGCGAGCCGCTATCTCCATGCAAATCTGCCGAAAGGGACAAAGAGCTTGCCTATCTCTGAATGGGAAAAAGAGCACGCCACTCTCAGCGGGCAGAGAACAGCGGAATATACCAAGCTGAAAGAAACCCGCGCCGAGGTTGCCGAGCTGCACAATATCCGCAAGTGCGTTGATATTGCGCTGAAAGCCGACCAGCCGGAGCAGACCCGCGCCAAGCGGCACGACTTAGAACGATGAAAGGAGTTGAGATTTTTGTACTACACCCAAGAACAGATAGACCGGGCGAACCAAGCCGACCTTGTTTCTTTCCTGCAATCACAGGGCGAGCAGCTTACCCGCGCCGGAAATGAATACCGCTGGAAACGGCACGACAGCTTGACTGTCCGGGGAAACAAATGGTACAGGCACAGCCAGAGCAAGGGCGGCGGCCCCGTTGATTTTGTCATGGAGTTTTTCGGCAAGAGCTTCACCGAAGCCGTGGAACTTCTCACAGGAGAAAAGGGAGCCGCACCGCCGCCGGACAGACCTTGCCCCGCGTCCCTATCCGACTTCCAGCTACCGCCCCCAAACAACGACAACCGAACAGCGAGGAACTACCTCACAGCAGCCCGCCGCATTGATGAAGATGTGACGGGCTTTTTCTTTGCCCGCGGCGATATTTACGAGGACGCAGCCCACCGCAACGCCGTATTTGTGGGGCGGGACGAGGACGGAATACCGCGCTACGCCCACAGCAAGGGAACGGCGGGAAACTTCCGGCTTGATGTGAAAGGCAGCGACAAAGCCTTTAATTTCTGCTACCGGGGCGAGGGCGGCAGGCTTTTTGTCTTTGAAGCCCCCGTTGACCTGCTCTCTTTCCTCTGCCTGTTCAAAAAGGCGTGGCAGAAGCAGAGCTATTTGTCATTGGGCGGCGTGGGAGAAAAAGCCCTATTGCGTTTCCTTTCTGACCGTCCGAACATCAAGACCGTTTACCTCTGCCTTGACAGCGACCAAGCCGGAAACGACGCTTGCAGCCGCCTTGCGGAGCTTGTGCCGGAGGGCTTGACCGTCCACCGCCTTGTGCCGCTGTTTAAGGACTGGAACGAGATATTGCAGCACCGGGCAGAAATCACAGACGGGAAATATATCCGGGAAGCTGTTTACGGCTTGAAAGAGCCGCCGCAGGAAGAAACCGTCGAGATTATCCGCATGAGTGAGGTTGACACACAGACCGTTGAATGGCTATGGGAGCCGTATATCCCTTTTGGGAAAGTAACCATTGTGCAAGGCAACCCCGGCGAGGGCAAGACCACCTTTGCCCTACGCCTTGCCGCCGCCTGCACCACCGGGGGAACGCTGCCGGGAATGAAGCCCTTGCCGCCATTCCAAGTGATTTACCAGACCGCCGAGGACGGGCTGGGCGATACCGTCAAGCCCCGCTTGATAGAAGCCGAAGCCGACCTTGACCGCGTGCTTGTGATTGATGAAGCCAACGGGAGCTTACCCTCTCCGACGAGCGCATAGAAAAGGCAATCACGCAGAACGGGGCGCGGTTGATTATCCTTGACCCCATACAGGCGTACATGGGCGAAAAGACCGACATGAACAGGGCAAACGAAGTGCGCCCCATGTTCCGCCGCCTTGCCGATGTTGCCGAGCGTACCGGGTGCGCCGTTATCCTTATCGGACACTTGAACAAAGCTGCCGGAGGGCAGAGCGCATACCGGGGCTTAGGTTCTATCGACTTCCGCGCCGCAGCAAGGAGCGTCCTGCTGATCGGGCGTGTGAAGCGGGAGCCGAATGTGCGCGTTATCGTCCATGACAAATCTTCCCTTGCGCCGGAGGGCAAGCCCGTTGCCTTTTGCCTTGACCCGGAAACTGGCTTTTCATGGATAGGCGAATACGACATAACCGCCGACGAGCTGCTATCCGGCGCGGGCGGGAACACCGCCACCAAGACCGAACAAGCCGAGAAGCTAATACTTGACCTGCTTGCAGACGGGAAAGAGCTTGCCAGCGAGGACATTGTAAAGGCCGCAGCCGAAGCCGGAATATCCGAGAGGACGGTACAGAACGCCAAGCGCAACATGGGCGGCATTTTGGGCGCAAGGCGTGTTGGCGGACAATGGTATAACTTCATCAAGAAGAAGCAGCCGCCCGAACCCGCAAGCTGAAAGTGCAAAACGCAGACCCTTTGCACTTTGCACTTTCGCACTTTCACAAGAATTTGCGTCAATAACTCAAAAAAGCACTTGACAAAACGCTTCATGGGGAAACGCCGAAGATATAAAGCCCTACATAGACCCGGATTTCCAAAACAACATCATTTTGACGCAGACGGAACGGCTTACCATGAACAGCCGCCCGAAGCAGCCGAAGTACGCGAGAAATAAGAACGTCGTCGTGATCGGCGGCAGCGGCAGCGGAAAAACAAGATTTTTTGTCAAACCTAATCTAATGCAGCTTCATTCCTCTTACGTCTTAACCGACCCGAAAGGTACGGTTTTGATTGAGTGCGGGAAGCTGCTGCAACGGGCGGGCTACCGCATTAAGGTACTGAATACGATTAACTTCAAAAAATCTATGCACTACAACCCCTTTGTGTATATCCGCAGCGAGAAAGATATTTTGAAGCTGGTAAATACGTTGATAGCGAATACCAAAGGTGAGGGAGAAAAAAGCGCGGAGGATTTTTGGGTAAAGGCAGAACGGCTTTTGTATTGCGCGTTGGTGGGCTACATCTGGTACGAAGCCCCCGCCGAGGAAATGAACTTTATTACCCTGTTGGAACTTATCAACGCCAGCGAAGCCCGCGAGGACGACGAGGAATATCAAAGCCCCGTCGATTTGCTGTTTGCCGACTTGGAAGAACGCGACCCCGACCATTTCGCGGTGAAGCAGTACCGAAAATATAAATTGGCGGCGGGAGATGTATGCTCTAAGTGACTTCTTAATCATGGTTTTTGTCATGATTAGTGAAGCAGTCACTTAGAGCATTTTCATTTCAGGAGGTACAGCCATGAGAAACGAGAAAATCACCCCTCTGTACGAGCGTTTGAGCCGCGATGATGAGTTACAGGGCGAGAGTAACTCCATATCGAACCAGAAAAAGATGTTAGAGGATTTTGCCCGCCGGAATGGGTTGCCGAACCCCACCCACTTCACCGATGACGGCGTATCGGGAACCCGTTTTGACCGCCCCGGCTTTCTGGCGATGATGGAGGAAGTCGAGGCCGGACGGGTGGAGGCCATCGTCATAAAAGATATGAGCCGCCTGGGGCGCGATTATCTGAAAGTCGGCCAGGTCATGGAGATTTTGCGGCAGCGCGGCGTCCGGCTGATCGCCATCAATGACGGTGTAGACAGTCTGAAAGGCGATGACGATTTTACCCCGTTCCGCAACATCATGAACGAGTTTTACGCCCGCGACACCAGCCGGAAAATCCGCTCCGTGTTCAAATCCAAAGGCATGAGTGGCAAGCACCTGACCGGCACTGTCATTTACGGCTATCTGTGGGACGAAAAACGGGAACACTGGCTTGTAGACGAAGAAGCCGCCGAAGTGGTACGCCGTATCTTTTCCCTGACGATGGAGGGCTACGGCCCCTATCAAATCTCCAAGCTGCTGTCCGAGGCAAAGGTTGAAATCCCCGCTGTCCATCTGGCACGCTTTGACGAAGGAGTAAACAGGACGAAGCCGGTCAAAGACCCCTACGGCTGGGGATCATCCACCATTGTGAACATCCTGAAAAAGCGGGAATACCTGGGCCACACCATCAATTTCAAGACCCGCAAGCACTTCAAGGATAAGAAAAGCCACTATGTTGACGAAAGCGAGTGGACGATTTTCGAGAATACCCATGAGGCCATCATCGATCAGGAAACCTTTGACAATGTGCAGCGCATCCGGGCAAATGTCCGGCGCTACCCGGACGGCTGGGGCGAGGCCCATCCCCTGACCGGCCTGATGTACTGTGCCGACTGCGGCGGCAAGATGTATGTTCACCGCACCTACAACGGAAAACGCGACCCGCAGTTTACTTGCAGTCAGTACACCAAAGTCCCATGCGGGACGCTCTGCGGCACACAGCACCGCATCCGAGCCGAGGCTGTCCTGACCCTGATAACCGATATGCTCCGGGCCATCGCGGAGTATTCTAAAAATGACCGGGCTGAGTTTATCCGCACCGTCCAGGAAACGCAGGCCGCCCAGCAGACCGCCGATATATCCAAGAAGCGGAAACGGCTGGCCGCCGCCCAAAAGCGGGCCGGGGAACTGGAAAAGCTGATTTGCAAAATCTATGAGGACAATGCCCTGGGCAAACTGCCGGACGCCCGGTATGAGGCCCTGGACACGCAGTACGCCAAAGAGCAGGACGCCCTCAATGGGGAAATCGCTGAACTGGAAAAGGCCGTTACCGGCTACGAGCAGAGCCGGAAATCTGCGGAGAAGTTTATTGCCCTGATTGACAAGTACGAGAATTTCGACACGCTGACAAACACCATGCTCAACGAGTTTGTAGAGAAAATCCTTGTCCATGAGCGCGCCCGGAAAGGCAGCCAGGACACCACGCAGGAGGTTGAAATCTACTTCAACTTTGTGGGCCGGTATATCCCGCCCGCCTTGCAGCCGGTTCCCCTGACCCCGGAGGAACAGGAAGAACTGCGGAAGAAGGAGGAACGCAAGGACAGGCTTCACCAGAACTACTTGCGCCGCAAGGCAAACGGCAAGCAGAAGGAATGGGAAGAACGCTACAACGCCAAACGCAAGGCCCAGGTGGAGGCGGCAAAGGCCGCAATCCGGGCCGAGGACATGGAGAAAGGCATTTTTACCACCGTTAGCCAGTTGCCCAGGCAGGAGCCGCGCAAGGCCACCGTATCGGCCAGCGCCGCAATTTAACCATTACAGTGCAAAGGAGAATGAACATGAGCGAATTGACTTACACCCGCTGCGGGGATTACTACATCCCCGACCTGAAACTTTCCGAGCAGCCGGAGGCCCCCATTGGCAAGTATGGCCGTATGCGGCAACGCTACCTGAAGGAATACCGGCCCGGTCTTTACAGCAGCTTGATTTTGAGCGAAAAACTGTACCCGCACCTGTTGGAGATTGACCGGGCGGCGCGTGAACGGATGGACGCCATGCTGCCCCGGATGATGGAGGCAGCGGGCGTCACCGAGGAACTGAAAGCCCGTGACCCCATGCACTGGGTGGGGCTGATGAACACGCTGAAAGCGCAGGTAGAAGAAACAATTTTTCAAGAAATTATATTTGCCTGATTTGAGAATGAACGTCAGAATAAACCTGACGTTCATTCTTTAGTTATCAAATTTCTGTATTCTCTTGGTAACAATCCGGTTGTCCGTTGGAATTGCCTTGAAAAACTATCAGCCCGCTCATAACCTACGGCTTGTGCGATTTCTGCAACGCTTAACTCGGTTCCGATCAATAAGTGCTGGGCCTGCTCCATTCTCTTGCGAATAATGTAATCCGAAATATTGCACCCAAACAGTTCCCTAAATGTGGTCTTTAGTTTTGTTGTTCCCATGTAGGCGATCTTTGATAATTGTTCCAGCGAAACGGGAAATGAATAGTGATGATCGAGGTAATCAGCAACCGCGTTCAGGTTTTCTTCATCCTCTTTTGTAATGCGTATTTTGTTTTTGCGGTCCTGGTTTCGCTTGGCTTCCTCCATAATCAATGCAAGAGCTTCCAATACCTTGCCCTCATAAAACAGCTTTGCAGACATACCGCTGCCGGAGTAGCTTTGAATTTGCTTCAAGAGTGCTACAAGTTGCGGGAAATCTACGCCGAGAACCATTTTCTTAAAGGCGTTTCGCGGGTCAATATATTCACCGCCCAACCGTTCCTTTAAGTAACGGTTGTAGAAATCAGGCATAATGCTGATGCTCACAGATCGAATAGGGACATTTTTGTGATAGACAGCCCGATATGTTTTCTGGCTTCCGCCTATATACGCTCGTAAACTGTTTGGAGATAGCTGATAGTAAGGATGAAATTCTTCACCAGATACAGAGGAATAATACTGTACGGCAAGAAATTCCGGTTCGGGCGATTCCAGAAAGAAATCCTCAAAAAAGTAAAAGTCCTGCTTTGTTATTTCAAACATATTTTCAAAGAAATACTGCCAGAAAACCCCCTTGCCTTTATCCGGGGATAAAGCATAGCAAAACTGATTTTCTTCTGTCTTTGAATTGCCATTGTCTAAAAGAAAACCGCCAGTTGGTAGTAACTGCTGGTATAGTTGTTTTATTTCACTCATGGTCTGATGCCTTTCTAAAATACGCCGATCAGTCGGAAAAATACGGTTGAAAGTCGTTTGTGCCGTTCCTGACTTGTGCTGTCAAAATTGCGCCGTTATAATGGCATTACGAGGTTAGCTCTCTCTAACCTCGTAAACATTTTACCACCAAATTGCGGTTTCTGCAATGGCGGGGTGGTGCGAAAGGAGGGAAATGAAAAGTGAATTTCAAAGCATCAAAACCCGATGCAAGAATTTTAATTTTGCAAATTGTTGCTGCTTCTATTTTGAGCTTTTATTTTAAGAGTCAGTTGGCGACCTTTTGCTTTTTCCTTGTCATTGATTTTTTGATTTTCTTTTGGTACGGGGCAAAAGTATTTTTCCAAAGGCTTGTTGCGTATGCGTGCTTAAATGCTTTGACTTGGGGCTTGCTTATCGTGGAGATTCCCGTTCTTTCGGTTGTGCTTCCGTCATTCCTTATGATGATCGTCCGGGTGTTTCCAATCTATTTGCTCCTTAAACTGCTCATGGACAAAACGCCTATGGATGAATTGCTGTATTCTTTGGACGCAATACATATTCCTAAATCGTTGTCCATTCCCTTGATGGTGGTATATAGATATGTCCCTACGATATTGCAGGAATTTTGCTATGTGAATGAAAGCCTGAAAATGCGGGGGCTAAATCTATCTGTCAGGAATTTGAAGCACCTGATACCGACCATTGAAAATTACATGGTGCCATTGCTGTTCAGGAGTGAAAAACTTTCGGAAGAATTGTCCGCGGCCTCTTTGTGCAAGGGATTGAGCGTAGAGCGTAACCGTTCTTGCTGCACCGAAGTTAAATTAACTCTTGCTGATTTTCTCTATTTGTTAGGCATGGCAGTCGTGATCTGTGGCTTATTGTATCTTGATTTCTTGAATTTTTAGGAGGTGAATGTATGCAGAATGAAAAAGTAATATGCAACAAATTCTCTTTTGCCTATGATAGCAATACTTTCGGCATCCACGACATTGACCTGACAATTCAGGAGGGAGAATTTATTGTTCTCACAGGAAAAAGCGGCTGCGGAAAAACAACATTGACCCGTTGTATAAACGGATTGATACCTGACTTCTTTGAAGGAACAATCACAGGTTCTTGCCGGGTATGCGGCATGGATATATCGGAACATGAAACAGGGGACTATTCCTCTTATGTTGGTAGTGTGTTTCAAGACCCGCGTTCACAGTTTTTCACGCTCCATGTAAAAACAGAGATTCCTTTTCCGAGTGAAAATTTAGGAACCCCATCACCTGTCATTCAAGACCGTTTCCGAAATACCGTGAAGCAGCTTAATATATCCAATCTATTAAAGAAAAGCATATTCGAGTTATCCAGCGGCGAGAAACAAAAGGTTGCGATTGCGTCCATTTATACAGCGAATGTTCAGATATATGTCCTTGACGAGCCATCCGCTAATCTGGATTGGGAGGGAACTAAGCAGCTCAAAAAGCTGTTGGGGCAATTAAAGGAACAGGGCTGCACAATCATCATTTCAGAACACAAATTGTACTACTTAAAGGATTTGGCTGATCGTGTTGTGATTCTAAAGGACGGGCAGATCAACACGATTTTGTCAGGAAATGAGTTCAAAGCACAGTCCACGAATTGGTTTCATGACAATGGGCTGCGGCAAGTAAATCTAAAGGATATTGTTTGTAATCCCGCCTCTGTGAAAGCAGCTACCCGTGAGCAAGTTTCTGTCCGCGCTGAAAACCTATCTTTTGGGTATCAGTCAAAACAGCTTCTTTGGAAAGATGTTTCGTTTGAGTGCCAGAGTGGAGATATTGTTGGAATTGTCGGTAAAAATGGAACGGGGAAATCCTCTTTAATCCGCGTTCTCATGGGCTTGGAAAAGCCGAAAAGCGGAAAAATCAGTATCGCCGGTAAATATGCTTCTAAACAGCAGCGTCGCCACAAATCGTTTTATGTTATGCAGGATGTGGATTATCAGTTTTTTGCCGGAAGTGTCATTTCCGAAATGGTAACAGGTTTTGAGAAAAACCCCACCGCCTATGAACGGGCCAGAGAGATTTTAAGGAAGTTTTCTTTGGAGGGATACGAAAATGTCCACCCCTCGACCCTATCAGGGGGACAAAAGCAGAGGCTTTCTATCGCATTGTCCTGTATGAGTGATGCTCCTTTCCTTTACTTTGACGAACCCACAAGTGGACTGGATGCCGAAAACATGAAGCTGGTAAGTGAAACAATTACAGAACAGGCGGCTGCAGGTAAAATCGCATTTGTCATTACCCATGACTACGAATTTGCAGCATCCTTATTTACGTCGCTATTAGTAGTACAGGACGATCATTCCATAAAAAGAATATCTCCTGACGAATATAGATCAGAAACACTATCAAAAATCTTTGAATTGGAGGAATAACGTATGAGTTCAAAAACAAAAGGGAGTAAAAAACTTCGTGACCTGATTCGCGTGGGCGTTTTTAGCGCCTTATGGATTGCAGTGGGCTGGATTATCGGTTGTACGGTAGGCTTCTTCCCGCCTATCATGCTGGCCCTGCCTTGTATTCTCGCGATTTTCGGGGCGCTGATTCTTGTTGTCATGCTTTCTAAAATCACCATCCGGGGCGGAATTTTGATTTCTTCATTCCTGTTCGGTATTTGCCTGTTTTCTATGGCCCCCTACGGCCTTATGTTTATCTGCACTTTCGTTGGCGGCATTATCGGTGAGATTCTATATGATACTGTGGGTAAGAACAATCACGCCGGTAAAATCATTGGTGTGGTCTGCCCCATGCTTGGCCTTGCGCTTGGTGAATACATACCGCTGTGCTATATGCAGGACGCTTTCAAGGCTTTTTATGCAGAACGGATTACCGGGAACATGGCAAATGCCAGCATGGAGCTGATTAACACGCCTATTGTAGTTGTCCTCACGATTGTTACGATCCTCTGCGCCATCTTAGGCTACCTGTGGGGCGAAAAGATAGCGGCAAAGAGGCTTGCAAAAGGAGGTTCCGACAATGGCAAAAGAAAATAAGAAAAAGAGTGGTATTCCCCGGCTGTTGGAGCTGGCGGGAGAAAAAAAGACTTTAATGGTGTGGGGGTGCATTCTCTCAACCGCAAATGTGTTCTTTCAGTTAGTCCCGTTCCTGGCCGTATATAACATTATGGTTGAATTGCTGAAAAACGCATCTGATCTCACAAATGCAGATACGGGATTTATGGTGTCATGGGCTGTAAAGGGCATTGTTGGCCTGCTGATCGGTTATGTATTTATGTATTTTGGCGGTATGTTAGGCCATACTGCTGCCTATCGCACGCTCTACGGTATTCGCGTCCGTTTGTCTGAACATATCAGCGAATTGCCTCTTGGGTGGTTTAATCGAAATGCAATCGGGAAAGTCAAGCAAATTGCGGAACAGGATGTAGAGCAGATTGAAAAATTTATTGCTCACCAATTCCCTGATATGGTGAATACCATTGCAATGCTAATCGTCATGGTAATTATCATGTTCCGGCTGAATGTGTGGCTGGCGCTTGCCTGCATCATTCCTATTATCGTAGGCTTTACAGCCCAATTCTCTATGATGTTCGGTTCCAAAGCCCAGGAGGGCTTAAAGGAATACTACGACGCGCTGGAAAATATCAGCACATCGTCCGTACAGTATGTACGTGGGATGCCCTCAATTAAAATTTTCGGGCAGACGGTTCATTCTTTCCGCAAATTCTACCAGGACATTATGAGCTATCGGGACTTCAGTACGAAATATGCGGACAATTACGAGCCGGTGTATTGTGTTTTCCGTGTGCTGGTGCTGTCTTTAGCGACCTTTATTCTGACAGCCGGTATCTTCTTCCTTTCGGGCGACCCGGAGAACGTGGCTTTTGCCGTGACTCTGCTGTTTTTCCTGATCTTTGCGCCAGGAATTGCTACCCCTGTTTTCAAATTTAACAGTTTGGGTTCCAGCATGAACAACATTACCGAGGGCGTAATTCGTATTGACGAGATTATGAGCGAAGTCCCGATTGCAGAGCCGAGCGCCCCTAAAAAACCGGATGGATATGCAATCTCATTCGATCATGTTTCTTTCTCTTATGGTGGAAAAGACAGTCCGCTTGTTCTGAAAGATGTTTCTTTTGAAGCCGGACAAGGCCAGATCACCGCTTTAGTCGGGCCGTCCGGTTCGGGAAAATCTACGATTGCACAGCTTATTCCCCGCTTTTGGGATGTTCCACAAGGAAAAATCCTGATCGGCGGTGTTGACATCCGGGATATAAAAACCGAGGACTTAATGAATACGATGTCCTTTGTATTTCAGGATTCTTTTCTGTTCTCTGACACGCTTTATAATAACATTGCAGTAGGAAAACCCGGCGCGACAAAAGAAGAAGTGTATGCTGCTGCGAAAGCTGCCCAGTGCCATGAGTTCATCGAAAAACTACCGAAAGGCTATGACACGCTGATTGGTGAGGGCGGTGTTTATCTTTCAGGCGGCGAGGAACAGCGTGTAGCCGTTGCCAGGGCCATTTTGAAAAACGCCCCTATCCTGATTCTTGACGAGGCCACAGCATACGCTGACCCGGAGAATGAATATCAAATGCAGTTGGCACTACAAGAACTGATAAAGAATAAAACCGTTCTGATTATTGCACACCGGCTTATTACGATCAAAAACGCAAATAAGATCGAGGTTATCAACGGGGGAAAAATCGAAGCAGAGGGAACCCACGACGAGCTTTTGCAAAAGAGCAAGACCTATTCTGCTATGTGGGATGCCTATACGCTTTCCTCTGATTGGCAGATTTCAAAGAAAAAGGAGGTAGCGCAGGCATGAAAAAGACCAATGCCCTTTATTGTATAACCGCAGGAAACCCGAAAAAGCTGATAAAGCCTGTTGTCTGGACTGTCCTTGCTGATCTTGTCAACCTTTTCCCTTTTGGCTGTCTGACCTTAGTTGTAAGCAGCATTTATTTATACTTTGGTGGAACGAGTGACACGCTTAACACAAAACAGCTTTGGCTTGTCTGGGGCGGCATGGTTATCCTTGCAATCATTTTGTACATGTTTGAACGGAAAGCGGTTCATGCCACTTATCACGATGGTTATGATGCCAGCGCAAAGGGCCGCGTCCAGCTTGCGGAACATATCAGAAAATTGCCGCTGGGCTTCCTTATGAGCAAAGACCCCGGCGAATTGGGCAACACAATGATGAATGATTTCGCACAAATCGAGGAAGCTGTTACCCATGTTCTGCCGCAGTTGATCGGAGGCTTTATTACCGCCGTTCTCGGATTTGTAGCGATGTCTTTTATTGACTGGCGGCTGTCCCTTGCCATGTTTGCAGGATTTCCGATTACTTTTTTAATTCTGCTTGGTGTGCAGGTGATTGATAAAATGCGCGGTGCGGCGCATACAAGAGCGAGAATTGAACAGGCAAACCGGCTGCAGGAATATCTGTCGGGAATGAAAGTGATTAAGGCTTATAATCTCAGGGGAACAAATTTCAAACGGCTGGAACGGGCGTTTTACACCTTTATGAAAGAGTGCATCAAGCTGGAATGTGTTTCCGGCCCGTTCTATTTGGTGGCTGTTTCTTTCCTACAATGCGGCTTGTCTTTGATAACAATGGTGGGCGTCTATTTGCTTATGGGCGGAACGCTGGATATTACCATCTTTGTTATGTTCCTTTTGGTTGGAACCCGTATTTTTGACCCGCTGGTTGGCGCAATTATCCAGCTTCCTGTTTTTGTCTATCAGACAGCCGCCGGAAAACGGATTGTTGATCTGCTGGATGAACCTATCATGCAGGGAGATGGGGAAGCCCCCCAAAATCACGATATATCCTTTGAGAATGTGACCTTTGGCTATGGGAAAGATATGGTTTTGCATAATGTCAGCGCGTCTTTTCCATCCGGCACCATGACCGCCATAGTTGGCCCGTCTGGAAGTGGAAAAAGTACAATGCTGCGGCTGATTGCCAGATTCTATGACCCACAAAGCGGCGCTGTTCGTTTTGGCGGTATAGATGAAACAACCGTAGATCCGGAAAAACTGATGTCAAAAATTTCCGTTGTATTTCAGGATGTGTACCTGTTTCAAGATACGATTGGAAACAACATCCGCTATGGCCGGGAAAATGCCACGCAGGAAGAAATTGAAGCAGCCGCAAAACTGGCTCATTGTCACGACTTCATCATGGCTCTGCCGGATGGCTATGACACAATGGTTGGAGAAGGCGGCTCCACGTTGTCAGGTGGTGAGAAACAGCGAATTTCTATCGCCCGCGCAATTTTGAAAGACGCCCCTGTACTGCTGTTAGATGAAGCAACTTCCTCCCTTGATCCGGAAAATGAAGTGGAGGTTCAGCAAGCCATCGAAGAACTCGTGAAAGACCGTACTGTGGTAATGATCGCCCATAAATTGAAAACGATTGCCGGGGCCGATCAAATCATTGTATTGGATCAGGGCGAGGTAAAAGAAGTGGGTACACATAAGGAACTGATGGATAATCATGGTCTATACCGGCATTTGTGGGATATTCAGCAGACTACAGCCGGTTGGCAAATCAATTAGGGGAAATATTTATGAAACTTCATGCGTCCGGGGAGGACTACCTGGAAACCATCCTTGTTCTCCAAAAGAAACTCGGTATGGTACGCTCCGTAGATGTAGCCCGGCACATGGAGGTGTCAAAGCCCAGCGTGTGCCATGCAGTGGCTACCTTGCGGGACGGCGGCTTTCTCACGATGGACAAGGATCACTTTCTCCATCTGACCGATGTGGGCCGCGAGGTTGCCGAAAAAATCTATGAGCGACATTGTTTTTTTACCGAGCAGCTTATCGCCGCAGGCGTTGACCCCAGGACTGCGGAGGCCGATGCCTGCCGGATTGAACACATCATCAGCGATGAGAGCTTTTCGCGGTTGAAAGAGGCAGCCGAACAGGAACAAACCTAAACCAAATAAGCCAAGCTATCCTGCCCCGCAAGACGGGGAAAGAAAAAAACCGTTGCAGGGCAGGTAGTTTTGTGCGCCCATAATGGATTTTCAGGGTACTGCGGCGGTTTTGAGTACATCAAGGCCGCCGTTCCTTATGCCCTCGACAAAGGAGTGACGCCTATACGCTGACACGGCGGCTTTAGGAGGGAGCCGCCATGAAGCACACTGACCGCCGACAAATTCAGACGATATTTGAACTATCGTCAAAAAAAGCCCGGCCACCGAACAGGCTCCGTCTGGCGGCCAGTGCGAAAATTGTCACAATGTAACTGAATACCGTATTTTTTGCGCTCGAATGGCTTCATGCTGTCCGGGCGTTTTTTCATACCTATGGGGCCGGAACGTCGGGCCAACATGGCCCGAACCTTGCCCCCGGTGTCGTTCCCCGCCGCCCCGTTCAGATTTTCCCGCAAAAATCTGAACGGAGGAAAGGCCGATGGAAGTCACCATCAATTACAACGGACAAGCTGTGGCCGTGGAGGTCACGCTGGAAGTCTATGAATTTCTTGACCGGGCCGACCACAAAGCCGAGAACCTGTCCCATGAGCAGCGGCGGCATTGGGATGGCCGGGAGTTTGACGAATACATAGTTGCCACCGAGGGCGTGGGTATCTACGGCGAAACGCCGGAGGAATACCTTTGCCGCATGGAAACGCTGGACGAGCTGATGGCCGTCCTGGACACCTGCACCGAGGCCCAGCGCCGCCGGTTCCTGCTCTATGCCCTGGACGGTTTGAGCTACGCGGAGATTGGAACGATTTGCGGCTGCTCAAAGTATTCTGTCCGGGACTCCATTATCGCGGTCAGAAAAATTTTCAAAGATTTTTTTGAAAACAGACCCCACGAATGACCTGTTTTCGGGCTACCAAGTGAAAGGGATTGTTTCCCTTATCCCAGCGGGAGGCGGACAGCGGACAAGCTGCCCGCCTCTCCCATTTTCAGGAGGTAAGCCTATGAAAACAATCAATCTGCGGTGGATTTATCCCCACTACCGGCATGACGAGTTTGTGGAGGTCAGCGATGAAGTTTGGGAGGTCATGCGGCAGGCCCAGCGCGAGATGAACAACTATGAGCGCCGGAAGGTCTACCACCGCGCCTGGTACTCTCTGGACGCATATAGCTGGACGGAGAACTATGCGCTGGAACACGGCAGATCGCCGGAGGATATTCTGGTGGAGCGCGAGGAACGGGCCGCCTATCTGCGTCTGCTGGCCGCCTTGCCGGAGGCCCTGGCCCATGCCACCCCCACACAGGCCCGCCGCGTCCGGGCCTACTACATCGCCGGTATCAGCCAGCCGGAAATCTCCCGGAGGGAGGGCGTAGACAGCAGCAAGGTCAGCGTTGCCATCCGGCGGGGCCTGCGGAATATGCGCCGCTGCTATGACTGCCTTTTCCCGGCAGAGTGAGGGCGGGCCTATGCAGACCATCAACCTCAAACAGTATTACCCGTTCTGTACCGAGGACACCTTTGTGGAAGTGTCAGATGAAATTGTCGAGGCGTTCCTGCTGGACAAGCGGGCCGAGGCCGCCAGGGAGCGCAAGATGTACCGCTACAAGGCGTTTTACTCCCTTGACTGCGATGATGGGATTGAGAACGCCGCCATCGGCTGGGCGCAGCCTTCGCCGGAGGATTGCCTGATGGAAAAGGAGGCACAGGCCGAATATGCTGAATTGCTTCGGCGGCTCTATGAGGCCATTTCCTCTCTGACCCCAACGCAGGCCCGCCGCGTCCATGCCCGGTATATGCTGGGGATGAAAGTGAAGGACATTGCCGCGATGGAGGGCATTACCCCATCCCAGGCTGGGAAGTCCATCCATGCGGCGCTCCGGCGGCTGCGCTGGTACTTCATGCGCCGGAAATGGACAAGCGGCCTATGAAAACCATCAACCTGAAAAAATACTACTATCCGATTTGCAAGAAGGACACTTTTGTGGAAGTGCCGGACGAGGTTGCAGACGCCATTGTAGAGGAAAGCCGCGCAGAGAACGCCAATGACGCCAAGCAGCACTATCACTGTTATTCTCTGGACGCATCCCCCGGCATAGAACACCATTTCCCGGAACAGGTCATTTCCCCGGAAGATATTCTGATGGAGAAAGAAACGGAACGGGAACAGGAGGCCGCCCATGCCCTGATGATGGAACGGCTCCAGGAGGCCCTTGCCACCCTGACGCCCCGGCAGGCAAGCTGCCTTCATGCCCGGTTTTGGGAGGGCAAGCCCTTTAAGGAGATTGCCGGGGCCGAAGGCTTCACCACATCAGCGGCCATTGTCACGGTTCGCAACGCCATTATCAAGTTACAGAAATATTATATCAAGCGCGGCTGGATGAAGCCGCCAAAGGAGAAAGCGATATGCACAAAGACAACACCGTCCAAGCGAAACAGAAAAAAGACGGGCGCGAAGAAGTCCTGAAGGAAATCCGGCAGCTTGAGAACCGCCAGAAGATTTTGGAGAACAAGCAGCGCAACGAGGAACGCAAGGCCCGCACCCGCCGCCTGATTGAGCGCGGGGCCATTTTGGAGGGCGTGTTCCCTCTGGCCCCCGCCCTTCCCGGCGTAGAGGTCAAGGCGTTCCTGATTGCCCTGTCCCATCTTCCGGGGGCGGCGGAACTGGCCGCAAAACTGCCGAAATCCGGGGACAAGCCGTAAGTCCCTTGTTTACAAGGGCGCACTTATACACCGTTGCCGGTGTCGTGCGCCCTGCCGGGGGCTGTTGCGCTCTCCGAGCGCGATGGGGCGCTACACTCCCCAAACCCCTTGTGCGCCCCGCGCAGCCGAACACCCGCTTCGCGTCTGTTCGGCTCCACGGAGCCTGAAATATCCCCGCCAAAAGGAGGTGCCACTCATAGATTTTTGCCATATCCCCGTCAGTATCATCAAGCGCAGCGAGGGCCGTTCCGCTGTTGCCGCAGCCGCCTACCGAAGCGGAACAAAGCTGACGAATGAATGGGACGGCCTGACCCACGATTACACCCGCAAAAGCGGCGTTGTCCATGCGGAAATCATGCTGCCCGCCCACGCCCCGCCAGAGTTTGCAGACCGCTCCACCCTCTGGAACAGCGTGGAGCAGATCGAGAAAGCCAGGGACAGCCAGCTTGCCCGCGAGATCGAGGCGGCCCTGCCCCGTGAACTGTCCAGGGAACAGCAGCTTGCCCTTGTCCGGGCCTATGTGAAGGACAACTTTGTGGACAAGGGGATGTGCGCTGACTTTGCCATCCATGACAAGGGAACCGGCAACCCCCATGTCCATATCATGCTGACCGTCCGGCCCTTAAAAGAAAACGGCGCATGGGGCGCAAAGTGCCGCAAGGCATACGACCTGGACGAAAACGGCCAGCGCATCCCAGACGGGAGAGGCGGCTGGAAAAACCACCGGGAGGACACCACCGACTGGAACGACAAAGGGAATGTGGAGATTTGGCGTGCGGCATGGGCGGCTTATACCAACCGGGCATTGGAGGCCGCCGGTCAGCCCGCCCTGGTAGACCACCGCAGCTACAAGCGCCGGGGCATTGATAAAATCCCCTCTGTCCACCTGGGGCCAGCGGCCAGCCAGATGGAGAAGCGCGGCATCCGCACCGGCAAGGGGGAAGTCAACCGGCAGATCGCCGCCGACAACAAGCTGCTCAAGGAAATCAAGGCCCGCATTACCCGCCTCTACAACTGGTCGAAGGCCGAGGCCGAGAAGCCGGAGGGCCAGCAGCCCAGCATGATTGACTTGTGGGAGGCCCAGCAGCAGCTCAGGCGGCCCGACACCCGCACCGGCAAAATCCGGGCTTTGCAGGAGAGCGCCGCCCTGTTCAGCTTTTTGCAGGCAAACGGCATCCAGTCCATGCAGCAGCTCCATGAAAAAATCGCAGATATGAACACCCGCTACTATGGCCTGCGGCGAGGGATCGTCAAGGCCGAACGCCGGATCGCTGTCCTCACCGAGCGCGGAGAGATGTGGGCGCAGTACAACGAGTACAAGGCTGTCCACAAGCAGCTTGCCAGGGTAAAGCCGGAGAAGCGGGAACTGTTCGAGCAGCGCCACAGCCGGGAACTGATCCTCTATGACGCGGCGGCCCGGTATCTGAAAGAACTGAAAGCCAGCGGCGAAGAACTTTCCCCGAAGGAATGGCGGCGCGAAATTGACCTGCTGACCGCACAGAAACAGGTGGACAGCATCGACATGAAGGCCATGCGGGAGGAACTGAAAGCTGTGGAACGGCTCCGCAAGGCCGCCGACCAACTGGCCCGGCAGGAACGGGACAAGTCTCATGACCGGGGGCCGGAGCGGTAAAGGGTACGGCGCTTTGCCGACCCCTCACGGGGGTGTCATGTTTCGTGACGCCCTTTACACAGAACTGTCAACATCCATTCACGGAAGGAGATTGCCCTATGAAGCAGATTATTTTACCCGTCACCGTCCACCTGAACATCCGCCTGCCCCTTGCCCTGTTGGAGCCGGAACCGGCAGACGCGCCCACCGGCCCGGAGCCGGAGGCCCATGCCTGCCAGGGCTGCGGCAACTGTGGCGGATGCGGGAAGTGCCAGCATGAAGAAAAGCAAGCCTGAACCCGTCCCCGTCATGGACTACCGCCAGTACCGCAGGGCGCGGCGGCTGGTACATGAGTGCTGCAACTATGACGGCGGCAACTGTCTCGCGCTGGACGATGGGGAGGAATGTGTCTGCGTCCAGTCCATTTCCTACTCCCTGTTGTGCCAGTGGTTTAGGGCGGCGGTGCTGCCGCTGGACAGAGAACTGGAAACGGCCCTGTTCCACCGCCTGGACGCCAAGCGGTGCGCCGTCTGCGGGACGCTGTTCACCCCCGGCTCCAACCGGGCCAAATACTGCCCGGAATGTGCTGTTCAGGTACGCCGCCGCAAAGAGGCAGAACGACAGCGGAAAAGATACTACCTTTCTACGCATTTAGGGGCTGAAAAACCCTTGTAAATCAAGGACTTTTTCGAGGGTGTCGCTGGGGGCCTGATAGATTTATCCTCTGGCCCCCAAAACGGCCCTCTAAAGGCGTACAGACCCCTGAAACAAACCCCAAGGAGGAACCCATGTCAGACAATCGAAAATATTACTACCTGAAACTCAAAGAGAACTATTTTGACGATGACTCCATCGTGCTGCTGGAAAGTATGCAGGACGGTGTGCTGTACTCCAACATCCTGCTCAAGCTGTATCTGAAATCCCTGAAACACGGCGGGCGGCTCCAGCTTGACGAGAATATCCCCTACACGGCGCAGATGATTGCCACCATCACCCGCCAGCAGATCGGCACTGTGGAGAGGGCCTTGCAAATCTTCCTGAAGCTGGGCCTTGTGGAAGTGCTGGACAGCGGCACCTTCTACATGAGCAATATCGAACTGCTGATCGGCCAGTCCTCCACCGAGGCCGAGCGAAAGCGGGCGGCAAGGCTCCAAAACAAGGCCCTTTCCGCGCCCCGGACAAACGGCGGACATTTGTCCGACATTCGTCCACCAGAGATAGAGATAGAGTTAGAGAAAGAGATAGAGATAAAGAGAGAGATAGAGAAGGGACGCCCCGCCCGCGCCTATGGCCGTTACCAGAATGTTTTCCTGACGGACGAGGAACTGGCAGACCTGCAGGCCAGCTTTCCCACGGTATGGGGCCAGTACATCGAAAAGCTGTCCGAGTACATGGCTTCTACCGGCAAGCGGTATCAGAGCCATGCCGCCACCATCCGGCGCTGGGCCGGTGAGGACGCCAGGAAAGCAGCCCCACCCTCCCGCAACCGGGATTACAGCGTAAAGGAGGATGAAACTGTATGATTGAGATTACCGCAGAAATCCGGGCGCTGATCGACAAGGCAGCCGCCGGTATGGAACTGGCCGGGGACGAGTACATAGACCCGGCAGACGGCCTCATTCACTGTAAGAAGTGCGGCGGCCAGAGGCAGACTGTTGTGCCATGCTTTGGGAAACCGGGCTACTTCATGCCCCGCTGTATCTGCCAGTGCCAGCGGGAGGCCGAGGAACAGCGCAAAGCCACCGAGGAACGGCAGCGCCGCATGGAGCGTATCAAGCGCCGGAAGGCCCAGGGCCTGCAAGACCGCTATCTGTACGACTACACCTTTGCCAACGACAACGGCCAAAATCCTCTGATGGACAAGGCCCGCGCCTATGTGGAGAACTGGAAGGAGGCTTACAAGAACAACACCGGCCTGCTGCTGTTTGGGGATGTGGGAACCGGCAAGTCCTTTTTCGCCGGTTGTATCGCCAACGCCCTGCTTGACCGGGATGTGCCGGTGCTGATGACGAACTTTCCCACCATCCTGAACCGCCTGACGGGGATGTTCTCCGAGGACAGGGCCGACTTTATCGCCAGCTTTGACGAGTACGACCTGCTCATCATTGACGATCTGGGTGTAGAGCGCAGTACCGAGTATGCGATGGAGCAGATGTTTTTCGTCATTGACAGCCGCTACCGCAGCCGCAGGCCCATGATCATCACCACCAACCTGAAACTGGCCGAACTCAAGAACCCGCCTGATCTGGCCCACGCCCGTATCTATGACCGTATCCTGGAACGGTGCGCCCCGATCCTCTTTGCCGGGAAAAATTTCCGGGAGGAAAACGCCGGGACCACCAGGCAGGCGGCCAAAGACCTTGTGAACCGTAAGCATGAGTAATTTTGTGCCGGACGGCGCAGCCCCGCCCGGAGAAAGGAGCGCCATGAGCGAAGAAACCCGTACCATGCAGACCGCAGACACCACTCCGGCCAGAGCGCCGGAGGACGCCCCCGCGCTGGTAAAGAAAATCGGCAAGACCACCTACAAGGTGCGCGTCCATTTCAGCAATACCAGCACTGAAACCATGAGCGACAAAATCAAGCGTATGCTCAAAAACGAGATACAGCAAATGTGACCGGCTGATAAAGCCAGCCGCCTTGTGTTAAACTGATGATGGTACACGCCAAAACTTTTAGCCAAGGAGGACACGAAAATGCTGTACACAGAAAAAGAGAAAAATGAGATTGAGCGCGTCCGCAAAGTGTTTGAGAAACATATCCAGCAGATGACCGCTTATGATTTGGTTTGGTCGGACAAGGTCGGCTATGTGTGGCTGGCAATATCTATCGACCCGGTCTATATTGACACCGGCAACTGGATAGAGTCTGCTGCCGGTCTTTGTTATGAGTGCTTGAATGATATAGCACTGGATGTTTTTGGAATGACCGGAAACGACCATGACTTCGAGGACGCCGATCCGCTGGAACTGGCCGAGATTAAGCGGCGCTGGAAACCCTATATCGACCAACTGCCGGAATATGCGTACCTTTGCGACGAACTGTTAAGCAGGAGAAAATAACCCATCCGCAAAAGTGTCAGGAGCTAAAATTTGCTTCTGGCACTTTTTTGTGGCTTTTTTGTGAATTTGATTAAAAAGTCCTTGACAACTCGTTTCGGGCAAAACCGCAAAATCAATCCTCATTTCTTGCGGTGCGAGGCTCGCTCCTTTTGATATAAAGGAATTGCGCGATCTTATGTCCTACGACGAATTAGAACTTGACACGTTAGGCGACAGAAAAACAGCTTTGTTTTTGATTATGAGCGATACGGACAGCACGTTTAATTTTGTTATCGCTATGCTGCAATCGCAGTTATTTAATCTCTTGTGCGACAAGGCCGACGACGAATACGGCGGCAAGCTGCCGGTTCATGTTCGCTGCCTGTTAGACGAGTTTGCAAACATTGGACAAATCCCGCAGTTTGAAAAATTGATTGCCACAATCCGCAGCCGGGAAATCTCGGCTTCTATCATTCTGCAATCGCAGAGCCAGCTAAAAGCCATTTACAAGGACGCGGCAGAAATCATACTTGACAATGCCGACAGCACCTTGTTTTTGGGAGGGCGCGGGAAAAATGCAAAGGATATTTCGGAGAACTTGGGACGTGAAACAATCGACAGTTTCAACACTTCCGAAAATCGCGGCACGCAGGTTTCTCATGGCCTCAATTATCAGAAATTGGGAAAGGAGTTGATGACACAGGACGAAATCGCAGTTATGGACGGAGGAAAATGTATTTTGCAGTTGCGCGGCGTGCGCCCCTTTTTCAGCGATAAGTACGATATAACGCAGCACCCGAACTACAAATACCTTTCCGACTTCGACAAGAAAAACGCTTTTGACGTTGAACGGTATATGTCCACCCGTCCGGCAATCGTAAAGCCCGACGAACCCTTTGACATATACGAAATAGATTTGTCCGACGAGGACGCAGCCGCCGAATAAAAACGGCGGCATTTTTATTTCCAACAACATTTTTTGAGCCGTTTTAGCGGCAGAAAGCGAGGTTTATATGGATTTTTTCAACAGCGCAGTTGACGTATTGCAGACTTTGGTAATCGCGCTTGGCGCAGGACTTGGCATTTGGGGCGGCATTAACCTCATGGAGGGGTACGGCAACGATAACCCCGGCGCGAAGTCGCAGGGCATGAAACAGTTGATGGCGGGCGGCGGCGTTGCCCTTATCGGCCTTACCCTTGTCCCGCTGCTCTCCGGCCTGTTTGGATAATGCCACAAACTAACACTACCCGCCGCGCTCTCCCGCTTCACGCGGGAGGGCGCGGGAAAGGAGGGATTAGCTTTTGATATGGCAGATGATTGAAGATTGGTTTCGCGGCATTTTGACAGACGGAATACTCTCTAATCTCTCCGGGCTGTTCGACAGCGTAAATACAGAGGTTGGAGAAATCGCAACGCAAGTCGGCACAACCCCCGCCGGGTGGAACGCGGGCATATTCAATATGATACGCAGCCTATCGGAAAACGTCATTGTGCCGATTGCGGGCGTTATCATTACCTTTGTCATGTGCTACGAACTAATCCAGCTTGTAATTGAGAAAAACAATCTGCACGATCTCGACACTTGGATTTTCTTCAAGTGGATTTTCAAAACCTTTGTTGCGGTGCTGCTGGTAACAAATACTTGGAACATCGTCATGGGCGTATTTGACATTACACAGAGCGTCGTCAACGACAGCGCGGGCGTTATCATATCCGACACAAGCATAGATATTGCAACCGTTATCACCGATATAGAAGCAAAGCTGGACGCTATGAGCGTCGGCGGGCTTTTGGGGCTATGGTTTCAATCACTCTTTGTGGGGCTTACCATGAAAGCGTTGTCTATCTGTATCATGCTGGTGGTGTACGGGCGCATGATTGAAATATACCTTGTAACGAGTATCGCCCCTATCCCCGTTGCGACAATGGTAAATCGTGAATGGGGCGGCATGGGACAGAACTACTTAAAATCCTTGCTTGCCCTCGGTTTTCAGGCTTTTCTAATTCTTGTGTGCGTCGGTATTTATGCGGTTTTGATACAGACAATCGCAGCAACCGATGACATATCCGGCGCGATCTGGTCTTGCATGGGCTATACCGTCCTCTTGTGTTTTACGCTTTTCAAAACGGGAAGCCTTGCAAAATCCGTATTCAGCGCGCATTAAGGGGGTGCAGATGAAGAAATACAAAATCATTTACGCCGATCCCCCTTGGAGATACGCGAGAAGCAAGGTACAGGGCGCAGCGGAAAAGCACTATCCCACTATGAGTATTGAGGAACTTTGCGCTTTACCCGTCAAAGAAATTGCGGATAAGGACTGTATTTTATTCCTATGGGCGACGTTCCCGCAGCTTAAAGAAGCGTTGCAGTTAATCAAGGCTTGGGGATTTACCTATAAATCCGTTGCCTTTGTATGGTTAAAGCAAAATCGGAAATCGCCCACTTGGTTTTATGGCTTGGGCTTTTGGACGCGAGGAAATGCGGAAATCTGCTTGCTTGCTACCAAAGGACACCCGAAGCGACAATCAAACAAGGTACATCAATTTATTATTTCCCCTGTTGAGCAGCACAGCAAAAAGCCGGATATAACGCGGGAAAAGATACTTGCCCTTATGGGCGACCTACCGCGTATTGAACTGTTTGCAAGGCAGCATACCCCTGGTTGGGACGTATGGGGAAATGAAATCAAAAGCGACATACGGTTTGCCGGAAAGGAGGTTTGAAATGGCGTATGTAACCGTCCCAAAGGATTTAACCAAAATCAAGAGCAAGGTAATGTTCAACCTTACCAAAAGACAATTACTCTGTTTCGGCGCGGCGGTGGCTATCGGGCTACCGCTATTCTTTTTGACAAAGGACAGCGCGGGAACGACAACGGCGGCTTTGTGCATGGTGCTTGCCATGCTGCCCATGTTCCTACTCGCTATGTACGAGAAGAACGGGCAACCGCTGGAAGTGATTATACGGCAATTTGTGGAAGTGAAGTTTCTTCGCCCCAAAGAGCGACCTTATCAGACCAACAATTTTTATACCGCCCTTGCGCGGCAGGAGCGATTAGATAAGGAGGTACGGGCGATTGTCAAAGGAAAAGGGAAAGACCCAAAACAAAAAGCGTAAACTTACGCGGCAGGAAAAGAAACAGATCGACGCGCTTATCCGGCAGTCAAAGGGCGACGGGAAGCCCCATACGGCGCAGGACAGCATACCGTTTGAACGAATGTATAAGGACGGGATTTGCCGCCTTGCAAACGGGCGGTATTCCAAGTGCATTGAGTTTGAAGATATTAACTATCAGCTTGCGCAGCCGGACGACAAGACCGCCATTTTTGAAGCCCTTTGCGATATGTATAACTCTTTTGACGCTTCTATCAGTGTGCAGCTTTCCTTAATCAGCCGCCATGCGAACAAGGAGGATTTCAAGAGCAGTATCACGATTGCCCCACAGAATGACGACTTTGACAGTATCAGAGCCGAATACACCGAAATGCTGCAAACACAGCTTGAACGCGGCAACAACGGGCTTATCAAGACAAAGTTTCTCACCTTTACCATTGAAGCAAAAGATATTAAATCGGCGCGGGCGCGGCTTGCCCGTATCGAAACGGACACCCTCAACCATTTTAAGGTGATCGGCGCGGCGGCGCGGGTATTGGACGGGAAGCAGCGGCTTGAAGTGCTGCATGGGCTTTTCCACCCGGACGGGGAACGCTTCAACTTTGCGTGGGAATGGCTACCCGTAAGCGGCCTTTCCGTCAAAGACTTTATTGCCCCGTCCTCTTTCCGTTTTGGCGACGGGCGAATGTTTCAAATGGGCGGGAAGTTTGGCGCGGTTTCCTTTTTGCAGATTGCCGCGCCGGAACTTTCAGACCGTATGCTTGCCGACTTCATGGAAGCGGAAAACGGGATTGTCGTCAATCTGCACATTCAGAGTATCGACCACAACGAAGCGATCAAGACGATCAAGCGGAAAATCACCGACCTTGACCGTATGAAAATCGAGGAACAGAAAAAGGCAATCCGCAGCGGCTACGATATGGATATAATTCCGTCCGACCTTGCCACCTACGGCGGCGAAGCGAAAAACCTTTTGCGGGATTTGCAGAGCCGGAACGAGCGAATGTTTTTGCTTACGCTGTTAGTTTTGAATGTGGCAGACACAAAGCAGAAATTGGACAACGACGTATTTCAGGCCGCAAGTATCGCACAGAAATACAACTGTATGCTCACCCGCCTTGACTACCGGCAGGAACAGGGGCTTATGTCCTCTATCCCATTGGGCGAAAACCTAATCCAAATCCAGCGGGGCTTGACGACTTCCAGCACCGCCATTTTCGTCCCCTTTACGGTACAAGAGCTGTTCCAAAGCGGCGAAGCGTTGTATTACGGCTTAAACGCATTATCGAATAACATGATTTTGTGCGACAGGAAAAGGCTGAAGAACCCTAACGGCTTGATACTCGGCACACCCGGCAGCGGCAAGAGTTTTTCGGCAAAGCGCGAGATCACCAACGCTTTTCTCATTACCGCAGACGATATTATCATTTGCGACCCGGAAGCGGAATATTACCCCCTTGTGGAACGGCTGAAAGGGCAGGTTATCAAGGTTTCGCAGAACAGCACGCAGTACATTAACCCGATGGATATAAACCTCAATTACAGCGAGGGCGACACGCCCATAGCCTTAAAGAGCGATTTTATCCTTTCCTTTTGCGAGTTGATTATGGGCGGCAAAAACGGGCTGGAAGCGGTTGAAAAGACTTTGATTGACCGCGCCGTTATCAGCGTGTACCGCAGCTACCTTGCAGACCCGAAGCCGGAGAATATGCCGATTTTGGGCGACCTCTACAATGAAATCAAGAAGCAGCCGGAAAAGGAAGCGCAGCGTATCGCGTCGGCATTGGAACTCTATGTAAATGGCAGTTTGAACGTGTTTAACCACCAAACAAACGTTGACATTCACAACCGCCTTGTCTGCTTTGATATTAAAGAACTCGGCACCCAGCTACGAAAACTCGGTATGCTCATTGTCCAAGATCAAGTTTGGAACAGAGTTACCATAAACCGCAGCGAAGGCAAGGCGACGCGGTACTATATCGACGAGTTTCATTTGCTGCTCAAAGAGGAACAGACCGCAGCGTACAGCGTTGAGATTTGGAAGCGTTTTAGAAAATGGGGCGGTATTCCGACAGGTATCACCCAAAACGTGAAAGATTTGTTATCGTCCCGCGAGGTGGAGAACATTTTTGAAAACAGCGATTTTGTGTATATGCTCAACCAAGCCCAGGGCGACAGGGAAATCCTTGCAAAGCAGCTTAACATTTCGCAGCAGCAAATGACCTATGTAACCCATTCCGACGCGGGCGAGGGGCTTATCTTCTATGGCAACGTGATTTTGCCCTTTATTGACCGTTTCCCGCAAGATACGGAACTCTATCGTGTAATGACGACCAAACCCGGCGAGGTGTCGGCATGAGGATAGAAATGGACAAAATCTATTGCGGCGACAGCTTGCAGGTGCTTCAAACCTTGCCGGAAAATGCAGTTGATTGTTGCGTAACGTCCCCACCCTACTATGCCTTGCGGGACTACGGCGCAGACGGGCAGATCGGACGGGAAGCAACGCCGGAGGAATATGTTTCCCGTATTACGGCGGTATTCCATGAGGTAAAGCGGGTGCTTACGCCGGAGGGTACTTGTTGGCTGAATATCGCGGACACTTATTGCGGCACAGGCAGCAAAGCCGACCACCAAGACCCCAAATACCCCAAAGGCAGGAACGGGCAGCAAGTGGCGTTTAACCACCGCGCCCCCGGCTGCAAGCCCAAAGATTTAATTGGTATTCCGTGGCTTGTAGCCCTCGCCTTGCGGGGCGACGGTTGGTATTTGCGCAGTTCTATCATTTGGCACAAAACAAACCCCATGCCGGAAAGCACGCGGGACAGGCCGACCCGCTGCTATGAATATGTGTTTCTGCTTACCAAGTCAAAGAAGTATTATTACGATTGGCAAGCAGTAGCCGAGCCGATAGCCCCCACAACGGCGGGGCGGCTGAAAAGCGGAGTTAGCAAAGGAAATAAGTATAACGTTACTGTTCCGGGGCAAAACCAACCGCAGAAAATCACCCGCCCCCGCGAAAAGGGCGCATACGCCGACGAGTTGATTTCTCCCGTCCGCAGCCGCCGCAACGTTTGGCAGATTAACAATGTCGGCTATCATGGCGGGCATTTCGCAGCGTTCCCGCCGAAACTTGCGGAAACGTGCATTTTGGCGGGCTGTCCCATCGGCGGGATTGTCCTTGACCCCTTTTTCGGCAGCGGCACGACGGGCATGGTAGCAAAACGGCTTAACCGCCGCTATATCGGCATTGAGTTAAACCCCGACTATTGCGAACTTGCAAAACAGCGGATTGGAGGTGATGAAGATTGAGCAAGGAACTGAAAGCCCCCGACAAGGTAACGCAAAAAATGACCCGCGACGGTGCGGTTGCGGAAAACCTCACGACGGGCGAAACGTCCAGTATCAGCGAAAGGCCGCAGGAAGAAAACTATTCAGCCCCCGCAGGGGTGGCAGCGGAAAAGGTTGTGCAGCATATCGGCGCAGAGATTGAGCGACACGCAGCAAAAGGCGCGGAGAAAAAAGCCCTTGACGCGACGCAGCCTAAAACCCATTCTTCCCGCTTGCAGTTTTCCGAAGCGGAACGGGCAACGCCGGAACTTCAAAAAGCGATCAAGAAATCGGATAAGGCGGCAGACTGTTTAGACGCAGCGCGGGCGGCTATCCCCAAGCAGACCAAAATCAAGAAAGAGCGCGTTTTTGACGAAGCGAAAGGCAAGGCAAAGACGCGCCTTTCCTTTGAAAAGACGGATAAGCCCCCAAACGGCAAGTTGCGGCATAACCCCTTATCCCGTCCGGCACAGGAGTTAAACAGTACCGTACATGGGAAAATCTACGAGGTAGAGAAAGAAAACGTCGGTGTGGAAAGCGGGCACCGGGTAGAACTTGCCGGAGAGAAAGCGGGCGGCATGGCGGCGCGGGCAGTTAAGGGCGGCATACGCCGCCATAAGCTGAAACCCTACCGGGCAGCGGCGGCAGCGGAAAAACAAGCGGTAAAGGCAAACGCAGATTTTCTCTATCAAAAGGCGTTGCACGATAACCCCGCGCTTGCGCACTCCAACCCCATTTCCCGTTTTTGGCAGAAGCAGCGCATTAAAAAGCAGTATGCAAAAACGCTGAAAGCGGGCGGCAAAGCGAAAAAAACCGCTGAAGCCACCGCAAAGGCGGCGAAGAAAACCGCGCAGGAAACCAAACGGGCGACGTTCTTTGTTGTCCGGCATTGGAAAGGCTGCTTGATTGTGGGCGGGATTGCCTTTATCGTGCTGCTGCTTTTCGGCGGGCTGTCCTCTTGCTCCCTCTTTGGCGGCAACAGCGGCAGCGGCTTGATTGCGTCGTCCTATCTCTCCGAGGACGCGGATATAACGGGCGCGGAAAGCGCGTATGCCGCTATGGAAGCCGAGTTACAAGATATGCTGGACAATATCGAAAGCGAATACCCCGGCTATGACGAATACCGGGTAAACGCGGACGAGATCGAGCATGACCCCTATGTGCTAATTTCTATCCTTTCCGCGTGGCATGAGGGCGTGTTTACACTCGATGAAGTGCAAAGCACCCTTGAAATGCTCTTTGAGAAACAGTATATCTTGACGGTCGAGGAAGAAGTACAGGTACGCTACCGCACCGAAACAAGGACGGACAGCGAGGGCAACCCCTATACGGTTGAAGTCCCCTATAACTATTACATTCTTCATGTGGATTTGGAAAACTTCAACCTCTCCCATGTCCCCGTTTACATCATGGGCGAAGAACAGCTATCCATGTACGCTATGTATATGTCGTCGCTGGGAAACAGACCCGACCTTTTCCCGCAATCCGGCTATGTGTCTAAATACTATGAAAACCCGCCCGCCGATTATGAAGTACCCGCCGCGCTGCTGGGTTCCGATGAAAAGTTTGCGCGGCTCATGGAGGAAGCAGATAAATACGTCGGTTTTCCCTATGTGTGGGGCGGCAGCACCCCGGAAACCTCTTTTGATTGCAGCGGCTTTGTGAGTTATGTGTTGACGAACAGCGGCCTATACAATACGGGCAGACTTGGGGCGCAAGGGCTTTACAACATCTCAACCCCTGTTTCTAACCCGCAGCCGGGGGATTTGGTGTTCTTTACGGGTACATACGACACCCCCGGCGTTTCCCATGTGGGGATTTATGTGGGCGAGGACGGGGACGGAAGCCCCGTCATGCTGCATTGTGGCGACCCTATCCAGTATTCAAAGCTGGACACCAGCTATTGGCAATCCCACTTTTACGCCTACGGGCGGTTAAATTACAATTAAAAGGAGTTGAAAAATGAATATTGTATCTTTTGGCGGCGGCACGAATAGTGCCGCCTTACTTATTGGCCTATACAAGCACAAAATCCCGATTGACCTTATCACCTTTGCCGATACGGGCGCGGAACACCCGCATACCTATCAATTTATCGAGATAATCAATCAATGGCTTGCGGAACACGGTATGCCGCAGATTACCGTTGTGCAGTATGTTGACCGCTACGGCAACCGCCTATCTCTTGAAACCGAGTGCTTGCGCTCTCATACGCTCCCGTCGATTGCCTACGGGCATAAGCGTTGTTCGCAGAAACACAAAATCGCACCGCAGGAAAAGTTTTGCAACCACTATGCGCCTTGCCGCGAAGTATGGCAGCGCGGCGAGAAAGTCAACCGCTATATCGGCTATGACGCGGGAGAAGTGAAACGGTATGAACATTCCCGCAAGTACAACGAAGCCGACAAAAAATATCATAACCGCTACCCCCTCATTGAAGAATGGGGCTGGAACAGGGACGATTGTATCCGGGAAATCAAAGCGGCAGGATTGCCGCAGCCGGGTAAATCGTCCTGTTTCTTTTGTCCGAGCATGAAGAAACAAGAGATTTTATATCTCAAAGAACACTATCCCGATCTATTTAACCGGGCGGCGACTTTGGAAGAAAACGCTATGCCCTATCTTAAAACCGTTAAGGGATTGGGGCGCAGCTATTCATGGAAAGAACAGTTTGGAAAGGAGTAAATGACTATGGCGAACACGAAACTTGACCGTATCGAAAGGGATATTGAGAAAACGAGGGCAAAAATCCTTGAACAGCAAAAGAAGCTGAAAGACCTTGAAGCGCAGAAAGTCGAGGAAGAAAACGCGCAGATCGTGCAAATGGTAAAGGCGGTACACCTTGACGGGACGCAGCTTGCCGCGTTCCTCTCCGCTTACGCCAGCGGCGAAATCACCTTGCCGCAGCCGGAAGCCACTTACCCCGCCGAACAGGAGGACAACGACAATGAAGAATAAAAAGATAATCCGAAAGTTTACCGTATTGCTTGCCGCACTGGTTATCATGTGCGGCTTTTCTGTTACCGCTTATGCGGGCGGTGGCGATGAAAGCGACGACACGCCTACCCCCGTAACCGAGGAAACGCCCCCGCCGGAAACCGAGCCGGAGGAAACGACGGGCGGCTATGAGCCGCAGCCCCTAACCCCGGACGGGAATATGTCCCTTGTGGACGATATTACGGACGAAGCGTCCGGCGACAAGCAGTTTATCACCGTCGTTACCAAAAGCGGCAACTATTTTTACATCATCATTGACCGCGCCGAGGACGGGGAAAACACCGTCCATTTCCTTAACCAGGTGGACGAAGCGGATTTAACCGCCCTTATGGAGGACGGGCAGACCGAAGCCCCCGTTTGTAGCTGCACCGATAAATGCGCCCCCGGAAGCGTCAACACCGCTTGCCCCGTTTGCAGCGTCAATATGAGCGAGTGCGCGGGCGTGGAAGCCGAGCCGGAGCCGGAAGAAACCGAGCAGCCGCCGGAAGAAGAAAAAGGCGGCGGCATGGGTATTCTGCTTGTCGTGCTGCTTGTTGCCGCAGCGGGCGGCGGCGCGTTCTACTACTTTAAGATTTTGAAGTCCAAAAAGGACGCGGCGAAAGGCAGCAGCAGCCTTGACGACCTTGATTTTGACGAGGACGACGAGGAAACGGAAGTAGTCGAAACCGAACAGACCGAGCAGGAGGACGATAATCTATGAAACTTGTAATTGCAGAAAAACCGAGCGTCGGGGCGGCGATTGCCGCCGTTATGGGCGCGAATGAAAAGCGCAGCGGATATTTTGAGGGCGGCGGCTACCTTGTGTCGTGGTGTATCGGGCATTTGATTAGCCTTGCAGACGCGGCGACCTACAATGAACAATTCCGTAAATGGAAGTACGACGATCTTCCCATTGTCCCGCAGGAGTGGCAGTTTATTGTTGCCAGCGGCAAGGAGCAGCAGTTTTCCATTCTCAAAGACCTTATGCACCGCAGCGACGTTACCGAGATTATCAATGCTTGCGACAGCGGGCGCGAGGGGGAACTCATTTTCCGCTTTGTCTATGAACAGGCGAATTGCAAAAAGCCCTTTTCCCGCCTTTGGATTAGCAGCATGGAAGCAAGTGCAATCCGCGAGGGCTTTTCAAATCTCAAAGACGGGCGCGGCTATGACAACCTCTATCAATCCGCGCTTTGCAGAGCAAAGGCCGATTGGCTCATTGGCATTAACGCGACCCGCCTTTTCTCTATCCTCTACCATAAAACATTGAATGTCGGCAGAGTGCAAACGCCCACCCTTGCTATGCTGGTAAACCGCGACTATGCAATCAGCAGCTTTAAGAAAGAGAAATATCATGTCGTCCGGCTGGACGTTGGCGGCGTTGCCGCCCTTTCCGAAAGGCAGGACGACGAAGCGGCGGCGCGGCAGATGAAAGCGGCTTGCGAGAAATCGCAGGCCGTTTGTACTTCCCTTAAAAAAGAGAAAAAGACCGCAGCCCCGCCGAAACTGTTTGACCTCACCGCCTTGCAGCGGGAAGCAAACCGTTTGTATGGGTTTACGGCGAAACAGACCCTTGACTATGCGCAAGCCCTTTATGAAAAACGGCTTTTGACCTATCCCCGCACCGACAGCAAATATATCACTTCCGATATGGAGGGCAGCACAAAGGAACTTATCACCGGCCTTTGCGCTGCTCTCCCCTTTATGCAGGGCGTGAAGCTGCAAGCCGACCTTGCGAGGATTTGCGACAACAGCAAAGTAACCGACCATCACGCCATTTTGCCGACAGCGGAGTTTGTGAAAACGGGCTTTTCTTCCCTTGCCGAAAGTGAGAAAAAGCTAATGACCCTTGTGTGCGCAAAACTGCTTTGCGCCGTTGCCGCGCCCTATGAGTATGAAGCGGTTACGGCGGTTTTCACTTGCGGCGGCTATACCTTTACCGCAAAGGGCAGGACGACGCTTTGCGAGGGTTGGCGCGAGATTGAAAGACTATCCCGCGCCGCGTCCGGGGAACAGGACGAGGACGCAGAGCCGGAAGCGGTTTTACCCCCGCTTGCCGAGGGGCAGACCTTTGACAATCCGGCAGCGGAGATCTCCGAACGTTACACGCAGCCCCCAAAGGCATTTACCGAAGATACGTTACTTTCGGCTATGGAGAGTGCGGGAAAGGAGGACACGCCGGAGGACGCGGAGCGCAAAGGGTTAGGCACCACCGCGACGCGGGCGGGTATCATTGAAAAACTCATTAGCGCGGGCTTTGCCGAGCGCAAGGGCAAAAAGCTAATCCCCACAAAGGACGGGTATAACCTTGTCGCTATTCTGCCCGACAGCCTTACGTCCCCGCAGCTTACGGCAGAATGGGAAACGCGCCTTACCGGGATTGCAAAGGGCAGCGACAGCCCCGCCGACTTCATGCGCGGGATTGAGGAAATGACAGCGGGGCTTGTCAAGACCTATTCCGCGATTTCCGAGGATAAAGCGAAGCTGTTTACCCCGCAGCGGGAAGCAATCGGCACTTGCCCCCGTTGCGGCGCGGCGGTTTACGAGGGCAAGAAAAACTTTTACTGCTCCGACAGGGCTTGCAGCTTTGTGATGTGGAAGAATGACCGCTTTTTTGAGCAGCGCAAAAAGGCTTTCACAAAGGCGATTGCCGCCGCCCTTTTGAAAGACGGAAAGGTAAAAATCAAAGGTATGTACTCGACCAAGACGGGAAAGACCTTTGACGGAGTTGTGCTGCTTGCCGACACAGGCGGCAAGTATGTAAACTTCCGCGTCGAGCAGAACCGAAAATGATAAGGCTTGATGAAAAGCAATACCGCGCCGTAAAGAAAATGACCCGCGCCGCTTGTGCAAACAACGATTGCGGGAATTGTCTGCTGCTGGACGACGGGGAAACTTGCGTTTGTGTGCAGAGTATCAGCTATTCGCTGCTATGCCGCTATTTCCGCGAAGCGGTATTACCCGCCGACAGGCAGCTTTGCGAACAGATCACCCGCAGCGGGGAAACCGATTTGAAGCGTTGCGCGGTATGCGGCAGCACGTTTGCGGCGGGCAGCAACCGGGCGAAATACTGCCCCGATTGCGCGGCAAAGATACGCCGCAGACAGAAAGCCCAAAGCGAGAGAAACAGGCGTTTACGGATAAAAACAACTACATAGCAAGCACAGCAAACGAGTACCCGTTTGCGAGAAATGCCCGCGCTTCCCATAGAGAGCGCGGGCATTTTGCTTGTTGGGATAGTCCCAAACCCTTATATGACCGAGAAAGGACGTGATGAAAGAATATGCCGTATTCCTCATACGACCATGACAAATTAGAAGCCGCCGAAACCATGCGGATAGAACGCCGGATATATTTTGAAGCAAAGGACAGGGAGATTGCCCCTTATGCTTCCTTGCCGATTGCGCAGCTACTTTCCATGCGCAGCGAAAGCGCGGCGGCAGAACAGGCGATTTTTGACGACCTTAAAGAACGCGCCGCCGCATGGGAAGAACAGGCGGGAAGAACGCTTTTGCTGGATAAAACACTTGAATATGTGAGAACGCCGCACGTCCAGCACACCGCTAACGAGTGGCAGACCACCGAGCATAACCGCCATATTCGCAGCAACCGGGTATATCAGATGAATTACTACATTTACGAGAATACCCGCTACGACAAAGAAGCGCAGAAATCTATCCCGTATTCATGGACGCTTACATGGAGCGTGCGCACCAACAGCCCAAGCAGAACCCAAGCGAAGATTGCCGGACAAGATAGAAAGGTTTTCACCGACAAGGCAGCTATGGAAAAGTATCTGAATGGGCGTATCAAAGCGTATGACCGCTTGTTTACGGAAATCTCCCCGCCTATCCCGCAGGAGTACGCCGACTATTTCAAAGTAAACGGTATGCTCATGCCGGACTACACCATAGAGGGCGAAGAACCCCCGCAGCAGCAACAGGCGGCAGCTATCCCCGAAAATACCGGGCAGGAAAAGGAGCGTGAACACATGAGCGAACAGTTTTCTATTATGATAGGCAACCGCAGCCGCTTTGACGCGGGCGACCCCGGCGGCTATTGGTTGGATATGCCCGCCACAAAGGAGCAGTTGCACGAAGCTATGCGGAACGTCGGCATTACCGCCGACAACCCGCAGGATTTTTCCATTCGCGGCTATTCCGACGACCCGGAGAAACATATTGCCTTGCCTTATGAAATGGTATGCGCCGCCGACGTGGACGAACTCAATTTTCTTGCGGCGCGGCTCGAACAGCTTGACCCCGCCGAGGTTGGCAAGCTGAACGCAGCTTTGCAGCAGAAAAACGGGCTTGCAAATATTGGACAGGTAATTGACTTCACCTACAACGTGGATTTTTACGTCCATATCCCCGAAGTACATAACTACCACGATTTGGGCGACTATTACTTAAATCAATCCGGCATGGTACAAATGCCCGAAGAATGGAAAGGCGGCATTGACCTTTCTACTTTTGGCAGGAACGCTGCCGCGCAGGAAAAAGGCGCGTTTACCGAGTACGGCTATATCGTGGAAAGCGGCGACGAGTGGGAACGGCAGTTTGAGGGGCGCGAAGTGCCGGAAGAATACCGCATTATGAGTTACCCGCAGCCGGAGCGCGGCGAACAGGACAAAGCCTATATGGACGCAGCCGAAACGCAGCAAGCAGACGCACAGGCCGCAGAGCCGCAGCAGCCCCGCCCCGTCGTCCCCATTATCCTTACTTCCGAAAAGCCCGCCGAAAAGGTAAAGGAGATCACCGCGCGTTTGGAACAGGGCGTACAGGCGATTTTTGACAGCGACCGCTACAAAGAGTTTCTAACCGCTATGTCAAAGTTCCATGATTATAGTTTGAATAACACTATCCTAATTGCTATGCAGGGCGGCAATTTGGTAATGGGCTTCCGTCAATGGGAAAAGGAGTTTGACCGCCATGTAAAGAAAGGCGAGAAAGGCATTAAAATCTTTGCCCCCGCGCCCTACAAGGTGAAAAAGCTGGTTGATAAAATCGACCCCGAAACGAGAAAGCCCATGCTTGACCGCGAGGGAAAAGTGGTAAAGGAAGAAAAGGAAATCACCGTCCCCGCCTTTAAGGTTATAACCGTCTTTGATATTTCGCAGACCGAGGGCAAGGAGTTTCCCGACCTTTCCGTTAAACCGCTGCTTGCCGATGTGGAGCAGTACGAGGATTTTTTCGCCGCCCTTGAAAAAGCGTCCCCCGTCCCGATTGCATTTGAGCAGATCACAAACGGCGCAAATGGGTATTTCAGTTTGACCGACAAGCGTATTGCAATCAAAGAGGGCGTGAGTGAATTACAGGCGGTAAAGACCGCCATTCACGAAATCGCCCATGCGAAGCTGCACGACGTAGACTTAAACGCCCCGCCGGAGCAGCAAAACCGCGTTGACCGCCATACCTGCGAGGTAGAAGCGGAAAGCGTCGCTTATACGGTTTGCCAGCATTTCGGCCTTGATACTTCCGATTACTCTTTCGGCTATGTGGCTGGTTGGAGCAGCGGCAAGGAAATGACCGAGTTAAAAGCGTCCCTTGAAACAATACAGACCACCGCAAAGGAACTCATTACCGAGATTGAGGGGCATTTTACCGAGTTGCAGCAGCAGCGGCAAGCCGAGCAGGAGCAGGGCGATACCTTTTCCATTTATCAGTTAAAGCGCGGGGACGAAACAAGGGACTTGCGCTTTGAGCCTTATGACCGTCTGCAAGCGGCTGGACTTACCATTGACCGGGTAAATTATGAACTCGTCTATACTGCACCGCTTACAAAGGATATGACGCTGGGCGACATTTGGGAAAGGTTTAATATCGACCACCCCGCCGACTTTAAGGGGCATAGCCTTTCCGTTTCCGACATTGTTGTGCTTCATCAGAACGACGAGGACACCGCCCACTATGTAGACAGTATCGGTTTTCAGCAAGTGCCGGAGTTTTTGCAGGAGCAGCAGACCCCCGTATTTGACAAGCTGCCGCCCGAACAGCAGCAAGCCTTGTCCGACACCGTACAAGACACTTTGCAAATGCTGGTTGACGCAGACAAGCGGATTTATGGCGACGTTACGGGCAAGACCCTTGAAGCAATCGCGGCGCAAGGATATTCCTACAAGGACGGGCAGCTTGAAAAGCAGCAGCCGGAAGCGACCCCCGACAGCCTTTTGACGGGTGAAACCGTTAGAACGCCGAGGGGCAATTTTCATATTACCGATATGAGCCGTGAACAGATCGAAGCGGCGGGATTTGGTTTTCACCATGCGTCGGAGGACGGGAAGTATCTCATTATGGGGAATGGCACACAGGCTTATGCCATAGCCGCCGAGCAGCCGCAGCGGGATAATCCCTTAAAGCACGTCGAGGACACCATAGAGCAGAACGACAACAATTTTGACGGGCTTATCAACAATACGCCGCAAACGCCCACCGTTGCAGATTTTGAGCAGCGGGCAAAGGCGGGGGAAGCGATTTCCGTTACCGACCTTGCAAAAGCGGTAAAAGCCGAGAAACGGGAACAGCCGCAGAAAAAACCGTCCATTTTGAAGAAGCTGGACGAATACAAGAAACAGGCGGCGCAGCAGCCGAAAGATAAACAGAAAGAGCATAAAAAGGATTTGGAGGTTTGATAGCATGAATACCCGCTTTACCATTGAGGAAGAAAACATTGTTGCGATCTACGCCGAGGACAGCCGGGAAACAACGCTTGAAAATATCCTTGCCGCCATGCCCTACATGGACGAGGATATGCGCCAGCTTGCCGCCGCAGCGGTGAACAAGCTGCAAGCCATGACGGACAGCGAGTTTTCCGAAAGGGAGTTTATCTTGACCGACGAGGAATAGCCCATAGAGAACAGGGGCGCGGTTGCCGATTTCCGGCACCGCGCCCCTGTTCTTTTTTTGTCCTTGCGTGGACAATTAGAAAGCCGTTTTTGCGGGTTTGAATATACTTTATCGTCTATGTCGTTTTCATGCGCTGGAAGCCGCAGAAACACAGGCGTTTTCAGCCCTTAACATTCCACTTGCCACCCCATGTTTTGCGCCTTATCGCTCCTGCTCCCGCGCCCTGCTTTGGGACGGGTAAAGAATACTATCGACGTTCTTTTTGACAACGCCGTATTCCTGCATTTGCTTCTTGGCTTGCCGATAATCTTCATACAATTTGGTTTTCCTGTCGTTTAAGCTTCTATACTCCTTGCGCAGCGCGGCGAGATCGGGCAGCTTCTTTATCTGCATTTCCTTTAATGCCCTTGCCGCAGCTTCAAACAGGATAATTTCGCTTTCATGCCCCCGCAGATACTTTTCCTTGTCCGGCGATTTTCGGTATTCATCGTAAATCGGTTTTAACTGTCGGTATGTGGTGGTGTGCTTGATAAGCAGCGACAAATCAGACATACGCTGTTCCACTTCCTTAACCGCCTTTGCCGCCGCGTCATGGGCGGTCATAATATCCGCAATTTTGCTTTCAAGGTCGCTATAATATTCAATCTTGTTTTCGGTCAAGAAGTTCATGCTTTTCGCAGCCTGTTTCAGATTATGGATTTTCGCCCACCGTTCATAGCCCGCCGATTGTTGGGCTTTGATACTGTTTTCAAGATCGACGACAAGCCGGATTTTCTTATCTTCCCGCAGCGTTTTTGTTTTGGCAACATACACGCCCTTGATACGCTCCTTTATCGCTTCTTCCGTATAGGCCGCGCCGAGCGTCTTTGTGCGGGTAAACCGTTCCTGTCCGGCAGCGCGAAAGGAAATGTATTTGCCCTGTTTGATTTCATACCCCATTTCCTGCAAGCGGCGCAGCAGTTCGTCAAAATCTTTCACTTGGGGAATGAGAGTATCTATCGCCGTTTTCAGCTTTGCTTTGTAGCTTGTCCCTTGCTTTTCGGCGGTGTATTCTGCATAGCTTTTTCCCTTGTCCTGTCCCGGTACGACGACGGATAGCCCATGCTCTTTACATATCCTGTCGCTGGTGCGCCGGATAAAGTGATAGCTTTGCTTGTTGGAATGGTACTTTTTGTAGTCAACGAAGCTAACCGCGTTGAAAATCAAGTGATTATGCAGATGGTCTTTATCGACGTGAGTTGTCAAAACAAACTCATACTTGCCGCCTAATACCGCCCCGGCAAGTTCCATGCCGATTTTGTGCGCTTCTTCCGGTGTGGTTTCTCCCACCGCAAAGGATTGTATCAAGTGCCGCCCTAAATGTGTGCCGCGATCTCCGGCAGCTTCCCGCGTCCATGCAAACTCAATATCGGCGGTTTCCAGCCCGCAGCCGAAAGAGGACGCAAGCAGCTTCCCGTCTGTCTTTTCGGGATTTAAGATATAGTCTATCGCAGCCTTTAAGGTTGATTTAATAGGGTGCGTCTTTGTAACCGCCATATCTCGTCCACCGCCTTTTTAATGTCCTCTATATCCTGCCTGTAAACCGTCCCCGTCGCATTGGCGCGTTTTGCAATTTGGTTGATGTTCCGGCTCACCGCTTGCAGTTCCCGGATATATGCTTTTGTGTCGCTTCGGTCAACGACAAGAATATACCCGTCTATCGCCATTTTACGGAAGTATGCCCCATACTGCTTTATGGGAAGCTGCTTCATCTTCTCGTCGATCAGCCGCTTTTCTTCTTCCGTAACGTAAAACTTCATCTGTATATTTCTCTTTCGGTTTTCCATTTCCGCACCGCCTTTCGGTATAAGGGTTTGGGATTATCCCAACAAGCATTTTCCGCAAACGGGTACTCGTTTGCTGTGCTTGCTATCTACTCCATACCCCCACCGAAAGGCGGTATTTGTTGCGCGTTCCTTTGATTTTGGACGCAAAAAAAGATTGCAGCCGCCATGCGCTGCAATCTCCCGATTTCTCATATTGTGAGGTTAATCCTCTGCTTTTTCGACTTCCGTTATCTCCCTTGCTGTTGCGGTTACAATCCGTATGCCTTTATCGCTCATACCGTCCAGCAGCGCGTCAAGCTGCCGCCGCCCGGTGGATTTCTCCGCATTGCTGTTCGGGAAGAAAAATTGATCTACCGAAATATGATACCGGGTTACAAGGTCATAGAATACCTGTAAACTCGGCTGTTGTCCCTTGTTCTCGATATTCGCAAGGTAGCGCGGGGAAATATATAACTCGTCGCTTACCTTTTTGCGGCTCTCGCCGTATTCATTTCTCGCGGCTTTTATAGCTGCCCCGAAAGCCTTAAAGTCGTACAATGGTACGGGTCTTTTTGCCATTTTCATTCACCCTGTTACATTTTACAGTTCACCTTTCTTTTTGGATATGTCCACACAATTCATATCATTAGGTTAAATACTTCCTGTTGTGTATTGACAGTAGACTGATTTTCTGATAAAATAAAATTTATGTAAAAGGAGGCGGCGTTTATGTTGCATAGCATGCGTATTAGATAAGCATTGAAAAAAAGGATTTTCCCATTTTCAACATGGGCTTTTTTGTCATGCTTATTTTGCGGATGCTATACAAAAAACTAACGACGTATAGATATGCCTTAGTTTTGTTGTACTGCTCTGTGCATTATAAATGCAGGTCAATGCTCATGTTGAGGATTGACCTGCATTTTTTTGTGTAAAAAGGACGAGTGAAATATAATGCTTAAAAAATATTGGATAAAATGTCCGATTTGTAACGGAAAGACGAGAGTTCAAGTATTTCATAATACTGTATTAAAAGATTTTCCTCTTTTCTGCCCTAAATGCAAATTGACGCATATCATTGATGTAGAAAAATTAGAGATTGTAATCAAAAATACAGAAAAACAAACTTTTATTATTTAGAAGAAAGGATATAAAAATGAAACGTTTACCTAAATATACGCCTGCGGAAGTACGGAATGATCCATACGGATTTACTTACAAAGAAATGTCGGAAGTTATTGGCGAGAATGAAGCAAAAGCCTTATATGAAGAATTATATAAGCAATTACCACGCAAAAAAAATCTATCAATGTTGGTAAAAAATATTTGCAAAAGCAGTGATACTGAAAAGTATGTTTACGAACTGAAAGACAACAAATACATTGAAACGGTTTTTATCAAGCGGCGAGATGGTGGAACTGTTTGCGTGAGCACACAAGTCGGTTGTCCTGTTGGTTGTATTTTTTGTGAGTCCGGGCGAAATGGCTTTGTTCGTAATCTAACATCGTCAGAAATCGTACAACAGATTATATTGTTGCGTCGAAAAGTAAACCGTATCGTTTTTATGGGTATGGGAGAGCCTTTATTCAATTATGACAACTTGATAAAAGCAATCCATATTCTCCGAGATAGATATGGGCTCAACTTTCCAACCGACGGCATTACCATATCAACAGTTGGTCCGGTCGATCAATTAAAAAAATTGCGCGAGGAACATCTTAAAATTCAGTTGACAATATCTTTACACGCAGCAACACAATCTGCAAGAAATCGTATTATTCCTCACATGCGCATATATGCTATTGAAGATGTTGTTAAGCAAGCCTTATCCTATTCTGAAAGGCATAATCGCAAAATTGTCTTTGCGTATTTGCTTTTACCGGGTATAAATGACCGGCCCTCAGATGTAAGACAACTTGCAAAATGGTTTCGGGGCAAAAAAGTTATGATTAACGTGTTACAATACAACCCAACAAGCAATTCAAGAATTAAAGCACCACAGAAACGGGAAATAGTTGCATTCAAACATCAATTAGAGCAAGCAGGACTTGAAGTTACTATGAGAGTTTCTCATGGCAGAGAGATTAACGCGGCTTGTGGACAGTTAGCTAACACATATAATAAATTCAAAAAAAAATGATTAAAAGTGCCAGACGCATAGACGCAGAGCCGATAACGCATTAGGTCAAAAAACCTATGTGTTATCGGCTTTTTTATTTAATATTGCGCAAAAGCCGCTGTTCCCTATTATAGAATGGATTGCGGGTAGTGTATTAAAGTCGCCCTTTTTTAAGGATACGGCGGTATCGGGGAGGTATCGCCGTGTCCATTTTTATTTACTGTAACCCGCCTAATGCTTTGCGGTCAAAAAAAGCTATGCTCCGCAAGCGGGATATTCCGGCTATGAATGTGAACTGTCAATACATTTAGCTACTGCTTACATTTCCTTTGCGCCCGTCCGCGTCTTGCGGACGGGCGCATTTTGCTTTTTTCAACTTTTTTCTGAAAAGCGCACTCAAGAGCCATCTCCCGAACGGGTACGGAGCGAAAGGGGCAGAGAGGACAAGCCCTTAACTCCCGTCCTCTACTCCACGCGGGAAGGAGGTGAACTCTATGGAGCTATCTTCTTCCGACAAGGAAAGAATACAACATCAGTACGACGCATTAGCAAAGAAAACTTTGGTCGGCGAAGCGAAAAGCCACCGCCGCACTCTTGCGAAACGCGCAGCACGCGAAGTTACTTTTTCGGATTTGAGCGAAAGCGAACTCGCGCAGCTTTTCACAACGGACGAATACGAAAGCGATTATTTCCGTTTTCAAGTGTCCGGCTTTGATGTACTCGTCAAAAATGAACTGCTTGCCGAAGCCCTTAACGCTTTGCCCGAAAGGAAACGCGACATTATCCTTTTGTCCTACTTCTTGGATATGAGCGACGCGGAAATTGGCGAACTGCTGAATGTTGTACGCACGACGGTTTTCCGGCACAGGAAATCCGCGCTTGCGAAAATCAAACAGTATTTGGAGGGAAAAGCAGATGATGAATACCGTTAGGAAGTCTGAAAATCTGTTGCCGTTCCCTGTCATTTCCGCAGCGGCAAACGGCGACACAACCGCCATGTGCGCGATCTTGAAGCACTACGAGGGTTACATAGCGAAACTTTGTACCCGCACGCTGAAAGACGACGCGGGCAATACCTATTCCTATGTGGACGAGGAAATGCGTAACAGGCTGCAAGTGCGCCTTATTACCCGCACCCTTGCTTTTCATGTAGGATAATCTTTTAGCCCATGCGGGGAGCGTGTCCCCTTTCCACGCTTCCCGTTATGGGCTATTTGTCGTTCCGCAAAAGCATATCCGCTGTTGATGTGCTTTTGCAGGCCGACAAAGCCTATTGTTCTTTGACAAAGAAAGCGGCCTTTGGTGCGCAGCATAACAGGCAAACGGGTACATTCCGTCTGTACCGAGCCAGTCGGCGGGTACGCCATGACAGCTTTTCCCCGTAGGGGAAAAGCCGAGCGAGAACTACCGCGCCGTAAAACAGGTTTAGCAGCTTGTGGGCGACGACATACAAGGCGGCACAATGATACTCCCGCGTTGAACACCCTCAAAGTATTGCGCGGCGCACCCATAAGCATGGGCCGGGGTGAAACTCCCGTGAGGTTGCAGCTAACAACCGCCCGTTTTTGCCTTTTGACGAATATAGTTTATCCATACAGGAAAAGGAGGTTTTTCTAATGGATAAAAAACAGACAATTACAACCGAACGCAAAATAGGGAAAATCACCTATCTTGTTCAAGCGTTGCCGAGTGAAAAGGCAACCGATACAATCCATAAAAAGATTGAGAAACTCATTGTAAAGGATTTGCAGAAAAAGCCCGGAAATCCGGGATTTTTAGCGTCCGAGTAGTGCATTAGGCGGCGGGATATGGTATAATGATAGCAACACATTATACCTGTTTATTCGGCTGTCGGAAAGGAGGACTAATGTTACAGTCGAATAAAATCACCGCCCTTTACTGCCGTTTAAGTCAAGAGGATATGCAAGCCGGAGAAAGCGGAAGCATACAGCACCAAAAAATGATACTTCAACGCTATGCGGACGAACACCATTTTTTGAACACAAAGTTTTTTGTGGACGACGGATTTTCCGGCGTGAGTTTTGAGCGCGAGGGGCTGCAAGCGATGTTGCAGGAAGTGGAAGCCGGACGAGTGGCGACGGTCATTACCAAAGACCTTTCCCGTCTTGGCAGAAACTATCTGAAAACGGGCGAACTCATAGAGATTGTATTTCCCGAAAACGGAGTACGCTATATCGCGATCAACGACGGAGTTGACACAGCGCGGGAGGATAACGAGTTTACCCCCTTGCGGAACTGGTTTAACGAGTTTTACGCCCGCGACACAAGCAAGAAAATCCGCGCAGTTAAACAGGCACAGGCGCAAAAAGGCGAGCGCGTCAACGGGGAATATCCATACGGCTATATCCCAGACCCGAACAACCGCCACCACCTTATACCCGACCCGGAAACCGCGCCGATTGTCAAACAGGTTTTCGCTATGTTTGTTAGCGGCGTGCGTATGTGCGAAATCCAAAAATGGCTTGCGGAAAACAAAGTCTTGACGATTGGAGCGTTGCGCTATCAGCGTACAGGACAGGCGCGGTATCAGCGGGCAATGATCGCCCCCTATACTTGGCCGGACAAAACGCTCTATGACATATTAGCAAGGCAGGAATATTTAGGGCATACCATAACCGCGAAAACTCACAAGGTATCCTACAAGTCGAAAAAGACCCGGAAGAACGAAGAAGAACAACGCTATTTCTTCCCAAACACCCATGAGCCGCTTGTTGACGAGGAAACCTTTGAACTTGCGCAAAAGCGGATTGCTACCCGCCACCGCCCGACAAAAGCAGCGGAGATTGATATTTTTTCCGGCTTGCTGTTTTGCGCTGGTTGCAGACATAAGATGTATTACCAACAGGGCGTAAATATCGAGCCGCGCAAGTTTTCCTATTCTTGCGGCGCATGGCGCAACAGGGCAAGGACAGGCAGCGAGTGTACCTCTCATTATATCCGCAAAAACGTACTTCTTGATTTAGTGCTGGAAGATATGCGGCGGGTTTTGCGGTATGTTAAGGAACACGAACAGGACTTTATCTGTAAAGCTACCGAGTACGGCGACATGGAAGCGAGAAAGGCATTAGCGCAGCAGCAAAAGGAACTTTTCAAAGCACAGGCGCGTATGACCGAACTTGACACGCTTTTCCGCAAGCTGTATGAGGACAACGCATTAGGCAGACTGACAGATGAACGGTTTGTGTTTCTAACTTCCGGCTATGAGGACGAAAAGAAATCCCTTGCCGCAAGGATAGACGAGTTACAACAGCAGATCGCAACCGTTACCGAGCGAAAAAGGGATATATCAAGGTTTATTCAGATTGTCGGGAAATACAGCGACATACAGGAATTGACCTATGAAAACGTCCATGAGTTTATCGACCGTATTTTGATACATGAATTAGACCGGGAAACCAACACCCGGAAAATCGAAATCCATTACAGCTTTGTCGGACAGGTTGATACCGAGCAGGAGCCGACGCAAGTTGTCAACCATGACCGCCGCAACATGGTAGATGTAAAAAGTATCGCTATCTAACCTCAGCAAAGTTTGCGCCGGAGAAGCCGTCGTCGGTGTACCAGCGCAGATTGGTAAAGCCGTTCTGCTTGGCGTAGGTTTCCAAAATCCTTTTCTGGTTCGATATGGAATTGCTCTCGCCTTGCAATTCGTCCTCATGGGACAATCTCGGATAAAGGGCGGTAATGAGGTTTTGGGTGGCTTGTCTTAACATAAAATCCTCCGTTTCCGACAGCCAGCCCCACTATTCCGTGGTTTCATTGTACCACGGAATAGGGCGGGCTGTATAGCGGCAAAAGTGTAAAATCAGCTTCTTTATGATTTGTCAAATTGCCGATTTTTGTGTAGCAGCGGCTTCCGCTTCCAGTACCCGCGCCATTTTGTCGGCGGCGGTGGTCGTGGTGTCTTTCTTGAAATAGCCGGACACGACAAGGACGGAATTGCCCATGCGGATTTCCGTCACGCAGTCGGGGCGGCGGGCGGTGCGGGTGTCGTGCTGCTTGTTATCTGTCATAGGCAATACTCCTTTCAGTCGGTAATCAGTTTCTTCATGCTCTCCATTTTCCGCTGCGCAGTTTCCTGCCGGAAGTTGTCGCCGGTAAAGCGTACCGGGACGCACATGGAAAGCAGGCGGTCATAAATCCGGGAATGGGCGGTGTCTTTTGGGTGCTGCAACTCTGAAAGCGTGAGGTTGGTCGTGACGATCAGCGGCTTGCGGCTGCGGTAACGGCTGTCAATCACATTGAAAACCTGTTCCAGCCCGTATTCTGTCCCGCGCTCCATGCCGAAGTCGTCAAGGATAAGCAGCGGATAGCGGCAAAGGCGGGAAATATATTCATTCCTGCCCTCAAAGCTGGCGGCAAGGTCGTTGAGGATAAGGGCAAAGTTCGTCATGTGGACGGGGATTTCTTTCTCCATGAGGGCGTTTGCGATACAGCCCGCAAGGTAGCTTTTCCCGGTTCCCACGCCGCCCCAGAACAGGCAGCCGATATTGTCGGCTCGCATATCCTCCCAATGCTCCACATACCGGCGGGCAATCCCGGCCTGCGGGTTCCTGCCGTTGTCGTTCTCAAAAGTCCAGTCCCGCATGGTAGGGTCGGTAAAGCCCCGGCGTTTCAGTTCCTCCACGGTGTCAAGGTGCCTGCGCCGCTTCTCGGCGGCCTCCCGTTCCTCGCGGGCGGCTCTCTGGCAGTCGCACTCTGCCGGGTGGCGGTCGCGGCCAAAAATAGCGGCCTTATCCGGCGCAAAATAGGCTTCTTTCGGCTTTCGGCACTTGCCGCAGTACAGTAAACCGTCCTTGCCGGTGTAGTCCTCCGGCTCCGGGGTGGTGGCGGTCATATTCTCCAAAACAGCGTTGATTTCGTTCTTCATAAACTTTCGCCCTCCTTGCATGAGTAGTCTGGTATGCCCTTTTTCGGGGCTTTCTTGGCTGCGTCCTCCTGCGCCCATTTGTAGATTGTGGCGGCATGGCTGCGGTATCGCTTGCCGCTGGACGCGATATGGCAGGATAGCCGGTCAATGTAGTAGTTCCATTTGTCGGGCAGGTCTGCTTTCAGCCCGTCCAGTTCTGATTGTGAAAGAAAGACATTTTCATACCGGCCATAGGCGGCGCGGGCGGTCTGTCCCGTATCTAACTCTCGCTCTCTCTCTTTTTCTATCTCTATCTCTTTCTCTATCTCTATCTCTGGTGGACAAATGTCCGCTTGATATGGTGGACATTTGTCCGCCCCGGCCTTTGGCAAGGCTTTCTGCTCCTGCAAAGCCAGCCTTGCCCGCCGTTTCCGCTCCCCCTCGGTAGAGGATTGGCCGATCAGCAGTTCAATGTTGCTCATATACAGCGCGCCGTTCTGTAACGGCTCCACAAGCCCCAGCTTCATAAAAATCTGCAAGGCTCGCTCTACGGTGCCGACTTGCTGGCGGGTAATGGTGGCAATCATCTGCGCGGTGTAGGGGATATTTTCATCAAGCTGCAACTTCCCGCCGTTTTTCAGCGATTTCAGGTACAGTTTCAAGAGAATGTTGGAATAGAGGATACCGTCCTGCATACTTTCCAGCAGCACGATAGCGTCCTCGTCAAAGTAATTCTCTTTCAGCTTGAGGTAGTAGTATTTTCGGTTGTCTGACATGGTTCCTCCTTTGGGTGGATTTGGGGCGTTTGTACGCATTTAGGACGGCGTTTCCGGGGGAAAAGGATAAATGTATCGCGTACCCTTTGACACCCACGAAAAAAGCCTTGATTTATGCGGGTTTGAAAGGCTCTAAAGCGTGACATTTCTGCCTTTGTTTCCGCTTTCTCTCGGCGGCTTTGATTTTCTTCATGCGTCCGGCGCAGTCGGGGCAGTATTTTCCCCGGTTGGATTTGGGGACAAATGCCGCGCCGCAGACCGCACACCGTTTCCGGCTCCCCCGGTACAAAAGGGCTGCGGCCAGCTCCCCGTCAAGGGGCAGGACAGCCACACGGAACCAGCGGCACATGAGGGAAAGGGAAATGCTCTGGACGCACACGCAAGGCTCCCCGTCGTCTAACAGCAGGCAGTTCCCCCCGTCGTAGTTACAGCACTCATGCACCAGCCGCCGCGCCCGCCGGTGCTGGCGGTAGTCCATGCGGGGCAGGTTATCGCTCATGGCTCTGCTCCTTTCTGCGGTGGGGTTCCTCCCGGCGCAAAATCTGGTCGATGTTCCGCTTGACGGTCTGCAATTCCTTGAACCGCTGTTTCTGTTCGTGATAGGTGTTATACAGGCCGTCTTTCTCGGAGATAAGCTGCTCGATCTCGGCCTGCAACGCTTTCCGGGCGGGCAGCTTGGTAATGCCATGCGCCTTGAAATACCGGGCGGCGGCTTCGGCTATGATAAAGTCGCTTTCATGCGCCTGCCGGTAGGCGGCGCGGGCTTTCTCGGATTTCTGCGCTTTCAGTCCGTCGCGGGCGGGCTTGGTCTTGGCGTAGGCAAGTACCTGTTGCTGCAACTCCTTTTTCCCTTGTAGCTTCGTTTCCAGTGCTTTCAGTTCGCCGCTGGTCTGGCGCATTTCCTGATAGGCGGTATCAACGGCGGCTTCTAACTGCTCCGGGGAAGTAAAGCCGTATTCCTGATACACATTCAGCGTCGCGGCCATTTGTTTGAGGTTGTGCATGGTCGCCCAGCGTTCATAGCCCCGGCCTTTGCCCTCGGCCATTTTCTGCTCAATGTCCACAAGCCGCTGCACACCGTCCTCTTTCGGGGCGGTTTGTGGGGCTTTTGTGGGCTGTATGCCGGTTTTCCCATGCCGGGGGTATTCGGGTATGGCTGCGGCCTTTTCTGTGGCTCTGGCGGCGTTCTGCTCCAAAACGGCAAAGACAGCGGCGCGGTCAAAGTCGTCGCCCAGTTTCCGGGCGGTAATGGGCTTCGTCCTGTCCGGCGTGAGGTAGGACAGTCGCCCCCGGCTCTCCTTGACGGTCACGCCCTCCCGCAGCAGCAGAGAGGAAAAGTCCTCGAATGAGGTCGCCGCAGACAGCGCGGCGCGTATGGTCTGCCGCAGCTTCTCCTTGTTCGTTTCAAACTTGGTCTGCCGGGGCGTGATACCGACTGCAATCATGGGGGCGTTCTGCTTGTCCAGCGCGGCCTGTCCCTTTTTCTGCGCCCAATATTCCCGGTCGGTCACGCGGTTCTTGCTGCCGTTCAAGAGGTCGATTTGGTAAAGCCCCTCCCGGTGGCACATCTCCATGACTTCGGATTTGAAGTAGCGCAAAGCCGCGTCGGTACAGCGGTGCTTGCAACCGGCTTTTGTGTCGGCTGGCCTGTCCATGTAGGGCAGGAACGGCACTTCCTCAATCCGCAGGCTGTTAATGACGATATGCACATGAATGTTACCGCTGTGGTTATGGCCGTCCGGGTGGGTGCATACAAGGGCTTGGTGGCCGGGGAAATGCTCGGCGCAAAACTTCTCGCCCAATGCCTGCGCCCGGTCTACGGTCAAGCCGTTGTCCGGCCCGTCCCGTGGGTCAAAGCTGATGATATAGTGGTGGCTTTTCACATCTTCCCGCCGCTGGTTTTTCTCATAGCGGAGATTTGCCCGCATACAAGCAACGGCAAAATCTTCCCCGCCGCAGTTCAGCGTGGACAGCCGGTAGTCCTCGCGGGGGATAAGCCTGCCGGTTTCATCAAGGACGGGCTTCATGGTAAACTCGTCATGTTCAAACAGCAGGTATTGTTCGGCGGCTCCGTAGTCGGCATTTTTAGAGTTGATATGCTTGAGTGTTGCCAACCGCGTCACCTACTTTCTGTAAGACTTCATACTTGAGGGCGGCAAGGTCGGCTATGGCGGCTCGTACCTCGCCGGACAGCGCATGGTAGGGTGCGCCGTACTCGTTCAGATACCGGGCTATCTGATTGAGGTTGCCGCCGATCCTGCCGTACTCGGCGGCCAGCTTCCCGACAGCGGAAAGCAGTTCGTCATTGACCGCCGACACATGGATAACGGGGCGTATGGTCGCCCGCCGTATCGCCTGCCGGAGAAATTCCGACTGGCTGATACCATAGGGCGCAAGCCGCGCTGTGAAGTCGGCGTATTCATCTTCGGACAGCCGGGTTTTCACAACGCGGCTGCGGTGGGGCGTGTTGTATTTCTTTCGCATGGTCGTGACCTCCTTTCTTGCCGCATGAGCGCGGCGGGGATAAGCGGCGCAAGCCGCAAAGCAGGGTTTGGGGAAGGCACTCCCCAACAAGTTTCCCGCGAGGGGCAAAAACCGCAGAATTGCGGATTTTGGCACCGTGGTAGAAACTTGCTCTCCGTGACTGCAAACTTTCTCTCACTTCCGTCCGCCACTTTTTTGGAAAACTGCAACCACAAAAGTTTGTTTCTCTTTTTCTGCTACTACTAATCCTGTAAAGGGCATTCCTGCCCGCTTTCGCTAAAATGACACCGGACGCAGTGGTTTCTACCCGGTGTTGGAGAAATCCTTTCTCTTTGCCCTCTACTACGGGTAAATGCTCCAAATGCCAAACACCAGGGCAGAAAAATTCCCTCCTCGCTTACTACTACAACCGGCAGGGGGCAAAATGGCCGGGAGCGGAGCCGGACAACAAAAAAAGCAGTAAATCTTTTTCAAGACTTACTGCTTTCGCTGGCCGCGTCGGTGGCGGCTGGTATTCAGTTTTTATGACTTGTCCGGTGGTTCGTCAAGCCGGAACTTGAATTGACAGTCAATTAACCGCTGCTTTACATAGTCCTCCACCTCGGCGTTGACCTGCCCGTTCACTTTTGAGAAATAGCGGATATATCCGGCGTAGTGGAGCAGGACAGCGTTCACGGCTTCTGGGTCGCCCTCACGGGCTTTGAGGATTGTTTCATAGGGGAGAAGTCTACTCATACCGGCTCACCCCCATTTCTTCGCGTAGCCGCTGCAAGGCAAGCTGGATATGCCGCCCCGCTGTGCTGCGTGACCGGCCAATACACGCGCCGATCACGCGCTGCGGCTGGCGCAGAAAGTAATAGCGCAGGATTTCTTCCCGCGTCTGCTCCGGCAAAACAGAGATCGCGTCGGCAAGGGCGGCGTTGCAGAGCAGGACGGTCTGACCGCAGACGGTAAATGGGTATTCCTCGTCCGGCTCCGACGCGGCAAACTGGACAAACTTCTCGTTCATCAGATAGTCAAGGGAAACTTGCCGTTCCCATTGCCGTTTAAGCTTCAAAATCTTGTCCAAGGCGGCACAGCGGATAACAGTCTTGCAAAAGGCGTTGTACCTGCGCTGGATATATTCTTGATAGGCTATCTGGTCGGTCATGGAAATTCCCCTTTCTGAATAATAGTGCGGGGCGGTGGCACTTCTTGCTGTCGCCCCTTGATTGCCTACCAGCAAAGGCGGGCGGGGCTGTCAACGGCTGCGCATATGCGCCGTTCATCTTGACCGTTGACTGGCTCGGCTGGGTTTGCTATTTACCCGACAAACTTGAATTTATTTTAAGCTATCACGTTTTACCTTCTTAAGCCTTACTATCATTACCATAGGAATTTCTTTGTTGGTTTTAAAACATTCTTCATAAAATCCATCAATGACAAATCCAGCTCTAAAACAAAGGTTAAAAATATCTTGTATGGAACGATGATAATAAATCTGCTCTTTCGGTTGCCCTTCAATCGCTATATCATAGTAACTGTGCGGTGTCATATATTTTTCAGTCAACGTGACAAAACAAGGGTGTTGCGTTGCAAAGACAAAAATTCCGCTTTCCTGCAACAGTTCATAAACAGCCATAAGAAGTGGTTCAATATCCGTAATATCCATAATTGCCATATTAGAAACTGCTTTCGTAAAGGCTCGATTTCTTTTTAATTCTAATATACTTTTTCTATCGGTCGCATCCGCCACACAAAATTCAATTTGTTTTGCATATTGTGATTGCCGTCTTTTAGCCAATTCTATCATTTTTTTGCTGTAATCAAAAGCGACAACCGAAGCGCCTCTTTGTGCAAGATACGAAGAATAATTTCCATTGCCACACGCAATATCCAAAATGTAATCCGCAGGATTAGGAGATAGAAGTTCCGTTACTTTGGGACGCACTACCTCTCTGTGAAATTCATTAGATTCGTCACCCATTGCATTATCCCAAAATTGTGCGTTCTCCTCCCAGATTTTTTTACTTTCCTCTGTTCCCATGTTCTCTCCCACTCCCCAAATTTGCTTTTTTGCTTCCATTAAATCTTCCTTACTATATTCCATTGTTACCCTCCATAACTTCTGATTGTTGCCGTCTTGACGATTATGTATCTTTACATTACCTTCTGAAACATATGGCGCACCTTGTCCAGGCGGCTGTTTGGACGGCGGGGCTGGATGACCGGCTGACCGACAGCGGCCTGATATCCTTTCAGCTCTGTAAGGCATACGCTCCGCCCGTTGGTGTAAAAGGCCAGATCAGTACGGTATGCCTGTATACAGCGGGCGGGAATCTCGCCAGTAAAGACAACTTCATCCTTTTTTACCTGGGCCGTTTCGATGGTGGCACAGTATTTCGGTGCATCATGATAAGCCCTGGAAAGGTATTCCTGGGGCGCATAGAGGATGAAGGAGAGATAAGGTTCCAGCAGCTGCGTCCCCGATTCCTTCAATGCCTGTTCCAATACAATCGGGGCCAATGAGCGGAAGTCCGCCGGCGTGCTGACCGGACTGTAATAAAGCCCGTATTCAAAGCAAATCTTACAGTCCGTTACGTTCCAGCCGAACAAGCCCTGCTCCAGCCCGTAACGGATACCATCCCTGACAGCGTTTTGAAAACTCTGGTTCAAGTATCCCAGCGAAACCCGGCTCTCGTATTGTACACCGGAGCCAAGCGAGAGTGGTGTAACAGACAGTCCTATGGATGCCCAAAACGGGTTGGGCGGCACCTCGATATGGATGGTGTGGCTGGCTGCTTTGAGCGGCCGCTCCATATAAATGACGGAGGGTTCCTTTACCACTGTTTCAAGCTTGTATTTTTCCGACAGCAAAGCGGAAACAACCTCCAACTGCACCCGGCCCAAAAAAGAAAGAATGATCTCATGGGTGATGGAATCCACTTCGCAACGCAAAAGCGGGTCAGTATCCGCAAGTTGCGTAAGAGCGTCCAGCAGCCGTTCTCTTTGCGCTGCCGTTTTCGGCGCAATCGTCGTCCGCAGCATGGGGAGGGGGTCCTCGCGCCACCTTTTACGAGGGAGCCGGGTTTGGTCCCCTAATACATCGTTTAACCTCACGCTGTCGCTGGGAAGGATAACAATTTCACCCTGATAAGCGGTGTCTGTCCGAACAATTTCCCCTTTGGATGGAATACGCATCTCTGTGATTTTCAGCTTTTCTCTCCCGGCCAGGGCCACCGTATCCCGCAGGCGCAGCGTTCCGCTGTATAACCGTAGATAGACACGCCGCTGGCCGCAATCGGTGTACTCAACCTTGAAAACGCTGCCGCATAGGGCGGCGCCCCCCTGTTCCCCAATCGGTTGGAACAGCCCTGTCACCGCATCCATCAACGGTTGAATGCCAAGGCCATTTTTGGCGCTGCCATGATAGACTGGGAACAGGGAGGCGTCTTGAACCCGCTGCTGTTCCTCCCGCGCAAGTTTTTCCCGGCTGATTGGTTCTCCTGCGATATACTTTTCCAATAATTCATCGTTATTTTCGATGACCGCATCCCATGCTTCTATGTCGGTATTTTCCTCCAGGACTATTTCCGGGGACAGCGACACCGTCTGCTTGATGATAATATCGGCGGAGAGCTTATCCCGAACAGACTGAACCACGCTCTGCAAATCAACGCCAGCCTGGTCGATCTTGTTGATAAAGATAACGGTGGGAATGTTCATTTTCCGCAGGGCATGGAACAGAATACGGGTCTGGGCCTGCACGCCATCTTTAGCGGAGATCACCAAGATGGCCCCATCTAAAACAGCCAAAGAGCGGTACACCTCCGCCAAAAAATCCATGTGGCCGGGCGTATCCACAATGTTAACTTTACATCTGTGCCACTGGAAGGAAGTGACTGCCGCTTGAATGGTAATCCCACGCTGCCGCTCCAAAAACATGGTGTCCGTCCTCGTTGTCCCTTTTTCGACGCTCCCCGGTTCTGAAATGGCTCCGCTGGCATATAGCAGGCTCTCCGTCAAGGTCGTCTTTCCAGCGTCTACATGGGCAAGAATTCCAATATTGATTATTTTCATGTGATTGTCCTCCCTTTACAGCCCCAAAGGGCATAAAAATCCCCAGCAGTAAAATACTTTTACCACTGGGGATTATAAGTTGCGGACATACACATATACAGCATACACCTGTTTGTGATTGCTGTTTTTGGGGATATGTCAAAATTGATAAGGCAAAAGTATTCTTAAATTGGGTACAAAAAACTAAGCCCCTACAAAAGGAGCTATCATAATCCTTTGTTCCCACTATTTGATTATAGTTTTATTTAAGAATACCTTGCCGCATATTTTTTACTCCTTTTCTGGATTAAATCATTGTATCACATCAGTTTTAGGAAAGCAAGTACCTAAAAGAAATTTTTCTTCCCCTTATATGTAACAATCATACCGGCTTCCTAGCGTTCAGAATGTTTTCTGCTGTCTGCTGTGGTGTTTGGTTGGAATTGTCCAACCAAAAGCCGATCCGTGGTGTTGTCTGCATTTTACTAAATACAAATTCAATGTATACAGAAAGATATAAGGAGTGGGAGGGATTCCGCCGTAGTTGGCATTGTAGGAAAATCCAAAAGTTTAGATTTTCCCACAATGCTTATCTTTTGGTCTTTGGTTCGGAATAGTGTAGTGCTGGCGGTCTATCTCTTGTTTTCGGTTGCTTGCTTCCTTACCGTACATGAGCATTAGCCGCCGGGTTGTCCGCGCCGTAGCCTTCAAGCAGATTGATTACGCCCCACACCGCAAGTCCGGCCCCCAGCGCGATCACAAGGGTTTGCAGCGTTTCTACTGCACTTGAAAAAAATCCCATAGATGTGCCTCCTTTATCCGTAAATATAAAAACCGCCTGTCGGCGGTTCTCGCTTCATTACTTCGGGCCATCGGGGCCCCCGGCGAAACATAGTTTTGACGGGGTAAAAACCTGGCCCGAACCGTCACCCGAACGCTTCGGGATCGTCTATGTCGTCGTAATCCAGAATATCCCCGTCCGCTTCCTCCCCGGTAACGTCCACCTCGTAAACGTCATACTGTTCGTCCGGCTTTGGCCGCATCCTGCGGCCCACAAGCCCGGACAGGTCAAAGGCGTTGCGCTTTGCGTCCGCTTCGGCGGTCTGCCCGTAATTCGGATGCCGTTCCAAACGGTACTTTGGGGAATAAAAAGGGCGCAGCCCCCGAAGTTGCAAAATGCACTTATCTCCCGGCATGGTGGTGAGCTCGTCTATCGTCATAAGCTCTTTTCCCAGCCGTTGCAGATTTTGGCCGTAGCTTTCGGACTGTCCGCGCGTCCTGCTGTCCGTGCGCATCGAGATCGTTTCCTTGCCAAGCGCCTCCGAAAGTTCCTTGACCGTGGTATGCTCGCGCCCGCCCAAAAAGATGACCGAATCCATGTTGCCCATAATGGTCTCCGCGTGATCCTTATATATGGCCTTGCACTGGCTCTGCGCCTGATAAAACAGGCACAGGGATATTTCCCGCGAACGGATCACCGCGACGAGTTTTTCCAGTCCCGGAACCTGCCCGGTGTTGGCGGCCTCGTCCCACAAAAACCGTACATGGCATGGCAGCCTCCCGCCATACTTGTTATCCGCGCGCTCGCACAGCAGGTTGAACATCTGCGAAAACGCAAGGGCAACGATGAAATTGTAGGTGCTGTCCGTGTCCGAAATGATGAAGAACGCCGCCGTTTTCCGGTCTCCCGTCTGGTCGAGTTCCAGTTCGTCGTAACTCATAATTTCCTGCAACTGCGGGATGGAGAACGGGGCAAGCCGCGCGCCGCAGGATATGAGGATGGACTTTGCCGTCTTACCGCTTGCCAACTTATATTTCTTGTACTGCCTGACCGCAAAGCAATTCGGCTTCCGTTTTTCAAGGCCGAGGAACATATAGTCCACGGCATTGCGGAAGTCCTCGTCGTTTTCCCGAACCTCCATGCTGTCGATGAGCTCCACAAGGGTATTGAGGTTTCTGTCCTCCTCCGGGGCCTCGAATACGATATATGCGATCAGGGCGCAGTACAGCAGCGTTTCCGCTTTCGTCCAGAACTCGTCGCCGTCCTTGCCGTCGCCTTTGGTATTGAGGATCAGGGCGTTGACAAATTTCAAAATATCTGTTTCCGTACGGATATATGCGAGGGGGTTATAGTGCATGGACTTTGAAAAGTCGATGCTGTTGAACACCCTGATCCTGTAATGCTGCCTCTGCAAAAACTTCCCGACCTGTCCGAGCAAACTTCCTTTGGGATCGACGACCACATACGAGCTGTGCGCCTGCAAAAGCTGTGGCGTAAGCCAAAACCGGGTTTTCCCGCTCCCGGACGAACCAATGATGCAGCAGTTTTTATTGCGCGCGTTTGCCGGGTTTTTGGGGCGGCTGTTCATTGTAAGGAACTCCGTTCCCGTCAAAATGACGTTGTTTTGGAAAACCGGATCGGCAAACGGTTTGATGTCTTTTGGCGTGCCCCAGCGCGCCGTGCCGTATTCCCGGTCTGTGCGGAATTTCTTTGCGTTCTGTTTTTTATACTGCACGGCAAGCCACACGATCCCGGCCCCGATGAGCCCAACCAGCCAGTCAAAGCCGTCCGTTCCCGGCGCTATCGTTCCAAACGCCGCGTTTATGCTGTGCGGCAGCCCGGCTAATTTTTCCCAAAACATATCCCCGTCCGCGATCCGGTAGGCTGTGCCGAGCTTCAGGAACACCCAAAACAAAAACAGATAAGGGACAAGCGGGAGCGCATATTTTTTGAGCTTACCTGCCATCGCGCGCCGCCTCCCGTTCCCGTGTGCGTTCTTTCGGCTGTTTGCTGCGCACAATGTTCGCCGCCTGCCGTATTTGCTCCCGCATAGGCGGCTTTTTCCCTTTGCGCAGCGCGCGTTTCGTGTATTCCGCAAAACAGGCCGTGATCGCGTCCGCCTGCTTCGCTTTGAAAAACAGCAAGTATTTTTTCGGCCCGGTCTTGTAAAAGGCATAGTCCACGTTATATTTCCGCGCTACCCGGTCAAACAGCCGCGTATTTCCGTCAAGCGGGATGCTGTTTGTCGTTTCGTCATGGTTCATCAGCTTTTTCACGCTCTGCCTGCCGTGCGGGGTATGCGTCTTTTGGCGCGCCTGCCGTATCTGCCGGAGCGCCGACGACAACGCCCTCGCCAATACCCGGCTCGTCATCCTGCCTGCCGACACGGACAGGGCTAAAAAGCGCCGTTCAATATCTTCCTGCAAAATTGCGCCTCCTTTCCGCTCCGGGCCATGTTGGCCCGAAGATGCCATCCCTAACGCTCAGGGACTATATTTTTGTCCTTGCGTCCTCGTTTGCTTCGGTTTTCCCGCTCCGCTTGTTTTCCGCACTCCCGCAGTATTTTTTTGATACGCGGTGGCTTCGCAGCTTTTTCCTCCAACTGTTTCAAACGTTGGAGCGCTGCTTCCGTATGTTTTCCGATCCCTTTGAAACAGGAACGCGCGGCGCGAAACGGGGCGGCCATGCCTCGTACTGCTTTTCCGTTTGGTTTTGTTTCCGTTATGCCGCTCTTGCCCGAAAGCGCACGTCCCGCGTTGCGCAGGTTACGACCGGCCTCATGGTATCTTGCGCCCGCAGCCTCGACGGCGCGGATCGCTTGTTCCGCCGTTTTCGCTGCTTTTTCCGCATCGCTGCGGATCGTTTCCAATATGGGCTGCACTTTGAAAAAGCGGGAGAGATGGGCCAGCGCGGCATTTCCTTTTTCCCGGAACGCCGCGAAAGCATTTTTACATCCTGCGGCCACTGCTTCTTTCAGCCGTTGAAGTTTTTCCCGCAGGCCCGAAACATACTGCCGCATAGCTTCTTCTGCTTTTTGCAAAGCCATTTTGGCAGGATGGTTTCGCTGTTGTGCGTCCGCAAGGCCGCGCCGCACTTCCGCAAGCTCATGTACCGCCGTATCCAGTTGTTTTTGTATGCCCGCGATCTGGCCGAGAAGAATATTCAATCCGTACCATTCAGGGCTGTCCCGGTTCAGCACGGCGAGCAGTTCCGCCACATGAGTATTTTTTGTAATGAGTATTTCCGGCATATTTCCTCCATTCTGTTATCCTCCCAACGCCTCAGCGATTCCGCGCATAATGTATTCGGCGCAGGGAAGCGCGATTGCGTTCCCAAGCGCGCGGTACCGCGCGCTGTCCGATATTTCCCTGCCGTCTGCGCCGTATCTTGTCCAGTTTTCCGGCAAGCCCATAAGCCTTTCGCACTCAACCGGCATAAGGTCGCGGATCACGCCGTTCTTGTATTCCTCCCCGTACCACAGCGCAAAAGTATTGGTATCGCTGGCTAATATGGTGGGAAAGGGATCTCCGCGTTTTCCAAAGCTCCCCAAAAAACTATTTGTGTCTTTGCGTCCCGCCGTTCCCCGCATCCGTATTTTTTGGAACGGGCAGACCGTGATCCCGGATATTTCCCGCCCTGTTTTTTCAGCAGGTACTCTATTTCTTTTGGGGGCGGACATCCCGCTTGGTCCGCAAGCCGCAGAATCCGGCTGCACACCGCCGGGCCGGAACAATATTTCTCCGGCACGTTCGCCTCCAAAATCTGCCACGAGGAAGATGCGCCGCCTGCGCTGCGGCAACCGGGGCTTTCCCCAATACTGGGCGTCCAGCAATCTCCAGGCGACGTCAGGACGTCTCCCTCGCACCATTCCGGCGTATGCCCATCTTCCACTAACAGGCATTGGAACCCCGGTATCTGCGAAAGACTGGAGCACGGCTCTAAAATCCATCCGGTCATTTGATGAAAACGCTCCCATGACGTTCTCCCAAACAGCGATAACTGGAAATCTGCCATTTGTCGCCTCCCTCATTTCCTTTATAATGCGTATCGCGTGGTGGTACAGGCTGGATTTTTCCCCGGAAAGCCCCGTTCGGTTCCCGGCAGCCGATAAGTTTTGGCAGGGGGAACCGAATGTGATAACGTCCACCGCCGGAATCTCCGCCCCATGCAGGGCGGTAATATCTCCCAAATGCTCCATGCCGGGGAAATGCCTTTTTGTGATAGAAACGGGGATTTTTTCGATCTCACTCGCCCACAGGGGCGTAATGCCGGAATGAATACCCGCAAGCGGAAATACCCCGATCCCGTCGAACAGGCTGCCTAACGTCATCAACGGTTGTCCTGCCTTTTTACGCCCTGTCCCTTGACCGCCATGATCCCGTCCAGCGTCGTCGCCGTGATATGCAGCCGTCCCGCGATGGCAATGTCATTTTTCACATTTTCGTCGATTGTGTTTCCGCATACCACGAGCACATGGGCCCGCCGCAGCAGGTCGCGCCCAATGTCGATCCCGCTTTTATGCTCCTCCGGCACAGCGTCGTTGAGGAACAACGGCAGGGACAGGATCGGGCAGATCGGGGGGAAGCCCGCCTCATATACCGCCCGGCAGTACCGCGCCGCCCGTTCGCTGTCCGTTTTCTGTTTGCCGCTCCATGCGGCTGATATGTATGCCAATGGCCGTTTCATTGATAACCTCCGTTTCTTTCAACCCACCCCACGCCCGCCCATTCTTGGGCGGGGGCGGCTCTGGGGAATCTCTTTATCCCCGCCGCTTGGGTACAAAAAAAGCACAGGCCGGAACAGGCCGTCAAGGGTTAAAACCGCCTATGGCGGCGCGTTGCGCCCTTGACTGCCGTTTCCGTCTGTGCTATCTAATTACTGGCGACGGGGAATAACAGATATTCTTTTTTATGCGCTCCGGGCCAACTTGGCCCGGAGTCCCGCTATTTCTCCAACTCGTTTTTCTTATCTGGCTTCACAATATCTTTTTGCTTGTCTTTCCATTCGTCGAGCAGGTGAAGTATGGTATCTTTCATCTCACGCGGCGTTTTGTCCTTTCCAAAATACTGCGAAAGCTCCTGACTGGATATAATCACTTTGTCTACCTCCTTTTTTTCTTCCAGCATGATTCCGTCGATCATGTCCGGGTTTAAGATGTTCTTTTGTGCGAGCTCCCTCATGCGCTGCGCCTGCGATAGGGAAGGCGTCGATTGCTGCCCCTCGATAGCGACCGCGATATATTCCTGCAATTTTGCGTCTTTGATATATGACAACTCAACTGCGGGAGTGAACGCGATTTTCAGCGTCTTATCATTACCGAGCCGCTTGCCGTCCACCATTTCCTGCAAGGCTGGGGAAAGGTTCGTAAGGGCGATATGCCTCTGTACCTGCTTGACGCTCATGCCGTTTCGTTCCGCGACGATCTGGTTGGAGCGTTTTCCAACGTCGTCCGCGCTCACCGCATTGTCTCCTTGCAGGGCTTCCTGCGCTCCCTGATGCTTTAAGGATTCAAGCTGTTTCTTCAATGCCCGTGCAAGCTCCATTGTCCCGATCTCGCGGTTGTTGACGTTATCCTCGACCATCTGCTGTATCGCATGGTCGTCGTTCAGCGCGCGTATGATACACGGGGTATATGGTATGCCCGCGTCTTTGCCGCCTTCGTCGCGCCGGTGTCCCGAAACGATCTCATAGCCGCCAGCGGGGCGGGGGCGGACAATGGCTGGCTGCGTTACGCCGTGCGCGCGGATGCTTGCTACAAACGCCATATATTTTGTATTTTTCTCCACGTTGAACGGGTGATCCTTGAACGAATGGAGCTCATTATGCGGGATGCGCACCACCTGTTCTACCTCCGGCGCTTTCCACGGCTCCGCCGCTTTTTCCGATTTCGGGATATGGAACTTCTCACGGAGTTCCTTTTCCAGCTTTGCCTTGCGCTCCTTTAAATTAGGCTCGTCCGTTTTTTTATCCGGCATCCGCTCCGCGTTTTTTTCCTTGCCCGGTGCTGCCATTTCCTTTTTTGCCGGAAACGGGATCACGGGCTTTTCGTCTTTCAATTTCGATTCGTTTTTTGCCTTGTTATCTGGCATGGGCGCAAGTTTAGGCTTTTCTTCCGGCTTCTTGTCCGTCTTTCCATTTGCCTGCGTCCCTTTGCTTGGGACGGGGATCGCCGCCTTTTTTGCTTCCAACTGTTTGGGGACGGAAGCAGGGGGTGGCCCTTCCTTTGCGGAAACCGTTGATGTTTTAATAGGATTCGCCATTTCCGTTTTTTCCAGCTTTCCCTTGTCCGGTGGGGCAACCGGTTTTGTTTCCGGTTTTTGGGAAACGCTTGCTTTGTTTCGGATAGGTTTTTGTTCCGCCTGTTTCACGATTGGTGCATCTTTACCCTCCGGCTTGTTTGGCTTGTCATTTGCCATCTGTTTTCTTCCTCCTTTTTCACGGCATAAAAAAAAGCCTGATATTTTCAGGCTTGTAATGGGATATTTGTTCACCTCCTTCGTACTTCGGGCCATGTTGGCCCGGTGATATTTATATTTATGTATGCTATCGTTATCCTTATAAAGAGGGCATTTGATATGTTTTATTCTTATTTATTGGAGTAAATACTGCTTTTCGTTGCTTAAAAACCCTTTTGTTATGCGATTTCTTCTAAATATGCTGTATCGCTATTCAGACCAAAAAGATGGCATATTATATTAAAAATATGCCATCTTTTTTCTTTATGAGAGAAGCAAGCGTAAAAATATCGACTTAATGTATATCTCGTTCTATCTTCCGTTCATTTTTCGTCTTGCCGTACGATCGTCTCGGTCACAAATTCCACAAAACGATCCCTGTCTATCCATTTTCCAAACCATGTGTTTCCACCCTTTTGCCCTGCGACGCTCCTGCCTGCTTCGCAGCCTGCGGTCTCTACATAGATCTCCATATTTTCGTATGCGACGATCGACGGCTCCGCCAATACTCCTATACACAGCGCATCGTGCCCCGGGTCACAGTCTATTATGACTTTTCTTTTCATAGTATTCTCCTTTTTTCAATTCGAAACAAAATCCGGTAACAGTCAGCTGCTTCTGTTTATATATTATCATAATAGATAAGGAGTGATACTATGACAAATAGAAATATCATAAAAACAGTAACCGGTATTCGCACGCAGGACGGTGCGGGAGTAAATCTTGTACGTGTGATCTCCGGCAGGAATACAGAGGACTTCGATCCGTTTCTTATGCTGGATGCATTCGATTCTTCCGACCCTTCAGATTATGTCAAAGGTTTTCCGTGGCACCCTCACCGCGGAATAGAGACCGTGACCTATCTGATCAGCGGAGATATCGAGCATAGCGACAGCATTGGCAACAGCGGCAGGATCACAGACGGAGGATGCCAATGGATGACCGCAGGCAGCGGCATCCTGCATCAGGAAATGCCGCTCCCTGCGGAACGCATGCTTGGCTACCAGCTCTGGCTCAATCTGCCTCGCAGTCATAAAATGGCCGAGCCAAAATACTTTGATATCACGGAGGATATGATCCCTAAGATAGAAAGCGAAGACGCTCTCGTTCGAATCATCGGCGGAACATTCGACCATTTTGAGGGTAAGGTACAAGGCAGCTACATAAAAGCAGACTTGCTCGATATATCGGTCGCGCCCAACGGAACGCTTTCTTTTGAGACTGACTTTGAAAAAAACGTATTCGTTTATTTGTTTGAGGGCAGTGCGCGCTTCGGCGATACGGAAAAGCCCGTTTTGGAAAAAACGGCGGCGCTCATGAGCCACGGGGATCAACTGACGGTACACGCGGGCGAAAGCGGCGTACGCTTTGCTTACTTTGCAGGAACTCCTTTAAAAGAACCAGTCGCATGGGGCGGCCCCATCGTCATGAATACGCGTGAAGAGCTCGATACGGCTTTTTCCGAATTACAGGACGGTACGTTCATCAAGCACCGCTGACACGCCTTATGAGCAAAAAGACGGTCCCTTTTAAGGAGCCGTCTTTTCCTTTTGTCCCGATCCGGGCCGGGCGTTGGAATCCCGGTATTTTCCGGGCGATACGCCCTCCAGCTTTTTAAATACCTTGGTAAAATAGCTTTGCTCTTCAAAACCGACGACATACGCCAGCTCGACGAGCGATATATCAGTTGTGCGCAGGAGCTTTTTAGCATTTTCAATGCGGACGTGGTTGATGTATGCGCTGATGCTCTTTTGGGTTTCCTCTTTAAATATCTTGCTCAAATAGGATACGGAAAAGCCGGCAAGGTTCGCAAGCTCATTGAGGGATATTTTCTTCATATAATTTTCTCCAATATATCCCTTTACCTTTTCTACGATCGCCGCCAGCCGCACATGACTGTTCGGAAATACAGAAAACATGATGCTGTTGAGGACCTTTGTCAGCCATTCGTTCAGGTCCCGTATGTTCTCAAACTTTTGTATCTCGCTGATATAGTCGCCGGACAGCGCAAAGATATTCTCGATCCCAACGCCTGCCGATACCGCCGCACGCAGCAAGCCTACGACAAGCTCCGTCACTCTCGCCTTGATGATCTTCAGGTCCCCGAAAGAATGGAAATAGATACCGCCCAATATTTCATTGAGTATCTCCTGCGCTTCCTCCCGGTTTTTCAGCTTGATATGATTCAAAAGCTTCCTTTCCAGCTCCATCTGGCTCTCCAGTGTTTCTTTCAGGTCTTTATGCTCATAAATCAGCTCATGTACACGCTGCGTCGGTTCTTCCGCTTCATTCTTGATCTGATTCGTCGAACGGATGGAAGAAGCCGTATGCTTGGTCACGATGTTGATGACATCCGCAAGATAGGATACACGGTTGCAGGGAATATAGGGCACCTCTGCTGCAAGCTTCATTAAGGTTCGCGTATCTTTATTATGAAACATATTCTGGAGGTCCTCCGCCCGGAACTCCTCTAAATCCATCATAAAAAACGGTCCTGCTATGATTGCATACCGAAGCTCCAGCTCCAGCGGCACGCCGCTTGCAATAAAGCACAGGCCGAGCGGGCAAAGATATTCATATTTGCCGCCCCATTTTTCCGACTGAAATGCGCTGTTGGTATGAAGAGCCGCACAGTTCTTATCGAGCCCATATTTTTTTTGCAGGCGAAGACATTCCCGGCAAAAGGGATTATCCGGAACGCAGCTGTCCCAGACATCCTCGACCGAGCAATTGATGCCGAGCGCATTTTGAATCAGCTGGCAGCTTTTTTCAAGAGAGATATCCTTCTTTTTCAATCAAAACACCTATATTCAAGCAAAATTACTCACAGATATTTATATTATATCATATTCCCCGAATGGAAAAGATAGGACTATTTTCTTTTCTTTGTTAAAATTTCCTTATAACAAAAAACTTTCCCATATAGGAAAGTTTTTTGTATGTCATTCCATATCAAGAATTTCAGCGCCTCTTTTTGTATGAGCAGCACATTCATTCGCTGCACAAAGGGCCTGATGAAGCGTTTATTATTCAACTCCGATCCCCGCGCGCACCTCGTCGAACTCCTGTTCGATCTCTTTGGACGGCGGCGCTGTCAGCAGCGATACGACCACAATGCAGATGCAGGAGAAGATAAACGCAGGCAGCAGCTCATAGATATCAAACAGGCCTCCCAATGGGCGTACAGCCAGATTCCAAACAAATACCATCACGCCTCCGCCTATCATGCCTGCAATCGCTCCGGCGCGGTTGATACGCTTCCAGAACAGCGAGAAAAGCATCAACGGTCCGAATGTCGCACCGAAGCCAGCCCATGCAAAAGACACGATCGTAAAGATCACGCTGTTTTCGTCCAGTGCAATGAATATCGCAACAGCTGTAATGACCAGAAGCGCGATTCTCGATAAGATCATGACCTGCTTATCTGTTGCGTCCTTTTTGAACACGCCTTGGAAAATGTTCTTTGAAAAAGCCGATGCCGCAATCAGCAGGTAAGAGTCAGATGAACTGATAGTTGCCGCCAGTATCCCCGCCATAACAAAGCCTGCAAGCAGGGCCGGAAGCAGATTGGTGGAAAGCAGAATGAAAATGTTTTCTGCTGCCGCTTCCGTGGCATAAGCCGCAGGAAACAGCATCCTCCCCACGATTCCGATGAAAATTGCCGCTCCAAGGGAAATAACGACCCAAATTGTCGCGATCCTCCGGGAACGCGGCAGTTCTCTTTCATTGCGGATCGCCATAAAGCGCAGCAATACCTGCGGCATTCCGAAGTAGCCGAGCCCCCACGCAAGTGCTGATACGACCGGTAGGAAGCCATAAGAGGTGGCTTCGCCGAACACCGGCATTCCGTTTGACATAACCTGTGCCCCGTCTTCTATCACCGGAGTCGCCACTCCGAAAAATTCCAAAAATCCCGGGAAGCTCTGCGCATTGCTGACAACCGCGTTAAGGCCTCCCGCCGCCGTCGTACCAATCACTAAAATAGTTACTAAAGCTATGATCATAACGATCGCCTGCATAAAATCAGATGCGCTTTCTGCAAGGAATCCGCCTAAAATCGTATAAATCAGTACAAAGGCAGCGCCTAAAATCATCATGGCGATATACGGTGCCCCAAACAGCGTAGAGAACAGCTTGCCGCATGTCACAAGGCAGCTCGCCGCATATACCGTAAAGAAAATCAGGATAAACAGCGCCGCCATCGTCATCAAAACCTTTTTGTTTTCTTTGAAGCGGTTCGAGAAAAATTCCGGCAAGGTAATGGAATTATTGGCCTTTACGCTATATCGGCGCAGACGCTTGGAAACGATCAGCCAGTTGATATACGTTCCCGCCAACAGTCCGACCGCTGTCCACAAAGCGCTTGCAAGACCGCACCAATACGCAACGCCGGGCAGCCCCATAAGCAGCCAGCCGCTCATATCCGAGGCCTCGGCGCTCATCGCGGTGACCCATGGTCCTAAGCTCCGGCCTCCTAAAAAATAATTCTCGGAGTTCTTGTTCGCCCGCTTGGCAAACACGACGCCGATCGCAATGACGATCCCCATATAAATGATCATTGCGATCAAAATTTGCAGTGTATCAGTCCCCATAGTGTTCTTCTTTCCTTCCGAATCAATTAAATGAAATGATAACTATATTCCCTATTATATTCCAAATCCACCCTCAGAATCAAGCGCAAAGGTAAAACCACCTCACAGACTCTGCGGCTTCACTTCGGTACAGGGCATACAGCATATATAAAAAAATGAGCTGTCCCGGGCATTTCGGCCCCGAACAGCTCATACCGTTATCCATAAAGCGCTTCTGGCAAGGTGTATATCACATGCACATTTCGGCGAGCCGGTCCATTATTTTTCCAGTTCCTCCTCCGTCTTAAGATATGCCGCCGCTTCTTCTACATAATGCGCTACAAGGCCATGCTGATAATCGATATCCTTCTGCGTCAGCTCGCGCACCGCCTTGGCAGGAGAGCCCATAATCATGCTCCCATCCGGAAATTCCTTATTTGGCGTTACGAGCGAGCCCGCAGCAACAAGGCAATTTTTCCCGATCTTAACGCCGTCCAGTACGATTGCGCCGATCCCGATCAGCGACCCGTCTCCGATTACGCAGGAATGCAGATTTGCATTATGCCCGATCACAACATTATCGCCAATGATAAGCGGCTCCTCATCATTCGTATGAAGCACGCTATTGTCCTGCACATTGGAATTCTTTCCTATGATGACCGGTTGTCCGATGTCGCCGCGCAGCACGGCACACGGCCATATGCTGGAATTCTCTTTCAAAATCACTTCCCCCGCTACGACCGCGCTCTTATGTACAAATGCCGTTTGTGCGACCTGCGGCTCTTTTCCTTTCACTTTGCTTATCATAACAGATCCTCCTCAAAAACTTTGATTGCGATGGCCGTCTCGATGCGCTTCTTTTCCGTTTCGCAGCCGATCTCGTACGGCTTTCTGATATCCCCGGTCGAATGATACGCATTTGCTGCGCAGCCGCCTGAACAATAATATTTCGCCCAGCATTCGCTGCAGCCCTGTTTTGTGAATACGTGCGTATCCATAAACATTTTTTTGATCGTTTGATCTACGTTCCCGTCATGGACGGTCCCCATATAAAAATCATCCATTCCCGCGAACTGATGACACGGATACAGCTTCCCGTCCGCAGAAACGGCAAGATATTCGCTCCCCGCACCGCACCCTCTCAAACGTTTATTGAGGCACGGGCCTGAGTTGAGATCGATCATAAAATGGAAAAAATTGAATCCGCAGCCCGCTTTTTTCCGCTTCAGATATTCCCGCGCCAGTATTTCATATTCATGCTTAAGCTGCGGGATATGCTCCGGGCAGATCGCAAAGCTCTCGCCTGTTACGACCGGTTCAACGGAGATCTGGTCAAACCCCGCGTCCGCGATCGCGCAGACGTCGTTCGAAAAATCCAGATTCTGTGCCGTATAGGTGCCCCGCACATAATACTCCTTGCCGCCGCGTCCATCTATGATCTTATGGGCATTTTTGAGCACACGGTCATAGCTGCCTTCTCCCGCAGCGTTTTTGCGCATTCTGTCGTGTACTTCTTTCCGGCCGTCTATGCTGATCACGACGTTCTTCATTTCTCTGTTGATGAAATCTGCCATTTCATCTGTTACATGATAGGCGTTCGTCGTCAGAGTAAAACGGATGTTCTTTCCATGTATCTTTTCCTGCTCCCGCCCGTATGCTACGGTCTGCTTCACCACATCAAAATTCATCAGCGGCTCGCCGCCGAAAAAGTCTACCTCAAGATTTCGCCGTCCTCCCGAATGTGCGATCAGAAAATCGATCGCCGCGCAGGCTGTTTCTATATCCATAAGCGCGCGCTTTCCGTGATATTCGCCCGTATCCGCAAAACAATAGGAGCACCGGAGGTTGCAGTCCTGCGCCACGAGCAGACACAGCGCCTTGATAACAGGTGTGTTGAACTGCGCATTCTCTCCGTCTATTTCGCATTCTGAATATAAGAGCCCCTGCCGGATAAGCTCGTCTATCTCCTCCAAAACCTCTCTCGCTTCTTCCCCGAGGTCATTTATGATCTGCTCATTTGTCTTTCCCGCATTTTTGAACGTGAGCACGCTCATAGCGGTCTTATCGATCGCATGGACGGAACCGGACTCCACGTCCAGCGCCGCATATTTCCCGCAAAATTCTATCAGATGGACCATAGCTTTTAATAACTCTCCCACATGAAAAATGGCGGCATAACACCATGCCGCCACCTTATTCTCCTAAAAAATCAGTTCTTCTTTTCGCACTTCTGGTTTGCAAGCGTGCACGACGTCTTGCATGCCGATTGGCATGACGTCTGGCATTCGCCGCAGCCGCCTGTGCGAAGTGTATCTTTCAGATTGCTTTTCGTCACTGTTTTAATATGCTTCATCACAAATCCTCCCTTGAAACTTTCATGATGGATATTATACTACGCCGCTCTAAAAATCTCAAGTTATTTTCCCTTTTTAGAGCTCTTTGCGGAAGCATCTTCTTTTTTATCGTCTTTTTCTTCTTTCTTATCACTTGCTTTTTCGGGAATCTCTTTTCCCTCCTCAAAGCTTTCCACAGAAGCGATCGCACCTTTCGCAAGAACCAGCTTGGTCTTGTCCGGGCCGCATTCGATCGTCACGAGATCCTCTTTCAGAGCAACGACCTTCCCGTAGAAGCCGCCGATCGTTTTGATCATGTCTCCTACCCGCAGGTTGCTGAGCATATTCTTGAATTGTTTTTCTTTTCTTTTGTTCGGAACAATGATCAGAACGACGAACACCACGATCAGCAGGATCGGAAAGAGCATCATCATCATATTGCTGGAACCGGCAGCCGCAGATGCGCCGCCATCACTTACTGGCATACTGTTTACCCCTTTCAAAATCAAAAATCACTATTACCTATAATATCGGTAAAGCACGCGCAAGTCAACCATTATTTCGCTTTATATACGGAAATTTCCCATAAACTCCCGCCTGAATTCTTGGAAAGTTCCCGCCTCGATATGCCCGCGTATTTCTTCCATCAGGCGTATGGTGAAACGCGTATTATGGATAGACAAAAGGGTAGCTCCCAATATTTCATTCGTCTTGATAAGATGCCGGATATAGGCCCGCGTATGATTTCTGCATGCATAACAGTCACAGGCTTCATCAATGGGCCGGAAATCCTTTGCATACTCCGCGTTGCGGATCACCAGCTTGCCGCTGCGCACCAAGGCCGTTCCATTACGTGCGATGCGTGTTTGCAGCACGCAGTCAAACATGTCGACTCCCCGTGCCACTCCCTCAACGAGGCAGTCCGCCGTACCTACCCCCATTAAATAACGCGGTTTTTCTTCCGGCAGAACATCTGTGACCACGTCGAGCATCTCATACATCATCGGCTTCGGCTCTCCTACGGAAAGCCCGCCGATTGCGTTTCCGATAAAATCGAGTTTCGCGATCTCCTCTGCACTTTTTTTGCGCAGCTCCGGATACATCCCCCCCTGCACGATCCCAAACAGGGCCTGATCGTCCCTCGTCTGCGCGTCTTTGCATCGTTTTGCCCAACGGTGCGTCCTCTCCATCGAATGCTCCGTATATTCGTGATCTGCCGGATAGGGCGTACATTCGTCAAGCACCATCATGATGTCCGAACCAAGCGCTTCCTCTATCTCCACCACTTTTTCAGGCGTGAACAAATGCCGCGAACCGTCGATATGCGACTGGAACGCCGCACCTTCCTCTGTAAGCTTGCGCAGTTCTCCGAGACTGAACACCTGAAATCCGCCGCTGTCCGTGAGGATCGGCTTGTCCCAGTTCATAAAGCGGTGCAGTCCGCCCGCCTCGCGAATGAGCTCGTGACCCGGACGCATATAAAGATGATAGGTATTGCCAAGGATGATCTGAGCGCCCGCATCGAGTATCTGTTCATTGGTCATTGCTTTTACGGTTGCCTGTGTGCCCACCGGCATGAATACCGGAGTCCTGATCTCGCCATGCGGTGTTTTCAGCACACCTGTGCGCGCCTTGCTGCTTTTGTCTCTTGTTTCGACCTGAAAACTGAAATTCATTCGTTACCTCGCCGTTATAGGATCTGCCTTATTGTATCAAACAATCCGCAAAAAGTAAATTCAGACGGAACGCCCTTGTTCAAACCACGCCCGATATCTCTATCTTTTTTGTAGCGGTCTCATCTACAAATACATGGTCATGCTCTACAAACAGCATCGCAGGCCTATATTCGCAAATCACACGCTGGATCTGCATACGCGATAATATATCGATATAATTGAGCGGTTCATCCCATACATATAGGTGTGCCTGCTCCGCAAGGCTTTTGGCCAGCGCAGTTTTTTTCTTCTGCCCATCGCTGAATTCAGATATATCCTTTTCGAATTGTTCCCGTTTAATCCCTAACTTGCGCAGCAATGTCAGAAATAATGTTTTATCTACTCCGTTTTCTTCCGCATAAGCTCCGAGCTTCCCGTTCAAAAAAGACAGGTCCTGCGGCACATAGGAAATGGCAAGTCCTGAGGAAAGGGAAAAAGCGCCGCTATACTCGATATCTTCTCCGCATATCAGCCTTAGGATGCTTGATTTTCCGCTTCCGTTTTTCCCAATAAGTGCTATTCGCTCCCCCGGTTCCATAGCAAAATCGACCGGCCTGCATATTTCACGGCCGTTATACCGGATACACACATCTTTCATTTCAAGTATCCGTTGTCCATGGAATGAAAGCGGCTTTATCCTGATTTCATCCGCCTGTTCTATATTTTTCAATAGTCCGGCTTTTTCTTCCGCCGCCTTAGCTGCGCGTTTCTCAGCAGTCTTGGCCCGCTTCATCATTTTAGCTGCCTTATGGCCAATATAACCTCTGTCCGCATGCGTTCCTCTTTTGGAGCGCTCCACCGTTTCCGCCCAGCCCGCTTTCTGCCGCGCCGTGTCGGAAAGTCTGCCAATCTCTTTTTTCAATCGCCTGTTTTGCTCCTGTTCGTAAGCATCCTGCCTTTCTTTATTTACAAGCCATGAAGAAAAATTTCCACTCAATATTTCAATATTTGTCCGGTTGACCGATAACACATGGTCGGTGCACACATCAAGAAGCCTTCTATCGTGCGATACGAGGATAAAGCCTCTTTTCCGGCGCAGATATTCAGCCACTGCATCCCGGGTATATAGATCAAGATGGTTCGTCGGTTCATCCAACAGCAAAAATTCATTTTCCTTTAAAAACAATGCCGCCAGCAATACTTTCGTTCTCTCTCCATTGCTCAAGACCGCAAAAGCGCGCCGCAGGATATCCGGTGGCATTTCAAGAATATTTAATTCTCTGATCACCTGCCATTCTTCCGCTGCCGGGCATATCTCTTTTACGATATCTGCCACAGGTCTCTGCAATCCGGCAGGCCGGAACGGAAAATAATCAAAATGAACAGAATGATCGATCGTTCCGCTGTAGGAATATTCTCCTGCCAGTAATTTCAGAAAAGTAGTCTTTCCACATCCGTTTCTTCCTATAAATCCTAATTTCCAATCCGTGTCCAACCGAAAAGATACGTGCTCAAAAATCATGTCATAACTACCGTCGTAGCTAAATGATAGGTCTTTTACATTGATTTGCGACATTCCCTGTCCTCCTTGCGCGCCCGTTTTCCCCGCAGCGAAGCCCGGACAAATACAAAAAACCTGCAAGAAAATACGTTATTTTCCTGCAGGTTATAAGCCGCAGATCATCCTTACTTTACCGGCAAATTCGAAACGTAATCTCTTGCATGGAAAACCTTTGGCGCAAAACGCCGTTTTCCCAACATCAACTGTCTTTTAGCAAGAAATATTACGCATCGATCTTCCTCCTGTTTTCTTACTGCCACTATATCATCTGCCGGACAGCCCGTCAAGGCCTTTGTCTGCTTTCAATTCCCGAAACAACTTCTTGTATTGCTCCGAAAACGCGCTTCCTCTCCTCCAAATAAACGTGAGGTCGTGAGCGACCGAAAAATCCTCGATCGGGATCTTCTGCAGCGTTCCCTCACGAAGTTCTTTTTTGACCGCCGCTTCGTATAAGAATGTGACCCCGTATGCTTCCCGCACCAATTCCTTGATTGCTGCTATGCTGCCGATCTCTATCCTATTGCTGAAATCAGAGAGGGAAAGATTTCTTTCCTCCAAGCACCGCTCTAAAATTTCCCGTGTCCCAGAACCCGGTTCCCGTAAAATCAGGCGCTCTTCCATCAGGTCCTCCAAGCGTTTGGGCTCTTTGCGGAACGCATATCTTTTCCCGCATACGGCGATATACGGCTCCGTCGCGTATACGAGATGTTCATATTCATTTTTTGCGAAATAGCCCTCCACTAAAGCAAAATCTATCTCTCCGCCATCCAGTTTTTTTAGAAGCGCCTGCGTATTTGCGACCTCCATTTTCAAGGAGATATCCGGATGCAGCATAAGATAACGTCCAAGCGGACCCGGGATCACAAACTCGCCCACAGTAAGCGTTACGCCAAAACGGAGGCTTTTCTTTTCCTGAAGCTCCCTTATTTCCTTCCGGAGCGACAGCACATCATGCTTCATAGTAAGCCCCACGCTTTGCAAAAGCTTTCCCGCCCTCGTGAGTTCCGCTTTTTTCCCGCGCATCTGAAAGAGCCGCGTATCATAATACTCCTCGAGGAACCGGATATGCTGAGATACAGCCGGTTGGGTAATATTCAGTTTTTCCGCCGCACGGGTAAAATTCATTGCTTCGCATACCGCAAGAAAGGTGTCCATTCTGAAATCCAACATTTTCTTCTCCTCCCACCATAATATAATAATATAAAATTATTGATATATAAATATATATAATTTCAAATTATTATTATCTTTTATTATAATACTATTGAACTTATATTTCGAAAGCAGGTATTACGCATGAAATTTTTACAAACAAACTGGATGGGGATTTTGCTTTGCCTGATCATCGCCGTACCGGCGTTCTTTCTCGGAAAGCTTCTGCCTGTTGTAGGCGGTCCGGTATTTGCGATTTTGATCGGCATGGTGCTTACGCTTCTCCTGAAAAACAAAACAAGGCTTCAGCCCGGCGTTACCTTCACCTCAAAGAAGATCTTGCAATGGGCCGTTGTTCTTTTGGGCTTCGGGATGAACTTATCCGAAATACTTCGTCTGGGCGCGCAGTCGCTTCCCGTGATCGTCTCTACGATCGCAACGTCGCTTATCATTTCATTTATTCTGTATAAAGCGCTTAAGATGTCGCCGCGTATCTCCACGCTGGTAGGCGTCGGTTCTTCCATCTGCGGCGGCTCGGCGATCGCCGCGACAGCGCCTGTCATCGGCGCAAACGACGAAGAGATCGCGCAGTCCATTTCCGTTATTTTCCTGTTCAATGTAGTCGCCGCTCTTATTTTTCCGACGCTCGGCGGCGCGCTCGGCCTCTCGAACGAGGGCTTTGGGCTTTTTGCAGGAACGGCGGTAAACGATACTTCTTCCGTGACCGCCGCGGCAACTGCGTGGGATGGGATACACGGCAGCAACACACTCGATCAGGCCACTATCGTCAAGCTCACGCGTACACTCGCCATTATACCGATCACATTGGTGCTTGCTTTCGTGCGTACCCGGAAAGAAAAAAAGCTGGACGCAGCGTCCGGCTCCGCGTTCAGCTTCAAAAAAATATTCCCGTGGTTCGTCCTGTTTTTTGTGCTGGCTTCCGTCGTAACGACCGTATTTTCCCTGCCCGCTTCCGTCACCAGCCCGCTGAAAGAACTCAGCAAATTCTTTATTATCATGGCTATGGCGGCGATTGGCCTCAACACCAACATCGTCCGTCTTGTCAAAACGGGCGGAAAACCGATCTTTATGGGGCTTTGCTGTTGGATCGGCATTGCCGCAGTCAGTCTCGGCATGCAGCACGTTCTTGGGATCTGGTGATCATTTTCCGAGCCTCCGCCTTGCTTCCTCCCGGCATTTCTCGCGATGCTGCAGCTGCAGACCGATATGCCCCACCCCAAAAACGGCGGCGAACAAAACCAGCCAGACTACTTTTCCATAAAGTCCGAGCAGGAGAAACGCCGCCGTCGGAAAAACCGCAAGCGGAACCGGTATGCCGCAAAAACTGCGGTACATATTGATCTCCCTCATCCTGCTCCGAAAATAACGGACCCAACAGAACTCATAGAGCGCCATGACGGCAAATGCCAATATCAGCCACAGCGTCCACGGTGTAAACGGCGCGAAGTTAAAATCGCTGAACATCAGCGCGCTGATCGTGCAGCCCACTTGCCCTATCCGCTCTAAAAGTAAAAAAATACCGCTTTCAAAGTCCGTTTCATATTCAACGGGGCGATGCCTGTTCCAAAAAAAATTTGGAATGAATACAAGCAGCAGAAAAATAAGTCCTACGTATGAAAACCCCAAATGACCAAACATGACGGCTCCCCCATTCTACAAAAACAGCTCCGGCTCCCGCCGTCTTGTCAATCCCTCTTCAAGCTGTCTCAAATGCTCCAGATATCCCGGTTCGTCAAAATATTTCGCCCCTGCCGGGCACTTTTTTACACATGCTCCGCATTTGATGCATATCCCGGTGTATTCCCGTATATTTTCATGCCGAATACTTCCCATCGGACATACGTCCGCACACAGCCCGCAGCCATTGCAGGAGCTGCCCGTGCGCGGCTTTACCCTGCGGATATCGATCATTCCCTTTTCGCCGCGCGGCTGATAATAGCCGCGGTATGGAAAGGGCATCCCCGGGAGCTTCGGCCCCAAAAACGTTTCCTGCTTCAGCTTTTCAAAGATACCATCCGCAAACCGCTTCGCACATTCTATATCCTTTTCATCCGGCCGCCCCTTTGCGAGTCTGCGGGAAAACGCGTGCTCCCCGATAAACGCCGCGCCCGCGATGGGCATAAAACCGTTATTCCGGAGAATATCCCGCAGCTCTATAAGCGCGTCGTCAAAATCCCGGTTTCCGTAAACCACAATGGGAACGGCGAGCGCGCCGTTTCCGGAAAGCGTATCCAAATACCTCAGCAATACATTGGGAACGCGGCCCGCATAAACAGGCACGCCGAATAGAATGATATCCTCTTCCGCAAACTCCGGCCATCCGCACCGTGCGGCGGGCAGCGTAAAGTCAAACGCGCGTTCCTCCGCTTGCAGACGGCGGCAAAGCGCCTGTGCAACAGCCGCTACAATTTTTTTCGTCGTGCCTGTCGCGCTGAAATAAACGGCCCATATCTTCATCGCATTCCCTCATAAAATCAGCATTGCATCTCCAAAGCTGAAAAAGCGGTAACGCTCTTCTACTGCCTGCCGGTAAACATCCAATGCTTTTTCCCTGCCCATCAGGGCGCTCACGAGCATAATCAGCGTTGACTTCGGCAGGTGAAAATTTGTAATGAGCGCGTCTACGATTTGAAACCGGTAACCCGGATAGATAAAGATATCCGTATCCGCGCTTTCCGCCTGCACAAGGCCGCCCCTTGCCGCACTTTCGAGCGTCCGCACCGAAGTCGTCCCAACAGCGATCACCCGCCGTCCTTCCCGTTTCGCAGCGTTGATGATCTCAGCTGCCTGCGGACTCACGCTATAATACTCCGAATGCATCACGTGCTGCTCTACCGTTTCTTCTTTCATCGGCCGGAACGTTCCAAGTCCTACATGAAGCAGTATTTTAACGATAGCAACGCCCATTTCCTCTATTTTTTTTAAAAGCTCCGGCGTAAAATGCAGCCCCGCCGTAGGTGCGGCTGCGCTGCCGTCCTCTTTCGCATATACCGTTTGATAACGCTCTTTCTGTTCGAGCCGTTTTGTGATATAGGGCGGGAGCGGCATATTGCCATACCGGTCGAGCAGCTCTTCAAATACGCCCTCATACCGGAATTTCACTTCGCATACTCCGTCCTCCTTTTTGCACAGGAGTTCGGCTGAAAGCTCCGGCCCAAAATCCACGATGCCGCCCGGCTTCAATTTCTTCCCCGGGCGCATAATGACTTCCCACGTGTCGAGCGCGAGCCGTTTCAACAGCAAAAACTCAAAATCCGTTCCGCTGCCCCGTTTTTTTCCATATAGCCGCGCAGGCAAAACCTTGGTCTCATTTAAAACAAGCACGTCTCCCTCTCGCAAATATTCCATCACATCATAAAAATGCCTGTGTCTGACCGCTTCCGTTTCCCGGTCATACACAAGAAGCCGCGAATGATCCCGCGGCTCGATCGGTGTCTGCGCGATCAGTTCTTCCGGTAAATCGTAATCAAAATCAGATGTCTTCATATCCTATGCCTTTAAAACAGCCTTGTCTGCCCTCTGTTCTCTGCACTGCGGGGCAAGGGAAGCCCCATGTGCCTATATGCGTTTTCCGTCGCGCAGCGGCCGCGCGGCGTCCTCTGGATAAAGCCAAGCTGAAGCAGGAACGGTTCGACCACGTCCTCTATGGTTCCCGCTTCCTCCCCCGTAGTTGCCGCCAGCGTATCGAGCCCCACCGGGCCTCCGCCGAATTTCGTGATGATCGCATCGAGGATCAAACGGTCGGAATGGTCCAATCCCAATTCGTCTACTTCAAGGAGCTGCAGACCCTGATCTGCCGCATCCCGCGTGATCACCCCTTCGGCGCGCACATCCGCGAAATCCCTCACCCGCCGCAAAAGACGGTTGGCGATACGCGGAGTTCCCCGTGACCTCCGCGCGATTTCCGCGGCGCCCTCCTCGTCTACATCGATCTCCAGTATTTTGGCGGAACGCTTTACGATCGCCGTAAGCTGCCCCGCATCATACATCTGCAAGCGTCCCAAAACGCCAAACCGGTCGCGCAGCGGCGATGTCAGCATGCCGGCGCGGGTCGTCGCCCCCACGAGCGTGAACCGCGGCAGGTCGATACGCATAGACCGTGCGGACGGTCCTTTGCCAAGAATGATATCGAGCGCATAATCTTCCATCGCCGGATAAAGCACCTCTTCCACGCTGGAATTCAGGCGGTGTATCTCGTCTATAAACAGTACGTCCTTATCCGAAAGGTTCGTAAGCAGCGCCGCAAGGTCTCCCGGCCGTTCGATCGCCGGGCCGGAGGTGATGCGGATATTAACGTTCATCTCCTGCGCGATAATGTGGGCGAGCGTCGTCTTCCCGAGACCGGGCGGACCGTACAAAAGCACATGATCGAGCGCTTCACCGCGCTTTTTGGCAGCTTCGATAAAAATCGCCATCTTTTCCTTGATCTTATCCTGCCCGATATATTCCTTCAGAGACTGCGGCCGCAGCGTTACGTCTGCAGTCACGTCTTCATTCAGTTTCATACCCGAAACGATGCGGGATTCCTCTTCCATGCTTTTCTCCTGCCTTATAGACTTATTGTTATTATACACCTTCCGATGTTTGAAAGGAACCTGCTGTTTGTTACAGAAATATCCCCGGAAGCGCTCATTTCTTCCGGGGATATTCCGCTGTTCCTGCGTTTCCTCAAGCCTGTAAGCGAATCTGATAGGCTGCATCAAGCAGTTTATCCCGTTCCGCTCCCTCTGTCATAACAAGAACGTATGTGGCATCTTTTTTAGCATCATACCACACCGCATATCCCATTTCGCCTTCCGTATAGCTTAGCTGAACCCCGTTCTCTGGAATGTCTTCGGGGGTAATTTCCTCTATGTGCTCTAACTCGCCATATAATCCAGCCAATGTCTGTCCGTCCGCTTTTCCGGGCATACCGCGATAAAGATACGCATCTCCTTTCCAGTGGAATGCAACCTGAGCGGTCTTATTCTCTTCCATGACAGAATATTCCGCATCAGAAGCGTCCTCGGGAAGCACGCTCATCGCGATGCCGGTTTTGTCCTGTACCTCCTGCGCATCCGCCGCTTCTGTCCACGGGTTCGCGATCTGTGCACTCTCTTCTGCAGGCTGCGCGGCACAGGCCGTAAATGCCACGGCAAATATTACCGCCATCAGAACTATTGTTATTTTTTTCATTTCCTGTTCCTTTCTGCCCCTGCTTATTTTCCCATCCGCTTGAGCGCAAGGCCTACCAGATCCTCCGCTGTATCTCCAAGGCTGCGGACCGCAGCGATCGCCGCCACAGCTTCCTGCCTGTTGTATCCAAGACCGATCAGCGCAGCGGCCGCTTCCGCAGCGGCATCCTGCGCGATCTCCGTCATATCGGGGCCGCCGCCAACGGCGTCCTCGAAATCCACTTTTTCTTTCAGCTCCAGCACAAGCCGCTGCGCTGTTTTTTTGCCGATCCCCGGCACGTTGGTAAACGCCTTATCGTCATTTGCGATCACGGCTGCCGCGATATCGTTCACGCGCATCACAGAAAGCACGGAAGCCGCCGCTTTCGGGCCTATCCCGCTGATCGAGAGCAGCTTTTCAAACATCGTTTTCTGTTCCTGCGTTGAAAACCCATAGAGGGTCATATCGTCCTCCGCCACTTTCAAATAAGTATATAATCTTGCTGTTTCGCCCGTTCTGATTGCATTGAGCGAAAACGTATCCGTAAAGATCCGGTAGCCTATCCCGCCGACGTCAAGCACCGCATAGGCTGCTGCTTTCTGCACTACTTTTCCCTCTATATACGCATACATAAAGATTTATCCTCCGCTTAAAACTGCGCTCTTATTTGATTTTGGTATTGAGCAGCCCCGCCGTATGCGCGCTGTGCGCATGGCAGATCGCCACCGCCACCGCGTCCGCCGCGTCGTCGGGCTTCGGTATATCCTTTAGAGATAAAATCGTTTTTACCATCATCTGCACTTGATTTTTGTCTGCCCGCCCATAGCCCACTACAGCCTGCTTGATCTGCAAGGGCGTATATTCGTAAAGCTGCTCCGTCCGCTCCGAAGCGGCCACAAGCGCCGCTCCGCGAGCCTGCGCAACGTTGATTGCCGTCGTCACGTTTTTGTTAAAAAACAATTCTTCAAATGCGATGCTGTCCGGCCGATACATATCGATCAGCTGAATGATCCCATGGTTGATCTGCTTTAAACGGATCGGGAACTGTTCTTTCGCGTCCGTCAGGATCGTACCGTAATCGATCAGCTTCAGTTTCACTTTTTCATCGCAGCTTATCACGCCGTATCCAACCGTTGCAAGCCCGGGATCGATTCCCAAAACGATCATACCGTCTCCTCTGTTCCTTTCAATTGTTTTCTTTATACAGTATACATGATTCCCTCTTTTTTCGCAATTTTGCGCTCAAAATAAAAAATTTGCATTTTCCCAAATTTCCTATTGCATAATTATTCATTTTTATGTATAATTATAAACATCAAATGAATGCAACGCACCTGTGTGCGCGGAAAAGGAGTTTTGGACATGAATGCAAAAAAACAGTATAACAAAGTAGTTCTCGCTTATTCGGGCGGCCTCGATACATCTATCATCATCCCGTGGCTCAAAGAGACCTATGGGGTGAAGGATGTGATCGCGGTCTGCGGCAACGTCGGGCAGGGAAAAGAGCTTGACGGCCTGTATGAAAAAGCCATCAACACCGGCGCGTCGGACGCTTATATTGAAGATCTCACGGAAGAATTCATCACCGATTATGTCTATCCCACCATGCAGGCGGGCGCAGTATATGAGGGAAAATATTTGCTCGGCACCTCTTTTGCACGTCCGGTCATTGCAAAGCGCTTGGTCGAGATCGCCAAAGAAGTAGGCGCGGATGCCATCTGCCACGGCGCGACCGGCAAGGGTAACGATCAGGTGCGGTTTGAGCTTACGGTAAAAGCGCTTGCTCCTGATATCGACATCATCGCCCCGTGGCGCATCTGGGATATCAAGTCCCGCGAGGAAGAGATCGAATATGCACAGGCTCGGAATATCCCGGTTCCGGTCGATAAAGAGCATAATTACAGCATGGACGCCAACATTTGGCATCTTTCGCACGAAGGCTCCGACCTCGAAGACCCGTGGAACGAACCGAAGGACGACCTCTACATGATCTGTAAAACGCCGGAAGAGGCGCCTGACAAGCCGTGTTATTTTACGATCGAATTTGAGCAGGGTATCCCGGTCTCCATCGACGGACAGAAATACGGTCCTGTGGAACTCATCACTAAGCTGAACGAGCTCGGTGCGGAAAACGGCGTGGGGATCGACGACCTCGTGGAAAACCGCCTCGTAGGCATGAAGAGCCGCGGCGTATATGAAAATCCCGGCGGACGTATCCTCTATACGGCGCATGCAGGCCTTGAAATGCTGACGCTCGATAAGGATACCATGCACTATAAGGAAGGCGTCGCTGCGAAATATGCAGAGCTCGTATACGACGGCAAATGGTTCTGCCCGCTGCGCGAGGCGCTGGCGGCATTCGTGACCGAAACGCAGAAAACAGTGACAGGCACAGTACGTATGAAGCTTTATAAAGGCAACTGCACACACGTCGGCCTCAAATCTCCCTATTCGCTGTACAGTGAAGAATTTGCTACGTTCGGCGAGGACGAGGTGTATGACCACAAGGACGCGGAGGGCTTCATCAACCTGTTCGGCCTGCCGCTCAAGGTGCGTGCACTCGCGCTCAAGGATAAAGAGGTCTAAACCGCACCTCCTATCCTCCTTATGACCGCAAAGCAAAAGCCGGTATCTGCAAGGGATACCGGCTTTGTTGTTCCTTGAGGGCATTTACAAAAACTGGCTGTTATAGAGGGCAGCATATACGCCGCCTATCTTCATCAGCTCGTCGTGTGTTCCCTGCTCTACAAGGTCCCCGTCCTTCAGGACGAGAATCAGGTCCGCATCGAATATCGTAGACAGCCTGTGGGCGATCTGAAAATTGGTCCGTCCCTCCGTCAGCTTTTTCATCGCATCTGTCATCAGCTTTTCTGTGCGCGTATCAACGGAGCTCGTCGCCTCATCCAAGATCAGTATTTGCGGGTCAGCACAGAATGCGCGTGCGATCGTGAGCAGCTGCTTCTGCCCCGAAGAAAGGTTCCCTGCGCTTTCATCGATAACCGTATCGTAACCGTCCGGCAAAGTGCGGATAAAATAATCTGCATTTGCCATTCGGCACGCTTCCTCCACCTCTTCGTCCGTGGCTTCCGGCCGTCCATATCGAATGTTATCACGAATACTGGCCGAATAGAGCCACGTATCCTGAAGCACCATGCCAAACAGACTGCGAACGTTTTGGCGCGTCATTTCGGCGGCATCCACGCCGTCGATTCTGATCGCGCCGCCATTCAGATCGTAAAAACGCATCAGCAGGTTAATGAGCGTCGTTTTCCCAGCGCCGGTCGGTCCGCATATCCCGACCTTTTGCCCATGCCTTATTTCCGCGTTCATGTCTGTGATCAGAATACGGTCGGGCGAATAGCCGAATTTCACATGCTCAAATGTAATATTCCCCTCAGTTTTTTCGATCCGGACAGCATCCTTCCGTTCTTCGGGTATTTCCGGCTCATCCAAAAATTCAAATACACGTTCTGCCGCTGCAAGCGTACTCTGCATCATATTGACAATATTGGACGTCTGGATGATGGGCTGTGTAAATTGCTGCATATATTGCAAAAATGCTTGGATCGCGCCAATGGTGAGCGAGCCGCCCGCTGTCAGAAGTCCGCCGAGAATACAGATGCCTACATATCCTAAATTCCCGACGAGATTGGTCGCCGGCATCATAATGGAGGATGCGAACTGTGCACGCCGCGCATTTTCGTTAAGCGTATCGTTCATTTCGTCAAATTCCCGCTCCGCGCGCTTCTCGCCGCCATACAGCTTTAAGACGTCATGGCCTGCGTAATGCTCCTCTACATAGCTGTTTACAGCTCCAAGCCCCTCTTGCTGGCCTTTAAAAAATGTCTGGGACTTCTTTGCGATCCGCGAGCAAACGAACAGCGCAGCAGGCAGAACTACGAGTGCTATCAGCGCCATCTGCCAATTGAGCGTAAACATCATGATCACAATGCCGATGATCGTAAAAAGCGCTGTCAGAAGCTGCGTCATGATCTGCTGAAGCGAGGTCGATATCGTTTCGATATCCGTTGTTGTACGGGATAATACGTCCCCGTGCGTATGCGTATCATAATAGTTGAGCGGAAGCCTCTGTATTTTCCGGTCTACATTTTCCCGCAGGTCAAACATCGCGCGCTGCGCCACCTGCGCCGTAATCTTCTGCTGCAAATAGGTAAAAAGTGCCGAAAGTCCATAAATAGCGACAAGGATCATCAGTACCATCTTCAGTACCGGCATATCGCCCTCATTGAGGGGCGCCCCGACATAATTTCCCTCCGCATCGACATTTTCACGGATCTCTTCTACTCCCGCCAATCCCGGGTCGTTGACATCCAGATCCAATACGCCCGTTTGGTTATACTGCGCGCGCATAGTGATCACATTGGTCGCCGTTCCCAGAACACGCGGGCCGGTGATCAAAAAAATCACGCCTACGACCGCGCAGATCAGCAGCAGGGCAACCTTTTTTCTATATGGCTTCAGATAGCCAATCAGCCGTTTTGCAGCCGAAGTGTTTTCCGGTGACTTTTTTGTCATTTCCTTTCACCTCCCTCGGCCAATTGTGTTTTTGCGATCTGTGCATAAACACTGCATCCCGCGAGCAGTTCTTCATGCGTTCCTTCTCCGATGATCCTGCCTTTATCCATCACGAGTATTTTGTCCGCGTTCATGATGGTTCCTACCCGCTGCGCTACAATAATGACCGTCGCGTTTTGCGTATTCTCACGGATGGCCTGACGCACAGCCGCATCCGTTTTAAAGTCCAGCGCAGAAAAGCTGTCGTCGAATACAAAAATATTCGCATCTGTCGCCATCGCGCGGGCAATGGCAAGGCGCTGGCGCTGTCCGCCGGATACGTTCGTTCCGCCCTCTGCGACCGGATCGTCGTATCCAAGCTCCTTACGCGAAATAAAATCGTCTGCCTGCGCAATCTGTGCGGCGCGCTTCACCTGCCCGCCGCTCATGTTTTCGTTTGAAAACGCAATATTGGAACGAATTGTTCCCGCAAATAAATTAGACTTCTGCGGAACGTATCCGATCCGTTTTCGAAGCTCTGTGAGGTCATATTCCCGCACATCTATGCCGTCCACCAGAACCGTTCCTCTCTCTGGGTCGCGCAGACGCGGTATCATACAGATCACAGACGATTTTCCGCTTCCCGTTGCGCCGATCAGCGCCGTTGTCTGTCCGGGCATTGCGGTAAAGCTGATATTCGAAACTGCCGGAATGTCTGAATTTCCATAACTGAGCGTCACATCACGAAATTCAACTATTCCCGTTTTCTTTTCCGGCACCTTAGGCTGCTCCGCATTCGTGATGGCTGGTTCTATCTCCAGCACCTCTACGATGCGCTCCGCGCATACGCTGGCCCGCGGCATGAGCGCAAAAATAAGCGACATCATAACGAGCGCATACATGATCAGCATCAGATACTGAATGAGCGCCATCATATCCCCTACCTGAATAACACCCATCGATATCTGCCTGCCCCCAAACCATACGACCGCTACCGTTCCAAGGTTTATGATCAGCATAAGAAGCGGCATCAGGGTGGATACCTTTACCTGCGATCTTGTGGAAGCCTGCGTCATATCCTCGTTGGCCTCCTCAAAGCGTTTTTCCTCACGTTCTTCAGCCGTAAACGCGCGTACGACGCGTACTCCGGTGATATTCTCCCGTATGATCAGGTTTACCTTATCCAGCTTCGCCTGCATTGAACGGAAGATAGGAAAAGCGCTGCGGAGCACCATCACCAAAAATACCACGATGATCGGCATACAGACGACCAGTACCATGGCCAGCTCAGCGTTTTTCTGAAATGCAAGCGTGATTCCCCCAATACACATGATCGGCGCTAATATGATCACCCGGAACAGCATGATCGTAAAGTTTTGGACCTGTAGGATATCGTTTGTAGAACGTGTCGTCAGGGACGACGTTCCGATCCGGTCAAATTCCTCCAGCGTGAACCGGTCGATATGGCGGAACAGCTTTTTACGCGTGTCCGTGCAGAACCCCACCGCGGCTTTAGAAGCAAAATATCCTACTCCAATCGCCGATGCGGAGCCTGCAAGCGTAATGCAGATCATAATGATCCCGGCCGTCACGATAAAATTCATGTCCCCCTGTACAACCCCTCTGTCGATGATAAGAGACATCATAGACGGCAGCATCAACATGGAAAACGCCTGTACGAAAAGCAGCAGGACCATCAAGATCAATTGCTTCGCATACGCTTTCAATCCCTTGTAAAGCTTCAGCATACTGTCCTCCTCTATTTATTTCTTATAATATATCCGGCATAGAATATCCATGTAAAAGCATGAGCGCAAGATAACAGACGGCCGCTCCGACGGCGAGTACGATGCCGGTCACCGAACAAATGCGCTTTCCTTTTTCCGGGCTCCTGCGCCCTTTATTTCCAAGGATAATGGCGGCGGCCGCACAAATAAAGCCTGCCCAGAACCATATTCCATCCAAGAGTACGGTGTACGCCAGCACGCCAAGCGCTACATTTATGCCGGACCATATCTTCATTCCTTTTGTCTGCATGATCTATCCTTTTCAACGGTCTCATCAAAACCATTGGCTCGCGGCTTTATAAAAGCGTTTTGAAACAAGAAACGGCGATGCGCCTTGCCGTCCGGGCATCGCCGTTTTTTCATCCTTTTTTGTCAGGCTACATGGCAAAGCTGTCATCATTTTCTGCAAGCGAGCTTTCCCGAGCATGCCTCCGCAAAGAGTGCTATGCCCCCTACGATCAAATAGATGGCAAAAATCCATTCCATCGTAAACCACCCTGCAATCGGAGCACAGATGATCAGAATACCGAGAATGAGGTTGATGATACCGCTTGCAAGGATCCAGCCTGCTCCCGGCTCTCCCTCTTTCTTAAATGCACCGTATGACGAGATCTGGGTGATTCCTCCGAAAAGGGCAAAGAACCCGATAATAAAGGAGAATGTAGAGATCATATTGATCCTCCCATACATTCCTCCCAGTGCTTCCACAAGTATCAAAATACCGAGAAGCGTAAAAATGATGCCGTTCGCGATCGTCCAGCCATTACGATAGTCAGCAGGCGTGCGGACATAGGCAACGATATCAAAAACACCGTAAATAATGAATCCGATCGTTACAAGATATGCGATCCCAAGCCCCATGATAAGCGGCGCACAAAAGATCAATATCCCCAATACCACCATGCAGACCGCAATCACGATACCAGCCGTTTTATTGCCTCCTGACATTTTGCGCACCATTTCATTCATCCCGGTACGCGCTTTCCTCTTCTCTCCCTGACTGTTTTCCATAACTTATGATACCTCCCTGTATTAAGATTGATATAACTTAAGAGCACAGCATAGGCCGGACATATCTTTTTTCATTTGCTTTCGTACTCTTTTCGGGCTGTTTTCCCTTTTGCCGTTCGTCTTAAAAATTTGAAGTTTACCGGCGCGTTCTATTATAGCAAACCTTGCGCCATCTGAATGCCTGCAGAAAAAATATGACGATTAGCGGACATTTCTCCGCCTGCGTCATGGGCCGTATTCTATTACAGGCAGGGGTATGCGCCTATATCGGTATCTGCCTTTCACGTTAAACGATCATATTCTTCAAAGAAACTGCGCATATTTTAGAAATAAAGCTTTTTCCGCCAAGCCCAGCTCTCGTTATCCCTTTACAAAACGTGCTTCTGCAGGGGCACAGCCATTTTTTATTCCTTTCCAAACCTGTTTTCCAGCGAGACGTTTGTTTTTTAAATATCAAATCGTCTTCCGGAACGGAGACACGTATACCGTTTTTTTTGCTCCGTTCAAGAGCCTATTTTTACAGCCGATTTATTTAATTTCCATTTTTTCTTTTCCGCATATTGACATCTTTGGTTAGCGATGGTAAACTGACATGTGGAAAAGGGTTAGGGAACGCTAACTCATATATTGATCCATACTATTAGCTTGTGCTAATCGGAAGGAGTGTTTACTATTATGCCTCTTACACTTGCCCCAGCGGGAAAAAGGGCTTTTATCTGCAAAATCAAAGGCAAAGACGATGTACGTCATTTTTTGGGGAGCCTTGGCTTTGTAGAGGGCGAGCATGTGACCGTCGTTTCCGAAATGGGCGGAAACATGATCGTAAATGTAAAAGATACGCGTATTGCGATCAGCAAAACTATGGCCAACCGGATCATGGTAGCGGAAGCATAAAAATTTTTGCCTGAAACGCCTTTGCGTTCGGAAGTATTGTATTTTTGCGCCTTTTGCGGCGCATACCGGAAAGGAGGAGCGATATGAATCAGGATGTATCCGGAGAAAAAACTCTGCGCAACACGCCGTGCGGACAAACGGTGACGATCACGAGACTGACGGGCTCGGGCGCGGTAAAACGCAGAATTATGGACATGGGCCTTACGAAAGGTACACAGGTCTACGTCCGCAAGGTTGCCCCGCTCGGGGACCCGGTAGAGATCACTGTACGCGGCTACGAGCTTTCTATCCGCAAGGCAGACGCTGAGATGATCCATGTAGGCTAACGTTTTCTAAAAACGGCAGGGTTTCCCCTGCATTTTTTAAGAAACACTGTTAGCTTCAACTAACTTTTGAAGAGGAGGAAGCAAATGAAACTTGCATTAGCAGGCAACCCAAACTGCGGCAAGACCACGATGTTCAACAATTTGACGGGCGCGTCGCAGTACGTCGGCAACTGGCCGGGCGTAACGGTTGAAAAGAAAGAAGGTAAATTAAAGGAGCATAAGGACGTTATCATTACGGACCTGCCGGGCATCTATTCCCTGTCTCCCTACACACTCGAGGAAGTCGTCGCACGAAATTATTTATTAGAAGAGAGTCCCGACGTTATCATCGACATCGTAGACGCAACAAATATCGAGCGTAACCTGTATCTTACCACGCAGCTTTTGGAAACGGGCGTTCCCGTCGTCATTGCGCTCAACATGATGGACGTCATCAAGAAGCGCGGCGATAAGATCGATATAAAAAAGCTGAGCGAAAAACTGGGCTGCCCCGTTGTCGAAACGTCGGCCCTCAAGGGAACCGGCCTTTCCAAACTGATCGAGACTGCGCTGTCTCTTGCCAAAGCAGTCGAGATACAGCCTATCGTCCATAAATTTGCGGCCGACGTAGAGGCTGCTCTCACCGACATAGAGGGCATTCTTGACGGCGTGGTTGAAAAGAAAAATCTGCGCTGGTACGCCATCAAGCTGTTCGAGCGTGATGAAAAAATAGAAAAACATTTCAAATTCAAGGCAGATACTCGTCAAAAAATCGACGAGATCATCAAATTATGTGAAAACCAATATGATGACGACAGTGAAAGCATCATCACCAATGAGCGTTATACTTATATCCACGGCCTGATGCGTGAATGCGTGAAAAAGCGTACGGAGCAAATGACGGTTTCTGACAAGATAGACCGCGTCGTCACCAACCGTATCGCGGCGATCCCGATCTTCATCGGCGTAATGTTTCTCGTGTATTTCATATCGGTAAGCTGGCTTGGTACTATCGTTACAGACTGGACGAACGATGTACTGTTCGGCGAATATATCTCCGGCTGGGCAACGAGCGGCCTTGAGGCCATCGGCGCGGCCGATTGGGCGCAGAGCCTTGTAGTAGACGGTATCATCGGCGGCGTCGGTGCGATCATCGGCTTTGTACCGCAGATGCTGATCCTGTTCATCCTGCTCGGTATTTTAGAGGACTGCGGCTATATGGCGCGTATTGCGTTCATCATGGATCGTATCTTCCGTCGTTTTGGCCTTTCGGGCAAATCCTTTATTCCGATGCTCGTCGCTTCGGGCTGTGGTGTTCCCGGCGTTATGGCAAGCCGTACCATCGAAAATGAGTCCGACCGCCGTATGACGATCATGACGACCACTTTCGTGCCCTGTGGTGCGAAGCTTCCCATCATCGCCCTTATCGCAGGCGCGATGTTCCCGGAAAATTCATGGTGGCTGGCGCCGTGCGCATACTTCCTTGGCATTGGCATGGTCATCATCTCGGGTATTATCCTGAAAAAGACAAAGCCTTTCGCAGGAGAGCCTGCTCCTTTCGTCATGGAGCTCCCGCAATACCGTGCTCCGGGCGCAAAAGGCGTTCTGATGCACATGTGGGAACGCGGAAAATCGTTCATCAAAAAAGCCGGTACGATCATCTTTGCTTCTACAGTCGTTATCTGGCTGCTCAGCAATTTCAATGCATCGTTCGAGATGGTAGACATCAATGACAGTATGCTTGCCTCGATCGGTAACGCGATCGCTCCGGTCTTTGCGCCGCTCGGCTTCGGAGACTGGCAGTCCTCCGTGGCGACGATCACGGGCCTTGTGGCCAAAGAGAATGTCGTGGCGACGATGGGTGTCCTGCACGGTATCCCGGACGCAACGGAAGAAACGGTGGCTCTGCTCCAGAGCGTGGCCGGCAGCTTCACAGTCGTAAGCGCGTTCTCGTTCATGGCTTTCAACCTGCTCTGCGCTCCCTGCTTCGCGGCGATCGGTGCGATCAAGCGCGAAATGGGCAATGCAAAGTGGACATGGGCGGCGATCGGCTATCAGACTCTGCTCGCTTATGTCGTTGCTTTCATCATCTTCCAGCTCGGCAGCGTGTTCGTTCTCGGCCAGCCGTTCGGCGTGGGTGCTGTGATTGCCATTGCACTGATAGCGCTTATTATATGGCTCATGGCCCGCAAGGGTTACGATCCTTCCAAGAACCGTTCGCTTTCCGCTGTGGAAGCACGTAACTAAGCTTATACCTTATAATAGATTCTCCTAAACCTCGGGCCGGACCTCCCGGCCCAAACAAAAGGCCCCCTATCCGGAGGCCTTTTCCTTTATTTCTTATGTTCTTTCCGCACAATGCGGCGCACATTTATCTGTGGTGCTTCTCTACATATTCCTTGATTTGACTGAATGTGCGGCTGCTGATGATATGCTCGATCCGGCAGGCATCCTGCTCTGCGATATCCGGCTCTACGCCAAGCGTCTCGATCAAAAATTCCTGTATCAGCGTATGGCGCTCATAAATCTCTTCCGCCTTTTGCAGCCCCTTTTCTGTCAGCTCGATAAAGCCGCTCTTATCCATCGTGATATAATCCTGCTTTTTTAAAATACCCATCGCCCTGCTGACACTGGGCTTTGAATAATCCAGCCTGTTTGCAATATCAATAGAGCGTACACAGCCGAGCTTTCTTTGCAGAAGCAGGATCGTCTCCAGATAATTCTCTCCAGATTCGCGCATTCCCTATCCCCTCCATGTGTTTGCACCGCTGCCGCGGAGATTATTGTTTTTATTGTAACATACGCTTTGACCGCGTACAAATAAATTTTTCAAATATGCTTGACAAACGGTCGTCCAGATGATAAACTTTAAGCATAAGTTAGTTAATGCTAACTTATATTGTTCGGCAGAGGTTAGCTTAAGCTAATCACCCGAAGTTCACTCCATTAGGCAATGATGGAGCAGGAGCATAAGACATAACGAATGCTCCGCAAGAAAACATACGTTCCCCATACGTACATACTCCTGCAATGTTTTCCGCTGAGCTGTGCATCTCCCGACCTCCGATGCATCGTTCAGCGAAAACAGAGGAGGAAACGGGAACAAAGGAGCTGTTCAAATGAGTTTTGGAGATATTTTCGTGATTGTAGTCGTTGCTGTATTATTTGTACTCGCGGTTCGCGGAATCGTTCGCAGTCAAAAAAGCGGCGGGTGCTGCGGCTCCTGCAAAGGGTGTTCACATCAGGGTTCTTCTTCCTGTCAGTGCGACCACACACATAAAATTTGACCCCCCATTCTTAAATACAGACCTCCGGAAAAGCGGCCTATAAATACGGCCGCTTTTTCAATCGTTTTTTGGTACTTGACAGTAAAAGTCTCCTTTGCTATAATGCATACGCTGACAACTTGATAATGCAGTGGCGTTATACCGCCGGGTATGCCGCCACGTTGATTGCATCGATTCTTTTTCGTATTGTTAGGCCTGCGGATACGCGCAGGCCTTTTATTTTGCAGAGGTCCGGACGGACGATAGGAGGAAAAATGGAACACACGGCTATTTTAAACAGAAATATTTATAAGACATTCTTCCAATATGTTTCTCTGAATATTCTGAGCATGCTCGGTATTTCATTGTATATCCTTGCCGATACGTTTTTTGTGGCAAACGGCGTAGGCGCGGACGGTTTGGTTGCGCTCAATTTGGCTCTTCCCATTTACAATCTGATCAATGGTACCGGCCTTTTGATCGGCATTGGCTCGGCTACTCTTTTTTCTATTGCGGCGGGAAAGGGTGAAAGCCAGCCGGGGGTCCGCATCTTTACACAGGCTTTCATCCTTGCGGTGTCGGCAGGCGTCATTCTGACGTTATGCGGCATCTTTCTAAACCGTCCTATCGCTGAAATGCTGGGAGCTCAAGGAGAGCATATCATTTCCATGACCGCAACGTATCTCCGCATGCTGATGCTCTTTTCCTGCGCGTTCATCGTCAATAACCTGCTCGTTGCTTTCGTGCGTAATGATGGAAATCCCCGTCTTGCTATGGTTGGAATGCTTGGAAGCTGTCTGTTTAATATCGTATTCGACTATATTTTTGTCTTTCCTCTGCACCTCGGCATCTTTGGCGCAGCCCTCGCGACCGGTATCGCTCCCATTCTGAGCATGATCATTCTTTCTGCACATTTTATACGCAGAAAAAATCATTTCAAGCTGCAGAAAGTGCATTTTCGCGCCCGCGAGCTCGGCAATATCGTTTTTACGGGCCTTCCCTCTTTTATTACCGAGTTTTCATCCGGCATCATCATCTTTCTGTTCAATATCGTCATCATGGGAATAGCCGGAGATATCGGCGTCGCGGCTTATGGTGTAGTAGCCAATCTTGCTCTTGTCTGTATTGCGGTCTTTACGGGCATCGGTCAGGGTATCCAGCCTATCGTCAGTGTAAACTATGGCGCCTCCCGCATGGGCAACGTTCTCCGCACCTACCTATGCGGAGCAGCCCTTGCATTTGTTCTCAGCCTCCTTTTTTATCTCGCAGCGCGTTTATTTCCCAGCGAGATCGCTTCGTTGTTCAACAGCGGAGACAACGAGCAGCTTCAGACGCTTACACAAAACGGCCTTACGATCTATTTCCTTGGTTTCCTATTTGCAGGGATAAATATTGTCACGACGTCATTCTTTGCGTCTATCGCACGTCCCCGCCCCTCTTTTCTGATTTCTGCGCTGCGCGGCTTCGCTCTTGTCATCCCCCTTCTGTTCCTTTTATCTGCGCTTTTCGGCATAGAGGGCGTGTGGATGACCATACCAGCCTGCGAGCTTCTAACGTTTATGTGCTGTATCGTATTCATAGCTCTCTTTTTCAGGAAGCACCGGGTTTCGCTTGGGCATACGCGCCTGTATCATTGACTTTATCTTTTCGATTTGCTACGATTTAAAATAGATCAAAGCATGGAAGCATCAGCCGCATCGGTGCGGCAGATAGGCCCTCATTCCGAGAAGCGAGGTAACAGTCATGGCGCAATGGGATTCCGCTTTATATCTGAAATACCGTCATGAACGGACACAGCCGTCGCGCGACCTTGCCGCACGGCTTCCTGCAAAGGGGATCGCGCGTATATTGGACGTCGGCTGCGGCCCCGGCAACAGTACTCATGTGCTGCGCAGGCGTTATCCGGAGGCCTGTATTCTCGGTATAGATAGTTCGGAGAATATGATCGGCAAAGCCCGGCAGTCCTATCCGCAGGAAAACTGGCAGGTCTGTACGGTCCCGGACGGCCTGCGGCGGCTCCCTCATGATTTTGACCTCGTATTTTCCAATGCATGCATCCAGTGGATCCCAGACCATGCCGCTCTGATTTCCTCTTTACTGGGATCATTAAGGCACGGCGGTATTCTCGCGGTGCAAATGCCTATGAATTTTAAGGAGCCCGTCCACCGGATCATCGAGGCCGTGATACGCTCCAAAAAGTGGGACCGTTTCCTATCCTGCAAGCGTATTTTTCATACGCTTGCTCCTGAAGAATACTATTCGCTTCTCTCCGGTATCTCTTCTGAATTTTCTATATGGCAGACCACCTATTACCATATTATGGATTCCATAGAAGATATTATGGATTGGTACCGCGGAACCGGCCTGCTGCCCTATTTGGAGCAGCTTAAACCCGCACAGCGCATCGATTTCGAGGCGGATATCCGTATGCGGCTTCTTCAGGAATATCCACCGCAGCCGGACGGCAAGGTCATCTTCCGGTTCCCCCGTTTCTTCTTTACTGCTGTAAAATAATGTAAAAACCTAAAAAAGTATGGAGTTCCGTACTCTTTTGGGTTTGCTGCCTTTCTTTGCCGGTAAATGGTTACTGGAGTTTCCCATATTCGTTGCAAAGCGGATAGAGCAGTTCTTCGTCTTCTTCTATTTCTGCAAACCGGGAAACCTTTTCATAGAAATAGTTATCCGTATTATCATCGTTAACGGAAGACACTTCTCCTACAATAAGGTCTCCAGCCCCCTGCTTCGCGCCGAATATATGATACATACGCGGCGTGATCGAAACGCTCCCGCCCGGCTCTACAGTAAATTCTTCTCCAGCATTTACTGTTTTCAATATCCCATCCATCAGCACATTAACTGATTCCTCCCAGTTCGGCTTCCCGTCCGGCAGGGCGTTATAAAGCTTCATATACATTACTCCACCGCCCCGGTTTATAATATCCTCTGTTTTCACGGCGTGGAAATGCATGGGAAGGCGCTGGCCCTCATGCAGCGGAATCACTTTTTCCGCATAAGGAGTTCCAATCTCCTGCCCGACTGCTCCATTCCTGATCGTAAAAAGAACGCTTCCTACTTTCATATAGTCGTTCATTCCATAGTCCGTAATATCCCAGCCGCGCATTGTTTTTAAAATCACATCAATATCTTCCTTGTTTTCACGCCACTCTTTTACTGTCCAGTCCGCGAATTCCGGCAAATAAAAACAATGTTTTTTCAGAATCTCCTTAGCCCACCTGATCTCCCGCTGTATTTCCGACCGTTTCATATTAAAATCCCTCCTCGATCTCTTCCCCGCGCAGACAGCGCAGTGTATTCACCATAGTCAAATACCCGTCCTTTGGTACATAATCCGGAATAGAATTGCCGGAGCCAAAGGCGATCCCGCCTTGTTTTCCCGCGTTTTCACGGAATACATTTTCTACATAGCCGCGTATTTCCTCCAGAGACTCCCGGCACAGCACATCGGTGTCTATCCCGCCGAAATTGCCGATTTTCCGTCCATATCTTTCGACCCACACATGGAACGGGGCGATCGCATCCTCGTTGGAATGCTTAGCGTCGATTCCCGCTTCGCAGATCAAATCATCCATAACGTCAAAAATGCATCCGCAGCTGTGCAATAAAAATGGTTTTTCAAACGCATGTATCTGTGCAATCAGGCGCTTATACTGCGGTATCAGTAATTTTCTGATATCCGGGGCGGAAAGCAGCGTCTGCGAACGGAATCCGAGGTCGTCGCCAAATCTGCAAACACAATAGCTGTCTGAAAAGCATTCCAAAAATCTCTTCCAAATTTCCATCATCAGATCGGCCGTTTTTTCGAATATCCCGCAATACAGCGCCGGGTCGTCAGCCGCTATATAGCACAGGCCTTCATATCCGCATAGGTCCTGTACGATCTCAAACACCCCATTTCCGGGTCCGCCGATCGCCTTCATACCGTCCGGCATAACCTTTCCGAGGGTCTGAAAGTCGTTGGAAAACGCCTCAAAATAACGGTCTGCAAGTATATCCCATGGATAATTTTTGAACTCTTCAAAGCTCTTGATGGCCGGATCGGCATGGCAATATAACGCCCCGCCGCCCGGCAGTATCTTTGTAATACATTGCTCGAACGAAACCGTGTCATAACCCATCTTTAGAAAAAAACGGGTGTACTGTTTGAAGTATTCTTCCTTCCTCTCGTTTTTGATCAGCGAGGCAAAATCAGCTTTTAAAACCGCTTCCATTACTTCATCCGCAATGATATGGTCATACAGCGGAATACGTTTCGGTTTTTTGTTTGTCGCTGCATCGACAATATTATGATAGTCCGGCTGAAACTTCATTTTTCCCTCCTTTGATTGCTTGAATGGTTTTCTTCCCGCCTTATTATTTCTCATGCTTACGGGGTATTTATTCCGCAGCCGCTTCGCTCATAGCGACCACATTTTCTATGCTGACATTTTCAAGAAGCGCTTCATGGCTTGGAGATACGATATAACGGCTTCCAAAAATATCTTTCAGCCTGTGCACTTCATCCTTTACTTCCTGCGGCGTTCCAAAGGGAAGCAGCTCCTGTGTATCAACCCCGCCGATGAATACCAAATCGTTTTTAAATTCTCTCGCGAGCTTTTCCGGCTGCATATTCGCCGCCTTCGCTTGGAGCGGATGGAGCGCGTCGATCCCAAGATCGATAAGCCGCGGGATAATATCAAAAACCGCTCCGCAGGAATGCATTGTTACCTTTAAGCCATAAGATTTCATCTGTTCGATCAATTTTTTCATGAACGGCGCAATAAATCTATCAAAAAATTCATTACTTACGAGAAGCGAAAGCTGACTGCCGAGGTCGTTTCCGAAAAACGCCGATGTCAGCCGATTTCCCATGGCGTCAAAACACCGTTTGTTTGCCTCAAGATAAAATTCTGTGATGCGTTCCGTTGCCGCTAATACGACGTTTGGATCCGTGTGCATTTTAATAAAATAATTCTCCATACCAAAAAAGTCGCAGGCAACGTGGAAAAACGGGCACCACATCCCACCGAAAACGGCAAGCCCCGTTTCAGCCGCATAATCGATATTGCGCATCGTTTGCGTAAAATCCAGATACTTCGGGTCGGGCCAGTCAAAAGCCTCTACTTCCGCAACATCTTCCGTTTCTGCAAAAACGCCGTTCTGCCCGAGACTCATTCTTTTTTCACGAAAACAATCCCACATCGGTTTTCCATCCGGATGCCGCCATGCACCCGGGTCGGTCTCGGGGGAAAACCACAGCAGGTCGCTGTTCAGGGCTTTTGCAAGCTCTATATCTGCCTTTCCGATCTTTTCCGTGGTCAGTACGCTGTTCTTCAAATTCCGTTTTTCGATTTCCGTCAGCGCTTCCTCTCTGATGTCAAAATAAGTACAATAAAGCCGCTTGGCTTTTTCTGAAGGGTTTCCCAGCCAAAAACCGTTATTTTCCGGCTGCCTATCCCGATAGATCGATTCGACTATTTGTTTTCCTCTCATAGTGTGCATCCTCCTCCCACTGAGGTGAGCCGTCATTATTTCAAGGTCAAAAAGCTATTCTAACGGATCTGCGCTACTTACGCATCGCTTATACCCGAGGCCGCTATGGCCGCATAATCTCCGATCGCTTCTCCAAGCTGCGCCGGAACGATCCGGCACACAGAGAGTGCGCGTTCCAGTGCTTCATCTTTCAGGACTGCTTCCATCGGCGGCACGAGAAGATCGTGGCACCGTCCGAATATCCCTCCAAGCACGATCACTTCCGGATTCAGGCAATCTACCAATATGGAAAGCCCTCTTCCCAGATATTCGCCGGCCAGCCGGAATGTTTTGCATGCTGCTGCATCTCCTTTCCGGGCTGCTTCAGCGACCTTTTTAACATCTATGTGCTCAATGCTGTCCAAGCCTTCACAGTATGCAGTGCTCCGCCCGCTTTGCAGATGTTCCCGCGCTACCATATCTGCAAGCTGGGCAATGCCGCCGCCGCTGCAAAAGCCTTCCATAGAGCCCGCCTTTCCATAGCCGACCGGGCCGACTGCGCTTAGACGTATATGACCGCATTCGCCCGCCATATCGTTCGTTCCGCTGTACAGCCTGCCGTCCAGTATCAATCCCGCTCCGCATCCGGTTCCAAAGGTAATAAAAATTGCATTGTTCGCGTTTTGCGCCGCGCCAAACCGCCATTCTGCCAGCGCCCCCGCATTGGCATCGTTTTGTATTCGTACCGGCGCCCCAAAATGGCTCTCTATTCGTTCTGCAATAGGAATACGGTCCCATCCGGGCAAATTAGGCGGCGAAAGTATTACGCCTCTTTTGGAATCGAGCGGGCCTCCGCAGCTGATTCCGGCCGCATCGATATCTTTGTGTGTCAAACCATTATTTTGCAGAATCGCTTCCGCTTCTTCGAGCATCACGCTAATCGCGTCGTCTGCCCCGCTTGTATCCTTCGTCCCAAAAAAACTGCGCCCTAAAAAATCCACGCTTTGCCCTGACACCCGGCCAAGCAGGACAGCACATTTCGTTCCTCCTATATCAAACCCTAAAATGTTTTTCATATATCGTCTTTCTCCCAAAAATGGACCTCGATCATCCGGCACAACGCATGGTAAACAGGAAGATGCAGTTCTTGTATCAAATAGGTTTCCTTTTCCGGTACGCAGACCGCCGTGTCTCCGATCTCTTTCAGGCTTCCACCTGTCTTACCTGTCAGACTGATGACTTTCATGCCTTTCGCTTTCGCTACTTCTGCTGCAAGCGTTACATTCTTCGCATTGCCGGAGGTTGAAATTCCAAGCAGAACATCGTTTTTTCTTCCGTAACCATACACCTGCTGTGCAAATGTGAGCTCCGGGCTGACGTCGTTGGCAAACGCCGTACTGAGCGATGCATTCTCCACCAACGCATAAACAGGAAGCGCCCCTTCCAGAAATTCCCCGTATCTTTGCGCCTCCTTCGGATAGAGCCGCGCAAACTCCTTTCGAAACGCCTCATCTGTTTTTCGCGGCAGGATAAACCGTTTCATCAATTCGCCGGCAATGTGCAGTGCGTCCGCCGCGCTCCCGCCGTTTCCGCAAACAAACAATCTTCCGTCACTTTCAAAACAGTTTATCAGTATCTCATAAGCTGCGAGAAGCTCTTGTTCATTCTCACGCAGTACAGGGTATCTTTGAAGCAGCTGGTCCAGTATATTCCGTATAGATCCTTTCCTGCTCATTTCATTGTTTCCTTCCATATTTTCTTGCTGCATGAAACATCGTTACAATATTTTCCGGCGGAACATCGTCCTGTATGTTGTGCGCCGCCGCAAAAATATATCCTCCATCCCGATCCAATATCTCGACCGTTTGATGGACAGACTCATCAATCTGCGCCGCCGAGCCGAAATTCAGTAACTCCTGTGTATCGATCCCGCCATGGAATACGATCTGTTTTCCGTAATTCTGTTTCAGCCAAGAAGGAGACATTTCCTCCGAAACCGGCTGGATCGGATTTAATATCTCAACGCCGATTTCGATCAGGTCACCGATGATCTTGTAGACGTTTCCGCACGAATGATGCAGAAAATACGCATCGGTATAACGTTTTGTATAGTCTATTCTTTCTTTCAGATAAGGCTTGACCAGTTTTTGAAAGGTTTGCGGCGGCATAAAAAGATCACTCTGCATCGCAAAGTCATCTCCGCTCGAAGTATAGTGGATATAGCCGCCCAATGCTCCATAGTAAAGATCGATCACCTTTTTCTGGTATTCCAGTATTTTATCGAACAGCTTTCTGACAAAGCCTTCATCAAGGAAAAGGCGCATCAGAAAATCGTCAAATCCGCATAACCAACAGCCTAATTCAAATATCCCGTAGACCGGATGCTCCGCGCAGACCACATATTCCCCGCTTTCCCACAGCTTTTTTGCTTCCGCCGCCATAGCGCCGATGAGGCTTCGGTCTATACTTTCGGCGTCCGGGAAAAAATAAGAATCCAGATCATCTGCCGATGCTCCTTTCAGCGGCGGATCCACTATATCCCAATACGTTCCGGTAAATTTGCGCTTGATCCCCCATTCGTCAATATAAGTATCTTCCGTCAGAAACCGGAACTGCGAGTGTTCCGGATGCAAAATTTCGCCTACGGAGCGCGTATCAATATCCATACACTGCAAAATCCTCTCGTCGATTCGGCCGATTTTTCCAAAAAGATACCGTTCCTTCGGCCGATTCGTAAATCCAAACAAATTCATTAAATTTTCATGGCTTTTTCCTTCCAGTCCCGAAAGCGGATTCCCGCCTAAATCCAGTACCAGATCCGACGGCTTTCTGTGCCGCATCGTTTCTCTGAAGTTTTCTATCCGTGACATTTTTGCTCCATTTCTCTTTCTGCTTTTTCCGGAATTAAGGTACACAAAACCAATATGCGTTTCCCGCGCATATTTTTCCGATAGATGCTTTACTGTTTATTTTGTTTTATCGCTGCAATATTTTTCAAAATAGGCTTCGATCGCCAAGGCAACTGCGCCCAAGGCTTCCATTGGTTTTTCTATCGTTCCGGCAAGCACTTTTATATTTCTGCTTTTATCCATAAAAATATTCTTCATCATTGTTTCGCTTGTGCTTTGAACATACAGCGGAAACCTTCGTTCCAGTTCGCCTCCGAGTATGATCGCTCCCGGATTATAAATATTCACGACGTTCGCTAATCCGATCCCCAGCCAGCTGCCGACTCGTTTTAACACTTCTTCCGCAACGGGATCGCCCTGTCCGGCGGCATCCTCGATTGTCTGGAGGCCATAGCCTGCCCCCTCCGCGCTCCCATTCATCATCTTTTCACGCCTGTATTCTTTCAGCAGAGCGTTGATGGAGCAATAGCTTTCCAGACATCCCCTGTTTCCGCAATAGCAATCCCGTCCATTGAAATCAATGGACATGTGCCCAAGCTCTCCTGCGACTCCGCTGTTTCCAACGTCCAGTTTTCCGCCTTTTACCCGTCCCATGCCGATTCCATAATCGGCAAAAATATATAAATAGTCGTCAAGGTTCTTGCCGATCCCATATTCCAATTCTCCCAGCGCGCCGAGCTTTGCTACGTTCTCCACGACTGTCGGCCATTTGAAATGCCCCTTCTCCTTAAAAAAGTCCATCCTTTTTGTGGCCCAATAGGAAAACACATCGTCGCTTGCCTGTTCCGTATATTTAAAGCCCATACCGGGCGTTCCGATCCCAGAATAGGAGATATCATTTTCTGTCAGCCCGCTCATCCGCACAGCTTCTTCCATGCATTGCTCCAGCTGTGCCAATATTTTATCTTCTCCGCCCGAATAATCGATATCGCGCCGATAAGACGAGAGAATGTCTCCTGACATATTCGCAACAATGCTTTGTATGTTTTTTTGGATAACAGTTCCTAAAAAATATCTTCCATTCGGAACAATGCTTAAAAGATTCGGTTTTCGGCCGCCTGTGGAAACCCCTTTGCCGACTTCGCACACAAGACCATCCTGAATCAGTTCTTCCGATATGCGCATGACTGTCGGCATCGTAAGCTTCACTTCCCTTGATATCTCCGCGCGGGAAATCATCTCGCTTCTTTTGATCGTATTCAGGACATTTTTCTTATTGATCGATTTAATAAGTCCTGAGCTTCCAACCACAATGTTGCTTTTTCTTTTTACCATATCGTATTTTTCCGCCCATCGATATCATGATTCTATCCTCAGTATAGCACCTTTCGGCGCTTGTTTCATTATTATTTGAGTTTTATCCTTCCTCCACGATCTTCATCGCTGTTTTCTCCCAGCGGTCGATGTGCGACAGATGATAGGAGACCGTACTCACATCTTTCAGGATAATCTCCACAGGTGTTCCGTTTTCTTTTGCCGCGCAGATCGCTCCCCGAATATTTTTTTCCACACATTCCTCGTCAAATTCCCCTGTCGCAATATAAGACGGATTACTCTTGAAAGACATTACATAATCTGCTCCCATGTGTTCCGCACTCTTGTTTGCGTCCGCCCACGGGCTGACGGATATCTTTCGCACATTACTCAGCTTCCGCACAATATCTATCTTATTCTCCAGCGGCTCACAGCATCCGTAATACAGAAGCCCGAATTTTTCATAAAGCGGCTTTACGAGCTCTATTTCAAACTCATTATGCATATCCGGCGAAACCGTTGAGAATATCTGCGCCATACCGAACGCCCATACATTCTTTGCCATTGCTTTTTCCCCCTGTTGCTTTGGGAGGTCATCTGTATAGGCGCCCGTGCAATGGACATATTGTGCCTCTGGATCCAGAAGCCCCTGTTCTTCGCACTGAGTAAGCGTTGCCTCTGTCAGTTCTACAAATTTTCTGACGATATCCTTCACAAAATCCGGCCGGTCGATAATGTCCCACAGGATCGCTTCAGCAGGCTTCATCTGCGCGATCCTATCCCATACGCCCGCATGGATCTGTACGCCTGAGAACCGCACCGGGAGTATCCCGTCAAAAATTTCGCTGCACCGTTCAAAATGCTCCTCGTCCAGTTTATGGTCTACCCATATTTTATCTGCTTTCAGCATTTCCAGCTTTTCCGGCGTATCGATCTGATCTACATATTTATGGGAAACGATGTCGTTAGATTCGTCCGTTTGCCGCACATCCTCCATGATATGGATCCCATAATCGAGATTGTGTATTTCGTGCGGGATATCCAATCTGTTTTCCACCACCATATCGCATGGAAAATGCCGCCAGCGATAGAGCATTTGCAGCAATCCCGTTTCCACCGTCCGTAAAAACTCATCCTCACACCGGTTTTTCAGTTCATCGCTTTTGCCAAGCTCGTGCCATGGAAGCTGATCGATATATACCATTGGCCGGACTGGCTCAAGGTCATTATTTTTCCGCCACAATTCCTTCTTCTCATTCTGCACCGGCAAATGGGCGATCTCGGCGATCTTCTTTCCGAGCTCCTTTAATATTTTCGCATCATTGTTCATGCCTCACTACCCCACTTCTGTATAATTTCACAAATGTCAAAGATCAATGGATGGCTTTCTCCAGCAGCGCGGCTTCGGAAGCTTCTTCCCTGTTAAACTCTCCTGTGATTTTGCCACTCTTCATGACATATACTCTATCGCACATTCCCAGTATTTCCGGAAGCTCGGACGAGACCATAATGATCGCGAGGCCCTGCCCGGCAAGATCGTTCATCAGCGAATAGATCTCCGCTTTTGCTCCAACATCGATCCCCCGCGTTGGTTCGTCGATCACAAGTACTTTTAGATTTCTTTTCATAAGCCAGCGGGCAAGCAAGACCTTTTGCTGGTTTCCGCCCGAGAGCTTTGGAATAAGCTGGTTCATCGTGGGCGTTTTGATTTTCAGACGCTGTATCATATCCCGAACCACATCTTCCTCTCCCGTTCTTGAAATACTGATCCCTTTTGTCACTTGATTCAACGAAACGATCGTCATATTGCTTTTTACGCTCATATTCGGCAGGATACCGCCTTTTCTTCTATCCTCTACCACGAGGCCCATTCCCGATTCCCGGGCAATCAGCGGAGAATTCGGCGGTATTTCCTTTCCATCCAATACTACGCTGCCTTCTAACCGTTTATCCATGCCGAGAAGCGCCATCGTCATTTCTGTGCGGCCCGCCCCCATCAATCCGGAGAAGCCTACGATTTCTCCGCGTCTCACATGGAATGAGATATCCGTCACTTTCTCTGTTGTCAGTCCCTTTACGTCAAGCAGCACTTCCCCCAGATTTGCGTTACGGTCCGGGAAGATATCTTCCATCTTTCTGCCAACCATCATTTCGATCAGCTGTTCTTCATTCAACTCTTCCGGATATTTCGTTCCTACGACTGCGCCGTCCTTAAATACTGTGATTCGGTCGGCGATCTCAAAAATCTCATCCAGCTTATGTGAAATATAGATGATAGAAACTCCTTTTTCCTTCAGCTGTGCGATGATCTTGAACAGGCTTTCCACTTCTTTCGGGCTCAACGCAGAAGTCGGTTCGTCCATAATAATAATTTTAGCCCCCAAGGAAAGCGACTTTGCGATCTCAACGAGCTGCTGTTCCGCAATACTGAGATACTGTACTTTTGTCCGCGGACTGATCGAAAGCCCTACCATTTCCATATATTTTCGCGACTCGTCATAAAGCTTTTTCCACTGGACCCGGCCGCCCTTTGCGGGAAGACGTCCGAAAAAAATATTTTCCGCCGCCGATAAACTTGATACAAGATTTAATTCCTGATAGATGACGCTGATTCCCTCTTTGATCGCGTCAAGGGGATGACATATCTTCGCTTCTTTCCCATTTATAAGATATTTTCCACGCGAGCGCTGATAGACTCCTGAAAGTATTTTGATCAGCGTCGATTTCCCCGCGCCGTTTTCACCGACCAGTGCATGCACCTCTCCCGCATAGAGGTCGAAGCTGACTCCCTTCAGCGCATGTACGCCCGGAAAAATCATGTGCATATCCGCAATTTCAATGACAGGTGTATTTTTCATGCCGCTATTCCCTCTTTTTTCAGATGGTCCTTCTGCTCCTGTACAATTTTCTTTGCCAGCCGCGCTTTACGAACTTCGTCAAGATAAACGGCCAGAATAATCACGATACCTCTTGCGATATTCTGCCAGAAGGATGAAACGTCCAATAGGGTAAGTCCATTTTCCAATACCCCAAGGATCAGCATGCCGATAAACGCGCCTCCAATACCGCCAATCCCTCCGTTCAGTGAAACACCGCCCAAAATGATTGCGGCGATCACCGTCATTTCAAAACCGTCTCCGGCAGATGGCTGTGCCGATGACATCCGTGAGGCAAGCAATACGCCTGCAAGCATAGTGAGTACACCGCTGATGATATATACCGTGATCCTCATGCGGTCCACCGGCAGTCCGGCTAATTTCGACGCTTCCTGATTTCCCCCAATCGCATAGATATAGCGGCCGAATGTCGTATGCCGCAGGATATACCAGATCGCTACAAACAGTATTGCCATGATGATAACACCATTCGGTATCGGCCCTACATAACCTGTACCCAAAGTTTGGAAATCCGGATAAGCTGCCTGTATGGAAACCGCGTCCGTAGTGACCATTGCTACCCCCCTCCAGATCGTCATCGTGCCAAGCGTTACGATCAGAGAATTCATTTTTCCTTTTGCCACTAAGAATCCGTTAAGCGCTCCAACACCGGCGCCTGCTGCAAGCGCCGCAAGAACGGCAAGTGCAATGCTGCCCGTTGCATTCAGCGTAACAACCGAGCAAAGGCCTGCGATCGCCTGCTGCGAACCGACCGAAAGATCGATCTCGCCAAGCAATATTACCATCGTAAGCCCGAATCCACAGACCGCCGTCAGAGATACCTGCCGGAGCATGTTCATAATATTCCGTTCCGATAAAAATACCTGCGATGTCAGCGACATAATGACGCACAGTACGATCAGCGCGATGACAAGGAAAAGAATATCAGAATCCTTTATTTTTGAAAATACACTTTTCGCTGTTGTTTTTTGGCTGTTCATATTTTCATTCCTTTCAGCGGGCTGTTGCCGATGCCGGAACAGCTATTGCCCGGCACCGGCAAGCCCCATTTCTATTGCGATTCTTTACTCTTCAATCAGCGCTTCGATCGCTTCAAAATTGGTGATATATTCCCCGTTTTCTTCCGTGTAATAATCCGAAAAATTGTCGAGTGTGATAATCGTCGAACCAGACCATGTCCGTTCAGAAACCTCTCCTCCGTTCACGACTTCATAAGCCGTATCGACCAACCTCTGCCCCATGAAATCCGGGAACATTGCCACAGCAGCTTTATACGGTCCATCGGCAAGAAGCGCCGTACGGCCTGCAACGCCCTCGAAGCCAAAGCCGATCGCCGTCAGCTTGCTTTCATCAAGTCCCGCTTCCTTATAGGCCGCCATGCCGCCTGTCGTCGCGTTATCGTTGATTCCGAAAATCACATTGATCTCCGGATGTGCCGTGAGCGCATCCTGTGAAACTTCAAGTGACGTCTCCTTCGCCCCTTGTCCATCTACTTCCTGCGCAATCTCATACTGGATACCTGATTCATCCAATGCTTCCTTGAAGCCCTGTACACGCTCCCTGCAATCTTCATTTTGCGGCATGCCTACTACTAATATCTTCGGATCAATATTGTTTTCCGTCGCGTATTCTGCCAGCCATTTTCCTGCCTGACGGCCACCTTCCACGCTGTCAATTCCAACTGTTGTTGTAGCTCCTTCCACTACGTTGGATTCGCAAATAACCGGTACCCCCTGCTCCTTGGCTGCATTAATGACCGTTACAAGCGATTTTGCGTCAACCGGAGTAATCAAAAGCGCATCAACGCCAGATGTCAGCATATTCTCCAACTGCGTAACCTCTTTGCCCGCATCCATCGCAGCATCTGCCGTAACCAGTTCTATGCCAAGTTCTTCTGCCCGCTGCTGTGCGCCCTTTACAATGTTCTGATACCATTCATGAGACATATCGCTGGTAACATAACCGAATTTCAGTGTTTTGCCGTCCGCTCCGTTTTCCTCCGAAGTTCCGTCAGAAGCAGCCTCCCCTGCCGCTTCCGACGGAGTCGACGTATCCGTACCGTTACTTTCCTCCGCCGGAGCCGCAGAACATCCGAAAACCGTTACCATCAGAAGAACCGCTAAGACTAATACCAAGACTTTTTTCATAATTTTCCCTCCCACATGTTATTTTTTCTGACACTGAGCTGTGTCTTATATTGATTAACCGGCTTCGCCGGTATCATCCGTTCGTTCCCGTTTCTCAAAAAAGCATCACGAAATACACCTATACAGGCCTGATTTTCAATTATTGTCTGCTTTGCGTGCGAAGGACCTCCATGCCTCAGATGCGTATATTGGTTTATTCCGGCATTTTTTTGATAGATTTTTGACCAGAGATATTGTCCAATATTATTACTGATAGATAAGTGTTTTGACATGCTTTTTAGGCATGTTTTTTTGTGGTCAAAAATCTATAATTTATAATTCAATATAAATATTTAAGGACTTATTTCCTTTCAAATTTTATTTTTCACTTGCTTTTTTGAATTTGTAAGCTTTGTTTCACTTTACTTTTTAATATTACATAACTAAGTTGTATCTTAATAATATCCTATACATTTTTAAATGTCAATCATTTTTTGTAAAAAAATAGTATTGGTTTAAATATTCTATGCTGAATAAAAATATTATAAAGAGAATAATCCAATCGAAATGTGCCTGTTTTCTGAAAAATAGACGCCTTGACAGGCGGGAGACTATATCATACGCTTTTTATTTTGCTATTGCCCTCAGACAAAAAAGCCCTGAGTTCAGGGCTTTTTTGCTGATATATGTGTTTCCGGGCACCGCAGCTTCCATCAATCCTGCGACCCTTGCACAAAGGGTATATCGTGCGCTACATCCTCTATGCTCCAATTATCCGTATTTGGGATATCCTGCGGTTCGATATCCGGCCGTTCCTCCGGCAGCGCGGCAAGCACAAGCCGCTCACGGATAGAAGCCGTCACATCATCGTCCGGGTCGCCGTCTCGAACGACACATTCCGTTCCCGGTGCAATATTGAACCAGATCCATTTTGCATCCGGAACTGTCAGACGAATACAGCCATGGGAATCTGCTGTTCCGAGCTTTTCCCATACCTCCTCAATATAGGTAGAGGTATCAAATTCCTCATATAGGATCGTATGGAAATAGATCGCGCCGCGTATCTGCGACCAATACTGTCCGTACGTTTTATCCCGTGCAAACTGGCTGAAGCGTACGCGGTAATTGTCCATTTTAAATGTACCCTTGGGCGTGCAGTCGTCTTTCCCTGTAGAGCACAGCATATATCTTACCGGAACCGTATACTCTCCATTCTCATCCTTCGTATAAACCATTGTGACCTGATGCTCGATATCTACGATGATTTTGTAGGTTCCCGGCTCCGGATATCCCTCCGGATATTGATCGCGCGTGCCGTCGTCGCTCATGACCAATTCTTCAAAGCTCATTCCTACCGTAGGGGCAAGCAGCGAAAAGGGTTCACATTCCGCTGCATTTCCGGAATAAAGAAGCTCCTGTGTTTCTTCCCCCGCGATCCCATCCGCCTGCAATCCATTTTGGCGCTGGAATGTCACGACTGCGGCGCGTGTCAGCGAGCCATAATAATCCGTTGCTTTGTCCTGCGCAAGATATCCAAGCTCCATCAGCGCTTCCTGAAGCTTCCGTACCATTTCTCCCTGCGCCCCTTCCCGAAGTTCCGTATAGGGCGTAGGCGTCGGAGACGGAGCCGCCGTGGCTTCCGGCTCTTTTGTCCTCTCGGGTGACGCGGACGGCCTCGGCGCTTCAGACGGCGCGGGTCCGCTCTCCCCCGCGCATCCCGCAGCAAAAACTGAGAAGCAGATCAGTGCGACAGCGAAACAGGTTACCTTTTTCAGGCTCATTCTTTTTTCCTCCCCATCCTGTTCATCTCACACGGCCTCCTCATAAGTCTCCAAGCAGCATTTTGGCCTGCCGTATATGCTCGCGTACCATATCCGGAGCCGGGCCTCCCGGTACGCTGCGCGTATTGACGCATGTTTCGAGACTGATCGCATCATAAATGTCCTCCCGCGCGTCTGGTGCAAACTGTCTGATCTCATCCAGCGAAAGCTCGTCGAGCGCTTTTCCGTGCTGCTCACAATATAAAACCAGATGCCCTACCACTGCGTGCGCATCCCGGAACGCCATTCCGTTTTTCACAAAATAGTCCGCTGCATCCGTAGCGTTCGTAAAACCAAGTCCTGCGCCCGCTCTCAGACGCTCTTTGTTCCATTCCGCCGTCTTCAGCATACCATTCATCACTTCAAGGCATGCTTTTAAGGTATCTGCCGCGTCGAAAGCACATTCCTTGTCCTCCTGCATATCTTTGTTATAAGCGAGCGGCAGCCCTTTCATAACTGTCAGCAGGGTCATCAGATCGCCATATACTCTGCCCGTTTTCCCACGGATGAGCTCCGCCATATCGGGGTTTTTCTTCTGTGGCATGATGCTCGAGCCGGTGGAATAGGCGTCCGAAAGCCGGAGCGTTCCATATTCGTTCGTAGAGAACAAAATGATCTCCTCGCACAGCCGCGAAAGATGCATCATGCAGACTGACGCCGCTGACAGGTATTCGATCGCAAAATCGCGGTCCGAAACGGCGTCGAGGCTGTTACGCGTGATACCGGACATACCAAGCTCCCTTGCCGCCATTTCCCTGTCGATCGGATAGGTGGTCGCGCATAGTGCACCTGCGCCGAGCGGCAGAATATCGGTACGTTTTTTACAGTCTGCAAAGCGTTGGATGTCCCGGTAGAACATTTCAAAATATGCCATCATATAGTGTCCGAGCGTCGTCGGCTGCGCCTTTTGCAAATGCGTATACGCTGTCATGATAGTATCCGTATTTTCCTCCGCGATGTCCACAAGCGTACTGCAAAGCTGCGTCAGCTTCCCAATCGTCTCGTCTGCCATACGTTTCATATATAATCTGAAATCCGTAGCGACCTGATCGTTCCGGCTGCGGCCCGTATGCAGCTTCTTGCCCGTGTCGCCAATCCTTTCCGTCAGCAGCCGCTCCACATTCATGTGGATATCCTCATCGTGCACCGAAAATTCCACCCGGCCGGCATCGATATCTTCAAGAATAGATTTCAGCCCTTCTACGATCTGCTCTGCATCCTCTATTGGAATGATCCTCTGTGCACCAAGCATTTTTGCATGTGCAATGCTGCCCATGATATCCTCGCGGTACATGCGGCTGTCAAAGCCGATCGAGGACTGGAAGCCCTCTGCAAATTCGTCCGTACTCTGTTCAAACCGTCCGCCCCATAATTTAGCCATGAATGATCACTCCCGCTCTCTTGATTAATATGGTTTATTATAACATAAAATGCTCCTATGGTATAGAAAAGCCCTTTCTTATCCATCATGCCATATATATCTTCCTGCTTCACGTTTTTGATCAATGTTCATGGCAAGGTATAAATATTAATCAAAAAAGCCGCTTTCAGCGGCTTTTTGTTTTGTCCTGCCATCAGTGTTTTCGTGCGATCTTACCGGAAACCGCCTCTGCCAAAAGCGCGGTCCCTGCCACGATCAGATAAACGCCGAGTACGATCGCAACCGAAACAAGACCGGTAAATGGAAGAAATACCATCAGTATACCGACTGCTGCATTCAATATGCCGCTTGTTAGAAGCCAGCCCGTATCTTTCGCATCCATTTTTTTGAATCTTCCGTATGAAAAAAATCCCATGATACCCCTATATAGCGCAAAAAATCCAAGTACAGTCGTGAATATCCCCATCATGGTGATTTGACTGGCCACATCTCCCATAGAAAACGCTACGATCACCGCTCCCATGAGAATAAATATCACACCACTCGCAAGGGTAGCCTCATTGCGGAAAGACTGCTCTGTCCGAAAAAAGGCTATCACTTCGTATATCCCCATGAGTAAAACGCCTATGGCGACCGTGTAGTTGACCGCAAAGCTTACGCTTTCCGGCATAATCAGCAGCCATATACCAAGAACGATCATACAGCACGCTATCACGCAGCCCATGATCTTATGCTGCCGAACTCTTTTTAAAAATAACTTTTCCGCTTCCGGCTCTAAATCCGGTATCAAAGTTTCATTATCCATTTTGTCGTACCTCCTACCGTATCTGTCCGTCTCCATCGATCACATATTTTGTCGTGGTAAGCTCCGCAAGCCCCATCGGTCCGCGCGCGTGGAGCTTTTGCGTAGAAATACCGATCTCCGCGCCATAGCCGAATTCAAATCCATCAGTGAAACGAGTGGAGGCGTTCACATATACTGCCGCCGCATCTACATCCGCCTTAAAGCGCTCTGCATTGCGGTAATCGTTTGTCACGATTGCTTCCGAATGCCCTGTTCCATGAAGATTGATATGCTCGATCGCCGCGTCTACATCGTCCACGACCTTTACGGAAATAATATAGTCGAGATACTCCGTATCATAATCTTCAGGAGCGGCTGCCGCTGCGCCGTATTTCCGGCACATTTCATCCCCGCGTATTTCCACCCCTTTATCTTTTAGGGCGCGGAACACTTTGGGTAAAAATTCCGCCGCGACCTCCCTATGTACAAGCAGGCTTTCCGCCGCATTGCACACTGCCGGGCGGGAGGTTTTCGCATTGACCGTGATAGAGACCGCCATATCGAGATCTGCCGTTTTGTCCACATAAATATGGCAGTTTCCTACTCCCGTCTGGATAACGGGAATCGTGGCGTTCTGTACCACCGACCGGATCAGCCCGCCGCCCCCGCGCGGAATGAGCACGTCAATCAAATCGTTCAGCTTCATCATTTCGGCAACAGCCTCCCGTGACGTATCTGTAATAAGGCCAACTGCCCCTTTCGGCATGCCTGCCGCCTCGCCTGCGCGTATCAGAATATCCGCGATCGCCGTGTTGGAATGGATCGCCTCGCTTCCCCCCTTTAAAACGACGGCGTTCGACGTTTTGAGGCACAGGCCGACCGCATCCGCCGTAACATTCGGGCGCGCTTCATAAATGATGCCAATCACGCCCATCGGCACACGCTGCTTCGCGATCAAAAGCCCGTTCGGGCGTTTCGTCGCATGAATGATCTCGCCGATCGGGTCGGGCAGCTCCGCAACGTCCCGAAGTCCCTGCGCCATTGCCTGTATCCTCTTTTTATCGAGCGCCAGACGGTCAATGAGCGCAGGCGTCCTGCCTTTTTCGCGTGCCGCATCTACATCAAGCGCATTTTGCTTCATGATCTCTTCCGTATGGGACAGGAGTCCCGCCGCCATTGCCTCGAGTATCCTGTTCTTTTCTATTGTATTCAGACGGTTCATCGCTGATTTTGCGGCTTTTGCCGCTTCCGCTACCTGTATTACCTTTCCCATCATAGACACCCCTTTTCCGTTTTTTTCAGTATAACACAATGCTCCCGGCCGATACAAGCACGCCGGCAGCTACGCTTTTATTGTTCCTTCTTCTCAAAAAGGACTGTTTGACCCCGTGTAAGCGGCATAATCATCCGCCCGCGGAAAGGAGCCAGTATCCTTGATGTCCGCAATGCATGCGCCGCTTTCGCTCCTGCACTGCCATAATGCATGGGAATCACCATTTTTGCACCCACATGCTCCATAAAATATTCGATCCCGAGCAGCATGCTCTCCTCCAGCCGGGGATCGACGGGGATAAACGCGATATCGATGCGTTTTCCCTGTAAACGTCCGATCTCCGCTTGATAGGCACGGGCCATCTCCGCGTTCCATTGCGGAGCTTCCCCTTCCCAGTGCCACCAGTTGAGATCGCCCGCATGATAGACTGTAAGCCCGTCCGTCTCTACAAGGAACGCAACCCCTTCGTCCGTAGACCGCAGCGTTTCTATCGTCATCCCGTCAAGCGTATAGGTCTCATGCGGAGCAGCCATGAGCGCGCCTGCATGCGGAGCAATATCGTCAGAAAGTATATAGCGGATATCTGCTATCTTCTCTTCCCAATTGAAAACCGCAGGATCATAGTGGTCTCCGTGGGCATGGGAAACAAATACGGCGACCTGCTCGTCCGCAAGCTCCTCCGGAGCGATCACGCCGCCCGCAAGTCCCTGTCTTCCATTCCCCGGCCTCTGGTTCCAGCAGTCGAAAATCAAAAACCGGTGTTTCTCCCTTACGGCGAAGCCGCTGTTGTCAAGATAGGTGATCTGCGCCTGCATAGACTGTTTCCTCCTTATGTCTCCTATTTATCATGATAACCAAAAAACCGTCCTTGCCGGACGGTTTTTGATTTTTTATTTTTCTGCCTGCCATTTTGCGCGGCCATGCGTATAGGTCGGCAGAAGCAGAGGCGATACCTTATCGCTTACGATACCGGCCTCCTCCATTTCTTTTGCATAGGCTTCTATATGCCGGAGCGTCAGCTTGCCGTTCTTTACGGTTTTCGCTTTAGCCGAAGCATTCTGCCCCGCGTTCCGACCGAACACGATCACGTCCAGCAGAGAATTGCCCATCAACCGGTTCCGGCCGTGTATCCCTCCTACAGCCTCGCCCGCAACGAACAGGTTCTCTACACCGCTCTGGCCGTCCACCGTGATATCGATCCCGCCGTTCTGATAATGCAGCGTCGGATAGACGAGGATCGGTACCTTGCGCATGTCGATATCGTATTTCAGATACATACGGAGCATCGCCGGGATACGCTTTTCAAGCGTGCCCTCTCCGTGGATCATATCGATCATCGGCGTGTCGAGCCATACGCCGCAGCCCTCCGGCGTTTCCACGCCCTTTCCACGCGCCTTGCATTCGCGAATGATAGAAGCGGCCGCAACGTCGCGCGTTTCCAGCGGATGCATGAACGCCTCGCCCTCCGAGTTGATGAGCATCGCGCCGAGCGAACGCACTTTTTCCGTCACGAGCGCACCGAATATCTGTTCCGGAAACGCTACGCCCGTCGGATGGTATTGCAGGGTGTCCGCATATAGAAGCTTCGCTCCCACACGATAGGCAAGAATAAGCCCATCCGCCGTTGCCCCATAATGGTTTGAAGTCGGGAAGCCCTGATAGTGCAGCCGTCCCGCGCCGCCCGTCGCGAGTATAACGGTCTTTGCGCGTGCGATCCGGTATTCACCCGTTTCCATGTTCTGCAAAACGGCGCCTGCCGCCCTGCCGTCCTCGTCCAAAATCAGCTCTACCGCCGCCGTAAAATCAACGACGGGAATTCCACGGTTCCACACCTCGTCACGCAGTACGCGCATGATTTCCGCACCTGAATAGTCTCGCGCAGCGTGCATGCGCTTGCGGGATGTACCGCCGCCGTGCGTCGTGATCATCGTGCCGTCCGGCGCTTTATCGAACATCACGCCGAGGTCGTTGAGCCATTTGACTGCCCCCGGCCCCTCTGTCACAAGCTTTTTCAGCAGCTCCGGTTTATTGGCATAGTGTCCGCCGCCAAGCGCGTCAAGATAGTGGATCGCCGGGGAATCGTTTGCCTTATCGGCCGCCTGTATACCGCCCTCCGCCATCATGGTGTTCGCATCGCCAATGCGCAGCTTGGTCACGACCATCACGTTCGCGCCGCCGTTATGCGCTTCGATCGCTGCGGACGCACCCGCGCCGCCGCCGCCGATGATCAGCACGTCCACATCATAGTCAGGACGCTCAAGGTCGAACTCCAACCCTTGGACGCGGCTGTTCGCCTGAAGCAGCGCCGCAAGCTCTTTCGGCACCTTATCTCCCTTATTCGGCCCGATCTGAAGAACATCAAAGCTGTCCATCTTATAATCCGGATGGAATTCTTCAAGCAGCCTATCCTTTTCGTCGGCGGTCATCCTCCTCGGTTCCATGCCGATCCTCTGTGCTCTCGTCGCCTCGACTTTCTTTGCCGAAGCAAGCATTTCCGGTGTAAACATGTATCCGCCTCCTTAATCTTCGTCCGTCGGCGCCGTCGCCGTATCGCTCTCGATTTCCCTATGGTTGTAGAGTTCCTTCAGCTCCTCGATGGGCTTTGCCGCCACATCCTCCAAAAGCTGTGTAAAATCTCCGTGCTCAATATCGCGTACGCGCTGCGTCAAGTGCTTCGCTTCGGGCGCGATATATTTTCCGGTCAGCCGCCGGGCGAGCAGGGCTACCTGCGGGTGAGATATTTCCGCCGGGCAGCGCGCACTGCACGCTCCGCACATTACGCAGTCAAACGAAAGCTCCGCGCATTTCTCATATTCCCCGCGCTGGGCGTGTGCGATATACTGCATGACCTTCAAATCCTGTGTGCAGGCCTTTGTGCAGGCGTTGCACCCAATACATTTATAAATTTCCGGATAAAGCTGCATCATGATCTGCTCGTCCGGGCGTACCTCTTCCATATCGTAAAGCGGCTTTACGATCGGAAAATACGGCAATGTCGCAACATACATCCCATCCTCCACCGTCGTCTGGCACGCAAGGCAGAATTTGAGCGTATTGTCTCCTTTGATGCGGTAGATCGTCGTACACGCGCCGCAGAAGCCGTTGCGGCAGCCACACCCGCGCACCAGCTTATATCCTGCGTATTCCATCGCACCCATGATCGTAAGGCCCGCTGGAACGCTGTATTTCTTTCCAAACAGGAAGACGTTCACCATTTTCTCCATAACCTTCTCTGTCTCTCCTCTCAATCAGTATTCGTCCGGCAGCTCTTCAAGCTCGTCACAGCGGAAAACCGGGCCGTCCTTGCATACATATTTGGAGCCGATGTTGCAGCGTCCGCATTTACCGACTCCGCATTTCATTCGCAGCTCCATCGTCGTATAGACCTGCTTTTTATCAAAACCGAGCTCTGAAAGCGCGCCCAGAACGAATTTGATCATGATCGGCGGTCCGCATACGAGCGCCGTTTTATCCGTAGAAAAGCCGAGCTCCTTCACATAATTCGGAACAAAGCCGACGTGCCCGTCCCAGCCTTCCTGCTCCCTGTCGATCGTAAGATATACGTTCACGCCTTCCGTGTTCGCCCACTCGTTTCTGATTTCGTCGAAATCCACTAAATCGTCTTTGGAGCGCGAGCCGTAAACGATATCTATCTTCCCATAATTTTCACGGTAATGCCGTACATAATTGATGACCGACCGAAGCGGCGCAAGGCCGATCCCCCCCGCAATGAACAGCAGATCCTTTCCCTTGAGCTCCGTTTCCACCGGAAACGCATTGCCATACGGCCCGCGTATCGTGATCTGCTGCCCTACGTCCATCTGGTGCAGCCAGTCTGTCAGACAACCGCATTTTTTGATGCTGAATTCCATATATTCCGTATTGGTAGGCGAGGAAGTGATGGAAAACATCGCCTCTCCCACCCCCGGAATGGAAAGCATCGCGCACTGTCCGGGCATGTGCTGAAAGACAACGCCGCCCTCCGGCGCCACTGCGCGGAACGTTTTTACGTCCGGCGTATCCTTTCTGATATCCGTAATGACCCCGATCTTTGGGATCAATGTGTCCTGTCTCATACTCATCTCTTACTTTCTCGCCTCCGCTCCCAAAGCCTTTGCCACTTTCACGATGTTCATGGAAATCGGGCATTTCGCAACACAGCGTCCGCATCCTACGCACGAATACATCCCGTCGTTGTTCGCCGGAAAATATACGAGCTTGTGCATGAACCGCTGACGAAAGCGTTCTACCTGACTTTTGCGCGGATTTCCGTGCGCCATACGCGTAAAGTCCGAATACATGCAGGAATCCCAGCACCGGTAACGCCTGATCTCCTTTCCGGTATCAAAATCCCGGATATCGTAGCATTGGCAGGTCGGGCATATATAAGTACATGTTCCGCAGCCGAGACACGCGCGAGAAAGCTCCGCCCACTGCTCAGAGCCAAACAGCTTTTCCGTCGCGTTTCCGTCGATCCCCGTCAAATCGAGGTCCTTTAGGGGAAGCCTTTCCATGGTTTCTTCAAGCGCACGGACCGCCGGCTCGATCTCTGCGTCGTTCGCCTCCTCCAAAGGCGTGAGGCCTGCCAAAAATGCCTCTCCTTTTTCTGTGACCGCTTTCAGATAGAGAAAGCCGCCTGATAGCCATGTGGAAACGTCTCCTCCCGGCTGTGCGGGATCGATCCCAAACACGGAACAAAAGCAGGTTTCCTCCGGCGCAGTGCACGCAAGTGTGATCACGACGCCATTTTCCCGCCGCGCCCGGTAATACGTATCTACCGGCTCGGAAAGAAATACCCGGTCCAAAACCTCCATCGCGCGGGCATCGCACGCACGTACCCCGAAAACGGCAAACGGTTCATCCGGCGTGTCCGGCGCATCGATCTCTATCTCTTTTCCCTTCATTTTGAAAGCGACAATATCTTCGCTCTGCGGGAAAAACAGGTCTTTCGGAGATTTCACGGTATGAAGGGCGTCAATGTCCACATCAGCGCCTTCCTGCCATCTTCCGAAATTGACCGCTCCTCTTTTCTTCAAAGGGAGATATAATGCCCGCTCTGCAGCCATTGCGGAATAAAACTCCGAAATGCGGTCCATCGCTATTTTCTGCATCAATTCTTCCCTCCTTCCATTTTGCCCGGTTCCACGTCGTCCTGCGTATAGCTTACGAGAGGCCACGGAGAGCTGTCGTCCGCCCCCGCCTGATATTCGCCGTAATTTTCATTGATATCTTTTATGAATTTGCGGTTCAAAAGATGCAGCGGTATTCCCTGCGGACATACGCGGCTGCACTCTCCACAGTCTGTGCACCGCCCCGCCACATGGAACGCGCGGATAATATGGAACATATTTTCTTCAAACGTATCTACATTCGCTTTGCTGCTGACGCCCGACGCATCGTTGTCGAACACGCACTTCAGACAGGAGCATGCGGGGCATACGTTCCGGCACGCATTGCAGCGTATGCATTTGGAAAGCTCGCTGCGCCAAAACTCAAACCGTTCGTCCGGCGTCATCTGCATAAGCTTTTCCACCATGCCAAAACGGTCGTGCTTGCGCAGCTCTACCGGCGCCGGATCTTCGACCGTATCGTCCGCCGCCATATATTCCGGTCCCTTGCAGGACAGGCAGCGTTCCAGCAAGACGTCGTTTAATTCGCATTCCTTTTCTCCGTACATCGTCTGCACGGTCAGCCTGCCGCCGTCCTCAGCGATGCTTTCGATCCCTTTGATGCCTTTCACATTCAGCTTTTCCACATCTGCTATGCCGTGGCACGGAACTCCCAGCACATAGACCTTCTCCCGGTCGATCCGGTGCTCCTTTATGAGCTGGTTGAAGCTATACGTATCGCAGGGCTTCAAAAGTGCCAGTACTCTGCCCTCTTTTTTACTTTCCGCAATGAGATATTTGCTCAGATTCGCGCCGCAAAAGCTGTTGTACACGAGGCGGTCAATATCCTCTTCCGTAAAAACAGCCGGCGTGTTGTCATAGCAATATTCGCCTTTTTCCCAACCGAGCACCCTGTCTACCGTACCGTCCGCAAGCAGGGCGCGCGCCTTTTCCTTGATTGCCTTTTCTACCGCTTGCATCTCAGGTCCTCCAGTCTCTTGTTCTCACCCAAATGATAAATCGTTTCTACAAATTCGTTCATGACCTGCGCGAAACGCTGTCCTTCCGCAGCAGACACCCATTCCACCCGCGTACGCCCCTTTTCGATGCCGAGGTATTCCAGCATGCTGAATAAAAGCGCCATGCGGCGGCGCGCATAATAATTCCCCGTCGAATAGTGACAGTCGCCCGGATGGCACCCGTTGATGATCACACCATCCGCGCCGCGCTGGAACGCCCGCAGGATAAACAGCGGATTCACCCTGCATGAGCAAGGCACGCGGATGATTTTCACATTCGCCGGATAATTGAGGCGGCTCGTTCCTGCGAGGTCCGCGCCGGCATAACTGCACCAGTTGCAGCAGAATGCGACGATCAAAGGCTTAAACTCGCCCGTTTCCTGCTTTTCTATCTGCATATCGCGTCCACCTCCGCCATGATTTGTTGATTGGTAAAGCCCTTGAGGTCCATTGCTCCGGACGGGCACGTTACTGTGCACGCGCCGCAACCCTGACATACGGCCTCATTGACCTGCGCCACTCTGCGCGTCTCGCGCACGCCGTGGTCGTTGATTTCTTTTTCCACATATTCGATCGCGCCGTACGGGCACACATTTTGGCAGGCCGAGCAGCCGTTGCACAAAAGCTCGTTGCTCCCTGCCACGCACGGGTTGCACGTCAACTTGTCCTTGGCAAGCAGGCCGATCACCTTTGATGCCGCGGCGCCCGCCTGCGCCACCGTTTCCGGGATATCCTTCGGCCCCTGACATACGCCCGACAGGAACACGCCCGCCGTCGGGCTTTCCACCGGCCTCAGCTTGGGATGCGCCTCCGTGAAAAAGTCGTTGGTATCCATGCTCGCCGTCAGCATCGTTGCCAGCGGCCGTGCGCTCTTATCCGGCTCGATCGCCGCCGCGAGGATCACCATGTCCGCATCGATATGCATCTGCGTACCGCTGATAAGGTCGGACGCCTGCACCTTGAGCACGCCGTCCTCCTCCGCGACCTTCCCGACCATGCCCTTGACATAATTCACGCCATACTGCTCCACTGCGCGGCGCTGGAACTCATCGAAATTTTTGCCCGGCGTCCGTACGTCGATATAGAATACATAAACTTCTGTATCCGGATATTTTTCCCGTACAAGCATCGCGTGCTTTGCGGTATACATGCAGCATATTTTGGAACAATACGGCTTTCCGCAGTCTGTCGTATCGCGCGATCCTACGCATTGCACGAACACCAGCGTTTTCGGATGCTTGCCGTCCGACGGACGGAGCAATACGCCTTTCGTCGGCCCTGCCGCATTCATCAGCCGCTCAAATTCAAGACTCGTCACTACGTCCGGGTTATCCGCATAGCCAAACTCGTCAAAATTCTCCAGTGAGATCGGGTTGAAGCCTGTTGCAGCAATGATCGCTCCATACTGCTGCGTAATGATCTCATCCTGCTGCTCGAAATCGATCGCATGCGACGGACAACTCTTTTCGCACAGTCCGCATTTTCCCGTTTTGTAATGGATGCATGCTTCATGGTCGATCACAGGTATATTAGGCACTGCCTGTGCAAACGGCACATAGATCGCTCCGCGCGTATTCAGCCCCATATTGAATTCGCTCTTTGCTTTCCGGGACGGGCACTTTTCCGTGCACACACCGCAGCCTGTACACAGGTCTTCCTTTACATTCCGCGCTTTTTTGCGGATATCCACCGTAAAGTTACCCACAAAGCCGGATATCTTTTCCACCTCGCTGTAGGTATACAGATGTATTTTTTCATGCTGTGCAGCGTCCACCATTTTAGGCGTGAGGATGCAGGCTGCACAGTCGAGCGTTGGAAACGTCTTGTCGAGCTGCGCCATTTTTCCGCCAATAGTCGGCGACTTTTCGACAATATCTACCTCGTAACCTGCGTCTGCAATATCGAGCGCCGTCTGAATGCCCGCAATACCGCCGCCGATCACGAGCGCCCGTTTTACGACGGGACTCTCCCCTGCCGTCAGGGGCGCGTTCAAATTCAGCTTGGCGATCGCCGCCTTTGCCAGTATGATCGCCTTTTCCGTGCCCTCAGCCTTATCTTTATGGATCCACGAGCACTGTTCACGGATATTTGCGATCTCGACCATATACGGATTCAGTCCCGCTGCCGCTGCCGTCTTGCGAAACGTCGCTTCATGCATCCGCGGCGAGCATGAGCAGACCACAACGCCCGTAAGCCCGTGCTCTTTGATGGCATCCTGGATCTTCGTCTGCCCGACCTCAGAACACATATATTGGTAATCCGTCGCGAGAACGACCCCCGGTTCGTTTTTGACTGCTTCCGCGACCGCCGCGACATCGACCGTCGCAGCGATATTGCTTCCGCACCAGCAAACGAAAACTCCTATTCTCTGCAAATAAATCACTACTCCTTTATCAGCTGATCAGCAGTTCATCGTTTGGGCGCCTGCCCGAAATCCTGACAGGCACTTTGCCAAACGCCGAAAAGCCTAACCGTTTCTTTCCTTTCATACGGCAGTCCTGTCATAACTGCCGTCTTACTTCCCATATTTTCTGAACGCGCTGGTGATCGCCTGCTGCGGTATATTTTCATCCAGCTTTCCCGGAATCTCCTGCGCATTCAGATGATTGTTCCCTTTTTCGCGGATCACGAGCAATCGTACCGCCTCAATGAGCTTCGCCGGCTCCACGCCGCGCGGGCAGCGTTCCATGCACGCAAAGCAGGAAAGGCACTGCCATAAAGACTCCGACCGCATCAGCGGCTCAATATTCCCCTTCTTCACCATCGAGACGAATTGATGCGGGTGATATTCCATTTCGTCATAGGCAGGGCACGTTCCCGAGCATTTTCCGCATGTCATGCATTTGCCCGGATCGACGCCGCTCATTCTGAGCACCTGTTCCTTGAGGTCCTTCTGCGCCTCCGTCACTGCGCTCCGCCTCCTTTCTTAAGCCCCAGCGCCTCTGCAAGCAATTCCGTGAAATAATAGACCGAAACGCCTGTCTCAGCGCTGTTTTCCTCTAAATTATACATGCAAAGCGGACACGCCGTCACAACAGCCTCCGCTCCATGCTTTTCTGCCGACCGCAAAACGTTTCCGCTTTTCTTTTTCGGCGCCTCCTTGTCTTCCACGACTACATATCCGCCGCAGCACTCGTTGCGGTAAGGATATTTTACCGGAGTCGCGCCAATCGCGGCAATAAAATCCTCCAAGATCGACGGATTTTCCGGGTTGTCAAACTGCATCTCCTTTGCAGGCCGCAGCAGCAGACAGCCGTAATATGCCCCGATCTTTCTTCCCTTAAGCGGGGCTGTCACCTTTTTCTTCAGCTCGCTCCAGCCTACGCGGTCGCGCAGCATCTCAAGATAATGCAGTACGGTCGTCTCGCCCGCATACTCTTCCTCAAGCTGCAGATAACGGTTCACCTTTCCGCGCATATCACTGTTTGACTGCATGTCGCCGTTTACGCGCTTTATTACATGATGACAGGCGGAGCAAAGCGTAACCAGCTCGCCGCCTTCTTTTTTCGCGTCCGCAAGCGCCCGCACCGCCGACAGCTTCGTCGCGATCTCGTCGCTCGCCATCGGATAGACCGCGCCGCAGCACTGCCATTCCGGCAGCTCACAGAGGTCTATCCCCAGCGCCTGCGCGGACTCCCGCGCATATCGATCCAGCTCTTTTGCCTTTGTTTTCAAAGTGCAGCCCGGATAATAACTAAATTTCATGTTGCCTCCAAACTCTATCGCTCGCCCCGTCGGGCAGGTTAATCAATTCGAGCCAGCCTCCCTTTATCGGCAGAGCCTGCATCGTCATAAGGCAGATTTTCCGCCCTATACCATAAAGCTCTGCCGTTCCCGGTCATACCATTTCTTCCGGGTGGAACACCTCGTCAAACTTCTCCGGCGTCAGGAAGCCGAGCGCCACACAGGCTTCTTTCAGGGAAATATTTTCCCGAAAGGCCTTTTTGGCTGTTTTTGCAGCATTGTCATAGCCGATATATGGGTTGAGTGCCGTCACCAGCATCAGTGAATTGTGCAGGTTGTGGGCCATTTTCTCCCGATTGGCTTTAATGCCTGCCGCGCAGTTTTTATTGAACGACGCGATCCCGTCTGCAAGAAGCCGCACGGATTGCAGAAAATTATAAATGAGCACCGGCATGAACACATTCAGCTCAAAATTCCCCTGCGAGGCCGCCATTCCGACCGCAACGTCGTTTGCCATCACCTGCACGGCCACCATCGTCATGGCTTCGCATTGGGTCGGATTTACCTTACCCGGCATAATAGAGCTTCCCGGCTCATTTTCCGGGATAAATATCTCACCGAGCCCGCAGCGCGGACCGCTCGCCAGCCACCGTACATCGTTCGCGATCTTCATCAAATTCGCCGCCAGCGCTTTGAGCGCGCCGTGTGCAAATACCAGATCGTCTTTCGACGTAAGCGCATGAAACTTGTTCTCTGCCGTCACAAAATCTTTTCCGGTGAGAATCCCTACCTGCTTCGCGATCTCCTCTGCAAACCCCTCGGGCGCATTCAGGCCGGTTCCTACTGCCGTGCCGCCGAGCGCAAGCTCCCTAAGACCGGGCAGCGCCGCTTTCAGCATTTCCCTCGTCTTTTCGAGCATATTACGCCAACCGCTGATCTCCTGTGAAAATGCGATGGGCGTTGCATCCTGCAAATGGGTACGTCCGCTTTTTACAATGCCTTCGTTTTCTTTTTCAAGGCGCTTCATCGTTTTGATCAGCGCATCCATCTGCGGCATCAGCTTGTCTTCTATCCCAAGCACCGCGGCAATATGCATTGCCGTAGGGAACGTATCGTTCGAGCTCTGCGATTTGTTCACGTCGTCGTTCGGATGCAGCAGCTTTTCTCCTGCGATCTCGTTCCCGCGGTTTGCGATCACCTCGTTCGCGTTCATATTGGACTGCGTACCGCTGCCTGTCTGCCAGACCACAAGCGGAAAATGCTCGTTCAGCTTCCCTGCGATCACCTCATCGCACGCCGCCGCAATCGCGTCTTTCTTTTCCGCGCTGATTTTGCCAAGGTTAAAATTCGCGATCGCCGCCGCTTTCTTCAGTATCCCGAACGCATGCGTGATCTCGCGCGGCATCACCTCGCCGCCGATTTCAAAATTCTGTAAACTGCGCTGCGTCTGCGCCGCCCAATATTTATCCGCCGGAACTTTCATTTCTCCCATCGAGTCCCGTTCGATACGGTATTCCATATAGTTCCCTCCAATCAGATATTGACCTGTTTGATAACGCCTTTAAGGACGTCCGCACTGTGCTGGAGCTTCTCGAGTTCCTGTTCCGTCATTGCGGGAAGCACGTTGCCGCAAATTCCGTCCGGCCCAAAAATAAACGGGATCGAGAGGCATACGTCGTCAATTCCATATTCCCCGTGCAGCATGGAGGATACCGTCATAACGCGGTTTGAGCTTCCGAACAGGCAGTCTACGATATGACATACCGAAATGGCGATCGCATAGAACGTCGCGCCCTTGCGTTCGATGATCTTACCGCCGGATGTGCGGATATACTGCTCGATCTCATCCGGATTGATCTTTGCCTTGATACGTCCCGCAAAATTGAAGCCTCCCTTGTCGTCCAAAATCTCTACGCTGCCTACGCGCGCCGTAGACCACGGCACGAAAGAGCTGTCGCCATGCTCGCCCATAACATAGGCATGGATGCTCTTCTGGCTGAGCCCGAGGTATTCCGCAAGACGCGAACGCAGGCGGGCCGTATCGAGGATCGTTCCCGAGCCAATGATCCGGCTTTCCGGCAGCCCTGATACCTTGCAGAACGTGTAGGTCAGCACATCCACCGGGTTGCTGACAAGAATATATATCGCATCCGGAGCATATTTGACGATCTCCGGCGTGATCTCACGGATCACGTTTACATTCGTCTGCGCAAGGTCGATACGGGACTGTCCGGCTTTCCGCGGTACGCCCGAAGTGATGACCACCACATCGGAGTCCTTTGCATCCTCATAGGTGCCCGCATAAATCGAGATCGGCGAACAAAACGGCGTGCCCTGCCGGATATCCATCGCCTCTCCCAGCGCTTTCTCGGTATTGACGTCGATCATGACGATCTCGGAAGCAAGCCCGTTTACCGCCATCGTATACGTGATCGTGGAGCCAACGCTTCCTGCGCCGATTATCGTTACTTTCCTGCTCATACTACATCCTCCTAAAATATCGCTGCATACTGCAAACCTAAATGGCCGCCGGCCAAATTTCCCGTTTCAAAAAAAGCAGGCATTCCGCACATCAGTTACCCAAGGTGCGTACGCCCTCTCTTTTTGATATTCGATACGAGCCCTTATCCGTGCTTTTCCATGCGCCATACAGTCATACCCAGAACGCAGTCTTCCGCGCTCCTTTTTGTACCTGCATCTCCCACTTCTCAGCCTGCGGATCAGGCGTTCCCCATACGCATCATCCATCAAAAACAAAGTTTGTGTATATTTTAACAAATTATGATGCCCTTGTAAATACTTCCGCATCAACAAAGGCATAAAGTTCATGGTTTTTTAACGCATCATTGTCTTTTTTTTCACAAGTTTACAGTCCGCGCGTAACCTCTCCCTTTATTTTAACATTCTGCTGATAAAGAAAAAGGCCAATAAGAGTTGGCCCTTTTCTTTATGCCTCGTTCTTGGCGGAGATGGCCTGCTTCACCTGCTCTGTAAAAAGCGGCAATATTTTCGTTACGTCTCCTACTACGCCATAATCCGCCACTTCGAAGATCGGTGCATATTCATCCTTGTTGATCGCAATGATGATATCCGAGTCCTCCATGCCCGCAAGATGCTGGATCGCCCCCGAAATACCGCAGGCAATGTAAAGATTCGGACGAACTGTCTTGCCCGTCTGGCCGACCTGCCTGTCCTTTTCCACCCAGCCCGCGTCCACGCACGCACGCGAAGAACTTACCGTCGCGCCGTTTCCAAACGCGGCCGCAAGGTCCTCCAAAAGCTTGAAGTTTTCCGGGCAGCCCATGCCCCGTCCGCCCGAAACGAGCACCTTTGCATCCTGAATATCCATCTTATCGCTGACTTTTTTCACGATGTCGAGTATCTCTACATTGAAGCTTTCCTGCGGAATATCCACTTTATAATTCTCCACCTTCGCGGAAGAAGCCTCCGCCGGATGAATGCGCTGCATCACGCCGGGGCGTACCGTAGCCATCTGCGGCCGGAATTCCGGGCAGATGATCGTCGCCATGATGTTTCCGCCAAACGCAGGACGCGTCATGCGCAGATTCTTTGTTTCCGGATCGATCTCAAGTCCCGTACAATCTGCCGTAAGGCCGGTATGCACGCGCGCAGATACGCGCGGCGCAAGATCGCGGCCGATCGCCGTCGCTCCATAAAGCACCACTTCCGGCTTTTTCTCCCGTATGATCTGCGTCAGAACATGAGCGTACGGCTCCGTCATATAAACTTTCAGCCCCGGATCGTCCGCGAGGATCACATTGTCCGCGCCATAACGTCCGAGCTTTTTTGCCATGTCCCCGATTTCTGAACCAAGGACGACCGCCGTCACCTCTGTTCCGAGGTCTTTTGCAAGCTCTCTCGCCTTGCCGACCAGCTCGAGCGATACGCCCGCAAGCTTGCCGTCCTCCTGCTGTGCGAATACGAATACGCCTTTATAATCCTGTATATTCATTGTATCACCACTTTCCGTCACAGTACGAACTTACTGCGGAGCGAGTCCATCAGGAATTCCACGGAATCCTGAACATCTGTATTCACGACTGTACCCGCCGCCTTAAGAGGCTTCGTAAAGGAACGCCATACCCGCGTGGGCGATCCCTTAAGGCCAATGTTCGTCCGGTCTACGTCAAGGTCCTCCAGCGTCCAGACCGCAACCTCTTTTTCGCGGTACGCATCCCATATCCCCATCGGCGTCATATACCGCGGCTCATTCAGCTCCGCCAGCGCCGTTATGAGGCACGGCATTTTTGCTTTCAAAATATGGTACCGGTCCTCGTACTGCCGTTTTACGATGATGCTGTCTCCTTCCACCTCCAGTTCTTCCGCATAGCTGATATTCGGAAGATGAAGGTGCTCGGCAATCTGCGGCCCGACCTGTGCCGTATCGCCGTCAATCGCCTGCCGTCCTGTGATAATCAAATCAAACGGCAGCTTTTTGAGCGCTGATGCAAGCGTTGAAGATGTCGCCCATGTATCCGCCCCGCCGAATGCCCGGTCGGTCACGAGGATCGCTTCATCCGCTCCCATTGCAAGCGCTTCGCGCAGAGCGAGGTCCGCCTGCGGCGGCCCCATGGAGATCACGCTGACCTTTGCTCCCGTTTTATCCTTGATCCTCAGGGCTGCTTCAAGGCCTGCCTTATCGTCCGGATTGATAATGGAGGGAACTCCCTCGCGAATGAGCGTGCCCGTTTTCGGATCGAGCTTTACTTCATTCGTATCCGGTACCTGCTTGATACAAACAACTATATTCACTCTCTTTTCCCTCCTGCCTTACTTCAGCACCGCACCGGAAATAACCATGCGCTGCACTTCGCTGGTGCCCTCATATATCTCGGTGATCTTCGCGTCGCGCATCATGCGCTCTACGGGATATTCCCGCGTATATCCATAACCGCCCATGAGCTGAACGCATTTTGTCGTCACTTCCATCGCCGTCTCCGCGGCTACGAGCTTTGCAGTCGCCGATTCCACCGAGAACCGATCCATCGTATCTTTGGCGAGCGCCGCCCGGTAAACGAGCAGCTGCGCTGCGTCGATACGCGCCTTGAGGTCTGCAAGCACAAACTGTGTGTTCTGGAATTTGGAAAGAGGCCGCCCAAACTGCTTTCGTTCTTTCACATAGGCCACCGTCTCATTGAATGCGCCTTCGGCAATTCCCAGTGCCTGCGCAGCGATCCCGATACGGCCGCCGTCGAGCGTCGCCATCGCGATCTTGAAGCCCTGTCCTTCCTTGCCGAGCAGATTTTCTTTCGGCACGATGCAGTTTTCCATGATGAGCTCCGCCGTCGCGCTGCCGCGTATCCCCATTTTCAGTTCCTTTTTCCCTACGGAAAAGCCCGGAAAATCTTTTTCGACGATAAACGCCGAAATACCGTGATTTCCTTTGGATTTATCCGTCATGGCAAAAATAATGTACGTATCCGCATAACCGGCGTTCGTAATAAATATCTTTGTGCCGTTTAAAACATAATGATCGCCTTCCAGAACCGCTTTTGTCTGCTGGCCGGAAGCATCCGTCCCCGCCCCTGCCTCTGTCAGGCCGAACGCGCCGATATGTTCGCCCTTCGCGAGCGGCACGAGATATTTTTGTTTCTGTTCCTCCGTCCCGAATTTTTTGATCGGATCGGAGCCTAAAGAGGTGTGCGCCGACACAATTACGCCCGTTGTCGCGCACGCTTTGGAAAGCTCTTCCACACACAGCACGTATGCCAGCGTGTCGCAGCCCTGCCCGCCGTATTCCTTGGGGAAGGGTATGCCTAAAAAGCCGTATCTTTTCAGCTTTTCCACCGTCTCGACCGGAAAGCGCTCCTGTTCGTCCAATTCTTCCGCGAGCGGTTTCACTTCATTTTCAGCAAAGTCCCGAAAGAGGGTCCTTAGCATTTGATGTTCCTTGCTTAATGTGAAATCCATATCGTTCTCCTAATGTTTTGCCCCCGTCTCTGCCGCGGGCAGCCTATACGGCGCGCGCATCCTGCCGGACCGCCGCGCTTCTTCATATTTTTTCCTTGTTCCTGCGGTAGGAAGACGCGATCCCCATCTCCCTGCGGTATTTTGCGACCGTCCGCCGTGCGATCTCGATGCCGCAGCTTTTGATGCGCTCCGCGACCGCGTTATCCGGAAGCCCCGGCTCCGCCGCAAGCAGCTTGCGGATATTCCGTTTAATATAATCCCCGCTCACCTGCTTTTCCGCGCCTGTGATGCCGCGTGAGAAAAGTTTTTTGAGAGGAAGCACCTCCATATCATAAATCAAATGCTTCCCCGCCACTGCTCTGCTGACCGTCGATACATGCACGCCGAGCCCGTCCGCGATATCTGCCATTTTCAAAGGCTCAAGTGCCGCACCGTTCAAAAAATAACCGCTCTGCGCGAGCACGATCTTTTCCGCCGTCCGCCGCAGCATGGTCTTCCACAGGTCCACCGACTGCACAAGCCTCTTTGCAGCAGTCCGCCGTTCCCGAAGATAAGCTGCTGCCCGGCTGTCGGCTCCATCTATCTGATACGAGACATCAACCGCCGGCCGTATGAGCCGCCTTTCGTCCAGATATACACGGAGCGTATCTCCAGTCTTCTCAACAACGATCTCGGGATACACATACTGTGCCGCAGCTTCCTGCGTCACATTCGATACGCCCGGCTTAAGAGAGCGAAGGAACGTGCAATATTTTTTCGCTTTTGCAGCCGATATTCCAAGCGCGGAAGCGATCGCCGCATATTTTCTGCGTGCGAGCTCGTCTAAATAGTTCCTTGCGATCCTGTAGAGCGCTTCGTCTTTCTGTCCGCAGCGTTCAAGCTGCAGGCACAAGCATTCGGAAAGGCTGCGCGCCCCTACGCCCGCAGGTTCAAGCGCTTGTACCGCCGCAAGCGCCCGCGCTGCCTGAGCATCGCTTACCCGGCATAGCTTCGCAATGTCCGCAAGCGGCTCTACGAAATATCCCCGCGAATCCAATGCTGCAATGATCTCTTTTGCAGCGCGCAGGCTGCCTGCATCGAGCCGCCTGAAGTCAAGCTGCTCTGCAAGCCGCTCTGCAAGCGTTCCGGAAGCAGGCTTCTCCCACTCCGTCTGCCGGTATGCCGTACCGGGATATAGCTCCCGCTCCTGCCACTGCGGCTCCCGGACCTCGAGCATAGGATTCTCAAGGGCCTGCTCCCGAACATACTCATTCAATTCCCATGCATTTTTCGGAAGCAGGAACAGCGCCTGCTGCATTTGCTGCGATACTGCCTGCGACTGTACCTGCTTCGTTTCAACCGAAAGCTGCATGTCTTATTTTCCTTTATGCCCAGATCTCTTCGTCTGTCGGGATCTTCTTATCCTTATTGTAAAGGCCGATCTGCGAAATATTGATCAGGTGCGTGTAGTTGAGGTTCTCGGAAATACTGTTGTTGCCCCACGAACCGCAGCCGAGCGTCGTCGTCGGCGAGAATCCGTTCGTAAGCGCGCCGCCCGCCGTTGTCGAAGACGGCTGATTCACAACGATACGGCTGACCGGCATATATTCGCCCACCATACGCACATGCTCCATATCATTCGAATGGATCGAGCAGGTGTGCCCCTTGCCCTCGTAGCAAAGGTTCTCGTAAGCCGCGCTCATCGCATCTTCAAACGTATCGTATGCGATCGCGATCATGAACGGGCACATTTTCTCCTTGCACAGCAGGTCAGCCTTACCGCGTCCGCGCGCCTTGAGAAGCACGACCTTCGTTCCCTCCGGCACTTCTACGCCCGCGAGGGATGCGATCTTTTGTACGCTTTGTCCTACGACGTTCTTGTTGATCACCCCGTCCGGGAAAATCGTCTTAGCAAATTTTTCTACCGTTTCCGCGTCGTCGATATAATACGCGCCGTTCTTCTCGAAGGCTTTGATGACCGTATCATATTCATCCTGCGGGATCATTACACACTGCTCGCCCGAGCAGATGATGCCGTTGTCGAATTTGCGGCCCGCAATGATCATGGAAGCCGCCGCGTCGTAATCGATTCCGCGGTCGATAATGACCTGAACGTTGCCCGGTCCAACGCCGAGCGCCGGTTTTCCGCTCGAATATGCAGATTTCACCATCCCTGCACCGCCTGTCGCCACAACGACGTCCGCCGTTTTCATGACCTCCTGCGTCATATCGAGCGAAGGATGCTCGATCGTCTGGATCAGATCTTCCGGAAGTCCCAGCTTTTTCAGCTCCGCCCGGAAAAGGTCTACCACATATTTATTGAGGTCGCTCGTGCGCGGATGCGGCGCAATTACAATGGCATTTTTTCCCTTGAGCGCAAACATCGCATTGCACATAGGTGTGACGACCGGATTTGTGACAGGTGTTACCGCCCCAACGACTCCTTTCGGCTTCGCCACCTTGATGATGCCCGTTTCCTTGTTTTCCTCAATGATGCCATAGGACTTTTTCCCCTTCAGGCTGTTCCAGATGCACTTCGATTTGCCTTGGCATTTCGCGATCTTATCCTCCACGACGCCCATGCCGGATTCTTCCACCGCACGTTTGCCGAGTTCCTCCGCACGATCGTAAACGACCTTTCCGATCGCCTTCACCGCTGCGTCGACCTGTTCCTGCGTGGCATTCTTCTCGTATTCGGCCTGCGCCTTATGCGCACGCTCGAAAATTTCCGCAATTGTTGCCATTTCTACATCCTCCTAAATTTTTTTATTTCATTAATTTTATATACAGTTTTACCTTTACTATTATAGAGGTTTTTCCAAAAAATTCATAGTAAAGTAAGTAAAAAAAGTTATTTTTATCACAAAGTGATTCCTAAGTTTTGAAACGGATTTTGGGGGATGCAAAAAGGCGGGCGGCAGTGTATAATATAGAATTGTGATAATTGTAACATTGCGCACTGGCTGCGCGCCTGAAACGGAGGGGAATGTTATGCACGAAAGAATCAAATGTGAAAAATATCTCAGCAAGGTCATGAGTGCGGATGAGGCTGCAAAGCTCATCTATCCAAACGCAGTCATCGGCATGAGCGGCTTCACGCCCGCCGGCCATGCCAAGGCAGTGCCGCTCGCGATCGCACGCCGTGCGGAAGCGACCGGCGAGCAGCTGAACCTTACAGTAATGACGGGGGCTTCCGTCGGCGATGAGATCGACGGCGCTCTTACGCGCAGCGGGGCCATGAAGCGCCGCACGCCCTATCAGACGAATTCCACCGTCAGGAATGCGATCAACGCGGGGGAGATCGATTATTTTGATGTTCATTTAAGTCAGGTGGCCGTATGGGCAAAAAACGGCTTTTTCGGGGATATCGACTTTGCCATCGTTGAGATCTCCGGTATCGACGAGGAAGGGCATCTGATTCCCTCCACGTCCATCGGCGCGGCCAATACCTATATTGAATGTGCGAAACACGTTATTTTGGAGGTCAATACGACGCAGCCTGAATCGCTGCGCGGCATTCACGATGTGTATACTGTAGAACGCGTCCCGAATTCAAAGCCGATCCCGATCATCCATGCAGACGACCGGGTCGGCACGGACTATTATCCGTGCGATTTCGATAAGATCGCAGCGATCGTCTATTCCGATATCCCAGACCATGGACGCGCTGTGCAGCCGGTAGACGATATCTCCCAAAAAATCGCAGATAATATCATCGAGCTCATTACCAAGGAAACGCAGGCCGGACGGCTGCCTGTGCCGCTTCCTCCGCTCCAGTCGGGCGTGGGCGGCGTTGCGAACGCCGTGCTCGCCGGCCTCAAGGCATCCGATTTTACAGACCTCAAGGTCTATTCCGAGGTCCTGCAGGACGCTGTGTTCGACTTGATCGACGCAGGCAAGATCTCCTTTGCGTCCGGTACGTCTCTTACGGTATCTCCGGACTTTGAGGAGCATTACAAAGCGAATTTTGAAAATTACAGGGATAAGATCATGCTGCGGCCGCAGGAGATCAGCAACCATCCCGAGGTCATCCGCCGGCTCGGCGTGATCGCCATGAATACGGCGATCGAGGCCGATATCTTCGGTAATGTCAATTCCTCGCACATCAATGGAACGCGCATCATGAACGGGATCGGCGGCAGCGGTGATTTTGCCCAGAACGCGGGGCTTTCTATCTTCATGACGCCGTCCACCGCGAAAAACGGCACGCTTTCCTGCATCGTTCCGTTCGTCACGCATGTAGATCATACAGAGCATGATATCCATTTTCTCGTAACGGAATACGGCTATGCGGACCTGCGGTGCACTACGCCGCTCGAGCGCGCCCGGAAAATCATCGATATCTGTGCGCACCCGGATTTCCGGCCCCAGCTTCATGACTATCTCGACCGCGCCTGCGCGCAGTGTGCGCACAAGCATACGCCGCAGCTTTTAAGCGAGGTTTTCCAAGGGAAGTAAACTGCAATAAAAAAGGCATGGTTCACCACCCATGCCTTTTTTATTGCCATTATAAGCCTTTTTTACGCAAATACACCCGGATTGCAGCGGTACAGCGCGCACGGGCGTCCGCCCGTTTGGTAATTAACAGCCTCTGTAACCTCTCCGGCCTGCCGGAGATAGGAAAGGTACCGCTGTACCGTGATACGCGAAAGATTGACCGTTCCCACGATATCCTCACAGGAAAAGCTCGTATCCGGTCTGCTCGATAGGACCGCGCGTATCGTATTCAGGGTTTTTTTCTGCAGGCCTTTGGGAAGCTCCGGCGCCTTTCCCATGCTGCCGTAAAGCGTATCCGCCTCCTCCTGCGTAAGCACCTCCCTGCCCGCGAGGTCCATGCGCCGCAAAAAACGCTCGACAGCCTGCTCAAAACGGCTCGTATCAAACGGGTCTACAAGGCAATCCGCCACACCAAGCCGCAGCACGCGCCGCAGCGTTTCGCAGTCCCCCTCTGCAATATAGGCTGTCACTTCACTGCGCGCTCCTAATATCCGCAGCTGCTTCAGCAGGGAAAGACCAAGCTCCGGCTTCCGGCATAGATCAAGCAGGATCAGATCTGCCGGATGCGCGAGAAAATAATCCGCCGATATCCCCTCTTCAAGCGGGATCATTTCCGTAATGAACTCACAGCCGCCGATCGTATCCGCCATCGGTGTATGCAGTCTTCTAAGACCATGTTTCAAAACCGTCATACGATACATATCTGCGTTTCTCCTCAAGCCTTCATCAATCAGTACAGTTTCTTGTATATTTCGTATACCTTATCACGCGAAAGCTCCACATAGTTGTTCGCCATGAGCCTCCCCTGCTTTTCCATCACGTTATCCGTAAACGTTTCGAGTTCTTCTTCCTTCACGCCATATTCGTGAAGCGGTTTGCACTGGATGATTTTGTTCAGCAGTTTTTCCAGCTCGTCATACACCACATCTTCGCCGCAGCCGAGAATGTCTGCAATAAAGCGGTTCATTTTTCTGATCTTCCCGTTCGGATCGATCTCCATGTATGCCTTGAATACGCCGATCAGCAGGCAGTAGTTTGCCTCGCCGTGCGGCACATGATACGTTCCACCAAGCGGATAGCTCATGGCATGCACCGCTGCGCAGCCTGCATTGCCGAACGCGATGCCCGCATAGTTGCTTGCAAGCAGAAAATCCTTCAGGAGCGGAATGCGCGCGTCTTCTCCATTCTTTGCGATCTCTTTATAACCGTTCAAAATCATTTCGATCGCCTGATAGCCGAACATCTCCGTGTAAGAAGTCGCCTTAGGCGAAAGGCTGGATTCAAGAGCGTGGATCAGCGCGTCGATCGAACTCGTTGCAAAAAATTTAAAGGGCAAACCTTTCAAAAGCTCAGGGACCAGCACGGCGCTGTCTGCATACATCTCATCCACCGCAAGGCCGAGTTTGGTGTGGCGGCTCTTCAGCTCGAGGATCGCAATATTCGTTACTTCGCTTCCTGTTCCGCAGGTCGTAGGTACGAGCACCAGCTCTTTATCCTTGACGATCTCCACCTTTCTGTCATAAAGGTCTAAGATCGGGCTCACGTTCTTGAGCGCAAAAATTTTGGAAATATCGATGATCGTACCGCCGCCGATCGCGATGATACGTTTGTAGTCGCCTTTCATATCGGCATACATCGCTTCCGCCATCTCGTCGGACGGTTCACCCGCGCCGTATTTCTCCTGATACAGCACGTCCGCTTTAATATCGAGTCCGCCGAAATACGGCTCGAAAATATACTGGTTGGTGATGATAAGGTCGCCCTCTCCGATCTGATATGCCTCGCAAAATTCCTTGCAGGTGTCAAACGAGAATATTTCCGGTTTGATCGATAATTCTTTCATAGTCTTTCTCCTCCTCAGTCCTGATCCTCATATTTACACTTAAATTTATTTTCAAAAAATTCGATCAGCTGCGGCCGGAAATCCGGGTGCGCTATGCGGATCAGCCGTACCGCACGCTCGCGCAGGGTGATGCCCCGCAGGTCCGCAACGCCGTATTCCGTTACCACGAACTGCACGTCATAGCGCGAAGTCGTAACGGCTGCGCCCTCGTCGATCACCGGAACGATCTTGGATATTTTTCCTTTTGCCGTGGAGGGCATTGCCATGATGCTGCGGCCGCCCTTGCTCATCGAAGCCCCGCGCACAAAGTCTACCTGTCCACCCACGCCGCTGATCTGCTTGTGCCCGACGGAGGTGGAAACGACCTGCCCCATCAGGTCGACCTGCACGCAGGAGTTGATGGATACCATATTGTCGTTCTGTGCGATCACCACCGGGTCGTTGACATAATCCACCGGATATACGCCTACTGCCGGATTGTCGTCCAGATAGTCATACAAACGGCGCGTTCCCATTGCAAAGGTCAGGATGCTTTTGCCGGGGTGCAGCGTTTTCTTCTTATTGGTGATGACGCCCGCTTCCACGAGCTCCACCACGCCGTCCGAGATCATTTCGCTGTGTATCCCGAGATCTTTTTTATCTTTCAGGAACAGCAGCACCGCGTCCGGGATCGCGCCGATTCCCAGCTGGAGGCAGTCGCCGTCATGGATCAGGGAAGCGCAGTTGCGGCCGATCGCTTCCTCTACGTCTGTAATTTTCGGATTCGGAAGCTCGATGATCGGCTCGTCGAATTCCACGAAATCGCTGATCTCGCTTACATGCACAAAGGAATCCCCGTGCGTGCGCGGCATGAATTGATTCACCTGCGCAATAACCACCTCAGCCTGCTTTACTGCTTCCATCGTATAGTCGACGGATATTCCAAGACTCACATATCCGTGCTCGTCCGGCGGGGTCACCGTTACGAGCGCAACGTCCGGCTTGCAGTTTGTACGCAGCAGCTCCGGCTCCTTTGAGAAGTACACCGGCGTGATATCCGCGCGTCCTTCCGCGCAGGCCGCGCGTGTCGTTCCGCCGAGGAAAAATGCGTTGTGGCGAAAATGTTTTTCCATTCCCGGCGCGCAGTAGAGCGATTTTCCCATAGAGACCATGTGGATGATCTCTACGTTTTCATACGCCTCCGCGTTCGCCACCATCGCGTCCGTCACATGAACCGGCTCGCCCGTCGCGTGCGCGATGACCACACGGTCGCCTGATTTGATTTTTTTGACCGCTTCTTCCGCAGTCGTCAGTCTCGACTGATAAATCTCTTTCCAACCCATTTGAGCTTATCTCCTTTTATAATTGTTTCAGCCGCTCCAGAAGCTCCTCATAAGCGTCCCCGCTCGTCAAAAGCATTCTTCCGTGCTTTCCCGTAATGCCGTCCGCATCCGCGCAGGCGCTCGTGCAGCCGCATACGATTACTGCATAATCCAGTTCGGCTCCCGGCACAGCGGATACGATTTCCGCCCCCGGCATATCCCCCCGCAGGCGCCGCACGATATCCGTCCTGTCATAACGCGGATTGCAGCCCCCGCAATATTTAATTCCGATCTTCACGTTTTTCTCTTCTCTGTCTCAAGATTTCTTTTGCCATGCTCCACGTTTCGTCGCTCACGCCCGTCACAAGTACGACCTCTTTTATTTCAGGTATTTCATTTTGTACTTCCGATGCGACCACCGACTCAAGCGTAAGAGAAGCGGAGGGGCAGCCCGCGCATTTTCCCAAAAAGCGGACCTTCAGAATTCCGTCCTCAAGCGATACGACCTCAATATTCCCCTCATGTCCGCCGAGCTCCGGGCGCACCTTTTCTTCCAGTACCCGTTCCACCTTTTTCAGCAGCTCTGTCTGCATCATCATTTCCCCATCTCTGCATACAGGCCGCGGCTCGGGCAGAAGCCCCGTCCGCGGCCAACGTATGCAGCAAAATTACTCCTTGATATGTGCGATTTTTTTCGCGAGCTCTTTCTTCATCGCAAGGTTGCCCTGCCGCGCGATCATGATGCGCTGCGCCTGCGGGCTGCCCGCGCCGTGCATGGATTCCGTGCGGTAGCCTACCGCCGCCGTCCCGAGCGCGAGGTTTTCAATGAGGCGCAGAATTCTCAGGCGGTTCTCCGTGGAAACGCCCTCTACGCCTTTCAGATATTTCTCAACATATTTGCCGAGCTTCGGATCGCGGAAGTCCTTTTCCGACGGAGCCGTCACCATGATGCCGCCCGCAATGTCTTCCGCGAGACGGACGATCTCGTACGGGAAACGCGTCACGTTCTGCTTGCACACATTGGCGAGCAGCAGATCGATGATATAGTTCCCGGATTCCGTTTTATGTCCCTCCGCCGAACACGCGATGCCGCACGCATACAGCGTCTCGTTGAGGTGCGTCATCTCGATCAGCTTATCCTTGATATGCGAAGCGCGCGCCGCGCCGTTGTAGTCTGCCGCGACCGCCGCCGCGCCGATCAGCACATCGCCCACGCCGACCTTGCAGCCGCCGTAGCTCTGACGGTGATAGCCCGCGAAACGCTCGACCAGCATACCCGCGAATTCCGTTTCCCCGTTGAGGAAAATGCGGTCGTTCGGAACGAATACATCGTCGAAGATCGTCAGCGCTTCTACACCGCCGAATTCCGAGTTCCCTACATCAAGCTCACTGCCCTCCAGCTTACGCGTATCACAGGACTGGCGGCCGATGATCATAAAGAGTCCAGGCGTATCCAACGGTACCGCAAAGGACACCGCATAATCCTTGTCCTCCGGTTTCATGGATACCGTAGGCATCACGATCACCTCGTGAGAATTGAGCATTCCCGTCTGATGTGCCTTTGCTCCGCGCACGACGATACCGTCCGGGCGGCGCTCCACTACGTGCAGATACATATCCGGATCAGGCTGCGCATGCGGTGCGAGCGAACGGTCTCCCTTCGGGTCCGTCATAGCGCCGTCCACTGTGAGGTCGTTATCCTGACAGTAACGCATAAATTTCAAAAAGTTCTCGTGGTAATTCGTTCCATACGCTTTATCGGTCTCGAACGTTGTGCTGTAGATCGCGTTGAACGCGTCCATACCTACGCAGCGCTGGAAGCAGGCCGCCGTCTGCTGTCCAAGCAGCCTCTGCATTTTTACTTTCTTGATGAGGTCGTCCGTGTTGCGGTGGATATTCGTAAAGCGGTTGATCTTCCTCCCGTCCTCCAGCGTGACCGTCATCAAATCCTCATATTCCGGCATCTGCGCCAGATCGTACGTCATGCGGACCGAATTAAGAGAGGGCCGCAGGATCGGATCGTCCACCGGGCTTTCGATCTTTTCCCCGAACATATAAACTTCCATTTTGATCTTGCGAATACTTTCGATGTATTCTTCGCCTGTCATGAGTGCCATTTTTCTTTCTCCCTTTCCATTCTTATATTCCTTTCCGGCCCATGCCGGTTTACTTCCTCTATTATTATACATGCAATTATCGTGCCAAGCGATAAAAAAATGTGAATTTTTTCTCAAATTTTAAATTTTTTTTATTTTGCTGCCAATAAAGCCTGTCCAAATCAATGAAAACATCTTTTTTCTTCACATATTCTGTAAAAAATTCCTGTTTCTGTTCATCCCCGATTCTCTTCATCCCCATTCTGATTCTCCCGGTTTTTGAAAACGTTTTATTTTTGCAACGAATTTGTCTGGCATAAAAATTGCATATGCAAAAAAGAACGCTTTTTCGCGCTCTTTTTCTACCGTTTTATTTTTGCAACATGTTTTATTTTTGCAACGACCCGTATTTTTCGCGATACTTCTTCCTTTTGCGCACGAAAGTCGCAGCGTCCATGCCGAGGCTTTTTGCCGCCGCGCGCACATTTCCTGCTTTCTGGTAGGCGCGCTCGATATAATCCAGTTCGAGGCGTTCAGTTACCGCCTTCAGGTCCACTTCTCCGTACTCCTGCGGAAGTCCGGCCGCGGGCGGCGTATGCAGAAAGAAATTTCCCGCCGATATATCCTCCGTACTGCTCATGACCATCGCGCGCTCCACCACATTTTTCAATTCGCGCACATTGCCCGGCCAGCGGTACTCCAAAAGTGCATCCCGACCGGAAGCGGTCAGATATTTATTCATATTATACCTGCGGTTCAGCTCTCCCAGAAAACGCTCGGCAAGCGGTATGATATCTTTCTTTCTCTCTCTGAGGGGCGGGATCGTTACAGGAAATACGTTCAGGCGGTAATAGAGATCTGCACGGAACGTCTTTTCCCGCAGCATTTCCTGCAAATTGCGGTTCGTTGCGGCGATCACGCGCACGTCCACCTTAAGCGGCTTATTCGAACCGATCCGCTCGATCTCCTGCTCCTGCAAAACACGCAGCAGCTTTACCTGCATATCGAGCGGGAGCTCTCCTACTTCATCCAAAAAAATCGTTCCCTTATCCGCGACCTCAAAAAGGCCCATTTTCCCTTCCCGGTTCGCTCCCGTAAACGCTCCGCGTTCATAGCCGAACAACTCGCTTTCGATCAGAGACGGCGGGATCGCGCCGCAGTTCACTTTGATAAATCGTTCCTTGCTCCGGCTGCTGTTGCGGTAAATATAGGAAGCGATCCGGTCCTTGCCCGTTCCGGTCTCTCCCATAAGAAGAACGGTAGTATCCAATCTGCTTACACGCCCGAGCAGCCGCATCACCGAAAGCATCTCCGGGTCATGCACCACAAGCTCGCCGTCCCCGATGATCTGGCGCCTCATCGCCTCAAGCTCAGATGCATTTTTTTCGGAGGTCTCTTCATTTCTCTTCAGCCTGTCCTTCAGCTCGTGAAGCTCCGTCACGTCCCGCACGTTCGTGATGACCATAACGACCTCTCCCGATTCGTCAAGCGTCGGCGTGCTGGTGATGACTGCGCGTTTTCCCGTCTTGAATTCCTGCTCCAGCGTTACAGGCTCGCGGGATGCGATCGCCATCAGGGTTCCCGATACATTGATGATATCGCCCTTAACGAGGTCACGCATATTTTTCCCAAGCACGTCCTCTCGCCTGAGGCCCGAAATGATCTCATAGGATTCATTGACCATGAGCGTATTTGCGTTCCCATCCGTAATATAGATCCCGTCGTAAGACCCTCCGATCACCACGTCGAGAATGCTTTTTGCTTTTGAAAGATCAGTCAGGAGCTCTGTCGCTCCGCCTTTTTCATAATAGGCCGGAACTCTCTTTTTCATAAACCTCTCCTTCCGGCGCCGCCCATCATGGCAGCCGGTATACGGTACAGGGATGCCCGCCCGTTTGATAATCGATATCTCCGACGATACGCCCTGCGTCCGCAAGCTGTTTTAAATACCGCCGTGCCGTAACAGCGGAAAACCCGAGCGCTGCTGCGATCTCCTTGGCAGTAAACCGTCCTGTACAAGAATTCTGAAAGTATTCCATGATACGTTTCTCCCATCCGCTTCCTCCGCCCGCAGCCGCTCCATGCGCATGAAGCAGATGATCGACCGCCTCCTGATCCGTCGTTTTAAGTCCTTCGGCGATACGCGCACGCTGCGCATACCGGTCGAGACATTCCCGGAACCGTTCGTAAGTAAACGGCTTCATCAAAAAATCAGCCGCTCCCAGCCGGAGCGCGCTCACAAAGCGCTCTCCCGTCCGTGCCGCCGTTACCGGTATCACGTCTGCAGCTATATCCTGTTTCAAAAGCTCTTTCATGAATTCTTCCCCGGAAAAATCGGGCATACAAAGCTCGAGGAGGATGAGGTCTACCTGCTCTCCGCGCAAAAAACACAGTGCCTTTCGGCCGTCCGTGAATTCTCCTGCTACGGTGAACCGGGGGTCACGCTCCAGATATTCCCGGCTGATATACGATGCCATGGGATCGTTATCCACGATCACGGTCCTGTATCGTCTTTTCTCCATATGTCAATTGTATGAAATTTTAAAAGCTGTGTCAATGAAGCCCCTTTTCCGCCGCCTCCGCTGCGGGAGCCTGCTTTCCGCGCGCGAAGAGCAAGCCGGGCAGAATATTGACGAGTGACCCGGCCAAGATCAGGACGATCCCCCAGACCATATTATACGGGATCGCTTCATGCAACACAAAAAATGCGAGAACAGCTGCCAGAACCGGTTTGAAAAAGAAGATCAGCGACGCCGTGTTCGCAGACGTTTTCTCCATCGCAGTGAAGTAAGATGCATAGCCGATTCCGGTCGTTCCAATATAGACATAGAGCACGAGCCAAAGGTTATCCATGCTGTATCCGGTCAGGAACGGAATATTGGCGAACGCGTCGAGCCCGCATGCCGTCATCGCTTCGGCAAACGGCGGGATATGGCTGAACCCGGCAAACGCAAGGAGCTCTGCAGCTCCGAACAGAAAGCTCATACAGGTGACCGCTGCTCCTCCGTATTTCGCACATTTGCGCTTTCCAAGCACGCCATACAGGGCGAATGTCAATACAGAAAGCAGCGTCAGAATGATCCCGTTCGGTTCTGTCTGCATGTGGAAAGGATTGATGATAAAGACGATGCCGAAAACCTCCAGCGCGATCGCAATAAGATTTCTGCGGCAGATCACTTCATGCAGCAGCAGCGCTGCAAACAGCATCACAAAAGCCGGATTACAGCTGAACAGCGTCGCAACGACCGACGCATTGGCGTCCATGATCGCAAGCTGATAAAACGTCATGCTGACGGCGATCCCGAGAAGTCCTAAAAGTGCAAAAAAACGAAAATCCCGCGCTTCTATCCGCGCGCCTCTCGTTTTTACCGCGCGCACCGCAAACGGGAGCAGAAAAATCCCGCCCGCCAGAAACCGCGTCATCGTGAGCTGCATGGGATTAAAATCTCCGGCTATCTCCTTGAGCACGATCTCAAGCGTACTGAACAATATCGTTGCGGCGGCAATATAAAGCCAGCCCTTTTTCACAAAAACGACTTCCTTCCTTTCCAAACTCCACGCTCTATCATACGCCGGAACGGAAAAGAAGTAAAGGGCAGCCTATATGCCGCGCACATTCCATCTCTATTTTCTCTCATTCGAAACAGCGCAGAATACCGGTCAAAAGGCCTTGCGCGCATTTTTCCTGATATTCCTCTGAAATAAGCAGCGCTTCTTCTTCACCGTTCGACAGGCATCCCATCTCGATATTGCACACCGGTACCGTGCTCCAGTTAAACCCGGTTTGGTCGTCCCGCGCAATGACTCCGCGGCCGCGTGCGTCCGTTGCCTCCAAATAGGCGGCAAAAATTTCCTCACCTGCGGCGCGGCTCTGTGTTTCGATCTCTTTTGTATACTCGCCGGCCGGAACGAGCATCATTGCTCCGCGCACCGAAGCGTCGTCCACTCCGTCGCAATGAAGCCGAAGCGCAAGGTCTACACCCGCATCGTTCATGATCCGGGCACGCTCCTGATTAGAGATATCTACATCTGCCGTTTCGTGTGTCATCACTACCTCTGCTCCGTTTTCCTCAAGAAGCGCACGCAGCTTCAGCGCCACCGCAAGATTGACCTGATATTCCGGCGTACCGGTATTCTTCCCCGCCGTTCCGGAGGTCACCTTATTTTTTGTTACCGCCGAGCCGGGCGCAGCAGCCTCTTGCTCAGAGTTTCCCTGTTTTTGGTGCCCGGGATCAAGACCGATCCTTATGCCTGCAAGCGGCAGAGCGCATTCCTTTGCGTCATCCGCATAAATGCGCGCCAGCGTCTCTTCTCCGGCAATTCCGTCTTCAGAAAGCCCGTTTTGCCGCTGAAAAAGGCGAACCGCACGTTCGGTCGCCGGGCCGAATTTCTCCGTATATTCCTCAATATCCAGATACCCAAGCTCTCCCAGCCGCTGCTGGAGCTGCCGGACAGCCTCGTTTTGCATTCCGCTTTTCAAGACCGGCATTGGCGTCGGCGTCGGAGCAGGTGTAGGAGCAGCCGCATCCTGAGATGGTTTTGTGTTTTCCGCCGCCTCCTTTCTTTCAGGCTGGCGTACCGTTTCTTCTGTATTTTGCGCGCAGGCTGCAAGGCTCAGGCAAAACACAGCGCACAGCAATATAACAAAAAATTTTTTCATTCTTTCCTATCCTTTCTTCTACCGTCATTATAGCCGTACCGGACGCAATACACAATCCCGCTCCGCCGTGTTATAATAAAAGCGGCACTAACAACGGAGGTATTTATGAAAGCACTCATTACAGGAGCAAGCTCGGGGATCGGGCGCGATATCGCTCTTGAGCTTGCAAAACGCGGTTATGACCTTATCGTCTGCGCACGGCGAAGAGATCGGCTGTCAGCATTGAAAGAAGAGGTCAAAACAAACGTGCGCATCATCACAGCAGATCTTTCCGTTCGCGAGGAATGTCTGCGTCTTTACAGCGAAACGCGCGGCGAGGATATCGATGTCCTCGTCAATAACGCCGGATACGGTGTTTTCGGCGCATTTAACGAAACAGACCTTACGCGCGAACTCAATATGCTCGACGTCAACATCGTTTCCGTACATATCCTGACCAAGCTGTTTCTGAAAGATTTTATTCGGAAAGACCGGGGATATATCCTTAATGTCGCTTCTTCAGCCGGTTTTATGCCCGGCCCCCTGTTCGCAGCCTATTATGCCTCCAAAGCATACGTTCTGCGGCTCACGCAGGGTATCCGCGAAGAATTGAAAAAAACAGGCTGCGGCGTATCCGTCAGCGCGTTATGTCCCGGCCCTGTCGACACGGAATTCAACGATACGGCCGGCGTCCGGTTTTCCGTAGGAGGATTGTCTTCAGCTTGCGTTGCAGCCTACGCTGTCAAAAAGATGTTCGCAGGCAAAACGGTAATCGTTCCCGGCGCGCTGATGAAAGCCGCGCGTTTCTTTGCGAAGCTCCTTCCGGATAGTCTCGTTGCTAAAGCCGCTTACTCTATCCAAAGGGGAAAGCAAGGAAAATAACGTTTGTTTTTTCTTCTTCCGTTTATGAATAAAGCAAGCCTAAGGGAGGAACAAAACGTGAAGATCGGTATCGTAACGGGCGCTTCGTCCGGGATGGGAAAAGAATTTGCAGTGCAGCTTGCGGCCTCTGAAAGGCTCGACGAGATATGGGTGGTCGCCCGCCGGGCAGACCGCCTCGAGGAGCTGGCTCAGGAGCTGAAAACACCCCTGCGTATTTTCGCGCTCGATCTTACGCACTCCGAAAGTATCGATACGCTCAAACAGGCTTTTTCAGAGAGCGCTCCCTCCGTCCATTGGCTTATAAACGCCTCCGGCTTCGCCAAATTCGGCGATTTCAGCACCGTCAGCGAAACGGATTCTCTTGCGATGATCGACCTTGACGTGCGCGCGCTCGTCTGGATAACGCTCGCCGCCATTCCCTATATGGAGCCCGGCGGACACATTTTGGAGGTCGCGTCTACTGCGGCGTTTCAGCCGCTTCCGGATATGAATATCTACGCTGCCGCAAAGGCCTTTGTTTTGAGTTATTCCCGCGCACTCAACCGCGAACTCGGGAAGCGCGGCGTGACTGTGACCGCCGTATGTCCCGGCTGGACAAAAACAGAGTTTTTTGATGTCGCACGGCAAAATGCGGATGCAGGTGCGGTCAAAAATTTTTTCTTCCCCTCACAGCCGGAAAACGTCGTCAGGCGCGCTATCCGCGATGCGAAAAGGGGACGCGATGTTTCTGTCTACGGTATTTTCAATAAGCTCCATCTTTTTTTCGCAAAGCTGCTTCCGGCCAGTTCAGTCATGACGCTGTGGGACGCCATGAAATAGGCCGCCTTTTTATTCCTGTCCTGCGAGCCGCTCGGACGTCTCGCTCCGCTCGCGGAACCGTTTGATCGCGCACATGCGGTTCGTCGCGTCCAGCTTTTGGTAAATATTTTGGATATGCCGCTTTACTGTATTGGGTGAAATGCACAACTGGTCTGCGATCTCTTTCTGACTTTTGCCTGCTTCCAGCAGCAATATCACCTCGATCTCCCGGGCAGAGAGCCCCGTCGCATTTTCGATGCGGTTCCCGCTTCCCTTTTCACAAAGCTCAAGCAGCCTTCCTGCGAACGGCTTATCCATATCGAGCAGTCCGCTTTTCAGCATGGGCAGAAGCCATTCTGCATTTTCTGCAAATGGCATGACGATACTGTCCTGCCGTGCAATATCGATCGCCTTCTGCAGCTCCTTTATGCCCTCCATCATGCCATAAATATGATATTTCGCCACCGAGCGGTGGATGTGGTTGTGGATATATCCCAATTGATTGCAAAACGTCTCGAACCGTTTTTCGAGCGTCTCCGTCAGTACTTCGAGCTGCATATAATCGCCCGTCAGCAATACCGCCTTTCCATACACGATATAATTGAACGCCATCCCCTGCGTTTTGGAGGTATAGGCCGTCATATCCCCGTTGCGCAGCCAGCCCGGTATTTTTTCCGCCTGCCCGAGACAGGCATAGATATATCCGGTACAATTATCTATAGTATTGGCAACGATCGGATTAAGCTCCGATTTCGTCATATCGCCAAGCTCCCGCAGGACAGCCTGAAGCTCGTCTGTGCGGTTCTTTTGTATAAGAAGCCGTGCCAATGTGAGGCGCGCGCAGATAGCGATCGAGCTTTGTTCCCATAGATTTGCCTGATAGAGCGCTTTCTTAGCGGGCAGCTCCGCCTGCTCGAGTTCACCTGTCTCAAGCGCGTATTCCGCCCTTGCCAAGCTGCGGCAGCCCATCCCGCAGCCGTCCGTTGCGTCGATATGGCTCTGGAAACCGTCTACAAGGACATCAACCGTCCTTCGGAACTCTCCCGGCGTCCGGTAATAAGCGTATGTGAAATGCGGCGTTCCATACGTCAGCACGCTCTTTCGGTTACGTATCATGGACGTTTTCCCCTCCAACAGGCGCAGCGATTTTCTGGAGCATTCGATCACTTTTTCCGCATCGTTGAATGCAACGGCCGTAGATACCATCGCACTCTCTGCCAATATTTGGTTCCGCGTATAATCCGGGTGATCATGACTGCGGAAATATTCCTCAAATTCCCGCAGCATCTCCGCTCCTTTCTCTTGGTCGTTTAAGATCACCAGCCAGATATATTTCAGCGTCGCAAGAGGATAAGCATGCTTTTGCTCCTCCGTTGCATTCCGGAATACCCGCGCGATCAGTTTCCTATCGATCGAATTGATTTTCCGTATGTCGGTACGTTCCAGCTCTCCGAATATCTTCTCATGGTTTCCTGCCATCATCCAATATTTGAACGCCAAAACGTGGTCCTCCTGCTCAGAATACCACTCTCCCGCACGTTCGATCAGCCGCCCGGCATTCAACTTTCTCGTCTGCCGCTCTTCCCGCAAAAAATCGAGAAATATCTGATGAAATCGATACCAGCCCTCATCGTCTAATATGATAAACGCATTTTCCGCACACAGCCGGTTAAGTCTGTTTACCGCTTCCCCGTCCTCAAACAGATATACTGCCTGTTCAGCCGTCAGCCTATCGAAAAAGGAAAGCTTCAGCAAAAAATCCTGCATAGGAGCATCATATTTATCAAAAAACGACGATTTCAGCATAGCGTGGATCGAATGATGAAATTCCGGATTGATGTTGCGCGAAAAACTGGTCACCATCAAATAGATGGCGGCGATCCATCCGCTTGCATACGAGCGTATCTTTTGCTTCTCCGCTTCGCCGCCGCGAAACCCGATCAATTCAAAATAATTTTCCAGCTCCTCCTCCGTAAAAGAAAGCTCCCTCGCGTCTATACTGCAGCAGAAGCCCTTGAGTTTCAGTTCCTCAATATGTATCTCCGGGACCTTCCGGCCCACAAGAACGATATGGAGCCACGGGATACGCGCTAAAACGAGCTGCTCTAAAAACAGGTCTATCTGCGCGTTCTCGATCAGATAATAATCGTCGATCACCACGGTAAGCCCCTGTTCCGGCTTCTTGCTCCCGATCAGGTCTATTATTCTGGATATCTGCACGCTGTCGTTCGGAAAACCCAGCTCCTGAAGCGAATCTGCAAAATCCGCCGAGATCTGCCGGACTCCTTTTACCAGCAAAAACCAGAAATATTCGCTCGCCGCGATTCGTATGGACTCCGTCATGGCAAGCCAGATATACGGAATTTCCCGCGCATTCAGAAAAGTCCTGACTGCGGTCGTTTTTCCGAACCCCATAGGCGCAGTCACCACCGTAAGCGGGAACTGCCGCAGCTCATTTAATTTTTCATCCAGCCTTTTTCTTTTTAAAATTTTAATATGTGCCATAGGACCGACCCGTCTTACCTCATGACGTATTTTTTTTATTGTACCATAGATCACGTTCTTCCGTCATGACCGTTTCCTGTTCCATCACACAAAAATACCACTTCTTTTTTCTGTTCCTCCCGAAAATATTCTTTTTAGGTGATGCCCGGCCTTTCCTGTATATGATACAATTTGTAACAATGATAAGGTTCATTATCTATCCAACATTCAGCAGAAAGGGTGAAATTCATGAAAGAGATCATAAACGGCGCCATGTGCAAAATGCCTGACGCTCCCTGCAATACTCTCGAAGAGAAGATCCAGCGATTGCTGGATATCGAAGAGATCAAAACGATTCCGTTTCATTACGCCAATTATTGCGATAAGCTCGACGCGGAGAGCATCTCGTCCATCTTCACGGAGGACGGCGTCTACTGGAGCGCAGCTCTGGGGCCGATCAAGGGCCGCAAAGCTATTTCCGATTACTTCGGCGCAGCTTACCAGCACGAAAAATCCGCAACACACCTGATGGGCAACCAGCAGGTATGGTTCGAGACAAACGACAAAGCAGTCCTGCATACCTATTTCCATTCATGGAGCACGTTCAAGGACTATCCCGTAACGGGGGACCGGTACACCTACGGCAGATATGAGATCAAGGCCGTCCGTGACGCCGACGGAGAGTGGCGCGCGACGGATATGCATATCGTATGCGCGGGTCAGACCGGAACAGGCGGAGCATGGGGCGAGCATTTCGACCGTCCGTGGCCGCCGGAGCCAAAATTCGGCTGTCCGGAAGAAAAGAAATAAGCTGTCAATGCAAAAAAGAGGCCGTATGCAAAACATTCGGCCTCTTTTTTCCTCTTACGTCACCCTTTCTGCCAGAAGAAACAGAAAAGGGAGCGCCGCTCCCTCCCGTCTTATAAAATAGGATCTGCCGGAAGAAGCGGCGTTGCGTAATCCTCACTGCCCTTTTGTCCAAAGTCGACGGCAAGATCTATCCCGCTGATATAGCTCGCCATATTGCTGTTCATGAATACGATCGGCATCGCCATCTCCTCCGGCTGCGCAAAACGCAGCTTACTCTTTCCTTTCATCTGGTCGTGCGACATAACGCTTTCCCATTCGGCAGTCAGCTGTGTCTGCGTAGCACCCGGGCAGATGATGTTAATGCGTATTCCCTGCAGCGCAAGCCGCTGCGTCATATATTTTACATAAAAATTCATCATACGCTTAGAGAAATAATAACCTTTTAGTCCCGCCATATCCCCATAACCTTTTTGCTCCGCTTTTGCCGCCGCTTCATCAAGACAGGCTACCGAGGCTTCCCAATCTGCCGCTTCTACGATTGCACGGTATTCTTCAATGGTCGTCCGCCAGCCTTTTCCGCCCCGCGAACCCATGAACGCGATCGCTCCGCCCTTTTTCATACGTGGAAGTACATATTGCTCCGTCATATATTTATGTCCGATAAAATTGATCATACAGGTCGTTTTAAAATCTGTTTTCACACCGGATACGCCTGCAATTCCAAAAAAGCAGTCGATCACATCCGGGATCTGCGCAAATGCCTGATCGATCGATTCTCTATCCGCTATATTCGTTTGGATAGACCGCTCGACCGGCAGCGTAATCTCCGCGACATCCATCGCATAGACCTTTGCCCCAAGCTCAAGCAGCATTTCACAGGCCGCTCTTCCCATTCCGGACGCTGCGCCCGTCACTACACATATTTTTCCTGCATATCCAAAATAATCTTTCATGCCGATTCTCCTCGTCTTCATTCTTTATAGCATCATTATAATCAATCGGCTGCAAAATTGAATCACACAAAATTACCATTCACGTTCTTTCGTTTACAATCAAAATGATCCTGCGGCGCTTTTCACTGTACATCCTGCTATAATATCGCGCACCGCATTCATGACCTGCCCGGCCGCTCGTTGAAGAGCTTATCGCCGCTGCAGATCATATCTCTGATTTTTAAAACATCCCGCATACGGTTCTCCTCATGTTCCTGCGTCCGCTTCACATACCCGTTGCAGCATTTTCACTCCCGCTTTCGCTTCCACAACAAAAAACCTCCTAATATTCTGCCTTGATACAAAACATTAAGAGGTTCTGACCGTACGTCATGACTCAAATGCCGCAAAATGTATACCGAACATCGCTAACTGCCGCGTATATCTCGTCATTCACACCGTACTATATAGAATAACACAGTTCAAAAAACGCTTTGCAACCGCCTTTTTATTCTTCGTCCGGCAAGTCCGCGTTGTGGTAAACGTTCTGCACGTCGTTGGGAACCTGTTCTAACAGATGTATACGATGGTAGACTCGGCGGTCGTTGGGTGCTTCATCAGCGAACATGTACTTTCCACTGTCGGTGCGTCTTATTATTCCCTAACCAATATTTTTATCTGCGTCGCGCTTGGCGGCGGGATTGGCGTATCGGTTATCGTCAGCCGCTATTTTGGAGCAAAAAATTTTGTCCTCTGCTCTGCATCAAGAACCGTTGTTGTCTGGAATTTTAATATCAGGTATGCCCTTATTCAATTATAGATGCTATTTTATCATCTGGATATTATTATATCAACTCCTCAAGCGTATTGTAAAGGTCTGGGTTATGACATACAACACAAAATTTTATGTAAAGGAATATATCTGCTAAACCTCTTTTTCCATACAATAAATCAGCAGGAAATGTTTATTGCGCCCCGCCGCTTCATCTTATTGCCTATTATTGTTTATATGCCTATCGCATGGTAAAATATAAAGGCAGGGATACATAAGCGGGCGGTTAGCCACACTTCCCTATTTAGGGCTAGAGAGTGGTGATGCCAATGGAATATTTGGTGATATTAACGGTCATATTGATTGTTGTATACAAAATCGTTTCAGAAGCAAAAAAATAACCGCCCCGTCCAAAGTAGCGGTTATTTTGTAACAACTATGTAGGGCTAACCGCTTTGCGGTTGTATCCCTGCTTTTATTATAAACCATTTTTGCCAAGAGTCAAATAAATTTGCTTGTCTATTTAAAAATTATCACAACGACTTCCAGAGATATATTTTTCGATTATCTCTCTTGCAGTTTGAATAGTCGCTATTACCGATTTCCCCGCTAACATCGATTGATAGGCCTTTCGTTGGTTTTCAAATTTGATATTAGATTTAACGTCAGCCTCTTTCCATTCGATATAAGAGTTGCTACCAAACCGAAAAGGAAAAGAAAAGGGAAAAGTTGAACTGCTAACCCTCTTGTGAATACTAATATATTCTTTGTTATGCTTCAATTCATTGCAAATAAACCTAAAAGCCTGCATAATCTTTTTTTCTTCTTCAAGCATGTTATTATTGTCTGGCGCTATTCTGCCCCATAAATCCATCATCGAGTGTATTAAAATTCCTAATTTATGATGTACTTCTTTTGAAAGCGAAACACCATTTGAATTACTACAACTTCTATTGATAGTGTCTATTGCTTCTTGGTAACTTATTTCAAAGCTATACAAAAAATCTTGCTTGCTCATAATTTGCCTTTCATACTTGTATCATATACCACTATTGCGCTTCATACCGCTTCACCAATTTATAGAACGTGCAACGTTTCAACCCTAATTTATCCATCGCCTTGACCGCTGTTATAGCCCCCTCTTTCCATTCTTTGTATACTTCTTTCCAATTATCGGGATAAGTGGCTTTTGGTCTGCCTAACACCCTTCCTTTCGCCTTTGCCGCCGCTATGCCTTGCGCCTGTCTTACCTTGATGCTTTCCCGTTCCTTCTGCGCCACATAAGAAAGTATTTGTAACGTTAAATCAGCAACAAAACGGCTGTCTATCGTTTCCCCTGTTGTCCGTGTATCCAAAAGAGGCATATCCAACACTTTAATATCCGCTCCTACATCTTCCGTGATATGTTTCCATTGCCCTTGTATTTCAGTATAATTGCGTCCCAATCGGTCAATGGATTGGATAACAAGTAAATCCCCTTTGCGGAGCGTATTTATCATTGTATTATAAGCAGGACGGTCAAAGGATTTCCCGCTTATTTTATCTGTGTAAATATCCCTGTCATGTACGCCAAACTCCTTTAATGCCGCAATCTGCCGTTCCGCATTTTGGTCTTTAGAAGATACTCTCGCATATCCGTGTATTCTCATTTCACACATTGTAGACCACCGTCCTTGTTTGATACCGGAATTATATCGGGTATATCTCTAAATGTCAATATGTTTACAGATATATCTTTAAATTATTTTTTATAATTTAAAGACGGTTATTTCCTACGATTCAGTCCTCTTTTTTCTTATCTGTAAAGGTATACCTTTATAGACATAAATCAATCAGATATAGCATTGTCGTCTCATATAACCTCCTCAGAACAGATTTATGATACAAGCCATCAAAAGCATCACATGCCTGTCAAAACATCTTAAAACGCAAAATACACATTCACAGGCAAAATCAAAAAAATGATTTTGCTTCCGTATAAATATAAGCATAAAAAATGCCTATAAATTATATAGACATTTTCTTTTACTTTATACCGTAAAAAAATGTTATACGGCATTGTTATTATAAGGGAAAAGCGGGAATATATCACTTAAATATCATTATCAAATCTTCATAGTCCAGTTGAATTAACACTATATATGACTTGTTTATGTGTAAACCTTCATATTCTAACTGGTCTATCAATTCTTATCTGGAAAGTGTCTCTAAAATCCTTTTTATTGTCTTTTTCCCTGTGTGATTTTGCAATCTGCTGTTGTATCGAATTAATTATATAGCATCATCAGATTCTTGCATTTTTTCCTTCACCTGTTGTTCAATTTCAGGTTTTAATACCTTAAGTTGCCCATAAGAACTTTCAAACTGGCTGGATAAATCTTTTACGGCAGAATTAAATGTTAACAACGAACCACTAGGATTTTTAGATTGGTCATAAATTTGTATATATATTCCGTATATTTCTACTAACGATGCATAGGCTTCTGTATAATCGCTTGTAGGATTCTGTAAGGCAATCATATTTTCATCAATAGTAGATTTTAAATTATCAATTTCAGAATCTGGTTCTTTACCATTTTCTAAATCTTGCAGAAAGTTTTGAATCACCTCGTTAAAATCCGCACCATTATCAATAGCTGTTCCCCATAATTCCGATATCAAAGAACACTGATATTGTGAAAGAAAGCAATCAATATATATTGAGGCCGCAGTAGTGCTAAATAATTCGCCATATAAATCTTGGCATTCTTTTACTTTATCCGCAGAATCTTGATAATCCTGTATTTCAGAAAAAGCAACTTCCGCTTCCCCATACTTTTTGGAATCCATCAATGCTAATGCATCATTATACTTAGTTTGTAATTGAAAATTATGTACAAAAAATACTAAAGCTACAGCTACAGCTGCTATAATTGCAATTATCGCAATCATTTTTTTGTTGTTCCGCTTTACATTCTGTTCTTCTACCATTATTAAATCCCCCATTTTTTAATTGATGCGAATACTACTATACTACTTACGTATTTCCCGCCGTTATTTGTCATACGTCCGCATATTAGAATTTTCTACTAATTGTGCAAATCCCAAAATCAAACTTTCAACTGCTTCTCTAATGACAAGTAGTATAATACCTGTAATCAATATTGGTAGACTCGTAATCAAAAGACTAAAATCAAATACGATACTCACCGCTCCTATAATTGTTTCGATGATGCCAAATAGCAACATTACCATATTTACGGTCATTGCCGCACCCTTGATTCTTTTCACTAACTTTTCTCTGTTCTGGTTTTCCATAATAATCTCCCCTCATTTCTTTATTATTTAAAAAATTTATTCTAAAATAAATTTTTAATTGATAGATTTATAATGGTATGATGTCCCTATATTCTTATTAACTACCGTGCCAATTCTAACCGCAAATAAGTAAAGCATATTTCTGATATCCTGTATTCCCTGTAATTGAACATCCCGGCAGTCATCCCTATAAACCCTTTTTAATATATAGGATTTTTCGTCCGTTCCCGATAAAACGGCTATTTTCTTATTTAATGCCGAAAATATTCCGTTCATCGCATTGGAAATATATTTATCAAGCGAACCATTTTCTTCCCTTTGTATATGCAACCGTATCACCTGTGCATCCGCGCGGCGCGTTGCCAATGTTAAAATAATTTCATTTGGATATAATTCTTTGATAATCCCCTTAAGCGTTCGGGCAGGCGCAGGCGGTAAGATGCTTTCGTCTACTGTTGTTTCATAAATGCGCCGCGCGTCCGTTTCCAATCGGACACCTAATATATCGTCAAAATCAAATAGCAGAAAGTCATAAGCGCGGCTTTCATCTTCAAGGGCATTGGTTTGCAGTAAATCACCCGAATAAAAAAACAAAATTATTTTCCGGTGGATATCATCAACGGCTATCCCTTCCATGCGTGGTAAATCAATTACATTACACGAATCCCATTTCACCCAATTTCTGTGGCGGTTCAAATTGACTGTCTTTTGTAATTCAAAACCATATTGCGGGGCAATATTATTTGCCCGCAATTCTTCCAACAGAAATTGAATCTGCATATTATTCCATTCGCAGTAATCAAAAATACTTTGCTTCATAGTATATTATAAACCTCTTTTTGATAATTAAATTATAAATGGCATATTCTGTTAAGTCAATTCAAAACATCTTTTAGATAATGCAATATTTTATTTGATTATATAACATCAAAATAATCAGAAAGGATATTGCCATGATAATCAAAGATAAAATTGCTAACCGCATCAAAATGCTTCGGGAAAAATATGATATGACACAGGCAGGATTAGCCAAACAATTAGAAATAACCCGCGCTTCCGTGAACGCTTGGGAAATGGGCGTTTCCTGTCCTACCGTGCAATATGTGATTGCTATAGCTGATTTATTCCATGTTTCTACCGATTATTTGCTTGGGCTAGAAACGAATATGTTGATTGATGCAGATGGCTTATCCGATAAAGAAATTGGCATGTTGACTGAATTGGCTGAATATTTCCGCAGTCAAAAATAAAATGCGTACTAAAAAACTGCACCTTATTATATATAGAAAAATGCAGAATTTTAGTTCTTCCGTCTTATCGTCCAATATGTTTGTCTTTTTTTTGTTTCGGGATTTTTCCCTTGCTTACTTACAATTTCATAACTTTCGTCTAATTTGATTTTTTTAAGATAATTATTGATTCCCTTTAACTTATTGCATCGGCTGTCTTTTTTTAATCTATATAATCCATTTTTAAAAAATTGTGATAATTCTTTTTGTTCTTCTTTCCATAATATTTTGTCAATTAAACTTTCTAATTTTTCAGCAGTATCTATAGAATTAAATTCATCTTCCAAGCACCTGAATATTTTGAACGAAATCCCCAGTTCATCACATAGGCGTTCAACAAACGCCGTTCGCCCATGTCCGACAATATCTTCAAAAAATTCTATATCATAGCGTATTTTATAATAAACGCTATCCAGTATTAAAAATGGTTTTTCCCCAATATCTTTGTATTTGTCTGTAAATACAAAGCCTTCTTTAAAAAATATTTCATTATATGCCGTTGCAAAATCCGCAATATCACTTTCCTGATAATCTAACATAGTCTTTAATTTTTTCTTGTATTCCGTTAATAATCCATGATACATTTGCGGGTCAATCTTGATATACAGGTTGATTTTATCATCTGCATGAAGAAACCGTTTTCTTCCAATACATTGTTTCACCGTAATCCAATCCGGGTAATCGCAAATAATATGTTTTACCTGTAAATCTTCAATATTGATACCATTATCCAAAGCGCTTGTCGTAAGTAGTATTTGCGGTTCAAATTTGTTATTTTCAATAAGATAATCACGCTTTTCCGCATCTACATTTTTTCTAAAATTATCATTGGATTCCGCGCACACGAACATACAGCGTTCATTATACTTTTCTTTTAATTCTAATAACCTGTTTGTCTTTCTGCCAAAATATATAACCTTTTCGTCCATAGGTATTGAATCAATTTTTCTTTCAATTGCTTCATCATTGGAATAATAATATGCTTTTTCTATCTGGGGAGGTTTTTTGACGACAAATATATTTTCATCTTGAAATGGTACATACCGTTGTAAAATCGGCGGCGTTGCCGTCATAAAAATAGCGGGAATCACCAACAAATGACATATTGTTTGAAGCATTACGTTGGGAGCCGTCCCCGCCCAACTATCAGTAAAAAAGTAATGCGCTTCATCACAAACTACCATATCATATTGTTCGTTGATTGCCTTCGCTAATTCATCCTGTCTGATGTCTGCCCACGGAATATCGCGGTAATCGTATTCCTTTTTTTGGTAATTAAATAATGTAAAAACATCTTGCTTATCGACGATTTCTAGTTCTATCTGCTTCTTTAGAAGATTGCGGTTTGATAGGTAAAGTATCTTCCAGCCATGTTCCCGTGCATATTCATATAGTTCATTTAATACGAATGACGTTTTCCCTGTGCCGCAATCCGCATTTAGCAATATTTTTATATTGCCCTGCCAATGTTCGATTGCTTCCTTTGGTATTTTTTCCGATATCCACATTTCAATTTTTCCTTTCCGAAGGGTACAGAAAATAGACCTTCGTTCAAAAAAATTTACACTGTGTACCCTTCTATATATATTTATTTTTACTTTTGGGGTTTACTTACATCTTGACTTGATAATATTTTTCCTTGTACTTTAACTTTGCTATATCTAATATTGTTAATTATTATTTACCGTTTATACATTTATTCATCTATCTACCTTCTTTCTTGTTTTTAGGCGCACAAATATAAATGAATAAAAATTCATTATATTATACATTATATGCCCATTCTTTTTTTTATTTGAATTATTGGTTACGGCTGTAACCTTGCTTCTAAAATGCCATAGACAAAAGGAACGTCCTTTGCCCTGCCTTGTTTGGATTATTCCAGAAAACACATATGATGTCAAGGGATTTGCGTTCTATGTGCCTGCTGTTTCCACCCTGTATCAACGTATTTTCGCTTGCGCGTATATTTATTTATATATGTTTATATGCTTATTTCATGCTATAATCACCCCTTTCCAGAAAAAAACGTACACAAAGCATAATACACCATACCCCTTTATCTAATAAGGGGCTGCAATGCACCTGTTTACCCTACTATTCTGTTTTACCATGCATGGATTTTGGGCTGCCCGGATATCCATTACATAAACAGCCCGCTTCTGCTTCCAGAAAGCAAAAAGCGAATGAATTATTTCCGCTTCACCCGCTCTCTACGTATAAATATAACATATAAATGCATATTTGTCAAGCATTTTGCATAATATGATGTTATCCACCCCCACATGATTAGCGCATTTCGTTGCTTTATCCCTATGAAATCCGCATAAATAAAGGATTTAGGGGCTAGTTTCGCGCTTACAATCGACCTTGCGTTTTGATTTAGCCCCCCATTTTTATACTATTCTCCCTATCACTTCACTACAATATCATCCAAAATTGTAATTTTTCGCTATCATATTCTTGCCCTGCCTTTCTCTGTACTGTCTGGCGCATGTTTTAACTTCTACCACTTTACAGGTTCATCAACGGGCTTGTATAAATACTATTTACTACAATATCTTTATCTTTTATAGAATCAAGGTATATTTGTGTTATCTTCACATGTTTATGTCCCAGCAGTCGCGACAATGAATATAAATCCAATCCGTTCTTTAACTGTTCCTGTGCAAACCAATGACGGCAAGTGTGAGGCGAACATCGAATGTCATCCGATACTTTCGCCTGTTTCCCTGCAAATTTTACAATGCGTTCCACCGCTTCAGGTGTCAGCGGCTTTCCTGTCCTGCTCAGAAAATAATTGGTCGGTGTCATTATCTTATCGCGAAAATAAGCATATCTTGCCGCAGTATAACGCAACAATATTTTTTCCAGATATGGGCTTTTTCCAACGGAACGTTCCTTATTTCCTTTTCCCCATACCGTTATGTAATTATCCTTTACTGCATTACTTTGAAGGTTACACAATTCACTGCAACGGATTCCGGTATCAAATAACATCGCCAGTATCGCCCTGTTCCGTACTTTAAGAAAATCACAGCCGTTGTATGCCTTTATCATCAACGCTACTTCTTTATGGGTAAACGTCTTAATAATCGGCTTGTTCTGCTTTCCCCAACGCACTTTTTCCATCGGATTTACCTGTATGTATTCTTCTTGCTTTAAATACTTGAAAAACGACCTGAATGTTTTAATTAATCCGTTTGTATAGGTTGTCTTGCGCCCATTCTTTTGCAAGAACATCAAAAACGCCTTTATATGTAAATGTGTGATTTCCTCAATTTGGATAATCCCGTATTCCCGCTCAATAAAATTTAAAAGATAAGTATTATTATTTCGATATCCCTTAATTGTCTTTGCTGATAATTTGCGCATCTCGCAATCCAAAATAAATTCTTTCAATACCATTTTTGCTTCCATAATAAAAAACCTCCTCATTTCTTGTAGACATACAAGATATTAAGAAGGTTTTATTGAACACCGTAGTTCAGTAAGTACCAACCGTATGCCGAACGTCGCCACCCGTTGGCGGTATATCATAACCCATGCTGTACTACTTGCGTATCATACAGCTTGAAACCCGCATAGTTATGCCGTTTTTTACTCTTCATCCGGCAAGTCCGCGTTATGGTAAACGTTCTGCACGTCGTCGTTGTCCTCGAGCATGTCCAGCATTTTTTCAAACTTCACCTGCTGCTCCTCGTCAAGGGCCGTCGTCGTCTGGGGAACCATATCGATCTCCGCGGACAGGAATTCGTATCCTTGTCCTTCCAATGCTTCACGCACAGCTGAAAAGTCTTCCGGCGCGGTCGTGATCTCGTATGCGCCGTCCTCTGCCGAAAAATCCTCCGCGCCCGCTTCAAGCGCCGCTTCCATCACGGCTTCTTCGCCGCCCGCTTCTGCATCGATCACGATAACACCTTTCTTATCGAACAGGAACGACACGCTTCCGTTCGTTCCAAGCGAACCGCCGAATTTATCGAACGCATGCCGTACTTCGCCGACCGTCCGGTTCTTGTTGTCCGTCATGGTCTCCACGATCACCGCAACGCCGCCTATTCCATACCCTTCATAGGTCAGCTCTTCATAATTGATATTACCGAGCTCTCCTGATGCTTTTTTGATGGAGCGCGTGATATTGTCGTTCGGCATATTATTTGCCTTTGCCTTTGCGATCACGTCGCGCAGACGCGAGTTGCTCGCAGGATCGGGGCCTCCCAGCTTTACCGCTACCGCGAGCTCGCGTCCTATTTTCGTAAACACCTTGCCGCGCGCGGCGTCTGCTTTTCCTTTCTTATTCTTGATCGTCGACCATTTAGAATGTCCTGACATAAAATTCACCTCAATCAATCTCAATATGCAGGGAAATTCCCTTTTTATCACCTTAATGATAGTATCATAACTTCGCTTTCTTGTAAACGCCGCACCCGGAAAGCTGTGAATAATTTGTGAAAATCATTTATCCCCGCGCGGTTTTATGCTAAAATAATAAGGTATATACTTCGGTATATTTTTAGAAACAGAGCATTTTTCAGCGCTGCGGAGGTAATAGATCCATGACTCCTAAAAAAGGATTTCAAGATATCATAAAAAAATTTGGTGAAAAAATCGCCGGAATCGGTTCGCGCATCAAAGGCTTCTTTACACTCAACGATGCGGAGAAAGAGGCAGAAGCCGTTTCAAAAAAGCGTCTTTCTTCAAAGCCGCTCCCGAAAAGTGCAAATAAAAAGGCCTCCGATACCCCAACGGAAGAGACCGTTATTTTTACGGATGATATGACAAAGCGTTTTTCGTCCGATTCCGTCAAAAAAAAGGCCTTTGCCAAAAAGCTTCCTGAAAAAGAGTTTACCCAGCCGGTTCCTGTCGCCGGAAAGCGCTCTATTTTTAAACCACGCGATAAAAAGCCAAATTTCGTTCTCGGTGTCGTTCTCACCACGATCAAACTGTCTTTCGTGGCTATTATCGTGGTGATCGCTATTGGCTTCGGTTCCGTCTTAGGCGTTGCCAATGCATATCTCGGCAGTACGCCTGAACTCGATGTCTCCAAAATAGAAAATCAGAGCGAAAATACAATTATTTATGACTCAAAGCATAATTATCTCGCGACCTATACCGGTCTTGAAAACCGGGAATGGGCAAACCTTGAGGAAATCCCAAAGGACCTCCAGAATGCGGTCATCGCAGTAGAGGATATCCGTTTCTATCAGCATAACGGAGTAGATTTCCGCCGGCTGCTCGGCTCCTTTATCTCTAACCTTACGTCCAGTTCAACGCAAGGCGGCAGTACGATCACCCAGCAGCTTGTCAAAAATGAGCTGCTTACAAACGAGCGTTCCTATAAACGTAAGCTTCAGGAGGCCTATCTTGCCATGGAGCTTGAACAAACCTACAGCAAGGACGAAATTCTGGAAGCATATCTCAACGCGATCCCGCTCGGCGGAACCGTTTATGGCGTAAAAGCGGCGGCGAAAGACTATTTTGGCAAGGAGCTTTCCGATCTTACCCTGCGCCAGATGATCTGTATCGCCTCTATCACTCAGAACCCTACAAAATATAATCCGCGCCGGAGCACCTACACAGTGACGGAAAATCTTCCCGCGCTCATCAACCGTATGAATATCGTGGCCGAACGTATGTATTGGAGCGGTTATATCACGGAAGAGCAATATAATGAGGTGTATGTTCCCGCGAAAGAATATCTCGCGGATGAATGCCTTGAACTGAACGAGGACGGCGAGTGGCAGTTGAAAGAGGATGCAGACATGGTGCTGCGGGACGGATATCTCGATACTTGGAAAACCGAAATGAGCATTTTGGAGACCTCGCCGGCGAATTCCGTCTATCCTTATCCTCATTTCATCGAATATATGATCTATGATGTGCAGAACTTCATGATGGATCAGCAGGGCCTCGAGCATACGGACGCCAACCGCCAAATGGTGGATAAGGAGCTGCGTTCGGGCGGCTACCGGATTTATGCAACGATCGATACGACCATTCAGCAAAAGGTGCAGGATACTCTCGCCACCTGGGAAAACTATCCCGAAATGGAAGCTACCACCGAAACTGATTCAAACGGCGAAACGATCACCACACCCCAGCCGCAGACCGCAGCCGTCGTTGTTGAAAATTCTTCCGGTCAGCTCAAGGCGATCATCGGTTCCCGGGAAGAGCCGAATCAGATGCTTACTTTTAACCGTGCATACGAGGGCAAAAAAGAGGTCGGCTCCTCCATCAAGCCTCTTGCCGTCTATGGTCCCGCTTTTGAGCTCGGCTACGGGATCACTTCTTATGTGCCGAATATCGATAACGACATCCAAGGTTGGATTATCAATGAGGAGGGCGACTTCGGTCATCCCAAACTAACGGGAAACGATGAGCCGATCACCATCAAAGAAGCAATCGTAAAATCACGGAATGTAGCGGCAGCGCAAACCATCACAAACTATGTAGGGGTTGACGCCTCCGTGGAATATCTTCATAAGCTCGGCGTGTCCGACGCGAGCCTCGAGGGTACAAAAACGCCCTCCGGCCTTTCGATGGGCGGCTCCAATATCACGCCGATCGAAATGGCAGGCGGCTATGCGACCATTGCGCGCGGCGGGGAATATAAACAGCCCATCTCGTTCACACAGGTACTCGATTCGGATGGGAATGTCGTGATCGACGCGGAAGCGGAACGCGAAGTGCATGAAGCCTTTTCCCCCGCCACCTGTTATATGCTCACGGAAGCGCTTACGGAAGCAACCAGCTCCGGTACAGGATGGCGCGCAAAGCTTGACGGCATGACCACCGCCGGTAAAACGGGAACGAATGCCAAAAATGAGGGAGTCTATTTCGCGGGTTATACGCCCTATTACACCTCTACCTTATGGCTCGGACACGATCAGAATGAGCATCTACCCGGTGATGCCGCAGGGCTAAGCGCGCCGATTTGGAAATCTTATATGCAAAAGATTCACGAAAATCTGGAAGATAAAGAGATCATCGCCGGGACTGATGCCGATTATGGCATCGTAGAAGTGACCGTATGTAAATATTCGAACAAACGTCCGGGCAGCGGCTGTACGCCGGTAACAGCGCGTATGCCGGAAAACAGCCCCCTCTTAACTGAAGAATGCGATGTGTGCGTATCTGTATCAAACGAGCCCATCAAGATGTGCGGAGAATCGAATATGCGCTTTGTGGAAGGCAAATGCCCGGAGGAAAAGGCTTGGTATCTGGATAATACGACCTATACTTTTGCCGAGGATTCGCCCTATTACGGCTGGCGGGGCGGCGGAAATCTTTCCGCTACTGCACCGACCCTCGATGAAAACGGCAATGTCGTTTCTGCCGGGAACGATCCGACGCAGGACTGCAATCTGCCGCATCTTCCTACAGCTTCACCGAGTCCGGCGGTTCCGGCTCCTTCCTCTGTGCCGTCGTCTGCGCCGTCTACAGAGCCTTCTCCAAGCGCGACGCCGGTTCCTTCACCAAGCCTGCCGCCCGATCTTGAGGAATAAAATAAAAACATCAGATAAAAAACCTGCTTCTGGTCGATAAAAGCAGGTTTTTTACTGTTCCGCAAACTCTCTTCCCCTGCCGGTGGGTTTCCTTATGCATATCAATTCAAAAAAAGAACCGCGGTGCGGTTCTTTTTTTATCAGGCATTTTTTATTTTTTGTTTCACCGGCAATCTTACCGTGCCGCCTGCGCGCCCATCTCCAATGCTTTCTCATTCATGGGGATCAAATGTGCTTTCTTTTCTCCCATAATTTTTGCGAGGCATTCTATGATCGTCTTATTATCTACGATATGCGCGCATTCATTATATGCCCCAAGCATCACCATGTTTGCCGCCTTGATGCTGCCCGCTTTCTCCGCAAGGGAATTGGCCGGCACCTTTACCACCTTGATGTCGGTGCGCGTAGGCTCGATCTCGATCAGATCGGAATCGATCAGCAAAAGTCCGCCCGGCTTCAGATTCTTCTCATATTTTTCAAGGGAAGGACGGTTCATGACCAACACGCAGTCCGCCTCCACTACAACAGGAGAACCAACTTCCTCATCAGATACGACTACGTTACAGTTGGCTGTACCGCCGCGCATTTCCGGTCCATAGGACGGGAGCCACGAAACATTTTTTCCCTCATTCATTCCCGCGTATGCAATGATCTGCCCGGCGAGCAATACGCCCTGTCCGCCGAAGCCTGCCAATATAATCTGTTCCGTCATGCTTATCTGCCCTCCTTCGTCACGCCCAGAGGATAGTGCGGAATCATATTCTCCTCAAGCCATTTCAATGCCTCGACCGGCGAAAGCCCCCAGTTTGTCGGGCAGGTAGACAGGATTTCTACCATCGAGAAGCCTTTTCCTTCCATCTGATACTGGAACGCCTTTTTGATCGCTTTTTTCGTTTTGTTGATGTTGGGAACGTCGTGCACCGAGGTCCGCTCGATATAATACGCTCCGTCCAGCGTGCCAAGCAGCTCCGCCATGCGTACGGGCATTCCCTGCGTTTCCGCGTTTCTGCCGTAAGGCGAGGTCGTCGTCACCTGCCCCACCAGCGTGGTCGGCGCCATCTGACCGCCCGTCATGCCGTAGATCGCATTGTTTACAAAAATGGTCGTGATCTTCTCGCCGCGTGCCGCCGCGTGTACGATCTCTGCCGTGCCGATGGACGCAAGGTCACCGTCTCCCTGATAGGTAAATACGAGATCGTCCGGGCAGGCCCGCTTGATCCCCGTTGCGACTGCCGGAGCACGCCCATGAGCCGCCTCCATCATATCGCAGTCAAAATAATTATACGCAAATACCGCACAGCCAACCGGTGCGATACCAACCGCCTGATCCTGTAATCCCATTTCCTCGATACATTCCGCTACCAGCCTGTGAATAATGCCGTGCGTGCATCCCGGACAATAGTGGAAGGGCACGTCTGTCAGCATTTTTGTTTTCTGGAATACTTTTGCCATCTTATCTGCCCTCCTTCAGCTTCATCAACGCCTCTACAACGGCATCCGGCGTCGGTACAAAGCCGCCTGTCGTGCCGTAGAATTCCACCGGAACCTTTCCGCTCACAGAAAGCCGTACGTCCTCGATCATCTGGCCTGTGTTCATTTCCACACACAGCATTCCTTTCACCCGTTCCGCCGCTTTCGCAAAAGTCTCTGTCGGGAACGGCCACAGAGTGATCGGCCGGATCACGCCAACCTTTACGCCCATTTCGCGCGCCTTGAGGGCCGCATTTTTCGCGATGCGTGCTGTAGTTCCGAACGCTGCTATGATATAATCCGCATCCTCACACATGATCTCCTGTACGCGCGTTTCATTTTTTGTGATCTCAGCATATTTTGCCTGAAGCTGACGGTTGACCTCTTCCATTGCTTCCGCTTCGATATACAGAGAATTCACGATATTACGCGGACGCGATTTATCCCGCCAGCCGTTTGCCGCCCATGTTTTCTCCGGCAGCTTACGGCTCTGATGCTCCTTAAACTCCACCGGTTCCATCATCTGGCCGATCATACCGTCCCCGAGAATCATGACCGGCGTGCGGTACTGGTCCGCAATGTCAAAGCCTTCAGCAACGAGATCTGCCGCTTCCTGCACGCTCGAGGGCGCAAGGACGACCAAGTGGTAATCTCCGTGTCCGCCGCCCTTTGTTGCTTGGAAATAGTCTCCCTGCGAGGGCAGGATACCGCCGAGCCCCGGCCCGGAACGAATAATATTTACGATCAGACAGGGAAGCTGCGCGCATGCGATATAGCTGATCCCCTCCTGCTTTAAACTGATCCCCGGCGAAGATGAGGACGTCATCGCCCGCGCTCCCGCGCCTGCCGCACCATACACCATGTTGATCGCGGATACTTCGCTTTCTGCCTGAATAAATGTTCCGCCTACCTGCGGCATGCGTTTTGACATATACTCAGGAATCTGATTCTGAGGCGTGATCGGATAACCAAAAAAATGCGTGCATCCAGCTTTGATCGCCGCCTCCGCAATCGCCTCATTTCCTTTCATCAATACCTTAGCCATAGTAATTCACCTATCCTAAAAATTTAAATAGTTTTATCTGTCTACTTCAAGTGCACAATCCGGACACATACGCGCGCAGGACGCACAGCCAATGCAATCCTCCGGGCGCTCGATCCCGATCGGATGATACCCCTTTGCATTCAGGTGCGACCTATCGATCGCCAAAAGATTCTTCGGGCAAGCCCCGATGCACAGCCCGCACCCTTTGCAGGTGTCTTCATAAATTGTTAACTTCGCCATTGTTTCTCACCTTTTTATGTAAATTTTCTTTTTTCTTCTGACAAAATGCCAAAAACACTTCTAAATAGGATATCACTTTTCATCTTCACCGTCAACAAGCCAATCCGGAAAAGTATAGATGGTAAGCGGTATTTCCTCCGCTCCCTCTCCATACGGACGGAATGCGGAGAGGATATCCGGCGTGCCGGAAACATACGAAACCGGCACGCCCGTTCGCTCGCTGACTGCCCGGCATATCTCCTGTCCGTAAACAAGTTCTTCGGCCGTCGTTTCCCTGCCAAGATTCGTATTGTTGATCAGTCCGTCCACCTGAAGCCGGATACGCGTACTGATCTGCTCCATCATTTCCACGACTTCATCTGCCGTCTGCTGCAGCGGCCGGCGGGCGTTGATCACATAATACAGCATCGTTTCGCTCCGGTGAGCGCTGAATTCTCCGAACAGGCCTCCGAGCGCAGCCGCCCCCACCGGATCGCCGCCCGCGTCGAATACTGCCGCCTCGCTTTCGAACGCCGCCATCACTTCCGCCGACAGAACGGGAACGTCTACATTCGTGTTGGCGTAAGGCGGTGCGATCAGCCGCACGCCATGTTCTGTCAGGAGCGTTTCACTCTCTGCGCTTCTGAAATATGGGTTTACAACGTCCATGTCCACAAGCACCGTCTGTTTTTCCGCTGCAAGACGGAGCGCCGTATTCAGCGATATCTCTGTTTTCCCGCTTCCGTAATTTCCTGCAAATATATTGAATCTTTTCATCCTGTCCTCCGGTCAGCAAAGGCACCCTTGCAGGTGCCCTCGCATCTTTTTCATCTTTTCAGCGTTTGTCTTTCCGTTCAGCTTACCGTCACCGTAACGCTCGGCGACGAAGCCACCGGCCGCACGCCTAGATCCGGCTCATTTTCAAATTTCACCGGAACGTTCCGATGGATTCCGCGTCCAAGTCCTGCGAGATCTACAAACGGTCTTAGGCGCAAAGCGGAAAAATCATCGAGCGCTGCCTGCGTTCCAAAAACCGTGATATCCGCCGCCGACGGCGAAATGGAAACTTCAAGGCTGTCGTCTTCCAGATTTCTCGCCGCTATTTCGACCCCCGAATAGGTCCTGCTCAGCTCCGGCTGCGTTATCGCAAACCGCACCTGCACCACGGAGGGCTCAGCCGCCACTACGCCGTCCGGCAGTCTGACGCTTGCTTCTACAACCGTATCTCCCGCAGCGCCATCCAAATCGATCGCTTCGAGCGTGACCGATTCGATCGTTTCGATATTTTCAAGCGCTCCCGCAATATAGACGGTCTGCGGTTCCACCGTAACGCCGGTGATCTCATATCCCTCCGCCAGTCCGGTCGTCGTATTGCTGACCGCAGTCAAATCGATGCCGACTTCCTTTTCCGGATAAACCGGTACCTCGGCGATGACCGACGTGCTCCCCGTAAAGAGATTAGAGCGTATCTCCTCGCCGTCGCTGTCTACAAAGCTTACCGTATAGCTTGCCGTGGTCGGCTCCATCATATCCTCTGCATTAATGGTGCATACCGCCCGCGCTACCTTTTCTACGTTAGAACGCGCTCCCGTCACATCGACTGTCTCCGTCTCCAGAATCGGCTCTCCGTAATAAAAGCCCTCCTGCTGGTTGATCAGCTGGATATCCACCGGAACAGTGCGGGTAACGATCTCTTCTATATTTACCGTGATCGTAGAGGGCTCCACGCTCACGATATGTCCTTGTGTCAGTGTCGTCGCCCCTTCTACCCGAAGCACATATTCTCCTGCTTCATTGATCTGCGAAAGGTCTACCGAGACCTCCAGCATGTTTTCGTTCCAATAGTCGAGCGCATCCGCCGGAGCCTCTGCCGTGACCGTCACTGAATTTAAAATCTCCGTCAGCGGGGTGGAAGAGGTAAGGCCCTTTTGGCGCAGCTCGTCCGCCGCTGTATAGGTGACGGGGATATCCTGAAATATTTTTGTACGGGTCGGGTTCTCTTCTGCGATGACAAAGCTCCAGAGAATAAAGGCAAAAACAAGCGCGACCAGCTTCATTTTCCAGTTCTGTACGAACAGACGTTTTATGATTGCGGCGATCTTGCTCATTTGTCGTCACCCACCTTGCGCTTGAACCGGAAAGATACGAACTTTCCATCGTTTTTCTGCTCTCGCTGCGGCATATACAGCTCGGAAAGGATATCCTTCAGCGCCTTTGCATCGATATAACGTTTTAAGACGCCGTCATAGGCAAATGAAATGATTCCCTTTTCCTCAGAGACGACGATCACATACGCATCCGAAACTTCTGAAATACCAAGGGAAGCGCGATGCCTCGTTCCAAGCTCCTGTGCCACTTGCTTGTTGTCTGAAAGCGGAAGGAAGCAGCCTGCGCCGACGATGCGGTCGTCCCGCAGGATCATTGCGCCGTCATGCAGCGGCGTGTTCGGATAAAAGATATTTTCGATCAATTCGCTCGATATTTCCGCATCCAGCATGGTCCCGGAATCCAATACGTCCGCAAGACCTGTTTTGCGTTCAAAAACAAGGATCGCTCCCACTTTTTGTTTCGACATGCTGAGCACAGCGCGGGAGATCTCCTCTATGATCCGCTCCGCATTTTGTATCTGCACCTGCGCCTTGCTTGCAAAGCTGAATATTTTTCCCCGGCCAAGCGTTTCAAGCGCCCGCCGGATCTCCGGCTGGAATAGGATCACAATAACGACTGCGCCTGCCGGGATGATCGCATTCATGAGCCATGTCGCGGTTTGCAGCCCCATCGCTACAAATATGCGTGCTAAAATCAAAATCACGCCGAGGCCTATCAACACGCGGATCGCCCGCGTTTTGGCCAAAAGCTTGATCAGCCAATATAGTATAAGCGCTACGATAATGATGTCAACCACGTCAAGCCAGTTGAACGCCATCAGGCTGTTTCTAAGCGGTCCCCAGAAGTCTACCAAAGCTCCCCCCTGTTAATGATCCTCGTTTTTCCTATCCTCTCATGCAAAGCAGCATCGTAAGGTCGTCCTCCGGCTTGCTGTGCAGTTCTTCCCTCACTTCGCTGATAAAGCGTCTGCTGCTGAACGGCTCTTTCCCGAGCAGCTCAAACAGCCTGTCCTTCACCTTAGGGTCACTGTGGATATGATCCACGCCATCCGTATAGATCAGCATCCGCATCCCTTTTTCAAACTCAAAAAAGCCGTCTTCAAATTTTTCCCCGCCAAACCAATCGCAAAGCGGATGAGAGGGCATATATAATTCCTCAAACCGTTCCTCATGACAAATGACCGGCATAACGGAAAAGCCCGCGTTCGAATATGCCGCCCGGTTCGTCTTCAGGTCCACCACCGTCATAAAGGCCGTGATATAGATAGAATCTGAAAGATTCAGGTCTAAATATTCTTTTTCCGCATAGCCCAATATCTCGGACGGCAGAAAATTTCCCATCAAGCAGGCTGCCCGGACTACGCGCGAAAAAAATACCGCCAGCATAGCGGGCATCACGCCGTGCCCCGAAACATCAGCGACATACATGACCAGCTTATCGCCATAGACCGTACAGTCATAAATATCTCCGCCTACGGCTTCGCATGGAAAAAATCCTGCAGAAAGCTCATATCCGCCTCCCACCTTAGGAAGCGCCCCCTTTACAAGGGCCTCCTGCAGCTTTCGTGCCAGCTGCAGGTCTTTTTGCATTTTAGCATTCTGCATAAGCAGATTCTGCTTGATATTATAATCGAGCGTGATATCCCGGAACACCTCAACAGCGGCGAGCGTTTTATCTCCCTCGTCTTTCAGCGGCGAGACCGTCACCGAATATACTCTGCCGGAAAGCTTACGCGTCAGCCTCTGCGTCTCTCCTGTCAGGATCACTTCCCGCGATAAACACCGCTCGCACCTCGCATCCTGATGAAACGGAGCGTAGCATTCCATCCCTTCTTCATATCCGAAGCGCTCGTCAAAAGCACTATTTGTCATCAGGACCTTTCCGTCCCTGCCGATCACACGCACCATGTCGCTCATGGCATTGATGATCGACGTAATGTATTCTGTGCTGTATGTCACGCGGTTCAAAAATCAGTCTCCTTCATATTCATCCAAAAGCGCCTGCAGACGCGTGATCGTAATGCCAATTTCACCGCACGTCTCATTCTGCTTCAGAAGCTCTCCGTCGGTCAGCGGCCTGCCCAATGCGATCCTTTCAGAACTCATCTGGTTCAGCTTTTCGCGCTCTTTGGCAAACTCGCGCATTTTATCGTCCAGCTCGCGCAGCATCTCGCTTTTCTTATTGTCCTCTTTTTCTTTCATTTTCAGCGCTCCTGCTCTTCCGCCAGCATCGCAGCCAATATCCCGTTTCTCGCAAAAACACGGATGCCCCGCTTTTGCGTACAATATACCGTCACCTTATCTTCCGATATCCCGCGCACATAAACTCTGCGCTGCGTGAGCCCCTTTTTTCCCTGATATACAACGATCACGGGCCTGTCTTCACGCTGTGCAAAAGACAGCGTATGGTCAATTACGTCCATTTTGTCCTTTGCCGCCTGTTTCCCGACATTTTTCTTACTATAATAGTAACATAAACCGTATTCTTTGTTAACAAAATTTCCGTAAATTTTTTATGTCTATGCTTTCTCATCTATGCCGATACATGGTATAATAACCTCAAGGTATGAATAATGGATATGACAATGTGGATGTTTCAAACGATCGGCACGGCTGCTTTTTTTGCAGGCGTCGTATTGCTCCTCGTCGAACTCGCGCGGCGCGGCCTCACAAAATTGAGCGCCCTTTCCTACGCCTGTTTCGTCGCGAGCAGTATTTTTTTGTCAAACAGTATTCTTTCCTGCGTTCTTGCAATCGCAGGATTATCTGTCCTGTTCGGCATTCTTCTTTTCTTTTACCGCCGCGAGCAGCGGCGTACCAAAAGCAGAAGCGGCAGGCGTAAAGATAGGAGCAAGCCATGAAAATATGCCCTCTTTGCCATACAAAATTCGAAGATTCTGCTGAGTTCTGTCCAAACTGTAAGGCGCAGCTTGAAGACTGTGAAGAGGTCAAAAAAGAAGAACAAAAAAGGGTTCCGCGTTCTTTTTGGATCGCTCTGTTCGGAACCTTTGCGTTTATCGGCGGAATGATCCTGCTGTATAAGGTCGTATATGGCGCGCTGATGTAAGCTGTTCCAAAATGCTTCGGCATTAGACTGCCGCCGGATCGGCTCCGCTTGTCTTCGTAATAAAATAATTTAGTTTTTAATATCCGGAGGTATCTCATGTCAAAGCTTTCTAATCTTCGCAGCGTTACAAAGCGGCTGAAAAATCAGAAATGGAAACGGGCGTTCGCTATTATCAGAGATTACGGCTTCGCCCATTTTCTTTATAAAGTACGCGAAAAGATGATCTATGGCGATTCGGCCGCTTCTCAGAATCGGGATATCATCATCAACGAATCTTTTCTGAAAGACCCCCAGCATCCAAAAGGCTTCCACGCAGAATCCCGCGTAACTTTCATGACGCGTCCCCGTTTTCAAAATTTCTGGCGTATCGATATCCTCACACACGATCCGTCCGGAAAAGGAAAGCTTACACTGACTGTTTCTTCAGCAGACGGAACCGTTCTTCTTAAAACTGCTGCCGATCAGGTCGCTCATAATGATTTTACTTCCTTTTATTTTCTGCCGGTTATCGATGTGCTGCAGGTTCCCTGCTATTTCACCTTTGCATCAGATACGCCCGGCTGCGGCGTGCTGGTCAATCGCCGCAAGACCCGGCCCGGCTTTGAAGTCGAAGGCGGCGGCTGCGTCGCATGCAAGATCTATATGAATCATGACGCCACATATCTTCACTGGATCAAAAATAACGACCCTTCAGCAGAGGAGCTTGCACAGCAGCGCACGCATAGCTTTCCCTATATGCCCAAAATCAGCATCTTGGTGCCGCTCTATAATACGCCCGAGAAATTCCTGCGGCAAATGCTCGATTCTGTTGTACAGCAGACTTATGCCAACTGGGAGCTGTGCCTTGCGGACGGAAGCACGGCCACGGAGCAGCTCGGCGCGATCGTTTCTTCTTATAACGACCCCCGCATTATTTATCAGCGGCTTCCCGAAAACAAGGGGATCTCCGGCAATTCCAATGAAGCGATCAAAATGGCTACCGGCGAATATATCGCTCTCCTCGATCACGACGACACTCTGATGCCTCAGGCGCTGTATTCCAACGTCGCTATGCTCAATCAGGACCGCGATTATGAATTTATTTATTCCGATGAGGATAAAATAACGGAGAACGGCGAACAGCGCTTCGCTCCCTTCTTCAAACCTGATTTTTCTCCAGATATGCTGAATGCGTTCAATTATATCACACATTTTGTCGTCATTCGCAAAGCGCTGCTCGACACGGTAGGATATTTCCGCGCCGAATTCAACGGCGCGCAGGATTACGACCTGTTCCTCCGCCTGACGGAAAAAGCGAAGAAAATCGGACATATCCCGGATATTCTGTATCATTGGCGTGTGTCCTCCGAATCTACGGCGCTTGATTCCGGAGCCAAAAGCTATACGGTGGAAGCAGGACGCAGGGCTCTCGAGGCTTCTTTTCTGCGCAAAGGCATCACAAACGCACACGTCGCCAACAATAAGCTCGACAACTACTATATCACCAGCTACGATATCCCGCAGCCTCACCCGCTTATTTCCATCATCATCCCGAATAAGGATGAAAAAAAGACGCTGAAGCGCTGCATCGATTCCATTCTTTCGCAGTCTACCTATGATAATTTCGAGATCCTCATTGTCGAGAACAACAGTACCGGCAGCGAAATTTTCTCTTATTACGAAAGATTGAAGCGCGATCCGCGTATCCGCATACTCGAATGGCAGCATCCGTTCAACTACTCTTCTCTGAATAATTTTGCCGCAGAGCAGGCTAAAGGAGAGCTTTTGCTCTTTTTGAACAACGATATGTCTGTCATATCTCCCGACTGGCTCGAACAGATGGCAATGCACGCTATGCGTCCTGAGATCGGCGAAGTGGGCGCAAAATTATATTATCCAAATGATTTGATCCAGCATGGAGGGATCGTTTTGAAGATCGGCCCGGTAGCCGGTCATTCCCATAAGCATTTGAGCCGTTACGATGTCGGTTCGTTTGCCCGTATGATCCTTCCCCATAATGTCTCCGGTGTGACCGCCGCATGCGCTATGATGCGGGCCGAGGTGTTCCGGGAGGTAGGCGGATTCGACGAGCAATTCGTTGTCGCTTTCAATGACGTTGACCTTTCCCTAAAAATACGCGATAAGGGTTACCGCATTTTATGGACGCCATTTGCCGAGCTTTATCACTATGAGTCATTGACCCGCGGCTACGAAGATACGCCTGAAAAATGTAAACGCTTTGAGGGCGAACAAAAAAAATGGCTCGCTAAGTGGGATAAAAAATATCCCTACGATCCGTATTATAATCCCAATCTTACCGACCGCGCCGAGGATTATTCCGTCAATCCCGCTAAAAGAAAATATCCGATTTTTTGATTTCCCATCTGCGCGGCCGGGCCATACAAAGGTCCGTCCGTGCGGTTTTATACTTTTCGCATTGCATGAACGCATGTTCAATGTTAAAATGATATCATTATGGACTATCAAAACTGTGAGCTCCTGCTGTTCGGGCAGGACGAAAAACTGACGAACGAATTAGAAGATACCGGTATGCGCATTCATGCCCTGTCCGGCTCCGGATACTACGAAAGCCTGCGCCGCATATTAAAAGAAACCTCTGCTTCTTGTTTTATAACTGTAGCTGCGGCAGATCATTTCAGTGCGCAGGACATTTTGCAGGTAGCCGGCTTTTTGCTTGCCGATCCGGAAAAAGTTTATGCAGGGGAACGCAGAATGCCGGACAAGAAAGCTCTTCCGCAAACGGTTTATGGGTTTCTGTCCGGGATCGAAACAAAGGATATCACGACATCTCTTTACGGCGTGCCCCGCGAGGTCCTCGAGGCTCTCGCCGCCCTCAAGAAGCCGAAGGATGCTTCTTTGTTTCAGAATATTCCTCTTCAGGCCCGTTCAAAGGGTATTGCTGTAGAGACCGTACCGGCAGAGACCGTTCAAGAGGAAACGCCGGGCTGGAGTGTTCTCCTTTCCACAACGAAGCTCTATCAGGTTTTCATTAAATTCAGTATCGCTGCCTTTATTGCCTATCTTGTGGATATCGGCACTTTTTATCTGTTCCAAAAACTGTTTTCCGGGCTGGACGATGAGTTCAAGATCCTGACTGCAACGGTGTTATCCCGTATTCTTTGTTCCGTCGCGACCTATCTTCTGAATCGCGGCGCCGTATTCAATTCAGGGGCAAAGTCGGCCGGGACCGTTGTCCGATTTATTATTCTTGCCGTCGGACAGCTCATTGCATCATGGCTGCTCGTATGGGGCATCGGTTCCCTGCTTGGCGGCGGAGATGCGGTCAACACGATTCTCAAGATCATTGTCGACCTTGTGATCTTTCTTGCAAGCTTCACTATTCAGCGGGACTGGGTGTTCAAGGAGAGTAAAGGATTGCTGAAATGATTTGAAATATCATGATTTAGATGTTTCGTCATTTCCGATATTGTTTAATAATAGAACAGAAATCAAACGAGGAGTGAAACAAAATGAGTATCAAGCATATCAGTGAAGCACAATTTGATGCGGAAGTTCTTCAGGAAAAAGGTATTGTACTGGTAGATTTTTACGCCGACTGGTGCGGCCCCTGCCAAATGCTCGGTCCGATTCTGGAAGAAGTAGCAGCCGCTCTTGGAGACCGTGTCAAGATCGTTAAAGTCAATGTAGATGAAGCGCAGGGCCTCGCTCAGCAGTACGGCGTGATGTCTATCCCGACGGTATATCTGTTTGACGGCGGCGCTAAAATGTCCAAATTTGTAGGGGCAAAATCAAAGGATGAAATCATCGATTTTATCGAAAACGCCTAAAATTTTTTCAAAAGAAAAACACTCCCATTCGGGAGTGTTTTTTTGATTCATGCTTTCTTATACGGGGCAAACGTTGACCGCACGGATCTTGCTCGAATCGCGTGTATCCTGTTCGGTGTCATACGTTACTTTCTGACCTTCGGAAAGGGTTTTATATCCGTCAATCTGAATCGCCGAAAAATGTACGAATACATCATCGCCGCCATTGTCGTCCGAGATAAAGCCAAATCCTTTTTCTGCATTGAACCATTTTACCGTACCGCTGTTCATCAACCAGTACCTCCTAATAATAATAACCCACGTACGGGCAATCACAATATGCCGGAGGCATATCGGACTACAACCCGGCCATGAAACAAAAAACACATATTTTGCAAAGCATCTACCGTAATAAATGACTTGCAAAATATGTGAAATCATTAATACATCCGAATTGCTGATATGAATATAGCACGGAAGATACCGTTTTGTCAAGCATTCGATCGTCCTGTTCCACGATCTTTTTTATTTGATACAGCCGATACCGTAGTGTCGGATATTTTCACAAGGCCGCGGTGCGTTTCATAGCATAGCTTTGTATTATAAAAAATATGATCTTCTATCGGGCCGCCTTCTTTACTTCGCTGACCGTATTTTGAGAAATACCGCCCGATCAACAATATTAACGAGGCGGTATTTCTCCTCCAATATGGATTTTTGACTATATCCGGTTTATCCCGCAAGATAACCGCCGTCCACATAAACGGTCGTTCCAGTAATAAAATCACTTGCCGCGCTCGCAAGGAAGATACATATCCCGACAAAATCTTCCGGTTCCCCCAGCCGTCCGATCGGGATACGCGTGAGGAATTTCGTGCGTGCCGTATCGTCGTCAAACATCCATTGTGTAAGCTCCGAACGGAATACTGTTGGGCCGATCGCATTTACGTTGATGCCATATTCTCCCCATTCACACGCAAGAGATTTTGTCATCAGGTCGATAGCCGCTTTCGACGGGCTATACGCCGTATAATTCTTCATTCCCAGTTTTCCGCGTGTGGAGGATACAAGGATCACTTTTCCTCCTCTGCCCTGATCTGCCATCACTTTTCCAGTATATTTGCAGAAGAGCCATGTTCCAAGCACATTGGCATCCATGATCTGTTCCCATTCCTCACGCGTTTGGGAAAGGATCGGTTTGGGAGCGTTCATTCCCGCCGCTGTAACAAGGATATCGATCCCACCAAATTCGCGGACGGTCTCTTCCACTACGCGTACGACGTCTTCTTCCACTGCCGGATCACCTGCCGCATAAGCGCATTCGATCCCTTTTTCAGCAAGCTCTTTGCGCAAAGGCTCCAACTTCTTTTCCGAGCGTCCTGTCAGCATGACCTTTGCGCCCGCGAGCCCATAGCCCTCAGCCACTGCTTTTCCGAGATTACCGGTCGCTCCCGTCACAAGCGCGACTTTGCCCTGAATATCAAACATTGTTTCTATAAATTGTTTTTCCATTTTTTCTCCTCCTTTTATATTTTTTCTACGATTGTTGAAACGCCCATTCCGCCGCCTACGCACAGCGTCGCCAAACCATATTTCACATCGCGTCTTATCATCTCATGCAGGAGAGTGACTAAAATACGGCAGCCGGATGCGCCCACCGGGTGGCCAAGCGCAATGGCACCTCCATTTACGTTGACCCGCGCTGCATCCCATCCAAGCAGCATCCCGACTGCGATCGATTGCGCGGCAAACGCCTCGTTCGCCTCGATCAGGCCGATGTCGCGTATCTCCAGCTCTGCTTTTTTCAATGCTTTCTTTGTGCTTTTCACCGGACCTATCCCCATGACTGCAGGATCTACACCCGCAGATGCAGATGCCAAAATGCGTGCCATGGGTTTTACACTTAATTCATCTGCTTTCTCTTTACTCATCACAACAACGGCCGCCGCGCCATCATTGATACCGGAGGCATTAGCCGCCGTAACGGTCCCGTCCTTTTTGAATGCCGGGCGCAGCTTGGCAAGCCCCTCTGCCGTCACTCCATCCCGCGGGAATTCGTCTGTGTCGAACAGGAGCGTCTCTTTCCGCCTTTTGATCTCGACCGGAACGATCTCTTCTGCAAATTTTCCAGCTTTCCGTGCCTCTTCACATTTTTGCTGGCTCGAGGCTGCAAAGGCATCCTGCGTCTCACGCGAGATCCCGTAGCGCTCCGCTATATTTTCCGCCGTGAGCCCCATGTGGTATTGATGGAATGCGTCTGACAGCGCATCCTTTATCATCGTATCCACCAGTTCTCCATTGTTCATCCTGTACCCGAAACGGGCATCCATCAGCGCATAAGGCGCAGCGGACATATTCTCCGTTCCGCCCGCAACTATGATATCCGCTTCCCCTGCGGCGATCAGGGCAGCCGCCGTATTCACGGCTTTCAGGCCGGAGCCGCAAACATTGTTCAGCGTCATTGCCGGCACATGCTCAGGAAGCCCGGCGAGCATCGCGGACTGGCGCGCAGCATTCTGTCCGAGGCCAGCCTGCAGCACACAGCCCATCAGCACCTCGTCCACCTGCATGGGCGGGACCCCCGCACGCCTAAGCGCTTCTTTGATTACGACCGCTCCCATTTCGCTCGCCGGTACACCCGCGAGCATACCGCCGAACTTTCCGATCGCCGTGCGCACGGCTCCTGCCAGCACGATCTCCTTTTTCATTTTAAACATCCCTCCTGTCGTCTGTTCGGCAGCGATGCCGCCGATCTGTTATCCTTTCCATACTTTTGGCAGGCCGCCCTGAAAACACTCATTTGTTTTCATCACACCGATCTCCTCCGGCAGGATCAGGGGCGCGCCCGTTGCCTCCTGCACATCATTTACCATATATCCTTCCGCGATCTCGCGCAGCAAAAGCCCATCCGGCGTCACGTCGATCACTGCCATATCGGTTATGATCCTGTCCACAACGCCAGCTGCCGTCAGCGGGAACGTACATTCTCTGAGTATTTTATGGTTGCCTTTCGCCGTGTGCTCCATTGCCACGATCACACGCTTTGCGCCCACGACAAGATCCATCGCGCCGCCCATTCCCGGCACCTTTTTCCCCGGCACCATCCAGTTCGCAAGATTTCCCTTTTCGTCTACCTGCAGCGCGCCCAGCACTGTCACGTCAACATGCCCACCCCGGATGATTGCGAAAGATGCGGCGCTGTCCACAAATACCGCGCCGGGCAAAACCGTAATGCAGCTGCCCCCGGCATTGACGATATCCTTGTCTTCTTTTCCTTTTTCCGCTGCAGGGCCGGTCCCGAGTATTCCAAGCTCCGCCTGCAGAACGACTTGAACGCCATCCGGTACATGATCCGCCACCATGGTAGGCAGTCCAATCCCCAGATTGACAACATTGCCGTCTTTCAGCTCCTGCGCAACGCGCTTCGCAATAAAATTTTTTTATCCATCGTTTAATCCTCCGCCTGCACGAGCGCGTCGACGAATATCCCCGGTACTGTGACCAGCTCCGGATCGATCTCTCCTACCTCTACGATCTCTTCCGCCTCCACAACCACATAATCGGCTGCCGGCGCCATTACTGCGCCAAAATTTTTAGTTGATCCGCGCATAAAGCAGTTCCCGAACCGGTCCGCTTTCGTTGCGCGGATTAGGGCCACATCGCCGCGGAGCGCCGTCTCGAGCAGATATTCTCTGCCGTCGAACTCCCGCTTATCCTTTCCTTCCTCCACAACGGTACCCACGCCCACCGGCGTATAGAACCCTGCCAGTCCGGCCCCGGCCGCACGCAGCTTCTCCGCCAGCGTTCCCTGCGGAAACAGCGTTACGCTTCCCGGAGCGTCTATCATCATTTTCCCTGTCAGTGGATTCGCCCCAATATAGGACGCCACGACGCTTGTTACGCGTCCTGTCTCCATCAGCCGGATCATGTTCGTTTCCGCCGTCCCCGTATCATTCGAGACGACAGTAAGCATATCGGCGCTGCTTGCTTCAAGAACTGCGCGGATCAACGTCTCCGGACTCCCTGCCTGAAGAAAGCCTCCGACCAGAAGGGTGTCCCCGTTTTTGATCTTTTTTACGGCGTTTTCCGCCGTCGTGATTTTTTCCATTTCAGTACTTCCTCATTTCCACTTAGGAGGGTTCTTTTGCAGGCAGACCAAGTATCCGGCGCGCCTCGTCCGGCGTGGCCGGTTCGCAGTTATATTCCCGCAGGACGCGCACCGCACGCGCAACAAACTGCATGTTGCTTTCGGCAGCGACGCCCTTTTTATATAGAACATTATCCTCCATTCCCACCCGGATATTGCCGCCCAGCGCGATCGCGGCATACATGATCTCCATTGCTCCCGCGCCTACGCCGAAAGCGCTCCACGTACTTCCCGGTGCGACTGTCTCCATCGTATCTTTCATGAACACCAGATTTTTGGTAGTCGCGGCGATCCCGCCTGCAACGCCCATGCAGAACTGAAAATGCAGCGGTTTTTCAAGAATCTCTTTTTTCAGGAAATAACCTGCGTTGTATATCATACCCGGATCAAATACTTCAATCTCCGGCTTGACTTCCGCTTCGCGCATCATGCCCGCCAGCTTTTCCAAGAATTTCGGATTATTTTCAAAGACCGTCGTGTGCTGCCAGTTCATCGTACCGCAGTCAAAGGACGCCATTTCCGGTCTCAATTCATAAAAAGGCCGCAAACGGTCTTCCTCTTTCAGATTTACGCCGCCGCTCGTTGTGATGTTCAATATGATATCGCAGTCCTTGTGAGCACGGATAAGAGAGACCGTTTTCTCAAATTTTTCAAATTCCATCGCAGCGCGTCCCTGATCGTCCCTGCAGTGGATATGCGCCACAGCTGCGCCCTCTTTCCAGCAATGATAAATTTCTTCCGCAATTTCCTCAGGCTCAAGGGGCACGTTCGGCGTGTTTTCCTTCGTTGGCCACGCTCCTGTTGTTGCAACCGTGATGATGCGTTTGTTTTTCAATCCTTCCATTGTCCTCTCCTTTTCTGAAAAGGGACCATACCTCCCAAAGGTACGGTCCCGCGCTATTTAGAATACACCGTAGGGATAGGTCCTTTCCGGCACGTCGTTCAGTTCCTCCTCGTCGATCTCCGCTACGCAGCGCGCCATTGAACCGTCGCCCATATACCAGCGGATCGGGAAGCAATAAAAACGGAACCGTTTCCCCGAAACCTTATCGAGGTCCCCTCCAAGGTTTTCCACGCCTACGATCCCATGCCCAAGCATCTGCTTGTGGCAGGGCTCCCACGTTCCCCAGCATCCAATGGCCTCAAGCTCGCCGAATTTCTCATCGTATGCCTCTTTGCCGTGCAGCTTGATATATAATTCTTTGTCGAATTCGGCATAAGCCTCTTCTCCGAATTGTTCAATATATTCTTCAGTGATCGGCTTTCCGGACGCTCCTATCAGATTCATACGCGTCATTCCGTTGTTTCCCATTGCTGTATGAAGCGGGTGGTCGAGCGCCTGCATATCCATCGCGACGCATTTCACCTTATGTTCTACGAACCACTTCCCCGCTTCCACGCCCGTTCCGCAGGAATAATGGTAATATTCCTTGGAATCGTCAAACCGGCGGTGCATTCCCGTATTCAGGCAGACGACCATGCCTTCGAGCTCTTCCGGCCTGATGCCCGCCCGTTCACAGGCGTCTTCAAGGTGTTCCGGACCGATAAGCCCCCAGCGTCCGATCCTGATCTCGAGGCATACCGCCTCGCCCGTATAGGCATCCACTGGCATTTCATGTGTATAACGCGCCCGCCGTCCGTCGAATTCGCGTTCCATCACATGACGCGGCGCGTCGCAGTGGGTCCCTGTGTGCATCGTACAGCAGATAGACTGCGTCAGGACGCCCCCCTTTGCCATCGTATGCTTGCTGTCGATCAGCGGCTTATCAAAATATGGCCAGCGCGGTATTTCAGCGCCAAACGGGTGTGTAAGGTCTACAAATATTTTCTTTCCCATTTTTTACTCCTTTTCCTTATTGATCTGATCTATAAGATATTCGTTCAGTCCTACTGTCCTATCCAGCATTTCCCTTTCGGATAAATCATAAAAGCCATGTCCGCCGGACTTGAAGCCAAGTCTTCCCTCGTTTACAAGTTCTTCCAATAAAGGAGAAGGTTCATGAGAATCCTCCAAATATTTCAGAACATAGCGATGTATACTGAGCGTCAGGTCGAGGCCGACCATATCTGCATTTTCCAGCGGCGCTATCCGTGGCAGGCGCAGGCCCGGCCCATATTTCAAAGCCATATCCACCGTCTGCGCGTCTGCGATCCCGTGCTCCACGAGAGAGACCGCTTCCCGCCACAGGGCATGCTGCAAACGGTTCGCTATAAAGCCGGGAACATCTTTTTCGCACACTACCGGCTTTTTCCCCGCCTGCCGCAGCTCCCTTGCGCACAGTTCGGCAATATCCTGCCGTGTCTCTTTCGTTTTGACCAGTTCTACAAGAGGCATAAGGTGGGCCGGGTTCCAAAAATGCATACCGATGAACCGCCCCTTGTGTTTCAGATCCTCCGCTATCTCTGTCGGGCTCATCACCGATGTGTTGGTCGCGAAAACCGTTTCCGTCCCGCACAATGCCTCGAGCTCGGCGAACACCCCACGTTTGATCTGCATATCCTCAAACACACATTCTACGACCAGCTCCGCCTCTTCCACTGCCTTTTGGAGGTGGGAGCAGAAGCCAATATGCTCAAGAACGTACTTTTTATATTCCTCATCGGCTGCGCATTTGCCGATCATGATATCGATATTGGCTTCTACTTTCCCAATAGGATCTATACCGATATTGGTATCGTATAGCGTAACTGTTTTTCCCGCCGCTGCAAAGACCTGCGCGATAGAGCATCCCATCAATCCCGCACCCACCACGGCGACCTTTTTTATCTTATCCACTATATTTTCTCCGTCAGTCCGGATAATTGATGATGACCAGCATTCTGGCGGGCAGGTTGCTTTCATTGGAAAGGCAACGCCCTTCGTTGGGTGCGAATGCGATCGCCTCATCCTTACGGATCACATATTCCTTTCCTTGCTTATCACGCACGGTCATCTCTCCCTCCAGCACGTAATATACTTTTTCGAGCGGATTGTCTTCATAGGCATACTCTGCCCCGCCGCCCGGCAGGAAGGTCGAGAGACCCACCCAGAACTTCTGTGCGCCCGTCTCGTCCTTTCCGTGGACACGCATCGCCGTCATGCCATAATGCCCCGGCGCTTCGTAGGCTTTTAATTCTTCCAAACTTATTTTTTTCATCGCTTTTTCCTTTCTTAACTGAGTTGCTTTATCCAGCGGTAGCGGTTGACCTTCGCGACCGCCACAAAACATTTCAATATCTGGTCGGACTTCAGGCAGATGAACACCAACACAGGCGACCAGCTCCATACAAACGCTGCAAAGGCCGATATCGGCAGAACGATGCCCCACATGAAAATCAGGTCGTTGATCATCACGAACTTCGTATCGCCTCCGCCGCGTACGATCCCCGTCAGCGCAGGCATCTGGTAGGCCGTTCCCACTACCGTGACGGAGAGAATCGTCATAAATTCAAGCGCGAGCTGTTTTGTTTCGGGAGTTATGGAGTAAAGCCCAACAATCATGTCTTTCAGAAAGAACAGGATGATCCCCGTAGCCGCGCCGATCATAAGGAAAATCATTTGCAAGGTCCGCGTGTACGGCTTTACCATCTCTTTTCTGTCCTCGCCCAGCGTTTTTGCAATCACTACCGCTGCCGCGCTTGCCGACGCGTACGCCACCACTGTGACCACCTCAAACACCGCTGCCGCGATGCTGTTCGCTGCGATCACCGTCTGCCCCATGTGTCCGAGGATCGCTGCCTGAATCGCCATTGCTACGCCCCACATGGCACCCGATACGATGACCGGTGTTCCTACCTTGATATACTGCCGAAAAATCGTTCCGCTGATGCGCAGTAGTTCCCGCATTTTCAGCCTGATTTTTTGATCGATACGGAACACATACAGGCATGTCGCCCCCACCTCCACGATCCGTGCAGCCAGTGTGGCGATTGCCGCACCCCGCGCCCCCAGCTCCGGCGCTCCGAAATTCCCAAAAATCAGCATATAGTTCAGGAAGATATTGACGCCGAGGGAGATGACCGACACGATAAAGCCGATCTTCACCGTCTCCACACTCCGCAGGGATGCTAACAGGATGCTGTTGACTGCAAAAAACACATAGGAGAAGCATACGATCTGCATATACTGCGTTCCTTCACCAATGACCGTTTGCTCGAAGGTGAACAGCGAAAGCACCTCGCGCGGCAGAAAAAACACGGCCGCCCACATGCCCGCCGCGGTTATGATGCCAAGCAACAGCCCGACCGCCGTTGTTTTTTTGATGGACGTGATATCCTTCGCCCCCCCAAACCGCGACGTCATCACGAGCATACCTTCGCCGATGCCCCCAACCACCATCTGGAGCAAAAACTGGATCTGGTTGACCAGCGCCGCTCCCGACAGCGCCGTCTCACTATACATTCCGAGCATCACGTTGTCTGCGAGCGCCACCACGAACGTGATCACATTCTGTAGCGCGATCACCGCGATCAGTGGAAACAGCGTTCGGTAAAATTTTCTGTCCTTTACTAAGATGCTCACTTTCCCATCTCCCGTTTTGTTTTCAGCAACACGAAGCAGACTGACGTACAGCATGCCCGTTTTATTTGGCGTCTGTTACCGATCCGTTTAAAGAGCGTTTAGCGTTTAAGGTTTTGGAGTCTTACTTTTTGTTACTCCGTGTCGTATTTTCTCTGCATTGTCTGTCCGACCTGTTCCATCAGCTCGATCGGTGTGCCGTCAGGATCGACGATCCATGCGATCCTGCACCCGTCTCCGCCCCAAATCGCATCTTCAAGGCCTGTCACACGCTTTGTACGGTCGGGACCTGTGAATACCTCGATCCCCTGCTCTGCAAGGCTGCGGATCAATACACCGATGTCTTCCGTTTCAAGAGCAAAGTGCCATGCCGTCTGATTTTTATCGTAATGCACAGTGCCTTCATTGTCCGGGATCCCTTCCGGCGTTCTTGCATGGACGGGCTGCAATTCGAGATACTGCCCGTGCGCGATCTTCATATAGATCACCCATGGTTCGGCTTCTTCTCCGCCCTCTTTCAGCTCGAACATATATTCTAGTCCGAGCTTTTGATAAAATTCAATCGATTCCCGCGCGTTGCTCACATGCAGCGAAACGTGAAATAATCCTTTCAAATTGCTCATAGTCGTTTCTTCCCCTACGCATTTTCATACAGCTTCTTCGTCATTTTACTATAGCGTTCAAGCTGCTGAGATTCATTTTCCCGGATACTGAAATGATGCCCCTCGTATTCCGCTATGAGGTATCCGCCATATTGTTCCGTTTTCAGGATTGGCATGATCTCTTCATAGGGAATGCACGGATCATATTCGTCTTCTCCCAGATAGTAAAACTTTCCATGGAGCATTTGCGCATATTTCAGCAGGGGCGCAAGCTCTTTGATATCCGACGGATTGGAAAATTTATGATAAAACTCGTCTGTAAACCTTTTCTCTACGTCATTCAGCCCAAGCGCTTCTGCTTCTTCCATCGGCTTTTTGTTCCGAATCATGCTAAGGACTGCCTCTAATTTATCTTCCCGAAATCCGGCTTCCACCGCCTGATCGATGTGCAGCTGATGCGGATATTTCTGGAAAATGCTGAGGTCCGGGCACGCACCGAGATAGCCGCCCGACTTCTCCATGATTTTGAAATACTCCAGCCATACCGGCACGTGAGGGTGGTGGGGATAGTGCATTTCAATGTTCAGCTTTATATCCATTTTTTCGCAGAACGGCAGCATCGCTTCAAAATTCTGCGGCGTGATGGAGTGCTGTGTTTTCATCATCGGGAAGCCTGCTTTTTTTGCGTAAACGATATCGTTCCGGGTATACTCCGCTAACTCCTCCTGATTCATGTCTCTGTCGCTCCGCATTCCAATGTCGAGATAGCCCTCCCAGCAAACGGGCTCCATTTCATATTTTTCCATGATGTCGCGCAGACGATACAGCCATTCATCGGAAATGAACGGATATTCCCTCGCGCTTTGCGCGGCGACTAACGTAACCCCCGTATATCCAAGCTCCTTCGCGCGGCGGATACAGCCCTCGATGTCCAGTTCTCTCGTATAAAAGGAATCTGAAAAACTATAGAGCGATATACCGAATTTCAATTTCCCGTTTTCCATTTTCATTGCCTCCCCTCACTCTACGTCCAGCGTCTTTTCGCAATCGCTGTCCACTACCAGATAGTTTCCAAAATATCCCGTGTAAGGGATCTTATGCTTCATCTCCACCTTGACCGTATGTCTGCCGTCCGAAATTCCCTTTTCGTCCAGAATACGCATAGTGGCTTTACTTCCCGTAAACCAATATTCCGTATTGAGTTCCGGTATCTGACTCATCAGAAACCATTTCCCGTTTACACCAAACCGCATATCCTGCGGGGCGATCCTGCGGCCGTCTACGGTGACGTTCAGCTCCTCTACATTGCATACATAAGCTCCGCGGTAGGTTGGATATCTCATCTTGAATTCATATCCGAGCGGTATCCCTTCCGCTTCATAGCGCTTGATTTTGTCTTCGCATACCATTCGTTCATTAAATGCTGTAAAATCCATAATTACACCTCTCTTATTTGTTTCTGGCGCGCGCCGTTTATTTCTCTTTGCGCGGCGTCATCGTATTGCCATCGTATGTTTTATATGGTATGGGAGGAACCGGCCAAAGCTGCGGCTCTGTTTGGTTCGTATAGGCTAAAGCCATGGCCGGCTTGCTGTCCGGTGCGAGCATATCCGGCGTTGCCGGAGTAGTATATTCCATATCCACCCATGATGTATAATAATCGCTGCAAAAATCCGAAAAAATCGTGAAGTGCCAAAACTTCCACGTTCCGTTTTCTTCGATAAAATCTACCGCGTATTTTACCCATACCCAATAGGAGGTCAGTTTCCCTGTTCCGGGCTCCCTGCGCGTCTCGCAGCCGGGTGACATCCAACATGCCTTGGCAGTCCTAAGGTCGTCCGCCACTACGATGACCTCTGTCGTCAGGCTGTGCTCGCAAAAGGAGCCCCGTATATCTTCCCCGTCCATATTCTCATGAAACTCTACAAAGAAGCGTCTGACGCTTTCCGGTCCGTAGAAAAAACCAAGATCATAATTTTCGATCCAGCAGTCGTTCCTTGAAAGCGCAAACAGCTCGTAGGTCTCCGCATGTTTTTTGGCAGAATGCAGATATTCATAGCGTGCCATTTGATTGCGGCACTCCTGTATGATCCATAGCTTTTTTATTGTTTGTTCCAATCGTTCCATCGCTTATATTTACCGTTCTACATACGGCGCCGTAAGATAAGAGCAATATTCTCCGCCCGTATGTATCGTTAGCTTTCCCTTGTTTATCGTAGGTAGCGGCGGAAGCTGCGGCCATTCCTCCGGATTCAGATTATATCCGCTGATAATAAGCGCCAAGGCCTGCCCCTGCCGTACTTTCATGCCGATCGGCCACAGCGGGATATCGACCCGGTATATTTTGCCCGGCTCGAGCTTCTCGCATTTCGCATGCAATAATACCGGCTCCGCTTCTGTGGACCGCATTTCATCAAGCCCGCGGCTGGATGCCCGCAGCCTGCCGTTCGGAACGAACAGCTCCGTCCCTTTTTCTCCGCTGAACGGCGCGCCCTTTACGATTGGCGGAAGCAGCCGCCCCGTTTTGTCCTGCTTGACCACATAAACGAACAGGTCTGTATCGTCCGCAACGTCCGTGCTGACATACAGATGTGCCGCAAAATAGCCGGTGAATTCCATATCCATTTGGGCCGGCATGGAGAACACTGCCTTGCCGGCATGGTCATCTGTACGATAGGTCACGTTTCTTCTCTGCTTCGGTGGCTGCGGTGTCAGTGCACTGCTGTCTGCATCAAGGAATAGCCTGAGGTACTGTGTATCCGGAAGCGGCCAATCCTGCTCCGGCCTGTTCACGACGTCGGTTCCTTCTCTGTCCAGAACGGACAGTCTGACCTGCGGCGTTTGTTTCCAGTCATTTTCTATCCCTTTCAGATAACAGTCGAAAAACCTTTTCAGGTCTTCCTGATATTCATAAAGGTCCGGCCATTCGTGCGTATTGTGTACGCGCAGCCATTTTTCTTCGCAATTGATCCTCCGGTATACGTCGAACGTACCGTGCGTATGCAGCGTGCTGACATAGCTGGCGACGATATAGGCCGGAACCGTGATTTTTTCCGCGGGGACCCGCTTGCTTTTCCAATAGGGATGGGAGGCCTGCGGATATTTTTCAAGCATATCGGAAGCGCTTTCCGCGTAGCCGCGCCCTGTCATCAGGCTGGCACATAATTTTTGGAACCCCATATCCGGTACTCCTCCGCGGCACAGCACTTCGCCGTACATGTCCGCAAGCCCTTCCCACGGGGCGATCGCCGCGAGGTGCGGAGGATTTTGCGCAGCCGCCCACCACTGGCCGACCGCGCCCCATGAATTGCCGTTCATGCCGATCTTTCCGCTGCACCATTCCTGACCTGCGGCCCACTCGATGAGATCATAGGCGTCTTTCCCCTCTTCTTCTCCCCATTGGACCGTATCTCCCTCGCTGTTCCATGCACCGCGTGTATCCGGCTGTACTACGGCATAGCCATGGGCACACCAGAAGCCCGGATCCGGACATTCCTGCTTTTGCAGGTTGGAGACGGTCTCCCGCGGGATACCACCGGGAAAATCGTGGATGTGAAAATGCTTGCCGTATGGCGTCCATGCAATGATCGCCGGTATTTTTTCCTGTGTATCCGGCCGGAAAATATCGGTGTAGATCGTGACGCCATCCCGCAGCTTCACGGGTACGTCCCGCTCAAAAACAATATCGCAATCAAGCGGTTTTGCGTTCTCGCCGTTCACCGAGCCTTTCTTCAGCACTCTTACCTCCTGACGGAAGCCCGGGTAATCCGAGCCCTCCAACGGAAGCTGCTTTATGAATACAACATCAAACCGTTCGCCCTCATAGGTTCTTGGTACCAGTTTTCTTTCTCTGTCTTCCAGCATTTTGAGCATCTCCTGTCTGATCCCACCCGTTATGCCATCTTTTTCTTTAATGCCTTGGCACTCAGTTTCGCACTCTGTGCGTCGAGAATGATCGCACCGAGGATCAGAAGCCCCTTGGCGATAAGCTGCCAGTTGGAGTCTACGTTCAGCAGGTTCAGCCCATTATTGATAGAGCCAACGATCAGGCAGCCAACCACTGTTCCGATTATACTTCCGTGGCCGCCGGAAAGCGGAGTTCCACCGATAACGACAGCTGCGATGGAGTCGAGTTCCATGCCCTGTCCCGCACTCGTCTGTGCTGACGCAGACCGCCCGGTGATAACAAATGCCGTAATTGCCGCACAGATGCCCATCATCATAAACACGCCATACATCACCTTCGTCGTATTGACGCCGCACACGCGTGCCGCCTCTTTATTCCCGCCCAGCGCGAGAACATTTCTTCCGAAGACCGTTTTTGTAACAATGATCGTTCCCACGACTGCAACGGCTATCATGATCCAAACCGGCACCGGTATTTCAAGAAAATACCCTTGTCCGATCTCTTCATACCATTCCGGCAGCTGCGAGACCGGGGTACTGTTTGCCGACAGATAACAGATGCCCTCAAAAATCGACATATTTGCCAGCGTCACGATAAACGACGGGAGATTGAAGAGATTGATAAAGAATGCATTCAATGCACCCGCGCCCAGCCCGACGGCTATGCCCACAAGCAGCACTGCAATCATCGGCATCCCCGGTATTTTAGAGAGCAGGGCCGTCAGTACGCCAATCATGCCAATCATCGTGCCCACCGACAGATCGATATTCCCGGAGGCAACGACTAACGTAAACCCTACGCCCAGAATGGAGGACGCGGCAATCTGGCGCACCAGATTCATCAGGTTGCGGCTCGAGAGGAATACATCTGAACAGATCGACAGTACTACAAATATCACGAGGAAAATAAATACGCACTTATAGTTTGTAAAAAAATTAGCAAATGGGTTATTCCTGTTTTTCGTCAGTAACGTTTTTTCCATAATTCTCACCTTACCGGCGCGGCGGATTATGCCGCCGCGCCTTTCATTTCCTGATTATTTGCCGAACACTTACAGATACTCCTGTACATTGGACGCATCGATCAATACCGCCGCACTCTGAGTGATATCGAAAACCGGGTCCGTATATTCGCCGGAGGCCACTCCTATCGCAAGGTTCACGCCCTCAGTTGCCATTACTTCAAAGTCAAATGCTACCGTCGCCGCCATGTTTCCTTCTGATATTTCCTGCAGCGCACTTGCGCCGCCGTCAAGACCGAGCGCGATCACGGGTGCGCCGGCGGATTTGAATGCCTGCAGTGCACCCACGCACATCTCATCGTTGCATGCAACGATCGCGTTCATTTCCGGGAATGCCTGCATCCAGTCTTCTGCGGTCGACTGTGCAAGCGACGCCTGAAAATCGCAGTTCTTTGTAGCAACGACCTCTACCCTATCCGGATTTACATTTTCTACAAAGCCGTTCATTCTGACCGTCATATCTTCAACGCCTGCGAGGCCTAAAATATAGCCTACCTGCAGTGTTTCGTCCGGATTTTCCTCCAGATAATCGTTCACCCATTCAGCCTGCAATTCTCCTGCCTTATAATGGTCTATTGTTTTATATACTGTCGTGCATTGGTCATAGTTGACATTGTAGCCAAAGTCAATGACCGGAATGCCCGCTTCTACGCACGCTTCATAAGCCGGAACTGATCCGTTCGCGTCCACTGCCTGAATGCAGATGACGTCCGGTTCGCGCACAATGAGGGATTCCACATCGGATATCTGCTTATCTACACCGCTTTCTGCATTGGTAAAGAAATATTCGATCGTATACGGATTATCGCCTTCGTTATATTCATTGATGGCCGCTTCCGTACCGTCCCACCATACCGTCATGCCTTCATCTAATGATCTCCACGAGAAGCCAATCGTCAGCGTTTCTTTTTCGCCCGCGCCTTCAGCACCGGCTGATGCAGTCTCTTCGGTCCCTGTCGCTTCACCGGACGGTTCTTCAGCCGCAGGCGTGCCTGAACTGCACGCAAAGAGCGAAAATGCCATGATCGCGATGACCGCAATCGTCAGGACTTTTTTCATTGTTTTCATTTGTTGTGAATCCTCCTCTTTTATTCGCTTATTTTATTCGCAACGCCAAAGGCGTGTGCAAGCAATGTTTGCTGCTCAAGTCCTTCATTTTCCATGATACATACGATCTCTCCCTCCCGGACGACAGCGATCCTATCGCTCATTCCGAGGATCTCCGGCATTTCAGACGAGACCATAATGATTGCCATGCCCTGCTTTGCCAGATCGTTCATGATCTTATAGATCTCAGATTTTGCACCTACGTCGATCCCCCGCGTGGGTTCGTCCAATATCAGTATATCCGGGTCCATAAGCAGCCATCTGCCAATGATGACCTTTTGCTGATTCCCGCCGGAAAGCGAACCGATATTGTTTGCGAACGATACCATATTGACCGACATCTTTTTTGCCATCTGTTCGCACTGTTCCCTTTCCTTTGCATCATAGACAAAGCCCATTTTGCTCAGCTGCGGGAGAAAGGGCAGAGACATATTTGTTTTAATATCCAGAGAATGGATCGCCCCCTGCCTCAGGCGGTCCTCCGTCACCATACCAATTCCATTTTTGATTGCGTCCTGCGGGTTTTTGATCACAGCCTTCTTCCCGTTTATCAGGATCTCGCCTGAATCATACGGATCTATTCCAAAAATTGCCCGCATGATCTCTGAACGGCCCGCGCCCATCAAGCCGCAGAAACCGAGGATTTCTCCCTTTCGTACTGCAAAGCTGATATTCCGAAACGTTCCTGTACTCGATAAATTTTTCACTTCAAGGGCAATATCGCCTTTTTCAAAATGGTCCTTTGTATAAATATTATTGATCTCACGGCCTGCAATCAGTTTGATCAGCTCATCATTGTCGATATCCGTAGTATCCCTGCAATCAATATACTGGCCGTCGCGCATGATCGTGATCCGGTCGCATATCTCAAAAATCTCCTCCAGCTTATGTGAAATAAAGATGATAGAAGTCCCCTGTGCCGCAAGGTCCCGCACGATTTTATACAGAAGCTCTATTTCAGCGTCTGTGAGAGCCGAGGTCGGCTCGTCCATTACGATCACGTCCGCGTTATAGGAAACAGCCCGCACCAACTCGACCAACTGCATATTTGCGACGCTCAGCGTCTCTACTGTTGCCGCCGGATCGATCTGTATCCCCAGTCTGCCGCAAAGCTCGCGCGTTTCATGCATGAGCTGTTTATGGTCGATGATACCCATTTTTGTAAAACGTCCGGTCCGCCCCATCCAGATATTTTCAGCGGCAGACATCGTCTGCACGAGGCTGATCTCCTGATGGATCATAGAGATACCTGCATGAAGAGCGTCATTCGGTCCTTTAAAATTCACCTTTTTCCCTTTGAACCATATTTCCCCGCCGTCGATTTCATACATTCCGAGCAGGGCTTTCATCAATGTTGACTTTCCGGCACCGTTCTCTCCGATCAGTGCATGGATCTCTCCCTTGCGAAGATTGAAATCGACTTCGTCAAGCGCCCTTACTCCGGGAAATATTTTTGTGATTTTCTTCATCTCTAAAATAGTTTCCATTACCGCTCTCCTATTTCACATAAATTTAGAATACAGGATCTTTCTATTCATTATTTATTTTTAAACGCTTGAATAATTTCTGAAAAAATTTATATATTTTCATGTAAATTTTCTTATAGGCTTATTATAGACAACAAAAAACAAGTTGTCAAGTACATAATTGCAAATTTTTTATTCTTTTTCTGTAAATTTACATATTTTGTTTGATTTTTTTCAATTTTGTGCTATAATGAAAAAAAAACAGATTTAGGAGTGCCTTATGGCAAGGGAAAATAACATTACGATTTCTGACGTCGCAGCTATGTCCGGCGTTTCCATTGCTACGATCTCCCGGATATTGAACAATAAGGGAAACGTTAAGGAAGAGACGCGTAAAAAGGTGATGGCCGTGATCCAATCGGTGGATACGAACGGCACGCTGCTTAGTAAATTCAAAAAGCAAAACGGTAATCTGATCATTGCTGTCGTGACCAACGACGCCAACCCTCTCATCAGCCCGTTTATCAATGGCGTCAATACCTGTGCGAACAGCAAAGGCTTTCACGTTCTTCAATATAATTGCTTCAACAACGCCTACGACCGTATTGAATTTGAATATATGATAAAGGAACTTCCTGTTGCGGGCTTTATTTTCCAACAGATCGTAGGTGGCAGCGAGCTTACAGATTTTATTGCAGCGCGTTTCCCTACGGTCGTAAGCTTTGAGCAGTATCAGACCGAAAATATTTCCAGCGTTGGGATCGACGATTATGCAGCGGTCAAATCGGCAGTGGAATATCTGATCACGCTGGGGCGCAAAAAAATTGCCCTTTTGAACGGTGACCTCTCTATGCCTTTCACAGTCCGACGGGAGCAAGGATTTTTAGATGCGCTGAAGCAGGCCGGTATCCCGGTCTGCCCGGAATATATCACTCATATTTCCGTTTCTGATTTCAATTACAATCTGGCGCGTAACGCAGCCCGGCAAATCCTTTCCATGCCGGATCCGCCCGATGCCTTTTTCGCCATTACGGATACCTTTGCCGCAGCAGTTTTGAAAGAGGCGAAGCATCTTGGGATATCTGTTCCGCAGGATCTTGCCATTATCGGCTTTGACAACACCGACGTATCTACCATGACCGACCCGGCGATCACGACAGTGAATCAGCCGTGCTATGAGATCGGCTATCAGTCCTGTAATATCCTGATTGATAAAATCAATGATCCGTCCCTCGCTTCCCGTCAGGTTTGGGTGAATTCGGAATTTATCGTGCGCGATTCCACACAATAATGCCGCGCCTTTCACAAAGCGTTTCAAAAACGGCAAAGCCTTCGCGAAAATATTCACGGAGGCTTTATTTAATACTTACTTGTTTAGTATGCCGGAATGGATATATGCAATTGATCATCTTGTGGTCTATAAAGTAACCAAACGCCAATCCAATAATGTTAATGGTAATATTCTTCTCGTGTCATGCCCATTATCTCAAAAAAGACTCATGTCCAATTTTATTTAAGATTTGATGCAACATGGTGCACTCGAAAGGATAGCGCCCGCTTCGCATTCTGCTCGCGCTTGCATGAACCTTCGAAGGCTCGAATCTCTCCCTCATAAAAAATACCATCCCGTGCGCTCTGCGCATGGAATGGTATTTGGTAGAGTCTTACGGAATGGATATTTGTTTTCGGGATATAAACCACTTACGCTTATCGAATATGATCTAAACTATTGATTTCGGAACCGAGAAAAGTTGGTAGCACAGCGGAGGCGTTATGCCCGCGTTTACAAGGGCATAGTTACAAGGGCATAGCCGCAGCAAGCATGACCTTTCTCGGAAAGGGAGCATCAGCGGCATAAGACAATGACCCCATCGCAAAAGCGATGGGGTCATGTCAAGGTCGCTTGATGCGACGTGTGTCGTTCATACAAAATAGATGCAGCTAAAAACGGGGCCCCGCGCGAGCCCAGCGAAGCGGGTCGCGTGGGGAAAAGGAGCGGCAGTAGAGCATGAAAAAGCCCTCGCAAAAGCGAGGGCTTGGAAATCGCGGAACTTGCCGCGACGTGGTGTGCCCGGGAGGATTCGAACCTCTGGCCTCAGGAGTCGGAGTCCTGCGCTCTATCCAACTGAGCTACGAGCACATGAAACTGCCGGAAAGGCAGTCTTATAACACTTTTGAGAGGAAGTCCTGCAAGCGTGCATTTTTTGGCGAACCGAAAAATTCCTTTGGCGGCGCCTGCTCAAGAATCTTTCCCTCATCCATAAACAAGCAGCGGGTCGCAACTTCCTTCGCAAATCCCATCTCGTGCGTAACGACGACCATCGTCATCCCTTCGTCGGCAAGCGCATGCATAAAATCAAGCACTTCTCCAACCATTTCAGGATCAAGCGCGGATGTCGGTTCGTCAAACAACATCACATCCGGATTCATAGCAAGCGCGCGCACGATAGCGACACGCTGCTGCTGCCCGCCCGAAAGCTGAGAGGGATATGAATCTATTTTATCCGATAATCCGATTCTTTTCAAGAGGGATTCTGCACGTTCCTGCGCTTCTTCTTCAGTCATCAGGCCGAGCTTCAAAGGTGCAAGCATGATATTCTGTCCAACCGTCTTGTGAGGAAACAGATTGAACTGCTGAAATACCATTCCCATTTTCTGGCGCACCTTATCGATATCCGTATCCGGCGCAGTCAAAAGCTTGCCTTCAAACCAAATCTCCCCGCTCGTCGGGACCTCAAGCATATTCAGGCACCGCAGAAACGTAGACTTTCCGCTGCCCGACGGCCCTACGATCACGACCTTTTCGCCGCGTTCGATATGTTCGTCGATCCCTTTCAGAACCATATTGTTATGAAACTGTTTGCATAATTCCTTTACAATAATCATTCGTTCTACCTCACATCGCTCTGAGCAAGCTTTTTCTCCAATTTACGCAAAGCCCATGTAATCAGCATTACGATGCCCAAATAAACCAGAGCGATAAAAATGAGCGGTACAAAGGCGTCCATCGTCCGCGAACGCACCAGCTCTGCCGCACGCGTCAGATCCTGTACCGCGACATAACCGACGATCGACGTTTCTTTAAACAACACAATAAACTCATTCCCCAAAGCGGGCAGAATATTCTTGATCGCCTGCGGAAAGATGATCGTCCGCATCGTCATACCGTTCGTAAGGCCAAGCGAACGTCCCGCTTCCATTTGCCCCCGCGGAACAGCCATGATCCCCGAACGAACGATCTCTGCCACATAAGCGCCACTGTTGATACCGAACGCAAGTGCGGCTACATAAGGAGCCATCTCGATCGGGGCCGCAGCAAATACGATATAATACATGATCAGGAGCTGTACAAGCACCGGCGTTCCGCGAATCACCGTCAAATAAATATCGCAAATTACATTCAGCCATTTCAGGCGTTTATTACGCGCCGCATTCACCTTTGCAATTGCAACAAAGGAACCGATCACAACGCCCATCAGCACTGCGATGCCCGCAATCATCAGAGTAACGAGCAATCCGTCGAGGAACATCGTCCATCGGTCGTTTGCGACCAATGTATTGTAAATTTGCTGTCCCAAATTGTCAAACATATCCCCAAACTCCATTCGCCGTATACAATCAGCTGCTATTTCCTGCGCCAAGTGCGCAAACAAGTTATATTATACTACATTTAGAGTTAAAAAAAAAGTTGTGGAAGAAAATTCTTCCACAACTTTTTTGCTTGAACTTATTCGGCTTCCGTTGCTGTACCGGAATAAAGGTCAAAATGCTTCTGCGTCAGAGCTTCCATTTCTCCGGACATATCTGTCAGCACTTTATTGATGATCTCCAGAAGGTCTGCAGACTGCCCTTTCGGTACAGCCATTGCATACTGCTCTGTCGTCAGGACATCATCGTACACCATCAGTGCGTCATTATTCGCTACAATGCTTTGTGCCGGAAGCTTATCGACAACCACTGCATCAAGTCTGCCATTCGCAAGGTCCATCCCGGCCTCAAGAGCGCTCTTATACTGCTTTACCGTCGCTCCCTCTACTTCAGACATAAACAGGTCGCCCGTTGTACCAAGCTGCACGCCTACAGTCTTTCCTTCCAGATCTTCTACTGTTGCAGCCGCAACCTTCGGATCGTCTTTTGTCACAATTACCATCTGGTTAGAGGTTGCATATTCATCCGAGAAATCTACGCTCTGCTGGCGTTCTTCCGTGATCGTCAGGCCCGCTGCCACAAAATCACCTTTCCCGCCATTCAGCGCGGGAATCAATCCGTCAAAGTCCATGTCAACGACAGTTAACTCGACACCGAGTTCATCTGCGATCTTCTGTGCAATCTCGATATCCACACCTGTCGGCTCGTTGTCGTCTCCAAGGTATTCATAGGGAGGGAACTGCGCATTCGTCAGAAGCACAAGCTCGCCCGCTTCTTTGATCTTATCTACCGCGCCGCCCGCTGTTCCGGCATCAGCCGATGCTTCCGCACTTGCGGAGCCTTCCGCCGCAGCCGGCTCCGAAGGAGCAGCAGATTCCTCAGCCGCCGGTGCGGAGCATGCCGCAAACACCGATACGGCCATCAATACCGTCAGTACCAAAGCAATAATCTTTTTCATTTCTTTCCTCCAAATAAATATTTAAAACTCATAATGTATAATTATACATTATTATTCAAAAAAATCAATACCTTTATACAAAAATTGAATAATTTTTAGTCTACTCCTAAAATGTGATGCATATCCTCTGAAATCGCACCATATAATTTTTTCGCCTGTACTTCATCCTCACATCTAAGCGAATAATAAATCTTCATCTTGGGCTCCGTTCCGGATGGACGCACTACGACCGAGCTGCCGCCCTCAAGCAGATATCCCATCACATCCGACTTTGGCAAGCTGATCACGCGTATTCCCTGCTCTCCGTGCTCCTGCGATGCAAGGTAATCCGAGCTTTTTACTACTTTTATACTTCCTATATCGGAAATTTCCCTGCTGCGCAGCCCCCTCATGATTGCAGACATACGCTGCATTCCGGCGGCGCCTTCAAACGTAAAGCTCTCCAGCTTATCATAAAAATAGCCATATTCGGCATATAACTCGTTCAGTCTGTCGATCAAAGTCTTTCCTTGTTCATGGTAATAGGCTGCCATCTGGCAAATCAGCATAGACGCATTGACCGCATCTTTGTCCCGAGCATGGATCCCGGAAAGATAACCATAACTCTCTTCAAAGCCAAAAAGATAACGCTCCGCTTCTCCCCGTTCCTCTAAAAGCCCAATCTGCTCCCCGATAAACTTAAAGCCTGTCAGCACATTGATTAAGCGGACTCCATATCGGTCTGCAACGCTCTGCGCCATTTCCGTTGTCACGATCGTCTTTACCGCGACCGGCGCCTTTGGCATCGTTCCTCCTGCTTGGCGCATCATACATATGAAGTCAAATAGCAAAACACCCATCTGGTTCCCATTGATCAGCACATACTTCTTGTCCTGCCGAACAGCCGCTCCCACGCGGTCACAGTCCGGGTCCGTCCCCAGCATCAGATCCGCTCCCATTTCTTCACACAGCTTCAGGCCAAGCTGGAGCGCCTCGCGTTCTTCCGGATTCGGATAAGGGCAAGTCGTGAATTTTTCGTCCGGCCGCTCCTGCTCCGGTACGACCGTAATATTCTGAAATCCCGTTTCATGCAAGATCCTCAAAACCGGTTTTAATCCTGTACCATTCAATGGCGTATATACGATCTTGATGTCTCCGCCTTTTTCGTAAAGGCTGTAGCCTTTTACCGCTTCAAAATATGCGTCTATCGTATCATCGTCAATATAGCGGATCATTCCTGTTTCTAAAAAGCTGTCAAACGGGCCTGTCCTGATGTCTTCAAAAATATCCTTTTGTTCGATATATCCGGTGATTTTTTTTGCCGCCTCAAGCGTGATCTGACAGCCGTCCGGTCCATAAACCTTATACCCGTTATATTCCGCCGGATTATGGCTCGCAGTGATCACGATCCCTGCGCTGCACCCGAGGCTGCGCACCGCAAAGGAAAGCATTGGCGTAGGCATCAGTTCTTGATACTGAAATACCCGAATGCCGTTTTCTGCAAATACTTCCGCCGCCGCTTTTGCAAAGCGCTGTGAATTTTTGCGGCTGTCATAAGCGACCGCAATAGAGGGCGCTTCAAACTCAGTATTCAAATAATCTGCAAGCCCCTGCGACGCCTTGCGGACTGTATAGATATTCATACGGTTCGTTCCCGCGCCGATCACGCCTCTAAGTCCACCCGTTCCAAACGCTAAATCTCTATAGAAACGATCCTTGACCGCTTCATCGTTTCCAGCGATCGCCTCCAGCTCTTCGGTAAGCTCAATATCTTCGAGCTTCTTTTCTTTCCACTGTTCATATTGTTCTCTTATCTTCATATCGTCGTCTTTACCGCCTTTAAATTGCCCACTATTCTGCAGCTGCCCATATTAGCGGGAAGAAACAAGCTCATCCCCTTTTGCAGCGGTATCTTATTGCCGTTATAGCTTAAATCTCCTCCCCCGCAGAACACGAGTAAACTTATAAACGTATCTCCATTTACAGCTAAATCAGCCTGTCCTTCTATATGCAAAATCTCTATCTGAAAATCATCGCATTTGATACCGTTGGCATTCTGTTTATATCCGAAATCTTTGCGGCCCCCGAACTGTATCACCTCCGCTGCCTTATCTAAATGCAATTCCCTTTCCTTGCCATATTTGTCTTTCCGCCCATAATCAAATATCCGATAAGTGATATTGGAATTGGTTCCTACTTCAGCCATTAAGATCCCTTTTCCGATGGCATGCACCATCCCCGGCGGAATAAAGAACATATCTCCCGGTGCGACCGACACTTTATTGAGCCTGTCAACAATAGAGCCATCCTGCGCTGCTTTCACGAATTGCTTTTTCGTCATTTCCTCATAAAAGCCATAATAAAGCCATGCGCCCGGTTCGCAGTCTATGACATACCACGCTTCTGTTTTCCCCATATCTTGTTCGTATGTCTGTGCATACAGCATACCGGGATGCACTTGTATCGACAGGAAATCCTGTGCGTCAATATATTTGATCAAAACCGGCAGCTGCTTATCCTTGCATCGCGTACCTAATACCTGCTTTCCATATGAAGCAATGTACTCATTTAGATATTTCCCTTGCCATATCCCATTCTGAATCATATTGGCTTGATCCTGATAGGAACAGAGCTCCCAGCTTTCTGCAATATTTTCATCAGACTGTTTGCCATATTCTTTTTTTAATTTGGTCCCGCCCCATAAATAATTTTTTAGAATAGGCCTTAAGATCAACGGGTACATACTATTTTCGTTACTGATTCTCATAAAACTTTTTAGAAATACAACCTATCTCCGGCGACTTTTTAAAATCTGCGACCAGAATAGCATCTTCTCCTTCTGCCACTATGATATCTTCCACCCCAACGATCACAGCCTTTTTTCGTGTATTTACATAACAGTTCCGGGCATTTATCGCAAGCGCATTTCCTGCGTTGCCATCATCATCCTTTTGGCTCTCTTGGTATAGACTGTAATAACTTCCTACGTCATTCCATCCAAATGAGGCCGGTATGCAATATCCTCTTTGCGTTTTTTCCATAACTGCATAATCGATAGAAACCGATCTGCACTGCTCAAACGCTTTCTTCACATCATTCTGACAGTCTGCATCGATATCTTGAAAGCATTCAAAAATATCCGGGCAATACTTTCGAAATTCTTCTATCATTACGTCAGAGCGGAACACAAACATGCCGCTGTTCCATAAAAAATTCCCGGCCTCCAGATACTTTTCCGCTGTAGTATGATCGGGTTTTTCCTGAAACGCTAATATGTTCTTGACGGATCGGTTCAATTCATATGGTTCACGCGATATCTCGATATAGCCATATCCTGTTTCCGCACGCTCCGGGAAAATCCCAAACGTCACGATCTTCCCCTCTTCCGCCGCTTCTTTCGCTGTATTGAGTGCCTCTCCAAACTGCGCTGCTTCTTTAATAAGATGATCCGAGGGCAGAACGGCCATAATTCCGCCGCCCATTTTTTGTATCTTGAGAGCTGCCCAAAGAATACATGGAGCCGTATTTCTGGCTTCTGGCTCCACCAGTACATGTACTGCATCTCCAAATTGTTCCCGCACGATCTCCGAATACATTTCTCCGGTAAGAATATATTGCCGCTCACGCGGAATTTGATGCGCAATCCGATTGCTGGTCTCAACGATCATGCTGTATTCAGAGAACAGCTTTAAAAACTGCTTTGGAGCTTCTGCCGTGGACAGCGGCCATAACCGTGTACCGCTCCCGCCTGCCAATATTATCCCATATAACAACATATTATCAAAATCCTCTTTAGCCTAACATATCAGCAAAAAGCTTACTCATCTTTTCCCGGGAAAAATTTTGTTTCAGATACTCAATATACTGCTGCCCTGCCTGTATCAGCGCTCCATCATCCTGATACTTCTGTATGATCTGCCGCGCAAATTCTTCCGGAGTGTCCGCCGGAGAGATGATTTTTTCAATTCCCGGAAGTCCTTCTATCCCGATCCCTGTAGAAACGACAGCAATACGGTTATACATAGCTTCTATTGTTTTTCCCTTAATGCCGGCTCCATATCTTAAGGGAATGATGCAGACACGGCTTTTTGCATAATACTCTGCTAACTCGTCGTCCGATACGAAGCCTCTCACAAAAATTTTATTGCCAGCCATCGCCTTCACAGCATCTGTCGGATGTGAGCCTACTACGTTCAGCCGAACCTCCGGCAATTTTTTTTCTACGATCGGCCAGACTTCCTTTACGAACCACTTAAGTCCATCCTCATTCGGCCTGTGCGCAAATCCGCCTACAAATAATAAATCGCGCTTATTTGCGGTATCTATCCTGCCTTCCGGAAAGTTGTCATAAGAAAAAATCGGCATAGTAACAATATCGATATCAAATTCTTTTTTTATGATTCGTCTTTCTTCTTCGCTCAGCATAACGACATGATCTGCTTTTTTCATCAGATCATGCTCTTTCCATCTCCAATTCTCAGCCGATTCCCGAAACGTTTCATCCCCCGTAACTTCATATTCCCGCATTTCACGCAGAAAATGCAGATCATGTCCATAATAAATGACCTTCATTTTCGTATTTTCTTTTATAAAGTCCATATAATTCACCGCAATATGGGGGCGGTTTAGAACTGCCGCTGCAAAATGATCTTGGTTTTCAAGCAGCCATGTTTTCCATTCTCCCTGTGCATAATTGGCTCCGAACAGAACTTCTATCCCCATTTGCTCTAACGTTGTCGTATAGGGCTCTTCATGGCAAAAATTATCCCCAATAAATTTTACATTATATCCCATATCCAACAGTAATTTCAGATAATTAAACACCGCACGCGAACCGGCATCTTTATCATACGTCGGAACATAATGGTCAACTACCAAAATCGCCTTTTTATCTCTGCTGCGGTCTCTGGCCGCAAAAACATCCACTGCATTCTCAAAATGTTCCCGTTCCAATTCAGCGCTCCATTTCTCCCTGAATTTGGTCCGATTCACTTTTTGATAGCTTTTTATACCGCTTTCTTCGCTCGTTCCATTCGACACTCCTTCAAAATGGATCACCTCAGAAAGGGGCTGATACATTACCTTATAACCCCGTTTACGCACCTCAAAGGCAAGATCAGTGTCTTCAAAATAAGCTGGTACGTAACGTTCGTCAAATCCGCCGACCTCATCCCATATATCCTTGCGTATCAGCAAACTCGCGCCGGATACATAATCGGTCTCTTTTACATAATTATATGCCGGCAGATCAGGCTCATTTCCCAGTCCAAAATTCCATCCCGTCGCATCTTTCCAAATAATACCGCCTGCTTCCTGAAGCTTTCCGTCTGCCCCTATCAGCTTTGAGCCCACGATACCTATCTGTTGATCCTTTTCGGCCAAATCAACAAGCGGCTGCAGCCAATTCGTGCAAACCTGCGTATCATTATTCAGGAATAGGATATATTCTCCTGCTGCTTCCTTGGCAGCATGATTGCAATTGCGCAAAAAGCCAAGATTCTCCTCATTTCGGATGACCTTGATATTTTTTATATACTTTTCTATTTTTTGTGTTTTATCGCTCGATACATCATCCGCCACAATCACCTCATACGAGATGTTCCGTGTATTTTTCAGGATCGATTCTATGCAGTGATACGTATAGGCGAACTGGTTATAGACCGGTATAATAATCGATACCTGCACGTCTTTTCTCTCCGGCAAGTACAGAACATCAAAGCTTTTACGCGCTGCGATTTTCTCGACCGCCGTTTTTTCTCTTTTTTCTTGCTTGACCGGCCGAACTGCGCGAAACATCTTTTTCGCCAAATTCCGCCGCCGTGACCCAACCGGAATCAGCTTGTTCTTTATTTTCTGCGTCAGCCGATAAGAACGGGAAGCCTGAATCGCTTCTGCCATATTTTTATAGTACATACACCAGTCATAGTTCTGCTGCTTCTGTATGCACATATTCTCATATTTTTTTTGCAGTTCCTTTAACTCGCTCTTTCTCTTTTTCAGTTCATCATTGATCTCTTCCAGTTCTTTTCGACTCTGCCTTGCTTCAGTCTCCTTTTCATCAACGATCTCTCTTTGTTTCGCGATCTCTTGATCCAGCACTCTAATATGCCGGTTCCTTTCCTCTTCTTCCTCCTGCAGCTGTACGATCCTTTTATTTCTGCTCTGGTAAAGATTATTGTCCGGAACTAAAATATTGCTTTTCAGAGGCAGCTTTATTTCGTCATCCGAACAGCAGGCGATATAATATTTCGCTTGCTTATCCGGAAAATGGCTGACTTTATCAGCAACAGGGTCCTTTCTATTCTCAATATTAGAACACACTTCAAAATATTGGGAATACAGCTTTATATTCCCAAAATACTTTTCCAGAAATGTTATAAACTCATCCTGATAGAATTCCCTGACATGAAATTCATTATGATAATTTGCATCATCAGAATACACTCTGCGGTTCGGCGTCGACAACAATAAATATCCATTCGGTTTTAAGATACGCTTTACTTCATTCATGAAGCAATGCTGTATCTCTTCATCAACATGTTCTATCGTTTCGAATGAAACTACACAATCTATACTCTGATCATCCAGCGGGATTTTTTCGATGCTTGCACATAAAAATTCTAGATTTGGAGAAGCATACTTCCCCTTAGCATGTTCTACCGCTTCGGACGAAACATCCAATCCGTAAACTTTCGCTGCGTTTTCTGCTAAAATCGCACTCCCGTACCCCTCTCCGCAGGCTGCATCCAGTACAGTCAACCCTTTTATCGCTGTTGCTGCGAAATGGTATCTTTGTATATGTTCGATCTCTATTTCTTCGCCTGATATATTAGGTATAAAACGTTCACCTGTAAATTCCATATCGAATATTAATTCCTCTACTTTTAGATAATATTAACGCTGATATCGTCAAATCTCACAAAACCCTGCAGATCTCCGAAATGATTTCCGACTACATTAAAAATATAAGCATCAAAAACCCAATTATGCTGCTTATGGTCCAACAACGTTCCCTCAGCAACAGCAGGCGAAATCGTATAGGTCCCGTCGTTGAGGCGCGGCATTTCAAATTCGAATACATATTGATATCGTCCCTGCTCTTCACAAGCCTGCGTCTGCAATACATAAGTATTTGTTTGGAATATCATGTTTCCTAATCTATCCTTTATAGAAAATCCGATGATCTCATTATGGATCACTTCATGATTTTCTACTTCGATCACTAAACGCACACACATTTTCGGTGCAACGATCTCACGAGCAGCTCCGCTTTTAGCATCGAAAAGACCGATTCCTGTGATCTCTGCTGTTTTATCGCCAAAATTTTCCATATCTGAAGTGATTGCGTTTAACGAATATTTTTCTGCCGTTACAGATGTATTTCTGCTTTTCACATTCAGAATATCCGTCTCACCATCAGCTGCTCCGCCTTCCAAAGTATAATTCATCAGATATGCCTGATATTGCTTGGCGATCTCTACCGGGTCGCCGATCCCCATAAGCTTGCCTCTTTCGATCCAAACCACTCTTTGACAAAACTTCGTTACCGCATTGATATCATGCGTCACTAACAATACCGTTTTGGTGCGACGGAATTCCTCCATTTTTCGATAGCATTTCTGCTGGAACCGGATATCTCCCACCGACAATGCTTCATCAACGATCAGTATCTCCGGATCAACATTGATGGCGACCGCAAAAGCAAGCCGTGCAAACATACCGCTGGAATAGTTTCGAACCGGTTGATGGATATAATCTCCAATATCGGCAAACTCTATGATCCCATCGATCTTCCGGGTGATTTCTGCTCGTGAATAACCCAGCACGGTCCCGTTCAAATAGATATTCTCAATTCCAGTATAGTCCGGATTAAATCCAGCCCCCAGCTCCAATAACGCTGATATTTTCCCCTCGATATTGACTTTCCCTGCCGAGGGGCTCAGTACTCCGGTCAGTATTTTTAATAAAGTCGACTTCCCGGAACCGTTCGTTCCGATGATCCCAACGATTTCTCTTTGATTTACCTGAAAAGAAATATCATTTAACGCATAATAGTCTTCATGATAGCTCTTCCGCGTAATACTCAAAGCTTCTTTCAAACGGTCTACTGGCTTCTGATATAATTTATATATTTTTGTCAAATGTTCAATATCGATTACACATTTGTTCATGTTTTACCTCTGCAATAGCCATTATATAATATCAGCAAAATGCGGCCGTAATTTTCTGAAAAGCAAGATACCTACTACAAATACGACCGCTGAAACTATCCAAAAATATATCGTCAGCGCGCCATGCTCCCAGAAGCCAACTCCGTTTATAAACGAATCACGATATCCCTCTACAATATAATAAAGAGGGTTATACTTCAAGATCGCTACAATACCGGGATTCATATTCGCCGGAGCCCAAAAAATAGGAGTCGCCCAAAAGCCAAGCTGCAATATGATATTGACGATCTGACCGAAATCTTTAAAAAATACAGTTACAGAAGATACGATCCATGACAGCCCTGTCATGAGGAACGTAATGCAGGCTGAATAATAGAAAGCCTGAAACCACATAGGGCTGAATGTATATCCATAGATCGTATAGAGAATAAATAGAAACGCAATAAAAAATATATGGATAAATAGGGATGACAATATTTTGATAAAGGGCAGATTCATAATGGGGAAGCGAATCATCTTCACCAAATAGTGATACTCAAACAAACAATTCGAGGAAGAAAGGATCCCGTCATTAAAATAGATCCACGGGATATATCCCGCAGCAAACCATAAGATGAAAGGAACGTTTTCCACCGGAGGATTTTTAAATCCTACCTGAAATACGAACCAAAAGACCAGCATAGTCATCAATGGCTGCACAAATGCCCAAACCATGCCGAAAAAAGATCCTGCGTATCTCGACTTGATATCGTTTTTTGCTAATTTGAGAACAAGATTTCCATTTGTTCTCATATCATTAACAACTTCGTTAGAGTTTGTTCTATATCCTTGATTTTTTTTATTACCCATTGAACTCCTCTTTGCGAATAGCTTTTGGTCATCAATCGCTTTATTATATCATTCGTACTGCTAAAAATCAAATAACCGAAATCAGAGATACCAGCAATTTGTTAAACCCGCTACAAAAGTAAGAAATACAATCGTCACCGCACCTATTCCCACACAGCTTATTATCGGCATTACCCTTTTCATTCGTTCTTTCCACCGAATGATCATAAAAATCAAAAACGCCAAGGTCGCTCCCCCAATACATAACCCGGCATAAACCGTACCCGGCTCATAGACTACACGGATCGTATGGCTTCCTTCAGGCAGCTTGATCCCTCTCAGCAGCGCATCCGTCAGATAAATTTCGGTCGGCGCGCCGTCTATGTATGCTTTCCATCCATGTGAATAAAGCTCCGACATGACCATGATGGATTCTTTATTCGTTTCTGCATAATATATGATTTCTCCCGGTTCATATCTCTGGACCTCTACAGTATATTCCAACGCATCATCCGATGAGATCAATTCTACGTCGTTTCCCTCGATCACCGCTGTCGTATACGGATCGTTTTGGTTCAATGCTTCCAACGAATCATCGAATGAATCGGAATGCAGAACCTCGTCTGCAAGCCACGCAGCTCCGTAAGCGTTCGGATTTTCCAAGATCACAGATGCCGTTTCATTTGTTGCCTTTATAGAATCATAAAATCCGTTTATTTCGCCGCATTTTGTCAAATTATTCTCTCGGTAGAAGTTCACCATCCATTCATTATCGAATGATTGCAGATAGTTTTTTTCTTCTGCAATCAGATAGCGTATATTCAATAAATTAAGGAATGGGGAGCCTCCCAATTCCTGCTTATAGATATGAAGGCGGAAAAGAACCGGATTCCCATAATTATAGGTGTCATAATAGCCGGCGACATCTGCCTCGTTGATTGGAGCTGCTCCGTCTCCTTGTTCATCGAGTATGCTCATTACCCGATAGGGATCTGTATCTTCCGGCACTATTTCCTCAAACGGATTTTTCTTTTCGTAAATGCCGTCGTTCCTCCCATAGTTATCTAAGTATTCGTTGCTTTCATTCGTTAGGACGGCAACATTCACATTCATTTGCAAAATAACGACTCCAGCTACAGCACCATTCAGCGCAGCCATTAATGCCCGTTTTGCTCCATGCTTTTTACCATATCGATAGAAAAGATAAATCAGAAAAATACAGATGAATAGAAATAAAGAAATGAAATATCCCTTTGAATATTGCTTTATTATCCCGAGCAGAAGTGCGGCAGCAATAGCGACTGCCCCTCCTGTCACACTGATATCCCAAATCTTAAATTTTTGTCCACAACTATCAGCAAAGCAAGAATCGATCCCTGCTCCTGCAAAGATAACTGCCGCAATATGGAGATAGATCAAATATATTTGTGCTTCACGCAGCATATTAAGCAATGGCAGCTTTTGAAATAAATAAGGCAGCCCTATTCCAAATACATATAATAAAGAAATAATGCTGAGAACGATCATAAATTGGGAAAACCGCTTTTTTCTTGATTTGATCAGTCCTATGACCGCAAAAAACATAGCTGTAAATCCTATAAAAAGTCCTCCGATATCTAACCGGCCATTTTCCGGTATCACCAACCCCTTCATTGCGGAGGGTTCAATAATATATTCTGTCATGCTGTCTGTCGTTAAAGCTTCTCCGGGCAGCAGATAGGCAGCGCCTCCATCCACCATACGTATTGTATGTTCTGAATATTGAAAATTGGAAAGGAATGAGGGGGCTGCGATCAATACTCCCGCACAAATCACCACGGCACAAGACAGTAGTATCCACATAGCCTTTTTCCGCTCTCTCCATGAATAAAAAACTGCAAATATTGTGAATACTGCCGCCATAAAAATCACAACAATAATTGGCTGCGCCGGACCGGCCAAAGCCGCCATTCCCATGAAGATCCCGCCGAGTCCGACATATTTCCAATTTTGGGGATCTTCCCATATTTTAAGTAAACACAATAAAATCAACGGGATCCATGCATAAGTCATCAAATTATATTTCCAATGCTGCAATACCAGCATTTCTGAAGATAACATGAACATAACGCCCATGCACAGCGCTGCGATCCTAGAACGCTTGAGCGATCTTCCCAAAATATACATATTCAATCCGCATAGAAAGAAATGGAACAGGGTAAGGGCATCCATTGCAAAGCATGGAAAAGGATTTTCTCCCCATGGAAGCGCCATAAATAAAAGATTGAAAGGATAGAAAATGCCAATCCCCGGATATGCCGCTAATGATGTTCCCGCAAATAAATGTGGATCCCAGAGCGGAAAATCTCCGTTTTTTAAAGTCTCAGCCATAAAATAATATTTTTTATATGTGGCTTCCGCATCCATAGGCAAAACAAAAGTAGCTTTTCCTATAAGAATATCACGGAAAAATATCAACAGCACAAATAAAATAATCAAAACCGCTATGATATCCTTATAGGTAACTATCTTTTTTTCTTTGATACACAGTTGTTTTGTCATCTTTTATTTATTTCTTTCCGCGAGCAATGTATCGATTTTTTGATTCATTGCCCGCACTTCAGCCGCAAGCTCTAACGCACCCATATCCTCATCATATACCTGCCCGTTTTGAACAGCATAATATAAATTGATGTTATCCAGATAAGCAGATCCTTCTTCTATTGTAATCTTTAAATCTTTTTCTTTTAATGCTCCGAGCTCAACCTCATAGTCTCCTGCTTCTGTTATTTCTATCTCTTCTTCGTGTTCCCCTATCTCTATTTTTACCGTAGCGCTCTCATCCGGTATCACGGAAAAGCTGAGTTTATATTCCGTTTCCTGCAAGGGATACATTATATTTTCCTGACTGATTGATCCTCCCTTTTCGATCTTGACCTTTTTATTTCCATCCACTTCTTCTATCCTGCAATCTCCTGCTGTCCTCCAGCCTTTTAAGTCAAGCTCAAATTGAGAATTGTACAAATCATTCATTTTATAGTCACGGTAAGTCCAAAGCGCATATCCGCATGTCTCCTCTACCAAGATATCTGCACTCTCCATCAAAAAATCATCTAATTCATCTTCCCTTACCTGCGCATTGTTTTCAAATCCGGGCGTATTATCTACAAAGATAAACTGATCAATAAATAGCGGTTTCCCGTCTGCCGCCTCCTGAATCGTCTCTATCATATAATCAAATTTTTCGATCGCTTCTTCCGCGCTTACTTTTTCTCCATTATTTTCAAATCCCATGGGGATTCCATAAATAGACGTCGCGTAAGGTGCGTTTCCTGCCGGATACGTCTCTGTATGGAAATACCATTCCGCTTCTCCGTCTGCTCCATATACAACGTCTGCATCTGTTCTTACTTCCATGCCTAACTTCGGATATACTTCCTGCGAGGGGAGCAATATTTTATGGATAAGAATATCATCAAAAAAGCGATTAAATAATTCCATTGCATAATCGCCATCCTGCGGCATAACAGCATCTTCGTATCTTGTTAAATCTTCCTCCTGATAATATTGGCTGACCTCGTCAAGTGAAAATGTATCCTTTAGATATTGGGTAAACCCGGATTCTTGTGCAAGCCTTTTCCGTTCCTCCTGTTCTTTGCCTGCGCTGCTATATTCATGATACACAGCCCAGAAATCTTCCCAGCATATCAGGCTTCCTGAAAGGTTGCTGTACTCCGTGTTCAAGCTCTGGAATTTTCCGACGTAATCAAGCCATGCCGTCATAAACTTTTCTTCTCCGCGCAGCAGGCCTTCATATCTTTGGAGCAGCGGATACTGGTCATCCGCATCAAAATCCCAATAGTATCCGATGCGCAAGACCACATTGAGTTCAAATTCATCGCAGCGTTCGATGATATATCTCAAACGCTCCCATGCCTTTTCATTGTATTGGATCGGTTCGATGCCAGTTTGAAATTCTCCCCATGGAACTGCAAGCATGACCGTATTAAAGCCATCCTCTCTAATCGTTTGCAAATCTTCGTCAAGATGTTCCCATTCGCTGTTCCAGAAATTGAGCGGCCATTCTCTTCCAAAATACCAAGCGGCCTTCACGAAATAATTTTCTTCGCCGACATTTTCTTTTCCATTTCCTGAACAGCTTACCGGTGCAATTAAAACCGTAATGATCAGAATGATTCCAATAAATTTCTTGAAATTATTATTCTTTATCATGGTCATCCTCAATTATCGTTTTTTCCTAATATATAGCAAATAAAACAAAACGAAACAGCCAATACCTATTCCCGAGACTATCGCTCCTAATTTCAGCATCGGAGTTTCATAACGAAACTCTATCTCATGTGCTCCCGGCTGAATAAGGACTCCGGAAAAACCGTAATTTACCGGAATGATCTCTTGTTCCTCCCCATCCACATACACTCTCCATCCTTTTTCACAAGGGATCGCCGCCGATACGATCCCGGCCTTATCCACGACCGCACTCCCCGTTACTCTATTGTCTTTTACCGGCTTTTCAAAAAAAACTTCTCCGCAGCCCTTTGCTGTCGGAGTCTCTTCAATATAGGCAAACGCAAATTTTTTCAACTGGAATCTGCCTAATCCCTGCTCACCGAAAGGCTGTATTGCAGTAAAAGTAACGCTTTGCGTTTTATATGGTATTTCTATTATAACATCCCTATTATATTGAGGAAAATAATGAGTTTTATAGGTCTCATACGATTTGTTTCCATTTTGCAAGGTATAGCATACCTGCAGCTCATTGGATTCCATACTTCCTATAGAAAATGAGCAATAAAGATTTTTTCCGGGATTTCCCTCCCATATATCCTGATTTATTTCCAGCACAATAGACGTATCATTATCTTGGGCCACTGCTTGTATCATACCGGGAAAACTATTTTCTTCTATCAAGATATCTCCATAGGTCCATATCCCTTCCTCGGCGATCACCTCATCAGACGGCAATCTCTCTACGTGGTCTTCCAAAAATTGGTCGGCGTCAAGAAACGCCTCCTCTGATAGTGACGAATCGCTCACAACAGTACCTGCGCCTAATAAGACCAATTGCTCCAGCAATGACTTTGATTGAATATCCTCAGGCCGGATAAAAGTTCCGCATGAATGAAACGCGCCTATCCCATCTGTCAGAATATTTCGATAGGCAGTAACCTCTCCTGCTTGAGCTGCTCTTTGATAGAACTCATTTTCTAAATCGTCATTCCTCGATAAAATATATTTTACTCCTGCAAGAGATTCACGAAATGGATTCTGCATTGCTATTCTCTCATACAAAGAGACGCGCCCTTCCCCTATTGCTATTTCCGGCCAAATATTCTGATAGAAAGCGAGGGATGAATTGCTTCCTAATGAACTGTATGAGCTGACGCCATAATATTGTTGAGCCTCCGCCTCCTTATAATAAGAGACGTCCATAAAGTCCTTTTCCATTCGGAAAAAACTATTGTCGTTTTTCTCGATCTCCGCTATTACTTGCTCAGTATCCTCAGAATATAAGTGGTCAAGAGCTTCCTGCGTTCCTAAATCACGTTTATTGTTTGTAATATAGGAATCGGCTATCACATTCCCCATTAATAAAATCATCAAACACGCAGTCAGGAGCTGATGGCCATGCGCTTTCCACCATGGCCCGGCTTTCAAGGATCCCTTGCTTTTCTTTCCTAATCTCCACAGCAAAAACGCCATAGCAATGAATACGGCGGTATCTGCTGCCAAGAATTTTTTAAACCATGCTTCTTCTGCCATCGGGCCGTTTACGATCACTCTATTATAGGTATATAAAAACACCATGATCCCTGCAACTGAGGTTCCAAGCAAAAGCCAGCCGTTGAGCCGCTTTTCCTTTAAAATATTCTGCAGGCCTACTGCCGAAAACACCGCAAAAAATGGTAAAATACAATAGAATACCCTGTGCGAAACTTCCGCAAAGCCATTTAGTATAATAGAGAAAGCCGGAAAAAGAACCAAAAGTGCGATCGCCGCTACGCCTATGATTCGTGCCGCTTTATTTTTTAAAAGATCCTTTTTCCGTAAAAGACCTGCGATATATTGTGGAAATACCAGAAGGAAAAGCAGGGAAAAGAACAGACACGGCATTGCGTAATAGTTGGCTGATGGCAGCGCTAAGTCGTTTTCCACCCCCAGCATATTATTGGAAAATAGCCTTAAAATAGTTGTCTTGAGGTCATAATCATATTCTGCGTTTGTAAGCTTGTCCGTCAGGCTTTCAGATGTTCCCAGCCGTGTTGATTGTGTCAGCATCCCGTAGGCGACCGGTAATAAAATGACCGCTGAGATCAATATTCCAATCATGACCGCAAGGATCATCGGCAAGACCTGCTTTAAAAACAATTTCCAGCACATCTTTTCATTGCGTATAACGAAACGCAATAAAACGTATATAAAATCGACGATCAATGCCATATAAGCAAAATAGACCGCACTGATGCAGCTAATTGCCGTAAATATAGATACCCCGATCAAATATTTTCTTTCTGTGAAGCTTTTTTCTAATGCCCATAACAATAATGGCATTAAGGTAAAATAGGTCCCAAAGAAGTAATGCTGCCCCCACAGGGTCAGAAAGCCGCAGAAAGCATACATGATACTGGCAAAAATTTTCGGCGCTTCTTCTATCTTCAGCGCGGTAAGAAATAAATAGCAGGTAAGCCCTGCGCCATATATTTTCAAAACCGTCATGATAACAAGAAGAAACGGTATCGTTTGTATCCCCCCGATTATCCCTCCTACATAAAGAATGATCGCATACGGGTCAAAAACGATACTTTGGCTCATTAAAACATTGCTGCCCATCCCGGAATGAAAATCCCAAAGCGCCGTATCACCGCTCACTATCTTATTTACAATACCACTGTATTTCATCAAATAGGAATCTCGGGTATCGGAACCTGAAGTCCAAAACAAATAAGGAGTGCCCTTAAATAAAAACTGAAAATATATGATCAATATCCCTATTGTTATCAGCAGCAGTAACCATAGAACAGACTTTTGATATTGCTTTTTAGAATTGGCCAATTCTGTCATTTCGTTTCCTCCAACTCAAAACAACGCTTTGTATGAGCTTACAACGGGATATTTATTATAGCAAAACTGCTGTTATTTATCAAGAAAGACAATAAGCCTGTCCTTTGATATGATTACATTTTTGAAATATTTATATACTATTTTTGAAATATTTATGATATACTGATAGCGATAATATATTTCGGGAGTTTTTTGTCTTATATGAATTTAATATCTTCAAAAAAAAAATCTTTCCTCATTGTTTTAGTTAGTATTATCTTAGCTGTTGTTTGCATTTTCGGTATTTATCATATCCAGTCTCAGGCCGCAAGCGGTTTTGTGGTTTATCTTTATCCCGGCCACAGCCCATCCAATTCTTCAAAGTTAGAGGCTACACTCAACGAAAAGGTAACGATCAAGCTGTACAATGAGCTCACACGGCGTGGCTATATTGTTTATATTACCAATTCTATGACTTTAGCTCCGGATCTCCCTCATATTTTGACAGAGGGGCCTGTTGGCGATGACGGAAAACCGGCAAGTCAATATCATTTCGGCACTCAATTGCTGCCTGCTATCAATACGCCTGAAAAATATAATGCAAATATCCCTGCGGCGGATTTATGTATCGGCATCCATCATAATGCCGAGCCGGGCTATTCTATCGACGACCCCGTCGGCAGTGCAAACGGCTACGAGATCTATTATTCCAGTACGTTAACAGAGGATTATGGCAAAAATACTGAAACTGTTACAAGGTCTCGCGATATGGCGAATTATTTAGACCAACAGCTCGACAGTGATTTTTATATCAATCGGAGGTCTGGTGCCGTAAAGGACGCGGATGTCAATTCCGTCACCACACGTTCCAAGGTGCCGTCTATTTTATTAGAAGCAGGCTTTATGACAAATGCTTATGACAGAAGCCAAATCACAAAGGAATCCAATATGGAAATTCTGGCGCAGCGGATCGCAGATGCGGTCGATTTGTATTCCCAAAAATACCCTTCTGACAAAAATCCGCCTGTTCTGAATAGCGTGACCAAAAATCCCGCTGCCGATTCCTACTGGCCGGGCTTTGAGATCGCAGCAAATGTGACCGATCAAAAAAGCGGCGTGGATAAAGTTGAGTTTGCCGTTTGGACAACTGCAAACGGGCAGGATGATCTGAAATGGTATACTGCCACCAATATGGGAAATAATAATTACCAATTCTATTGTGACATATTAAAATATCATAATGGAGAAGGCGGCGAATATAATGTTCATATCTATGCGACAGATAAGGCCGGCAATCGTGCCTTAGTTGGAACTACCTCTGTAAATGTTCTTGCCGATACTACGGGGCCGTCTGTGTCCGCGGTAACTGTCACGGGAGCTAAAAACGGTATTGTCTATACACCGCAGTTTACCGCTTCTTCTACCATTACCGATAAGCAAAGCGGCGTTAAAAGTGTAAAGGCTGCCGTCTGGAGCGCAGATGGGGGACAGGACGATTTAAAATGGTATACAGCGGCTAATACGGGAAATAATCAATGGTCGGTGGATCTCGATATCGAGGACCATGGCAACGGTGAAGGGCTTTACTATATCCACTTTTATGCGTATGACCAGTGGGATAATTCTACACTTTATGCCTCCTCTATCACCTATGAATGCGATGAGACCCCTCCTGTGCGTGGAGACAGTTTAAAATATGTAAATAATCCTTATGCTTTTACGGCTACGCTGCCGGTAGTGGATGCCGAAAGCGGAGTCAGCAAGGTTGAATTTGCCGTTTGGAGTGATAAAGACGGACAGGATGACCTGCTCTGGCACGCCGGAACTGAAATCAGTCCCGGAACATGGCAGACCTATGTTAACTATACTTCCCATAAAAAAGACACCGGCACTTATAACGTCCATGTATACGCGACCGATAACTGCGGAAACCGTGCTCTGATATCTGCCACTCAGACCACCGTTACCGGGGATGTAAATGGCCCGACAGCCACCTCTATCACTCCCGCCCAGTCATTCAGCGGGCGGACCTGTACGGTCTCTGTAGAGGGAGTAACTGATGCCGAAGCAGGAACGGAAGGCTATGAAAGCGGCGTCAAGACCGTCAAATTTGCCGTTTGGACGGCTAAAAACGGACAAGACGATATCCAATGGCTCACCGGTAAAAACCTCGGAAATGGTAAATGGCAGATTACATTCGATGTTGCCGACCATAATTATGACTCAGGACTTTACTATATCCATGTCAATGGCTATGACAATGCCGGGAACTATCGCTTGATGAAAACAACGACCGCTACGGCTACCGGTGATTTTAAAGCTCCCACACGTGGAGGCAGTTTAAAATATGTAAATAATCCTTATGCCTTTACCGCTACTATCCCCGTCGTAGACAATTACAGCGGAGTAGCTAAGGTTGAATTTGCCGTTTGGAGCGCAAAGGGCGGGCAGGATGACCTGCTCTGGCACGCCGGAACTGAAATCAGTCCCGGAACATGGCAGACCTATGTTAACTATGCTTCCCATAAAAAGGACACCGGTACTTATAACGTCCATGTATACGCGACCGACAATGCCGGAAACCGCGCTCTGATATCTTCCACTCAGACCACCGTTACCGGGGATGTAAATGGCCCGACAGCCACCTCTATCACTCCCGCCCAGTCATTCAGCGGGCGGACCTGTACGGTCTCTGTAGAGGGAGTAACTGATGCCGAAGCAGGAACGGAAGGCTATGAAAGCGGCGTCAAGACCGTCAAATTTGCCGTTTGGACGGCTGAAAACGGACAAGACGATATCCAATGGCTCACCGGTAAAAACCTCGGAAATGGTAAATGGCAGATTACATTCGATGTTGCCGACCATAATTATGACTCAGGACTTTACTATATCCATGTCAATGGCTATGACAATGCCGGGAACTATCGCTTGATGAAAACAACGACCGCTACGGCTACCGGTGATTTTAAAGCTCCCGTATTCGTTGGAATGGACGTGAGCAGTGCTGCGCCCGAATATGCTTTCGAGGTATTTGCTGATGTCTTAGACGATAACAGCGGAGTCAGCAAGGTTGAATTTGCCGTTTGGAGCGCAAAGGGCGGGCAGGATGACCTGACATGGTATGTCGGCGAAAAGAGCGGAACGATGCGTTACACCGCAAACGTTGATTACTGCGACCACAATGAGGATACCGGGCTTTACTATATCCATCTATACGCAACGGACAATGCCGGGAACCGCGCTCTGCTTTATACGACACAAATAAATATGACGGGAGATAAAACTCCGCCTTACGCCTCCAGCGTGGAACCGGATGAATCCATAGTTCTTGGAGATACCTTTAATATTCTTGTCCATGGCCTCTCCGACATACAAGCCGGATACGAAGGCTGCGAGAGCGGTGTGGATCCTAAAACAGTGCAGGTAGGGATTTGGAGTGCCAAGGATGGTCAGGACGACTTAAAATGGTATACTATGTCTACCTCGGATAATGTGAACTACTGGAAAACGGTCGATATTGGAAATCACGATTATGATTCCGGTATATACTATGCGCATGTCTACGCTTCCGATCACGCCGGAAACCGAGCATTAGTAGGAACTGCTCAGCTTACAGTCGGCGGCGATAAGATTATGGGGGGCTCTTTAACAAGCAGCGCACAGCTCATGCGTTACTATACTTCCAATGCAGGGGCTAATAATTATGAAACATATCGTCAGGATTATATCGCAGACGGAGTAACGTTGGAACGCATTTGTGAACTCTATATCGAATGTGCTCAGGCAGAAGGAGTGCGGGCAGAGGTTGCATTTGCTCAGGCAATGAAAGAGACCGGCTGGCTGCGATTTGGCGGGCAAGTACAGCCAATGCAATATAATTTCGCCGGCTTAGGCGCCCTTGACGGAGGAGCTCAGGGCTTTGACTTCCGTTCAACATACGGTGCCGGTGAAGCAGGCGTACGTGCGGGTATCCTTGCCCAGATCCAGCATTTAAAATGCTACGCTTCGACCGAATCTCTCAATATTCTAAATTCCAGCGGACAGCCTTATGACCCTCGTTGGGATGCGGCTGTCAATAAATACGGCCGCGGTTCTTCTCCTTTTATCCAAACGTTAGGAGGAAAATGGGCCTCCGATTCTAACTATGGCTACGATCTTGCGAATATGGTCACTAAACTGTTAAATTCCTAAAACATTCGGCTGGACCGATAAAGTCATAAAGTCCGTTTATGAAATAATTCTTATAAAAAAGCGCAGGTGCTATAAGCTCCGGCGCTTTTTCTTTATAGTATTTTTGTTTTTAGCCTATCTATTTTGCAAGCGTCTTTATATGATTTAAAAATTTATGATGCTCTATCGCAAAATTGCCGGAGACCGTTACATTTTCCGGTACATTTTTGGTCACCACGGCTCCCAGCGATATTCTTGCATAATCTCCAATGATAATGCGGTCTGAAATAGTGGAATTGACTCCCAGCCAAACATCGCTTCCTATTTTTGCAGAGCCTGCAACGCAGGAGCATGCACTTATCATTGTCCTTTCCCCTATTTTTACAGCATGACTGATCGACACCATGGAGCTGATTTTTGTATCAGTTCCAATAACCGTTGCATCCCACGGATAGACTGCGCGCATTATGCTGGATAATTGTAATATCTCTACACGGTCTCCTATTTGTACTTTTCCTTTATGAAGCACCTTTCTTGGGATTCCAGCCTGTTTTTTAAATTCAAATCCGCAGCCGCCTACTACGCATCCGGAATGAATAAAGCAATCATCCCCAATGACCGTTCCTTCTTTGATCACAGCCTTTTCGTCTATTATTGTGCGGTCCCCTATTACGACATTCTGCGGGGCGATATAAGCTTCAGGACTGATTTGACACCCATTTCCTATCTTTGTCGCAAAGCTCTGCCCAATATATCTCTCATCCATGCACAATTCATTATGTAAGTTCGCGATACACTGCCTCGGTTCAGATGCTACCGCTATCCCCAGCTTCAGTCCGTCAACCAAATCGATAACCGCCGGTGAACAAATAACGGCGCTCACATCCGCATTTTCCTTTAATTCCGGAAAATATTTGGCGTCTTCTAAAAACGTCAGCATTCTTTTTTCCGGCCGGCTCATCATCAAGCCGATACAATCGAATTCTGCATCCCTTAAAAGTACATCCTTTTGAAAAAATTCCGATAACTTCATTACCGCTACTCCTCACCTGCTTGATCCAATGTTTTTTCAATCACTTCTTCGATCAAAAACGCCGGCCTGTTCCGTGCAGCATCGAATGTCCTCCACAAATATTCCGCTACGATACCTATCCCGATATTCGTGATGCCAAATCCTACTAACAGTACCGCGATCAGGGTGGGCCATCCTGCGGCAAACGCATTAAAGTCCAATAGCTTCCGTATCAAAATATAAATAGCATATATAATTCCTGCTAAAGAAAGGACGCCTCCCACGATCGTAACCGCACGAATCGGCGCAAAAGAGAAAGCAACAAAAGAATCTACAAATAATTTGATTTTTTTAGATAAAGTCCATTTGGATTTTCCTTTTTTTCGTTCGTGGAATACGCACTCAATCATCGTAGATTTAAAGCCCATATCCAAAACCTGCATAAAAATAGGTGTATTAGCCTCTACATTTTTATTGAGAATGCCGCGCACCTTTTCTGTGATCATAAAATTATTGATCCCGCCGGGCGGAAAATTCTTGATTGCATATTTACGGAACAGCTTGGAAAAGCCATGTGAAAATGCCTTTTCTTTCTTCCCGACTTTATCATTGTGCTTTTGTACCAATACAATTTCATAGCCTTCCCGAATCGTATCATAAAGACGTCCAATCAATTCCGTCGGCTGCTGTAAATCTCCGGAGAAAATCATAGTATACTTTCCGCTTGCTTCAGAAAGCCCGGCTCTAATAGCAGCATGCGCGCCATAATTTTTTGATAGTGATATCAATTTTGCATCGATATGATAAAAGTTCTTTTTTTTCAGTTTTTCAAATGTATCGTCGACCGAACCGTCATTTACAAACAGCACCTCTATTTTGTATGGCTTATCCTTTGCATACGTGTCTAAGGTCTCACACAAATCGTCTACATTATCACTTTCATTATATAACGCCGTAATAATTGAAATATCGGGGTTCATCCGCTTCCGCCTCCCTAATCAATTTATCGTTTCCACATCAAAAATCCATTGCAGGACTATTTTCTAAAGTATATTTTCTCACTTGCTCTAAGCTATAGCGCCGTCGTAGCCCCTCTACCATAGCTTGTCCTACCTTCAATCCTGCCGTATGTAAATCGATAACGGGCTTTATACCTACATAGTCTGTTGTTACAGTCATATAACCCGGCGATACTTCTTTGGCGGGAAATTTTATAATTCCATACTTTCTTAATGATCCATAATCCAGATTCCCAACAATATGTATCAAATATTTTATTTTGCGGAATAGCTTCGCATCAAGAAGCGCTCCCTCTTCTGCAATCAATAACTCCGAAGTGTCTTGTTCTGCCACAATTACTGCATCGGCGTGATCTAATGTGTCATAAAAGTCATTCTTACAGTATTTTAAAACAGGATCGTAGGTGTGTACTGCTGCTCCGTTTTTTTCTAAAACATCTGTAATTTCTTTTTCATATTTTCCTGATGAAATCAATGCAATATCAGAGTGGTATATTTCAATCCCTTGTTCCATCAAAAGCTTAAGCGCAACCATACCTACGTAATGGATGATATCCAGTCTACTATCATATTCATTCGTGCCCAATAAGGGAACGCCATATTTTATGCAAGCCTCTCTGTCTAAATCTTCTCTGCGGAACTCCCATGTTTCCATCATCAGCGAGATACAGCCGTCTTTTGGCAAACGCCCTATTATTTCTTCTCCAATCGGCCTCACCGCCCTTAAATTCGTTACGATCTGAACTTGTCCTGCAACAGCTGCCGGATCGTAAATTGGTGAAATCACCTCATCCGAAAAACCTAATTTTTGTTTCCACTCCCACAAATAGGCCTCCAACTCCGCTACTGTACCATATCCGGTGTCCTTTACAACAGCATATACCTTTTGCGCACCGGCCAAAGCCGCGATCAATGGAGTAACGATAAAATATCCGGAAGCCGCCTCTGTTAACACTGTCATGCCGCGCAGGTCTAACTTCATCTTTTGTATCGACTGTTGCATCAGCCTCATTGCGCGTACGCTATCCTCTATCTTTCTCATAATGTATTACTGCCCCAATAGCGTATGAATAATCTTTTCTGTATCTACACCCGTATAGCATGGCAGCGTGATCGTATTTTGTTCCAAATAAAGCGCATTCGGCTGCACATCACCATATTTATTCCTATAATAAGTACAATTCGAAAGACAATAGGTCCCGATCGTGCTCTCGATCCCATTTTCCTTTAAATGCTTGATCAGACCATCCCGCTCTATATGCTCCGGTACTGTAAAAACGAGGCTTTGAATATTATGCACCGCATTTTCCGCGCACTTCTGTGCTGCATATCCCATAGGCTCCAATGCCTGCGCCGTTTGCTTCTGTATTTCCAGCCGCTCCGCTACGATCTCATCCAGCTTTTCGAGCTGTTTGATCAGCATAAGACACTGCAGCTCCGGCAGCCGGTAATTATATCCATAGGTCACAAAATCCATTTTTCCATTCTTATCGGTTGCCCCATGCGCAAGCTTTACAGATAAATACTCGGCATATTCATCACAGTTTGTTGTGATCGCCCCGCCCTCTCCTGCAGTCAAAAGCTTGCGTGGGTGAAAGCTGAAGCATTCGATATCTGTCAGGTTCCCCACTTTCACACCGTCTACAGAACTCCCGATCGCGCAGGCTGCGTCATTGATCAGCGGGATACCTTTCTCTCTGCAAATACAAACAATTTCATCCAGCCCGGAAGGATTTCCTAAGGCGCATACAAAAATGACCGCTTTGGTTCTCGGTGTAATTTTTTTCTCCAGCTCGTCCGGCAGCATATTATACGTTTCCCGGCTGACGTCGGCAAACACAGGCCTTGCGCCGCACGCTTCCACCACATTGACCGTTGCGGGGAAAGAGAAATCGGAGACGATCACTTCATCGCCTTCTCTTACGCCAAGCGTGTCCAAGCTCATGGCTAACGCGGTGGTCGCAGAGGTTGCGTTAAAGCTATACTGTGCGCCTGTATACTCACACATCTTCTGCGGGAACTCTCTTGAATACTTGCCTCTCGTCAGCATGCCGCTGTCAAATATCTCTTTGAATTCTTCTTTTACTTCGTCAAACGTAATATAGGGTTTGATCAGTTTTATCATACGATTCTCCATTATAGCTTAATATGCTCTTTATACCAGTCAAGCGTTTTTGCAAGCCCTTTTTCAAAGGGCGTCGGCTCAAAATCGATCAAACCTTTCAGCTTCGCGTTGCTGGCATTATGACAGTCTACATCCGCATTGCGGCGCTCTTTATAGACAATTTCCCCGTTAAAATTCATGTAGCCGCAAATTTTTTCTATCAAATCCTTGATCTTGATCTGGCCGTTCGTCGAAATATTGACGGCTTCCCCCGCCGGGAGCTTATCATACAGCTTTAAGATCGCGGATATGGTATCCCCTACATAAATAAAATCCCGCGACTGCATACCCGTTCCATGGATTTCCGGCGCCTCGCCCGCCATGATTCGTTTCGCGGTGATCGGAATGATCCCTGCAAGAGGTCCTTCATAGTTCTGCCGCGGACCGTAATTGTTGAACGGACGCACAATAAACGCGTCTAATTGATATTGATTCACATAAGAAAACAGCATGACGTCCGCGGCCGCTTTTCCGGCGGCATAGGCCGTAGTAGCCTTAAAAGGATGATTTTCGTCCATCGGTTCATAGACTGCAGACCCATAGACCTCAGACGAAGAAAAATGGCATAGCGTATGAAATGCCCCCTTGCGCTGCAGCTCCAATAAGTTTTTTATGATATTCACATTTGTCATATAAGCATTCAGCGGATTGATAAAGGAGTAATTCAGCGCTTTTGTAGCACAATTGAATACGATATCGATATCGTATTGCTCCATAATATAATCAAGAGTTCCCTCTATCTCTGCATCATCTTTGATAAAGACAGCTCCCCGCTTAAGCGCCTGTTCAAGATTGCTTCTGTGACCAACAAAAAGGTTGTCTACCACAACAACCTTTTTTGCTCCCTCATCCAGTAATCGGTCTACTAAATGACTCCCAATAAATCCTGCTCCTCCGGTGACCAAAATATTGGCCCGTTCGATTTTTGCTCTCACGCTTTCACCTCATTTTTGTTTAGGCTGCAATCTGCTTTTTCCAATATCTCCAGCACTCGGATGCCTTGATCCGGTCCTGAGATAGACTGCTTATTTTCACGGATACATTCGGCAAAATGTGTGAGACTGTTCAGAAGAGAATCTTCCCGCTCTATATTGGGAACATATAGGTCTCCCATACGCACTTTCGCTTCATATTTCCCGTATTCACTAAACAATTCTTTGTTGATCTCTACGCCTTTATCATAAATCATCAGTTTTTCCGATTCTTTCAAATCGTCAAATACGATCATTTTATGAGTTCCGCTGATAATGATCGTCCTTTCTTTCAAGGGCGATATCCAACTGGACTTCAGCATAGCAATAAAATTGGAATACTGGATCGTCAAATAGGTCAGGACCTCTTGGTCTCCAAATTTCTTGACTCCCATGCATTCCACGTCCCGCGCATGCTTTCCATTACATAAATAATCTAAGATCGCAAGATCGTGCACCGCAAGATCCCACATCGCATTCATATCGTTTTTGATATGAGGTCCAAGGTTGGCACGATTCGACTCAAAGAAGATCAGCTCCCCCAACTCTCCGCTGTCTATGATCTCTTTTATTTTACGAATGATCGGATGATAGACAAGAATATGATCGATATGGATCAATACGCCATTCTCCTCGGCAAGCCTTTTCAAGAGCTTCGCATCCTCCAATTTCGTTGCCATCGGCTTTTCCATAAAAAGATGCTTCTTTGCTTTCAATACTTCCCGCGCTACGATCTGGCCTATTTCATTGCGCAGCGCTACCGCGCACATATCAACGGCGGCATCTGCAATCACGTCTTTGTAATCCGTATAGTATTTTACCTTGTCTCCATACAGATTTTTCGCTTTCGCAAGCTTCTTTTCGTCCACATCGCAAATTCCATATAAATTGAAATCCTTGCTCACATTCAGATTGCGCGCAATATTAGGACCCCAATATCCAAATCCAATCAAAACTGCATTCATTTTCTTATCCTTGCCTTCTAAAAGATTTTTAAGCTAAAAATAATGACACCCGCAACGATCAGTAAATTACCGATCAATTTTCTCTTGGTGATCTTTTCCCGCAAAATGACTGCGCTCAATATCATTACGAACACATAGCCCAGCGACTCGATCACCGCGCCGTATTTTAACGGAATAAACTGATATACATAGAGCGGGATCAGCATGGCGATAAAAAGCAGCAAATAGCCGATAATCACAAACTTATTCAGATATTGCGCTTTAAAGCCCTTTGCTCCAATGTTTTTTTCGGCGCTGATCTTTAGCAATATCTGCGAAACAGATGAAATAAAGACCCCGCACGCCATGATCAGCAAATAACTAATGACCATCTGACGATACCACTACGATCCCTATCAGTATGACCGCACTTCCTATTATATTTTCGATCGTAATGACCTCTTGGAAAAAAACGACCGCCCAAATCAAATTCCAGATAACAACAACGCCTTTATTGGAATATGCCTTCACAAGCGTAAAATGCTTTAGCACCTGCTGCCACATCAAGGCATATACGCCTAAAAACAACAGCTCGATACAGGCATATACAAAAAACATCGTCGTGAACATGCCTTGATTTGCCGCTGTCTTCGACATCACGCTGACAAAAGAATACACGATAAAGGAAACGTGCATAAAAATAAAATTCCAAATTGTCGGCTTCCGGCTTTCTGTTAGCGTCAAAATCTCTTCTCCTTTATTCAGGAATCACAAAACCGCATTTTGGGCATACGCCGTCTTCCGGTACTCGTTGTCCGCAGCGGCATACTTTCCCGATCGCTCTTGCCGGGTTTCCCACCACAAGCGTATAGGGCGGCACATCTTGTGTGACAACGCTTCCCGCGCCTACCATAGCATATTTCCCCACTGTATGGCCGCAAACGACCGTACAATTCGCACCGAGCGAAGCTCCCTCGCAAATCAAAGTCGGCGTTACTTCCCATTCCGGATTTTGAGCCCGCGGATAATAGTCATTCGTAAAAGCTGCATTTGGGCCGACGAAAACCTCGTCTTCAATCGTGACTCCATGATAAACAGATACGCCGTTCTGTATCTTTACCCGATCGCCTATCTGAACAGCATGATCGATATAGGCATCTTTACTAATGATACATCCTTCCCCAATCTTCACATCCTCGCGGATCTGAACATTGATCCATATTTTGGTATCCTTTCCAATCTTCGCATTTTCAGCAATATGAGCTGTTTCATGTGCAAAATATGCCGCCATACTTTTCCCTCTTATAATGAATTGATCACTCGTGCAACCGTCTTTACTTCGTCCTCTGTGATTCCCGGATGAACAGGAATCGACAGCACCTCTTTTTTGACCCTATCGGTCACCGGATACGCTGTCTTAAAGTTCATTTCCTTATAGCAAGGCTGTTCCGGAATGCTGAACGGATAAAAAATCCCATAGCCTATCCCGTTTTCTTCAAATGTCTTGATCAATTGGTCGCGTTTTCCCTCCGTTACCCGAATCGTATACTGATGATAAACATGCTTGGCATGCTCGTCGACATAAGGAACGATCATCGCTTTATTTTGAATTTCTCCGTTATAACAAGCGGCATTTCTGCGGCGCAGATCATTGAACCCGTCCAGTTTTTTCAGCTGCTCTCTTCCAATCGCCGCTGCGATGTTCGTCATTCTGTAATTGTGTCCTATTATATCATGTGTATACCGTATTTTCATTCCATGGTTTTCAATAAGCCGTGCTTTTTCCGCAACTGCTTCGTCATTCGTAAGTACGATCCCGCCCTCTCCTGTCGTCATATTTTTAGTAGGATAAAAGCTAAAGGTGGACACGTCTCCGAAGCTTCCGGCTTTTTTATCATTCCACAAGGCTCCATGTGCCTGTGCACAGTCCTCGATCAGCTTTACATTATACTTTTTAGCTAAAGCGCACAATTTATCCATATTGCAGGGCTGTCCAAACAAATGCACGATCAATAGGGCTTTTGCGTCCGGATTTTGCTTTAAGCATTCTTCAGCCGATTCAGGATCGATATTGAATGTTTTTTCATCTATATCGGCAAACACGGGAGTAGCGCCCGTATAAACGATCCCATTCGTAGATGCTATAAAAGAATAAGCGGTCGTGACGACCTTGTCGCCTGCCCCTATCCCAAGCGCCCGCAAAGCGATCTCCAAGGCTGTCGTTCCTGATGTACAGGCGATCCCATGCTGCATCCCAATATATGACGCAAATTCTTTCTCAAATTCACTTACCACGCCTCCGGATGCGATCATACCGGAGCCCATTACTTCCATGACTGCATCTTTTTCTTCCTGTCCTATCTGTGGCTTTGCTATCGTAATCACTATTATTCTCCTTAATATCTGATATTTACTGTTCCTAAAGCAGTATAGCAAACGGCTAAAACCATTGTCAAACCTAATACGCTCAATCGGGGGAACGATCATTCCTCTGCTGCAAACGCTTCCACCGTAAAACCAAATATTGCGTTCGGATCCGGGTTGAAAGTGATAGTAATCGTTCTCCACAGTTCATTTTCATGTCCAGTTACTATTTCTCCCGTTAAGTTCCATCTTCCGCTGTCATCGATATAATATTCCTGAGGCAGAAATGAAATGCTATTCTCATCTGTGCTTATTTCCAGTTGATATCCATTTTCTACTTCTTTAATCAAGCTATTGCTTCCTTGATATTCCGGCAAAAAGCCCTCTCCGAAAATTTTCGGATAAATTTGGCTCTGCAAATAATCTTTGCTCACAAATTTTGTGTTATCGTCGATACTGTATATCTCATCTGTATCTATGATCCTGAATCGTTCTATCCCTACCCAATACAAAACGTTCCATATGAAATCCGCCTCAGCGTCTTCCAGCTTTAAAGTTCCCGTTTCATAACAGGCTCTTGCAAGATAGTCAAGCAATGGCTGCAGCTTTTCTAACGACGCTTTATCCGCTTTTTCATCGTTGACTTTTAAAACCACATTTTTATCCACCTGTGCAGCAGTTGGCGTAGGGGTCGCCTCCGGCTCCGGGGTGGGGCGCGGAATCTCTTCTTCTGCTACTGTCTCGCTTGCCGGACCAACGGGAACACATCCGCCAACGCATAGCGACAATACAAGCAATATACAAATTATAAACAAACCGCGTCTCACAGCACTATGACTCCTATATTACAAATTTTATTTAAATTATATCATAAATTTATTTTCATTTCATTCTTTTTCCAGTAAAAAGCACCTTACAAGTCCGAAGCCTGTAAGGTGCTTTTTCGATATCATATATTATATTGCCTAAACCGTGAAATAGTATTGACCGACTATATAAAACCTGCCGCGCATATCCAGTACCCCCACATCTAAATTACATGTTCCATAGGGCTGTATCATATCATCCAGATACAGATCCCCCGATGTCAGAAAATCAGTATAATGCGCCTCTACATATATATCATCATATTCATTATAGAAATTATAGAATACACCGGAAACTCCTGTGGAACAACTGATGTCATAGACCCAAATACTGTCAAAAAAATCATAATAATACACTTCTGCATCTCCTGCAGAGGCAACTGCAGGTTCTACATAAAAATCAGTCGTATAAACACAAGCCCTGTTTCCCAATACATCTTCGGTATATATATGGACATTATAAATTCCCTCGTCGAAGAAAGGTCCCCCATGCTCCGCCAAGCTTAAAGTCATATCCCAGTTTCCATTTCCTCTGTTCGTCAGAGAATACCATTTCAAATCATCTTGCCCATAATCTGCTCCCCATATCGCTGCCTGAACAGACTTGACTCCGCTTTGATCCGATACTCCTCCGAGATAAATCACTTTGCTGCCGCCGTAAATATCTCCATTTAAAATATTTGATGCAGCTACTGTCGGAGCCTGATTATCCACAAAATCAGACACCAGCGTTGTAGTTCCAACCAGTCCGCGGTTCCCTGCGTTGTCCGTCGCATATACATGGATCTGATACTTTCCGGTATCCATTTTATGATTTAATACGCTTACGCCTACCGACCAGCTGTCCGCGCCGTCCTTCGTGCCTTTATACCACTTCAGGTCGTCCTGACCGTTCTTTTCGCTCCACACCGCGAACTCTACGCTCTTGACGCCGCTTCTGTCATCCATCACGTCCTTGGCCGCTACATAAAATATAGCCGTCTTTGACGGGTCCGCACTTTTCTCGATATGACCCAGCGTCGGTATCTTCGTATCTCTATGGTCGAGCGTGACTGTGCTCGTTCCGACCAGCCCGCGGTTCCCTGCGTTGTCCGTCGCGTATACATGGATCTGGTATTTCCCTGTATCATTTTTATGATTCGCCGCATTGACGCCTACCGACCAGCTGTCCGCGCCGTCCTTCGCGCCTTTATACCATTTCAAATCGTCCTGACCGTTCTTTTCGCTCCACACCGCGAACTCCACGCTCTTGACGCCGCTCTTGTCATCCGTCACGCCCTTGGCCGCTACATAAAATATAGCCGTCTTTGACGGGTCTGCGCTTTTCTCGATATGATCCAGCGTCGGTATCTTCGCATCTCTATGGTCGAGCGTGACTGTGCTCGTTCCGACCAGCCCGCGGTTCCCTGCGTTGTCCGTCGCGTATACATGGATCTGGTATTTCCCTGTATCATTTTTATGATTCGCCGCATTGACGCCTACCGACCAGCTGTCCGCGCCGTCCTTCGTGCCTTTATACCATTTCAAATCGTCCTGACCGTTCTTTTCGCTCCACACCGCGAACTCCACGCTCTTGACGCCGCTCTTGTCATCCGTCACGCCCTTGGCCGCTACATAAAATATAGCCGTCTTTGACGGGTCTGCGCTTTTCTCGATATGATCCAGCGTCGGTATCTTCGCATCTCTATGGTCGAGCGTGACTGTGCTCGTTCCGACCAGCCCGCGATTCCCTGCGTTGTCCGTCGCGTATACATGGATCTGGTATTTCCCTGTATCATTTTTATGATTCGCCGCATTGACGCCTACCGACCAGCTGTCCGCGCCGTCCTTCGTGCCTTTATACCATTTCAAATCGTCCTGACCGTTCTTCTCGCTCCACACCGCGAACTCCACGCTCTTGACGCCGCTCCTGTCATCCGTCACGCCCTTGGCCGCTACATAAAATATAGCCGTCTTTGACGGGTCTGCGCTTTTCTCGATATGATCCAGCGTCGGTATCTTCGTATCAGATTCTTCTGTCTCCCGTGCTTCTGGCTCTAAAATCAAAGCGTCCACCGCCTCTTTCGATACAATATCGACCGTATTTTGGGCCGAATCTAACAAAGGACCTTCCTGTTTTTCCGGTAAATCCTTTGTTTCATTCTTTTCCTCTATTTTCTCTGTTTCCTCTATTTTCTCTTCTTCCTCGGCCACCCCATCTTCTACAATTGGCGCCGAATCTTCTTCTTTACCGGGCTCTTGCTCATCCGTGATGTTTTCTGTCTTGTCCCCTATCTGTGCAGCCGTATCCTCACTCGGTGCAGCCGGCGCCTCCTCTGCCAACGCGATCGTAGCCGAGGAAAGCACCAGCAAGCAGCATAACAAAACAGCCACAAGACGTCTTCTTCCTCTTTTCATTTCACTTCCCCCTTTACTATATAATATTAATATATATCAGTATACATTGATTTTACTTTATAAAAATTCAGAAATTTTAATCCATACTATTTACTTTGTTATTCTATTGCTATTGTTTATTATTTTATTATTGCTTTTTGTATTTATATAATAATCGTATTTTTATTATATCATCCTATATTTTTTTGTCTATATAGTGTTCCGCCTTTTATTTCTAAAATATGGGGATAGTATATCTCAAGTAAAAAATAAAAAAACACTTCTCCAGATGAAGAAGTGTTTTTTATTTTAATTATGACAGACATTGACGATTATTGACACTTCAGATACCCGTTTGTACAGTATTATCGTGCCTTATACTTTTTCGCCTTTTGCTATTCTGTCTTTTGTCTCCTCAAACTCTACTCTATAACGCTTATTTCACGCTGTCGATATAGGAGATGAGGTCAAGAACCTTATTGGAATAACCCCACTCGTTATCGTACCAAGAAATCAGCTTCATGAAGTTGCCCGTAAGCGCGATACCAGCCGTTGCATCGAAGATGGACGTATGAGCATCGCCGAGGATGTCGCTGGAAACAATAGCGTCTTCCGTATAGGACATGATGCCTTTCAGTTCGCCTTCGCAGGCTTTCTTGACAGCCGCGCAAACCTCATCATAGGTCGCTTCTTTCTCAAGGCGACAAGTGAGGTCAACAACAGACCCGTCAAGCGTCGGAACACGCATAGACATACCCGTCAGCTTGCCGTTCAGTTCCGGGATAACCTTGCCGACTGCTTTTGCAGCGCCCGTGGAAGAAGGAATGATGTTGCCGGCAGCAGCACGTCCGCCTCTCCAGTCTTTCTTGGAAGGGCCGTCGACCGTCTTCTGGGTAGCCGTTGTTGCATGGACCGTCGTCATAAGTCCTTCAACAAGACCGAAATTGTCGTTGATAACTTTCGCCAGCGGAGCAAGGCAGTTCGTCGTGCAGGACGCATTGGAAACGATCGTCATAGACGGGTCATATGTCTTGTTGTTAACGCCCATTACGAACATCGGAGCGTCCGCAGAAGGAGCGGAGATAACGACCTGCTTTGCACCCGCTTCAAGGTGTGCTTTCGCTTTGTCCATCGTGGTAAATACACCCGTGGATTCCACAACGTAATCCGCACCGATCTCGCCCCACGGGATCTCTACCGGATTCATTTTGTCAAATACTTTGATCTCATTTCCGTTTACAACGATCGCATCGTCCTTATAGGAAACTTCACCGTCGAACCGGCCGTGTACCGTATCATACTTCAGCATGTATTCCATATAGTCAGGAGAGATGAACGGGTCGTTGATCCCCACTACCTGAATGTTCGGGTTCTTTACCGAAGCACGGAAAACCAGTCTGCCGATGCGGCCAAAACCGTTGATACCAACTTTGATAGCCATACTATAAAATCCTCCTAAAATATTATTTTTAATTTTATGCGTACGTATATTATTATATGTGATTACAGTTCCTTTTGCAACAGCTTTTGCCCATTTTTTCACAGGCAAAATCCCACTTCTCCTGCAAGAATGAGAAGCGGCTATTCAGGACGTCGTTTTGCTATCTTTACTTTAAAGCTGCAAAATATAAAAAATATTTCTGCGCCACTGTTTTCAAAGTCCTGCAGCCCCCTTATTCTGTTGCTTCTATATTGTTTTTTTCTCACGAAAATGTCAATTTCTTCTGTTCTTTTTCACATCCTGTTCTTTTTTACGCCAGAATCCTTTCTTACCAGAAATAAACCGGCGCTTTTCAGTTGTGCTTTTTTCTCTCCGATAGTATAATGAAGCTATGTTTGAATATTATGAAGGAGGATCTTATAGATGCCATTAGTCACTACAAAGGAAATGTTTGAAAAAGCGTACAAGGGCGGCTACGCGATCGGCGCATTCAATGTAAACAACATGGAGATCATTCAAGGGATCACGGAGGCGGCCAAGGAGCTGAACGCCCCGCTCATTCTGCAGGTTTCCAAAGGTGCGCGCAATTATGCAAACCCGATCTACCTCACGAAGCTCGTAGAAGCGGCTCTCGAGGATACGGGGCTTCCGATCTGTCTGCATCTCGACCACGGCGACAGCTTCGAGACCTGCAAATCCTGTATCGACGGCGGTTTTACTTCCGTTATGATCGACGGTTCTCATCTTCCGTTCGAGGAAAACATCGCTGTTACGAAGCGCGTTGTGGAATATGCGCATGACCGCGGCGTTGTGGTAGAGGGTGAGCTTGGCCGGCTCGCAGGAGTAGAGGACGAGATCAAAGTTTCTGCCGAGGATTCTTCTTATACGCGGCCTGAAGAGGTATATGAATTCGCCAGCAAAACAGGCGTAGACAGCCTTGCGATCGCGATCGGCACGAGCCATGGCGCTTTTAAATTCAAGGGTGAACCGAAGCTGCGCTTTGATATCCTTGAAAAAGTGACGGAGATCCTGCCCGGCTTCCCGATCGTACTGCACGGCGCATCTTCCGTTATCCCGGAATTCGTTGATATGATCAATAAATACGGCGGAAACATGCCGGGAGCGCAGGGCGTTCCGGAAAACCTGCTGCGTCAGGCGGCAAAGAGCGCGGTCTGCAAGATCAATATCGACTCCGACCTGCGTCTTGCTATGACGGGAACGATCCGTAAATATTTCGCGGAGCATCCTGATCATTTTGATCCGCGCCAATATCTGAAGCCGGCACGTGAAGCCATCAAGCAGATGGTCGCTCATAAAATCGTCGATGTTCTCGGCTGCGATAACAAAGCGTAAATTCAGCATAACGAAAAAAGCTCTTCATCTTTGCGGTGAGGAGCTTTTCTTTTGCTTCAAACTATCGCGGCGCGTATACCTTTCCGAACGGCGTCAGCGGTATCCCTCCGGATTTTTCTTTTGCCAGTTCCAACTGTCCCGGCACATAGCGCCGATATCCCGTTTCGCTTCCCAGCCAAGCTCTGCCTTTGCCTTATCTGCATTGGCATAATACTTGGGCGCGTCGCCTGCCCGCCGCGGTGCGATCGTATAATCGATCTTCAATCCGTTTGCCTGCTCGAACGCATGCACGACTTCCAATACGCTTTGCGGCTTTCCCGTTCCCAAATTATAGACAGACAGGCCCGGCGCGTCAAGCTTTGCGACGGCCTTCCAATGCCCTGCCGCAAGATCCATCACATGGATGTAATCGCGGATGCAAGTGCCATCCGGCGTGTCATAATCGTTGCCAAATATGTGAAGTCTTTCCCGTTTACCTACCGCCACCTGCGTGATATACGGCATAAGATTGTTCGGTTCTCCATTTGGATCTTCCCCAATCTTTCCGCTCTCATGCGCGCCGATCGGATTGAAATACCGCAGCATAACGATGGACCAGCTTTCATCTGCATGGTAAAGGTCTGTGAGCATTTGTTCGATCACCAGCTTGGTCCGCCCATAGGGACTGGTGGAATTTCCAAGCGGCGACTGCTCTGTGAGGCATTCCTCCCGGGTAAGGTCATATACCGTGGCAGAGGAACTGAAGATGATACGCTTCACATTATGCTTTGTCATCTCTTCCAGCAGCACGACCGTTCCGCCGATGTTGTTGTCAAAATACAGAAGGGGCTCACGCACTGATTCCCCGACCGCCTTGAGTCCTGCCATGTGAATGACGCCGCAGATTTCATTTTGCGAAAAAATTTTTTCGTATGCGCCGCGGTCGCGGATATCGGCCTGATAGAACCGGAGCTTTTCTCCAGTGATCTCCTCGGCGCGGCGAAGCGCCTCTTCGCTGCTGTTGGAGAGATTATCCATGACGGTGACATCATAGCCTTGCTCTAAAAGCTCTACGCAGATATGGCTTCCAATATATCCGGCGCCGCCGGTGACTAAAATATTTTTTTTCATTTTTCTCCTGTTTTGACGCGCAGAATATGTGTATTACTTAAAATAGTACAGCTCTGTTTTCCGCTCTGTTGCGCGCTTTTTAAGCCTTGCACTTCAAATCTCTTGCATTTCTCTTCAACTGCTGAATAAGACGCATCCATACCTCCTACTGTGCTTAAAAAATATTCCTTTGGAACCAAGCCGGATTATTTTTCACAATCAAAAGGCTCGGGAAAGCAGGAATGCTCTATAGGAGATAGGCCGGGGACCGGATGGCCGCACAAGGCCATCCGGTCCCCGGCAGTCTGCCGCCGTGTACGGAATGCTGCCCATCAAAATATTTCTTCTTCAGACAAAGCGCAGGAAGCAAATGCCTCTGAGACAGTAATCCCGCTCTGCCCCAGTGCCCGAAGCATTTTTTGTTGGATTGGATAGGCATCAAAGTGCGGATCGTAATATCACTTACTTAAGATTTTCCGGATTGAGGCATTCTAATTCATCGATCACGAACAGGCCGTCTTTGCGGATCATCACATCATCGAACCATACCTCGCCGCCGCCCATTTCTGGCGTCTGTACGAGCACGAGATCCCAATGGACCGCGCTTTCGTTGCCGTTGTAGGCATCGTCATAGCTGGAACCCGGCGTGAAATGCAGGGAACCGGCGATTTTTTCGTCGAACAGGATATCGCCCATAGAATGATTGATGTAGGGGTTCACGCCCAGCGAAAACTCCCCAACATAACGCGCCCCCTCATCTGTATCAAAAATCTTGTTGATACGCTCCGTATCGTTGGACGTTGCTTCCACGATCTTACCGTCCTTGAAAAGAAGGCTTACGTTTTCATATTTAAAGCCTTGATTGAAAGAGGGCGTGTTATAGGTGATACGTCCGTTCACACTATCGCGTACGGGAGCAGTATAGACCTCTCCGTCCGGCACGTTCATGTGCCCGTCGCATTTGATAGCTCCGATCCCCTTAATGGAGAATGTGAGATCCGTTCCCGGCGCTTTGATGTGTACGCGGTCCGTTTTATTCATCAGTTCCACGAGCGGGTCCATTGCTTTTGACATTTTCCCGTAATCAAGGTTGCATACGTCGAAATAAAATTTTTCGAACGCTTCCGTACTCATGCCCGCCTGCTGAGCCATAGAAGGCGTCGGATAGCGCAGGATGACCCAATTTGTATTTTTGACTCTGATCTCATGATGCACCTGCCGGGAGTAGATGGACTGATACAATTCCATTTTATCTGCCGGAACGTCCGCCAGCTCAGTTGCGTTATCCCCGCCCCTGAAAGCGATATAGGCCTGCATCTCTTTCATGCGCGCGCTTCCCCATTTGGTGATATCTTCAATCTGTTCCCTCGTCGCCTGCATCAGCCATTGGCGCTGCACCGCGTTATGCGGGGTATCGAAATAGGGCAGCCCGCCTGCCGCGTATACTTCTTTGATCAGCTGCTCCGTCAGCGCGTCCGGACAGCCCGATACGTCGATCAGCACCTTATCGCCTGTTTTGACTCCGCACGAATAACTGACCAGCGTATGACACAATTTCTTGATTCTTTCGTCTACCATTTTGATCTACCTCAACAGTCGTTTGATTTTGATATTTTGATACTTTTATTATACCACAACCGCTTCGGCCAAAACACCTTACATTCCCGGCACATAGGCGGCCGGATCGTCGAGCGGACGGATATACTTTTTGTTGATATGCCGGAAAAAAAGAATGCTCATAATGAGTGAAACGCACTCCGCGACTGGAAATGCATACCACACGTCGTTTACGCTGCCGAGCATCGACAAAAGATAGGCAGCCGGTAAAATAACTACGAGCTGACGGCACAGCGATACAAGCATGCTCAATACGCCGTTCCCGACTGCCTGAAATACTGAAGAAAATACGATCCCAACGCCGGCAAACGCAAAACAGAGGCTGATCGTCCGCAGCGCGCCCGTTCCCATTTCCAGCATGGCAGGCGTCGCGTTGAACATTCTGAGCAAGGCATCCGGAAACAGCTGAAAAATCACCATGCCTACTATCATAATGATCACCGCAAGGATCGTTGCAAACCGTATGGCATCCAATATCCGTTTCCTGTGCCGTGCTCCGTAATTATAAGCCACGATCGGTATGAGGCCGTTCGTCAACCCCAGCACCGGAAGGAAGATGAAAGACTGAAGCTTGAAATACGCGCCGAGCACAGAGACCGCAGCCGCGGAAACGTCCGCCGCGTAAACGTAAACTAAAATAAAATTGAAGCCTACGATCATGACGGATGTGATCGCCTGCATGACGATAGACGGTACGCCTACCTTATAAATCTCTCCTATGATCCTTTTATGCGGCCGGAAGCCACGCAGCCTGACTTTTACTTCCTTGATTTTTTTGTTGACGAAATACAGGCACAAAATCATAGCGACGATCTGTCCGGCAACTGTCGCTACCGCAGCGCCCGCAGCGCCCATTTCCGGAAACGGCCCGATGCCGAAAATCAAAATAGGGTCGAGAATGATATTGATGACCGCGCCTGTAAGCTGGGTGATCATATTGTAGATCGTGACGCCCGTGGACTGCATGATGCGTTCGCATGTGATCTGTATGAAAACACCGAACGAAAAGATGGTACAGATCGAGATATACTGCGTACCCATCTCTGCAATCAAAGCGCCGTTTTCGATCCCCGCCGTAAACGCTTCAAAAAACATCCGCGAAAAAAATAAGCCGAACACTGCAAACCCGGCCCAACTGATGATTCCGAGGAAAATGCCGGCCGACACCCCTTCATTTGCATCGGTAAACTTTTTTTCTCCGAGCCGGCGTGATACCAAGGAATTCATCCCCACGCCCGTACCGACCGCAACTGCGATAATGAGCATCTGTACCGGAAACGCAAGCGATACCGCCGCGAAAGCCGCGTCGCTGTACTGCCCCACAAAGATACTGTCTACTACGTTATAGAGCGCCTGTACCAACATGGATACCATAATAGGCAGGGACATTGTGACCAACAATTTCTTGATAGGCAGGACGCCCATCTTGTTTTCTTTTACCGCTTCCATACCGTTTTTCTCCAATCAAAACCTTATACACCTGCAAATTGACATTTTAGCATATCAGGCGCATAATGTAAACAAACCGAAGCGTGCTCCGATTCGGAGCAGACCTTTTCTTCACCCACTGAACAAAGGAGGAATATAGGATGAAGCACGACGTTATTATTACGATCTCCAGACAATTTGCAAGCGGCGGAAGGACCATTGCCAAAAAGCTGGCCGCACAGCTCGATATCCCCTATTATGACAATGACCTCATCACTCTTGCCGCCAAAGAAAGCGGATATGACGAGGAATTTTTCGCCAATGCAGAGGAAAAGGCCAATAACAAATTTTTATACTATCTGTCTTCCGGCCTTGGGAACGTATCTTCGTGGGGAACGGATATCGCGCTCGACGATAAGCTTTTTCTGATCCAAGCAGACGTCATTCGTTCGCTTGCCGCTAAGGGATCGTGCATCATCGTCGGCCGCTGTGCCGACTATGTTCTGGCAAACCATCCAAACTGCATTCATATATTTATCTATTCAGACCTTGAGCACCGGGTAGCGCGCGCCAAAAACGATTATCATCTCGACGCGCCGAACCTAAAGGACGCGATTATCAAATCAGACAAAAAACGCGCGACCTATTATAATTATTATTCGGATATGAAATGGGGGCAAAAAGAAAACTACCACTTGATGCTGAACAGCGACAGCATTGGCATTGAGAACTGTGTAAGGATGCTTACAGAATATGTAAATTTGTATGCTTCCGGAAAATAAGCCTCTATTCCCCGTCTGTAAACCGCTCCATTGCTACGTAAAGAGTATTCGTTAAAGACAGAGAATGGATCAGTTATCTTTCTGCCCGCAGCATAGAAATTTTTATGCAGCGATATCCTCCGTCAGCTTCTATCAATATTACCACACGGCTTTCCCAACGATAGAATCTACTTCGTCCGTGATGCATCTGTCGAAACGCCTTTTATATTTCTGGTGTATCGCTTCTACGCATGCTATTCCGGACGTTTTTTCCCGGCAGGCAAAGGACAGGATATAATCGGCGTTATTTTGTTCTGTCTCCAATCGTCTGATACAAAATACCGTTTTAGCCTCGCGCCCAATGCGGCAGTATTCCTTGATTTCCCTTATCAGGAGTTCAAATTCTTCTTTTCTCCGCGGCCTGACATGATAGAAGCAGATAACATAAATCATACCACATTCCTCCAATTTTCAGCGAACTACGGTATTGCAGCTTATTGATCCGGCATATCTATTATAGGTATTCATTTTTCATTTTACAATGAATACGGTATAAAAAGCGTATTATTTGCGTAAATTATCAATTTTCTGATTTATTCTTACTTTTATTCTGTTTTATATGTATTTTGATCAATTTTTAAACAATGGCCTCCACCGGCCGGCGACACCATTCAGGATATAAGCAAAGGAGGGAATCTCCCTCCTTTGCTTCCGTTATGCAATCTTTACTTTCATCCAAGCATCTTCATACATACGCAGGATATTCTTTTCCAGATGCTCGTAATATTCACAGTTCTCCGTATCTTCCTTAGGCGGATTGAATGCCGTATTTTCAAGAAGCTCCGGATCGACAAGCTCTAACGCCGCGTCCTCCGGTGTAGAGTAGCAGTTGTATTCCGCGTTGAGCGCCGCGATATCCGGCCGCATCATGAAATCGATGAAACGCAGGGCGGCATCATAAACGTCCGTTGTGTTAAGGATACACATGCCGTCTACAAAAATGTTAGCTCCCTCCCTTGGTATGACGTACCGGAGGTCCGGATTATCCATCATGCAGTAAGCCGCGTCGCCCGCGTACAGCGGCGCAAGAGCCGCGCTTCCATTGATCATCGTCATTCTGAGATCGTCCGTTCCGTAGGCAAGCACCAGAGGTTTTTGTTCGATGAGGAGCTCCGCCGCTTCGTCGAGCTCCTGCTGGTTCTTCGTATTGATGCTGTAGCCAAGTTCAATCAGCGCAAGACCTACGCTGTCCCGAATACTGTCATACATCAGGATCTGATTCTCATATTTGGGATCGAAAAGCGCGTCCCAGCTGTCGATCTCTTCCCCTGTCATTTCGATGTTATATAGGAGCCCGAACGTTCCCCATGTGTAGGGAACGGAATACTGCCCGGTTGGATCGTAGGTGCAGGTCTTGACGAAATCCTCGACATATTTGTAATTTTCCATTTTGGAATGGTCGAGCTCCGCGAGTCTGTCCTCCAGCATCAGCCGCTGGATCATATATTCGGACGGAACGATGATATCGATCTGCGTACCCTCCGTTGTCGCGATGACATACATTTCTTCGTTGGACGGCACCGTCGTTATATTGATTTTGATATCCGGATTCTCCTCCTCAAACAGCGGAATGACGGTGGGATCGATATAATCCCCCCAATTCAGAAAGTGCACGACTGTCCGACCGTCCGCCGTTTCATTAGCGGCACACCCGCAGAGCGGAACGGTCAGTAGTAAACCGGCTAATAAGACACAAAAAAACTTTTTCATCCGTACTCAATTCCTTTTTTAGCGAAAGCTCCCCACCCGCGGCATCTTTTTGGTTCTTTTCACAGAACGCAGGTTAATGACCAAAAGCAGCATGATCACGACGATAAACATAATGGCTGACAGCGCATTGATCATAGGATTGATCCCCACGCGCGCCATACTATAAATATAGGTAGACAGGTTCTGCGTCGCGCCCTGCGACGTAAAAAAGCTGATCATGAAGTCGTCGAACGACATGGTAAACGCGAGCAGGAAGCCTGTAACGATACCCGGTGCGATCTGCGGCAATATGACCTTACGCACCGCATAGGCAGGGCGTGCACCCATATCGAGCGCCGCTTCGTAGGTTCCGGGGTCCATTTGACGGAGCTTGGGAAGCACCGAAAAAATGACGAACGGGATATCAAACGTGATGTGCGCGAGAAGCATCGTCCAGTAGCCGCGTGGGATATTGAAGAAAATAAACAGGAGCAGCAGCGAAATACCCGTCACGATCTCTGCATTTACCATTGGGATATAGGTAAAATTTACCATAATATTTTTGCTTTTTTTACGGAAATTATCCATTCCTACCGCCGCGAGCGTTCCGATGAAAGTCGCCGCGAGGGACGCGATCATGGCAATGGAAACCGTTACCCACACCGCTTCCGCGATGGAGGGATCCTGAAGCAGCTGCTCATACCAGTGCAATGAGAAGCCCGTCCACTTCGCCATAGACTTCGATTCATTGAACGAAAAGACGATCAGCGCGCCGATGGGCAGATACATAAAAATCAGGATGACCGCCAGATAAAAGCGCTTCAGAAACAATTTTACTTTCACATCAGCGCACCTCCTTCTCCTTCTTTATCGTATTTGCGCATGAGCCACATAAATACAATTGTCAGTATTAGCATGACCACCGCGAGTGCGCTTCCAAAATTCCATTCCGACATAAGCAGAAATTCCATCTCTATAAGATCGCCGTACATCATGAAGTGGCTTCCTCCGAGAAGCCGTGTGATGACGAACGTCGTCATGGCGGGCATGAACACCATTGTGATGCCGGAGACGATGCCTCCCTTGGAGAGCGGAAGAGTGACGCGCCAGAAGGTCTGCCATTTATTGGCGCCGAGATCCTGCGCCGCCTGAATGCACGAGATATCCATTTTTTGGAACACCGAGTAAATAGGCAGGATCATGAACGGCAGGAAATTATAGACAAGCCCGAAGATAATCGCGCCTTCCGTATATAAAAACTGTACAGGCTCAAATCCGAGCGCCATAAGCCCCTGATTGATAATGCCCGCATTATCGAGCAGGGTACGCCACGCATACGTCCGCAGAAGAAAGTTCATCCACATTGGCAGGACGAACAAAATAGAAATGACCGCCGCGCGGTTCGGTTTCATGCGTGACAGCATATAGGCGACCGGATAGCCGAGCAAAAGACAGATGACCGTTGCGATGAACGCCATCCATACGCTGCGCCAGAATACCGTCATGTAGAGCGATGAAAACGCACGGGCAAGATTTTCGGCCGTAAGCACCATAACACCGCCCGATCCTGTTTCCGTAAAGGCATACAGCAGGATCAGGATCAGCGGGGCGGCCGTGAAAATCGCGATCCATGCGATATACGGCAGTGCAAACACTTTGCGGGAGTCCATGACGTTCCGCAGTTCCCTGTTTTTCATTTCACTGCCTCCGGAACGCCGTCGACACGCATCTTATCATATTGGCTCACTTCCATAACGTGGATATCGTCCGGTTCGAGCGTAAAGCCGACTCTGTTCCCGGCCTCAAAAAACTCAGTCGAATGTACCAGCCATTCAAACCCGTTATCTCCATGTACCCGAATCTCGTAATGCACACCCATGAACAGCGTGGAGGATACCGTTCCTGTGATCATATCGTCCGCGATATTCTTCGTGATATTGATGTCCTCCGGACGGATGACGACCTTGACCGGTTCGTTCTCATTAAAACCGCGGTCGAGGCAGGTAAAATCGTTATCCGCGAAATGCACGAGATAATCCCGCTTCATATTGCCGCTGATAATGTTGGATTCCCCGATGAAATCCGCGACAAAGGAATTTTTAGGTTCGTTATAAATCTGCTCCGGCGTGCCGATCTGCTGGATTACGCCGCCGTCGATCACGGCGATCGCATCGCTCATAGTAAGCGCCTCCTCCTGATCGTGTGTGACATAAACGAAAGTGATACCCAGCGTTTTCTGCATACGCTTCAGCTCAAGCTGCATTTCCTGTCTGAATTTAAGGTCGAGCGCGCCGAGCGGCTCGTCGAGCAACAGGACCTCCGGCTCGTTTACGAGGGCGCGGGCGATCGCCACGCGCTGCTGCTGCCCGCCGGAGAGCTTTGCGATATCCCGATCTCCATAACCGGAAAGCCCCACGAGTTTCAGCATGTCGCCTACTTTTTTTTCAATGACCGATTTTTTCATCTTTTTCAGTTTGAGCCCGAACGCAATATTATCGAATACGTTTAGGTGCGGAAACAAGGCGTATTTCTGGAACACCGTATTGACGCGCCTTTTATAGGGCGGTATCCCTTTTATGCTTTCTCCGAACAGGCGCACGTCGCCGCGCGTCGGCTCTTCAAAGCCCGCTATGATCCGCAGGAGAGTGGTTTTTCCGCAACCGGACGGCCCCAGCAGCGTTAAAAACTCATTTTGCCGGATATAAAGATTGATATTGGAAAGGACTTCGACTCCGTCGTACTCCTTGTATACCCCTAAAAAATCGATGATGTGCTGTGACATTGGCATACCCTTTCAAACCGAATAATCATCAATCACGGCGGCGCTTCCAAATCGGCCCCTCCGCAGACGTTTCCTTAAAACATAGGCGGCGTGGATATCCAGATGACTTCCGCGTCTTTTTTTCCATTGTTCTCGAGCTTATGCGGCATACCCGCATGAAAATAGAAACTGCTGCCTTTCTTTACTCTGTGCCGTTTCATCCCGATCACAAGTGTGACCGTTCCTGCAAGCACATATCCAAATTCTTCTCCCTCGTGCGGCCTGTCTTCTTCCGTGGAACAGCCCGCTTTCAGATGCAGAAGTATCGGCTCCATTTGATTTTTCTGCGCATTTGGCACGAGCCATAAAATACTTTTTTCATCGTCTGCTTTTTCAAATCGGTTCTCCGGCGTGAAAACGACCTTTTCCTCTGCTCTTTCGCTGAAAAACTCCGGCAGGTCTGTTCCCAGACATTCGAGAATATCCATCAGTGTCGCGATTGACGGCGATGTAAGGTCTCGCTCAAGCTGAGAAATAAAGCCCTTGGAAAGCTCTGCGCGGTCTGCAAGCTCGCTTTGTGTAAGGCCGAGACTTTGTCGCCTCGCTTTGATCTTTTCGCCTATCTTCATGGAAATCCATCCCTTCCGCAGCAATGTTTTGATTATATATTAAACATTTTGTTTATTTTTATCAAACTTTTCGCGCAGGTATTATTTAATCATACGTTTTCCAGCATGTCAACAGATTTTTATCTTTATAACAGGCATATCGCAACCCTTTTATTCCCTTTTTTTCTCTATTTTTACAAAAAACAAGCAGAAAATTTATTCATACTATATAAAGACGCCGCTTTTTGTGTCTTATTTTTTGATGTCTTATCCCGCCATGCAGAATGCAAACGTCTCCATATGGATGAGCTTTATATCCGCCTTAAATAAAAAAGGGAGCAAACTCCCTTTTTTACGACAGAAAAAATTTTGTTGCCCATTGTTATATGAGTTTCTGAGTGTTTATCCCCTCCCTTAACCGTTCTTTTCTGAAAGATATTGCCCGATCCCGCTTGCTACCGCCTGCGCGAGCTTTTGCTGATAATCGTCCTTTTGCAGCTTTTGTTCCTCCTCCGGATTGGAAAAGAACCCGCATTCCACGATGACGCTTGCCTGACTGCCCGGCCGAAGGAGCTGATAGTCTCCCGTATTCACGTCGCGTGGATTTTGAATGGACAGTTGTTCATTGAGCGCGGCCTGCACATATTTTGCAAGCTCATACCCGGCCGCCTCCCGGTCGCGGCAGAATACCTGCGGACCCGCTGCACCCGACCCTTTTTCAAAAAAATTCTGATGGATGCTGACAAACGCATCCGCATTTGCCGTTCGTATGATCTCCTCCCGTTTTTTCATATCTGCGGCTTTCCGCTTTTTTGCATCCGGTTCATTTGCCGCAGCGATCGGTTCGTCCGATTCCCGCGTCATGATAACAGTATATCCCTCCTGCTCAAGCACGGTCCTGAGCTTCAGCGCGATTTCAAGGTTTACCTCCTTTTCAAGCCTGCCCGTCGACACCCCCTTTGTTCCTACATCGGTATCTCCGTGCCCCGCGTCTATGATGATGCGGGGAGCGGCGTTTACCATGAGAAGCTCCTGTACGTTTTCCGTTTCATTTATGGCAGCCGTATCTGCAGCTCTGGACGTTTCAAGGGGAAACGCCTTGCAGAGAAAAAATATACATACTGCCGCCAGAAACACAGCTGCAAGCAACACAAAAAACCTTCCTGTAGCTCTCCGTCTTCTTTTGCTTCTGATTCCCGACGATATTGCACGCATACCAGCTTCCCCCTGTTTTAAGAAATTGAAAGAAAAACCCTGTACGTATACCGTACAGGGCCAAAGCAACATTTTTTCATCTGTTTTGCATCATTTTTGTAACATTTCGAGCCTTACAGAATATCCGATGGTTTTAAGATCATGCGGAAAGAGCTGCTTTCCAACATCAATTCCGCCAATATATCGAATTCCGACTCTGTCATCGCATACAGCCCGTCTACAAAGTAATCCATTTCCGTATATTCTCTGTTATAATCGAGCTTCAGTTCGTGATATTGTGCAAATGCAGCAACAGCATCGTGCATATCCGTCTCATCCCATCCTCCGAAAGCTCCGTGCGCATCTCCGGCAAGGAGCGGCTGAGAATCAATAGCCATAAAATAAACTTTTCCTATCTCGTCATCGATCACAAACCGATAGGTCACTTCCGTATTCGGATTGACGATATTTCCCTCCCAATAATAAAATTCCGTCGCCGATACAGTCGGGTCGTATGCCCGGAGAAAAGCAATGCCCTTTACCGCATCATAGGAACCGATCTCTCCGAGATCGAATTTCGGGATCGCCCCTGTTTGCTGAAGCTGCCGCGCTTCCCGTACGATAGCCAGCTCTGCCTGTGCCTTCGTCATCACACAATCTGCCGCAGGCTGCTCGGTGTAGATAACAGATATGTTGTTTTGTGTTCTTGTATCTTTTGTGCCTTCCTCTGTTTCCTCCGCCATTCCGAATATATCGGTATTGTTTCCCTCAAAGTTCAGGCGTATCGCTTCGTACAGCACCTTTGTCTTCTGATATTTTGTGGCTTTATATTCATAGGACTCCGCCGCCGTTTCATCTCTTTGCACGATATTTAAAAAGGACGCGTCTCCCTTTTGCGCAAGGTAGGGCGGGAGTCCTGCGCACAGCGCGACCACAAGGAAGGTGACAGCCGCCGCACAGACATATTTCAGAACACGTCTCATGCCCGCCTCCTTCCAGCCGCCCGGCGAACGCGGATGCATACGAGCGTTCCCGAGCCGACCACACTTTTGAATTCAAGGCGCGAGCCGTGGAGGCGTGCGATCTTATCGGAGAGCGCAAGGCCAAGACCCGCACCGTTCTGTGCCCGCGCCCGGCTTTTATCCACCATATAAAACGCCTCCGTGATTTTTTTGATCTCATCTTCCGGTATTCCGCGGCCATGGTCGCGGACACAAAATAGATAATCGCGGCCACGGACATGCCCATACACTTCGATCGTGCTGCCCGGTTCGGACGCTTTGCGCGCATTGTCGATCAGATTGACGAGCAGCGTCTTAAACAGATCCGGCTCGATCATAAGGACCGCATTCTGCGCTGATACTTCTAAAATAAGCCCTGCTTTTTCCATGATGGGAAGCATAAGGCCCTCGATCTCTTCCATAAGAACACGCGGATTCACCCGGCGCTTTTCAAATTCCTGCCTGTCGAGCACCATAAGCTCAAGCAGCTTCAGGGAAAGCGCTTCGAGCCGTTTTCCCTCGGTGAAGATATAGTTTGAGGCAAGAAACATTTCTTCCGGCGCCATCTGCTTGGAACGGAGCATATCCGCGTAGCCGATGATCGATGTGAGCGGCGTTTTGAGCTCGTGCGCAAAGCTCGCGACAAAATCTTCCCGCTGGCGCGCCGTGTTCTCAAGATCATACATCTTGTCCTGCACCGCATCGGTCATGGCATTGAAATCGCGTGTAAATTCTGCGATCTCGTCCTCGCCTTTTACCCGCATACGCACATCATAATCTCCCTCGGCTATCCGTCTCGTCGTAGCCGAAAGGCGCGCCAGCGGGCGCGTCAGAAACATGGAAACGGCAAGCATGACGATGGCGCTTAAAAGCAGGAGCACGATGCTCCACTCCGTATAGGTGTCGAACTGCATCTCCCGTTCCTGAAAAATGGAGGTGATATCCCGCGAGGTCTCAAGATAGACCGTACGTTCTCCCACCGTCGTCCTGCAGCACACGGTGATCTCATATCTTTCCCCTGTACGGCCGATCCGGTAGGTCCTGTCCGCTTCCGTTTCCGCCATAAGCTGCATATCCGCAGCTTCTCCCGTACTGGTAAACACCGTTTCGTAATTTTCGTCCGCTACGACGATGCCCCTCCGTCCGCTGCTTTCGAGGGAGGATACGCTGTTTATGACAGCCTCATCCGTTAATTTTTCCCCTTGATTCACATAGGTGGTGGCTGCGCTTTCATAGGCCAGCTTTGTCAGCTGATTTTCTTCAAGCGCCCGATCTGTTTCGCGGGAAAGTGCCGAATCAAAAAAAGACGTAATCAAAATAAAGCCACCTATCGCAAATACGACGGCAATGACGATCACGGTCGATAAAAACACCTTCCATGCAAATCTCATTCTAACATTCCAGCCTGTATCCTACCTTATATACGGCAACGATCATTTTTTCCCATCCCAGCTTTTTACGCAGGCGCTGCACATGCAGATCTACCGTCCGCGTATCTCCGAGATAATCGCTTTGCCATACCCGCTCGAATATCGTTTCGCGGAACAATGCGATATTTTTATTCCGGATAAAAAGAAGCAGCAATTCGTATTCCTTCATCGTAAGGTCGATTTGCTTTCCATTTTTCTTTACGCTCCGCGACTGCGTATCGACCTCTACGTCTCCTATGGACAGCTTGCTCTCCCCTTTATGATACCGGCGCAGTACAGCCTCTACACGCGCCAAAAGCTCGACGATCTCAAAAGGCTTTACGATGTAGTCGTCCGCGCCGAGATGCAGCCCTTTTACCCGATCGGCCACATCGTTTTTCGCCGTGATAAAAATAACGGGCGTTTCTGTCGGCGCGATGTATTCCATCAATTCATAGCCGTTGACTTTCGGCAGCATGACGTCGAGCAATATAAGGTCATAACGGTTCTGCTCGATCATATCCGCCGCCTGCATTCCGTCATTCGCCACATTGCAGCAATAGCCGCCTTCCGTTAGATTCACACGAATCAGATTGGAAATCGGAAGTTCGTCTTCCACGATCAAAATATTTACCATAACCCCTGCAAACTCCAACAATCTATACGGTACGGCAAAGGCCCGGTCACCGTTGAAATGCACAGCAAACAAGCTTCTGCCGTCTTATTTGTATCTATTATTACTCCATATTGTATCATATTTGTATCAACGCCGCCTGTTTTCTTTCAAAAACTGCTCTATGCCGCCGTTCGCCGCGTTTCGGGCTTATGAAAAAAAAGCTGCTAAAACAAACTTTCAAATTTAGCGCACTCCTTTTCGCCGTTATCGCTTCGCATTCCCATAAATCTGGCATCAGCGTTATTTCAGGCTTAAAAATCAATGTTTTCCGCAAATTCATTCATCGGAAGCGCAGAGAGATCAGGTGTGTGCAATGTTCTATAAACTGACAAACGCCGGTCTTCAAGGGACCGGCGTTTGTGATACATATTTTTGCTGACCGTTATTCTTCAGTGCGCCGCCGCTTGCCGCCAACAGCTAAAAGCAATACGCCTGCCCCCGCAAGCAGGGCAAACGGCATAAGAGGCCTGCCATCATCTGTTTTCGGCGTTTTGGTTTCATCTGCGGAGCTGTTTCCCCCAGTGGTATCTGCACCGCCGTTTTCATTTGCGGGGAACGGTACTTCTTTTGTTTCCCGACAGCCGCATACCGTGCAGGTCCTTTCCTGCCTTCCGGCCACGACCGCCCACTCTCCGAACGCATGCGGCGCCTCATCGAATATTTCTCCGCAGGCCGTACATTCGTGCCAATGCCGCTCCGCATCTGTGTTCCATTCCCTGTATGTATGCCCTACGGCTTCCAAAACGATTTCTTCCGCCCGTGTGCCGCAGTATATGCAGTCCGCATGACCGCTGCCCGGCGTGGTACAGCCGGGCGTTTTATCTATGACCGACTCCCCCGGTGTATGCTTTGCGTTTACCGTTACAGTAAGCTCCGTTTGATTGCCCGCTTCATCGGAGACCACGACCGTATGCCGCCCCGGTCCTAATAGATAGGCGTCCTCTTCCGGCAATGAAACCGGTTCTCCGTCGACAAAGACTCCGGCGATATGCTCATCTTCCGCAGCAAATGCCGCCTCCATGCAATAGACCGCTCCGTCTTCGAGCCCCTTGACCACCGGTGCTGTCGTATCGATCAGGAGAGTTGCCGTATTTTTTGCAACGGCGTCTTTGGTTTCATCCTCCCGCACGGATTCCAGATAATAGGTGAACGTCCCGCTGTCCTGTTCAGTCAGCAAAAGCGGCTGTCTGCTCCACGTTTTTCCGTCGAGACTGATCAGATGTCCTTCCGGCGGAGCAACTGTTACCTCAGACTGGTACCAACCGTTCTTTCCATCCGGTATTTCGGGAGAAAATACAGCCTTTGCCTCATAACGTACAACTTCGAATTCCGGCGCTTCCTCTGCGAGGACAAGCCTATAATTTTCATCGTTCGCTGCAAGTGTTCCGATCGTGTAGGCATAGCTCCCCGGCTGCTCGCCCTGCGTCCGTGAGAGCGCCCCTGAAATGGTTATCTCTTCGGACAGCCCTTGTACCGTATAACGATAGGCAGGATCTTCCTGCCCGGTATATTTCCACTGGCCCGCATCCGGTACGGCTATCGCTGCTGCCGGTTCTACCGTGAAAGTGACCGGTACCGCGGCCGACGCCGTATCTCCATTTTCCGTTTTGCAGGCGGTCACCTCCAGATAATAGTAGTATTCTCCGACAGAAAATCCGGATGGAAGCTTATATTCCTTTTCTACCGCGCCGGATATTGGTTCTCCTCCTGTTGTTTGGCCCTTTTTTTCCGCCTGATACCATTGGCAGGAATAGGTGTGCCCCGCCTCCTCCTGAACGTCTGCCGAAAAAGCCGCTTCGCTATATCCATACGGTACGCTGATATCCTGTACTGTAACCTCCGGTGTTTCCGCCGGAGCAGAGGTCTGTACATAAAAGATATAGGCGACGGCTTCCGTTGCATCAGGGTCTGCCGTTCCAATCGCCGTATGCCTTGATTTATAGAACAGCCTGTCGGCTTTACCCGGCTGGCTGTAATATCCGTAAATTTCAATCAGGTAATAGCCGTCTCCGTAATCTTCCCCGGAATATTCCCCCGCATGTGTGCGTTCATGTTCCGGTCCATTAATTGGGATCGTAGGAGTGCCGCAGGAGGGGAAGCCGGGAAACCCAAAGCCATCCTCTTCCATACGCGGCCCCTCGCTTCCGCCTTTCCATACGTCTGTCCACTCGTATTTGAAATAAACGGAACCGCCGTTTTCGTCTTTTTGCTCCAAAAGCGGATGCGTTACCTGTACGCCGACCTGATGCTCCTGATCGTTCGACACATTGACGTCAAAGCTCGTATCCGAAAAATCCTGTACCACTCCGTCTATGACCGGGACGACCTTTGGCTTTTCCAGCACAAAGCTCTGCGTTATGACCAGCAAATCGCCTGAGGGCCGCAGCACCGTATCTGCCGTCATGATTTCCCCGTCATATTCCCAGCCGCCCGTATAGCCCACAGGCGCGCCGGCAGACGGCGCTTCCGGAAGCGCATAATCGGAATCTGTTTCCCAGTCCCCCAATGTATTTTTCACAACATTGGCAGGCTGACCATATAATTTTTGTTCCGTGCGCACTGCGGGTTCTCCATATTGCAGCGTAAATTCATAGGTGCAGGCGTTTTCATAGGTACTGAATCCGCTGGGGACAAAAGTTCCGTGTGCGGCAGAATCGCGGAACACGATGATACGGCCGTCGAGCGCATAGGACGCACTGCTGTTCGCTTCTGAAACGAACGCTCTGCCATTGTAGGCAGATGCATCAGCCGCCTGCACATGGATCGTTGTTACCGCGTCTGTTTTAAAGGCCTCTTCTCCGACATATTCGACGCTTTCCGGCAATACAACCGACGTATTGACCGACGATGAGAAGCATGCCTTGAAGCTTTGCCTCCCGATTATTTTCAGGGAAGCCGGCAGTTCAAACACCGCGCCGGGATCGCCGCCCGTCACTTTGATATAGAGAAGTCCGCTGCAACCGTTGAATACGCTGCCTGAGTCTGTCGTTCCCAGCGTTTCCAATCCAGACGGGAGCGTTATTCCTGTGAGCCCCGTACAACCGTTAAACGCAGACTTCTCCAGCGTCTTTAGCGACTCGGGAAGAACAAGCTCACCGCTTAAATAGGTATTATACATAAACGCCTGTGACCGAATGGCTTTTAAGCTTGCCGCTTCTGAAAAATCGACCGAAACAATATGATAGGCGCTCGTTCCCCGCAATGCATTCGAAGCGATCTCCGTTACGCCCGACGGAATTTTTACGCGCAGGTTCGGCGTTTCTACGTTAGGATATTCGCTTTTAAGCCACGTCTCGTCGATCCCTTTCAGGCTCCCTCCGCTGATCGTGAGCCCTTCTATGGGCACGTCGATCACCTCTTCCGCAGACACGGCATCGGTTCTCTCTATCTCCAGCGAGGCCACAGCAAGCACGGCTGTTTCCTTCTCTGCGCCCGGCAGCCTATTTTTCTCCCCGGCTGTCTCTTCCATATTTTCCGCGACTGTCTCCTCTGTATTTCCCTCGTCCGTCTCTTCCGGCTGTGCAGGCGTTTTATTTTCCGCCGCCGTATCTCCGGCATCTGCTGCAGCATGGCTTCCGTTTATATCTTCCGCCAGTGCCACGCCTCCGAAAAGTGTCACCGCCATTGCGACACAAACAATGAACGCAACCATTCTTTTCTTTTTTCCCATCGTTTCTTCCTTTCCCACCTGTTTGGTTTGACAGGTCTTATTCTTTTCAGTTGATTCCCTGAAATATAAAAAGGCCCTGTTTATACCACCGGCATAAACAGGGCCTATAGGGCATGCCAAATACAGACAGGATCACCTCTGTCTGTCTGTCTGTCTGTCTGTCTGTCTGTCTGTCTGTCTGTCTGTCTGTCTGTCTGTCTGTCTGTAAGGATTATCGACCTACAAGCTTTATTTGTCAATCTGATATCGCTGCCTTTCTCTGGTTTTATCTGAGCTTTATCATAATTTTGCTGTGAGAACATACGTTCCTGTCCTCTCTATCTCTCAATATCTACAAACAGCAAAGAGGTTAGCCCCGCTGTATTATTTTATGCTCTTTGTACTGTATGGCCTATCGAGTAATATTTTGTTCTAATATAATAGCAAATAAAAACAGTATAATGATGCATTTTCGAAAAAATGACGATCAGCGGATAATTCTCCTGTTTCGCGGTTTCAATTATAAAAAACAAGCATAAAATAGTTCCGCTTTTGATTCAGTACATATTCCTCATTACGCTTTTCCTCCAACCATCATACTGTTTTTTCGGCGCTTTCTTTCTGCATTTGCCTATCCTGATTTTTTCTGAGCATGATCCTGCGGTTCTAAAGTATATAAATTTGACCATAAAAAAATACGCCTATAAAGGCGTATAACAGGTCATATAAGAGAGCGGTCACGAAACTATACCTTTTAACTCATCTTTATGTTTATTATATCTGCTGCTCTTATCTTCCGCAACTTCTTTTTTATTTTTTGACAATTTCCCGGTGTTCCATCCTGCCTTTTTGATGCGTCAGGCAAGTGCATCTTTGTTTTTTACGGTAAATAAAAAGCAGACACATTTTGTGCCTGCCCGCAGCAATCCGTTCAATCTGCGCCTGTTTCATGTTTCTCGTCTAAACAGGAAGCCATCATTTTCTCTATCTGCTCTTTTACTTCTTGAAGCCTGCCCATAAGCTCCGGCCGGGAAAGAGGGGATGGATTTTTAGTATCAATATCGTTGGTCATGCGAAGATGCAGCCAACCAAGCGCCTGCCATGCTTCTTTCACATCACTGCGCAGCATTTCGAATTTTTCCCGTGTGAGGTATTCGTCTTTGCTGTAGGAAATGACGTTCGTCCACTGCTTTTTCGCTTTCATAGCAATCACTGTTTTGCTCCGCAGTTCGGGCAATAGTTATCCCCTACGTAATGCTTTAGGCCGCAATTCTTACATTCCTTCGTCGATTGTGCGGCATTGATGGCAACTTCGATCTGCTGCAGTTCCGTATAGAGCTCTTTGATCCGTTTCGCCATTTCACCCATTTCGCCCCGCAGGCGTCCTTTCGCATACGCCATTTCGCCGAGCTCTTTATAAGACTCCTCAAGCTCGCGCTGCTTCTGAGATTTTTGTGCATTGAGCTTTGCCGTCTCCATCAGCTCTCTTGACTTGTTTGCTACCGTATTTCCAAACGCCATGATCCCTTCCTTGGCCTTTGCTGCTGCTGTTTTAGCCGCTTCTCCAACTGCCTGCCCGGCATCCATTGCCTTTTTCTGCGCGGCTTTTGCCGTTTTTTCTACCTGTTCCTTATTGACTGTCATATCATTTCTCCCGTTGTTTCTGTTCCTTTAGTTCGACCGATACCGCAAGCGACGCTGCCTCTGCAGCCTCTTCTGCAGCTTCTGCTACCTTTGCCGTAAGATGCGCCGCTTCCTTTGCGGCCGCGTCTACCTGCTCTCTGCTGACCGTACCGTTTTCCGCATAGAGCCGCAGCTGCTCCGTGGCTTTCCGCGCTATTACGATCGCCTCCCGGCAGCCCTCATATGCCTGTTCTACTGCACTTTGAGCTGCTTTTAAATAAAATTCCTTGCTTTTGATGCGGGCTTGCTCCAAAAAATCGCCGAGCCTCTGCTCTACGGAATCATCCATGTCACAAAATCCCCCTGCTTCAGTCTAATTTATTATACACCAAACGTGTATCTTTCAAACCGGAACCTTCTGCTCCCGTTATTCCCCGCACAAAAAAAGCACAGCCACAGCTGCGCTTTTTTGTGCGTTATTTGCAGAAAGCTTATTTCATTTCTACATCTGCGCCAACTTCCTTGAGGGAAGCGACCAATTTTTCCGCATCTTCTTTTCCAAGAGCTTCCTTGATCGTGGAAGGAGCGGAATCTACCATCTCTTTTGCTTCCTTGAGGCCGAGGCCCGTAGCTTCGCGTACGACCTTGATGACTTTGATTTTCTCTGCGCCCGCAGCTTTCAGAACCACGTCGAATTCGGTCTTTTCTTCCGCAGCAGCGCCGGCATCGCCAGCAGCCGGAGCAGCAGCGACCGCTACCGGAGCAGCAGCGCTTACGCCAAACGTCTCTTCAATTTCCTTTACCAGTTCTGCCAGATCCAGAACATTCATTTCTTTGATCGCATCAAGAATCTGCTTGTTATCCATAATTAATTATCCTCCAAAATTCAATAGATTTCATTTTTGTGCCAACGGCACAATACATTATTGTTTCTGCTCCGCAACTGCCTTAAGCGCACAAGCGAGACCTCTCGGGATCGCCTGAAGTGCCAGAGCAAAGTTGGTGATCGGAGCGTTGAGGCTGCCCATCATCTTCGCGATGAGTTCTTCCTTCGACGGGAGCTTGGAAAGGCTTTCGATCTTTCCAGCATCCATCGCTTTTCCATCCAGTATTCCGCCTTTGATCTCTGTTTTGTTTACGTCCTTTACGAACTTGCACAGGATTTTTGCCGGAGCGACCGGATCTTCGAACCCGAATGCAACAGCCGTCGGGCCTTTGAAGTAATCTTCCACGCCCTCGATGTTCAACTCTTCCGCAGCGCGTTTGAGCATATTGTTTTTGATGACCTTATACTCTACGCCCGCTTCGCGGAATTTGCTCCGCAAATCGGACACTTCCGCCACCGTAAGGCCGCGATAGTCAAGCACGATCACGCTCTGCGCGCGCTTCATCTTATCTACCACGTCTGCAACTGCCGCCTGTTTTGCCTGTAATTTTGCTTCTTTCAACATTTTCACCTCGCTCACTGCGCAGGATTCAATAAAAATGCCCTTTCAAAGCCATGCAGACTTTAAAAGAGCAACCTTGTTCTTATAAAATCGGCCTCGTCAGGATTTCAGAGATTAAGCGTTACGCTCCTGAGTCTATGGCTTTTCGTGCATATTCATTTTACGCAAGCATTATCATACCATTCCGGCGCGCTATTGTCAAGCTTTACTCACTGAAAGCAGAAAAAACCGCCTAAGCGGTTTTTTCTTATCCCTCGTCTATTGGGCCGTTTGAGAAGAATTCCGGGAACAGCTCTTTGTTTCATATCCTCCATATTGCCGGAAGGTTTCCATCATGGCCAGAAAGTTTTCGACCGGAACGCCCACCTGCGCGTTGTGGATCGTGTTGAATACAAACCCGCCGCCCGGTTTGAATATTTCGAGCCTCTCTTTTACTTCCGCCCTCACCTCGTCCGGCGTTCCGAACGGTAAGGTCTGCTGCGTATCTACACCCGCACCCCAGAATACGATCTTCTCCCCATATTTCTCTTTCAGGAGCTTCGGGTCCATTCCGTTTGCCGAACACTGCACCGGATTCAGTATATCGAAGCCTGCTTCGATAAATGATCCGATCAGCGGTTCTACCGCTCCGCAGGAATGCTTGAATACTTTCCACGGCGTATTATCATGAATCCACGCTGTCATCTTTTTGTAATACGGCATATAAACTTCCGCGAACAGCTCCGGCGAACAGAAAGGCGCATGCTGCGTACCAAAATCGTTTCCGCAAAGATACAGCGCGACGATCTTATCTCCTACCGCTTCTTTATAGAGTTTCAGATTTTCGACCGCTATATCGGACTGCCTGTCGAACAGTTCCGTAATGTAATCCTTCCGCATGATGACGGAAACATACCACTCTTCCACATCGCGTATCCCTTTAGGATCTTTCAGGTTCACGCCCGGAACCATTGCGATATCCCCAAGGGCGCAGCCGCCCGGCGTTCCGAGGATCGCTCTGTCTGTTTTCTGATAAGCTTCGTCCACCGTTGTTTCGATCCACCTTAAATATTCATCTGAAAAGGGCGTAAATTCTTCCAAATTGTCTTCTACATTCAAGCGGTCTTCATCGATCGGATGCTGGCGTATGACCGCATCGAAATAGAATCCGCCTTTAGGCATTTTAGCACTCGGCGGAACGGAGGTGTCCCCCTGCGGATATTCCATGATATTTCCTTCCGCATCCGGAACCGTATTAAATTTTCCGGGAACAAGGACCGGCGTTCCGTCAAAAAGCGTCCATTCCTTCCAGTCCTCGTTGGTAAAACCAAACATATTATAATAATCAAGCGGCTTTACCGTATCGATCCCGAGGCAGGCTGCAAGATCGTCCTCTATTTCCCCAAGTATTTGATAAGGGCATGTCAGCCTGACCGGATGTTCCGGCAGTCCGTACGCACGGCGCAGCTGGTAAACAAGGCTCGCCGCGATCCCGGAGGTCGGTCCGCCTCCAAGGTCGATCGGCGTCCTGTCCGGTTCCTTATGATCCAATGCACAAATCACTCTTTCTCTCGCGTTCATTCTGATCCTCCCTCCGCAAAATAGCCGCCGCTTTATGCTTCTGTCAATATTTTGTGAAATATGACAGATTTATATATCGTTTCATGAATCGTTTCATATCTGCATGATATCATATTTGGAAATGAAGTGCAACTTGTTTTTACAGAATTCTACTTTTTTATTTTATATTTTTTGTTCGTGTTCAAAAAAGCGCAAAAAAACGGTTCATTCGCGCGGAACCGTTTTTTCATGCTAAAGCTGCTTTAGGCTGGCTTCCATATTTACAAGCGCTTCTTCCATTCCCTGTTTCTCTTCCAGCAAGCGCTCCAGTTCTCCTCCGATGATATGATTGCATGCGGACCAAACACCCCTTTTTATTCTATTTCCCGGGCAGGTCCTCATGCGGCTGATCTCGTAGGTTTCCGAAAGAAATTTTTTCCATGGATAGACTGCCGCCATATCTTCGCGCTGGATGCAGTCTGTCCGCAGAGACAGTCCCCCGAGAAGCGAAAACGGAACGGCGGCTCCCTCTCCGCAGAGCCATTGCAGGAATGTAAGCGCCTCTTTGGTTCTTTCGCTATATGGATTGATCCCCATGTACCATCCGCCCAAGACGGGCTTCCTGCCCGGGATCAGCGCGCAGCCGATGTTCCCTGCGACTTTTGACTTGGAAGAATCGCTGACATTGACCATGTGCGAATCGTAGCTTACGATCATCGCGCTCTCCCCGTTCATAAATTCGCGTTCCGCCTCGTTGTAATTATAAATTATTTTGTCTTTCCTGACGTACCGATAGCTTTCCGCAAAATTTTTCAGCGCACGGCGCGCGCTTTCACTGTTGATACATATCCGGCCTCCCCGGAACACATCCCCCCCGCAGGCCCAGAGCCTCGTCAGGAAGCCGATCGTCGTATAAATATTGTTTCCCCTGATCGCAGTGATACCGTATGGTATGGGTGAGCGTTCATTATATTCCCGCGTGAAAAATTCTGCAACACGATTGTAGGCCTCCCATGTTGCGGGCGGGAGCAGTTCACGGCCATATCGGCGGCGATAAAGCCGTTTTAAACCGACGTCTTCAAACAGATCCTTCTGATAGAACAGCATCATCGCACCGGACATAACGGGAAGCCCATAAAGCTTTCCGTCAAAAGTTCCATATTTTGTGACAAGCGCATCCAAAAAGCCGTCTGCATATCCTTTGGGAAGACCCGAAAGAGAAAGAAGCCGGTTTTCCCGGGCCATATCTTCCATCCATACGATATCCGCCATCAGGATATCTTCCGCCGCACTTTTTTCCCGTCCGATTTGTTCCAGCCGTTCGTTCAGCGCATCGTACGGCAGAGCTTTGACCTCAAGCTGTGTTCCCGTCCGTCTGCTATAGATATCCGCCATGAGTTTTACCGCGTCTGTTACAGGGCAATCAAACAGGCACAGCGCAAGCTTTCCGCCTTCTTTTTTCGCCGGAATGCCCGTATTCAGCTCTGCTGTCGTTTTATAATCTGCATCGATGTATTCCCGGCAGGGGTCGGCAGTTTCTTCCGCCGCTTTTACGATTTTCTCCGCAGCCAACCGTCCTGCCCGGCGGTGGTCCGCATAGATCACTGCACAATATGCTTCCTCATCTTCTATCCAGCTGCGTTCTTTCGCGGCAATAACCGGAATATTTTTCCCGCAAAGGCGCGCGGCCCGCAGCGTTCCCCGTGCGATCGGCGCGTTTCCGGCAATGATCGCTCCAACATCTTCCCTTTGTTCCAGAAGCGTATAAGCGGCGTGGAATCCTTTTTCTCCGCTGCAGTCGATCTGCCGTATGACCGCTTCACCTTGAAAATCATGCCGGTACAGTTCTTCCAGCACGTCCTTTTTTATCATACCGCGTTCCAAAATGAACGCGGGGCGCTCATTCCGGCGCCGGCATTCCTCCAGCGCCTTCGCAAAGGCTTTTTCGTATTTGATACTGATGTAAGAGCCGCCGTAAGCTTCCGCGTCCGGTCCGACAAACAGGAGCGGCGTTTTCTCTTTACGCAGGGTTTCTTTCAGATAGCTTTCATTTTCCCCGCATGGATACAGAACGATCCCGTCCGCGCGTTCCATCAGGAGCTGCTCGATACATTTTCGCTCCAATATGCGGTTATTCCGGCTGATTTTGACGGTAAGGTGGTATCCCAATCCCTCCATACGTTCTTCCGCCGCGGAAAGCAGCGCTGTCAGTTCTGCCTGTTCTATGTTGGGTACAATGAATCCAATCATACGCGACCGGGTATTCTTCAGACTGCGCGCCTTTGCGTCCGGACGGTAGCCAAGGGCTTCCATCGCTTCTTCCACCCGTTCGATAAGCCCGGCGTTATTGGTCTTCCCGTTCAGCACATTGGATACCGTTCCCACAGAAACGCCGGCTGCGGACGCTACATCTTTGATCGTCGCCATTTTTTCCTCAATTCAATTCATCCAAGGTAAGCGAATACCCCGGGAGAAAATGCTCCATAAAATACTCCACTTCGGGAAGCTTCATGCCCTCTACCGCCTCCCGCGTGCGGGCACATGCCTTTTCAAATTCACGGTTTCCCGTGCGCAGCTCTTCCATGCATTTAATATATGCGCTGAGGCGGTCCGCCGCTTTGACGAGCAGCCGCACTTCCTCATCCGCCTCTTGCCGCACATACGGCGCGATCTGCGGACGCATCTCGTCCGGCAGCATAGAAACGAGCGTATCCTCTGCATGCCGCTCTATTTTTTTATAGGATCTCGTGATATTTTCGTCAAAGTATTTGATGGGTGTGGGCAGATCGCCCGTGATGACCTCGCCCGCCTCATGATACAGCGCCGCGGCGAGCACATCCTTTTCGCTTACCGAGCCGCCAAAATAGGTATTCCGAATGATGCACAGGGCATGCGCAATGAGCGCGACGGAGAAAGTATGTTCCGCTACGTTTTCCTCCATATTATTGCGCATGAGCCCCCATCTTCTGATGTGCCGCATACGCGAAAGATAGGCATAAAAACTTTTTTTCATCGAAATCCTCCTGCCGGTATTTATTTGAAAAACTCTGTGACCCGGTCATAATTCTGCATCAGATCGTCATAAGAGCCGTAATCACCCGGATAGACTTCAAGCATCAGTATCCCCCGATAATCCATTTCGTCAAGCTTTTTCCTCATTCCGCTCCAATCCATCTCACCCTCAAACGGCAGGCAGGGAACGGTTCCCTTTTCCGGGTCTTTCCGGTAATCACATACATGGATATGCGCAAGGCGGCCGCCCATGTCATCCAGATAGTCCATAACCTCATAGCCGGACTGCGCAGCCTGTTTGACGTCGAGCGTAAAATACAGGTTGTCGCTGTCTGTATGGCGGATGAGCTCCCGCGCGAATCCGGGCTGCGCATACCAGCACCAATGAACAGTCTCCCACGCGAGCTTAAGTCCTTTTTTCTTTGCGCGCTCCGCAAGAACTGCGGCGCGCTCCCCCGTAAACTCATAATTGACGTGAAATGCTCTGGTCCGTTTGACGTTCATCGGGCCGTGGAATACATAGATCTCCGCGCCGACCTCTGCGCCCGCATCCGTAACCCTTTCAAACACATCGAGAGCTTCTTCATACTGCCGCTGGTGCGCGGAAAAGAGCTGGGGTTCAAACTGAGTGCACAGGGCATGGACCGAGCGGATATGTATGTCTTCTCCCTGCGTGATGTGCCTAATCTCATCTGTGAACGGTTTTTCGTATTCCGACAGGGCGGAAAAGAATATTTCTATATCCCGCACCCCGAGTTCCGCCATTTTTTTGACTGCTTCTTCATTATAAAGCCGACAGAAAAAGCAGGCTGTTGACATTCCTGTTTTCATTGTACGTCCTTTCCTGCTATTATTTTATTTCATAGCGCCTCTTTTGTCTAATTTATTTTTGTACTATAATAGATGTGTATCTAAAGCTTACATGACTGGAGGACAAAATGAATGGAATATAAAATTGCCAGAATCCCCGGAGACGGAATCGGGCCTGAGATTTCCGAGGAAGCCGTGCGCGTGCTCGAGCGCATTGGGAAATTATATGGCCATACCTTTGTATTCACTGAAGTAGACGCCGGTGGTATCGCAATCGACAAATATGGCGATCCGCTCCCGGAGGAACAGCTCGATATCTGCCGCAGGAGCGACGCGGTGCTTCTTGCGGCGGTGGGCGGCGAAAAATGGGACGACCTCCCGGTAGACAAGCGGCCGGAAAAGGGACTCCTGCGTTTGCGCGGCGGTCTCGGCCTGTTCGCAAACCTGCGCCCGGCGATCATTTATAACGAGCTGAAGGCTGCATGCCCTCTGAAAGACGAGATCGTGGGCGATGACCTCGATATCCTGATTCTGCGCGAGCTGACGGGCGACGTGTATTTCGGGGAGCGCGGCGGCGACGACCTTACTTACTCTTCCGATTTGATGAATTACCACGATTACGAGGTGGAGCGCATTGCGCGGCTTGCGTTTGAATCCGCGCGCAAACGGAACAAACGGGTGACAAGCGTAGACAAGGCGAACGTCCTCGCAACTTCCCGCCTGTGGCGGAACACAGTGAACCGTGTGGCCAAGGATTATCCGGATGTTGAACTCAGCCACATGTATGTGGACAACGCGGCCATGCAGCTGGTACGTAACCCGCGCCAGTTCGACGTAGTGGTAACGGGCAATCTGTTCGGCGATATCCTGACGGATGAGGCAAGCATGATTACCGGCTCTATCGGCATGCTGCCTTCCGCGAGCCTCGGTTCTACGAAGCTTGGGATGTATGAGCCGATCCACGGCTCCGCGCCCGATATTGCCGGAACAGGTAGGGCCAACCCGATCGCCATGATCCTTTCATGCGCCATGATGCTGCGGTATTCCTTTGATCTCGAAAAGGAAGCGCAGGCCATCGAGGCGGCGGTCAGAGCGGTCCTCAAAAGCGGTGCGCGTACAGCAGATATCGCCGCGGGAGGAAATGCGGTCTCAACGCGGGAAATGTCGGATCTGATTCTTGCGGAGCTGAAATAAGAAATAAGCAGTCTAAAACGGTATGGGCAAATCCCATACCGTTTTTCTTTTACAGGAACAAATTTTCAGCAAACAGATATACATGGGAATACCATACTGCCGGCTCTCAATCTTCCAAACACTCTATGCGTCCTGACTGGAGTGCCGGAATATTCCTTTTGAGCTTCTCCTCCGGCCAGTTCCACCACTTCAGCTTGGACAGTCTGGCAATTACCGCATCGTCAAAACGCTTTTTTATCATTTTGGCAGGTACGCCGGCGACGACCGTATAAGGCGGAACATCTTTCGTAACGACTGCGCGCGCTCCGACAATAGCTCCATCTCCTATCGTAACGCCTGCGAGAACAACTGCTTCATAACCGATCCAAACATCATTGCCGATTTGAATATCCCCTTTATTATCCCACGCTTTTGACACCTCCTCTTTTTTAAGCCCCCATTCCTCAAAAAACAGAGGAAACGGATAGGTCGACAGAGAAGCCATGGTGTGATTCGCGCTGTTGAAGAGAAATTTTGCGCCGCAGGCGATCGAGCAAAATTTTCCGATAATAAGTTTATCGTGGTTGACCGGATACTGATACAACACATTATTTCGTTCAAAATCCTTGGGGTCATTGTACAAATCATGGTACATCGTGTAATCGCCGACCTCTATATTAGGCCGTGTTATCACATTTTTCAGATATACAGTCTGCACATCTCCTGTTCTTGGATATATGATTTTTGGCCGAGCCATTTTTATTTCCTCCGTCTACCAAAAAAGCGGCCCTTTTTCGGACCGCTTTGAACTGCCGTCTTTAAAGCTTAGGTCTGCGGCCGCCGGATGAACGTCCGCTTCTGCCTCCTGTTTGACGCCGCGAGGCCGGAGCCGTTCCTTTTCGTCCTGAATAACGCATGCCTGCAGCCCGCGCAGCGTGTCGTCTCGCCCGGCGCCGTGAAAGGTTCACAGTACGGATGATGAGCAGAATGAGTATCGCCGCAGCCGGAATGATGACCCATAAATACCACAACTCGAATGTGAATACCGGAACGCCGTATTCCTCGCTCGTCTCAGCTTCCTCTCCTTTCGGATAGACGTCCCGCCCCGCTATGAGCGGCGCTGTATAAAGCTCCTGTCCATTCAAAAGATACGATACTGATCCAACCTGCTGCCCCTCTGTGATCGGCGCCTTGAGCGGTTCTTCAATATTCTTTTTTTCCTCAAGCCTGATGCTTCCATCCGCAAGACCCGCCGCAGTCTCAGCATCGACCAGCTGTGTATTGGACGAGACCGCAGAAAGATCTGCCGTTACCTCGAGCGTTCCGTCTTCCGGGTCATTGGCAGCAAAATCCTCTGTCTGCTCGGTGAGCGACACCGGAGCCGCGTATTGCGCAAGGTCTACCTTTGCGTAGCTGCTGAACCCATAATCAAACAGGTACCGTGCGATATCCCACCGCGCCCATGCGTTCGGCGTTCCCGCCTCCTTATCTCCTACCGATAGGTCTCCAAAAATGACCGCAATCAGGTTCAGGCCGTTCCGGGACGCGGATGCGACCAGACAGCCATAGGATTTGATATATTCCGTTGCCCCGGGCGGCAGTATATTTTCCAGAGTGCCCGTCTTCATGCCGTTTGCACCCTCATACAGCCATGAGGCGTATTCCGGCTTGGACACAGGCGTATGCACCAGATAGTTGGAGTTTTCGATCGTATCTGCGGGCAGCCCTTCGATCTGGCAGAATCCGCTGATGGATTCATACGTATAAGTCTGCACGCTCTCCGCTTCCGTGATCACCGGATATTTTTTTGCAGCAACGGCAAGCTTTGCCATATCCGCTGCAGTCGAATAGTGATCCTGTCCGACGTTATGGATATAAAGACCGTGCGGGTTGATGAAATGAGTGCCCGTCATGCCGAGCTCCTGCGCTTTTTGGTTCATCATCCCGACAAACGCTTCCTCCGTTCCGGCGATATGCATACCGAGAACGATCGCCGCGTCATTGCCGGAGCACAGCATCAGACCATAAAACAAATCTTTCACGGATATCTGTGTATCGACATCGAGATTCTTCAGGCCCATCATACTCCCTGCCGATTTATTGACCTCTGTTTTCATATCGACGGTATATGTGACCATTTCATCGAGCTGGCAATTCTCCGCAACCAGAAGCGCTGTCATCAGCTTAGTCGTACTGGCCGGAAAAATCGTCCAATCTGCATTTTTGGCAAACAGGACCTCTCCCGTATCCGCATCGACGAGCATAGCCGACGTCGACGTGATCTGTGAAAGATCGACCTCCGGCCCGCCGTCCCGCGTTTCCATCGTCTCCGCCGGTGTTGCCGTCGGCGTAGGGGTGGGTTCGGGGGTTGGCGTTGCCTGCGGATCGGCCGGCTCCGGCTGGGCCTCTTCCGAGGCGGCGGGCTCCTGCGAGGCTTGTGCATCCGGCTCCGCAAATGCAGCTGCCGGAAGCACAAGAATCATAAGAGCTGCTATGATCCATGCAATTTTCTTCCTCAAATATAGTACCTCTCAGACTCGATATAACGACCATATTATACCTTAAACTCCCTGCTTTGTATAGGTCGTTCCGGCGCTTTGTCACACTTTTTTCATATTTAAACGGCTATGCACAGCGAAATACAGTAAAAATGTGAAATTTTTTTCTTATTTACCTCAGATGTAACGCACATGATCTACAATCGAAATATCGGTTCCGATCAAAACGAAAAAGGAGGACAAATATATGCTTAATATCATCTTTTCCAAAGAAGTTTTAGCCGTTTTCTCTGTTGTCATCGCAGCTATCGCAGTCATGAGTGCAGCTGCCGTTCTTACTGAGCGAAAGGGGCGCAAAAAGCGCAGAACGATACGCCAAAAATAAGGATACACTTGAAAACGCCGCCGCATTATTGGATAATAGACGAGTGATGATTTTAACAGAAATGGACGGTGGCTTATGAAACCAGAAATAATGACCGCTGTTGAAGCGGCGGACCTGATTTATGACGGCGCGGTGATCGCCGCAAACGGCTTTGTGATGGCAGCAGTGGCCGACGAACTGTGCGCAGCGCTTGAGCAGCGTTTTTTAGAGACGCAGGCTCCCCGCGGCCTTTCGCTTATCAGCGTTACTTCTGTGGGTGACGGCGGGGAACGCGGCCTGAACCGCCTTGCGCACAAAGGGCTCGTAAAAAAGCTCATAGCAGGGCATTTAAATCTGATGCCAAAGCTTCAGCAGATGATTTTTTCGGAGGATATCGAGGGGTATAATCTTCCGCAGGGCGTCATTGCACAGCTTATGCGGGATATCGGAGCGCGGCGGCCCGGCCTTGTGACGCAGATCGGGCTTGATACGTTCGTTGACCCGCGTTTTTCCGGCGGACGGCTCAATAGTATTTCAAAGGATGAGCTAAGCGAGATCGTGACAATGGACGGCAGGGAATATATTCGTTATAAGCCGTTTCCCAAAATCGACTTTGCTTTTCTGCGGGGCTCGTGCGCGGATAGAAACGGCAACATCAGCATGGAAAAGGAAGCGGCTGTCGCAGATGCGCTTTCCGTTGCGCAGGCCTGCCATACGCTGGGCGGCAAGGTGATCGTACAAGTGGAAGAGATCGTGGACGATATTCCGCCGCACGCGGTGCGCGTTCCCGGCGTACTCGCAGACTGCATCGTAAAAACAAGCGATATGAAATTTCATCCGCAGACTGCTCTTACCGCGTATGAGCCGGCTTATTCCGGACAGGAGCGTGCGCCGAAGGGTGCTATGCCTATACCCCCGGCCGGGCCCCGCCGCATCATCGCCCTGCGCGCCTTAAAGGAGCTGCGGCAGGGCGGGGTCGTGAATCTCGGCATCGGCATGCCGGAGGGGATCGCCGCGGTCGCAGAGGAAAAAGGCATCTCGGATTTCACGCTGACAGTGGAAGCAGGCGGCATAGGCGGTTCGCCCCTTTCGGGCGTAGAGTTCGGTGCGACGCTGAATCCCGAGGCAATCATTTTTCAGCACCAGTTATTTGACTTCTATCATGGCGGCGGGCTCGATCAGGCATTTCTCGGACTTGCGGAGGCTGACCCGGAGGGTAATATCAACGTAAGCAAATTCGGACCCCGCATTGCGGGCTGCGGCGGGTTTATCTGTATCACGCAGTCTACACCCGAGCTTTACTTTATCGGCACGTTTACTGCAAAGGGGCTTGAGGTCGAGGTAAAGGACGGAAAGCTGCATATCATTCACGAAGGAAGCATCAAAAAGTTCAAGCATGAGATCGAGCAGCTCACCTTTTCCGCAAAGCGCGCAAAGGAGCTTGGTCAAAAGGTCATGTTTATTACGGAACGCTGCGTATTCCGTCTGGAGGAAGAGGGCCTCATGCTCACCGAGATCGCGCCGGGCGTCGATCTTAAGCGCGATATCCTCGCGCACATGGAATTTGAGCCCCTGATTTCGGAAGACCTGAAAGCGATGGATGCAGACGTGTTTCTATAAAATCATATATGGAAGGGGCTAACGCCTGTATTTGGCGGAAAGCCCCTTTTTGATGCAAAATGCCGGCGTGTTCCTTTCTTTCCAAATCCGTCTGTTCCTTTCTATCTAAATCCCGTTTCATGTTCTGTGCGGATATTTTCCCTGCATATCTTTCTTTTCGCGGAATAATTTATGGAAGATACGCCTGCATACTGGTCCTGCCACCAAAAGCTGCAGCGGATAGGCCATGATGAAATTCAGCCAGACGATAGGCAAATCGCAGGTAAGGCCATGCGCCTCGATCGTTCCCACAAGGCTCATCAGAGGAACCATTGTGCATACCGTAAAGATCTGGATGCTCAGTATGACAAATATCTTTCTGTCCGCCGGAGTCACGACATGAAATGCGAAATGCTTCGCCGTTTTATTCGCTACAAAAAAGGCAAGCAAAAATCCAATCAGCCATTCAAGCGGAAACGTACGCGCCGCCTGTACAAAAGAAGCATATTCAAGTCCATTGTTATTTATGGCGACATTATAGACTCCCATAATGAAAATCATCAGACCAGACGTCATGGCGGTAAAGATAAACTCCTCTCTTTTTGTTTTTGGCATGATAAAATTCCTCCCAAGCATTTGATCGTTTGTCCGAAAACAAAAAAATGCCGCTCTACCGTCGGACAGTGGTAAAGCGACATTTTATGTCGTTTCTTATTTTACCAGAAAAACAGTGATTTTCCAATAGTATTTTTTACAAACCAGCGCCTCTTGCACCGTTTGGTTCCGCTGCGCGGCACTCATCGTCTTTCCGTCCGGGGAAGCCGCAACCCTATATATACGGAAAGCTCCGGAGCAGTAATGCTTCTGTGATCCGGCCGCTTGCATCCATCCGGCGCAAAAACTGCCTGCCAAAGCATTTCCGACAGGACTGTTTCCGCTCCTTTTTGGTTCAGGGGCCTTATCGGAAGATCACAGTTTTTTCTGCCCGGCGGAATAGTCATAAAAATTGCCTTCTACCTTCCACAGACGCTCGAGCTGGTAAAATTCACGTTCCTCTTTATGGAAGATATGAACAAGCACATCGCCATAATCGATCACGACCCACCGGCCCTCCCGTTCTCCCTCCGTGCGTATCGGATCCGCGTCCTCCTCTTCACGCAGCTTGAACTGGACCTCTTCCGCCAACGTCTGCACATGCGATACATTCGGCGCGCTCGCCACCACAAAATAATCTGAAATGATCGTCATATCCGCTACTTTCAGAATGACGATATCCTGTGCTTTTTTGTTATCCAGTATTTCCGCGATTCGTTTTGCCCGTTCTGATATCTCCATCAAATATCCTCCTTTGGAAGCAACTTCCGGTAATAATTATAGGCTCCTACGCTGTCTGTATCGATCAGGCTTTTATTTTCTAAAATATGCCCGATCGACATCTGCAGGCCGAAAAGCACCGCTTTATCTATATCTTCAAAAGAAAGCCTGCGCAGCTTTTCCACACCGTCAAAATCACGGTTGGGTTCGATATAGTCCGCCAGATATATGATCTTTTCGAGCAGGGTCATATTCTCCCTCCCCGTCGTATGCCAGCGAATCGCAGAAAGCACATCTTCATCCGTTATATATCCCTTTTCTTTCAGTACTGCCGCCGCGGTATGCCCGTGCAGAGTCTTTTCGACAAGATAAGGGATCCTATATTTTTTTGCCAGCAGGACATTGTCTTTCTGCTTGGTGTAATCGTGCAGCAGGCCTGCAAGCCCCGCTTTCTTTTCGTTTTCCCCATAGCGGCGGGCGAGCTGCACCGCCGTCTCCTCCACACCAAGGGAATGTATAAATTTTTCACCTTTTACCTGCCTCGCAAGCTCTTTTACGATGCTGTCACGGTTTGCGATATAATCCATTTGCAAGAATGTACTCCTCCACGCTTTGGGGCACCAGCCCTTCAATGCTGCGGCTTTCCGCCACCCGCCGCCTGATATAGGACGAGCTTACGAAAAGACCTGTATATTCCGATAGAAAAATATGAGCGCCATAGTCCTGCTTCAGCCGCGCGATCTCGGCTGCAAGCGCAAGCAGATCGTAATTCTGCCGCCTGACGCAGATAAAATTTGTCAATTTGAACAATCGTTCAAAATCGTGCCACGTGCACAGTTCAAACACCGTATCCGCCCCGACGATAAAATAATAGTCGGTCTCCGGCTCTTTTTCCCGCAATTCCGCAAGCGTTTCGGACGTATAGGAAAAACCGGAGCGCTTCACCTCAAGATCAAGGACCTTCACATCTGTTCCCGCAGCGCACATGCGCGTCATCTGCAAACGCATTTCCTTGGGCGCAAGCCCGTGGTCTTTATGAGGCGGATTCCCGCATGGCATCAGGCTGACCTCATCAAGCGAAAACTCGCCCTTTACCCTGCGCGCCATATCGATATGTCCGTTATGCGGGGGATTGAAAGTCCCGCCTAATATCCCGACACGCTTTTGCCGCGGAAACAGCCGGACATCCTGCTCTATCGCAATACTTTGGGACTGCTCCATGCCTATATCTCTATCTTTTCTTCCTTTGATCTGCGGTACAGCACAAATTTTCGCCCTAATACCGAAACGCCCTCCGCGCCCAGCGTTTCCGCCAACTCGTCGCACGCTTCCCGTGCCGTAAGGCTGCTGTTTTGCTGCACCGTTCCTTTGATAAGCTCGCGCGCCGTAAGAGCATCATCCGCCTGACGCACCAGATTTTCCGTGATGCCGTCTTTGCCGATATGTACGATCGGCTCTATCGTCTGTGCCATGCCGCGCAGCTTGGCACGCTGTTTGCTCGTGATCATAAAAGCACCTCTTCCGCAGTTCCGCCGGCTCTTCACACTATGCCCGCGCTATTCCACGTAATCAAATTCCTCACCATTCAGCCGCACCGTATCGCCGTCCTTTGCGCCTGCCTTTTCCAGTGCCCTGATAATGCCCATATCTTTCAGAAGCTTATGGAAGTGCCGCATTGAGTCTATCTCATCCGGGTTGATACGCGCAAATATCTGCTCGATAAGGGAACCGTTTGCCTCAAGTATTCCGTCCTCTCCCCGTTCCACCGTAAACGTGAGCTCCTCATCCTCCATTTGCCATTCCTCGATGACTCCGTCTTCCCGGATCGTTTCCTCCTCGGGCAAAGTCTTCAGGAGCTTCATCATTGAAACACGCAGCTCATCAAGACCCGTATGAGCCGCTGCCGAGACGAGAAACACCTCTTTTTCCGGATAGGCAGCGCGAAAACGCGCAAGGTTCTCCTCCGCGCCGGGCAGGTCTGCTTTGTTGGCGACTACGATCTCGGGCCGCTCTGCAAGCTGTGGAGAATAATTTTTCAGTTCTGCACGGATCGCCGCATAATCTGCAAGTGGGTCGCGCCCCTCGCTGCCCGCGATATCAAGGACGTGTGCGAGCATGCGCGTACGTTCAATATGACGCAGGAAATCGTGCCCGAGTCCAGCGCCCTCCGACGCTCCCTCAATGAGTCCGGGGATATCCGCAAGGATAAAATCGTAATCATAGGATTTAACGACGCCAAGATTGGGGGCCAAGGTCGTAAAATGATAATTTTCTATCTTTGGTTTTGCGGAGGTAAGGCTTGAAAGCAGCGTGGACTTACCAACGTTCGGAAACCCAACAAGGCCTACATCCGCAATGGATTTCAGCTCCAATATGACCTCACGCGGCTGCACCTTTTTTCCCGGTGTGGAAAAACGCGGCGTCTGCCGCACCGCCGTAGAGAAACGTGCGTTGCCCTTGCCGCCCCGTCCACCGCGCAGCACCGTGATCTCCTCCGTTCCGCGCACGTCTGCGACGACACGCCCGCTTTCCTTATCGATAATCACTGTGCCGGCCGGCACCCTGATGACTACATCCGCGCCCGTCTTTCCGCGCATATTTTTTTTCCGGCCGTTTTCTCCGTTTTCCGCGCGAAACTTTTTATGGTATCTGAAATCCATCAGCGTGCGCATACCGGGGTCTGCAGCAAAAACGACGTTGCCGCCGTTGCCGCCGTCGCCGCCGTCAGGGCCGCCCGCATTGACATATTTTTCCCGTCTGAACGAGACCGCTCCATTGCCGCCATCGCCCGCTTTGATGATGATCCTGACTTTATCTACTATCATAAATTTTTATCCGTATAGGGGCACAGGTCCAAAATACAACACTTCCCGCACAGAGGCTTCTGCGCCTTGCAGACCCGCCTGCCGTGCCAGATCAGCCAGTGGTGCGCCTTTGACCAATCTTCCTTTTTGATGATCTTTTTGTCTTCCTCTTCCACCTTATTCGGATCGTTCGAATGCGCGAAGCCGATGCGGTTGGAAACGCGCTTCACGTGTGTATCCACCGGAAATGCCGGAAGACCGAATGCAAATGCGAGTACCACGTTGGCGGTTTTACGGCCTACGCCCGCAAGCGTTGTAAGCTCTTCCTCCGTATGCGGAACAATGCCGCCGTAGGCTTCCATAATACGCTGCGCGCATGCAATCAGGTTCTTTGCCTTGTTTTTATACAGGCCGCACGTCTTGATCGCGTTCTCCACTTCGGAAAGCTCCGCCTGCGCGAGCTCCTTTGGCGACGGATACCGCTTGAAAAGGTCTTTCGTAACGATATTGACGCGCACGTCTGTACACTGTGCGGCAAGAATCGTCGCGACCAAAAGCTCATACGGGTTCTCATACTCGAGCGCGGAATCGACGTCCGCATATTCTTTTCTTAACCGTTCAATGATTTCCTGATTTTTATCCATAGCCCTATTCTAACACAAATAAACTATTTTAATCAATAAATCTCTCTTTTTACAGAGATATCCTCTTTTGTACTGTTTTCGGCGGCGCGCAGCCCGCCTTTTCCGCGTTGGCGAAAAAGATACAAAAAGGCGGCATGGACGCCGCGCATGCCGCCTTTTTGTATTCCGTATTAATAGGTTTTATTCGTCATCATGCTTTTCACGGTAACATCCGGAATATTTCCGAGCCGCCCCGTAAGCGCGCCCACCTGTTCGTTCGTCGCTTCCACGACAAGAGAGATCACATTCAGATTTTTTTCGTGGTTCGGTACGCCCATACGCGCATGCACAATCTCCGAATAATCCGACAGGACCGTATTGACCCGTGCCACACTTTCTTTATTTCCCTCGATAATGATTGCTATGATCCCGATCCTGCTCATATAACTCACCCCTGTGCGATCATTTCTCCAAGCGCCGTAATGCCCTGCTGCAGCTGCGCATCCGTTTCAAAGGTCAGCCGCCCCTCTGGATTCGATACGACAACATCCGGTGTGATCCCGTCGTTGACGGCTTTTTCAGCCGGCGTATAATAAAGCGCATTCGTCAGCTTGACTCCGCCGCCCGAATAGGGCATATCAATGACTGACTGCACGACTCCTTTGCCATAGGTCTGCGTTCCTACGATCTGTCCGCGTTCCCTGTCCTGCACCGCTCCGGCAAAAACCTCCGCCGCTGATGCGCTGTTGCCGTCCACCAGTACCACAAGCGGAATATCGAAATAATCCGCGTCTACCGTCAGCTCTTCCCGCGCGCCTCCTTTTCCGACCGTATAGGCGGCAAGGCCCCCGGGCAATATCTCATCGAGCATAGATACCGCTTCCTGCACGCTTCCGTCCATGTTGCCGCGCACATCGAGCAAAACGCCTTCCGCTCCCTGATCTTTCAGGAATTGGACCGCATTTTTAAATTCCTCAACACAATTTCCGTTAAATTCGGAAATAACGATCTGCGCGATCTGGTCTGTCAGCATCGTATAGGTAACACGCTGCGCGTCTACATTTGCCCGAGCCACTTCAAGCTCGCGCGGCGCTTCTGTTCCTGTCTGTACCGTCAGCTTAACCGAGCTTCCACTTGGCCCGCGCAGCATATTGAGAGAGCTTTCATAATCCAGACCGCCCACATCTGCACCATCGACCGCAAGGATCACGTCGTTTTCCGCAAGACCTGCCGTTTCCGCCGGACTCCCGGAATAGACCTTTTCGATCTTCAGATGCCCTGTTTTCTGATAAGGCCCCGCTGTGATGCCGATGCCTACAAGGTCTGCATCCGTCTGCTGGTTGAATTCTTTATATTCTTCTTCAGTATAATAGACAGAATAGGGATCTCCGAGCGATTCCACCATCCCTTTGAGCGTTCCTGTCACCAGCGTATCCTGCTCTATCTCCTGATAATAATTCTCGTTTATGATCGTCTCAAGGTCGCTGATCTCCATATATTTCTGGATATCCTGATAGCTCCCTTTTCCAAGCAGGATATCGTTTCCTTTGATTTGGGATACCTGATAGAAATATACGAATAAGCCTGTTACGAAGCTTGCCGTGACCGCGATCACCACGCACATGATAAATAGCTTTTTTTTCTCCAAACGCCCTATACCTCCGACCGTATCTTCATTCCTTCCCGAATTCCGTTCAAGAATGAAACAACGCACTTCCGTGCGCTTTTCGTATCTTTCGTAAGTGCCGTTCTTCATTTGTTACGAACATATTACATTTCTATTATATCATTTTATTAGAAAAATGCAAGTTCTATGATGTTTCGGTGCAAAATTCACAGATTTTTATTGACCCATACCGTTAAATTTGAAATATCGCACATATAGGTTTCTTTTAATGCCGGATTATAGATGATACTGGCCGGATGATATAACGGGAACAGCCAATAACCGTTTTTTTCGAGCATGATCTTCTCCGCAGCTCCGTGGCATCCGCCGATATTGACTGAAAAATCCCAGACAGCGTGAAGCGGCGTATTGCCGAGCGTAACGAGCAGCCTCGGCGAAACGAGCCTGATCTCTTCGTGCAGAAACGGCCGGGCTGCAAGGATCTCTTCTTTGGTAGGCGGCCGGTTCGACACCGTGTTCTTCGCGCTTATTTTCGTGGGTCTGAATTTGCAAACGTTCGTAACGTAGAGGTCTTCCCGTTTCAGCCCCGACGCTTCGAGAAACTCGGCAAGATTCTTTCCAGCACGCCCGACAAACGGTTTTTTTTGCGCGACCTCGTCTTTTCCCGGCGCTTCGCCGATCAGCATGATCTCCGCACCCGGTTTTCCATCGCCAAAAACCAGTTCCTGTTTTGGGCAGGCCCGTTTTATCTTTTGGTACAGCTGCTCAAGAGATACCGGTCTCATGCAATAATTCTCCAAGCACACGAAAATCCTGCCGCGCATATTCCGCATAATCCGGATTATGCAGCAAGGCAGCAGGATGAAATGTAGGCATAATGTAGAAGCCTTTTACTTTAACGCACGAACCGTGCTCTTTCATCATTCTGACGTCCCGGCCTAAGATCGCTCCGGCTGCAATACGCCCTAAGCATACGATGATCTTTGGTTTTATGAACGCTACCTGCCCGCGCAGATATCCGATACAGGCCGCGCGTTCGTCGTCCTGCGGGTCACGGTTGCCCGGCGGACGGCATTTGACTACGTTTGCGATATAGACGCTGCTGCGCGCAAGACCGATCTCCCCCAGCATACGTTCTAAAAGCTGCCCGGCTGGTCCGACAAACGGCCTGCCCTGCTCGTCCTCCCGCGCGCCCGGACCTTCCCCTATAAACATTACGTCCGCATGCAGGTCTCCCTCGCCGAACACGACATTCTGCCGCGTCTGCCAAAGCTTGCACGCTTTACAGCTCATGACTGCTTCATACAGGCTTTTTATCGTTGGATATATCATGTTTCGTTTCCCCGTCTTTACAGACTGGTTCGTCCTTCCAGCGCCTTTGCGAGCGTAATCTCGTCCGCGTATTCAAGCTCCGCGCCAATCGGTATCCCGTGCGCGATACGCGACACCTTAACGTCGTAGCCGCCGAGCAGACGGCTGATATAGGCCGCCGTCGCTTCCCCCTGTACATCCGGATTGGTGGCGAGTATCACTTCTTTTACTTCGCCGTCCATACGTTCAAGAAGGCTGTCGATTGCGATATCGTCGGGGCCGACGCCCTCAAGCGGCGAGATCGTTCCGCCGAGCACATGATAGAGTCCACGGTATTCGTGTGTCTTTTCGATTGCAAAAACGTCCCGCGAATCCTTGACAACGCAAATGACGGAACGATCCCTCTTTGGGTCCCCGCATACGCTGCACACTTCTTCCTCGCATAGATTGCCGCATATTTTACAATATCTGACCTTTCGGCGCGCATCATACATCGTGGCCGCAAATTGCTTTACTTCAGCTTCCGGCATTTTCAAGATGTGGTATGCAAGCCGCTGGGCCGTCTTTGTTCCAATTCCCGGAAGCTTACAGAATTGCGCGACCAGCCTTTGATAGGATTGCAGATTCAATTAGAAAAGTCCCCCGAGGTTCATTCCTCCCGTGATCTTTCCCATTTCTGTCTGCATCATTTCATCCGCCTTGGAAAGCGCTTCGTTGACCGCTGCGATCACGAGATCCTGCAGCATCTCCACATCGTCCGGGTCTACTGCGGCTTCCTGTATCTCGATACTTTTGATCATCTTCTTTCCCGTTGCGACCACGCGCACGACGCCGCCGCCTGCGGTCGCCTCTACCTCGCGTTCCTCAAGCTCCGCCTGCATCTGCTGCATTTTTGCCTGCATCTGCTGCGCCTGCCGCATCATATTCTGCATATTCATCCCGCCCGGGAATCCTCCTCTTGCCATTTCAAGCTCCTCCAAATCTTTTTTACTATTTTATCACAACTTTATCTTTTCCAAAAAGGTCAAATAGCTGCTGTTCCATGCTTTTTTCTTCCTTTTTTCCGTATCTCGGCTCTATCGTCATCGCCCTCCCGAATATCTCCTGCGTGATGCTTTCCATCTGGGAAAGATATTCTTCCTTGCACAGCATATCGACAAGGATACGGTCTTCCTCATCCGCAAGGACGCCGAGCAGGCTGCCCTTGATGTCGAGCGTTTTTACCGCAGCAGCGGCCGGGGTAAGTACGGGTATCTTTTCTTCGATCTTTGCACGGAATTGCCTGAGTGCTTTCTGTGCGTCGGGCACAGAGGCCTGTTCTTTTTTCTCCGCCTGTTTTTCCGCTTTTTCAGCACCGGACGGAAGCTCCCGCGTTCCGGGTATCTCTTCCTGCATGGGAACTGTCTGCGGAGCTTCCTTTTCTTGCTGCACGGCGGGTGCGGCGGCAGGAACAGCTGTGACCTGTGCGGCGAGCTTTTCTACCCGTGCTTCCAGTTTTTTCAATCTAAGCTCTATATCCTCCGTATCCACATCCGTCGTATTCATAGCCGCACGTACCACTGCTGCAATCAATACCGCATCCGGCGTTGCCGCGTAGCGCAGGATATTCTGATTATAGATAAACACCTCGAGCACACGCAGCAGATTCGCGCAGCGGTAGGCATCCGACGCTTCCTTTGCGAGCTGTCCGGACAGTTCTACAATGATATCCCGCAGAATATTATGCGGCTCGATCCCATCATGCAGCATCTCGCTGAGCAAGGTAAGCGCTTCGGACGGCGTCTCGGAAAGAACTGCATCGCAAAGCGCCCGCGTACGCTTTGTATCGGCGATCCCCATTGCTTCATTCACATGGGCGAGGGTAAGCGTGTCCTGCCCGGCGATACATTGATCCATAACGGAAAGCGCGTCGCGCATGGCACCTTCTGCGGACTGCGCGATCATTGTGAGCGCGTCTTCCTCATATTGGAGCCCTGTCTTTTCCGCCACCTCGCGAAGGCGGGCGACGATATCTTCCTCTGTGATCCTCTTGAAATCGTAACGCTGGCAGCGCGACAGGATCGTTGCAGGCAGCTTCCGTATCTCCGTCGTTGCAAGGATAAACACCGCATGTGCGGGCGGTTCCTCGAGCGTCTTCAGGAGCGCGTTGAACGCCCCGGACGAAAGCATGTGGACTTCGTCTATGATATATACCTTATATTTCCCCAGTGCCGGCAGAAGCGACACCTTTTCGCGGATATCGCGGACATTATCCACGCTGTTATTGGATGCTGCGTCGATCTCGACGATATCGACGAATGCCTCGTTTGCCACACCCGCGCACACCTCGCATTTGCCGCAGGGATTTCCATCCTGCGGAGCAAGACAGTTGATCGCATTCGCGAATATTTTTGCAGTACTCGTTTTTCCCGTTCCGCGCGGGCCATAGAACAGATAGGCATGAGCGACCTGACCGGTCATGACCTGTTTTTTTAAGATGTCCGTAATGTGCTGCTGTCCATAAACCTCGTCAAAGGTCTTAGGCCGGAACACGCGGTATAGTGTTTTATATGCCATAGAGCCTCCTTACTGGCAGATCCTTCGTTTACGTTCTTCCAAATATTCCCTGAAAGCCTGCAAATCCCGGCTCACGATGAGTTCCTCCGGAAAGCTTTCCGCTTCAAGCGCCCGCACGGCGTCTTCAAAATCCCCGACGTTATAACAGATATGCGCGTCGGAGGAAACGGTGATGCGCACATCTTTTTGTTTACACAGCCGGATAAACTGCGGACATATCCGGTCGCTTCCTTTGCGATGGCTGAAAGAATGGCTGTTGATCTCGATCAGTTTATCACAACGCTTCGCGGCATCCACCACTTCTTCAATATGAACAGGATAATGCGGGTTGCCCGGATGCCCGACCGCATCGACATACGGGTTTTGCAGCACACCGACGAGGGCCGCCGTGTTTTGTTCCTCCGTTCCCGGCGCGATCACAACCTCGTGCATGGAAGCGATCAGAAACTCCGTTTTTTCAATGTATTTGTGAGAAAGATCAACGCCGCCGTCATAGGTCTTGATATTGAGCTCACACCCGCGGATCATACGCACGCCTTCAAGGGTATCCGGCACGCCTTGCAGGACGCTCAGGATGTAATCCGGCGCGCTGCCCGCAAGTCCGGGGCCGTGATCTGTGCAGCAGAATGCCTCCAGGCCCTTTTGCGCGGCAAGCAGCGCATTTTCACGCAGAGTAGAATATGCATGCCCGCTCGCCACCGTATGCGTATGTGTATCTACAAGAAGCTTCATACTAAATCTCCCTATCTTTTCACGATCCGGCGGCCGTTTCTCCATTGTTTTCCCGCCGCCAGAAAAATAAATATTGCTGCGCGATGCCTGCGCATTTCCCGAACCGCTTTTGTGCAAAGCCGTAGATCTGTCTGTCGTTTCCGGTAAAGCCATAATGTTCACGAAGCACGCGCCTTATCCAAACGTCCGCCGGAAAAGCATCTGCAAATCCGAGTGAAAAAAGCAGGATACAGTCCGCCACTTTCGGCCCTACGCCCGGGATCGCCATCAGTTCCTTTTTTGCGTCCGCATAACAGAGGCTGCGAAGGCTGTCAAGCGGAAAGCCCTGCGCCGCCATTTGCGCCGCCTCCCTGATATATGGCGCCCGATAGCCGCTGCCGCATTCGGCGAGTTCTTCTACAGAAAGCCGCGCAAGCTCTTCCGAACGCGGAAACCGGTACCACGTCCTGTTCTCAAAGACAAACGGCTCTCCACACCGGGCACAAATACGCTCGATGATCCCCCGGATCCGCTTCACATGATTGTTGGCGGATATGATAAATGAGATCAGCGTTTCGAACGGCTCCTGATTTAGGACCCGCAGGCCACAGCCGTATTCAATCCCTTGCTTCAGGGTTCTGTCGCGGCAGCCGGAAAAGAGCGACGCATAGTTCCGCTCCAAATCAAAATAGCGTTTCCACACATTTTCAAAATCCTGCTGTACGCAGGGAAAGAGGCGCGCACCTTCCGGTATTTTTTCCACACGCAGAAAGCGCCCGTATGCCACGCCTTCATAAGCGTTTTCCCCACAGGCCAAAAAGCGAAACGCCTGCCCGTTTTCAAAAATGTGCCGTGGTTCAAAGCACTCCGTTTGCAGGAGCGCCGCTCCATTTTCATAGCGAATATCCATCTTTTATAGTATATCATAAACGGAAGCGTATGAGTAGCGTACAAAGGGAAACGAATGAAAAAGAGACATATCTTTTTTGATATGTCTCTCTTTTATTTTGCTTTTACTAACACAGCGTGCAGACGGCGTCAGTCTGAAACATAGGGCAGAAGCGCCATGACTCTTGCCCGCTTGATCGCGGTCGCAAGCTCGCGCTGGTGCTTCGCGCAGGTGCCGGAAGCACGGCGCGGCGTGATTTTTCCACGCTCCGTCAAATATTTTCTTAACTTCGCAACGTCTTTATAATCGATAAATTCCGATTTGTCCGCGCAGAAGGCGCATACTTTTCTTCTCGGGCGCCGTGCGCGCATCGGTCTTCTCGCTCTTTCTTCGCTCATTTGAGACATCTCCTTTGCTTAAGATCCGCTCCGCAGCTTTTCAGCGTACGGGCGGCCCGACCGTTTTTCCGGTCAGAACGGAAGTTCCGCGTCGTCAAGCGGCTGGAAATCCGACAACTCCTCCGCGAACAGATCGTCCGCGCTCGGCTGCTGGGCGGCCGGCTGCTGCTGTGCGTCTCCGCGTGTAGCGCCCGGATTCTGAGCCTTGCTCGTCACAAACTCGGCCTCGTCTACAACAACCTCCGTTACATAACGCCGCACGCCGTTTTGATCGTCGTACGTACGCGTCTGTATCGTTCCTACTATACCGATCCGGGAACCTTTTGTAAAATATTTTGCAATAAACTCCGCCGTTGAACGCCATGCTACACAGTTGATAAAATCAGCCTGCTGCGTTCCGTCCTGCGATTTGTACCGGCGGGTGACCGCGACGGTAAAACTCGTTACAGAAACGCCCGAGGGCGTTGTACGCTGTTCCGGATCTCTCGTTAAATTTCCAACCAGAATCGCTTTATTCATCTTGGAACCATCCTTCGTTTGGTCTTTTAGGCGCAAAAAATCCGCGCAATTTCTACTTATGCTTTCTGCTCTTCGAGATTGATTACGATATAGCGGAGCACATCGTCGGCAATCTTGTAATTTCTTTCAAGCTCGGCCGGAAGAGTCGGTTCCGCTTCGAACGTCATCAGCACATAGTAGCCGTCGTTGATATACTGGATAGGGTAGGCAAGACGCTTTTTGCCCCATTCGTCGATCTTTTCCACTTTACCGCCGCTTTTTTCGACGATATCGGAAAAGCGCTTTACGAGAGCATCTTTCTTCTCCTCTTCCATATCCGGCTTCAAAATGTACATGGATTCGTACTTTATCATCCGTGATTCACCTCCTTCTGGACTAATGGCCCTGCTTTTGTCCGCAGAGCAAGGACGCTACATCAAGTTATTATAGCCTACCTTTTGTACAGAAGTCAAGCCTTCCGGCAGATAGGCCAAAGAAACTATTTCCGGGAAAAAAGCCCTTTTTTAACATACGGGCCGCTTTCAACAGACAAAACTGTATAGCCCGTCCGGTCGATCGCCTCTCTTAATGCCTGCTCGTCGATCGCCTCTTCCGTAATGACGACCGTCTGCTTTTTTGTATGCGACGAATGAACCTTTTTTACGGGGACCGCCTTTCTCACCGTGTCGTTGATATGCGCTTCGCACATTCCGCACTGCATTCCGTCGACCTTTAATGTATATTGCATCATTGTTCAATACCTCCGCATTTATTGATATACGCGCAAAGTTAGCTTATGCTAATTAAATGGTAGCACTTATTTTTTCTGAAGTCAAACGGATTGCCAACCGTGCGGAAAATAAAAAGGATCCTTTCGGGTCCTTTTCCGGTGTCTGCTCGTTACCGCTTATACAAGCGCCTCTTTCAGCTTGGCGATGCCCGTCTCGATGCGGGACAGTGTCTCGTGCTTTCCGAGCAGGTAAGCGATCTCGATCGCGCCGCCCGGCGTGACCGGGGTTCCCGACACCGCGACGCGCAGCGGATAGAGAAGCTGTCCATTTTTTACCCCCAGCTTTTCCACAAGCTCCATCATGGAATCGTGTATCATTGTTTCTGTGAAATCCGGAAGATCGCGCAGGACGGGATAAGCGGCTTCGAGATATACGAGTGCGCTTTCCGGCGTGACCTTCATTTTTTTATGATGATAGAGGCTGATGTCGTAATCCGGCAGCTGAGAAAGAAAACGGAGCTTATCCGGTATTTCTGTCAGCACCTCAAGGCGCGGCTGGATGAGCCGCGTGATGAGCGGCAGGTCGAATTTGTCCGGATCGATAGCCTGCTCGAAATACGGCATCGCCATTTCAATAAACTGCTCCTCCGAAAGGGCACGGATATATTCCGCGTTCATCCATTTCAGCTTTTCCACATCAAAAATCGCCGGGCTTTTGCTGACGCCCGATACGTCGAACGCATGCACGAGCTCTGGGAGGGTGAATATCTCCTGATTATCCGACGGACTCCACCCGAGCAGCGCGATATAATTGAGGATAGCGCCCGAAAGAAAGCCCTTTTCCACAAAGTCCTCGTAGGACGCGTCGCCGTGACGTTTTGAGAGCTTGGCGTGCTTATCGCGCATGACCGGCGGCAGGTGGATATATTCCGGCACGTCCCAATCCATCGCTTCATAGAGCAGGTTATATTTCGGCGTAGAGGAAAGATATTCGATTCCCCGGATGACGTGCGTGATTTTCATCAGGTGGTCGTCCACCACGTTCGCGAGGTTATATGTCGGGTAGCCGTCCGATTTCAGCAGAATGTTGTCTTCCATATCGCTGTTCGGCACCGTGACTGTTCCGTATACCATATCGCTGTACGTCGTTTCTCCCTCTGTCGGGATATTCTGGCGGATGACATACGGCTCGCCTGCGTCGAGCTTCGCCTTGATCTCCTCCGGTGTGAGAGAAAGGCAATGCTTATCGTATTTGAACTGCTCTCCTTTGGCCTCACACTCTGCGCGCAGTCCGGAAAGGCGTTCTTTCGTACAGAAGCAATAATAAGCCGCGCCGCGCCTCACAAGCTCTTCCGCATATTTTTGATAGATATCCTTGCGCTCGGACTGGATATACGGCCCGTATTCCCCGCCTACATCCGGACCCTCATCGTAAACGAGCCCCGTATCTTTCAGCGTGCGGTAGATGATCTCGCTTGCTTCGTCTACAAGGCGTTCCCGGTCCGTATCCTCGATGCGCAGTATAAACTTCCCGCCGTTCTTTTTCGCGAACAGATAGGCATAAAGCGCCGTCCGCAGGCCGCCGATATGCAGATAACCCGTTGGGCTGGGCGCGAATCTTGTTCTGATTTCCATAATACCGTTCCTTTCAAAATTTTGCTCCGTACGCTTTCCGTAAGAAAAGCTCTTCGCCGTTCTCTTTTATTTTGCCATCGTTTTTGCAAAGCTGTCCTTAAGGCTCACGATCTGGTTGAACACCAGTTTATCTTCCGTGGTGTCTTCCGTATCGATACAAAAATACCCCTGCCGCATGAACTGGAAACGCCCGCCCTTTTCCGCATTTCTGATATGCGGCTCGATCACCGCATTTTTCAGCACGGTGAGCGAATTGGGATTGGCGGCATAGGCGCCGTCCTCCTGTTCCGTGAACAGATAGTCGTACAGACGTACCTGAGCCGGGACCGCAGTATCGCGCTCCACCCAGTGGAGCGTTCCCTTTACCTTGCGTCCGCTGTTCTCCCCGCCTGACTTGGTCGTTTCATCGTAGGTGCACACAACTTCCTCGATATTCCCGTCCGCATCCTTTACAACGCGCTCGCATTTGATGATATAAGCATTTTTCAGGCGAACCTCACCGCCCACATACAGCCGGAAATATTTGTTGTTCGGCCTGACCTCCATAAAATCGTCCTGCTCGATAAAAAGATGCTTCGAAAATGGCACTTCGTGCGTGCTTTCCCCGCCCGGCAGGTCCTCCGCCGTAAGCAGTTCCGTTTTTCCGTCCGGGTAGTTCTCTATCGTAAGCTTGAGCGGACGGAGCACGCCCATCACACGCGGCGCATGCGCGTTAAGGTCTTCACGCACGCAATGCTCGAGCAGGCGCACGTCGACCACCGATACCGCCTTTGCCACACCAATGCGCTCGCAGAAATCGCGGATCGCAGCGGGCGTATAGCCCCTGCGCCGCACGCCGGAAAGCGTGGGCATACGCGGATCATCCCAACCGGAAACGACGCCGTCGTCCACCAGCTTTTTCAAATAGCGCTTGCTCATGACCGTATTGGTCAGATTGAGGCGTGCAAACTCATACTGATGCGGCACATGCTCGCATTCGCATTTCTCTATTACCCAATCATACAATGGGCGGTGGTCTTCAAATTCCATTGTGCACACCGAATGCGTAACGCCCTCGTAAGCATCCTCAAGAGGATGCGCAAAATCGTACATCGGATAGATCACCCACCGATCTCCGGTACGGTGGTGCGGCGTTTTCACGATGCGGTAAATGGCAGGATCGCGCATATTGAGGTTTGGAGAGGCCATATCGATCTTTGCACGCAGCACTTTTGCGCCGTCGGGAAATTCTCCGGCACGCATGCGCCGGAACAGATCCATATTTTCTTCAGGCGTACGGCTGCGGTAAGGGCTTTCCGTTCCGGGCTGTGTGAGCGTTCCCCTGTATTCCCGCATTTCCTCGGGCGTAAGGTCATCCACATAGGCAAGTCCTTTTTCAATCAGCTTTTCCGCGCACTCATACATGAAATCAAAATAATCCGAGCCGTAAACTTCGTCCGCCCAATGGAAGCCCAGCCACTCGATGTCGCGCTTGATTGCTTCAATATATTCGATATCTTCCTTGACGGGATTGGTATCGTCAAAACGCAGGTTGCATTTCCCTCCGAATTTTTCTGCCAGCCCGAAATTCAGACAGATGGATTTTGCATGCCCGATGTGCAGATAGCCGTTCGGTTCGGGCGGAAAGCGCGTGACGACTGTCTTTTCCTTTCCCCCGGCAAGGTCTTTCTCGATGATCTCTTCGATAAAATTCTTTGATTCGTTTTCTGCCATGACAAACCTCTTTCCCAATTCTCTTACGAACTTTTATTATAACAAGAAACAAAGCCGCGTGCAATATTGCACGCGGCTCTCCTCGCTATGTTTGGAAAAGTGTTTCTTTTTTGTCAGGTATCTATTTTTTCCCATGATACTCGTCCGCATTTATCGCAGCGCAGTTGAAGCTCATTCGGCTCCCTCGCGCCGATGATCGTCCAGCTTTTGCTGCCGCAGCCGCCGCAAACCAGATAATCCGGACCATACCAATGATCTTTCACAAAAATCTTTATTCCGCCGCCTACCTGATCCAGTTCGGCATCGTCGAGTTTTTGAACCTGTTTGAGCGTACTGAAGTCCACTTCCCTGCCGTCCACCAGAAATTTGCCTTCTTCTTTCCTGATTTCTGCCATTTTGATTTTCTCCTTTTGTGGTCAGTTATCTTATACTACGTCCTGTTTTCAAAAAAATCTCAAAATATAATTACTTATGGTAGGTCTCCCCGCGCATGATCTTAAAAGCGCGGAAGATCTGCTCCAGCAGCACGATACGGAACAAACGGTGCGGGAGCGTCATGCGCGACATGGAGAGGCGCAGGTCCGCCCGCCGGAGCACCTCTCCCGAAAGTCCGAGAGAGCCGCCGACCACAAAGGTGATAGTTCCCGCTCCACCGGACATAAGGCCGTCCAGTTTCTGAGCAAATTCCTCCGACGCCAGTTCCTTTCCGCGCACGTCGCAGGCGACTACATATCCCTCGCATTTTTTCAGGATACGCGTTCCCTCCGCGTTTCGCACGGCTTCCTCCGCTTTTTCCCCTTTTACGTTCGTCAACGGTTCGTCCGGCAGTTCTTCAACGGTAAGCGTACAAAAGCGGCTGAGCATTTTCGCATACTCTGCCTGCGCCTGTTCATAAAACGTTTCTTTTAATTTTCCTACGCAAATGATTTTGATTTTCATAAACGATCATACCGCGGCGTATATTCCCGTTACACCCTCGCGCTTGGCCATCGCCACCGCGACGTGTCTGCCTACTATCACACCGTTCTGCCGCAGAAAGCCGCACACCGTTTCGTATGCAAGCTCATAAAAATTATTCTTTTCCGAAAGATGCCCCAAAAGGACGCCCCTTACATTTGCTTCCACAAGACGCATTGCCGTCTGTGCCGCATCATCGTTGGAAAGATGGCCATGTGCCGAAAGGATGCGCCGTTTGAGATAATAGGGATAAGGGCCGCATTTCAGCATCTCGACATCGTGATTGGATTCCAGAAGTACGATAGACGATCCGGCGACCTGCGCAAGCATTTTTTCCGTGACCCTGCCAAGGTCCGTCATGATACTGACTTTTTTTCCTCCTGCCGTAAGGCTGTAACCGAACGGCCGAACCGCGTCGTGCGATATTTCGTAGGGCTGCACACACAACTCTCCGACATAAAAATCCTGTTCGTCGATCACGCGGATATTTTTGCTCTGCACATCGCCGAGACGTTTTTCCATTTCTGCCCATGTCTGGGCGTTCGCATAAACCGGGATATCAAATTTACGGGAGATCGCGCCGATCCCCGCGATATGGTCGCTGTGTTCATGCGTGACCAGAATGCCGTCGATATCCTCCATTCGGATATCGACCTTTTTTAATTCCGACACGATCTTCGTGCAGGAATATCCTGCGTCCACAAGTACTTTAGACCTTTCCGTACCTGCATAGATGCAGTTACCTTTCGACCCGCTGAACAGCGGAGCGAGTTTCAGCTCCATATATTGTGCCTTTCTTTGCTACCTGATACCGTTTATTGTATACTTCTTTTCATTCTTTTTCAATCCTATTTTGAGATGCCTCCCTGAGCCGTGACGTCTACGGAAATATAGAAAAAAATTTTGTTCAGTTTAGAATTTCTTTATTATTTATGATATACTTTTAAATGGCATAAATTTTCCATAACAGGGGAAAAGTGATATGACGATCTCATTTTCAGAATTTATTTCTCAGCTTGGGTCTAACCCCGCTCTTTTGATTACGGTCATCCTGACGCTGGGCGTTATTCTCGTAAACGGCTGGACCGATGCGCCTAACGCGATCGCGACGTGCGTCTCTACCCGTGCCCTGAAGCCGAAGCCGGCTATCCTTATGGCTGCCGTCTTTAATTTTCTCGGTGTGCTCGTTATGACGATGATCAACGCTACCGTTGCTTATACGATATACAGCATGGTGGATTTCGGCGGCGATTCCCACGAAGCTCTCGTCGCGCTCTGCGCGGCGATGGTGGCGATCGTGACGTGGGCGACCGTCGCATGGCGCTTTGGCATCCCGACCAGCGAAAGTCACGCGCTGATTGCCGGGCTTTCAGGCGCGGCCATCGCTATGCATGGCGGTTTTGGCGGGATCAACGGCGCAGAATGGGTCAAGGTTCTATATGGCCTTGCTCTTTCCACAGGGCTTGGTTTTGGCCTTGGCTGGCTTTCCGCAAAGCTTACCGCAGCCGTCTGTAAATATAAAGACAGACGCAGAACCAGCCGCTTCTTTCATTATGGACAGATCGGCGGCGCCGCCGCGATGTCGTTCATGCACGGCGCGCAGGACGGGCAGAAATTTATGGGTGTTTTCCTGCTCGGCATTTTTCTTGCAAAAGGACAGGCAGATGTCACGACTTTTGAAATTCCGATCTGGCTGATGATTCTTTGCTCCGCCGTTATGGCGCTCGGCACCTCTATCGGAGGATATCGTATCATCAAGGCCGTCGGAATGGATATGGTACATTTGAAAGGATATCAGGGTTTTGATGCAGATATGTCCGCAACAGTATGTCTGCTTGCCTCGTCGCTTACGGGACTTCCCGTCAGTACGACGCATACAAAGACCACCGCGATCATGGGCGTAGGCGCGGCACGCCGCGTTTCTTCCGTCAACTGGGGCGTTGTAAAGGAAATGTTCATGGCGTGGATCCTTACTTTCCCCGGCTGCGGGGTCATCGGCTTTTTAATGGCTCTTTTGTTCATGGCAGTATTTTGATCGGTTCAAACACCGCTGGAGGATTTTAAAAATGGCAAAAAAACACAGTTTTGATTATTTTGACGCATTTGTCAATATGGTGGATTATTCCTGCTCCGCCGCTTCCCTGCTGGGCGATACTCTGCGCAGCTTTGAGCCTGATAAAGTGGAGGAAGCAATGAACACGATACACAAGATCGAGCACACCGCCGATCAGGCAAAGCACGAGATGATGAAAGCCTTGATCCGCGAGTTTCTTCCGCCGATCGAACGGGAAGACGTGACCGAGATCGCGCAGAGGATCGACGATGTGACCGATGCACTTGAGGACGTCATCGTAAAAATCTATACGTTCAATATTCAGAGCATCCGTCCTGAAGCGCTGGAATTCATGGATATTATTGCCGCCTGCTGTTCTTCATTGAAAAAAGCGATACAGGAATTCCGCAATTTCAAGAAATCCAGTTCTCTGAGCGATTATATCATTGAGATCAATGACCTCGAGGGAGAGGGCGACCAGCTTTATACCCGCGCGATGCGTGACCTGCACGTCAATTCCACCGATCCGGTCGAGATCATGGTATGGTCCAAGACCTTTAACTATTTTGAGGGCTGCTGTGACGCATGCGAGGATGTGGCCAATACGCTTGAGACCGTTGTGATGAAAAACAGCTGAACGAAAGCTGTAAAAATACCGCGTATCAAAATACGCGGTATTTTTATGCGTTGCGTTAAGCTCCGGCAAGCTCTATCAGCAGCTTTATTACGAAGATAGCGATGACGGCAGCGCCGATCCCGCTGATTGCGCCATATATTTTCCGGGAATCCCTGTCGTTTTCCCGCGAACAAGATAATAAAGGCCCGCAGTCAGGATAAGCGCTCCGATCACAAGCGCAACGATATTGACGGTCATTTCTTTTTCCTCCATTTCAATAGAATCGCAGAATTGATGATAACGAGCACAGAGCCTGCATTATGTACAAGCGCGCCGGATACCGGGTCGAGTATTCCCGTCATAGCCAAGACGATCGCGAGAAAATTCAGGCTGAGGGAAAAGGTAAGGTTGCATTGGATCGTGGCCATCATTCTTTTGGAGAGGGCCAGCAAATGCGGCAGCTCTTTCACCTCGTCGTCTACCAACGCAATATCCGCGGCATCTACGGCGATATCGCTTCCCACTCCCCCCATTGCGATGCCGACAGCCGCTTTTTTCAAGGCCGGAGCGTCGTTTACGCCATCCCCGATCATACAGACCGGTTGTCCCGCCGCCTGATAGGCTCCGATCTGTTCCAGTTTGTTTTCCGGAAGACAATTTGCATGTATCTCGCTGATATGGAGCTGCTGCCCGATCGTTTGCGCGGCATTTTCATGGTCTCCCGTCAAAAGCACCGGCTGAACGCCGAGTCCTTCAAGGGAGCCGATCATGCCGGCGCTTTCCGGACGCAGCGTATCGGCCAGCGCGAGATAGCCCGCCTCTTTCCCGCCTATGGCTATATAAATGACCGTACACCCCTTTTCGAGGGACTGCTCCGCAGCGCGGCATAATTCTTCCGAAATCTGTATCTTCGAGCAGGCAAGCAGCGCTTTGTTTCCTGCAAGGATCTCCTGCCCGTCAATGACCGCAGCCACGCCGCGCCCCGGAACCATTCGGAACTGCTCGGGTTCCAGAGCCGCTTCCCCGCTTTCCTGCTGATAGCAGCGCACGACCGCCTTTCCAAGAGGATGCTCGGAACGTTTTTCCGCGCAGGCCGCAAGCGCATAGAGCGCCTGCTCCGAATGGCCGGGAAGAACACTTTTTATTTCCATTACCTGAGGCGTTCCATAGGTCAAGGTGCCCGTTTTATCAAAGGCGATCTTTTTCACGGACGCAAGGCGCTCAAGCGCGTCGCCCTCACGCACGAGAAAGCCATGCTTTGTCGCGTTCCCGATCGCCGCCATGATCGCTGTGGGCGTCGCCAATACAAGCGCGCACGGACAAAATACGACCAAGATAGTCACCGCGCGAATGATCTCGCCCGACAGAAGCCATGTGAGTCCGGCAGCAGAAAGCGCGATAACGACGATCCATGTTGCCCAGCGGTCTGCAAGTCCGACTATTTTTGCCTTTCCCGCATCGGCAGACTGCACAAGACGAATCATCCTCTGGATGGAGCTGTCTTCCCCTACCTTTGCTGCCTTCATATCAAAAGAACCGAATTGATTTACGGTCCCGCTGGATACCTCGTCTCCGGCTGCTTTGTCCACCGGGAGCGATTCTCCTGTCATGACCGCCTGATTGACGGAGGTCTGCCCCGATAGAATCACGCCGTCAACAGGCACGGTCTCTCCGGGAAGGACGCGGAGAATGTCTCCTACCCGTACTTCCTCCGCGGGAACGATGTTCTCTCCGTCCTCCGATAATACCCGGGCAGTCTGCGGCGTCAAATGGACCAGCTTTTCAATCCCGGCGCGCGCCTTTGCGACCGTAAGCTCTTCCAGCAGCCCGCCAAGCTGCATAATGAATGCCACTTCCCCTGCGGCAAAGTCCTCTCCGATCACCACTGAGGCTATCAAAGCGATAGAAACGAGAACATCTGCTTTGATATCGAATGCAGTAATGAGCCCAATGACCGCCTCTAAAATAATAGGGATACCGCACAGCACGATCGCGATCCACGAAACGCCGAACGGAAACGGCTCCCAGCCTACGAGGCTCATAAGGAGGGCAAGCCCTGATATTGCAAGAAATATAATATCTTTCTTTATTCCGCCCCATTCCAGTAATTTTTCCAGTTTTTTCATCAAAGTCTCCTTTATACCTATAGGGGTATATGTATATAATATCTGCGGCAGCCCTCTTTGTCAAGTTTGTTTTTGGGAAAGCACATAAAAAAGGCAGTCCATACAAGGGCTGCCTGTAAAAATCTGTTTTTTCTATTTCATATTTGCGAACCGCTCTACTGCTTTTGTAAAGCTTTCTATCGTTTTATCTGCATCTCCATGCTCTATCCCATCGCGGACACAATGCTTGATATGCCCCTCCAAAACGACCTGCCCTACCCGGTGCAGGGCGGACTTTGCGGCATTGATCTGCGCGAGCACATCCTCGCACGGAACATCTTCCTCGACCATCCGGTCTATCGCCTGCACTTGTCCGATGATTTTTTTTAACCTGCGGTGCAGATTATCCGCATCCATACATTGCTTCATAGAGAGCCTCCATATACCAATAGGGGTATGTGCATATTGTAGTCACGGCGGCATCCGTTGTCAAGTATAGCCGCCTGTCATCCGCACGTCCTTCAAAAGCGGGATATAAAAGACAGGAAAGCTTCCTTTCCTGTCTTCTTTTATTTCGTTACGACCGCATTCTGTCCGAAAGAACGCAGCTTTGCATAACGCTTTTCGAGCAGGCTGCCTATCGGTTCAACCATGAGCTCATTTACATTTCTGATCAGATATTTTTTGATCTCTGCTGCAAATTTTCCGCCGTCCTCCGCCTGCGCGCCGCCCTCGGGCTCTGGGATCACATCGTCTATGAGACCCATCTCCTGAATCTCCGATGCGGTCATGCGCATCAGCTCCGCCGCTTCCGCAGCGCGTGAGGAATCTTTCCACAGAATACTGGAAAATCCCTCCGGTGAAAGAATAGAATAAAGCGCGTTCTCGAGCATTGCTCTCTTATCCGCGACCGCAAGCGCGATCGCGCCGCCGCTGCCGCCTTCGCCGATAAACAGGCTCAGGACAGGCGTTTTGAGCCTGGAAAGCTCCATGAGGTTCCGGGCTATGGACTCGGCCACGCCGCGTTCCTCAGCTCCGATGCCGCAGAACGCCCCTTGCGTATCTACGATGCAAATGACGGGGCGGTGGAATTTCTCCGCTTGACGCATAAGGCGCAGGGATTTGCGGTAGCCCTCCGGATTGGAGCAGCCAAAATTACGCTTCACCTTATCGCGCAGGTCTACGCCTTTTTCCTGACCTACGACTGTGACCGGGATATCTCCTAAAAATCCGACGCCGCCGATGACCGCTGCATCGTCCGCAAACAGCTTATCGCCGTGCATTTCCATAAAATCCGTGAACACATGCCGAATGATATATTGAGAGGTGATACGCTTCGGGTCACGCGCTGTTTGCACAATATCCCATGCCGACCGTTTCTCACTCATTTCGCGGCTCCTCCTTTATGCAGTTTTAAAAGCTTTGCGAGCGTTTCTTTCAGCGCTCCGCGGGGAACGATCATATCGACAAAGCCTTTCTCGAGCTGGAATTCCGCCGTCTGGAACGTAGGCGGGAGCGTCTGCTTTACCGTTTGCTCGATGACGCGCCTCCCGGCAAAGCCGATCGTCGCATTCGGCTCGGCGATCGTGACGTCTCCGAGCATGGCAAAGCTCGCCGTAACACCGCCTGTCGTCGGGTCTGTCAGCACGGCGAAATAAGGCAGGCCCGCTTCGTCAAGCTTCGTAAGAGCCGCGCTTGTTTTGCTCATCTGCATCAGGGATATGAGTCCTTCCTGCATGCGCGCGCCGCCCGAGACCGTAAAAGCGATAAACGGGAGCTTTTCGCGCACGGCCTGCTCGATCGCAAGCGTGATCTTCTCGCCGACCGCCGCTCCCATGGAGCCCATCATGAAAAAGCCGTCCATGACCGCGAGCACAGCGGGCTCTCCGCCGATCTGGCAGGCTCCGGTGACGACTGCTTCTTTCTCGTTGGTATAGCCGCGTATCTTTCTTATCTTGCTGTCATATCCCGGAAAATCAAGCGGATTCGTGCCGATCATATCTGCATTTGTTTCTACGAAGGTTCCTTCATCCGCTGTATACATAATACGCTGGCGGGCAGATAAGCGGAAATGATAGCTGCAGTTTGTGCACACGTTAAGATTTGCGATCAGGTCATCCGTATAGATCACGCTGCCGCATTCCGGGCATTTTTCCCACATGCCCTCAACTTGTTCCTCGTCATGCGCAACAAGCGGTTCCGGAATCTGCTCCGGCTCTTCCGCGGGCATCTGCGCCTGCTGGTTGGTACGGTATACGCGCAGGGTGATATCCTTGCGCTTCTTTGAAAATAACCCCATCTGTTACCTTTCCTCCATGATGCGCCCGACCAGTCCTGTATCGAGCTTGCCCTCCATTACATCTTCGTTGTTGAGAAGATCGAGCTGGAAATCTGCGTTTGTCTCCACTCCGTCCACAACGAGCTCCGTTAGGGCCGCACGCATTTTCGCCATAGCCCGCGCACGCGTCGGAGCATGAACGATAAGCTTCCCTATCATACTGTCGTAAGTCGGCGGTATTTTATATCCCGTATACATTGCCGTATCGAACCGCACGCCCGGTCCTCCGGGAAGGTGCAGCGCTTCGATCGTACCGATAGAAGGCATGAAATTTTTCATTGGGTCTTCCGCATTGATACGGCATTCGATTGCGTGGCCCATAAGCGGTACATCTTCCTGCCGATACGAAAGCTTGCCGCCGTTCGCGATCAGTATCTGTTCGCGTACGATATCGATCCCCGTAATCATCTCTGTGACCGGATGCTCTACCTGCACGCGCGCGTTGAGCTCCATAAAATAATAATTTCCTGACGCCTCGTCATATAAAAATTCAATCGTGCCTGCATTTTTATAACCGGAGGCCTTTGCGGCCCGTACCGCCGCCTCGCCGATCTCCGTACGTTTTTCAGGGCCGAACGCCACGCTGGGCGCTTCTTCCATCACTTTCTGGTTCCTGCGCTGAAGGGAGCATTCCCTCTCGTACAGGTAGATCGCTTCGCCGTAATGATCGCATAAAATCTGCACTTCGATATGCCGTGCATCCATGATGCACTTTTCCATATACAGCGTTCCGTCGCCAAAGGCGCCGAGCGCTTCCTTGTAGGCAGCGCTAAAAGCTTCCTCTATATCTTCCTCCCGGTCCACCTTGCGGATGCCCCGTCCGCCGCCGCCGTTTGCCGCCTTGATCATAACGGGATATCCGACCTTTTTTGCGATTTTCTTTGCATCCTCCGCGTCTTCAAGCGCATCAAGAGAACCCGGAATGACCGGTACTTTCGCCTCCGTCATGATCCTGCGCGCCATGAGCTTATCTCCCATTTTTTCCATTGCTTCCGCATCCGGACCGATGAAGACGATGTTGCTTTTTCCGCACATACGGACGAACTTGGAGTTTTCCGACAGGAACCCATAGCCCGGATGGATCGCATCCGCCCCGGAAATGCGCGCCGCAGATAAAATATTATAAGCGCTCAGGTAGCTGTCTTTGGGCGCGGGCGGGCCAATGCACACCGCTTCATCCGCAAGCTGCGTATGGAGCGCATTTTCATCCGCCGTAGAATATACCGCAACGGTTTCTATCCCCATCTCGCGGCACGCGCGTATGATGCGCACGGCGATCTCGCCGCGATTAGCAATCAAAACCTTGTTTATCATCGATTATCTCCTTCGGATGCGGTCCGGACAATTCCGCACTGCCGAGCGCCGCCATCCGTTTCGTACGTGTTTAATCCTGCTTCGTAAGAACGAACAGGATCTCCCCCTCGCACACGGTCTTTCCATCCACCGTGGCTTTTACCTTTCCTTTTCCGCCCATTGCGGACAGGCGCAAAATCTCTGTTTCGAGCACAAGGTCGTCTCCCGGCTTGACCATGCCCCGGAAGCGTACCCTATCGATCCCGCCGAATACCGCAAGACGGCCCTTATATTTTTCGTCCTGCAGAATGGCGACCGCGCCTGCCTGCGCAAGCGCCTCCGTGATGAGCACTCCCGGCAGGATCGGATTTCCGGGAAAGTGCCCTTTGAAGCAGAAGAGGTCTTCCCGGATGCGCCACACCGCTTTGGTGCGTTTCGCCACTTCGCACTCAAGCACCTCGTCCAAAAACAGGAACGGGGCCCGATGTGGAATGATTTGTTTGATTTCTTCCTGATTTAAAACCATATATGCTCCTTTTTTCAGCCAAAACCAACTGTACTATACGCACTATTACACATAATTGAACAGCAACTGTCCGTATTCTACGCTATCTCCATCTTCGCAGGCGACCCATGTGATCTCTCCGTCTTCGGGCATCGTGATCTCATTCATCAGCTTCATCGCTTCTACCATACATACGATATCGCCTTTTTTGAGCTTATCGCCTATTTTGACAGCCTTCCCTTCGGAAAGGCTGTGGAATATTCCGACGAGCGGGGAGGAAATATCCTTTCCCTTGCTTTCGGCCGCAGCAGGAGCGGCATTGGAGGCCTGTGCCGCCTCTTCCGCCGGAGCCGGCGAAGCGGCAGGCGAGGGAACGGCAGGCGCCGTACCGATCTGAGCCGATATCTGCGGCGGAGCCGTTACATAAACGGTCTTCGTCGTTTCACCCGTACCGCGCTCCATACGGACCGAAAAATCTCCGTCCTGTAATTCAAACTTATTCATTCCCGTCTTTTCAACGGCTTTCAATAAATCCAATACTGATTTTAAGTCCACTTTTGTTCTCCTTTACTCCGCTTTTTTGAATAAAAGCACCGCATTATGCCCGCCAAAGCCGAGATTATCAGACATGACCACATCAACATCGGCTTTCTTTCCTATATTTGGCGTGCAATCAAGGTCGCATTCGGGATCCGGAACCTGATAGTTGATCGTCGGCGGGATAAAATCATCCTGCATCGCCATGATGGAATAGACCGCTTCGATCCCTCCTGCAGCGCCAAGCGAATGTCCGGTCATAGATTTTGTAGAGGAAAGCGGTATTTTATATGCTTCTTCTCCAAACGCTTTTTTGATCGCAAGCGTCTCTGTCTTTTCATTGAGCTCAGTCGACGTTCCATGCACATTGATATAAGATACCTCGGAGGGCAGGACATGCGCTTCCTCCATCGCTACTTCCATTGCTTTTGCAAGCGCTGCTCCTTCCGGCTGAGGCGCCGTCATGTGATAGGCATCGCACGTCGCGCCGTAACCTGCAATCTCCGCATAAATATGTGCGCCCCGCTTCTTCGCCATTTCATATTCCTCCAGAACGATCACCCCCGCGCCTTCCGCGATGACGAAGCCGCTGCGCTCCGCGTCGAACGGAATAGAGGCGCGGTCGAGCCGGTCCGTCGTTGTGACCGCATGCAGGCCAAGAAAGCCTGATATCGCCAGCATTTTAATGGGCGATTCCGCGCCGCCCGCAAGCATTGCATCCATATAACCGTCGCGGATCATGTGATAGGCGTCTCCAATAGAATGCGTCCCCGACGCGCAGGCCGTCGTGACCGTTGTGTTGTAGCCCCTCAGGTCATGCTTGATCGCAAGATAGCCGGAGCCCATGTTACTGATCATCATCGGTACAAGAAGCGGGTTGACGCGTCTGAAGCCCTTCGCATTCAGCTTCGTTACTTCCGTTTCCATCGTATCGAGACCGCCGATCCCGCTTCCGACCAGAACGCCGAAGCGGTACCGGTCATACGGCATTTCCCCGCCCGGTGTGAAGCCTGCGTCTTCCATTGCCTGATTTCCGGCGATGACCCCGTATTGGGAATACTCGTCGAGGCGGCGCGCCTCTTTCTTATCCAGATAATCGAGCACATCGAGGTTCTTCAGCTCGCCCGCGAAATGAATGGGCAGCCCCTCCGCTCCCGCCTTAGTCAGCGGTCCAATTCCGTTCACGCCGTTTTTTGTGTTTTCCCATGCCTCTTTTACCGTGTTCCCGTTCGGGGAAAGGATTCCGAGGCCCGTTACAACTACCCGTCTTGCCATAAAGGTTCCCTTTCAAGTCTATCGTTTCACAGGCGCAGCCTGACCGGGACTGCTGCCTGCTATTCTAAGCATATTCGGAACGGATACGCGAAAGCCGTTCCTATGTGATGCAGGATACGCGGATGAAGTTCGGTATTGTACCGGAGTGCTGAATGAAATCGTACATCCCGGTGCGCCGAGATCAGCGCGGAACCGAAAATCCAAGGTTCGCCGCGCAGGATGCGTCACATGTACATGCCGCCGTTCACCGAGAGCACATGCCCTGTGATATAGGACGCCTGCTCGCTCGCAAGGAACGCGACTGCGTCTGCAATATCCTTTACCGTGCCGCCGCGGCGGAGCGGGATGCTCCCTAACACTTCTTCCCGCGCCTTTGCAGGCATGGCATCCGTCATAGGCGTCTCTACAAACCCGGGAGCTACCGCGTTGACGGTGATATTCCTCGAGCCGATCTCTTTGGCGAGAGATTTCGTGAAGCCGATGATCCCTGCCTTGGAGGCGGAATAGTTCGTCTGGCCGCCCTGTCCGGAAAGGCCGACTACGGAGGCCATGCTGATGATCCTGCCGTGCTTCTGCTTCATCATATAGGGTACTGCGTGGCGGCAGCAATTGAATACGCTTTTGAGGTTGACGTTTATGACCGCGTCGAAATCCTCTTCCTTCATGCGTGCGAGAAGCCCGTCGCGCGTGATGCCTGCATTATTGACGAGGACGTCGATCGACCCGAACGTCTCCACCGTTTGCTTCATCATCGCTTCCACTTCGCTGAATTGACTCACATCCGCTTTGATCGCGATCGCTTTTACGCCTTTCTTTTCGATCTCCGCTACCGTGCCCGCATAATCTTCCTCTTCAAATAAATAGTTTACTACGATATCATATCCTTCATCCGCAAGCCGCAGGGCAAGCTCCCTGCCGATCCCGCGGGAAGCGCCTGTAATGAGTGCTGTGCTCATATTCCTTTCCTCCCGTCGCATCTATGCATACACAAACGTTCAGCGCGTTTTCAGCGCCTCGACCGTTTTTTCGTAAGATTCAAAATCATTGATGTTGCAGGTCTTCGCTTCCTTGCTGACGCGCGATACGAAGCCCGCGAGCGTTTTACCCGGCCCTACCTCTACAAACGTATCCGCGCCTGTCGCAAGCATAGCCCGTATACTCTGTTCGAACAATACCGGGTTTGCCGTCTGTTCCGCCATGACGGTCTTCATATTTTCCATGTCTGCCGGATCATAGGGCATTCCTGTACGGTTTGCATACAGCGTAAACTGCGGCATGCCAAATTCCGCAGTTTTGATCTCTTCATAAATATTCTGTGCAGCCCACTCCATGTGCGGCGAATGGAACGCCCCGTTTACCGGAAGCTTCATGCATTTTATTTTATTTTCCTTGCAATATGCCATCATGACCTCGATGAGGCTGAGGTCTCCTGCTACGACAGTTTGGCCCGGACAGTTATAATTGACCGGCAGAAGTATGCCGTCCTCCCGGAACTGCTCTGTGAGCGCTTCGACCTCCTCCGCCGTTTTGCCGAGCACCGCCGCCATAGCGCCGCTGTGTTCTTCGGCCGCTTCCTGCATCCATTCCGCGCGCAGCAGGACAAGACGCAGCGCGTCTTCAAAGGAAAGGACGCCTGCCGCCGCGAGCGCCGCATATTCTCCGAGGGAAAAACCCGCGCCCATATCCGGCTCGAGCCCCGCTGCCGAAAGCGCCGCCCATGCTGCAAAATCTACCGTGAATACGGCCGGCTGTGTATTGATCGTCTGGTTCAGCTCCGCCTGTTCTCCGAAAAAGCACAGCTCCGCGAGCCCCGGGCACACGGCTTCCGCACGGTCAAAAATATCCCGGGCCGCTTCCACGTTATCGTACAGGCTTTTGCCCATTCCTGTTTTCTGCGCTCCCTGCCCTGCAAAGAGCACTGCAAGTCTACCCAAATCAAGTTCCTCCAAAAGATAGCAGACAGACGCAAAATAACATTTTGCGTCCGCCCTCTACCCATTTTGTACGTTTTTTATTTATTGTCTTCGATATATTTTACAAGGTCTGCGACGCTCTTCAGATTCTCCGCATCTTCCACAGACACCTCGAATGCTTCTTCGATATCCATTACGATCTCCACCATGTCGAGGGAATCGATCTCAAGGCTCTCGAATGTAGAATCCATTGTGATGTCGTCAACATCGATATCCATTTTGTCGCTGATGATTTCGGCAATCTTTTCATAGATCATTTCAAATTCCTCCATTTAAGAAAACAATTTATTTTTTATTTGTCACGCTTTCGCGTTATTACCATTCATAGACTGCGCACCCCGATGAAAGCCCGCCTCCAAAGCCTGCAACAACGAGCGTATCGCCCTTTTTCAGCATGCCCTTTTTGTTCATCTGGTCGAGTGCGATCGGGATACTGGCGGCCGATGTATTGGACGTATCGTCGATATTGGAATAAAATTTATCCATCGATACGTCAAGCCGCTGTGCAATCGTTTTTGTGATGCGGTAATTTGACTGATGCATCAGGAACCAGTCGATCTCATCCGGGGTTTTGCCCGTTTCCTCCAGCGCGAGGCGAATGACCCGTTCTGCTTCGCGCGTCGCAAACACATAGACCTCTCTTCCCTTCAGCGCTGCATAGGACGGCTGCACTGCGCCGTCTTTGAGCGTATTCATACCGTTGATCGTGATGAGGCCCTCCGTATCCGGCTTGGAATACACCTCGAAATATTTCATATTATCGCCGCTTTCTATGACAACGGCGCCCGCGCCGTCCCCGAACAGGATACAGCTTGCGCGGTCTTCCATATTCATAAAACGCGAAAGCGTTTCGCTGCCGCACACGAGAAACGGTTTGCTGCCCGGCTTTACGAACCCCGACGCCGCTTTGAGCGCAAACATGAAACCCGTACACGCAGAATTGACGTCAAAGCAGACCGCTTCCGGGATCCCGAGCTCCCGCTCGATCTGACTCGCAACGGACGGCACGCCCATTTCATTCGTCACGGACGCGACGATGATGCCGCCGATATCATCCTTTGTGACGCCCGCCTCTTTCATGGCTATATTCGCTGCGATGACGCACATATCCTTGTTCCACATGCCGTTTTCCACATAGTGGCGGCGCTTGATGCCCGTACGTTTTGTGATCCATTCGTCAGACGTATCTATGATCTTTTCAAAGTCCTCATTGGTCATCACTTTTTCAGGCAGATAGCTGCCTGTTCCCATGATGCGTATACTCATATTTCCTCCTACTTTTTCGCATACACCTTCCGGTGCTCCGGAAAAACAGCCTTTTCCCCACAGGGAACGCTGAGCATTTCCGTTTATCCATTGCCGGAGCCAGCCGCTTCATTCCGGCTCCTTACGCGGCCGGCCTGATTTGAGGCAGTTCCTGCCGCACGAATCTATTTCAGGGGCCTCCGGCAAACAGAGGCACATATAACTGCAAGCAAAATTAAGACAGTATAATGATATTCTAATCTTCCGTAAATGTCAATAAAAACGAAAAGACGGCAGGGCGGGAAACCGCCCCTGCCGCCGTATTTTTTATGACCGGCTCGCGTTTTTCGTGTAGTTGAGAAGCCCGCCTGCAAGCAGCATTTCACGCAAACGCGGCGATGCGTCGAGCACTACTTCGAAACGGATGCCTTTCGTTTCGTCTTCTACACAAAAACGGTCTTTTCCCTCCACATTTTCACGAACACCCGCGAGCTTCAACACGTCGCCCTGACTGATCTTATCGTAATCCGCTTCGTCCGCGAACGTAAGCGGCAGGATACCGTTGTTGATGAGGTTTGCCATGTGAATGCGCGCAAAGCTCTTAGCAATGACCGCCTTGACGCCGAGATACAGCGGCGCAAGCGCAGCATGCTCGCGCGAGGAGCCCTGCCCGTAGTTCTGCCCTGCAATGAGTACCGATCTTCCCGCCTCTTTTGCACGCGCCGGGAAGGTCTCGTCCACCGGCGTAAGGCAATAATCCGCAAGATACGGGATATTGGAACGGTACGGAAGCAGCTTCGCGTTAGAGGGCATGATGTGGTCCGTCGTGATGTTATCTTCCATTTTCAGCATGACTTCCGCTTCGATCTCGTCCGCGAGAGGCTCATGCTTCGGGAAAGGCTTGATGTTGGGCCCGCGGATGACCTCCACATCGGCAGCGTGCTCCGCCGGCGGAATGATCATATTATCGTTCACATCAAATTTTTCCGGCATTTCCACATCTAAAATGGAGAGATCCGGCAGCTCCAGCGCATCGGACAGATAGCCGTTGATCGCCGTGACTGCCGCCGTTTCCGGGCTGACGAGATAGACGCTCGCACTCTTCGTTCCGCTGCGGCCAAAGAAATTGCGGTTGAACGTACGGACGGACACAGCATCTGTCGCCGGAGACTGCCCCATGCCGATACACGGCCCGCATGCGCATTCGAGAATCCGCGCACCTGCGTCTATCATGTCGGCCAGCGCGCCGTTCTTCGCAAGCATATTCATGACCTGCTTGGAGCCGGGTGAAATGGTCAGGCTGGTATGCGGGTTCACCGTTTTACCCTTCAGGATCGCCGCTACGCGCATCAAATCGCGGTAGGAAGCATTGGTGCAGCTGCCGATACATACTTGATCCACCTTGATTTTCCCAATTTCTTCAATGGTCTTCACATTATCCGGACTGTGCGGCATTGCTGCCATCGGCGCAAGCGCGGAAAGGTCAATTACAATGTGCTCATCATATTCCGCGTCCGCATCTGCTGAAAGCGGCGCAAAATCCGCTTCCCTGCCCTGTGCAGCAAGGAATTCCCGCGTTACTTCATCGCTCGGGAAAATAGAAGTGGTCGCGCCGAGTTCCGCTCCCATGTTGGTGATGGTCGCGCGTTCCGGCACGGAAAGCGTTTTTACGCCTTCGCCTGTATATTCAATGATCTTTCCTACACCGCCTTTTACGCTCATCACACGCAGGACCTCGAGGATCACGTCTTTCGCGGATACACCGGGCCTAAGTTCCCCTTTGAGCTCTACATTGACAAATTTCGGACAATTCAGATAGTAGGCGCCGCCGCCCATCGCAACCGCGACGTCAAGCCCGCCCGCGCCGATGGCAATCATGCCGATGCCGCCGCCAGTAGGCGTGTGGCTGTCGGAGCCGAGCAGCGTTGCGCCCGGCACGCCAAAACGCTCCAAGTTGACCTGATGGCAGATGCCGTTCCCCGGCCGGGAAGCATAGATGCCGTGCTTTTTTGCTACACTCATAATATAGTTATGGTCATCCGCATTTTCAAAACCGCTCTGCAGGGTATTGTGGTCGATATATGCGACCGAGCGTTTTGTCTTGACGCGGTCTATGCCCATCGCTTCAAACTGCAGATACGCCATCGTGCCCGTTGAATCCTGCGTGAGCGTATAATCGATACGGATCGATATCTCGCTGCCCGGGGTCATTTCCCCGGAAACGAGATGATCCTGTAAAATTTTATATGCCAGTGGTTTTCCCATTCTTTTTTCCCTCCATAATAACTTATAATACGGTGTTTATTTTATACGCTCGGCACACTTTTTTCAAGTGCCGCGCCTTTCTTTTTGCCCGCTCTTCCGATATAATAAAGGAACGGTGCAAGACTGCGCCGTCAAAAATCCATTGGAAAAGGATGAAATGCATGCTGACATTATGGGGAAAGCTCTATCAGAACGGCAGGACGATATGCGCGGATACGTTCACAAGCCAGAAACCGGAAATATCCGACGCGATACTGGAATGCATCGAGCATTTTGCCAAGGAATTCGATATCGAGGTGCCTATGTGGCACACCAATCATACCAAGCAGCTCGGGCTGTTCCGCAAGGCCACTTTCAAGCCCGATGATTTTGTGGACCGTTTCCCCTATGATAAATTTGAGATACAGATCATCGATTCCGCCGATTCCTGATTTTTGCGGCGTTTTCAGAACAGCTGTAAAAAAAGGACTGCCAACAGCAACGCGGCGATGGGGAGCAGACTCCCGAGGATCAGCTCTTTCCATGTGTGCCTTCCCATGCGAAGCGACGCCCAATAGACCGCCCCTAAAACGGGCAGACCAAGCAGGGCGGCAGGCCCCAGTAAGCAGACAAGCAGTGCAAGCGGCCCAGCGACGCCGCACGCATGGCCGCTCGCTTTTATTTTCAAGCCTTTATTGAACAATAAAATAAGACAGCCGGAAAACAGATAGGCAAGATAGACGAGCAGCATGCCCTCCGGCACTGCTGCTGCCACGGCATATAAAATGCCCGCTATATAACCGGCGACCGCCATGAGAATGGCAAGGCTGCGCTGTCCGCTCCTTCCTTTCTCTTTCCACCCCGGAAACACCTTTTGCAGAGGATAGGCGAGCAACGGCAGCACTGTCAGAAAAAAGACCGCCGCCGCATAATTCGCACCGCCGCCGAACATCCCGTTCCTTACGCCAAACAGAATACTCAGAGTCAGAAATGCCATAACGGGAGCAAGCGTAATGATACGCACTGCCTTTTCCGCACTGATTTTCCGCATCAAAGCTCCTCTCCTTACATTGTTTTATATTTATATATATGTTATACTAACATACAAATTGTTCAGCAAGAACAGGCACGTCTTATTTGTTACTTATTGATACAAAAAAACGAAAGTGTATGATTTATGGAAGATAAACGGGTCGTTAAAACAAAACAGAATTTAAAGCAGACTATGATCTCCCTGCTTGCCCGTCTTCCCTTTGAGAAAATAACGGTCTCTGCGCTCTGCCGTGAAGGGATGACCAGCCGCATTACATTTTATACGCATTATGATGATAAATACGCTCTTGCCGAGGACATGTTCCGCGGTTATGTGGACGAAGCCGTACAGGACTATTACCGATTGCAGGCGGAAAACAATCCCTCCCGCGACGCCCTTCACGGTTATTATAATATGCTGGATTGCATCCTGAACCTGTATTACAACAATCTCTCTTTTTTTGCGTGGGCTTCTCCCGACCGGAATCCCTATTTATATTCTGCTTTCTATCATCATATCTTCGACAATGTCGACGACTATATCAAACGCCACAGCCGCCAGATGCCTTCTAAATATCCCTCGCGCCAGACAGCCGCGCTGCTCTGCAACGGCCTATGGGGAGTGATCAACGAATGCTATACAGGAGGTATTTCGAGGACGGGTATGCGCAGGACGCTTCATTCCATGTTCCATGATATTCTGACATCCGGTCTTTTTCAAAAATCAAACGAATTCTGACCGGTTTAAAAAATCATGCGCCGACAGGCGGAACAAACAAAAAACGGAACGCCGTCCGGGCATTCCGTTTTTCAATAGTCGCCAATCGTTTCTTAGAATTTATTCCTATCGCTGTATCTTGTATTCTTTTTATCCACGGGCTGTCTCTGCTGTTTCTGTCTTGGCTGCTGGCGGCGCGGTTCGATCTGTTCGCGCGGCATCTGCCGTTTCTGCTGCCGTGGCTGCTGGTGCACCTGCGGCGGCCTTTGCTGTCCATAAGAGCGTTCGGCCGACCGGTTTCTCGTCGGCTCCTGCCGCGGACGCTGCGGCACCTCTCTGCCGTCGCGCCGTTTTCCAAATGCGGTATATCCGGCTTTTTTATTCTTGTGGATCAGTACAGCCAATGCGATTGCGACCGCTATGATCGCTGCAATGATGACAACGAACAGAATGAGCATCGTTCCCATCCCGCCCACAGCCTGTTTTACCGTCACAGTAGCGGGCTGCTGCGTCTGAGACTGCAGTTTGGTACCGTCCGGCAGCTCGCCGGAGATCGTAAACACATAACTCGTCGTCTGCGCGACCTGTATCTGCTGTGTGATATCCTGCTCGGCGGCCGTCATGGATTCAATCGTCGCGATCGTACCGAGCGTCGCTTCGGAGATCACGATATTTTTCAATTCCTGCCCGCTGTTGTTTTTTACCTTAAAAGTAAAGTCTACTGGTCCGGCCTGACTGATCTCCGGTATGAACGATACGTCCATCGTGAGTGCGGTCGTAAGGTCTACCGCATCGACGGTCACTCCGATCGGCTCCGATTTTGCTTCAACGGTGTTCCCGTCCTCATCTTCCGCTTTCGCCGTAAACACGAAATCCGAGGTTTCCTGCACAGTCAATTCCAGCGTTCCCTTTGCGGCGCTGCCCGCATCGAGCCTGTCGCCCGTAAAGTCGACTTCATTGCCGTCCCCATCCGTCACCTTGAGATTTTCAAGGTCGGCTGAGCCGTGGTTACGCACCGTGACTTCAAACGAGACCGTATCCCCTGCGCTGACCTGCGTTTTGTCAGCTGACGCGACGACCTCAAGGGAGTCCTCGTCCTGCGAGGCACTCGGCTCTGCGCCGTCCACCGTTACGGACACGCGGTCTGCCTTTGCGGTATGCTCTTCTCCGTCTGCCGTATAGGTAAAGACAGGGCTGATATCTACGCTTTCCTTGAGCGATACCGTCCATTTTAATATTTTAGTCTCGCCCGGCTCCAGCGTGAACGTTTTATGGAGCTGCGAGTCGCTGAACTGCCCGGAATCGGGAGAAGTCAGCGAGGCGTCCTCCAACGTGACGTTCCCCTCGTTTTTCAGGCTGAACGTAAAGGTGACCCGCTCGCCGCTTTCTACCGAATCCTCAGAGGCGCTGGCCGAAGCGGACGCCGCTGCTTTTGAATCCTCCTTGGAGATCGTAAGCGGGTTGGTCTTTATCGTCTGTGTATCTCCGTCTTCATCCGTAAAGGAGGCGGAAAAGGTGAGGTCCGTATCCAGCATATCCTCGGAAACGTGCCACGCGCTGTCTGACCGTGTGCCGGACTCTCCTGCCGCGATGCTCCCGATATTCTCAGAGTCGCCGTCCGGGAACTCTACCGTAACGTCGTTTATTTCGCCGTCCGATCCATTTTGCACCGTTACCTTAACGGATACCGTTCCCGCTCCGGTGAGAGAGCCGGGGCTAACGCTGGCAGTAATTTTTATACTGCTCGCTGCAAACGCGGTAGCGCTCATGGAAATGCAAAGCGTTACCGCCAGAACAGCAGCCAGCAAAATCGCTACTATTTTCTTCAAACTAATTTACCTCCAAAAAGCGGCGGGGAAGTCAGACCGTTTCCGTCCAACCGAATTTATCTTCGATCTCTCCATATTGGATCCCCGTTAGGATGCGGTAAAATTCGAGAGCAAGCTCTCCCATTTTTCCACCTGCGACCGTAACGGTTTCATCCCCGTATACAAATTCTCCTACAGGGCTCACGACCGCTGCCGTTCCCGTACCGAACGCCTCGCTCATCGCGCCGGATTTTGCCGTCTCGATCACTTCCTCGACCGATATCCTGCGTTCTTCTACTGTAATCCCCATATCGCGCGCGATCGTGATCACGCTGTCCCGCGTGATGCCGGGCAGAATACTTCCGTCGAGATCCGGCGTGACCAATTTCCCGTCGATCACGAACATCATATTCATGGAGCCGACTTCCTCCACATATTTGCGTTCCTCAGCGTCCAGCCACAGCACCTGATCACAGCCCTTTTCGTGCGCTTCTACGCCTGCGATGAGGCTTGCCGCATAGTTGCCTGCAGTTTTTGCAAAGCCCATGCCGCCCTTTGCAGCGCGGACATATTCCTGCTCGATCAGAATTTTGACCGGAGAAAGCCCGTGCGCATAGTAGGCACCGACCGGGCCGGTCATGATGTAAAAAACATATTCCTTTGCCGCTGCAACGCCGATAAACGGATCGAGGCCCATATAGTTCGGCCGGATATAGAGCGACGTGCCTTTTTCATGCGGCACCCAGTCTTTTTCCACTGCGATCAGCTCGCGCAGCGCTTTATGCGCAAGCTCTTCATCGATCAGCGGCATCGCAAGACGTTTGGCTGAATTGTTGAGCCGTTTGAAATTATCCTTTGCCCGGAACAATGCGATACCGCCGTTTACCTGACGATAGGCTTTCAGCCCCTCGAATACCTCCTGCCCGTAATGAAATACGGTGGCGGCGGGAGATACCTTAAAATCCTCATATTCTTTGATCTCCGCATCATGCCAGCCCTTTCCCTCGGTATACCGCATCAAAAACATATAGTCCGAGAAAATCCTGCCGAAGCCGAGCTTGCTTTCATCCTCCGGTTTTTTCTTCAGTTCTTTCGCTTGTAAAAATTTGATCTCCATGTTCAGTTCCTCTGCCATATAAAAATATTTATTCCGCCGGCTCTGTTATGTAACATTCGCCGTCTTTTTCATAAATGTCCGCACCCAAAAACGCTTCCCGCAGTTTTTTTTCCACCGCGCCGAGATCTTCCTGCCGGAAAACGGCGCGCGCCTGTATCTTTTCCCCGAAATCTGCGGTGAGCGCCGCGCGATATTCCGAAGCGATGCTTTGCAGCTTTCCATAGTCTGCATAGTCTATCCGGAAGCGCAGGGCTTCCGCCGGGATATGCCGTTCGGCCCGTGCATCCTCAAGCGCCTGTGCGACCGCGCCGCTATAAGCCCGGACGAGCCCGCCTGCGCCGAGCAGCGTTCCACCAAAATAGCGTGTGACCACTGCAAGGATATTGGTGAGCCCGCTTTTGCGCAGAACCTCAAGCATAGGAATGCCCGCCGTTCCCTGCGGCTCGCCGTCGTCCGAGCTTTTCTCGAAATCCCGGTTTGCACCGAGGATCATGGCAAAACAATTGTGCCGGGCATTGTAATGCTCTTTCCGCACCTTTTCGATCTCCTGCCGCGCCTGTTCTTCCGTCTCTGCCGGAATAAGCCGGCACAGAAAACGCGACTTTTTTATGACGAGCTCGCTCGCCGCTTCCTGTGCGAGACACACATAGGGTTTCGGTATCATCAGCTGCGGATCAGCACCTTATGGAACACTTTCTTTCCCTTTTTGATCATGGCTTCTCCATCTGCAAAGTCCGCTTCTTTGAGCGCGCGGAATTCGTCCGTGACCTTTTCCCCGTTCAGGAGCACGCCCCCCTGTGTAATCAGACGCCGGCCTTCTCCGCGCGACTTCGTGAGCCCGCAGAGAACCATGACGTCGATCAGCTGGCCGTTTTCTGCGAGCTGCGCCGCGGTGATCTCTGTCGTAGGGATACTGCCCCCTTCGCCGCCGCCGGCAAACAGCGCTTCCGCCGCTTTCTGCGCTTCACAGGCCGCCTGCTCGCCGTGCACCTGTTTTGTTATCTCAAATGCAAGTATCTTTTTTGCATCATTGATCTCATTATCCTGAAGAGACGAAAGACGCTCCACCTCATCCATCGGCAGAAAAGTGAGAAGCGAAAGACACGTCCGGACATCCGCATCCGCAACATTTCTCCAATATTGATAAAATTCGTATGGCGAGGTCTTTTCCGGGTCGAGCCACACGGCGCCTGATTCCGTTTTTCCCATCTTCTTTCCGTCGCTCTTCAAAAGAAGCGTGATCGTAAGGCCATACGCCTTTTTGCCCTCTTCCTTCCGCCGGATGAGGTCCGCGCCCGCAAGGATATTCGACCACTGGTCATCCCCGCCCATTTCAAGCGTGCAGCCGTATTTGCGGTTCAGCACCAGAAAATCATATGCCTGCATGAGCATATAGTTGAATTCAAAAAATGTGAGCCCTTTCTCGAGCCGCTGCTTATAGCACTCTGCCGTCAGCATCCTGTTGACGGAGAAGCATGTGCCGATCTCCCGCAGGAAATCCACATAATTGAGGTCTAAAAGCCAATCGGCATTGTCCACCATGATGGCCTTTCCCTCGGAAACATCGAGAAAGCTGCCGATCTGCTTTTTAAAAATCTCCGCATTATGCGCGATCACCTCGCGTGTCATCATCCTGCGCATATCGGATTTTCCGCTTGGGTCGCCAATCATCGTCGTTCCGCCCCCCACCAGAATGATCGGGATATGGCCCGCGCGCTGCATGTGCGCCATCGCCATCAGCTGTACGAAATGGCCGACATGGAGGCTGTCTGCCGTCGCGTCGAAGCCCACATAGAACTTTACTTTTTCCTGACCGAGCATTTCCCGCAGCCCTTCGTGGGTCGTCTGCTTGACAAAACCTCTTTCTTCCAATATATCAAAAACGTTTTCCGACATCGTTCCTAATACTCCTCTTGTTATTTCGTCAAATATTCATACTGCCGCATCACCTTGCTCATACGGTCTACGCCCGCATCAATCTCTTTGAGGCCCGGCATGGAAAAATTCATCCGCAGCGTGTTTTCGTGGCCGCCCTCCGCAAAGAACGGGCTTCCTGACACAAACGCTACTTTTTCGAGCACGCAGGCGTCGAACAGCTTACGCGCATTCATTTCCTCCGGCAGCGTGACCCAGATGAACAGCCCGCCCTGCGGCCGGGTATACGCTATATTATCCGGAAAATACATGTCGATCGCCCGAAGCATCGCGTCTCTGTGCTCCTTGTAGGTATTGCACAGCATCTCCACATGGTCGTCGTAATGCCCGCGCTGGAGAAATTTCAGTACGATCGCCTGCGACAGATTGGAGGTATGAACGTCCGCCCCCTGCTTTAAGAGGTTGAACTTCGCAATGATCTCCCTGTTTGCGACCGCATAGCCGACGCGCAGACCCGGAGAGATAGTTTTGGAAAAACTCGAAAGTTTGCATACGAGCCCGCAGTCGTCCATAGACTTGATGCTCGGGAGAGGCTCCCCCTCGTAGCGCAGCTCGGCATAAGGGTCGTCCTCCAATATCAAGACCCCGTACCGTTTGCACATCTCATAGACCTGCTTCCGTTTTTCGGCGCTCATCGTGATGCCGGACGGATTTTGAAAGGTTGGTATCGTATAGAAGAATTTGGGACTATACTGCTTTATTTTTTCTTCAAGCACACCGATGTCCGGGCCGTCTCCGCACAGCGGAACCGTTTTTACATCTGCGTCCGCCAGCCGGAACGTTTGAAGCGCCCCCAAAAACGACGGGGACTCCGCCAATACGACGTCTCCTTTTTCCACCATCGTGCGCGCGAGAAAATCGATCCCCTGCGACGAGCCGGAAAGCACGATCAAATCGTCGTCTTCCTTCATGAGCCCCTTATTTTTTTCTTTCAGCACGTCGATCAGCTGCGGGATCCCCATCGTTCCTCCATATTGGAGCACAGACCGTCCCTCGTCTGAGAGCACCTGTTCGCTGATATCTGCGATGGTAGACGCCGGAAAAAGCTCGGGCGAGGGGTTCCCGCCTGCGAAAGAAATCATTCCCGGCACGCCGAGAAGCCCGAATATCTTGCGGATCTCGCTTCCTCCCACGCCGTCAAAGCGTTCTGCAAATCGATACATCTTTTCCATCTGCCCTTCTCATATATAAATAATGATACGCATTATATTATACTTTCTACGGATTGCAAATACAAGCAAAAATCCGCGCCCCCTGCGAGTTTCAGGGCCGCGGATCTCATTTTTAACAATTTATTCATTTTTAAGTTTCAGCGGCCTACCAAAAAATCAAGGATATTCCAGCCGTCCGAGGTCTTTCCTTTATATAGCTCCGTATAGCCGCACTTCGCGCAGCTGACCGTAACGAATTTTTTGTTCTGTACGTCGAACAGTTTAGAAAAATTTCCTCCCGTTGCCTGAAACTGGTCGCTTTCGTATCTCATGCAGCCGCATTTCGGACAGACATATTGTGTTTTTTCCATAGAAGCTCTCCTTAATCAAGATATTTCCCAACGAACGCATGGACCGTATCCCAATAGCGCTGCGGCGCAAGCTGAGCGGCTTCGCCATGCTGTGCGCCGTGCACGACCAGCTTTTCCTTCTCGCACGCCGCCGCGCTGTACACTTGGTCCAACATAAAGAACGGCACGAACGTATCCTTATCTCCATGGATAAAGAGCGTAGGCGTTTTAGATTTTTTTACCTGACAGACTGCCGAGGCTTCCTGAAAGGAATAGCCTGCCCGGCGCTTTGCCATAACATTTGCGATATGCATGATCGGGAACTGCGGAAGCCCGAACACCTTTTTCAGCTGGAGCGTAAATTCCTCCCATACGCCCGTATAGCCGCAGTCCTCCACTGCCGCGCGCACATTTTCAGGCAAAGACTCGCCCGTAGTCATCATGACAGCCGCCGCGCCCATGGAGACCCCATGCAGAACGACCTGCGCTTCAGGGTCTTCCTTTAAAATGACCTCTTTTATCCAGCGAATGATATCGAGGCGGTCCAGCCAGCCCATGCCGTAATAGCTCCCCTCGCTGTCTCCGCTGCCCCGCAGGTCGGGCAGGAACACATTCCAGCCCTGCTCATGCCAATGCTTTGCCGCAAGACCCAGCCCAAGGCCGCTGCCGGAGAAGCCGTGGATACAAAAGGCCCACAGGTGAGACGGCTGTGCGGCAGGAAGCGTGTGTGCCGCGAGGACAAGGCCGTCACAGGAGCGCATGCGGCATACCGCGGGCTCCTGTGCCCGCAGCCATTCATTCGCCCGCTCTTTTTCAGAGCGTTCCTTCGGAGTACCGTCCGCATTTTTATTCGCGTTGGTCTTCAGCACCTTTTCCTTTGTTTTCCCCGCGTTTACCGCAACGTCGAATATCTTATTTGCCGCTGTCAGTACGACCGCCATGAATACGGCGGCCGCAGCGAGTATGACGATGACCGGAATCACCCGCATCTTCTCCTTCCGCTCCCGTGCCTTTTTTCCAGAATAGCACTCTCAGCCTTTTTATTCAACCGCTGTCCTTGCTTTTCGTATGTTCAGGGAGCAAAATATTCGCAAAAATATAATGACGCTGCCGTCTTTCCTATGCTATAATGTATTTTGTATAGCTTTGTATTTTATTATGAAAGCAATAAATTTTAAGGAGGTCAAAAAATCCCATGCAATACTCGAAAGAAGTAGAAGAAATGGTATGCGTGAAAAAGGGCCCGCATCACGGTCCGGCTCCGATACCTGAAGAAGGCAAATGGGTAAAATCCAAACAGATCACGGACATTTCCGGCCTCACGCACGGCGTAGGCTGGTGCGCTCCCCAACAGGGTATGTGCAAGCTGACGCTGAATGTGAAGGATGGCATCATCGAGGAAGCGCTGATCGAAACGAGCGGCTGCTCGGGCATGACGCATTCCGCCGCCATGGCGGGTGAAGCCATCGTAGGCAAGACGCTTCTTGAGGCGCTCAACACGGACCTCGTGTGCGATGCGATCAACACCGCGATGCGCGAGCTGTTCCTGCAGATCGCCTATGGCCGCACGCAGACTGCGTTTTCCGAAAACGGCCTGCCCATCGGCGCGGGTCTTGAGGACCTTGGAAAGGGCCTGCGGTCGCAGGTCGGCACCATCTTCTCCACCAACAAAAAGGGCGTTCGCTATCTTGAGCTGGCAGAGGGCTATATCCTCGAGATGGGTCTCGACAAAAACGATGAGGTCATCGGGTATAAGTTCGTACGTCTCGGCAAGATGATGGAGGATATCCGGAACGGCGTAGAGCCGAGAGAAGCATATCAGAACAACATCGGCACATACGGCCGGTATGACGAAGCGGTCAAATATATTGACCCGCGCAAAGAATAAGGAGGGCGATCAATATGGTTACATTTGAAGGTTATGAGAGAAGAATTGCCCAAATTGAAAAGTGCATGAAGGAATATGGCTTCACTTCTTTGGAGGAGGTCAAGCAATATACGGTCGATAAGGGCCTTGACGTAGACGGCATCGTGCGCGGCATCCAGCCGATCGCATTTGAGAATGCGGTCTGGGCATATACGCTCGGCGCCGCCGTTGCTCTCAAAAAAGGCTGCAAAAAGGCTTCTGAAGCGGCTGAAGCGATCGGCATCGGCCTGCAGGCATTCTGCATTCCCGGCTCCGTCGCAGAGCAGCGCCTCGTTGGACTCGGCCACGGGAACCTCGCCGCGATGCTGCTGGAGGAAAAAACGAAATGCTTCTGCTTCCTCGCGGGGCACGAATCCTTTGCCGCTGCAGAGGGTGCGATCGGCATTGCCAAAACTGCCAATAAAGTCCGCAAGGAGCCCCTTCAGGTCATCCTAAACGGCCTTGGCAAGGACGCGGCGCAGATCATCTCCCGCATCAACGGCTTTACGCACGTTGAAACGGAATATGATTACGCGACGGGCGAGCTGAAGATCGTTTCTGAAACGAAATACTCGGACGGCGACCGCGCGAAAGTACGCTGCTACGGCGCGGATGACGTAAACGAGGGCGTTGCGATCATGCGCCATGAAAGCGTTGACGTCTCCATTACCGGTAACTCCACGAACCCGACGCGGTTCCAGCACCCGGTTGCAGGCACATATAAGAAATGGGCCATCGAGAACGGCAAGAAATACTTCTCCGTTGCTTCGGGCGGCGGCACGGGCAGAACGCTGCATCCCGACAACATGGCGGCAGGCCCTGCTTCGTACGGCATGACCGACACGATGGGCCGTATGCACGGCGACGCGCAGTTCGCGGGCAGCTCTTCCGTTCCGGCTCACGTTGAAATGATGGGCCTCATCGGCATGGGCAACAACCCGATGGTCGGTGCTTCCGTCGCGGTGGCAGTTGCTGTGGAGGAAGCAATGAAATAAGGCTTCATAAAGTCGTTTTTTGGCGAATAAAAGCCAATTCATTTTAGATTTACAGTTAGACACATCATTTGTGCAAAAATACAAGTGATGTGTCTAACTTTTTTATCGGACACATCATCATGATGGCGGGAGCCTTTCGCAAATGAAAAAATCAGCATGGTGCAGGATAATGGATTGATCTTTAAAGATGACTGCGAGCCCTCGACGATTGCAGGCAGCGAAACCTGAGGGAGGAATTCTACAAAGTGATTTCGCCTGATTTACCTTTGGAAGATTTTACAGAAAAAACCTACAATGATTATGTTAAGTTTTTGGTGGAAACGCTGCACAACGATGTCAGCATCAATTCGTATCTGCGTGATATGATAACGACGATGCACTATCTGATGCGAGAGGGATATGTAGCTCCTTTCAAAATGAGAGCAATCAAAGTTGACAAAAAGCCAATCGAAACCTATCGCGATGATGAACTAATAAAACTGTTGAAAAAACCGAACATGAAAAAATGCTCTTTTTCAGAATATAAAAATTGGATAATAACAAATTTTCTCTTTGCAACTGGTGTGCGGCAACGGAGTTTGGAGAATATAAAAATCAAAAATATTGATTTTGACAATAACGTTGTTTATGTGAATACCACAAAGAACAGGAATCCTTTGATTATCCCCCTCAATCAAACGATGGTTAAAATCTTAAATGAATATCTGAAATACAGGCAACATTCAAATACCGACGAATACCTATTTTGTAACGTCTTCGGGCAAAGGCTTGTCAAATCAACATCGTACCATATGCTATACCAGTATAATAAATCGCGCGGCGTGGAAACGACAGGAAGCCACCGCTACCGTCATACGCTGGCAAAGCAATGGATTGTGAACGGCGGCGATATTGTTTCGCTTTCAAAACTCTTAGGGCATTCAAGCCTTGAGATTACGCAAAATTATATCAATTATCTGGTAAGCGATTTATCCAAACAGGTAAATGAGTTGAATCTCCTTGATAGATTTAGGCCGCATATGTATACCTTAACCGCACGATTAAAAAGTAATGCACTTAACATGAATAAGATATATAATAGGATTAACAATCGGATAAAAGTATTGAATCTTATCAAAGTCGGAAATACGTATATTAAAGAAAATATTTTGGAGTTGAAATTGGAGTTTGAAAATGGATACATATGTAAAAACAAAAAAGCATATGAAATATTGGTTTATTGTTGCCTTGCTAATCATTTTAGGCATTGATATTGCTATAAAGATAAGTCACAAATCTTTAATCTATGTAGAACCTGAATATAAATATGCAATTTACGCAACCTTATGTTCTGTTGCAGTTTTTGCAAGTGGTTTTATGTCAATTTTAACCAATGTCTTATCTAATAGATATCTAGGGTTTTCTATTAAGGAAATAATCAATTTTGGAGAATCGGGAGTTAATTTACCTTCTACAATAAAAGTGTCATTCACTTCAATAATCGCTGCAACGGTTTTGTTAATTTTTGATCTTACAAACTTGCTGACCTTAACTACTATTTCTTTAATAATTTATATGGCATATGAAACGGTATATTTATGGGGATTTCTTACTAAAGATGAACTTTTATATAAAGTACTTGATTCTAATATATCGCAAATAGAGAAAAAGGATATGCAGAAAGTTCTGGAATGGTTGGGAAGATTATTTGATGGATTAAAGATAGAGATTAGGAATCGAAACAGCCATATTAGAAAAAGATATTATCATTGTATTAATAGTATTTTAGAGAACGAAGTACTCTTAAATGAAAATGAAATTTCTGAAAGGATAAATCGAGAACTCGTTGATATCTTTAATTGCGCTGAAATAGAATTAGGATTCATTAATGCATATGAGGAACTTAGCCAAATAGAAAAAGTTGATTCACTCGGTATTTACGACTGTATGATTACAAATATCAACAGTATAGAATATATGCAGGAAAAAGATATATCGATTCGATACACAGTTAAAAATTTAGAAAATATTTGTTTATGCCAATGTATAGATAGCAATACAAAAGAAATATTGGTATATCGTTATTTCAATGCCTTAAAACAGAATATACAAATCAATGACAAATTTAAATATAAGTATCTAAGTGGCTTTGTAGATGTATTATCACGATTTTATAATGTAGATCAATTTGAGGAAAGCAATAGGCTAAAATATAAAACAATATGCCGAATATATAAAAATTATGTTTTACTAAGTATAGATGATGAAGACAGGGCGAATATGTATTTCATATTATTAAAATATTTAGAAGAAAATAATAGATTTGCTAGAAATAAATACTATATTAAGACCATTGCCGGATTATTAATATCACTATATGCATTTAGTTTTTGTGAAACGGAAACAGTGCGTTCTAATCATAGAGAAAAGTTAAAAAAACTAATAAATCTGCATAATGGCTCAACAATTGATAATAACGATGTTACGTTACCCTATTTAGTAGATCAAATTTCTGTGGGTATTATTAAAGCCTTATTTGAAGACGCAATTTTAGAAAACGAATTGTCTCGTATATTTGATTATTTTCCAAGTGGAATGTCTGTTAAAAATGACTTTTGGGGTAATTGGATGGAGATAACGTTTGCTATGGATATATACTTTTTATTTTGGTATGAATGTGATCGATCATCTCTATTTGAAATAATTGATTCTGCATCTCTTCCACCAGATCGTGCCAAACAATTTTTAGCGTTGGCAAAAAAAGATTTAATATATGATGAACAAGGAGAAATTGTTTTTAGCGATGATGCCCTTCAAAGAATAAATTCTATTAAGGAATGGATAAATATAGGAGATTTAATACCTAGCAATTGGTCTACAGCAGTATATAATTCTATTAATACTGAGATGATTGAATTGGAGAAAGAAAATACGGTTATTCCTCCCTCGATAGATATTGAAGCACTCAATAAGACTTTAAAAGAAAATTTCAGCCAGTGCGAAATTTATGGATTTAATGAAAGTTATAAATGTAATGAAAAAGATTTATACTCCTTAAGTCCTTCGATTATTAATGTGTCCTTGGTAGGAGATACTGATTTTTTAGTTGAAAAAATTAAATATGTATTAGTTAATATATTCAATAAAATCCTTAACCAAACGTTACCACCAATAGAATTGAGTTTTGATATGAATGGCGTTTCTCGATTATTACATGAGTTAGAAACCGCTGAATATCAACAACGCAATTATGATTTTGTTGGGGACTATGCCTTTAAAAAAGAGGTATTAGAGAGCGAGGATTATCAAACTCTATGCAGTTTAGTTACTAAGTTAGAAAATATATCGCAATATAGTAGCAAATTATTTACAACACGAATCTTTTTGAAAAAAAGCTTCGTTTTTAACATAAAAATAGCTTCTTATTCGGCAGACAAACTAACAGATGAAGAATGTATGCAGTACTTAGAACAATTGAAAGTCTCCGAAAATATATATATTCTGGATAATATGTCATTAAATAAAGAACAGGCAGTTAAATATCTTAAAGAAAATCGAAGACAAGAACAGGTTAAATTTATCATGTCAACAGACCTCAATAGTGAAGATGGTGTCAGAGTTGAATTGAATCTAAAACCTTACTTAAAACAATAAAACTTATTTTTCTAGTACAAAGCAGTACCAAACTCATGCAAAGCCATATAAAATCAACATGAAATGTCAAAAGATGTACCTAAGTAGCGTAAAGTACATCTTTTCTATTTGCAGATGATTAAAAATTATCACACCGCCGCCCTCAAAATACTGTAATTAGTAACACGGATATGGTATAATAAGCAAGTACAATAGATGTGCGCGATGAATCGCGCAAAAACGAGACTGGCTTATAAAATTTAAATAAGCTATCTCCCGAAAAATCTGATTCCGCAGGGAGTTTTGTCTCATGCCAAATTTGCGCGAAATCTCTTCCATCGTATTTTACGTTGAAATGATGTTTTTCATTTTGTACATAAACCGATATGTATCAAAAAAGGTTCCTGCCGACATCAAAAAATCGGCAGGAACCTTTTGAACCTTCCACAAGAAGCGGCCAGGCCGTTCTTCCTATCATTTATGCCGCGCAATCCGCAGCTGCTTTATGACTGTGACTGCTTCGGCTCACCGCCAAACACGATCTTAGACAGCATCAGGTTTGCAAACGCCGGCTTCCCGCCGAGCGTCACCACTTCACTGAACAAAAATCCGATGAGGCTTCCCTCTCCTATCGTTACCCGCTCGTCAAGCAGCGTATTCACGCCCGCGCAGCCGAATACGATCGTTTTCGGCGTATTGGCAAACCGGTTTGCCGCCTCCTGCGCCCCTTTCCGCGTGGAAAATCGCAGTTCGATCTCTTCCGTATCCAACGCCGCATTCGCGTAAAGTCTGCCGTCCCGCTCCGTAAAATGGACATTTTTCCCATTATCTTCCGAAAGCGTCAGCTGTTCATAGCAAACCGTTCCGTCCGTATACCGCGCCGCCTGTCTGCGATACCATTCCGCCGCGTCCATGCCGTCGATCCGGTCGACATACCGGCCGTCGCATTCGATCGTGACGCTGCCTTTCTTTTCATGCACATTCCCTGCAAATACCTGCGTGGGCTCTCCCACGAGCAGTACGGCCACCGCTCCCTCTCCCGGCAGCACTCTCGGCCCATGCTCTTCCGTTTGCGCCGCTGTGCCTCCCGCACAGGGCACACCGGGAAACAATGCAGAAAACGCTTTGATGAATGCTTCGTTTCCAACATTCTCCCGGAAGAGGATCATAGCGCTGTATATCGTTTCTTTCGCATCAGCGGCATACTGCTCGAGCTCGCTCAGCACGGACTCATAGCTTCCTCCGAACGCTTCGCCCAGCACCGTCATGGCAGCGTCCGCAGGATAGCATTCGCTTGCTGTCAATCCGAACGTTTTTCCATCGTCTTCCCGCTTTTCACCCGGCAGGAAAAAACGAAACTCCCAATTTTTCATTCTATCTCCTTCCTGCGCAGCCGCTATTCAATCGGCGCTAAACCGCATATCCGTTTGAAATCCTCATAGGCCTGCGCCCATTCCCGCCTGCTTTCTTCCTCTGCGTCGAATACATCGAAATCATTCGAGTTCCGCACGATATCCCGAAGCTCCTGAAGCGACCCGATCTCGCCGCAGCCATACGCCTGAAGCAGGAGATTGCCGGTTCCCGTCGCCTCTGCCGGTCCGGTGATCACCCGGAACCCCAGCGCATTCGCCGAAAACTGGTTGAGCAGCGCGTTTTTGGTGCCGCCGCCAATGATATGCAGTACGCCGACATTCTTTCCCGTCGCCTTTTTCAGCAAGTCTACCACATAACGGTATTTCAGCGCAAGGCTTTCATATACGATGCGCGCGACCGTTCCGATATCGCTGAGGTCTACGCCCGTTTGCCCTGTTCTTTCCAAATATTCTCCGATCGCGGCGATATTATCATGGGGCGCAAAGAACAGATCGTCGTCAGGCTCGATGAAAGCCGCGAATGGCTTTGCTTTCACAGCCCGTTCCACGATCTCCGGATAGTCGAGGTCCGGCATCGTCCGGTTCCACGCTTTTTTGCACTGCTGGATGATCCACAGTCCCATCACATTTTTCAGGAAAAGATTTTTTCCCAAGCTGCCGCCCGAATTGGAAATATTGAGCGCGAAGCTCATATCGTTGATAACGGGCGCGTCCGTCTCTACACCGACCATACACCATGTTCCCGAGCTGATATAGGCCCAATCGTCCCCCTCCGCCGGAATAGATGCCGCGGCGCTTGCCGTATCGTGTACGGCCGGCACGACGATCTTCACGTCAGGAGCAAGGCCGACTTCTTCCGCGACCGCCGGGTCTATCGTGCCCAGCACGTCGCCCGCAAAAATCATTTTGGTCTTTAGCTTATCGGGAAAGCCGAAGCTTTGGAAAATTTCTTCCGACCAATCCTTTTTGTATGCGTCCAGCATCTGCGAGGTCGATGCGACTGTAAATTCCGCCGCCTTTTTCCCGCTGAGCAGATAGTGCAGGATATCTCCGATGAACAGCATATCCACCGCTCCGTCAAAACGGTCCGGCGTATCGCGCACGACCGAGATCATTTGATTCAGAGTATTGATATTCATAAACTGAATGCCGGTGATATCATATACCTTTTTCTTTCCAAGCTTTTCCTCTATGAGCTCAGCGGTGCCGTTGGTACGGCTGTCTCTGTATTGATAGGGCATTTCGAGCAAAGTACCGTCCTCTGCAAGAAAGCCGTAATCCACACCCCATGTGTCTACGCCGATGCTTTCAAGCTCGCTGCCGTATTTTGCGACGTAGCTCCGCATGCCCCGTATGATTTCTTCATAAAACCGATATACGTTCCAACGCAGCGAATGATGCACGAACATACTTTGCGTAGGGAAACGATGGATCTCCTCCATCGTGAGCCGTCCGTCCTCAATGCTTCCTACGATCGCCCGTCCGCTCTCCGCTCCAAAATCGAATGCCAAATGCCGTTTGACTGCCATGCTGTTTCCTCCGTTTCACACCGAATAGAAGAAGCGGCCCCGGGCGAAATCACCCGGGGCCGCCCGTTCCTATTTTAGTCTCTTCCTAACAAAACGTCTTTTTCATACTGCTTTACTTCGCCGAACCAATCCATGCCGACCGGAACGCCGTTCTTTTCGCAGTAGTAATCCCATACTGCATTGACGGGCATGTTCTTCATTTCCTCTACCAATGCCAGACGGAACGTCGTATCTCCTTTTCTCTCCGCATCCAGAAGCAGCTTCTGCGGCTCAAGCAATGCGGACAGAAGCGCTTTCTGCGTAGCCCGTGTTCCGATCACCCATGCCGCGATGCGGTTGATACTTGCATCGAAGAAGTCGAGCGCGATATAGACTCTTTGGAGCGCATTCGCGCGGACGATCTCCTGCATCAGCGCCATCGTCTCGTCGTTCTGGAGCACAACGTGGTCGCTGTCCCAGCGGACCGGACGGCTCGTGTGCACCAGCATCTTATCGAGGAACTGAAGGACTGCCGATACTTTATCCGCAACGCTTTCCGTCGGGTGGAAATGCCCGAGGTCGCACGTCAGAAGAATATCGCGGGAAACCGCATACCCGAGCGCAAGCTCGCCGGAGCCGACCGTAAAGCTCTCGAGACCGATCCCGAACAGCTTGCTCTCGATCGCGTCCAGAACATAATCCTTGGAAATGTCTTTGGAACGAATCTCATCGAGGCTCTTGATGAACAGGGCGCGCCTGTCATAACGGTCTACCGGAGCGTCCTTGCTGCCGTCCACCATCCAGTGGTTGAGCACGCACGGACTTCCCTGACGCTTTCCCATTTCCGCCGCGATATCACGGCAGCGGATCCCATGCTCTACCCAGAATTTCCGGATATCTTCATCATAGCTCGCCAGCGTATAGCCTGCATCCGCTTTGGGATGTGAGAACATGGACGTGTTAAAGTCCAGATTGATGCCCTGTTCCTTTGCCCACTGCATCCAGTTTTCAAAATATTTTACTTCTACTTCATCGCGATCGACAAATTTGCCGCCTGTCTCCAGATAAAATTCGTGCAGATTCGCACGCTTCTTCCCGGGGATGAGCGAAAACGCTTTCTCATAGTCCGCACGGAGTTCTTCTGCGTTACGCGCACGGCCCGGATAATTTCCTGTCGTCAGAATGCCGCCTGAAAGCTCCTGCCCGCTTCCCTCGAAACCGATCACGTCGTCTCCCTGCCAGCAATGCATCGATATTTCTGTTGCGTCCAGCGCGTCCAGCGCCGCATCTGTGTCTACTCCGAGCTCTGCAAAACGTTCCTTTGCCGCTTCATATTGGCTGATTATGCTTTCTTTCTTCATCTTCCCGTATCCTTTCTATTATTTCTCTCTTGTCGCAAGCCGGAAATATACTCCGGGTATTAAACCGTTTTAACGATTTTTTCAGGGCCATTTGTCCCATGGGGCAAACAGCGTTCCTCTGCCTGATCGATATTTCTTTTTAGTTGGGTTCTTATCGTCTGGATTCTATTTCTATTATACGCCTGCCTCCCGCGCTTGCAATATAGATAATTGCGAAAAAATTTCATATTATTGCCTGTTTCTCAAAAATACATTTCTCTTTTAAAGCACTCTAAAAACTGCTTATGATACAGGCAATATTGTTTCCGCGGCTGCAGGAAGCCGTCTTCTCTTTCTTAAAACTTTAAATATCTTGACTGCAGCATTTGCCGGTTTGCCGTTTGGCAGCCTATTTCAGAAATGCTCTCTTAAACAGCTCCTCATTTCTCAGGGCATTGAACAGGAAACCGATTGCAAGCGGAATGACGACCGCATGCGCGATCCCAAACAGCGCTTCATAGATGATCGCCGCATCTGTAAAGGCTAAAGAGGTCAGTTTATAGTAAATGAACCATCCCGACAGAAACGCTGAGGCCAAAAGCCCTACCCACGATATGGCGCGCGCAAGCTTTTTGTCTTCCGCATTCCATTGACAAAGGACTGCGATCAGCGTTGCCACAAGGCATAGGCTCGGAATATATTCCGATACATAAATCAACCCCTGCTGGAATGTCATGAGGGCAAAATTGAATATATTCGCGAAAAACTGCGCGCCGAAATGGTAGGCTAACAAAATAATGCCCCACAGAAAAATACGGATATACACCGCCTTTTTGTTTGCTTTGGAAAGCGCGATCACCGCCACAGCCGCAAGGCATATCACCGTGAATCCGCCGTAGGCATAGAACGTATATACCACCTGCGCAGGCGTGACCGCATCTCCCATCGTAGCTCCATATACGAAAAGGCCGTAAGTCACAAAAAAGGCAAGGCATGCCAAAAGAAGTATACACGCGAGAACAACTGCCGATTTCCGTTTTTTCACCGTTGTATCCATCCAACTATCCTTTCATGAAAACGTTTTAGTAAATCCCGTCTAAACAAGCTTCCGGAAAACATTGAAACCTCTATAAATTATGTTTTATTGCAGGAAAAATTTATGTTTTTTGTTTATTCTTTTATTATATATGATAAAATAAAAGAAGCAATAGAAAAGTTTGTTTATTTTTTTAAATATCTTGTGGAGTAATTTAAATATGGAAACATTAACAAAGGAATTTACTACCGATCTGACAGAAGATTCCACTTGGATCTTCAATACTCCCGGCGAGCTTACAAAATCTTTTCTTTTATATGCGCAGGAGCTCGGATATTTCAAAGCTTCTTCCAATTATTATACCTGTCAGGAAAATATTTCTTCTTATTTGATCATGCTTACGCTTGCCGGACAGGGAACGTATACGGTGGGCGGCAGGCAATATGAGCTTATGCCCGGCGACCTTGTCTTTGTCGATTCCATGGAGCCGCATACGCACCGCACCAGCAAGCAGTCCAAAGGAAACTGGCATATCCTCTGGGTACAGTTCAACGGCATCACCGCGCGCGGCTATTATTCCCAATATAAGACAAAAGATATTCCGGTGCTTGATACCTCGGGCAATCCAAAGATACAGCTCCTGATGGAAAAGCTTCTGTCTGCCAACAAATCAAAAAGCATCGGCGCAGAATTTCTGACCTCCCGCATTTTAGTGGAGCTGCTGACAGAGCTTCTGTTTACTGCCGGGGCAGTCGTTTCGCCTAAAATCAACATGCCCCAATTCATTCAAGCGGCGCTTTCGGATATTGACGCGCATTTTCCCGAGAACCTGAATCTCGAATATTTTTCGGACAAGCTGCGCCTCAGCAAATATCATTTTGCAAAGGAGTTCAAAAAATATACCGGTTATTCCCCTGTGGAATATCTCATCAACACTCGCATCAACCACGCAAAGGAATATTTGCAGTATTCCGACCTTACCATTACGGATATATCGGAGGCGGTGGGGTTCAACAACACCTGCCATTTCATCAATATGTTCAAGCAAAAGGTGGGAGTCACCCCGCTGAAATTCCGCAAGCAGTATCAGAACGTTTCCAAATAGGACGGCTGCTCTGTACGCAAAACGCGCCCCGCACAACAGCGGGGCACGTTTGTGTTTGCTTTTCTCTTGCTTTTCTTAAATACGGACGCAGGCGAAGCCCATTGCTTCTGCGAACACTTCCACTTCCTGAGAAATATCCCCGATACCGAGCGAATTATGATGCTGCGGTCCTTCCTGACACCACTCGTTGACAAACTGCGGGATCGGCTTGGATATCTTCAGCCGTCCGTTCGGGTTGCCGACGTGGAGGATATCCCCGTCTACGACCTCTCCGACCGTATAGATCAGCTTGAACGTATCGACATCCGGGTCGCTCTGCGTCATATTGACCAGCGTGACCGGCCCTTTCTTCAGGTTGAAGTCTACGCCGAGGCCGCGGCCCGTCTTGCCGTGTTGAATATCCAGATGCTGAAGCACCGGTTTTCCTTCGGATACGTTGAAGTTGACCGGGCCGTCGTGGCTGATGAGAATAAAATCATTGTCGTAATCGATCGTATTGAACTCAAGGAACATGCCGCCAGCGCCGACGAGGTCCATAAACTTCATGGCCATTGCCGTCTTGACATCGCCTTCCGTTACGCCCGGGCGGCCCATGGAAGCAAGGCGGGAGCCTGCGATGGTCGACTGTGCACGCAGATGCGTGTAGAGATCGGAAACACCCCACCAATAATAACCGTAGCCGCTGATATCATATTTCTGTTTGATGATCTTGTCGTAGACGACAGCGATCTTCGCGGATTCGTACATGTGCTCGTCTGTTACGTTGTCTTCTACTGCGTAGAAATCACGGAACTGCGCGTTCATGTCTTTGATCTCGTCTTCCGTTACTTTATTGTACTCCACTTCAAATTCTTCGATCTCGGGACGTACGAACATTTTTCCCGTCGCCGTAATCAACTTATGATCGTCCGCCGGCATATCCGTCATATTTGTATAGGGAGCCCCAATGATCGCAAAGTTGAGTTTTTTGAATTCGCGCGCAGCGGCAGCGCCGATCGCATCCCGCTTGATCTCCGTCCAGAACCGTTCGTCCTTGAGAGGGCCGGTGATCACCTTGAATTTACGGTGCATCCGCACGAGGATATTCGCATATTCCGGTACGCAGCAAATACCGCTGTGATGCAGGAAGTCACTTGTAGATGCGGTCTTGAGATCGTAGGTGGAATCCTCATGCGTGACGAGGAGCCGCACCGGTATCTCTGGGCGAAGCGCCCGAACCGCAGGCACGATAATCATGCCTGTTGTATAGCCGAAAGGCAGGATATAAAGAATATCGATCCCCTCTTCTACAAAGCGCTTTCCGGCTTCTTCCGCACGCTCCGGCGTATCTACAAATTTTTCCAGAACGACTTCCCCTACCTGTTCAAACCGCTTCATATAGCGTTCCAGCATTTTCGCCCCGATATCGAGAAATTCAGGGAACTGCGGCCAATAGGCTTTCAGTCCTGTGTACATCACACCGATCTTCGGCGTTACCTTTGGTTCCAATTTTGCCATGATTCATTTCCTCCGATTATTTGAATAATACATGCCGCCGCGTATTTTCCTCACATGCAGCCGCAAACTTTTTTGCAAAATATTTATATTTATTAATAGGATTTTGAATATTCTTGGATTCTAAAACCATGATATTATTTATTTTTCCGCATGTCAAACAAATATATCCGAAAAGATTTGATTGTAAAATTATACAGCAATATTACTATATTTTTTTGATTTCCACTGCACAACTCAGCGATAAAAGCATGCCAAGAAATCAGAATTGTTATTCCATAAAAAAAACCGGCTCGGCACAGACCTCCATCACGGGAACGCCGTCCTCCTGTACAAGGAATCCGTCCATATAGCTTTGCCAGCGCTGCCCCGCCTTGCTCCTCGTGATGATATCCAGCGTCTTTTGATAGTCTTCCGCTTCAAAATAGGCATACAACGCCGTGCCGATCATGAAGATACTATAATTTCTGATCCCCGCCTCTTTGTGGACCCGCCACGTTTCCCGGCATAGTTCGAGCTCTTCCGGCGTCGCGTTCCCGTCCGCTTCCCGGTTCATCAACAGGGCATGCCTCCTGACATATTCTTTTTCGCCGCCCGGCTTTACCTGCATTTTCATAAACACTCTCTGCATAGTATCATCCTCCTTTTCTTTCACTATAAAGCCCTTTTCCTCCCGGGGCAATCAAATAAATTGCTTAAAAATTTCAGATTTTTGCATGGAAAAAGGCGCCCGAAGCTATCCTGCTCAAGAGCGCCTTTTTCATGGATGGATGAGCTGTATCGCGCAGGCCGGGCCTGCGACGCTCAAATCCAAAACCTATATTTTTATGGATCTTGGCGGCATGCTACTTCAGCAGCTTCGCCATTTCAGGGAACACCTTTCGGATCAGTATCCCATGCCCCTTTGGGTTCAGGTGCAGTCCGTCTTCGATCGTGATATCCGCCGGGTCATATTTTTCATATTCCGCCCGCATATCGACGAGCACCGCGCCGTTTTTCCGCGCGGTCTCAATGATCACATCGTCATACTCTTTCTGCACATCCCTGCGGTAGAGTATCTCCCACCCGGCAAGGGCGGGTTTCATCTTTTCCATACAGAACGGCGGCAGTGTGATGGCGATCACCTTGCACCCCATTTTCCCAAGCTTTTCAACAAGATAGGCATAATCCCGTGCAAAATGCTCAACGGGCGTATGCGTATACTGATATTCGTCGTCTGTGATGCGCATATCGTTCGTACCGATCATCATGACCGCGATATTCGGCGCAAAATCATTGATGCCCGGATAAAACGCCGTAAAGAGATCGCTCACTTTCAGCCCGGCAATCGAAAAATCCTTGATGAAAATATTTTCATAGGGCGCAAGGAGCCGCTGCATGATGCAACGGTGGCTCATGCGGTAGCTCGTGATGGAATCGCCGAGATAAGCGATACGGAATTCTTTTTCCGCATTCACCTCGGGTGTGCCGTATTCGTGCAGCACCGCTTCCATATTTTCCCGATTACATTTCTCAAAGCCTTCCAGTACGCCGTCTATCTGATCCAGAGGAATATCATAGATACAGGACATTTTCACCTTATCATCATCCCGGAGCCCGATATCTGTATAGGCCTTATGCAGATTGAAGCTTAAATTGAATTCACTTTCAAACATGGTTCCATCCTCACGCTTTCCGCTTCCAACGCAAAAACAGACAACGCCGCCGCCAGACGGCCTTTCAGGTCTGCGTCAGATGCCCACTGTGTCCTTGACCATTTTTACCCATTCGGGAATACGTCCGATATCCCCGGCAACGTCATAAACGTCGCGCACAATAAACTCGACCGGCTGGTTTTTCGTACAGTTCCACGTACGCCCGATATCCTGCCGCATACCGTCCCAATTGCGGTCCGCTCCGCTGATGTAGGCCGGATTCGGTTTCCGGCAATATACATAATCCTTTCCCAGCGCTTCTGCGACACTCTCAAAATTGTTCCAACCCGATACCGAAACCGTGCGAAGCTTCGGGATCGCCTTTTTGATATATTCAATGCGGTCGTCCACCGGCTCGCAGCAGCCATAGGTCACAAGGCCGAACATATTCGCAAACTCCGCTAAATAGGGCAGGAACAGTTCGTTAAACATATCGGGCGAATACAGATTCGTTTCCTGCGACTCGACCCATGTCCAGCAATTTTTCGGAACAGGCTCCGCGCCGCTTTCCACGCCGGGCAGCTCGGATACATAGCCATAGCCGGACGGCCCCGCAAACTGGTTGTCCGTATTGAGCGCCATAATTTTTTCATCCTGAAGCCACCGCACGAAGCGCCGGCGGTCTTCCATCAGGAAGTCCATCAGCTGTTTCAGAGCCTCCGGATGGTCGTAGGGCCAGAACATCAGATTGTCGTTGCCCACAAGCTTAAAGAGGTCCATCGTGATGACAGGCGCATTGTTCCCGCAAAACGGATTGAACCCAAGATCCGGGAAAAAATTGTCATAATTTCCCACTCGTACGGGCAGGATATCTCCGAATATTTCCTCCAGAGTCTGCTTGAATCCAAGCGTGCGCTCCCGGTCCACATAAAATGTGCGCGGACGCAGCTTTTCAAGGTCTTCCGGCGTTCCAATCGGGAAATTGGACATATAGCCCATAGAATCTTCCGCATGATGTTCGACGATCTTTACGCCGTAATCCGAACGAATCACGCGCCACGCAAGCTGAAAATAGTTTTCAAGCACGATATCGTCCTGCACGAGCTCATATTGCTTGATCGCATGCAGAAATGTTTTTTCCGCATTTCTAAGATAAGGATCTTCACATTCCAGTTCGTCTTCCCTTACAAAGCCCGTGACCGAAAACGTTTCGAACAGGATCATCGGCCGTTCCGGCTTTAAATCGCGCAGTGCCGTCCACTGGCGCTTTTTCATTTTCATATCGTCGCTCTGCGCGATCTCCGAATAACGCGCCGCAAGATTTCTGAGCCTCGCCGTCTCTTTTTCTGTAGGTTTGATCTCAAGTCTGCCTACGTCTTCTACCGTTTGCTGATTTGTATAGATCTGATATTTCTCCGCCATTTTTCTCCCCACTTTTCCGTCAAAGCCGTTTCAAAAAATAGAATTTCCGCAGATGCATCTCCCCACGCATCTTTACAGAAACAACAGGGGGCGAACGCCGCCCCCCGCCAATCTTGTGTCTTGGAACAAATCACTGTTTCTTGAGCGCTCCGCTGCGGATAACGTCTATCAGGACTGCGAGTACCAAAATGCATCCTGTGATGACCCACTGCAGATACTGGGAAACGGACAGAAGCTGCAGGCCGTTGGCGACGATCTGGAGAACCAGAATACCAAGCAGCGTGCCTACCATGGAACCGCGGCCGCCCGAGAGGGAAAGTCCGCCAAGGACGATGGCTGAGATAACATCCATTTCAGTACCGTCGCCGTTTTGCGGCAGAGCCGCGCCAACCTGTCCTGCGACGAGCATGCCCGCAAAGCCGGCTGCCAGTCCGCTGATCAGGTAGCAGATGAATTTCACCTTGTTCGCATTGATACCGGACAGGCGGCTCGCCACTTCATTACCGCCGACCATATATACCTGACGTCCGAACCGCGTATACTTCAGCAGGAAGAACGCAAGGAAGAAAAAACCGAACGCGATGATGACCGATACCGGAACCAAATCTCCGATGTAACCGCGGCCCATGAAGATCCATGATTTATCAGAAACCTGCAGGGTCACGTCTGTGATCAGCCACGCGATGCCGCGGAATATCTGCATCGTCGCAATAGTCGTGATGATCGGATTGATCTTGAGATAAGCGATCAGCACGCCGTTGATGGCGCCAAAGCCAAGGCCTACGCCGATGCCGATCAGAATCACGACCCAAAGCGGAGCGCCCATGGAAAGGGACGCCGTCGAGCAGACAACGCCGGCGATCGCGCCTACCGAGTTCTGCGAAAGGTCCATGCCGCCCGTGATCATAGCGATCGTCGCACCGGACGCCCGGATGAGCGTGATCGCCGAGGCGAGCAGGATATTCATCATGTTATTGAATGTAAAAAAGTGCGGAGATGCGATACTCATCGCGATGCACAGGCCGATGATCGCAATAATAAGACTCAGATTATTGCCCATGCTCCCCATTTTTTCTTTAAAGCTTCTTTGCCGCAAAGCAGCCTCATTCGTACTCATTATTCTCCTCCTGCCGCAATTTGTAGTATTTGTTTCTGTGTGAAATCTCTCCGATTGAATTCACCTTTGATCTCGCCCTCCTTGAAAATGAGGATACGGTCGGCAATACCGACGGTCTCCGGCAATTCAGACGATATCATAACGACCGCGATGCCCTGCTGGCAAAGCTCCTCCAACAGCTTATAGATCTCTACCTTCGCGCCTACATCGATGCCGCGCGTCGGCTCGTTAACGATGAGCACCTTCGGGTCTGCCGCCAGCCACTTGGCCAAAACGACTTTCTGTTGGTTGCCGCCCGAAAGGGAATCCACCGGCACATCCGGCGACGGTGTTTTGATCTGCAGCTTCCGGATCCACTGATCGATCATCGCCGTTTCTTTTTTCTTATCGATGATCCCGCCAAGCTGGTCCAAGACTGTGATCGACGTGTTGTTGCGTACCGAGTGCATCAGGACAAGGCCTTCGTCTTTCCGGCTGGCAGGCACATAGGCAAGGCCGTACTTTTTGGCGTCGATCATATTTTTGATCGTGACCTTTTTGCCTTCCACATAAACCTCTCCGGCCGTCATTTCCTTCTTGCCGAGGATGCCCTCCACAGCTTCCGTACGCCCCGAGCCGAGCAGTCCGAACAGACCTAAAATCTCGCCTTTGCGTACCTCAAAGCTGATATCGTGTGCGATCTCGCAGTCGACATGCTTCACCTCGAGGATCACGTCGCCGATTTCCGCCTCTACCTTGGGATACATATCCGATACCTCGCGGCCGACCATCAGTTCGACCAGCTCTTCCTCCGTGGTATCCTTAGTATTGAGATAGCCTACCCGTTTCCCATCGCGCATGACCTGAATTTTGTCTGTCACAGCAAACACTTCATCCAGCTTATGCGAAATATATATGATCGCTACGCCTCTCGAGGCCAGATCTTTGATAAATCCATATAATTCCTGCACTTCCGTTTCCGAAAGGGAGGACGTCGGCTCGTCCATAACAAGCACCTTGACGTCTTTGGAAACCGCACGCAGGATCTCGATCATCTGCTTTTCCGCCGTCGTCAGGTTCCCGACCTTCGTGAACGGATCGTATGGCAGATCGAACCGTTTCAGCAGTTCCTGCGCCTGCTGTTTCAGTTTTTTGTAGTCAACTGTCTTTAAAGCGCCTTTTACGGGCAGTTCTCCCATAAAAAGGTTCTCGGCAATCGTCATCTCATCCAAATAATTCAGTTCCTGATATATGATCGCAATCCCCATATCGAGGCGTTCCCGCGCATTCTTTTCCGGCGGGACCAGCTCTCCGTCCAGATAGATCTCTCCTTGGTCATTCACAAGCGCACCGGAGAGTATCTTCATCATTGTGGATTTTCCGGCGCCGTTTTCGCCGATCAGTGCGAGCACCTCTCCTGCTTTCACCTCTAAATCGACATTGTCAAGCGCAAGCACACCGGGGAATTGCTTTGTAACACCTTTCATCTGAAGCCTGTATTCGCTACCCATAGTTTCTCCCCTAATTTGTTTGGAATTTCTTCATGAAAACGGCCGCCGCGCCACGCGGCGGCCGTTCCCCCTTTACTTTGCTTCAAGCCGGACTCTTATTTGATCGTCCATGCAGCCTTATATTCTTCGTATTCTTTGTTATATTCTTCTACCATATCCGGTGTGATGAATACATGGTCGACTGTGATCTTTTCTTCGGGATCTGTGTTTTTGCCGGAAGCAATATCCATTGCAAGCGGAACGATGTATTCACCGTAGCGCTCCGGATAGTAGGCAACGGAACCGGTGTAGCCTTCATACAGGTCGCCGGACAGAGCCGCATCGATGTATACCTGGCTTACATTGTGGGAAGCAAAGATGCAGTCTTCCTGACGTCCGAGCGTCTCAGCCGCTGCCAAAGCGCCCGTCGTCGTTTCGTCATTGACTGCGACCACGCCTACGCTGTGGGCGTCCGGGTGAGCCGTCAGCCATGCCGTCATTTTGTCACGGCCCTGAATCGTCGTTTCGGAACCGCCGCCGCCAAGGTCGATATATTCGATGTTCTCTTCCGGAACCTCGATGCCCTTGCTCTTCAGACCGTCGATTGCGCCGCTCATTCTCTTTTTCACTTCGTCGCCGTTCTCAGAGTTGTAGAACAGAACCAGATATTCGACTTTTCCGTCTTTGTTCTCAAGCGCATAGTCCGCAATCGCCTGACCGCAGAGCTCGCCGGCTACCTGATTGTTTGCGCCCATAAACCACGCTTTTTCGCCGCTTGCGGAAATATATTCCACGTCAACGCCGATGACGCCCTTGCCGCCCGCTTCCTTAACAACATCGATGAGGTTGCCGCCAACCTGACCGTTCACGTTGAAGTCAACGATGACGTTCGCGCCCTGCTGAAGCAGGGATTCCACTTTCGGGATGATCTGTCCGGCATCGAATTCGGATACCGCATACAGAACTTCCACACCATTTTCCGCCGCAACGTTCTTGATGCTGTTGTTTACGTCGCTGTGGAACTGGTTCGATTCTGTGCCGGCATTGAGGCCGATGACACAGGTGGTGTCTCCATCTGCCGCCGGTTCGCTGGCTTCCTCAGAAGCCTCTGTGGTTGCTTCCGTCGATGCTTCCGCGGAAGCCTCGGTCGAAGCAGAGGGCTCAGCTGCAGGTGCGGAGCATGCCGCGAAAGCGAACAATGCAACCAGTACTACTGCTACTACTACTGTGATCTTCTTCATTTCTTTTCCTCCCAGTTTTATTATTTGCGTCTATTTTTCTTTATCTGCCGTTCGAGGCAGATAAACCATTAAATCGTTTTAGCTGCGTTAGCATCAATTAAAACGTTTTAGTTTCGCCGGTAATACGTAAAATTCCTTTTCCTTTTTTCACTTTTGTTTTTGAATCAGTATGCCAATGATGAATTCGGCTAAACGCCTTTGTGTGTAAAGCACAGTCTCCCTTTACAGACTGTTCCGTGTTCTTCCTGCTTTACTGGTTAAAAATTAATAAAAATTTGACCACAAAAAAACGCGCCTTTTTATGCGCGTAATGGTAACTATATTGTGGCGGTTATCAAGGTATACGTTTCGCATCAGACAAAATGTTCCTTTAACGTTAAACTTATTTTATTCCAAAAAGAATATCTTGTCAACCATTTTTTATTTCTTTTCTGTAATGATTCTTCCACCCTTGAAATTCTATGTTGTCTTGTGTTTTTTAAATCATAAAGCATAATTACAATCTTGTCAATGATATTTCAACGCATATACTTTAAAATTATAATTTTGCAACAAGATTATTATATTTTTATCTTTTTTTCGCAAAATAGAATCGAATCTTCCAAGCCTCCGGCGACACTATCATGCGCTGACGAAAGCGGCCTACCCTAAAACAGCCGTCTATTGCGCGCTGACACAGCAACTCTCTTTTTCAGGTAGAATGGCGCAGGACAAGGTCCGGACGCAGAACGATATTCTGCCGTTCCTCAAATTTTCCCTGTATCTTATCGATCAGGATCTCCGTTCCCATCCTGCCGATCTTATATTTCGGCTGGCGCACGGTCGTAAGCGGGACCCGCAGATAGGCCGCATATTCGATATCGTCATAGCCTGCGACACGAATATCCTCCGGTATCTTAAGGCCTGCCTCTATGATTGCCTCCATCGCCCCGATAGCAATGACGTCGCAGCCGCAGAACACCGCGTCGACGTCGCCTCCGGACGCAAGTATCCTCTTCATTGCCGAATATCCGTCTTCCACTGCAGGCTTCGCGCCATATAAAAAGCGTTCGTCAAATTCGATGCCGTTTTCCGCGAGCGCGCGCTTATAGCCCACCATTCTGTCTGAATACGACATGATCTTCTCATAGATATTGATAAAATAAATATTCTTCGAGCCTGTTTTGATCAGATAATCCACCATTTGGAAGCTGCCGTTTATGTTGTCGTTCACCACATAGTCGCTCTGATCGCTCTCGCTTTTCCGAATCACAAACACGTACGGTATCCCAAAGGAATCCAAAAATTCCCGATGGTCTTCCCCATTCAGCATCGAGGCAGCGAGAATCAGCCCATCCACACGCTTATTGGCAAGAATACGCACCGATTCCTTTTCCTTTTCCTCATTGGAATAAGCGTTGCACAAGATGATATTATATCCATATTCCGCCGCCGCTTTTTCCACCCCTTCGATCACGGGCGTAAAAAAGGAAAAGGAGCTGTCGGAAACAATGAGCCCTAACGTTTTCGTCGTATTGGTGCGCAGGCTTTTTGCGACCGAATTCGGCATATAATTCATCCGCTTCGCGGTCTCTTTTACGCGCTCCACGGTTTCCCTGCCGATCCCCGGCTCTCCGCGCAGCGCTTTGGAGACCGCTGTGATCGACAGCCCTAATTCCTCGGCTATATTTTTTAAGGTAACTACTTTTTTCGGCACCCAACGCTCCTTTCCGGGCAGATCCCCTCGCCAGAAAGCTTTAGTTTATTTTTAGTTAAATCGTACTAAAATAAACTATTTATGTCAATAGCTTCGGATCGCAGAGGCACAGTATTTTTCCGCAATATTCTTAAATTTTCGTGCAAAAAATCCACTGCCGCGATCAATCGTCATATTTTGCCGTATCCCATTCCGCACAGGCAAGATAGCCGCCGTCCACAATGAGGGATGCCGCCGTTACGCCCGCCGAATCCTCGCACGAAAAAAACAGGCACGATTTTGCGATATCGTCCGGATAAAGCTGACGTCCGAGAGGTACGCGGCGCAGCCTGTTTTTATAATGCGCTTCCGGGTCTTTTTCCGCATTCAGGTGCGTCCGCAGCATGGGCGTCTCCGTAATGCCCGGGCATACACAGTTGCAGCGGATACCATAGCGCGCATAGTCGAGCCCGATGGATTTAGAGAGATTCAGCACCGCTCCTTTGGAGGTGGTATAGACCGGAGTACAGTCCTGTCCGACAAAGCTCGAGATGGAGCCCAGATTGACCACATAGCTGTGTTCATGTTCTTTCAGATATGGAAACGCGTATTTAAAGGAAAGGAATATGGAGCGCACATTGAGGTCCATGACCCAATCCCAATCCTCTACTGTATATTCATGCAGCATTTTTACATCAACGATCCCTGCGTTATTGACGAGAATATCGACCGTGCCGTACCGCTTCACCGTTTCTTCGATAGAAGCCTTGATGTCTTCTTCCTTCGTGACATCGCACCGGAAAAAGAATGCTTCTCCCCCTGCTTCTTTAATTTCCTGCGCGATCTTTTCGCCTTCGGAGACCGTGCGGCCGATCATCGCTACCTTTGCCCCTTCCGCGGCATATAAACGCGCGATGCCTTCGCCGATCCCTTTGTTTGCCCCGCTTACCCACGCAACTTTATTTTCAAGCTTTCCTGCCATGTCAATTCCTCCTTTTATCTTTCCGCCGCTTATGCCGCGCCACATTCTGCGCGGCTGCCGGCTGAGCCTATTTCATTGCGGCTTCCATCACTTTCCGAAGCTGTATCCCCTCGGAGATATTATCTACCCGGTTGGCATTCTGCCATTCCATCCAGATATATTCTACGCCGATAAAGCCCTCATAGCCTACCTGCTGCATCACTTCAACGATGCGCGGATAGTCGATCGTATTTTCCCCGATCACCGCCTGCAGAACGCCTTTCGCTGCGCCGCGTGCGTGGAAATGAGAGGCGTATTTGATCAGCGGCTCCACTTCGCTGTCCGGTATGCCCTCGATGGCAAAATGCGTATAATCGAGCGTAAGCGTGAGCCCCGGCACTTCCCGCACAAGCCTTTCCGCACGCGCAGGCGTATCGGCCACGGAACCGGTATGCGCCTCTGTTCCAAAAATGAGGCCCGCCTCTTTCGCGCGCTCCACACGCCACGCCAATTCCTCCTTTGCGCGAACAAACGAGGTCTCATAGTCTTCCCCTGCAAAGCATACGCCCGGCAGGCAGGTAACATGCTTGCTTCCGCAGGCATTCGCATACTCCAGCGTTTTCAGGAACCAATCGCGCACGCCCTTGCGTATCTCTTTATCCGGGTGATTGATCGCCTTCGGCTCAAAGTCTACATCGCTTTGCAGGAATACATCTGCAACTACGATGCCTGCATCATCTGTTTTTTCCCTGAGCAGCCGTCCGTTGCCCGCCGCATCGCCGAATACGGCCGATGGCTGGAGATGTCCGCGGTTTTCAAACAGTCCGATATCGATCCCATCGAACCCAAGAAGCCCGATCAGCTTGATCACCTTATCATGCTCGAGCAGCGGGAACGTGAAATCTGCACTTGCAAATTTGTATTTCATTCAAACGACTCCTTTCGCTGGTGTTTTCTAAAACGGCCGCCTCAGCCGCGGCAAAAAAACGCGCGACCGCAGCGCTTTTCCACCGGGCTGGAACGATAGACCGTTTATGACTCCTTCTTTTCTGCTTCTTCCCTGCATTTGCTGCATTTCCAGCCGCAATATTCCGCCGGGCAGAAGCAAACCCCATCTTCATAGCATAATCTTATGCCGCAAACCGGACACACTGTTTCTGTGCATTCCGGATTCCGTTCGATCGCCATAGTATTTCCTCCTAAACCGAGCCGTCCGGAAAAAGCTTTCCGGATGCTGTGCGGAACGGGCGCGCGGCTCAAGCCCGTGCGCCGCCCCACAGCGTTCATTAAATATGGATGGCTTCTCCGTTCGCAATATGCGCCGCTTCCATAATGGCCTCGCTGACCGTTGGATGCGGATGGACGACCTCCGCCATCTCTTCGACCGTCATTTCCATTCCAAGATAGCCAACGGCACCCCAAATCATTTCCGTGACATGAATGCCCGTCATGTGCATACCAAGAAGCTGACCGTATTTTTTGTCATAGACCAGTTTAACAAAGCCCGTATCATCCCCGTAGGAAATCGCTTTTCCATTTGCAGACAAAGGAAATACGGCCGTTCCGACATCATAGCCTTCCTCCCGCGCCTTTGCTTCCGTAAGCCCTGCGCTTGCCACCTCGGGCACGGCATAGGTGCATTTCGGAATATTATGATAGTTGATGGGTTCACCCGCTTTTCCGCAAATATGGTTCACCGCACGCATTCCCTGCGCGCTTGCCGTATGTGCGAGCGCCAGCTTGCCCGTTACGTCGCCTATTGCATAAATCCCGGGAACGCTTGTGCACATGTTCCCGTCGACCTCGATATAACCCCTGCGGTCCATTTTGATCCCGTAAAGTTTGAGGTTCAAGCCCTCCGTATTCGGACGGACTCCCGTCGCCGCAAGGATAGCCCTGCTTTGCAGTTCGAACATCTTTCCATCTTTTTCAAACTGCGCGCGGACTGTTTTCCCGTCGTTTTTCACTCCGGTCAATTTCGTACCGGTGTGTACATCAAAGCCTTTTTTCCTGAATTCCTTTTCAACGAGTGCAGAGACCTCCGCGTCTTCATTGGGAAGTACGCGGGGCAGCATTTCTACGATATGCACTTCCGCGCCGTAGGAGCGGAATACCGTCGCAAATTCCATTCCGATCGCCCCGGCACCTATGATTATAATACTTTCCGGTACCTGCGTCACCTGCAGCGCTTTTTTCGAATCCAGCACATTGGGCATCGAATAATCGAGCATCGGAAGCGCAAACGGCTTGCTGCCCGCAGCGATGATGATATTTTCCGCTGTTAGTTTCTCACCGGAGGCGGCAAGGGAAAGCTCTTTTTTCCCCGAAAAGGATGCGGAATCCCGATATACCGTGATTTTATTTTTCTTCATCAGGTATTCGATCCCCTTGACGAGCCGCGCGCTTACCTCGCGGCTGCGCTTTTGCGCAGCCGCATAATCTGTCCTCACTTCTCCGACCGAAAATCCGAATTTGTCTCCCTCCGAAAGGTCCCGCACGATCTCTGCGTTCCGCAACAGGGATTTTGTTGGGATGCAGCCCCAGTTGAGGCATACGCCGCCCAGATTCTCTTTTTCCACAAGCGCCGTCTTTTTGCCGCTGACCGCCGCTTTGATCGCAGCCACATAGCCGCCCGGGCCGCCGCCCAGCACGATCACATCATAACTTGCCATAACAACTCCTTATTTCGCCAAAAGCGCCATGAAGTTCTCCAGCGTCCTGCACAGCTCTTGCGCAAACCGCGACGCCGGCGCGCCGTCCAGCGCCCTGTGGTCGTACGTCAGCGATATCCCCATCGCCTGATACGGCACCGCTTCCCCGTCCACCATCTTAAGACGCGTCTGGATATTGTTCACTCCCAAGATGCCCGTCTGCGGCGGGTTGATCACCGGTGTGAAGTGCTCTACCCCGAACGTTCCGAGGTTCGATACCGTGAACGACGCCCCGCTCAAAAGGTCCGGCGAGATCGTCCCCTCCTGTGCCTGCTTCGCAAGCTCCTTTGCCTTGAGCGCGATCTCGTTCAGCGACAGCTTGTTCGCTCCAAAGATCGTCGGCACCAGCAGCCCTCTCGGCGTATCTACCGCCATACCGAGGTTCACGTCCGTGAAGTATCTCATCTTGTCTCCGAGAAAATGTGCGTTCAGGTCCTTGTGCTTCGGCAGCACGCGCGATACCGCGTACAGGATGATATCGTTGAACGTGATGTTCGCCAGCCCAAGCTTTTCCGCGTTCTCTTTCACGAGCTTGCGGTATGCCATGATCTGCGTCGCGTCGAACGAGAACGAGTGCGTCAGCTGCGCCATTTCCGACAGCGACGCGTGCATCGATTTCGCGATCACCTTCCGGATATTCGGCATCGGCACATCCTCGTACTCCGCCGCCGGCACTGCCGCCCCCGCTGCGTTCGCTGCCGCTGCGCCACCGCTTTCGAGGAAGCGCAGTACATCCTTTTTCACGATCCGTCCGCCCGGTGTTTCCGGGGGGACGAGACGGAAATCGATCCCGTTTTCCTTGGCAATTTTTTTCGCCAGAGGAGAGATCCTAACGCGCGCTCCTGCCGGCACCACAGCCGGAGCCGCCGATGCGATCGGAGCCGGAGCAGGTGCTGCAGGAGAAGCAGCCTCCTGCGCTTTCGGCTCTTCCGCTTTTTCAGGAAGGTCTTCTTCCTTATATTCTACGCCCTCGTCTACGAGCACCATAATATCCGAATAGCATTCCACCGTCTGGCCCTCGTCTGCAAGGAGTTTCGCAACGATCCCGCTTTCCGTCGCATAGATCTCCTGCGTAGACTTATCCGTCTCCGCCTCTATGATCGGATCGCCCTCGTTCACCTTATCGCCCGGCTTTACGAGCCACTTTGCGATAACGGCTTCCGTCATGTTTACGCCTATTTTAGGGAGCTGCATCCTGCGCACGCCCGCCTGAGGAGCAGCGGCTTGCTCTTTTTGGGGTTCCGCTGTTTCTTCCTGATATTCCTCACCCTCGTCTACAAGCACCATGATGTCTGAATAGCACTCCACCGTCTGGCCCTCGTCTGCAAGGAGTTTCGCAACGATCCCGCTTTCCGTCGCATAGATCTCCTGCGTAGACTTATCCGTCTCCGCCTCTATGATCGGATCGCCCTCGTTTACCTTATCGCCCGGCTTTACAAGCCATTTTGCGATAACGGCCTCCGTCATGTTTACGCCTATTTTAGGCAAAGCCATTTTTCTTGCCATAATCCTACCCTCTGTTTATTTGTTGTCGAGAACCTTGTATACTGCATCCTTGATCTTCTGTTCATTCGGGATGCACAGGTCTTCAAGGCCCTTGTTATACGGCATCGGAACGTTCAGGGCGCCTACGCGCACCGGCGGCGCATCGAGAAGATCGAAGCCTCTGTCGATAATTTCGGAAACGATGTCTCCCGCCATTCCGCCACGGAGGTTTGCCTCCTGACACACAACGACGCGGTTCGTTTTGGCGATAGAATTCATGACTGTCTCGTAATCAAGCGGCAGCAGGGAGATGAGGTCAATCACTTCGCAGGAAATTCCTTCCTTTGCGAGCTCCTCCGCAGCTTTCTTTGCACGGATCGCCATCATGGAATAAGCGACGATCGTAACATCCGTACCCTCGCGGCGAACAGCCGCTTTTCCAAACGGGACCGTATAGTTCTCCCCCTCTTCGCCGTCCGGAACCTCGCCCTTGAGCTGATAGCTTCTCTTATGCTCGAAGAAGATAACCGGGTTGTCGTCGCGGAGCGCCGTTTTCATCATTCCCTTTACGTCATACGGCTCGATCGGCGCGACCACCTTGAAGCCCGGGACATGGTTGAACCATGCTTCGAACGACTGGGAATGCTGCGCCGCAATGCCGCCGCCCGCACCAAACGGAGCACGTACTACGAGAGGCATATGAACCTTTCCGCCAAACATATAGCGCATTTTTGCCGCCATATTGACGAGCTGGTCCATACCAAGCGTGATCCAGTCCGAATACAGGACCTCCGCCACCGGGCGGAGCCCCGTTGCCGCCGCGCCCACACATGCGCCCACAAATGCGGGCTCGGAAATAGGCGTATCGATCACGCGGTCTTTTCCATACATATTCATCAGGTCGAGCGTGATGCCGAACGGGCCGCCGCGCACACCGATGTCGCACCCCATCATAATAATCGTAGGGTCTATTTTCATTTCTTCCTTAAAGGCATCGTTTAATGCCTGTCTTACGGTTATGACTGCCATGTTTCGTTCCTCCCAACCTTAGTAGATGATCTCGCCGTCTGCATAGATATCGTCATAAAGCGTATCTGCCGGCGGTTCCGTACATTCGTTCTGCGCGTACTGAATGGCGTCTGCGATCTCTGCAATCGCATCCTGCTGGATCGCGTCTACCTCTTCTTCGCTCAGAAGTTTGTTGCTGATGAAATATTCTTTCATGCGCTTGATCGGCTCGTATTCCCAGAATATCTCGTCTGCTTTCAGGTCTCTGTACCACTGGTCATCTGCTACAAAGTGGCCGAGCAGGCGGATGTAGCGCGCTTCGATGAGCGTGGGGCCGCCGCCGCTTCTTGCCTTTTCCACCGCCTTTTTCACCGCGTTGTATACGTCGAATACATTGAAGCCGTCGATCTGTACGCCCTCGATGCCATAGCCGATCGCGCGCTTATAAAGGTCTGTCTCTTTCGCGACCCAGCCGAGCTTGGTCGCAATCGCATACTGGTTGTTTTCGATCAGGAAAATCGCCGGCAGGTTCCATGCAGCTGCCATGTTGATGGATTCGTGCCATACGCCCTGATTCGTGCCGCCGTCGCCGTGGAAGCAGATAGTAACACGGTTATTTTTCAGTACCTTTGCCGAAATCGCGCTGCCGATCGCAATCGGCATACCGCTTCCTACAATACCCGTTGCGCCCAGCATTCCGATATCGACGTCTGCAATGTGCATCGAACCGCCTTTTCCGCGGTTGAGGCCCTCATACTTTCCGTGAAGCTCTGCCATCATCGCACGTACGTCCGCGCCCTTTGCGATGGTGTGGCCGTGTCCGCGGTGAGTGGAGGTAATGAAGTCATCCTTATTCAGGTTTTCGCATGCGCCTACCGCGATCGCCTCTGCGCCTACATAGGAATGCGCGAGGCCGTAGATCTCATTTTTCATCCACAAAGTCTTTACCTGAGAGTCGAATTCCCGGATGAGGCACATCTGGCGGTACATCCGCTTCTGTTCGTCAAGCGACATCCCCTCAGGCGCCTTCAGTTCCTTGAGTGCCGGCAATGTTTGTTTTACATAAGCCTGTGTTTTCTTATCCATGATTTTTCCCCTTTTGCTTTAATCTCTTCTGACTTCCACGCCCGCCAGTTTCTCATAATGACGGATGATCGCGTCGTGATCGTTTTTCTCCATGCCTGCGACCTTCAGCGCCTGCATGATCTCCATTACTTCCGCCGTCAGCGGTATGGGTGAATTGACTGCGTGCGCGCAGTCGAGCGCATTCTGCAGGTCTTTGATGTGCAGTTCAATGCGGAAGCCCGGATTGAAATTGCCGCTTAAAACCATCGGCATTTTAGCATCGAGCACCGTAGAGCCTGCAAGGCCGCCGCGAATGGCGTTATACACCTTTTCCGGGTCTACGCCGTTCTTTGTTGCGAGCACCATCGCCTCGCTCATGGCCGCGATGTTGAGCGCCACGATGATCTGGTTTGCCAGTTTGGTCACGTTTCCGCTCCCGATCCCGCCTACCAGTACCGCAGACGATCCCATCTTAAGAAGCATTTCCTCTACTTTTTTGAAAGCCGCCTCGTCGCCGCCCACCATGATCGCGAGCGTGCCGTCGATCGCTTTCGGTTCTCCGCCGGATACCGGAGCGTCGAGGAGCGTTACGCCTTTCTTGCTGCATTCCGCAGCGATCTCCTGCGATGCGATGGGAGAGATGGAGCTCATGTCCACGACGATCGTTCCCTCTTTCGCATTTTCCAGTACGCCGCCCGCACCGAGAACGACTTCCTTTACATGCGGGGAATTCGGCAGCATCGTCACGATGACGTCTGCCGCCTGTGCAACTTCCGCAATGGAAGCCGCCGTCTGCGCGCCCGCTTCTCCGAGCTCTTTCACCGCCGCGTCTACGATATCATAAACGATCAGATCATAGCCCGCTTTTACCAAATTCTTCGCCATGGGCTTTCCCATGATTCCAAGACCGATAAACCCTACTTTTGACATATTATTTTCTCCTTTTTCAAATGGAATGCTCTTTTACTTTTTGACCGGATATTCAAATATTCCGCCCGGATCCAGCACGACCGGCTTCGGCGCTTCGGCGCCGTTCTGGTCCCTCATCAGGTTGAGGAGACGCTCGAACTCGCGCACGTCGTCGTTGTCCTTATCCGCATAATGGCATGCTATTGCGTAATCAAGATGCAGCCACTGGCAGGCAAGCGCCGCTTCATACGGCGTCATCTCGCCGGTCAGAAATTCGGGCAGGAAATCGAAGCAGTTTTCGATCGTTACGTTCATCAGGCCGACATGCGGCTTGTGAAGCTCGCCGATCAGCTTCATGTCGGAGAACAGAGCCGTATCGCTCGCGTTGTATACCCGCGTGCCGTCCGGCAGATAAATGATGAAGCCGAGCGAGAAGCCGTCCATCGCCGTGCCGTTGGAAAGTCTTACGGAGGAACGGTGCATGCTTACCACCGGCCTCACCCGGATCCCGCATTCTTCGACCGTCAGCCCCCACACGCTGTTGGTAATCTGCTCTTTCGGGACGCCCTGATCGATGAGCAGGTTCATCGTCTCCCCGCCGCAGATGATCTTGCTGCCGTCGCGCAGCGCGATCTTCGGCGTATCCTTCATGTGGTCGAATGCGCCGTGACTGACCAGTATGAGGTCGATCTTCGGCAAATCATCCGTTTTCAGCGGCGCTTTTGGATTGTCGTCAATATACGGGTCAATGAGGATCGTGGTTCCGTCGTCCGTCGTGATCAGGAAAGACGCAAATCCTAAAAATTGAAACTTTGCCATATTTTCCTCCTTCAAGTTTTGTTCCGAGAGATAACTGTTGTTTGTGCTTTCGAGATTTTTGTTTAACGTTAAACTAATTTTAACAAGCGATGTTCTGCTTGTCAATTCTTTTTTCCAAAATGCCAAAATAGTAAAATTATATATCAAAAAAGCGAAATTATATCTGTGTTTTTCTCAATCTAAACATGATCTGTATTTTTCTCAAAATAAAAACGGACTGTTTCCGTCGTTTTCAACCGGTCAGTCCGTTTTTATAAAGATAATTTATTTTAGTTTAATTATATTTCACCATTGGCAATCTTCTCAAGCGCCTGCGTATCCAGCGGATAGACGCCGAGCTCGCAGACCTGCTCCAGAAAATATTTATAATTGTCCGGGGCGATGCCTTTATGGATGGAATTGCTGGACGAGATGATATGCCCGCCGCCTGCCGAAGCATCCAGAATGCAGCGCGCCGTTTCTTTGCGTACGTCTGCAAGTGGTTTTTCCACCAACGTTTTCACGCAGTCGATATTCCCTTTCAGGGCTATCCTGCCGCCGTACGTTTTTTTCATGTAGGCAATATCCATAGAGCCAAGCGGGTCTATGGGGTCGAGACAATCGATCCCGGAGTCCACAAGCTCGGGCAATACCGCGCGGAGGTCGCCGTCTGAATGCTTGATGACATACAGCCCCTCTTTCTTCAGATTTTGGACGAGCTGCTTAAAGTGCGGATATACCTGTTCTACATACATCTCCGGCCGCATCAGAAGTCCCGTATTGTTGGCGATATCGTCTCCTACTACCACGACCTCTATGCCGAGCTCCCGCAGATTATGGCCGATGCGCGTGCTGTGTTCCACACACATCTGCATCAGCTGGGCCGCAAGTTCGGGTTGCAGATAGAAAGACATCAGAAAATCTTCAAATCCCATCATGTCGCGCGGCAGGGAAAAGATGTCTTTTACACGTGCTACCACGCCTATTTCCCCGTCTGCTTCCCGGAGCGCCTGTTTGATCGAATCAAAGCGGTATTCCGCATCCGGATCCGGCACCTTGAAATTTTTAAAATCGTTCTCGTCTTTGATTGGATAGCCTACGGGCGTGGGATATTCGTCATAGCTGATGCGCGTTACGCCCCATTCATCCACAAAGTGCCGGTCATCTATTTTTTCTTTTGTGTAATTCAGCGATACCGCCACCGCGTCCACGCCCATCTTTTTCGCAAAAGCGATCTGATCGCGGTCCCCGGTGATCGCCTCCGTCACATCGGGGTTCAGCACCCATTCCATGGTGGGTATGCGGTCCGGCTGCTGTCTTTTTAAAGCGGTGAGTATCCTTTCTTTTCCCGTCATTGATTCAACCTCCCAGTGTATTGATCCCGTCAAAGCCGCGCTCCTTACGTATTCTTTCGGCGTGTCCGCCCTGCCGGTAGTTGCGGAGCGGATCCGTATCGGAAAGCCCGAGCTCTATGCGCGCCTCCTCGATCAGGGGCTGCACATCCGTATTGAACGCATCCATCACGATCTTATTCGCGCCCACTACGTCATAGGCTTCCTGCGCTTCTTTCAGCGCAGTGCGGTCGATGATAAGCGCCCGTGCGTAAGCAGTCTGGGCATTCATGACAGAATAGATGATTCCCTCGATGCTTGGCTCGATGTTGTGCGACTGATCCAGCATATAGGTGATATCCGTTTTGACGCCGTCCTGTTCTGCGTCGATGATCTCCTTATAGATCAGGAACAGGTCCATTGGATTGACGGTTCCCGTAATGAGGTCGTCGTCTGCATATCGCCTGTTGTTCATGTGGAAGCCGCCCAGCATATTTTCATCGAGCAGCGTCGAAATGATCTGCTCGATATTGACGCCCGGCAAATGATGGCCGAGGTCTACAAGCACCTTCGCACGTTCGCCGAGTTTATTACACATGAGCATGGACATGCCCCAGTCCGCTATGTCAGTCGTATAGAAAAACGGCTCGAACGGCTTATATTCGATCACGAGCTTCATATCCTCGTCCATTGCGTCATATAGCACCTTCAGGCCTTCGTACAAGCGGTGCTTGCGCTCGCGCAGGCTGTCCTGCCCCGGATAGTTCGTTCCGTCCGCGACCCACATGCCGATCACTTTGGAGCCCATTTCCCGCGCAACGCGGACGCAGTCGAGAAAATGCTGTTTTGTAAACTCCCGTACTTCCGGCTTGGGACTGCAAATGCTTCCGAAAATGTATTCCTGCCGCGAAAACACATCCGGATGTACGGTCCCGATCTTAAGGCCCTTTTCCTCGGCATATTTGCGCACAGGCGCATATTGCCCGTCTTCCGTCACATCCCATGCAACATGGGACGCCATAACAGGCGTAATACCGAGGACCCGCTGTATTTCCGCACAGTCGTCTATCTTATCCCATATTGTACGCGCGGAGCCTTCCTCGCGGAACGTACCGTAGCGCGTGCCCGAATTGCCTACCGCCCACGACGGAAGCTCGATCACCTGTGCCTTTAAACGCGTCAGTACCGCGTTCACGTCCACGCCTTTCTCTGCCAGACTGTCTGCAAGCCGTTTGAAACGTTCGCTCATTTCTTCTTTCCCCCTGTGCCTTTTTTCGTTCGGGCTATTTCGTTAAAACGTTTTAATAGCCCACCTTATCAATCACCGCCTGCGGCGGTTGGAAGCGTTGATGATGAAGCTGTTCTCCATTGAAAATTCAGCAGGATTCCCTGATAATGATCTTCTGCGGAAGAATGACGTGTTTTACTTCCCCTTCTTCGCCTGCAAGAGTCGCTTTCATGATATCCCACGCTATGCGGCCCATCAGCACCTTATCCTGCTCTACTGTCGTAAGCTTTGGCTCGATGAAATCGGTAAACGCGATATTATCGAACCCGACGACGCCGATCTCCTCCGGAATGCGGAAGCCCGCTTCTTTAAAGGCGCGTACTGCGCCGATCGCCAGAAGATCCGTCGTTGCAAAAATCGCATCGGGAAGATTTTCGCGTTCTGTATTTTCCAATATGCGCTTGATATACGCATATCCTTTTTCAAGATTGTTCATTTCCATATCTTCGCTGATATAGACAAGCTCCGGATTTACCTGAAGCCCATTTTCCACAAGTCCTTTTTTATAGCCCTCATAGCGGTCGTTCAGGTTTCTCAGCCGCGTGGATTCGGAAAGGAAGCCGATACGCTTATAGCCTTTTTTACACATCATGCCGATTACCTTACTGCATGTTTCGACATTGTCGAATTCCACAGTGGGAAGCTCCAATTCGTCCACTCTGCGGTCCGCAATGACGATTGGGATCCCCTCCGCCTGCATACGCCGGAGCAGTGCAACATCTCCGCAGCCGTTGAACAGGAGGATGCCGTCTACATTTTTATCCGCAAGGCGCTCCATCTCTATCTCTTCCCGCTTACTGCTGTATTGATAGCTAACCACGAGGACCGTATAGCCGTCCTGATGTGCGCTGTCTATAAACGAGCTTAGGACCGGAGAATAGAAGTCGTTCGTTACATCCGGGAGCAGAAAACCGATCACATAGGATTTTTTGGTGCGCAAAGCCCGCGCGATCGAATTGGGCTTATAGTCAAGCGCCTTGATCGCCTTTAAGACCCGTTCCGTCGTTTCATCGGAAATAGGCGCCGTTTTATTGATCACATGCGATACTGTTCCGATCGTGACGCCCGCTTTCGCGGCTACATCGACCATCGTAGGTTTTTTTACTTTCTTTCCTGCCATCGGAATATCCTTTACGGTCTTTGATATGCCTTACTAAAACCTTTTAATCAGAGTATATGGGATATTTCAGCCTTTGTCAAACCGATTTTGATAAAATCCCATTAAAAATTCATTTTTCATCCTATTTTACGTTATTTTCAGAAATCTTTCCCGCTTCAGCGTAAAATGAACTCTGCTCCGGCAGAAAACACCGCCGGAGCATTGCCGGTCATAATCTTCCGCTGCACAGCTTTTGGAGTCCGTCCATATAATAAAGAAAATTATCATAGCTGACATCCGGCGGCACAGAGTGATCGAGCCACGGAATATAGCCGCCCTCCTCGACGAGCGGCGCTACGCGCCGAAGCTCGTCGTCGATATCCTTTCCGCCCGTGATGAGCGCGCGTTTATTGATGCCGCCCATCATGAGCAGCTCTTTGCCGTATTCCCGGCGGAACGCGTTGACGTCCATGCCGCACTGTACTTCAAACGGCAGGATGCCGTTCACGCCCGCTTCCAGCCAAAGCGGAACGAGCTTGGTGACGTCTCCGTCGCTGTCCACAAAGATCAGGTCCACCCCCTTGCTGCGCAGCAGGTCTGTGATCTTCCGGTAGCGGGGCACCAGATATTTTTTGAACATCTCCGGCGAAAGCAGCGGCCCGTTTTTATAGCACATATCTTCCCAGAACACAAAATAATCGAAATCCGTATCCTCCCAAATCCGGTTGATGATGCGCGTCATGCATTCCACCTTCTGGTCGAGCACCTCTTCTATGAAAGCAATATCATCATAGAACAGATAGGAAAGCGTCTCAATGCCGAACAGATTGCGCAGCGGCCCGAAGAAGCCGCCCTCGCGATCCGCCCACATACGCAGCGGAATGCTCCGGTGCTTCCACAGCTTGCATTTGTCCTGCCAATTTTCCGGAAAGCGCTGCTCAAAATTCAATTCCCACCGATACAGGTTTTTTCGGAAATCCTCCCGCGTTTTGATGGGAAAATCGAGCCAATGCGGCATAGAGGTCTCCCGTCCCTCTTTCAGCTCCTGCATGACGATCCCCTCGTGGTTACGGAACGTAACGGTCGTTTCGTCTTCCCCCAGCTTTTCATATTCAAATCCCGGAGAAAAACCGTAATAGATGCCTACCTCATCCTGACGGTCGCACCCGAAATAATCCCAAAAGCTGAGATCGCCCGCGCCGCCGTGCTCCCCGATCTGCTCCGCGAACATATTCGTATGGCCCTCCTGCGCCCAGCGCTTCCACGTTGTCGCCCACACGTCGAGCGGAGGCCACATCGTGACCCGGTCGACCGGCTTATAGCGCAGCTGATTCAAAAACCGTTCCCGCTCCGTTAAGAATCCACTTCCAAAGCTCATTGTTTTCCCTCCCCTTTAAATGGTATCGTTACCACTTTTGTCTTATAAAAAACACAGCATCCGCTATGCTTTCGTTATCCTGTTGTTTCCCGCAAAACAAGCCCGCCGCCCAAAAGAAGCGTGAACGGCTCCTCTTCCGGCGAGCTCATGCGGGCAAGCAAGCGCTTTACGGCTGTTTCCCCAAGCATGCGCTGATTTTGCGAGATGGTTGAAAGGCGCGGCCGGCTCCACAGGCAAAGCGGTATATCGTCAAAGCCGATCACCCGGACGTCCCGGGGCACATTCACCCCGTTTTTTCCAAACCAATCGAGCGCGCCGAGCGCCAGCATATCCGTCGCCGCTATAAGCGCATCCGGCTTTTGTCTCATCAGACGGCACGCCGCCTGCGCACCGCCCTCCATCGTAAATTCCGCCGCTTCCACAAGCCGGACATCAAACGCAAGCCCTCTCGCATCAAGCCCGTCCAAATAACCGCGGAACCGTTCCGCCGTCGCGTCATAACCATGCAATCCGCGAATATAAGCGATACGCCTGCACCCCTTATCCGCAAGACAGCACACCGCTTGTTTCGTCAAAGCCTGCCCGTCCACCCGGACGCAATCGAGCCGTTCTCCCTTGAGTACATTGTCCATCACAACGACTGCAATATCCCTTGATATCCGTTCCAGATAGTTCAGGCTTTTCGTATTTCGGCGATAGGTGAAATAGAGAATGCCATCTACGCGCCGCCGCACCATTTCCCGCAGATATTTCTCCTCGTACCGTCCGTCTTTTCCCGTCGAGCATACGAACGTCATATACCCGCTGCGGTTCGCACAGCTTTCGACACCCGCCAATATCTCCATATAACCATAGTTATACTGTTCGGGCAGCAGTACGGCGATCGTGTGCGTTGCATTGCGCCGCATTCCCTGCGCGAAGCCATTCGGCACATAATCGAGCGCCTGCATCGCCGCGTTCACTTTTTCCAGTGTCGACGGACGCACATTTTTGTTTCCGCTCAAAATTTTGGAGACCGTCGTTTTAGAGACTCCGGCCAGCCTTGCTACATCGTAGATCGTGCTCATCGCAGCGCCCCATGGGTCATCGCTGCGGGAGCGCAAAACGGCCCCGCAGCTCCTTTTTCACCAGCATTCTTTAATATTGTCCGTATTCGATGATAGTATCGATCATCGCCTTATAGTTTTCCACTTTTACGTCGTTCATGATACTGTGGTTTGAACTGCAGATATACCGCCCGCCCGGCTTGAGACGTTCCAGATGCTCGCGCACTTCCGCGCGAACCTCGTCCGGCGTTCCGATCGCAAGCGGGCCTGCAACGTCGATATTGCCGCTGATCGTGATCTTATCGCCGTATTTTTCCTTGATATCATAAATATTCATGGAATACGGCTCGATCGGGTTGATTGCGTCTACGCCAAGCTCCATAATGATATCGTCAAAGATATCCGTGATATTCCCGCAACTGTGGAACATGACCGGCACGCCCGCCTGTTTCGCCATGCTGACCATCTTCTTATAGCGCGGCAGCCACATCTCCTTGAATTTAGCCGGATTCATGAACGTGCCCGAACCAAACGCGATATCGTCTCCGAGGAACAGGAATGTCAGATTGCTGTCGAGCGCGACCTCGATCACTTTCATATAGTAATCCATACATTTATCCATCATGACCTCGATGAACTCCGTATCCGTATAGGCCATCGCAAAGAAGTCCTCAAAGCCGATCAGGAACTGATAGCAGGTTTGGAAGATCGCCCCTGTGAGAATGAACGTACCGACTCCGGTGCCTTCTATCGCCTTATTATAGATATCGAAATACTCCTTGCGCGGCGCGAAATCGAGCTCCCAGTTTGGCTCCACGACCTTTTCCAGATCCTCGAAGCTTTTGATGCGGCCATCGTTTACGATGTGCAGCTCCCCTTTTTCGTCTTTATATTTGAACGGTACCCACAGCGCCTCAAAGCCCATGACGTCCTGTCCGTTGAAATTCAGAATCTCCAGATAGTCCTTCGGATCCATCGGCGGAGCCACGAACGTCCTGTCGGACGCGCCGCGCGCCGCTGCGAGCGTCGAGCCTACGTCGCGGCCCAAGATCGCTTTGGTCACATCCTCTTCGATCGCCACCTCAAAATGCGGCACCCGGTCCGGTATTTCTCCGCGCAGAGCCGCCAGCGTGCGTTCCTTATCCGGTTTCCTTAATTGTTCCAAGCTTGCCATGTGAATCTCCCCTTTCCTTTTCTCCCCAAACTTGCATCGTTACCACTTTTATTTTTTGATAAGGCGCGCGCTGCAATTCGCCCGCGCGCGCCCATTTTTTCCGGTTCAGTATTGCCCGTATTTTTTGCACATTTCAATGAAAAACTCCACCCGTTCCGGCGATACGTCCGGCTGCATGATGTGCGCGGGAGCGATCATATAGCCGCCGCCCTTACCAAGCACTTCACACTTTTCCCTAATATCCGCTTCCACCTCTGCGTCGGTGCCCTGCGGGAGCAGATATTGCTGGTCGATGGCCCCCCAGAACGCGAACACATCGCCGAACTCGTCTTTGATCTCCTGCGGAGAATGCCCTGGTACGCCGGGCTGCACCGGATTGAAAATATCGAAGCCGATCTCCTTGATGTCCGGAAGCAGCGGCTTTACGGCGCCGTCCGAATGCAATGCCATAACGATATCCGGATTTTCCGCTTTCATCGCACGTATCAGATCCGCATAATGATCTTTCAGCATACTGCGGAACATATCCGGCGAGAACAGCAGGCTCTGCTGAGATCCGAAATCGTCGCCCACCCAAATGCAGTCTACGCCGCGGCGCACGAGCTCTATGCCTACCTGCGTTTGGAAATCCGCACATTTTTTAAACAGGTATTCCACATATTCTTCCTGCATGGCCATATCAAGCAGCAGCTTTTCAAGGCCCACAAGCTGCTGTGCCAAAGAAAGTATCGTGACTTCTATATCGCCGATAATAAAATAATCGTCTTTATATTTTTTGATGTAATATTCAGCGTCCGTATAGCGCGACGGCTCGTGCGGGTCCGGCCACTCGTAGGCGTCGATATCCTCTTTCGTATGTGCATTGGCAAGCGGATAGTCGAGTATCTCCACATAGATCGGCCCCTGCTTCATGCGCATGCCATATTCGTTATACCAGCTTCCGTCCTCAAGCTTCTCCGGCTTGAAATCCGCCCGCTCCGCCGCGCCGACGATGACCGCGTCGCTTCCAAGCGCAAGACGCACCTCATTCCCGCTGATCCGGTAGGTGACGTCCTCGAATAAATTATTGGTATATTTGGATTCGATGCCCAGTTTTTCCGCAAAATGATCCTGAAGCTGCCTGCAAAGGTCGAACTGTACCGGGATGCGGTCAGGCATTCCCTCTTTTATTTTCAAGGCTCTCAAAACGCGTTCTCTGCTATTCATTCAAATTCCTCCTATACACTTTTTTTGCTTTTTTATCTTTTCTGATTCGTTTTGCAATATTGCCGCAGGCGGCGCAGGCAATTACGGCGCCGCCTGCTGTCCAGTCTACCTGAAACGGCCAAATTCTGCTGTTTATTTGTGCTTTTTCTGTTTCCAAAATGGATTCGATGTTGTCTTTTGCTTCTGTATTTTATATAATGGTAACATACCGCGATAAAATTGTAATCATCTTTTCGTGCCATATTATATACTTTTCTTGCTGTTTTGAGGAACTGCTATGATCGTACGCGAGCCAAACCGGGAATATAATCTCGATATCACCGATGAATCCTGCGGCGTGATTGCCAATGCTTCGGCGCTTGCACGCAGCCTGCCCTTTTTTGTTTACTGTGCGGGGCAGATCGGTGCAAAAAAGGAATGCTATACTAAAACATGGTATCTCGACGGCGTATTGCTGCTTGTCACGACGCGCGGGCAGGGAAGCTTCTCGTTTCAGGGGAAGACCTGCGTCCTCAATGCGGGCGACGCTGTTTTTATCGACTGTACACAATATCACGAATATCATACGCTTGGAGATTTCTGGGAAAATTATTATATCCGTTTTGACGGGAGTGCGGCGCGCACATACCTCGATTATATCAACAAGGGCGGCTGGCGCACGGTCCCGTGCAGCAATATCGAGACGACGCGAAAATGGATCGGCGAGATCATCAATCTATGCATCACGCCGGGAGACCATGCCCCTCTCGAGATCTCTCTTGCTCTTTCCCGCATTTTGACCGACCTTGCCATCAATGCGGACAAGGGAGCGGCCGGTCCTGACCTTTCCGTTCCGGTCATGCATGCAAAGGAATTTATAGACCGGCATTATACGAACCAGATCACGCTGGATGAGATTGCCCGTGCATCGCTTTTGAGTCCTTATCACCTGTCCCGCATTTTCAAAATGCAGACGGGCCTTGCTCCGCACGCATATCTGCTTCGTCAGCGCATCGACAAGGCGAAGCGTCTGCTTCTCACGACACAGATGAGCATTCAGGATATTTCCGAGCAGGTAGGGTTTTCCAACGTGAATATTTTTATCCGCTCATTTAAAAACGCCATGGGAATGACTCCCACGGCGTTCCGCTCCAAAAATTTCTATTGATTCTTTTCAATCAGCGCGGAGTTCTCCCTCAAGCTGCTGATTCAGATCGAAAATCTTTTCGCACATGACGGGCTCCGCCGCAAAACACGGGCAGACCGTGACATCCCATTTCTTGCAGATATCCGTTGCGCGCAGGCGTGCGTCGCATTCCTCATGCGTCGTATCGTCCGGGCATTCCAAATAGATGATGCTCTGGTCCTTATAGTAAAACAGCGCCTCGTTCGTATAGCCCGCATCGCGTATCGCTTCCAGCATTTCCCTCCACGGATTGTTGTGGATACCGATATATTCATCTCTGCATTCCGGCTTGATCTCGATCACACATAAATATTTTCTCATTGCCGATCTCTCCTTTTATAAATTCCGGCCGCTTTGCCCGCACCGTTATTTGACATAGTTTACAAGCTCTCCGATCCCTTCAATGACCACTTTGATCTCGTCTCCGCTCTTCATCGGGCCGATCCCGCCCGGCGTGCCCGTCGTTATGATGTCGCCCGGATACAGTGTCATAAAGCCGCTGATATATTCCACCAGCTCCGCCGTGCTGAAAATGAAGTCTGCCGTCGTATCGTCCTGCACGACTTTTCCGTTCAGGACGGCCTGCAAATGCAGATTATCACCGTCGACCTCCGTTTCGACCCACGGACCGAACGGCGAGAACGTATCGAACCCCTTGCAGCGCGCCCATTGCTTGGTCATATCCTGAAGGTCGCGCGCCGTTACATCGTTCATACAGGTATAGCCGAGGATATAATCCCGCGCTTCCTCTTTTTTCACTTTGCAGCAGCGCCTGCCGATCACAATGGCAAGCTCCGCCTCATAATCGAGCTGTTTGCATACGTCCGGCTTTACGATCTGCTCGAACGGATTGATGACGGAGCTCACGAATTTAGAGAAAATCAGCGGCTCCGGCACAAGAGGCATTCCAATCTCCTCCGCATGCTTCCTGTAATTCAGCCCCACCGCAACAATGCTTTTGGGGACCGTAGGCGCAAGAAGCTTCACCTCGCCGAGCCCCGCATGCTCTCCGGTCGTCCGGAGCCCGTCATAAGGCTCCCCCGCAAGAAAGGAAATCTCATCCCCCTCGAGTATCCCATAAAAAATATTTCCTTCTTTTTCAAATCTGCACAGTTTCATATCGTCCTCCCGGCTATTTCAAATCCATTTTACCTTACTGCACAGTAAAAACGCAGCAATGATTCCGTCAGGAATTTTAAATCCTCCACGCTCGTCCGGCGTGCCTGCTCATAGGGAACCGCGGCCTTATTTGTCGAAAAGATCGCGGTGATGCCCTCCTCGTAGAGTTCTTCATATCCGGCGCCTACATCGCCGACAAGCGCAACAACCGGCACATTCTGCTTTTTCGCGCGCCAAGCGACGCCCACCGGCACCTTGCCCTGCTTGCTTTGGCCGTCTATCTTTCCTTCTCCCGTAATGATGAGGTCCGCCCCTTGTATTTTTTTATCGAAATCCGCCGTATCGAGGATCAGGTCGATCCCGGGCAGCATCTTGGCATGAAGAAATGCTTCCAGCGAGAGACCGATGCCCCCTGCCGCGCCCATACCGCTTTTGTCCTTCCGGTCGACGCCCGTATGCCGGGTAAGCACGCCGTTATAGTGCAGCAGGCCCGCATCAAGAGCCTCCACCATTTCGGGCGTCGCCCCCTTTTGCGGCCCGAACACATGCGCCGCCCCGTTTTTTCCCGCGAGAGGATTTTTGACATCGCAGGCGATCGTCAGCGTGACGCCGCGCAAAGCTTGGCAAAGCCCGGATTCGTCGATAGACTCGATTTGTGCGAGTCCTTTTCCATCCGGCGTGACCGCTTTTCCGTCCGCATCGAGAAAACGCACGCCGAGCGCCGACAAAGCGCCGATCCCGCCGTCATTGGTCGCACTGCCGCCGATGCCCAGTATGATTTTCGTGCATCCGCTTTCCACCGCATCTGCAATCAGCTCTCCCGTGCCGAACGTCGTTGCGTCCATAGGAGATTTTGGCCCGTCTACAAGCGGAAGCCCGCTTGCCGCAGCCATCTCGATCACCGCCGTCTTCCCATCCGGCAGTATGCCGTATTCCGCCTCCACCGGTGTTCCCATCGGTCCTGTTACAGTCTTTTTACGGCGCGTTCCGCCGATACCGGAAAGATACGCGTCTACCGTTCCCTCGCCTCCGTCGGCGATCGGCACCTTTACGACCTGCGCTTCCGGCAAAAACGCCGCGATCCTTTCCCCGATGTAATTGCAAATTTCAATAGAAGTCATTGTGCCCTTAAAAGAGTCGGGCGCTATAATGATTTTTTTCAACACTGTGTTTTCCTCACCCAAAATACATGCCGCCGTTTACGTCTACGATCGCTCCCGTCATAAACGAAGCCTCATCCGAACACAGGAATACGGCCACCCCTGCGATCTCTTTTGTTTTTCCAAACCGCCCCAACGGAATTTTAGAAACCAGCTCGTCAATTTTTTCCTGCGGAAGCGTGTCGAGAATCCCCGTATCCGTAGAACCCGGGGCGATCGCATTGACATTGATGCCATACTTTGCCAGCCGCGCGGCAAAACCGCGCGTCAGGCCGATGATGCCCGCCTTTGTTGCCGAGTAGCCAAGCCCGTTGGCAATACCGCCGTTCCGCCCTGCAAGCGAGGATAGGTTGAGCACCTTTCCATAGCGCTTTTCTTTCATATAGGGAAGCACTGCCTGTGTTGCAAAAAATACGCTCTTCAAGTTGATGGCCACGATGTTATCCCATTCCTCTTCCGTAATGTCTTCAATGGGCGTAGTATGCAGAATGCCCGCATTATTGATCAGGATATCTACCGTTCCAAACGTATCTGCAGCCGTTTCTACCATAGCGCGCACGTCCCCGACCGATTTGACGTTGACCTGTACCGCTTTTGCGGAACAGCCTTTTTCTTTCAGCGCCTTTTCCACTTCCTGTGCGCCTGCCAGGTTCATGTCTGCGATCACTACGTTCGCGCCGTGCTGCGCGAGCAATTCACAGCAGCCGCGGCCTATTCCTTTCGCGCCGCCCGTCACGATCGCCGTCCGTCCCGAAAAATTCATAAAATCATCCCCTTGATTCTCGTGATAGTTTTTCCAATCGGATCTATTTCTGACTTTATATTAAGTTTAACGTTAAACTTAATGCTTGTCAACGTATTTTTCCTTCCTCCTCTCCAAATATCGGGTGTCCGGGTCATATTTTACAAACATTCGGACCAAATTGACGGCAAATAAATTTTAATCACATCCGATAAAAAGGCTGTTCCGAAAATTTTTCGGAACAGCCTTCCCTCCGCTTTTTCAGTCATCGTAGCCAAGACGGTATTCCATCGATTCCTCAGCATAATCGAGCTCATCTTCCAGATGCTCTATCTGGCGTTCTACCTCTTTGTAGTCCGTCCGGCTCAACGCGCCCTGCCTGAAATCCCATTCCGCCTGATCCTCCGCCGCGTCCATATCGCGTTCCAGCTGATTCATTTCCTGCTTGATCGTTCCGATATCCTGAAGCGTCGCAGTTCCCATTTTCGCCGTCAGTTCCGATACCCGTGTTTCAAAACCGCTGATTCCATACTCTCCAACCGTTTTTGACCCAGATTCCGCAGTTTGAGCGGGTGCCGCCGAGGCTGTCGGAGCAGGCTCAGCAGCCGGGCTCTGACTGCTTTGCGCCGCTTCCGTATTCCCCTGCTTCAGGCTGTCGAGCTCCCCGGCAATTTCATTCAGCTGACTTTGAACAGCCGCCAGCTCGGGCGAGGATGAAGCGCACCCCACCGCAATGCTTCCTGCCAATACGATACTGCAAATCAATACAAATACTTTCTTCATGTTTTTTCTCCTTATCTTAACCTTATAATTGCGCGGATGATTTTTGTTCCGCTCCCGATACTGCCATTTTATAGTCCAAAAATGAAACGCAGATGAAAGCCTCATAATTTTTTTGATTTTCGCATTTTCATTTTTATTTCATCTTATTATAATAGAGTAAACATTATCAAAACCGATAAAAACGGGGAAAGGAGCGGCATAGATGCGGATTCTTATTGTAGAGGATGAGCCGGACCTGAACGGCCTTTTAAAGAAGCTTTTGGAGGATGAGCATTACGCGGCAGACACTTGTTTTGACGGCGAGGAAGCGCTCGATTACGTCGAGGCGGCTGAATATGACGGGATCATTCTCGATATTATGCTGCCCTCCTTATCGGGGCTCGAGGTTCTGCGCAGGATACGCGCCGCCGGCAAGACAGTCCCGGTGCTCCTGCTGACCGCAAAGGGAAGCGTTGAAGACCGGGTACGCGGGCTTGACGCAGGCGCGGACGATTATTTGGTCAAGCCTTTCGCAGCCGAAGAGCTTCTTGCGCGCATGCGTGTACTGATGCGCGGAAAAAAGGGCGGGCAGACAACGCTCTCTCTTGCCGATCTTTCCCTTGATCCAGCCGCGCACCGCGTATTCCGTGCGGGCCGGGAGCTTTTCCTCTCTGGGCGCGAATTTGCTATCTTGGAATATTTGCTGCGCAATCAGGGAACGGTCCTCTCCCGTTCCCGAATCGAAGAACATATCTGGAGCTATGAATATGAGGGGAGCTCGAACGTGGTGGACGTATATATCCGTAAGCTCCGCAAGGCCGTCGATGCGCACGGCAGGCCGCTTATCCATACGGTCCGCGGCGTAGGATATGTCATGAGGGAAACGCCATGAGAAATTTTACCGTGCGCCAAAAGGTAGGCTTTTGGTATACGGCTATGCTCATACTCATGGCGGCCGCCGTATTCTTCATCCTGCAATTTGCAAATACCCGGCAGACAGAAGCCTATACACAGGAGGCACTTGAAAAAGCCGCAGCAGACGCACAAAGCGAAATCGATTACGACGACGGTGAAATCGAGATCGACCGTGATATCGAAAAGATCGATTCTGCGACTCTTATGGTGTACGATGCGGACGGACGCGCGCTTCTCTATGGTCCTATCCCTGATTTTGACCTTTCCCTGCAGGAGGGCCCCGTACGTCAGGTCACGGGAGATTCCGGGCGTGTATGGAGCGTTTATGACGTTTCTCTCCACCTTTCGGGTGGACCATCCGTATGGGTGCGCGCCTGTCTTACGCTCGATCCCGTTACGGCGATCGAGCAGCATGCCCTCCCGCTGTTCTGGTGGATGATCCTTCCCATTGTGCTTCTCGCCGCGCTGGGTGGGTTTTATATTACCTCGCGCGCATTCCGTCCTATGCTCCAAATCAGCCACACAGCCCGCAGCATTGCAGACGGCAGCGACCTCTCGCGCCGCATTGGCCTCTCCTCCCGCAAGGATGAATTCGGCGAGCTTTCCTCCACCTTTGACGATATGTTCGCGCGCCTGCAGGATTCTTTCGAGCGGGAAAAACAGTTTACCTCTGACGTTTCCCACGAGCTGCGAACACCGCTCAGCGTGATCCTCACCCAATGCGGCTACGCGCTTACCCACGAAAAGGAAAGCAGGAACGCCCTGCTCGCCATACAGCAACAGGCGCAGCGCATGTCCGGCTTAGTAAATCAGCTTCTCTTTCTGTCCCGCGCAGACCGCGGAACGCAGGCTTTGCATACCGAACCGGTCGATCTTTCTGAGCTTATGGAGGCAACCGCACAGGAAATGTCTGCAAAAGCCGAAAGCGCGGGGATCCGCGTTCTGACAGATATCGAACCCAGCATTTTTGTGACGGCGGACGAGCTTCTTTTGATGCGCATGCTCATCAATCTCGCTGAAAATGCGATCCGCTTCGGCCGGAGCGGCGGCTTTGTAAAATTTACGCTGCACACAGAAGATGGGCAGGTGCACGGTACGGTGGAGGATGATGGTATCGGCATCGCTCCTGCCGATCTGCCTCATATCTGGGAGCGTTTTTATCAGGCCGACCAGTCACGGCACAAGCGCCATTCTGACGGAAGCAGCGGGCTTGGACTCCCCATGGTGAAGTGGATCGTCGCGGCGCATCATGGAACCATCCATGCAGAAAGCATGCCCGGCAGAGGAAGCGTCTTTTCGTTCATCCTTCCTCTCCGCAGCGCCTAAAGACGGACATCAAAAATGCCGGAACAGCCGTTCCGGCATTTTGGGCATTTCTTTTTCAGCAAATAAATCCCCCGTCCACCGGGAGCAGTATCCCGGTGACATAATCTGATGCGCGTGAACAAAGGAACAGAAGCGCCCCCCTCAGGTCCTCCATCTCTCCAAAACGTCCGAGAGGCGTATGCGAGAGCAGCTGCCCGCCCGTTTCCGGATCGTTCATGGCAGCCGCCGTCATATCGGTCAGAATATATCCGGGGGCAAGACCGTTCACATTGATGTGATATTTGCCCCATTCCTTTGCCAACGCCCGCGTCATTTGCAGAAGCGCCGCCTTGCTTGCGCTGTACGCGGAGCTGCGCTCCCCCGCTATTACAGAACGTACAGAGCAAATATTGACGATCTTGCCGCTTCCCTGTGCTATCATTTCGCGTCCTGCAAGCTGGCATACGCGGAACGCAGATACCACATTTACCTGTATGATCTCCTCCCATTCGTCTGCGGGAAAATGCTCCGCATCGTCCCGTTTATGCAGGCCCGCCGCATTGACGAGGATATCGAGCCCGCCAAGCAGACGGACTGCTTCTCTGAAAGCGCGGCGTGTATCCCCGGCATCGAGCAGGTCGCACGGAACGGGCAGCAGCCCCTCTTCCCTCACTCTTGTCGTATGGAAGAACACCGCGACCTTTGCGCCCGCATCCCGCAGCATCCGTGCGAGCGCAAGGCCAATGCCCCGGCTCCCGCCCGTTACGAGCGCGCGTTTGCCCGCTATATCAAACAACTCCATTATGAAAGCTCCTTTACAAAATAGGCCATATCCGTAACAAGCATACCCTTTTCATAAACGGGCTCCGGATATTGGGAAAAGAAGCCTTTCACGGTATGTGTATACCGGAAGCCGAGCGTCCGGTAAAAATCCATACAGCCGCATGGAACGTCCGCCGTACCGACATGCATCCTGCAGCACGTTTTACGGTATAGGCCGCACAGATATTTCACCATTTTTCTTCCGTATCCCCGTTTGCGTACTGTTTCCGCGACCGCAAGGTTTTTCAGCTCGCATTCCTGTTCCCCGAGCATGACGACCACCGCCGCCGCCAAGAGACGCCCATCCTCTTCGAGTATAAAGAGCGCTCCGTCCGCGAGATATTGATCGATCATCTCTTCAGCCGGATCGGCTTCGAGCAAAAGCTCCATATACTCTTTTTTGTTTCTTCGTATTTTCCTGAACCGTTCCATCGTTACTCCGGCAATGCAAACAGATCGTTTAGGGCCTGCAGGCCCGCTTTGGTACGGAAAATACTTTTCCGCGCTTTCAGCACAGCCTCTTTTCCGCTTTTTTCCTCATATAGATTGACCAGAAAGTCTGCCTCTACCAAAATTTGATAATCGTCATCCTCTATGCCCTGATAGGTATGGTGCCGTCCGACCAAGAAGCATATCCTCCGAACCGCTTCCTCCGGGAATCCCAGCGCTTCAAGCAGCCTGCGCGCGACCGGAGGCCCCTCCAGCTCCTGAAACTTTCCTCCGGACGACTGATATTTTTCGAGGCTCGGACGTATCCCGCAATCATGCACGATCGCCGCCGCTTCCAATATCTCCTGCTTTTCCCGTGAAAGCCCTTCCTGCTCTCCGATAAGCTTTGCATAGGAATATACCTTTAAAAAATGATTGATCCTTCCGGCCGCACCACGTTCATATTTCATCATTTCCGCTATGAGCGGGCCCATCTTAAACTCCATTTTCCCTCCTTAAAACCGCAGTCTGCGCACACGTTCATTTTTATACCGGCCATTCGCAAACATCAGCATGACCAGAAACGTAAAGACCGCATAGCCCGCAGCGGCGATCCCCGGCCATGCGATCTGCGCAAGCCCCAGCATGACGCTTACCACAGGTATCTGTCCAAACAGCGCGACCGCCGCCATATAGCCGATATAGCCGCTCCAGCTCATCTTCCGCGTGACAACGATATACGTCGCAAGAAAGATAAAGCCGGCGCATACGATCGGGATGCCGAAATTGACCGACCAAAGCCCGCGCCCTGCATTCCAGTCGAATACGCACAGCATTACCATAACAAGAAGCGCCTGCAGAGACAGCTTCAGGCTGCCCTGCGCAGATGATTTTACCGTATGGAGCACAAGTACCCATAAATAAGCAAAGACTGCCGCGATATCAAGGCACCAATAGCCTCCTGTGCTGCCCCGCGTGGCCAGATTCACCCATGCGCAGGCGCCCACCACGCTAAGCGTCACAGCTGCCTGCCAAAATGGCAGTCTTTTGTTTTTCGCTTTCGGGGAATCCGCACTGCCGTCAGGATACATTTTTTCGGACCGCTGCGCCCGCACCTTCCTGCCGCACAGCGGACAAGCAGAGCTGCCCCGCACCGTAACGCCGCAATATTCACACTTTCCCATTCAAAATCCCCCAATCGTTTGTATAGACCGATATCTCTTCCCCTGTTTCCCGTGCAAGAAAGCGAAAGAAAAAGCGTATCGGTCCTGTTTCCTGAACCGTCCGGATAAATGACACCGTCATTTTCCCGCCTGCAGAACACAGGCAGCAGTTAATAGGACTGCGTTCCGTCGGATAGACGACCGATTCTGCGTGGTCTATATAAGGCAGCATGCCTTTCGGGAGATCGAACGCGCCTACGTTCGATATCGTCATTGTTTTCACATCCTCGCTGAAAAACGCAAAGACGAACCGCAGGCCCGCGTCTCTCATAAACTGCGGGACCGCGCGGACCACCGGATGCTCCATCGCTCCGCAGCTCTCCCTAAGCGCTTCCCGCAGCTTTTCCGGCCGTGTTTTTCCCCTCAATTCGCGTCTTACCGCATCGAGCGCCGCACGAAGCGAGCCCGCCTGTTCTGCGGATACCGTTATATTGACGATACTGAAAAAATTCCGGACCGTACAGGACGGAAAGACAGCGCGCAGATTGACGGGAACAGAAAGCACGATCGGCTCATCGTCCAGACCGTTTACGCATTCCCGGTAGATCGCAAATGCCATCAGCGCACACAAATATTCGGTGACCGTTGCTCCCTGCCTTTTAGCGGCCCGCTTCAGGCCGTCCAACCGAAAAACTCCATGTATCACGTTGCGGCCGCCGTCCGGAAGCGGTTCTCCCTTTATCTTGAATGCCGGCGGCAGCTTATGAACAGCCGTTTTCGTACCATCATAGTACCGAAGAAAGCTGTTCTCATATTCTTCTTCCTGCGGCGTTTCATCCGGCAGAAGAATTTTGCCCTCCGGATCGATCGTGCAGCCCAGTGTTCTAAAATAACAGTGGAGAAGTGTTTTTAAGAACATGACGCCGCCCGTTCCATCGGCAAGCGCATGAAATATCTCGACGGATATACGCCGCTTATACCATAGAATACGCAGCAAAAACTCCTCTTTTTCAGGCTCAAACAAAGCGCATGGCGTTTTTTCCTCCTGCACAACAGCGAAAGGCCTGCCGGTTTCCTCTAATTCATTTTTTCTGAGGCGCACCGCCATATAGGGGTAGCGGCGGAGCGTCTCTTCCGCCGCTTTCTGAAGCGCCTCCGGCCGCACCTCTTCCGTCAGTACGACCGAGAGCCGAAACACCGACGTATTCGTGGGCCGTGAGACGGACGGAAATAATTTTGCCGCGGTATCGAGCGGGTATCGTTTTCTTTCCCGTATCATTTTTCAAACCATTTCCCTCTTCCGCACAGGGCGTCGGCCCGCGGAGGCGTATTTTCCCCACCTATATATTCATTATATCAGATATTCCGCTCCGGATTTCTTAAGTAATTATGAAGCGCCGCCCAGCGCCATATAGAGAGAACCGGAAACTGTATCTACTTTGATTTTGGTGTGCCCGTCCGCATAAGTATCCTGTTTCATGGCAAAATCGTTATTCTCAGTTCCGGACACCGTATCAAAGCTGAGCGTGAAGCCGCTTTCCTCCGGGAGCGTGACCTGAACGCTGCCCGAGACCGAATCCACCGTTATTTTTTCCAGCGTCTGCGCATGCATACACCGTATAGCCGTTTCTCCGCTTGTCGTAGCCGTATCGATCTCGCGGGCTTCTTCCGTTTCGATCCAAATGCTTCCCGACGTGCTGTCTATGTTGACCTCGCTGAAGCTGCCCTGCGCTTCGATATCCCCGGACATCGTATCCGCCCTCAGCTTTTCGGACCGGGTGTTTTTTACACCCACACTTCCCGAAACGCTGTCTATGCGCAGCTCTCTATGTGTTCCTCCGCTGACCGAGATATCGCCGGATGTCGTTCCGTAAAGGGCGGACGCCGCATTCGTTTCCCCAATCTCCATAGGCCCCGATACCGTTTCGATATCGACCGTTCCCGCAAATGACCGCGGGATCATGACCCGCACGTCTATTCCATAGCTGCCCGTCCATCCGAATACGCGTCCTACGCGTCCGCTCTGCACCACAAGCTCTCCATTCTTTGTTCCGTAGTGCATGACATCCTCGTTTTTGATCGTGCGGCTGCTCGTTTCCTCCACGCGAATCACATCCCCGTCTGTCGGAACGATCGTGATGCTCTCGTCCACGAACCGCATGGAAATGCTTTCGATCTCCTCCGCTGCTTTTTCAAAATGCTCGCCTGTCTGCGCATCGTCGGGCAGCCGATCCACGAAATCATCTACCTTGAGGTTTTTGACCGTATCTGCAAAATTTCCCCATACTGCTCCGAAGGACGCTTTTCCGGCGAGCCCCCATATCAGGATGCCTGTCAGCACTGCTGCGACGACCGCCCATATAACGATTTTTCCTGTTTTACTCATTGCTTTCACCTCTTTTGGCTTATTCCTGTTTTATCGCGAGTTTTATAATCTGGTCTACAGCAGCTCCGATAATAAAAATAATCCATGTGATCCCCCATGCCCACGTTGTGAAGCTGATGACGAAATACAGCGCCACGATGACTGGCCACACGATTCCGGCATACGTTTTTTCTTTTTCCTTTTTCCGCTTATTTTCGGCCTGCCATTCCTTAAATTCCTCCACCATGGAATCGTCCAGCTTTTCGTAGTCAGGAGCCGCCTGCAGCGAGCTGCGGTAGACCAGCAGGCCCGTTGCAACCGCGATCAGTACGAACATGAAAACGAGCCCCATGATCTCCTGATGGATGCTCCCCAACGCGATGATGAACACCGGAGACAAAATATACAGCATCACCGCGACTGCCGTGAGCCGCGCACGCTGCTTCCGCTCCTCATCGGACGGTACGCGGGCCGTATGGGCTTCATTTGCGCTGCTGATCAGCTCGTTTACGTCTCCGACGCTTCCTTTCACGATGCGATACGCTTCTTCTTCCGATGCGCCTGCGGCAATAAGGTCGTTATATTTTTCCTTCAGATTCATAAAGATCTCTTCCCGCAGCTCCACCATCTTGCTGGTCTTCGGCGCATCCGCGAAAAGCTCCTCTACATATTTCCGCAATTTTTCTTCCATCTATAGTATCCTCCGTAAAGTATTTTATATCAGGCGGTCGATGAGTTTTTTGGTATATTCCCAATCCTCTCTGTTTTTCCGGTATATCTCCCGGCCGAGAGGCGTGATGCGGTAATAGCGTCTGCGCGCACCCGTGGTCTCATCTCCCCAATAGGACTCGATCAATTCTGCATTTTCCAGCCTGCGAAACGCGGAATAGAGAGTCGCTTCCTTTAATTCATACTCCCCGTGCGTCGTCTGCTGGATCGATTTATTGATCTCATAGCCATAGCTGTCCTTTTTTAAAAGCTGCGCAAGTATGATAGTCTCCGTATGCCCGCGGATCAGATCGGAGGTCAGCGACATAAGATATCTCCCCTTTTCAATTTATCTCATTTTCTTATTTACATTTTATATTTATATACATCGCCTGTCAATGTATATTTTTTAAAATGCATGATTGCATAGTATATGCTTATTCGGTACTATGATAAAGACAGGGAAGCTTGGAGGTGCAGTATGCGCGAAAATAAATATGACGAGAAAACTTTCTTTCAAAAATACAGCCGGATGGACCGTTCCACAAAAGGCCTCGCCGGTGCAGGAGAATGGCACGTCTTCCGGCGGCTGCTGCCCGCTTTTTCCGGAAAACGTGTACTCGACTTAGGCTGCGGCTTCGGCTGGCATTGCGCCTATGCTGCAAAAAACGGCGCTGCCTGCGTTACGGGGGTAGACCTTTCGGAGCAGATGCTGGAACGCGCCCGCAGGGAAAACGCCGCCGCCAATATAAACTATCTCCATACGGCGATCGAGGATGTTTCTTTTCCGGACGGCTCTTTCGATATCGTTATCAGCTCTCTGGCACTGCATTATGTAGCTTCTTTTCAGGATATTTGTGTGAAGGTATATCGTTATTTGACGGCCGGAGGCGATTTCGTTTTTTCTGTAGAGCATCCTGTTTTTACCGCGCAGGGACCGCAGGACTGGTGCTATGACGCCTCCGGCGTTATCCGGCATTGGCCTGTTGACCATTATTTTTCGGAGGGCAGGCGGAATGCGCGGTTTCTTGGCGAACCCGTAGTGAAATATCATAGGACGCTCACCTCCTATCTGATGTCTCTTCTCGGCGTAGGTTTCAGGATCACCGGAGTGACGGAGCCGCAGCCCGACCCGTCTATGCTCGGCATTCCCGGTATGCAGGACGAGCTGCGCCGTCCGATGATGCTGATCGTATCCGCAAAGAAGGAGTGAGGGCAGGATATTGATTTTTTCCGCCGTCCGGCAGGAGGCGCTATATCCCGGACGGCATTATTTTGCTAAGATACCCTGTCTGCATCCTTCCTCCATTTTCCCGGATTCGTATCGTCCGGCAATCTTTTCTCTAATATATCCAGATAATGCTCCGCTTTTCGTTCCATATAGGCAAGACATTGCTTGGCTTCTTCAAAATTCCTGCGTGCCGTTTCCCGCTGATCTAAAATGATTTGGCAACGCTCGCCGATCGTTTTATCGCCCTCGAGGCACAGACGTACATATTCCCGTATCGTTTCAATCGACATGCCGCATTGCTTCAGGTATTTGACCCCGGTCAGCCAGTTCATAGATTCCTCATCGAACAGCCTGTTATTATTTTTATCCCGCTTTACGCTTGGCACAAGTCCCTTATCCGTATAATACCGGACCGTATGTTCCGTAAGGCCGAGGAGCGCCGCGGCCTCTTTTACCGTATACATAAAAATTTCCCCTCCATTTGAAAAAGTTTAAAAAAGCGCTTGACTTCGTGTTACTCGAAGGTAGTAACATGATTATATAACTGGTAAGAAAAACCGGCAACCCTAAAATAAAGTTTCGAAAGGAGAATTTATACATGGAGTATACAGAACTGAACAACGGAGTAAAAATTCCGCTCCTCGGTTATGGCGTTTATCAGATCCCCGACCATGCTGAATGCGAGCGGTGTGTTCTCGACGCGCTTGATCTTGGCTACCGTTTGATCGACACGGCGCAGGCATATGGAAATGAAGAAGCGGTCGGCAGGGCCATTCACAGATCCGGTATCCCGCGCGAAACGCTCTTTATCACGACAAAGGTATGGATCACGAACGCCGGTCAGGATAAGGCCGCCGCCTCTATCGACCAGTCTTTAGAGAAGCTTGAAACGGACTATATCGACCTGCTTTTGATCCACCAGCCCTTCAGCGACTATTACGGCACCTACCGCGCCATGGAGGAAGCATATCGTGCAGGAAAGGTCCGCGCAATCGGAGTGAGCAACTTTTATCCGGACCGTCTTGTCGATCTATGCCTATTTGCAGACATTGTTCCCGCCGTCAATCAAGTGGAGACTCATATTTTCAACCAACAGGTGAACGCGCGTAAAACGATGGCTCAATATGGCGTAAAGGCGGAGGCTTGGGGGCCGTTCGCGGAAGGGAAAAACGGCTTCTTTACAAACCCCGTCCTTACCGGTATCGGCGGCAAATATGGAAAGACCGCCGCACAGGCCGCCCTTCGCTTTCTGGTCCAGCAGGGAGTAATCGTGATACCTAAATCCACACACAGGAGCAGAATGAAAGAAAACTTCGATATATTTGATTTCTCGCTGTCTTCCGAGGATATGCAGGCGCTTGCTGCACTCGATACCGGGAAAAGCTTGTTTCTCGACCATTATGAGCCCTCAACCGTTGAAATGCTCTCTCAGTTTCAACTATAATGCCCATAGAAAAAGGTATGCCCGCGGGCATACCTTTTTGCATTCTATCAGTCTTACCGGATAAAGTTCGTCATGACCTGCGCTTCATATTTCGGATTCGGTACGCCGCTTCTGCGGCCCGCCTCGATACAGCGCAGGAGCCACGCCATATTTTCGCCCAGTGTACGCATCGTCTGAAGCCCTTCCCTGTCCTGCATGACCTCTTCCGGCGTATTTCCATGCACCTGATTCCAATACTGTGATGTGACGATGGGCATACTGCTGATGCTGAAATATTTGTTCAGCCGGTCAAAGGCCGCCGTCGCCCCGCCCCTGCGGCAGGAAACGACCGCAGCGCCCGGCTTGCCTGCCATTCTGCCTTTTCCGGCATAGAACAGGCGGTCAAGAAACGCGGTGACCTGCCCGCTCGGTCCGGCGTAATAAACGGGTGAGCCAACGATCAGGGCATCGATGGTATCGAGCCTATCCAGTACCTCGTTTACCTTGTCTTGAAAAACGCAGCGCCCCGTTTCCGCACAGGCGGAGCAATCGATACAGCCTGCCACCGGCTTTTTCCCCAGACAGAGCGTCTCCGTTTCGATGCCGTAAGCATTCAGGGCCTTTTCTACCTCACGGAGCGCCGTATCGGTGCAGCCATGCGCTTTTGGACTTCCGTTTATCATCAATACTTTCATCAAAACCACCTCCCATATATTTCTTAATATACTATGCTTCGCCTCCAAAGCACCGTTCCGTTTTTATATAGAAAAAGAAGACAGACCTGCTGTCCTCTTTTTGAAATAAGAAGCCGTACACCGCGCATCGAACCCAACCCCACAAGAGGAATTTACGGCATCGGCTCAGAACAGGCGAACCTGCGGCACACACTGCAATTTGCTTACTGCTGCTTCCGTCAGGACCTGACAGGGTTCACAACGCAGTATTGCACAGGACCCATCCATCAACACCGATAGGCGTACTCCATACCCTGCCGGGAAAGCCCTCCGCGCGGGATTCAACCCCGCTATAGCGGCTTGCGGGTTACAGGACACCGCTAACTCCCCGTCTAGTACGGCAAACTGGAACACTATTTTATTTACAGGCCGCGGTAAATACACTCTTCACGGCCCGCGCCTACACCGATCATCACGGCCGGCACTCCGGTGTGCTGCTCGATAAATTCGATATAGGTCTTTGCCGCATCCGGAAGGTCTTCATACTTACGGATATGCGACAAATCGGACGGCCATCCCTCAAACTCTTTATAGACCGGCTTTGCCTTTGCAAGCGTCGTGAGAGAGGCCGGATAGGTATTTATTATTTTACCATCAATATCATAGCCGGTGCAAACATAAACTTTGTCGAAACCGCCGAGCGTATCCATGCGGGATATAGCAAATCCGGTAATACCGCTCGTTTTTACCGCAAAATCGACGATTACGAGGTCCAGCCACCCGCAACGGCGGGGGCGCCCTGTTGTCGCGCCGTATTCATGTCCTTTTTCGCGGATCGCTTCGCCCGTTGCGTCGAGCAGCTCGGTAACGAACGGCCCTTCGCCCACACGCGTCGTATAAGCCTTTACCACACCGATCACATCGGTGACCGCCTGCGGTCCCACGCCCGCGCCCGCGCATACGCCGCCCGTGTTCGGGTGGGACGACGTCACATACGGATAGGTCCCGAAATCGATATCGAGAAGCATGCCCTGTGCGCCTTCAAAGAGCAGTGTTTTGCCTGCTTCCCGGTATTCCTGTATCAGTGAGACGGTATCGCAGATGAACGGCTGGAGATATTTCGCATGTCCGCGATATTCCTCGAGCACCGCTTCATAATCGAGCGGCGTGCCGCCATATACCTTTGTGATGATCTCATTTTTATCTTCTATGCACTTTTTCAGCTTTTCCGGAAAAGTGTCTTCGTCCATAAGGTCGCACAGGCGGAGGCCGATACGCCCGACCTTGTCCATATAACAGGGACCGATGCCGTTGCCTGTGGTACCGATCTTGAAATCTCCCAGCTTTTTCTCATTCAGTGCGTCGAGCTCCCTGTGATAAGGCATGATCATATGCGCACGATCGCTTATATACAGATCATCCACCGCCACGCCGCGTTCCGCGAGATAACCGATCTCCCGCCGGAGAGCCGCAGGGTCCACGACTACGCCGTTTGCGATCACGCATGCCTTGCCTTTTGACAATATCCCCGATGGGATCAAATGAAGTTTATAGGTCACGCCGTCCGCAACGACGGTATGGCCCGCATTGTTTCCTCCTTGGTAACGCACTACCATATCTGCCTTGGAAGCCAGATAGTCTACAAATCTGCCCTTTCCCTCGTCACCCCACTGGGCGCCGAATACCACGATACCGGACATTTCGTTCACTCCTAACCTATTTCAATATTTCGGGCTTCCTATGCTCAAGCTGAACATAAAAAGCCGCGGAACATTCGCACATCCCACGGCAATATCCTATCTTATTTTAACAAATCGCGCTCCCACCGTCAACTTTTTTTCAGGATCTCTGCAGCCCAGCGCGCGGCATCCCCGACAAATTCATCTCCTAAGAGCGCCTGCACTGCCGGAAGCGCGGGCACAAAGCCCACGTTTGCAGCATAGATAGCGGCCTGCCCTAAGATGATGCGCCGCCGCCCATAGTTGGGGCCGACCAGCGCGCGTATCTCCCGGATATATTTTCCCGACAGCAGACCGATGATATCAAAGGAATACGCTTCTCCTTGTTCCGCTCTGTTTTGCGGGCATGCAAGCTGGCATCTTTCACATCCAAGCAGCTGGTAAATAAATCCCCTGTATTCTTCGGGGATATTGCGTTCATTTGAATGTGCACGGACGCAGCGTGAAACGTCCAGCCCCTCCGGCAGGATGGCGCGCGCCGGACAGGCTCCTGCACATGAACCGCACGCGGCGCATACCGTTTCCCCCTGCGCAGGAGCTTCCGTGCAAAAAACGTCCGTCTGTACGACATGTATACTTGTAAAAGACCCGTACCATTCATGATAGTACAGTGAATTTTTTCCGATAAAACCGCCGGTTCTGAGGGCAAGCTGCTTGACGCCGTTCCCTCTGAACTCCCTTGCGCGGATCCCCTTTTTTTCAAGTGCGGCGAGCAGTTTTTTCATACCCAGATATCCTTTTTGAGAGGCGATATAGTAATTGGAAAGGTTGATCTTTCCCGCCTCCGCCTGCCGTGCAGGGCGGTAGGGCTGAAACAAAAAAAACAGGGAGCCGCTTCCATCGGCACAGGCGCGGACATCCGGAAAGCCCGCCTCACGGGCGAGTTCTTTTATCGATTCCACCTTTTTCCGGTCACTCACGGTTGCAATTCTCTCCTTTTCGTACTATCATAAGAATAGTACGGCATTTCTGAAACGGATTCGGAGGTCCCATGAAAAAATTTATCGTTATTTTTTGCATGCTTCTCTGCCCTCTTATTCTTCTGTGCGCCTGCGCATCCGGAACGGTATTTCAGACGCAGGGGGCTCAGTATGAAGTGGCGGCGGTCGAAACAGGGCAGCAGATGTTGGAGCATACTGCTTCGGACGGCAATACGCTTCTTTCTATCACGCTCATGGCAGCGGACAGCAGCCTCGACGATGCGCAAGCCTCTTTCCTGCCTGTCGGCGGCGAGCCTTGTTATGTAGCAAGCAACGGCCGGCAATATCCCTGCACGGCTCTTGCATTCGAGTCAAACGGTTCTGAGGTACAGGCAGTCCTGCTGTTTGAGGTCCCCGCCGGTCTCTCCGGTGAATTTACCCTTGGCGGGAGCGCATTTTCGGCTGTTTCCCTGAAAAAATAACACGTTTTTCTGTATAGCCCGATCAAAAAAGCCCGAATGGGCTTTTTATTTTTCGCTTTTTTCCTCCTCGTAATCTATACACATGCGGTTGCACACGACCGGACGTACAAACATCTGTCCTACCCTTTTATGCTCGGGATGGATGATATAATCCGCAAGCGCCTGTGCGTCCCGAAATGCGCTTTTCAGCATAATGTCCGCATTGCAGGAGGGCAGCGGGTCTGTGACGACCTCCATTTCAAGCAAGCCGTCTATTTTCCCCATAAGCGCCTCGAGCTCACGCTTTATATTCTCTTTTGCCGTACCGGGCTCGCTTACCTCTTCCCGGATATTCCATAAAATGATATGCCGTACCATAGATCTCCTCCATTACATGTGAAACTTTTTCTGTATTTCTAATTTGATCTGCCGAAGCGCGAACCGCAGGATCCCCAGCACGGTGATCCCACTCGCAAAAGTAGACAACACAAGCGGCGCGAACGCGATCTGCACTCCGAAAAGATATAGGATGAGCGGAAGAAAGCCAAGCAAAAGCAAGAAAAACGCATAGAGCAGATTCTCCCGCCAATAGGACTTATGGTAATAGGAATAAAAATCCACATAGCCGATGCCCGCCGCCAAAAGCAGAGGCATGAGGACCTGATAGGACCAGCCGAGCCCGTTTCCGCCCACATAATCGAACGCCAAAAACATTGCGGTAAGCGTCACGACCTGCAAAAACGCCTTCAGTCCCGCCGACAGGTCTGACAAAATCGTAGCGCGGACAAGCACCCACGCATACAATACGGGGGCCGCAACGGCAAGAAACCACGGATGCCCGCTCCATGTCAGCAGGTTGACCGCAATGCACACACAGATCACAACAAACGTAGCGAAAGACAAATATTCCATTGTAAGGCTTTTTCGGTCTACAAATTTTTTCTTTGCGACATGCGGATATAGTTCATTTTCCGACGGGCTGTCTGTGAGCCGCTTCCCGCACAATGGGCAATCCTTCAGACAGCCGTCCACATATACCTTGCAGTCGCCGCAGTAGTTCATCATTGTCCGCTCCATTCATTTCCGCGTATTTCAACACGCATGCCAAGCTCTTTTGAAAAGTGTTCGAAAAAACGGCGGGGTATGCCCGTTTCACGGATGCCCCGCGCAAACGTAATGACCATTTTATCCTGATAGGAAACCACAACGCAGTTCATAGGATTCATGTCGCTTACCCCAAGCGCATAATAGACCTGTCTGATATGCGCCTGCATCGTTTTGGGAAACTGTGCGGTGCGCAGATTGGAAAGCACCATCGTATAGCCTCCCTCTCCAAAATGCTTATAGCTGCTCGACACTACGAGATTCTTTACGAACAGGGGCGTCATACGGATAAACGGATTTTTTTCAAAGCCGACGTTTTTATTGATATTCGCAGAAATACTTTCCTTGGAAAGCCCTGCCTTGAGCTGCGCGGACACATCCGCGAGAATACGGTCAAACTCTATCTTCCCCTCTATGACCGTTCCCACGTTTGCGAAAGAAATAAAATTCCGCAGCGTATGCGACGGAAACATGCCTCTGAGGTCCATCGGCACCGAAATGATGATAGGATGCTTGTCTTTTCTGTATTCAAGCCCCTGATCCTTGGCGGTGCATGCGATAAGCAGAGCCGCGATGTAGGCGGAGACAGTCACCCCTTTTTCTTTCACCTTTCCGAGGAATTCCTTCAGGCCAATCATGCCGTGCGTGAGGAAAATACCGCCGTCCGTATTGGGTGTGCCCATGATGTGAAACGCTTTCGGAACGCGCAGCTTATTCGATTCTCCTTTGGCATCATAATAGGCGTTGAAGCTGTTCTCAAGCTCTTCCGCCGGTACTTTTCCATCTGCGTCCAGCACCATGCCCTCTGCGTCCATATCATAGCCGCGCAGCTTGAAGTATTCATACAGCAGCGTTTTAAAAAACTCGATCGCGCCAGCACCGTCTGCAAGGCCGTGGAAGCATTCCATGATCACGTTCTTTTTATAATACATGATATTGAACAGAAAACCGTGATTGATAAAATCCTTCAGCCGCTTGCACGGAAAGCCGGATTCTTCCCGGACGACCGGTATCGCCGGATTCGGTTCCAAATAATACCAAAACATGCCCCGCCGCAGCGTGACCGCAAAGGTAGGGAAACGCGGCATGACCTTTACGAGCGCCTCCTGCAGGTTTTCCCTGCTGACGGGCTCGTCAAGCTCCAGCTCCAGCCGAAACGTCGTATTGTTATGCGTCTGGGAAATAGACGGATATATTTTTGCCGCCGTATCGAGGCGGTACCATTCCCGTTTATCGGGCATATCTGCTCCTTTTTATCTTTGGCTTTGTGAAAGGCGGCATATCCTATGCCGCCTTTTCTTTCCTTCATTGATCTATGACCGGAACGAATGAACGTCCGTCGAAACGCCTTTCCGGGTGGGCGCTATTTGGTGCCGAACAGTCTGTCGCCCGCGTCGCCGAGGCCCGGAACGATATAGGCATGGTCGTTGAGGCCCTCATCCACCGCCGCAACGTAAACATCGACATCCGGATGCGCCTTGCGTACCGCTTCGATCCCCTCCGGGGAAGCGATGATGTTGACCAGCTTGATATTATTGCAGCCGCGTTTTTTGATCAGCGAGATCGCATCTGCCGCGCTTCCTCCCGTCGCGAGCATCGGGTCGAGCACGATGAGCTCGCGTTCCTCTGCGTCTACGGGCAGCTTGCAGTAATATTCCACCGCCTGAAAGGTCTCCGGGTCGCGGTACAGGCCGATATGCCCCACCTTTGCGCCGGGTATCAGATTCAGCACGCCCTCCACCATTCCAAGACCTGCGCGCAGGACGGGAACGATACCTACCATTTTCCCGGCGATGACCTTCGTCCGCGCTGTCGTGATCGGCGTCTCTACCTCCACTTCTTTCAGGGGCATATCGCGCGTTACCTCATATACCATAAGCATGGCGATCTCTTTTACGAGTTCCCGGAACTCTTTCGTCCCTGTGTTTTTGTCCCGAATCATCGAGACCTTGTGCTGAAGCAGCGGGTGGTCCAGTATGTGTGCTGATGCCATTTTTCTCTCCTCCGAATTATTTTGAATATTTTTTCTCGATTGCCGTTATTTTGTCAATCCGTCTCTGGTGGCGCGCGTCTCCGGAGAAGGATGTGTTCAGGAAAGTCGCCACAATGTCGACCGCAAGTCCGGGGCCTATCGTCCTGCCCCCCAGCGCCATCATATTTGCGTCGTTATGCTCGCGCGTCGCGTGGGCGGAAAACGTATCCGACAAAAGCGCGCAGCGTATCCCCGGTACTTTGTTCGCGGCAATGGATATCCCGATGCCCGTTCCGCAGGCGATGATCCCGAAATCCGCTTCTCCTGCGCTCACGCATTCCGCAACGGGAACCCCGTAATCCGGATAATCGACCGACTTATTTTCGTCGATCCCAAAATCGATTATTTCATGTCCATTCTTCTTTAGATAGTCTATGATTTCGGCTTTCAGGACAAATCCGCCGTGGTCACAGCCAAAAGCGATCTTCATATTTCCCGGCTCCTCTTTTTTGATTGATAAAAGCGCGCAATGACAAGCGCTGTCTGAACTGCTTTTTATTATACAATATTTTCTGCATTTTTTCCATAAAAAAAGACAAAGCGTCACGCTTTGTCTTCATACTCTTTTTCAAGCCGGCGAACCAGCATCTCAACCGCATGCGCAAGCTGCTGTGCGCATTCCCGGTATTCTTCCATTCCCTCGTCGAACGGATCTATAATATCGTAGGCCGCTGTAGCCGGTTCTCCCTTTATGCCCTGCGCATATCCGAGGAGCGTATGCATCTTGCCGACTGCCTCCGGCGCGAGCACCTCCATGTGCTCAAGCTGTTCCTTTCCCATGGCCAGAATGATGTCGGCCCATTCCGCAAGCTCCGGTGTGAACTGCTGCGCGCCATGGTCCTCCAGCTCAAGGCCCATTTCTTCCATCGTGCGTACCGCCTCTTCCGTCGGATCAGCGTCCTCACAGGCAAACGTTCCTGCTGATTTCGTCTTCACTTCACCGTGAAGGATCCTACTTCGGTCTACCGCATCGTCCATCAGCGTTTCCGCCATGGGGCTTCTCGATGTGTTCCCCGTACAAACAAACAATACGTTCATAATGTTATTCTTTTTCCTCTCCGGCGGCCACGACTCTATGCCTTGCCGCCCTTATGATCCTGTTCATGACCGCAAGTCCCATTTTCTCTTCCTGCGCATGGAAATATGCGGTATCAAACCCTTGTTCGTCGATCTCACGCAGGGTACGGAACAAAGCCGCTTCCGCTTCCGCAGCGCCTGCGCCGAGCGCAAAGACCCGAAGCTGCGGATAAAACGCCGCGCACTCGTCAAGACACAGCACCGCCGCTTTTTTGCCCTGCATACTATCAATATGATACCTAAAATCGATCTGTTTCGCAACCTCTTTTTTATCGCCGGTAAATACAGTGACGGCCGCGCGCGGCGCATAGTGCTTATATTTCATGCCCGGAGATGCGCACACCTCCTCAGGCGCTGCTTCGCCCATGATCCCGTGATGTATCTTTACATCTCCCACCGCTTTCCGTATCATTTCCGGTGTGATATCGCCCGGACGCAGGATGACCGGCACTTCTCCCGTAGCGTCCACAACGGTGGATTCCACCCCCACTCTGCACGGTCCGCCGTCGATAATGAGCGGGACCTTCCCGCACAGATCCTCAAATGCGTGCCTTGCAAGCGTTGGGCTCGGTCTTCCCGATGTGTTCGCACTCGGTGCCGCGACCGGAAGCTCCGCACGCGCGATGATCTCCCGCGCCAGTTCGTTTTCCGGCATGCGCACCGCGACCGTTTCAAGCCCCGCGCTGACCGCATCCGGAATGCGGGCTGATTTCTTCACGATCACCGAAAGCGGCCCCGGCCAAAAGGTATCCATCAATATCCGCGCCGTATCGCCCACTTCTCCAGCGGCATCTGCAAGCTGCTGCATATCCGCAATATGCACGATCAGGGGATTATCCTGCGGGCGTCCCTTTGCCTCAAAAATATGCCGGACTGCTTCCGCATCGAATGCGTTCGCTCCAAGGCCGTACACCGTCTCGGTCGGGAATACGACAAGGCCGCCGCGCCTCAATTCCTCCGCCGCCTCTCGAACGGCATTTTCCCGGTCTTTCCAAGCAAATATCATCTTTGTTTTCATCATAAAAATGCCACCAAGATCCCTCCGCCTACGGCTCCCGCCGCAAGCCCGGCCCAAGTGGGCCATTCTTTTGAAAGCCCTGCCGCCTGCGGCAGCAGCTCGCTGAATGTCAGGCAGAGCATCGCCCCGCCGCCAAACGCCACGCTCCCGCCAAGCACTATAGGCGAGATATTGCCGACCAGAGCACCGGCAAGCGCTCCTGCCGCCATCGGGAGGGCCGCTAAGACCGCCGTAAGAAAAATACGGCTGTATTTCACGCCGCCCAGCTTGAGCGGGACCGCGAGTCCCATTCCCTCCGGAATATTGTGTATGAACAGCAGTACGGCAAGCCCGATGCCAAAGCCGCTTGCGGAAACGAGTCCGCTTCCAAGCGCCAGCCCCTCGGGCAGATTATGCACTGCGATGCCCACGGCAAGCAGGAGGCCCGACCGTACGAGCCGTTTTTGCTTGAGCTCCTGCACGAGCCTTTCCCCCTCCGGAGCCGCCACATCATGATGCGGCAGAAAACGGTTGACCAGAAAAAGCACCGCCGCGCCGACCAAAAACCAAATGAGAGCAAGCGGCCATCCTGCGCTCTCCACCGATTCCGGCAGCATATCGAACAGTACCACCGAAAGCATGATGCCTGCCGACAGTCCCATGAGCACGGCCGAAAGCCGTTTCCCCCGAATACGGATAAAAAAGACGATGACCGCGCCAAGCCCCGTACCGAGAGCGCCTACCGCCGCTCCCACAAGCGTTGCAAATAGAATCGAATCCATACCTTTTAACACCTTCCGCAGCTTCCGCTTTCATACGCCCTTATGCCTGTTCCTGCAGCTTTTTCTGCCGTTCGTCCAATATCAAGGCGTCGATCATTTCGTCCATTTCCCCGTCGAGGAACGCTTCCAGCTTATAGAGCGTAAGCCCGATACGGTGGTCTGTTACCCGCCCCTGCGGAAAATTGTAGGTGCGTATCCGCTCGCTTCGGTCGCCCGAACCGACTTGGCTGCGGCGGTTCTCCGACAGCTCGCTCATCGCTGCATCTTTGTAGAGGTCATAGAGCCGCGAGGCAAGCACCTTCATTGCTTTCGCCTTGTTTTTGATCTGTGATTTCTCGTCCTGACACGTTACGACCAGACCGGACGGCAAATGTGTGATACGCACGGCACTGTCCGTCGTGTTGACGCTCTGCCCGCCGTGCCCTCCGCTGCGGAACACATCGATGCGCAGGTCGTTCGGATCGATGTTCACCTCTACCTCCTCCGCTTCCGGCAACACCGCTACCGTAGCCGCCGAGGTATGGATGCGTCCCGACGATTCCGTATCCGGTACGCGCTGTACACGGTGCACGCCGCTTTCATATTTCAAGCGTGCATACGCGCCTTTGCCCGCGACCGAAACAATGATCTCCTTTACCCCGCCAAGCTCCGTCATGTTGGAGGACATCGTTTCGGCCGTATAGCCGCGGCGCTCCGCATAGCGCAGATACATGCGCAGGAGATCTCCTCCAAAAAGCGCGGCTTCCTCGCCGCCCGTACCGGCCCGTATCTCAAGGATGACATTCTTTTCATCGTTTTTATCTTTAGGGATCAAAAGCACCTTCAGTTCTTCCTCAAGCGCTTCCCGCTCCTGTTCGAGCGGAAAAAGCTCTTCCTTGGCAAGCGCGACGAGCTCCGCGTCCGTTTCTGTTTCCATCAGCTCCCGGTTCTGGGCGATATGGTCCAGAACAGTTGCATATTTATCGTAAGCTTCCACGATATCCGTGAGGGAGGCCTGCTCCTGCGCGAGCCTGCGGAACTTATCCTGATCCCGTATGATCTCCGGGTCGGAAAGCTCGCGGGACAGTGCATCATATTTATCTTTTATCGTTTTCAGTTTATCCAGCATAAATAACAAACCTTTCCTGCGGCTCAAAAGCCTGCGCTGCTGCGCGGGCTCCCTATTCGCCTTTCAGGCCCGACACCCACCGCGGTCTGCCGCCGAGGTCGCAGCCCCACCTGATTTTAACAAATCCATTTTCGTTTAGCAAGGAACACACACGGTCCGCCTGCCCGTCTCCGATCTCCAGCACGAGCGCTCCGTTTCCGCTTAAAACGCGCGGCGTTTCCTTCGCCAGCCGTTCATAAAACGCATAGCCGCCGTGATCCGCAAAAAGCGCTTCTCGCGGCTCATATTCCTTTACCTGCGGCTCGAGCGCAGCGTAATCCTCCGCGCTGATATAGGGCGGATTGCATACGAGCATATCGAACGGGCCGTCGATATTCTCTAAAAGATCGCTCTGCACAAACCGTGCCGGCTGTTCAGGCAGCAGGCGTCTCACGTTTTCCCGCGCTACTGTAAGCGCGCCGCCGGAAATATCCGCAAAGCAAAGGGTCCTGAATGCGCCCTCCGCTCCAAGCGTCGCGCCGATCACGCCGCTTCCGCAGCACAGGTCGAGCGCGGTTTTATATCCATTTTCCCGTGCGAGGACGAGCGCATGCTCCACGACGCTCTCCGTATCATACCGCGGGATGAGCACCCGTTCGTCCACGCAGAACCGCCGTCCATAAAAATATTTTTCCCTCAGCACATAGGCAAGCGGTTTTCCGGACAGGCGGTCTTCCGTGATGCGCTCTACCTCCTGCTTCCTGTCGCATTCATCGAAAAAGCGCAGGCACAGCGAGGAAAAATCCCCGCCGTACACATGCGCTGTGATCATTTTCGCTTCGGCCTCCGCTTCCGGGAAACCCATCCCGGCCAGCGTACGCACCGTCTGTTTAAAAACCTCTGCCCAATTACTCATTGGCGCCCAGAACCGTTCCCTGTTCCTGCGCGGCTGCGGGACCTTCCTTTTTTTCGACGGGCGAGCCGTCTATCTTATGCCCATATCTTTCTGCGAGCGCATCTATTTCTTCATCTGTCAATTGATCCTCCGCTGCAAGGAAAGAAATGAGCGCTACCTCGAGCATCCCGTCGTCCGGCTCACGAGTCGTCAAATATTGCAGGGCCATACCCGGCTTTCTGAGGGCCATCGTTAATTTGTTATCATATTTTGCGACGAGCTTCAATATCTCATAGGAGACCCCTGCCACGACCGGCAGCATCGCAAGCCGCAGACCGATACGCACGGCCCAGCTTTCGCTCCAGCCAAGCAGCGTGAACAGCAGGATGGATATGATCATAACGATGAGCAGAAAGCTCGTTCCGCAGCGCGGGTGCAGCCGGCTGTTCTTCCGTGCATGCTCCACATCCATAGGCATGTCATGTTCGAAGCAATTGATAACCTTATGCTCCGCCCCATGATAACCGAACAGCCGCTTGATATCTTTCATATTAGAGATAGCAAACAGGTAGATGAGAAACATTCCCACACGAATCAGGCCGTCGATCAGATTCTTCCCGAACGCGGAATCCACATAGGGTGTGATCCAGCCCGTGATCAGGTTCGGGAGGATAAAGAACACCCCTACAGCGATGACTACAGCGATCACGACTGCAAAAAAAATCGCCACATCCATCGGATTCTTACCTGTTTTTTCGGCGATCGCCGTTTCCGCTTTGGACGGCTCGAGCTCCTCGTCCTCCGGGTCATACATGCGCGCCGCATCCGTGATCGTTTTAACGCCCGAAACGAGCATCTCGACAAAGTTGACTACGCCGCGTATCACCGGTATCCCAAGTATTTTATAGCGGGCGGAAAGAGACTGCGTCGGTTGCTTCTGCGTGACGATCTCCCCGCATTCCCTCCTGACCGCGATCGCCGTCGTTTCAGGCGAGCGCATCATCACGCCCTCAAGAACGCCCTGACCGCCGATGCTTGTACGTTTCATTCAGTTCCTTTCTTCGTAAAGAAAAACAGACCGTATCTCAATAAAAGAACGGTCTGCAGCCTTTTTAACACATAGACAAGACAAGGCTTCTTATTTGAGGCCATATCTTTTCTTAAATCTATCCACACGACCGCCCGTATCAACAAGCTTCTGTCTTCCCGTGAAGAACGGATGGCACTTCGAGCAGATGTCTACCTTCATCTCGGACTTTACAGAACCAGTTTTAAAGGTCTCGCCACAGGCGCACGTTACTGTGCATTCGCCATACTTCGGATGAATTCCTTCTTTCATTGCGTTTCACCTCTTTTTCCACAAAGTAGCATTATTTATTATAGCACAAGCTTTTGAAAAAGCAACACCTTTTCCAAATTATTTTATAGTTTATTCATACATTTCTTTCCTCTGCCATTATATAATGATATAGACATGAAATATTTTAGGGCAAAACAAAAAAGGGGGATGCTTTTTCCGCTCCTATTTCTATTTCTCGCAGTCAACCTCTGCGCGTTTTTGTTCGGACAGAACGAGCTGCTGAACACTGTGGAGTTTGAGGTGCGGAGCGATAAGCTTTCTTCTCCTATAACGATCGTCCAGATCTCCGATCTGCACGAAAAATCGTTCGGGCCGGAAAACTCCGGGCTGCTGGAAGCGGTGCGCAGTGCAAAGCCGGATATGATCGCCGTTACGGGCGACATGATCTTCAATTCCTATACAGCTTCTCCAAATCTTTCCTATATAGAGGAGCTTGCGAAAGGCTGCGCGGAGATCGCGCCGACTTTTTTTGTAACAGGGAATCATGACCGCTATCATTCGCAGGCGGTGAAGAAAGCTTTTTCCCAAAACGGCGTTACGGTTTTGAGCGGCGAGACCATCCCCGTCATAATAGGCGGGAACCGGCTCATTATCGGCGGGATCGACGACCCGGATATCGATGCGGACAGTCTTGAGAGAATCGACTTTCCCGCCGGGAAAGATTTTTGCCTCCTGCTTGCGCACCGTCCCGGAGCATTTGAGCAATATGCTGCGGCGGGTGCGGAGCTTGTGCTCTGCGGCCATACGCATGGCGGACAGATACGCCTGCCGTGGACAAAGGCGATCTTTTATTCGGACGGCGGGTTTTTCCCGGAATATTCAGACGGACTTTATATGCTTGACGGTTCTTCTATGGTCATCAGTATGGGGCTCGGCTCTTCTGTCATCCCGTTCCGCCTGTTCGCGCTGCCCGAGGTCACGGTCGTCCATTTGCTGCCCGAACCAGCAGGCTAAACGGCCTTCCACTTTTTACAAACGAGGTAAACAGTATGTTTCGTACAACAGAATATACGATAGAAAGCGCAAAGGTTCTTACGCCTGTGCGAATCGTTCATATCTCCGATCTGCATGAAAAATCATACGGGAAGGGAAACGCAGAGCTGTTCGGAGCGGCGGAACGCCTACAGCCCGACCTGATCGCCATCACAGGCGATATGATCTATCATTCCCACACCAAATGTCCGAACCGCGCTTATATAGAAAATGTCGCCCGGTGGGCAGGTGCGTTTCCCTCTTTTTTTGTAACAGGAAACCACGAACGCGTCTGGACGCAATATACGAAAGATATTTTTGCAGAAAACGGTGTTACCGTGCTCAGCGGAACGACCGCTCCTTTTGCCGTCGGCAGTACGTCCTTATATATCGGCGGCGTGGACGACCCCACGATCGATGCGCACGGCGCGGATCGGCTGCGCTTTCCGGAGGGGCCGCAGTTCAATCTTTTGCTTGCGCACGACCCGCTCCCCTTTCGCGGCGGCTACGACAGAACGGGGGCGGAGCTTGTGCTCTGTGGGCATACGCACGGCGGGCAGATTCGTTTGCCGGGCGGCAAGGCGCTGATCGCACCGGGGAGCCATACCCTTTTCCCTCAATATTCGGACGGCGTTTACCGGAGCGGGAGCACCACTATGATCATCAGTATGGGGCTCGGCGTTTCTGTTATCCCGTTCCGCCTATTCGCACCCAGTGAGATATTGCTCATCCGGCTCGTTCCTATGCATGGATAGCCTGCGCGCATTTTTCCTTTTTCTGATTATTCTTTCCCCGTCTGGGTATATAAGGAGTACTCCGCCTGCCGGCTGGTCAGGCCGGGGCACATGCCTAAAGCAAAGGAAAGAAAAATGACAAATGCTTCTTCAGCCGAATATTATGCAAAGCATAAATGGTCTATTCTCGCCGTTCTGATCTTTATGCCGTTTATGGCGACGCTCGATGGCACCATCGTGAATGTTGCTCTGCCTGTTATGGTGAAGGATCTTCATACAGACATGGAGTCTATTCAGCTTGTGGTCATCGTATATCTCATCGCCGTCGTCGCGACGATACTCCTGTTTGGACGACTGGGGGATATCAAGGGAAAAGGCCTGCTTTTTCTGTTCGGTACCTTCCTGTTTACTGCCGGCTCCCTGCTGGCCGGGCTGTCTCACAGTCTTCCTGCGCTGATCGTTTCCCGCGCAGTCGAAGGGGTCGGCGGCGCCGCCGCACTGGCAAACAATCAAGGCATTATTACAGAGGTGTTTCCCGCTGGGCAGCGCGGACGTGCGCTCGGAATATCGGGGATCGCGGTCGCGCTCGGAACGATGCTTGGCCCTCCTATCGGCGGACTGATCGTTTCAGCACTCAACTGGAATTACATTTTCCTGATTAACGTACCGGTCGGTATAATAGGCTTCTTGCTCGGTCTGAGGCTTTTGCCGCGCGGTAAAAAAACAAAGGAAGCAGTAGATTACCGGGGCGCCGCGTTTCTTGCCGCCGCAGTCATTCTGTTTTTCTATGCCCTGTTGACCGGCCAGTCCTCCGGTTATTCTCATCCCCGCGTCTTTCTTTCTTTTGCGGGAAGCGCCGTCCTGTTCCTTCTTTTTATTTTCCTCGAAAAAAGGAACCGCCAGCCGGTCGTCGAGCTATCTTTGTTCAAAAATCCTCTTTTTACGGTCAGTATCGTTTGCGTACTGATCCAGTTTTTCGCCATGAGCGGTATCAGTATCATACAGCCCTTTTATATCGAAGACGTCCTGAAGATCAGCCCCGGGCAAACAGGACTCATCATGATGAGCTTTCCTATCGCAATGGGCATCATGTCTCCGTTGGCCGGGTATATTTCAGATAAAGCCGGTGCCGCAAAGATCACGCTGATCGGTCTTATCATCATGACGCTCGGTCTGTATTTGCTTTCTACGATGACAGCATCGGAACCCGTCGGCAAGCTGATTCTGTTCCTGTGCATCGTAGGTCTCGGCGCGGGTATTTTCTCCGCCCCCAATACCTCGCTCATCATGTCTACCGCGCCCAAGGATAAGCTGGGAATCACCGGGAGCATCAATGCGTTTACACGCAATTTCGGGAGTGTGACCGGTATATCGCTTCTTACGACGCTTCTGTATGCACTGATGAGTTCTAAAGCCGGTTTCCAAGTGAAAGGCTTTGTGGCCGGAAGACCCGACCTGTTCGTATATGGTATGCAGAACGTTTACAGGCTCGGCACAGCCGTGCTTTGCATCAGCGTGGTCCTGACCGCCATCCGTCTGTTTCAGGACCGCAGGGAACGCGTTCTGAAAATACAAAAATAGCGCCGGAAGCCTTCAGGCTCGTGCATTCCTCATTCCCCTGCTTCAGGATATCTCTATTCATAATTTTGTTACTTTTCTTTCAAATATTGTTCAAACCCGGTTCAAGAATTCGTCACTTTCTCCGCTTATGATTAATTTGTGAAAACAAACAGGCGCTTGTTTTCAGGACTATTATTTGGAATCATAGATTTTGAGGAGGTATACAGAATATGAACGATAACAGATTTTACGGCAATGAAAACAACGGGCCGTCAGATGTGCAGGGCGGCACGTTTTATGAAAACAACGGGTATCCTCACTCCCCGGCGGGCGGGCAGAACCGGATGGACAGCGAAAGCTTTTATTCCGGCGGACAGCAGACTCCTCCCGAACAAAACGGAGGAAAGAAGCCCAAAAAAGAAAGATCTCCCTTTCTTACAAAACGGGCAGCGGCAGTCGTTCTTGCAGTTTGTGTCGGCGCTGCCGCGATCGGCGGCTTCGGCGCAGGCAGGATGACCGCTCCGGCGTCTACGGCGGCAGAGGTTTCCGTACAGAACGATACCGGTACGATCCAGACCTCAGCGGATACGGCATCCGGCGATCTCTCGATCGCGGATATCGCGGCAAAAACACAGGATTCCGTCGTTGCGATCACGACTGAAGTCGTACAGGAGAGCCTGTTCGGTCAGGAAACGGTCGGCGAGGGAGCCGGAAGCGGCGTGATCATTTCGGAAGACGGCTATATCGTGACCAACAATCATGTTGTAGAGGGCGGCTCGAGCTATCAGGTGACGCTGAATAACGGCGACGTGTATGACGCGACGCTCGTCGGCAGAGACCCCGACACCGACCTCGCTGTTTTGAAAATCGAAGCGACTGGACTTTCACCCGCCGCGTTCGGTGATTCAGACGCCCTTGCAGTCGGCGATACGACAGTCGCCATCGGGAACCCGCTGGGTAAGCTGGGCGGTACGGTAACGGACGGTATTGTCAGCGCGACGAACCGCGAGATCAATCTTGGAAACGGTACGATGAACCTGATCCAGACGAACGCAGCCGTTAACCCCGGCAATTCAGGCGGCGGGCTGTTCAACGGGCAGGGTGAGCTGATCGGCATCGTCGTCGCAAAATCCGGCGGTACGAACGTAGAGGGACTTGGATATGCCATCCCGATCAACGGTGCGCAGGAGATCATAAATGAACTGATCGACAACGGTTATGTGACAGGCCGTATTTCCATCGGTATTTCGATCATCGACGTTGCCGACCTGCAGACCGCAATGAGTTACGGCCTGTCCGGCACGGGTGTTTATGTGGCGCAGGTGACGGAGGGCTCGACTGCCGCCGAGATCGGTATTCAGGCCGGCGACAGGATCGTATCCTTTGATGGAAAAGAAATCACGAGTGCTTCTGAGCTTAAAGAGATCATAGACAGCCATTCCGTCGGCGATACGGTAGAGATCACCATCGAACGCGACGGAAAGACCGCATCTACCAATATCACGCTGCAGGAATATGTTCCTTCGAATTCCTGAAATGTTCATCGGGACTTCATGTAAAGTTCACATAGGAGCATTATCATAGAATCAAGAAAAGGTTTAGACCTCAAGCGGGGTCTTGAATACCAGTGCAAAGGGGGCGTGCCTATGGTATAAAAAGAAAAGAGAGACATAACCCACCCAAACAGAACCTACAATTGATATATAAGTCTTACAAAGCGTCCGCTTCCCCGGCGGGCGCTTTTCTTTGCTTTATTTCCGCGCGTCCGCAGCTGCAGGAGGCACAGCCTTTCCGGGTGCTCAAAAAGCCTGCGTCCTGCGCAGGAAAACGCGCTGCAGCCTGCTCTTCTTTTCTCCTGCGAATAGGAGGCCATTAACCTGTAATCTATCTTCCTGTTTACCGTCCTCTGCAGGCGCTTATCTATTGAAGGAAACGAATTTTCATGAATCTTCATTTACTATTCACAATCTGTTCACACGGATACGGTATACTTGGATTCATGAAAGACGAAAGGAGGACAACGGATGCTTGCAGAGTGAATATAAGACCACGATCTAACCAGACACATCGAATAGAAATCTAAAAAATTTATATAATATCTTGGTGAATGATAATATACTGTCAGTCCGTCGAAGCTTTGCCCTAACCCGAAGGAGCTTCCGCATTGCACCATGATTACGGCGCCCCTGCGCCGCGCTGAATAACGGGAGCTTTTTTGAAAAAGGCGAATGCCTCTCGGCGGACACGACAGACAAGCAATCATATATATCGAATAGAAACAACAAAAGGAGCTTCAGCAAAGCTCCTTTTATATTGAGCAATCTATATCAGCATCAGCCGAAAAATTTTACGGTCTCTTCCATTGGCCGGAGATTTTTCGGTCCCGGCTGCTCTGCCGCTTTGCCGAACGGCATCTGCGCGATCAGCGTCCAGCTTGTTGGAATATTCCACTCCCGCGCCGTTTCTGCATCGATCAGAGGATTATAATGCTGCAGAGATGCGGCAAGCCCCTCGCCCGTCAGCGCAAGCCATACCGCATATTGCAGGATCGCATTATTATGCTGCGCCCACTGGCCGAATTTATCTGCGTAAAGCGGGAAGCTCTGCTTTAATTTCTCGGTTTCCGCACCGTCTTCATAAAACAATATCGTTCCATTTCCGCCGCGAAAGCCCTCCAGCTTTTTTTGCGTCCGGGAGAATGCGTCTTCCGCCGCCACCCCGCGCAGCGTGTTTTCCACGATATCCCAAAATTTCTGATTCTCTTTTTGCAGCAGGATCACGAGTCTGCTGGTTTGGGCGTTATATGCGCTCGGCGCCTGACGCGCAAGCGCAACGGCCCGTTCGATCTGTTCCCGTGTGACTCCGTCTGCTTGTTCCAGTCTGCGGACAGACCGTCTTTCCCGCATGACGTCCTCTAATGCCTTTTTCATTTTATTTATTCCTCATAGACCGCGTCTTCCCCGATCTCTTTCCATGCGCGGCATTGGCCGATCCGCAGGCCGCCGTCGCCGTAATCCTTATCCTTGGCAAATTTCACCAATTTTCTGCACGGAAAAGCATTGCATAGGCCGCAATGCTTCAGCTTCTTTTCTTCACAGCAGCTTTTGATGGGGCAGCGCGCCGCCCATACCGGTTTTTCCCGGTTTACACAGCCGCCGCATTTTTCAAAATAACCGCAGTTTGAGCATAGCCTTCCGCACCTTGCTTCTATCATATTATTACCCCTCTCAAGACCATTTATAGCACTTTTTTATCATTTTTAAAGCCATTCTTTTTGTCCGCGCTTCCAGAGCGCCGACGCATTTCCGTATCCGTTTCGTTCGATCGAACGCAGCGCTGCCCGGATATAGCCGTTTACGTCCTTTTCCTCATAGGGCAGATGATAGGCGATGATCCGCTTTGGGTTCAGTTCTCCGATCATTTTCCTGCCCCGCATGACCGTGACAAAAGGAAAATTATAGAGCGCAAGATCCGCACCTGCAAACAGAGGCGGAATGTTCTCCGGTCCGCTGTCTCCGAGCACAGTCACATGGAAGCCTTTGATGTCAAACCGGTAGCCATAGTTGGCAACATCCCGGTATTGCTCCCCTTCGTGGACAAGCTTCGCGCATTTTATGCCGATCCCATTCAGGAAATGTTCTTCCAACGGCTCCCGAAGAACCGTGATGCGTTCTCCCGAAAAATCGCTGATTGGCGAAATCATGCGGGTGTTCGGATGGTTTTTCAGAAATTCCTCCGTCCATTCCCTGCTGTAATGGTCCGGATGATCGTGCGTAAAAACGAGCAGATCTATTTCCCTGAATTCGTCTTCCCCGTGTGCGATCTTGTAAAGCAGATCGTCCGGAACGCTGGAAAACACTTCCGTATATCGGTTATGCAATGCGTCGACTAAAATTTTCTTACCGCGTATTTGAATAAGCACTCCTGCATTTGCAATGAGCTGTATAAAATCTTCCGCCATGGTTCTCCCTTACCTACCGTCTTATTATAATGCATGGGCCGCCTGTTTTCAAACCCGTTTTCGCGCTGCAAACGCCGCGAGGATAAGGCCTCCTGCCGCAGCTGCGAGCCACCAGTCCCCTATCAGGACATAGCCCGTTTTTCCCTGCAAAAGCTCCGCCGTTCCATACAGCACACCGTCTGCGTTCGCCTCAAGCGAGGCCGTGACTGTTCCATCCGGCGCGACGATCGCCGTCATTCCCGTATTTCCGGCCTGCACGAGCCATCGCCCCGTTTCCTGCGCGCGCAAAACCGACTGCGCTAAATGCCGTTTCAGCGGGAGCTCGCTTTTGAACCACGAATCGTTCGTAACGACGACAAGCAGTTCAGCTCCCTGTGCTGCCGTTTCCCGGGCGATATCTGAAAACAGGCTCTCAAAACAGATCATGACGCCAAGCTTTCCGTACTCTGTTTGGAGCACGCCGCGTTCCTTTCCGTCTTCCAGACTAAACTCCCTTTCATACCCATTCTCGAACAAAGGAACGAGCCGCTGCTTGTGATAAACGTCCTCAAGCTCGTTTTCGGGTGTTGTCAGAAATACCGAATTTCTGAACTGATAACCGTGCATGCCATATACGCCTGTGAGGATACAGCTTCCCGATGTTCGCGCCAACCGGAAGATGGGGCCGCTGATCGTGCTTTCGTCCGCAAAGGAACCGCCGGCTGAATTTTCAGGCAGCACAATGACGTCCGGCTTTTCCTCCGCAGCTCTTTCCGCCATGCCGAGCGCTTTTTCAAAGCGCCCCTCCCCGCCGTTTTGCCAGAAAGGAACATTTGGCTGTATGGCAGCGACCGAAACAGTCTTACCCGTTTCCCGTTCGGAAAGTGCAAGTATGCCTCCTGCAAAATTGATCAAAAAAACGATGGCCGCAACGGCAAAACAGCGCAGCCTCCGGTAAAGCGCCCCCTGCGCGAGCAGGGCGTTTGTCAGCAGCAGCAAAAAGCTGATGAATAAAACGCCGAGCAGTGATGAAGCCTGCGTCGCGGGCAAAAGCTGCCATTGTGTGAGTCCAAGCCGCACGAAAGGGAGTCCAAGCACACCTGCGCCGATCAGCCATTCCGCTCCGGTAAAAAGAAGTGCTGTAAGCGGTGCGCGAAGCGCCTCCGGGCATCTCGCCAGCATGCCTGCGGAGAGCGCCGCCCCAAATACTGTACCGTGCAGCAGCGAGAGCGCAAACCATGCAAGCACAAGCAGCGCCTGCGCGTCTTCGCCTGCGCGCGCAGTGATATCCAAGGATAAGACCGGCGCATAATAAAGAAAGCAGAGCGCATACGAAAAGGCGAGCGCGTAAAGCACTGTACACTTCCGGCCATCCGCCCGGCTTTTCATCAGAATAAAAAAAGCAGGAGAAAGCGCTGCCCATAAAAAGGGCGCAAGCGCCGCCACATCAAAGCAGGCCGCACAAAAGAACCCGCAGGCCGCGCAGATAAAGCAAAGCATCCATGAAAAACGTCGTTTCATTCCCTATTACCGATGAATCAAAAACAGAATGAGCCGCCCTCCTGCGCGATACGCAATAACGAAACGGCCCATTCCTTGTATGCTCCCACCTTTTCTTTTACGGAACGATGCTCCCGACGCCGTCCAAAACATATTTGGGGCGGTAGGGATATTCTTCGATCGTCGCCCGCGTACTGACGCCGGACAAGACCAACACCGTGTCGAGGCCCGATTCAAGCCCCGCAACGACATCCGTATCCATTCGGTCCCCGACCATAGCGGCTTCCTGCGCGTGCAGCCCCAGCAGCTTGATGCCCGTGCGCATCATGAGCGGGTTGGGCTTGCCAATGAAATAGGCCTTTCGCCCTGTTGCGACCTCGATCGGCGAGATCATCGCTCCGCAGGCGGGGAATATCCCGTTTTCTCCCGGCCCGGTGATATCCGGATTGGTTCCGATGAGCTTGGCGCCTGCGAGCACCAGCTGCACTGCTTTCGCGATATTGTCGAAATTATAATTGTGTGTTTCCCCGACGACCACATATTCCGGGTCCACATCGTTCATCGTGATACCCGCTTCGTACAGCGCGTTGATGAGCCCAGCTTCTCCGATCACAAAGGCGCTTTTCCGGCGCGACTGCATCTTCAAAAATTTTGCAGTCGCAAGCGCGCTGGTATAAAAGTGGCTCTCGTCGATATCCAGCCCGAGCCGTTCCAGCTTTTGCTGAAGCTCACGCGGCGAACGTTCGCTGGAATTCGTCAGAAACAGAAACGGCTTCTTTTCCCGATACAGCCAGTCTACAAACTCCTTCACTCCGGGCAGCAGCCTGTTTCCGTGATAGATCACGCCGTCCATATCGCATATAAAGCCTTTTTTCTCGTGCAGTTCCTTTAAATCCATGTCGGTCTCTCCTTATCTGCTCTTATCATTATTATAAAGGCAACGTCTGTTCTCTGCAAATTTTTCTTATCTCTTCATACTTTCCGTCCGCTTGGGAGTTTACTTTGCGCAAAGTTGCGGTATAATAAAACCAAAGAGAAGAAGGAGGCTACGCTTCATGGCTAACATTATAGAAGACAGCATCAATTTCGGGATGGGACTGTTCGCTTATTCCCGTGAGAAGATCGAAGAGCTCGTAGAAAAAATGGTTGCGAAAGGCGAGGTCCAGCGCAAAGACGCGCAGAGCTTCGCGGCAGACCTGATCAAAAAGGGCGAAATGCAGCGCGAGGAGCTGTCGCGCATGGTGAAGGACGAGGTCCGCAGAACGCTTCAGGACATTGGCCTTACGCAGGATGCACGGCTCACAAAGGATGATATCCGCGCGGTCATCCGGGAAGAACTCGCCGCAAAAAAGGACGCGGAATAACCCTTTTTGTTTTTAAGACCGGGCGGCCCGCGCGGCTGCTATAGTTTGTTTTGCTCAAGAGGAGGTAATTTACCATCGCTTCCAGAAATCTACAACGGTACCGCGAGATCTTGTCCGCCTTTAACCGGAACGGGCTTGGTTTTCTTTTTGTCAAATCCACGCTGTCCGGGAAACCGCAAAAGATTTTCGAGCAGGAGCAAAGACGCAATATGCCCTCCGTGGGTGAACGCATTCGCACGATGTGCGAAGAGCTTGGTCCTACTTTCGTAAAGTTAGGGCAGATCCTTTCCACCCGGACGGATATCGTAACAGAAAATGTGGCGCAGCAGCTTCAGAAGCTGCAGGATTCCGTACAGCCGTTTTCCTATGAAGAGGCGCGCAGCGTGATAGAAAGCGAGCTCGGCGATTCCATCGAGCGTTTGTTCGAGCGCTTTGATCCCGTTCCGGTCGCTTCTGCATCGGTATCTCAGGTGTACCGGGCCAAAATGTTTTCCGGGCCGGACATTGCCGTCAAGGTACAGCGGCCTCATATTCGCGAAAACATCGAGACCGACCTCGGCATTCTGGAGAAGCTTGCACGTCTTGTAGATAAATATTCCAAATATGGCCAGTTATATGATTTTTCGGGAATGGTCGCCGAATTCCGCCGGGTGATGGAGCAGGAGATCGATTTTACCAAAGAGGGTGAAAATACAGACCTTTTCCGCGAGAGCATCGCAAAACAGCGCAATATCCGTGTTCCGAAGATACACTGGGTATATACGACGAAAAAGATTTTGACGATGGATTATGTGGACGGCGTGAAGATCAATGATATTCCCGCGCTGACAGCGCAGGGCGCAGATACCACGCAGCTTGCCTATGACTTCACCAATTCACTTATCACCCAGATCCTTCAAAACGGTGTTTTCCATGCGGATCCGCACCCGGGCAACGTATTTGTTGCGGACGGACGTTATGTGGAATTTATCGATCTTGGCATGGTGGGCACGATCAACAGCCGCTTTCGCCGCTGTCTGAACGATTTTGTGCTCGGGATCGCCACGCGCAATACACAGAAAATCGCCCAAAGCATCACGGAGATGGACGCCGCGGATGCGGACGTCAATATGGACTCCTTTGGGAAGTCTCTCGAGGTGTTGCTGGACGAATATTTATATGTGCCCCTCCGCGACGTAAATATTGCAAAGGTGTTTTCCAGCGTGTTTTCCCTCGCCGGAAAATATAAGATGAAGATCCCCCGCGAATTTACCCTCGTCGCTAAATGTCTCGGTACTGCACAGGGTATCATAGAGGAGCTCGATCCCTCCACGAATATTTTAGGAATCGCGGAAAAAATGGTGCGAAGCATTCTTGCAAACCGCTATAAAACGGATGAATTCAAGAACGAGATGCAGTCTTATGCGCTCGACTGGCTTGAGGTTGGAAAAAAGGCTCCCTCCGCGCTTCTTGCACTTCTGCATAAGCTGAAAAAAAACGATTATGCCGTTGAACTGAAGATACATGATCTGCATCGCGTGGAAAAGAATATCGAACGCATGTTCAACCGCATCTCATTCGCAGTCGTTCTGCTCGCGGTATGCATCGTGATGGCGGGCGTTATTATCAGCGCCGGATATTCCAACTTCGGGAGGCCGGAGGCTGAGGTCATGAACCTGAGCACGGTAGCGATCGTAGCGGGCCTCCTCATTTCCGCCGTTATCGTGATCGGCATTTTGGTATCTATGGTGCGCTCCGGGCGCGAAAAGAAAAAATAGTATTCGGTATATTCAAAGCCGTCCGGGCTTCGGACGGCTTTTTATTGTTATTTTGCATTTTCTCTATAAAAAAAGTATCCGCACAGGAGGCGGATACTTTTTTTATCGTATAAACCATGGAAAGGCTTAGGCTTTTGCTTTGCTCCATTTCTTTTTGCCGAGCATGATGACGACCATCGTAAGCACAAGGGCAACCACCAGCATGACTGCCGCGAGCAGCATGACCGCATTGTAGCCGAGCGCATCGGCCATGATGCCGTTGACCGCAGAAGCAAGCGAATTTGCGATCAGGCCGATCGTCAGTATCCAGCTTAAAATCTTTGCATATTCTTTCGGCCCCATCGTCTGGTCGACCAACAGCGGGGTGCCGATAGACATCAATGCGAAGCATCCGCCGAACAGGAAAGCTCCGATATAGACCTGAACGGGCGTAGTCTGGGAAGCCGTCAGGAACAGTGCGAATGCTACAACACCTACGACGATGCCGTAGATATAAGTCGCTTTTACGCCGAATTTATCATTCAGCGCGCCAAGAACCAGTTTTCCGACAATCAGACCGATCATAATCATGGAGGACATCAGCGCTGCATCTTCAATACTGAATCCGAGGCCCTGCTTTGCATAGGTGGTAAAGATCGTCTGGAACTGCGCAGCGAAATATACGAGGAACATCGCGACAGCAGCGATCCAGAAAATCGGGGATTTGACTGCCTGCTTCAGCGTGAAGCCATACTTCTGGGATTCGTCTATCTTTACGTCCGCTTTTGCGTTCCCTTCATAGCCGTAAGGCAGAAGCCCCTTATCCGCAGGTTCCTTGCGGATCACGAACAGCGCGAAAGGCAGTGAAATGACGAGCGCGATGATCGCCATGATCCACGCCGTACTCGCAACACCCATGCTGCCGAGCAGCTGGCCCGCTACTGCGCTCCATACCGCACCGCCCACTCCTGTGAAAGCGGAAGCGATCCCCATCATGGTTCCGGTCTTTTTCCGGAACCAGTTTGCGATCACGATAGAAATCAGCAGATAGCAGATGAACGAGTAAGAAATACCATAGAGCACGGGGGTGATATAAATCAGCGGAACCGTGTTCAATACGGAAAGAAGCGCAAGCCCGACACAGGCAAGAACAACGGAAATGCTGATGCACGCGCGGTAGTTCATTTTTGCGCCGATGATCTGAGCGATCGGGGTAAATACGACCATCACAATGTTTTGGATCGAAAAGAATAATTGCGACTGTGCGGTGGTGAAGCCGTACTCCGCCACAAACTGGGCCGTAAAGATACTCGTGCTGTTTGCAATGAGACCCATAGTACCGAACATGATCGCTGCGCACGCAACGACCTGCATCCAGTGCCATTTGGTATTCGTTTTTTGCTTGATACTACTGTCCAAAATGATACCTCCCTTTTTTAGGACGCATGGGCCCCTTTCCGCGGGGCCCGCTGCTTCCAATGAAATCGTTTCGTTAGTTCGCAAGACGTGCGTAGTGGTAGCCTTCGCTGACTGCCGTGATGATCTTACGGGGTGCGACTGCATCGCCGATCATACGGACGTCTTTTACCTTGCCCCAGAGCTGATCTTCCAGAGCATTGTTCGGACGGAATCCGGAAGCGATGACGATGTGATCCGCTTCAATAAAGTTCGTCTTTCCGTCTTTTTCATATTCAAGGCCTTTATCGGTGATCTTCGTTACTTTCGCGCTGCAGGTAACCTGCGCGCCGCATTCCGCCATCATCCTGCGGAGCGCCTGATCACAGTTGAAGAGGTGATCTGCCGTCGCAAGGATATCATCCATCATTTCAACGACATATACCTTGTCTGCACTCTCCGTCGCATAAACGGCGGCTTCGCAGCCAACGAGGCCCGCGCCTACCACAACGACCCTGCCCTTCAGCGGAGCGCCTGTGAGCGCGTCGTTCGCCGTCATGACGATCGGGCTTTCCTTAACGCCCGGGATCGGCGGGATAAACGGACGGGAACCCGTCGCGATCACAACATAGTCATAGTTGCCGTCTATGATCTCCTGTGCTTCGCCCTCTTTCCCGAGGCGTACCGTCGCACCTGATTCATACAGCGCATGCTTCAGGTATTCCATTGATTTTTTAACGTCATGCTTGAAATCGGGGCCGCCGGCAGCGCGGAGATTACCGCCCAGCTCTTCCTCTTTCTCCCACAGTTCTACCTTGATGCCCTTATTGGCAGCTTCGATCGCCGCAGCCATTCCGCCCGGGCCGCCGCCTACCACGAGCATAGTCTTTTCGCCCTCGACCGGAACTTCGGGATAGTCGATCTCGTTCCCGCTGATTGGGTTCATCGCACATGGCTTAAAACGTCCTTTTACGGCGCCGTACAGACATTCATTGCAGCCACAGCAATATTTGATTTCATCGATGCGGCCCTCGATGACCTTATGAGGCCATTCCGGATCGGCCAGCATCTGATGTCCGAGCGCTACGATGTCGAGGCAGCCGTCTTCAATGGCTTTTTCCGCGACCGCCGGATCGTTCAGCTTGCCGTGTCCGATGACCGGGATATGCACTGCATCTTTGACCGCCTTGTCCGCATACAGCTGGAAACCCGGCTTTTCATAAACAGTGGAGACCTGCAGATTGTAGCGTTCATAGCAGCCGGTATCTACGTGGATCGCATCTACGCCGCCCATCTGATCGAGTATCTTCGCGATCTCTACGCCTTCTTCCAGTCTTCTCATACCTTCCACTTCAGGCAGGCAGTGGTCCGCTGTGATTTTGACGACGCACAGGAAGTTCGGTCCACAGACCTTTTTTACTTCTTCGATGGAATCGAGCAGGAATTTCATTCTGCCCTTAAGGTCTCCGCCGTACTCATCCGTACGCTTGTTCCAGATCGGCGTCAGGAACTGGTCGAAAATATATCCGCCGTAAGCGTGGATCTCCACGCCGTCCGCACCCGCGTTTTTGGCAAGCATTGCGCCGCGTCCCATGCACTTTACGAGGTGCTCGATCTGCGCTTTCTCAAACGGCTTGCACATGAGGTCCGGGAAATTTTTGCATGGGACCGCACTCGCCGAATACGGCGGGTTCTCCGGGTCGGAATAGCCGACGCGTCCGAGGCCCGGTCCGATCTGAACCAACACCTTTGAGCCGTACTGATGGCACTTATCTACAAGCAGGCTCAAACGGTTGACATGATGGAAGCCCTCCAGCACGTTCGCCGCACGCGTTTCATATTCCGTGCACACCATGTTGAGGCCGGTGATGATGAGGCCTGCCCCGCCCTTTGCGCGCAGTCCGAAATATTCGATGCTTCTGTCGTCAAAACCGCCGTCCGGATCGGTTTTGCAACCCATCGGCGCCATCGCGATACGGTTGTTGATCGTGACGTTGCCGATCTTTACTCTCTCAAATAACTTCGTGTAGCTCATTTTAAATACCCCTCCAAATATTGATGACCCCTATAGGAATCGTTCAAGTTAATTCAGTGCGGAAGTAAGTCCGCCGTCCACCATGATGTTCTGGCCTGTCGTAAACGTATTTTCATCCGAAAGGAAATAGATAACGGCGCCGCTGAGTTCGCCGAAATCTCCTGCGCGCTTCAGCGGGCAACGGCCTTTCTTGTGCGTATCCGGATTGGACGCCACTTTAGAGCGGGAGGTCATTCCGCCATTTAGGAACGTTCCCGGGCCAACACCATTTACCAGAACGCCATATTTCGCATATTCAACCGCCTGTCCCTTGATGAGGCCAAGCACGCCGCCCTTTGCCGCGTGATAGCTTGGGCATCCGGCATCTGTGCCGAACATGCCTGCAACAGAGGAAATATTCACGATACGTCCGCCGCCGTTTTTCATCATGGACTGCTTTACCACTTCCTTGCTGACCAGCCACGGGCCCGTGAGGTCCGTATCGATGACCTGCATCCACTGCTCTTTCGAATAGGATTCGATCGGGCCGTACGTCAGGCGGCCTGCATTGTTGACCAGCTTATCGATCTTGCCGAACTCCGCCACGATCTCCGAGACCATCTGTGCGACCTGCTCTTCGTCCGTGACGTCGCAGTGCCAGTATTTGATCTTCTTTCCCGTTTTTTCCGCAAGCTCTTTTTCCGTAGCCTTGCCTTTTTCATCCTGCACATCGCAGAAAGCAACGTCTGCGCCCTGCTCTGCCAGCGTCTGTACGAATTCTTTTCCAAGGCCTTCCGCCCCGCCCGTCACCAATGCGACTTTTCCTGTGAAATCAAACTTGAACATCGTTTCTCAACCTCTTTTTCTTTGTTTTTTGATTTCCTAACATTTGGAATGTCACTTTTGATGTTATTTTCACAAAGCGACACCCTCTCAAAACCCGTGTCAAATGAACCCCCACGGGAAGATTGTGATTATTTTAGCATACTCGCCCCTTTGTTCCCATCACCCGAAAGTATCATTTTAAAAGATAAAAAGAATAGCACTTTGGGGTGATAGGAAAATGCGGCAAATGCGGTTAGTATAGAAACAAGATTGTTACAAATTTCACGTAGCAAGGTCCATACTGATAAAATAGAGAAAGAGGGGTACATACAAAATGAAACATGTTGTGGACGGTAAGCTGTATACGATGAAAGACGCGCCGGCAACGACGCTCGAGGAACGCATTCAGCGCCTCGAGGATATCGAAGCGATCAAATCCATTATGTATAACTACACGCGCTGCACCGATAACCTTGATGCGGAAGGGATCGCTGCGATGTTTACGGAAACGGGAACTTTCTGCAGCCCGGCTCTTGGGAATCCTACCGGAAGAAAGGCGATCGCAGAGCTGTATTCGAAGCTCCTCCCCGGAACGAAATCCAGTACGCATCTTATTGCTAACCAGCAGATTTGGTTCAAAACCAATGATAACGCGGTCATGCACTGCTATCTGCATGCATGGCAGACCTTTGAGGATTATCCGAAAAAGCCCGACTGCTTCACCTACGGCCGGTATGAGGTAGAGGTCGTTCGGGAGGGCGACGGCGAATGGCGCGTCCAGAATTTCAAGATCGTAATGGCCGGACAGCTCGGCGGCGGCAAATGCTGCGACCACTTTGCCCGTCCGTGGCCTCCGGCACCGGATCAGGAATCTTAAATGATATCGGTAGGGTGCGGACGGACAGGGCCGTCCGTATCCTGCTGCTTTGACTGAAGCAGCGTTATATGTACTCTTCCGGACATCTTCGGATATCAGCGGGGCTAAAACCATTTGATCGGTTTTCTTCAGTCCTGAGTTCATCTGCGTTTTGCTTCTTACCCAAAACAAATATCAGGAAAAAGAGGTAAGGGTCTTGAAAAAACAATCGGCATTCCGCATCGCTTTTCCGGTCTCTGCAGTCTGGTTTGGCGCGATCGTGGGGCCTTCTATGATATCGGGGGTCTATGAGAGCGTTTATTTCGCTCCTTACGGCGCGTGGGGTATCATTCTCCCTATGATCGCCATGGGCATTGCGGCGGTCGTGATCGGCATGGGCGCAAATGTCGCACGGCGTTTCCGCGTATATGATTACAACAGCTACTCCAAAAAGCTATACGGTAAATTCTCTAAAATTCTAACGCCTGTTTTGGAGATTTATATGGTCATCGCCATGATCGTGGGCGGCAGCGCCGTGATCGCTATGAGCTCCACATTTTTAAACGACCTTTTAGGCATTCCTCAACTCGGCGGCGCACTTATCATGGCTGTGATCTGTATCGTTCTTGTGCTTTGGGGCGCGGGGCTGGTGCGTTCCGCTTCTTCGCTGATGTCTGTCGTTATGATTGCGGGGCTTGTCATTTTGGCTGTCCTCATTATTTCCGAACGCAGCAAGGAGCTGGGGACCATCATTTCCACATGGTATGCGCCCGAAAAAAACAGCTTCTGGATCGGCCTGCCCGGCGCGGTGGCGCTCGGCCTTTCCAATTGCTGCAACGCGCTCACTCTAAGTGCAGTAGAACAAAAGGTCAGCCGGACAAGGGACTGTGCAGCGATCGGTATCATTAGTTTTGTTATGAACAGCACCGCATTCATCGTCACGACTCTGATGCTGCTTCCCTACTGTCCGGAAGTCCTAACGAATACGATCCCGATCCTTAGTATTATCCATCAGCATCTGCTCACGGACGTTCCGTGGCTTCCGACAGTCTATACGGTCGTTATGCTGCTCGCGCTCGTCTCAAGCGGCGTTCCTCAGCTCCACGCGGTCGCTTCGCGCCTGCGGGCCGTTTATCCTGCGCGTATCAAGAGCCCGATCGTAAAAAATACGATCTCCGGTATCATTTATTTTACCGCATGTATCCTTATTTCATTTTTGGGGCTTTCCAATATCGTCAGTACGGGCTATTCCATTCTGGGCTATGCCGCGATCCCGCTTCTTGCCATTCCGATCTGCATCGTATGGCCGGCCATTTGGCACCGCCGTAAAAAGAAAGGACTTCCGCCCGAAGCCGGAAGCGTGGAACCTTAAGCATTTGAAATACAGTTTTGCTTCCGCCTGTGCGGAGGCAATGATCCTACATCCCCATGAAAGACCAGCGGAAGAGTTCCGCTGGTTTTTACATGTTCCTCCCGCATTCGCCGTGTTTTTCTCTTTTCAGTCAAATTGTATCTTTTTGTCTGATATGTTAGAATAAGTTAAATTCGCTCATTTCTATCGGGCTTTCTTTAATAAAAATGAGGGTTAAAATGAAACATGAACATGCAAGGATACTGAGCCGCAGCAGGCTGAATGAAAAATTGGAGGATATCCTGCAATATCCTCTGACAGTCGTTACCGCCCCGATGGGTTTTGGGAAGACCACTGCCGTCCGTTCTTTCATCGACGAACGGACACTTCCCCACATCTGGCTCACCATGACGGAATCCGTCAAGATCGCGGCAAGCGAATATTTCTGGTTCTTATTGGAAAAAGGAGTGCGCGCAAAGGCACCGCGGCTCGCTCAGGCGCTGAGAGAAAGCGGCTTTCCGAGCGACAGCGTCCAAATTTCAAGAATGATCGACACATTGGAACAAAATTCATCCCTGCCCGAGACTGTCGTCATTATTGACGATTATTATCTGATTGAAAACTCTGAGATCAATGCGCTGATGAAACGGCTCGTATACGCACAGATCCCATGGCTTCACATCGTCATCATCAGCCGGAAAGTTCCCGCAATCGGAGTTGACGAGCTGATTGTAAAGGGATTTTGCCATACGATCGATACAGGAGATCTTTCTTTTACGGAGGAGGAGCTCGAAAGCTATCTCGATATGGTTTCCTTTCATGGCAGCGAAGAAAGCAGGCAGAAGATACGTTCCTATGCCGGCGGTTGGATCACCGCCATCTATTTGATGACGCTTGGTCTTTCCCAAAATAAAAATCTTGAATTTTACCGTTCTATCAACGCGATGCTGAAATCCTCCTTTTTCGACCGGTATCCCCCGGAGATCAAGGATTTCCTGTTCCGCCTTTCTTTCTTCGATATGCTGACGGCGGATCAGGCAGTTTATTTATTTGACGACCCGGTCGCTGCGCAAAGACTTGAACGGCTTTACGAGGACAATGCATTCATCACTCTCGATAGGGAGGGCCGCTATAGATTCCATCAGATCTTTCTTGATTTCCTGCGTGAAGAGCGTAAGGGGTGCAGCCTCGATACGCGCAGTCTCATGCAGCGTGCGGGAGAGTGGTATTCCATGCAGGAGGACCACGCCCTCGCCTTTAAATACTGGATGGCTGCCGGAAATTATGAGGCGATCCTCGATGAACTGGAAAAAACCGATATCCGCAACATCAATTCGATCGACCGCAAGCTCATCTTTCAGGTGTTCAGCAATGTCCGCGACGAGCAGAAATATAAATATCCGATCGCTACGCTGCGGTATATTTGGCTGGTCATCTGCTTTATCGATAAGGACCGCGGCGCACAGATGCTGAACCGCATGGAAGCATATTTTATGCAGCATGAGCACAAAACCTATTCCCGTAACCAGATCCTCGCCGAAATCGCCATGGTCTCTACCACGCTCGCGTTCAACGATGCGGAGCAATTCATCAGCTGCACAAAAAAGGCGCTTCAGCTGCTGAACGGGAAAACGACGATCATACGCAACCGGAAAAGTGTTTTGCCATACGGCGTACCTCACTTCACATACGATTACTACCGCACGCCCGGGGAATACCGCAAGACCGTAGATATTCTGGTGAATGGCTTCAAGAGCCATATCGAGGCGACCGGAGGATGCGGCATGGGATGCATCAATCTTGCACGGGCAGAGTACGGGCTTGAGACCGGCGCCTTTGAAAATGTGGAGCTTGCCGCCCAGAAAGCCATTTATAAAGCAAGGATGCGGGAGCAGTCGACCGTCGAGGCCGGTGCATATATGACGCTCGCCCGGCTGTACTTATATCAAAACCGGACCGGAGAGCTTTGGCAGGTTTTAGACCATATCGATGAAATGGCGCATGCCGAACGGGATACGATCGTGCTCAATACGCTGGATAACTGCCGCGGATATATCAACGCATGTATGGGACGGCTCGAGGCCATCCCAAAATGGCTTCGTCAAGGCGATATGACCGTGTATACCTCTCAATATCAGGGCTCTGCGTTCAATTATATCATCTACGGAAAATCCATTCTGCTTTCCGAGGATTATATCAAACTGGAGGTCATGACAGAAGCATTCGAGGAATATTTTGCCGCATTTCACAATCAGCTCGGCTACATCCACAACTATATTCACAGTGCGGTCGCAAAATACCATATTTACGGAATGTTCGAGGGAGCCAAAACACTTCAGAAAGCTTTTGACATCGCACAGCAGGACGGCGTCGTCATGCCGTTTGCAGAAAATGCCGAATTCATTCTTCCCATGCTCAAAAGCAAGCTTTTGGAAGCAGATAAAACGTTTATGAAAAAGGTCCTCCAGCTATGCGAAAAAAATACGGACACCGGCAGCACCTCTATACTCTCTCCGCGGGAGATCGAGGTCATCATTCTGATGGAGGCCGGAAAAAGCCAAAAAGAGATCGCGGATTCCCTTTGTATTTCCCCCAACACAGTAAAACGGCATGTCCAGAACATTTATCAGAAGCTGGATACCAATAATAAAACGCTGGCGATCAAGCGGTTTCGTACCGCCTGCAGTTCTCAGCCCGCTGAAAAAAATCCATCGGATTTTTGATGATTAAAAACGGCGTCCCCGAAAGAAACGCCGTTTTTTCCGTTTTTATGAAAAGGCGCCCATAAAACCTGCAAACGGCTTGATGATATCTGTAAGCGCCTGAATGCTTTCATTGAGCACATCGAACCGTATGGAGGCGAGTCCTTCTACCACTTCATTGAGCGCGGCGATGTCAAACTCGTCCAGCCGCCCGATCTCTACCGCAGCGGTATCCGCAAGCCCCGATATCGACTCCAGCGCCGCCGGAAGCCCTGCTGCCGCCTGTGAAAGCGTAGTGCCGACTACACCTATCCCGATGGCAAGGAGCACCGCGAACAAAATCAAAAGGACCGTATGGATCCGGGAAGAACGCAGCGTTTTTCGCCCTAGCTCGACCTGCTGTTCCAGCAGAGCTTCTATACGTTCCAGTCTGTCCGTCTCGTTCTTTCCTCCGTCCATAATACTCTGCTCCTCCCAAGCTTTGGCGCCGCGCCGCTAAGTCCGCAGAGCCTGATCGTTCCAATTTCAAATGGAAAAGATATAAAGAATTACAGGGTTATTGTATCATAAATTTCAGGCTTTGCAATGTTTTTCCTTTCCGCAAAAAAAGCAGCGGCCCTTTCCGCTGCCTTTTCCTGTTTTTGTCCGCTCACTTCTACTTCTGCCCGGGCGCATCCCCGATATTCGCCACATGCGCGCACAGCGCGGCATATTTCATATAATCCGCGTCGCGTATGATCATTTCGAGCTCGTTGTCGCCAAACGACGTCGTTCGCCCTTCTGCGTATTGGCGGTCTACTTCGTCTTTTATTTTCTGGACGAGGCCAGATTTTTTATCGATCTTCTGCGCACCCTCAAGTTTAAAATGCGCATTGACCCAGTGCGCGATGCCTGCGAGGCCGGAATGCTCCCCGATCACGACCGTGACCGGGCGCCCCAATATCTTTTCCGTATTGAATATGTTATAAATCTGCTCGTCTTTCAGAAGTCCATCCGCATGGATACCCGCGCGGGTGGAATTGAAGTTCCGGCCTACAAACGGCGTCCGCGGATTGATGTCATATTTCAGCTCCTTTTCAAAGTAATCTGCAATCTCCGTGATGGCGCGCAGGTCCATACCGTCCTGCGTTCCTTTGAGCTGCACATATTCGATCGCCATCGCTTCGATCGGGCAATTTCCCGTGCGCTCTCCGATGCCCAGCATAGAGCAGTTGACAGAAGAGGCGCCATACAGCCACGCCGTCGCCGCATTGCATACGACCTTATAGAAATCGTTGTGCCCGTGCCATTCCAGCAATCTTGACGGAACGTTCGCATAGAACCGCAGCCCATAAACGATGCCCTGCACGCTCCGCGGCAGGGATGCGCCCGGATAGGTCACGCCATAGCCAAGCGTATCGCACATGCGTATCTTGATCGGTATCCCGCTCTCCTCACGCAGCTTCATCAATTCGCGCGCAAACGGAACGACAAAGCCGTAAAAATCGGCGCGGGTGATATCTTCAAAATGACAGCGGGGAACGATACCCATATCGAGAGCGTCCTTTACGACGCCGAGGTATTTATCGAGCGCCTGCCCGCGCGTCATTCCCATTTTATTGAAAATATGGTAGTCCGAGCAGGATACGAGGATACCCGTTTCCCGAATTCCCATATCTTTCGCAAGAGCAAAATCCTTTTTATTCGCACGGATCCACGTTGTGATCTCCGGGAACTCGTAGCCAAGCGCCATACATTCCTCAAGCGCCCTGCGGTCCTTTTCCGTATAGACAAAAAATTCACTTTGCCGGATGATGCCTTTCGGTCCTGAGAGTTTATGCAGGAGCTTGTAGAGGTCTACGACCTCCTTGACCGAAAAGGGGATACGCGCCTGCTGACCGTCTCGGAACGTGGTATCTGTGATCCATATTTCGTCCGGGAAATGCATGGGCACCGTTCTGTGGTTAAAGGTGATCTTCGGGATCTGGTCATAATCAAACATATCCTCGAACAGATTCGCCTGTTCCACATCCTGCAGCGTATAATTGTAATCGTTTTCCTGCAGCAGGTTCGTCCTGCCGTATCTTTCGTTTGCCGAAGCCATAGCTTCCTCCATCTGATCAGCCGAGCATCTTCACAAATTCCGCGATGCGTCCGATCCCTTTTTCAATGTTTTCACGCGAGATGGCGTAGGACAGCCGTACAAAGTCATCCGCGCCGAAGGCTGCCCCCGGTATCACCGCCGTCAGTTTTTTCTCCAAAAGCTTTTCCGCGAAATCGACCGAGCCTTTGATCTCTTCTCCATCCAGTCTGCGTCCTTTGAGCTTGGAGATATTCATCATGACATAGAACGCCCCCATTGGCGTGACGCAGGAGACCCCGTCTATCTCATTGACAAGCTTTACCATCAGCTTGCGGCGTTCGTTGAATTCCTCGCGCATCTTTTCGATCTCGTCCTGCGGACCGGTAAGCGCTTCCACACCAGCGAACTGTGCGACGGAACAGGGATTCGAGGTCGCATGGCTCTGATAGCTCCCCATGACCTTTGCGATCTCCGCCGTGCTTGCCGTATAGCCGATACGCCAGCCTGTCATGGCATAGGTCTTGGAAAGCCCGTTTACCAAAATCGTGCGCGTATATGCGTCATCCGAAAGATTCGCAATGGAAAGATGCTTTTTCCCGTCATATACGAGCTCGCCATAGATCTCGTCGGAAACAATGAAGAAATCATGCCTTTTTGCGATCTCTGCGATATTCTCAAGCGTTTTCTGCGAATACATGCAGCCGCACGGATTAGACGGATTGTTGACGATGATCGCCTTGGTCCGCTCTGTCACGGCCGCCTCGATGTCCTCCGCAAGCGGTTCAAAATTATTGCTTTCTTTCGCTTCTACGAAAACAGGGATGCCGCCCGCCATTTTGACCAGCTCCGGATAGGTCAGCCAATAGGGCGATATGATAAGCACCTCGTCGCCCGGGTTTACGATTGCCTGGAACGCGTTGAACAGCGAATGCTTTGCGCCGTTGGAGATGACGATCTGATCCGGCCCATAGGAAAGGTCGTGATTCTTTTTCAGGTTTGCGCACACTGCCTTTTTCAGTTCGAGCGTACCCGATGCCGGCGTGTATTTCGTCATGCCGATACGAATCGCCTCTACGGCAGCGTCTTTGATGTGCTGCGGCGTATCGAAATCCGGTTCTCCGGCGCCGAAGCCGACTACATCGAGCCCGCGCGCCTTCATATCCTTCGCCATTGCCGTGATTTTCAAAGTCAGCGACGGCGAAATTGCAAGTGCTTTTTCGGAAAGTTGCATTTTCTACCTCCAACAAATCCCTCTTAAAATTTTATACGACCATGTGTTTTCACATGCATATCCCATCGTTAGCATATCTATTCTAATACAAACAAAGTGGAAACGCAAGACTTCCGCGCCTTACAAATGCAAATTCTTAAAAATAATTTTTCGTTTTACAGTGCCTTCGCTTTTTTTGCTCCCGTCTTGCTTTTTTGAGGCGTAAACGATATACTATAAATAGTTGTGTGTGCCCGTACAATACGTATTTCAGCGGGACGCAACCCGTTTTTCAGAGCCCCGTTTCCACGGGGCGGCCGGACACCAACACAATAAAATGATTGGAGAGTAATGTGATGGCTGATTATGTGCTTACCTGTAGTTCCACCGCCGATCTTCCGACTGCATTTGTAAAGGAGCGCGGCATTCCGGTTCTGTTCTACCAGTTCTTTATGGACGGTCATGAATATTATGACGATCAGGGAATATCCATCCCCACACACGATTTTTACGAAAAGGTCCGGGCTGGTTCCATGCCCACTACGTCTATGGTAAATACGGAGCGTTATACGGAATTTTTCACGCCTATCCTTGAGGGGGGCAAGGATATCCTGCATCTGGAGTTTTCTTCCGGATTGTCCGGTTCTTACAACAACGCGCTCATGACTGCTGAACAGCTGATGCAGAAATATCCGGACCGGAAGATCGTAATTGTGGATTCCCTTTCCGCTTCGCGCGGATACGGCCTGTTCGTGCATCTCGTCGATAACAAAAAACAGGAAGGCGCATCGATCGAAGAAGCGCGCGATTACGCAGAGCAGCTGAAATGGAAGATCACGCATTGGTTCGCCGTAGAAAGTCTCGAGCACCTGCGGCGGGGCGGGCGCGTATCCCGTGCGAGCGCATTTCTCGGAACGATGCTCAACATCAAGCCAGTGCTTGCCTTTAATAATGAGGGAAAGATCATTCCTGTCGAAAAGATCCGCGGGAGGAAAAAATCTCTGATCGCGCTCGTCGATAAAATGGAAGAGGACGTCGACAATCCGGACGGACAGATCGTATATGTCGGCCACGGCGACGCGCTCGAGGATGCGGAATATGTCGCAGGACTCATCAAGGAACGGTTCCCTGCCGTAAAGGAGACTCTGATCAATTATACAGGCCCGGTCATCGGCGCACATTCCGGCCCGGGTACTGTGAATATACATTATGTAGGAAAACAGCGCGTCGATACGAAGTTTAAATAAACGGAAGCCGTTTTCTCCCGCCGGGTTTCCCGGCGGGCGGTTTTTTGCGGCTGTTTTACAGGAATTTAAGAAAGTCTTTATTTTTCCTACATGATATTTTACTTTCTTTCTGTTATACTGGAAACCGAGATTGAAATTTGGAGGAATTTGCCTTAGATGCTTTCGGAGGTATCTGCGGCCGCAGTGATACTGGCCGCGATCATATGTGTTGTTCTGGTGCTGGACCGCGTGATGACAAAGGCGGCCCCGCCGGCTGAAAAAACATGGCTGACTGATTACCAATATGCGCACAGGGGGCTGCACAACGAGCGTTACCCCGAAAATTCGCTTCCTGCATTTGCAAACGCAATGAAAAATGGCTTTGGGATCGAATTGGACGTACACCGTACGTCCGACGGTGTGATCGTTGTGTTTCACGATTCCAATTTAAAGCGTATGACCGGGGTGGACGGCAAAATCAAGGACTATACGTTTGCGCAGCTGCGTAAGCTCCGCCTTGCTGGCACGGAATATACAATCCCGACTCTGCGCGAGACGCTTGCCCTAATCGGCGGGCGCGTTCCTCTTTTGATCGAGATCAAACGCAAGGGATTTGCAGGCGATCTGGAGCGCGAGCTTTATGATATGATGCAGGAATATGGCGGAAAATATGCCGTCCAATCCTTTTCACCCTTTTCGGTACGTTGGTTCAAAAAGCATGCGCCGGACGTATACCGCGGACAGCTTTCCTGTAATTTTTCTCTGTGTAAGGAAAATTTCCCCGCCGGTATGGACTGCGTTCTGCGGTTTATCCTTTCTAAACTGCTGATCGTCGTGCAGCGCTTGGGCGTCAATTTCATCTGCCGCCCGAATTTTATCAGCTACGAGTTCCGAAGGGTGGATTCGCGCCTGATACGCCGTCTGCGCCGGAGCGGCGCTCCCATCTTTGCATGGACGGTACGCAGCAGGGAGGATTACGAACGCGCAAAGCAATATACGGATTCCATTATTTTTGAAAACTTCACACCAAAAAAGCGGCCTGTTTTTTGGAATCAGCATAAAGCAAGCTAAAAACAAAAAGAGCCTCCTTTTTTAAAGGAGGCCTTTTTTATCTTTCTGTGAGGACCGGCCAAACCACAATGAGATACATGAGCAGAAAGAAAGCCGTATGGCACAGCACGAAAACCATCAGTTCTTTTCCTTTGCCCGGCTGTCTGAAATGTTGTTTTAAGAGGCTGATAAAATGTTTTGGCTTCAGAATATCCCAGCTGTTGAAACGCAGATACCGCCCGATATAGATACCGAAGCTGATCAGCAGAAAGACCGCGGATATCATCAGCCAAAAAATCCGGTTATTGACTGCACCTAAATCAAACGCGTCGGCGGGATGAACGAATACGCCATAGATCAGCTGGAGCATCATCACATTGAGCAGAGTATTCATGACGCCGGACATAGATAGGGCCAATACGGCAATGATGTCATACCACATAGGTACTTCCTTTTTATCCGCAGTCCTGTGATTCAAATTGAGTTCTGTGACCAGATAGCCGGCGTTCGGAAGAAGCAGCAGCCAGAGGACGACGCCGGCAAGCCCAATCGCAAGCCCTGCCGCCGGAGCGATACAGATCATAACGAGGAACATGAAAAGTATTGCTGCTGTCAATACAAAAAGCGGGAGCAGCGAAAGTCCCATATTTTTCAGCATCGGTTTATAAAGCTTCGTTCCGAAAAGCTTAGGGCGCAGCAGGATCAAAACGGCCGCGAACAGGTTCATTGCGGCAATTCCTAAAATCAATGTAAGCATCCCCGTCTTCCTTTCTCTTATACTATCATCATAAACGCATACCGTCTTTTTAAACGGTCATATCGTGCCGCGGGCCCCTGCCGCTTCGTATATCTGTTCTTTTGCAGCTTATTCAGCCGCTCCATATATAGCAAGGTATAGCAATATTCATTCATAAGATTTTTGATAGTTCTGATTTTTTATATTGACAAATCGGGAATAATCCACTAAAATTATTAGTGCTATCAATCAGATGGCCCCATGGTCAAGCGGTCAAGACGTAGCCCTCTCACGGCTGAAACTCGGGTTCGATTCCCGGTGGGGTCACCACGTCGGAGCAAAGTTCGCTTTGCTCCATTTTTCTTTTTCAAAGAAAAACATTCGCCCGCTCCCTTGCTCCTCCTCTTCCGCAAGAAAGCCCGCTCGGCTCACCTGCTCGGTTGTAAACGCCCTCGCGACGGTTCACTGTCGCTACCACTTTCCTGCGGGTATGCGCCTGCGGCGCGCTTGTTGCAAGTTGGAGTTCATATTTGGTAGGTGTACCCACATCGCGGCAAACTGTGCCGCACCTGAAAGCCCTGTTTTTTAGCGGGGCTTTTGTATATCGTTGCCGCTTTGTTTTCCCATACCGCGCGGTATTGTTTTTTCGATTTTTGACCTGCCTCTATTCTATATTGTAGGCCCGCATATAAAGTCCGCGGAATATTCCGTCTTTTACATTTTCTCTTTTCTGCCCCTCTCCTGCAAAAACCACACCCGCCGCCTCACGATTCACGTTCTTTCACAGCTTGCCCTCTGCTGTCAGCTTTTAAAGTCTTAAGCGAGGTTTTGGCGACGGCTCTCTGTACTATCGCCGCACATCCCGTTCCTGTTTTTTGTACGCCCGGTTATCGTTCCATTTTTTCCTACGCGTCTGAGCGAGCTTTCAAAAAAATATGCCGCTTTGCAAATGCAAGGCGGCATATTAGATTTTTTTAATATTTCGTCAGATAATGCTTCAGCTCCCATTCATGCACACGGGTGGAATAATCCGCCCATTCATGTTTTTTGCCCTTGAGGTATTTCTCGTAGGCGCCCTCGCCCAGCACTTCCTTCATCAAACCGTCCTCTTCAAAATCGCCGATCGCATCGAACAGATTCTGGGGAACACGCCGGATCATGTGCTTTTTCTTTTCCTCCTCAGACAGCGTATAAATATTTTTATTGACGGGCGGAGGCGGCGTCATTCCCTTCCGTATGCCCTCCAGTCCCGCCGCGAGCGCCCCCGCGTATGCGAGATACGGATTTGCCGTCGGGTCTGGATTGCGCATCTCTATCCGCGTCGCAGCGCCGCGCGCAAACGGCACACGGATGAGCGGGCTCCTGTTTTTTGCCGACCATGCGATATAGCACGGCGCTTCAAAGCCGGGAACCAATCGTTTATAGGAATTGATGATCGGATTCGTCAGCAGGGAAAGACCGCGCGCGTGCTTCAATATCCCCGCCATAAAGCCGTAAGCTTCCTTAGACAGTCCAAGCTCGTCGGATTTATCGCAGAACGCATTCCCCTGCTCAGTACAAAGCGACATATTGATATGCATCCCGCTTCCGGCGATCCCATAGATGGGCTTCGGCATGAACGTAGCATGGCGGTGATGATCCTGTGCGATGCGCTTTACTACGATCTTGAACGTCATGACGTCGTCAGCCATTTTCAGAGCATCCCCATACTTAAAATCGATTTCATGCTGCCCTGCCGCGCATTCGTGATGAGAGGCCTCGATCTCAAAGCCCATCTCTTCGAGCGCAAGACAGATATCGCGCCGGGCAGAACCGCCCATATCGAGCGGAGCAAGGTCAAAATAACCGCCGTCATCGTTGGTCTCGATCGTCGCCTTATTATGCTCATCCTTATGGAACAGAAAAAATTCGCATTCGGGCCCGACGTTCATCGTGTAGCCCATTTCCTTTGCTTTCGCAAGCTGCCGCTTCAGAATATGGCGCGGGCAGCCGTCGTACGGCGTTCCGTCCGGCATATAGACGTCGCATATAAAACGTGCGGTGCGGCCTTTTGGGTTTGACCATGGAAATATTTCAAACGTATCCAGATCCGGTATGAGCATCATATCGGATTCTTCTATCCGTGCGAATCCGTCTATGGACGAACCGTCGAACATACATCCCTGCTCGATCACACTATCGAGCTTTGAGGTCGTTACCGTGATATTTTTCAATATCCCGAAAATATCCGTAAATTGCAGGCGCAGAAACTTAATATCATTTTCGTCGATAATTTTATGCAGTTCCGCCTTCGTATATTTGGGCATTCTTTTTTCCTCCCTATTCATACAATACTCTTATTATATATGAACCGCCGTCCTTTATGCAACAGACAAAAAAGGCTTTCCATTACAGCCGGAAAGCCTTTTTTCTTCACTTTCTTATTCCTGCTCTGCGGATAGCCTAAAGGTATCTTTCAGATCGTAATACAGCTTATCGTAGATCTTCTTTACTTTTTGATATTTTTCGTGATTGCCCGGTATCGGCTCCACGACCTCGCTTACGGAATGAACCTTTTCCGCGTCCTCAAGGTTTTGATAGATGCCTTCGCCCACACCTGCGACGATCGCGCCGCCATATGCGCCACCCTCCGCCGCGCCCGCGAGGATTTTAACCGGCAGGTTGAAGATGTCCGCGACGATCTGCTTCCACAGTGCAGATTTCGCGCCGCCGCCCGAAAGGACGACTTCCTTGAACTTCAGATTGGGATTGGTATTCATGATGAGCTCATACATCTGATAGAGGCCGAACGTGACGCCTTCCATGACCGCGCGTGCCATATCCCCCTTATTCGAGAGCAGAGATAGCCCATAGAACACACCGCGTGCATCCGGATCGGGATACGGACAGCGTTCGCCCGAAAGATAAGGCAGGAACACGATCCCGTTTGCCCCTATACCGGACGCTTCCGCCCCCTCATTGATGTCCTTGACCGGCTCTGCGCTGTCCGCATAGAAAGTATTTTTATACCACTCCATCGAGCCTGCGCACGAGAGCTGGCAGCCGAACGCCATATATTTTCCGGCCGCGTTATTGCAGAAAAACTGCAGCTTGCCGCCTTCATTTTTTCCGAAGCTGTTCATCGCCGTCGCAACGACCCCGGACGTGCCCATAACGACGCCGAGCGTGCCCTCTTTTACAATGCCCATGCCCGTATTCTGGATGACCGCGTCCCCGCCGCCTCCGTAAACAGGCGTACCCTCCGGGAGGCCTGTTTCCGCTGCAGCCTGCGCCGAAATATGCCCCGTTATCTCGTCAGATTCGTATACTTTCGGGAAAATGGAGCGGTCAAAGCCAAGTTTTTCGATCAGCCCGTCTGCCCATTTGCGGTTTTTTACGTCGAAAAGCCCTGTACCCGACGCTTCCGAAGCGTCCGTCGCGATATCGCCCGTTAGGCAATAGCGGACGTAATCCTTAGGCATCACGAATTTTGCGATACGCGCATAGTTTTCCGGCTCGTTTTTCTTCACCCACAAGAGTTTCCCTCCCGTGAAGCCCGTGAGCATCGTGTTGTTCGTATAGCCGACGAGCCCGTCGATGCCGCCCGCCGCTTCGATGATCTCCTCGCATTCCTTTCCCGTGCGCTGGTCGTTCCAAAGAATCGCGTTGCGTATGACCTTATTGTCCTTATCGAGCGCTACAAGACCATGCATCTGTCCTGAAAAACCGACCGCCGCAATACGGTCCTTTTCAATGCCGTCCAGCATTTCGCGCAGCGCCGCCTTCGTTTCGTTCCACCAATCCGCCGGATCCTGCTCCGACCATGCCGGCTTCGGCGTATACAGCGGATAAGTCTTCGTAACAGACCGTACGACCTTTCCGTCCTCATCTATGATCAGGCACTTGACCCCGCTGGTTCCCGGGTCTATCCCTACTAAATACTTCATATCTGTTTCCTCCTTATTATTTGATTGCCGTATAGATATCATATACACTGTCTAAAATATAATCCGGCGCAACGTCGCCCTCTTCGATATCCTGATAGGATATTTCTCCGGAGAGCACCGCGATGCCGACGATCCCTCCGTTGACTGCGGTTTTCACGTCTGTATACAGGCGGTCGCCCACCATTGCCGTTTTCTCCCGCGGGGAGCCGGTTTTGGCCAAAATATAATCTACCGTTTCCTTGAACGGCTTCCCGACAAATTTCGGCTCTATCCCCGTCGCGTGTGTGATCATGCAGGCCATCGAGCCGCAGTCCGGGCAAAATTTTCCGTCCTCGAGCGGACAGACGCGGTCTATATTCGTCGCAAGGAAGGGAACTCCTGCCGTGATGAGGCGCGAGATCGTGTCCGCCTTTTCGAAATTGAACGTTTTATCGAACCCCAGCACCGCAAAATCAGCCGTTTGCGTATCGTGCGGCAAAAGCGTAAACCCCGCCTCCTGAAACTGCGCTTCCAGCTCCGGCGTGCCTGCAAGATAAATGCGCTGCCCCCCATGCGTCCTGAGATAATGGATCATCACATCGCCGGAAGTCATGATATTCCCACGTGTCATACCTGAAAATCCCAGCCGCTCCAGCTTTTTCACATAATCCTCCGGCGCTTTGGAGGAATTGTTTGTGAAAAAATAAAACGAAATGCCGTTTTTCTGCATATATTCGATATACTCTTTCGCGCCGGGGATCAGGTTCTCTCCCAGATTGATCGTGCCGTCCATATCGAGCACAAAGCATTCGATTTCCCGAAGCTCCGCTGCGGCGCGGTTCACCTTGCCGCGCTTTTCACTGCCTGTCATCTATGCCTCCGTAAACCGCATCGTAAATTTTTTTCAAATAAGCGTCGTCATAGGGGATCTCATCGAGGATCGTATACCTGTTTTTGCGCGTCGTGCGCGCCGTGCGCATGACCTGTGCGTAATCCTCATAGGTAAGCCCGATCTCCGCAAATGTCGTAGGAATCCCTACACTCTTCAGATAATTCCGTATGAAGCAATAATTTCCGCCATAGAGGTATTCCACAAGTATGCTCGCCATCGCAGTCTGTATCCCATGCAGCGTTCCTTTTCCTGTCGCGTCGATCGCATGGCTGATGAGGTGCTCCGCTCCGCTCGACGGCCGGGTATTGCCTGTGATGTTCATAGCAAGCCCGGACAGCACGACAGATTCCGCAAGCTGCGTCAAAAACGCGGTGTTTTTGATATCCGGCTTCGTATACTGAAGGATCGCGCGTACCGCGGTCCCCGAAATGATATAGGCAAAATCGTCCATTTTCGCCTTCCCTGCGTGCACCGCTTTTTCCCAGTCCCGCAGGGCTGTGATATTAGAGATAAGGTCTCCAAGGCCCGCAAGGATCAGGCGGTCCGGCGCCGTTTTGATGATATCAAGGTCCATGATGATATAGGATGGTATCTTGCAGTCGAGGCTGCGCACCGAATTGTGGTCGCACTTTAAGACCGCGATCGGCGATGCTACGCCGTCGTGTGAAATAGATGTCGGAATACTGATAAAAGGTCGCTTTGACATAGACGATGCATATTTGCCCACGTCAAGAACCTTGCCGCCGCCCATCGCGATCACTGCGTCAAAATCACGGTTGACGATGTAGTAGGATTTCAAAAACGCCTCGCGCAGGGAGCCTGCATGGACGAATTCGCGTTTTACCTCCCGGCAATGTCCCTCCAGAAACGTATAGACGTTCCGTCCGTAAAGCTCATCCACGATTTTATCTACGATCAGCATGACTCGGTCCGTGGGCCTGATAAATTCCCTCAGCCGCGGATACAGGATACCGCAGCCGATCTTCACGCTTTCCGGTACTGCAAACGTATTGATGGTCATCCACTCCTTCGATCAGATTCCTATTTTCCGGGCGCTTTCCCGGCTATAAAAAGCTCGAATAGTCAAAAAAGGCTTTCAACAAGCCTTTTTGATCCTTTCGCTGCATGTTTCGCTTACATATTTTCCGACATGATCTTAAATTCATCGTATAGGTCTTTCCGGAAAATCAGCTCCTTGCTGAGCGCTTCGTCGATATCCTCATCGATGATCTTATTGTCCCGGATGCCGACTACACGGTTTCCGATGCCCTTTTCAAGCAGCTGCACCGCACGCACGCCCATGCTCGTCGCGCGCATTCTGTCTGCCGCGGACGGCGTTCCGCCGCGCTGGATATAGCCAAGTACGATCGCTTTTGCGTCGAGCTTCGCCTTTGCCCTCATATAGTTTGCGACCGCTTCGCCCTTGCCCGCTCCTTCGGCAATCAGCACGATGCTTGTCATATTCCCCTTAATGCGGTTGCTGACGATCTTATCGCAGATAGAATCGATGTCGAATTCGACCTCAGGAATGATGATATGCTCCGCTCCGCCCGCGATGCCCGCGTAAAGCGCGATATCCCCGCATTTATTCCCCATGACTTCAATGACGCCCACGCGCTCATGGGAATTCATCGTATCGCGGATACGCGACATTTCCCCGATGACGCCGTTGACCGCCGTGTCGAAACCAATGGTGAAATCCGTATAGGCGAGGTCGTTGTCGATGGTTCCGGGAATGCCGATCGTCGGAACGCCGAGATGTGAAAGAACCTTCGCTCCCTGAAAAGAACCGTCCCCGCCGATGACGACGATACCGGAAATATCGAATGCCTTGATGACCTGAAGCGCCTTTTGCTGCCCTTCCGTCGTCTTGAATTCCTCGCAGCGCGCCGTTTTCAGGATCGTGCCGCCCTTTTCAACAATGCCCGCAACGTCTTCCGTTTTGATGCGGTCCACACGGCCTTCAATAAGCCCCGCATAGCCCTTTGTGATACCCATTACGGAGAAGCCTGCCGCATCGGCCGCCATGACGACCGACCGGATCCCTGCGTTCATACCCGGCGTATCTCCGCCGCTTGTAAGTATTCCGATTCTTTTTTTCATAGCACACTCACCATTTATTTAAACTTTCTTTTATAATATTTCCCGTTTTCGTGTGCGCGGGCACACGCCGATTTCCGCCCCGCCGCGGCGAAGCTTTGTCTGGGCGAAGCGCAGGAGCATTCTTTTTTAGATACGATATCCGCGATTCATACGTATTCTAACAAAAAAATTCGGAAAAAACAATATGAAACGACCGAAAATACAAAATGTTACATTGGTTTTTTGTCCGTTTTTCCAGCGGTGTGCTGTTTCGTGCAGAAAAAATACAATTTTTCCGAAGCGTCACCTGCCCGCTTTATTTTACGACCACATTTTCCGGCCCGAGGTACTGCTCCAGCTCGCTGATGAGCTCCGCCTGATAGGCCACGCTGCGCGCGCCGCACAGTTTATATTTCTGTCCGGTTTTTTCCACATAGACCACCGCGCTGCTTCCGCCCGGATAGCGCTTCATGATACGCATCAGTCCGTCGATATCGCAGTTTTTATCCTGCGCAAGCTTTACATACAGCTGTTTGCCCGCAAAAAACGCATCGTCGGGCACATACCGCGCAATGCGGCCTGCAAGGAGCTCGACACCGTTTTGCCCCACCGTCACCCTGCCGCTCACAGTTACGATCGCGTCCGTCTTCAGAAATGCCTCTGCGTCAGAATATACGTTTGGAAACGCGATCATGTTCATCTGCGCATACAGATCCTCCAGCACGAAATTCGCCATCATTTTTTTCTGCCGCGTCGGGCGCGTACGCACCGACGTCACGATCCCGAGCAATTCCACTTCTTTGCCGTCATATTCGTACATCGTCATCTCGTCGCCTGCCGTCTGCATGATATCTGCGATGGATACCGGCCGGTTTTTCAGCACGTCCGCAAATTCGTCGAGTGGGTGCCCACTGATATAAAGACCGGTCATTTCTTTTTCATAGGACAGCTTTTCCGCTTCCCCATATTCCGGAATATCGGGCAGCTCCACTGCGAGCGGAGCGAAATCCCCCTCCATGTTGTCGAACAGAGACATCTGGCCCGTCGCCTGCCTTTTTTTGAGCTGCGCCGCATCGGCAAGGACCTGCTCATATACCGCCATGAGCTGAGAACGCTTCGCTCCGAAGCAATCAAAGCAGCCGGAAAGGATCATACTCTCAAGACGCTTTTTATTGAGCACATCCGTATTCTTTTCCACGAAATCAGTAAAATCCTGATAGCCCCTGCCGCGCCGCGTAATGACCTCGCCGACCGCCTCGCCCACATAGGAGATCGCAGAAAGCCCAAAACGGATGCATTCGTTTTCAGTCGTAAAATGCATGCCCGACTGATTGACATCCGGCGGCAGTATTTTGATCCCCTCGTTTTTGATCGTCTGGATATACTCGCCCAGCTTTTGTTTGTTTGCAATAAAGCTGTTGAGGAGCGCCGTCATGAACTCTACGGGATAATAGCACTTCAAATAGGCCGTCTGATAGGCGACGACCGCGTATGCGCAGGCATGAGATTTATTAAACGCATAATTGGCGAACGCCATCATCTGGTCGAACAGCTCGTTTGCCGTCTTTTCGTCCATTCCCCGGCGCACCGCGCCCTCTACCGTGATTTTACCGTCCTTTTCTTCCCCATGAATGAATATTTTCCGCTCCTTTTCCAGCACGCTCTGCTGCTTCTTGCTCATGGCGCGGCGCACGAGGTCGCTCCTTGCCATAGAATAGCCGGCCACGTCGCGCACGATACGCATGATCTGCTCCTGATAGACCATGCAGCCGTAGGTATCCCGCAGAATCGGCTCGAGCATCGGGTGCAGATAATGCACGTTTTTGGGATCGTGCTTGCTGCGCACATAGTCGGGGATGCTTTCCATCGGGCCCGGACGAAACAGCGCGTTCGCCGCCATGATATCGTCGAGGCATTCCGGCCGCAGGTCCTGCAAAAGCCGCCGCATGCCGCCGCTTTCAAACTGGAAGATACCCAGTGTGTTGCCGGAGGACATCAGCTCATAAACCTTTTTGTCGTTAAGATCGAGCCTTTCGATGTCAAGCTTCACTCCGTGGTTTTCTTCGATCATACGGACCGCGTCACGAATGACCGTCAGCGTGCGAAGCCCGAGAAAGTCCATTTTTAAAAGCCCCATACTTTCGAGCTTCTTCATGGTATACTGCGTCATGACGCTTTCGTCCTTGGGGTTCTTTTGCAGGGGCACATAATCTGTGATCGGAGCGTCCGCAATGACGACGCCCGCCGCATGGGTGGACGCGTGCCGCGCCATGCCCTCCAGCCTGCGCGCAACGTCGATCACATTTTTTACGTCCGGGTTATTTTCATATTCCGCTTTCAGTTTAGGATTCCGGTCAAGCGCCTTATCAATGGTCATTTTCAGCTCGAACGGTACCATTTTGGCAATACGATCCGCATCCGCGATGCTCATATTCATCACCCGCGCGACATCCCGTATCACGAGCCGCGCGCCCATCGTACCGAACGTGATGATCTGCGCCACATGATCGCTCCCATATTTTTGCGTCACATAATCGATGACCTCCTGCCGGCGTTCGTAGCAGAAATCGATATCGATATCCGGCATGCTGATGCGCTCGGGATTTAAGAACCGCTCAAAGAGCAGATTATATTGGATCGGATCGATGCTGGTGATACCGAGACTGTAGGCAACGATACTCCCCGCTGCGCTTCCCCGCCCCGGGCCGACCATAATGCCGTTTTTCTTTGCAAAGCTGACAAAATCCCAAACGATGAGAAAATAGTCCGTAAAGCCCATGTTGTCGATGGTCGAAAGCTCATAGTCAAAGCGCTCCTGTATTTCATCTGAAAGATTGGGATAGCGCTCCCGCAGGCCCGCTTCCGCAATGTGCCTCAGATATTCCCGGTTCGTGTAGCCCTCCGGCACTTTGAATTCAGGCAAATGATTGTTGCCGAACTCAAATTCCAGATTGCATTTTTCTGCGACCTCACGCGTATTGCTGACCGCCTCCGGCACATAGGAAAAAAGCCTGCTCATCTCTTTGGGGGATTTCAGATAGAATTCCTCCGTTTCGAATGCCATTTTGCTGGGCTGGTCGATGGTGGTGACGGTCTGGATGCACATCAGCACCTTTTGTGCGTATGCATCTTCCCTGTTTACATAATGTACGTCATTCGTTGCGACCGGTTTGACATCAAGCTCGTCCGCCAGCTTTAAAATGAGCGGATTGATGCGCTGCTGCTCCGGTATGCCGTGGTCTTGCAGCTCAAGGTAGAAATCCGGACCAAACATATCCTTCAGGCGCTGCGCCATACGCTTTGCGCCTGCGTAATCGTTCTGCATAAGCAGCCGCTGCACATCTCCCGCAAGGCAGGCCGACAGGCATACGAGCCCCTCCGTATGCTGTTCAAGCAGTTCGTAATCAATACGCGGCTTATAGTAAAATCCCTCCAAAGAGCCTGCCGAAACGAGCTTCATCAGGTTCTTATAGCCTGTCATATCCTTACACAGCAGCACGAGATGCGCATATTCGCGCGAAAGCGAGTTTTTTTCAAACCGGCTGCCCGGAGCCACATAGACCTCGCAGCCGATGATGGGCTTGATCCCCTCTTTTTTCGCTGCCTCATAAAAATCGAGCGCGCCGTACATCACGCCGTGATCCGTAATCGCAAGCGCGTCCATACCTTGTTTTTTTGCCCGCGCCACCAGATCGCCGATCCGCCCCGCGCCGTCGAGCAGGCTGTATTCCGTATGCACATGCAAATGCGTGAAATCCGTCATTTCCGTTTTTCCTCCGTCCTCAGGCTGCCGTTTCTTTCAGTATAGCATGCCCGCCCGCCGATTTGTGTAAATTTTTCTTGTTTCTTTTCTTTGGCGCGCAGCCGGCTCTGCATCTCTCCCCGGTATTTTACGCTTTCCAATCCTCCGCGGTTATTGTATAATGATACTGAATTATACAGCATGATTTTACTGGAGAAGGAAGGCAGAATTTTATGGCTTATAAGCTGATCGCACTGGACCTTGACGATACGCTGCTCGACTGCAGCAAAAATATTTCCCAGCGGAACAGGGATGCCATCGCAGCCGCCCGCGCGAAGGGCGTGCATGTGATACTCGCGTCCGGACGCGCTTATCCGGGCGTATGCGGATTCAATGAGTTGCTGTGCAACAGGGATTACACGATCGTATGCGGAGGCGGCCAAGTCGCCGACCCGGACGGAAAGGTGATCTATTCCGCGTATCTTTCCCCTCTTGCCACCAAGCAGGTGATGCGCTGGGCCGTGACGCATGGGGTATATTTTCAGGTCTATACGGACGACGGCTATTATTTTCTCCGCAGGACCGATTACTCCGATTATTATGAAAAGCTGTGCGGCTACGGCGGCATCGAGGCTCCGGACCTGATGGAAACGGAGATGATACTTGCGGCAAAGATACTGCTCATCGATACGCCGGAAAAGCTGGAGGAATACCGCAGCGAGCTGTCCGCAATGTTTCCGGAGCTGATCATAAAAAAATCACAGAGCGATTTTCTTGAGATCATGGACCCGGAAGCGACCAAAGGAAACGCACTTGCCTATTTAGCCAAGAAATTAGGACTCGACCGCCGGCAGGTCATCGCCATGGGCGACAGCGAGATCGACGAAAGCATGATCCGCTGGGCCGGTATGGGCATCGCTATGGAAAACGCATGCGAAGCCTGCAAAGAGGCGGCAGACGACGTGACCGGCCCGCATGATGCGGACGGCGTCGCCCAGTCGATCGAAAAATATATTCTGGGGGTGGATACGGAATGAAACGCACGATCAAGATCACGGACCTCGCGAAAGCGATCAGCTTGAATATCGTCTATATGGGAACACGCGATACGGCGGAGATCGATTCAAGCGACCTAAACCGTCCCGGGCTCCAGATGAGCGGGTTTTTTGAATATTTTGCGGTCAACCGCATCCAACTGTTCGGTATGGTGGAAATGACCTATCTCCAGACGCTCGACCCGCAGACGCGGATGGAACGGCTCGACCGGTTCTTTTCCCATCCGATCCCCTGCGTTCTCATCGGCCGCAATCTGACGCCGCCGGACGAGTTTCTCGAATGCGCGCGCAAATATGACATTCCTGTCCTGATGTCCGGCCTGACGACGACAAAGCTTTCCCATAAGACGGCGATCTATCTCGACGCGCTGCTCGCGCCCGTCATCTCGCGCCACGGCGGCCTGATGGATGTCTACGGCGTGGGAATGTATATCACCGGCGACAGCGGCGTCGGCAAAAGCGAGACTGCTCTTGAGCTCGTAAAACGGGGACACCGTTTCGTCGCTGACGACGTGGTGGAGATCCACAAGCTGTCTGACGACACGCTGATCGGTCAATCGCCGGATATCATTCGTCACATGATGGAAATACGCGGCCTCGGCATCATCGACGTTTCCGTCCTATATGGCATGGGCTCCATACGGAGGGAAAAATCGATCGAACTGGCGATCCACCTTGAGCCGGGCGATGTGCGGGATATCGACCGCCTCGGCACGGCGGACAACCATATCACGCTTCTTGGCGTGAAGATACCGCAGATCACGCTTCCGGTACGGCCGGGGCGCAACCTTGCCATCGTTATGGAGGTCGCGGCCATGAACTTCCGTCTGAAGAGCATCGGGCAGGGCGGCGGCGACTGGCTCGCCCAAAATATTATGGATGTGATCTCACAGGCATGAACCTAAAACACCTTACCGCCCGCCTTATCTCTTTACTCGGAGAAGCGGGCGTTCGTGAAAATGAATCCATGGCTGCCCATACGACGTTCAAAACGGGGGGGCCGGCCGATCTGATGCTTCTTCCGCATACGGAAGACGGTCTTATTTCCGTTCTGCGCGTCCTGCGTGAGGAAAGCGTTCCGTTTTCCGTCATCGGGCGCGGCTCTAATCTGCTCGTTTCCGACGAAGGGCTGCATGGCGCGGTCGTAAAGCTCGCGGAGCGGATGGATGGAATTTCCGTACGGGAAAACAGAGTAACCGCCCAAGCGGGCGCTTCCCTGCGCCCCATTTGTCTCGAGGCGATACGCGCCGGACTATCCGGTCTCGAATTCGCGGGCGGTATCCCCGGTTCCCTCGGCGGCGCGGTCGCGATGAACGCAGGGGCTTACGGCGGCGAGATCGGCGATTTTATCACCTCCGTACGCGTATTGGACCGCCGTTTTGAAACGCTCTGTCTTTCTGCAGCGGAGCTTGATTTTTCCTACCGGCGCAGCGCCGTGGCAGAGCAGGAATATATCGTACTCGATGCGGAATTCACGCTGCCCGAGGGGGATCCGCAGGCGTCTATGGATAAAATGAACGAGCTGAATGCACGCCGCAGGGACAAGCAGCCGCTCAATTATCCGAGCGCGGGCAGCACGTTCAAGCGTCCGGCAGGGCATTTTGCCGGTGCTTTGATCGAGCAGTGCGGTCTCAAAGGGTTTTCTATCGGCGGCGCGCAGGTTTCAGAGAAGCACGCCGGGTTTATTATTAATATGGGAGATGCTTTCTCCCGGGATATTTATGAGTTGATCCTTCATGTTCAGGATACCGTTCTGAAAGAGACGGGCGTATTCCTCGAACCGGAAGTAAAAATGCTTGGAGAATTCTGATGCTTAAAATCATTGCAGACACACACACCCACACCGTCCATAGCCATGGCACAGGTACGGTGGAGGACAATATAAAGGCAGCTGTTTCCCTCGGCCTGAAGCGTATCACGATCAGCGATCACGGCCCGCTCCACATGTGCTACAACATCAAGGATGTGGAGGCTTATCTGCGCGATATCGAGGAGATGCGGGAAAAATATGCAGGGAAAATAGAAGTGCTTGCGGGTGTGGAGATGAACCTGCTCTCTTCCGAGGGCGACGTGGATTTTCCGGAAAAATGGGCGGACCGCTTCGACGTGTTCCTCATGGGCTATCATAAGCTCGTCCGCTATAAAACGTTTGCCGACCGTCTGAATATGATGCTTGTAAAACGCGGCACGGAAAAGGCCGTCGCACGCAACACCAACGCCTACCGGAAAGCGCTTGAGCGCTATCCCATCGACATCATCGTGCATCCCGGCTATGGTCTGCCCGTCGATCTTTTAAGCCTTGCGGGATATGCCGCGGAAAAAGGAGCCGTCATGGAGATCAACGCAAAGCACCCGGAGTTCACGGCAGAAGAGCTGCGGGCCTGTGCGGAAACGGGCGTAAAATTTTCTATCGGCAGCGACGCGCATTCCCCCGGACGCGTGGGCGATTTCCTGCCCGCCTTGAAAAAGGCGGAGGAAGCAGGCATCACCGCCGGACAGATCATCAACGCGGAATAAGGAGAAATCATGAAATTTACGATCGTAACAGGACTTTCGGGCGCGGGACGTTCTTCCGCATTGAAGCGGCTTGAGGACCTCGGTTATTATTGTGTGGATAACCTGATGCCGGAGCTGATCCCCCAGTTTGCAAGATTATGCATGGAAAGCACGCACATACGCGATAAGGTCGCCGTCACGGTCGATACGCGCATGGGAGATTTTTTCGATTCTATTTATGCGACCATCGACGAGCTGAAAACGATGGACCTTGACCTCGATATCCTGTTTCTCGACGCTTCCGACGCCGTTTTGGTCAAACGCTTCAAGGAAGTACGCCGGAGCCACCCTGTTTCGGGCAGCGGCGAGATCCTTTCCGGCATCCACATGGAGCGCCGCAAGCTCCAGCAGCTGAAGGACATGGCAAACCATGTTGTGGACACCTCTTCCTACAACGTGATGAAGCTGAAAAAAATGATCGATACCATGTATTCGGGAGACCATGATACCCGTTTGCTGATCTCCATCATTTCGTTTGGATATAAGCGCGGGATCCCGCTCGATGCGGATATGGTCTTTGATATGCGCTTTATTGAGAATCCTTATTATATAGAGGGAATGCGCAGGCATTCCGGCCTTGACGAGGACGTGCGGGAGTTCGTCCTTTCATTCGACCAGACGCAATTTTTCCTCACGGAGCTGGTCAGGATCGTTGAAACGCTGTCCCCCTGCTTTGTCAGCGAGGATAAAAACCAGCTTGTGATCGGCATTGGCTGCACGGGCGGCATGCACCGGAGCGTTGCGGTCGCAGAAGAGCTGTATAAGCGGTTCTCGGAAAAAGGGATGCGCGTGACGCTTGAGCACAGGGATCTTACTTTGGAAAAAAACTGCTGACGGAGGGCATTATGTCGTTTGCAACAGCTGCCAAGGATGAAATTTGCTCACAGGCGGAGGAACGGGACTGCTGTATCATGGCGGAGCTTTGCGCCGTCACCCTGATATGCGGCAATCTTTCCATTTCCCGCGGCGGCGTACGCATCAAATATCATACGGAAAGCATGGCGGTCGCCAAACGCATTTATGATACGGTCACACGTATTTTAAAGCTCGATTCCGAGGTGGAGATCAAGGATAACCTCCTCAAAAAAAAGCACAGCTATACGATTGCGGTAGACGACGCGGCGCTGCTGCTCTCCATTCTTGGTCTTGAGGGAAATCTGCTGACGAACGCTACGCCTCCGCGCGAGCTTTTGGAAAAGGAGTGCTGCCGTTCCGCGATTCTGCGCGGCGCGTTCCTTGGCGGGGGAACGGTCTCTGATCCGAAAAAAAATTATCACGCGGAATTTGTGACGCATTCCGAGGCATTTGCAGGTATTTTGCTGGAGCTTCTCCAAAAAAATGAAATTCATGCAAAAATTATTCACCGCAGGCAGAATTTTGTGGTATACTTGAATGAAGGAGACGGGATCGCTGCTTTGCTTACGCTGATTGGCGCTTATTCTTCTATTCTGAATCTTGAAAATGTGCGCGTTTTAAAAGAAATGCGCAATAACGTCAACCGGGCTGTCAACTGCGAGACGGCCAATATCAATAAAACCGTTAATGCCGCTATGACGCAGGTTATGAATATCCATAAAATAGAACGCACCGTCGGGCTTGGCAGCCTGAGCGTTCCATTGCGTGAAGCGGCCGAATTAAGGCTCGCCAATCCGGAAGCGACTCTTACTGAATTGTGTGAGCTTGGCGGTACGACAAAATCGGGGATGAACCACCGGCTCCGTAAGATCAATGCCATTGCACAGGAGCTTCCCGGCACATCATCTCCGCGGCCAACCGACACTAAGCATTAAAAGGGAGGATTTGAAATGATCTACAAAGAACTCATCATCAAAAACAATGACGGTCTGAAAGCAAAGGCAGCCGCCAGCTTCGTGCAGGTTGCCAATCAGTTTGACTCGCAGATCCTGATCGAGTTTTCCAACAAGAAGATCAACGCGAAAAGTATTATGGGGCTTTTGTCTCTTGGTGTGAAAAAGGGTGAATCCATTTATGTATTTGCCAACGGCGGCGATGAAAAAGACGCCGTCGCCGCATTGGCGGAGCTTGTCGATCATAATTTTGGGGAGTGATCCTGCTATATAAAAAGCCGGCTTTGCCGGCTTTTTTTGTCATTTCGTTTTTTCGGGATGGAAATAGGCAAATACCGCCTCTGCAACACCTGCAGGAACGCCTTTTGCCGCTTTGAGCTCATCAAGCGGGGCCGCTTCTATATTCTTTACGCTGCCGAACGCTTTGAGAAGCGCGCGCTTGCGCACCTGCCCGACGCCTTCGATCTTATCGAGCTCTCCCGTATGATGCCGCTTTTCGCGCAGAGTCCGATGATAAGAGATCGCAAAGTGATGGGCTTCATCACGTATCCCCGTCACCAACCGAAATTCCGGACTCCCCACCGTAAGCAGAATGCTTTCATCCCGACCGGGCACGAATATCTCCTCTTGCTTTTTTGCGAGGCTCACGATCGGTATTTCCTCACACCCCAGTGAAAACAGCGCATCGCGCGCCGCGTTGAGCTGCCCCTTTCCGCCGTCGATAATAATAAGGTCCGGCATGGGCAGGAAGCTTTCGTCTCCCCTAAGGCCGCGCAGCAGCCGCCGCGTGAGCGCCTCATTCAGGGAAGCAAAATCATCCGCACCCTCAAAGGATTTGATTTTAAAATGACGATTCTTTTTGCGGTCCGGCTTTCCATCCGTGAATACTACCATGGATGCAACGTTATCCGTTCCCTGTGTGTTGGAGATATCATAGCATTCGATGCGGTGCAGGTCTGTATCGAGCCCCAATGCCCGCGCGAGATTCCCTGCCGCGGCTTCGCGCTGCGCCTGCATGCCCTCTTTGATCTTGATCGCATCTCCCGCATTTTTCTTTGCAAGCTCCGCGAGCTTTCTATTATCTCCGCGTGCCGCTTCCTTGATCTCCACCTTAGAACCGCGTTTCTTGCTGAGCCACTGCATAAGCAGTTCCGCATCATCCGGCCGCGGCAGCGTATAGATGTGTTTTGGTACACCGCTTTTTTCCGCGTAATACTGCTGCAGAAATTCGCTCATGATCTCGGACAGCGGTTCTCCCTCGTAGTCAAAATAATATTTCTGCGCGTAATTGAGCTTCCCGTCGCGGAACAGGAAAGCCTGCACCACCGCCGTCCTGACTCCTTTTTCTACGGCGAATACATCTTTATCGTCAAGATTCGGGAAACCTGCCCGCTGCTTCTCGCGAATGCGGTCTATGAGCGCGATCCGGTCACGCAAAAGAGCAGCCTGTTCATAGTTCAGAGCCTCGGCGGCTTCGTTCATCTTGCGCACGAGCTCTTTGCGCACCGCGAGGTTGCCTCCCGACACCACGCTGATCACTTCCTTCACCAGTTCGCCGTATTCCTCCCGGCTGACCTTTCCCGTACACGGCCCGATGCACCGCCCCATTTCATAATTGAGACACGGGCGTTCCCCCCGCGCGATCATACGGGAAATATCATTTTTACAGCTCCGCAGCGGATAGAGACGGTATACCTGATCGAGCACGTCTCGAATGACGTGCGCGGCGATAAACGGCCCGTAATATTTTGCGCCGTCGTCCTTTACCCGGCGCACCACCGTTACGCGCGGAAATTCTTCGTTCAGGTCCACGCGCACATAGGGAAAGTGCTTATCGTCCTTTAAAAGGATATTATAATATGGGCGGTATTTCTTGATGAGGTTGCATTCGAGTATCAGCGCCTCAAGCTCTGTATCTGTAATGATATACTCAAAATCCGCAATGTGGCTGACCATAGCCGCCACTTTCGCGTATTTCTGCGCTTCCTTGCGGAAATACTGGCTGACGCGGTTTTTCAAGACCCGCGCCTTGCCGACATATATGACCGTGCCGTCTGCCCCGCGCATGATATACACACCCGGGCTTTGAGGCAGGTTTTTGATTTTCTTTTTCAGGGTTTCCGTAAGCTCCATAGCTTTATTATACCTCAAAAATTTTTCAGGTAAAAGAAAAAGGAACCTGTGCGTTCCTTTTCTGTTTTCCGGTATCGTCCGCCGCGTCTTGACCCATAGCGGTCCGTGCGTTCCGCCGTTTGCAGGGACCGGAGCCTATAAACCGCTTTCCGTCAAAAGCATGGCAGGCCGGATGCTCTTCCTGCCCGCTCAGTATCCCATATCGATGGCATGCTCTAAGATCTTCCCTGCAAGCGGCGCGGCATACGCGGAGCCAAAGCCCTCGCCCTCGCCGATGACTGCGATGGCAAGCGGATGCGCCGCGTCCTGTACATAACCGACAAACCAAGAATGGTTCTTCGTTTCGCCGTCCTCCACATATTCCGCCGTGCCCGTCTTGCCGCATACGGTCGCGTTGCCGATATTTGCGCTCGTTGCCGTTCCGCTTTCCACCGTATTGCGCATATATCCTGCAATCTGCGCCGCCACGTCCTGCGGCATGATGCTCCGAAACGCCGTCGGCGTATAGGTATAGGAGCTTACTCCGCCGTACCGCACGTCCTTGAGGGTATTCGGCTGCATGACCGTTCCGCCGTTCGCAACGCCTGCCGCGATCAGCATATTGTGCATAGGCGTTACGAGGTCATTATACTGGCCGATGCCCGCCCATGCGAGGTCCCCCATATTGCCCGATACCTCGAACTGGCTGTTATACAGCGTGAGATTCGGAAATTGGAAATTATAATTATAGGCGAATTCATTCGCCGTTTCGAGCATGATATCATCTCCCAATTCCGCGGCCAGCCGTCCGAAATAGATATTACAGGATTTCTCAAACGCAGTTTCAAGGCCGACACGGCCGTGCACGGAGGTGCAGGTCACCCTTTGGCCCTCGATGATATCCTCGCCCGTGCATTCGAACTCCATATCCGTCACTCCGTTTTCGATCGCCGCCGCCGTGGTGAGTATCTTCATGGTGGAGCCGGGCGGATAGAGTCCCTGTGTGACGCGGTTGACGAATTTTGCGCCCGATTCTTCCGTATCGTCCTTCGCCGTGTTCGGATCAAACGTCGGCTTGGATACGCTGGCGAGTATCTCGCCCGTTTCGTAATTCATCAGCACGACCGCACCCGGGCCCACGCTCATATTGTCGTAAATATATTCGGACAGGTCCGAGTCGATGGTGAGATATACGTCCCCGCCCTTCTGCCCGCTTTGCGCGCTGTTGAACTTATCCACAACGTTCTGGTCGTAGCCGTACAGGTATTTGGCATACAGCGTTTCCGCTCCCAGCGATTTCCCATAGATATCGCCTACGATATGGCTGACCGCGCGGCGGACGTCCTCGCTTTCTGCGTATTTGCGCTCTCCGTTTTCCGTATAGGCAAGCGCGACGCCGTTCCTGTCGTAGATCGTTCCCGCGTTCTCGATATTTTTCGAGGCCGAGATGCGGGGGTTATACGGCGTCGTGAACCACTGATCGCCATATACTACCGTCGAATAGAGCAGATAGGTCCCGAGCAGGACGAACAGGCAGCAGAAAACGCCGAGCATCACGCGCATATTCTTTTTGAGGTTCGGTTTCTTCTTCATGCTACGCCGCCTCCCATCTCTTCCAGCTCCGCTTCTTCATATTCTCCGTTTTTAAGCGCCACACCCTCGATGATGCCAAGCTGCATCATCGCCGACAGCATCGAGCTCCCGCCCGAGCTGACAAAGGGCATCGTGATTCCCGTGAGCGGGATCAGCTTGATGACCCCGCCGATGATGATGAAGCTTTGCAGAGACAGCATTGCCGTTGCGCCGAACACGAGCAGCTTATCAAATTTTGTGCGGGCGTCCATTGCGATCAGGATACCCCGGATGATGAACACAAGATAAAGTGCGATAATGCCGATCGCCACGATGATACCGAATTCCTCGGCGATCGCCGCAAAGATATAATCGGATGTTCCTACCGGTATCACCTCCGGCATGCCGAGCCCGAGGCCCGTGCCAAGCAGCCCGCCGCTCGCGATCGCAAGGAGCCCCTGCACGATTTGATAGCCCTTGTCGTTATAAGTCGCCCAAGGGTCCTGCCACACCTCCACGCGCGTCCGCACATGGTCGAACATCTTATAGGAAAGAAGCGCGCCGCCCGCGAAAGCCGCCGTCGCGCCGAGCGTGATGCCCACGCTGCCCGTGCCCACATAGAACACGATAAGGAAGGTGCCCGCAAAAAGGAGCGCGGCGCCGAGGTCCCGCGAAAGCACAAGCAGGCCCACACATGCAATGGTAAACAAAAAATATGGCCACATATCCCGCTTTCTCTCCCGCGAGGACAGGAAATAGGCCGTTACGATCAGAAACAATATTTTAGCAAATTCGCTCGGCTGAAAAGAAAACGGGCCGATATTGATCCAGTTCTTCGCCCCGCCGATCCTGCTTGCAAAAAGCAGCGTCATACCGAGCATGCCGACCGCAAGGATCATAAAAAACCAGTTCGCTTTTCCGAAATCATGCGTCCTTTTGATCACCAGCATGGCGACGATCATGCATACGTTGCCGATCAGGATCCAAATCAGCTGTTTCTGCGCCGTTTCCGGATCGATCCGGTAGAGGATCACGATACTGATGACGCACAAAAAATCGGCAATCAGAAGCGCGAACCGCTCGAGATGCTTAAAAATGCTTTTCAGCACATTATACTGCACGATGAGAAACACAGCGAAAATAACGCCGAGCAATGCCGCTTCCATATTGAACGCCCCGCCCGCAAAGGAAAGCAGGAGCATTCCGGATAAAAGAAACAATATCATAAACGCAAGGACTATGCCTGCGCCAAACCGTTTAATGATCATTTTCTATCCTCGTCCTTTTAAAATACACGCGCATCTCTACGTCTCCGAAAGAAACGGCGTCTCCTGTTTTCAGCCTGTGGGCCGTCGTCGCGCGGCGGCCGTTGATCTTTGTAGGCGCTTTTTGCCCGGGCTGCAGATAGTAATCGTCTCCGTCTTGAAAAATAACTGCATGGTTCCGTTTTACCGTCCTGTCCGGCAGGACGATATCGCAGTCCGGTGCGCTGCCGATCGTATTATTTTCGCGCAATCCAAAGCGGTCGCCGACAAATTCCCTCGGCCCGCCGATGATCTTCATATAGCCCCCGAATTGGCTGATCTCCGTCATGACAAACTTTTTCTGCTGATATTCCTTATAGGAGATGTAAATCACCGCGATGAGCACAACGAGCACAGCCGCAATGAACCAGTAGCGCAGCGCATAGGCCGCGACTTCATAAGCCGATCCCATAAAAACCTCCTCTGTTTTTCGCCCGCAGCGAAAAGCAATGAAGCGCCGGGCGTAAATAAAGCCGCCTTACAGCGGTTTCCGCGAACGCATCTATGCCGCGTTCCTTTGTTTCAGAACTCGCCCGTATTCAGCAGCACATTACGCAGGCCGCCGTAATACCATTGGGTGATCTTCGTAAAGAGCCAATCATAGAATAGAAACACGAGCTCCCCTGCAATCACAAGGCCCCACCACGGAACCGCAAACGGGAGCTGCTCCGTCATGAAGCCGCCCGTCTGGAAATAAATCAATGCTGCGCCAATATTGAAATAGACCAGCTTTTTTACCAGAGCGGAGCCGCTTCCCCGCTGTGCGTCTGTAAAATATTTGAATATCCCGTAATGCCCGAAGAAAAAAAGATAGAGCAGCATGCCTGTTTTGACCGGAACGATCAAAAATCCGAGAAACAGCACGCACACAAAAGAAATGACGGCCGCCGCTGTCATACGTTCCACCATAATGCCCATAATGAACAGCGACGAAACGAAATACAGTGTGATGCGAAGTACGGGCAGTATGTTTGCAAGATAGAGCGTAAACAGCGTAAGCGCGGCAAACATGACGACCAAGCTTCCCCTGTTTGTTCTTTTCCCATAGTTTCTTACCATTCCATGCTCCTTAAATGCAGCAGAAAACCGGCCAGCGGAAGCACATTCCGCCCGCTACGCAGCCAAGGCACAGGCAGGTCGAGCAGATACTCCACATTTTACGGGAGCCGCTGTTTTCACCGCCATCCCCAAAATCCATATACATACCGGTCGCCTGTGTCATCGTGCGCATCGCCTGTTCGTATTCCGCGTTCCCCGGCTCCATCTGATAGGCGATGTTAAAATGCTCTGCGGCGCCGTCATACCAGCCCCGCCGGAACAAAATAACTCCCATCAGGTAGTGCCATTCCGCAGGGCGCTCGGACATACGGTTGAGCATCGCCTCCGCTCCGGCAAGATCGCCCCGCTGGATCGACATACGCACCGCAGCAAACTGCGGCGAGCCGCCTGCCTGCGTATAATTTCCCTGTTTCATTTTGGTGATCATATCGTAAGCCGCGTTGACCTGCTTCAGCTTTTCGCTGGCAGCCGCCTGCTTTTCCGGATCGTTTGCAAAACGGTCCGGGTGATATTTCTTGACCAGTCTACGGTAAGCCGCCTTGATCTCTTCATCTGTGGCGTTCTGCGAAACGCCGAGCACTTCGTATGGGTTCATTCCGCTCCTGTTACTATCCCTTACGGAATTTCAGATTGAAAGCATGCCCCGCGTGCAGGCATCTTTCATTCCGTATTCTTTCTTCAAATTCTTTTTTCCACGGGCACTGTGATCCGTTTACCCGTCTCTAAAACCGTCCTTGTCTGCTCCCTGCAGCCCAGATAGACGATATTTTCCAATAAATCCCTGTTTTGCTTCAGCTCCAGGCGTGAAAGCGCCTGTCCGGCCTGAGACAGCGTATAGTAGAGGCTCCGCCCGATTTTCTCGCGCGTGTTTACATCCGGCTGCCCATATTTGCAGGCGTAAACATTATAATCGCCCCGCTTCAGGTCTTCTTCCCAATCCTCCGCCGCATCAATGAGGTAGATCCACCGTCCGAGGCTATAGCCGATATCATACAGGATATGCGACTGCAATATATCCGCATCCATCATGACCGTTCCAAGCAGACGCGCGTAGGAATCCGCCGCGGCATCTGTATTCGGCGATTTTTCGCGTTCCAGCCGAATCAGCTCGGCGATCGTTTCGTCCGCCACCCGCACAACACTTTCGTGCCGTGCTTTTGCTTTGGAAAACGCCTTTTTCAGAAACGTCCGCGCAAGGCGCATGCCCGGCTTCCCATCGCGCACATGGTCTTCCGCGCTGTAGTAGGCCATCAGAATATTGATATCCGCCGCGAAACGCGCAGCCGGCGTTACCACTGCCGGACGCTTTTTCATTGGATTCACTGCGCACCGCACCGGCTCCGCCTCTCCGGCCTCTCCGCGCAGGCCGTCCGCAAGCAGGTATAAAAAAACGCTGTCGAAATTGAGCACCGCCGTTTTCCTGTACTCGCTCTTCAGCGCACGGCACAGTCCGCAGTAATACGCACGGTACACATTCAGCTCACGCACTTTCATCTCTCCGGTGAGAGGAACGACATATCCAAACATAGAGTTATTATATCATCAAAAAAATCTTGTTTCCATGATTCCGCGAAAAAATGCGCCTGAAATCCCCTTTTTTTTAGAATTTGTTCACAAATTTGCTTATGCCGCCTAATCACAGATTATTCCGCGTCTCTATACATTAACGATACATAGCATCCGGTATTTTTCTGTGTTATAATGATAAAAAGCGGAAAGGAACAGCGCATGGCACAAAATATTTTGGGTTCTTTTCACCCCATCGATAAAAGCACATGGAGCCGCGCGGCTTATTTTGATCACTACCAGAACGATACGGTGTGCACCTACAGCATTACAGCAAACCTCCAAATCACTCGTCTGCTTGATTTGCTGAAGCAAAGGGGCAAAAAGCTGTTTCCGGCGCTCATCTATATGACAGCAAAAGTATTTAATGCGCACCGCGAATTCAAAATGCACATGCTTTCGGACGGCACGGTCGGATATTTTGATGCGATCCACCCCTATTTTACGTATTTCCATAAGGACGACGAAACATTTTCCGATATTTGGCTTGCGTACTGCGAGGATTTTTCCGCCTTTCACGACGCTTATCTGCATGCTGTCTGCGAATACGGAAACAAAAAAGGCTTGTATTCCAAAGAAAACAAGCCTGTCAATTCTTTTCTGGTCTCCTGCCTGCCGTGGCTTTCCTTTACCAGCGTTGACCTCCAGATGACTTATCCGAAAAAAATCAATTTACTTCCACTCACTGTGTTTGGCAAATATTTTGCACAAGCCGGGGAAATCCTGATCCCGCTCTCCGTCCATGTGCACCACAGCGTATGCGACGGCTTCCATACAAGCCGTTTCTTCTGTGAAATGCAGCGGCTTGCGGATGAGCTTTCCTTTTAGTCCGGCTCACAGCCTCCGAGGCGCAAGGCCGATCTTGCGCTGCACCTTGGAAAGCGTTTTACGCGCAGCATAGGCCGCCTTTTCCGCATTTTCCGTCATGATCTTTTCCAAAAACGCCTTATCGCCGCGCACCTCATGGTAACGCTTTTGGAGCGGCTCAAGCTCTGCGATCACAGCGTCCGTCACGCCCTGCTTCAGCACGCCGTAGCCCTGCCCTGCAAATTCCTTTTCGCATTCGGGCATTGCTTTGCCCGTAATGGCCGAATAGATGGTGAGAAGATTGGAGACGCCCGGCTTTTCCTCCGCAAAGCGGATCTCGCCATCCGAATCCGTCACCGCCCGTTTCAGCTTCCGCGCGATCACATCCGGCGGGTCAAGAAGCGCAATAAACGCGTTTGTATTCTCGTCCGACTTCGACATCTTTTTTTCCGGCTCCTGCAGGCTCATGATTTTCGCACCTGCCCTCGGAATATACGGCTCCGGCACAGTAAACACGTCTCCATAGATATTATTAAAACGGATCGCGATATCCCGTGTGAGCTCAAGATGCTGCTTCTGGTCTACGCCCACAGGAACGAGATCCGCCTGATAAAGCAGGATATCCGCCGCCATCAGCACGGGGTAGGTGAACAGGCCCGCATTGATGTTGTCTCCCGCTTTCGCGCTCTTTTCCTTGAACTGCGTCATGCGGGAAAGCTCGCCCATATAGGTAAAGCAATTGAGGAGCCATGCCAACTCCGCGTGCGCGCTCACATGCGACTGCATATAGAGTACGTTCGCTTCCGGGTCGATACCGGAGGCAATGAGAATAGACATAACGTCCAGCGTGCGTTTCCGAAGCGCTGCCGGGTCCTGCCGCACTGTGATCGCGTGCAGGTCGACCACGCAGTAATAGCACTGATATTCATCTTGGAGCGCCGCCCAGTTTTTGACTGCGCCGAGATAGTTTCCGAGCGTCAGGTCTCCCGACGGCTGTATCCCGCTGAATATCGTCTTTTTCTGTTCTGTTTCCATCTGTCTTATTCTCCCATTCGTTCGATAAATACTTCTACCGCGCTCTTGAGCTCCGTGCGCCCTACGACGTCGGGGTGGAGCACCGGTTTTTCCTGAAGGTCCGCGATCTGCGGCGGGATCTCCGTTCCCGTCGCCTGCGCAAGCAGCTGCGCAGCGCGGAATGCATCGTCTTCATCCTGCCCGGATATGCAGCGCAGCACATCCTGCGTAAATTTATAGGGGTTCGCCGTAGACACGACGACGCATACCGCATCGTCTCCCGTTTCCCGCCTGTATTTTTCTTCTACGCACTTGGCGACAGCCGTGTGCGGATCGATCAGATAGCCGTGCGTTCCGAACGTTTCACGGATCGTCTGCGCGGTTTCCTCCTCGCTCGCAAAATCCGCCCAGAACGTTCCCTTAAGCTGCGCCTGCGTTTCCTGCGGTATCTCATATTTCCCGCTCGTCTTCAGCGCCTCCATCCACGCGCGTACCTGCGCGTCGTCTCGGCCTGTGACCTCAAACAGCAGCCGCTCAAGGTTGCTGGAGATGAGAATATCCATGGACGGCGACATCGTTTTGTGGAACGGACGGTTCGCGTCGTAAACGCTCTTGTTGAAAAAGTCCGTCAGCACGTTGTTTCCGTTCGAGGCGCATATCAGCTTTTTCACCGGGAGCCCCATGCGCTTTGCATAATAGCCGGCGAGAATGTTTCCGAAGTTCCCCGTCGGCACGACAAAATTGATCTCTTCCCCGTCCGCTATCTTTCCGTCCGCCGCAAGCTTGGCGTACGCATAGATATAATATGCCACCTGCGGAATGAGCCGCCCGAAGTTGATCGAATTCGCGGATGAGAACGTATAGCCCGCTTTTTTCAGGAATGCCTTCAACGTTTCATCTGCAAACAGCGCCTTTACGCCCGTCTGCGCATCGTCAAAATTCCCCTGTACGCCGCACACCGCGACATTGCCTCCCTCCTGCGTGACCATTTGCAGCTTTTGCATCGTTGCCACGCCGTCCGCCGGATAGAAAACCTCGATCGCCGTCCGCGGCACGTCCCGGAAGCCTTCGAGGGCCGCTTTTCCCGTATCTCCGGAGGTCGCAGTCAAAATCAGCACATTCTCCTCTTGTTTATGGATATCGAGCGCCCTGCGGATAAGCCGCGGCAGCACCTGAAGCGCCATATCTTTAAACGCAAGCGTAGGCCCGTGCGTCAGTTCCATCACGTATTCCGCCGGGGAAAGCTCCTTTATGGGAACGACCCGGGAATCGTCGAACGTTCCGTAAGCCTGCTGGGTGATTTCCGCAAGCGCGGCCTCATCCATATCAAAAAAATATTGAAGCACCCGTGCCGCAAGGATATCATACTCATGCGCCGCGTATGCCTTCATCTCCTCGAGGTCGATCTCGGGAAACGTTTCGGGAACGAAAAGCCCTCCATCTGCGGCGATGCCCTGAAGCACCGCCTGTGTGGCGGGAATGGCGTTCATTTTTCCGCGTGTGCTCAAAACCTGCATTTTTTCTTGTTCTCCTCCATAATAAAACGTGAAAAGCGGACAGCCGCAAGTCCATACGAAGCCTGTTTGCAGGCGGTGTGCCTGCAAGCCGCATTTACTCGGTACTGTCCGCCTTAAGCCTTGCGGCTTAACGCAATTCTCTCCTGTCAGCGCCGGGCGCGGCAAGCGCCCGCATCAAAAAACGCGTTTCCTCAGATGATGTACTCTTTGAGGAAGTCCGGGGCCTGCGCCGGATCCGCGCTGATGATAATGACCGCTTTGAAATCATTCTTTTCGGTCAGCGCCTGAATTTTTTCGATCAGGTCTTTCAGCTCCGTAACGTCCTTTTTTACGATCTTCAGAAATGCGTCGATGAATACCGCCTCTATGTCATAGTTTTGGGAAACCATACCGCACAGCATGCCGTAAAGGGCGTCTCCGGAATCGATCCCAAAATCCTTTACATCCACAAAACGCGCCTGATGCGCCACGTCATACATATAACGCTTGTCGTCATCGATAAAAACGACGTCTCCCTTTGTGGAATTCAGCTCCGCGTTCGCAAGATCGATCAGTCTTTTTGTTTTCCCACTGCCCTTTTTTGCATAAATCAATTGTATCATGGTAAAGACCCCCTTGTTTTTTGATAGGTTACGCTTAAACTCATTATAATATATATATCCGCTTTTATCCACAACAAAAAATTATTTTTGGCAAGAAAAACCGCGCCGAACGGATTTTTTCGTCCGGTGCGGGGGCTTCGTCTGTCATTCATATAGAAAGTGCCATTCCTGCACTTTTCGTATCACACAACCGAATCTATTTTGACAAAATCAAAAAAGCTGCCCCGGCAAATACCGGGGCAGCCTTCCGTTTACTTTTCAAGCAGGCTTTTTCCTTCCATCTCAACAGGCTGAGGAAGCCCCATCAGGTCGAGCATCGTCGGCGCAAGGTCCGCAAGAATGCCGCCCTGCCGCAGTTTAGCAAGCTGATGCTGCTTCGACACCAAAATGCAGGGAACCGGGTTCGTGCTGTGCGCCGTGAACGGGCCCCCTGTTTCCGGGTCTACCATGATCTCTGCGTTGCCATGGTCGGCCGTGATGAGCACCTCGCCGCCCACCTTAAGGACCGCATCAACGACCTTTCCGACGCATTCGTCCACTGCTTTTACTGCTTTCACTGCCGCTTCGAACACGCCCGTATGTCCCACCATATCGCAGTTCGCAAAATTGAGGATCATAACGTCGTATTTCTGCAATTCGATCAGCTCCACCGCCTTTGCGCATACCTCCGGCGCGCTCATTTCCGGCTGGAGGTCGTACGTTGCGACCTTCGGCGACGGGATGAGCACTCTGTCCTCTCCCTCGTTCGGCTGTTCTACGCCGCCGTTAAAAAAGAAGGTCACATGCGCATACTTCTCTGTTTCCGCGATGCGGAACTGCTTTTTGCCCTTTTTCGCAAGATATTCCCCCAACGTATTCCGGAGCACCTGCGGCTTATAGGCCACATGCACGTTCTCGAACGTCTTATCGTACTGTGTCATACATACGAAAAAGGTGGGGAAATAGGTGTGCGCAAAGCCGTCGAAATCCGTCTGTGTGATGCTGCGCGTCAGTTCGCGCGCACGGTCCGGGCGGAAATTAAAAAAGATGACCGAATCGTTTGCCTTAAGCTTTGCGACCGGTTCGCCGTTTTCCGTGATGACTACGGGCTTTACGAACTCGTCGTACTCCTTTTTGTCGTAGGAGGCCTGCATTGCCTCGGCTGCGTCCGCCGCGTTCACGCCCTCTCCTTTTACGATCGCGTCATAGGCAAGCTCCACACGCTCCCAGCGGTTATCCCGGTCCATTGCATAGTAACGGCCCATGACCGTCGCGATCCTGCCCACACCGATCTCTTTGATTTTTGCCTCGAGCTGTTCAATGAAACACTTTCCGCTGTCCGGCGGTACGTCGCGGCCATCCATCAGGCAATGTATGTATGTCCTGTCCCCGACGCCGTTTTCTTTCGCCAGCTTCAGGAGCGCATATAAATGCTCCTGATGGCTGTGCACGCCGCCGTCCGAGATCAGCCCGATGAGGTGAAGCGCGCTGCCGTTTTTCTTTACGTTCCCGACTGCATCCAGAAACTCCTGCTTGCTGAAGAAGTCTCCGTCTGCAATCGACTTTGTGATGCGGGTAAGCTCCTGATAGACGATGCGCCCCGCGCCGATATTGAGATGTCCGACTTCAGAATTGCCCATTTGTCCGTCGGGAAGACCCACGGACATACCGCTCGCGCCGAGCTGCGTGCTCGGATATTCCTCCGTCAGCCTTTTGATATTCGGTATTCCCTCTGCATAGATGGCGTTCCCCTCCGTTTGTGCGGTGAGGCCGAAGCCGTCCATAATAATCAGTGCTGTAAATGCCATTTTTTATCCACCTTACCATTTCCGCCGCTCTCCGCTGTCTGCGGCGCGGCCGCCACACACGGGGCTACGGCCCCGTATATCAATAATTTACTACTTTGGAAAAATCTTCCGCTTTGAGGGAAGCGCCGCCGATGAGTCCGCCGTCGATATCGCTCATGGCCATAAGCTCAGACGCATTTTTAGGGTTCATGCTTCCGCCATACTGTATTCTTACCTCGTCCGCGGCTCCTCCAAACACTTCTCTGATCGCCGCGCGGATCTCTTTGATCGTATCGTTTGCATCGTCCGCCGTCGCGGTCTTGCCCGTACCGATTGCCCAGATCGGTTCGTATGCGATGACGACCTTGGCTACTTCACTTTCCGCTAAGCCGAGGAGCGCCAGCTTCGTCTGCTTGCGTACGACCTCCGCCGTTACGCCGCTTTCGCGTTCTTCAAGCTTCTCGCCCACGCACACGATTGGGATAAGGCCCTTTTCCAGCGCCTTTTTCACTTTCAGATTCACAGTTTCGTCCGTTTCCGCATAATATTCACGGCGCTCGGAATGCCCGATGATGACATACTGTACGCCGAGGTCGAGCAGCATATCCGCCGAGACCTCACCTGTAAACGCACCGGAATCGTGATAATCAAGATTTTGCGCGCCGAGGCCGATATTCGAGCCCTTCAGTGCCTGTGCAGCAGCGGCAAGGTCCGCCGCGGGCGGGCAGACGACAACGTCCGCGTCCGCGTCCGCAACGAGCGGCTTTAGCTCGTTTATCAGGCTGACTGCCTCGCTTGCCGTTTTATTCATTTTCCAATTTCCCGCGATGATCGGTTTTCTCATAATATAAAATCGCTCCTTTTAAATTATTGATCTTTTTGAAAAGGACGGAGAGCCTCCGTCCTTTCACCATCGTTCTTCCCAGTACGCGCAGGGAATGCGGCGCAGAAATCTGCCGCGTCCGCACGCGCCTTATTTGTCGTTCAGAGCCGCTACGCCCGGCAGTTCTTTGCCCTCCAAAAATTCCAGAGACGCGCCGCCGCCCGTAGAAATGTGGGACATCTTGTCTGCAAAGCCAAGCTTTTTTACCGCCGCCGCGCTGTCGCCGCCGCCAATGATCGTGATTGCCGATGAGTCTGCCAGCGCTTCCGCGATGGCTTTCGTGCCGCCTGCGAACGCGGACATTTCCGCAACGCCCATCGGCCCGTTCCAAATGACCGTCTTGGCGCGTTTGATCTCATTTGCAAAGATGATACGCGTGGACGGCCCGATATCGAGCGCCATCGCATCCGCCGGGATATTCTCCGCCGCTACGATCTGCGTTTCCGCGTCCGCCTTGAACTCCTTTGCCACGACGAAATCGGATGGAAGCATGATTTTGATGCCTTTCTTCTTTGCCTGATCCATCAAGTCGCGCGCAAGGTCGAGCCTTTCGTCATCCACAAGGGATTTGCCCATTTCATAGCCCTGCGCCTTAACGAACGTATTCGCCATGCCGCCGCCGATAATCAGGCAGTCCACCTTTTTCAGCAGGTTCTCGATCACGCCGATCTTATCCGAAACCTTTGCGCCGCCGAGAATTGCGATAAACGGCCGCGCCGGGTCTTCAAGCGCTTTGCCCATGACGGAAAGCTCTTTTCCGATGAGGAAGCCTGCGACAGCCGGAAGATAATCCGCTACGCCCGCCGTAGAAGCGTGCGCGCGGTGAGCCGTTCCGAACGCATCCAGAACAAAAATATCGCCGAGGCTTGCAAGCTGTTTCGCAAACTCTGCGTCGTTTGCCGTTTCTTCCTTATGGAACCGGAGGTTCTCAAGCAGAACGACCTGCCCTGCCTCCATAGAGTCTACTGCTTCCTGCGCTTCTTTGCCTACGCAGTCCTTCGCAAAAATGACCTTGGTATCCAAAAGCTCGCCCAAACGCTTTGCGACGGGAGCGAGGGAAAACTCCGGCTTGACCTCGCCCTTCGGACGTCCGAGGTGAGACATCAGTATTACCTTAGCGCCGTTGTCGAGCAGGTACTGGATCGTCGGGAGAGCCGCCTGAATGCGCGTCTCGTCTGTGATCTCCCCGTTTTCATTCAGCGGCACGTTGAAATCAACGCGCACAAGCACCTTTTTTCCCTGTACGTCAATATCTTCAATCGTTTTTTTCATGACCTTTACTCCTTTTTCAATCGTTATTCACATACCCTTTTATTTTAATCAATAAAACGCCAATAATCAAGCCCGGAATCCGCCGGGCCGCATGCGCCGGCAGAGCGCTACTGAAGCTCTCCGCGCAGATAGATCTGCGCAATATTCGCCACATGGTCGGCAACGCGCTCGCACATGGTTATCACATCCGTAAAAACGGTGCTGGCCTGCGCGCTGCATTCTCCTTTCTTAAGGCGCTTGACATGGTTCTTTTTGATCTTCATTTCATAGCGGTCTACCTCGTCTTCGATCTCGATCACCCGCTGGGCGCTCTCGAGCTTTCCTTCCTTGAGCGCTTCGCGCAGGAGGCGGAACGATTCGGCGATCTTATCCGCCATGAACTGTATCTCGACGGCGCCCTTTTTGGATATCTTGATTTTCTTATCCAGACGGATCGCCGCGATATCTGCGATATTCTGTGCAATATCCGAAATACGCTCGATGTCCATAATCGCATGCAGAAGCCCTGTTACCGTGCGGGAATCCGTTTCTGAAAGTCCCGCCTGGCTGGCGTTCGCGAGCGCGTCTGTGATCTCATGGTTCAGATAATTAACGACCTTTTCGTTTTCCCCTACCTGATCGATCATCTTTTCGTCCCGCTCAAGAAAGCTTTTGACCGCCAATTCGAAGTTTTCGCCGGAAAGCCGCTCCATCCGCGCCACTTCTGCGATCGACTGCCCGACTACGACCGGTGCGCTGTCCGCATTTTTATCGATATACTTCAGTTTCTTTCCTTCCAGCTGCTTATCCTCGCCCCGCACAAAGAAGCAGGCTATTTTCGTCAATATCTGCGGGAAACCGATGAAGAGGAACGCGCATACCACATTAAAGAAGGTATGGAAGTTTGCCATCTGCTTGACCGGCTCGCCCGGCGTCCACGATTTCACCCAATCCACAAGAGGCGTGAACTGCATGACCGCCATAAAGATGAACGCGCCGATAATGTTGAAGAACAGCAGAGCGATCGCCGTACGCTTTGCCGTCTTGGTTCCGGAGATGCTTGCGAGGATCGCTGTGACGCACGTTCCGATGTTGAGGCCGAGAATGACATAGACCGCCGCATCGAGCCCCATGATCCCCTGCATGGCAAAGGCCTGAATGATCCCCATCGTGGCGGACGAGCTTTGGATGACAGCCGTCACCGCAAGCCCTGCGAGAAGCCCGAGCCACGGGTTTTGGAAAGAGGCCAGCATATCGACGAAAGGCTGGTAATCCCTCAGGGGGGCGACTGCCTCCGACATCAGCTCCATGCCGAACAGCAGTATCCCGAGCCCCCCGATGATCTCCCCGATTCTCCGGACCGAGCGTTTTTTGACAAACAGCATGATGAGGACGCCGGCAAAGAGCACAATCGGCGCAAATTCCGTGATCTTGAGCGCAACGATCTGCGCCGTTACCGTCGTTCCGATATTGGCGCCGATCCCCACATTGATCGCCTGTGTAAGCGACATAAGGCCCGCATTCACGAACCCGACGACCATGACTGTTGTCGCAGACGAGCTTTGAATGACAGCCGTCACGCCCGTTCCGAGCCCCAGCGCGGCAAAACGGTTCTTGGTCATAAGTTCAAGCCCGGTCCGCAGCTTATCGCCCGCAGCTGCTTCAAGACCGTCCGACATCAGCTTCATTCCATACAGGAACAGCCCGAGCCCCCCGACCAGCATCAAAATACTCGCTAAATCCATATAAAGTTCCCCCATTGAGAAATTTTCATTTCAAAGAAAAATAATCGTTCTGCCGGAGCGCCTCATATACGCCCACGCATACCGCGTTGGAAAGGTTCAGGCACCTCTGCCCGCCGCGCATCGGGATGCGCACGGAGCGGCTCTCATTTTGTTCGAGCAGCTCTTTTGGCAGGCCGGCCGTTTCTTTTCCAAAAACCAGAAAACAATCTCTTGAATAATCTGCTTCATGGAAGCTTCTGGGCACCTTAGAAGAAAAATACCAAAAATCCCCATTCGGGTATTTTTGGTATAGTTCTTCTATGCATTCGTATGTATATAAAGTAAGATCTTTCCAATAATCAAGCCCGGCCCGGCGGACATGCTTTTCATCGAGCGAAAAGCCCATCGGGCCAACGATATGAAGCACGCTCCCCGTGACGACACAAGTGCGCGCTATATTCCCCGTATTCTGCGGGATCTCGGGTTCCACCAAAACAACTTGAATCGCCATTTTAACCCAGCCTTCTCCATAAGCTCAAAATCAATCCATGATAATTATAAAGTAAAACGCAGGTGGGCGCAATGTAAAAATCCCGTAAAATAAAAATTTAAGTTTTTCGCTTGGCAATGCCATTTTTCGCCTCTTTTCCGCAGTTTTCCAAAGTATTTTTACTTTTCTGTTGACATTCTCTCTTATATGATTATACTTATAATCATAAGCTTGCTTTTATAGTCACAGGACTGTGTTTTGACTACTTTCATTTAAAAAAGGAGAATAAGCAGATGACGGAAACTTTGACTTACAGTGAATGGATGGTAATGAACGCACTTTGGGGCAAAGATCCGCAGCCTCTTTCCGGCGTGATCGAGGCTATGGGAGAAACGGTAGATTGGAGTTACCGTACCTATGCCTCCTATCTGAAAAAATTATGCGATAAGGGCTTCGTCGGGTTCGAGGCAAAGGGACGCGATAAATTCTATTATCCGCTCGTGCCCCGCGAAGACTGTATCCGCGCGGAAAGCCGCAGCCTTCTGAAAAAGGTCAGCGCCCGCAGCAAAAAAGACCTGCTCGTATGTATGATCGAAGAGAGCGGCCTCTCAAGCTCCGACCAGGCCGAGCTGCGGTCTCTGATCGAGCATCTGGGGGATTCAAAATGAACATCTTTTCCGCTTTGCTTGAAGTCACCGTTTATTCAGCCGTTTTATTCGCGCTGGTCCTTCTTTTGAAGCGTATATTCCAAAAACGGTTTTCCCCTTCTCTGCAATATTTCGTATGGTTCCTGCTCCTTGCGCGGCCGGCGGTTCCTTTTACCGTGGAAAGCGGGATAGGCTTTTTTACGCTTCCGCAAAGCACTTTCTCCGCGGCGGCTGCATCCGCCTCCGGCGATGAGCTTTCCGGCTCCACCGCCTCCGCGAGGCCCGAAAGGATGGAAAGTATGCAGGCGCCGCAGACTGAAACAATCTCGCACACCGCCCCGGCTTCCGCTGCAGCTGCGGCGACTGAGTCCGCAGACGCGGGCGAGCCGAGCGGCGATGCCGAAGCGCCGTCAACACAGACGGCACCCAGTTCGGCGGCGGCCCCCCCGGTTCGGCCCGGCGTCATTCTGTTTACCGTATGGCTGTCCGGCATCGCCGTACTCACTATAAAAACGGTAAAGGATCATATTTCCCTCTCCCTCCGGCTGAAGCATGCTTCCGTACTGCCGCCGCCCGAGGTGAGGCGTATGGTCGATCAGGTGCGGCGTGAGCTTGGCATCAAGCGCAGGCTTCGTGTTTTGATGCAGGACTCCTTTCCCTCTCCAGCGCTTACCACATCACTGAATCCGACGCTCCTTTTGCCGCTTTCTCTTCTAAACGCTCCTGCACAGATGTATTTTTCCATACGGCATGAGCTGGTCCATTTCAAGCGCTGCGACTATCTCGTATGCTTGCTGATGCTTGTCCTGCGCGCCGTTTATTGGTTCAATCCGGTCGTCTGGCTGATGCAGCGGCCCATAAAAACAGATATGGAGGCCGCCTGCGACAATATCGCGACCGCCGCGCTTTCACAGGAAAAAAAGAAAGCCTATGCGCATACCATACTCAAAATGTTTGCCGGGCATGACCGTCCTCAGCCCGTACTTGGAATGTCTGTTCCCGCCAACCGTAAAACCGCCGAGAGGAGGATCCGCAGCATTTTCGCCGGGCGGAGGACCGGACGGGGCAGTAAGGTCTTATGTATCGCTGCCGCCGTTCTGTTTGCCGCCGTATGCTTCACGACCGCCTGCCAGCCTGCGGCAGAGGTCTATCCCGGCATCACAGACAGAGACCGCTTTGCAGAAGGGACACTCGTCGCCGGCGTGAACGTAGGGGGTATGACGTTTGATGAGGGTAAAAATGCCGTTCATCCCGTCGCCGAAGGGCTGCTTGAGCATAACATCGAGTATACCGTAAAAGGGATCGATACCCCTTATACGCATTCTCTTGCCAGCCTCGGCGTTTCTCTCGATCTTGACAGCGCGCTTGCACACGCGATGAAAAACGGAGGGGATGGCAGAAACTTTCCTATAGAGACATCTGTAGACGACGGTATGCTGGAGGCTGCGGTCGCACGCGACAGCGCCGGCTGGAATCAGCCTGAAGCTTCTTACTCCGTCGAAACCGCGCGCAGCGAGGAGGCGCTCACAACTTCCGGAAAGATCGTCGCCAATACACCGGAAACTTTTTTCCGTGTGGATCAGGAGGCGCTCGTTGAACAGATCAGAAAACAGATAGAACGCGGAGCGTATGAACCGTTTTCTGCACCCGGGAGGACGCAGCAGGCCGCCCCCGCAGCAGGGCAGGAGCCTGTATTGATGGGAACATTCAGCACGGCTTACCGTTCATCAGATTACGGCAGGCGGTATAATATCTGGAAGATGGCGGATATCATCAACGGTGTAGAGATTTTGCCGGGTGAAACGTGGTCCATCAATGAAGAGGCAGGCCCGCGCACCTACAGCCGCGGCTGGAAAGGTGCGCCGGGCATTTCGAACGGCGAATATAAGGAGGAAGCGGGCGGCGGTATTTGTCAGGTATCCTCTACCTTATACGGTGCGGTGCTGCGCAGTGAAATAGAAGTTGTGGACCGTTCGCATCATTCATGGCCGCTCGAATATGTACCGGGCGGACTCGATGCGACGATCTCAACTGATGCACCTGATTTTATCATCCGCAACAATTATGACGTACCCGTTTATATCGTCGCGACCTGTGACGGGCAAAACGAGGCTACGATACAGGTAGATATTTATGGTCCCGGATTTGAGGACGGCCTGCGGCGGGAGTTTACCTCCGAGCTGATCGGTACGTTCGGGGGCGGCAAGGTGCAGTATATCGACGATCCGAGCCTGCCCGCCGGAACGGAGCAGATGATCATCAAGGAGCATACCGGGAAAAAGTACCAGACCTATAAGCACTATTATGATGCGGAGGGGAATCTCGTCAAAACGGAGAAATTCAGCATAGAGACGTACGACAACAAGCCCGCGAAGATCAGGCGGGGAACGGGAGCCGCAGCGCCGACGCCTGCCCCAACGCCCGAAATGCCGATGACTCCTGAGCCAACGCCCGCCCCGTCCGCTACTCACGGAACACAAGCTTCTGAAGAGCAGACCCCCGTTCCCGCACCCGTCCTGCCTCCTTCTCCGTCTGTTTCCGAATAAAAAACGGAGCCTTCTAAAATTTTTGCATACACCGGATAAAAAAGGGTATATAATGGATAGAAGAACGATTGGGAGGTGGTTTCGATGGCAACGGAAAACAAAGTGATCTGCAACTGCAAACAGGTAACGCTTGCAGATATCGAAAGCGCTCTGCGCAGCTCAAAAAGCATGACGGACGTTACTTCCGCTTTCGACGATGTCCAGCGGGTGACGCATTGTTCTACCGGCTGCGGCCAGTGTCATGATAAGATCATGGACATCATTTCGGATATGATGTATACCATTATCTAAAGCGAAGCAATCAAAAAAAGCATCCCGCAATGGATGCTTTTTTTGATTGTCTATTTTCCAAAAACGAACCTGTCTATCGCCTGTGCGACGCCGCAATCCGCAGCGCTGCCGGTCATATAGTCCGCAGCCTCTTTTGCTTCTTCCATCGCGTTTGCCATTGCCACTCCAATTCCTGCACACCGCAGCATTTCCACGTCGTTTCCGCCGTCTCCTATGGCCATCGTCTGCTCCATCGGTATATGAAGGAGCTCCGCCAGCCGCTTGAGCCCCGAGCCCTTGGAAACGCCGAGCTTATTGAATTCCACGTTGCGCGCCTCGCCGCGCACAACGTTATAGCTTCCGGAAAAGCCCTGCGCGATTTGATTCAGCTCCGGCGCAAGCTCGCCGCGCGGCGCCCATACCAGCACTTTTTCCGCATATTCCGGCATGGCCGCGTACATTTCTTCTTCCGTATCGCAGATCACGACGGGAAAATGTCCTTCCTCGCCCTGCTCCCATTTATCGAACAGCATTTGATAGTAATCGTCTTTCGTACAATAAATTTGATTATCGCTGAAAATATAACGTTTTTGTTCTGTTCCATAGTAGGCAGCCATGATTTTTTTCGCTTCTTCCTTTGGCATGCTGTCCCTGAACCACGATTTTTCGCCGTCCCGGATATCCGCGCCATTGCATAAAATGACCGGGCCGTCGATCGAGAGCGTATGGACCCACCGCCGGGCCGTCTCGAAAATACGGCCTGTCGCGATCGTGACATATACGCCCGCCTGCTGCGCGCGCTCGATGGCATCCTTATCGCGCGGAGAGACCGGAAGCCCCAAATCTGCGATCAGCGTTCCGTCGATATCAAGTGTCAATAATTTTATTTCCTGCATTCGTCTATAAACTCCGCGATCCTTTTCAATGCTTCTTTCAGATTTTCCATAGAGGAGGCATACGAGCAGCGCATGAAGCCCTCTCCCGCTTCGCCGAACGCCGTTCCCGGCACGCATGCCACATGCTTTTCGTCGATCAGTCTATAGCAAAATTCTTCGGACGTCATGCCCATTCCTGAAATATTGGGAAACACATAGAACGCGCCCCGCGGCTCGAAGCACGAGAGCCCCATCTTTTTAAAGGAATTATAGACGAATGTGCGGCGGCGGTTATAGTCCGATACCATCTTATTCACCTGTGCAAAGCCCGTATCGAGTTCGTGCCGCAGCGCTTCCTCTCCTGCATGCTGGCTGGCCGTCGGCGCACACAGCATAAAATATTGGTGTATTTTGAGCATTGCCGCAATGACGTCCTCCGGGCCGGCCGCATATCCGAGTCGGAAGCCCGTCATGGCGAATGCCTTGGAAAAGCCGTTGATAACGACTGTCCGCGGATACATCCCGGGAAAAGATGCGATCGAGCAATGGTTCCCGCCGTAGGTCAGCTCCGAATAAATTTCATCTGAAATCACAAACAGGTCATATTTTTCAATCACGGGGGCAATCGCCGCGAGCTGGCTCTGCGTCATGACCGCGCCCGTCGGGTTATTGGGATACGGCAGGATCAGCGCCTTTGTTTTCGATGTTATCGCCGCTTCAAGCGCTTCCGGCGTAACGGTGAAGTCGTCGCACTCTTTCGTTTCGATCGGCACAGCCGTACCGCCTGCAAACGCGACGCCCGGCATATAGGAAACATAGGACGGCGCAGGCACAAGGATGTCGTCCCCCGGCTCGATCACCGCGCGGAATGCAAGGTCGAGCGCCTCGCTGGCTCCGACTGTCACGAGGATCTGCGTTTTCCAGTCATACTCTGTTTGATACCGTTCCCTTAGGTAACGCGTGATCAGCCTGCGCAGAGACGGATTGCCGTGATTGGACGTATAGTGCGTATATCCGCGCTCGATAGACGCGATCGCAGCTTCCCGCACGTTCCATGGCGTTACGAAATCCGGCTCGCCCACCGAAAGGGAGATGATATCCTTCATCTCGCTCGCAATATCGAAAAACTTCCGTATTCCCGAGGGCGGCATATTTGCTACTGTTTTGGTAATAAAGCTTCTCACGGGGTGACCACCAATCTTTCATCTGTTTCTTCGCCGACCAGTACCACGCCCTGTTCTTTATATTTGCGCATGATGAATACCGTTACCGTGTTCGTGACTCCGTCGATGACTGCGAGCTTTTCAAACACAAATTTTGAGATATCCTTCATGCTGCGGCTCTTGATGCGCACACACAGGTCGTACGTTCCCGCCATAAGGTAGACCGCCCGCACCTCCTCAAAGCGGTAAATACGCTTTGCAAGGTCGTCGTAGCCGTAATCGCGCTGCGGCGTGATCTGCACCTCGATCAGCGCTTCCGCGTCGCCGTCTTCGTCGATGACCTCACGGTTCACGAGCGCGCTGTATTTGATGATCGCCTTTTCATCCTCCAGCTCTTTTACCGTTTTTTCGATCGTTCCGGCATCCACATTCAGCATGAGCGACATTTCCTCCGGCGTTGTTTTGGCGTTGTCTTCCAATATATCGAGAATCTCCAGCTTTAAACTTTTTTCCATAACAGCCTCCTGTCAGCGTTCGCGCCCGTGCGCGTATTCTTCCACAATTAAATGTCATTATAGCATGTTTCTGCGGCTTTCTTCAACCTTACCGCGAAGAAATATCTCTTCTCTGCATAGAAAAACAGACGCTTTCACGCCTGTCTTTCATCAGCTTTTGGATATGCAGCCTCTTTCAGCGACACCGCTGTCATTTCCTGCCGTCTTGACCGCCCGTTTCCATGCCGACCTGTTTGATAAATTCTGCCGTCGCACGGGCAAGCTGCTCCTGCGCGTCACACGCCGCCCGAAGCGGACCGCCGATGAGCGCGTCCATATCGAGGCCGTCGAACTGGCCGCCTATTGCGCCACCCGCCGTTTTGTCAAGCTCCGCATTGGTCAGCTCTTTCCGTACCTCCTTATTTTCTTCCATGAAACGTCCCTCCTGTTTTTTCCTGTTATTCCTAAATACGAATGGCCCGGCAAAACATCTCATATTTTTCAGAACAAACAACGTTCAAATACGTTTTTGTATCCATGCGAACAAATCGTCAAAAATTTCATTTCGGCCGATTTCGTTCAGAAGCTCATGCCGCGCACCGGCGTAAAGCTTCAGTTCCACATCGAGTCCTGCCTTTTCCATCCATTCGTATACCTCTTTTACGCCCGCTCCGTAATTTCCCACCGGGTCCATATCCCCGGAAACGAGCAGATAGGGCTTTCCCTTAGGCAGACGCGCCGCCCACCGTGCGCCCGACACCTCGTCTACAAGGTTTGCAAAATCGTAAGCCGCGCGGTCGGTAAACAAAAAGGTGCATCGCGGGTCTGCATCATATTTTGCCACACGCTCCCTGTCGCGCGTGAGCCAGTCGTTTTTGGAGCGCACGTCGTCATACCGGTCGTTATATTTTGAGAACGCAAGATGGGAAAGCAGCTTCGCGGGTTTTTTCGCCCGTCCAAACAGCATGCCTATATTGGCAAGAAAACGGATCATGCCCGTAAGCTTATTTGCTCCCGACGTACCCATGAAAACAGCACACACAGGCTCTTCCCCGTGCTTTGCCATATAGCTCCGCGCCGCCATGCTTCCCATGCTGTGCCCCATCAGCACGACCGGAAGCCCCGGCCAGCGTGCGCCGATCAGCTTTGTCAGGGAATAGGCGTCTTCTACGATCAATTTCTCCCCGTCTTTCTCCGCGAAATAGCCGTAAACGCCGTCCGCATTTTGTTCCTTGGTACGCCCGTGCCCCAAATGGTCGTTGCCGCACACGACGCCCCCATGCGTGCAGATATATTCCGCAAATTCCGCATAGCGGTCGATATATTCGCACATTCCATGGCAGATCTGCAGGATAAACGCCGGCCGAACCGTATCGTCTTGCCATACGCGCGCAAACACTTCGCTTTTTCCGTCCGCAGACGGATAAGTCAGCTCCTCACTTAAAAAAGCCATACCTTCCTCCTTGCCGAAGCGCCGAAAACTGCGTTCCGTCTGTCTTTTATTCCCCGACGCTTTTCGTCGCAATAAAATCTACGCCCGTGCCGAGTATGTTTTTTACGATCACTGCTCCGCTTTCCACGGGCGCCTGCACCGTCACATCATTGAGCAGCTCCGCTGCCCGCAGCATCATTTCTTTTGGGATAGGCGCGCTCGTCTTGACGGGCAGCCGCGGAAGCTGTGAGCCAGAGAGCCGCACCGTTGATGTGACCATGCGGGTCGGATTCTCCATTTCCGACCGGACATACTCGAGGCCGCGGCCGCAGCCCGCTCCCGTGAGCGCATCTCCGTCCGCAAAAATGCGGCAGCCCTTCGGGCATACGATGCACGTAAATTCTTTCATTCCCGGTCGCCTCCTTTCAGGGAAACCTCTATTTCATTCCCGGTCAGCAGCTTTTTGGGTATCCGTATTTTCTCCATTTCCCCCGGGGCCGCATAGTCGCGCCGGAAACGCGCGATCTCCCCGCCGTTCGACTTCACGACGATACTGACGTCCTCGTAAATATCGTTTACACGGAAAAATACGTCCAGAAAATCCCCGATGCGGTCCATACGTGCGCGCTGAGGCAGGATATATCCCAGTCCTTTACTTGCAAACAGCTCAAAACAGGGCGACGGCTCCTCCCCATGCGCCGCGTATTCCGCGGCCGCTTTCCCGGCCCGTATGCTTTCCATCGTTACAAAATCCACAAGGTCGTGCACCTGCGCTACATTGCCGCATGCGAAAATTCCCGGTACGCTCGTTTCCATGTTTTCATAGACCACCGGCCCTTTGGTGCGCATATCGAGCTCTATGCCCGCGTTTTTGGACAGCTCGTTTTCGGGTATCAGGCCGACCGACAGCAGAACCGTATCGCATTCGATCTCCTTTTCCGTGCCCGGTATGGGCTTTCTGTCCTTGTCCACCTGCGAGATCACTACGCTTTCCACGCGGCGGCGGCCCCGAATCTCCGTGATCGTGCTGGAAAGATAGAGCGGGATATCGAAATCATCGAGGCACTGCACGATATTGCGCCGCAGCCCCGCCGAATAGGGCATCAGCTCCACACAAGCCATGACCTGCGCTCCCTCGAGCACCATACGCCGCGCCATGATAAGGCCGATATCGCCGGAACCGAGGATCACGACCTTTTTTCCCACCATACAGCCCTCCATATTCACATAGCGCTGCGCCGTACCCGCCGTAAAAATACCCGCCGGGCGCGTGCCCGGAATGCCGAGCGAGCCGCGCGGACGTTCACGGCAGCCCATCGCAAGGATGACCGCACCCGCGTCGATGCCGAGCACGCCCTCCTGCGGATTGACCGCTATGATATGCCTGTTCTGCGAAACGCTGAGCACCATCGTATTGAGCTTCAGCTCGATATCCGTTTCCCGCAGCTCCCGGATAAAGCGCTCCGCATATTCAGGCCCCGTCAGCTCTTCCTTGAAATAATGCAGTCCAAAGCCGTTGTGGATACATTGGTTCAATATCCCGCCTGCTTCAAAGTCACGTTCCAGAACTGCGACCCGTTCCGCACCGTTTTTTCTTGCCTCGAGCGCCGCCGCAAGCCCTGCCGGGCCCGCACCGATCACCGCTACATCGTACTCATATTTTTTCATCGTTTCCTCCAGCCCGAAAAACGCCGGCCGCGCTTTCCGCTCAGTCCTCCTTTGTTTCTCCGGTCACAATATAGCTCCCCTCCGTATCCTGCAGGATATCTTTCATGGGAACGCCGAGCTCCCGCGCCATGATGTCGTGGATACGCGGCTCACAGAAGCCTCCCTGACACCGCCCCATTCCGGCGGCACAGCGCCGCTTGATACCGTCTATGCTGCGCGGTACGACCGGACGGTGCAGGATATCGATGATCTCTCCCTCCGTGATCGTCTGGCAGCGGCACACGACGCGCCCGTACGACGGGTTCTCCCGAATCAGCGCATCCTGTTCTTCAAAGGATATTTCGTTCATGCGCAGCACCCTGCGTTCACCCCGAAATGTTTCCTTTCGGCGCAGGGCAAGCCCGCACCTTCCGAGTATCTGCACGATATCCTCCGCGATCGCCGGCGCAGAAGAAAGCCCGGGAGATTTAATGCCCGCGGCATTGATAAAATTTTCGACCGCCGATTCCCCGACGACGAAATCCTCCCCCGCTACGGCGCGCAGCCCCGCGAAATTGCGGATATTCTGGGAAAAATCGATCGTCGGAACAGACTTCACGGCCATTTCCCGGATATATTCGAGCTCGTTCCTGTGTGTAGACGTATCGTCCCGCGCGTCCGCCGTTTTGCTGTCCGGCCCCGCGTACAGATTCCCATGCACTGTGGGAGCGACAACGACACCCTTGCCGAGCTTCGTCGGGCATTGGAACACAACGGTGGAAACAAGGCCGCCCATCGTTTTATCGAACAGAAAATACTCTCCGCGCACCGGCGTGATATGCAGGCCCTGTCCGCCCGCCATTTCATATACTTTGTCCGCATACAGGCCCGCCGCGTTTACGATATATTTCGCGCGGTATTTTTCGCCGCCCGCAGTTACCTCAAACAGGCCGTCCTGCCGGTTGATCCGTTTGACCGGGCTCATAAGCCGGCATTCCACACTGTTGCGTACCGCCGTTTCGATCAGTGCCGCTGCAAATTCCCACGGGCTGATGATGGCTCCCGTCGGCGCCCAAAGAGCGCACTTTACCTGTTTGGAAATATTCGGCTCGCGCCGCAGGACCTCTGCGCCCGGAATGATCTCCACCGGCACTCCGTTCCGTACGCCGTTTTCAAACAGCCGGCGCACCTCCCGCACCTCTTCCTCTGAAAATGCCAGCACGAGCGACCCTGTCTCCCGGAATGGGATATCCAGCTTTTTTGCCAGCCGGTGCGCGAGTTCGTTTCCGCGCGCATTATATTTTGCCATCAGCGTTCCCGGCTCCGGATCGTAGCCTGCGTGTATGATCGCGCTGTTCGCTTTGGTGCTTCCGCAGGCAATGTCGTTCTCCTTTTCCAAAAGCACCGTTTTAAAATCGTATTTGGAGCATTCGTAAGCTGCCGCGCAGCCTGTGATGCCTCCGCCAATGATGATCACGTCGTAAGCCTGTTTCATACGTTCCCTTTCCTGCCTTTATTCAGCGTCCTGCCAGCCCTTTGCCCGTCCTACGGCTTTATACCAATTCCCGATCAGATGTTCCCGCTTTTCCGGCGGCATTGCGGGAGTAAAGCGCCTGTCCAGCGTCCATTTTTCGGCGATCTCCTCCGTGCTTTCCCATACGCCGGTCGCAAGCCCTGCAAGGTAAGCCGCGCCGAGCGCTGTCGTCTCGCGCACCTGCGGCCGCATGACGGGCGTATCCGTGATATCCGCCTGAAACTGCATCAGAAAATCATTTGCCGACGCGCCGCCGTCCACCTTCAGCCGTCCGAGCCTCATTTTTGTATCCGCCTGCATCGCGTCCAGCACGTCCTTTGTTTGGTAGGCGATCGACTCGAGCGCCGCGCGGATGATGTGCTCCGCCCGGGCGCCGCGCGTCAGCCCGATGATCGTGCCGCGCGCATACATATCCCAGTAGGGCGCTCCCAGCCCGGTGAACGCAGGAACCAGATAGACGCCCCCATTGTCCGGAACCTTCTGCGCGAAATATTCGCTGTCTGCGCTGCTCGGCAAAAGGCGCATCTCGTCCCGCAGCCACTGGATGACCGCGCCGCCCATAAATACGCTTCCTTCGATCGCATAGTGCACCGTTCCTTTGGGTGCGGCGGCGATCGTCGTGAGGAGCCCGTTTTTGCTGCAGCATAGCTTTTCGCCTGTGTTCATCAGCATAAAGCAGCCTGTTCCGTAGGTATTCTTCGCCTGTCCTGCTCCAAAGCAGGCCTGCCCGAACAGGGCGGACTGCTGGTCTCCGGCGATGCCTGCAACAGGTATCCTCTTCCCGTAGACCTCCGCATAGCCGTAAAGCTCGCTCGAGCTTTTCACCTCGGGCAGCATTTGGCGCGGAATTTCGAGCGCCTTTAAAATCGTCTCGTCCCACTCCAGCGTTTTGATATTGAACATCATGGTGCGCGATGCGTTGGTATAATCCGTCACGTGGACCTTTCCTTTTGTAAGGTTCCAAAGCAGCCACGTATCCACCGTTCCGAACAGCAATTCTCCTTTTTCCGCCCGCTCACGCGCACCCTCCACATGGTCGAGGATCCATTTCACCTTTGTCGCGGAAAAATAGGCGTCTATCACCAGACCCGTCGTTTCCCTCACATAGCTCTCGAGCCCGTCCTTCTTGAGCTGCTCGCAGATCGCCGCCGTTCTCCGGCATTGCCAGACAATGGCGTTGTATATGGGTTTTCCCGTTTCCTTTTCCCAAACGACCGTTGTTTCCCGCTGATTCGTGATGCCGATCCCCGCCGCGTCATCAAGGGATATCCCCGCCGCGTCCACTGCTTCTTCAAGCACGCCCAGCTGGGAGGATACGATCTCCATCGGATCGTGCTCCACCCAGCCGTCACGCGGGAAATGCTGCGCAAACTCACGCTGTTTTACACATATAATGTTGCATTCCTGGTCAAAAATGATACACCGGGAACTGGTCGTTCCCTGGTCAAGGGCAATCACATAACGTTTCATATCCGTACACCCTCCCGATTATACACTTTATTGTATTCGATTCCCCCCCGCCTGACAATACAAAGCCTGCAAAGCGGCAAATTTTTTTTTTGGACCGCGTTATGCTCGCCACCTTCTACGGAAGAGTGCAAATACCCCTGTCTGTATTTAAAAGATGTTCTCAAATGGTTTTTGTAATATATCGTGCAATTCCAAAAAATTACAATACTTTTCCGCAAGCTGTTCCGTTTGATCCTTTCTCGGAAGATATTCCTTGCTCACCTGCATAACGAACTCTGCCGCTTCACTAAGATTTCCGAACAGACCTGCTTCTACACTTCCCAAAAGGGCTGCGCCCATAGCCTCGCATTCTTCTTCCTTCAATGTATATACCGGTCTATTGTAAATATCTGCGCGAATCTGGTTCCATATGTCGCTTTTAGCTCCGCCACAAATTGCATAGATACTCTCCACCTCATAACCCTGTCCGGTAAAAATATCAAGTATGCGCTTATTATCAAATACTTGTCCTTCCATCACCGCGCGCAGCATTTGCCCCGGGGTCGTTGTCAGAGTCATCCCAATAAAGCAGCCTTTTCCTTTGGAGCTTCCCATCGTTCGTTCTCCCAAAAGATAAGGAAGAAAGAAAAGTTTATCGTTCCCTGCTGTTTTCTGTTCCGCAAGCATATTTACTTTCTTATATTCTAATGCCCCTGTTCCGCAGGCCGTCAGAATATTTCCCAGCCAGCGCAGCGCGATTCCGGATGAATCATTTTCTCCGAAAGAAACCCATCCCGGCATAATACTGCGCAAATTCATAACACGTTGATCCAAAACCGGCTTTGCATTAAATGCACACAGAACTGATCCAGTTCCTGTAGATTCAACTGCTCTCTTTTTCTTGCTTAATCCTGATACATAGAGGGCGCATAGCATATCACCAGCGCCACACAAGACCTTTGCCTTTCTTCCGATCCCCGTTTCTGCCGCAGCTTTAGGATGAATCGTCCCGAGTACTTCTGCCGACTGCCGAATAGGTGGAAGTTTCTCCTTTTCAATTCCTAGCGCTCCTATCAATTCTTCAGACCATTCATCTTTTGTGCTATCCATTAAAAAAGATCCTGATGCATCCGAAGGGTCTATCGAGTATTCGCCGGTCAGTAAGTATGCTAAATAGCCGCTTGGTGTTAAAAAACATTCTGTTTTATCGTAAATCTCCGGTTGGTTTTCTTTGATCCACTTTATTTTTATTCCAAACCAATTGGGTACCGGAATATTTCCGGCAATTTTGTACCACCTTTCTGCATCCGGCGCACGGCGAAGTGTATCCGCGATATTCATCGTTCGCTTATCACTATATATTTGTATATCTTTCTGCAGCAAATTTCCTTCTCGTCCGATCGGCACTACTCCATGCATATGTGCAGCGCATCCTACCGAAAAAACATCTTCTCCCGAAATGCCTGCCTTATACAGTAGTTCCTTAATGCTTTTTTTGACAATCGGCCACCATGCGGATGCATTTTGTGTTGCCCACAATGGTTGGGGGGAATCTATTTTTTGGGAAACAGATATCCCCCCCACATTCTTGAATCGTTCATCATATAACTGCACCCGTATACTTTGCGATCCTATATTGACTCCTAATAAATACTTCATTATCCTTCCTGCCTTCTTAGTTGATTCCCGAAAAAAGTATTCCTGTCGCTCCTGCCGCCAGTAATCTTTCTGCGGTATTCCCGCATAAATCCTTGCATACCGCAATGATTTCAAGCGCTCCTTTACAGCATTCGGCCACTTTACGCACCGTTTCGGGGGTAGCTTCCGGAAGATCATATTTGTCAAAGCCGCTTTCCACAACAATTCCTTGCACTTGATTCTCCATAGCAAATTTATAATACTGCTCAATTTGTTCCGTTGTAAGACTGGCTGCTTCCAGCATAAGGTATAACTTTTTCCCTTGCGCTGCTTCTGAGAGCATTTTAATCTCTTTACCGCACTCTTCAACTTTTCCGCTTAAATAATACCCCATGGCCGGAACAACATAGAAAGCATCGATCCATGGAAACCGTTCTATTATCGTTTTTATCTCATATACCTTATTTTTCGGATAGCAAGCGCCTGCCGGATAGGAGATCGCAACTCCCGTCCTTCCCGGATATACTTCCAGAGGTTCTTCTGCTGTACAAAGCGATGCCGGTGATAATATGATTTCCGGTATCCCCTTAATTTTGGCCTCATAAATCAATCGTTTGCAGTCTCCGTCTGAAACTCTATAATCCATGATATTCGTATATATGATTTTTGTATAGTCTTTCATGTCAGTTTTAACCTCATATATCTCTGATATGTTTTTCTTATGTAAGCATCCAATATTTCCAGCGCCTTAATGGAATGTACAACATGACATCCAAGTTCAAAAAAGCGCTCCGCTTCAGCGAGTGTACGAATGCCTCCTGCCGGATGAACATCGAATCTGTCCGGAAAATTACGCTGTATCAGTGCAACCTCTTCATAAGAAACATGCAGATTAACGCCCGGATTTACTTTGATGGATTGTACTCCAGCATCATCCAACGCTTCACAGGTGTTTAAGATTGATTTTGTCCCCATCAATGATGCCGGAATCACCAATGCAAATTTATGAAATTTGTTTCCATAATCCTGCATCAAAACATCCGCTTCTTTGCGTATATCTTCGTAACGCTCAGAGAAGATGGCCTGCCAGTCTAAACATACACATACGTCCTGGACTCCCATTTCATACAGGGTATCGATATCATACTGCTTTTGCTGCAGTAGCATCCTTCCCATGGGATAAGATACCGCTACATGGATATCAATTCTATTTCCCAATATTTTTTTTACAAACGGGACATGCACCATCTCCACATCAAATGTCATTGAATCATAACCTGTTTCAAATAACTGATTCATCGTCTCTACTACTTGTTCTTGGGTACTGAGCGGTCCTTGGATCCCCCAGTGCAATTTCTTCATAAAACGCCGGGCTTCCCGCTGCACCTTTTCGATCAGAGCTGGTTCTGTCCCTTCCGGAAATTTGAACATAAGCTTTCTCCTCTTCTAGTTGGCTTGTTTTTTGTTGCGGAATTGATCCAGTACAACAGCAATTGTAATCAATACCCCCGAGCTTATTTCCATAATAAACGGATCAATTCCGATTTGTATTCCACCGTTATCTACCAGCATCATAAGCACAGTACCAAGTACCGTTCCCCAGACAGATCCCTTAGCTCCGGAAAGGCTCGCCCCTCCGATAACAGTTGCCGCGATTGCATTCATTTCATACCCTTCCCCTGCCGTTGGGACCGAGCTGTTTGATCTCGACGTGAGAAGCACGCCAGCAAGCCCGCATAATAGTCCGGCAACTATATAAACTGCATACGTATTTGATCTTAAGTTAATACCACTGAGGCGCGCCACTTCCTGTCCGCTTCCAATCACATAAAGATTTCTTCCGAACCTCGTAAATTTTAAAATAAAAAAGCCAAGGATAATTACTGCGACCCACACCCATGTAAGGTTTGGGATTCCCAAAAACGAAGAACTGGAAAAATCCGAAAATTCTTCCGGAAGTCCGGCAATTGTTTTGGCTTCACTGATTACTTTAATCAATCCTCTTATGATCGTCATGCTGCCAAGAGTTGCAATAAACGGCGGAACTTTAAATTCATGAATAATAAAACCATTATATAGTCCGCAAACGCCTCCAACTAAAATCGCTAGTATAGCAGCCATCGGGATGGAAAACTCAAATTGTGTCATACATAATGCAGCAGTCAGTGAGCTCATCCCTACGACAGAACCACAGCTTAAATCTATTCCACCCGTTATAATGACAAAGGTCGCGCATATTGCAATAACACCAATGATCGAGCACTGTTTTAGAAGATTCATCATGTTATATTCCGTTAGAAATGAATCTGAAAAAGCTGCAAATATAATAAACAGCGCAATGATAATCAATATTAAAGAAAACTCAGTATGCTTTGTAATACGCGTCCCTCTAAGTCCTTTCTCTTTCATCTTTCTCCTCCTTAACTGGCCGCAACGGCCATAACATCTTTTTCTGTCGCCTGCTTCAGCTCTTCGTTATCCATTTCTCCAACAATCTTGCCTTCAGACATGATTATGAGTCGGTCTGACAGGCCCATTACCTCGGGAAGATAGGAAGAAATCAATATAACGGCTTTTCCGTTCCGGGTGAGCTTTTCAATGATAGCGTAAATTTCCTGTTTTGCACCGACGTCTACTCCAACTGTTGGCTCGTCAAATATGAAAATTTCCGGGTCGCGGCACAATAGCTTACTGACGACAACTTTTTGTTGGTTGCCCCCTGATAAATTTTTTACAAGCTGCCCGACACTCGGTGTCTTGACCCCTACTCGTTTCACGAAATCGTTTGCCCTCTCCGTCTCTTTTGCAATATTGATAATTCCGGCCCGGCTGATCATGTCATATGACGACATATTGATGTTCATTTTGACCGAGAGTTCCAAGGCCAATCCTTCAACCTGTCTGTCTTCCGGTATTAATCCAATCCGATTTTTCATTGCATCCTTTGGCGACTTAATTACCGTTTCTTTCCCGTCAACATATATCTTTCCGCTATCCGGCAACTCGATTCCAAAAAGACATTTCATCACTTCGGATCGTCCCGCTCCGATCAACCCGAAAAAGCCCAATATTTCTCCTTCCCGCACATGAAAGGAAATGTCCTGAAACTCCTTTTTCCTAGTCAATCCTTCAATGCGAATCAGCTCTTTTCCCGGCTCGAAATGTTTGATATTGTATATATTTTCTACCGTTCTTCCAACCATCATCTCTACCAGAGAATTTTTATCAACTTCTTCGATTCGCTTTGTTCCTACAAATTTTCCGTCTTTTAATACAGTGACACTATCGCATATCTCAAATATCTCTTCTAGCCTATGGGAGATATAGATAATACTTACATTCTGTTTTTTCAGTTCACGTATATATTGATAAAGAATCTCTACTTTATCATTTTCAAGCAGCGCTGTTGGTTCATCAAAGATAACAACGCGAATATTATCATTCAAAGAGATTTTGCTGATTGTAACCATTTCTTGCAAAGCAGCAGGAAGACTGCGAATCGGTTGCCTTGGGTCGATCTCGTCAATCTCAAATTTTTCAAGTACTTTTTCTGAGTCGGAATATACCTTCTTCCAGTCAATCACCCCTGCCTTATTCTTGGGTAATTTTCCCATGAAATAGTTTTCCGCCACGCTTAGCTCACGCGCAATGTTGACATGCTGATAATTGGCATACAGTCCCAACTCTTTTGCATCTATTGCATTTTTGGGCTGTTTCCATTCTCCTGTGCCGCTGTTTACTAAAATTTCGCCTTCGTCTGCCTTTTCTACCCCCATCACACATTTGATCAAGGTGGATTTTCCCGCTCCGTTTTCTCCCAGCAGCGCTCTGACTTCCCCTCTTTTTAATTCTATATTGATACGATCCAGTGCCTTTACCCCCGGATATATCTTCGATACATTCTGAATTTTCAGTACTATATTATTATCCATATTCGTTTCTCCTAAAATTATCTAATCAGGGCTTTCGGCTTAATGCCGAAAGCCCCGGAGAAATTTAGCTTCGTTCATTCAGCAGCGGATTCAGCAGCGCTTTGATGGCATCTTCCTCCATGTTTTCTTTGGTGACGATTGTGCAAGGAATATTGACCACTTTCTGCATCTCTTTTCCTTCTATCAGAACATTGTAAACATCCATTGTAGCATCATATGCTGTTTTATATGGATCTTGGACAATAATTGCATCTAAATTCCCAAGTTCAAGCGCTTCAATTTCCAAATCGTCGGAATCAATTGCAGCCGACACAATCCGCTCTGATATATTTGCATTTTTAACTGCAAGTGCAATACCATCACCCGAAATATTGTTTGCGCCGTAGAATCCTATTATTTCATCGCCGTAAGTTGATATTTGATTTTCAACATTTGCCTGTGCGTTATTTGCGTCATTTTCGTTATATAAGGTATCTAAGCATTCAATTTCCGGAGCATTTTCTGCCAAATAATTTTTGAATGCTTCAATGCGCAGCTCAAGCGATGGGGTGACAACCGACATGTGTATACCGATCTTTCCTTTTGGCTCAATTCCTTTTTCTTCCATCTTTGCAAGCATGGCTTCTGCAGCACTTTCTCCAAGCGCACTCTGGTCTGACCGGAAATCTGTCCCGTAGTATTCCTGATAAGCATCATCTACCGCCATACCCAGGAAATTTACAAGTATCCCTTGATTAAAGGCTTCCTCAACTAACGGTACTGTTGCATCCGGAGTTGTCGTTGCAGTAATAATCGCATCGGGCTGCTTTGCGATAACGTTTTCAAACGCTTTTATATAAGCATCCGTTTCGGATTCCTGCGCTGGTCCTGCTGTTGAAAAATTGATCGTGATTCCGTATTCATCTTGAATATCCTGTACGGCATTTTCTACGCCGATCAATGTATATTCTCCCCAGTATTGGGACTCAGTAGAGGGCATAAGATATACAACATCCAGCGCTTCCGCCGCAGCTTCACTGCTTTGCTCACTGCTTTCCGCTTGTTCCGGCGCAGCTGATTCCGTCCCACTTGATGATCCTCCGTCCTCTGCGGGTGCACATGCTGTAAACGTAAATGCCAATAACAATACCGCTGCTAGGACGAATAAGAGCCTTGTTTTTTTCATTTCATAAAACCTCCTGATATATTTCTTCTTGACATACAGTTATGCCAAATTTTTGATCCTATTATAGATTCTATGTAGTTATGTTATTATGTTACTATATATAGTGATAAAAAAATATCTGCATATTTAGATATGCAATTCGACAGTAAAGATATTTCGATCGCCACGGAAACGAACGATCGCATACTCAATTGGAATTCCAAATTGATTATAACTGATCGATTTTGACAGTTGAATAGGTTCTCCTATCTTCATGTTCAAAAGTTTTGCATCTTCCTCATTGGCTGCTACCGCGCTGAGTGTGCGCACGGATTTTGTAATACGCGTCTTATCATCACGATCCAAAAATTCAAATAGTCCGCACTTTTCCATATCAACATCTAATATTTTTTTTGCAAAAATAGAAAGATAGTTCTCTGTGTAGAGAATCGGCTCTTCATTTGCAAAGCGCAGGCGCATCATTTTCACAATCGGTGAACCTGTCTCGATTTTCAGTTCTTCCGCAACTTCCTCATCCGCCGTATCCTCATGAAGCTCAAGAATCTTTGTCCTCGGTACCATATTTTGCTGCCGAATATGCTCATGCGAGGCTCTGACGCTCCTGATATATTCCTGCCGGATCGGCGGCCTTTGAACAAACGTTCCTTTGCTCTTTACACGGGTAAGATACCCCTCCATGACCAATTCTGTAATTGCCTGCCGTATCGTCGTTCTGCTGATATCGAATATCTGCGCCAATTCCATCTCCGTAGGGATCGAGTCACCGGGTTTTAAATTCCCCTCATTGATATATTTTAAAATGATATTTTTTAATTGAAAGTATAGTGGAATCGGAGTTCCCTTATCTATTTTTTCTTTTTCAAACATTTTTTAGACCTTTATCGTTATGTAGTAACATAGTGACTTTATTTAAAAATATCACACTGCTGCTTCTTTGTCAAGCCACCTTCTGCAATTTTTTTAGATTACGTGCAAAATTTTCCACGGCACAAAAAAAGACGGATCCCTTCCGCCTTTTTTCCTGATGTTTCAGATCCGCGCGAACGCCGCTTCCATGTCCTCTAAAATATCGTCTATGTGCTCAAGCCCAATGGAAAGCCGTACCTGATCGGGCGTCACACCCGCCGCGCGCTGCTGCTCGGGGGAAAGCTGCTGATGCGTGGAGGATGCCGGATGTACGACGAGCGATTTTGCATCCGCTACGTTGGCAAGATTGGAGAACAGCTCCAGACGGTCGATAAACTGCCTTGCCTTTTCTGCGCCGCCTTTGACGCCGAATGTAAAAATGGAACCCGCACCCTTTGGAAAATATTTCCGGGCCAGCGCGTGATACCGGTCGCCTGCGAGCGACGGATAATGGACCCACGCTACCTTTTCATGCCCGCTCAGGTATTCCGCTGCGCGTTTTGCATTTTCAACATGCCGCTCCACGCGCAGGGAAAGCGTTTCCAGCCCCTGCAGGAACAGGAAGGAATTGAACGGAGACAGGCACGCGCCGGTGTCACGCATGAGCTGCACGCGTATTTTGGTCACAAACGCCGCCGCTCCAAGGTCCGCAAACCGTATACCGTGGTAGCTTTCGTCCGGCTGTGTGAACCACGGAAATTTTCCGCCCGCCCAGTCGAAGGTTCCTCCGTCGACGATCACGCCGCCGATCGACGTTCCGTGCCCGCCGATGAACTTGGTTGCAGAGTGCACGACGACGTCTGCACCAAACTCAAAGGGGCGGATAAGATAGGGAGTCCCGAACGTATTATCTACGATAAGCGGTAACTTATTTTCGTGTGCGATCTCCGCTACCCGTTCTATATCGATCACGTTGATACCCGGGTTCCCGAGGGATTCGATATAGAGCGCCTTTGTGTTTTCACGGACTGCCGCTGCAAAATTTTCGGGATCATCCGGCTGTACGAACGTCGTTTCGATGCCAAAACGCGGCAGCGTCGTATGCAGAAGATTATAGGTCCCTCCGTAAAGTGTGGCCGCAGCGACGATGTGGTCGCCCGCGCCCGCAATATTCAGAATGGAATATGTGATCGCCGCCGACCCGGACGACGTTGCCAGAGCGGCAGAGCCTCCCTCAAGCGCCGCCATGCGCTGTTCAAAGACATCGCTCGTCGGGTTCATCAGCCGGGTATAAATATTGCCCGGTTTTCTGAGGGCAAAAAGGTCTTCCCCCTCCTGTGTGTCGTCAAACACGTACGACGTCGTCTGATAGATGGGAACTGCACGCGATTTTGTCGTAGGGTCCACAGTCTGTCCTGCGTGAAGCTGTTTTGTTTCGAACCTGAATTCCCTCGTCATCTCTGCTATCTCCTTACTTATAATTTATAATTCCTATTTGTTTAATAATCTTTATGGCGGAAGTATAGCATTAAAATATTAGTAAGTCAATAGGAAAAATAATCTTTTATTGATTTTTTGGCAAAAAAACCTTACAATAAAATTATTATAGAAAGGATTTTATTCTATGAAGCTTTCGACAAAAAGCAGGTATGCGCTTGAGGCGCTGCTTTATATGGCTCTGTATTCCGGCGGCCGGCCGATGCGTATCGCGGAGATCGCTGCGGGAACCGGAATATCGGAGGGATATTTGGAACAGATCTTTTTCCGTCTGCGCAAAGCCGGACTGCTGTCGGCCGTCCGCGGGAAAGGCGGCGGTTTCCTGTTTTCCTCTCCTGAAAAAACCAGTGTGGGAAGTCTTGTGCGTACGCTCGAGGGAACGCTTGTTCCCGTCGCCTGCGCGGAAGACCTTTCTGCCTGCAAAAGTCCGATGCGCGACCGGTGCGTGTCGCGGGCCCTGTGGGTCCGTCTTTCTCATGAGATCGGCGGTGTTCTGGATGGTATCACACTGGCCTCCCTTGCGGAGGCGTTTCGGGCCAAGGAGGGAACGTCATGAAAATATCGACCCGCGGAAGATATGGCCTGCGTGCCATGATAGATCTTTGTATGCATGCGCAGGGGGAATATATTTCCCTGCGCAGCATCGCAAAGCGTCAATACCTGTCTTCCGGTTATTTGGAGGGGATTTTTGCGGCGCTCAAAAAAGCTGGTCTCGTTCACGGTTCGGCAGGCTCCTGCGGCGGTTATCTTCCTGCTCTTCCGGCCGACCAGATCACGATACGTATGATCCTCGAACCGCTCGAGAGCAGTATGTCGCTTCTCGACGGGCCGGAAAACGGCGCCTCTTCCCTGCGTTCTTTTCTGAACCGGGAGGTTTGGAGCAAGGTAGACCGGGCTGTTGCCTGCCTTTTGGATGCAACCACCGTCGCGGATCTGATGCGGGAATTTGAGAACCGCGACCATGCAGTGGATTCAAGCAGTCTTTAATGTTCTGTGATTTATGTTATAATAGTTATAATAGATTCATTTTATAAAAGAACAGGGATCAATTTATGGAAAACGAAACAGATAAAAGAATTGCTGTCCTGATCGACGCGGACAACGTATCGGACAAATATATCTCATTTATTTTCGATGAGATTTCCAACTATGGTACGCCCACCTATAAGCGTATCTACGGCGACTGGACAACGACGCACAACACCGCATGGAAAAAGGTGCTGCTCAATTATTCGATCGCTCCGATCCAGCAATACAGTTATACCAAAGGAAAAAACGCGACGGATTCCGCTCTTATCATCGACGCGATGGATATCCTCTATTCCGGAAATGTGGACGGATTCTGTATCGTATCTTCGGACAGCGACTTCACCCGGCTGGCCGCGCGTCTGCGGGAGGCCGGAATGTTTGTGATCGGCATGGGTGAGCAAAAAACGCCTGCTCCGTTTATCGCAGCCTGCGAGAAATTCAAATATCTTGAGGTGCTCGCTTCCAGTACGGAGAACGTTCAGGAGCCTTCCTCCGAGTCCGCTCCCGAAGAAAAAACGGGACGCAGGACCTCGATGGCGACCCGTTTTCAGGTGACACGCGCCATCAAGGCAATCGTGAACGATATCTCGGACGACGACGGCTGGGCCTTTCTCGGCGCCGTCGGCAATGTGCTCAACAAACGTTATCCGGATTTTGATTCCCGCAACTACGGATATTCCAAGCTGTCTCAGTTCATCGGCTCACTGAATCAGTTCGACATCGACATCAGGCCGTCCGGAAATCCGCACGTCAAGCATACCTACATTCGTCTGCGGGCCGGCCGGAAAAAATAATGGCCGGAAGCGATCGGTATTACATCGGCAGCAGAATATGCGGCGGCCCGCGTTGCCGATTTTAAACATGACACCGGTCCGCATGATTTTCTCCGATTCTCAGCAGACTTGACAATGTGAATAGGAAAGCACCGGGAAAATCATCTTCCCCGGTGCTTTTCTTTTTTCTTCTGCCGATGCAGATAAAACCTGCGTTCCTTTTCCTGCGCCGTCCGCTGCATACGTTTGGGATTCCGTGCTGCCCGCCGCGGATATCTTTCCATTTCCACCAGTGGGCTGAAAGCAAGCCCGTTCCAATGCGCAAGCCATACCGCGTATACCTCGCAGTCTTTCGGTTCCGCCCCAAACGTGAGCTTACATACGGACATTCCGTCCGCACAGCGCCGCTCAAACACGCCTACCCTACCCAAAACTGCGCCTCAAAAAACACCGTCAGGCTGAACGCCACGCCATCCATAACGGTTCCCCTCTTTCCAGTTTGCTGCGCAAAGAAAGAAGAACCAAGGAGGCAGGTTACTGACGGCCTATACCGCGCCCGGACTACCGGCCGGGACTGTGTTTTTATCTCTGCCTTTTCATTACAGGCATGCGGCGCAGACGTGTCAATCCCGTTCTTCCCGCTTTTTTCTGTCCTCTAAATAGGGCACCAGATAGCCATAGCCTTGCTTTTTCAGCTCCTGCTGTGGAATAAAACGCAAGGCAGCGCCGTTGATGCAATATCGTTTTCCGCCCGTTTCCGCCGGTCCATCCTCGAATACGTGTCCAAGATGAAAATCCCCCTCCGTGCTCCGCACTTCCGTGCGGACCATGCCGTTGGAATCGTCCCGCCGCATTATGATGTGCTCCTTGCACAGCGGCTTAGAAAAGCTGGGCCATCCTCAGGAGGATACCAGCTTATCGCGCGAGGAAAAAAGCGGTTCTCCCGTTATGGCATCTACATAGACTCCCTCGCCGCCGAAATCCCAGTATTTGTTCGAAAATGGATATTCCGTTCCGTTTTCTACCATAATATGATAACGCTCCGGTGCAAGCTCCCGCTTCAGCGTATCGTTATCCGGCCGCTTATACCGGTGTATACGTCCCTGCATATTGAAAGTCCTCCTTTTTGATGTGGCAATATCCTCCCGGGTTCTTTTCCAGATAATGCTGGTGATATGCTTCGGCGGTATAGTAATTCCTGAGGCGTTCGATCTCCGTGACGATCTTTCGGGGATAGTTCGGCTGTATCGCCGCAATATAGCTCCGTATTTTGAATTCGTCCGCAGGGTCAACATAGTAGATGCCTGTCCGGTATTGTGTTCCTACGTCGTTTCCCTGACGATCGCGCGCCGTAGGGTCGATGATGCGAAAAAACAACGTAAGTATGTCTTCAAGGCTTATCTTATTTTCATCATAACGCACCCATACCGTTTCGGCAAAATCCGAATCTCCGCGGCACACATCTTCATAGGTCGGGCCAACGGTCCTCCCATTGGCATAGCCGACCTGCGTACCGATCACGCCGGCAATCTGATCATAATACCTTTGCACGCCCCAGAAGCAGCCGCCTGCCAGAAAAATTTCTTTCATTCTTTTCCTCCTATTCCTGCGGGCGGGGCATATCCGCCCTTTACCGGGTTACTGTTCCGGTCATATATTTACCCTGTTTTTTATGCCGTATAATCACTTTTTTATATATTTCCTGCATATTATTAACTTTTTTGAAACGTTTCCGCAAACGATTGACACTTTTTTGGATTCCCGTTAGAATATTATGTATTAGTTAGGAGAGTTTTATGAAGAAATTTGTTATTTTTCTGATCGTCATAGTACTTACGCTCGCATTTGCGTCGCCTGCGTTTGCCTATACGGTCACAGTCACCGCAGAACCAGCTGACGGCGGCGACGTGACTGTCAACGATATGCCCGGAGGCGGCGATATTTCCGAGGGTACGAATGCGGTCGTGAAAGCAGTTCCAAAAGACGGCTATATCTTTGCCGGTTGGTTCCGCGAGGATGGAAGCGCCGTCGATGAATCCGGTTCTGAATTCACCTACACGCTTGAAGAAGACCGGACTTATGTGGCAAGATTCGAAAAAAAATATACGTTTGCGCTCAATGCTTCCCCGCAGGAGGGCGGCACCGTTTCACAGAGCGGTACAGAATATATGCTGAACGACAACGTTACCGTAACGGCGGCTCCGGCGGAAAACTATAATTTTATCGGCTGGTTTGCGGATCCGTCTTCGGAGGAGCCTATTAGTACGGAGCTTGAGTATACGTTCACCGTTTCTGCCGATACGCCTGCCACGCTGACGGCTAAATTCGCCGCGACCTATCAGCTTGACGTTTCAGTCAGCCCTGAGGGAACGGGAACGGTTGTGGGAACAGGTGCATATCCGGGCGGAAGCGTAGTGACAGTCGGCGCTTCTCCGGCTCAGGACTGGCGTTTCTCCGGCTGGTATGATGCAGATCTTCCGGGCAAGATCATCAGTTCCGATCCGGAATACAGTTTCAATCTTGATGAAAACCGGGCGTTAGTAGCTCTTTTCGAGCGGAGCTATACTTACATTTTGATGTGGGTTCTCATCTGGATCGGAATATGCTTCGCAGTATTTGTCGTCGTCATGCGAACGATACGTCATTTCCGAATCGTCCGCCGCAGGCGCAGGAGACGGCCGAGAAGATATTGATCGATAGAAGTTAACAGAGCAAGCCAGTATTTTCGAATGCTGGCTTTTCTTTTTGTTCCTTTCCGCCATTCCGCAGCCAGCGCGAACCCGTTCAAAAGCCAAGCGCGGATATCATTGTACCGTGTCTGTACCTGCCGCAAAAAAAGCATTCCGCAGGGGAATGCTTTTCGCTCCATGAATGCTATATCATCTGCCGGATCATATACGGCAAGGCTTTTAGTCCGTACCGACACGGTAAATGACCGCGCGGCTGTCCTCATAAACCAGCGTCAGCGTTCCTGCAAAGTGCTCCGTTGGAATATCGGTTTCCGGCGATGTGCAGATGTAATCTACGCCCAAAGTAAACAAATCGTTGGGATTCAGCCTCAATGTAAACGTATCTACAGCCGCTCCGCTTTCAAACGCCGTCTCTTCCTCCGTGAAGGATAGGACAATGTGGGCATAGCGGTTATAGATCTCTTCGCTTTTTCCGTCGGGGTCAAGCAGCTCCCACCGCTCGAGCGCAGGGAAGATATTCGTTGAAGTAATGGTAGGCGCGCCATTTGCGATCAGAAAATTGGAGTATTGATCTGTTGCGATCCATGTTCCCGGCTCTTCCTGTTGGAGCTCCTGCACCGCTTCGGCCAGCGGTTTATCGTAGATCGCATCTGCCGTCCGCATGATCGGATTGACGAATGCACCGGACAAAAAGGCGAGAGCACAGACACAGATAATAAACAGCTTCTTCAGCAGCCCTTTTCTATGCAGGAAGAAATAGGCCATGAACGCACTCATGATCGCGGCAAATCCGATCCAATAGGCTTTTGGCACCCCGTGCTCCGGAAGCAAGATCGGGTCGATGCTGCGCGCGGCCGCCCACACGGCGAAACAGGAAAGCAATATCCCGAGCACGATGAATACCGCTCTGCTCCATTTTTTCGCTGCCAATGGCTCGTCGGTCGCCGACAATATTTTTAGATATAGGATGATCTCGATCAAACAGATGATGGGAAGGATCCGTGCAGTCGTATTCGAGAGCAGCGTAGCCTTTGCCAGCCATTCCGGTGCGCCGAATATTGCAAATGCCAGAAATGCGGCATCCAGCAGAAGCAGCAGAACGACTAACAGGTCTTTCCCCTTCTTTTTGATCAGATAGGTCAGTGCAATGATTTCCGTCAACGGGAAAAAGCCATACATCATGGCCCCTTCGCACGGATTGGGTGTGCTGAGGTATGGCGTGATAAGGTTGCTCGTATAGGCAAACAGCATTCCGCGCACATCGCCGCCCGTATAGACGCGTTTTCCCGGATATGCCGTGTTCATGGTGAGTGCAAATGCCTCTTCCGACCGCAGATACCAGAAGCCCGCGATACCGCCGATCAGAAGCAATGCGCCGATCACATAGAACCATTCCGCCTTTCTCCGTTTTCCGTTTTTGAAGTTCGAGGCTATTACCCATATTGCGAGAACGGCGAACACATAGAGAAGCGGTATCATCCAAGCCGGATACAGCGCAAAAATATAAGCCAATCCGCACAGCGCGAACACAAATGCGTAAATCGCTTTTTTCAGCAAATGATCTGTATTCATAAAATGATAGATCATCAAAATCGCAAGCTGCCCTGCCACCAGCATCTCCACAAAAAAATTGATGGCAAACCACCATTGCACGACCGGCGCGAATGCGATCAGGAAAGCCGCCATAACGGAATATCCTTTTTTCCCTTTGGTCAGCAGCATAAACAGCTCAAAGGTGACGAGGAACAGCGCGATCAGCCGGCCTGCCCAAAACCATGACAGCCCGTACGACGGGCCGAGCAAAAGATAGCCCCAGTAAAAGGGCTTTGCGATCAGCGTGATATCCCACACCGGCTGATTATAGATCGTCAGCATATCCGTCGGCCATGCGCGGGATATCGGGTTCATGATCCCATAGTCATTGAACTCCTGCGACAGAGCAAGAGGCGTAAATACATTCCATTCATCCGAACGGATCCCCCGGTATCTCCCGAAAATAGGCTCCTGAAAACGGCTCGGCTCGTCGCCGGGCTCCAGATAGACATTCCATACGCTCATAGACGAGCCATGGAACTGCATCGCCACGCAAAACACGAAAACCGCGAGTGCGAGCGCGAAACGGTATCGGTAAATAAATTGATAAATGCGTTCCGGCCTGATAACAAAATGCAGAAAGATAAAATAGGCAAACGCAAAAAAACCGGCAATGCGCTCCGGGCTCTGTGCCGGTTGTCCGGATATCAGCTTTTCCCATAATATTTTATAGCCGGCTTCTATCCCAAACGCAGCCAATGCGCAGACCCCGAGCCCAAGGAGCAGCCATAAAGCGGGCCGCGATACCCGATAGGGCTTGTTCAGCATAACATCCATAGTTTCCGTCCTTTTATGTTCTGAATGAGCGCGCCCCATGAAGCGCGGCTTTTCTACAGTGTGATCAGCAAAGCGCCGATCAAGATCCCAACCGTTCCGATTATTTTTTTTGCGGTGATCTTCTCCTTTAAAATAAGATAGGATAATATCATCGTCCAAATATAGGTAATCGAGGTAAGCGGCAATACCACAGAATAATCGAGGAACCGCAAAATATAAATATTGAGCAAGGCTGCAGCAAGATAAAGCACGCCGCCAATGTAAAGATTCCGGTTGCACAGAAGCTCTCTGAGGTTCTGAAAGGACGAAGCCTTTTTCAGAAACAGCGCGGCGACCGAGCCCAATATCGTCATAATGAGCAGAATCAGAATATACAGCGGGTTAACGGTCTCCACCTCCAATCAATACGACGCTCACCGTAATGACCAGAATCCCGGCAAGCTTAGTTGGTGTGATGACCTCGCCCAATACAAAAGCGGCAAGAAAAATCGTAAAAATATAGTTTAAGCTCAGCATGGGCTGAAGTACAGAAAGGCTTCCGTACTTATAGGCGACAAGCATAATAAGAGCGCCCAGCGCATAAAAAACAAAGCCGACTATCATGAAAGAGAGTCCTTCCGTTGCGGAAAGCTTCCAGAAAAGCTGCCCGATACAGACACATACGGAGGACAATATCATTAAAAGGATACCCTTTCTGTTTTTTGCAAAGGAGGACTCCATGCTCACTGTTCCTTTTCCTTTCCAAACCGTGCCTGCATATCATTCAGGCGCATTTCGAAATCGTGCCGGTCCTTTTGGCGCAAAACATCGAGGGTCAGCCCAACGAATACCGATTGGAGCGCCGCAAGCACAAAGAACCCGCTTGCAATGAAGGAAGGGAACTGCGGAACAAGTCCTGTTTCAATATAGGTGGCCAGAACAGGCAGGAAAAAGCATACGCCTATTACAAACAAAATGAGCCCAATAATGGAGAAAAACGCCAGCGGCTTATAATTCTTATAGAACTTGAAGATCGTTTTGAGCACCTTGAGGCCGTCTGAATAGGTATTGAGCTTTGATTCGCTTCCCTCCGGCCGGTCCCGGTAATCGATGATCACGTTTGTAACGCGCATATTTTTATCTACTGCATGTATCGTCATTTCTGTTTCTATCTCGAAACCCTTTGACAGCACGGGAAAGGTTTTCACAAACAGATAACTGAATGCGCGGTAGCCTGTCATGACATCCTTGATATCACTTTTAAAAAGTGCATTGATCGATTTGCGCACCAATGAATTCCCCATATTGTGGAACGGGCGCTTATTTTCCGTGAAATAGGTGGAGGAAAGCCTGTCGCCCACCACCATATCGGCCTGCTTTTCAAGCACCTCCGTCACCATCTGCCGCGCATATTCCGCCGGATAGGTATCGTCTCCGTCTATCATCAGGTAACATTCCGCTTCAATTTCGCGGAACATTCTTCTGATCACATTCCCCTTACCCTGCTGCCGCTCATACCGGACGACTGCGCCTGCCTCCCGCGCGATCTCGTCCGTATGGTCAACAGAATTATTGTCATAAACATAAATCGTTGCCTCCGGCAAGGCCGCTTTGTAGTCACTGACTACCTTACCGATCGTTCTGCTTTCGTTGTAGCATGGGATCAATACTGCAATTTTATCCATTGGTTTTCCTTCCATATATGCTATGCTTCGGCAGCGGAAAGTCCAGTATGCCCGTCATTCTCCGGACAGGGCCCATCTGCTTCCCACAAGCTGCCTACACCTCGACTCTTAAAAGTTTAGCATATCTGCATGCCCCGGTCAATGCAGACAAAAGAAAGACAGGCTGAGCAAAAAACAGAAAAGTAAAAAGCCCTTAAGCACTTGGCAAAAGGACCCTCTACATAGGATATTGAAAATAGAATCCGGCAGCTACCTATCCTCCCGGGCCGTCTCCAGCCAAGTACTTTGGGCGTATAAGGGCTTAACTTCTGTGTTCGGAATGGGAACAGGTGGATCCCCTTAGCTATCGCCACCGGAAATTTCAAAACTATTTAATTATTGGAAGTATTCTATCTTCCGTTTTCATCAGTGAAACACACTGAAAACTGAATAGTAGTAAGGAAAGAGATAAGTCTTAAAGTTGTTAGTTAGACTGTTGAATCAACTTTCGTTGATCAAGCCCTCGACCTATTAGTACTGGTCAGCTGAATACATTGCTGTACTTACACCTCCAGCCTATCAACCTTGTAGTCTTCAAGGGGTCTTACTCCATAAAGGATGGGAAGTCTTATCTTGTGGGGGGCTTCACGCTTAGATGCCTTCAGCGTTTATCCCGTCCGTACGTAGCTACCCAGCCATGCCGTTGGCACGACAACTGGTGCACCATTGGTACGTCCATCCCGGTCCTCTCGTACTAAGGACAGCTCCACTCAAACTTCCTGCGCCCACGATGGATAGGGACCGAACTGTCTCACGACGTTCTGAACCCAGCTCGCGTGCCGCTTTAATTGGCGAACAGCCAAACCCTTGGGACCTGCTTCAGCCCCAGGATGCGACGAGCCGACATCGAGGTGCCAAACCTCCCCGTCGATGTGGACTCTTGGGGGAGATAAGCCTGTTATCCCCGAGGTAGCTTTTATCCGTTGAGCGACGGCAATTCCACTCTCATACCGCCGGATCACTAATCCCGACTTTCGTCCCTGCTCGAGATGTCTCTCTCGCAGTCAAGCTCCCTTATGCATTTGCACTCTAATGAATGATTTCCGACCATTCTGAGGAAACCTTTGGGCGCCTCCGTTACTCTTTCGGAGGCGACCGCCCCAGTCAAACTGCCCACCTGGTACTGTCCATGAGCCGGATCACGGCCTCATGTTAGAACCCTAGTATTAGAAGGGTGGTATCCCAACAGCGGCTCTGCGTCAACTGGCGTCAACGCTTCTCAGCCTCCCACCTATCCTGTACATCCAATACCAAAATCCAATGCCAAGTTGCAGTAAAGCTCTACGGGGTCTTTCCGTCCTATCGCGGGTAATGAGCATCTTCACTCATACTACAATTTCGCCGGGTACATTGTTGAGACAGTGCCCAAGTCGTTACGCCATTCGTGCGGGTCGGAACTTACCCGACAAGGAATTTCGCTACCTTAGGACCGTTATAGTTACGGCCGCCGTTCACTGGGGCTTAAGTTCCCTGCTTCGCTTGCGCTAACAGTTCCCCTTAACCTTCCAGCACTGGGCAGGCGTCAGCCCGTATACTTCATCTCTCGATTTCGCACAGACCTGTGTTTTTGCTAAACAGTCGCTTGGGCCTATTCACTGCGACCTATTGCTAGGCACTCCTTATCCCGAAGTTACGGAGTCATTTTGCCGAGTTCCTTAACAATGCTTCTCCCGATCGTCTTAGGATTCTCTCCTCGCCTACCTGTGTCGGTTTGCGGTACGGGTACCTGTCATTCTCCTTAGCAGCTTTTCTCGCCAGTGTGGATTCACAGACTTCCATACTTATTTTCTGTCCCCATCACACCTCAGGCTTTATGGAAACCGTACTTCACTAATTTCCACCCTCAGTGCTTAGACGCCCTCTACCATCAAGGCGCTTCTGCTATCCTCCTGTGTCACTGCTTCAGTCAAACGAATGACCGGTAGTACAGGAATATCAACCTGTTGTCCATCGCCTACGACTATACTGTCCTCGGCTTAGGTCCCGACTTACCCTGGGCGGACGAGCCTTCCCCAGGAAACCTTAGGCTTTCGACGGTGAGGATTCTCACCTCACTCTCGCTACTTATGCCAGCATTCTCTCTCGTATCCGGTCCACCACTCCTCTCGGTATGGCTTCAATCCAAATACGATGCTCCTCTACCGCGCAACGTTTTCAACAATACCGCCTGATTCTTCAGGTTCTATCCTGTTGGATTTGACGCAAACCTCCTTTTTCCCGGTTTGCTACGTGTCCTTTTCCCGACACCTTCTTCAGCATTGTTGAAAACGCTGCACCCATAACTTCGGTGGTAAGTTTTAGCCCCGGACATTTTCGGCGCACAATCACTCGACTAGTGAGCTGTTACGCACTCTTTAAATGAGTGGCTGCTTCTGAGCCAACATCCTAGTTGTCTCTGCAATTCCACATCCTTTTCCACTTAACTTACACTTTGGGACCTTAGTTGATGATCTGGGCTCTTTCCCTTTTGACAATGAAACTTATCTCACACTGTCTGACTCCCAAGCAGGTAATATATGGTATTCGGAGTTTGATAAGATTCGGTAAGCCGTGAAGCCCCCTAGTCCATTCAGTGCTCTACCCCCATATATCTTCACTTGAGGCTAGCCCTAAAGCTATTTCGAGGAGAACCAGCTATCTCCGAGCTCGATTGGAATTTCTCCGCTACCCACAAGTCATCCCCGCATTTTTCAACATACGTGTGGTTCGGTCCTCCACGGTGTTTTACCACCGCTTCAACCTGCTCATGGGTAGGTCGCCCGGTTTCGGGTCTACAGCATGCAACTTAACGCCCTATTCAGACTCGGTCTCCCTTCGGCTCCGTGACTCCAGTCACTTAACCTCGCTACATACCGTAACTCGCTGGCCCGTTCTACAAAAAGTACGTGGTCACACTTTCTAATAGTGCCCCCACTGCTTGTAAGCACAAGGTTTCAGGTTCTCTTTCACTCCCCTCCCGGGGTGCTTTTCACCTTTCCCTCACGGTACTATTTCTCTATCGGTCATCAAGGAATATTTAGGCTTGGAAGGTGGTCCTCCCGGCTTCCCACTGGGTTTCACGTGCCCCGTGGTACTCTGGTGCCCATCTCGCTAACTCGTATTTCGCTTACGGGGCTTTTACCCTCTTTGGCTGCACTTTCCAATGCTATTCAGCTATATTCGTCAGATCGATTATATGGGTCCGCAACCCCGGATGTCCGAAGACTTCCGGTTTGGCCTCTTCCCATTTCGCTCGCCGCTACTTTGAGAATCACGGTTGTTTTCCTTTCCTCCGGCTACTTAGATGTTTCAGTTCACCGGGTTCCCCCCATATACCTATGGATTCAGTATATGGTAACACACTATTACATGTGCTGAGTTCCCTCATTCGGATATCTGCGGATCAATGTTTGCTTGCAACTCCCCGCAGCTTTTCGCAGCTTGACACGTCCTTCTTCGGTTCTTGATGCCAAGGCATTCACCCTGTGCTCTTCATAGCTTGATCTTTTCGTCTACTTCTCTCTCCCTAAGACTTTCGCAAAATTATATCTTACCCTTTTTCATCTTTGCAGATTAGTTCTTTCTAGATATCGTTTCGCTTTTCTCTTTCGGTTTACTATTCAGTTTTCAATGTGCTTCGGCACTCTGCTTTAACGCATTTGCCATGGTGGGCTTTAGTGGACTCGAACCACCGACCTCACGCTTATCAGGCGTGTGCTCTAACCTGCTGAGCTAAAAGCCCATCTTCAGTTAGCTGCTTCGGTGTCTCCCGCTTTCCCCCACTTGGTGGAGATGAGCGGAATCGAACCGCTGACCCCCTGCTTGCAAGGCAGGTGCTCTCCCAGCTGAGCTACACCCCCATTTTAAATCACATACATCCCTGTATGTGCTCTAAAAGGCTTCCTATGCAGTTTGCTGCTCTTCAATCTCTACAGTACCGAAAAGAAAATCCTCTACTCGCTTCTCCTTAGTCTTCTCTTTTCTACACCCTAGAAAGGAGGTGATCCAGCCGCACCTTCCGATACGGCTACCTTGTTACGACTTCACCCCAGTCATTGATCTCACCTTCGACAGCTCTCTCCTTGCGGTTAAGCCACTGGCTTCGGGTGCTCCCAACTTCCGTGGTGTGACGGGCGGTGTGTACAAGGCCCGGGAACGCATTCACCGCGACATGCTGATTCGCGATTACTAGCAACTCCGACTTCATGTGGGCGGGTTGCAGCCCACAATCCGAACTGGGACCGGCTTTTTGAGATTCGCTCTGCCTTACGACGTCGCTGCCCTTTGTACCGGCCATTGTAGCACGTGTGTAGCCCAAGACATAAGGGGCATGATGATTTGACGTCGTCCCCACCTTCCTCCGAGTTGTCCCCGGCAGTCTCACTAGAGTTCCCACCATGACGTGCTGGCAACTAGCAATAAGGGTTGCGCTCGTTGCGGGACTTAACCCAACATCTCACGACACGAGCTGACGACAACCATGCACCACCTGTCTCTCTGCCCCGAAGGGAAGCTGTATCTCTACAGCCGTCAGAGGATGTCAAGCCTTGGTAAGGTTCTTCGCGTTGCTTCGAATTAAACCACATGCTCCGCTGCTTGTGCGGGCCCCCGTCAATTCCTTTGAGTTTCAACCTTGCGATCGTACTCCCCAGGCGGGATACTTAATGCGTTTGCTTCGGCACGGAACCCTATCGGGCCCCACACCTAGTATCCATCGTTTACGGCGTGGACTACCAGGGTATCTAATCCTGTTTGCTCCCCACGCTTTCGTGCCTCAGTGTCAGTTGCAGTCCAGAAAGTCGCCTTCGCCACTGGTGTTCCTCCTAATATCTACGCATTTCACCGCTACACTAGGAATTCCACTTCCCTCTCCTGTACTCAAGTCAAACAGTTTCAAATGCAATCCCGGGGTTAAGCCCCGGTCTTTCACATCTGACTTACTTGACCACCTACGCACCCTTTACGCCCAGTAATTCCGGACAACGCTCGCTCCCTACGTATTACCGCGGCTGCTGGCACGTAGTTAGCCGGAGCTTCCTCCTATGGTACCGTCACTTTCTTCGTCCCATAGGACAAAGGTTTACAATCCGAAGACCTTCTTCCCTCACGCGGCGTTGCTGGGTCAGGGTTTCCCCCATTGCCCAATATTCCCCACTGCTGCCTCCCGTAGGAGTCTGGACCGTGTCTCAGTTCCAGTGTGGCCGATCACCCTCTCAGGTCGGCTACCCATCGTTGACTTGGTGGGCCGTTACCTCACCAACTATCTAATGGGACGCGAGCCCATCCTGCATCGAATAAATCCTTTTACCTCAAAACCATGCGGTTTCGTGGTCTCATGCGGTATTAGCAGTCGTTTCCAACTGTTGTCCCCCTTTGCAGGGCAGGTTGCTCACGCGTTACTCACCCGTCCGCCACTAAGTATATCCAATCTTCCACCCGAAGGCTTCTGTCTGGATAACTTCGTTCGACTTGCATGTGTTAAGCACGCCGCCAGCGTTCGTCCTGAGCCAGGATCAAACTCTTAATTAAAATCTTAACATCTTCTCAGATGTCTTTAACTAATCTCTTGACCTAGGCTCCGCTTTCAAGCATTTCCTTTTCGTTCTTGGTACTGTATTGATTTTTCAAGGTCCGCCGCTTTTTTTGCGGCTCATTTATAATACCAAACTCCATTCCCCATGTCAACTACTTTTTTTACTTTTTTTCTCTTTTTTTCGCAGACCCCTTAGTTGCGCCAAAAATGCGCTGTTTACATACAAAAACGGGCGCTCTCCTTTCAAAGGAAACGCCCTTTCATTAAAAAAGTCTATACCTATTCCTGATTTTCTGTCCGGAAGCTTTTTGCGAGCCGCGTTACGATCTCTTTCATTTCGCTGGTATCCTTTTTATGAGAAGATACCGTAAAGGTATAATTATAATCGTCCGCCATAAAAAATGCCTGTACGGAATCTGTCATTTCCGCGGAGCCCTCTTCCTGCAGGCGAACCTCAAGCAGTGCATTATCATAGGAGAGTCCTTCAATGCTGCCGCTTTCCGTAACGATATTCCCCTGCTCTTCCAGCGTTTTTTCATAAACAGGAAGCGCCTCATCGAGCGTGATGTCCTGCCCGCTCAAATTGATGCGCGTTATATTCAGCACGCAGTCTCCATCCGGGAGCAGAAAGGATTTCAGTGTCTCCGTATCAGTGAGGATCTCTGTCTCCTCCGGATAGCGGAAAGAATATCCGTCCCCTTCGTACCTCTCGCTGTAAATAAGAGGTTTTGCTTCTTCCGGCTGAGCGGAGGGATCCGCTATTTCCATTTCGCCTGTCGCAGCCGTGCTGTCCGCCTCCGCATCCCCGCTCTTTTCAGTTTTTGTTTCAAGGACCGCAGATGGCTCCGCCGCACTTTCCCGCACAGTATTTTCCGCCGCCGCAGGCGTCACCGCAGACGTACCGTTGGCATCCGCCGCACACCCCCAAAAAGCAAATGCCGCGGCAAGGATGCATGCCAGACAGCACAATTTCCGTTTCATAGAACGCTTCTCCTTTTGCGCGCACCGGCCGTTCCGTGCGCTGTTTTCCCGGCAATCCCGTTTCTTTTCATATATGCGTTATCATACCGTTCCAGCCGCTGTGTGTCAAGCTTTCCCGCCGCGCCTTCCTGTGCTTTCGCCCACCTGTATCGTTTTTTCTATTGCCGCGGAGCGAACAAAAAAAGGCTGGCTCCAAACGGCGGCCAGCCTTTCTGATGCTCTATGCTCTGATTATTCTTTTTCGAAAGCGGATTTATCCGCACCGCAGAGGGGGCATACCCAATCTTCCGAAACATCTTCCCATTTCGTGCCCGGTGCGATCCCGTTATCCGGATCGCCCGCTTCCGGGTCATAAACATAACCGCAAATCGTGCATACGTACTTTTCCATTCCCTTTACTCCTTTGTTTGTAATATCGAGCGGAATCGTTCCGCCGTTTTTTTATTTTGCTTCCAGATAGGCGTTCAGCTTTGCTTCCAGCGCATCTGCGTCGATCCCGTGTACTGCGCAGGCTTGCTCCAGATTCTCAAAATGCGCCGCTGCGCATCCAAGGCAGCCCATGCCTGCTTCCATAAAGATCGGTGCAAGCCCTTCATCGATCTGCAGAATGTCCATGATATTCATGTCCTTTGAAACTTTCTGTGCCATTACTTTTACCTCTTTTCCCTCAATCATTTATCCATAATAGAAGATAGCTACTGTCTATCATGATATTCTTCCTATAAATAACCACAATTCCCGGCGAATAAACTGTTTTTTATGCGCCGAATGTAACGATTAGCTCCGGCGAACCGTTTTCTTTATAATATTGTATAAAATCTCCCGCGCTTTCTATGCCGTCCGGCAACATCACGCCGCCCCGTCCGATATCCTCCTCGCCGTGCGCGTCGCTGCCGCCGATGACCCACAGGCCATGCTCCGTCGCAAATTTCGCCGCTAAAGCATTGTGCGACAAATGCCGCGGATGCGTATTGACCATCTCTATCCCATCATAACAGATGGGTTCGACCGGATGGAGGCCATAGCGGTAGGGATGCGCCTGAAACACCAAGAAGCCATTCTCGTGCATCTTCCGATAAAAATCCTGATAACCAAGCCTATACAGATAGGGCTCGCTTTTCAAAAATTCCTTGCTTGCCCCGTAAATAAGGAAGTCATCGCCCAAGCCGTTCGGCTGGATATTGAGCGCGACCTCCATTGCAGGCAGGACGAGCAGCCCGCTGCCCTCCGCCGCCTTGCGTGCCGCTTCATAGCCGCTCCAGAAAAAATCGATGCGTTCCTCCCATGTTTTACCGTCCAGCGACGGGTGCTCCAGCACCACAGGATGATAGTGATCGGTCACAAACATATAACGGTAGCCTGCATCTAAATATCCCTCTACCAGATAGTGTGCCGGGATACGCGAACACGGGCTTACCTCGCTTGTATGACAATGCGTCTCCGCCTGATAACATTTCACGCTGTTTTCCGTCCTTTCTTTCTTATCATAATATAAAGCTGTGCCGGACGCAACGGCAAGCTTGCGCGATATTCACTTTTTTTCTATAATTATATTATAGGGAACAAAAAAAGGAGAGCTTTATGCAAAACAAGCAATATTTTTATGTATCGGACAGCAACGACCCGCACCGCACACTTGCCGTAGAGGAATATATCCTTTCGCACATCAAGCCGGAGGAGGTCGTACTTTATTTATATACGCATTCCGACTCCGTCATTATCGGGAAAAACCAAAATGCTTGGGGAGAATGCAGGCATGAAAAGCTGGAGCGGGACGGCGGGAAGCTTGCGCGGCGCATTTCGGGCGGCGGCGCTGTCTTTCACGATCTTGGGAATCTCAATTTTTCATTCATCGCTTCTAAGGAACGCTATGACCTTCACCGCCAGCTGAAGGTGATGCTGGATGCTGCACGTATGTTCGGTATAGACGCCGCATTTTCCGGCAGGAATGATATTCTGGCGGATGGGCGGAAATTTTCGGGCAACGCATTCTGCATGCGCAAAAACGGCGCGTTCCACCATGGAACCATCCTGATCGATTCCGATATGGGAAAGCTTTCGGGATATCTTGCCGTACCTAAGGACAAAATAGAATCCAAGGGCATCGCATCTGTCCGCTCCCGGGTGGTGAATCTTGCGGAGCTGAATCCGGAGATCACACCCGCCAAAATGACGGAGGCCCTGAAAAAAGCCTTTTCCGCCGAATACGGACAAACGCAGGATTATCCGTTTACACAGACGGCATGGAGCGAGATCGCGGCCATCGAAAAACGCAACGCAAGCTGGGAATGGATCTTTGGGGAATCCCCGAAATTTGACATCACGATCAAAACGCGTTTCCCGTGGGGGGGCGTCGAACTGCTTCTCTCTACAAAGGACGGCAGGATCACGGACGCAAAGCTCTATTCCGATGCGATGGATGCGGACTTCATCGCAGAGATCGCTCCTGCACTCCCGGGCTGTATATTCCGCAGCGCAGAGCTTGCAGAGCGGCTGCGTACACTGCCGCAAACAGAAGAGCATCAAAAAATAATCGAAGATATCGCACAATATATCGAACAGCAGGGATATTGACGGCAGACTATCATCTAAAAAAAGAGGCGGCTGCCTCTTTTTTTATTCCGTTTCGTCCGGCCCCAGCAATTCCCCGAGCATACGCTGCGGCTGGTCTAAAAAACGTTTGGTGATAAAATAGTGTTCCGTTTGCTCATAGGGCGTTTTATGGACGCCCGATCCGTCGAACACGAAAATGTCCGCATTCGGGTAGGCCATCAAAATCGGCGAATGTGTTGCGATGATGAACTGAGAGTTTTGCCGTACCAGACTGTGGAGCAGGGAAAGCAGAGCCATCTGGCGCGCGGGCGAAAGCGCCGCCTCCGGCTCGTCGAGGAGGTAAAGGCCGTTTCCCCAAAACCGGTTTTGTATAAGCGCCATAAAGCTTTCCCCGTGCGACTGGGCGTGGAGGGAAGCGCCGCCATAGGAATCATACAGACCCTCGCGCGCCTCTTCCATTTCATCTACATTGGAGGCAACGTTATAAAAGCTCTCCGCGCGCAGAAAAAAGCCGTCTCGTGCAAAGGGGATCCCGCGGGAGATGCGCAGATATTCGTGCAGCTTCGAATGCGTATCGCGCGACGAAAAATTGAAGTTTTTCGAGCCGCCCTCCGCATTGAAGCCGCTCGCCACCGCCACTCCTTCCAGAAACGTTGATTTTCCGGAGCCGTTTTCTCCTACCAGGAAAGTGACCGGCTTTGATAATTCGATCGTTTTTAATCTGCGGATCGCCGGGATAGACCACAGGTAGGAGCGCTTTATTTCTTCTTTTTTATCTGCGCGCAGTGAGACCTGCCTGATGTACGCCGTCATAGTCTCATGAACGCTACAATAACAGTCAATGCCCATGAGGCGGCAGAAAGCACGATGGCAATGATCCCAAGAATAAACCCTGCCGTTGCCATGCCGCCTGCCGGAGAACACCTCCCTTTCATTCCGCTCAGAATCGCGATCACACCGCATACGATGCCGGCGATCGGAATCAATAACCCCAACAAGCCGACGAGGCCCATAACCAGCGCCAGTACAGCGCTTCCCTGCGTACTATGCACGATGACCGGAACCGGCTGCTGCGGCTCCGGGCCTGCCGCCTGTATCTTGCCGCAGGAGGGAGCGGCCTGTTCTCCGCATGACATCTGCGGCTGCATGTGCGGAGGCTGCTGCGTACCGTTTACCATTTGCGGCTGCTGAAGCAGACCGATAAGCTGCTGTACCGTTCCGCGGAACAGCTCTTTTACCGCAAAGCCCCATGCGCCCGTAAGGTCCATCTCTTTGCCATATACGCCCGGCAGCCAAACGGTCCGCAGCCATGCTTCGAGATGGACCCTTCCGTCTTTGAATTCCAGCTTCATGAACCGCGGAGCTGCAAGCGCGCCCATTCCTTTTCTCCAGACATTTTCTCCTTTAAAGCTTACATATTGAAAGCCTTCCTTTTGAAAGAAATCCTGTGCTACAAAAGCAATAAACCGGTCCGCATCCGGACGCGTCACTATAAAATCCGCTGTAAATCTCGCCATTTGCTTTTTCCTCATTCCATTGTGCCGATCATACCTTTACGCATTCCTGCATACGCAGAAAATACAAATATCTTTCTTTGACGGGTATCCCCGTTATTTCAGCAAGAGCGCGCGCATAGAGCGCAAGCTGTACTGCATAACCCTGTGCAGTCTGTGCCAGCGTCTCCTTTGTCACACGGTCTGTTTTATAGTCCACGAGCACCCACCCGTCCTCCAAAAACGCCAGATCTAAAATCCCCTGTACCAGCATCGTTCCGCTGCCCTCATAGCCGATACTGTCCGCCTCTACCTCCAAATTGAAGGGCTGCTCGCGCAGCACCCGCTTTGCATTCCGCAGGCGGACATACAACGGCGTTTTCAGAAAGCCATCGATCCATTCCCTGTTTTTGAGCACAGCGCTGTGCTCCTGCTTTGTAAGAAGCTTGTTCCCAAGCATGCGTTCCGCCGCCTGCACGGCGTCTCCTCCGGTACAGACAACGTGCTCCATCACGCTGTGTATGAGCGTACCGAGGCGTGCACCTGTGATCTCCTCCCCATCGTCCGGAAGCACGGGCCGCAAAAAGCGCCGTATGTTTTGCGCCTGCTTTACCGCACTCACCGATACCTTTGCCGGAACGGCAGCCGTCTTTTCCGCGCTCAAAAGCTCCGCACGGGCGGACAGCCCGCGCAGCCGTTCAAGCTCTTTTTGCATATCGGGCAGAACCTGCTCTTCCGTCTGCTCCGTTCCTCCGCATACTTTCACCGGTATCAGCCCGTCCTGATTGGCGGCGGCGATCCAATCCAGCATCGACCGCGCCTCCTCATAATTCCCCACATCGTGTATCAGCTGCCACCGCGCACGCGCACGCTCCAGATCGCTTACACTGCCTGCAAGAACCAGCTTTTCCCGCGCGCGCGTCATTGCCACATAGAGAACACGCAGTTCCTCGGACAGATATTCACGCCGGATCTGCCGTTTTGCGAGTTCCAGCTCCGCAGTCTCTTTCCGTACGAATGCTTCTTCATCGATATATTGCGTGACCAAGCCAAAATCTGCATGGATGAGCATCCTGTTCCGGAAATCCTGCACGGTAAGCGCGCGTTCCAGCCCCGCGATATAAACGATTGGATATTCCAGCCCCTTCGACGCGTGTATCGTCGTGATATGCACGCAGTCCGCATCGCCCGTGTGCACCGCTGCTTTCAGATATGCGCCGTTTTTCCGTTTGATCTCCCGCAGCGCCTGCAGCAACAGGTACAGGCTGTTTTCCTGTGCCGCGAGCTCCGACGCCATTGCGATAAATTGTGCGAATACGCCCTGCTTCATGCCTCCGCCCGGCACACAGGCAAGATAGGTCTCAAAATCCGTCTCCTGTACGGCCCGCGCAAGAAATTCCGGCAGAGAAAGCGCCGCCGCGCAGGTACGCAGAAATTTCATTTTCGCATAGAACGTACGCAGCCTGCGCGCCGTTTCGTCCTTTTCCTCTCTGGCGTAACGGTCCGCGCTTCGATAGAACGGTTCCCTTTCCTTGCCGCACGCGATCCGTATCCGTGCGAAATCTTCTTCGTCCATCCCTCCGATGTATGAACGCAGAACCGAAAGCAGGGGAACATCCTGACAGGGATTATCCGTCAGACGAAGCACATTCATAAAAAGCTCTATCTCCCGGATATCCCGCGCCTGTTCCACATCCACCGCGCAGGGGATCCCCCTCTGGTCGAGCTCGGATTTCAGCTGGTAAATAAGCTCGCTGCGCGAGCGGAGCAGCACCGCGATATCGCCGCAGGCCACGGCCCTTTGTTTGCCCGTTTGTTTATCTGCGACCGTTCCGGAAAGCTCGCGTGCAATTTCCGCAGCAAGTATCCCTGCCTGTTTGCTATGCCGGTTCCCGGCACGTTCTCCGTCTGTTCCCGCGCACAGCAAAAGACGCGCCTCCCCGCCTGCCGTACTGCCGCGCAGACGCTCATTCTCATCGTAGCAGACCTCGCCAAGCTCCTCGCACATGACCCGCTCCATAATGCCGTTTACCGCGTCGATCACGCCCCTCCGGCTGCGGAAATTATCGTTCATCAGGATAAGCTCGCCGCTCGCCGCGCCCGTACGGAATTCCTGCGCCTTTTCCCGGAAGATCATAGGATCGGCCAGACGGAATTTATAGATGCTCTGCTTGATATCTCCCACCATGAACAGGCTGCCGCCGCCCGAGACGGCGCGCACGATCTCTTCCTGAACGGGATTCGTGTCCTGATATTCGTCTACAAAAACATGCCGGTATGTATCCGTATACATGCCCCGTACCGCGCCGTCGGAAAGCGCGCGGAGGGCAAAATGCTCCATATCAGCATAATCAAGCACATTCGTTTCCTCTTTATTCCGTGCATACCGTTCGTGGAACGCACGAACGAGCCTCATCATGGCGCGTACGTCCGGCTGCGTATGCGTGAGCTCCTGCTCTGCCCGCTGCAAAAACGGCTGCCGCGCTTTTTCGAGGGCCTCCTTCAGCTTTTTTCGCGCTTCCTTATACATGCCTTGAATGCGTTCTTTTCGTTCCTCCGCCATTCCCCGCACGATATTCGGCAGCTTGGCATCTCCGTAGCGCGCAAAAAAATCCTGCGCGCCGCTTCTCCTTGCATATTCCCGCATTTCCCGCAGCATAGCGGCGCATGCCTCGTCCTGTGCAAACTGTTTTTCTTCCGTGCCGCGCGAGACTGCCGCTGCGGCCGCGATCCACCGTTCAGCCTGAGCGATACAGTCCGTTATGCTTTCCTTGTGTCTTTCTTCCAGCCATGCAATATAGGCCGGGCCATTCTTGTTCTCGGACCATTCCGCCCATCCGAACGGATCCGGCCTGCTCATCAGATAATCATAGATGCGGAACAGATAGTCTGCAAGGGTCCGGTCGTCGCTCCTTCGCGTATACCGCGCGAGCAGCCGCAGAAAATCTGCATTTTCTTCTTCATACAGGTCGTCAAACAGTGCGCGGGCGGCCTCAGACTTCATGCGGTTCATCCCGCCCTCATCCAGAATGCGCATACCCGGCGAAAGGCCGAGAAGCGCATAATTCTGCCGCACCACCTTTCCGCAGAAGCTGTGGAATGTGGAAATATCCGCCGCCGCGACGAATTCCGCCTGCATGTAAAGCCGTCCGTTCCCTGTCCTGACGGCTTTTCCCCGCAATTCCCGCGCGATGCGCTGGCGCATCTCCGCCGCTGCCGCATTCGTAAAAGTCATGACGAGCATCGCCCGTATGTCTTCTCCGCTTTCAACAAGGCGCGCCACGCGCTTTGCCAGAACGCTCGTTTTTCCGCTTCCCGCCGCAGCGGACACCAATACGTTCTCCGTTTGCGTCTCAACGGCCTGCGCCTGTGTTTCCGTCAGCTTCAAGAGCTCCTGCCCTCCTTTCCCTTTCTGAAACGGACCCGTCCGTTTTTTCTGTCTGCGGACACCGCGTTTCGCCATTCAACAGCTCTTCCCGCTCTACCGGCTCTATCCCGCGCGGACGGTTCCCCGGATACGCTTCATCAAACATGCATATCCCCGAAAACTCGCAGTAGTCACAGCCGGTCTTTCCGTCCAGACGGTAGGGGCTGATCTGCGTATTGCCCGCTTTCATCTCCTGCACGGCCTCCTCGGCCAGCCGTTCCGAAAACGCGAGAAGCTTTTCTATTTCCTCCTGTGAGAACATCCTGTCCTTGCCCGCTCCCTTGATGCCGCCGTCTTTTTTTCTGGCGAGTGCGATCGTAAGCACGACGTCTCCCGAGCCGCCGTACAGCTTCTGTGCGGTCTCAAAATCCACGCCGCATACGCCCTCCATTTCGAAATCCTCCTCCGGCGTTTTTTCCGCTTCTTCAAAAGCCGGAAGATGAATCCTGAAATAATTGGCTCCGGCGAACTCCGCGTCTGCGCCGAGCAGCTCTGCCGCCGCCATGATATAGACCATCAGCTGCAGAGACAGGCCGCCAGCAAGCTCCCGCATGGAGAAATGAGGCGTTCCCGTTTTATAATCCACGATCTCGTAATATGTCTTGCCATCGAGCTGTGCCGTATCGATCCGGTCGATCTTCCCGGTGAGCGTAAGCCCGTCCGAAAGCTTCTTTTCAAACCTGCATTCCGTTTCGTACGGCTGCAGGGCAGACCGGCCCGCCTGCAGGCGGATCGCCCGCGCAGCGAGGCGCGTCTCCCGCTCGATCGCGCGGAGCACATTTTCGTTATGCTTGTTCAGCGTATACTTCTCCTGCTCTGCGCGCGCCTGCTTTGTGCTCTGCACGATATATTCCTCAAATCGTTCCTCCGGGAGCTCGTTCCAGCGCTTTCCGCTCTCTTTGATCCTGTTTGTCAAAAGCTCAAGCAGCCTGTGCGCGTAATTTCCTACGTCAAGCGGATCGATCGTATATTCCCGCGGCGGCGTCACTCCGAGCCCATAGCCGATAAAATGCTTATATGGGCATTCGTAATACTGCTCCAGCCTGCTGGCGCTTCCTTTGATCTCGCGGTACAGCGCAGACGCCGTTTCCGGCGAAAGCCGTTTCGCAGCGTTCGCGTTCTGGGTTCCCCAAAGGATCGCGCGCAGCCGCGCGGGGAATTCTTTGTCGTTCAATACCGTGGAAACCGTTTCTTCCGGGCAGGAAAGCCCCTGCCCGCTTCCGAGGGAGCGCAGGGCCTGCGCCGTTTTAAGATAAGCATTCTGCTTCAGCCGCAGCGCCCATCGGCCCGCTTCCGTCTCGCCTATTTCCGCAAACAGACTGTGCAGTTTATCTACGAGCGGCGATGGTTTTTCTTTTCCGTCGTCTACATAGCTTAAAAAAAGCTTCTCCTCCGGGCGGGTAAAAATTTTCAAAACTGCCAGCTTCTGTTTCTCCACATTGCCTGTAAACAGGAGCCCCGCAGTCTGCGACAGCAAAAGCTCGCGTTCATGGTCCGCAAGGATATCCGAGCTTTGCCCGTAGTCCGGCAGAATGCCGTCGTTAAGACCGAGGACAAATACGGCCTTGACGTCCCCCAGCCGGATATAGGAGACCTCCCCTGCCGCGATCTCGTCCGCACCCGGCGGGATCACGCCGATCCTCCGCGCTTTGAGCCCCGTTCTGATCAGTCCTAAAAGCTGCGTTTTTTTCATGGGGCGTTCCCCCAATATTTCTTTTGCCTGTGCAAGAATGCGCAGCGTTTTTTCCAGCACCTGCGCGCTGTATTCCGCACTTTCCGAAAGCCCCGCAGCCTCCGCGGCCCTTATCTGCTGCGTCAGCTTTTCCGCCGTGTTCCGTTCTTCCATGTAGGCAAGCAGGCAGTCGATCATGCCGCCCGCTGTTTCTTCCCTCCGCGCGGCCTCCCTCATTCTCAGAATAGGCTCCATCAGCACGGCGCGTGCGCGCTCCGCGGCCTCATCCCGGAATGGGAATGTGAACGCAAAGCCGTCCCGCACATTGGAAAATACATAATTTTCAAGAGCGTACATTTCTCGCTCCGCAATGCCGCACAGCCCGGTCTTGGCGTGGGCGAGCAGCGTGTCTTTTTTCAGCCTGCCCTGCATGAGCTCGATCGCCGTCAGAAGAAAGGTGCTCATCGCGCATTGGTCGAGCGTCCTCCTTTCCCCGGCAAAGCAGGGAATCCCCGCCTGACCGAACACTCGTGCCACCGCAGACCTGTAACGCTCCGCGCTTCCATATACGACCGCCATATCACGGTAATCATAACCGCATTTTTGTTTCATCCATACCGCCTGTGCGCATACCGCGCGCACCTCCTCTTCTATGCCCGGGGCGCGCATCAGGCGCACATCTTTTGCCCGTCCTCTTTTTTCGGCCGGATAGGCGTAAAGATTCTTTTCGATGTGCAGGATATCCGGCGATGCCGCTTTGTCCTCCGTCACGATTTCTGTTTCAAGCCCCAGCTTCATCGCATCCACAAGAAATTTTTCCCGGTTTTCCGTGCAGATATCATACACCTCGCCGTCCGGGCCGCTGGGCGCATAGTAAAAAGACATGACCGTATCCTGCGCCGTGTGCATCAGCGCCTTCATGAACCGCACGGTCTGCGCATTATAGATATCAAAGCCGTGTATCACAAGATGCGCGCGCCGGATGAAATCCGCCTGCGGGATATGGCCGATCACAAGGTCTATCTTATCCTCCGTATCGAAAAGCCCGGCTGCCGCCGCATTGAAGCGTTCATACAAATGTGCGATATCCTGCATCTTTTCCCGCGTGCCCCGATATTCCGTCTCGATGCCGCGCAGCATCTCCGGCGTGATATCGAGCGTCTTTAATTCTGCAATCAGCTCCGCAAGCTGCATGGGAAAATCACTCTTGCCCGCACACCGCGAAAGCGCCGACAGATCGGCCGCCTCCTCATCCAATATCGCGCGCAGCAGCATGCTTTTGCCCGCTGAATCGATCGAAGGCACCGTTCTTCCATACACGCTTTCGAGGACGCGGTCGCAGAGCTTCGCCGGGCTTTGGACACATACGCCCATCAGCCCCTTGACCCCAAGCGCTTTCATCAGCTGCTTTTCCGCAATATAGGTAGCCTGCGGCGGCACGACGACAAGCACCTCCGCAAGCGGGTCATTCCCCGCAATATCTTTTATTCTTTCCATCACCCGTTCGTCCCGCCGCGATGCGGTCCGTCCGAGAATAAAGGTCACGCTCATAAACGGTTTCCCCTGCCGCTGTCTTTTTTCTTTATTATATCATGCGTCTGCCCCAAATTTTGTATGAATCCGAAAAATTCAGGCAACAAAAAAGGCTACCGCCTTTTGAGGCAATAGCCTTGATGTTTCGTAAGGGGGTTAACCTCTTACCAGATAGTTCAGCAAGAGATTAAGATCCTCGGGCTCAGATACGATCAGATCCAGTTCGTCGATCTGCGCATCCTTGAACATCTGCGTCAGCGCAATATACTGGCACAGCGTCGATTTCAGGTTCAGCCTGTCGCCTTCCGACGTAACGAGCTCTACCTTGCCCTTGCAGTCCTTGAGAAGCTCAAAGAATTTCTGCGGTTCACTGATGTTTTTGATTTTCACTCCGTTTGTCCTCCTGACACATTTTATTTGTGGGTAACGGGGAGTTTTGGAGCTCACCCTATGTGTTCATATTAACACACAGCCCTACACACTGTCAATATAACCACATGCGGGGCGTGCGAAACATTTTTATAAAAATTTTTTTGTTTTTTACAGAAAAAAGCGGAACAAAAGAAGCAGCGCCACCGTTACGCCGCCAAAAACAGCGGTGAGCGCAAGCGCCGCGCGCATACCTGAACGGAGCTTTTTCTGTTCCTCCGCCCGTTTCTTTTCAAACCGCTCCCAAAATGCGTTCCGCTCGCTCTGCTCTTTGCGGACGGCTTCTTCCTGTCCGCGCGCCGCAGAGTCGAGCCGCCGGACGGTCTCTTCCGAATAGAGGTCGAGCCTCTTTTTCAGTTCGCCTGTTTTTTCAAGCAGAGAATAGCGCATCTGCATCTGCTCCCGCTGCATGGATTCCAGCACAACGACCATGCCGTTTATCAGACGCGCAGCGTTTTTCACCGTATCGCGCATCCTGTTCTCCGCCTCCGCCATGTTGACTCCCTGCTGCTCAAGGTCTTTTAAGAGCGCGGGAAGCGCCTCCAGCTTTTCCGTCTGGCGCCGGAGCTCTTCCAGTTTCCATTCAAAATTTCGTTCTTCCATTGCTTTCCACCCAATCATAATTCCGTTACAGTCCCCATTTTTGTGCCAGCGCAAGCGTAGTCCCATCCGCTTCAAACTGGTCGATCACACGGTTGAATTCCGTTTCCACCGCCCCCTGCCCTGTTGGGAGCATGATGCTATAGCCTATTTCCCATGCGGGCTCTGCAAGGATCCGGTAGCCTGCGTCTTCGAACTGCCGGGAAAGCGCGCGCGGCATCGCGACTGCAGAAACACGTCCCGCATCGAGGTCAAGCGTCGCACTTTCATAATCCGAATAACGCAGCACCTCGAACGTGAGCCCCATGCTTTCCAAATGATCCGCAAAGCCGGAGGATGGAACGGCGGTCGAAAGCAGGCCGATCTCTTCACTTTCGACATCGGCGAGCCCCTGCGCACGGGAATCCGCCCGTGTCACCACGACTACGTCGTCCACATAATAGGGCTTTGTGAGCGTAAAGCCCTTTGTTTTATCCGTTCCCTCCGTGAGAAGCCCAAGCGCGATATCCACCGTTCCATATTTGATGGCGCCGCCCGCGTCCTGTGAGGTGAGCGGATAATATTCATAGATCTTTGTCTGCCCGCCAAGAAGCTCGGTGAGGATCGCGTCGATGTAATCCCGGTCAAAGCCCACGAGGTTTCCTTCCTCGTCCACGCTGCCAAAGCCTGCCACATCCGTACGCAGGCCGACCTTGACCGTATCCCGCGTCATAAGAAAACTCGATTCAAAGCCCTGCCGCGTTGCAAGGCCCATAAAAATCACAGCCGCAGCGATCACGCATGCCGCGGCGATAAAAAGCGCCGTAAGCTTCTTTTTATGCTTCCGTATGAAGCTGCGCGCCGGCGTATCCCGGCGTTTTTCTTTGCTGTATTTTCTCAAACTAACTCTCCCGTTTTGCGTACCGGACAGAATGCGTATGCATGCCTTATGGAATGATTATAATGATTTCCCGTCTTTTTTTCAACAAATGCGCGTCCGGGAAATTTTAAATTCTTTTTGAACATTCCCGTTTTACAGGGATTTTTTACAGGTTTTCCCTTGTAAAAATATTTTTAAAATGATACATTTTGATTAGCAGAAACCGATAAACGGCAGGTAAACAGTATGAATCAGAAATTTGTTCAATCAATTCTCGTGATAGGCGATTCGGTCGCTAAGGGCGTCGTATTCCAGCCTGAGAAGAAGCGGTATGTTTTTTCTAAAGACGGATTTATCCGAAAGCTGAAATCCATCATCCGCCCGAGCGTGCACGACTGCTCCAAATTCGGAACAACCTCCGCGCACGGAAGGCAGCTCCTTGCAGAAAAGCTGACCGACGTCAATCCCGATCTCGTCCTCATCGAATACGGCGGGAACGATTGCGACTATAAATGGGACGAGGTGGCGCAGAACCCGACTGCGGTCCATTTGCCCAATACGCCCGTTTCGGCGTTTGAGACCAACATGCTGCGTATGGTGGAAGCGTTAAAAAAGCTCGGTAAGATACCTGTGCTGATGAACTTGCCGCCGCTCAACGCGCCCGCCTATTTCCGTTGGTTCACAAAAAACGACCCGCAGCGCGCCCACAATATTTTAAAGTGGCTGCACGACGTATCCAAAATTTATTGGTGGCAGGAAAAATATTCCTATACCATCGAAAAGGTCGCGCAGTTCGCGGACGCACACCTTATCAACGTGCGCGGCGCATTCCTGCGCCGGCCGGAATACCGCTCTCTCATCTGCGAGGACGGCATTCACCCGAACGAAGCGGGACAGGCGCTGATAGAACGCACCTTTGTTGAATATATCGAAAAGTATGCTTCCTATATGATGGCGTAAGCGCGTGATACACACAAGCCAAAAGGGTGCGGCTGAAGAAGCCGCGCCCTTTTTGATCATTTCAGCGGCAATATGGCATACTGCCCCTGCCGTATGGGCTTTCCGAATGTATGCGGCACGGGCGTCTCATACAGCGGGCCGTCCGAAACGAACGTGTGGTATTCCCCGTTTTCCCCGCAGATGTCCGCACCCTCCGCGCGGATTGCCTCCGCTACCTCCCGTGTGAGCTTTTCTCCCAAGAAGCGCCCGCTCAGCCGTTCCCTATCGATCACTGTGATGTGTGCAGTAAAGCCGCTGTCGATAAATTCATATACGAGCGATTCCCGCGTTTCCTGCCACAGGGGAAAAACACCTTCTATCCCTGCGTTTTCGCAGCGCTCCGTGCACCATGCAAGATGCTCTGCAAGATCGATATCCCCAAAAACGCATGCTGCGGCACCCTCCGCCCTTTGCAGGCGCAGCTCTTCCTCCAGCCGCTCCGCATACCGCTCCCCCGGCGTACGCAATATCCTCACCGGAATGCCAAGCGCCTGCTGCGCCCGGCGCACAACATCCTCCGGCACGCCGTGGAACCATGTGCGCCCCGCGTCCTCATTATAGGTCATAAAAACTGCCTGCGGCTCCCCTCCCGCAAGCACCGCGCGGTAAAGCGCGAGGGTACTGTCTTTGCCGCCGCTGTACGAACAGATGAACCGTTTCCCCGCCAACGCCGCGCGCGTCCGCTCCATATTTTCTTCCCGTTTGTTCATTCCGTCTCCTCCATGGATGCCCTGTCCGTATCGGCCGCCCGCGCACAGAACGGATATCGTTCCGCAAACGCTGCGAACGCCTTTGCCTCTTTTTCCGCATCGGAGAACACGGCAAATACACAGCTTCCGCTTCCCGTCATCATGGAAAAATCCGCGCCGTATGCTTTCATTTCCCGCAGGATAGCTCCCACCTGCGGACAAAGAGCCTTTCCGGCGGGCAGCAGCGAATTCCCGGCAGCCGCAAAATAGGCCGCGCGGTCGCCGCGCGCAAGGGCCTTTGCGGCCTTGCCGACATCGGGCATGATGGCCGGGAGCTCATGATATTTCGCGTATGCCGGGCCTGTGGGGACCCCGCCCTCCGGCTTCACAAGCAGATAGGAGAATTTGCATTCATTTTGCACCGGGGCAAGGCGTTCGCCGATCCCCTGTGCGCGCATACACCCGCCGTGCAGGAAAAAGGGCACGTCCGCGCCGATTCGCACGGCAAGCGCCGTCATCGTTTCCATGGAAAGAGGCATGCCGTACAGCCTGTTGAGCGCGGAAAGCACCGCGCCTGCGTCGCTGCTCCCGCCGCCGAGCCCCGCCTGCGCGGGGATATGCTTTTTCAGCGTGATCTCTGCGCCTCCCTTGCGCCCCGCCGCTTCAAAGAACAGCCGCGCGGCGCGCAGCGCCGTATTGCTCTCGTCCGCCGCCATTCCGCCGCAGCGGAGAACCGTCCGCTCCGCCGGCCGGATGGTGAGCTCGTCCGCAAGGGAGATGCTCTGCATCAGCATATCGAGCTCGTGCATGCCGTCCGGTCTCGTTCCAGTGATCGCAAGGGACAGGTTCAGCTTTGCGTATGCTTTCAGTTTCATGGCTTTCTCCGGTCGTTATTTTCGTTCCTCCCATTATAGCATACGGGATAGTATCCGCACCTCTGTTTGTGGTAAAATGATAGAGATAAAAAGAGAAACGGAGTAGGAAGCATGTTTTTGACAGACGGCTGGCAGGACTATACCATACTCGACGCCGGGGATGGCATGAAGCTCGAAAAATGGGGAGACGTTATCCTCTCCCGCCCCGATCCGCAGGTCATCTGGGCCAAGCAGGCTCCGGCCCTGTGGAATACGGCGCACGCGGAATATCTGCGCAGCGACCGCGGCGGCGGTTCGTGGAAATTTTTCAAACAGCTTCCCGAACGCTGGACCGTCTCTTACGGCGGCCTGAAGTTTTATGTGCGGCCTACCGGCTTCAAGCACACCGGATTATTCCCCGAGCAGGCGGCGAACTGGGATTTTATGGCGGACATGATCCGCAGGGCCTCTTTCAAGCCGCGCGTTCTGAACCTGTTTGCCTACACGGGAGGCGCGACGCTTGCCTGTGCGCAGGCGGGCGCGCAGGTCACGCATATCGACGCGGCGCGCAGTATGAACGGTTGGGCGAAAGAAAACCTGACGCTCTCCGGCCTTGCGGACCGTCCGGTGCGCATCCTTGCGGACGACTGCCTGAAATTCGTCCTGCGCGAGCAGCGGCGGGGAAACCGCTACGACGGCATCGTCATGGACCCGCCGAGCTACGGCCGGGGCGCGGACGGAAAAGTGTTCCGTACGGAGGACGACCTCTTTCATCTGGTCGGCGAGACGGCGAAGCTCCTGTCGGATACGCCGCTTTTCTTCCTCGTCAACTCCTATACCACCGGCCTTTCCTCCGTCGTATGCCAAAATCTTCTTAGAATATGCCTCGCGGGGCGGGGCGGAACGATCGATGCGGGGGACCTGTGCCTGCCCGTTCAGGGGCAGGAGGTGCTCCTTCCCTGCGGCACGACGACGAGGTGGCATACATGACGCCGGATATCCTGTATGAGGATAATCATATCCTCGTTGCGGTGAAGCCGCAGAACATGCCTTCACAGGCGGATTCATCGCGCGATTTGGATTTTCTCACCCTTTTGAAGGCGTATATCAAGGAAAAATATCAAAAGCCCGGAGCCGTCTATCTGGGCCTTGTGCACCGCCTCGACCGTCCGGCGGGCGGCGTGATGGTGTTCGCACGCACCTCCAAGGCGGCTGCACGGCTGTCCGCGCAGGTACAGGACCGTTCCCTTTCCAAGCGGTATTACGCTGTGACCGCGGGCAGTCTCCCGGACAGCGGCGTGCTTGCGGACGAGCTTCTGAAGGACGGCAGGACGAATATCTCGTGCGTCGTTCCCGCGGGAACGCCCGGCGCGAAGCATGCGGAGCTTTCCTACCGCGTCGCCGGCCGCTGCGGTGGGTTTTCCCTCGCTGATATTTCCCTGAAAACGGGACGGCCGCACCAGATCCGCGTACAGCTTGCCCACGCGGGCGCTCCTCTTGCGGGCGACGTCAAATACGGCGGTGCGCAATCCCCCCGGCTGTGCCTGTGGGCATACGGCCTTTCCTTTCTTCACCCAACAAAAAAAGAGCGGCTGACGTTTACTTGTCCTCCGCCCCAATGCTTCCCGTGGAGCTTATTTGAAATTCCTGCCGAATAACGTTTTCCGCTCATTCAAAATTCACGAGCGGAAAATCGATATCCTCCGTTTCTATGGTTTTCCCGTTCAGGTATTCGAGCATATTGTTCACGCCCGTGTTGAACCGGATCCTGTTCGCCCATAGCGCCTGATATTTGATACCCAGCTTTTTATTGGCCCGTGCGTCTCCGTACAGGCGGTCGCCGAGGATCGGATAACCGGCCGCTTCCATATGCGCGCGCTCCTGATTTAGGTACTGCGTCACCGGCTCTATTTCCACGACGCTGAATATCCCGTTGCTTTCGAGTACCCGGTAGCGCGTGTAGATCGGCACGCTGCCCCGCATCTTTTTTGCGGACACCCGGTATTTGTCGTCCCCGTCCTTCACATAAAAATGCTGGAACTCGCCCCGCTCATATTCCGGACAGCCCTTGACGATGGCCCGAAACGTCCGCGCGAGCCTGCGCTGGCGCACGGCCTCCCGCAGCGCCTCGAAATATTCCGCGTTTTTGGCGAACAGCACAAGCCCGCCCGTATAAACGTCAAGCTTAAAGCAGGCGAACGGGATACAGCCCGATTCTTCGGAATATTCCCCCGCATCGCGCATATAGTTGATGACCATCGACATCAGCTCAGGCGTATTGCGGTCCACCCGTCCTACCACCACCGTTCCCGGCTGCTTGTTGAGCACAATGAGGTTTTTATCCTCATACACGATATCGAGCAACGGAAAACGCTGAAATTCTATGGGCACATAGACCTCGATGATATCCCCCGGCTCTACTTCAAAATCTTTTTTGATCAGGCAGCCGTTCAGCTTGATGTCCCCTGCCTTGATCATCTTTTTCAAATTCAGGGATTGAAGCTCCGGCAAAAACTCCGACACGCACTGTGTGATGCGAAGCCCCTGATGTTCCTGCGTGATTTCAAGCTTGATCATGATCGGTTCCCCTTATACTCCTTGTAGTGGAGCATTCTTCTTTTCTACTACATATTGTATTATAGCCTCCCGGTTTAAAATTTGCAAATCGTGCCTATATAAGATATAGTAAAATTATTCTATCAATTTTGAGCAGGAAGAGGAGGCTGATCGAATGGAACGATTGACTTGTGTTTTAGGGCGCAGGAGCGTCCGGAAATATACGGACGAGCCCGTGTCGAAAGAGCAGGAGGAGCTGCTCTTATCAGCAGGGTTCAGCGCCCCCAGCGCCCGGAATGCCCGGCCGTGGGAATTTATCGTCGTGCGTGACCGCGGGCGCCTTGCGGAGCTTTCCACCGTCCGGCAATATTGGGGCATGCTGAAAAACGCCGCTCTTTCCATTGTCGTATGCGCGAACCTCCGGGATTATCCCGGTACGCATAAGGACTTTTTTATTCAGGACTGCGCGGCGGCGACCCAGAACATTCTTGTCGCTGCCGAGGGAATAGGGCTCGGTGCGGTATGGCTCGGCTGCTATCCTACCGAGGAGGGGCCGGCGGGCGTTCGCCGTATCCTCGGTGTTCCGGAGGATATCATCCCGTTCAGCGTGATCTCGATAGGGCATCCTGCCGAGCATGCGAAGCCGCATCCCGAGATCGCAGTGGACCGCGTTCATCACGAACAATACTGATCGCCTGAAAGCGCTTGACATACCTTGGATATCTATGTATAATTCAAGCATAGATATCCAAGGTATTTTTTTGTACAAGTCACGGAAAGAAATGATATTCGATGAAATTTGATAAAAGTATGACCTCAGTGGGTACATCCCTTCTGATCCTGCATCTGCTGGAAGTCCGGGATATGTATGGATATCAGATCATCAGCGAGCTTTCGGCCCAGTCGTGCAATGTATTCGAATTTCAGGAGGGCACCCTCTATCCGGTGCTGCATTCCATGCAGAAGGACGGCTATATCGATTCCTATGCTGTCAAGGCGGAAAACGGCCGCATGCGCAAATATTATAAGATCACGGAGCGCGGCAAAAGGCAGCTGCACACGAAAAAAAAGGAATGGCGGGCCTTTTCCGCGGCAATGGAACAGATGATAGGAGGCAGGGCGTGATGAAGCTGCAAAAGACCGCCTGCGATTACATCGACTCCGTATGCCGGAATATCCGTTCCCGGCGGGAACGCGAGCTGTTCCGCGCGGAGCTTTCGGATCACATCGAACAAAAAACGGCGGAGCTTATGCGCGGCGGGCGGGCGCAGGAGGAAGCTGAACGCGCGGCCGTCGAGAGCCTCGGCCCGGCGAAAACGATCTCGAAGGGCATGAATGCAGTCTACCGGCCGGCAGCGGTAAAGTATATCTTTCTTGCGACCACTCTGTTTCTCGCCTTTCTGAACGCCGCCCCGTGGCTTGCCTTTCTGTTCAATATCCCGAATATGCCGCTCGCGGTTTTTCCCGCTGAAGGCGATACTGCGGTCATCGGCGGTGCGGACGGCCCAACGCGGATTTTCGTTTCCTCCGGAAGCTGGAGCATGATCTCTTTTATTCTTCCGCTCCTACTCGCCGTTTTCGCCTGCATCACAGTCTGGCTTTTCCTTCGTCCAAAATTCGGCGGCAAAAACAACGATATGCATCCGCGCACCTGACGGAAAGAAAAAAACGATCATATGAAAAAATTTCTTTTTCTACTTTGCTGTATCATTTGCGCCGTATTTCTTACAGCCGGCTGCGCGCCGTCTGTTTCCGCGACGCAGGCTTTGCCCGATATCACGCGGGAGACAATCGGCGCATGGCCGGAAAACGAATATACGGAAAGTATTCCCCGGCCCGAGTACGGTACGCCTGATTTTATTCTTTCCGGGGAGTCGGACGGCTGCGATTACTATTCCGTTTTTCTTTCCGGTATCACGCGGGAACAGGGAGAGCAGTATGTCAGCGCGCTCAAAGAGGCCGGGTTCCGCGAGATCGCGGCAGACAGCAATCCCGCTTCGGCCGGTATTGTCTTGCGCAGGGATAACCTCCAGCTCGGCGTATCCATATCAGACGGAACGCTTGGACTTTATTTCGCATTCACATCCTGAAGTTTTATGCATGCCGGCATCGGCAAGAATGATGACGGTTAAAAAAACCGGGCGCTTCTCTGAACCGTCCGGTTTTTCATTCTTTCTTGTCCGCTTCCGAACTATTTTATCCCTTTTCCGGGAATATTTCCTTGAAATGCATTTCTTTTCCGCAGCCGCTTTTAAAAACGAGCGTCTCCTTTGTGACGCACATGGGGATATGCGGCACGCCATGATCGTCCGTCCGTTCCCCATCCTGCCGGAAACCAAAATTTTCATAGAACGCTTTGGCCTGCTCCTGTGCGTCGATACGCACCTGTGACGGCTCGAATTCGAACGCCTTGACGAGCAGGACGCGCATCATGAGGTCGCCTATCCCCTGTTTCCGTTCTTCTTTCAGCACACAGATGCGGCCGATGCGGAACGTCTTTCCGTCGTGATACACGCGCCCCGTTCCGACGGGCTTTTCCCCGTCGTAGATGACGACGTGCATCGATTGACTGTCGAATACGTCAAATTCGTCCTCCGGCGGAAATCCCTGTTCCTCCACGAACACCTTTTCGCGTATCGTTTTTGCATCGTCCGAAAGCCCGCAAAACCATTGGTTGGTGATCAATATTCCGGCGCCTCCTCTTCGTCGTGGACATAATCCACTTCCATATATTTCGTGTATTCACCCTGCCACTGCATAGAGATCGCCCCCGTTGGACCGCTTCTCTGCTTGGCGATGATGATACGCGCTTTCCCCATATTTTCCGGTATCTTGTCCTCCGGATAATAGTCCTCCCGGTGGAGGAAGATGACCACATCGGCATCCTGTTCGATCGCACCCGATTCACGCAGGTCGGAAAGCATCGGATAGCGCGACTTTTTATCCCGCTTTTCCGAGGCACGGGAAAGCTGGGACAGCAGCAAAATCGGAACATTGAGCTCCTTTGCCATGATCTTGAGCGTCCGCGTGATCTGCGCGACCTCCTGCTGACGGCTTTCCGCGCGTCCGCCTGCCTGCATCAGCTGCAGATAGTCGATCGCAATGAGGCCGAGCCCTTTGCTCTTCTTGAGGCTCTGCGCCTTGGCGAGCATTTCCGTCGGCGTGATGGACGCGGAATCGTCGATATAGATCTCCGTTCCCGAAAGCTCCTTCATTGCCTCCGCAAATTTATTGATCTCTACAGTACCGATCTTTCCGGTGCGCGCGTCCTGACTATCCACCCGCGCCTGCGAGCAAAGCATACGCGTTGCGAGCTGATCAGCCGACATTTCGAGTGAGAACACAAGACAAACCGCCTTTTGCGTAAGGCCGATATACTCCACCATATTCATGGCAAAGCTCGTTTTTCCCATGCCCGGGCGTCCGGCGATCACGATGAGCTGCCCGCCCTGCAGACCGGACAGCATCTTATCCATCAGCGGGAAGCCCGCGGGCAGGCCCATGAGGCCGTCCTTGTTTTTCATCGCCTCGCTGATGATGACATAGCTTTGCTGCAGCGCCGCGGAAAGATGCTGCAGCGAACTGCGCTCATCCTGAAGTGCGAGCCGCAGGATCGCCGTCGCAGCCGCGTTGGCGATCTCCCGCGCGTCCTGCTCTCCCCGGTAACAATCGTCCGTGATCTTCATGCACACGTCGATCATCTCCCGGAGCGACGCCTTTTCCTTTACGATACGAATGTAATGCTTGAGGTTAGCGACCGACGGAACGGTCATCGTGAGCCCGGAAAGATATTCCATGCCGCCCATCGGCATATTGCCCTCCTGCTCAAGCTTTTGGCTGACCGTGACCATATCCACAGAAACGCCCGCGCGAACCAGTTCGTCCATTGCGCGGAAGATATTCCGGTGCTGCTGCTGGTAAAAATCCGTTTCGCGCAGGCTCTCCATTGCCTCAAACACGCACTTTTCGTTCAGGAGCATGCTGCCGAGGATCGACTGCTCTGCTTCCAGATTATTCGGCGCGATCCGCCCCTGCGGGACGCGCGCGGCTCCGTCAGCCATCTACTACCTCTACCTTGAATGCGGTGCTCACCTCCGCATAGACCTTGACGCTCACATCATATTCTCCCAGCTCCTTGATGTTCGGAACAGAGAATTTCTTTTTATCGATCATAACGCCCAGCTTTTTTTCCATTTCGGCGGCGATCTCTTTTGCGGTGATCGCCCCGAACAGCTTACCGTTTTCCCCATGCTTGGCGGGGATCACGAGCGTCATGCCCGAAATGCGGTCGGCAAGCTCCCGCGCGTCCTGCTTTTCCACATCTTTCCTGTGTTTTTCCGCCGCATGTGCGATCGTCGCAGCGTTCAGATTCTGCGCATTGGCCTGTTTCGCCAGTTTTTTCGGAAACAGGAAATTGCGCGCATATCCATCGCTCACGTTTACGATATCTCCCGCTTTTCCTTTGCCCTTTACGTCTTCCGTCAAAATTACTTTCATCTGCTTTAGCTCTCCTTCTTATATTCTTCAATGGCCCGCCGCAGCTCTTTTTCCGCGGCGTCCCCGTCTATTCCTTTCAGCTGTGCTCCCGCGATCGTCGCGTGTCCGCCGCCGCCGAGCTTTTCCAGAATACGCTGGACGTTGATGCCGCCGATCGACCGGCCGGACACGATCACCGTATCTCCCTGCCGGCACAGCACGAACGAGGCCTTTATCCCCCGTATCCCGATCAGCGAATCGGCTGCCTGCGCCGCCAAAAGCTGCGGATTCTTCGCCCCCTCCGGACACCACGAGACCGCGACGCCGTCCTGTACCTTTGCATTCTGTACGACGCTTGCACGGGTCGAAAACGTCTCAAGATCATCCTGAAACAAATGCCGGATCGTCGTTGTATCCGCACCCAGCTTACGCAGGTAGGAGGCCGCTTCAAAGGTACGCACCCCCGTTTTGAACGAGAAGCCCTTGGTGTCGATCGTGATTCCTGCAAGAAGCGCCTCGACCTCAAGCGGCTTGATATAAATCTTATCCGAAAAATATTCGATGATCTCCGTTACCATTTCGGCCGTGGAGGACGCATACGGCTCATACAGTGAGAGCGTCGGGGATTCAATGTGCGTCGTTCCCCGCACATGATGGTCGATCACCACCAGCGTGCCCGCCTGCCCCACGAGCTGCGGCGCGATGGTATAATCCTCCATCTGCGTATCCACGACCACCAGCATCGACTGGCCCTCCAGCAGATGCTCTGCCTCGGCAGGCGTCACCAGAACGTCCCTGTAGTCCGGATCCCGCTTCATCTCGTCGACGAGGCCCTGAACGGCCGCATTCGGCTTATCGAGGACGATATAGCTCCGCTTGCCCGCCTGCCGGGCGCATGCGTGGATGCCGAGCGCCGCCCCCATACAGTCGAGGTCCGGAACCGAATGCCCCATAGTCACCACCGTATCGCATTGTTCCATCAGGTTTTTCATCGCGTGCGAGAACATTCTCGCCTTAACGCGCGTGCGCTTCTCGATCGCCTGCTGGCCGCCGCCGTAAAATTTATAGCCGCCCTCGTCCTTTAAGACCGCCTGATCGCCGCCGCGGCCAAGCGCCAGCTCCAGCGCCGCGACCGCATTGCGGTTCGCCTCCTCCGGATTGTTCCCTACACCCGCGCCGATACTGAGCGTCGGAACAAACGCGGCGTTTCCCGTCTCGATCCCCTTTACATCGTTCAATATGGAAAATTTGCTCTGCATCAGCGAGGACAGATATCGCCGTTCAAAGAACATCAGGTATTTATCCCGGTCATATTTCTGATAAACGCCCCGCACATTCGCCGTTTGCCTTGCAATGATACGGTCGACCTCTGCGTCGAGCTTAGCGTGCCCCTCCTGCGCCGTTCCGCGCAGGAGATCGCCGTATGCGTCCACCTGAATATGACAGACCGCCGCTGTTACGATACGGTACAGGTCGGACGCTTCGTAGGTGTTATTGACGTCGATCAGCCGGTAAATGGTATATTCTTTGCCGCCGAACCGTGCCGGGATCACCTCCTTGACATAGGTGACGTTGCCGATACGTACCTTGCGGTCTTTCGCCGGTTTATGCAGCTCCGGAAAAATGCGGAAAATATTCCTGCCCTCACAGCGCATGCCAGCCAGCATGGAAAAAGCAGGATTATGCCAGCCGATCACGCCGTTCTTTTTCGTAATAGCGGTGGGCATCGTCACCGCGTTCACATATTTGTCGATCTCATCCGAGCAATCTGTAAGGATCTGCCCCGCGATTGCAAACCACCGCTCCTTGCGCAGCGTGGATACGATAAAATAAATCACGACGACTACAAAGATCGCGCTGATCATCACCGTGCGTATTTCATGGGGCTCCATCAGCATCGTGATCAGGACCGCCGCTGCAAGAAGCACCAGAATAAGGACCAATTCTGTCGAAATATAAATGCTGCGTTTTTTCTTGTCCATTTTCCTTACCGGGGCCGCTGCGCGGCGCTATTCTCCCATAATAAATCTTCTATTTTACCATCTTATAGCTTTTCCCCGGTTTCGTCAACTTTTCCATCTGAAAAAATAAAACGGAAACGCTGGCCGTTTTGGCGGATGCGCCCCGCATAAAAAAGGCATTCCCTCAGGAATGCCTTTTTTGCATCTTGATTCAGTTCGCGTAAACGCTGACCTGTTTTTTGTCTCTGCCCTTGCGCTCAAACTTTACGATGCCGCTTTCAAGAGCGAACAGCGTATCGTCGCCGCCGCGGCCGACATTGACGCCGGGATGGATCTTCGTACCCCTCTGGCGAACCAGAATGTTGCCTGCGAGTACATATTGTCCGTCCGAACGCTTGATGCCGAGGCGTTTGGATTCAGAATCGCGTCCGTTTCTCGAACTGCCTACACCTTTCTTATGTGCCATAGAAATAACACCTCGCTTCTACATAAATTCCGGGATCACTCTGCCGGTTTCTCAGCAGGCTTTTCAGCTGTTTTCTTTGCAGCGGGCTTCTTTTCCGCAGCAGGCTTTTCAGCTGTTTTCTTTGCAGCGGGCTTCTTCTCCGCAGCAGGCTTTTCAGCCGTCTTTTTTGCAGCGGGCTTCTTCTCCGCAGCAGGCTTTTCAGCCGTCTTTTTTGCAGCGGGCTTCTTTTCCGCAGCAGATTTTTCAGCCGTCTTTGCAGCGCTGTCTTTTTTCGCAGCGGCCGGCTTTGCTTTCGCAGTCTCTGTGCCGACCTGTACGATCTCTATTTTTGTATACGGCTGTCTGTGTCCCTGCTTCTTGCGGTAATCCTTCTTCGGCTTATACTTGAACACGATGACTTTCTTTGCCTTATCCTGTGCAAGCACTTTGCCCTTGACGACCAATTCCGCAAGAACCGGGTCTCCGATCTGGACCGTTTTTCCGTCCGACGCCATCAGCGCTTCAAACGTGACCTCAGAGCCTACCTCCGCGTCCAGCTTTTCAACCTTGACTACCGTTCCGGGCTCCACTTTATACTGCTTACCGCCGGATCTGATGATTGCATACATGACCTTTACCTCCCTTACCCAGTCTCGCCGCAGTCGGCCCGCACCGCTGTGGTGCGCGTTCATGCCTATGCGAGCGGCTCAGTTAATTATGATACCATAACGGGGGGCTGCTGTCAACAGAAAACCTGTGTGTCGGAAAGAGCATTCTTATCCGTTACCCGCGTAATGATAATCTGTTCAGGATGCGCATTCCGCGTGCTCCTGATGAAAAAATGCGCGTTTTCAAAATGCGGCAGGATCGCCTGATTTTGGTTGTTGCGTGAAATGATATAATCTGCAAGCGTATCCGATACATCCACGATGAACATACCCTGTTCGTCCGGCTCGACCGACCGGATGATCTCCCGCCGGACGCGCATCGCCATATTTTCAAGGTTATACACACGCCCCGAACCGTTGCAGCACGGGCATACCGCCTGCGTGAGGGCCGAAAGCTTGCGCCGCGTCTTTTTGCGCGTCATCTCCACAAGGCCGAGCTCGGTCATGCCCAGCACATTGGATTTGGTGCGGTCGTTTTTCAGCGCCTCTTTGAGCGCGTCTACCACCTTGTGCTTATTTTCGTCGGATTCCATATCGATGAAATCGATGACGATGATCCCGCTTATATCCCGCAGGCGAAGCTGCCGCGCGATCTCCTGCGCCGCTTCGATGTTCGCGTTCAGGATCGTATCCTGAAGATTGTCCTCGCCGATATACTTTCCGGTGTTCACATCCACGACCGTCAGCGCTTCCGTCTCATCGATCACAAGATAGCAGCCGTTTTTCATCCATACCTTGCGCTGGAGCGCCTTGCCGATCTTATCCTCGATCTCGTAGTAATCGAAAATATTACCCTCGTGCTCAAATAGCTTCAGCCGCTTTTCCATCCCCGGCGAAACGATACTCACGACAGCAAGCACTTTTTCATAATAGTCCTTATCGTTGATGATAAATTCGTCCACATCCGGCGTGAACATATCGCGCACGGTACGGAACAAAAGCGTTTCTTCCGCATGGATCAGGCGCGGCGCAGTCACAAAGTCGGCTTTCTCCTGCACCTTCTGCCACAGGCGCACAAGGAACTTCAGCTCCGCTTCGATCTCTTCGTCCGTTGCCTGCTCTGCAAGCGTACGGACGATCACACCCATATTCTTCGGCTTCAGGCGCGTCAAAAGCTCTTTCAGCTCTTCCCGCTTCTTCTCGTCCTCTATCCTGCGGGAAACGCCCACATGATCTACCGTCGGCATCAGAACGAGCAGCCTGTTCGGCAGGGTGATGTGCGTTGTGACGCGCGCCCCCTTCGTTCCGCCCGGCTGCTTTAAGACCTGCACCATGATCTCCTGATTCGGCTTCAATAGCTCTTTGATATTGGGAACTTCCAGTTTCTTTTTGATGTGCGCTTCATCTGCGCCCGCTTCAAAAACAAAATCCGACTCGTCGCACAGGATATCCCCGGCATATAAAAATGCGTTTTTATCGAGGCCTACATCAATGAAAGCGGCCTGCATCCCCGGAAGGATATTGGCTACCCTCCCTTTGTAAATGTTGCCGACAAGACGCTCTTTTCCGCGCGTTTCGACCTGTATTTCCACCAGTTCCCTGCCCTCCATAAGGGCTACGCGGGCTTCATGCGCATTGGCGTCGGCGATGATCCTTTTTAACATCGTTGGCTCCTTCAATTTTTAAAAAACATATTCATAAAACGGGATCCGCTTCCCGTTCTCCATCGTGTAGCATTCCGTGCGGCATACGCTCCAGCCGGCCTGCAAGCCCGCCTCCTGCAAAAGCGCTTCTGCCACGACCGCCGGATTGAGCGCCGCGCCGCTTGCATTTTTCAAAAGCAGACGCACCTCATCCTCCTGCACCTCCGCTTCGAGAAGCAGCGGGCGAATATCGATCTCCCTGTTTTTCCTATCCCGGGCAATATATCGCTCTGCTGCACAAAGCCGCCCCGCCGCCTCTTTTATTTTATCACAATCCTCATCGTTTTGAAAATGAAATTTCACCCTGTAGGCGGCGCTTTCGCTTTGCGCCATCAGTTTTTTGGTCCCGGACACGGCATGCACATGAAGCACCCGAAGCTCAGTTGGCAATACGGCGTTCAGCGCCCGCTTCACCTCTTCCGGCCTCATATCCTGTGCAAGAGACAGCTCGAGATAGTCTCCCTCCGTCTCGTAGCCTACCGACAGCGGCGCGGCGAACGACATCACGATGTGGGGATTGAAGCCATGAGAATATTCCGCGGGCAGGTTTGCCCTGCGCACCGCTCGTCCGAATGCGCGCTGCATATCGAGATGGGATATGTATTTGACTGCTCCGTGGCGGCTGTATTTGATAATTACTTTCATAGTTCTCTTTTCTTTCGTTTTTAGAGGATGTTCTTTTTCGGTCCCGCTCCGCTTCACCTGCAAAAGAACCGCTGAACTATCTCTCTTTGCCTGTCGCTTGCGCTCCGTCAAATCGGATATTTCATGCGTGCTCCGTGGCGGTTGTATTTGATAATTACTTTCATAGTTCTCTTTTCTTTCGTTTTTAGAGGTTGTTCTTTTTCGGTCCCGCTCCGCTTCACCTGCAAAAGAACCGCTGAACTATCTCTCTTTGCCTGTCGCTTGTGCTCCGTCAAATCGGATATTTCATGCGTGCTCCGTGGCGGCTGTATTTGATAATTACTTTCATCTCTCTCTTTTCTTTCGTGTTCCTCATGCGTCCACATGCCGCTTTTGCTTTGCGAGGGCGCAATATTTCTGTATCCCGCACGCATGGCACTGCTTCCGGCACTCCTGCGTCGTGACGCCTTCATAGGCTTTTTCGCGTTCCTGCCATAAAAACGCTTTGCTGATCCGGCAGTCAAGATGCTCGAACGGCATGACCTCATCTGCGTTCCTCTCCCGGTTCGCATAAAACGCCGGGTCGATCCCGCAGGCGCGGAATGCTTCCATATAGCGCTCCAAAGAGAAAAATTCGTACCACGCGTCCATGACCGCTCCGCTCCGGTAGGCCGCAAGCAGCGCGGGCGCAAGCCGCCGGTCGCCGCGCGCGAGCACCGCCTCCAGAAAAGAAGTCGACGCGTCGTGATAATTGAATTTTACGCCCTTCATTTTCAGCTTCCCGCGCAGATACTGCTGCTTCTGCGCCAGCATTTCAACCGTATCCTGCGCCTCCCACATAAACGGCGTGCACGCCTTGGGTACAAAGCAGGACGCAGACACCGTGATATTCAGAAAACCGTTCCGTCTGTCTTTGGGCACGCTGTAAAACGCCTCGCGGATACTCTTCACCATATCCGCGATACCGTCAAGGTCCTCGGTAGTCTCGGTCGGCAGCCCAATCATAAAATATAACTTAACGGTGGAAACACCGCTTTCAAAGGCCCGTGTGACCGCGCCGATGATCTCCTCCTGCGTGATATTTTTATTGATGACATCGCGCAGACGCTGTGTACCTGCTTCCGGCGCAAAGGTAAGCCCTGTTTTCCGCACCTGCTGAAGCCCGGAGGCCAGATCCGCCTCAAAGCTGTCGATGCGCAGGGAGGGCAGAGAGACCGAAACGCGCTTTTCCCGGAATTCCTCCACCAAACCGTTTACCAGACCGTCAATTTCAGAATAGTCTCCGGAGGAAAGCGAGGAAAGGGATATTTCGTCATAGCCGGTCGCAGCTATCACACTGCGCGCTGTCTCGCGTACTGTTTCCGCCCGGCGTTCGCGCACCGGGCGCATGGCGAACCCCGCCTGACAAAAGCGGCAGCCGCGCGGACAGCCGCGCATGATCTCGAGCGTGCAGCGGTCGTGCACCGTGCCGATATAAGGCAGAACAGGCTTTCTGACCGTTTGCTCCGCATCAAAATTTTCCACAATACGTTTTTTGACGACGGCAGGCGCGCCGTTCTGCTTCACCGCGATCTCCCGTATCGTTCCGTTTTCATGATAGACCGGCTCATAAAAGGCGGGAACATAGACTCCCTCCAGCCCTGCCGCATCCCGCAGGAACGCGGCGCGCGAAAACCCCTCTTTTTTATGCCGCGCATACAGCGCGCAAAGCTCACGAGAGACCTCTTCCCCTTCGCCCAGCACAAAAAGGTCGAAAAACGCCGCGACCGGCTCCGGATTTACAGTGCACGCACCTCCGCCGACCACGACCGGATCACCGTCGCCCCTGTCTTCAGCAAGCATCGGAAGCTTCCCCATATCCAGCATGGCAAGCACATTGGAATAGCACATTTCATAGGAAAGGTTGATGCCCACAAGATCAAAATCGCAGAGCGGCATACCGCCCTCAAGTGAACGGAGCGGCTCTCCGCACATGCGCAGCGCCTCCAGCATATCCGTCCACGGGCAGAACACGCGCTGCGCCCATACGTTTGGAAGCGCATTGAGCACTTCATATAAAATATTGATGCCGAGATGGCTCATGCCTACTTCATAAACGTCTGCAAAACAAAGCGCAAAATTGACCTCTGCTTCCCCCGGCTCTTTTATGACGCTGTTCAGTTCTCCGCCGACATACCGCGCCGGCTTCTCCACGTTTTTCAGCAAGCGCTCAAAACCGGCAGCGCCGCACAACGTTCTGCTCTCTTCCATCGATTCTCCATATCCCTCACCGTGCCCGCAGGCACCGAATATCTATAACGCTGCTCATTATAACATATCTTCCCGCATGGCTCAATATGGCAGGAGCGGGCCGGGCACTATGCGAAAACAGATACGGCGCCGTTTGCAAGCGGCGCCGTATCTTCAGCTTTCTTTTGTATTTTAAGCCCTCCGGCCGTTATTGGCCCTGCCAGCGCTGGCGGCGCATATCCACGCTGATCACCATGCCCATGGCGATACAGTTCATCACCATACTCGAACCGCCGGCCGAAAAAAACGGAAGCGGTATGCCTGTTACGGGCAATATCCCGACATTCATGCCAATATTCTCTACGACATGGAACAGGATCATGGCTGCCACGCCGATGATGATGTATGCGCCGAAATCATCCCGTGCACGCAGAGAAAGCATGAACGTACGCCCGATCAGCAGGAAATAAAGAATGATCAGGATAATGCCGCCTAAAAAGCCGAATGCCTCCACTGTAACGGCAAAAATAAAGTCGTTCTGACTCTCCGGCACATAGCCGAGCTGCGAAAGGGCGCCCGGCGTAAAGAGGCCTTTCCCGAAAAACTGGCCGGAGCCGATCGCCATCTTTGCCTGATCCATCTGCATGGTCGCGTCCGCCTCCTGCACGACCTCCGCCTCGGGATTGAAAAAGGCAAGGACGCGCCGCCAGACGTAATTGTTCTCCTGCGCGCTGTAAATCAGGTAGGCCGCAATGATGACGCCTACGATCGCGAGCAGGCAGAGCACTACCTTGAGGCTCGGCTTTGCCATGAACAGTATCACGACAAAAATGACGATGTATACGGTCGCTGTTCCGAGATCCGGCTGCGCAGCGATGAGCACGACAGGAATCAGGATGCGCCACAGCAGAGGGAACAGGTCTCCGAGCGTCTGTATGCCGTCCTCATTGCCCTCTGTTTTATCCGCAAACGTTTTTGCCAATACGATAATGATCAGTATCTTGCACAGCTCTCCCGGCTGAAAGCCCCTGTTCCCGATCATGAACCAGCCCGACGTTCCGTTTTGGGTGCTTCCGAAAAACAGCACCGCCACCAAAAGAGCGATGGATATCCAGTATATCCAGTCCGTAAAGTGAGCCAAGCTGTGATAATCGATCAGCATGACGACAAACATGCAGCCAAGACCAATGAGGAAAAAAATGAATTGCATGCCTACCGTCGAAAGGTCGAGATTTGCGATAAATTCCGCAAATGTCGTTTCGTCTCCCGTAAACGGGCTCGCCGTGGCGTTCAGTATGGAAAGCAGACTGTAGCCCACCAAGATCACGATGATCACGACGAGGAACCAGTCCACATACTTCCACATATTCCGATTGATGAGTTTTCCCTTCATATACGCTCCATTCTTACTGATGAAAAAACCATGCGCGCAAGGCTGCCCGTCCCGCCGTATGGACGCGCAGCACAGCGGACACGCCGCCGTTTCCCCTGTTAGGCATGGTTTATTTCTGTTCCGGTTCCGGTCATTTACGCAGACAGAGCGGGCTTAAGCTGCAGACAGACGGCCGCCGCGGGTCACCGACCCGCATTTTTCACCATCTGCTTGATCTTCTTGATCGGAATGTTCATCGCGATCTGGGAGGAAACGCCCTCTTCCTCCTGATTCTGCACATTTTTGAAGTCGATCTCAAATTCCGATTCGTCGATCTCTACGTACTTTGAAATGACCGCCATGATATCTTTTTTGATCATATTGATCATATCATCGTTGGACGTCGTTCCCGCGCGGTCGTAGATCAGTACGAGCTTCAGCCGGTCTTTTGCCACCTGACTGCTCTTCTTCCTGTTAAAAAACCATCCCATGTCAATTCCCCCCGCTTATTTTGAAAACAGCCGCTTGATGCGCCCAAAGAAGCCCGTTTTCTGCTCAAGGTCAAGCATGGGAACGTCTTCTCCCATAATGCGCCTCGTAACGTTCCGGTAGGCCTCTCCTGCAAGGGAAGCCTTATCCGTCACGGCCGGTTCTCCCAAATTCGATGAGCGGAAGATCATCTCGTCCTCCGGAATGACGCCGATGAGGTCTATCCCAAGGATCTCCAGCGTATCGTCGATCGCAAGCATATCCCCTTTACGAACGAGGTCCGGACGCAGGCGATTGATGAGGAGCCGCACATCCTCGATGCCGCTTGCCGACAGCAGGCCGATGATGCGGTCCGCGTCGCGCACAGACGATACCTCAGGAACCGTCACGACGATTGCAGATTTCGCACCCGCCACCGCGTTTTTAAAGCCGCGTTCAATGCCGGCCGGGCAGTCTATCAGCACGTAATCAAATTCCTGCTCCAGCTCTGCGATCAGCTCTTTCATCTGCTCCGGCGCGACTGCCATTTTATTTCTCGTCTGTGCTGCGGGAAGCAGATACAGTCCCTCATAGCGTTTATCCTTGATGAGCGCCTGCTTTAATTTACAGGTGCCCTCCACTACGTCTACAAGGTCGTAAACGATGCGGTTTTCAAGCCCAAGCACTACATCCAAATTGCGCAGTCCGATATCCGTATCGACCAGCACGACCTTTTTGCCCTGCATGGCAAGGCCTGTTCCGAGGTTCGCCGTAGAAGTCGTTTTGCCGACCCCGCCTTTTCCGGATGTGATCACAATTACATTTTCCATATACTCTTCCTCTCACCTATATAAATTACTTCCGCTGCCGGCGCCGCGCAAAATATACGGACGCCGTATCTTTATTTCACGCTGACCGGCCGTATCACGACTTTTCCGTCCCGCATCTCCGCGACCTCCGGTCCGCCGGTCTCTTCCCGGTCCGGGAACGTCACTACCCGGCCCGAAAGGCGCAGCTGCTTCGGGCACATATTGACCGCCGCGACGCACACGTCCTTCCGGCCCGAGCAGCCCGCGTGTGCAAGGCCGCGCAGCCGGCCGAACACCGCGATGCTGCCTCCGGCGATGACTTCACCGCCCGGATTGACGTCGCCGAGGACGACGATATCCCCCTCGCACTCGATGCGCTGCCCGCTGCGCACCGTATGGTTTATAAAAATCGACTGCGCGTCGAAATACGCACCCGACACAAGCTCTACCTCTTCCCTGTACTCATCGGGCTCCGGCTTTTTGACCGGCGGCTTTTCGATCTTCAGCTCTGCCTCGCGCATGAGGTCCGCTTCGTCTCCATAAATAACGTCGCGGATGCCGAAATCCATAGAAAACACCCGCCGCAGCTCTTTTCGCTGGGCTTCCGAAAGCTTTTTCCCGCGAATCACCACCCGCGTATCGCTGTCGCGGAAAAAATCCTGATTCTTTTTCAGCTTTTCCATCAATTCTTCACGCAGGACGGGATAAGTAGACCGCTCATCCAAATAGATCTCCAGTCCCTTTTCTTTTCCCTTGAACGTAATGATGCCTTGCATGATAAACCCTCCTGCATGTTCCTTTTCCGTGCGCAAAACTGCATACGGCCACAAAATACATTATACAGGATTCCGTGGCCGTACGCAAATTCCAATTTACCGCTCCCCTACGGGATTAGCGTATTTGTGGACGGAAGCTCCGTTCCCGTTTCTTCCGTTTTTCCGTCGAGATAATATTCGATGATGTCCTTTGCCGCCGGGATGGCGTGCGAGCCGCCGATCCCGTTCGGGATATAAATGACCACTGCGATCTCCGGATCATCCTTCGGCGCGCAGGCTACGAACCACGCGTTGTTTTCAAGGTCGATCGCCGAGACGGTGCCCGTGCCGGTTTTCCCGATGATCTCATCCTGATATTTCCAACCGTCGAATGCCGTGCTCGCCGTGCTCGCTTCCTCCGCGACCACCTTGGTCATGCCCTCCTTGATCGCGTCGAAATATTCCTGCGGCGCGTCTATGTGGTTGAACACCACCGGTTCCTGCTGTTCGATGATGTTTCCGTCGTTATCCACGATGCTGTCCACGATGTGCGTTTCATAGACGTCTCCGCCGTTCACCAGCGCCGCGATATAGCGGGCTACCGCAATGGGGGTGACTGCCGTCGTGCCCGAGCCGATACCCGTTTCCACCGTACGGCGGGTGTTCCACCGCAGCTCGGAAAGGCGGCTGTTGATATCGATGACCCAACCGTTCCTGTCGGCTACCGCGCTTGTGATCTGAAGCTCTTCATATAGGATATCTCTTATCTCCGGGCCGATCTCATAGTCCGTCAGGTCCTTGCCCGCCGCCTCGATGAGCCGCTCCGCCGTTTTCCTCAGCTGCTCGTCCGTATATTCGATATTCATAGACTGCCCATAGCCGCGCAGGTCATTCATCAGGGTATTGCGCACGAGCAAAGGCAGAGACGTTTTCTGCGCCGTGACCTCCACGCCCTCTGAATTGGTCGTAGAAATAGGCAGGGTCGGGTCGTACAGCACACTCTGGTTCCCGACCTGACCGATCACCTCGCCCGTCAGCTCGATGCCCGTAGAGGTGGTGAGACCGAACTGCTCGCCCCACTTGGAAAGCGTATCCGTGCTGCCCGTCGTCTGCACAAGCCTGTTCGCCACTTCATAGAAGAAATAGTTGCAGCTGTTCTCGAGGCCTTCCACGATCGTCTGATCCACGTGGGTCTGCCAGCCGCCGTCCGGGTAGGCCCAGCAGGCCGGGATATGCCCGACGATCTGCTCGCCCTCCCGCTTTTTCTCGTCCAGCGGATATTCGCCCTCGTCGTCGATCGTCGTTCCAGTCGTGATCGCCCCTTCCTCAAGGCCCGCCATGCCCGTGACCATTTTGAAGATGGAGCCGGGGATCGCCTTGGAGGAGATGGCGTTGTTGAAGAGCGGCCGGGCGGGGTCATCGTTCAGCTTCTGCATATTTTCCTCCGATATGCCGCCCGTAAAAATGTTCGCGTCATAGGACGGATAGCTCGCCATCGCGAGCACCCGGCCCGTATCCACATCGAGCACCACCGCCGCGCCGGATTTCGCAAGGTTCATTTTCTCCAGCGTAGAATTCCCTTCGCGGCTCTCGAGCACAGCCTGTACGTCCTCGTTTTGGTCGTAGTCCTCCGGCTTTGCGGTATTATATTGCTCCACCTGCTCCTGATAGACCTGATCGATATTATTTTTGAGCGCTTCCTCCGCGATCTGCTGAAGCTGCAGATCGATCGTAAGGCGCACGTTGTAGCCGTCCGTCGGTTCCGTATACGACCGCTCGCTGATGACCTTGCCGCTGCTGTTGACCTCCACCACCCGCTGGCCCTGCTTTTCCGTGGAGTTGCCCGTGAGGTACTGCTCCATCGTGCTCTCGATGCCGGCTGCGCCGATCAGGTCATCCCGCGAATAGCCCTTGTCTTCATACTCTTCCAGCGTATCTTCATCGGTCATCTTGCCGAGATAACCGACGATATGCGCCGCCACGTCGTCCTTGGGATAGACGCGCACAGAGCTTTCTCCCACCTGTATACCGTCGAGCGTATCCGACTGGCCCTCGATGAGCGCGACCGTATCCATACTCACATCCTCGCTGATTGTGACCGGAACATAGGCAAGATAGGAGGAAAGCTGCACCTCCTGCCAGATGGAAAGGAGCTTGCGTGCCTGCTCGTAGGTATATTCCTCGGGAATACGGTAACGCGTGCGCAGATCGCGGTACAACACATCCGGCGGCGAAGTCGCGGACACATACATATTCTTGCGCCAGTTTTCCTCGCGCGCTTTGACTGCCTCCGGATCTGTCACGCCAAAGTCAAACGAAAACGTTCCGTCCTCGTTGCGCACGATATTAAAGGTATCGATGGTCGTGCCGCCGCTCTCCTCGATGAGCGCGATCGCCCGGGAGAGCACCTCCGTATAATGCGCTTTATCCGTCGTGCTGTTGCGCGACGGATCGCGCAGAAATTCAATATCATAGCTGCTCTCGTCGTACGCCAGCGGTATCCCCGTCACGTCGGTGATCTGTCCGCGCGTTCCCTTGAGCGTCAGCTCTCTTACCTTTCTGTCTTCAGACAGAGTGGAAAGCTCGCCGCCCTGCGTCAGCGTAAGGTTTCCAAGCCCCGCTCCAAGCGCGATAAAGGCGACGAGCACGACCGCCATCAAAACAAAAAATCTGTTTTTTAACTTTTTAAACATCCTGTCTTTTCCTCATTCAAAGCTCGTCCATAAAATGAGCCGCTGCGCGCGGACGCATCCACGCGTTCCGATATAGAAGCGAAATCAGTAAATAGACTAAAAGAAGCAGGGCGCCGCATACCGCAGCCGACGGCAACGTATCTTTCAGGAGGATCGTCCCCATCTCAAACTGCCGCGCCCCCTGCGCGAACACGATCAGCGCCATCATGAGCTCTTTCACAATATATCCACCCATGCCCACTGCAAAGATATGCAGAAAATTGAATTTTTCAAGCCGGTGCACCGCCACGCTTGCCGCCGCCGCTGCGACCGTATAGGAAAGCGCATAGATCCCGAGCGTCGTAGAAAACAGGATATCCATCAGCAGCCCGGTGAGCGCGGCAAAAACGATAGGCGCGATATTCTTTTCTACCAGAACGAGCCCGAGCGTAAAGAGCATAACAAGGTCGATCTGTATGCCGAGCCCCGCGACGTCAAAGGACGTACTGAATGCCGTGCCGGACAAAAGCGCGCTCAATATCCCCATTACGATCAAAACGACATATCTCATGGCCTACTCCTGCGTCCCGGCGGGCTGCGAGGACGGCGACGGCTGCGCCGCCTCTCCTACCGTAGCGGAATCCCCGATCACTTCGTTTGCCGCGGATACCGTTCCCGTTTCCTCTCCGCCGACGGATTTGACTACAAACACTTCCTCCAGCCTGCGGAAATCGACCGCCGGTTCGATCTGGACATTCTTTCCCTCCGTCTCCGTATTGGAAGATTCTGCGACCTCCCCGATCAGGAAGCCTTTGGGATAGATGCCGTCGTACCCGGAGGTGATGATCTTATCTCCCACCGTGATATCTGCGTTGAGCGGCAGGAAAGAGATATACAGGGAATCGTCCAGTGAATTGCTGGAAACGGCTCCCTTTACGACCGCTTCCTCCCGGGACCGCTCCATGATGGACGAAACGCTGCTGCGCGAATCAATGATCGCCATGACCTTCGAGGAATAAAGCCCTACCTCTTCGATGCGACCCACGAGGCCGTCCGCCGTAATGACGGGCATATTTTCCTTGATCCCGTCCGCGCGGCCGAGATCGATGGTGAACACATCGAACCAGTTCCCCGGATTTTTTCCGGTAATACGCGCAAGGGCGAGCTCTTGATCTGTATTTTCCTGTTTATACTCCAGAAGCTCTGCAAGCCGTTCATTTTCTTTTTTCAGTTCTTCATATTCACGGGATTTGCTTTTGAACACTTCCAGCTCGTTCTGGAGCTCCTCATTCTCCTGCGCCCGCTCATCCTGATTTACGAGCCCATCGAAAAAGCCGCCGATGTTCGACGATATCTGATAGAAAAAATTCTGCACCGGCGCAAAAACAGTGCCTGCCTGTCCTGCGCTCTGCGAAAGCGTTCCGCTGCCGTTTCCCGCTACGAGCAGGAAAATAAGGACGATGATGATGACGACCGTTACGATCAGCGGTTTGTTCCTGAATATGTTCACGACCAGTCTGCCTTTCTCGCTGCCGGGCGCGGCCGCGATTCCGCCGCAGACGCGTCCGCACACAGATAATTTGTTCAATTATATCATAGATCTGGCCTGTTTGTCATATTGGCAGGTAAACTTTTTGTAACAATTCCGAAATATAAGTGCGCGCCGTTCAACGCTCCTCCCCGCTTTGCCGCGCCCATTTAAAAAAGGTGTTGTGCGTAACGCCCAGACGCCGTGCGGCTTCCCTGCCGCTGATCTTTTCTTTTCGCCACAGCATGAATACTTCTCCAAAGCCCTCCGGTATCGCCTTGCTCGGCCGTCCGAACCGTACGCCGCGCAGCTTTGCAGCCGCGATCCCCTCCGCCTGCCGCTGATGGATGTTCTCACGCTCTTTTTGCGCAACATAGGAAAGAAGCTGCAGGACGATATCCGCGATCAGCGTTCCGGTGAGGTCCCGTCCCTGCCGCGTATCGAGAAGCGGCATATCCAGCACAACGACCTGCGCCTTTTTTTCCTTGGTGATGATGCGCCATTGAGCGATGATCTCATCATAATTCCTGCCCAGCCTGTCGATCGAATGGACGACCAGCAGGTCGCCCTCTTTCAGCCTGCGCAGCATCCGTCTGTATTGCGGGCGATTGAAATCCTTGCCGCTCAGTTTGTCGAGAAAGATGTTCTTCCTTGCCACCGGGAAACCGGAAAGCGCGATCAGCTGCCTGTCTTCATTCTGCTCGCGCGTCGATACCCGCGCGTATCCATACGTTTTCATAAACAACCTCCTGTAAGAACTTTTATCTTTGCAGGATATCATTTTTCGGTAAAAAAAGTCATCAAAAGTACAGGCCGGGCCTCGTTCCTGAAAAGAAAAAAGCCGCAGAGCTGTATACACTGCGGCTTTGCCGTTCTCTTATTTTTTGACTGCCATTCGCTTTTTCGGCGGCCCGACAAAAACAGGCTGACAGGAAACGCCTGTGCGCAGCATGCGAACAGACGTTCTATTTCCACTCTTATACTATCCTTCAAGCTCCTGCAGCATTCCATACAGGCCCGATACGGGCAGACCGACCACGTTGAAAAAGCAGCCGTCTATCCCCTCCACAAATTTTGCAGCAGGGCCTTGGATCGCATACGCGCCCGCCTTGTCCGTCACGTCTTCCTGCTTCAGGTACAAATCGATCTCCCCGTCCGCAAGCTTCCGGAACCGGACCTTTGTCGTAAACGTTTTTGCAAGGTGCTTTTCCCCGCGCACGACGCACACGCCCGTATGTACAAAATGTGTGCAGCCTGACAGCCTGCCGAGCATCCGCCGGGCGTCCGCTTCGTCCTTTGGCTTGCCGAACACTTCTCCGTCCGCTTCCACGACCGTATCCGCACCGATTACTGTTTCTCCGGGATATTTCTCTGCAACGCTGTACGCCTTCCTTTCCGCAAGAAGGCGCACCAGACTGCGCGGGTCCTTTACAGCACATGTTTCGTCCGTGCCCGATATCACGACCCGAAAATCCGCAGTGATCAGCGAAAGCAGCTCTTTCCGGCGCGGTGAAGCTGAGGCGAGTATCATGACTTCGGCACCATCGTGATGGCGCCCAGCTTGCAGGCTTCCTCGCAAAGGCCGCAGCCCCGGCAGATATCTGTGATTTTATGCGTCATCTTGAGTTCGCCCTCAATTGCCCCGAACGGACATGCCTTTGCGCACAGATGACACCCGACGCATTTCTGCGGGTTGATTTTTGCCCGCATATCGGATTTTGTCGTCAGGATACATTTCCGCGGGCATTGCTCCACGCACAGCCAACAGCTGCGGCATTTTTCAGGATCGATCACCGGGAGATTGTTTTCCATCGTGATCGCGCCAAACGGGCAGAGATTCGCACATTTTCCGCACCCGATGCAGCCCGCGCTGCAGTTTTCCATTACTTCCCGGCCGCGCCCCGTATTGGTACAGCCCACATATACATCCACGTTTTTGGGCAGCACGGCAATAGAGCTTTGCGGACATTGCTCCACACACCGCCCGCAGCCCGTGCATTTATTTTCGTCGATGAAGGCGATGCCGTCCGGCCCCATCGTGATCGCATCGAATTTACATACCTTCGCGCAGGTGCCGAGCCCGAGGCAGGCAAACTTACAGGCGCGGAAGCCGCCCGCGATCGCGTAGGCTGCGCGGCAGTCAAGCGCGCCGTCGTATTCAAATTTATTTTTACAGTGCCCCTCGCTTCCAAGGCACATGATGCGCGCTACCTTGGGAACGAGCTCTCCTACCGATATCCCAAGGATCTCGCCGATCTTTTTCGCATTTTCCTGCGATACGACCGCGCAGGCAGACACCTCCGCTTTTCCCGCCACGAGTGCGTCTGCAAGCCCGTCGCAGCCGGGATATCCACAGCCGCCGCAGTTCGCACCCGGAAGATTCTCCCGTACCGCGACCGCGCGTTCATCCTTTTTGACTGCAAATTTTTTGGCCGCTACGCCCAGCATGACGCCAAACGCCGCTCCAAGACCTCCTAATACGATAACAGACCAGATAATTGGTTCAAACATAATAGATTTTCCTCTTGATCTTTTATTAGCGCCGCCGCTGCCTCCGCGCCCGGATACGTCCATACGGCGCACGCAGAGCTCCAAGCCGTTTTACGGCATTCTATATCCTTACACCAGCCCGGAAAAGCCCATGAACGCTACGCTCATCAGCGATGCTGTTATAAGAGCGATCGGGAAGCCCTGAAAGGGCTTTGGGATGGCTGAGAGCTCAAGCCGTTCACGTATGCCCGCAAACAGCACGATGGCGAGCGTAAAGCCGAGCGCACCGCCTACACCGTTCACGAGGGATTCCACAAGGTTATATTGCTCCGTGATGTTCAGAATGGCAACGCCGAGCACCGCGCAGTTTGTGGTGATAAGGGGCAGATAAACGCCAAGGCTCTGATACAGCCCGGGGCTCGTCTTTTGCAGCATCATTTCCACAAGCTGCACGAGCGCTGCAATCACAAGGATAAAAGCGATCGTCTGCATATATTCCACGCCCAGCGGCACCAGAATAAAATACTGTACCAGCCATGTGATAAGCGATGCCATCGCCATGACAAACGTGACCGCCATGCCCATGCCGACGGCCGTTTCCACCTTTTTGGAAACACCGAGGAACGGACAGATGCCGAGTATCCGGGAAAGTACGAAGTTATTGACCAGAATCGAGCTCAGCAGAATCGTGAGGATGCGAATAAAAGTATCCATTATTCATGCACCTCCTCTGCCTGTACAGGCTCTTTTCTGGCTTTTTCCTCTTTATTCTTTTCCCGCTGCAGCACTATCTTATTGATGAGCGCAAGCAGGAGCGCAAGCACAAGAAAGCCGCCCGGCGCCAGAATGAACATAAGGGCCGGCGGATAATCCGCGCCAAACACCGGAAGTCCGAACAGTGTACCGTTCCCAAGCAGCTCGCGGACAACAGCGATCATCGTGAGCGCCGCCGTGAAACCGACGCCGATGCCTATGCCGTCCATCATGGAGGGAAGCACGCTGTTTTTCGCGGCAAACGCCTCCGCGCGCGCTAAAATGATGCAGTTCACAACGATCAACGGAAGGAACAATCCCAATGATTCATAGAGGGACGGTATGAACGCCTGAAGCACCATCTGCACCACCGTTACGAACATTGCGATCACTACGACATAGCACGGTATCCTCACCTTGTCCGGAATAAAATTCCGCAGCAGGGAAATGAGCACATTCGAGCAGGTCAGCACAAAAATGACCGCCGCGCCCATGCCGACCGCATTCGTAGCCGAAGTCGTGACCGCGATCGTCGGGCACATGCCGAGCACCAGCCGGAACGTTGGGTTTTCGTTAAAGACGCCGTTCAAAAACACGCCTTTCATCATCTTCTTATCCATTCCCGTCACGCTCCTTCCCCAAGATATTGTTCGCCGAACGAACGCGCCAGATTCACCGCGTTCGTCACAGCGCGGCTCGTAATCGTCGCGCCGGTCAGGGCCTGTATTTCATTTTCCGCCCCGGCAGACGATTTGGACACCGTCAGTTCCCCTGTCGTTCCTGCAAACTGGCTCAGCCACTCCGGATCGTCCGCATTCGCGCCGAGCCCCGGCGTTTCATCGTGCGCGGTGATCTCCACGCCCGTTACGCTGCCATCCGTCGCGATGCCGATCGTGAGCGTAAGCCCAGCCTTATATCCCTTTGTAACGACGGAATAGGTGTACCCTACCGCTTGTCCGCCGGTGGTCCCTTCATAGACCTCCTGAATATCCGCATATTTTTCACGGTCGTAATCGATGCCGTCGAGCGCTACCTGCGTAAACTCCTCCGCAGCTGCAAGAACGCCCTGCCGCGCCTCCGTCGCTTTTGCGGCTTCATTTTCTTCGATTGGCCCTTTTGTGACCGCATAGACCACACCGAGGATCAGCCCCGCACATACGGTGATGATCGCAAGGCGCAGCACAAGATTCAGTATGCTGTCCTGATTTACCTTATTCATGGGCCTGCTTCACCTCCCCAAACACTTTCGGGCGAAGCGCCTTATCCAGCAGAGGCGTCAACAGATTCATGAAAAGGATCGAGAACGATACGCCCTCCGGATAGCCGCCCCATAGGCGTACGACCATCGTGACTACGCCGCAGCCGATGCCGAACACCAGCTGCGCCTTTGGCGCGGATGGTGAAGAAACATAATCCGTCGCCATGAAAAACGCGCCGAGCATCAGCCCGCCCGCAAAAAGCTCAAACAAAATCATACCCGGCTGTCCCGTGAGGAGCGTGATAAGCGCGACCGTTCCAAGATACGCGCACGGGATACGCCACGAGATTACCCGGCGTATGAGCAGATAGGCTCCGCCGATCAAAAGTGCAAGCACGCTCGTTTCCCCTATACTGCCTCCCACATTGCCGATAAACATGTCCCACAGGCCGGGGAGCGCGTCGCCCCCCTCTTTTAAAACGCCGAGCGGTGTCGCCGACGCGACCGCGTCCACGCCCGCGAACGGCGCGACAAACGTCGTCATGGCCACCGGCCATGAAATGAGCAAAAAACACCGCCCTGCAAGCGCCGGATTCATGAAATTGTGCCCGAGGCCTCCGAAGCACTGCTTGACGATAATAATAGCGAACGCACTGCCGCACACCGGAAGATACCACGGTACGTTCGGCGGAAGGTTGAGCGCAAGCAGCAGGCCCGTCACCACGGCGGACAGATCGCTTACCGTAACTTCTTTTTTTGTGAAAAACTGCACCGCAGCTTCACAGCCGACCGCGCTTCCGATGCACAGCGCGATCGTCATGAGGCAGCCCGCTCCGAAAAAATATACAGCGGCAATACACGCGGGGATCAGTGCGATGATGACATCGAGCATGATGCGCGAGGTGCTTTGCTGTGATTTTATGTGCGGTGACCCGGACAGAATCAACTCTCGTTGCATAAGCCTTTCCTCTCTATTCTTCCTTCTTTTGTTCCGCTTCCCTTGCGGCCTGCGCCGCCCGTTCGGCCATTCTCTTTGCCGCGATCATATCCTTTGCGAATTTGATATTCTGGGCAATCGGCTTCTTGGCCGGACAGATATAACTGCAGCAGCCGCAGCTCATGCAGTCCATGGCATGATATTCCTGTGCGCGTTCAAAATCCTCATGTGCAGCCGATGCCGATATCATCATCGGCATCAGATGCATGGGACACACCTCCGCGCATTTTCCGCATTTGATGCAATTGGTCTCCTTTTGCTTCTTCGTATACTCGCCGTCCAGAACAATGAGGCCGGAAAAGCCTTTGGTTACCACGCATTCCAGCGTCGGAAGGGGCAGCCCCATCATCGGTCCGCCGGATATGATCTTAAGAGGCTCTGTCGAAAAGCCTCCCACATAATCGAGCACCTCCTGTGCGCTTACGCCAAAGCGGACGAGCAGGTTTTTGGGCTGCGCTACCGCGCCCGAAACAGTAACAACACGCCGGATCAGCGGCTCTCCCGCAAAGAATGCGTCGGCGATCGCCTTAGCGGACGCGATGTTCACCACGACCACGCCCGCATCCATCGGCAGGCCGCCTGCGGGAACGACGCGCCCTGTGATCGCGTTGATGAGCTGTTTTTCCGAACCCTGCGGATATTTCGTCTGCACCGGCACTACACGTATGGCATGCGTATCGATCGCTGCCGTCATCTTTTCGATCGCCTCCGGCTTGTTATCCTCAATGCCGATGATCGCTTTTTTTACGTCCAGCGCACGCATGAGCAGCTTGACGCCCGCAAGCACACGCTTGGGGCATTCGACCATCAGCCGATAATCGGACGTTAAAAACGGTTCGCATTCCGCGCCGTTCAGGAGCAGCAAATTGATATTTTTTCCCTCCGGCGGCGAAAGCTTCACATGCGTCGGGAATGTTGCGCCGCCCATGCCTACGTTGCCCGCGTCCCGGATGCATTCGATGATCTCCTCCCGCGAAAGCGCTTCGATATTCTGAGGCGCTTCATAGGCGCTCTCGTCTTTCCCGTCATTCTCGATCACCACCGCCTGCACCGGATGTCCGCTTATGCCCGGTATTTCAGTGATCGCCGTGACCACACCAGATACGCTCGCATGTACGGGAACGCTCACAAAACCCTGTGCTTCCGCGATCTTCTGCCCCATGAGCACACGGTCCCCCGTTTTTACGATCGGCTTCGCGGGTGCACCGATATGCTGCGAAAGCGGGATCTTCACGACATGCCCTGCCGGCATTTCCTCGATCGCACATTTTTCCGTCAGTTTTTTTCCTTCATATAAATGGCGGAGCGGGTGGATCCCGCCCGCAAATGTCAGGCTCATAGCTTACCCTCCGAATGCCCTGATACGCGGTTTTTTCCGCGTTTTACCAACAAGCTTTATTATAGCACAATGATTTTTTCTGCAAAAGCATAAATATTTTTTTCACAAAATTACACATCTGCCGGTCAAAAACGCCGCTTCTTAACATTTTATTACGTTTCATCTGCTGATTTGCATTTGTTCTGTTCCACGTCTATAATTATAATAATGAGAAAAAATCCTGTAAGGAGAGCGTTATGTCCGGAATCATTCCCATCATCATACTTCTTGTTATGCTCATATTGGGTATCCTGTATTGCTTCTGGGGCTATAAATATCTGAAAGTCATCTTATTTTTGTATGCATTCTTCATGGGCGCATATTATTCCTATACCTATCTCGGCACCTACGTTCCTGCAGTCGCGGACTGGCTGTGGCTCGTAAGCCTCATTATCGGCATCGTATTTGCGCTGCTCGCGTTCTTCTTCGTAAAGTTTGCGATCTTTATCGTGGGCGGCCTCATCGGCCTGATGATCTTCGATTTTCTCAAGGCGGCGTCCCCGGCTACCTTTGCCAGCATGGAGCCCGTTACTCTGTTTATCATCGGTCTCGGCCTGTTCGTCGTGCTCGGCGTGATCACGCTCGCGTCCCGCAGGCATTTCATCATTATTTTTTCCGCGATTTACGGCGCATACACCCTTGTGAGCACGGTCGGCATCATCATCGGGCTGCTTTCCAACAGCAGCGTACTTTCCATTGTGACGCTCGGTAATTATAAACAGACACTTGATTCAGCGAGCGTATTCCATCAGACTCCGGCATGGGTCATGATCCTGCCCGTAGTCGTCTTTGCGATCGCAGGCATGATCGCACAGTATAAATTCACCGCACCGGGAACACGGCGGGGAAAGCATACGGCATAAAAAACAGCAGCAGGCTGCTCCTGAAACCGGAGCAGCTTTTTATTTTACAGACAAAGAGGCCCCGGCAGCATGATCAAAAAAAGCCGCCCCGGGTACTCCCGGCGGCAGCTCTTTAAATTCTGCAGTTCGCGTCGCGCATGTCCGCTTCCTCTTTTGGCCGCTCTTTCCTGTGCACGAGAGGCGCTTTTTTATACAGCCGCTTGAAAGGCTTGCGCTCCTCCTGCGGCACGATGGCCTTTCCATGAAAGGAAACGTTATAAAATTCGCTCTGAAGCTGAGTGATATCCGCGCGGCCTTCGAAAAAAGCCTCCACGAGCTCGATGCGGCGCACCGCCCATTCCACCGCCGTATCGATGAGGCCGAAATAAAAATCGTAATCGTAAAGCCCCTCATAGGTTTCGATCGGCTGATACAGCATTGTTTTGAGCTTCAGCTGGGAAATCACGTTGAGCAGCCTGAGCTTCCAAAGCTCCGCCCGTCCCGGCTGCGACACAAGGCCGTTATAATATACATAATAGTTTGCCGCCTTGGTATACGGCGCGTCGTCCACCTTAAGGCCGGGGAACAGGTAAGACATCTTTTTATAGAAAACATCTATTTCCCCGCCGGGTACGACCGTATCGCGCGCAAAGCCCTGCTTATCGAACGTGTAAGCGTCGAGCCCGTTTTTCTTTGCGTAAAGGATATCGAGCGCGCACTCAAGCGTATTATGACTGGACATTGGCTTTGTTTCCGCGTTGATGTGCGGATGCAGGAACATATCGAGGCAATAGTGCGTGATATAGCCGTAAAAATAACTTTTCAGCGTATCGCTCCCCTGTTCCTTGATATATTCCGCGCCCTCGCAGAAAAAGCGCTGCGGCCGCGTATAGTGCAAAGCCCAGCCGAGCATCTTCATTTTCGCGCCGCACAGGAAGAAATAGAATTTATAGAGCAGAAAAATATCCCCGCCCTGCGAGCCAGAATAGTACGCGGGCAGGTTTTCCGTAATGATCTTTTTTGCCTGCGGATCCGTGAGCTTTTCAAGGATATTGTCCGCGGCGATCTTGTGCGTCAGCGTTGTAGGCATATTTTAGCTATCCTTCCAGAGGCGAGGTATATAAAAAACACCCCGGCTCGTGCGCTTCCAGTATTCCGACGCTCTGCATAAAGGCCTCCGTCATCGTAGGGCCTACAAAGACGTAGCCGTAGCTTTTGAGTGACCGGAGCAATGCTTCCGGTTTTTTGAAGGAATAAATATATTTAAAGAAGCTTCCAAATTCTTCTATTACCCGCAGCGTTGCTTTCGCGTTTTCCCGCACCGCGAAAATCTTCCTGCGGTTGCGGATGATCCGCTCGTCGTTCATAAGGGTTTCGAGATACGCATCCTCAAGCGCCGCGCATTGTTCAATATCAAAGCCGGAAAACGCTTCGCGGAAAGCCTCCCGCTTCGCAAGCACCGTGCGCCACGATAAACCGGCCTGAAAGCTTTCGAGGCACAGCTTTTCAAACAGAGCGGCGTCATCTGTTTTCAGCCTGCCGTATTCATTATCATGATAATCCTGCAGCAGCCGATCCACTGCCCAGCTGCACCGTCTTTTTTCCTCTTCAACGCTTGTTCGTTTTTCCATAGAACATATATTAACACATTTTGCGGCGGTTATGGTAGAATTATATTGAATTTACATAAATTTAAGAAAAGGTCGTTTTGCAATGAAAGAATTTTGGAGTAAAAAGGCGAAGAGCCTTACGCCCTATACTGCGGGCGAGCAGCCGAAAGAGCGGCTCGTCAAGCTGAACACGAACGAGAACGCTTATCCGCCGAGCCCGGCGGTGGCTGCGGCCGTCTCGCAGGCCGCCGGACGTCTGCGCCTGTATCCGGATCCGGACGCTTCCCGCCTGTGTGAGGCGATCGCGGAGTATCACGGCGTTCGGCCGCAGCAGGTATTCTGTGCGAACGGGTCCGACGAGGCGCTTGCGCTTTGCTTCTCCGCATTTTTCCAAAACGGAGCGGAGGAGGCAGGAAGCTGGTTCCCGGGCGTTTCCGCTTCCCGCAGGGTAAAGACGCCGGATGTGGGCTACAGCTTTTATCCCGTATGGGCGGAGCTTTTCGACGTTCCGCTCGAGATGGTCCCGCTGAAAGAGGATTATTCTGTGGATGCAGAAAAAATGTGCGGCGGAAGCGGCGCCGTTTTTGCGAACCCCAATGCTCCCACCGGGATCGCGCTGCCCCTTTCCGGCGTTGAAGAAATCATCCGGGAAACAAACGGCGTCACCGTGGTCGACGAGGCATACGCCGCTTTCGGGAATGTGACCGCCATCCCTCTTGTGGACCGGTATCCTAACCTTGCGGTCGTGCGGACGTTTTCCAAATCCCACAGTCTTGCGGGTCTGCGCGTGGGCTATGTGATCGCAGACGAAAACCTGACCGCCGCGCTGCGGACGGTAAAGGACAGCTTCAACTCCTATCCGCTCGACGCGCTTGCACAGGCAGGCGCCGCTGCGGCGATCCGCGACGTGGAATATTGCCGCGAGGTGACCGGAAAAATCATAGAAACGCGCGCCTATACGGCGGACAAGCTGCAAAAGCTCGGCGTCGCCGTGCTGCCCTCCTCCGCGAATTTCCTCTTTGCGCGGTTTGATTCCCCCTCTGCTGAAGATGTCTTCGCGGCCTTGCGCAAACGCGGCGTGCTCGTCCGCTGGTTCTCCGGGAAGCGCACCCGTGATTTTCTGCGTATCACCATCGGCACACGGGAAGAAATGGATACGCTTCTTTCTGCTTTGGAGGATATTTTATGAAGATCGGCATCGCGGGCCTTGGGCTCATCGGCGGTTCTCTCGCCCGGTCCATTAAAAAATATACGGCGCACTCCGTTTGCGGCATGGACCGCAATCAGGAAGTCCTTGCGGCGGCATACGCCGCAGGCGCCATCGACAGCGACACCGACGTTTCGGACTGCGATGTCGTTTTCGTATGTCTTTATCCGCGGGATTGCGTCTCCTTCATGCTGAATACGGATTTTAAGAGCCATGCAGTGATCGCGGATATTTCGGGCGTCAAGCGTTTCATCGCACGCAAGGTCTCCGCGCCCCTTAAGGAACGCGGACTGCGCTATGTGGGAACGCACCCCATGGCCGGAAAGGAAACGAGCGGCTTTTCGAGCAGCGACGCCGATCTTTTCTGCGGCGCGAGCTTCATTATCACGGAGGACGAGACGACGGATATGGACGCCGTGCGCCTGCTGTCCGGGCTCGCAAAGGAGCTTGGGTTTGCGCGCGTCACCCGGTGCAGCGCAAAGAAGCACGACGAGGTGATCGCCTATACGTCGCAGCTTGCCCACGTAGTTTCCAACGCATACGTCAAAAGCGAAGCTTCCCAGAATTTCAGCGGATTTTCAGCCGGGAGCTTTATGGACCTTACGCGCGTGGCGAGGCTCGACGCCAACATGTGGGCGGAGCTTTTCGTCCTCAACGGCGACGAGCTCGTAAAGGAGATCGACGAGCTTCAGCGCAACATCGGCGCGCTGCGGGAGGCGATCGCAGCAAAAGACGAAGCCGCTTTGCGCAGTCTGCTGCGGGAGGGCAGCGAGAAAAAGAAACGGCTGAACCGTGAATATCATTCAGGGAGCGACAAAAATGAAAAATAAAAAATGGCTGGCCGCGGTGCTCGCGGCCGTTTTCTGCCTGTCGGGCTGCGGCGCAGCCGTCCATTTCGACGAGCAGGCCCTAATGGAAAAAAGCGAGGCTTATACGCAGGCGCTCATAGACGGCGACTATGCCTCGGCAGCGTCCGGCATTTCCCCCTCTGTGGCTTCCGTGCTGAATGCCGACGTTCTGAAGCAGGGCTGGGAAAGCACCGCGCCTTCGCTCGGCGCATTTGAAAGCATGGAAGCGTCTTCCTTTTCGGCAAGCGGCGCCGCTGCCCTCGTGGACGTTTCGTGTAGCTTTGAGAACAGGGGGCTTCTCCTGCGCTATACCTATAATGGAAAAAATGAGCTGACCGGGTTATGGATGACGTATGTTCCCAAAAAAGCACAGCCCCAGAATACGGACGCTTATGAGGAGCGCGTCGTATCGGTCGGCAGTGAGGACGCTCCTCTCGAAGGGATCCTAACGCTGCCCAAAGGTGCGGAAAAATCACCTGCCGTCCTTCTCATCGCGGGCTCCGGGCAGCAGGATATGGACGAAACGACAGGAGCAGCCGCAAACAAGCCGCTTGCGGACATCGCGCGCGGCCTTGCACAGCAGGGTGTCGCTTCCCTGCGCTATAACAAACGGACGGCGCAGTACCCGGACCAGCCCGCCGACCTTGCGCAGCTTACCATACAATACGAGGTGCTGGATGACGCTGCTGCTGCGGCAGAGCTTTTGAAGCAAACAGCGGAGATCGATACGGAGCATATCTATGTGCTTGGACACAGCCTCGGCGGTATGCTTGCTCCTAAGATCGTACAGGATTCCGGCCTTGCCGGGCTGATTTCACTCGCAGGCTCGCCGCGCAGCCTCGAAGACATCATGCTCGATCAAAACAAGGCGGCTCTCGCTTCTCTTGACGGCGTATCGGAAGAGGATAAGCAGGCTTCCCTTGAAAACGTTGAAAAGCTGATCGATCAGGCGCGCAGCGCAAAAGAGGGCGGAACGGATATCGTGCTCAATGCGACGGAAAATTATTGGTATACACTGAACCAGATCGACACGCCCGGTATCGCTCAGGCTCTTGATGTTCCTATGCTTTTCCTGCAGGGAGAAGAGGATTTTCAGGTGTTCCCGGAGAAGGACTTCACAGCATGGCGGGAGCTGCTGGGCGGACGTGAAAACGTACAGTTCAGGCTCTATCCCGGCCTGAACCATCTGTTTATGCCGGCAGGCGGAACGGGTACGGCCGGGGACTATGACGCGCCCGCTTCCGTAGACTCTCAGGTGATCGGCGATATCGCCTCTTGGATCCACGGGCAGGCGCACGCTTAACCGCTTGCGGTGGAAAACGTAATTTGGAAAAGGAGGTTTTGTGATGACGGAAAAATCAACGATGGAGAAATTCGGAGGATTTCTCGGCAAGGCCAAGGACAGCATCGTGTCTTTCGGCGAAACGGTGGCGTCGAAATCAAAGGAAATGGTGGATGTGACCAAATTGAGCGCGAAGAGGACGCAGGTCAGCAATGAGCTTGACGGATATTACCGCGAGCTGGGTATGGTCATATATCAAAAGCGCGCGATCGACGCAGATATAGAAGCGCTGTTTGCCCGTATCGCGGAAGCGCAGCAAACGGTGCGTGAGCTTGCGGAACAGATCGAAGCCGCAAAAGCGGAAAAGCCGGAGCACGAATAACGCACAGCGGCAACGGGCCGTGCCTCAGGAGGGCGCGGCCCGTTTTTTTATACGGTCTGACACAGCTTCACGAGCTTCTCGTGAATGCGGAAGGAATCCTCTTCATTGCACAGTACGATCAGGAGATCGCCCGGGCGAACCCGTACCGTCCCCTTGGGGATGATCTCCCGGTTGCCCCGGCGCACCGCTACGATCAGGCTTCTTTCCGGCCACTCGATCTGACTGATCTTCTTCATGCAGATCGGCGTACCGAAATGGACCGGTATCTCGAGCAATATTTTCGTATCCGTCTCCGCTGTTTCCTCTTGTTTCCTGCCCGCGGTCATCCGTTCCAAAAGCTGTTCATAGACCGGCTTCGATCTCATAAGGTCCGCAACGACATAGGCGGTCAGCGAAACGAGCGTAAGCGATAAAAACTGTGTGAAGGAGCCCGTCATCTCGCAGATGAGAATGATACCCGTGACCGGAGCGCGGACGATCGCCGCAAAAAAACCCGCCATTGCCAAAACGATAAAATTCTGCAAAAGCGCCTGCGGTACGCCGAGCCCCTGCACAAGCAGCGTGCCCACCGCGCCGCCGAGCAGCGCGCCCAGCACTAAGAGCGGCAGGAAGATGCCTCCCGGCGCGCCCGAACCAAAGCTCACCATGGAAAAAACAAATTTGAGCGCGAATACTGCCGCGATCATTGCGAGTGCAAATTCACCGCCCGCAAGCATGGGGATCAGCTTATGCCCGCCGCCGAGCACAGACGGGAATGTAAAACCTAAAAAACCGGCGCACAGAAACGGTATCAGCAGACGAACCTCTTTCCGCCTGACCTTTCCATACAATTCCTGTGACTTTCTGATGCAAAAATTATAAAACACGCCCGCTGCACCGAGTATGAGTCCGAGCAGGAGCACCGCCCAATACAGCTCGAGCGGGATATTCATCGAAATATCAAAGCTGAATACCGGCGCGAGCCCGAATACATTTCGTGAAATAAAGTCCGCAGTCACAGAGGCTGCCATCGTAGACAGCAGCACCTCTACGGAAAAGTTTTTATGCAGCTCCTCCAGAGAAAACAGGACGCCCGCAAACGGCGCGTTGAACGCCGCGGCAAGCCCTGCGGATGCGCCGCAGGTCATGAGCAGCTTCTCCTCCACCTTAATACGCTTCAGGATACGGGAAAAGCCTTTTCCCGCCATAGCGCCCAGCTGTACCGAGGGGCCTTCTCTTCCGAGCGAGAGGCCCGCGCCGATGGAGAGCACGCCGCCCGCGAATTTTGCAAGCAGCACCCGCCACCATTTCTGGCTGAACACTCCGTGCAGCTCTCCCTCCACCTGCGGGATACCGCTCCCGCTGATCATAGGCTCCCATTTTACTAACCGTGCCACAAGGAGCGCGAGGACTGCAAGCGCGGCAAACCACGCTGCTTTGAAAACGGCCTGCCTGTTGCCCGCGTCCAGTATGAAAACCAAAAACTCATCCGCATACTCGATCGCAAGGCGAAACAGCACAGAGACCAGCCCCGCCGCAGCACCGACGGCCACCCCCTGCAAAATCAGGCCGTATCTGAAATTTTGAAACCGTCTGAGGACGGTATGCGTGTCGTTATGCGGCTCCATGCGCTCCCCCGTCTGTGCTGCCTCCCGGAATCGATGCGTTCTTCCTTTTTATTGTAGCAAAAAATCGCCTCCTGTCCAGTTTTCGTTCGAAGCGCTGTTTTTTTCTTGACTTGGAGTATACTCTAAGTGGTACTATGAAAGAGCCGGAAGCGTACAGCGGCAGATAGGGCTGTATGCGCTGTTTTTCGGAAATAAAATATTATGGTGAAAAGGCAAAGGAGATTTTTACGATGACGATCGCGGAAGTCAGCAAAAAATATGAAATATCCGCCGATACGCTGCGCTATTATGAACGCATCGGCCTCATTCCCAGCGTGCGCCGGAAAGAAAATGGTATTCGGGATTATTCCGATACGGACTGCGGCTGGGTGGAATTTATCAAATGCATGCGCGGCGCGGGCATACAGGTCGAGGCTCTGATCGAGTATGTTTCCCTGTTCCAGCAGGGCGACGGCACGCAGGAGGCCCGCAAGCAGATCCTCCTCGAGCAGCGCGAACAACTCGCCGCCCGCATGGAGGACATGAAACAAACGCTCGCGCGGCTGGATAAAAAAATCGCTCATTATGACGAATGCCTGCGTTTCGCGGAAAACAAGCTGCGCGGCGGCAGGGAATAAAAGATACCTTATGAATGACGCGCTGTTTCTTCCTGTCAAATGGCGCGGCGGCAGGCCTTGGATGTATTGCGGCAGGGTACGTCCGGAGCGTTCTGTTTGTTTTGCCGTCGATTCACCGTACAAGGCCGGAAAACCAAAAGAATATCCCTCACTGCTGCATCATAAAAGACCCGCCATTATAAGCAAGCCTTTTTTTGTTCTTATAAATGATATACTGCGTGCTTTGTTTTCACATACGGCTTCAAACGCTTTACCAGCTTCCTGCTGCAGGCTGCGTTCGTTTTCCTGTCTGATAACACGATATAAGCAAGCCCGGCCGCCGCGTCTATATCTTCATAGCCGATGACCGCCCCGCGCAGCACCTGCGTTTCTATGCGTTTTCTCGGCGCCGACCCGATCACCGCCCCGGCAAGCCCAAATAATGCTCCTCCTATCAGGCCGCCCGTAAGGCTTCCCTCGCTGTATACCCGGCGGTCGATATCCTTGCTCAATTCTATACTGCGCAGCTTCGAGGCATCAGGATGATACTGCGCCCCGCCCGCGGCGATCACAAGGGTGATCCCGTCAAAAGAAGCAATGCACGACGCTCCCTCCGGAACCGGCAGGCCGCCCACCACCTTGAGCCCTCTGTATGTCTTGCGCCTGCGGCGCTTTCCCGCCTGTTCCGCCTTTTTCTTTGGCGGCATTTTTATCTTTGCCATCATCCATGCGCCCAAAGCAGCAAAAAGAACCGCCGGGAGCAGCGAATACGCGATGCTGTAATGTTCAGCGTTCCTCATCGACTCAGCTGCCATACCGGCCAGCATGACCCCTGCGAGCGCAAAGAAAACGATCCCTAAAATCAAAAATTTATTCTTTTTCATGTCAAAGCCGCCCCCGTCATGATGATTTCATTCTATCAAACGGGAGCGGCTTTTTCCACCTTCTTCTATTTCCGGAGCCTTTTTATTCTGTTCTTCGCATTCGCCTCACAGCTTGTCCTGCCGGACTGCCTCAATGAGTCCGCCGGACGCAATGATGTCCTGAATGAATTCCGGAAAAGGCTGCGCCTTGAAGCTTTTTCCGGTCGTGAGATCGTGGATATCGCCCGTGGAAAAATCCACCTCGACCTCATCCCCGTTCGAGATCGCTTCCGCCGCGTCCGCGCATTCAAGGATGGGCAGGCCGATGTTGATGGCGTTGCGGTAAAAGATACGCGCAAAGCTCGACGCGATCACACAGCTGATGCCCGACGCTTTGATGGCGATGGGTGCGTGCTCGCGCGAGGAACCGCATCCAAAATTCTTCGTGCCCACCATGATGTCGCCCTTTTTCACGTTTTTGACAAACTCCGTATCGATATCCTCCATACAATGGGCCGCGAGCTCACCCGGGTCCGATGTATTGAGGTAACGCGCCGGTATGATCACATCCGTATCGATATTATCTCCGTATTTAAACACTCTGCCTTTTGCTTTCATATCCTATCCTCCTTAAATATCCATCGGCGATGCGATCTTTCCCGCGACCGCGCTTGCGGCGGCGACCTCCGGGCTTGCCAGATAGACCTCCGACTTCACATGGCCCATCCGCCCTACGAAATTCCGGTTCGTGGTTGCAACGGCGCGCTCTCCCTCCGCGAGGATCCCGCAATGTCCGCCGAGGCATGGTCCGCACGTCGGCGTGGATACCGCGCACCCCGCCTCAATGAATATTTTCAGGAGGCCCTCCTGCATGGCCTGCAGATAGACCGCCTGCGTCGCCGGGAAAATGATTGCGCGGACATTCGGCGCGACCTTGCGCCCCACAAGGATCTCCGCGGCGGCACGCAGGTCGCTGATGCGTCCGTTCGTGCACGAGCCGATCACGACCTGATCGATTTTTACATCGCCGACTTCGTCGATCGTTTTCGTATTCTCCGGGAGGTGCGGGAACGCGACCGTCGATTTGATTTCCGAAAGATCGATGTCGATGACACGTTCATAGGCCGCATCCGGGTCAGGTGCGTAAACCTGAAACTCACGCTCGGAATGGGAGCGGATATATTCTATCGTTTGGTCGTCCACCTCGAATATCCCGTTCTTTCCGCCCGCCTCGATCGCCATATTCGCAATGCACAAACGGTCGTCCATGGAAAGGGACGCGAGCCCCTCCCCGCCGAACTCCATCGACCGGTAGAGCGCGCCGTCAACACCGATCATGCCGATGATGTGCAAAATCACGTCCTTACCGCTGACATACTTTTTCAGTTCGCCGCGCAGATTGAAGCGGATTGTTCCCGGAACCTTGAGCCATACCTTGCCCGTCGCCATAGCAGCCGCCATATCCGTCGAACCGACGCCCGTCGAGAACGCGCCGAGCGCGCCGTAGGTGCAGGTGTGGGAATCCGCGCCGATCACCGCATCGCCTGCGACAACGAGTCCTTTTTCCGGCAGCAGGGCGTGTTCGATGCCCATCTGTCCCACATCATAGAAATTCACGATGCCGTGCTTGTGTGCAAATTCGCGCACCAGCTTGCACTGCTCCGCCGCCTTGATGTCCTTATTCGGTGTAAAGTGGTCCATCACAAGGGCGATCTTGTTTTGATCGAAAACCTCTTTTCCGGTTTTGTTAAATTCCCGGATCGCGACCGGGGAGGTGATATCGTTCCCGAGCACCATGTCGAGGTTCACGGAAATGAGCTGCCCTGTCACGACGCTCGGGAGCCCCGCATGCGCCGCCAATATCTTCTGCGTCATTGTCATGCCCATAAATACTGATCTCCTTCTATAGATAAAATATTGATTTCTTTTCTATGGCCGAGAGGGTGCCTGCGCCTCATCCAGCGTGAGCTTATATTCAATGGAATCCGTAAGGGCAAGAAAGCTTGCCTCAATGATATCGGTCGATACGCCTACCGTATTCCATGTGTGCTTCCCGTCCGTGGATTCGATAAGCACGCGCACCTTTGCCGCTGTCGTCGCCGAGCTTTCAAGCACGCGCACCTTATAATCGGCGAGGCTCATGTCCTCCAGCGACGGATAGAAGCCCTTAAGGGCGTTCCGCAGCGCGAGGTCGAGCGCGTGTACCGGGCCGTCGCCCTCCGCGCCTGTGATGCGCGACTCATCACCCACCCTGACCTTAATGATGGCAGAGGACGGGTATTCCTGTGCGCGGAGCGGCTGTTCACCGATGATCTTGAAATACTCCAGCTCGAAATATTCCTTGTATTTTCCAAGCAAGCGCCGGATGACCAGCTCGAAGCTCTGCTCCGCCGCCTCGAATTGATAGCCCTCGAATTCAAGCTGCTTGAGCTTATCCACAAGCTGCCCTACCACCGGATCCTTTACCGTCACAGCAGGGTCGACCTTTTGTATTTTTTTGATCAGTGTCGCTTTCCCAGACACCTCGCTCATCAGGAACCGGCGGTCGTTCCCAACTTTATGCGGGTCCACATGCTCGAAACTCTCCCGCACCTTTTTTACGCCGTCGATATGCATGCCGCCCTTATGCGCGAACGCGCTGCCGCCGACATACGGGCTTGAGGAAGGCAGCCAAATGTTCGAAATATCGGCGATACGCCGCGCCGTTGCCGTCAGGTCTTTCAGCTTTTCCTTTCCCAGCACCTCATAGCCGCGCTTCAGCTCCAGATCAGGAATGACTGTGGAAAGATTCGCGTTCCCGCACCGCTCCCCATAGCCGATGAATGTTCCCTGCACCTGCCGCGCACCAGCATCTACCGCGAACAGCGTTTGCGCCACCGCCATGCCCGTATCATTGTGGCAATGGACGCCCACTTTTTTCCCGGGAAACTGCTGCACGGCACGCTGTGTCATTTTATGGATGTCCGTCGGATATGTTCCGCCATTCGTATCGCACAGGCAAAGCACGTCCGCACCGCCGCGTTCCGCTGCGCCAAGCGCTTCCATCGCATAATCTTCATTCGCCCGGCAGCCGTCGAAAAAGTGCTCCGCGTCGAACACGACATATTTTCCGCGCTCCTTCAGGTATGCGACCGTGCTTTCGATCATTTCCAGATTTTCCCGCAAGGTCGTTCCCAATACTTTCAGCACATGCAGGTCCCAGCATTTCCCGAAAATGGAAACGGCCGGAGTCTCTGCTTCGAGCAGGCTCTCCACATTGGCGTCCTCGTCCGGACGGATGTTTTTCCGCCGCGTGCTCCCGAATGCGCACAGCTTTGCGTGCTTTGGCTGCTCGTCGCGTATTCTTCGGAAAAATTCCAGATCCTTTGGATTCGAGGCCGGATTCCCCGCCTCAATGAAATCGATCCCAATATCATCGAGTGCACGCACGATATTCAGCTTGTCTTCCACCGAGAACGCGATACCCTCTCCCTGCATACCGTCGCGCAGGGTGGAATCGAAAATACTTATTTTCTGCTTCATAATCCTCCATTCCCGCGGCCTGCCGGGCGCGCTTCCATCAGGCTCCCAGCAGCTTATTGACTGCGTTGATATAAGCCAGCATCGAGGCCTCTATGATGTCTGTAGAAAGCCCGCGGCCCGTGACCGTCCTGTTCTCGGACGACACCTTGACCACGACCTCGCCCAGAGCGTCCTCGCCGTGCGACACTGCATTGATCTTATAGTTGTTGAGGTGCAGCGGCATCTGCACGATCTTCTCGATCGCCTGATAGGCTGCGTCGATCGGGCCGTCGCCCAGCGCGACCTGCTCCTGTGTGGCCCCGCTCATATCCTCGAGCGTAACGTTTGCCGTCGCCTGAATGGTATTGCCGCTGTTCACGACAAACTGCTTCAGCCGGAAATGCTCCACGACCTTTGCCGCTTTCTGAGCGACCAGCGCTTCCACGTCATATTCGGTCACTTCCTTCTTTTTATCGCACAATTCCTTGAACTGTGCGAATGCCGCATCAAGCTCCTCCGGCATCAGTTGATAGCCGAGCTCCTTCAGAAAATCATCGAATGCATGGCGGCCGGAATGTTTTCCGAGCACCATTTTATTCGTCGTGAGCCCAATCGATTCCGGCGTCATGATCTCGTAGGTCTCGCGCTTTGCCAGTACGCCGTGCTGATGGATGCCGCTTTCGTGCGCGAATGCATTCGCGCCGACGACCGCCTTATTCGGCGGGATCGATACGCCGATAATCTTGGACAGCAGCCTCGACGTACGGTACAGTTGCTTTGTGTTGATATTCGTATCCGCGTCCATCAGCGCCCGGCGCGTGTGGATCGCCATGACGATCTCCTCCAGCGACGCGTTGCCCGCGCGCTCGCCGATACCGTTCACCGTACATTCCACCTGCGTCGCTCCCGCGCCCACGGATGCCAGAGAATTCGCAACCGCCATGCCGAGGTCGTTATGGCAATGAACGGAGATATCTACAGTTTCGATTCCGTCCACATGCTGCCGGACGTATTCGATCATAGCCTGCATCTCCTGCGGCAGTACATAGCCGACCGTATCGGGCAGGTTGATGGTCCCGGCCCCTGCATCCACCGCTGTCTGCACCGCCCGTGCGAGGAATGCGTAGTCGCTTCTCGACGCATCCTCCGCGGAAAATTCCACATCGGGCACCAAGCTCCGCGCGTATGCTACCGATTCCCTGATGTGCTCCAGAACCTGCTCTTCCGTCATTTTCAGTTTATACTGCATGTGCAGCGGCGAGGTCGCCAAAAACACATGGATACGCGGCGCGGCTGCCTGCCGGAGCGCCTCGTAGGAAGCGTCGATGTCTTTTTTCACCGACCGGGAAAGGGAAGCGACGCTGCAGTCCTTGATTGCCTTTGCAATCGTCTCCACGCTTTTGAAATCTCCGGGAGAGGAAACGGCAAAGCCCGCCTCGATCACGTCCACCTTCAGCAGCTCCAGCTGCTTTGCGACCTCGATTTTTTCCGATAAATTCATACTGCACCCGGGAGACTGCTCTCCGTCGCGCAACGTCGTATCAAATATTTTGATGGTTTTCATAGCAAATGCTCCTTTTCGTCTCAACATTCTTTTCACAGGGCTCCGCCGGGGCGGGGCCTGCGGGGCATGCCGCCCGCTTACTTCAGCACAGCGCCCGTATCTGCGCTCTGCACCATTCTTGCATATCTCGCAAGCCATCCCGTCTGTACCTTCGGCGGCATAAGCTGCGAGCCCGTAAGTCGTCTGTTAAGTTCATTCTCATCTACTTTGAGATGGATGGAGTATTTGTCGATGTCTATCTCGATGATATCGCCGTCCTGAACATAGGCGATCGGTCCGCCCGCCGCCGCTTCAGGGGAGACATGCCCTACCGCTGCCCCGCGTGACGCGCCCGAAAAACGTCCGTCTGTGATCAGCGCGACTTCCTTATCCAGCCCCATTCCGGCCAGATTGGAGGTCGGCGCCAGCATCTCGCGCATGCCCGGACCGCCCTTCGGGCCCTCGTAGCGAATGACGACGACGTCCCCTTTTTTAATCTTTCCGCCGAGGATCGCGTCGTTCGCCTCTTCCTCGCTGTCAAATACCCGGGCAGTACATGTGCTCTTCATCATTTCCGGCGCGACTGCCGCACGTTTTACCACGCAGCCATCCGGCGCAAGGTTCCCATACAGGACTGCAATACCGCCGGTTTTGGAATATGGATCGTCTATCGGCCGTATCACATCGCCTGTGCGTTTGGCGTTCCGTATTCTGTCCATGACCGTTCCGTCTATAGTCCTGTTGTCTTCGAGCAGTCCTTTTTTGCTGATCTCCGCCATGACCGCCGGAATCCCGCCGCATTCGTTCAGTTCTTCAATATAGTGCCGTCCCGCCGGAGCCAAATGGCAGAGATTCGGCGTTCTTTCGCTGATTCGATTGACCTCGTGCAGATCGATCCTGATGCCGCACTCGTGCGCGATCGCCGGAAGATGCAGCATGCTGTTTGTGCTGCAGCCGAGCGCCATATCCATCGTGATCGCATTGCGGAACGCCTTTTCGTTCATGATATCACGCGGGCGGATGTTTTCCTCCACCAGCTTCATGACCTGTATGCCCGCATGCTTCGCAAGCGCCGTCCGTGCCGAATAGACCGCCGGGATCGTTCCGTTCCCGGGAAGCGCCATGCCCAGCACCTCCGCAAGACAATTCATGGAATTCGCCGTATACATACCGGAGCAGCTTCCGCAGCCCGGACATGCCTTTTGCTCGAAAGTCTCCAGCTCCTCATCCGTCATCGTTCCTTTTGCATGCTGTCCGACCGCCTCAAACAGGCTCGACAGGCTCGTCCGTTTCTCATGGAACCGCCCTGCCAGCATGGGGCCGCCCGAGCATACGACCGCCGGGATATCCACCCGCGCCGCTGCCATCAGCATGCCGGGAACGATCTTATCGCAGTTCGGCACCAGTACCGCTCCGTCGAACGCATGCGCGATCAGCAGCGTTTCCACGCTGTCTGCGATCAGCTCGCGCGAGGGCAAGGAATAATGCATGCCCGTGTGGTTCATTGCGATGCCGTCGCAAACGCCGATAGCCGGTACCTTGATGGGCGTTCCGCCCGCCATGCGCACGCCGTCGCATACAGCCTGCGCCACCTTGTCGAGATGCAGATGGCCCGGTATCACTTCGCTTTGCGCGCTTACCACCGCGATCAGCGGGCGTTCCAATTCTTCCTTCGTCAGCCCCAGCGCGTAAAGCAGGGAACGGTGCGGCGCGCGCTGCGCGCCCTTTTTGATATTATCACTGTTCACTTCTGTGCCCTTTCCTGTTCCAATGTCTTATCCTACCTGCGCGGACAGACGCCGGAGCCTGTTCCGCTCCGGCGCCGATGCCGTTTCGCGCACCCATCTTATTTTTCCTTGTGCCAGCTCATTTTTCCTCTGAGCTCCGCACCCGTCTTTTCCAGCTGAGATTCTTTTCCGATATTCCGCATAGCGATAAAGTGCGGCCGCTTTACCTGATTTTCAAGCATCCAGTCGCGCGCGAACGTTCCGTCCTGTATTTCAGACAGGACCTGCTTCATCTCCTTGCGGGTATCCTCCGTGATGATGCGCTTGCCCGTTACATAATCGCCATATTCCGCCGTATCGGAAATGGAGTAGCGCATTCTGGAAAGTCCGCCCTCGTTGATCAGGTCGACGATCAGCTTCATTTCATGGCAGCATTCGAAATATGCCATCTCCGGCGCGTACCCCGCTTCTACCAGCGTGTCGAACCCAGCCTTGATCAGCTCGGAGACGCCGCCGCACAATACTGCCTGCTCGCCGAACAAATCCGTTTCCGTTTCTTCGCGAAAGCTCGTTTCAAAGATGCCCGCACGGCCGCCGCCGATCCCGCTTGCATACGCAAGCGCAAGGTCGCGCGCTTTTCCGGTCGCGTCCTGATGGATCGCAATCAGGCAGGGAACGCCTTTGCCCTCCAAAAACTGGCTTCTTACCGTGTGGCCCGGCCCTTTCGGAGCGACCATCCAGACGTCGACGTCCTTCGGCGGAACGATCTGTCCAAAGTGGATATTGAAGCCATGTGCGAACACGAGGGATTTCCCCTCCGTCATATAGGGCGCGATACCCTCATAGATCTTGCCCTGCTTTTCGTCCGGTACCAGAATCATGACGATATCCGCGGCCTTTGCAGCCTCCTCCGCCGTCATGACGCGAAGGCCTGCTTCCTCGGCGGACTTCCACGACCGGCTTCCCTCATACAGCCCAACGACTACGTCTACGCCGCTGTCCTTGAGGTTCTGGGCATGTGCGTGTCCCTGACTTCCATAGCCGATGACCGCAACGGTCTTGCCCTTTAAAAGAGAGAGGTTGCAATCCCTGTCGTAATACATCTTCATTTTCATTTGATTTGCCTCCAAATTCATATAGAATATTTTCAGGCGCCAAAGGCGTCACTTTTCACACGTATCTTCGTGGATCGATACCGCGCCCCGCTGCAGGGCTGTGATACCCGTGCGGGACAGCTCGATGATCCCATACTCGTCGAGCAGCTTTAAAAGCGCGTCGTTTTTTTCAGGCGTGCCTGCCATTTCTATGATCATCGATTCCGCGCAGATATCTACGATCTTCGTGCGGAAGATATCACACAGCTCTATGATACTGGCACGTTTTTTTGCGTTCGATTTCACTTTCACGAGCACAAGCTCTTTATAGACCGAGCTTTTGGAGCGCAGGCCCGTGATCTTGATCACTTCGATCAGCTTGCCGAGCTGCTTTTGGATCTGCTCTAAAACCGCCTCGTCGCCCACCAGCTCGATCGTGATGCGGGAAATCTTCGGGTCGTGCGTTTCCCCCACGGACAGGGAACGGATATTATATCCTCTCCGGGAAAACAGTCCTGTTACTTTGGAAAGGACGCCGGATGTATTTTTGACCAGTATGGACAGTACATATCTTCTAATCATCGCTTTTTCTCCTTCGCTCCTGTTTCCCGCCTGCATGATAAAGCGGCGTTGTTTTCAGGATCATTTTTCGAGGTCCAGTATAATATCGTCAAGCGGTTTCCCGCCCGGCACCATCGGGAGCACCGTCTCGTCCTCGTGGATATCGCATTTCACGATCACCGGCCCTTTGTGGGCGAATGCTTTTTTAAAGGCTGCGCGCAGATCCCGTTCGTTTGAGATATCCATCCCATACGCACCGAACGCCTCCGCGAGCTTCACATAATCCGTCGGATTGTTGAGCGTCGTTTGGGAATACCGCTTATCATAAAACAGCTTCTGCCATTGACGCACCATGCCGAGCACATTATTGTTCAGGACCAATATCATGACGGGCAGCTTATGCTTGACCGCCGTTACGATCTCCTGCAGGTTCATGTGGAAGCTGCCGTCGCCCGCGATATTGACGACCTGCTTTCCGGTACCGACCGCCGCGCCGATCGCCGCGCCCATGCCGAACCCCATCGTGCCGAGACCGCCCGAAGAAATGAACTGGCGGGGATGCTCGATACGCAGGAACTGCGCGGACCACATCTGGTGCTGCCCTACCTCCGTCGTAAACACAGTTCCCTCCGGCGCTTCCTCCTGCATCGCCTGAAGCACCTTCTTCGGGAAACGCGCGTTCCGCGTTGCCCGGTCGAGCGGATAGCTGCGCTTCCAATGCCTGATCTGTTCCATCCATTCGCCGCTTTCTTTCCGCTTGATGCCGGGCAGCATCGCTTTCAGGACATCCTTTGCATTTCCCATCACCTCGTGGTCCGCACGGATGTTTTTATTGATCTCCGCAGGATCGACGTCGATATGCAGCACCTTTGCCTGCTTCGCGAACTGGGTCCTGTCTGACGTCACGCGTTCTGAAAAGCGTGCGCCTACCGCGATCAGCAAATCACAGTGGCTTGTGCACAGGGCGGAAGTCTTCGTTCCGTGCATACCGATCATACCCGTATAGCGTTCCTCGCTTGCCGGAAACGCCCCGAGCCCCATCAGCGTCATGGTGACGGGCGCGTTCAGCTTGCCCGCCAGCTCGCGCAGTTCCTTTTCCGCTCCTGCCGCGATCACGCCGCCGCCCGCAACAATAAAGGGCTTTTTACTTTCGTTGACCGCGCGGACCGCTGCGGCGATCTCGTCTTTCCCGAACGCATTTTTATGCGCGATCTCCCGCGGTTTCTGAGGCTCGTAATCCCACTCCATCATGGTGATATCTTTCGGCACGTCCACCAGCACCGGGCCCGGGCGGCCGCTCTGTGCGATATAGAATGCGTCGCGCACCGCATCTGCCAGCTCGGATATTTCTTTTACGATCACATTGTGCTTCGTGATCGGGATCGTTACGCCGGTGATGTCGATTTCCTGAAAGCTGTCTTTCCCGAGATTTTTCTTTTCCACGTTTCCGGTGATTGCTACCATCGGTATCGAGTCCATATACGCCGTCGCGATCCCCGTCACAAGATTCGTCGCGCCCGGGCCGCTCGTCGCAAATACGACGCCCGGTTTTCCCGTCGCCCGTGCGTAGCCGTCCGCCGCATGTGCGGCGTGCTGCTCGTGGCAGGTCAGGACATGGTTGATTTCGGGGTAATCATAAAGCGCGTTGTAAAGAGCGATGACCGTTCCGCCCGGAAATCCGAATACGGTGTCGACATCCTGCTCCTTGAGGCACTCCATGATGATCTGCGCTCCTGTTAATTTCACTGTTTTTTCCCTCTTTCTTCCAGCTTTTCCCCGTTCCCTAACAAAAAAGGCCTGCGCTTATCGCGCAGGCCCTCAAATCACTTCCTGATCTCAAGTCCTTATCATGCCCTTTCGGCACAACCGCAATAAGCCTTATTCGCTTCGCCAATAATGACTAGGCTAATAAGGTTAATAAGGACTACGATAAAGTTGTGGGAATACTGCTTACTCATCTTTTCCGTTTCCTTCACTTTACTGGTATTTATCATAATGCCATTTTTCTGCGATGTCAATCTTTTTTTAAAAAATTTTCGCGGCATTTTATCCTCGGCGGAGCTCTCCCGGTCTGTAAGAACGTCTTATTTCATTCCTGCTGCACAGCGCTGTGCGGGATTTTCCATGCGAACAGTCTGTTGGCCGTGAGCATAAAACGGCCCAAAGCCTTTTGGTAAATGTGCATTGGTACCATTTGGAATTTGAGCGAATGTTTTTGTCTTTCCAATACGCCGCGCAGCGGCATAAACCCGCAAAAAGCCAGCGACCGAATCAGCGTTGAGAGGATACTGCAAGCCTTTAACCGATGGAAGCGTGTTTTTTTGCAGAAGAGGAACGAATTTCAAAGCCTTCGGCAAAATGCCGGGGGCTTTGTGCTCAGACGTGTTTACCATTGACGATATAGATATCGCTTGCTGTATGAACGTGCTACAGGTGCAGTCCCGAAAAAAGTTGGCAGCGACAGCGAACCGTCGCGAGGGTGTTTACAACCGAACAGATGAGCCGAGCGTGACTTTTCGGAAGAGGAGCAGCAGCGTTATAAAGCAATGGGACCACGCTTTTGCGTGGTCTCTGCTAATGTCGCTTGCTGCGGCGTGGTGAAGTCTGCCAAAATGAATATTTATTTGCGGGTAATAAAAATATCGCAACCCGCCAAGGTGAATTGCGATATCGAGTGCGGCAACTTGCCGCTGGCGTTCCCGGCGCGATTCGAACGCGCGGCCTTTCGCTTAGGAGGCGAACGCTCTATCCTGCTGAGCTACGGGAACATGCACAATATTGACCGCGCGCCTATTCAAGATAGAGTGGGCGCCGTACGGCTGCGCCGCCCTTCTGTACGATAGGCGCATCATGCATTTTATTCTAATATAAACGCCCCTGTTTTGCAATTACTTTTATGAGAAAACCAAAAATTTCCGGAACAGATATCCTCACTCTTTCTGCCGTTTGCGCCTTACCGCGCTTATTCAGGGCAGATACCGCGCCATCACAGCCCGCATTTCATTGAGATCGACCGGCTTTGCGATGTGTTCGTTCATTCCTGCGTCTTTCGCACGCCCGACATCCTCAGCGAATGCGTTCGCCGTCATCGCGACGATTGGCATATCCCTGACGTCTTTCCGTTCGAGCTTTCTTATTTCTCTTGCAGCGTCATAACCATTCAGGACCGGCATCTGGATATCCATAAAGACCATATCGTAGTATCCCTCCGGCGAATCTTCCACCATACGGACAGCCTCTTTTCCGTTCCCGGCCCATTCCGTCCGTACGCCCTCCATGCGCAGAAGCTCACACGCTATTTCCGCATTCAAATCATTGTCTTCCACCAGCAAAACACGTTTGTCGGAATAATCCGGCGGGTCTGCCGGTCCGGCTGCTTCTTTTTCCCGTTCCGTTCTGCGCATAATCTCCCGGAGGCACTGGACGAGCCTGCTTTTTGGCAGCGGCTTTGCAATAAAATATTCTATGTCGAGAGCGCGCGCTTCCTCTTCGATCTTAGACCAATCATAAGCCGATACGATGATGACAGGAAGGTCCTTTCCAAGCTGTCTGCACATTTCCTTTGCTGCAGCAGGCCCGCTGATCCCCGGCATTTTCCAGTTCAAAACAGCGGCAAAATAGCTGTCCCCTGCCCTGCTGCATGCTTTCACGCGCTCCACCGCCTGCTCTCCGGATACACAGAATTCCGTTGACAGTCCGATCTCTTCCAGCATAGCGCAGGTCTTTTTTCCTGCGGCAATATCATCGTCCGCCACCAATACACGCTTCCCTTTCAGCTCATCAATCTTTTCTCCCTGCCCGCCGGGCAGCTTCAGATGGATCGTTACCGTAAACCGTGAGCCCTTATTGATACTGGAATCCACTCTGATCTCTCCGTCCATCATCCGAATCAAATTGCGGGTGATCGTCATTCCAAGGCCTGTGCCGTTGATTTTTGCGACCCTGCTGTCCTCTGCCCGCGCGAACGGCTCGAACAATTCCTGTTGGAACTCTTTCGTCATGCCGATCCCATTATCTTCAAATATAAATTCGTATTCTCCATATCCCGGGTTCTTCAGTGCTCTCTCCCTGATGCAGATACTGATCTTCCCGCCATCCGGCGTATATTTTGCCGCGTTACTGACCAAATTGACAAAAGCCTGCTGAATGCGGAGTCTGTCTCCTATGGCCCGTTCATGCTGTAATTCTCCGATTTGGACTTCAAAACAGTGCCGCCGCTGGCTCATTTGCGGCTGCACCATTGCTACCATATCGTCGATCAGGCCTGAAAGGTTGAACTCTTCCTCCTGCAGTTCCATTTTTCCCGATTCGATCTTGCTCATATCCAGTACCTCGTTGATGAGAGAAAGCAGATGTTCTGAGGCCGTCGTTATCTTCGCGAGACATTTTTTTACTTGCTCATGATCTTCTATATTTGCTTCAGCAATTGCGGTAAATCCAACGATCGCATTCATCGGCGTACGGATGTCGTGGCTCATGCGGGATAAAAACTCTGATTTTGCTGTGTTTGCCGCTTCCGCATAATTATAAGCCTCCTGCATGGCCTGCTGCTGCATCAGCTTTTCCACTTTGATTTTATCGATATCGAGCTGATACATGATTGCCTTCGACGGTCTTTCGCCGATGCGCTCAGCCACCTGATAGACCGTTCGCCGCCATCTGTTGTTCAGACTGTTTGTACGATATTCCAGCTCGATCCGCCGCTCCTCCGCGAGTACCCGGCGCAGACGCTCTATATCCGTAAACTCCCGGAACATCCCGATATATTCCGGCGCTGTCAGCTGCTTTGCCACCATCTCCATCACTTCACTATAGCATCCGCTTTCCGGAATATCCGGGACGAGCGCCTTTTTGTCATAGGAAAGTACGGAATAGGCATCTTTTTCCAGATCTATCTCGAAAATACCGATATATTCATCTTTCAGGCTCTGCAAAACATGCTCCAGCTTGCGGTGGGACAGCTCCTGCTGCTTGATATCCGTGATATCCGCTACCGTTCCCGCCACGCTCTTTTGCCCATCCCCGCAGCATACGACGGCCCCTGTAACGGCATACCACCGCTTTTTCCCCGTTTTCACACCATATAGCTGCACCTGAACAGGTTTTTTCGCACCATTCTGCAGCAGGTCCTGCAAAATGGGGATATCGCTTTCCGGGCAAATCTTCCCCGACTGCAGTTTTTGAGTATACTCCTCAATAAGATACCCTTTTTCTCCGCCCTTAGCGGCATTATAATGGGCGGGGAAAACCGTCAGGCTGTCTTTTCCTCCATCGTATTGGAACGTATACCGTTCTGATGAATAAATGATCTGCCGGTAACGTTCATGCTCCATATCCTTTAGATAGCGTTCTGTAATATCACGGTACACCCCGACGGCAGTTCCTGTAGAATCTCCCTCTTCGTTCAGGATGGCACGGAATTTCAGATCATAAACGATCTCTTTTCCCACGGCAGGAATGAGCTTCACGATCCCGCCTGCGTCCTTCGCGCCGTTTATCATGGCTTCGTGTATCCGGATATATTCCTCCTGCGTATCTTCCGATATGATACCGCGCCGTGCCATTTCATACGGAACGCCGGTCTGGACCGTTTCAACTCCAAAGGCCTCCGCGGTTTTTTCGTCCACAAGGATCATCTGTTTTTTGGTATCGTAGGAAAAAACAAGACTTCCGCATTCTTCCGCGGCGATCTGGAACGCTTTCATGCTGTTGTACAGTTTTTCATTCGATTCACGCAGAAGCGCATAGGCTTTGCGCAGCTCTCCGATGTCTTTTCCATCCATGCTTATTTTTCCTTTCCCTTATCCGTTTCGGACTGCTCCAATATGTCTGCGAGCCTTTCAATGCTGATCGGCTTGGCAATATGATCATCCATACCGGAATCGAGCGCCGCCTTGATATCTTCTGCAAATGCGTTCGCCGTCATCGCGACGATGATCACAGCCTTCGCATCCGCACGTTCCAAAGCCCGAAGCGCCTTCGTTGCCTCATATCCGTTCATCACCGGCATCATGACGTCCATAAAGACAGCGTCGAAATATCCTTCCCGGTGCGCCGCAAACAACTCTACCGCCTTTTGTCCATTATTTACCCGCACGGCTTCCGCGCCCCGCATTTTCAGCAGCTCCATCATGATCTCTGCATTGATATCATTATCTTCTGCCAAAAGATATCGTTTCCCTCCGAAATTGTAGCCCGAACTGTCTTTGCTCTTTTCGCTTTTTTCTTCTCTGCTGTGATCGATACGAAACTCCAGTATAACGGTGAAGGTGCTTCCTTCTCCCTGACGGCTGTCTGTTGAGATCGTTCCTCCCATCGCGTCGACCAGTGCCTTGACGATCGACATACCGAGGCCTGTTCCCTGTATTTTGGACAGCTCCGCTTTCTCGCTGCGTGAAAACGGCTCAAACAGCCTCCCCATAAATTCAGGGGGTATGCCCATTCCGTTGTCTTCCACCTTGAACTGCATCTTGGCATAGTTTGCATTGCTCTGCTCAAGCTCTTCCACAGAGAAACGAACCTTCCCGCCCTCCTGCGTATATTTCACGGCATTGGAAAGCAGATTGATGAGTATTTTATTGATGCGCAATTCGTCGCATGTAAACAAACGGTGTGAAATATTCAAAAGCTCTACCTGAAGCTCCTGCGCTTTGGCGCTGGCCTGCGGCTGGATGACTGTTACGACCTCGTCGACGATCTGGCCGATCTCGCAGTTGCTCTCCTGCAGGGAAACGACACCGCTCTCGATCTTGGACATATCCAATACATCATTGACCAATCCCAGCAATTGCTTAGACGAGACCAGCACTTTGTCGAGGCAATCTTCCACCTTTTCCGGCTCTGATGTATGCCGCTTCGCGATCTCTGTCATGCCGATGACCGCGCTGATTGGGGTACGTATGTCGTGAGACATATGAGCCAGAAAACTGCTTTTCGCTTCGTTGGACGATTCCGCAATGCTCATGGCATGCTGAAGCACACGGTGTGCGTGTCTTTCCTCCGTGCGGTCTGCCATTACTAAAATAAATTTATCGGTATTTTCTATCGATACGTGATATAAGGTCTCCTGATACCACCGCCGTTCGCCCGTTTTCTGATGAAGGCGTTCCCTTTCCTGCCGTCTGAATTCGCCCAGCCTGATCCCGCGCAGATCCGCCGCAGTTATTTCATGCTCCGGATCGAGTGCCGTCGTTCCCAGAGCACGGATATTATTTTTCATATTTGCCTGCGTGATCCCTAACAGCCGCTCGATATTGGGACTTACATACTCTACAGTGTAATCCTGCGGTGCAAACATAATAAAAATATCGTCTACATTGCTCGCAAGCACTCCGAACAGCTGTTCCCGGTATTTGATCTCAATATCCTTGCTGCGTATATTGGCTTTGTGCCATTTCCGGAAAAATAAAAGCCCTGCTATGCCGATCACGGTGCATGCGGCTAAAAATATCGTAACTATGGGGATCCGCCTTCCTGCAATGGACGCGTAAGAGGCCTCCGTACGTTTCGGAGCGGCCGTTAACAGCCGTTCCCGGCTGCCAGCCGGGCGCGAGAACAGCAAATCGTCTATTTTTCCGATCTGATATCGTTTCTCTTCATTCAAAAAAGCATTTATGGTTTCCGCACAAAAAGAATGAGCCTTTCCGCTGCCTGCATTTCCGGCACCATTATGCTCCGCAGAGATTTCGGTCGATCCTATCCTGCCGCTTTGCAGAGCAGCGTCTTTCTGCGTAGCCAAAATTGTTCCGCAGCCGCTCCCCACCAAAACTAAGAAAAGGACGCCGGCAAGCATTGCGCAAATCTTTCTCATATCCTATTCTCCGCTGTTTCCTGTATCCCCACGTGCCGCATGGTGTATGCCGCGTTTTGTGCAGACATCGCATAGTATATCTATTTTATTATTGTAAACATTTTATATTATTTATACACTATTTTTTGAAAAAATGAAATAGACATTGTGTATATTCTTTATTCCGATTTTAGTCACCCGGTATTTTTGTGCCTCTCTTGTGCGTAAATAGGTCTTCCGGCTTTCCCGATCTAAAGGACTTCCATTGCCGCGCGGCACTTTTCAGAACCTCTCATGCGAGCCTTGACCTTGCACCATTTAATAGTCTGCAACGGAATACCGGAAAACATCGCATGCTCCGGCTATCAGACGATCCGGAGCTGCTTTTCGCCTCAAATGCATCTTTAGATATAAAAAAACCCGCCAACCATACGGTTTGCGGGTTTTTAAGTGCTTTTCTTTTAACGCTTGGAGAACTGCGGCGCTCTTCTTGCTGCCTTGAGGCCGTATTTCTTTCTTTCCTTCATTCTCGGGTCGCGCGTCAGGAACCCTGCGGATTTCAGCGCCGGACGAAGCTCCGGTTCTGCCTTGATGAGCGCGCGGGCGATGCCGTGGCGAATCGCGCCTGCCTGACCGGTATAGCCGCCGCCCTTTACAGATACGAACACATCATATTTCCCTGTGGTCTCTGTTACGACAAAGGGAGAACGCACGAGCATCTTCAGCGTTTCATAGCCAAAAAATTCTTCTACGTCTCTCTTATTGACTGTGATATTACCGGTGCCCGCCATAATGCGCACCCGTGCAATGGATTTTTTTCTTCTGCCTGTTCCAAGGAACTGTTCTTTCTTTGCCATTTAAACCTTCCCTCCCTTTTACAGCTCTATTGCTTCGGGCTTCTGGGCCGCGTGGTCGTGCTCCGCGCCTCTGTATATGCGCAGCTTCTTGAGCATCTTGCGCCCCAGCTTGTTTTTAGGAAGCATTCTTCTGACTGCTTCATACAGGGCAAATTCCGGCTTGTTTTCCATCAGGTCCCTGTATTTCGTCATCTTCAGGCCGCCCGGATATCCCGAGTGTCTGTAATGGATCTTCTGATCCAATTTTTTCCCCGTAAAAACGAGCTTTTCCGCATTGATCACAATGACATAATCTCCGGTATCTACATGCGGCGTATATTCCGGCTTATTTTTTCCGTGAAGAATGTTGGCTACCTTGCTTGCCAGACGTCCGAACACCTGTCCGTCCGCATCGACAACATACCATTTCTTCTCCACTTCGCCGGGTTTCGCCATATATGTTTTCATTAGGCTTTCCTCCCTATGCTATCTTCGATTTTTATGTTCCGTGCGCAGCGTTTTTCTTTCCCGGGAGGTCCCAATTCCCAGTGCGGAAGCCCGCCGCTTTCGCGCGTGCACAGGGCTAATTGTGCATACAGGCGCATGAAATAGTTTACTGAAAATCCGCACGGTTGTCAAGCTTTTTCATGAAAAAAGCAGCGGCCGCCCGGTGTTTGCGTTTCTTACAGGTCTTGTATATTCATTTTATCTATTTCGTCCTGCTTTCTCTTCTTCCGGTAAATGACGATGAAAGTGATGAACTGGATCGCCGCGCCAATGAGAAATACAATATTGAGAAATGCCAGAGCACAGGATACAATGGGTATCACAAGCCCCCACAGTCCGAATTTACGCGTGATAAAGCCCTCCGCCACACACATGACGGCAATGACAGCCACAAATATAGTCAGAAAAAGCACCATCGAACCTACCATTGTCATTTCTTTTCACCTCTTTTGCTTTTTTTATATTCCGAGATCAGAATTTTTGCCGTATCGAAGTCAAGCCTGTCGTTTACCGCCATCCGTTTTATGAGTGCCACATAAGGCTCCTCCGCATAGTCATCGCTGATATTGATCTTCTGTATCAGCTTATCCAACCGCAGGCGTACCGTCGGATAGGTAACGCCGTAGTGCTTTGCCATTTCCTTTAAGGAGCCGGATGCAAGAACAAAATTTTTGATAAAGGATATGTCTTCTTCCTCGAGTGCCGCCATCCATTCCGGGATAATTTCGATTGCCATGATTTTTCCTCCTTTAATAATATTAAATATATCATTTAATATTATTAAAGTCAATATGCAAATTATTCTTTTATATTATTTGAAATAAGTATAGAAAAAGCCGCAGAACCATTCCATTTTAAACAATTGATATATGGAGCCGCACGGCAAATGGAAAACAAGAAATAAAGATCATATTTCAGGGATGAACAGCTACAGCTTGGGCGTTTGCAAAAATACAGCGGCAAGACGCAAAGCCTACCTCCCGGGCATTTCGGTATGAGTTGATAAAAAAGCTGCGAGCTGCGTTCCGGACGTTTATCTAAAACTACCGTTTAGGTACGCAAATTGCGAAAGATGAAAAAGCATTTTAGCCCGTCAAAATAAAAAGCCTCCCCCGTAGGAAGCTTTTTTCTTTACAGATCGCTGTAATACAGCAGAATATCTTTATATTCACCATTTTTGGCCTGAAAGCCCTCGCACACCCGTCCGATCTGATGGAAGCCTATCTTTTCATACAGATGGATGGCGCCGATATTATCTTCCACGACCGCATTGAACTGCAGGATGCGGAATCCAAGCTCCCGCGCCTGCTCCATGCAGTCGCGCACAAGCTTTTCGCCGATCCCCTGCCCGCGGCAATCTGCCCGTACCGCAAACGATGCGTTCGCGATATGCCCGCAGCGTCCGACATTGTTTGGATGCAGGATATAGAGTCCTACCTCTTTTCCGTTCTCATCCTCCGCTACGCCGCAGTAGGATTGCGCATCAAAGAAACCTTGCGCTTCTGCCTCGCTCAGCATATCCGCCTGCGGGAATGCCTCTCCCTCGTCTACCACTGCGTTCCATATCTCCGTCATGACCGGGATATCTTCCTGTGTATACTTTCTGACCGTAACGCCCATTTTCCGTTTCCTCGCTCTTCGGCTCATTTTTTAACGGGATTGTTTTTTCCCGTACCGTATCATCATACAATACTTTGCACTCTGTTTTCAACATAAATTGATAAAAATTTATCAATAATATACTTCCATCAGAAAAAGCCCCTGCGCCTGTGCCGTCGCTCCGGCAAGGGTGCGGTCTTTCGCTTCAATAGCATTCCTCACATCCTGTGGGGAAAGCTTTTCTTTTCCCACAGCGATGAGCGTTCCCGCAATGATACGGACCATATTATACAAAAAACCGTTTCCTTTTACGTCTATCGTGATATAGCCGCCCTCTTTTACGGCATCCACAGAGTATACCGTGCGCACCGTCGTTCCCTTGAGGTCCGAGCCTGCCGCGCAGAATGCCGCAAAATCGTGTTCCCCCTCGATATATGCCGCTGCTTCCCGTATTTTTCCGATATCGAGCGGCACCGGCACGAACATGGTGTACAGCCGGTCTACCGCGCCCTTTTCCCGCGTATTTCGTATCCGGTACTGATAGTGCTTTCCCTTTGCGGAAAACCGTGCGTGGAAGCCCTCAGGCGCCGCAAAAGACCTTTTGATGCGAATATCATCCGGCAGCAGCGTATTCAGCACATAAAAGAATTTATCCGGCGGGATATCGGTATCCGCATCGAAATGCGCAACTTGCCCGAGCGCATGCACACGCGCATCCGTACGTCCTGCGCCCACGACCGGTGTTTTCACCTTAAGCGCTTTTTCAAGCGCTTCCTCCAGCCTTTGCTGTACACTGATACCGTTTTTTTGTATCTGCCATCCGCAGTAATTCGTTCCGTCATATTCCACAATGAGCGCGATCCTATCCATATCCCTTTTCCTCCCGCTCACAGGAACACCATGAACAAAACGCTGGCCGCGATCATAAGGACCAGCGCCCAAACATCCATTCTTTTCAGCCGCAGCACTTTCATGCGCGTCCTGCCCTCGTCTCCGTGATAGCAGCGGCTTTCCATCGCGAGGGCAAGCTCGTCCGCCCGCTTGAATGCGCCTACGAAAAGCGGCACGAGGAGCGGGATCATATTTTTCGCTTTCTTGAGCAGGTTCCCGCTGTCAAACTCTGCACCGCGGGCGGTCTGCGCTTTCATGATGCGATCCGTTTCTTCGATCAGCGTCGGGATGAACCGCATGGCGATGCTCATCATCATGGACATCTCGTGCACCGGAAATTTGATTTTCTTCAGCGGCGAGAGAAGGCTTTCCAGCCCGTCTGTAAGCTGCATGGGCGAGGTCGTGAGCGTAAGCAGGCTCGTCGCCACGATGAGGAGCACAAGGCGGATCGCGATAAAGACCGCTTTTTCGATCCCTTCTTTGGAAATCGTTAAAAAGCCCCACTGCCAATAAACCGTCTGACCGCTGTAAAACAGGATATTGAGGATAAATGTAAATATGATAATAAACAGAAGCGGCCGGATACTCCGCAGGATCGTGACCGGCCCGAGCTTTGCAAGCGCGATAATAACAGCAAACAGCACGGTAAGGGCAAGGAAGCCCCACATCGTGCGGACGACAAAAACAGCGACCAAAAAAAGAAGCGCCACTAATATTTTGATGCGCGGGTCCAGTCTGTGGATGACCGTATCACCCGGAAAGTACTGGCCCAATGTGATGTTTTTCAGCATGTACCGTCCTCATTCCTTTTCAGGATCGCCGCAACGAGCTCATCCTTTTTGATGATATCGTCCGGGATGTTCCAGCCGCGTTCCCGGAGCATCGCGGCAGCCTCCCGCGATTCGCTTGCCCCCAGCCCGGCCCGTTTCAGCTTGGGAAGGTCTGCGAATACTTCCTTCGGTGTTCCGTCCATATAGACCGTACCGTGGTCCATCGCGACGATCCGTGAAGCATGATCTGCAAGACCGTCCATATTATGTGAGATCATGATGATCGTGACGCCGCAGTCGTTGAGCTTTTTCACAAGCTGCATAAACTGCTCCCGCCCCAGCGGATCAAGCCCCGCGATCGGCTCGTCGAGGATCAATATCTGCGGGTCCATGGCAAGCACGCCTGCGATCGCGACCTTACGCTTCTGTCCGCCGGATAGGTCAAACGGTGAAAGCTGCTTGATCTTCGCAGGCTCGAAGCCTACGAGCTCAAGCGCAGTATCCACGTTTTTTTCCGCCTCCTGCTCTGTCATGCCCGCTTTGACCGGGCCGAACGCGACGTCTTTTCCTACTGTTTCCTCAAAAAGCTGATATTCCGGATATTGGAATACCACGCCTACCGTCCGGCGCAGGCGCCTGCGGTCATAGCCGGAGGCATTGATGTCCTCCCCGTTCACAAGGACCGTGCCGGAGGCAGGCTTCAGCAGTCCTGCCATCAGTTGGATCAGCGTCGATTTCCCACAGCCCGTATGTCCGATAATACCCACGAATTCTCCATCCTCAATCGTAAGGCAGACATCCTTTAGGGCCTGCACCTCAAAGGGCGTTCCCGTCATATAGAAATAATTCAGGTCATTTACGCTCAGCGGCATAGTTCGTCCACCAGCTCCTTCAGTGTTACGGGGCATTTGCCGAGAACAAGCCCCTTTTCCTTGAGGTCATAATAGACCTGTGTTGCGAGCGGGGGCATCAGGCCTGCCTCTTCCAGCTTTTCCTTATGGGAAAACACCTCCCGCGGCGTTCCCTCGTCCGTCACAACACCGTCCGACATCACAAACACGCGGTCCGCTTCTGCGGCTTCCTCCATATAATGCGTAATGAGCACGATGGTTTTACCCGCCTCCTTGTTTAGATAGCGGATCGTCTCCATGACCTCCGCGCGGCCCTTTGGGTCGAGCATGGCGGTCGGCTCGTCAAATACGATGATATCCGGGTGCATGGCAAGAACCCCCGCAATAGCGATACGCTGCTTCTGCCCGCCGGAGAGCATGTGCGGCGCCCGTTTCTCAAAGCCCTCCATACCGACGGCCCGAAGCGCTTCCGTAACGCGGCCCCGCAGCTGCTCCTGCGGTACGCCGAGATTCTCCGGGCCGAATGCCACGTCTTCCTCTACTACTGTGGAAACGAGCTGATTATCCGGATTCTGGAACACCATTCCCGCGTGGCTGCGGATCGTCCACAAATTGGCCTCATCCGCCGTATCAAGCCCTACCACCGTAAGCGTTCCCTCCTGTGCGCGCAAAAGCACATTGATGTGCTTGGCAAAGGTCGACTTCCCGCTTCCGTTATGTCCCAACACGGCGACAAATTCGCCTTTTTCCACCTGAAGCGTCACGCCGCGCAGCGCAAGCTCCGGTTCCGCGTCCTCAAGTGTCGGATAAGCATATTTTATTTTTTGTGCGTCGATCACATATTCCATAAGACTCCCCTTCTTTTTTCTTTAGAAAAAAGAAGCAAAAAAGAAGCCGGTCTTTATTACCGTATCTCCACAGTGTGCAGCCGCCCTTCCAGCTTATAACCGATTCCCGCTTCTTCCTGCAAAAAGAAAGAAGAAAATTTCTATTGCCGCACGTATAGCCGGCAGCTTGCAGACAGTTCATGCCGCCGCGCTCAAAAGCTTTCCAATGCCCCCGGTCGGAAAAACAGATCAAACGAAGCCGTCTTGCTCTGCTCCGCCGTTAGAGCAGCCCGCTCTCCTCCGAGAACCGAAACGTACTGCATTTCGCGGTCACGCAGCGTCTTTCCTATGAGCAAAAGGAGGAAACTTAAACCGATATTAAGTTTCCTCCCCAGATTCAATATAATGTTTCTCTCCTGTCTTATACCAGTTCGAGAATTACGACCTCTGCTGCATCGCCGCGGCGCGGTCCTTTCTTGATGATGCGGGAATATCCGCCGCCCTGTCCTTTGTCTTTCGCGCGCTGCGCATATTTCGGCGCGATATCGCGGAACAGTTTTTCCACAACGGGCATGTTGACGTCGCCCGTGCGCTTTTTATAGTCGTATTTGCTTTCCTTTTCCAGCTTTGCTTCCGGAACGTTATACAAATAGGAAATGATCATGCGGCGCGCAGCAAGCTTTGCTGGCGAATCATTCGTGACTTTCGTCTTGGTCCCGTCGATCGTTTTTTCGACCTCGACCGTATTATCATACTGCTTGATTGCCTTTGTGATGAGCTTTTCCGCAATTTTCTGCGTCTCTTTCGCGCGCATCATCGTCGTTTCTATTTTGCCGTTCCAGAGCAGCGACGTCACGAGGCCGCGAAGCATCGCTTTTCTCTGGTCGGAAGGCCTGCCTAATTTTCTCATAGCGTTTCTCCTCCGTACTTTCCGTTACTGCAATCAGTCGTCCTTACGCAGCGAAAGCCCCAGCGCTTCCAGTTTCTGCTGGACTTCTTCGAGCGACTTTTTGCCCAAGTTGCGCACCTTCATCATTTCTTCTTCGTCGCGCATGATGAGCTCTTCTACTGTGTTGATCCCCGCGCGCTTCAGGCAGTTGTACGAACGCACCGAAAGATCCAGCTCCTCGATCGTGATTTCCAGTATCTTCTCTTTTTTATCCTCTTCTTTTTCGACCATGATCTCAACGTCGCTTACGTGGTCCGTCAGGTTGATGAACTGCGCAAGGTATTCGCTCATGATCTTGGCGGCAAGCGAGGTCGCCTCGTCGGCGTTTACGCTGCCGTTTGTCCACACTTCAAGCGTCAGCTTATCAAAGTCCGTAATCTGGCCGACACGGGTGTTTTCCACCGCAAAGTTGACTTTTGTTACGGGAGTGAACAGCGAATCCATCGGGATCACGCCGATCGGCATGTTCGGATCCTTGTTTTTATCCGCAAGCACATAGCCTCTGCCCTTTTCGAGCATGATCTCCATATAGAGATTCGCGTCTTTATTGAGCGTTGCGATGTGCAGGTCCGGATTGATGATCTCAACTTCCGAATCCGTCTCGATATCCGCCGCCGTTACATCCTTAGGCCCTTTGGCGCTTATGATAAGCTTCTTCGGCTCGTCCGTATGCATCTTTGCGCACAAGCCTTTCAGATTCAGCACGATGTTGGTCACGTCCTCATGAACGCCTTCGATGGTTGAAAATTCGTGCAGAACGCCGTCGATCTTTACGCTTGTTACTGCCACGCCGGGCAGGGAAGACATCAGTATCCGCCTGAGCGAATTGCCGAGCGTCGTGCCAAAGCCGCGCTCAAGCGGCTCCATGACGAACTTGGCATATTTCTTATCTTCGCTCATGCTGACACATTCTATATTCGGTCTTTCGATTTCAAGCATATTTAACCTCCCTTATGGTAATGTTTACGCACATGCCGTATGCATACGCGCAACTGAAGGAGTCCTTATTATTTGGAATACAACTCGACGATGAGGTGCTCCTCGATCGTAAGGTCGATATCGTCCCTCTCAGGAAGCGCGGCGACCTTGCCCGTAAGCTCGGCAACATCGAATTCCAGCCATTTCGGAATGCCTTTCCCGCCTTCTTCCTTAAGCGTTTTGAAGTATTCCTGAGAAGCGGAGCGCTGCGCGACCGTGATCACGTCGCCTGCATTCACAATATAGGAAGGAATATCGACCTTGTGGCCGTTCACCAGAACGTGACCGTGCATCACGAGCTGGCGCGCCTGCGCGCGGCTGTCGCCGATGCCGAGGCGGAAGCACACGTTGTCAAGACGCCGTTCCAAAAGCTGGAGCAGGTTCTCACCCGCTTTACCCTTCATTTTTTCAGCAATATCAAAGTATTTTCTGAACTGGCTTTCCAGAATACCATATGCGCGTTTTACTTTCTGTTTCTCACGGAGCTGCGTGCCGTATTCAGACATCTTTCCGTGACGGCCTGCTCCATGCTGCCCCGGAGCGTTGGGGCGCAGCGTGAAAGCACACTTCTGAGAATAGCAGCGGTCGCCCTTCAAAAAGAGCTTCGCGCCTTCCCGGCGGCACAAGCGGCAAACCGGTCCTGTATATCTTGCCATAATTTACGTACCTCCTTATACCCTTCTGCGTTTCGGCGGACGGCATCCGTTGTGCGGGATGGGCGTCACATCCTTGATGAGCGTTACTTCAAGACCTGCGGTCTGCAGCGCGCGGATCGCGGCTTCCCGTCCGGAGCCGGGGCCTTTTACAAATACTTCCACATATTTGAGGCCATGTTCCATTGCTGCCCGCGCAGCCGTTTCAGAAGCAACCTGCGCAGCAAAGGGCGTGCTCTTCCGCGAGCCGCGGAAGCCCATTGCTCCGGAGCTCGATTGGGAAAGAGCGTTTCCCTGCATATCGGTCATCGTTACGATCGTATTGTTGAAGGAAGAACGAATATGCGCTTGGCCTTTTTCAATGTTCTTCTTTTCTCTGCGTCTTCTGGACACTTTTTTCTTAGGTGCAGCCATTATTTATTCCTCCTTATTTCTTTTTACCCGCAACAGTCCGCTTCGGGCCTTTGCGCGTACGCGCATTCTGTTTTGTGCTCTGCCCGCGGACAGGCAGTCCTTTTCTATGACGGATGCCGCGATAGCAGCCGATCTCCATCAGGCGCTTGATATTGAGGGATACTTCCCGTCTTTTATCACCCTCTACCTGAAGATTTTTGTCGATATAATCCCTGATCTTGGAAAGGTCGTTTTCGTCGAGGTCTTTCACTCTGATGTCAGGGTTCACATTTGTCGCGGACAAAATTTGCTGAGACGTCTTAAGGCCAATACCGTAAATGTAGGTGAGCCCGATCTCAACGCGTTTGTCTCTTGGCAAGTCTACGCCAGCAATACGTGCCATACTTCTCTTTCCACCTCCGTGAATTTTAAGCGGTGTCTCCGCCGGTATCTTTGTTCCCAAAAGGATGACATTCTGTTTATTATACCATATCATCCGCATTATATAAAGCTTATACGTAATATTTGCGCTCCCCGCAGGGCAGGCGCAAACCAGCCGCCCGTATAAACGTTATTTTCTCAGCCCTGTTTCTGCTTATGCTTTACATTGGGGCAGATTACCATTACTTTCCCTTTTCTTTTAATGATCTTGCATTTTTCGCAAATGGGTTTTACCGATGGTCTTACTTTCATCTTAAAAGCCTCCTCTTATTCGTTCGTATCTATCGCCGCACGTCACGCTTTGCCGCGCCACGTGATCCTGCCTCTGGTGAGGTCGTAGGGTGAGAGTTCCACCGTCACCTTATCACCGGGCAGTATGCGGATATAGTGCATGCGCAGCTTGCCGGAGATATGGGCCAGTACCTTGTGTCCGTTTTCAAGCTCTACCTCAAATGAAGCGTTCGGGTACGTTTCCGTGACCGTTCCTTCCACTTCGATTACGTCGCTCTTAGACAAATCTACTCCTCCTTTGCCTGCATCGTGTTCTTAAGCGCGCTCCGCAGCTCCGCATCGAACACCTTTGTTCCCTCTGTGAGCTTATCCCGAATGCCATATAAAACAGTCTCCTGAAGCTCCAGATGTTTCACCTTTTTCCTTTTCGGCTTTGAAAGCCGGCGGAGCGCCCCGTCCGCGATCAGCACATAGGGCTCTTCCAGCACTTCTACGATCAGGAACGTACGTCCCTTATCTCGTCCGGATCTGCTGACGCAGACCCTGCCTTTTTCTATGGGGTAATTCTTCAATGTCTTTTCCCCTTTATGGCGCCGTCAGTATCTCCGGCCCGTTTTCCGTGATCGCCACGGTATTCTCGTAGTGGGCCGCTGCGCTTCCATCCGCCGTTTTGACGAGCCAGCCGTCTTCCATCCAGCGTACCGCATCTCCTCCGAGCGTCACCATTGGCTCGATGGCAAGGACCATCCCAACATCGAGCCGCGGATTCGGACCGCGGAATGTAAAGTTCGGTATCTCCGGAGACTCGTGCATCTCCCGTCCGATCCCATGGCCGACAAGCTCGCGCACAATGCCCATATCATTACGAAGGATCACTTCCTCGATCGCCCGGCTGATATCCTTTAAGCGGTTGCCCTCGCGCGCCTCACGCATTCCTGCGAAAAAGCTTTCGCGGGTCACGTCTATGAGAAGCTGCTCTGTCGGCGTGATATCCCCTACCGGAACAGTACGCGCCATATCGGACTGCCATCCGTTCAGGATCGCGCCCATATCGATACTGAGGATATCTCCGTCCCGCAGGACCTTGCGCTCGGAGGGTATCCCGTGCACCACACCGTCGTTTACAGAGGTGCAGATACTGCCCGGGAAGCCATTATAGCCCTTGAACGACGGGACCGCACCCGCGTCTCCCAAATATTGCTCGACGATACGGTCGAGCTGCATCGTCGTCACACCCGGTTTTACGTGAGTGAGGACCTCCTGCATGCAATTGTATAGCAGCCGTCCCGATTCGCGCATCAGCCCGATCTCATGCGGCGTTTTGATATTGATCATACCTTTTTCAGCACTTCCACAATGTAAGCGGCTTCTTCCTCGATCGGCATCGTACCATCTACATTTTCGACAAGGCCGCGCTTCGAATAGAATTCGATCAGCGGAGCTGTCTGTTCCTCATAGACGCGGAAGCGTTCGCGCACGGTCTCCTCGTTGTCGTCTGCCCGCGTAATGAGGCTGCCTCCGCACTTTCCGCACTGATCCCCCGAATGTGTCTTTGTGCTGTGCACCTCGCCGCACTCTTCGCACACACGGCGTGCGAGCACACGGTCAACGATAACCTGCACATCCACTTCGAGATTGATGACTGCGTCGATCGAAGCGATCGCATCGAGCGCTTCCGCCTGCGCGACCGTCCGCGGAAAACCGTCGAGCAGTACGCCGCCCTTTGCGTCATCCGCTTTCATCCGTTCCCCCATCATGTCGATGATGACCTGATCCGGAACGAGTGCTCCTTTATCGATATAGGATTTGGCCAGTTTCCCCAGTTCGCTGCCCGCTTTCATTTCCGCACGCAGCATATCGCCTGTGGAGATATGTGCCAGATTCATTTCTTTTCCCACCCTGACTGCCATCGTGCCTTTGCCTGAGCCGGGAGGGCCTAAAAAAATCACGTTCATTTCATTCCTCCATCTATGGAATGTCGTGGAAGAGCGGCCGTGAAAGATTTACAAGCGCCCCGCTGCCGGGAAGCGCCGGTCCTCACAGCCGGCTCTCATATCTTAATTCAAGAATCCCTTATAGTGCCTCATCATCATCTGCGCTTCCAGCTGCTTCGTCGTTTCGAGCGCTACGCTGACCATAATGAGCAGGCTCGTCGCGCCGAACACGCTCGTGACGCCCGTCACATATGTGAAGAACGTCGGCACCGCCGCAACGATCGCGAGGAACAATGCTCCGAACAGCGTGATCCGCGAGAGGATCTTCGCGAGATAATCGGAAGTGGGCTTGCCCGGCCGAATACCCGGGATAAATCCGCCGTTCTGCTGCAGGTTCTTCGATACGTCGATCGGATTGAATGCAATCTGCGAATAGAAGTATGAGAAGAACAGGATGAGCAGCGCATAGATAATAACATAGAGCGCCGTACCCGGTCCGGCATACTGCTGGTACCAGATATAGAAACCGCTCTCCGGCCAGAATTGTCCGATCATGCCCGGAAGCATGAGGATCGTGATCGCAAAAATCAGAGGCATAACGCCGCTCTGATTGACCTTCATCGGGATATGCGTGGACTGGCCACCGTACATCTTGCGGCCGACAACGCGCTTTGCGTACTGCACCGGGATCCTCCGCTCACCGAGGTCTACGAAAGTGATGCCGAGGATAATGATGAACGCGAGGCCTGCCACGATGACGACAGACCAGAAGCTCGTCGTTCCGGCCTCTACTGCCTGACCGATGCTCCGCAGCATTCCCGGAACACCGGAAATGATCGAGATGAAGATCAGCAGGGAGATGCCGTTGCCGATGCCCTTTTCCGTGATGCGTTCGCCGATCCACATGATGAGCGCCGTACCTGCCGTGAGACATACGATGATCGTAACATAGTCGAACGGATTATCCGGATTCTGCACCGCCTGCGAACCGAGGCCGAACAGGATGCCGATCGCCTGCACAAGACCGAGGATGACACCGAGATATCTTGTGATGGAAGCGATCTTTTTCCGGCCATCATCTCCCTCCTTTGCCATGCGCTCCAGCTTCGGGATCGCAACGGTAAGCAGGTTCATGATGATGGAAGCGTTGATATACGGTACGATACCAAGCGCAAAAATCGTCATATTGCCGAGTGCGCCGCCGGAAAACAGGTTCATAAACTCGAGAACATCATAGTTTGCGACCTGCTGCTGGATAAAATCGATATTTGTGCCTGGAACCGGAATGAACGCACCGATGCGGTAAATGAGGAGCATCAGCAGCGTGAACAGGATCTTTTGCCTGATATCCGGTATCTTCCACGCGTTCGCAATGGTCTTAAACATTATACCACCTCAATGCTGCCGCCGGCGGCTGTGATCTTCTCCTCCGCCGTTTTGGTGAATTTCGCAGCTTTTACAGTCACTTTCTTCTTGAGTTCGCCGTTTCCGAGGACTTTCAGGCCGTCCATCGCTTTTTTGATGACGCCCGCGTCGATCAACGACTGAATGTCGATGCTTGCGCCGTCTTCAAACTGCTCGAGCGCGGAAACATTGACCGTTGCATACTGTTTTGCAAATATATTGGTAAATCCCCTTTTCGGCAGACGCCGTGCAAGCGGCATCTGACCGCCTTCGAAGCCGGGGCGGACGCCGCCGCCGCTGCGGGACTTCTGACCTTTCTGGCCTCTTGCGGAAGTTTTACCTACGCCGGAGCCGCACCCTCTGCCTACGCGTTTCGACGTTTGCTTCGCGCCCTCCGCAGGACCAAGTTCATGAAGTTTCATAAGCTCTCTCCTTTATTTCGTCTCTTCAACCGATACCAGATGTTTTACTTTGAAAACCATCCCACGGATCGCCGGATTGTCCGGCCGTTTCACTACCTGACCGATCTTGCGCAGGCCGAGTGCCTTTACGGTGTCTTTCTGATCCTGCGCGTAACCAATGGGGCTTTTGACAAGTTTGATATTCAGTTCCATGAGCCTCAAGCCTCCCTTTATTGTAATTGGTCTACGCTGATCCCGCGCAGGCGTGCCACCTGCTCCGCGCTCCGCAGCTCGCGGAGGCCTTCGAGCGTAGCCTTTACGCAGTTGATCGGGTTGTTGGACCCCTGCGATTTTGTCCTGATATCTTTGATGCCCGCGAGCTCAAGGACCGCACGCGCCGGGCCGCCGGCAATCACGCCGGTACCTTCTGCTGCAGGAAGCAGCAGCACTCTGCCGCGTCCGAATTTACCAATGACCTCATGCGGAATGGACGTTCCCTTCAGCGCTACCGTTACGATATCGTGCTTGGCAGCCTGCACCGCCTTGCGGATCGCCTCCGGAATTTCGGCAGCCTTGCCCATGCCGACGCCCACATGGCCGTTTTCATCTCCTACTACGACAAGCGCCGAAAAACGCATATTGCGGCCGCCCTTTACGGTTTTCGCAACACGGTTGATCGAAACGAGTTTTTCCTTGTATTCAACTCCGCCTGCATCATTTGCTCTATCTCTCTGCACTGTCTCCGTACCTCCTTATCAAATCTTGAGGCCGGCAGCTCTGGCGCCTTCCGCAACCTGTGCTACTCTGCCCGTATAGAGATAACCACCGCGGTCAAAAACGGCTTCGCTGATACCGGCCTTTGCCGCGCGCTGCGCAGCAAGCTCGCCGACCATTTTGGCAGCCTCCGTTTTTGTTGCCTCCTCGCATTTCGCTTTGATCTCAGCATCCATAGAGGAAGCGCAGCAAAGCGTATTTCCCGCAACGTCATCGATAAACTGAACGTAGATGTTGTTGAGGCTCCGATAGACATTCATCCGCGGACGGCTCGCCGTTCCGGAGATCTTATTGCGGATCCTCTGATGACGCTTTTTTCTGATCTCATTTCTGTCTTTTCTGTTAATCATAAATAACGTCCTCCATTACATGCCGGTCTTGCCGACTTTACGGCGGATATATTCGCCCTCATACTTGATGCCCTTGCCCTTATAGGGTTCCGGCGGACGGAGGGAACGAATGTTGGCCGCACACTGGCCGACTGCCTGCTTGTCGATGCCCTTGATGATCACGCTGTTCGGGTTCGGAGACTCAAACGTGATGCCTTCCGGCGGCTCGACCTCGACCGGATGGGAATATCCGAGGCTGAATACCAGCTTCTTGCCCTGAAGCTGTACCCTGTAACCGACGCCGACGATCTCCAGATTCTTCTGGAAGCCTTCCGAAACGCCCTGCACCATGTTGGCGAGGAGCGCGCGCGTAAGGCCGTGCAGCGCCCTTGATTCCTTTTGTTCGCTGTCACGCGTAAGGATGAGCTGCTCGCCTTCCTGCGTGATCGTGATCTTATCGCTGAACTTTGATTTCAGTTCACCGTTCTTGCCCTTTACCGTTACGATGCCGCCATCCTGCGTAACTGTCACGCCGGAGGGTAAATCGATGGGCAGTTTTCCAATTCTCGACATAATATTTAACCTCCAACTACCAGATATAGGCGAGCACTTCTCCACCCACGCCGTCGCGGCGCGCCTGTGCATCGGTCACGATGCCCTTGGACGTGGAGATGATCGCGATGCCAAGGCCATTGAGAACGCGGGGCAGCTTATCGTGCCGTGCGTATACCCGCAGGCCGGGCTTCGAGATCTTCTTGAGACCCGAAATAACTTTTTCGCCGTTCGGACCATATTTCAGCTTGATCCTCAGCGTGCCCTGCACGCCGTCATCTATAAATTCGCAGCCTTTGATATAGCCCTCTTGGAGCAATATCTGACCAATTGCCTTTTTCATGTTGGACGCAGGTACTTCCACAACTTCATGCTTTGCAGTAAGACCGTTGCGGATGCGTGTCAGCATATCTGCGACAGAATCTGTAACCGGCATATTGTTTCCTCCTTGTTTTATCCTTATGGTGAGACGCCGCGGTTCGGAATGCTCCGCCTTCCGGCGCCCGCCCCTGTCCGTTCCGTCCGCGCGGGCGGTGGTCACAAGGGCTTGCTTCTGTATTACCAGCTTGCTTTTCTGACACCCGGTATCTGCCCGCGATACGCGAGTTCCCGGAAGCAAACGCGGCAGATCCCATATTTTCTAAGGACGGCGTGCGGCCTTCCGCAAATACGGCAGCGCGTATAATTGCGGGTAGAAAATTTGGAGCCTCTCTGCTGCTTTATGATCATGCTTTTCTTTGCCATTGTTCTCCTCCTTAGTGTGCGAACGGCATACCCATCTGGGTCAGGAGCTCTCTTGCCTCTTCATCGGTCTGCGCCGTAGTGACGACGATGATGTCCATCCCGCGTATCGCGTCGACCTTATCATACTCGATCTCCGGGAACACGAGCTGCTCCTTAAAGCCCATAGCAAAGTTGCCTCTGCCGTCAAACGACTTCGGGGAAAGTCCGCGGAAGTCGCGCACACGCGGGATCGCGATGCTGATCATCTTATCGATGAATTCATACATCCTGTCTCCGCGAAGCGTTACCTTCGCGCCTATTTTCATTCCCTCACGCACTTTGAAGTTCGCAACGGATTTTTTCGCTGTCGTTACGACCGGCTTTTGTCCTGCGATGACCGTGAGGTCCTCCACTGCGGAGTCAAGGGCCTTCGGGTTATCTTTCGCTTCTCCAAGACCCATATTGATCACGATCTTTTCGAGCCTCGGAACCTGATTAATGTTCTTATAGGAGAACTTCTGCATCATCGCCGGAACGATTTCCGTCTTGTATGTATCTTTTAATCTCGGCATATCAGATAATTACCTCCCTTCACTCACAGCGCCGCGCCGCATTTTTTGCAGATGCGGGACTTTTCGCCGTTTTCGATTTTATGTCCGACCCTCGTGGCCTTATTGCATTTGGGACAAACCACCATGACATTGGAGGCATCGAGCGCGCCTTCCTGCTTGATGATCCCGCCCGGGGTCGTCTGGTTCTTCGGTTTTTTATGCTTTGTGAGCATGTTCGTGCCCTCGAGCACTACTTTGTTCTTCGCAGGCTCTACGCGGAGCACCTTTGCCTGTTTTCCTTTTTCTTTACCGGAGATCACTACTGCAGTATCGCCTTTTTTGATATTGAGTGTATTCATATCCGTGCCTCCTCCTTAAAGAACTTCAGGGGCGAGCGACACGATCTTCATATAATCACGGTCGCGGAGCTCCCTTGCAACAGGCCCGAAAATACGGGTGCCTCTCGGCTGTTTATTGTTATCAATAATCACTGCTGCGTTTTCATCAAATTTAATGTGCGAGCCGTCGGGCCGCCGCACTCCGGAAACGGAGCGTACGACAACGGCTTTCACCACGTCTTTTTTCTTCACTACGCCGCCGGGCGTCGCCGTCTTCACGGACGCAATAATCACATCGCCGATGTTCGCCGTCTTTTTGACGCTGCCGCCCATCACGCGGATACACTGGATCACTTTAGCGCCTGAATTGTCTGCAACCTTGAGGCGTGTTTCTGGCTGTATCATCCTGACTCCTCCTTTACGCATAGGCCCTTATGCAAGGCCTGTGCATCATCTTATCGTCCTTATTTCGCCTTTTCGACGATCTCGACCAGTCTCCATCTTTTATCCTTGGAGAGGGGCCGCGTTTCCATCAACCGTACCGTATCTCCCACGCCTGCTTCGTTGTTCTCGTCATGCGCTTTCAGCTTGTTGGTATAGTTGATCGTCTTTCCGTACAAGGGATGCGTCTTTCTGCTTTTGATCGCAACGACGATCGTCTTGTCCATTTTATCGCTTACTACCGTTCCGACTCTCTCTTTCCGGTAACCTCTTGCCTGTTCACTCATTCGAAGACGTCCTCCTTATCCTTACTCGGCAACCTTCTGGCCTAGTTCCATTTCCCTTAAAATCGTCTTCACCCGTGCAATATCCTTTTTCACGTTTTTGATGCTGGAAGGATTATTGAGCTGGCCTGTTGCGAGCTGAAAACGCAGGTTGAAAAACTCGGTCTTGAGATCGCCCAGCTTGGCGACCAATTCGTCTTTGGAAAGTTCACGTATTTCTTTAGCCTTCATCCTGCTCACCACCTGCTTCGTTATTTTGCTCTTTGATCGCAAATTTGCATTTGATCGGCAATTTATGCGCTGCACGCGTGAGGGCCGCCCTCGCGACTTCCTCAGATACGCCCGCAAGCTCGAACATCACTCTGCCCGGCTTGACGACCGCTACCCAGTATTCCGGCGAGCCCTTACCGGAACCCATGCGGGTCTCGGCCGGCTTCTCCGTTACCGGCTTGTGGGGGAAGATCTTGATCCAAACCTTACCGCCCCTTTTGATATATCTCGTCATGGCAACACGGGCCGCCTCGATCTGGTTCGATTTGATCCAGCCGGGCTCCGTTGCCACAAGACCGTAATCGCCGTAGCTGATCGTGTTTCCGCGAAGCGCTTTGCCCTTCATACGGCCCCTGAATTGTCTTCTGCGCTTAACCCTTTTTGGCATTAACATTTTTTCTGCCTCCTTCCACAGCTGAAGGTTTTGCTCTTTCCGCTAAAGGATTTCCGAGGATCTCGCCTTTATAGATCCAAACCTTGACCCCGATCTTTCCATATGTCGTGTTCGCTTCCGCAAAACCATAGTCGATATCCGCACGAATCGTCTGCAGCGGGATCGAGCCTTCATGATACTGCTCGACCCGCGCGATCTCCGCGCCGCCGAGACGCCCGGAACACATGATCTTGATTCCCTTGGCGCCCGCTTTCATCGTCCTGCCGATAGACTGCTTCATCGCCCGGCGGAACGAGATACGCTTTTCAAGCTGCTGCGCGACGTTTTCCGCAACGAGCTGTGCGTCTACGTCCACGCGCTTCACTTCGATGATGTTGACGGCTACCGCGGCGCCCGTAAGCTTCGCAAGGTCTTTTTTCAGGAGCTCTACGCCCGTGCCGCCCTTGCCAATAACGATACCCGGCTTGCCGGTAAAGATATTGACGGAAATCTTCTGCGCCGCACGCTCGATCTCGATTTTCGAAATGCCCGCGGCAAAGAGTTTCTTCTTCAAAAATTTTCTGATCTTATCGTCTTCAACGATGTAATCGGCAAATTTGGACTTTTTAGCTGTCCACCTGGCATCCCAGTCTTTGATGACTCCAACCCGAAAACCATGCGGATGTACTTTCTGACCCATCGTATTCCTCCTTACTTAACCTGATCCAAGATAATTGTAATGTGGCTCGTACGCTTACGGATGCGGGACGCCCTGCCCTGCGCGCGCGGCCGGAACCGCTTGAGCGTGGGGCCCTGATCCGCAAATACTTCAGCGACGAACAGCGTATCCGCCGAAAGGTTCATGTTGTTCTCCGCATTCGCGATCGCAGAATCGAGAACCTTGGAAACAGGCTCTGTCGCGCCGTTCGGCGTATTCATCAGGACCGCCTTGGCGTCCTGTACCCGAAGACCCCTGATGAGGTCGATGACAGCCTTTACCTTGCGGGAGGAAATGCGAACATATTTCGCGATGGCTTTCGGTCTTTTATCTCTTTCTTCCTGACGCTTCGCAGCTTTTTCTCTTTCTCTTGTAGCCATTTAACTTGCCCTCCTTTCAGGTTATTTGGACGACTTTTCGCCCGCGTGGCCGCGGAACGTTCTCGTCGGGGCGAATTCGCCCAGCTTGTGCCCGACCATATCTTCTGTGATATAGACCGGAACGAATTTTCTGCCGTCGTGCACGCCGATCGTGTGACCAACCATATCCGGGAAGATCGTCGACGGACGCGACCATGTCTTCAGCACTTTCTTTTCGTTCTTCTCATTCATCTCCTGAACGCGTGCCAGAAGCTTTTCATTTATAAATGGTCCCTTTTTTACTGACCTACTCATATCTGCAAATTCACTCCTTCGATTATTTAGCGTTTCTGCGTTTTACGATAAATTTATCCGTCGGGTTCTTCTTCTTGCGCGTCTTATAGCCAAGAGCAGGCTTGCCCCACGGGGTGACAGGACCCGGGCGTCCAACAGGAGACTTGCCCTCGCCGCCGCCGTGCGGATGGTCGTTCGGGTTCATGACCGAACCGCGCACCGTCGGGCGGATCCCCATGTGGCGCTTGCGGCCCGCTTTGCCGATGTTGATGTTTTCCTGATCGACATTGCCCACCTGCCCGATCGTCGCTTTCGCGCCGATGAGGATCATTCTCACTTCACCGGAGGGGAGACGCACCTGCGCGTACCGGCCCTCTTTTGCCATCAGCTGCGCCGCATTGCCTGCGCTTCTGACGAGCTGAGCGCCCTTGCCCGGCTTCACTTCCACGTTGTGGATCATCGTACCAACCGGAATAGAGGCCAGCGGAAGCGCGTTTCCGGGCTTGATGTCTGCTTCCGGCCCGGAGACGACCTCGTCTCCTACCTTAAGCCCCAAAGGAGCGATGATATATCTCTTTTCGCCGTCTGCATAATGGAGCAGAGCGATATTCGCACTGCGGTTCGGATCATATTCGACCGTCGCCACCTTAGCCGGCACACCGTCTTTGTCGCGCTTGAAATCGATGATCCTGTATTTTCTCTTTGCGCCGCCGCCGATGTGACGCACCGTGATGCGGCCGTGCACATTGCGCCCGCCGGATTTCTTCAGCGAGACGAGCAGCGATTTTTCGGGCGATTTTGTCGTGACCTCTTCAAAAGCCGAAACCGACATGAACCTTCTGCCCGGAGAAGTCGGGTTATATTTTTTGATTGCCATAGCTTAAAGAACCTCCCTTACGCGCTTACTGTGCCATGCTCTCGAAGAATTCGATCGCCTTAGATTCTTCGGTGAGCGTCACATAAGCCTTTTTCGTTTCGGACCGTCTGCCCTCCGTGCGTCCCTGTCTTTTCAGCTTGCCCTCCCTGCGGGAAGTGGTGACCTGCTTTACTTTCACCTCAAAGATCTCTTCCACCGCAGCCTTGATCTGCGTTTTGTTGGCGCCTTTGTCCACTAAAAACGTGTAGGTCTTTTTGGGGATCAGGTCGTAGCTTTTTTCTGAAAGAATGGGCTTTATGATGATATCATGTATATCTTTCATTATGCGTAAACCTCCTCGATTGCTTTTACGGCGTCCTTCGTTACGATGAACTTATCGTATTTCAGGATGTCATATACGGAGAGCGTTGCAGCCGGCGTCGTCTTGACTCCCTGAATGTTCGCGGCGGCACGGACAACATCCTCGTCTTTGCCGTTCGTAACGATCAGCGCTTTTTCCGCTTTCAGGTTTTTCAGGATCGCAGCCATCTCTTTCGTTTTAGGAGCCGTCATTTTGAGGTCCTCCATTACGATGAGGCTTTCATCCTGTACTTTCTGGGAAAGCGCGGAGCACATCGCGAGGGCGCGCACTTTCTTATTGAGCTTCATGGAATAATCCCGCGGCTTAGGCGCGAACACGATGCCGCCGTGCGTCATCTGAGGAGCACGGATCGTGCCCTGACGTGCCCGGCCCGTTCCTTTCTGCCGGAAAGGCTTGATGCCGCCGCCGCGCACTTCGCTGCGCGTGAGCGCGGACTGCGTTCCCTGACGTTTTGCCGCCAGATGTGCGACGATTGCGTCGTGCATTGCCGATTTGTTTATCTCTACACCGAAGACTTCATCTTTCAGCTCGATCGTGCCTGCCGTTTTGCCGTCGGTCTTATATACTGATACGTTTGGCATAATTACTTCCTCCTTTTCAAGCGGTCTTACAGCGACTTAACGCTTTTTTTGATGGTCACAAGGCCGCCCTTGGCACCGGGAACCGCGCCTTTGATGAGAAGCAGGTTCTTGTCGGTGTCAACCTTGACAACTTCGAGATTCTGTACGGTCACTTTATCGAAACCGCCGCGTCCCGGGAGGCGTTTGCCTTTCATGACTTTCGCCGGCGATGCGCAAGCGCCCATCGAGCCGGGGCGTCTGTGGTAACGCGAGCCGTGGCTCATCGGCCCTCTGTGCTGGCCCCAGCGCGCGATCACGCCGAGGAAGCCTTTTCCCTTGGAGATGCCTGAAACATCGACTTTTTCACCCGCTTCAAACACATCCACCTTGACTTCCGCTCCCGCCTCGAGCTCTGCCGCTTCATCCGTACGGAACTCGCGCAGGTAACGCGCCGGTGCTGCCTTCACTTTTGCAAAGTGGCCCTTTTTCGGCTTGTTCACGTTCTTTTCCTTGATCGTTCCGAAGCCCAGCTGCACCGCGTTATATCCGTCGGTCTCCACCGTTTTCTTCTGAACGATAACGCAAGGCCCGGCTTTTACTACTGTTACGGGAACGACTCTGCCGTCTTCTGCGAAGATCTGAGTCATACCGATCTTTTCACCCAGTATAGCTTTCATGTTCTCTCCTCCGTCTTATCGTTATGTTTACAGTTTGATCTCAATATCCACGCCGGCGGGCAGATCGAGGCGCATAAGAGCGTCCGTCGTCTTTGCGTTCGCTTCGAGGATATCGATCAAGCGTTTGTGCGTTTTGATCTCAAATTGTTCTCTGGAATCCTTATACTTATGTGTCGCGCGCAGGATAGTCACGACCTCCTTGCTCGTCGGGAGCGGAACCGGGCCGGAAATCTTCGCGCCCGTGCGCTTTGCCGTGTCCACAATCCTCTGAGCGCTCTGGTCGATCAGATTGTGGTCATAAGCTTTCAATTTGATCCTGATTCTTTGGCTTGCCATTTGTTTTTCCTCCTTCAAGTCTCGCTTTCGCCGACACACATAGCCGGGTGTGTCGCTTTGCTTTTTTTGGACAGAACACTTTCGTCCTGCCCTTTTGGAGCCGTCCGGATCGCTGTCCGGACCTTTGTCGGCGGGAACTATCCGCTGGCCAACGGTAACCTCTCGCCTCATCCCAAAATACGCATATAGCGCAACGTATTAAATTATACATGACGAAACCCGCAATTTCAAGGTCTTTTTTTGAACTTTTTCGTGCTTTTTCCAAAAAAACAAAAATAGTAGCTCCGCAAAAAAATGCCACAATATATTGTGCTTCATTTTTTTATAAATGGTATGTCGTTTTGGGATGTCGCAAGAATTATTGACATATTCCCAAAATATTATTGACATATTCCAATAATGTGATATATTTGGAGATAGAGGAACCGTGCAATGCGTTCCCAAACCATGATCAAAGGAGAGTTGCGATATGAAAATTGCAGTTGCAAGCGAAGGGGCATACGTATCCGGCCATTTCGGCCATTGCTCAGATTTCAACATTTTTACGGCGGAGGACGGGAAGATCACAGAGGAAGAGAGGCTGGTAAGCCCCGGGCACGATCATAACCTCATCGAATTTTTGAATGACCGCGGCGTGAACGTCATCATTTCCGGCGGTATGGGCGCGGGTGCGCGGGAAAAATTTGATGCGAAGGGCATCCGCATCATAACGGGCGCGGAGGGGCTTGCAAAGGACGCTGCTCTCGGCTGCCTCGACGGTTCCCTCGTTTCCGACGATACTGTGTGCTGCAGACACGAACATGCCGGAGAATGCCATTGATCTATCATCAGCGAAAAAGCCGCCTCGTACTTTTCGTACCGCGGCTTTTTTTGTTTCTTATTGTATAGATGGCAGGGGAATGTTAAAATATTTGCAAGACAAAGTTCCGCGGGCCCGCTCCAAGCAGGCGGCTCTGCACTATTTTTCCGCGTGCCGTGTTTCCCGCGGTGCAGAATGGCTTATTAACAGAATAAAATTATTTTTAGAGGAGCACCCGTTATGAATCCGATTTTGCTTGCCCTTGCAGGCTCCGGCATGATGTTTGCCGCAACCTCACTGGGCTCCGCATCCGTTTTCTTTTTCCGCGGCGCGGTCAATCCTAAGATACAGCGCATTTTTCTCGGCTTTGCGGCCGGGATCATGATCGCGGCTTCCGTGTGGTCCCTGCTGATCCCGGCCATCGAGATGGCGGAAGAGCAGGGTGTGACCGGTTGGATCCCCGCTGCCGGCGGCTTTGCACTCGGCGGCCTGTTTCTATTTCTGCTCGACCATCTTCTTCCTCATCAGCATGTCGGCAGCGACAAGCCTGAGGGCATCCGCGCGCATCTTGGAAAAAGCACGATGCTGGTGTTCGCGGTGACGCTCCACAATATCCCGGAGGGGCTTGCGGTCGGGCTTTCGTTCGCCGTTGCGGCAAATTCCGGCGGCGACACGGTAACGCTCGCTTCCGCATTTGCGCTCGCCCTCGGTATGGCGCTGCAGAATGTTCCGGAGGGCGCTGCGATCTCCCTGCCCTTAAAGCAGGAGGGACTGCGCAACGGAAAGGCATTTCTGTGGGGCGCGATGTCCGGCGCGGTAGAGCCCGTCGCGGCCGTGGCCGGCGTATTGCTCATCGGTTCGATCACCGGCCTGATGCCGTGGCTGCTTGCCTTTGCCGCAGGCGCGATGATCTACGTCGTCGTGGAGGAGCTGATCCCGGAAGCGCACCTCGGCGAGCATTCTCATTCCGGCACGGCGGGCGTGATGGCCGGGTTTATTCTTATGATGATCCTCGACGTTGCGCTCGGATAAACAAGGAGGAGGAATCTATGCCCGAAAACACGCCTACACTCAAAACGGAGCGTCTCATTTTAAGGAAGTTCTCCGAAGCGGATCTGCCCGCCCTTTTCGATTTGCTCTGCGATGCGGAAGTCAATACCTTTCTTCCTTGGTTTCCCATGCGCTCCTTAAAAGAAACAGAGGCGTTTTTCAGAGAGCGTTATCTTTCCGTTTACACGCGGCCGCGTGGTTATCAATACGCGGTCTGTCTGAAAAAGGATGATATTCCCATCGGTTATATCCATGCGGCCACGGGAGAAAGCCACGATTTCGGGTATGCCCTCGCCAAAAGCCATTGGCATCAGGACATCACGACAGAAGCGGGGCATGCACTGATCGGACAGCTCCGCCATGACGGGGTTCCTTATATCACAGCTACACATGACAAAAGCAATCCCCGCAGCGGTATGGTCATGCAGCGTCTTGGCATGCGGTATGAATATACCTACGAAGAGCTGTGGCAGCCCAAAAATAAGCGTGTATTTTTCCGTATGTATCAGCTCAATCTTGACAGACAGAAAAAACGTGTCTACCGGGGCTATTGGAACGCGTCAGCCGTTCGTTTTGTGGAGACGGAGCTTTCATATCAGCCGCTGGCCGTTCGTTCATGATCCGAACGTAAAAAAGGGAGCGCGGTGCGCTCCCTTTTTTCTGTTCAGCTCTTTTCTGCCGGTCCTCTTAGTCCTCAATGATCCCCGTTACGACGCCGGATCCTACCGTGCGGCCGCCTTCACGAATCGCGAACCGAAGTCCTTCCTCGATCGCGATCGGCGTGATCAGCTTGATCTCCATCTCTACGTTATCTCCCGGCATTACCATTTCCGTTCCCGTCGGAAGCTCGATCACTCCCGTTACGTCCGTCGTACGGAAATAGAACTGCGGACGGTATCCGTTGAAGAACGGCGTGTGTCTCCCGCCCTCTTCCTTCTTCAGCACGTATACGCTGCTGTTGAAGTGCGTGTGCGGATGGATCGAGCCCGGCTTCGCCAGTACCTGGCCTCTTTCGATCTCGTCTCTCTGTACCCCTCTCAGAAGCACTCCGATGTTATCTCCCGTGATCGCCTCGTCAAGCAGCTTCCGGAACATCTCCACGCCCGTTACCACGACGCTTCTCTTCTCCTCCGTCAGCCCTACGATCTCTACCGTATCCTGTACTTTGACCGTTCCTCTCTCCACTCGGCCCGTCGCTACCGTCCCGCGCCCTGTGATCGAGAATACGTCCTCTACCGGCATCAGGAACGGCTTGTCTACGTCTCTCTGCGGCTCCGGAATATAGCTGTCTACTGCATCCATCAGTTCGAAGATGCTCTGGCAGTCCGGATTGTCCGCGATGTCGTCCGACGCCTGCGCCGCTTCCAGCGCCTTCAGCGCGCTTCCCTTGATGATCGGCGTGTCGTCGCCCGGGAAGTCGTATTCCGAAAGCAGCTCCCGGATCTCCATCTCGACCAGCTCCAGAAGCTCCGGGTCGTCTACCTGGTCCGTCTTGTTCATATATACGATGATGTACGGTACTCCTACCTGTCTCGCCAGCAGGATGTGCTCTCTCGTCTGCGGCATCGGGCCGTCTGCCGCCGATACCACAAGGATCGCTCCGTCCATCTGCGCCGCCCCCGTGATCATGTTCTTTACATAGTCCGCGTGCCCCGGGCAGTCTACGTGCGCGTAGTGTCTCTTTTCCGTCTCATACTCTACGTGCGCCGTGTTGATCGTGATCCCGCGCTCTTTTTCCTCCGGCGCCTTATCGATCTCGTCATATTTCGTCGCTTCCGCCTGGCCCTTCTTTGCCAGCACCATCGTGATCGCCGCTGTCAGCGTCGTTTTCCCGTGGTCTACGTGCCCGATCGTTCCGATGTTTACATGCGGCTTCGTTCTTTCAAACTTACCCTTTGCCATTGCTCTTTTCTCCTCCCGAAAAATCTTTTTGTTGAATGAAGTTTCCACTTCAAATTAGATTTCTGCTTATCTAATACGCTATATTACACTATTTTAAGGGCTTACGGGGCGTTTGTCAAGCAGTTTGGCCCGTTCTGTACGGGGTTTACCCTGCCTGCACATCGCCGCCCGCATTTTCGGCCGGGGCAGTCGTCTCCGCCGGCGGGGATGGAGATGAACTGGGCTGCGCGTTGGGGTCCTGCGATGGCTGCGGGTCCTGCGACGGCTGCGGATTGTTTGCCGCTTCCTCCGCTGCCTTGAGCTCCGCCGCCTGCGCCTGCACCTCTTCAAGCGGCGTCCCATCCGCCGGAATGGGTATCCCGCTCCCAAGCTCTACGACCGGAGCGATCGCGCGGTAGGTCGAGGTCGTTACCTCATACCAGTCGCCGACCGGCTCGTCCGTCTCTTTATCAACCTTACGTGCATAAATCGTATATTGCGTACCCTCTTGTCCTACTTTCGTTTTTTCAATCCCGTATTTATCGAGCTCCGGGTTCGTCTTATATTCGATCGCCGGCAGCGGCTCCTCGCTTGTGAGCTTCTGGTCGAACTCCAGATAATAATCCCGGTCCTCCGGTCCCCAAATCTCCACCGTTATTTTGGAATCCGGGATATTGCATTTGATGATCATGACCATATCGGATTCATACGGATTTCTTACCTTGAAATCCGGCCCGCCCGTGGAGATCGTCGCGTCCATTCCGTCCGGCACATAGTGCGCCATGATGGTATGCGGGATACGCGCCACGATATCCATTTCCGCTTTGAGCGCCGCGTTATACATGGTGGACGATACCTGACAGATCCCGCCGCCCGCCTGATCGGTATAGGTTCCGTTTTCGATGCCCGGTGCGAGCGCCCAGCCGTTTTCGACCGTCCGGTCACCGGCTGTATCATTGATCGAGAATACCTCTCCCGGCTTGAACACCGCACCGTTCAGGATATCGCTCATTTTCCATACATTATATTTTCTTGCTTCGCTGCCGCCTACAGTCGTGGTCGCCGAGCCCATCAGCACCAATTCACCGTTCGGCGCTTCCGTGCTGCCCTTCACGACCTCCACCGCAACGTCGAACGGTTCGAAGGACTTCGTCTCGATCTGGTTCCTCACCGTAGTCTTGACCGCCTCTACATCGACGCTCCAACCATCCTGCGGCTCCTGCTTTACGATCGTTCCGCCCGTCGTCAGATCATCCTCGTCTTTTGTTTTTTCCACCGCGTAGGAGGCATCCACCGCCTCTTTGCTCCAGCCCGCTCCGTCCGTATCCATGCGCGAATCGAAAGCTGTTTCGTCCAGTGCATACGTCAGCGGGAAATCCTTGGGTTCAGGTGTTCCAAACACAAGGTCCCACCGCTTGCCTTCCCGGCCATAGAGCATGGCCGCTGTAAGCTGGCCCTCATAGTCCACAGAGGCTCCGAGGTCCGTCAGGGCATAGGTATACTGCTGCCCCTGTATGGTAAACTGTACCTGCTGTCCCTGCATTTCTTCCACAACGGGCCTCAGCTTTTCCTCCCCCTGCGCATAGGTAAGGCCGCCGACATCCACCCCCTCGACGGAAACTCCTTCCATAAACGTTCCCGTTTCGAGGAGCTCCTGCTGCTGTTCGGGCGTCAGCGTTACGTCCGAAAACATAGAAACACAAAAAATGACCGCGAAGACCGCTGCGGCAACCGCCGCGCCGAAGATCACGATCCGCTTCTTATTCACTACCCTGCGTCCCCGCACAGGCCTATAATTCCTCATGTATGCTTCTCCTGCTAAAACTCCGATTCTGCAATAATACTATTAATATAACGCATCACCCGGGTATTGTAAACGTCTCTTGTCATTATTCAAATAATTTTCATATTTCCGCTTTTCCGTCTTGTTTTATGCCGCCGCTCTTCAGGATGCCTGCAGAACCGAATAAGCCCGCTTTTTAAAAGCGGGCTTATTTTCTCCATACTGTTTTTATTTTATGTTTATGCGACTTCTCCCTCCGCTGCCGGAGGCACCTCCGGTGCGGGTACGTCCGGTGTGGGCGTCGGCGCCGGCTCCGGCGTTGGGGCGGGCGTCGGTGTGGCCGGCGTTTCGGGCGTTGGGGCAGGCGTCGGCGCTGCGGCTCCCGTTCCCCTCCTGATCTTCGCGGGCTTGTTGTCGTACGTCTCTATGCTGAATTTCTCCGTTTTGACGAGATTCCCCTCCGCATCATAATAGTGCTTATAGGTCTGGTACTTTTTCCCGATATGCTCCTTGATGATCGTCTGCTCTGTTCCGGCGGGCAGGCTCGGATCGTCGATATACTGCACCTTGCCGCCCCCGAACGTATCGATCAGCTCGGAGGTAAACTCCCGCCGCAGGCCGTCCTCAAACTTCGGCCCATAGATTTGTATGCGGATCGTCCGCGCATCCTGTCCGTCGCATTTCGAAATGATATAGATGGGCACATCATAATTGTTCTGTATCACGAAATCCGGCGCGCCTGTCGAGATCGTCGCATCGAGTCCGCCCGGTACATATTCGAGCGGCCATGAATGATGCGAACGGTCCACGACCTTTACCTCGGCGCGCAGCACCGCGCCGTACAGGGTCGAGCTCGTCTGGCAGATGCCGCCGCCCGCTTCCTCCTTATATTCGCCGTTCGAAATACCCGGCGCGCCTTTCCAGCCGCGGCTGTAGGTGCGCGGGCCTGCCTCTTCATTGATGGACCACGTTTCACCCGGCAAAATCTCTACACCGTTGATGATATCCGCCATCTTCCAGATATTATACCGCCTGCCGTAATCCGAGCTGGCATATTTCGTTTCAAAATCCCCGATGACTGCATAAGTCTCTTTGATCTGGTCAATCGTGAGCTCCGGCTGTGTGACCTGCGTATTTGCGGTAACGGGTTCAAAGTTGTCCTGCTCAAGCTGCGCATAAATCGCTTCCGCAAGCTCTTCGTCGTTTACCTCAAGGCCCGTCACTTCCTCCTGATAGCCGATCTCCGCATCCGAATACAGTTTATCCTCGTCGCGCAGCTTATTGACGACTACCGCCGCATTTTGAGCGGGAATATTGATGTTTGCATCGTTGGCCTGAATGGATGCAAGGATGGCCGCCTTATCGTATGTGACGGGCAGCTCGATCTCCACGCCCTGCGTCTTTGCCGCATCCACCGCCGCGAGCCGTTCGGCAAACGTTCCCTCGCGTCCGTACAGCATTGCCGCCCGGAGCGCCTCGTCTACGTCTACGGCGGCGCCGAGCTCTGTACCCGTCAGGGTGTAGACGGAATCGTTCACTTTATAATCGATGGAGATATCCTTCAGCGCTTCTTCTATCTTCGCTTCAAGCTCCGGGCGCGCCTCTTCCATCGTTTTTCCCGACAGGTCTATCCCTTCCATCGATACGCCCTCATAAAAGGTCCCGTTATCGACGATTTGACGGACATCGTCTCCGGAAAGAGTTTTGCTCGGTCCGAAAAACAGCCACACAAGCACAGCGGCAGCCGCAGCGGCCGCAATGATCACGGCAAAGAGTACTTTCTTTTTCGTGCTCCACGGCTTCCTGCCGCTGCCGGGTCCCTTTCCCATCTTATTATTCCCAAACGTTTCTTTTCTCTCCATACGGAGAGTCTCATGCGTTTCCTCATCGGGTTCCGGCTTCTCATCCGCAGACGGCATGGCCGTTTCGCCGTCCTCCCGCGTCGGGTCTATTTCCGGCACCGCATTCTCCTGTCCTACCTTGCGCGCAGTATGCACCCGTTCTTCCCCGTGATTTCCTAATTCTCTGGACATAAGCTTATCCTTTCGTGCGCTTTATTTCGAACTCATTGTAATAAAGAACCGGCGATCCCGCGGCCCGTCAAATTCACAGAAATAGATACCCTGCCAGATACCGAGGCAAAGCTCGCCGTCTTTTACCGGCACGCTGACATTATTTCCCACGAGTATCGTTTTCAGGTGTGCGGGCGAATTGCCCTCCGCATGGCGGTAAGGGAGCTTGGGCACCAGCTCCTTAAGCGCCCAGATCATATCCGCACAGACATCAGGGTCTGCATTTTCCGTGATCGTGATGCCTGCTGTCGTATGCGGCGAATGCACGAGCACAACGCCCTCCTGCAGCCCGCTTTTTGCGACCTCCTCGCGGACAGTACGCGTGATGTTGACAAACGCTTCCTTTTTATAGGTTTGAAGCTCGACTGTTTTCATATCCCCGTTCCTTTTATCTTCTCCTTTAATTTATAGGACAACACGTACAGGCTGTCCGAAAGATGTACGTTCTCTACCGCGACGCCCCGGCGCACTGCAACGTCTGTCGGCGCAAAATTCCAAATAGCCTTGATCCCAAAGCTTACCAGAAGGTCTGCCGATTGCTGTGCATATTCCTTAGGCGTACAGATAATGGCAATATCTATGTTCTTTTCCTCTAAATACGACGAGAGGCGGGCAACATCCATTACCTCCCGTCCCAGCACCTCCGTTCCCACCTTTGCCGGGTCGTTGTCAAAGATATCTACCACATTGAAGCCCTCGAGCATAAAATTTTTGTATCCCATCAGCGCCTGTCCGATACGGCCCGCGCCGATGACGATGACGTTATAACGCTGGTCAAGACCCAAGATACGTGCGATCTCTTTCTTGAGCTTTTCCACACTGTATCCGTAGCCCTGCTGGCCGAAGCCGCCGAAGCAGTTCAGATCCCGCCGGATCTGCGACGCATTGAGCCCCATTTCGATGCTCATCTGTGACGACGAGATCTTATCGATCTTTTTGCTTTCCAGTTCTTCCAGATATCTGTAATATTTTGGCAAACGGCGAATGACCGCCGGTGAAATCTTTTCACTCACAGACGTAACCTCCTATTATATTTGTTATAGATATAGTCTATTTTATTATACTACATTCATGATTTTCTGTGTGAAAAAATTTTGCAATTTTTTCACAGCTTACCATATTTTTCTGCGAAAAAGCAAAAGCCGGTCCCATTTTTGAAATGAGACCGGCTCTGTACTTAGGCCGCATATCTTAAAATCATGCTTTTTCTCGCCATACATACCGAAATGCATTATTTTACGGCACATTCGTATTGTTCAGCTGCCCCGGGGTCCCCCGCCGCATTTATACCTGCCTGATGGCCTTCGCCGGCACGCCGCCCACCACCGTGTTTGGCGGTACGTCCTTCGTTACGACGGCGCCGGCGGCAACGATAGCGCCGTCTCCAACGGAAACGCCCGGCAGGATGGTTGCATGGGAACCGACCCATACTCTTTTCCCGATATAGATCGGTGCCGGTATATTGTCCGTCCTTTCCTCCGGCTTTCTGCCATGGTTGATCGTCGCCAGCACGACCTGAGACCCGATCAGCGCGCCGTCCCCGATATAGATCCCGCCCTGATCCTGAAAATGGCATCCGCAGTTGATAAAAACATTTTTGCCGATGTGGATATTTTTCCCACAGTCCGTATAAAACGGCGGGAACATCCGAAACGATTCGTCTATGGGGCCCCCTGTGAGCTTTTCCATCAGGGTTCGGATCTCTTCCGGCTCATGATATCCCTGATTGAGCACAGTCGTGATCTTCATCGCCTCAAACGCCAGCTGTGACATGTACCGATGCTCCTCCGATCCTCCGACGACTCTTTTCCCGCTGTTCATCCACGCCAAAAATTCATTTAATTCCATGCTCCTGCTCCTTACCGGTAAGCCCTCTCGAATACCGACGCGCAGTCCTCATCCGTCATTTCGCAGGGATTGGCAAGGAACAGGCCGCCCATCGTTTCACGGGCGTTGACAGCCAGCGTCATGCATTCGCTTTCATTTATTCCGTAATCGCTCATTTTCAGGTCTGCTACACCGCAGTCCTTCTGGAGACGCGCCAATGCGGTGACAAAATCCTCCGGTTTATCCGCATCCGGCATTCCCATGACCCGAGCCATCTTAATAAACTGCCTGTCACAGGCGTGACGTTCGATAAAAAATTCCGCAAAAGCTTTCGATATCATAATAAGTCCCGCTCCATGCGGAAGCTTCGGATGGTAGGCACTCATCGCGTGCTCCATCGAATGCTGTGCCGTCGTGCTGGTGAGCTGCATGGTGATACCTGCCATCGTGCTTCCGTAGGCCACATGCTCCCGCGCTTCAAGGTCGTTCCCGTCCGCCACAGCCCGCGGAAGATAGCGTGCGATATGCTCGATCGCCGATAGTGCGATCGTCTCGCTGAGGATGTTGACACCCTTTGACATCATCACCTCCGTATTGTGGAACAATGCATCGAAGCCCTGATAGGCAGTATATTTCGCCGGAACGGTCCTCATCAGTTCCGGGTCTACGACCGCAAGCACCGGGTTCAGCTCCGGGGCGCCGCCAAAGCCTATTTTCTCATGCGTATCCGTTTTGCTGATCACGCCCCAATTGTTGATCTCCGATGCCGTGCCGGCAGTCAAAGTGATGGTCACGATCGGCAGCGGCTGCTGCGTGAGAGGCTGCCCTTTTCCCGTTCCGCCGCACACATAGTCCCATAGGTCGCCGGGGTTCGTCGCCATCGCCGCGACGGCAACAGCAGAATCGAGGACCGCTCCGCCGCCGAGCGCCACAATAAAATCACAGCGTTTCTCTTTGGCAAACGCCGCCGCCTCCATAACGAGCTCTTTCGTGGGATTTTCATGGATATTGGCGCAAACGGCATATTCTGCGCCCGCTTTCTCAAGCTGCGCTTTTGTTTTTTCGAGCGCACCGGAGGCCTCCGCCGATTTTCCGTTCGAAATCAGCAGCAGTGCTTTTTTTCCGGGCAGCTTTTCCTCCCCGAGCCCATTCAGCTTTCCCGCCCCAAAGAGCAGCTTTGTTGGTGTAAAAAGATCAAAATCCATATTCATAATTGTTTCCTCCTAATCTATTTGAGCCAAAACGCTTTTCTATTTCCCATTTAGAGTAACACTTGGAGTATACTCTAAGTCAATAGGATATTTTAAAATAATTTGGAAGCACAAAAAAACGCCGCATCAGCGGCGTTTTTTCGTTCATTTTTAAATCGCTCCGGCTCTTATCACCACCACCATGGGCTTGTTACGGCGCTCCATGCCATTCCGATCAGTATCGTCACGATCAAAGCGACTATGATACCAATGATCCCGCATACAAGGCCTGCCGTTGCCATCCCGTTCGGCGTTTCTTTTCTCGAAAGAATATAGAAAATGATCGCCAGTGCATTGACCACAAGACCGAAAAACGGTACCCAACAAAGAACCAGTCCCACGATACCGCACACCATAGAGGCGACAGACATGCCCCGCGCCACCCCCTGCTGCTGGTATTGCGGCTGATACTGCGGCGGCTGATACTGCTGTTGCTGCTGATATTGCTGTTGCTGCTGATATTGCTGCTCATACTGCGGTTGTTGAGGCTGTTGAGGCTGTTCATACTGAGGCTGGCCTCCCTGTCCCTGTTGTTCATATTGCGGCTGCTGGGGCTGCTGAGGCTGCGGTGTTGCATTCCCGCAATAAGGACAGGCCGCCATGCCGCCGTCATACTCCTGATGACATTTTCCACAAATCATGATCGATCGGCTCCCTTCGTTTATTCCCTTTATTTATAACACATTTACCATTCTTTATCAAAGAAATATTCTTAATATTTTGTGACAAACAGAAAACGAAATCCTTAAATCGCAAAACAGTTGTTTTTTGCTACGAAAAAACGCAGGTATACCGTCCAAGGGCTGTCGTTCCCGGAGAAAGGACGCTTCGTGCAAAACCATGCGGAATACCGGTTGATTCCGTCATAAAAATATAGCTTCCTGTCTTTTCCAGCAAAGGAAGCCGCCCTGTTATAAGAAGCTATCCCGCGATATGCATGGTCATCAAAAGCAGGGTGATGAGCGCCGTACTGATGGCAATCGAGCAGGAATTGATCATACTGGCAAGCGCCACATTGCCTTTGCAGCGCTCCGTAAAAACGGGAGCCATAGACGCGATCGGTCCAAACAGCAGAATGACCAGCACCTGTCTTACTTCAAGCGGAAACGGCGTGCAGAAATAGACGATACTTGCAAAAACCGCCGCCATACCATACCGCCACAGCAGCGTCGTTGCCGCATCTTTGATATACTGCTTGTCGAGCGTCAATTCAAACATCATACCAATCATCAGCATCGCAACGAATGCATTCGCTGCACCGACAGCCGACGATACCGTCAAAACAAATTCAGGCAGCTGAATGTTTGCTATGGCCAAGACCAGCATAATGATATATACGTCAAATGGAACGGACGCGAACAGGGTCTTCAGAAAACCGCCGGCTCCGCGCTTTTCCGCTTCTCCGGAAACAGATCTTGCAAGCGCATAGGTTCCTCCCGTACACATGACTGAATTGCCCGCATCAAACATACAGGTCGCCACTACGCCGTAGGCCCCGAGAAAGCTTTGAACGAAAGGAAGCGTAAAGCAGCCGATATTATAGCCCGCAAAATTGATCATATAGAATGTTTTTACATCCCTGCTTCGCCTGCGGGCGGCAAACATCCCGGCTGCCGACATGATCAGATTACCGCCAAGTCCGATAAAAATCAGCCACAGCAGGGAAATGTCGAAGCCAAAAGATGAAAAACTGGTGATGACTGCACCCGGCAGTGTGATATTGAGGGCGATCTTTGAAATGAGTACATAGTCCTTAGGCTTGAAAAAGCCGACCTTTTTCAGAATATAACCTAAAACAATGATACAAATAAGCCCTAACGCTTTTAGCAGTACTTCCGACATCCGGCGTCCTCCTGATTATACCCGTTCATTATATACTTTCCCAAAGCGCAGCGCAATAAATATAAGACTATTGTGTTTTTAAAAGCTTCCCGGCATTATTCGCGGCTGTCTCCTCTTTTTCGTTTTCCGCACAGCCGGGAAGCCCCCGCTCATGTTCTCAGCCCTTCGGCTCGGTATATTCCTGCGCCTGTTCGCTGTCCGTGATCCCCTTTGTCGTCGGATCGGTCAGCACTCCAATAAACGACAGGACCGCCATGACCGCTGTGCCGATCAGATACGGATTCGTGAAGAACTGTACGAATACGTTCGCCACACTATCCCATGTCGTCAGGTCCTCAAACCCAAGCCCAAGATACGCAAGGACGGGCGACAGGACCACGCCAATAAGCCCGATCCAAAACTGCGGGCTTTTCGCCCGTACTTTCCAGTTGATCTTACTCATTTCATCTCCTCCTTTATTCCCACAAAATCTTCCACGTTTTCGGCCCAATCACGCCGTCCACTTCTCCAATATCCCGGCCCTCGTTTTTCCTCGCCTGCTGGAACCGTATGACTGCTTCTTTCGTACTGTTCCCGAATACGCCGTCTATCCTGCCCGGCTGTGCAAGGTGCTTTTCCAGACGCTCCTGCGCCTGCCGCACATCGTCTCCACGCATCATGGGAGAGGTCAGCTTTAAATTGCGTGTCAGCGTTGGGATAGACGCCGCGGGCGCGCTCTTTTCCGCCCACGTCCCGCCGAGCAGCGGCGCTGTGTTTTTGCCGACCTGTCCGTCGACCGTCACGCCACCATTTTTCTGTACGTCTCTTACAGCAGCGTCTGTCTTTGTTCCGAAGTTGTTGTCGATCCCGGCGCTTCCCAGATCATAGCCCATCGCAAGCAGATTGTTCTGGATAGAGCCAACAACCGCTTCCTTGCTCCCTTTCTTCACAACATGGTCAAGTGTAAATGGCTTTTTGGTGCAGGCCGGCTGTGCGGGCGGCGTGGCCGGGCTTTGTTCCGCTCCCCCGGCAATGGAAAGGACCGCGTCCGTGATACCCTGTACGATCTCCCCCTGCTTGCTGTCAAACAGCGCGTTGTCTCCCGCGTTGTCGATGAAGCCGCATTCAATCGTAGTCGCGGGCATCGTCGTATGGGAAAGCACGTATGTGTTTTTATCCTGCACCTTTACGCCGCGGTTTTTGAAGCCAACCGCTGCAAGCGCGTTTTGAATTGCCTGCGCCATCTCGCGCGACTTTGCGGAAGCGCTCGATACGATCAGGCATTCAGCGCCCGTACCGCCGCCGGAGTTTCTATGGAACGCGATAAAATAGTCTGCGCCCCAAGCGTTTGCCCTTTCCGCAATGTCTTTCACATTGATCAGCACATCGCTGTCCCGCTCGAGCTTCACGTCATGCCCCGCCGCCCGCAGCTTTTCCGCGACCGCCGATGCGTACCGCAGGTTGTCCGCTTTTTCCTGTCTCCCGCCGATGCCTACGGCCCCGCTGTCCGTGCCGCCATGCCCCGGATTGATATAGATCTTACTCATATTCTTTTCCTCCTTCTTTGAAATAAAAAAGACGCTGCTGCGTCTCATTTGACCTCTAACCTCTTCACGTCCTCTACAAGCTTCCGTACCGCTCCATTCCCGCCGAGCGCCGTATACTGCTTCAAAAGGTCGTCGAGCGATTCCAAACTGTGGATGCGTACACTGCCCCGCTCGAGGCACCTGTCGCAAATGCGGATCAGCTCTTCCCGCAAAAGGCAGCGCACACCGCCCCGGATGGCCTCCTCTTCCCTCCTGTCCCGGTTCACCTTTGCACGCAGCCGCCCGCCCAGAAACCCGATCACAAGCCCCGCGGCCGTCAGCAGCAGCGACAACAGGAAATCCAATATCTGCGGATTCATCGTTTTCTCCTGTCGTTATATACTTGGAAACCAGAAGTCAGACTTGATCCACCGGCACTTATAGGTCCCGTCAGGAAACATGACCGTAACTTTTCCATCCGTTCCAATGGATAGGTCGATCAGATAGAGCGTTGACCGGTCCGCTTTCATTGCAATGGCAGGAACTACCACGGTACTGCCCGGCCTGAATCCCTCAGGGAATGTGCCGATCACAGAGGTATTTAAGACGGCGTCCGTGTCGGCCGCATATTTTACCCTGTAATTCACGAATACGAGTCCGTTCATTTTCCGGATCACTGTATTTGTAAATTCAATATTTTCCTGACCGGGAAACGATGCCGATATTACATCGATATCTTCCTGCGCCGCATAAGCTTCCGATGATTTTCCTCCCAGCCGTTCTGCGTCTGATATCGGCCTTGTCGCTTTGATGCTCATACTTTTCCCTCCGTTTCATCTGTTTTCGCCATGAGCCCATCCATTTCTTCCTGCGTCAATATCCCTTTTTCCACAAGAAGCGCGGAAAGCGCATCGAATTTTTCCGCCTTTTCCTCTGCTGTTTCCGGTAATGTATCGTCCGCCTTTTCCGAATCGGTACGCAGCATAAGCCTGCCGTCCGAAATCTTGTAATTATAGTGTCCGTCATTATCCTGCAATACCCGGCCGCAATGAAGTGAAAAATCATATTCCCCCTCAAAGCTTTCTGCCGCGATATCTCCCTCTTTCGGTTCTTCAAACAGGTCAAGATACATAGCCGTAACGATATTGTTTTCGTCCGTGCTTACATAAAGGTTATACATGTCTTTTCCTCCTCAAAGCGTTTTCCATGCCGTCCACACGCTCCCGTTATATGCGCGGACAGAAGTTTTTGCATCCGTGACGCTGATAAACGTTTGTGTGATATATTGATTGGACTGGTATACCTGCAGCGTTCCGTACGCCCCCGCATAGGGCGCATGTTTATCTGTTCCGGAACCGAATATCCCGTAGCTTCCGTTTTTCGCAATGTTATTGAAGTCGGATTCGGTCGCGTTGCTTCCTGCGGTAAAAAGCGCGAGCCACGGTGTGATCGCCTGTCCATCCTCCCTCGTCCTAAAATATGCCCTGTTTTGCACACGGGAAAAATACAGCTGGACCGCGTATGTATTCGCGATAAAGACGATCAATACTCCGTACGCGTCAGACGACGGCATATTCTTCGCCGCAGCAGCCTGATAGACGCCCGGTTCGGCAAAATAGTCGTTCAAGTCGTCCGATGAGGTCAACTGCTTTCTGTAATTCAGAGAATCGGCTGCCGCCGCGAAATATTCTGGCAGCTCTCCTCCCAGCTTCTGCGCGTTTTCGACCTCCGCGACCGTCACGTCGCCGTCCGCGTCCGGCCCCTGCCCGTTCACAGTGAGCACACGGCCCGCCGGAACCATATATACCCGGTCAATATACGCCGTTCCCGGAAACGCGGCGTCCGAATAGACGGTAATATTTCCGTCTCCGTCCTTTTCCATCTCAAACAGGACGGCTTTCATCTTCCCCTCCTCCGACGTGTCATACAGCGCCGTCAGCACGCAGTATTCCCCGCGCCGGTGTTCGTTTTCCGGGATAGAAAGTGTATAAACGCTGTCCTCCCCCAAAATCCAGTCTGAAGCGGAAAACTCCCAGATGCACGGCGGAGCCGTCACGCCGATCTCTCCATAGGTCTTATCGTATTTGATGATATAATGACACACCAAATACGGCTGCAGGTTGTTGTGCGCTCCGCCGCCGCCCTCTATTACCCACGAGGTCGTTCCCCCGCCGTTTGCACCTCCGCTATAGGGCAGGCAAAGAGAGCCCGAGCCGGAACCGGCATCCGGCGACGCCCTGAATCCACTCGATGATATAACGTTCGCGCGAGGTATTTCCAAGTTTGTCAGCGTATGCGTCTCTTCTCCGCCCGTTTTGCCGAGCGCACCGAACGTTCCTGTATTTTTCCCGACTGCTACGCGCCCCCGCAGGTCGGGTACGCGGAACGTTCCCTCCGCGTCGTCTTCCCCGTTATATGCGGTGCCAATCACCTCAAACAGCTTTAAGTAATCCCCATTCGCCGGATAGCTCGCGCCGTCGCACCACAGATATCCGTCCGGCAGCGTTTCCCCGCCAAACTGCTTGATCGTACCCACAGGCTCCGCGTCGCCCGCGCCTCCCCCTCCGCCTCCGGCCGCATCGATCGCATCCGATACCGCTCTTTGGCTCATGACCTTTGTTTCACTCCGGCCCTGCACCTGCACGATATCTTCTTTCGGGATACAGCTTTCGATCTCTGATTTCAGCTTATCCCGAAGATAGTTCAGATTGCTTTGCACCGTATCGCCCGCGCCGCTCTCGACTGCCTCCGCGCCAATGTTCCCCGCGCCGCCGGTTCCCATCGAGGCGTCCACCAGCGAATTGTGCTTCGGCACGACCACTTCTTTTGTCAAGCGGTCAAAGGCCGCTTTCAGCTCCGCCGCGCTCACGCCCGCCTCGCTCGGCTCGTCCGGCAGGCTCGCCACGTCTTTTCCCGTATAGTCCTGCTCCGTTATTTTGTAATCTTGTAGTGCCATATTTTTCCTCCTAACTCGCCTTATTAAAAAACTCCGCACATTTGGATCAGCTTCCTATCTTTTCTCCAAATTGTATCCGGCACCTCTCCCTAAGATTCATGTTTATTTTTTCTGTTTTCCGTAGGGGGATTTTCCTGCTTTCTTCAATGCTTCACGCGCTTCGGCCTGCGTTCTGTACCATTTCCCCGTAGCATTTAGGTAATACCTTTTCTGCCATGCATAAGGGTCCCGTCCGGCGGCCTTATCTGCGGCTTCCATTGCGCTTCGTTTCTGATACTCTGTCATCGTTCCGCTATTCCCGGTAGAGCCTCCGCCTCCTCCAGAGCTTCTTCCCGTCTTCTTCTGTTTTTCCATATCCCACTGCTCCTGCGCGCGTTTCTCCGCCTGCTCCTGCAAATAAGCCGCCCAGCTGTCGTTCGCCCGTGCCCATGCGTCCGCATTCTGGGCCGCTTTGATATCGCTGATGTTTTTACGGTATGCATTTTCAAGCTCCGTCATATTATTCTGATAGTTTTGCGTCAGGTCTCCATATTGCTGGTTATAGCTCGTCGTTGCCGCGTTCCGCGAATTTTGATAGGTTTTCAGCAGATTTCCATACGTACTTTCCGTCATGCCTCCGCGGATCCCCTGCGCCGCGAGCGTCACAGGCATATCCCTCATCGCTTTCTGCTGGCTGACATACGCGTCCCGCATTGCCTGTTCCCGCACCGTGCCAAGCTGTCCGGCGCTTCGGTTATAGCTGCTGTCCAAATTCTTTTTGCTCGCATTGTAATTTTGTGTCTCCGTATCCATCTGTGCCTTATACTGAGACCCCAAATCGTTCAAATACTGTGTATAATATTCATTCAGTGATGGCATTTTGTTCCCTCCGTTTTATTTGATCCTGTTCTTTGTATTAAAGTGCGCGATGATGCCCTGCAGCCCGAATCCCTCTTTTTTCTCGCCATTCTCGAACCGAAGCTGCGTCGTGATGAGCTTTTTTGCTTTCACCGTCATGGCCGCCGTCAGATCGTCCGCGTTCGTGTTGAATGAAAAACGGCGAAAATCCATGTCCGCAAAGGATATGATGTCCACCGTCCGCTCGTCGATCAGCTGCCATGCTCCGTCTATGCGGATATACGTCTTGAAAGAAGACCTCGCATACGGCTGAAGCCGTGTAAACAGATAGCGCAGCGTCTTAAAAAGATCTCCATAGGAAAAGTCGATGGTCGGCGTCGTCCAGTAGGCCCTGATCGCCCGGTCCTCATCCATATAGCTCGCAGATATCTTTTCGCGCGCCATACGCATCACCGCGCCGTCATCCGTACCGAACAAAAGCTCCTTGCCGCCGTCTCCCGTTCCCCATACACGGACGGGCATATCATCCCAGTAATACCATTCATATTGATATTGCTCCGCTCCTTTCCCGTCATAATGCTTCTGGGCCGCATCGGCTACAAAGCAAACGCCGTCTACCGCAAGATATAGATATCCGCCATGCACGATGCCTACGGCATTTTTCAGATCATGTCCTTTCAGCCGCCGGTCGATGAGCGCGCTCCTCGTCTGTGCATATTTTTCCGCAGTCACCGCATTCGTCGTGACCGCGAACACGCCTTCTTCCGAGAGGAAAAGGTGGTCGTCCCTTAGGTCGCAGAAGCAGTATTTCGATACGGCGCCCACACCGGCGATACCCTGCTGCATCGAATATACGATCTTTTTGTCCTCGCCGTCCTCCCACAGCGTTCCGCTCATCAAAAAGGCGGTCGCATCCTGATAGTTGTTTTCCTTGATAACGACAAGATATTCTCCGGATTTTCGATATCCCATGATCGCTGTGTTTTCCTGTCCGACTACCGCATAATTCGTATCCGGAAAATAGGTCGGCTCCGATGGGTGAGAATAATAATGATAGTTGATATACTGCGGATTGCCTGTCAAAAACGCTTGATCGTAACTCGATAATCCAAACAGCGTCTGTACCGTGCAGTTCCCGATCGTATCCGCGTATCCGTCCACTGCTTTTGCCGCCGTGATGCGCACGTTGTCCGCGCCCTCCTCCGGCGATTTTCCCGGTGCCGTTTTAAACGTTATCGCCCCCGTCTTCCGATCCACCGTGAAATCTGTATTTTCCGTCTTTTTCACCCACGCGCCGCTTGCGGAAAGGATCTCCGCCGTCACTGTATCCGCATCCAGCGGACAAAAATCCAGCATAAATACCTTTTCCGCCGTTTTCTCTGCCGTCACTAAGAAAGAGTTTTTCCGCCATTTATTCAAACGGTTCACCGCTTCATACGCTTCACCGCCCGGATCTGCCGTTCCCGGATTCCGCGAGATGACCGTCGTCGGGATATATACGTTCGCGCTTTCCGCCGTCTTTTCTATCGTTTCGCCATCACAGCAATAATAATTTTCTCCGTCAAGCAGCCATAACGTGGGCTTAAGCGCTCCTGTTCCGTCTGCTTTCTGTGCCGCGCTCATCTGAAACGCGGTGGAACGCGCGTCGTTCATCTGCTCTGAGAGCACCGTGTCCTCTTCCGGCGTATCGCCGCATAAAATAAATTTTGTTCCCGCGTGTACGAAACGGTAACGCTTTTCCGGCGTCGCCAGTTCAAATATCCCGTTGATCCGGCCATCATATTCCGCGATCTTTTCATATCCGAAGCGCTTTACGGGCTGTCCGTTCCGGTCGGATATCATGTTCAGCATATCCGGCGACCGTTTCAGGTCCACATTTCCGCTGTATGTTGAAAAATCCGCGCCCCTGAATTGTTCGATCACGATGCGCCCCGGCTCCCTGCGCTGCGGTACGCTTACCGTTTTCATCCTGTTCCCTCCTTTTCCTTCCTACGCCGCCGCGGCGTAGCCGCTTCATATCCATCCTGTCGTGCATACGTACTCCGTTTCTCCTGCACGCACTGCATCGCTCCACAATCCCTCCAAACGCTGTGCATATTCGTTCCAAAGCATAGACGCAATGGAAGCATCGTCGTCCTTAAACAGGGAAGACGCCATACAAAAGGGTATCAGGTTTGCTGCACCCGGAGGCAGCTCCGGTACATAATCGTCCGGCGTGCTGTCCGTAAATTCCTCCGGGGCGGCGTGATAATAGATGTGGAACCGCCCTTCGAACGCCCCGTCTACCCATAAGGTGTGCCCATCCGGCAATATCGCGCACGGCACGCCTCCATCTGCATATTTGTCTGCAAACCTCATAAACACGATCCGGCCGTTCTGCTTCGTCAGCTCCCGCATATCATATTCCTGCGCCGCTTCGCTCTCTTCCTGTTCTACGGTATACTTTCGGATATCCGGAAGCGCCCGCGCAATGTCATACAGCGCAATGTTCGCCGCCCCCGGCATCGCAAGTATATAATCCTTTAGGTTTCCGTCCGACGCCGGGACCACACTTCCTTTTTTGGAATAGGAATACATCAGCTTCAGGCATTCGTCTCTGATCTCTTTCCAAGTCATTGCTTCCTTCCTTTCTTTTGCGGCGCGGGAATGGGCCTCCGCCCATTCCCTGCCGCCGGCTTTCCGGGGCATGCTGCCCGCTCGCCGTTTTTCTTATGCCGCCGCCTTGATCAGCTCCACAGCATTTGTGTCGGAGGCGACTCCGCCCACCGCAAACGCGCGCCAGTCGTTAAAGCCGGCAATAAACCGCGAACGGCCTTTCCAAATGTTGTTGTCCGTGTTTTCATCCACATAAGACTTCACCGCAAGCTTGATGCGGTCTAACCATACGGCCCCGCCGCATTCCGTGTTGTAATTGCTGTCCATCATGATCCACGGCTTGTCTTTTGCGTCTATGAACTGGTTCAAATACTGCCAGATCACCACATGGAACCGCCCGAACGTGTAGTTGAATCCATTGTTTGCCGTGTTCGGGTCCTTGTCCGCGCCAAGCGCTGCAAAAACGTCTTTTTTCAGCTGCCAGTCATTCGGTATGATAATCGTATCCGGCGCAATCGCCAGCACCTGTCCGTTATCGTCGCGGAAATCCTGCATCCGGCATTCCATCGCTGCCAGCGTATCCGCCGAGAATGCGTCCTTGAACAAATTAGACTGCGCGTCTCCCTTTACCTTAGCGGGGTGGTTGTGCGCAAACAGCTTTTTGCCGTCCGCGCCTGCCGTGGAAAATTTCATTCCCCGGAACTTCATGCTTGTTCCGCTGATGCCCCCCGCGAGCAGCGCGGCGCCAAACTGTTCCCGTGTGCGTTGATATCCGCTCACGAATGCATAGGGCTTGCTGCGCAGATCAAGCGCTTTGCTGTCCTCCACCATTTCCTGCGTCACCGCAAACGAATCTTTCCAAGTCACATGCTCAAGGACCTTTGCATACCCCTCCTGCATCTCGTCCTGCGGATAAGCTCCGCCCTCTCCCGTCGGCATAAAGCCGTTCATCGACGTCATACCTGTCAGCTTCTCAGAGAAATTTTTGGAATCGGCTGTCATAAACACATTGGGAAGCGCCGACTTTTCCTCAAACGCTTCCACCTGCTTCTCTACAAACATTCTGATCGGCTGTTGGCTTTTCCCATAAACACTATCGTTGATACCTGAACTTTCTGAAAATACAATACCTGCCATTTCGTCCTCCTTTACACTTTTGGCTCATTTCCGGCTTGTGCCGAAAAATTCACTTTTCGGGCAAGTCGTCCTCTTCCCAGCACAATTCACTTCGTTCGAGTTGTGCTGGATTCCCTACTTTTCCTCTCTCGCCCTGCCCACAGGGCATGTCCTTTTGTTCGTTCCTCCATAGGGAATAGAAATTGCGTCGGTTTTGCCGACGCAATTGATTTGCGCGCCACGGCGCCGGAACACAGGTCATTCGGGAATCCCCCTTGTTCAGACCGCGCTCCTTCTCTTCAACTATTACTTATTCTCAATTCCCTATCGTCCGCTTGCTTGTTCCATCACCCCGCCGCCGCGGTATCGGCGTCGAGTATCCTGCCATATACAGTGTCGCCCACAGCGTTTCCATCCTCAAATCCCGTGATGGTAAATACGCCTTTTGTCGTGGTCGCCGTCACGCGGACCCCGTCCGCAGCGAGTGTTACTGCGTCGCCCGCTTTCAGTGACGTTCCTGCGGCCGAGAGCTCTGCTGCAAGCTCCATATGCGGATTCACACGCACTACCGGCAGCGGCTCCAAATCATCCGCCGCACTGTTTTTCATACAGATGAATATCGGCTTATCCGTCGCCGCGCATGCTGCTGCGGTTCCATTCGCCAGCTTGATTGCCTGTCCGATCAAAAATGCACTGGCCGCATTTGGGATCAGTTCGAGCGGCGTTGCGCTCGTAATGTCATACTTGTGTAATTTCATCTTACTTTCCTCCTTTCGTTCCGCTTCTCAGGTCATTTCCTTTTTTCACAACGGACTTTGCCTTTTTCTTCGTTGTGAAAAGTGCCTCCACCCTTTGTGTGCCGTTGTTGTTGATCCTCCCGGCATACGTGTCTTTTTTCATGCTGTTTCTCCTTTCTGTGCCGGTTTTCCCGGCTTTTTTGTGTGTTCAGTCCCGCCGCCGCCAATGTGCAAGGATCTCCGCGTCCGTCGCTTTTGGATTAATCAGGCGATATTGCTCTAAAACGTCTTGCGGGATACTTTCTCCCGTTGCGCTCCCTATGCCGCCCAATTTTCTAAGATGTTCTTTCCCCTGCGCACTCAGCGCCGCACGTCTCGCCGCGGCGGCACGGCTCTGTGCAATAGAATCCGTGGCATAAGCCGCATAGGCGCGGTAAAGCGGTACGCCGGCGCCCGCCAGCTTGATTATCTCCTGTGAATTCTCCAGCTTAAAAAAATCATCCGGCGTCCATGCGTTCGCTTCGGGAAAATGCTCGTTTAATTCCCGCAGCTCTTCTGCAAATCTCTGTTCGTTTACGCGCTGTATGAACTCATTGTCTGCCCGGCTATCGTTCACAGCTGCTTTGCGCACAGGCATCTCTTGGTTCATCTCCCGCATCTGATGGAAATCCTCATAGCCCATCTGCCGTGCAAACTCATCATTTTCCCGCTGCAGCTGTTCGATGCGTCTGCGTGCGCTCGCGGCTATCCTGTCCGCCTCATAATTGCGCGGCGGTTTCTCCTTTGCTTTATGCACGGCTTCCTTTTTTCCGCGTATCTCCGCACGTTCCCGCGCAGCCTCGTCGGCCCGTTCCTGCTTTTCCTCCATTTCCTTATGCGTCTCTTCCAGCGCTGCTGAGATCGCCTCCCCGAATTCTTCGTCAATGCTCGCTTCGCGCTGTTCTTCCTCGTTTTCCGTGCCGTTTAAATCCTTGATTTCTTCATTTTCCATAGTAGGTCTCCTTTTTTCGCTTGGCAGCGTCCTTTCTTTGCTTTTAGTCCGCTTCCCCGCATCTCACATACGGGCGTCGTTGTGGATTCGCTTCGGGTCCCCCTATCTCATCTCACACTCCGCTGACTCGTGCGTCGCTTCCCCCGCCCATCAGGGCGGCGCTCCTCCTCGTCCCTTTTTTCGCTTGGCAGCGTCCTTTCTGTATCCCTTGCAGGCTTGTTCCCGTTTGCGCTGGGTCCGCGTCATTATCTGCCCGCAGGCCTATGTCAGCTTATGCCGCAGCTCTGCTACCGTCCTGCTGTCCTCCGTTACTCGCTTTCCCGCATAATTTTCACATTGTGGATTCACGCAATATTGCCTCTGCAATAAAAAAGCGTCGCTGCCTTCCACAACGACGCCCCCGCTTTCAAGCCGCAGGTCGGTTCCGCATTTGGGACATTTTTCCATTTTTCCTCACCTCCCTTCCGTGGTTCAGCACAACAAAAAAGAGCCCGGTATTCCCGAACTCTTTTCACTTCTTCCACAATAGCATTATACCACAAAAGTGCGACCATTTACATGACATCCGTCCGCCAAAGCCCGACATCTTCGTAAAACAACTTTATTATCCTATCATATCCTCCGTCCTGATCGGGACCGGCCTCCCGTTTTCCGCCCAGATCCGCACCTGTGCCGCCGCAATGCCGTCGTTTGCAGACAACGGCAGCGCCTCCTCCCGCGCCCTGCGCCATCTCCATCACTGGCTCCCGCAGGAAAAATTCCATGTTCGCTTCCCGCGTCGCCTCCTCCCCGCTCATGCCCTTTGCCGTCAGGCCCCGGCGGTATTGCTCGTAACGGCTGTCCTCTCCCATCACATACAGGTCCGCCAGCGTCCGCATATAACTGCTCACTCCTGCTTCCGTTGCTGAAAGCCCCGCCTGCTTCAGCACTCCCCGAAAATATCCGTTTACAAATCCCACTTTCATGATATAATTTTACTAGACATTACCGAGGATTTCGGCGTACGGGTTAATCCCCGTAGAGACTGGATATGTCGTCGGTAATGTCTTTTATCTGTGTAATATCATAAAACAGTTGTTTCCATCATAGAAAAAAAGAAGCGCTTCTGCGCTCCCTCTTTTTAAAAAAATAAAAAACTTTACTGCACCCCGTTTGACTCTTTTTTGCGTTGTGCCATTCGACCAAAATAATATTGATCAATGTCAAAATCAAGGCCATAGGCCGCCCTTTCATCTTCCCGCAAATAGTCATGGATAATCGTCAACACTTCCATATAAGCAAGAATTTCTCCATTTACAAATTCGCTTTCCTCCTCTTTTAGAAGCTCCTCTATCCATTCTTTCACTTCACCAATTAAATCCAAGGCTAATCCATTCATTTTATAACCCCTCTCTCTCGTAAAATTCCCTGCATAATAGACGCTTCCTGCACATTTCGCATCGCATCTTTTTTCCACTTTTTTAAATAGCCTAACTGTTCTTCCAGAAATTTTTGATTCCAATCTTCTATATATTTTTCCGGGTGCGCTATCTTATCATGGTGCAGTTCCACTTGGTAAACATAGCTGTTATAGGCTTTATTTACCTGATTATCTTTCCATTTCAGAGCGTCTGCATATTTCCCATGGTGCTTTCTGCCCTCTTTTGCCGTGATATACGCGCTGTCGCTTATCATTATATCACCGTTATCGCTTACTTCATACCACTCGGAATTATCTTGTATGAGTTCCGGCAAAGAATATCCTTGTGGAATTTGACTGTCTCCGTTCCCACCTTTGCTGAAAACAATATTGTCCTGCGGTATCTCTACTTCTCCCCCGGAAAACCGCACGCCCTCCGGCGTCACATATTCATATTCCATCCCCGGTGCGTAAGCGTATTCCGGACGCTGCTGCAAATCTTCTCCGCCGAACAGCCCCCCGCTCCCGCGCCGTCAGCCCGTTCGTCTCCTGTGCGAAACTGTCCTACATCCTTTCCCGCGCCATAAACCACACACAAAAAAGGGAGCATAGCGTTATGCTCCCTTTTCCTCTTATATCCCCTATTTAATTGTTGTAATAGATACTGTCATAAACCCGCTGCGCTTCCCGTCCAAGATCGTTCAGATTATAAAATTCGTCAAATCCCTCTCGATCTATAAAAAGATGTAATTCCAATAAGATTCGATCAACATCTTCTTCTCTAAATAATTCTTCCCAATTATCAAAATTATTCTTAATAAACTCACGATCTTTTTCCCTAAAATATAACATTTTAACGCCTTCCTCTCCTGTAATTACACTGTATTAACATCCCTGTATATGGGTTTACTGTTACCATACATACCTCATTTACGTATACAACACTCCAACTTCCATCTGCTCTCATGGTAGGCATCCCAATACTGTCAGGATTCCTTAACGCCTCCAGCGCGTCTTCTATCGCAACGCCCCGGCGCATGCCGGGCATTGGAATATCATTTGCCGCCTGCTGCCCTATGATCCTGTCCACAAAGTGCGGTACAAAGCCTTTGATCTCTGTTCCATCCTGCGTCCGCTGCCCCACAAGCTGCCCGTCTATTTGCTCTCCTACGGCTTGGTATTGCTCATAGCCTACCAACACAGAGATATCTCCCTTGTCTACCGCCCGCATATATCCGTCCAGCAGATACGCTTCTTTTGGGTCAGTATACCGCAATTCGTTGTATTCAGCAAGGCTTTCCGGCGCGCCCTCCATATTATACTCTCGTATAACGGCCTCATACTCCGCCTCATCTCCAAACTGTTTATAGGGCTGGTAGGTTTCCGACAGCACGATTTCCCCATAAATATCGTTCCCACCTTTGCTGAAAACAATATTGTCCTGCGGTATCTCCGCTTCTCCCCCGGAAAACCGCACGCCCTCCGGCGTCACATATTCATATTCCATCCCCGGTGCGTAAGCGTATTCCGGACGCTGCTGCAAATCTTCTCCGCCGAACAGCCCCCGCTCCCGCGCCGTCAGTTCGTTCGCCTCCTGCACGAATTTCTCCCAGATCCTTTCCTGCGCTACCTTGAGCCGCCAGTTGCTGAACCGGTGCGTCATGATCTCAAGCGCCTGCGCCGCGCCCGCCGTGAGCGCCCCGCCTCCCGCGCCCTGCACCATTTCCATCACTGGCTCCCGCAGGAAAAATTCCATGTTCGCTTCCCGCGTCGCCTCCTCCCCGCTCATGCCCTTTGCCGTCAGGCCCCGGCGGTATTGCTCGTAACGGCTGTCCTCTCCCATCACATACAGGTCCGCCAGCGTCCGCATATAACTGCTCACTCCCGCTTCCGTTGCTGAAAGCCCCGCCTGCTTCAGCACTCCCCGCGCAAAGCCCGTTATGCTCTTTGGCGTGCTTCCCGCCAGCTTATACAGCTCCCGCGCCGGAAGCGCCGACAGCGCCGCGTCCACCGCTCCGCTGACCGCGCCCGCCTGAAGCATCTGTTCTACGCTCCCACCCCGTTTTCCCGCGTCATACGACGCCGCGCCCGCGCTCTGCATACCCGCAACAATGGGAGCCGCCGGGCCTGCCGCAAGTGCCGGCAGAAACTTGCCCACGCCAAGCCCCATATCCACAAGCGCCGTCATCTCCGGGGAAAGCCCCTCCACAAGCGCGTCCCGCGTAATCTCCTCGTTGCGCTTCAGCGTTCCCGCCACATCGTACAGGTTCACATCCCGGTATTCCCCTGTTGCCGCATTCTGCAGTTTCTGTCCAAGCGTTTCCCCCAGCATGCCGAAATTGCCCGCGATGCCGCTCGCGATATTGTTGCCCGCCTCATACGCACGCATCAGGCCGCTGTCGTGCTCCGCCATGTAGGCCGCGCGGTTCTCTGTCAGAAAATCACTTTTTCGCTTATCCAGCTCCCTCTCGATCAGCTGGTAGAACGCTTCCGCTTCCTCCGGTGCGCCGATCCCGCAATAATAATTGAGGACGTCCCGCTCGTCCCCTGTTAAAAACGCTTCCTTGCGCAGGAACGCCCCCGCCAGAAGGTCGTTCCCGCCGATCATCGCCACGGCCTGCTTCTGCTCCGGCGTGCCGTTCTGCGCGAACCGGTTCAGAAAATTACCGTCGCTGTATGCCTGCTCATACCAGTTGTTTCCCGACTGCTTCCCCGCTTCCACCGCCGCCGCAAAATAGTCCGGCGACTCCTGTGCTGCCGATATCTCCCGCGCCACGTCCTGAAGCTTGAACCAATCGTTTACCGCCGTCTTTTCCCGCCGCACCTCATTTACCGCTTCCTGCCGCGCCTGATTTCCCGCCGTACGCGCGTTGTACTCGTCCGCTGCGGCGATCGCCTGCTTTGTCAGCTCCTCTCCCGCCTCTCCGGGAACAGGGTGGTACAGCATCGATACATCCTGCCCCAATGCGTACAGGTCCCCGCTCTCCTCGTTGAATTTCTGATCCGCCGCCTCCTGCATTCCGCCGATCATCTGGCCGTATCCCTCATTGACCGCGTTCCGCGCCGACTGCTCCTCCGCGCTTACCCCCGGCTTGCCCAGCCGGTTCGTGTAATCCACCCATTCCCGCGCGCGGATGTCATCGTCTATTTCTTTTCCGGCATCTGCAAAATCTGTCCATACGTCCCGTGCCGCTCCCGGAAGATAGCTCCCCGGCGCGGCCGGAAGCTGTGCGGCCGCGCTCCATGATTTTTGGCTGGGCTGTTCCGCATCCTTTGTTGTCTTTTCTTTTTCCCGCCACGAAGTCATGACCTCTAACGGGCTATATACAAAAATGCCCGCGCTTCGCGGTTCGTTTTTCCCGCTCTCCTGCTCTGTCCTTGCCGCTCCGGCTTGCCTGCCTCCGTTTTCCGTGCGCCATGTGCTTCCCGCGTTGTGTATGCTCCCCGCCGTTACCCATGCTCCGCCGCTCTCCGGTTCCTTTTTCGGTCTGCTTCCCGCCTGTCTTTGGCTGCTTCCCCCGTTCCGGATGTTCCCCGCCGTTACCCGTACCTTTCCTTTCTCCTTTTCTTCCGTATCCCGCCATGTGCTCCCCGCGTTCCGGATATTCCCTGCCGTCACCCGTATCTTCTTCTTTTTTCCTCTCCTGCTTTTTACCGCCATGTTTCTCTCCCTCCTTATTTTTCCATGCCTTGCTGTACGATCTCCATCAACAATTCTTTTTCCGTCTCTTCAATGGGCATATTGGCAATGATCTGCATTGCCGCCTCCGGTTCGAACGTTCCCAGTTGCTCGAGGATTTCCCGTATCTCTTCTTCTTTTCCCGCTTCCGGCAGCACCGAAGCTTCCATTCCCATTCTTTCAGGGCCCGGGAGCCCACCGGGAATACCCATAGCGCCAACCTGCTGTGCCTGCGCCGTAAGCACGCCCTGTTCCATCGCCGGCATGGCCTGCATTTGTTCCTCCGTCATCATGTCCGGCGCCGGTTCTCCGTTCTGTATGGCGGCGGTAGGCTGCTGCCCTCCGTTCGGCAGTCCTCCATTCGGCGGGGCAGTAAGCTGTGTCCCCGCGCCCAATTCCGGTGAGACAGTCATTTCCGCTTGTGCCGCAAGCGCCTGCTGCTGCGCTTCCTCCTGCCGTTCTATCTCCTGCTGCCATTCCTTGACCATCTGCTTGGCATTCGGATAGTTGAGGCCCTCTTTCACACGCCAATACCGCAGCATCGTCCGCGGGTCCTGCGGGTTTCCATACGCGCCCAGCCCGAAATCCGTCCGCAGGTCCTCCAAAATGAACTGCCGGTTCCTTTGAGCCGTGCCGTTTTCATCCACCGAGAACAGGAATCCGTCCTCGTAATACCAGTTCCCCGCTTCGTCCTGACGCAGAAAATCATAACGGCTGAAAACGCTTTCCTCCGGTTCTCCATCTTCCCCTTTCGTCGTATACACCCGCGGTTCGTCCGCGTATGCCAGCATAAATTTGAACATGATCTCAAAAAGCTCCGCGTACGCCGCATTTTTCATCACCTGCTTGGAATTCTGCCTCCCGGCCGCCTGCGCGATCTGCGCCTCCTTCGCCCGGCCCGACGTTGCGGTTGGGTCGGCCTTGCCTTGAAAGGTGTCCGTTATCCCCAGCGTGCTTTTCGCCATCTGATAATATTGCTGTACGGAATTCAGGTCCTGCGCCACATCGAAATTCATTGTGATCGATTTCAGCATGCTCACTTGCTCCGCGCTCGTAATGTTGATCGGCTTTATATCCTCATCGGAAAGCGTGATATCCATGTCTTTTGGCTTCGTAAGGTAAGACCCGGCTCCCAGCAGCTTTTTGTTCACTTTGGTGAGCAGCTTGTTTGCCGCAAGCTGAAAATCCCGTATCGCGTCGCAGTCCGAATCTCCCAAAACCTGCCCCCGTGCCGATACGTTCCTGCGCACCGCCAGCGGGAACCGGTTCGGGTAGTAATACGGTATCTTCGTTGCTTCCTGCCGTACCCGCCGCTTTTTCTGTGTGACCGGCGCGTCCCCGGCGGGCAGCCCCATTTCGTCAAATTGCAGTTCATACAACGGCAGTCCGGTCTCCGGGTCTCTGGCCTGCTGCTCATATTCCTCATACGCCCATTCTCCGTTTTCCATCACGGGCGATACCGCGGGTATCACCGTTCCGTCCGTGCGCACGACGTCCTCCGTCAGCTCTTCATATTCCTGCGGCCGGTCCTTCCATTCCCGGCAGCCGCACTCGCATTCGCTTCCGAAAAGCGGCTTTTCACGTCCGCATTCCGCGCATATCTTACCCTTGCGCTGCTCATAATGCCCGTCGTCTATGAGGACCGTGTTCCCCGCCCACGAGAAGCATCCAAGGCCGCCCTCGCCGTTTTTGTAATAACAGACCACCTGCGTGCATGTGTCGTCCGAGATCGTCGGCTCTCCCGTCTGCGGGTCTATCCCTTCGTTTGAAACATCCACGCCGTACCGTTCTGAAAGGCGCTGCTTCGTATCCTCAAACGTCAGGAAGATATAGTCCATATACGGCAGAAAAAAGACGCCCTCCTGCGGAATGAACTCCGTCGGGTCGATGAGCCGCACATTAAGGCCGCCGACCGCGTCGCGTGTCCGCAGGGCGTTGTCCCACTCTACTAAATATGCGCTTCCTCCGAGCGTTTTCACCGTCCGTTCGTCCTCATCGTTCAAATATTCGAACGGCATCCTTGAAAGCTCGTTTTTCAGCATGTCCTCGATCACCGCCGCGAGCCGCTTGTTTTCCTCCGTCGGGCGCTTCGGCGTTACCTTCGGCTGCGGGATATAGCTGTCGATCTGGCTCTCCACAAGCTCCATTGTAAAATTCCATACCACCTCCGCGTCTTTTCCGCCGTCGATATGGTGGTCGCCCATATACTGTGCCCGCCGTCTCTCGAACGCCGTCCGCTGTTCCCCATACGCCGTATAGGCCGTTTCATATTTCTGCCTGAATTCCCTCAATTTTGTACCGTTGCTTTTTTTCATCCCTTTTTTCCTTTCTTTTTTGTATAAAAAAAGAGCCTGAAAGGCCCTTTTCTCTCATGGTCGGTATACTTCGTTTGCGCGGCTGCGCCGCGCTTTTTCCTTATTCTTTGTTCCTGCTTGGGGCCCACCGCCCCGTTTCGCCCTGCAAGGCCCGCTTGATTCCGTTAGTGCGGTTCCGTTTCTTTGTTTCCTCTGCTTCTTGCGTGGGCTCAGCCTGTGGCCCTAAGCCGCAGAAAGCTTTTTGATAATGCCCATCAGGTTGTCACCGCCACTTCTTCGGTTCTCCCCACACCCCTGAACACTCCCTGTGGTCGCTTCGCGGGCGGAAATTGCATTTCCCCGCGTGCCCCCATTGCTTAAAGTTGTTTTACCTCGGCGAAACCGCCGCCTCGTCGTCAGGGCATGTCCTTTTACTCGTTTTCGTCCCGCCGTCCGAAAGCCTCGCTCACGGGCCGCCCTTCCTCTACCCCACGCAACCCGCGTTGCTGGGCTTGCGCGGGGGCCCCTGTCCAAAGTTATTTTTGACAACGCCCATCAGGTTGTCATCTCCACTTCTTTGGCTCTCCCCACAGCTTCAGCAGCCTCTTTTTGCCGTCCTCGTCCGCGCCTCTGTAATCCTCAAACATGTCCTCCGTCCATTCCGCCCGCCGCCCTTGTTCATCCACATTCCGTGTTGTGCGCTGCTGGCTTCGTATCTCGTTTGCGATCATATCTGAAAATAAAAGATCATCATGCTTTCCGGCTATCGCATCCGGTCTCCCTCCATCGTCATATACAAACGTCAGCGCCTCCCTCAGCGTCGGGATATCATGAAATAGCTCCACATGATTATTGACCGCGTCCACCTCCCTGTCGATAATAAGCGGCCGGGTGTTCCCATCCGTTTTCCAGCCGTATTTTTCTTCGATCGTCTTCTTATAATCGTCATACCGCCGCCGCACATATTGCCTCGGGTAACGGAGCCGCTGTAATTCTTCTATGGGGGCCGTGTTGAAATTCATTTCCACACCAATCAACGCATCATTATAATATTTCCCCAAGCAGTAAAGCTGCTCGGTGAACGGCTTCGATTCATTCAGCTGCATGTGCAGCGTCGCCACACGCTCACCCGTCGAGTTGTCGAGCACTGTTGCCGCATAAAAATCCTTTCCCTCTCCCTTGGTATCTGCGCCGATCACATAAGGCACCCCCTCCTTCGGCATGGAATAGAAACGAATGTCTCTCCCCCTGCCAAGCGTAAAGCTGTCGATCCTGTCCTTGCTCTGTGCGTCGTGCCACCGTATCCGGAAGCTTCCCTCCCGGAACGGCTTTTTTTCCTGCTTTCGTTCCAGTCCGGCGATCCGCTCCATAACGCGCCGGTTGTCGAATACAGGCCGTCCGCTCATCAAAAACGCCTCGTCCGGGCAGGATGGATATTCCTGCCGGAAAATGTCCTCGCTGCCCCGGCAGTTGTTTTTCAGGCACCACCGCCGCCATGCAAGCTGCCCCTCCGAAAGACCATACGTCTCTTTCATTTTGCGTTCTTCCTTCGTCAGCTTCAGCCCTTCGGCAGGCATCGTGTATTCCGCGTGCTCCCACCATGCGCAGAACACCGGGATAAAGTCATTTTCCCCTGCCACAGCCGCATCCCATATATCCTTAAAATCTTCATATCCGTTGGCCGTCGATTCAATAACCACCATCGTATTCGGCTCGTTGGGCACAGCCTGCAAAAGACCCGTCAGGATATCCGCCTTGTCCTTGGGCCAAAAGGCATATTCTGAAATGTGCAGGTTCTGAAACGTATCCGACCGCCCGATGCTCCCGTTTCCCGCCGTCATACATTTGATCGAGCTGTTTCCATCCGCAAAGCCGAATACAAGCTCCTTTGCATTGCTTGCAAGCAGCGGAGGCTTCAGCGAAGCGTCGAGATGCTCGTAATACCGTTTGCTCATGCGGAACAGATTGTTCGTTGCCGCGATCTCATGCGTCACGATGCCGCTCGAAATATTCGCCTGCGTTGCCGTATCCTTGAAGATCATTCCCTCCGTTAAAGTGGAAAATCCCATTTGCCGCGCTTTCAGAATAATAGCGCGGATGGGTTTCCCGTTCCTGTATTGCTCGGCAATCGCGTCATAGAGCTTCATCTGGGCTGCATTCATCTTGAAATCGATAAGCTGCGCCCGTTTATCTCGTATTTTTAAATATCGTTCAATAAATACTTTTGTGTTGATCACGCCATTGTTCATCCTCCTTTTTCTGCCGTTCCATCATGCCCTTTTTTAAAATCTTTCTCCGTCAAGCTCTCTTAATTTCTGCTCGAGCGATACGTTCCCGTTTATCTCGATCTCCCGTTCTGCTTTATCTCTCCATCCAAAATTTTTGAGCGCAAAAACGTCTCCTCCGTTTCCCCGTGCGATCAGCCGTTTCTCGTATGCGTTTTCTATCCTCATCTTTGCACGGCGGACGATATCCCCATATCCGTCCCGCTTCTGATAATTCAGCAGCGTTTCCCGCGACGTATCCAGTGCAAGCGCAAGTCCTGTGACCGTCAGCGGTTCTCCTGTTTTCTCGCATTCCGCAAAGTATGCGTCTATCCGCTTCTGTAATTCCCTTGCGCTTTTGAATTTTAGGCTCCTCCCTATTTTCTTTTCCATTTCTTCTCCTCCTTTTGAATATAAAAACTTCACTTGGGCCTGCTTTTTTCCCCTACATTTCAGAATTCTTCTGATATATCGTCCGATATTCGGGTATCTATATAGCAACACCGAAAGGAAACAAAGGAGGAACTACTATGGAATATAAAGTAATCATAAGAGACCGCGAAGAAGGCACCGAAAAGTACATTACCGGGCTCAATAAGGCTCAGTCCGAAAAAGAGGCTCTTTCTCAGGCGCGTGATGCTGGCAAATTAGTCTATATCAGCTGGACCGATGCAAACGGCAGGAACGGCTATCTGAACCGCGACGGTGCAACAGATGTCTGCCCCGGCGAGCCATGGTGACCGATTCACCCTCTTTCCGCAGGATGGCTGAGCCATCCTGTTTTCTTATAACAAAAGAGACCGGAAAAAACCGGTCTCTTTCAGCAGTATTCCCCCACTGCTCCCACATTAGCATTGTACCACAAAAATGGTACCTTTTCCATGCCGTCTGTGCGACATATTGCCGACATCTTTATTTTTCTGTGCTAAATCGCGGAAATTCCCCGCCGGGCCGTAGCGGCTCCAGAACGCCCCTTTGTTTTCTCCGTGCGGCTCCCGGGAAGCCCTGCTCTTTCACATAACGCGTTCCATGCTCTTGTCTGGATTTTGAAAAGCAAAGCACAATATCCCGTATCTGTCCTCGCCAATCACGCGCCGGGCACGTCCTTTCCGCTCTCAAATCGTTATCCAAACAGCCAAAATTCCTGCCGCAGCCAGCAAGCTGATCAATAATTTTTTTATCTTTATTATTCTTTCTTTTTTCATATATCCGATTAAAGTCTTAACCCCACTCTGCCTCAAGCCATATTTTTCTTGCCGCCTGCACCCGTTTATCCTCCATATTACCCGCAAACCGCAGCTCTCCGTCTGCCGTTACTCCCATCACCAGATTACTGTCGTCTTTGAGCACTACGATATCCTGCCAGTCCTCTATTGCGCTGATATCTATAAAGTCGCTGTCTAATTCTTCAATCGCCTTCATCCAATCCGTCACCAGTACGGTCCCATCGCTTCGTATTCCAAAATTCCTGTAATCTCCTCCTACGACTTGTACGACATCTGTCCAGCCATCAACAGTACATTCTCCATATCTGTTGTCTCCTGCCGCGACTACCGTTCCGTCTTTTTTTAAGCCTAATACACTGTGCGTACCGCAGGCCACCTGTGTAATGTCTTTCCAATCTTTTATCTCTTCTCTTATCTTTTCATGCGCCTCTTGTTCATCGTCCTCTTTGCAGTCGCATCCATAAACGACTGTACCGTCCTTCTTCAACCCCGCAGCCACGTTCATTAGCCCACATGAAATTTCTGTAATATCCTCCCACTCCTCGAAAGAGGGCCATATACATTCTCCTGTATTCCCTACCGTTCCATCTTCAAATAAAGCAACGACAGTCTTGTAGCAGGAATCGATCTGCTTCACATCGCGCCAGCTTTCCATACCGTTTAAAAGGTTCTCATTCAATCCCGCTCCGATTGCGGTACCGTCTTTTCTCAGTCCTGCCACAAACCATCGTCCAAAGGTGATACCACATATATTTTCCCATTCATTGATTTCTTCTGTCCGTTCCGCTGCCTGCGCAAAGATTTCCCAAAGTTCCGCTTCGTCAGCCGTTCCATGAAGAACATACGTTCCCCGCACAGTTCCGTCTTTCCGGACGACAGCCACACTATCTCCCGTTAAAGCGACCCGCTCCCGAAAAGATGTATCCTCCGGTATCGGTCTTGTTTCTCCGGCCGCGGGCGCGCAGCCTGCCAAAGTCCATAGCATCATCCCGCATAAGACCATGCAGGCCATACGCTTAATCTTCTTCATAACTGTCCCTCCCCTTATATTCGTCAGGTGTAGCCAAATCATGTATTGCTTTTGAAGCTAATCCAATCAGCGCAAAAGGATCCTTTATCGCATCGATAATATCTATCCCATCGGACATTCCGCTTGCAAGCTTATCTTCCTCCATTGGCGCCCCCAGCTTGTCATACATGCGTTTATTATAATTGATGAGCGCATCCAGATGCTCCTGTGTAAACGAATCCTTAAATGAATTGAAAGTAATCCCCTCCGAAAGCAAGGCTGTCTCAAGATTTGCAGTATAAATACTATTTGAAAGACCGCCACCTGCATCCGAATTTCGTACTAACTCGTTAATTGCTCTCATATACGGCGTTCCTTCCAATTCTGAAAGTTGGATTTCCCCCTCCTCCTCCAAAAGCTTTCTTAACTCGTCCACTTCTTTTCTCGTATAGGCCGGAGGAATATCCCCTTTCGATTCATCCGGGGAATCGGACGGTATCTCTTTGGAATTAGAATCAGGTGCTTGGGTATTGGACATCTGCACGATTTCATCCGCCTCCGCGACCATTCTTCCGCTCATGCCGTTCGGCAGCGTTGCGTCCGGGTGCTCGCGCAGATATTCCATCATCTCTTCCGCCCCGCCCGGGAAAAACAGCGGCGCTTCTTCCGTTTCGCCCTCTTTTTTCCGTGCTGGCTGCGGCTTTACATCTGCCATCAGAAGCTCCGCGCCTGCTCCGCCGATTGTCGGCTGGTTTGCCGCCTCCCGCTCTCCGGCGATCCATGCCTCCTGCTGTTTCGGCCCTTCTATCCTGCTAATTGCGTTAAGCCGCCCGCGCCAGTCGAGCCCATCCCATGCGTCCTCTGGGATTTCCTCCGGCCTTTTGACGATTGCCGGGCCGCTCCATACTGCTCCCGGCGTTTCTCTTCCGGCTCTTCTCTGCGGCTCCGCCTCCGCCGCCCTATGCTCCATCGTCCGCGGCGGCCACTGCCCGTTCCATACATCCCGCTGTTTATTTCTCCCGTTGATCGTATTATACCCTATTTCTTCTTCCTTTTCCCGTTCTTTTTTCCGCCTCTCCAATTCCTCCTGTATATACACCATTCTATCATACTGCTCGCTCCCGTTCAGCTTATCCCATCCGCGCGTTCCCTCCACGCGGCTCCGGAAGTCTCCTCCCTCCGGCAGCCCGAACAGGTCCTCATAGTTCCGGTTGTACCGCTTCTTCCTCCCGAAGCCCTCTGCCACGCCCAGCCGCTGCTCCCGCAGCTCCTTTTGCGTCTCCTCCAGCGCACGGCTGAATGCCGCGTCTGTCTTCTGCCTGTCCGCTTCCCGCTGCTTTCGTTTCTTTTCATAGTAATCCGCCGCCGTCTCCCCCGGCTCCAGCTTCACCTGCTTCCACAGCTCTGCGCCTCCTCCCGGCCCTGCCGTGTTCACCCACGTCGGAGCAACTTCCGCTTGGTTTTTCGCCGTTCCGGCCGTGCTTTTCCACGGTTCGGCCGTCTTTTTTTCCACCCCCGCATATCCGTTCCCCGTTCCGGTCTGCTCCCTTCTTCTCCTTTGCGCCGCTTTCCTCCGCTGCTCCCGCGCCTCTTTTTCCCGCTGTTCTTTTTCCCTCCTCTCCTTCTGCTCCTCATACCAATTCCTTTTCTTCTCCTTTTTCATCCTGTTTGCTCCTTTCCTTTTTTTCCACCGCGCATGCCTATGCTTCCGGCCCTTTCATATTCTCTCCCGCCTGCAAGCACCCGCAGGATACGATTTCGCAGCCTTTGTGTCTGCCGCTCGGAATATCCGATTTCCTCCGCGATATCCGCTACATTTTTTCCCTGCGCATACCGAAGCTCTACATACTTTTTTTCTGCCTCATTCAAACCCGCACGTTCAAGCTTATCCCGTACTTTGTCGAATTCTGTATACAGCCCTTCCAGCTTTTCTACCGCCCTTGCGATCCGTCCGTCATAAATATCCGCCATCTTCTGCACGATCCGGCAGACCGGATCATCGTTTTCTCCGCGTTTTCCCCCAATTCCGTCCAGCCGCGGTCCTTTCAGAAATATGTCGATACACGCATATTTTTCAGCAGTCAGTTCGCGGACCGCCTCCCGGCATTCCTCCGATTTCCGCTTCAGCGCTCCATACTGGAACAACAGCAATTCCGTTTCTTCCATATTATGTCTCCCCTACCGTCTCCTCATGTTCTCAAAATATGCAATCGTCCGTTCACATTCCCGAATCTCCGTATCATAGTGATCCAACACATCCTCCTTCAGTTCTATGCTGAGGCCCATAAATTCCTCCACATCCCGTCTTTCATCCTCCAGCATATACAGGCGCTCCTCCGCTTCCTCCTGCCGGGCGCATAGCTCGCGTGGATATTCCTCGCCTGTTGCCATATAATTTCTGATATACGGCGCGTCTCCAATCTTCATTTCGTACCCTCCTTTCTCTCTCTTTTCACTTCCTGCCGTTTTCCTTTGTTTGCGATCTTCACGAGCGTCAGATCGAGTTCCCGCTTTTTTCTTTTCATATTCCCTCCAAATATTAATTTTACTAATATTAGTTAAGCTAATATTATCACCTGCCTCCTCGTCTGTCAACGAAAAATATTAATTTAACTAATATTTGTTGCGTTGAAAAAATATTTCTCTTTCAGTAAAATAGAAACATAAGTAAAATTGATATAAGTATTTCTAATATTCGAGGTGTTCCCCCATGAATCGAATCAAAGAATTGCGCACCGCAAAAGGTCTGAAGCAGACCGATCTGGCAAAGCGGCTCGGCGTAACGCAGGGCGCCCTTTCCGGCTGGGAAAATGAAAATTATGAGCCCGACATCAAGGCTCTGAAAAAAATGTCTGAAATCTTCGGCGTTTCGGTAGACTATATCCTCTGTCTGACAGATACCGCCGCACCCGCAGATACGCCGTCTGAAACGCTGGTCGCCCTCTCCGCGCCTAAGGGCTACGACCGTCTTACAGAAGACGAACGCCGGGAGATCGAAGAGATCATCGCGATCTATAATAAGCGTAAAGATTCCTGAAAAAATTTTTTAGAATCGACACGAATCGACATAAAAAGACATTCCCCCCTGCTATAATAATCTCACAGACACAGCGGGCCAGAGTGCCTAAAAGGGGTGGAAATTATGTTGCGCGAAATTTTAGAGGAAGAACTTCGGGAAAACGGGATAACCCTTGAGACCTACACGTTCCGCAGCGGTTTTAACGCGCTCACAGTAGGCAAAACGATCCTGATCAGCAGCAGCCTCGAAAGCACGGCGCAGAAAAATGCCGTTACGGCGCACGAGCTTGGTCATCAGCACACCTGCGCCATCAATCTGCTGGACGCTGAAACGCATATCCAGAATAAATATGAATATATGGCGGACCGTTGGGCCGCCCAGAAGGTCATGCCTCTCGAAAAGCTGTTCGAGGGCTTCAAGCGCGGCCTGCGTACCATGCAGGAATTCTGTGAATTTCTCGAAATAGACGAAGATTTTTTTCGCCGCAGTCTCGCCGTTTATTCCAAAATATACGGCGCGTCGCACGTCTATAAAGGCCATCTGTTCCAGTTCGACCCGCTCAATATCCACGACCTGTAGGTCTTTTGATGCACGGCGCGCTTCATTTGTCAGCCAAAAAGGCGAAGGAGCTATCCTTCGCCTTTTCATTTCAGCACCGTGCAGTCACATTGGGCTGGACTCCCTTCAGCGCTTCCGCTATCCGCCCAATATCCTGCGGCGTATAAACACGCAGCTTTTCGATCCGCACCGGGCGGTACAGCTGCAAAGCATAAAGGGGCAAAAGCGGCACGTCCTCCGCCATCTCCCGCAGCTCCGCTTCGCTGATCTCGGGGATCACGGTCGTCCGCAGCTCCCATTCGATCTCCGAGGCCCGCAGCAAGCCAAGCGTCTCCAAAAAGCCGTCCGCTCCGGCCCCGCAGATTTCCGGATAGCGGGAAAACGGCGCTTTATAGTCCATCGCAACATAATCCACAAGCCCGCCGTCAAGCAGCCTGCCCACCGCCTCCGGATCGCTCCCATTGGTGTCGAGCTTCACATCGTAGCCAAGCCCCTTCAGCGTGCCCGCAAACTCCGCGAGGTCCTTTTGCAGGGTTGGCTCCCCGCCCGATATCACGACCCCGTCGAGCAGGCCCGCACGTTTTTCAAGGAAACGCAGCACCTCGCCGTCTTCCATAAGCTCGGCGGCGCCGAGCAGGGCCCTGTTATGGCAAAAACTGCAATCATAGTTGCAGCCCGCCGTAAATACCACCGCCGCAAGCCGGTGCGGGAAATCGATGGTAGCCGTTTTCAGCAGTCCCGCGATGTTCAAAGGCTCTGCTCCCTGATGCGGTATTTCACGCGCTCGTCATATTCTTTCTTTTTGCCCTTGTGGAAATTCTGTACCGGGCGCAGATAACCGACGACGCGGCTCCACACCTCCGTATCCTTTCCGCACTCCGGGCAGGTGAACTGCTCGCCGTCAAGATAGCCGTGCTCCTGACAGATCGAGAATGTAGGCGTAAGCGAGAGATACGGCAGCTTGTAATGAGTGAACACCTTGCGGATGAGGCTTTTCGCCACCTCGATGTCGGGAATGCGCTCGCCGAGATAGAGGTGCAGCACGGTTCCTCCCGTATACAGGCTTTGCAGTTCGTCCTGCAGGTCCATCGTTTCAAAAATGTCGTCCGTGAAGCCGACCGGAAGCTGTGTGGAATTGGTATAATAGGCCACGTCCCCGCCGCCCGCGCAGATGATGTCAGGATATTTCTTTTTGTCCAGCTCCGCAAGGCGGTAGCTCGTGCCCTCCGCAGGCGTTGCCTCAAGATTGTAAAAATGTCCCGTTTCTTCTTGTATCTCTGTCATCAGGCCGCGCATATAGTTCATCACGGATATTGCAAATTCCTGCCCTTTTTCGGTCGTCAGGTCCGTGCCGTCCCCATAGAAATTGAGCAGCGCTTCGTTCATGCCGAGAATGCCGATCGTATTGAAATGGTTGTACCAATATTGCCCGGTGCGCATCTTCACGTTGCGCAGATAGTGCGCCGAAAACGGATACAGCCCCCGCTCCGTCTGATGCTCGATCATCTTGCGCTTGATCTCAAGGCTGTTTTTCGCCAGCATCACCATCTGCCACAGGCGCGCCTTAAATTCTCCCTCGGATTTTGAAAGATAGCCGATGCGCGGCAGGTTGATGGTCACGACGCCGATCGAGCCCGTCATGGGGTTCGAGCCGAAAAGCCCGCCCCCGCGCTTGCGGAGCTGTTTGGTATCAAGCCGCAGGCGGCAGCACATGGAAAGCGCGTCCTCCGGCGAAAGATCGGAATTGATATAGTTTGAAAAATACGGGATGCCGTATTTGCAGGTGATCTCCATAAACCTGTTCACCACCGGGCTGTTCCAGTCAAAATCGTTCGTCACGTTAATGGTCGGGATCGGAAAGGTGAATACCCGTCCGTGCGCGTCTCCCTCGAGCATCACCTCGCAGAAGCACTCGTTGAACAGATCCATTTCCTTCTGGAACTCGCCGTACGTCTCACGCTGGATCTTTCCCCCCACGATCACAGCCTCGTCCTTTAACGTACGCGGAACGACGATATCAAAGGTAAGGTTCGAAAACGGACACTGGAAGCCCACGCGCGTGGGAACGTTGATATTGAAAATAAACTCCTGCAATGCCTGCTTGACTTCTTTTTTGGTCATGCTGTCATAACGGATAAAGGGTGCGCAATAGGTGTCGATAGACGACCACGCCTGCGCGCCCGCAGTCTCCCCCTGCGTAGTGAATGTGGAATTCACCACCTGTCCCAAAAAAGAACGCAGATGTTTGGCCGGAGAGGACTCCACCTTACCGGGTACGCCGCCGAATCCGTCCGCGAGCAGCTGCTTTAGATCCCAGCCCGCGCAGTATGGGCCGAAAAATCCAAGGTCATGGATGTGGAACGCGCCGCTCGTGTGCGCCTCGCGTATCTCCTGCGGATAGACCTCGTGCAGCCAATACTGCTTTGTGAATGTTTCGCGTACATAGTTGTTCATACCGTTGATGGATTTCTGCGTGTTCGCGTTCTCCTTGATCTGCCAGTCCTTATCGTCAAGATAGTCGGAAAACATATCGATCGTCGCGCCGATGAGGGCGTTGCTTTCCCTTGCCGCGCGGCGTTTTTCACGGTAAAGGATATAGGCCTTCGCTGTCTTTGCGTGTCCGCGCTCGATCAGCACCTTTTCCACAAGGTCCTGTATCTCCTCCACGTCCGCGGTCTCCGTTTTCAGGCGCAGGTTCGCAAGGTCCACCACCTCGCCCGAAAGCTTCTGCGCCGTGTCGAAGTCGTCTCCGCCCACGGCAATCACAGCGTTGAAGATAGCCCAAGTGATCTTTTCCTTCTGGAAATTTTCCGTGCTTCCGTTTCTTTTTCTGATTTTTGTGATCATCGCGTTTCCTCCTCCGGGATATTCCGGATGCGCGCATACAAAAATAAGCGCGTATCCTTTACGCGCCGAGGTGCAGACTCCTCTCGTTTTGCTCAAAAAACGTTCTTCGTTGCCATACCTCGCGGCGCTTTCATTCCGAACGGGATATTCTGGCTCAAGCCTCAAACGCGCCGCACGCCTTCCCAGTTCCTTTTCCCAGTGGCTTCCGTGCATTGCTCGGCTCATACAGCGGCGGGACCGCGCGGGATTTTCACCCGTCTTCCCCCATCCGAAATACAATATGATGTGGTAAATATTTTAAAAATACATATATATTGTATTTCTTCTTTTCCACAAAGTCAACCCCGGGATCCATTTTCCTCAAAAGCAGTTCTCTTTGTTTCAGCAAAAAAGCGCCTTAAAAAGGCGCTTCAGTCTGTCAATAAGCCCTTGGCCGGCTTTTTTCTAAGCTTCTATTTGCGGGCAAATGCAGCGGAGCGCCCATAAGCCCGCTCACGCAGCGGTTTTGCGGCCATGTGTTCTGCGCGCGGTAAAATCTCCGCAAACTCAAAAAAATGCCCGCCCGCGCAGCAGCATGGCTTTTCCGATAAGCCCGCTTTCGGCTCTTACACGCTTCCTCCCGGGAACGGTCTCCATTACGGCAGAAATAGCCTCGCCTCTTTTTCCGTTTTCGTAAGCTCCTTTTCCAGCTTATGCTTTACCATACTATAGACCGGGCCGCCTACCCTGCGCGCTCCCGCAGGGCAGGCGTGTACGCACGCAAGACAGCGGATACATTTCTTCGCATCCGTCTCCCGCGGAGCCTCCGCCGGGATCGCCCCTGACGGGCATATCCGCACGCATGTTCCGCAGCCGGTGCAGCTTTTGTCTCCCTTCGGCGTGAACGACGCCACAGTAAACGACCGGTACGGCCGGTCTCCGGGCAAAGAAAGCGGCTTTGCATCCTTTGCTTCCATGAATTCCCGTATCTCCCTGCCCAATGCTTCCGCGATCGTGAGGTCCTCCTCATTCGGCCGTTCTGCCGCGATTTTCGGGGAAAAGGTATGCTGCGCAACGAACGCGCAGGCCGCCGCGCCATAAAAGCCCTGTTTTTCACACAGATCGGAAAGCTCGAGCAGCGCGTCATCGAATTCCCGGTTGCCGTAAACGACGACAAACACCGCGGGCGTATGGCTCGCCGTAAGGCCGCGCAGCAGCTCGTCCGGCAGCTGCGGGACCCGTCCGTAATAAACGGGAACGCCGATCACCGCAAGCTCATCCGGTGAAAACAGATGCTCCTTTGCCCGTATTTCCCGGTTCGTCAGGTCAATCTCGCGGAAATCATCCGCTATTCCCCGTGCAACTGCGCGGACATAGCTTTTTGTTCCGCCTGTCGGGCTGAAATAAATTGCCGTAACGTTTTTCATACCGTCTTCTCCTTATTCGTTCCCTTTCTCATACGCCGTATTGCGGCCTCAGCATGCCGCTTCAGACGCTCTCCGTCCCGCTCGATCTCCTTTTCATCACGCTTCCAGATGTCCGCAAGGCTCATTTTTGGCTCCGCGCGCAGCTCCGGCTTCACATCGAGCAGTGCTTCTATGCTGCTGCGCACATACAAGGGCAGATCGAACGCGCCGTTATGCATGCACCACATAAAGAGGGCGCTTACAAAAATTTGGTGGATCATAATACATAAGGTGGTCGGATCGGAAGAATTGCGTATCTCCCCTGCCGCCTGCGCTTTCCCGATGATGCCTGTCTGCAGCTCCATGTGCTCCTTCTGGCGTTGGTCGCAGCGGAATGTTCCTACGTCATGGTTGATGTTTTTGATGAACAGCTGCCGCGGTATCTCCGGTCCCGATTTGCCCAGATGGTCAAAGAAAGGCTGATAGGAGAGCCAAAGCTGTTCTATATAATTCTTTGCGTTCAGCATGCGCACAAAATATTCCGTCCTGATATCATACGGAAATTCATAATAGTCCTTTAAAAGCTCGTCCTTCGATTTAAAATAATAATAAAACGTATGCTTGTTGACACCGCTTTTCTCGCATATCTCATTGATCGTCACGTTTTCAAAGCCATGCTTTCGAAACAGCGATAGGCCGATCTCCTTGATTTTTTCTTTCGTATCTTTTCCTGCCATGTTGCGCTCTTCTTTCCCCGAATTACAGGTTTAGATTAGCACATTTTTGTAATACAGTCAATATTTTTGTCAACCTTATTGACATTTTTATGCAACCGCGGTATCATAAGCAAACGGAAGTATCAATACCGGCTGCCGGGTCCGTTCCGCAGCCTGTAAAAGATTCTGTATGTAAGAAAGGAAAGGCAACTTTTTATGAAGCGCATCATCAAATACATGAAACCATACGCTGCGCTCGTCCTCGCGGCTGTCCTGCTCCTGTTCGGGCAGGCCTTCTGCGATCTTTCGCTGCCGAATTATATGTCCAAAATCGTGGATACAGGCATCCAGCAGGGCGGGATCGAAAACGCGGTCCCCTCGGCTGTGAGCGAAAGCACGATGGATACGCTCCTCGGCTTTATGGACGGCGGCGGGCAGCAAACGGCGTTGGAAAACTACACGCTGATTACAAAAGACAGCGTGTCCTACGCGGCCTATCTCGAGGACTATCCGGCGCTCGCAGATGAAAACATCTATGTCAAAAACACCGCAGACGGGGAAAACGACGAGCTCCTGAATCCCGCATTCGCAAAAGCATTCGCATCAGTCTCTGCCATAGAGCAGATCGCAGAGGCGTCGGCGGACGGTTCAGCTTCCCTTGCGATCGATGGGCGTACACAGGCGGACGGACAGGAAGAAACAGCGCAGATACCTGAACCGCTTCTGCAATTTATGGCATATTACGCGCAGGAGCCCGCGGGAACGGAGCTGTTTGCCGCGCTGAATGCCTATCCGGATTCCGCCGGGGTATACGGCGCGCTTTCTTCCCTTTTGGAGGAAAAGCTCGGCAGCATGGACGAAAGCCTGCTCACACAGACGGCAGTTCCTGTGCTCAGGCAGGAATATCAAAGCCTCGGCCTTGATCTCACGGCGATCCAGCAGGATTATATCTGGCGGAACGGCGGGCTCATGCTCCTCCTTGCGTTTGGCTCCGCCGCATGCACCATCGTGGTAGGCCTGCTCGCCTCGCGTGTGGGGGCGGGCCTTGCGCGCGACCTGCGCGAAAAGACCTTTACGAAGGTGGAGAACTTTTCCAACGTGGAATTCGACAAATTTTCCACCGCCTCTCTCATCACCCGCTGCACGAACGACATCACACAAATACAAATGGTCGTTATCCTGATGATCCGTATGGTCATCTATGCGCCAATCATGGGTGTGGGCGGCGTCGTCATGGCGCTCGACAAAAGCGTGTCCATGTCGTGGATCATCGCGCTCGCAGTCATCGTACTGCTCGGGTTCATCGGCTCTGTCTTTGCGGTCGTCATGCCGAAGTTCAAAAAGATGCAATCCCTTGTCGATAAGGTCAACCTCGTCATGCGCGAAAATCTTTCGGGCATGATGGTCATCCGCGCGTTCAACACACAGCAATTCGAGCTTGACCGCTTCGATGCGGCAAACCGGAACCTTACCAAAACTCAGCTCTTCACCGGCAGGGCAATGGTCCTTATGATGCCGGTGATGACGATCATCATGAACGGTGTCTCTCTCCTCATTATATGGATAGGTGCGAACCAGATCGCCGCTTCCTCTATGCAGGTGGGCGATATGATGGCTTTCATGCAGTATGCCATGCAGATCGTCATGGCGTTCCTCATGATGTCCATGATGTTCATTATGCTGCCCCGTGCGTCCGTTTCCGCTCACCGCATCGCCGATGTGCTGGAGACCGAGCCCGAAATACGCGATCCGGAGGCTCCAAAGCATTTCAGCGATCCGAAGGGCGTTCTTACCTTCGATCATGTGTGCTTTGCCTATCCGGGTGCGGAGGATAACGTGCTGACAGATATTTCCTTTACTGCAAGGCCGGGCGAGACGACTGCATTCATCGGCTCCACGGGTTCCGGAAAATCCACCGTGGCAAACCTCATCCCCCGTTTTTACGACGTAACGGAGGGAAGTATCACAATAGACGGCATCGATGTGCGCGCCGTCACCCGCCGCGAGCTGCGCGATCAGATCGGTTATGTTCCGCAGAAGTCCGTCCTGTTCTCGGGAACCGTTGCCTCCAACCTGCGCCTCGGAAATGAAAACGCCCCTAAGGAAACGCTCGAGCGCGCCGCGCAGGACGCACAGGCTACGGAATTTATCCGCAGGCTCAAGGGGGGCTTTGACGGAAGTATTTCGCAGGGCGGTGCCAACGTATCCGGCGGGCAGAAGCAGCGCCTCTCCATCGCACGCGCCCTTGTGAAAGACCCGAACATCTATGTGTTCGACGACAGCTTCTCCGCGCTCGATTTCAAAACAGACGCCGTTTTGCGCGCCGCCATCAAAGAGCAAACAAAGGATAAGACGGTCCTCATCATCGCCCAGCGCGTGGGTACCATCATGGACGCAGATCAGATCATCGTGCTCGACGAAGGCAGGATCGTCGGAAAGGGTACGCACAAAGAGCTGATGAAAACGTGCGCCGCCTACCGTGAGATCGCGCTGTCCCAGCTTTCAGAGGAGGAATTAGCATGAGTAAGGCAACAGAGAAACGGCCTCCCATGGGAGGCGGGCACGGTCCCGGACGCGGGGTGCCGGTGACCGGTGCAAAGGCAAAGGACTTCAAAGGCTCTATGGGACGTTTGCTGAAATATATCGGGAAATATAAGATCGCGGTCATCGTCGTGTTCGTCTTTGCGATCGCATCCGCCGTCTTTTCCATCATCGGCCCGAAGCTGATGGGCAACGCGACGACAGTGCTCTTCAACGGGGTCATGGGCCAGATCAGCGGCTCCGGGGAGGGCTTCGACTTTGCAGAAATCGCACGCATCCTCATCATGCTCGTCATCCTGTACGGCCTGTCCGCGCTGTTCAGCTATGTGCAGGGCTTCATCATGACGGGCGTGTCGAACAAGGTTACCTACCGGCTGCGGCAGGATATCAGCAGGAAGATCAATACGCTCCCGCTTTCCTATTTCGACCGCAACAGCCACGGCGATGTGCTTTCCCGGGTGACGAACGACGTAGACACCATCAGCCAGACGCTGAACCAAAGCCTGTCGCAGATCGTCACCTCCATCACGATGGTCGTCGGCGTCGCCGTCATGATGTTCACCATCAACTGGATCATGACGCTCGTCGTGCTGTGCATCATCCCCATCGCACTGGTTCTCATCTTTCAGGTCGTGAAGCGTTCGCAGAAGTTCTTCCAGCAGCAGCAGGAATACCTCGGCACGGTGAACGGGCATGTAGAGGAAATGTTCGGCGGGCATAACGTGATATCCGCCTACAACGGCGAGGACAAAAGCATCGAAACCTTCCGCGCAGAAAACGGAAAGCTTTATTCCGCCGCATGGAAAGCCAATTTCATGTCCGGCATGATGCAGCCCATCATGGCGTTCATCGGGAACCTCGGCTATGTCGCCGTGTGTGTGCTCGGCGGCTGGTTCGCCGCACAGGGGACCATCACCGTCGGCAATATCCAGTCGTTCGTCCAATATGTGCGCAACTTCACCATGCCGCTGTCACAGCTCGCAAATATCTCCAATATCCTCCAGCAGACAGCGGCCGCATCCGAGCGTGTATTTGAATTTTTGAACGAGCCTGAAGAAACGCCGGATACGGAGCACCCCATAAAGCTCGGCCATGTAGAGGGCAATGTGGAATTCAAAGACGTCCATTTCGGTTATAACCCGGATAAGATCATCATCAACGATTTTTCCGCACAGGTAAAGCCGGGCCAGAAGATCGCGATCGTCGGACCGACGGGCGCGGGCAAAACGACGATGATCAAGCTGCTCATGCGTTTTTACGATCTGAACAGCGGCGAGATCCTGATCGATGGGCATAAATCGACAGATTTCACACGCGCAGACCTGCGCCGTCATTTCGGCATGGTGCTTCAGGATACATGGCTGTATAACGGAACGATCATGGAAAATATACGCTACGGACGCATGGATGCTACGGACGAAGAGGTCGTCGCCGCGGCAAAGGCCGCCTACGCAGACCGTTTCATCCGCGCTCTCCCGCACGGATATGAAATGGTGCTCAACGAAGACGCCTCCAATATTTCGCAGGGGCAGAAGCAGCTTCTCACCATCGCGCGCGCCATTCTTGCCGACCCGGATATGCTCATCCTCGATGAAGCCACAAGCTCGGTCGATACACGCACTGAGGCGCTGATCCAGAAAGCGATGGATAACCTCTCGCAGGGGCGCACCAGCTTTGTCATCGCTCACCGGCTCTCCACTATCCGTGACGCAGACCTTATTTTAGTCATGAAAGACGGCGACATCATCGAGCAGGGCACGCATGAGGAACTGCTGAAAAAAGGCGGCTTCTATGCAGACCTCTACAACAGTCAATTCGCCGCGCCCCGTACCGCATGACCGCTGCAGGCGTCCGCAGGGCTTCCGGCCGTTTATCCGGCCCGAAGCCCTGTTTTTTTCCGCGTACGGCAAACTGCTGCCATATCCTCCCGTTTATGCTATAATAAATGCGGCGGTCGGAAAGGAGCATACATGAAACAGGACGGTTCCCGCATCATTACCTGTCAGCTCATCGCAGTAGTCATCGTTCTTGCTGCGGTGGCCTGTATGTTCGTTTACGGCGAACAGCCTCTTTCCGCAGACATAGGGCCTGAGGAGCTGACGATCCGCGGTATGCACGGTATTTCTGTTCCGCTTTCGGAGATCAAAACCATTTCCCTCATGGAGGAAACGGTTTCAGACAGATTCCCCCATGCGTCGCGCATGAACGGCTGCAGGGGCTTCAGCGGCATACTCAGGGGCTATTTCAGCTCCGGGAGCAGCGGAGGCTTCATGCTGTTCGGGGTCGCAGATGCCGCCCCTACGCTTTGCATCACGAGAAAAAACGCGATAGATATTTACATCAGCGATCCGGACGCGGAAAAGACGCGCGCACTGTATGGCGCGCTGCGGGCAGCCCTTTCCTGATGCGGTCATTTTGGAACAGGAGTTTTTATCAGTATGGCGATCGATAAAGTAAAAGAATATTTCAAAGCATTCGGACGGGACGGCGACGTCCTTGAATTTCCCACCTCCAGCGCAACGGTGGAGCTTGCCGCTCAGGCGCTTGGCACGGAGCCCGCACGTATTGCGAAAACGCTTTCTTTCCGCGTCGGCGAAGACTGTGTGCTCGTCGTATGCGCAGGAGACGCAAAAATCGATAATCCCAAATACCGCGCGCAGTTCGCGTGCAAGGCGCGCATGCTTTCCGCAGGCGAGGTGGAAAGCATGACGGGGCACGCCGTCGGCGGCGTATGCCCGTTTGCCAATCCCGAGGGTGTCCGCGCCTATCTCGACGTTTCCCTGAAACGGTTCGGCACTGTGTTTCCGGCCTGCGGGAGCGGAAATTCCGCCATCGAGCTCACGCCGGACGAGCTGTTCCGGTATGCGGGCGCCGCGGAATGGGTGGACGTATGCAAGGGATGGCAGGAATGATCCTCGAAACAAAGCGTCTTGTTTTGCGCGAAATGACGCAGGACGATTTCCCCGCCCTGTGCAGGACCCTGCAGGACGAAAAAGCGATGTATGCCTACGGGCACGCGTTCAGCGATGCGGAAGCGCAGGCTTGGCTCGACCGCCAGCTCGGCCGCTGCCGCCGCGACGGGTTCGGCCTGTGGGCCGTCATTTTAAAGAAAACAGGACGGTTCATCGGCCAGTGCGGCATCACATGGCAGGACGCGGGCGGCATACAGGTGCCGGAGATCGGTTATCTGCTCGAGCGCGCCTATTGGCATCACGGCTATGCCACGGAGGCGGCCGTTGCCTGCCGGGACTACGCGTTCCATACCCTCGGCATGGAGCGCGTCTATTCCATCATTCGGGATACGAATATCCCGTCGCAGAACGTCGCCAAAAGAAACGGCATGTCGGTCTGCGGCTCACTCGTAAAGCACTACCACGGCATAGACATGCCGCATCTGATTTTCTGTGTTTCTAAAAAGGAGGCCTAAATATGCTGCTTATTTGTTATCCGAAATGTACCACCTGCAAAAAGGCGGAGGCGTGGCTCCGTGAACACGGTATCTCCTACGATTACCGCGACGTCAAAGTGCAGAACCCCTCCGAGGCGGAGCTGCGCGAATGGCACGCAAAAAGCGGATTGCCCTTAAAACGCTTTTTCAACACCAGCGGCCTGCTCTATAAAAGCATGGGCCTAAAGGAAAAGCTGCCGTCCATGCCGGAAGACGAGCAATTCGCGCTGCTCGCCACAGACGGCATGCTCGTAAAGCGCCCCATTCTCATCGGGCCGCACGGCGTGCTTGTCGGCTTCCGCGAAAAAGAGTGGGAGGCGGCGCTTTCACGCTTCGCTTCGTAAGCTTCCGGTCTTTTATGCCATATACTACCGTACTATAAGCTGCGGTATTCTTTTTCGACCGTTTTTATCCGGCTCTCCAGATACCGAATGACCTCTTCCGCTTTTTCGGTCAGTTTCACTTCCCGTTCGGAAAGTCCAATAATACTTCTCGTGCATGCTTCTTCCATAGAAGCGTTTGTTTTCTCCAAATTTCCAAGAAACAGAATGGTTTCCTGTCTTACTTTCCTATCGCAAACCGCTCTTATTCCAAATATTTTTTGTCTGTTCGCTCATCCCTGCGCTGTTTTACCAAGAAAGCAATACTCAGCCCCATCGCAGCCGCCTGCGAGATAGGAACGGCGGCCCATGTGCCATAAATTCCAAGCAGGCCCGGCAGGAACAGTAAAAGCAGGAACAAGCATACCGGTTCTCCATAAATCAGCAGATATGCCCATGCGTTTTTGCACGTTGCGTAGCAATAAGCCGTCGTTATCCTCGATACGGCGGCAAACACGTAGCCCGCCAGAAAAACCGGTAAGATCTGCGCCACATTTTGTACGACCTGTTCGGATGCGCCGAACAGCGCCGCCATCTGTTCCCGCACGAAAAACAGCACCGTCATGCTGCACACCGCAACGAGCAGCGCGAACCGGTAAGCCGTTCCCAAGACCGCTTTCGTCTTTTTCAGCTTTCCCTGCCCATAGGACAGGCTCAAAAGCGGCTGGCTGCCGTCGCTCACGCCCTGAAGAAGCAGAAGAACAACACAGGAGATATAGCTCACTGTCGCATAGCAGGTGACTGCCGGGTCGCCCCCCACCGCCGCCGCGCTTCTGTTCACGAGGATCAGCGTAAGGTTTGGTGAAAAGGTCAGCCCAAACGGGGAAAGCCCTACCGCAAGGATCGTCTTTAATTTCGATAGGCCTGCCCGTCCGAATTGGAACAGCGGCTTCTGCCGCTTCACAAGGAAGAATACCATGCAGGCCAAAAAAGTCATAGCCTGCCCGATCGCTGTCGCGACGGCGGCGCCCATCATTCCCCACGGAAATACCCATACGAACAGATAGTCCAGCAGGATATTCGTAAGGAACCCGACGATCATCGCAGCCATGGCAAAGGTCGCGCTTCCCATATTCCGAATAAACGGCACGAGCCCCGTTCCAAGGATCTGGAACACAGCGCCGTAAGAGATATATAAAATATATTCCCTTGCCAAAGACAAAATCTCGCCGGAAGCGCCTAAAAAATGCAGCGCAGAGGGCGCCGCCAGTAAAAACACCGCCGTAAGCAGCGCGCCGGAAAGGAGCAAGGCAAAAAACGCCGTTCCGAAATAACGCCGTGCGCGCAGTTCATTCCCTTCTCCCTTGCTGATCGCATACTGGATCGCGCCGCCCATGCCGATCCCCGTTCCGACTGCCTGCAAGAATGCCGTCAGCGGAAACGCGATATTGATCGCAGCAAGCGCGCTGTCGCCCAGCGCATTTCCCACAAAAAATCCGTCTGCGATTGCGTATACGCCTGAAAGCGCAAATGCAAGCATCGACGGGATCACATACCGGAAAAACTCCCTGCGTGCGTTCATTTTATTCCACCTCCCGAAGCAGTCTGTTGTAAAACGCCATGTTTTCCATGAGCGCCTCCGCACGCTCTCTTCCCATTCGCTCTAAAACGGAATATTCATGCGCATACAGCTCATTTACGATTTGCCCTACGTATGCGCGCCCCTCCGCAGTAAGCAGGACCGCCTTGTTCCTCCTGTCCTCCTGCAGCGTCTCTAAAACTACCGTGCCACGCTCCATCAAGCCCTTCACGATCGTGTTTACCGTCTGCTTTGGCAGCTGCCACTGCTCACATATTTTCTTTTGAGTACATTCGCCCCTTTCGGAAAGCGACAGGAAAACAAACAGTTCACAGTAAGACAGGCCGCGCCGCTTTGCCCATGCCTCATAAATCGCATTCGTCTCCCGCCAAAGCACATCATACAGTCGGTGCTGTTTTTTGACCCACTCCATACGCTCCTCCAATTAGTCCGTTTTCAGACCAATTTTAGCATAGCGCCTTTTTTTCTGTCAAGACCGAGGCATAAAAAAAACGGCCCTCCTACGGAGTCCGCTCTTCCTCTTTTTTCCTCTTTATTCGATGAACGCCAGCATCTCACTTAAGCGTATCACATCCTCCGGACGCAGCTTCACCGTATAGCGCGGATCGCCTGTGCTTCCATAGATATAGTCGTGGATAGTAAGCCCTTTGTCGAACAGGATCGGAAGACCGTGTCCAATGAGGGGCATAAAGCCCGCGTCATAGCCCGTCGCCTGCCGGACGAGCTTCGGGTCCGCCATCCCTTTCACCTTATATCCGAGCACATAGTTGATGGATTCCGTATCCATTTTGTCCCGCTCCGCATTTACAATCATTGCGGCAAGCCCCCGCTCCGTATGGATCACATAAACGGCGGCTACAAGCTCCGCATCAAAATAATTTACCGCGTCCTTTGCATTTTTCAGCGGTTCGTCATGCTCCTTCAGCTCAAAAACAGCCTTGCTCTTGTTCAAATATTCCTGCAATTGCCTTACATTCATCATGTCTGCATTCCTTTTGTCAAACGGTCATTCCCGTACCAGCTCAGCCGTCTGTGCCTGCGCCGCAGCGATCAGGTCCTTTGGCGCGAGCTCGATCTGCCAGCCAATCCTGCCCGCGCTCACAAGCATCTCCGCAAGCGCCTCGCAGGAACAGTCAACGACTGTGCCATACGCTTTTTTCATTCCAATGGGCGAACACCCCCCGCGGATATATCCCGTAACCTTATTGATGTCTTTCACCGGGATCATTTCCACATTCTTCTCTCCAACGGCGCGCGCCGCTTTTTTCAAATCAAGCTCCCGTTCCACCGGGATCACAAACACAAAATACTGCCGGTCCGCGCCCTGCGTCACCAGCGTTTTATAGACCCGCTCCGGCGCGATCCCCAGTTTTTTCGCAACGGTCACGCCGTCTACAGGCCCGTCTCCCGCTTCATAGGAATGCGTTTTATACGGAATTCCCGCGCGGTCCAATATCCGCATTGCGTTTGTCTTTCCATTGCCCATAAAAGCCTCCTTTCTTATTATAGCGGGCCGTTCCGTTTTTGCAATAGAAATACGGCGCGCCCAGCAATCAAAAACCGCCTGCCCGTAATTTTGCGTGCAGACGGTTTTTGATTGCCGGCAGTTTATCTTGATGCTTTATGCTGTACGGCATGATCCGCCCTTCCCGCAGCCCGATGTACGTTAGGCGGTGCCTTGTCTATCTTCTTTCTGCCTTTTTCCATCGCTTTCCTATAAAGCGTCTCTCACATGATATCGAAAAACCGGTAAGCTGCAGCGATACGCGGTTCGTGACGTTCGATTATCCGTGGCCCGCCGGTTCTTCTTACTGTAAAGATACACTTCTTTTCCGGCCGGAAACATGAAAAAGCCGCCTCAGGACATATCAAGCCGCATCCATGAGCGGACTCCCCGCCCCGTCTTCCGATAAATAGGTCCGAAACAGCTCTGCCATACGCTGTATCTCTCCTTCGTCGAACGGGCTTGCAAGTCCTGCCGCTTTCACATTTTCTATAAAATCTGTACTTTCTTCCCGCCGGACGAGCGCTTCATAGATGTCTACCGCTTTCTGCTCGTCTGTCACGGATATCTCCCACAGCTGTACGGCGATATCCGCCGACGTCGCGTAGGCAAACGTATAATAAGGAGATTCATAGATATGCGGTACGGATACCCAGTCATACCGGTACAGGTCCTCATAAAAAATATCGGTAAGTCCGAACCGCTCTGCCTGCCGCGCTGCGATATCCTCGACCGCCGCAGGCGTGACCTCCTCCTCCGCGAGGGAATAGACCTCCTGTTCTACCGCCGTATAATAGGTCTGCTGGACAAATGCGTTCAGCTTGTCTGCCAGCGCGTTGTAACGCAGCTCATATCCCGTCTCTTCTCCAAAATATTCGTCATAGTGGTTCGACACGAAAAGCTCCAGTCCTTGGGAATAGATCTCCGAGACGTCCGTCGCCTCTGCAATCGTTCCCATCTCCAGATAATTGTTGAAATGTCCGAATTCATGGATCAGTGTTCCCCGGCTGTATTCATCTCCGGTATACGACATCAGCACGAACGGCGAACGGTAGCTTTCCAAATAGGTCGTATATGCCCCCGCGGTCTTTCCCCTCCGCGGCTCCCAGTCGATAAGGCCATATTCCCGCATAAGCCGGAAATTCTCCCCAAGGGCTTCGTCTATGCCGTAAAGCGTCTCCTGCACAAAATCAGCCCACGGCTCATACTCCGCCTCCGCATCGGTCAGGTAGCCGAATGTTTCCTCATAGACCGGAACCAAATGCTCCACGATCTCGTCCGTCATATCCGCCATCATTTCAGGCGTATAGTCGGCATGGTTCTGCGCGAACACCATCTCCGTATAGCTTTCAAACCCAAGCGCCCCTGCAAGCTGCATCCGCGTTCGGACGAGCTCCGTATAGATCTCCTCCAAACCGGGCGCGCACGCCTCGTGCCACGCGGCGAGCGCCGCGTAATATTCATCCAGATCCTCTATCATGCCGATATCGTCATAGGAAAGCTCCTGCCCGTTCCACAGCACCGCAGCGGCCGCGCGTTCCTGCGCATATTCGGAAAGCAGCGCCGCTTCCCGTTCATAAAGCGCCTGCGCTCCCCCCGCATACCAGTCCTCGTCCCATGCGATATCATCAAAATATCCCGGCTGCCAGCTCTGCTCGATCTCTTCCCGGAACGGGGAATGATACAGCGCCACATAATAATCCTCATACGCCATATCGACCGCAGCAAAGCCCTGCGCAGTATACGCCTCTTCCTCCGTCCATTTTTCACTGGTAAGGTCCATCGTGCTCATGACCGAGGCAAGCGTCATCATCGTAGTATAATTCCGGTAGAGCGCTTCGCCTTCCTCGAATAAGGACTTCAGCTCCTGCGCATCCCCGCACGCATACACCGCGTCTGCCAGCTCATACAGCCGCGCAGCGTCCGCATCTGCATCCGGCCGTACATACTCGATTTCGGAAAAAGGCACGGCCTCCGTCTCCTGCGGATCAAGCGATGGGAACGGCTGCGGAGAAAAAGACGCCGTTTCCTGTGCGCTCCGCATTTCATCCCGCAGCTCCAGAATGGCTGTACGCGCAAGACTGCAGCCGCTTACAAGCGCCGCCAAAAGCAGGACTGCAGCCGCAAGGGCCGTGATACGCAACCGTTTTTTCATAGGAATATCCTCCGTGCCTTTATTCTAACATAAATATCCACACGGTAAAACAAAAAAGGCCCTCTCCCGGCCTTTTTGTCATTCCCTTACGTTTACCTGCAAAACGGTTTGATTCGCCTCATACCGCAGAGCGATCCTTTCTTCGCCGGCGTGTCCCGCTGTGAATAAGATGTTCTCGCCCTCCGGCGTGTCCTCCGCTTTCTGGAAAAGCCCATCCTCCGGTATGATATCGGCTGTCTTTTCCGGCTGCGCGCCGATCAGCACAAGCCTGTCGCCCACCTTCATATCCAAATGCTGCACAGGCAAAACGATCGTTCCGTTTCCCTCCATGGCATAGGGTACAAGATATAGGCTCGCTCCGCCGGCCTGTTCCCGGTCCTGCCGCACAACGACCATTCCATTCCAAAGTCCCACTTCCCCGCCGGGCACAAAATCCTGTACCCATGCGTCTGAGGCCTGCCCCGCGCTCAGCCGCACCAGTCTGTAATGCAGATAATCCTCGCCCTCGGCGCCGGAGGATATCAGGATCATCTTTTCTTCGGCCGTTCCCGGGAGATCCAATATCATAACGGGGTATGGCGTGTCGCTCTCTTCAAAAATACTGCTGTATACGATATGCTTTTTCTCCGCCTCGTCCTGCCAGAAAATGGCGGCAAGCGCCGGCGCGCCGTCTGTTCCCGTCGTTACGGGGTAATACCCCACCTGATAGACTCCGTCCGAGCCGCTCTCGAATATCACCGGCTGGCTGATCTGCCCGGTTTCCGCCGCACCCCTGTCCGAAAAACCATGCGCAAACCATCCTGCGCCGAGTACGCATACCAGTACGGCGGCGGCACAGGCCGCGCCCAGCTTCCATAAACGCCCACGCCCTTTCCGGGGCGGCGCGTCCTTTTCCGCTCCTCCCTCAAGCCGCTTATGCACCATTTTGCGCAGGACCTCCGGGTCTGCATGCGAAAAAAACTCCTGCGCCTCGCCTTTGGCCTGTTTCAGATATTTATCCAGCTTTCCGTCATTCATTCGCAAGGCCCTCCAATAGCCCGCGCAGCTTTTCCCTTGCCCTGCTGAGTCTCGTCCTTACGGCGTTTTCCCTGAGCCCGAGCACCTGCGCGATCCTGCCCGTGGTCATATCCTCAAAATAGAACAGCGCCACGACCGTCCGGTATTTTTCGGGAAGGTCCATCACCCGTGCAAATACCTCTCCGCCTTCCACCTCTTCAAAAAGGCGCGCGTCGTCATATCCGCTCCGTTCCCCCATATCCTTTAAGCACACCCTGCGCCGGTAAGCCGATTTCCGGTGGTCGCGGCACAGGTTCACCGCGATTTGGAATATCCACGTATAATAAGAGCTGTCTTTCCGGAAGCCGTCCATTTTTTGGTAAACGCGGCAAAAGGTATCCTGCATGATATCCTCAGCAAGATACCTGTCGCGCACATGGTAATATGCCAGCTTCATTACCTCCTGCCCATATCTCCGCATCAGGTAATCAAGCGCTTCCTCCCGGCTGCTCCATTCCTGCTCCGGAACAGCCCTTGCCTCAGCCGTGTCCATTCGTTACCCCGCTCTTACCTCCTGCCGCATAAAGCATACATAGGATGCTACAAAACTAAGCATAGTCAATGCAATAAGTCCTGTCAAGTTCTGCCAGACGAGCAGCAGGCTCTGGTCAAGGTCCAGCGGCCCGACCACCGCGCCCGAAAGCTGGGACTGCATCACCAGCCCCATCGCCCGCACGCTCGGGTCCATCACGGCCGATACCGCCTCGCTGTAAAGATAAGCTGGCGATATATGGTTGATTGCTTGGCTGCACGTATAGTTGTCGATCAGCGCCGAGGCGCGCGACGTTTCCGTAACGGGGAACAGCGCGTTCGCGATGATATCCGCAAGCATGCTCAGGAAAATGGCAAAAAGCAGCCACAGGGCGATCACCGCCATTGCCGACGTTGCGGTGTGTCGGCACAATGCTGAAAACAATATAGACAGTCCCAGCCAAAACGCGATATAAACGATCGTCACCAGCAGGAACACGGCGAGCCGCAGAAGCTCCTCCCCCGTCGGCGGCACGCCCGTCGCGATCAGTCCGATCCCGCTGATCAGCAGTCCCAGAGCGCACACCATCCCCGCGATCACGGTCAGCCCCGCGAGAAATTTCCCGTTTATCACTGCATCCCGGTGGATCGGCTGTGCAATCAGCAGATTCAGCGTTCCGCGCGAACGCTCGCCGTTTATTGCGTCAAAGCCCAGCGTAAGGCCGACGAGCGGACCCAGCAGGGAAATAAAGGAAACAAAGGACGGTATCCCGTCGCCGCTTGTTGTGAACAGCCTCAGGAACACAAATTCTATTTCCGTCTCCGAGGAAGACACCGCCTCCTGCATGCCCGACAGCGCTCCGTAAAGGCTGCCCACCGCCGTTACGGCGATCAGCGCCAGAATGATCAGAAACCGCTTGCTGCGGATGTGGTCTGTCAGCTCCTTTTTATATAAGGCGGCCAGCTCCGGCCCCGGACCTATTTTTTTCTTCCGTACGGCCTCCCGTCCGCTTTTCATTGCCGCTTCCATCATACCGCCTCCTCCTGTGCAAAATACCGGCGGTATATCTCGTCAAGGTCGCCTCCGCACGGGCGCAGGTACATCAGATCATAGCCCCCGTGTGCCAGCGCATCCAAAAGCGCCCTGCGGATATCCCGCTCCGAGCAGACCGTCCAGCCGTCTCCTTTCCGCTCAAGGCGTTTTACGCCGTCAAGCTCCCCAAGCAGCTTTTTCAGCCCGGCGCCGTCCGGCTGTGCGCCGAGCTCCAGCGTCCATTCCCGCGCCTCCAGCCGCTTCCCAAGCTCCTCCACCGTGCCCGCCGCAACCAGCCTGCCTTTCACGAAAATGCCTACCCGGTCGCAGATCTGCTGCACCTGATAAAGCTGGTGCGACGAGACCAGCACAGTCCTCCCGTCCTGCTCGGCAAGCTCGCGTATCAGCCCGATCAGCTCATGCACGCCCTCCGGGTCGATGCCCAGCGTCGGTTCGTCTAAAATGACGACCTGCGGGTCTTTCATCAATACCGCCGCGATCCCAAGCCTCTGCCGCATGCCGCGCGAATAGGTCCCCGCTCTCTGGTCTGCTGCGTCCGTCATGCCGACGCGCGCAAGCAGAGCTTCTATCCGCTTGTCGGTCTCCTCTTTCGTCAGGGCGTTCAGTTCGCCTACAAAGCGCAGGTTTTCCCGGCCCGTCATCTCGCCGTAAAAGCCGACGTTGTCCGGCAGATAACCTACGATACGCTTCACGGCTATCGCTTCCCTCGTGCAGTCGTATCCGCCGATCTCCGCCTTGCCCGCTGATGGCTCGGAAAGCCCCATCAGCATCAGGATCGTCGTCGTCTTTCCTGCTCCGTTCGGGCCCAAAAGTCCGAATACCTCTCCTTTTTCTATCTCCAGCTCAAGCCCGTCTACGGCCTTGTTTTCTCCATACCGCTTGGTGAGCCCGGCCGTCCTTATGATCGTTTCCCGCATGGTCATCTTCTCCCATATTTACGGAATATCCGGTATACCGCATACGCCAATATCACGATGATGACCGCGCCGACGATCCCCCACACCGTCTGCGTTTTGACCGCTACGCGGAATTCGGCGCTCGCCGTCGTTTCGTTTGCCGTCGCGGTGATCTGCGTAACATAATCGCCGGAAAGCGCGTCCGTGCTGCTCGTGATATAGGCCGTCACTTCCCGCGTTTCTCCGGCCGGGATGGAATCGATCGACGCGCTGTCGAACCGTACCGACCAACCGTCCGGCGTAGTCGAGCTCAGGGCCACATTCTGCAGCTCCGCGCTGCCCGTGTTCGTGATGCTGAGCGTTACGGCCGTTTCGCTGCCCGCATAGCTGTCTACTGAAAGATTCCCGCTCGGCGTGGATACCTGCAGGCCATAAGTTCCTGTAATGATCACCTTCAATTCAGCGGTAAGCGTTTCCCCGCCCGATGCCGCGATACACGGTATCGTATATTCTCCCGCCGTTACGTTTGCCGCCGGCGTTACGGAAATATCCAGCCCTTGGCTTTCGCCCGCTCCCAGCGTAAGGCTCGCGATCTGGCTGCTTTCACCCGACGGCGCGAACGTCACCTGCCAGCCCTCCGGCGCCTGCGCCGCAAGACTGTAGGACTGCTCGCTTCCGCTGTTGTTGGAGAGCGTCGCGTTAAAATTAAACGTTGCGCTTGCCGGCCCCTGCAGCTCCGAATACTGGGAGACGAATTGCCCCTGCGCCACCTCCTCAGCGCTGACGTTTATTTGAAGCTGAAGCGTATCGGCCGCTCCGCTGCCTGCGTCTCCTGCCAGCAGCACATCATAGGTTCCCTCCGGCGTGTCCTCCGGTATCGTCAGATGAAAGGTCGCAGCCGCCGATTCTCCGCCTGCATCGCTCCCCTTGACAAACACCCTGCTTATCTGGCTGCCGTTCCCCTCAAAATATCCCGTCCAGCCCTCCGGGAGCGACGCAACGGACAGCGCCGTGTTAAGCGACGCGCCTGTCGTACTGTCCAGCTCGAGCGGGAAAGCTACCTCCTCGCCCGCCTTTGCCGTCACACCCGGGTAGTCCGTGCTCATCACAAGCCCGCCTGCCGCCTGCGCAGGCGCGCTCCCAAGCAGCAGTACCGCTGCGATCACGAGCACCATACCCACGGCGGCAATGCGCCGGATATTTCTTTTTTCCGCTTTTTGTTCCATGTCCATAACTCCTCATGTCATAAATAATTTACACTTCCCGCAGACATGCGGCCTGTCCGGACGGGCCGGTAAAGCCGCTTTGTTCCGCTTTCTGTTATATTAGACGAATCCGCGCCCCCAAATGTTACAGGCCTCCTGAATTTTTCTGCAATAAAAAACAGGAGACTGCTCCCAGCCTCCCGCTTTCCGCGCGCGTCCTTGCCGCGCCGCACATATTTTTCCCAAATCCCGCGGTTGCCGTTCTTTCAGGTTACCGCTCCGCTTTGCCTCTGAACGGCGGCGGATCAACGTCCTTCTCTATCAGTACAGCCGCGTTCATGAGCTTTTCGCGGCCGTCTCCCCCAGCCCTTTTCTACAGTGGAAAATCATCCGGGTCGTAGGTCGGCCCGTCCGGGTCCGTCATCTTATTTATCGCGGCCATATCCTCCGCAGATATCTCAAAATCGAACACATCCGCATTCTCCGCAATACGCGCGGGCGTTACCGATTTCGGCAGCGGCAGTACGCCGTTTTGCAGCGCCCAGCGGATGCACAGCTGCGCGGCGGATTTTCCATACCGCTCCGCTGTCTTGTTCAGCGTTTCATTGCCGAGCATTTTCCCTGTTCCGAGCGGGCTGTATGCCTCGACGAGCATTCCCTCCTGCTGCGAATATTCCACTATCTCCGTCTGCATCAGTCCGGGATGATATTCGATCTGGTTTACCATCGGCATGATCTCCGCCGTTTTCTTCAGCTCCTCCACATGATGCGGCAAAAAGTTGCTGATCCCGATCGCGCGGACGCGCCCCTCCCGGTACAGCCTTTCAAACGCGCGCCACGTCTGCGCATTCTTTTCCTGCCATTCGTCCTTGAATCTGGCCGGAACAGGCCAATGGATCAAATATAGGTCAAGATGATCGAGACCAAGGTCCGCCGCCGTTTTGTCGAACGCGCGCAGCGTGCTGTCGTAGCCATGCTCGTCATTCCACAGCTTGCTTGTCACAAACAGCTCCTCCCGGGGCACGCCCGCCTGTGCGATCGCCCTGCCTACGCTCTTTTCGTTCCCATAGACCGCCGCAGTGTCGATATGCCGGTACCCGTCCGCGAGCGCCGCCAAAACAGCCTGCACTGCCGTTTCCCCGTCGGGTGTCTGCCATGTGCCGAACCCTACGCACGGAATGCGCACGCCATTTTTCAAAATGAATGCATCCGTCAGATTTTTCATACTGTTCCCCTCCTTTTGCTCCGGCTCCCGCCGTTTGTTTTGTCATTATCATAAACGATTCCTTGGAAGAAATCAATGACAAAGACGTTCCCCGGAAGTATAATAGAAGCAGGACGTTTTCATAGGATCGGTCTATTTTTGGAATGATACGGAGATTATTTTCATGAAACAGCAAAGATCAACGCAGTTTTTTACCGTTATCCTGCTCATAGCCTTTGTTTGCTATGCCCTGTATGTCGTACTGTTCGGTACGCTTTCCACCACCATGATGGATTTTTATGCGATCGGAACGAGTGCGCAGGGTGTGTTCACCCTCGTATGCAGTATCGGCGGTATCGCTGCCGCGCTCTTCTGTGGCGCTGTTCGGGGAACGCTTTTTTAAGCCGTGGGTGATCGCCTGCGGCATTCTGATGCTCGGTGCCGCAACGACGCTCGTCGGATTTGCCCCGCCCTATCTGCTCGTCTGCGTGGGCGCACTTGTCGCGGGCGCCGGATATACGGTCATCGATGTCATGGGGCAGTCCACCGTCACGGAATATTTCCCGGAAAAGAGCAAAACGCTGCTCCCTCTGATTCAGATTTTTTTTGGCGCAGGCACGATGGTCGGTCCGGTCATGATGGCTGCGATGCTCACGCCCGGAGATCCGCATAGCTTTGTGGTCCCATTTCTGTTCGTAGGTATCCTCTCCCTTGGCTCGGCGCTCGTTTATCTCATCGCCGTCAAGCGGGTGAAGCCGGCGCTCGCTGCTGTAGACCTTTCTGCGATCGCGCAAAAGGCCAAAGAAAATCCGGCGGAGATCTTCAAATCCCCTAAATCATGGATCATTCTCATAAGCTGCAGCCTGTTCTCCTGCTTTTCCACCGCCATGGCGGCGTGGTATCCCGCTTTCTTTACAACTGTGCGCGGTTTTTCCGTAGACAATGCCGCTCTCATGCTCACGCTCTATTATGCAGGCACGCTCATCATGCGTCTGTTCGGCCCGCTCGTGTTCCGTAAGCTCCAGCCGCAGCGCGTCTATGTGCTGTTCAGCATCGTCAGCGTGGCCTGCATGTTCGGCGCGACCAACATCCCTGTCGCGCCCGTATCGATGGTGCTTACCGTGCTGGGCGGTATGTTCTGCGCGCTCAACGTTGTATCCGTCATCATGATCTCGACTGCCCTGTTCCCGACGCGCAAAGCGTCGGCTGCTTCCCTTGCCGTCTTCTCATTCAATATCGGCGGTATGATCGCGCCTGCATTCGTCGGCGCGCTGGCCGAGTCCACCGGGCTTCTGCTCCCGATGAACCTTTTGTATGTCCTCTTTGCCGCGGGCATCGCCGTCATGGCGTTCCTCTGCATCAAATACAAAAAAGAGCTTGCAAACGCATAGCAGAGAGCAGGTCTCCCGTCTGTCACTTGTGAAAGAATCTCGCCGCCGCGCAGCCTGACGCCTTTTCGGACCCACGGCGGTTTTGCTGTGCGCAAAGCGATCGGTCATAAAACCGTCATATAAACAAATCTGCGGACGCGCATATCGTCCTTGTCCGCAAATCAACAGCTTAGAAAAAATTGGGCGCCCGTAATAAGATAAGAGGCTATCGGCAGTCTGAAGATGCGCTTTGCGCAGCTTTCTTTGTCGTTCAAAGCCATACGCCGCGGCGCTGTCTCTTTCACGGCGCCGCAAGATAGGCGACGACCGAAAACAGGATGACGCTGAACACCGTATAAAGCGCCAAGCTCGTAGCAATATACGCCTTGTCCTCCTCGTCCCGGGTAAACAACGGCAGCAGATAAGTAGCGGGAAGCGAATACATCAGAATAAAGGACCAGAACAGATATTCATTGTATGGAATAAATAAAAATACCAGATTGATCACCGCAAAACACAGCAGCGCCATAATGCCTGCGCGCAATCCGAGCGCCGCAAGGCCGCTTTTGATATACCGCCTGTTAAGCTGCATCTCATAGCCGACGACAAACAGCATCAAAATCCCGGTCGGCGCGCCGATATAGGAGAGGCTCTCGTCGATTGCCGGCCCGGCGGGAGACGCATCGAGCAGGCGGCCAAGTCCGGTCGCCCCCAAAACGAGGCCCACGACGGTCGCCCAGATCATCGGCGTCTTGACCATCGCCTTCAGAGAGCTTTTTACGCCGGTTCCGACCCGCATATTCAGCAGGATACTGTACAGCGTGAAAACAAAGACCGCTTCTCCAATGTCCGCCATCGCAAACCATGAAAAATTCTCCTGTGAGAACAGCAGGATATAGAGGCCATATCCGATCATGCCCGTTTCAACAGTCGTCATCAAAAAGGGCATAGCGTCCTGCCGGACGCGCAGGAGCTTTTTCAGCAGCTTGCCGGTCAGAAATCCTGTCACAGCCGCACAGAAAACAATGACTGCGATCACAAGGATGTCGGTGGAAACGTCGAGCCGGTAAAACGCGCCGATAATGACGGCAGGCAGGGAAAAATTCATGACCAGCGCTTTTAAGCCGCTGATCCCGCCCGGCGACACGATGCCTTTACGTTTCGAAAAATAGCCCAGCAAAATCGTGATAAAAACAGGGGCAATGATCGGTAAAACGGAAAAAAAACGGTCCATAAGCTGCTCCTCGCTGATATTTGCCGCAGCCTGCGCACAGGCTGCGCCTTGCCCGGAACCGGTATAGGCCTCCGTTCCGAAGCATTGGCGCTCTGCAAAGTCCGCCGCGGCTCATTTTTATTTGCCTGCCGGTAAAAAAATACTGGTTTGTCATTCCGGCTCAGGGAGACCGGATAACGGTATTATAGCACGATTTTCCCCGCTTTTTCCTCAAACGGCAACATCAAAAAACAATCCCCCAAGATTCTTGTATCATATGTATTTCTCCCCTGCCGCCCGTTTTCTTTGCCGTGCTTCTCTCTTTGCCGCCTGCCTCCGGCCCCTGTTGAGTTTTTGGCATAAAAAATGCTGCATGGCATTTTGCCATGCAGCACCGTTTCTGCAGCGTACCGTTATTTTTTTGAGGAGGCAATAATGCCCCATTCCACAATACTGATAATGCCATAGATCGTCAGGCATACGCCGAGCAGAATGCCAAGCGCGTTGCCTCCTGCAATGATGCCCGCTATCATGATGATACCAAGCGCCAATTCCGCAAGTCCGCTGATGAGCGCCACCTTCCATGCGCCCGTGCTGTAGTCTTTCACATGAGACGCCTCTATCATGCTCATGATGCCCGTAACGAGCGCCCATACGCCGATGATAAACGGCAATACTACATTTGCGACGCCGCCGCGGAAAATGATGAGCAGCACGCCGATAATGATCGCGATCACCGGAACGGCGACTCCTGCGTTTGCGTCTCCCTTATTCCTCTTTGAGAGATTGATGAGCAGCTGTATCACTCCGTACGCCAGCACCACGACTCCAATGATCACAACGATCACTTCCATGGCAAACGTCGGCGCACCAAGCAGGATAAGACCGATGATCAGTAAAACGATGCTCAGGATCAGGCGTATCATTTCCCTTGACTTCCAAGAATCACGATTCATAAAATTCCCCTCCCGTTTTATATGGATTCTGTTTTAATAATACCCTGCGCCGGGTATTCCAAACCATATTTTGTCCTACATCCGGTCATATTCCCGCGGGATCAGGAACAGGCTGAGCACAGCGGCAACCGCGGTCAGCCCGAGGATCACCCAATAGGCTGCGTCGATCGAGGCCGCCTCGATCACGTTTCCCACAATGACCGGTCCAAGAAAAATGCCGATCGCAAAAATAGACTGCAATATCCCCGTCGCCGTCGAACGGTACCGCGGCTCCACCGCTTTTATAACAAATCCCGCCAGCGCGCCGCAGGTGATACCATAACAAACCCCGGAAAGCGCCTGCATCACATAGATCACCGCAAGATCAATATGATAAAACATGGGAATACAGGAAAACGCGCCGATCGCAAACGAAATCGCCACACATTTGCTGCCGCCTATCTTTTTATACAGCTTCGTTCCCACAAAAAGCGAGGCAACGCTCGTCGCGAGGAAATAGACCACCATCAGCATGCCGAGCTCCGCCGAATCAGCGCCAAGATTCTGCGCCGCTACCGACGTGAAATAGCTTGGCATCGCAAAGCACAGCAGCTGTGAAAAGGCTGCAAGAACCGAAAATCCAAGCAGATGCTTGTTTTTCATCAGCGACGCAAGCTCCCGCCCGCTGGGCGGTACGATCTTCTGCGTCTCTTTCGGCGTTTTGAACAGCAAAATGCATCCAATGCCGACGAGCGCCACGAGAAACGCGAAATAAAAAGGAGCATGCAGGCCGAACGCCTGCGCTAAAAGCCCTCCTGCAAGCGCGGCGACCACCTTGCCCATGTTGGACGACGCATTAAGGATGCCCTGCGCTTTCACCTGTTTTTCCTCGTCGTTATATTTCGCATAGGATGCGCTGATCACAACCCACCATGCGGCGGCGGCGCCGCCCACGCCGCGCGCCATCATGACCCAAAACGTATCTTTTACCACAATAAACATCAGGCCGGAGACCGCAAGGATCACAAAGCCTGTCAGCAGCAGAAGCTTGTCTCTGCCGATCTTATCCGATAGAATACCGAGCGGTACGCGCAGCACGATCTGCATCACGCCATACGCCCCGCCGATCGCTCCTATCATCGCGGCTGTCGCGCCGAGCGATTCCGCGTATGCGGGCAGCGTCGGCACATAGGAATACATAGACATCCATAGAAACGCCGCCGCAAGATTGATAATAATAAGATTCCTTTTCATAATCCTTCACAAACCGCCGCACCGTGCACCGCATTTGCGGGTACGCCCCTTTATGCGCGCGTTTCCTCCGTTTCAAAGCTGCTCCATGGAATGGCTACCTGCGCGCCGCGGCTTATAATATCGTCCACATGCAGCAGCAGCGGGAAGTCCTCCGCCTTTGCCCTGCCAAGCTCGATCAGCCTGCGTACCGCGCGCGCGGTGCGCGTGGCGATCACGATGGATTCCAGCGTTACGCCCTCAAGCTCCTCCATCGCGCGCTCAAAGCTCAGACCGCGTCCAAGCAATGTGCCGATCAGCCGCGTACGTCCGCCAAATACCGTCACATACAGGTCGCCCGCTCCATATACGATGTTTTCCTCTCCGCCGCCCACAAGCGCGAGCAGCCTGCGCATTTCCCGCACACTCTGCCCGAACAGCCCCGCCTGCGAATTATAATGCAGTGTGCCGCCAACGCCCTCCGTGCGCTCGGAAAGGCCGACCGCCAGCGTCACTGCCAGCGCGTAGGCATTTTTCATGGCGACAGCGCATTCTACGCCCACCACATCCGTCGAAAGGCTTACATGATAATAGTTCGTTTCAAAAAGTGCTTTTATCCTCCGCAGGACCTCCATATCCTCCCCGCAGAAGCATACCTCCGTCGGGTCGTGATCCGCCAGCTCATAGCTCGTGCACGGGCCGCCCACCGCGTTCAGAGAAAGCCTTCTGTCCAGCTTTTTCGCATAAAGATGCGGATAGGGGATCAGCTCTCCGTCCTCCGTATCCTGCATGCCCTTCGTCACTGCAAGCACAGGCAGCGTTTCCTGGATCACCGGCAATATTTCCTCAAGGAACCAATCCACCCCAAAGCTCGATACGCCGCTCACCAAAAGCTCCGCGCCTGCAAGCGCCTCATCAAGCTCTTCGATCTGATAATACCGGAACCGCTCCGGCAGCCTGCGGCGGAGCGTCAGATGCTCGCCTGTCCTGCGCGCATGTTCGATGATCTCCCTGTCGAGCGGAGTTCCTACAAGGCGTATCTCATGTCCGTTGTCGCTCGCCGGGAACCCAATAGCGGAGCCCATCATCCCGGCTCCTACGATCGTAATGATACTCATCCAAGCTTCTCCTCTTTTTCAATTTTTCTTTACCTGATTATTGTACTATCATTCGCATCCAATGGAAAGTCTTTCATAAAAAAAGACCGCGGTATGCGGCCTTTTTCTTCTGCGTATGATTTCTGATAAATACTCAAAATACTCCGGCGGGCACATGTCCCGTTCCTGTTTTCTCCTCCAGATACACCAGCACGTCCTGTACCGTATCGAGCAGTCTCAGATCCCGGTCCGGGATCTCGATGCCAAATTCGTCCTCAAACGCCATCACGGCCTCCATCAGCCCAAACGAATCGAGCTCCAAATCGCTGATCAGGTGCTTTTCAGGCGTGATCTCATCAAGATCTTTCGGGCATGCCATTGCCAGAAGGTGCTGTACCTTTTCCAGTTCTACCATTCCACTCCGCCTCCTTCCTTTGCGCGTCCTGCGCGCCTTTATTTTAACCGCCGTTTCGGCGGAAGCAAAAACATGTTCCCCGGCAGGCGCCGTTTTCCGGTCAAAAGGCCTTACCGCCGTACTGCGAACCGCTTGATCGACTTTTTCGTCGTTTTTTCAAATTCCCGGTCGCGTACATGGAAATGCCGCACCTGCTTATAAACGGGCAGCGTCTTATTAACAGCCGAAATATCCTTTTCAAGAGCCTCCGATATCTCCTGCGGACTGTGCGCTGCGGTATATTCCTCCGCTAAAAACATCTCTGCGTGCAGCTCCGTTTCATTCATCCCGTCTGAAAGCGGCGCATAGACTACTACCTCTTTAATATACGGGATACGCATCAAATATTCCTCTATTTCTTCCGGATAAATATTTTTTCCGTTCGTGAGGACGATCAGGTTCTTTTTCCGCCCCGTGATGTGCAGGAAGCCCCTGCCGTCGAGGCGTCCTATGTCTCCGGTGTTGAACCACCCGTCCTGCATGACCTCCCGTGTTCCCGCCTCGTTTTTGTAATATCCGAGCATCACATTCGGGCCCTTCACCCATATCTCGCCGTCTCCGTCCGCGTCTGCGTTTCTGATCTCAACGTCGCAGCAGGCGATGGGTACGCCCACAGAGCCGTCGCAGTAAAAGCGGTTCTTGTTCACAGATACGAGAGGCGCGCATTCCGTGATCCCATAGCCGTTCAGCAGCAGGATACCAAACTCCCGGAACTCGCGCATGAGCCGCCCCGAAAGAGGCGCGCCGCCGCAAATAATGAGCTTCAGCTTCCCGCCGAACGCATCGTGGATATTCTTGAAATATTCCGCGCGCCGGTCAGCTCCCTGCGCAAGCTCCGCGTTGCTTTTTTCGAGCAGCGCCCGCAGCGCTTCCGCCTGTCCCGCAGCCTGCGCGTTCTGCCAGATCTTCCGGTGCATCATCTCCACAAAAAGCGGTACGAGGAAAATCATATCCGGCTGAAAGAGCTGAAGATTCTCCATAAAATGGCGCAGGCTGTCACTGATGCAGATGGTAATCCCGCTTTGTATCATCATCGTGATGCCGTGCGTACACTCAAACGAGTGATGCACAGGCAGGACCGACATACACACCGTTCCGAGGTCGAGCAGGCTGATCCCGCCCTCCGACGCGGAAAGGATATTCTTTTGGCTCAGCATCACGCCCTTGCTCTTTCCCGTCGTGCCCGACGTATAAAGCAGAACAGACATCGCCTCCTCGTCGATCTCCCGCCGCGTATAACCGCAGTCCTGCGCGCCGCTGATAAGCTGCCGCAGGCTCAGCGCTTTTTCCGTATCCTCCGGCGCATGCATATCCACATAATATTCCACGTTTGGCAGGCCGCCGCGTATCTTCTCTGCCGTATCGGCATATTCCCCGGAGAACACCAGCATCCGCGCACCGCTGTCCGCCAAAATATTGGCGATCTCATCGTCCGGCAGCTCCTTATCGATGGGTACGATCACGCCCACGCCGCATACGACGGCATAATAGGTCAGCAGCCATTCACAGCTTGTCGGTCCGATCACCGCAATGTGCGCGTCCGCAAGGCCAAGCCCCAGAAGCGCATTCCCGAGCGCGTTCATTTTTTCCAAAAATTCCTCTATTCCAATGCCCCGCACCGTCTTTTCCCGCGTGCGAACCCGCAGCATGTCCCTTCCGCCATATGCTTTCCGCGCCGCTTCGAGCATCGTCCGCATATTTTTCTCATGTTTCAAAGGATGATTCGGATAATTTTCCATAAAACCTCCCGGTCCGTCTTTTCATTTGAAAAGTATTATAGCATATCAGCGGCCGTCTTGTCATCTCTGTTATGGGGCTTGCCCATCCTGTAAAATGACCTTTGAAGCCTTTACATGCATTTATGTATTTATGCATCTACGGTATAGCTAAAACATTCCCTGCAAAATATATTTTCTATCTAACTAAATGCAGGAATTTTTAAAACATACCAAACGGCCTTGCCAATATCTTATTCAAAAATAAAACTATTAGAGAGCGAGAAACGCGGCACATAATTTAAAATCCAAAAAACGCGCCAAGCAAAACGCCGGAGCTTGATATGTACCCTCTTTACTGGACAACCGGTAAGGAGGGTACATATCAGCTTTTGCTTAACGCGTTCATTTTATTTTTATAGGATGCGGCGAAATCAAAGCCGCCGCAGTTATCGGTTAAATTTCTTTGCAAAAAAGCGTGTGATTCGTTTCACATCATCCGCAGCATTCGTCGTTCTGGTATAATCACCGAATGTTCCTTCTTCTATCATTCGTTCCCGGTTTTCTTTGATCAGTTCGCCTTTTACGTCTGTCATAACGTAGCCTGCAGCATCCGACAAAGCATCTTTTATAAATTCCTTTTTATTCCCCGCTATCATTTCTCCAGCGATTTTTCTCGATTCCCTTTTCTGCTCTTTCGTCATTTTTGCAGGGCGCGGCGTGCATTTTGGCAGGATTGCATTGAACCGGTCTGATAAGCCCGCAGATGCAAACCGTCCTTCAAATTCCGCCGCATTGAAACAGCTTTCTCCAAGGACAACGAGTTCTTCCATAAAAGAATCGACTTCGCTCTGCATTTCTTGCGGTACAACATAATATTGAGACAAAAAATCGATCCTTATATCGATGCATTTTTTTACATCGCCAACCATAATAAATTCTCCTTTTCCCTGCTTATCCTTAGATATTTAAATTTAGGAAGCCTATATTCCGTTCATACAGGCTCCCTAAATTTTTTTATTTCTATTGTTATTGTTCCGCTTTATACGGAAACGCTGCGGTCAAATAAGGAACGTTACGCCTGCCGCGCTGGACAATATACCGAAACCATATTGTTCCTCTCCTGGTCTTAAATAATGTCCGCGCAAATTATTCCCGCGTATACTCGTAACTGATGCCTTCTTCGCCTGTCGACATATCCGTCAAGGTTAAAATGTCGCCGTTGATTGAGTACGAAAACACCATTGCCTCGTCGCTTTCCATTCCAAATAGTTCAGCATAAATGTTGAGCTGGTCTCCATCCGTATCATATTTGAAATCATAAGATATCAGCGCGTTTTCATTATACCCTGTGCCGTCCGCTTTGAATTCATAAGTTTCTTCCATAAGATCCGCGCCTTTCCATTTTCCCACCAAAGGCGAAGCCTCTTTCGGTTGTCCTCCTGCGCCGCAGCCCGCAAACAAGCACAAGACAAATAAAACCAAAATAACAACGTTAACTTTTTTCATTTCTTCTCTCCCGTATCATTTTTTAAATTTTAGTTGTGATTTCACCAACATAGAACTGATCTGCAAAAGGCCTTTTTCTATTCAAGATAATATCAAAGTCTATATGGAATAGTATAGTACCCAACGGGTACTCTTTGGTTTGCTTCCCTTTTTATCCCATAATAAAAACGGTACCACACGGGTACCATTCTTGAAAAATTCGGTTTGTCAGGCTTTACAACTGTTTTGGTCGGTCAATTTCTCAACTTCAGCCAATCGGCCGCTGCGGCGAAGCAAGTCAACATAGAGCATCAATTCCTCTTTTGTGCTGACCGCAAGCTTTCGATAAATATTTTTATTATGCTTTCGTACCGTATGAATACTGATAAACGCCAATTTCGGTATTTCGGCAATTTCATGTCCGTTTATATAATGCTGCAAAATATTTCGTTCAGCCGGAGTCAATGCCGCAGTCCGCTCCACAAAAGAATCCAGCATACTTAAAACGTCAGAAGCAAATCGGCTCTTCCCGGCTCTTTCAGCCTCCCGTTCCTCGGCTTTTGCTTCTTCTGCCGTAACGATCATAGGCTGCATATCGTGCCCGACATACGATACGTCCACAAGACGCATCAGGCCTTCCGTCGTCCAGTCCGTTCCCGTCAGATCTGCTGAACAAATTTGTACGGGAAGCCGCATCGTCTGATTTTGACACTGCCATTCGCTGGAAAATTTCCGGGCTATTTTCTCTGTTAATCGTTGCATATTGTAACTATCGCGGAATACCGTCAGAGCAAAATGTCCCCTTTCACAGTCATACACGTCTATTTTTTTAGATAGATTATTGAGCCATTCTGCCGCGCCGGCCATAAATCCATTGATATATCCTGCGCCGAGCGCGGCAATATCAAAATAATTGGAACGCGCGAGCTTAACTATCGTCACATAAAGACTGGCTTGATTCTGGACTGCCAAATCAATACTTCGCAAAAAAGCCGCGCGGTTGTATACTTTCGTAATCGGATTGTGGATCGCGTCCAGATTTTCCACCGTAGTCAAAAATCCGAAAATACCGATAGACTGGAAGAAAAGCTCCAGAAGCTGATGCGGCATGAAAACCTGCTGAACAAAAATAGGAATAATGCTGAAAATAAGCAGCGCGATCGCCGCATACCGCTGCGATTTAAGCAAGAGGCTCCGAAACCGGATCGCTAAATATACCGTCAACAGCATATAGAGATATCCCGCGCCATATAAAGCGTAGATCATAACGCCGTGGGAATAAATGCCATTTGCGTCATAATAAAACACCCAGCCTAAAACCGGATTCAGCGCCAGCGGCAGAAAAATGGCGAAGACTTCCGGCAGCAAAAACAGCACGAAATGCGATCTTTTAACGCGGTGCTTCAATCCAAGCAATACGATCATATACCACGCGAACAAGCAGGCCGTGCTGGTATGGACAAATAAGAAAATATAGTTGAGGATATCCCGTGAAAAATACGTATATTGATCTATATAAGAATTACCAACAGAACTCCAGATATCAAAAACAGCAGAAATCAGTGCTGCAATGATAACCAACAACAGTAATTGATTGGATTCTTTTTGCACCCCTTTTTTGGAAATAATCACATATAAGGAAAGAACAGAAATCACTCCGGCGCAGATATCAAAAGTTACGTTATAAATCATAGGATATATCTCCAATCGTCTATTGAGCAGAAAAATCATGGTGTGTATTATATTAAATCTTAGCACAAATTTTTGTTTTTGACCAATAATAAGGCTCACTATCAGCACAAGCCCGATCCCAAACGGCTTGAACGCAGTGAGCCGTTTGGGGTTAAGGAGGAACAAAGCTTGTTTTGTTCCTCCGTGTGTCGTTCATACAAAATAGATGCAGCTAAAAAGGGCCCCGCGCGAGCCCAGCGAAGCGGGTCGCGTGGGGAAAAGGAGCGGCAGCAGAGCATGAAAAAGCCCTCGCTTTTGCGAGGGCTTTGGAATCGCGGAACTTGCCGCGACGCGGCGGACAGAGGGAGATAGCTCTCGCTTCCCTCCGGTCGCGCTCGCATGAACTCCCGGGAGTTCGAATCTTTCTTTTTCTTCCAATAAAAATCCCGCATCTTCGGTACGAATCAGGGCCCCCAAACGGCTTGAACGCAGTAAGCCGTTTGGGGTTAAGGAGGAACAAAGCTTGTTTTGTTCCTCCGTGTGTCGTTCATACAAAATAGATGCAGCTAAAAAGGGCCCCCGCGCGAGCCCAGCGAAGCGGGTCGCGTGGGGAAAAGGAGCGGCAGTAGAGCATGAAAAAGCCCTCGCTTTTGCGAGGGCTTTGGAATCGCGGAACTTGCCGCGACGTGGCGGACAGAGGGAGATAGCTCTCGCTTCCCTCCGGTCGCGCTCGCATGAACTCCCGGGAGTTCGAATCTTTCTTTTTCTTCCAATAAAAAACCCGCACCTTCGGTGTGGGATTTTTATTTGGCGGACAGAGGGAGATTCGAACTCCCGGTACGCTATTAACGTACACACGATTTCCAATCGTGCGCCTTAAGCCAACTCAGCCATCTGTCCACTGCTTCCAATATACTTTTCAAGCTACTGTCCTACTATTACAGCGTTAATAATTTTACCACAAAAAACTTCGCAGGACAAGGCATTTTTTTCGATTCTTTTCTCACGCCCCGCCGGATCAGTCAAACAGATAAAATAAGAGCATCTTTCAAAATATGCAATAATTTTACAAGAAGCGCCGAAGCCCCCGGAGTATGCTAAAATCAGAAAGAAAGCAGAATGTTTGGAGGAAGCCCTATGAAACTCGGGATTGGGATCGATACGGGCGGTACCTATACGGATGCCGTCGTTTTTGACTTTGATTCCAAAAAAATTCTGGCGTCCGCAAAGGCGCTTACAACAAAAGAAGACCTTTCCATCGGCATTGGCAACGCGATGGACGGCCTCGACAGCCGGTATTTTGATCAGGTCAGCCTCGTTTCCCTTTCCACGACGCTTGCGACCAACGCGTGTATCGAGGGCAAGGGAGGGCGCGCAAAGCTATTTTTTCTGGGTGTGGAAAAACGCGTGCTCGATTGGGTCGGAAAGGATTACGGCCTGCACCCGGACAGCGGCGAGATCTATTGCTGCGAATATAAAAGCCGTTACGACGGAGAGATCACAGACCAGCCCGACTGGAGCGTCCTGCTCGCTGATACAAAAAATTGGCTGCACGATGCGGACGGTCTCGGCATCGTCGAGCTCTATGCCATGAAAAACGGCGCGGCGCTTGAGCGTAAAGCAAAAGAGGTCTTTTCCGAACACTATTCTTTCCCGATCGTCTGCGGGCACGAGCTGTTTTCCGAGCTCAATTCCCTGCAGCGCGGCGCAAGCACGCTGCTCAACGCAAAGCTCGTACCGGTGATCCATGAATTTCTTACGGCAATCAAATCCGTGCTCTCGCAAAAGGGCATCGGTGCCCCCATCGTCATCGTACGCAGCGACGGTACGCTGATGTCTGAAACATTCTCCCGCATGCGTCCTGTGGAGACCATTCTCTGCGGACCCGCGGCAAGCGTCCTCGGCGGCGCGCATCTTACGGACGAACGCGACAGTATGATCGTCGACATGGGCGGCACGACCACAGACGTTTCCCTCGTGAAGGACGGGCAGCCCGTCCGCGCGATGGACGGTGTTTCGATCGGCCAATGGCGTACATTCGTAAAAGGCGTATTCATCGATACCTTCGGCCTCGGGGGCGACAGCGCGCTCCGTCAGAACGGCGCTTCCCTTTTGCTCGGAGAACGCCGTGTCATGCCGGTCTGCGTCGCTGCATCGCGGTGGCCCTCCGTCAGACAGGACCTGAAAGCGCTGCTCGCCTCGTCCCGCATTCATGCCACACTTCCCCTGCACGAATTTTTCTACCTCGTGCGGGATATTCCGAACAGCGAAAACTATTCGGAAAATGAACTTGCTTTCTGCCGTGCCCTGCGAGGACGTCCCCTTCTTATGACAGAGGCAACGGAGGCGACCGGGCTCGACGTCTATACCTTAAATACGGAACGTCTGGAGCGCGAGGGCATCGTCATGCGCTGCGGTCTCACTCCCACGGATATCATGCACATCAAAGGCGATTTTTCCGTATACGACACAGAGGCTTCCCGGCTGGCGGCGCAATTCGTGCTCAAATGCCTGTATGCAGACGCGGACGCTCCGTGCAGCATGGAGGAATTTTGCGATATGGCCTACGACCTTGTCAGGAAAAAGCTGTACCGGAATCTTGTACGTATCTTGCTTCAGGACCGGTTCCCGCAGATGAAAAAGAACGGCCTTTCGCAGCAGATGGAGGACCTTATCTCCGAAAGCTGGGAGCAGAATAAACGTGCGCATCAAACCGGCTATACGGAATTTGGCTTCACCACCAAGGCCGCTCTCGTCGGTATCGGTGCCCCCACGCATATTTTTCTGCCCGACGTAGCGCGGGCCCTTGGAACACGCTGCGTGATCCCGGAAAATGCGGGTGTTGCAAACGCCGTTGGAGCGGTCATGGGCAGCGTTTCCGTCGACATATCCATTGAAGTGCGGCCCGACCATACTCCGGCCGGCGTCGAAAGCTATACTGTGCTCGGCACGGAAAAAAACACGACGGTAGAAACGCTTGAAGAAGCGGTGCGCATCGCCTCGGCAGAGGCGGAGGAAGCGGCAAAGGCGGAGGCACGAAGGCGCGGCGTCGTGGGCAAAATTGATATCCGTACCGCGGTCGGTCACAATACCGGGCGGCTGAAGGGCAATTTTGAATTCGATCTCGGCGCCACTGTCACCGCGACTGCAAGCGGCAGGGTCGTTTCCTGAAGCAGGAAATACAAAAAGCGGAGCGCTTACGTTCCGTTTTTTATTTGCCGGAACGGCATCGTCCAAAGCCTGTCCGCAGGTACGCTTTTTGTACAAAAAATATTTTGATATTACAATATTCCCCGCCTCCCCCTATGCTACGATAAAGTCATCAAAACAATAAAAGGGGCGATTTAGAATTATGAATATGAGACAATGGATCAATGATGTAAGAGATGCGAAAGTCAAAAAGGCGATGCCCGTTCTTTCCTTTCCTTCCATTCAGCTCATGAATATCGGTGTAAAAGAGCTCATTGCGGACAGCGATACGCAGGCAAAGGGAATGAAAATGATTGCAGACCGTGTCGATTCCGCGGCTTCCGTCAGCATGATGGATCTGTCGCTTGAAGCGGAGGCATTCGGCTCTGAAATTCGCGTCGCGGACGACGAGGTTCCGACTGTGATCGGCAGCATCGTCAACTCTCCCGAAGATGCGGAAGCTCTCAAGGTCCCGACGATCGAGGGCCGGCCGCAGACATATATCGACGCGATCGAAAAAGCCTGTAAGCTCATTACCGACCGTCCTGTTTTCGCAGGCGTGATCGGACCATTCTCTCTTGCCGGACGTCTGATGGGCGTGAGCGAGGCAATGATCTATTGCTATACCGAGCCGGAGATGGCAAAAACCACTCTCGAAAAGGCAACCGAATTTCTCATCAAGTATATCAATGCCTATAAGGCCATCGGCGCGCATGGCGTTGTGATGGCGGAGCCGCTCGCGGGCATCCTTTCCCCGCCGCTCATCGCTGAATTTTCCACGCCGTATGTAAAACAGATCGTAGAAGCGACGCAGACAGACGAATTCCTTGTGATCTATCACAACTGCGGTAACAGCACCATCCAGCTTATCGATTCTATCCTCGAGAGCGGCGCGGCGGCCTATCATTTCGGCAACGCGATCGATATGGAGGAAATGATGGCGCATATTCCGGCGGATACCGTCGCTATGGGCAACATCGATCCGGCGAGCCAGTTCAAAGACGGCACGCCCGAATCGATCCGCGAGGCGACGCTCGACCTGATGAACCGCTGCTGCGAAAAATATCCGAATTTCGTGATCTCCTCCGGCTGCGATATCCCGCCGATGTCCAAATGGGAAAATATCGACGCATTCTTCGCGGCGGTAAAGGAATATTATGGGGAATAAGCTCTGCCGGGAATCATGGCTCTTATTTCCTGCGGTAAAATAGCATAGTGAAAGACAGCACAGCATATACCGCTGTGCTGTCTTTTTTGCGCTTCACATCGTTTTGCTTTTCCGGACAGAATCGACACTCCTATCTTTTTATGCTATACTTTCCTTATCAAGCAAAAGGAGCCGTTGTGTCTGTCAAACATTCTGTAAAAATTCTTACTGCTTTATGTTGGTTTACTCTCGCTTGTTGCTTGGTCGAGCTTCTTTGGTATTCCAAAAAAACCTCTTTCTCCTATAGTTTAGTTTTCACCCCTGAGCTCGGCTATAGTCTACCCTTTACCGCAAGCTTCCTTTTTGTTTTCGCACTATTTTTCTTTTTCTATGTATATGCCTTAACGCCCGGTAAAAAAAACGGGCACGGTATTTTTACATTATCATTTTTTCCTACGCTTGCATTGACCTTATTATATGTTATCTTCGCTCTTCCTTACTATCAGCAAAACACACTTGACTTTTGGTATATCGTCGTTTATCTCCTCATTCTGATTTCTGTTCTTTGTTTTTCTATCTGCTTATTTTACAAATTCAGAAACAAAGCGGCTGTTTTTCCTTTTTTAAAGCTTCTTTTTATTACATTTGTCATTGCATGCGCTATGTTCCTCATCAAAGATATTTCCTTTATTATACTGGATTATATAGAAGCCGGAACTATCATATATACGGACTATCTCGTAGTTTCTTTTTTACAATTCTGGATCATTATGTTCTCCGGGTTCTTCCTGTATAAGCTTCTGACCGACCGCTCCGCTTACAGCCGCTTTGTTTCTGCTCAAGCTCAAAGCATTTAATGTTCCATATACCGGTAGTAATCAGCGCTTTCTTCTCCATCTACCGTTACGGACAAAATTTTTGCTTTTCCGTCTACAATATGGCTGTCTCTTTCACGCTTGATTTTAGACTTTCTTTAGGCCCGGCTTTCCCCATGTTTCTTCGGCTCCGTACGCACCCATAATAACAAAAACAATGCAATAACCGCCGCTAAACCAAGATCATATGTAAAGTTCATCAAAACCGTTTCTTTAAAGGACACAGCGGCATTTTTAAAAACATATTCTATATACTCCCATTCATTATTGATCATTTGGATATCTTTTACCGGCGTATTTATAAGCAGGTTGACCGTCATAAGTCCTATACATATTAAGCATATAATTAGGCTTATCCTACCTATCCATTTTAAAGGATTCCCTAATACTCCTTTTTTCCATTTCCTATTATCCACTGCAAAAAACCAAAGCAGGACCGTAACCAGAAGAGATATACTGATCGCAAAGCCATGCGCTACTCCATACATACGAAGCAGATTAATATCTCCTCCTGTTTGGTACATACATAAATTTACGGCTATTCTTATACCAACTCCGCATAGAAGAAAATATGTCGTTTGTTTATCCCATATTTTGAACCGTTCCTGTGTCACCCACCTGTATACCCATGTCAAGCCATAGAAAAAAAGTATCGTTCCAATCAGATTACTGATAAACGGTCCTATCAATAATCCCCCAAGACTCGGCGCTATCGTAATGATATCCCACCGCGAAAAAGACATCGTTCCCAAAAAATATCCAATTATGATCGCTGTTTTGAGCCAAAGCAGCCATTTTTTACCGTTTTCTTTTTCTGCTATCTCTATTTCTCTTTCCTATTCTCCTACATTCTGTAAAAAGTTATTTGTAATATCGATTCGCCTTGGTTTGCTAAAGCCGCCGCTCTCTGTTAATACAATTTGTATCCCCTGCGTATGTGGTACAAAAGTCGTATTACCAGTATCGTCTTCAATGTAAGGCCCCATTTTCGGTTCCCTTATTTTTTACCTGTATTTCCTTTTTGAAATCATCTGTATCATAGGGATCCGCAAAAAATCCATGAGTCGGGCGCGTACCATCAGCACATACAAATGGGAAAGCCCTTTCGGGCTTTCCCTCTCGCCGTCAATCGGTATCTACGCGCTTTAAATATATTCCGAATTGTATAGGAGCGCCATTCTCTTTTTTGTAAAAAGATGAATTGGCATAAATGTATTCTGTCGGGTCTTCCGTGCCCTTAAGCCAGTCTAATCCATATATAACGCCTTCTTTAATTCTTTAATGCGGATAATACCAAAGATAGCCGAAGCGTTCTCCTATCACATATTTTTCCGGAAACTCCTCTACGCTTTCGTACAAAACCCCATCTATCGATACAGTATCATCTTCCGCATTATACTGATAGACTGGCAGCCCCTTGTAAGTATCTCGTCCCTCCAAACTCTGTGCCGGAACACAAGCGCGCGCATAAATCACCAATATTAGGAACATAACAACGATGAATGTTATGATCCTCTTCATTCCAGTCATTCTTCCCTCTCCTTTTTGGATAATCCGTAGGCCGAAAACAAAAATCCGCCTCTCTTTTGCATATAATCGTGTACGCTGTCATAATACTGCGGCTCCGTATTCCTTTTTCCTTTGCTGTCCACATAATCATATACGACAATCCCGCCGCTTTCCGGATCCTTTTCTACCGCCACATAATGCGCTCCCACGCTCTTATCCGGATTTCGGAAAGCAAAGCATAATATCCCGTATCCGTCCTTGCCAATCACGCGCCGAGCATGTCCTTTCCGCTCTCAAATTGTTATCCAAACAGCCAAAATTCCTGCTGCAATCAGCAAAAGACAAATAACAATAGGATAGTTTGCCGTTCCTTTTCCCCGGGAATATACTAAATAAACGATAGACAGGATAAGTACCCCAAACCCTACTGCCAATGTGAATACAAACTCTCCTATCATTCTCGCTACAAAATGCTCTGGCATAGGTAAAAATATGGTCCACATCGGCGATGTGATCCATACAGTCAGCAGGGCAATACAAATCGGCTTGATTTTTCAATGCCTGTCACTTCCTTGTATGGTCCAATTCCCGATGTCCGTCCATTTTTCCGCGGCGGCCATTCCAAATTCCGGATAACCGGATAAAACGACCGTTCCGTCCGCTCGCAGCCCCACCACCAACTGTGAATCGGCCTCCAGCGCCACAATATCCGTCCACTCCTTCGTCTCTGCAAAATCCGGCATCTTCCCAAGGCTTTGATCCGGGTCGTAAAATTCCGTCGAGATCACGGTCCCGTCCGTTTTGATCCCCCATGTCTGGTAATCTCCCGCCGCGACATAGGCAATGTCCGTCCAGTCCTTCACCTCTCCCCTGCCTGTTCCATCTGCACTTTCTATCACTCCGCCCGCAAACAGCACCGTTCCGTCTTCCTTCAACCCGGTAAAATATCCGAGACCCGCGCTGACCTGCGTAATATCTTTCCACTTCTCTACTTCCCGCGCCAAGCTTTGAAAGGGTGGATAAGTGATAAACGCCTCCGCCGTCCCGTTCTCTTTCAGGGCGATAACGTTCCCGTAAAGTTTGTCACAGGCGATCGCCGTTATATCCCTTGCCGCACTAAACTCCTCCGCGTGTTCCGGGTTTGTCGTGCCCAGCGTTCCGTCCTCAAACAGCGCGATCGTTTCCGATGAAATCGCGGCAGCCTGCTTTACGTTCGTCCAGTCCATGACATCACACTGGCCTTCGCTGTTATACCCACAGGCAACGGCGGTCCCGTCCTTTTTTACTCCCACGATATGCAACCCACTCGAATCGATCTGGCGGATATCTTTCCATTTGTGCGCCGCATACTGGCCGCGTCCCGCACCCATGGATAGTCCTGCAATCACCACACGTCCATCGTTTTGTATAGCCGCAATAATATTCGTATTGTATGTAATTTTCGATGCTGCGTCCGTATCCGGCACTTTGGGCGGCTGCTCCGCGCAGCCTGCCAAAGTCCATAGCATCAGCCCGCATAAGATCATGCAGGCCATACGCTTAATCTTCTTCATAACTGTCCCTCCCTTTATATTCGTCAGGCTGCTTTACACACTCCTTTCCCCGGCTCTGTTTTGGTCCACAGCAAAAGGAATAACGCCGCTGCCGCCGTTGATCCCAAACTATTATTAAGGTCAGATAAAACAACTTCTTTTTGCGGAGCTGTAAAATAGGTGATAAACTCCAGCATATTTATATTCGTTATATCCGGAATCGGCATAATACCTTCTACCGGCGTGTTGAGGCACAGGTTGACAATCATGACCCCTATGCTTACCATACATACGCCCGCGCCGATCCGGCCTATCCACTTTTGCGGCTTGCCGGGCGCTTCTTCTTTGCTCCATTTCCGGCCGTCTATCGCGAAAAACAAAAGAGGGATGGAAACGATCAGCGATATAGCGATAAAAAAGCTGTTTGTTACCGCATACATAAAAAGCATAGTCAAAAGATCACCCTGCTGCGTATATAAAATAATCCAGTTGATAAAAAGCCTCAATCCGGCTCCACACAGAATCATAGCCGTCGTCTTTTTATCCCAGAATTTGATTTGGTCATACACGACCCATCTATACAGCCACGTCACTCCATAAAAGAAAACCCCTGTCAGCACCGCTTCCTCAAAAAACAGCGCTCCGCTTCCCAGCGCTAATTGATGAAGCGGCATTTGCAGGGAAAAAGACATCGTTCCCAAAAAATATCCAATAACCGCAGCAGCCTTGAGCCACGGAAGCCATTTATATACCTCATAGTTATATGTGGATTTTATCTCTCTGCCTCTTTTCATTTCCCTTCTCCTTTTACTATTCGACAGTATGTGATAATACATTCGTTATATCAATTTTTCTTGGTTTCGTAAAACCACCGCTTTCTGTTAAAAATATTTGTATTCCCTGCGTATTGGAAATACATGTTGTGTTTCCGTTACTATCTTCAATATAGGAAAGCATATAAGGATCATTCAGATAATCTTCATTGAAAATAACTTTAATGTCATAAAATTTCCCGACTTCTGGTTCTTCTCCGGTAATTTGTTGGAACCAATTTTCCGCAAGAGCTTCGCTTTTTATCTTTCCTATTTCCGATGTTCCATATTGCTCTCTTAAGCTATATTCGACTCCTGGTTCATATTTCGCTTTTTCTCTTCTGTTTGATAAAGAGCCAACTTGTGTCACGATTCGTTTCTCTTCATTTTCGGTTCCCTTATTTTTTACCTGTATTTCCTTTTTGAAATCATCTGTATCATAGGAATCCGCAAAAAATCCAAAGGCATTTAAAACCGCTTCCATTATCGCCCCTTCCTTGCTCATTGCTGCCGGTGTTTTCAAAGCGTCCGTTCCCTCAAGATTTAGGTTTTCCAATCCCTTTGTAATATCAAAAGAAGATTCCGAGCCTGTTTCTGTGCTTATTGTTTCCCATATCTCCGCTGGATTCAACTCCTGTTCTTCTTTCTGTCCCACGATTTTATCCGCCTCCGCGACCATTCTTCCGCTCATGCCGTTCGGCAGCGTTGCGTCCGGGTGCTCGCGCAGATATTCCATCATCTCTTCCGCCCCGCCCGGGAAAAACAGCGGCGCTTCTTCCGTTTCGCCCTCTTTTTTCCGTGTCGCCTGCGCCTCATTCACATCTGCCATCAGAAATTCCGCGCCTGCTCTGCCGGTTGTCGGCTGATCCGCCGCCTCCCGCTCTCCGGCGATCCATGCCTCCTGCTGTTTCGGCCCTTCTATCCTGCTAATTGCGTTAAGCCGCCCGCGCCAGTCGAGCCCATCCCATGCGTCCTCTGGGATTTCCTCCGGCCTTTTGACGATTGCCGGGCCGCTCCATACTGCTCCCGGCGTTTCTCTTCCGGCTCTTCTCTGCGGCTCCGCCTCCGCCGCCCTATGCTCCATCGTCCGCGGCGGCCACTGCCCGTTCCATACATCCCGCTGTTTATTTCTCCCGTTGATCGTATTATACCCTATTTCTTCTTCCTTTTCCCGTTCTTTTTTCCGCCTCTCCAATTCCTCCTGTATATACACCATTCTATCATACTGCTCGCTCCCGTTCAGCTTATCCCATCCGCGCGTTCCCTCCACGCGGCTTCGGAAGTCTCCTCCCTCCGGCAGCCCGAACAGGTCCTCATAGTTCCGGTTGTACCGCTTCTTCCTCCCAAAGCCCTCTGCTACGCCCAGCCGCTGCTCCCGCAGCTCCTTTTGCGTCTCCTCCAGCGCACGGCTGAATGCTGCGTCTGTCTTCTGCCTGTCCGCTTCCCGCTGCTTGCGTTTCTTTTCATAGTAATCCGCCGCCGTCTCCCCCGGTTCCAGCTTCACCTGCTTCCACAGCTCTGCGCCTCCTCCCGGCCCTGCCGTGTTCACCCACGTCGGAGCAGCTTCCGCTCTAATCCGTTTTCCCTGCGGCAAAACTCCTTCCGCAGCAACGTCCGTTTGATTTTTCCCCGTTCCGGCCGTGCTTTTCCACGGTTCGGCCGTCTTTTTTTCCACCCCCGCATATCCGTTCCCCGTTCCGGCCTGCTCCGCTCTTCTCCTTTGCGCCGCTTTCCTCCGCTGCTCCCGCGCCTCTTTTTCCCGCTGTTCTCTTTCCCTCCTCTCCTTCTGCTCCTCATACCAATTCCTTTTCTTCTCCTTTTTCATCCTGTTTGCTCCTTTCCTTTTTTCTGCATAACAAAAGAGACCGAATGCTTCCGGTCTCTTTTGGCAGTATTCCCCCACTGCTTCCACATTACTATTCTATCACAAAAACGCTACCATTCCCATGACGCCTATACGACAGTTCCCCGTCAACCTTTTTTCCCCTTACAAAAAAGACCCTGCATTGCAGGGCCTTTCCAATCTATCCTTACGTTCTATTTCACCACGATATTCACGATGCGCCCGGGAACGACGATAAGCTTGACGATCTCTTTCCCTTCCCACAGCCCCGCGAATTCGCCGCGGACATATTGCTCGATCTCTTCCTTGCCTGCGTCCGCGGAAATATCGAACTTTGCGCGCACCTTACCGTTCAGCTGCACCGCCATATTGACGGTAGAGCGTACAAGCGCGCTTTCGTCGCACACCGGGAAAGGCTGGTTAAATACCGAATATTCTCCGCCGAGGCGCGCCCACATCTCCTCCGCAAAATGCGGGGCGAACGGCGCGAGGATCAGGCACAGCTTTTTCGCGGTCTCTTTCAGGAACGCCGCGTCCGGCTGCCCGTCCATATATTTATACATCGCGTTCACAAGCTCCATGATGCGTGCGACCGCCGTATTGAACGAGAACTGCGGAATATCACGCGCCACATACTTGACCGCATAATTCAGCTGGTAATTGACGTCGAAATCCACCTTACCACTGCCGCCCTGCATAGCGGCTGCCGCGTCTACAAGGCGCTCCACGCGTTCGAGGAACCGGTGCACCGCCTTGATTCCGTCGTCGTTCCACGGGCCGCCCTCCACATAATTGAAGCCGAACGCCAGATACATACGCAGGGTGTCCGAACCATATTTCTTGATGAGCTCGTCCGGTGAAATGACGTTCCCGCGGCTTTTGCTCATCTTTTCCCCGTCCGGCCCTAAGATCACGCCCTGATGGACGAGCGACGCAAACGGCTCGTCGAAATCCACATAGCCCATATCATGGAACGCTTTGGTGAAGAACCGCGCGTATAAAAGGTGCATGCACGCGTGCTCTGCCCCGCCGATATATTTATCCACCGGAAGCATGCGGTCGATCACTTCCTTGCTCCACGCTTCCTTTTCATTTTTGTTGTCGGGATAGCGCAGGTAATACCATGAGGAACATACGAAGGTGTCCATCGTGTCCACGTCGCGCCGGGCCGGGCCGCCGCAAACCGGGCAGGTCGTATGCACAAAGCCCTCGTGCTTGGCGAGCGGCGAAGTACCGTCCGGCGTGAAATCCACGTCGTACGGCAGCTGTATGGGAAGCTCCGATTCCGGCACAGGAACCTCTCCGCACTTTTCACAATATACCATCGGAATGGGCGCGCCCCAATACCGCTGGCGGGAAACCAGCCAGTCGCGCAGGCGGTAATTTGTCTTAAAGCCGCCGCGCCCCTCTTTTTCGAGGTCGCCCAAAATCGCCTTTTTCCCCTCTTCGGTCGTGAGTCCGTCATATTTCCCGCTGTTTACGAGAATACCATGCTCGGTAAAGGGCAGCGCGTCGTCCGAGCCATCCTTGGACTTTATCACCCGCTCGATGGGCAGATGATATTTCTCCGCAAACGCATAGTCGCGGTCGTCGTGCGCGGGAACTGCCATCACGCAGCCCGTTCCATAGCTTGCAAGCACATAATCCGCCGTCCAGATCGGCACCTTGCGCCCGTTGATCGGGTTCACCGCATACGCGCCCGTAAACACGCCCGTCTTTTCGCGTGTGGTAGACAGGCGGTCGATCTCGCTTGCGCGCGCCGCGTATTCCTGATATTCCTTCACCGCAGCCCTCTGCTCCGGCGTAGTGATCTGCTCCACCAGCGGATGCTCGGGCGAGACGACCACATAGGTGCAGCCGCAGAGCGTATCTGCGCGCGTTGTAAACACGGTAAAGTCGCCGCCGCCTGCGATGTCGAATTTCACCTCGCCGCCCTGCGATTTTCCGATCCAGTTCTTCTGCATCAGCTTGGTCTTTTCCGGCCAGTCGATGCGGTCAAGGCCCTCCAAAAGCTGCTCCGCGTAATCCGTGATCTTAAAAAACCACTGCGTCAGATGCTTCCGCGTGACCTGCGTTCCGCAGCGCTCGCAGCAGCCCTCCACCACCTGCTCGTTTGCGAGCACGGTGTTGCACGACGGGCACCAGTTGACGGGCGCCGCCTTACGGTAGGCAAGGCCATGCTTATACAGCTGCAAAAAGCACCACTGCGTCCACTTATAATAATCCGGCAGGCAGGTCTTGACCTCATAGTTCCAGTCCCATGTGCCGCCGATCGCTTTGAGCTGCTCCTCCATCGTCGCGATGTTCTGAAGCGTGGAATCCTGCGGGTGGATACCCGTTTTAATGGCATAATTCTCCGCCGGGAGGCCGAACGCATCAAAGCCCATCGGGTGAAACACATTATATCCGTTCATGCGCATAAAGCGCGCATAGGTATCGGAAAGACTGTAATTATACCAATGCCCTACATGCAGCTTTGCGCCCGAGGGGTAGGAAAACATTTCCAAAACATAATGCTTGGGCTTTTCGCTGTTTTTATCATATTTGTAGATGCCCGTTTCCGCCCATTTCTTCTGCCACTTCTTTTCATTCTCCGTAAAATTCAACTTGCTTTCGCCTCCGACGATCCATAAATTCGATATACCTTATTATTATGGGATATTTGGCACCTAAAGTCAATCAAAAACAGGCATAAAAAGGGCGTTCGGCAGGCTGCCCTCCTTTCTTTTCCCCCACCGCGCTTTATGGTACAATAAGGCTATATCCGGCGGCAGCGCCATCTGACGGAGCTTTGCCGGACACCTTTTGCTCCGGGAGGCTATTGCGCATGGAAGATGGGCTGAAAATCAAACTGTATACCGTCACTCTGGATTGTCCGGAGCCGCTGAAGTTAGCAAAATTCTATGCGGCTCTGCTCGGGTGGGAAATCGTATTTTCCGATGAGGAATACGCATGCGTCGGCGCGCCGGGAGCGCGGCAGGGAAGCTACCCCGGCGTCATGTTTCAACGGAACGCCGCTTACCGGCCGCCCGTATGGCCGGATGCGCCCGAAGCACAACAGCAAATGGCGCATCTGGATTTTGCCGTAAACGATCTGGAAAAAGCAGTCGAATATGCGGTCCGGTGCGGCGCAGCGGTCGCAGACGAACAGTTTTCTAACGATTGGACGGTCATGCTCGATCCTGCCGGGCACCCTTTCTGTTTATGCCAAATGAAGTCCGTGATCGAAAGCGGGGACTTTGCCTTGTTATAGTGAAAATAAGGATAACAGAAACGGCGCCTTTCGGCGCCGTTTTTCCCTTCGATAAACAATATCCGCTTTTTCGCCGCCTCTGTCACAGCTCCGGCGCGTCCTCCGCTTCCATTAGATACGGGTACGGGTCGATATAAAATCCCTCCGGCATAACCACCGCAAGGTGCAGATGGTCGGTCGTGCTGTTTCCCGTGTTGCCTGCAAGGCCAACGGCCTGCCCGCGCACAACGCGGTCTCCCACAGAAACGAATTGCGACACTTCCACCATGTGGTAATAATGATACTGCGTGCCGTCCGCTCCTTCGATCACCACATAGTTCCCGGTTCCGTCCCCGCTCCCCACGGCAAGGACCGTTCCGTCCACACACGCGAGCTCCGGCGTCCCCTCCGGGCATAAAATATCCGTCCCTGTGTGCCGCCGGGCGCCGCCGTCGCGGTCTAAATACCAGCCGTCCCAAAACTCATACCGCTCCGCAAAAGGAAATGTCAGCCTTTCCGAAAGCTCCGCCAGCTCCCCGCTGTTTTCCCTCGGCTGTCCCTCTTCGTCATAAACGGTGAGCAGATAGGTGGCGGTAAAAAATTCCATTGGCATGGGCGCGCCCTTTTCCTCCGGCAGCGGGAACGCTTCCTGCGGCGTTTTTGCCCGCAGCACCACAGAAACGGTCTTTTGCCCGCTTCCTTGCTTCGTTTCTGTTTCCGGTCTTACAAGGTTTGCGAAAGCGGCAGGCAGATCCTCCGGCGCTTCGCACGCAAGCGCGGCGGCGGCAAGCATCTGCCATTCCGGTCGCTCCGCCTTGCAGCCGTTCCACGCTTCCCCATAATAGCCGGAGCATTCGTCCGAAAGATAGCGCCCCGCTTCTTCCGCCCATGCCGTGAACGCTTCTTCTATCTCTTCCGTAATCTCCGGGTGAGCCAGAACCGTCTCATAGCCGCGCTCTTCCTCCGCCGGATAAAGCGCCTCCGGCAGCGGGCCGCCGTAAGAAAATTCCGCAAGCAGTGCTTCCGCGTTCGGCGGCTTTGGCGGCGGAGCGGGTTTCGGTGTCGGAGCAGATTCCTGCGTATGCGCTGGCTCCGGTGCTTCAGCCTCGGCAGACTGAACCGCGTCCGGTGCGGGCGCGGCGCACGCGCTGAAAAGCATGGCTGCCGTCAAAACCGCAAGACATACGCTCCCTATTTTTTTCATAGGCCGCCTCCCCCTGTTTTGTAGCTTACCGCTCCTCCAGCGAGCGCAGATACTCCTGCAAAAAGATCTCATCCTCCACCTCGAGTCCGTTTTCTCCGCACAGCGATTCCACATGATGCCTGAATTCATGGCGCAGCGTTTTGCGGAGTTCTTCCCTCAGCTCGCTGCGCGTGGCATTCGGAAACACCCGCCGGAACGAACCATAATAAACAGCGATATACCTCCCCAGCTCTCCGCCGGAAAAATAACACCCGAGCGTATACAGCCCGCCCTTTCCGCGCGGATGCCGTTCCGCGCGCGGGAGCAGGACGATGCCGCCGTTCAGCTCTTCAAAAAAGGCCTCGGGAATTTCCTCCGCAAGCTCCTCCAACATCTCCTGCATCTCGTCTATGGTCACAGCCGTTCGCTCCTCTTTTCGTTCCGTCATACAAGCGTTGCCTCCAGCAAAACGGGATTATGGTCCGTATACTCAAAATCAAGATCCAGCGTCTTTACGCTTTTCAGGGCCACATTCGGGGAAAGGATAAAACCGTCTATCACATAAAGCTGCGTATTTTCCCGGTCCCCGGTATAAGGGCCGGAAAGCAGCCTGCATGTGGGCGCAGAGCCGTCCACAGCAAAATTCCAGCCGTCCGGAAGCGCGTCCAGTGTTCCGGGCATCCAGCTTTCCGCATCGAGGACTAACGTTTCTATGCCGGGGAACGTCTGGTTGAAATCCCCTCCTGCGATCACATAATTTCCTTTCTCATATTCCGACTGGAGGAAGTCCATCAAAACCTTTGTCTGCGCAGCCTTTCCCTCCCCGTCGTCATACGCCTCAAGATGCAGGTTGACCAAAACAAGCTCGTGTCCGTTATAAGGCATGCGGCACACGAGCAGACAGCGCTTGAGGTTGCATGTGCTTACGGGCCACTGGAACGGAACGGGCAGCGCCACGCGCGAAGCGTCCTCCACCGCAAGCTCCGTAAGCGTCAGAAGCCCGCCCTCTACTTTTCCGATCATCGGAACCGGATAGGGTACGAACGCCGCGTTGTAATTATAGGCAAACGCCGCGTTCCCGCCCGCAGCCGCATGCAGATACGCCGCTTCATCCACATAATAGGAACGGTGTGAATCCACGTCTACCTCCTGCAAAAATACCGCGTCCGCGGGATAGCGTTTCAGCACGTCCGCTGCTCCTGCCAGATTTTCGCTGATGATATCAGCGCTGTCCGGGCGCACCATGCTGCCGCCGTCCATAAAGAAGTCCTGTTCCTTTCCAAGCGCGCCGTAGCCAATGTTATAGGTCATCAGGCGCACCGTCCCTTCCGGTCGCGCGTCCGCCGTGCCGGCGACATCTATGCGTTCTACGTCCGCCGGCCTGTATTCCGTCACTGTCAGAAAAACGAGAAACGCGGCCAACAGAACGGCGGCCGCCGCAAGAACGGTCAAAATAACGCGAAAGACTTTTCTGGTTCCGGTCATAGCCCCGTCCTCCCCTGTCTTTGTTGTGTCCAGTATATCATGCTGTATACAGATTTCAATAAAAATCTCCGTGTTAAGTTTATATTAAGGTTTGCCGCAGCCTCTTGCATTCTTTTTTTAGCATGATATGATGATTGCAGTGTCCGGTTTCCGGCTGCGCAAGCGGCGGGAAACGGTTTTGTCCGAGACAGCGGGATAAATGGAAACCAAAAATTTCATATAGACTACTTCCCTTCGCTTTACACTCTCGGAAGGGGAACCAACATTCATACAGGGTCTTTCCAATGTCCCTTTCCCGTATTCGGACGAGCGGCGGACGCCCGACGTTGCTGAAAAACTTCCATTATGATATGATGCAAGACGCCTCCGGTTTTGATGTTCCGGGGGCGTTTTGCATAGTCCGGCTCCGGCATTGCAGCCGAACGGCTGCGCGTTTTTTATTCGATATAAACAGGAATTGTGGTATACTGAAAATATGAGAAACCGAAATCAAACAGATTCAGGAGGATGATATGAAAAATTTTGTAGCGGAGATCCCGGGGAAAATCGTGTTTGGCGCAGGCTGCGCGGATACGGTCGGCGAATATGCGGCGCATTTCGGAAAGCGCGCCGCCATTATCGCGGGAAAAAGCGTGCGTCCCGAAAAGACGGCGCTGCTCGCGCACATTCAGGCGCTGCTCGCAGAGCGGGGCGTGGAATCCTTTGTTTATGCTAAAATCAACGAGAACCCTTCCATTCCGGTCGTAGACGAAGGGGTGGATTTTGCGCGCGCACATGCGTGCGATCTTGTGATCGGCGTAGGAGGCGGCAGCCCGCTCGATTCTGCAAAGCTGATCGCCCTGCTGTGCGCCTCGGGCGGGGCCGTGCGCGACTATATCCCGGGCGGGAAATGCGCCGGAAAAAAAGCGGAAGAGCTCCGTACACTGCCTGTGATCGCCGTCACCACGACTGCGGGTACGGGCAGCGAAGCCACCCCTTGGGCGGTGGTGACAGATCCTGAAACGGGCAAAAAGCCGGGCCTTGGCTGGCCGCCCCTCACCTATCCGGCTGTTGCCATCGTAGACCCGGCGCTTACCCTTTCCATGCCGCGGAGCGTAACGGTCAATACCGGGATCGACGTATTCTTCCATGCGTACGAATCCTATGTTTCGCTCAGCGCGAACGATTTTACGGATATTTTAGCCGTCCGTGCGATGGAGCTCACAGCGGAGAATCTTGGCAAATGTCTCGAGACTCCACAGGATATAGAGGCCCGCAGCGCTATGTCGCTCGCCAACCTGATCGCCGGTCCGGCGATCAGCATTTCCGGCACGCATGCCATTCACGGGCTTGGGCATAGCATCAGCGGTCATTACGGTGTGCCGCACGGCCTCGCGCTTTCGGCTATCGCCGTTGCAGTAACGGAATTTACATGGAAAAGCGATATCAAAAAATTTGCAAAGGTCGCTGTCATCATGGGCGCCGATCCCTCGCAGGATGAGGAAGCGCTCGCACGCGGCTGCGGGAAGACGATGAAACGGTTCCTCGGACGGTTCGGGCTCGATGTCCCGCTTTCTTCTCTCGGCGTAAAGGAGGATATGATTTCCACTATGGCGCAGGACGCGTTCGAGGCCATGAAAGGTAATATGAACGCGTGCCCCGTTCCCGTCTCGCCGGAAGACGCAGAACGTATTTACCGGGAGTCCATGTAATGGTAAACGGCGGGAAATTCCCGCCGTTTTCTTTTCCGGTAAAGCATTGCAAAGACCGTGCCTCCATATTATAATAAATCTACTTGGGTTTAGGAGAAAAACGATTGGATTTTTTATCATTTATCCTGCTCGGCGTGAGCCTTTCGATGGACGCGCTGGCTGTTTCCGTGTCTACCGGCATCTGCGTGCCCGATCTCAAAAAACGGGACGCCGTCAAGATCGGCCTTTATTTCGGCGGCTTTCAGGCGCTCATGCCTACGCTTGGCTGGCTGCTCGGAACGTCTGTCATCGATTACATCAGCGCGTTCGACCATTGGATCGCATTCGGGCTTCTGGCGCTGATCGGCATCAAAATGATCGCAGACGCGCTGCGCGGCAAAGAGGAACAAAAGGCGTGCGGCGTGCGCGAAAGTATGCTTTCTCATAAGACGCTTTTCTTTATGGCGGTCGCCACCAGTATCGACGCGCTTGCCGTAGGCGTGAGCCTCGCGCTGGTCAAGGCGGACATTTCTGTCGGCGCAGCCATCATCGGCGTTACGACGTTCCTTTTGAGCTTTTTGGGCGCGACCCTCGGCAAGCGGCTCGGAAGCGCGTTCGAGAAAAAAGCGATGGTCGTCGGCGGCATCGTGCTCATCGGGATTGGCCTGAAAATATTGCTCGAGCACCTGCTTGGCGCATAAATTCCCAAAAAAAAGATTTCTGTATCAAAAAGAAGAAAATATTCCGTTGCTTTTTTGGCAGAAACAGGTATAATAATAACATACAATTGAATCATGTCTTTATGGTTGCTTCGGCGATCGAGAGGAAGCCGGTGAAAGTCCGGCGCTGCAAACCACAACTGTAATTGCGGACCAGAAAGGCAACGAGCCACTGCTCTGTGCGGGAAGGCGCTTTTCAAAGGGATGATGCATAAGTCAGGATATTCTCCCTAAAGACAGCAGTATAGCGATTCTTGGGTTGATGAAGAATGCGGTACGGTTTTTATGCATCGTATGCTCAAACGGCCCAAGACGGGCCGTTTTTTTATCGGGCGGAGCAGCCTGCTCCCCTTTTTGAAAAATATTTCATTTTTCTCCCCACTCAATACGGCGGCGCGCCCTCCCCGGCCTGCCGCATAAAAACAGCCCGGTCATATACCTGCAAAAAGGCGGTTCCCTCCCCGGAACCGCCTTTTTGCTCCCACCGCTTATTCGGTCTACCGCAAACCGCTTTTCAGAAGGTCCTCCAAAACGGCGACGATGAATGCCGCCTGACTCTCGCTGCACCTGCGCATCAGTTCCATGCCTCTTCTGCATATATGCGGTTCTTCCGGGCGCTGCGGGAAAAGCAGGCTGTCCAGAGAAATATCCAGCTTCCTTGCGAGCGCAAAAAGCAGCTCCACCGATGGCTTCCTGTGCCCGCTCTCTATATGCTTGATATGAGTCGGAGTAACGCCCATCTCCTCCGCCGGCCTCTCCTGCGTCATGCCCGCAGAGATCCGGGCTTCACGGACCGTCGTTCCAAGGATATCTCCACTTTTCATCTTTTAGCTCCTTTTTTATTAGCATAGAGCTAACACCACGCCTTAAAAATAAACTTTGAGTGATTTATAATGGAGCTTAAAGAGCCTATCGGCAAATGCCGCACAAAAAGGATGGCTTTTGCACAGCAGGCAAGGCCGCAGGGAAGCGCGCATTTCCCAGCATTTTGAAAAGAGGCGCGCCGCCCATTGCCCGCTCCATTTCTGTGTGATATGATAGGTGCATAGTTTGGCATTCGGAGGTATTCTCATGCTTGAGATCAAACATTTTACCAAAAGCTATAAAGGCGGAACGAAAGCCGTTGACGACCTTTCTCTTACGGTCGAGGACGGCGATATCTATGGCTTCATCGGGCACAACGGCGCGGGTAAGACCACGACGATCAAAGCCGTGGTAGGCATTCTGGAATTTGACAGCGGCGAGATTGAAATCGACGGCATGTCTATTCGGGAAAAGCCCCTCGAATGTAAGCGCCTCACCGCATATATCCCGGATAATCCCGACCTCTACGACAATATGACGGGGATCCAGTTCCTGAATTTTATCGGCGATATCTTTGCTATCCCAAAGCCGGAGCGCGAGGCCTCCGTCAAAAAGTACGCGGACCTTTTCGAGATCACGGCAAACCTTGGCGACCTGATCTCCTCCTATTCGCACGGTATGAAGCAAAAGCTTGCGATCATCTCCGCGCTGATCCATAAGCCGAAGCTTCTGGTGCTCGACGAACCGTTCGTGGGGCTCGACCCGAAAGCGGCGCACACCGTAAAGCAGCTCATGCACGAGATGTGCGAAAACGGCAGCGCGATCTTCTTTTCCACGCACGTTCTCGAGGTGGCGGAAAAGCTGTGCAACAAGATTGCCATCATCAAGGGCGGCAGGCTGCTGCGCGCGGGAAGCATTGAAGAGGTAAAGGGCGACGAGAGTCTTGAAGATGTATTTCTGGAGCTGATCGATGAATAATCTTGGTTTATTGCTGAAAGCATATATGCGCACCTCCTTTGGCTTCAACAAAGCGAGGTATACACATGAAAAACGCACGAAATCAACGGGGATGACGGTCCTCATGGTCTTTTGCTATGCCGTCGTCATATTTGCGGTATTCGGTATCTGTATGGGTCTTATGAGCAGTCTTGCTCCCCTGCACACGGAATATATGGTCCTCAACCTCATGATGGTCGCCGCATCCGTTATGGTCCTTTTCACGACCATCTATAAGGTGAACGGCACGCTTTTCGGGTTCCGGGACTATGACCTTCAGATGTCGCTTCCGATTCGTACGGGCACGCTGATCGCAAGCCGCATTTTGGTCCTGTATATTTTAAACGCGCTGTTCGTGCTCGCCGTCATGGTTCCTGCGGGCGTGGCCTACGCCATCATCGCGCAGCCTGCAGCCTTGTTCTACCCGTTTTTTATCCTGACGTTCCTCGCCATTCCTCTGCTGCCCATCATCATTGCGACGGTCATCGGTACGCTCATCGCGGTAGCAGCCTCCCGCGTGAAGCGGAAGAGCGGCCTGAGCGTCGTCCTTACGGTCGCGGCGTTCATGGTGTTTATGATCGTCTGGATGACATTCTGGACAAATTCCGGCGACATTATGCTGGATTTCGCGGACGTCGGGGATATGGTAAACGGCGTGGTCACAAGCGTCTATCCGCTCGCGGCGCTGTACGGAAATGCGGTCGGCAGCTATGACGTGCTTTCCCTGCTCCTGTTCCTGCTGATCTCTTTCGGCGCTTTCGCCGTTTTTACGGCGGTCGTTGCCAAGCTGTTCAAACGGCTCAATACGTCCATCACCACGACGCGCGCAGCCGGAGACTATAAAATGACGGAGCTTCGGACGCAGTCTCCGAAAAAGGCGCTGTATCAAAGGGAGCTCAAGCGGTATTTCTCTTCTTCGCAATATGTGCTCAATACGGCGGTCGGCCCGCTGCTTTTGGTCGTCGTTGCAATCATTCTGCTCGTCTCGGGCGTGGACGGCCTTGGAACATACGCGGACATTCCGGGGTTCGATTATTTTCTCACGGTCAACGCACCGCTTGCCATCGCGTTTTTCCTTGCCCTCGGCTCCACAACGGCAGTCTCCGTTTCGCTTGAGGGGAAAAACCTGTGGATCGTGCGTTCCCTCCCGGTCGATACGCGCCTTGTTCTGAAAGCAAAGCTCAACGTATCGCTGGTGCTGTATATCCCCACGATCGCCGTCTGCGGAACGCTGTTCAACCTTGCACTCTCGCCGCAGCCTCTCCATGCGGTCATGACCTATGCGCTGCCGCTCGCGTACGGCTTGTTCATCGCTCTGTTCGGGCTGAAAGCCAACTTAGACAGCCCTAATTTCGACTGGACGAACGAGGTGACGGTCATCAAGCAAAGCAAGCCTACGCTTCTCACCCTGCTGGTCGGCGTGGTTCTGGTCGCTGTTCCGGCGATTTTCGCCGCGATGGCCGGTTCCTTTGTGATCGTCATCGCCTTTGCGGCCGTAACGGCGCTCGATATCCTCCTGTACCGCAGTCTGATGACCAAAGGCGCGGCCCAATTCGAGCGTTTTTGATTCGTTTTTTGCCGCTTTCCCGTGTTTGGGGAAAGCGGTTTTCTATTGACGCGCCTGCCTGCGGAAAGTAAACTAAAAGTAAACGGTACAGCATATACGGAGGATTCTTATGAAAAAAGCCGGCATCATCAGCGGTACGCCCGCCGCTGCGCTTTCCTATTACAGCGGGATCGTCGAAGGATACCGCGCCGCAAAGGGGGATGGCAGTTATCCTGCTTTCACACTCGAAAACATAGACATGGCGGAAGCGTTCGCATTTGTGGCGCAGGAAAAATGGACGCCGCTCGTTTCCATGCTGCTCGCCGCCGTCCGCAGCCTGAAAAACGCAGGCGCTGAATTCGCGGCTATCGCCTCCAATACGCCGCATATCGTGTTCCGCGAGCTTGAGGAAAAATCTCCTCTGCCCCTTGTGAGCATCGTGGAATCGGTATGCCGTTTCGCTGCCGATGCAGGCTGCGCGCGGGTCATCATATTGGGCACGGGCTTCACGATGGCAAACGGGCTTTATACGGAAGCATTCCCGCGCTATGGCATCGAAGCGCTGATCCCGGACCGGGAGGGCCGGGAGTTTGTACACAATACGATTTTTTCCAAATTGGAGGATGGGACCGCCCGCCCTGCGGATAAGGAGGCTATGCTCGAGTTCACGGAAGAATTGATCCGCAATTCTCATGCCGACGCGGTCGTACTCGGCGGCACAGAGCTTCCCCTGATGATCCGACCGGGCGACCTGTCCGTTCCCGCGCTCGATACGGCGCAGGTCCACATTTCAGCCATCGTCCGCGAGATGCTCAAATAACACGCTTGCCGTCTGTTCCATTCCAAACATATTTCCGGTTCCAAGAAAGGCAACGCTATGTATTTTGGAGATATGGGCAGCAATGTCCGTACCATGCTGATGACAGGGGCATTCGGCCTGATGATCGCCGTGCCCGCTTATGCTTTGCTTTGGCTTTTTACGCGCAGGCGGTTTCCTGCAAAACCGGGAACGCATGTGCTGCGCTGTCTTTTTTTGGCCTATGTCATCTGTGTAGGCATGCTGACGCTCGTGCCGGACGGCGGCTCGGACGCGCAGGGTAGCGCGAATCTGCTTCCCCTTTCCAGCGTCCTGTTCGCTTTCAGGAGCGGCTCGTCTGTTGCGCTTCAGCTTCTTTTCCTCAACGTCCTGCTGTTCATACCGCTGGGCATATTCCTGCCGTGGATATTCCCGAAAACCGGAAAGCTGCACAGGATCGCGCTCATTTCCTTTTGTTCGACGCTCCTCATCGAAACGCTTCAGGTCATTTTGCCCGGCGGACGGGCGTTCGATGTGGATGACATTCTTCTGAATACTTGGGGCGGGATCGTCGGCTATTCCCTGTTTTCCCTTCTTTCCCTGTGCGGAAAAAACCGAACGGCCCGTCCTTCCCGGATCGTTGCGTGGGCTGCGGCGCTTGCCCTGCTGCCCGCCGTGTTCCTCGGCTTTTCCGCGGCGGAAAACGCCCGTGAATTCAAATATAATTTTTCCTATACTTTAGGCGTGCCGGAGCAGGCTGAATATACGGGCCGGGATACGCTCCCCGCCGCAGCCATGACCTACGCGCGCACCGGGCCGTCTCAGGAAGAACTGCTCTCCGTGCTTATGGAAGCTTTCTCCATTTCCGGTACGCCCGAAGCTGAATACGGCTATCTTATCCTGCGCAGCGGCGGCGCTTCTCTTTCCGTTTCGCCGTATGGCGACAGCTGGAACTGCCTGCTGCGCGAGCCTACGGGGCTCCCCGGTGAAAAAACGGACGAACAGGCCGCTTCGGAAGCAGAAGCATTCCTGCGGGAACGCGGCCTTTGGGCAGACGGCCTGCAAAGGACCGTGCAGGATACGCTGGGCGTCAACGCGGACGGCACGGAACGCCCCGACGGAAAAGAGGTCCTTTATGAGGCGGGGGAGGACGATCCTACGCGCATCGGCGGGCTTTCCGTCCTCTCCGACAGCGAGGGAATCTATTCCGTCTCAAGCTCTCTTGCGCAGTTCGTTCCCTACCGGGAGGCAGAGCTGATGCCCCCGGGCGAGGCGCTCGCAGCGGTTCTGAATACGCATCAATGCTATGTTGTTTCTGATTTGAAAGGCGAAGCTTCCATTCACCCGCAGACCGCTGTCTTTGACAAGGCTGAACTTCTATACATGTATGGATATGGGATGCAGCAAAATCTCCCCGTCTGGAAGCTGTCCGGAACTTTTTTCGGCGATGGCGAACAGGCGGCCGGATATCTTCTGGCTCCCGCCGTCCGCCAATAAGCGCCGGGCGCGCTTGCAGGGCCTGCGAAACGGCTGACTGCAAAATCCTATCGGCAGACACCCATGCGGATATGCCCCGCTGCCCTTTTTCCTGCGCACTGCCGGCCCGTTTAAGAGCCGTTTCGTTTATTTTCCAATGACTGCGGAAAATGCCGCTCCCCGCGGATACCAAAACGGCGGTGATGCCTTGCGTATGCCGCCTGCTTTTATCAAAAAAAGCCTCTCCGCCGCGGGGCTGGATATTTTCCGGGCTTACGGCGCTTGGCCCGTGCTGCCGTAAAACCGCTATAGAAGCGTGCCTGCGGGTGCACGTTCCTTGTCCGGCAAATAACGGCTTGAAAAGCTTCCTATCCGGAATATAAATTGATCGGCGGTATAAAAACGGCGGTGATGCCCTATGCATCACCGCCGTTTTTTCGTTTTCTATCTCTTACTTTTCATACTGCCGTCTCTTCCGCATCGTTACAATGACCGCAGCAGCGACCGCCGCTCCCCCTGCTATCACCAGTAGGATATACGGCGTCATGTCCGTCCTGTCGCCCGTCTTCGGCGTATCGGAGGAGTCGGCGCCCTCATCTTTCGCCGTGTCATCCGTTCCCGCTCCGCTCATGCTCCCCTTTTCGATCAGCGCATATTTGCTGAAGTGGTCCGTCTGGAAATAGGAAACGCCGTCCTGCACCGTCACCCCGTGCTCCACCGTCGTCTTATCCTCATTGATGCGGTGCACCGCCAGCTTCGACGTGTCGTACCCATCCGGCGTCGGGATCCCGATCAGCACGTCCCCCGCGGGCTGGATCGGCTCGCCCGCCGCATTCACCAGCGTGATGTCATACAGCACGAACCGCCCCGCCTTATCTTTCAGCGCTTCCCTCGCGTCCGCGTGCGCCTGCTCCGTCTCCGCTACCGGCTTCACGAGCAGATAGGAGCCCTCCGGCACCTTGGTCGTATCCGTATTCAGTATCACGCCCGTCGCCGCGTCTTTGTAATATACCGTTTTCACCGTCGGCGGGATCGTTTCCGTCCTGAGTACCCTGCCGCATACCGTGCACGAATAGGTCTTGACTCCTTCCGCGACGGTCGTCGGCTCGGTCGTAACTACGCCGCCGTCGCTCATGTGTTCTTCCGCTTCCGTTTTTTCGCCGCAGGCACATTCCTGCCAATGCCCCGTCTCATCCGACTTCCAGTCGGGTCCGAACACATGTCCTTCCACCGTCAGCACAATAGGCTCGCTTTCCGCCTCGTCGGACGTCTTTGTACCATCCGAAGCCGCTGCCTTCACCAGATAGCTGCCGCTCTCGCTGACTGTCAGCGTATCGCCCGTTTCTCCGGCAAGCGCCTCGCCGTCCTTATACCACTGATAGGTATACGCCGCTCCGGTCAAATCATGGGATGCCTCCGCCGTCAGCGTGATCGTTCCCACATGCACCGTCTCAGCATCCGCTTTTACGGAAACCGTAGGCGCATTCAGCGTCCAGACCGCATACAGCTTGGTTCTGGCGCTTACTACATCCGTATCAAAATCCCATAACGCTTCACCGTCCTCAAGCTTCCACCCGGCAAGCGTATACCCTGCCCGTTCGGGTGCCGGTACGTTATCAGGATCGATCTTTTCTCCCTGCACTACGCCGTGCCGGTATTCACTGAATTCCGTTCCGTCTTCGTCATAGAAATACACGATTTCTGCTTCCGCCCATTTCAATGTCTGCCCGTCGGCCACAAGTCCGTCAAACAGCGCGCCGGAAGTAAAATCTTTCGGATCGGGCGTAAGCCCCGCTGCATATTCCACGGCTGTAATTCCATATTCGCCGTTGCTTCGGTTGATCTCAACAGGTACAGCCGGGGTAAATTCATCCGTTACGTCGATTACAAATCCGTCCGGATAATCATCTCGGAAAAATACATCTCCTGAGATATTCGGGCTGCCGCTCAGCTCCAGCTTGGCATAATCCCCCTCCTGCAGGCCAGCGAGAGTGATCCCGTGACCGATGTCTTCGTCTATCGACTGGTTGTCCTCAACCGTGCCGCCCGATATTCTGACGATGGTTTCTCCGTCGTTATAATATCCGAAAATCCCGGCTCCCGTTCCGCTTTGCGAAATATTTTCCGTAACGGATCCGCTTTTCATTTCAAAAACAGCTGGAGTTCCATCATAGTTTGTGAAGCCCTCCAGATAAATGCCGCCGCCGTTTCCCTCAGCTTCGTTTCCGCTGACCACGCCGCCGTCAAGCACTGTCTTTGCTCCGGACAGTACTGCGATGCCCGCGCCCCATGACGCACTGTTGTTTTTCACTTCCGCACCGCCGCTGATGGTCACGGTCCCGCGTTCATTCAAAATACCGCCGCCGCAATAATCCGGCACCTGATTCCCTGAAATTTCTCCGCCGGTAATATTGGTCGTTCCGTAGTTGCAGATGCCCGCGCCCCCGGAATATTCAGCGGAGATCGAATTATCTTTGACCGCGCCGCCGCTCATGTTCAGAAAGCTGCCAACATTGACATAAACAGCCGTCGCATGGTTGTTGATCAGCTCTGTTCCGTCCTTGATATTGAGTGTGGCTCCGTTCGTAACAGCAACGAGACGTCCAGTTCCTGCGCAGTCTATGTTCTTCCCGTCAATAGCAACGTCCGAAAGCGTCAATTCCACCCCTGCTCCGCTTACGGAAAATAACTGTCCTGTATAACCGTCGGCTCTTGCGAATTTGATCCCGCTCACTGCGGCGGAGGCATCGACCGTCACCTCACCACAGATATAGACCGTGCCGCCGTCCGCCACAAGCTCGAGCGCCTTATCGAGCGTCTTTACCGCGTTTGCCGCGTCCTTGCCGGAATTTGCGTCTTTTCCGTTCTTGCCGTTCAGATAAACAACGTCCAAACGGGTAACTATCCAGTTCCCCTCTTCGTCCTGCGTTATCGTAATGCCATCCGGCACATACGCTTCCACATCGCTGCTGAAAGCTCCGCCTGTGACAGTGATCTTATCTGTTCCGCCTGTCAATGCGGCTTTTCCATCAGCTCCGGTCAGCGTTCCTCCTGAAATCGCCGCCGTCGCTTCCTCCGAAACCTCCATCGCTGCGGCACGGTTTGTCGTGATCTCCCCGCCTGTCATGGTGATCTTGGATGTTCCTTCCGCATCTACGGCAATATAATCCCCTTTGATGGTTCCGCCTGTGATCTTGAGGGCAGACGGGCGAGAATCAGAACCGTCGAGCCGAACCGCCCCTTTGAAACCAGTCGTTTCCAGCACAGCACTGCCGCTTACTGTCACATCCACGCCGCCGTCCACATATACTGTCCAGTCCTCACTGGTCAGCGTTCCTCCGGAGATGTTCAGCTTCAAAGCACTTTCAGTATTTCCTGTTGCAAAAATAGCTTCCCCGCTTGCTGCAGTAACCAAGCCGCCCGCGATGTCTACTGTCATGCCCGAAGCGCCTGCCAAGCTGAGCGCACTGTCATATCCCGTGCACGCCACCGAGCCGCCGTTGATCTTCAGCGTCACACCGGAGGCGCCGTAACGGTTACATATCGCTTCCTGCGTTGCCTCCAATGCGCCGCCGTTGATTACAAGCGTACTATTGCTGCAAAGTTCGATTCCATAGCCGTAAGAGCTGTCCGTCGCAGCCAGCTTCCCGCCGCCGGTCGAGTCGTTCAGCGTCAGCGAACCGCCGTCTTGGATCACCATAAAGTAATGGTTTATTTCGCCATACGTCTTTGTGACCGTATTGCCTTTCAAATCGAGCGTGACGGGCTGCGTAATAACGATATCCATTTTTTCCGGAATTTCAAAGCTGCCCGTCAATTCGACCGTACCGCCCGCTTCCAGTGCTGCCTTGAATTCCTCTGCCGTATTTACGCCGTCATCCGCCAGCGGCGCCATAGCCATCCTCGGCGCGGGCTGTACAGATGCACCCGCTTCTTCCGGCTCTGCGCTTACGCTTGGCTCCGGTTCCTGCGAAGATTCTTCCGTTGGTTCCACACTCTCTGCCGGTGCCGTCTCCGCGCTTCCAATCGGATCCGTGCTTTCTTCCGGCAGCGGTTCTGCGCTTGCGCTTTCCGTCGGCTCCGGTCCCATGGATGGTTCCGGCTCCTGCGCCATTGCTACGCCGCCAAAGAGCGTCAGCACCATCACGATGCTCACTATGGCTGCGATCCATTTTTTACTCTTTTTCATCCCGATTCCTCCCCTCCGCCTCCCGGCGGATTTTTTATTTTTACCTTGCTGTCGCTATGCCTTGCTGTCAAATATAAAAAAGCCCAGTTTATCCCGTGCGGCATAAACTGAGCCTATATGGTATACCAAATACAGGCAGGGTTACCTCTGTCTGTCTGTCTGTCTGTCTGTCTGTCTGTCTGTCTGTCTGTCTGTCTGTCTGTCTGTCTGTCTGTCTGTCTGTCTGTCTGTCAAGATTATTGCCTCTCCCGACATATCTGTCAATCCCTTATATACAATACCTATTCGACTTGGTAAACAATATTATATTTAAATTATACCAAATAAATATACTATGTCAATTTTTTATGCAATTATTTTTGCTTCCCGGCGGCATCTCATCTATAAAAAACGGCTGCATTTTTAAAATGCAGCCGCTTTTATGGGATTGATACGTTGTTTATTATTTCTTTACCGCTTTTCTGCGTACTGTCACAACAGCTCCGGCAGCGACCGCTGCTCCCGCGGCTATCACCAGCAGGATATACGGCGTCATGTCCGCCCTGTCGCCCGTCTTCGGCGTGTCGGAGGAGTCGGCGCCCTCATCTTTCGCCGTGTCATCCGTTCCCGCTCCGCTCATGCTCCCCTTTTCGATCAGCGCATATTTGCTGAAGTGGTCCGTCTGGAAATAGGAGACGCCGTCCTGCACCGTCACCCCGTGCTCCACCGTCGTCTTGTCCTCATTGATGCGGTGCACCGCCAGCTTCGACGTGTCGTACCCATCCGGTGTCGGGATCCCGATCAGCACGTCGCCCGCGGGCTGGATCGGCTCACCCGCCGCATTCACCAGCGTGATGTCATACAGCACGAACCGCCCCGCCTTATCTTTCAGCGCTTCCTTCGCGTCCGCGTGCGCCTGCTCCGTCTCCGCCACCGGCTTCACGAGCAGATAGGAGCCCTCCGGCACCTTGGTCGTATCCGTATTCAGTATCACGCCCGTCGCCGCATCTTTATAATATACGTCTTTTACTTCCGGCTGCGGCTCTTCTTCCGTCACAACCGTTTCGCCCGGCTCTACCGCCTCGCCGTTTACAACGACTTCGCCTTCGCCTTTATTTTCCACCGTCACGCCTACCGGAAGAGCCAGCTCCACATCGCCCTGCTGTACCGTTACGGTATCGCCTTCCTTTGCACGGGCTTCAATGGCCTCTGCCACCTCCTCGTTCGTTCCGATGAAGTAGGCCGTCTCTCCCTCTGTTTCCAGCGACGCCGACGCTTTGCCCTCTTCTATATATTCCGCGGGTACTTCGGAATTGAATTCCCCTTTTTCCACACCGATCTCATAAGGTGCTTTTTCCGCCGGGTCATCCGGGTCTGGGAACACACCTGCAAAGGTGCCGCCCTGAATAGTCAGCTTTCCGCCCTCTTTGCCGCCAAGACCCCAGCCCAGCAGCTTGTCTGTACCGCCGTTTCCGGATGTGAACGTACCGCCCGTGATGGTCATGCTGCCCTTGTCGGCTTCGTTGGCAAAGGAACCGTTTGCGAGTACAAAGCCGTTCGGCACGCTGAAATTTCCGCCGCTGATGGTCGTCTCGTTCCAGTTCAGGATCGTCGGCCCCGTCGTATTTTCAAAGGTTCCGCCTGTAATGTTCAGTATACCGTAGTCGTCATTCTTTACGGTATTCATACCGCCTGTCAGAGTGCCGCCCGTAATAGTCAGCGTTGCAGCAGAAGCGCCATACGCCGTGTTCCGGTCCGTGTTGTTATCGCCATACCAGCCGTTCGCAACGAGGCTTGCGCTCGGTGCGGTCGTCTCTACGGAAACGCCCTCGCTGATTGTCATCGTTCCCATATTTTTGATACTGTACCAGCCGCTGGACGTATAGGTGCCGCCTGTCAAGACTGCCGTCGCACCGGGATAATTCACGATTGCTCCCACAACGCTTTCGATCTTTCCGGAGCCCTTGATGGTAAGCGTTCCTTTATTCGATATCGTATCCTTATAGTTATTATAGATCCCGGGAGCCGCAGTATCTCCGTTCGACAGGGTAAAGGTTCCCAAATCAAGCGTCACCGTTTTTCCCTCTGCGATCACGACGCACTCATCTACGTCCGCAAGCAGCGTTACCGTGCCGCCGTTCGCAGCGTCGATCGCAGCCTGCAGGGATTCATATTTCGTCTCTCCAACCTGCGCCACAGGCTCTTTTGTCGTAACCGTTTCGCCTGTGCCGATCTCGGTTCCGTTCGAGGTCACTGTGCCTTCGCCCTCATTTTTAACGGTCACACCCTCGGGAAGCGCAAACGCTGCATCACCCTGCTGTACCGTTACAGTGTCGCCCTGTGCTGCGCGCGACGCAACTGTTTCCGCTACCGCTTCGCCCGTGCCGACAAAGTAAGCCGTATCGCTTCCGGAGGCAACGGATGCCGCAGTCATACCAGAAACGATATATTCTTTCGGCACCTCGGATGAGAATTCACCGCTCGTCACCCCGATCTCTTTTGTGCCGGAAGCGCTGTCCTCGAACAGCATTTGCACGGCCTTGCCATTTACACTTTCAAATGTTCCGTCTTGGATATCCACTTTGATATCCCGGCCGTAATTCCCCTCTACATAGAAAGCGTCTCCCGTGTTGTTGACACCGCTCGTATTGCCCTCAGACGGCGTGTTCGCCGCACCGGAGCCCGTGACTGCCGCGTCTCCCTTGACGGTGACCGTGCCGCCCTTTACTGCAACGCCCGTCTGCCCGGAAACAGCCGTTCCGTCAATGGTCAGCGTACTGTCCGCAGGCGGGAAATAAATACCGATCCCGTTTTCAGCCGTAACAGAGCCGCCTTTCAGGTTGATATCGATGTTCGTGCTCGTTCCGTTGCATACGATACCGTAATCTCCACTTGCAGTAAGGTCTACATTTTCCATATTGAGCACGATGTTTTTATACTGGCCGGTTTCAACAGATCCGATCCCGACCCATGCGCCGTCCTGTCCGCCCATGATCTTCCCGTTTTTGACCGTCAGCGTCACATCGTCGCTCGCGATCGATATCGCTCTGCTGTAATTCGATACGTCGATCATATGTCCGCCAAGGTCGAGCGTCCATTCGCACGGCGAGCCTACCGCTATCATATCGCTGCCCGTTACATAATTATTGAGCAGAACTGCCGTATTGTTCACGTCATTCTCCGCTGCAGAGGCAAACGTTCCGTGGATATATTCCTTTCCACCCGCATGCTCCGCCTTGAAGCCGCCGTTCGCGACATATCCGGCTGTAGCCGCAGTATACTCGACGCAGGAACTCGTGCCGAGAACTACGCCTGGCTTTCCTACGGGAGCTTCAACCGAAATGTTTCCTTCAAGTGCGATCATCAGCAGCTTTGAACTGTACCCGGACTTTGCTTCCACCGGAACATCTGCAGCAATAGCAGATGCTTTTCCTCCGCTGTTTATGATCGTCACGAGCGAGCCGTCAGCCGGCATAGCCGTTCCATATTTCGGATAGACAGAAATTCCCTTTCCGCCCTCTTTCGTATTTGTGATGCTGTAGCCGTTGAGCTCGATCGTAGCCCGGTAGGCCCCCACCGTAATATCTTTGTCGCCCGTATAGTTCCTCAGTAATGTCAGTGTTCCGCCATTCTGCACCGCTGCAGCCGCTTCTGGAAGCGTAGCGTATAATGTACCGTCTACATCGGCAGCGGCAGTTTCCTGCGAAATATCCGTTACCTGCCAATATCCGGTCCCCTCAACGGGAACGCATACCTTGCCTCCCGGAAGCGAAGCGGAAACATCGCTGCCAAAGCTGCCGTTCAAAACAGAGCCTGCACCGAAGGTGCCCTTCACCGTTCCGATCACACCGCTTTGGAACGTAACTGCCTTGCCGTTCGGATTGATGCCCGCAAGATAAACTCCCGCGCCGTCTATCGTAATGGCCGCAGAAGAATTTTCAACCGCCGCATAGCTTGCTTTCGAGCTTTCAAGCTGTCCTCCGGTAATCTCGACCGTGCCGTTCAATGCCTGTACTGCCGGCGCTCCGGACAGCGTGCCGCCCGACATACGGAATACAGCGCCTGAATCTGTACGTACGGCGCCATATCCTGTCGTACTCACGCCTCCGCTCTCCAGCGTTACCGCTCCGCCGTTCTTTACCCAGAACATCTGGCCTGACGTACCCGATATCGTGCCGCCTGAAGCGCTGTCCTGAATGGTAAGGCTTCCTGTCACTGTAATCTTCTTCGCCGTAGAAATTGCATTTCCCGCCAAATCGAGCGTTACGTCTCCGGTCACCGTCACGGCATTCTCAAGTGTGACCGGTCCTCCGAGAACGATCTCGCCGCCGTCGGCTGCCTCAAGCGCTTCCTCAAGCGCTTCCGATGTCGTAACCGCCCCGCCGTTTGCGGCCGGCGCCTGTGCCGGAGCCGCGGGAACGGATAAAACGTTCTGTCTTTTCTCTTTCTGCCCGGCGCTTTCCTCCGGCTGTTTCGTCTGCTCCGGTTCCTGTTCCTTCACTATTTCATCGTCTTGCTCGGGTCTCACTACGCAGTCGCCCTCGTGTTCCGCCTCCAGCGTACACCCCTCGGTGCATGCCGGTTCCATAGCTGTATCGCTGTCCTCTGCCAGTGCCACGCTCCCAAAAAGCGTCAGCACCATCGCGATGCATAACACAACGGCTATCAAATTCTTTTTCCGTTTCATCTTGCCCATTTTCCTTTCTCTGTTTTTTCTACCTCTTCTTTTAATTTTTACCACGAACACCATATAGGCTCCGGGCTGTATCTTTTATATAATTTGCCTTTATTATATAATACTATTTCTAAACGGTATAATATCATATATATCCTGCTCATTCAAGCATCTACATCAGACCTTCCGTTTTTTATACTGTTTTTTCAGATTTTTCCATTTTCTTAAGTCGTTTCCCCGCCGCTGTTTTTTGTCTTGACATTTCTGCAAAAAGCCTTATCTTGTTAAACAGATATATCTTTCATGAAAACAGCCTTTCCGCCCTCTGCTCTATTCCCGTTTTCTTTTGGTTCCTGCTCTTTGTTGTGATAATTATGATTAACGAAATAAAAACAGCATTAAAAATGCAGCGTCATATTATTTCTAAAATGTTTTTTCCTATTTTCCAAAATATATCGTTCAGCCTTTCCTGTTTTCCGGGATCTTATTGACAAAAAATATTTGAAAATGTTATAGTGAGTACGGAAACCATAATAATGATTGTGTGTTGCGTTATCCGTTAATCATAATTATCGCAATAAAACACCCGGACTGTTTACCAGTCCGGGTGTTTTATTGCATTATGATATTATTGTAGCACGTTGTGTCGCCCGCCGCAATAGCATACCTATCGCACAGCGTAGCGTTTATGGGGCATTTTGCTCGATTCCCCATAAAACGGCGGTGATGCCCTATGCATCACCGCCGTTTTTCTTGTTTTCTATCTCTTACTTTTCATACTGCCGTCTCTTCCGCATCGTTACAATGACCGCCGCTCCCGCTGCTATCACCAGCAGGATATACGGCGTCATGTCCGCCCTGTCGCCCGTCTTCGGCGTATCGGAGGAGTCGGCGCCCTCATCTTTCGCCGTGTCATCCGTTCCCGCTCCGCTCATGCTCCCCTTTTCGATCAGCGCATATTTGCTGAAGTGGTCCGTCTGGAAATAGGAGACGCCGTCCTGCACCGTCACCCCGTGCTCCACCGTCGTCTTGTCCTCATTGATGCGGTGCACCGCCAGCTTCGACGTGTCGTACCCATCCGGTGTCGGGATCCCGATCAGCACGTCGCCCGCGGGCTGGATCGGCTCACCCGCCGCATTCACCAGCGTGATGTCATACAGCACGAACCGCCCCGCCTTATCTTTCAGCGCTTCCTTCGCGTCCGCGTGCGCCTGCTCCGTCTCCGCCACCGGCTTCACGAGCAGATAGGAGCCCTCCGGCACCTTGGTCGTATCCGTATTCAGTATCACGCCCGTCGCCGCGTCGGTATAAGTAACTGCTTTCACTTGCTGTTCCGTCACCGTCACGATACATTCGGCCGTATCACCAGCCGAATTTTCTGCAGTGATGAGCGCCTGTCCGGCCGTCTTGGCCATAACGAGGCCATTTTGATCAACGCCTGCGACTGTGTCATTGGATGAGCTCCATTTTACAGTCTTGTCCGTAGCATTCTCCGGCGTTACTGCTGCAGTAAGCTGTATTGTTTTTCCGATCTCCGCCGTTGCCGTCGTCTGGCTCAGTACAATGCCGTCCGCCTCAACGATCAGCTTCGTCAAGTCTTTATCCGCATAATATGTGTTATAGGATACGTTCGGGCAGACTGCGCTTCCGTCCTTATAGACCGCAATGATCGTGTCGAAATCCGGTTTCTCCGAATTCCAGTAGTTCCCGCACAGGTCTACTTCATTTTCACCAACGCCTGTGATCTTCGCGAAATCGGGGTCTGTCGCTGTTGCCGGGTCATAATCCGGCTTTTGCATACTGTTGCCTGTGATGACAAACTCTTTTCCCGTATCGTCTCCGGAGCCGTTCCCCTGCGTGTCGATGCGAATGGCGCGGCCGCCGGAAGCGTCGTTATCCGCATCCCAGTTGACAATCGTATTCCCGGTAATTTCTACTTTTCCTGCATGCCTGTCATATCCGCTGTTTTTCTGGAACAGGATCGCGTTGTGATTCGTGTTTTCGATATAGTTTCCCGTCACAAGAGCGTCATAAGGGTTACGCAGATTGATCCCCATTCCCGATGCGTGCGTCACACCCACGATGCGGTTATTTTTCACAATAACAGAACCTTTCATGCCATCGCATTCCTGATCGAGCACTGCGATCGCATTCGCATCGGTAATATCGGTAAATTTATTGTTCTCGATCACAACGTCCTTTTCGTCCGCTATGGTGAGGCCTTTTCCTTGGAACGTAATGCCCTTTACCGTAATGCTGTAATTACGGGTATGACTGTCGTCATAGCCAAGATACATGCCGCCCGTCAGGACTGTTTCCTCGCTTAACCATGCGCTGCTGTTCGGGTCATTTTCCGCATTTGCGCCCAGCAGGGTAATGGATTTCTCTTTTACATGCTGCGAGTCTCCTGCCTGCGGCTTTACCGGCTCCGTATATGTTCCGGCCTGAATGCGCAGCGTTGCGCCATCCTCCGCTGCAGCGATCGCCTCGCTGATACTTCCTCCCGCGACTACGTCATAGGTCGTGCCGCCGATCGTCGCCGTGTCTTGTCCGCGCTTGATGATCGGATAGGTACCGCCCTCGCTCATCGGTTTGCATTCCACGCTTGTCGCCGCATCGAGGATCACAGCCGTTTCAGGGGCGTCGGCCGCCGTCGTATATACTTTTTCATACGTTGCATTGTGGCTCAGGGTAACAGGCCCATAATAACCCGGCTGTCCCGTCTCGCCGTCCGGCGTGCCATATATCAGGCTGTCGGCGCGCAGCGTCGAATTCTCCACCATGATGGTGCTGCCGTATGCGCGGATGTCGAGCGCCGCCGTATGCAGTCCTTCTCCTATCACTTCTGAATCCCGTATCGTCAGTTCCACTCCGTGATAACTCTCCTGCAGGACGATCGCCCCGTAATATCCGCCGGACGCGCCCTCCGTTGCAACAATCTTCGCGCCGGATATCTCGATCTTCGTACCGCTGTCCTCAGTTCCATCCGGCAGGCTTCCCGCCGACGTCATGACCGCACCCCAGCCGGTGATGCTTCCGCCATTTACGGTCAATGTCTGGTTTTCATTCCGCAGGCCAACGCCGTAATGTGCCGCGCCTGTCACATCTGTATGATCCAGCGTCAGCGACGAGCCCTCGCTTTCCAAACGGAACGCCGTATCATTGTCATAAACCGTGCAATTCGTAAATGTTACGTCTGCTGCCGCCTGTGCCGCAGGGAAAGTGATGAGCGCCGTTCCATAGGCGGTAGCCGTGTTGTTCTCCACCCTCAGGTCTTTCAACTCGGCCGTACAGCCATAGACCGTGATCTTTCCTTTTAGAACCGTAGTATCTTTTCCCTGCCCTGCGATCGTCAGGTTTTTGCTGATCGTCAGATCCTCCGTCACTGCTTCCTGCGCAATGATCTCGACCGTACTGTTTGGCTGCGCGTCGTTGATCGCTTCCTGCACGGTCGTATACTTTTGATTTCCGACCTGCGCCGCATATTCGCCGACTGTAAATGTGCCGTCAGGATTGATGACCACGCACATACCCTCCGGGATATAATCAGACGGGTCCGCTTCATGCTTTCCTCCGGTAACTGTCAGGACCGCCTTTTTATCGTCCACCGTGCCCATCGTTCCCAATAGGCTGCTTCCCGTCGTGGTCCCGCCGGCCACCGTAATGCTTCCGGCTTTTCCGTTGCTGCCATGCGCTACAAAAGGCGCCGTCTCTGCATTTACAACAGCAGACGAGCCCTCCGGGAGCGTTATGCTGCCCGCCTCGTTACCGGACGAATTCACTTTCGCTATCACGCCGTATTTTCCGTTCAGTGTGCCGCCGTTGATCACGGTGTCTCCATACGAGATGACCGCCCCCGCGCTGCCGCCGTTGAACGTACCGCCGTTGATGACCGTCGTCACGCCTGCCGCCGTGCTGACCGCTGCATTATAGGACGCGCTGCCCGCGCCGTTGCAGGTGAACGTTCCGCCCTCGATCGTCAGATTGTATCCGACATTGTTGACCACCGTAAAATATTGTCCGCCATCATAAATGACCGAACCATTTCCTGTGATCGTCAGGTTGCCCAAGTTTGCAATGACGATACTCGTTCCCGTAATCGTTTTTCCGTTCAGGTCAAGTATCATGCGCGCCTGCCCGGCACCGAGGGAAAATTCGCCGAAATTGATATTCTGGCTTTTTCCCATTTCAATATTCTTGAGCAGAGTGACCGTATAGGTTCCATCGCCATTATCCGCAATACTTGCTGCCCCCTCGCCCCATGCCGCCGCGAGTTCTTCATTTGTGGTTCCGGGCTTAAAGGTAAATGTTTTGGCATCCGTAACCGTATCTCCGCCCGCCGCCGGCGCCATAGCCATCCTCGGCGCGGGCTGTACAGATGCGCCCGCTTCTTCCGGCTCCGCACCTGCGCTGGGTTCCGGCTTCGGTTCTTCGCTTGCCGCCGGTCCTGCACTTTCCTCCGGCTCCATGCTTTCAGCAGGCTCCTGCGCTTCCTCCGTGTTTTTCGCCGGCTCTGTGCTCACGGCCGCAGACGGCTCCGCCGCGTCCGTTCCCTCTGCCAGTGCAGTACCGCAGAGTGTCAGCCCTAATGCGATACACAACACCACAGAAAGCAATCTCTTAAGATCCATCTTTATTTTCATATCCTTTCCCCTTCCCCCGATTCCGGAGCGCCGTCCTGAAATCTGTTTTTATATCTTTCCCTTATATATCTCTCTGATCGGCATGGCCTTCAGGGCCTCCGCCTCTTTTTGACGCCTGTCCTCCATAAACCGGCTGAACGGATCGTCCATCGGTCTTTCCTTGTCCCGCTCACCGGAACGATACTCAAAAAGCGCTACTACGTCGTACGCGCTCACATCCTCTTTTTCATTTCCCAGCCGGTAACCGCCGCGGCAGCCCTGCTCCGATTCCAAAAGCCCCGCGCGCTTCATCTCATTCATGATCTTCAGGGCGTACTGGTAGGATATCCCGACGTGCTCGACGATCTCTCCCGCCGTTACCAGTCTGTCACGCTGTGTGATATACCCCAATATCTTTGCTGCATAAATCGTAGTGATCTTCATCTTCTCCGCTCCTTCATCCTATTCTGTCCAAATCACCTTGTCCTGCCATGCCCGCTCATGACGCCTGTCAATACCCTGTTTTTCCAACCCCTGCACAAATATTATACTATCTTTTATCTGTATTATTTATAGCAAAAGAAATGCATCGACACCATGCCCGGTCGTTTCCCGTCCGCATGGGATATACTCATGCAAATATAATAAATGATACCTTTTAAGGATAATATAGCACCGCAGTTTTAAAATGTCAACATTGTCCACAGGGCCGCGGTTTTAAAACACAGCATCCACGACTGCTTTTTCCGTTCATCCAGCTGCACCATTTTCTTCTGTTCCATACGCATCGTCTTTTTTCTGCGAACGGCACAACAAAAGGGAACGCAGCGTACAGCGTTCCCTTTTCGTGACAGCCGTTTTATATATTATATAATGTAGGAAATCTATTTTTCGTTCTTTTCCTCCGCACCGTCTGTCAGAATGGAGGTGCAGTGCGGACAGCGCGTCGCGTCGTCTGCGATCTCGCTTTTGCAGTACGGGCACAGGCGGGGCGCCTTTTCCGGCGCAGGCTCCGGCTTTCTGTGCAGGCTGTTCAGCGCTTTCACGATCAGGAAGATGACAAATGCTGTAATCAAAAACGTAATAACTGCATTGATAAAAGCGCCAATATCGATCGCCGAGTCCGCCCCCAGCGGTATTTTCCATTCGGAAAACTGAATGCCGCCTACAAGCAGTCCGATGATCGGGTTCAGGATATTGTTCACCAGTGCGTTCACGATGGCCGTAAATGCAGCGCCGATGATCATACCGACGGCAAGGTCCATCACACTTCCCCGGGAGATAAATTCCTTGAACTCGTTTAAGAATCCCTTTGCTTTTTTGTTCATTCTTCTTTTTGCGCCGTTTCCTGCGGCGCTTCCCCTTTCTTGAATCTTCTGACCTCTTCTGTTTTTCCGTCCCATTGATACCGTTTCATATCCACATACCCGTCCTCGCTCACGGCTATGCCCTCTGCTTCGAGCAGCTGCCTCTGCGCATCTGTTCCGCCGAACGCAAACGCCGGCGCGAGCCGCCCCTCCCGGTTCACCACCCGGTGACAGGGCACGGCGCCCGGCATCGGATTCACATGCAGCGCATAGCCAACAGCGCGCGACGCACGCGGATTGCCGGCCATACGCGCGATCTGCCCATAGGTCGCAACTCTCCCGCTCGGTATCTTACTTACCATTGTATACACAATTTCAAAAAATTTCAATTCTTTTCTCCTCCCGTTCGGCACGGCGTTCTCATTTGGTATTATACCGTAAAAAAAGCGTTTCAGAAAGGAGCCCTGCGGTTATCTTTATGTTGATTTGATACAGATTGCTGAAAGGAGGATAGGATCCGTGGCAAAGCAAGTAAAAATGATGGTGCTGGACGGCTGCCCGCACTGCAGGCATGCGTTTGAGCTGATGGACGAGCTGCGGCTCGAGCATCCTGAATACCGCGATATCAGCGTTGAAGTGATCGAAGAGGAACGGGAAGCGGAAAAGACGCAGGGCTACGATTACTGGTATGTTCCTACATTTTTCGTAGACGGTGTAAAGCTCCATGAGGGCGTTCCCACCAAAAGCAAAATAGAACGCGTCTTTCGTCAGACTCTGGAACGGTAGGCGATTCCCAAAGCTCTTTTCTGCGGAAAAGGGCTTTTTTATTTGCTTTCCTTTTTTTCGTCCTGTATAGTGGATAATAGAAATAAAGACCGGGGGGAAGCTATGGAACTGCGGCTTGCTCAAACGGCTGATAGTCCTCTTCTGCGGGACTTGTATGCCCAATATACCGATACGGCCGTCACATTTGAATATTTGCCTGCTGCGGAGGAATTTACGCGCCGCATTGCAGATACGCTCATATCCTATCCCTTTTTGGTATGCGAGGACGCCGGGCGGGCAGTCGGCTATGCGTATGCGCACAGGCAAATGGAACGCGCTGCCTACGGCTGGAACGCCGTGCTTTCCGTCTATGTAGACCAGCGTTTCACTTCCCGCGGGATCGGCACGAGGCTTTATTCCGCGCTGCTCGCCCTTCTCCAGCTTCAAGGCGTTGTGAACGTGTACGGCGGCGTAACGCTTCCGAACGAAAAGAGCGAGCGGCTGCACGAAAAAATGGGTTTCCGGCTTCTGGGCGTCTATCATAAAACAGGTTATAAATGCGGGAGCTGGCACGATGTGGCATGGTTTGAAAAAAGACTTTGCACGCTGCCGGAAAGCCCCGCACCGTTCCTTCCGTTCAGCTGCCTTCCCAAAGAGAATGTGCTCCGCGTCCTGCGGACGCAGGACCAGCTGTGAAAGGAGGCCTTCTTTGTATTATATCGTAGACCGTTTTGAAGAGGATACCGCCGTTATCGAGCTTCCGGATAAAAGTACCGTTCCGGTCCCGGCGCGCATCCTTCCTCCCGGTACAAAAGAGGGCGACGTTATTTCCGTAGCTCTCGACCCAGACGCGACAGCCCGCCGCCGCGGCGCCGCACGCCGCAGGGCGAATCGGCTTTTGGGCCGCTGACCTTATTTTCCGCTGCTTTTCGGACCCGTTTTTTCCTCTTGCCGGATGCCGTTCATCCGGTATGTTTTTTTTGTGCGAATTTTATTGATTTTTCACACGCGGGATGTATAATATTACCGGGTATACCATACTGTTTTCCGTATGACCCGTTTGATAAGGTCTTGAATCAGCCGCAGGCTGTTTTATAAAAATTTGGAATTTGGAAGTGTGAGCTATGGAGTATAAATATTTACTTGACCTTGCAATTATTTTATTGAGCACCAAGCTGTTGGGCCTCGTGACCCGCAAATTTAAAATGCCTCAGGTCGTAGGCGCCCTGCTCGCAGGCGTTATCCTCGGACCCGCCTGCTTTGGCGTCATCGACAACACGGATTTCATCAAAACGCTTTCTGAGGTCGGCGTTATCGTGCTGATGTTCTCCGCAGGTATGGAGTCGGATATCCACCAGTTGAAAAAAGCAGGTAAGGCGTCGCTCATTGTCGCCGGCTTGGGCGTCGTCGTGCCGCTTGTGGTAGGCTTTGCAGTCGCCGGCGTGTTCAATAATCCGTCCGTTATCCAGACAGACCTTGAAACCAGTCATTTCCTCCAAAACGTGTTTATCGGCGTGATCCTGACCGCTACGTCCGTCAGCATCACGGTGGAGACTCTGAAAGAAATGGGCAAGCTGAACAGCAAGGTCGGAACGACGATCCTCGGCGCCGCCGTGATCGACGATATCCTCGGCATTATCGCCCTTACGGTCATCACGAGCCTTGCCGACCCGTCCGTTTCGGTAGGTATCGTCCTGCTCAAGATCGTCGGCTTCTTCGCCTTTGCGATCGGCGTAGGCGTCGTGACCTATATCCTCTTTAAGAAATGGTCCGACCGTCACATCGACGACCATCGCCGTTTCGTGGTCATGGCCTTTGTCATCTGCCTGCTGATGTCTTTCTGTGCGGAGGAATGGTTCGGCGTCGCCGACATCACAGGCGCATTCATCGCAGGCATCATCCTTTCGAACACCAGCCACGCGAAATATATGGCGTCCCGCTTTGAGACGCTGTCCTATACGCTGCTCTCACCCATCTTCTTCGCGAGCGTCGGTCTTTCCGTCGTGCTCGACAACATGAGCGTGATGCTCATCGTATTCGCACTCGCGCTGCTCGGCGTTGCGATCATCACCAAGATCGTCGGCTGCGGGTTGGGCGCCCGGCTGTCCGGCTTCAACAACAAGGAGTCCCTGCAGATCGGCTGCGGTATGGTCTCGCGCGGCGAGGTCGCGCTGATCGTTGCCAACAAGGGCGCCGCCGTCGGCCTGATGTCGCCTCTTTTGTTCGGCCCGGTGGTCATCGTCGTTGTCGTAACGACGATCATTTCTCCGATCCTGCTCAAGCTTTCCTTTGGCGGCGGGAAGAAGAAAAAGGGCTCAGGGCAAAAGGGAACGGAACAGCTGCCCGAGCATGAGCCGGATGTATCCACCGCTCCGGGGGCGGATACGGTCGTGCAGGAGGCTGCGCTTCCACAAAAAGAATAATGCAAAAACGCCCCGCTTTTGCGGGGCATTTTTATTCTCTTTTGTTCTGCGTCAGCGTGCGGTATAGATGCGCTTCCACTTTCCCGTGCGATACTGTGCGAATGAAATGCTCCAGTTTGCGAACCAGCCGATGGGCACCGCATACCATACCATCTCGATGCCGAGCGTCGGCGCGAACATGACGGAAACGAACACGCGGATAAAAAGATTCACGATATTCGCGATCGTAAACATCTTCATATCTCCCGCCCCGCGCAGCAGACCATCCACCGCCATTTTGAACCCGATCAGACAGAAGAACCAGCCCATGAACGATAAATAGCCCCGTCCCGTCGCCTCCGCAACAGCCGTGCCGCCGTCTCCAAGGAAAAAGGCCACGATAGGACCGTTGAAAAGCTCAAGCGCCACGCAGAGGACCGCCGCACAAAAGACCACCATCAGGTTGGAAACACGATACCCCTGAACGACACGCTCCGGGTTTCCCGCGCCAATGTTCTGCGCAGTATAGGAAGAAAGAGCGTTGCCGATCGCGATCATCGGTACGATGCAGAGGGATTCCACGCGCATCGCCGCCGAAAATCCGGCAAGCGCCTGCGAACCGAAGCTGTTGACGACCGACTGCACCAGCATCATTCCAATGGAGACCGTCGACTGCTGCAAAATAGAGGGCAGGGCGATTTTCGTCATGGCGGCCAGCTCGCCCCTATCAAACGCTTTTGTGTGCCCGCATTCCAGCTTTTTCAGTTCGCGCAGGAACACCAAAAAGGAAAGTACCGCAGATATCCCCTGCGCGATCAGAGTCGCCCATGCGACGCCCGCCACTCCCATCCCAAGCTGCGTCACCATGAAAACATCCAATACGATATTCAGCAAAGACGAAAAAATCAGAAAAACGAGCGGTATTTTAGACTTGCCCAGCGCGTTGAACATGGAGGACAGCACATTATACATAAACAAAAAGGGCAGGCCGATAAAATAGATGTTCAAATATTCCACCGCCATGTCGAGCACGTCGGCAGGCGTATTGAGCAGCACCATGATGTTCCGGCTGAACAGCAACCCAAAGCCGCCGAGGAGGACGCTGACGATGAGGAACGAAAGGAACGCCGTAAACACGGCCAGCTTCATGCGGTTATAATTTTTCGCCCCAAAATAGCGGCTGACGATGACCGACGCGCCGATCCCACCGCCGAGCGCGACGCAGATAAAAATATTCGTCAGGGAATAAGACGCGCCGACAGCGGCAAGCGCCTGTTCGCTGACGAAGCGCCCCACGACCGCCGAGTCCACCATCGTATACATCTGCTGGAACAGGTTCCCGATGATGATGGGCAAGGCAAAAATCAAAAGCGCATGGAACGGTTTTTTGCGCACTAAATAATCATTTTCCACCGGTTTTCCCTCCTCCTGCCGGGCGCTCTCTCCGCCGGCAGTCCGCAAAGAATTCGCACGAGCATATCCATTCGGGACCGGGGCCCGTTTCTTCCTCCGCCAGCAGCTCGCGGAAAATGTCTGCCAGACGGGCTAACCTTTCCCTGTCTAAGCAGTAGTGCATCTGATAGCCGATCTTTTTCCCATAAACAAGCCCGTATTTTTTCAGAATACCCATGTGCTGCGACACCGCCGCTTCGCTGATTCCCAGTTTTTTGGAAGCTGCGCGCACACAGTAGCGCCTGTGAAGCAGTTCCTGCAGGATACGGAACCGCGTCGGCTCCGTAACGGCGTGGAGCGCCTGTATCTCATCCATATTTCCGCCTCGCTTTTTGATTTAGTGTTACCTTAAATAAAATAAAGGAATCGTATTTTTTTGTCAATCCGTTTTCCGCACAAACAAAAAAGACCGGCACATATCAGCACCGGTCTCTTTTCCGAATGCTTTACAAATCGAATGCTTCGAACGACTTCGCAGACCTGCGGTAGGCGATCAGCGTAAAAAGCGCCCACAGCGCCGCGCCCGCAGCAAGCGCGGCAAGCTGATACGGCAGGTTTTGCGTTCCCTGCGCATTCAGATAGGCGTCTATTGCGGGCAGCGCGAATCTGCCCGCCTCGACTGCGGTCATCCCTGCCGCGAATGCAAGGCAGCCGAATAAAAACGGCATGCCCACTTTGTTCGGATTCCGATAATATTTGGGGAAAAATACAAGGTTGAACAGGCCTATCAGCAGAAACGCGAATCCAAAAAATGCGGTATTTACATTCATTCCCGCCGCGTTTGGCGCACTGTACAGAGCATTGTGCAGGAGCGCGAACGGAATAGCGGCAGCGAATTGCAGCAGCTCGATCAGTATGGCGAGTAAGAACCGCGCAGCTACGATACCGCGCTTTGAAGCCGGAAGCAGCATCGTATAATAGATGTCCTTGTTTTCCCGCCCCGACAGGCAGATAAAGAACAGGCCGAGGCAGGTATAAAAGAAAATGACGAAATACGGATAGCTCGGTATCAGCAGCATGGACGACAGGCACAGAAAAAGGAGCGCCGCCGGATGCAGCGCAAGCCTCCATTCTTTTAGCAATAGATTTTTCATATCCGCTTACTCCTTCTCCAGATGGACCATGATCTCCTCAAGGGTCGCGTCTGAAACTTCCGCCCCCTCTGCCGGCAGGTCCTCAGCGCGCATGAGCGCCGAGCAGCCCCTGCGCTCCCGCTTCACACCAAGCAGCCGCCCGTCGTTCGGAACTTCCCCGGCAAAGCGCGCCACCCGGTATTCCGCAATAAAATCGTCGAGAGGCATTTCCGCTGATATCTCTCCGTTTTTGATATAGAGGATATCGTCCGCACATTTTTCAAGGTCCGCAGTGATATGCGTGGAAAACAGCAGCGTGACTCCTTCCCTTTCCACAAGCTCAAGAAAGATATCCAGCAGCTCATCGCGCGAGACCGGGTCAAGGCCGCTCGTAGGCTCGTCAAAGATCAGCAGCTCCGCATGATGGGAAAGTGCGAGCGTAAGGGAATATTTCACCTTCATCCCCTCGGAAAGCTGTTTGGGCGTTTTGGTTTCGTCGAGACCGAACAGCTTCATATAGCGGCGGTAAACACCGTCGTCCCATTCGCCGTAAAAGCGTTTCGTTACGTCTGTGATGGCTTTCAGCTTCTTCATGGGATAGTAATCTGCTCCGCCCGAAACGAATCCGAGCTTTTGCTTGACCGCAAGCTCATGCTCCGCAATATCCTGCCCGAAAAAGCGGATCTCTCCGCTGTCCGGGTGGATAAAATGCAGAAGAGCTTTCAGCGTCGTCGTCTTTCCCGCGCCGTTTCGGCCGATAAAACCCGTGATCGTACCCCGCCTCAGTTCAAACGATACGTTTTTCAGTTCGAATGCTTTGTATTTTTTGCATAGACCCTTAACAGACAATACAGCCATTCATTTATCCTTTCGGTTCCTCGGGGTTCTCCTGCGCCTTGAAAACCTGTTTCGCAAAATCGAGATAGGCGTCGTTTTTTACGATAGCGATCCCTTGGTTGATATCGGCAAGGATCAAAAGCGTTTCGCCCGGCTCGATGCGGAACATATCCCGCACCTCCTTTGGTATCACGACCTGCCCTTTTGAACCTACCTTAGCGGTCCCCATATATTTATCCTTCATTTCCTCTGCTCCTTTCAAAAGACCGGCCAGTTATATTAATCATACTTTTCATACTAATCATACTATTTGTGGGAAAATTTGTCAACAACGCGCCTGCGCAAACAAAAAACAGCCGGAATATCCGGCTGTCTTTTGCTTACGTATCTATTATTTTATGCAGCCTTTGACGAAGCGTTCGGGCATCTGCGTGCGCTTTGCCACCTGCTGCGGCGTCATGCCCTCGTCAAGGAAACGCCTGCACACCACGCGCATGCTTTCGCCCACCTCGATGATATGGCGGTCCGGATCATAAAATCGTACGACACGCTGCCCCCAGTCATGCTCCTGCGGCGGATGTACATATTCAACTTCCCCGAGGAGCTCGAGCCGTCCGAGAAACGCGTCAAAGTCATCTTCCTCGAAATACAGCTCCGCGTCGTTGCCGCCGAACGCGATCCCGCCCGCCGGCTTGTGGATAAAATCTTCCCACGATTCCTTTGTTTGCAGGGAAACGCCTCCCGTAAATGTAATATTCGCGCCAAAATCTGAGATCACGCGCAGGCCGAGCACTTCCCGGTAAAACGCGCGGGAACGTTCCATGTCGCAAACGACGAGCAAGGGGCTGGCAAATTTCATACAAATCCTCCTGTGAGCGTCACACCATTTTCTAAAAACGCATTGATCATACTATATCAGACGCTTCTGTGTTTCGGCACATAAAGCTCCGCTTTTGCATAAAGCACTGCATTTCCCGCCAATATCACTCGGTCATTTTCCATGCGGCAATGAAGTACGCCGCTTCTTTCAGAAGCTTGAAATGCCAACAACTCGTTTTTTCCAAGTCTTTCAGCCCACAATGGAGCCACATGGCAATGTCCAGAACCGCAGACCGGATCCTCCGGTACATTCAGTTTAGGAGCAAAGCTTCGAGTAACACAATCGTAATCAGTACCTTTTGCCGTTATCTGGACAAGAAGCCCGTCCAGCCTTTTCAACTTTTTTTCATCGGGAACTGCCTGAAAAACCTGATTCTCGTTCTCCATAACGCATATCAAATCCCGTCCTAACCAAGCTTCCGCCGGCCTAAAGCCAATCGCCTGTTCCATTTCGTCCGAAACGGGAATCGGCTTAAGCCGATATGCCGGCATATTCATTTCATACAGACCATTTTCTTTCTTTACAACGAGTCGTCCGCTTTTTGTCCGAAACGAGATGCTCCTGCATTCCGGCTCCAAAAAATGCAGCAACACATATGCCGTACCTAAGGTAGCATGCCCGCATAAATCTATCTCGCCGCCGGGCGTAAACCACCGCAAGCCATATTCATTTTCCTCTTTCACCGTAAATGCAGTTTCCGACAGATTATTTTCCCGGGCAATGTCCTGCATAAGAGGCTCCGCAAGCCATTCCTTCAGTACACAAACGGCTGCCGGATTTCCGCTGAAAACTTTATCTGTGAACACGTCGATAATATATTGCGGTATTGTCATATTCTTCACCTACATTCACCTTCCTTTGTGTCCTCCATCGGAATACTGCTCTCTCTGTTTTTAACCTCTGCCGAATACAGTATAGCAGAAGCCTCTGCCTGCGAACAAGAGCTTCTGCCTGCCGTTACGCCTTTCGCGGACGGCGCGGCGGCCCGCCTTATGAGCACGTCCTTTTCCACGGCAAATTCCGTCATATTCTCCCAATAGCGCTTGGGCATCTGTGCCATGCGGCAGCGCGGGTTTTCGCGCCCGGGAACGGCGATCGTCTCATAAAACATACGCCACAGCGCGCGGAACCGAAGCTCTTCTTCGCCCTGCTGCGGCATGGTAAACCGTTCTGCTGAACATATCTCTATCTTTCCATGCATATACACGAGAATGTCTCCGTGCGTTTTGTCGTAGATCAGAAAATTCTCATTCGGATACCGTCCCCGGAAGTGTATTGCGAGAATCGGCAGCACATAATTTTTCGGCGTGATCTGCGCGGCAAGAGCCTCCCCATAATCGGAAAAACGGATGAAGCCCGTCAGAAGATGCGCCTCATTCGTAAGCTGCTTCACCGCCTTATGCAGCGTGCTCACCACATCGTCAGCCAGCATATACAGGACTTTCGGCCCATATTCATAGCCCATACGTAAAAATGAGACGATATGCTTCTCTCTTTCCGACAGGCAGGTCAAAAACGCCTTGCGCACAAAATCAAGCGCGTCTGCGCCCATTTTTTTCGGGATCGATACAAGTACCCGCCGTGCGTGCGCGGGATCCGTTTCGACCGTACGCGTTCCAAACATCGATATCTGCACAGTATCCGGGCCGTATATCCCCTCCGGGATCTCCCGGCGGGCAATGCTTTCAAATACACAGCACAGCAGTCCGTCAAAGCTGCCGTCGTATTGATAAACCATCGTTTCTTACCTACTCTCGTCGGAGCAAAGTCGGCTCTGTTCCGTTTCCGCAAAAGCGGAAACTCCTCACGCCTCCTTGCTCCTCCTCTTCCCCACGCAACCCGCGTTGCTGGGCTTGCGCGGGGGCCCCATATTTTTGCACGCCCTTTTGCTTCGCTTCCGCCTCACGGCGAAAGCTCGCTCCTTGGGCGGCTCCTCCTTTACCCCAAACGACTCGCTTCGCTCGAGTCGTTCGGGGGCCCAATTTATCATGATCAAAGTCGGCTCTGTTCCGTTTTTGTCCTATTCTGCCTCGTGCATTTCTTCCGCACGGCAGTAGGCCGCTGCCAATCGCGCTTCGCTCCGCTTGCGCTTTTGGGCGTCCCTTGCCCGGGCACCGTTCTCCAAATCAAAGATTTGGACGGTGCTCCGTCTTCCCCACGAAACTCATTTCGCTTCACTCCATTCGGGATTTTGTGGGGACCCCAGTCTTCCGCTTACACTTGCGGCAAAACTACCGCTTATCAATCATAAAGAATGTTTCGTAATGAACAGGATTTGTGCTGACACAGCCGCACTTCTTTCCGTCCTTCTCTGCTCTCTTGGCACACTTCGTTCCCTTGCCCGCTTCCCCGCTGGCGGTGGCCGCCAGCGGAACTAGTCTGCGGCGTCAAGCCGCAGGAGCTTTTTTGGTTCTTTTTTGGCGATACCAAAAAAGAACATTGCGCCATTGCCCACACGCCGGGTTCGCGCACGGCAGCGCACCCTTTCCCTATTCCCTGCTCTTTTTTCATAACTGCCCGGTCAGGCACTTTTGTACGTCCCCCGCAAGCACGGCGGGCGGTTCAAAAAACGAGACCTGCCTGCTGCCGTCCGCGGAATACCCGCTCTGCCGATACATAGAAAGCATTTTCGCGGACATCATGGAGCACAGCACCTCTTCCTGCGTGAAGCGCGTACCTGCTTCCATCTTTCCGCGGCAGGTAATAAAATATTTCGCCCGCTTCCATACCACGCCGAGCTTTTTTAGCCCCTCAAAGGTCAGCGCCCCCGTTCGCCGTGCGGAAAGGATACGCCGCGCGCTTGTGACGCCAATGCCCGGCACGCGCAGCAGCGCTTCATACGGCGCGCGGTTGACCTCCACCGGAAAATATTCGGGATGGCAAAGCGCCCAATTGCACTTGGGATCGATAAACGGGTGGAACGTCTGGTGCTTTTCGTCGAGCAGCTCTCCCGCCGTAAAATGATAATACCGCAGCAGCCAGTCAGCCTGATACAGCCGGTGCTCCCGCAAAAGCGGCGGCTTTGTGTGCAGGGAGGGCAAAAGCGAATGCTCCGCAACGGGGATATACGCCGAGAAAAACACACGCTTCAGCTGGTATTTCCGGTACAGTCCCTCCGCGAGGCTAAGGATCTGAAAATCCGTTTCGGGCGTCGCGCCGACGATCATCTGGGTACTCTGCCCCGCCGGCGCGAACCGCGGCGCGTGCCGGTAAAGCGCAAGCTCCTGTGTGTTTTCCCGTTTCCGGTCGCGGATAAAGCCCATAGGCCCAAGCACCGCTTCCCTGCTCTTATCCGGGCACAGAAGCTTCAGACTGCCGCTCGACGGCATCTCAATGTTGACGCTCATCCTGTCCGCAAGCATACCGAGCCGGGCGAGCATCTCTTCCGATGCACCCGGTATCGCCTTTACGTGTATATACCCGGAAAATCCATATTCTTTCCGCAGAATGTGCAGGGTTTTCTCCATCAGCGCGCAGGTATCGTCAGGGCTGCGCACCACGCCGGAGCTTAAGAAAAGCCCCTCGATGTAGTTTCTGCGGTAGAACTGCATGGTAAGGTCCGCAAGCTCGCGCGGGGAAAACATTGTGCGGCGCACGTCGTTTGACCGACGGTTCACACAGTATTTGCAGTCGAAGATGCAATGATTGGTCAGCAGTACCTTCAAAAGGGAGATGCACCGCCCATCCGCCGCAAAGCTGTGGCAGCAGCCGCCGGACGACGCGCTCCCCGTCTGCCCGTGCCCTGCCGTGCGGGATACCCCGCTCGAGGTGCACGCAACGTCATACTTTGCCGAATCGGTGAGTATTTTCAGTTTTTCAAATACGTCCATACCGCGCCTCCCGCCGTTCCTGTTTTCTTATCATACCACGGCAGGTGTACAATTACGGTCCTTTCTCAAATTAAATTTTATTTTCCGCGCCGCTTTCTCTTCCGCCCCTCATGGCAGTTTTTGTGCCGCCGTGGTACAATCAGGAGGGCGCCGCAGGCGCGGCGGCCGATGATTCCTGAAGCTGGCTGGGAGGTGAGTTTATGAAATTCTGCATTGCCGTATTTCCATGCAAGGCCTAATCGGATAGACTTGTATGGAACGATGTTTCTATCCCAACGCCCTTGCATTTCTGATAACGTTCCATCAAATTTGCAAAGGAGAATTGAGATGAATTATAAAACAGTGGAGCTCAGCCGTTGGAGCAGAGGAGACCTCTTTCAATATTATATAAACAGTATGCGTATCGTTATGAGCCTGACGGCCGACGTCGATGTGACCGGCTTGCTTTCATTTTCAAAAGACAGGCGTTTGAAGTTTTACCCCGTTATGATCTGGGCCGTCTCAAAAATCGTCAATGCGCACGATGAATTCAAATATGGCTGGGACGACGCCGGGAACCTGATCAAATGGGATCTCGTTTCCCCCTCCTACACCGACTTCCACGCGCAGGACGAGCGCTTCACAAAATTGCTTACACCCTATTCCGATGATCTGCCGGAATTTCATGCGCGGTTTATGGCCGACCGGGAGAAATATCAGGACTGCCGCGCGTTCGTGAAAAACCAGCCCTCGAATTTTTTTGACGTATCCTGCCTGCCGTGGGTGCGCTACCGGCATTTTGACGTTCACGTTTTCGACGAGGGCAAATTTCTCGCTCCGGTCGTGACGTGGGGAAAATATGAACGGGAAAACGGAAAATATATCATGCCCGTTACGATGAACATTCATCATGCCGTAGCGGACGGTTTCCACCTGTCCCGCTTCTTTGCGGAGCTGCAGGAGCTGATCGCTTCCCCCGCATAGGCCTGCCGGACGCGCCGCAGCGCCTGATGGCTTTGGCCGTCTTGATTCGTACCGGAGCAGTATAAATTTGACCTCTTTTTTACATTCTTTTTACTGTTTCCGGGCAGACGCGGATGCCTTCCTCCGTTATCCTATAAGAAGAAAGCGGGCCGGACCCTGCCGGCACCGGACAAAGCAACCATACCCACCTTGGCAAAACAAAGCCGCCGGAGCTTGGTGCCCGGCGGCTTTGTTTTATCCGTTTTTTATTTACTTTACCCCGCGTATCACTTCGCGTCCGAGATAGGGGCGCAGAGCGTCCGGCACGCGAATGCTGCCGTCGGCCTGCTGATAGTTTTCCATGATCGCCGCGACCGTCCGTCCTACGGCAAGCCCACTCCCGTTCAGGGTGTGGACGAACTTCAGCGAGCCGTCGCTGTCGCGGAAGCGGATATTCGCGCGCCGCGCCTGAAAATCCTCAAAATTCGAGCAGGAGGAGATCTCCACATACCGGCCATAGCTCGGCATCCATACCTCGATGTCATACGTCTTTGCAGAGGAAAATCCAAGGTCGCCGCCGCACAAAAGCACCACGCGGTATGGGATCTGCAAAATCTGCAAAATGCTTTCCGCATTTGCCACCAGCTTTTCCAGCTCAAGGTACGATTCATCCGGACGGGTGAATTTCACAAGCTCCACCTTGTTGAATTGGTGCTGGCGGATCAGCCCTTTCGTGTCCCGGCCCGCGCTGCCCGCCTCCGCACGGAAGCACGGCGTGTAGGCGCAGCGGTAAATCGGGAGCTCCGCGCCGTCGAGCACCGTCTCGCGGTACATATTCGTCACCGGAACCTCTGCCGTCGGGATAAGATACAGGTCCGTATTTTCGATATGATACATATCCTCCGCAAATTTCGGGAGCTGCCCCGTTCCCTCCATAGACTTCTGATTCGCCACGAACGGCGGGATGACCTCCGTATAGCCGTTCTGCTCGGTATGCGTGTTCAGCATAAAATTCATCACCGCGCGTTCAAGGCGCGCGCCGAGGCCTTTATAGAACACAAAACGGCTGCCCGCTACCTTTGCGCCCGTTTCGGGGTCGAGTATCCCAAGGTCGTGCCCGATGTCCCAATGCGCTTTCGGCTCAAAATCGAATTTGGTCGGCGTAAGGAATTTACGTATCTCCTTGTTGTCGCTGTCGTCCTTTCCCGCCGGAACGCTCGCGTCCGGCCGGTTCGGGATCGACATCATAAGCTGCCCCAGCCGTGCGGACATCACCTGAAGCTCCGCGTCATAGTCTTTGATCTGCGAGGCGAGGACCTTCATCTCCATCATAGTGTCGGAGACGTCTTCCCCCTTTTTCTTCATCGCCGGGATCTCTTTGGATATCCTGTTGCGCTTGGCTTTCAGCTCCTCCACCTTCGTCATCATGGCGCGGCGCTCCGCGTCGAGCTTCATGACCGTGTCCAGCTTGATCTCTTTTCCGCGCTTTTTGAGCGCTTCGGCAATCGTTTCAAAATTTTCACGCAATACCTTCAAATCCAGCATAATCAAAACCTCTTTCTATCAGAAATGGAATGGACTGTTAAAGCCTTGCCGCATGGCCGGGCCGTTTTTCCTCCGCGGGCGCTTCGTCCGTCCGCACAGCCGTATCCCATCCTTATTCTTTCTCACATTTTGTCCGGCGCCTTGATGCCAAGCAGGGCAAGCCCCGTTTTCAGCGTATTCTTCACGCCCCGCACCAGCGCTGCGCGCGCAATGGTCTGCTCCGCGCTGCCGTCGATGATCCTGTGCTCATAATAATACTTGTTGAACGCCTGAGCAAGGTCTAAAAGATAGCGCGTGACATAAAAGGGCTCGTTCTTCTCGCTTGCCGCCGCAAGCGCCTGCGGGAAAGACGCAAGAAGCTTTAGGACGGCAAAGGCGTCGTCGTCCGTCAGCGCATCCATATCCGGCTCTCCCGTAAGCTCCGCGCACCGCGCGAGCACGGACGCGCACCGCGTGTGCGTATACTGCACATACGGGCCCGTTTCCCCGTCGTAATTCAACACCCTGTCGAACGAGAACGTGATATCCTTGATGCGGCTCTGCGACAGCGTCGAAAAGATGACCGCGCCCACTCCGATCTCCTCGGCGACCTGCTCCTTGTTTGCAAGGCCGGGGTTCTTTTCCTCGATGACCGCCCGCGTTTTTTCCACAGCTTTTGTGAGCACGTCCTCCAAAAGCACGATCTTTCCCTTGCGCGTGGAGAGCGTTCCGTCCTCGAGCGACACCATGCCGAACGCAACATGCTCGCACTGCTCCGCCCATTCGTGCCCCATCTTTTTCAGCACCGCGAACAGCTGCTTAAAGTGCAGGTTCTGCTGATAGGCCACCACATAAAGGTTTTTATAAAAATCGTATGTCTTTTTACGGTATTCCGCCGCCGCAAGGTCGCGCGTCGCATACAGCGTCGTTCCGTCTGATTTCAGTATGATCGCCGGCGGCAGGCCCTCCTCGTCGAGGCGCACCACCCACGCCCCCTCGCTCTGCACGAGCAGATTTTTTTCGCGCAGCTCATCTAAGACCGCGGGGATCTTGTCGTTGTAAAAGCTCTCGCCTGCGTAGCTGTCGAACTGTACGTCGAGCCGTTCATATACGCGCTTCGCCTCGCGCAGGGTAAGCTCTTTGAACCATTCAAAAATGCGCAGGGCCTCTTCGTCGCCCTCCTCGATCTTTTTGAACCATGCGCGCCCCTGCTCGTTGAGGCTTTCGTCCTTTTCCGCCTCCTCGTGGAAACGCACATACAGCTTGAGCATGGCGGAAACGGAATCACGGTCGATCTCCTCGTCGTTCCCCCACAGCTTATAGGCCGCAATCAGCTTGCCGAACTGCGTTCCCCAGTCGCCGAGATGATTGACGCCCACCACGTCGTAGCCGAGATATTTGTAAATTTTATACAGCGCGCTGCCGATCGCCGTGCTCGAAAGATGCCCGATGTGGAACGGCTTTGCGATATTGACGGACGAGTAGTCGATCACGACCGTTTTGCCCACGCCGGCATCCGACCGCCCCCAGTCTTCTCCTGCCTCTTCCAACGCCGAAAGCACGCTTTCCGCATAAAAATTCCTGTCATAAAAAAAATTGAGATATCCGCCCGCAGCCTCCGTGCGCGTCACGAACGCCGGCGCTTCAAGCTTTCCGGCGAGCTCCTGCGCGATGACGGGCGGCGCCTTCCGCAGCTCCTTTGCCAGCTTGAAGCAGGGCAGGGCCGCATCTCCCATTTTCGGGTCGGGGGGCGTTTCCAACAACCCTGCGACCTGCGGCGCTTCCATACCCGCCGCTTTTGCTATCGTTTCCGCAAGCGCGGTTTTAAGATCCATTTCCATTCCTCCGAATGCCGTTTTTACAATTCCTTTGACCGTAGCCTTTAATATACCATAAAAATGGTTCCTTGTAAATAAAGCAGACCGCATAGCGGGCGCGTTTTGCGCAGTTCTGCGCTTCATCTGAAACGGCGGACGTGCGCAGGTTTTTTCTCTTCGGCCGCAGCTTTGCCGGTCTAAAGACGGGTTTTACCGCCGGAGCCAATGTGATATAATAGGAAACGACCGAAACGAAACAGGGGGCGCTTATGAAACTCGGGCTGAAACGTCTGTTATTCCTACTTCCATTTCTTGCGGCGGCGGCCGTATTTTTGATCCTGTCCGCAAGATGAAGCGTATCCTTTGCGTCCTTAGCGCCGCCCTCTGCTTATTTGCACTCGTATCCTGCGCGCCCGTGCAGCAAACAAGCGAAATTTTTGCGATGGATACCTTTATCATCCAGACTGCCTATGCGGACAGCGGCGATGCGCTTACCCAGAACAACGAGATGATACGCAGGCTGGAGGGGGAAATGTCACGCACCATCGAAACGAGCGATGTATGCAGGGCAAACGCTGCGCCCGGACAGGACACAGAGGTCTCGGAGGAAACGGCGGAGGTGCTTGCCGCTGCGCTCGATGCGGCGGAGGACACCGGCGGCGCGTTTTCCCCCGCGCTCGGCAGCGTCATCGCTGCATGGGGCTTTGGTACGGAGGATGCGCATGTTCCCAGCGAAACAGAGCTTGCGTCCGCGCTCAATCAGGCGGATTACCGCACGGTGACGCTCAGCGGGAACACCGTGAACACCGGGGGCGCGATGCTCGACCTCGGCGGCGTGGTCAAGGGCTATGCGCTCGATAGGGCTGCTGAAAATCTGAAAGCGAACGGCGTTCAGTCCGCCATCATCTCGTTCGGCGGCAGCATCTATGCCGTCGGGGAAAAGCCGGACGGAAGCAGCTACAAGGTCGGCATCCGCGATCCGGAGGGCGGGGAAAACGATTATATGGCGACGATCGAGCTCAACGGGCGCTTCGTTTCGACCTCCGGCACATACGAGCGCGGCTTTTCGGAGGACGGCGTTTACTATCACCATGTGCTCGACCCGGCCACAGGCTTTCCTGTCGATAACGGCCTCGTTGCCGTAACTGTCCTTTCGGACAGCGGTATCCGGTCGGATATCTATTCCACCGCGCTGCTCGTAATGGGCGCGGAAAAGGGCGCGGCATTCGCGGAGGAGCACGGGATAGATGCGCTCTTCCTCACCGAGGACAAGCATATCATCACGACGGACGGCTTTGCGGAAACGTATGGGCTTACCGTCAGAAACGGAGCATACAGCCTCGGCTGAAGCGCCTGCGCCTCCTCATCAACACGGATAAGAAGCTATGCGGAATAAACTCATCACCAAAAGCGATATCATTTTCACGGCGGCCATTGCCGCGGCTGTTCTTTTGATATGGTTTTTCACTTTGCCCCGCACGGCGGGAGAATATGTCGTTATCAGGCGGGGCGGCGAGGTCGTGGCGTCTCTGCCTCTTTCGGAGGACGCCTCCCTTGCGGTGGACGGGGATTACCATAACGTGTTCGAGATCAGAAACGGCTCCGTGCGCATGGCGGAGACCGACTGCCCCAACCGTCAGTGCGAACGGACGGGAAGCATTTCCCGCGCGGGGCAGTCTATCGTGTGCGCGCCGAACGGCGTAACTGCGACTATCACGGGAGGGGAGGCTGATGTCGATGGCATTACGGGATAATAAGACCTCCCGCTTCGTGCTCGCCGCCGTATTCTGCGGGCTCGCGCTCGCGCTTTCCCTGCTCGACGGCGCGGTCTCTTCCCTGCTTCCCCTGCCCGGCTTCAAGCTTGGCCTTGCGAACGTCGTCTCCCTGCTTGCGCTTCTCACGCTCGGGCTTCCGTGGACGCTGCTCATCTGCCTTGTGCGCAGCCTGCTTGCCGCGGCGCTTTCGGGCAACCTGACGATGCTGTTTTTTTCGCTCGCAGGCGGCGTTGTTTCCATTCTCGTCATGCGGCTCGCCCAAAAGCGCCTGTCCGTTATCAAAATGAGCGTGCTCGGCGGCGTCTCCCACAACCTGATGCAGCTCGTGTGCGCGGCGCTGCTGACCGCCACGCCGCAGGTCTCCTATTATGTTCCTGTGCTCGTCCTTACGGGCACGGTGTGCGGCTTCTTTGTGGGCGTGCTGTGCACGCTCGTATCCCGGCGGCTCCGTCTTCCGTTCGCGGCCGCTTCGCCTGAATAAACCTTTTTTCAAAATAATACTCAAAAGGCTCTCTTTTATTGTATAATAAAGCTACCGAATAAAATTCTTTTATGGGTGGGTGTATCATGAAAAAATTTTTTTGCGCGCTTCTCGTCATCGTTTTGCTTCTGACTTCTTCCGCCGCGCTTGCAGCGTCGGTTCCGCAGCCCGTATTGGACGCGCGGGAGTCCACAGTACATATCAAAGTAGATGTTGAAAACGGTTACTCCACCGGCTCCGGCTTCGCAATCGGCACAGATACACCCGTCGAATATATCATAACAAACTATCATGTAATCGATGAAATGACCGGAGCATGCATGGTATCTTTTGGAAATTATACCGTAGTGAATGCGACGGTCGCCGTTTCCCTTCCGGATCGGGACCTTGCCATTTTAAAGCTGGACGAGCCGATTTCCTCTATGAAGCCTCTGCCGCTCTATTCCGGCGAGCCGTCCGCCTTGGCGGGAGAGCAGGTCTATGCCCTCGGATTCCCCGGCGTTGCGGACGATCTTTTTGAACGCAGCAATTCCGTGCGGGACGACGTAACCATGACGGATGGTATCATCAGCGCGGTCAAGCCCTCCTATTCGTTCGGCACCGGAGAACGTACCGTAACGGGATTACAGATAAACGTTGCCCTCAACCACGGAAATTCCGGCGGACCGCTTGTAAATGGAGAAGGTATCGTCGTGGGCGTGAACACAATCGGTTCTGCCGTAGATTCGAACCTCAACGGTGCGGTCTGCATTTCCGAGCTGCTTTCCACGCTGGACGCAAAGGGAATCTCCTATCTTGCTTCCGCTTCTCCCGAAGCTTCCGCAATAACTAAAAATCCATGGTTGATACCCGCGGTCATCGCTGCCGCCGTATGCGCGGCTGTTGTTATCCTTCTGGTTGTACGCAGACGAAAAAAAACGCGGGGAAATTTTGTTGCCCTGAATACTTATCTCGCGGAAAGCAGCGGTAAAATGGGGTACGATATGACCGTCTATACGCTTTCTCCTCTGTTTACGCAGCTTAAAAAAGCACACGAAAACGGAAAATGCCTGCTCGGTATTTATCCGGAAAATATCCGTTTTTACCCGGAAGCGGGCAGGGCCATGCTCATTCCGCCTAAAAAACAGGCGCTTTGCATGGGCTATTCCGCTCCCGAACAATATAAGGAGATACCGCAGACCGGGCCGTGGACGGACGTTTACCAGCTTGGCGCGCTTTTCTACCGCATGCTGACAGGCGTTCGCCTCGCAGACGTCATGACACGTGCGGAGGGCGATGCCGAAACAACGCGTAATATTGAAGCGCTTGCGCTCGCGCCCGCCAAAAAAGAGGCGCTTCTGCGGGCAGTTTCCCTGAATCGAAGCGAACGGTTTGTGGATATCGGAACATTTCTGGAAGCGCTCGAAATAAAAGTAACGGAGGCTGTTCCCGATTTAAAATCATTTTCTGTTCAGAAAAAAACGCGGAAGAAACTGACGAAAAAAGCGAAAGGCTTTATTGCCGCCGCAATTTGTGCCGCAAGCCTATTCTGCGTATTGTTTTCCTATTGGACAGTTAATAGAAACGCCCAAAACGAAGCCATACACCTCTTAAATCAACAAAATTTTACGGAAGCCGAGCGCCTTTTGGATTCTATTCCCGATTTTATCGAGCCGAGTATTCCTCAGCTTAAGAAGCTTGCTCATGCGGGCGTTTTATATGAATCAGGCGATTACGAGACCGCGCTTACCGCGTTTGAAGCCCTTGGCGATTATAGCTTTGCACCGCAAATGATAGAAAAAATCTATCAAAAATTTGATTCGGATTACCGGGAGCAAATCACGGAGCTTGAAGAAATACTGTCGTTTCAGGGGCTTGAAGCTGCTTATGAGCAGCTCAGCGGCTTAGATCTCAGCGGGATGTCAGAGTCGCTCAAGCAGGAATATTACGAAACAGCGGCAAATTGCTATGAAGCAGGCGAAATCGAAAATTCCGTTCTTCTGTTTATCCTGTTAGAGGATTATAAAGATTCCGCTTCTCGTTCTATTTCTATAGCTGCTGAATTTGCACGGAAATGGATCGACGACTATAACTATGTAAGGGCATACGGTGTTTTGGCTCCTTTGGCCGATAACGATGAAATAAGTAAGCTGATGAACGAGCTGATGCCATTGGTCAACGAACGCGGGTGGCTGACCGGAAATGACGGTTATATCGATTACGATAAAGGTCATTGGGAGGGCCGTACATGGATTCCCGATTGACGCAATAAAAGAGGCCTACTGCATAGCAGGCCTTTTTTATTCTACACCAGCTTCCCTCTCAGCCGGCCGATTGCACCGGCGGAAAGCCCGGCCGCTTTCAGATAGCCCTCTGCCGTACCGTATTCCGCGGCGATATGCTCCATCAGCTTCCGCATATACTCCGGCTTCGAGCAAAATACGTGATCCGGTACTTTCACGCCCGCCTTTTCGAGCATCCCGCGCTGTTTTTCAAACGTCTCTTTCATATATTGCTCGGAAACGGCATAGTCTGCAAGCACGATCCCGTCCGGCACGCCCGCAAGCTTCAAAAGCAGCATAGTGATCACGCCCGTGCGGTCCTTGCCTGCCGTGCAGTGATAGAGCGCCGCTCCCTCCGTCTCTGCAAGGCAGGCGAATATCTCTTTCAGGCCGTCCTTGCTGTTTTCCACAAGGCCGATATACATGTTTCCCATATCGTCCGGCACTTTCCCCAGCATCGCCTCCGACTGGATATGGTCGAGAAGCGGGACGTGCAGCTTTTTCATCTGCTTTTTATCGAGGCGGTCCGGGTGCAGGAACGCTTCGTTGTTTCCGCGCACGTCGATCACCAGCCGCACGCCGTAGCTGTCCAAATAGTCTTCGTCCTCCTTTGTCAGCCCGTGCAGGCTGTCTCCGCGCAGGAACGCCTTAAATTTTGTCGTTCCGCCGTTTGCCGGATATCCTCCGAGGTCCCGTACATTATGCGCGCCCGCGAGGGGGAGCGGCCTTGATATATTCATATTCAAACCTTTCTTTCCATGCTATAATCTATTCATGGAGCTATCTGTCTGTTTTATTCTCTATCTTCTTGCCATCAACCTTGCAGCGCTTGCCGTCTGCTGCCACGATAAACGCGCGGCGCGCCGCCGGGCGCGCCGTGTTCCGGAAAAAACGCTGTTTTTGCTGTCCGCCGCAGGCGGGGCGTTCGGCATGCTCGCCGGCATGCTCGGCTGCCGCCACAAGACGCGGCATCCCTCTTTTATGATCCTTGTTCCGCTGATGTGCGCAGGCTGGGGCGTTCTTGCGGCTTGGCTCGCCATACGCGCCGTTTTCTGACCGTCCTTCCGCTTTAATTGTTCCTCCTCGACAGCACGAGCAGCCGCAGGAAGGAAAGGAACGAGGCGAGCATCGCCGCCACATACGTCATGGCTGCCGCGTTCAGCATACGCTTTGCCTCTGTCTGCTCCTGCGCGGTCAGCACGCCGGACGCGGAGATATTCGCCATTGCCCGCTTACTGGCATTGAACTCCACAGGCAGGGTGACGACCTGAAAGATCACGACCGCAAAATACACCCATGCCCCGATATCCACCAGCACTCCCATGCCGGGCGTGCGCGCGGAAAACAGGATGCCGATCAGAATCAGCGGAAACGCAAGCTTCGTCGCAAAATTCACTACGGGAACGATCGCATTCCGCACCCGCATGGGGCCGTACTTCTTTTCCTTTTGCAGCACATGCCCGCATTCGTGCGCGGCAATGGAGACCGCGGCGATCGAATGCTTTGCATACACGCCCTCCGAGAGGTTCACCGTCTGGCTGCGCGGGTCGAAATGATCCGTCATGTTTCCGGGAACGCTGCGTACCGTCACACCCGTAACGCCGTTCTGCCGCAGCATCGTCTGCGCAAATTCCCGTCCGGATACGCCGCTTTGCGCGGGAATCGCCGAATATTTCTTATATGCGCTGCTCACCCTCGCCTGCGCCCAGATCGTTATGATGAACGCCGGGATCAGGATCAGCCACGTCCAATCGAGCCACAATGGAAAAAACATGTTATCTCCCTTTCATTCTTTTGATATCATTTTTATCTTATCATAGATTTATGAATTATTCATAAACTGAAACGGATTTTATCAAACGGTGCGCCGGGCGCTTCCGGCCAAATAAAAAGGGGGGGAACAGACCCCCTCTCTGCGTTTTTGCGCAGGTCTACAGAATGGAGAGCGGCACTACCGATGCAACGCTCGTTTCTCCCACCTCCAGACGGTCGATATATACCTCCACCTCAAACGACCTCTCCATGTTTTCACAGCTGATGACTTCCGCGCTCTCTCCAAAAATATAGCTTCCGGACTTATCCAGCAAAAGCGCCTGATCGGAAATTTTGAGCGCATGGTCTGGATAGTGCGTGTTGAACACGCAGGATATCCCCTGCTCCGCCGCCAGTCTTTGCATGATGTCCAGTATGATCAGCTGGTTTTTAAAATCGAGGTTCGATTCCGGCTCGTCCAGCACAAGCATGGACGGCTGCGTCGTAAGCGCCCGCGCAATGAGGATCATCTGCAGCTCGCCGCCGCTCATCTGCGAACAGAGCTTGCCGCAAAGGTGCGGCACCCCCACGAGCGCGATCGCCTCCCGCGCGAGCTCAAGATCCTTTTTTTTCGGCTGCTGCATCATGCCAAGGTGTGCGCAGCGCCCAAGCACCACCATTTCCTCAGCAGTATACATCAGCGCGTTTCCCTTTGCCTGCGGCACATACGCGATCTTTTTCCATAGCTCCCGCACCGGGATATGATGGATATTTTTCCCGTCGATACGGCTCTCCCCTTTTTTCCAGTGAAGCAGCCCCATCATGCACCGCAGAAGCGTCGTTTTGCCCACACCGTTCGGACCGAGCACAGAAAGTATTTTCCCCTCCGGCACACGGAAGCTGAGGTCGCGCAGCACCTCGCGCCCGTCTCCGTAGCCAAAACATCCGTGTACCACTTCAAATATCATAAATTAGACCCTCCCGTCTTTTTGAGCAGGATAATAAAGAACGGCGCGCCGATCACCGACGTCAAAATAGAGATCGGTATCTCCGCGGCAGTCGCGCTGCGCGCCACCGTATCCATAATCAGCAAAAATACCGCGCCGAGGCTGATGCTTGCCGGAACGATATTCTGGTTGTTGCTGCCAAAGAGCATCCGGCAGATATGGGGGATCAAAAGCCCTACCCAGCCGACCTGCCCGCACATAGACACGCAGGACGCCGTGATCATTGTTGCCGCAAGCGCCACGATCACCCGCATCATGCGGATATTCACACCCATGGTCTTTGCTTCATCCTCGCTGAGCATCAGAACATTGAGCTTCCAGCGCAGAGCGAAAATGACTGCGATCCCTGCAACAATAAACGGCGCGCCCAGCGCAAGGCTGCTGAAGCTGGTGTTCGCAAGGCTGCCCATCAGCCAATAGGTGATGGCCGGAAGCTGCGATTCCGTATCCGCAATGAACTTGATGATGGATATCCCCGCTTCAAACAGCGACGCGATGACCATACCCGAAAGAATGACCATCACCGTGCTCGCCCCGCTCTTCTGACGGCTGATGATATAGGTCATCAGAACGGCGACAAAGCCGACCGCAAGCGCGGAGACCTGCACCGTGATGAGTCCCATACCCAGCAAAAGGGCGAGGGCGGCTCCAAAGCTGGAGCCTGCCGCTACGCCCAAAGTATCCGGCGTTGCCAGCGCATTGGAAAAGATGCTCTGGAACGCCGCGCCGGATACTGCCAGTCCCGCCCCGCACAGCACCGCGAGAATGATCCGCGGGAGCCGTACGCTGATCAGCACGCTGTATATCTGCGGATCGACGCTTTCCGGCCCGTGCACCGCGATCTCAAACAGGTTCGTCACGATCTCGCCGGGGCTCATAGACATGCGCCCGATCCCCATGCAGACGATCGCCGTCACAATGGGCAGAAGGACCAATATGATATTTCTGAAAACATGATTCTGTTTCAGACTGGCCATGGTTTAGAATGCCGCCGCAGATTCCGGCGTCGGGGCGAGGATCAGGGCCACCTGTTCGTCCGTGAGCTCAAGGCCATAGAATTCGCTGTAATAATCCTTGATCTCCTGTTCGATGTCAAGGTCTTCGAATAATTCAGGATACATCTGCTTTGCCATCCACTGAAGCATCAGCGGGGAATCGGAGGACGGCGGGAACCAGTAATACATCCCCAGCGGGATCTTATAGACCCGTTTGTTCTGTACGGCCTTGATGCCGCTCCAGTCATGTCCGTCCGCAGCCGTGTTATTATAGAGGTCCTCAGGCGTATAGGCCGAGAAGCTGTTGAGGAACAATACATCCGGGTTCCACTCATAGATCTGTTCCATATTGACTTCGCCTGTAAACGCGCCTACATCATAGCCGAGGTTCTTGCCGCCGGTGGAGGTGATCCAGTAATTTGCAAAGCTGGTGCCGCCCGCCGTGATCGCGGATTCATTATAGTTAGAGAGGATCAGCGTATTCGGATAATCCTCCTCCGGCACTTCCGCGAGCCTGTCGGCAACGGTCTGCTGCACCTCCTCGCCGTATGCGATGATGCCGTCCGCCCTGTCGGACGGTCCCATGACCTCCTTCAGGAGCTCGATCCATGCGTTGAAGGTATCGATGGTGTTGTAATCGTCAAAAAGCGTGGTCGAGAAGCCGACCGCCGGAATGCCCGCGGCGGAAAGCGCATCGTAGTTCGCCGTTACGTCCGCATTGTAGAACACGACGTCCGGGTCGAGCTTAATGAGCTCTTCCATATTGATCTCGTCTCCGCTCGCCCAGCCGTCCGGCAGGTCTTTCAGGCCCGGGTACGCTTCCCCGAGAATGGAATTCACCGCAGCGTTCTTGGAATCCGGATGGATGCCGACCAGCCCGTCCGCCGAGCCCATGAACATGCAGTATACGGACGTAAGCGGCGTTAGCCCGCCGATCGCCACGCGCTCTACCTTTTCGGGCAGCACGACCTCATGGCCCGCGTGGTCGGTAATAGTCCTCGTTCCCTCCGCTTCCTCTGAGGCTGAGGCCTCCGCGCTTTCAGAGGGCTCTGCGGACGCGCTCTCCGAAGGCTCCTCGGAGACCGCAGGCTCCTGCGCCGCGCATGCCGTGAGCATGAGAGACAAACACATCAGGACAGCAAGCAAGATCGCTATACTTTTCTTCATTTCTTTACCTCTTTTCTTTAAAATATTGTAAGGATAGGTTCATCCTTAAATGCGTTTTACAAATTCTTCTATATGCTCCCCGATAAACGGGATACATTCATTCCAATGCAGCTTGCTCGACACCGCCGGGCTTGGAAAATCCACGAATTTCGCCCGGCTGTCCGGCGCCAGCAGCCTCCGGAACATTGGGTCGCCGATCACAAGCTCATATCCACCGTTCATAACGGCTGCGATCTCCGCCTCTCCCGAAGCATGCAGCCCGTCCGGGTGCATAAGCTCCACATTGGGCGTAAAGATGCTTACAGCCGCAGCGTTTTCCAATCCATGGTCCTGCACGAGGCAGCGCCCGATGGCTTCTGAGATCACCCTCTCTCCTAAGATCAGCGCCTGTTTTCCCGGGCGCGGCGGAGCGGCCATGCGGTTTTTACCGTCCCGGCAAGTCTGCTCAAGCAGGCGGAGAAGCTCCTCCGTCGGCTTTTTTCCGACGGGCAGGCCGACCACGTAAGGGATCCCCAGCCGCTCATACATATCGTTTGCCGCGGCAAGCCCGCTCTGCGAAACGACTATGTTCGCCTGTGCCCGGCCGCATGTCATGATCTCTTCCAGCGACGCGCCCATCGCAAGGGATGTGCCCACCGTATAGCCCGCCTGTTCAAAGCACGAGCAGACCGCTTCCGCGTTCCCGTTCGTATAAAAATCAAGCGGGGTCAATCCAAGCAAATTGATTCGCTTCTCTTCCGTCTCTTCCTTTTTCCCAAAGCGCCTTACGAGCGCGAGAAAGGCGTCTGAAGCGCCGCTGTCGTAAAGGCGCAGCCCTGTCGTCGAAAATCCGAAGGCGGGCAGTCCGGTACGCTGCTCAAGCTCGTCTGCGATCCCCTGAAAATCGGTGCCGATCACCATGGGCACAGGGCTTCCGGTCACGCAGATGAATTTCGGCAGCATCTCCGCCGCCGCTTCCATAATGCGCCCGATCAGCTTTTCATCGTCGCCCAATATCGCGTCGATCTGCCGGAGCACCGAGCAGTATACCCCGCTTGAGGAGCCGTACCAGCGCGGCTCGTCGAAGCCCGTATAGTTTCCCGTGCAGCCGCACGCATCGTGTATCACGATCATTCCGCCCAGCTCGAACAGGGCCGAGCATACGCCTGAATAGTCCGGCGCAAAGGGAGGAAGGTTCAAAGATATCTTTTCCATGTCACACCACCAATCCGCTGTCTTTCACAAGCTGTTCCAGATCATATTCGTGTCCGCACTCCGCACGCATCTTTTCCATCATGGAAACGACGCCCGCATAGCCGTAATGCTCGCCGTCCGCCGCAATTGGGACCACATGAGGCGAGCCTGTGAAATAGGCCGCTTCAAATCCGATGCACAGGTGCTCTCTGCTGCCCGCGATCTGCCCCGGCATGGAAAAATGCTCGGGCTGAACGATTTTGACCTCGCGGTGGTTTTTTAAAATCCATTCCATGTCACCGCGCTCCACGGGCAGGCATTCCGACGTATAAACAGTATCTACCCGAAAGCCGTATTCCAGCAGCAGGCGCGCCAGTCCAAAGGGGCGGTAGGTCGCCGCGTAATCGATGGAAACGGGCCGCCCGGCAAGGGCTTTGAGCGTCTCGAATATTTTTTCCTCCGCCCGCTGCCGCTCCCGCGAAAAATCCGGCGCCGGAATGCCAAGACTGCCGCACAGCTCCGCCGCGCCGCGCTCGATCTCATCAAAGGAATAGCTGACCGGAAAATATCCATAGCCGATCCCTTTGCGCAGCTTCATCTGCTTGGCCGCATAAAGCGCGAGCGGGGAGGTGATGATGTTGAACCGACTTTTTCCCATCTCTTGGAACGCGTCGAACGTTTGGTATTGGCTGATGTGCCGTGTCTCGATCCCGTTCTGCTTCAGCCAGCCGATCAACTCGTTGTCCGGCTCGATGGCAAGATTGCTGCCGATGAAATTGACCGCGTCGTCTTTTTTCTCCGCCTCCCCGGTGAGGGAGTAGATCGTATCCTGTATGGTAACGGCCGGCGGCGCGGGACCATCCCCCGTGATCGGGTTCATAAAGCATACGATGGTCTTCGTTTCGGGATATTTTTCGTTCAGCGGCGCGAGGAACGCGTCGTGGTCCGTCCCGAGCAGGTTATCGATACACGTCACGAAGATCATGAACACGCGCGGACGGGGCTCCATTTTTCCGAGCAGCCCGTCTACGCTCTCAAGGATCAGCGCTTCATAGCTTCCCGAAACGATGTCCGCCTCGCGGATCGGGAGCCACGAGATACGGTCGTCGATCTTAAGCTCCATGGAAGAGAGCATGATATGCCGCATGCATGCCGACGGTCCCACAAAAAGCTGATAGCTCTCCGGCACCTGCATCGCCATGCGCACGATGCTCCATCCGCCGCGCGCGGGCGAGGAATATTGAAGCGTTCTTACAAAGCTGCATTCAGACATCGGCTCTCCCTCCTTCGCATATCTTCAGCACACGGTCCGCAAGCTCCAGATATTCGCGGGCCATACTGCTGTCCGGGAATGCCTCCACCACCGTTTTTCCCTGCTCCTCCGCGCGCTGGACGTCGCCGCTGCGCGGTATCGTCTTTACGACCTGCGTGCCCGCCTCCCGCGCGAAGTCTTCCACCAGCTCTTCCTCGCGTTCCACGTTGCGCGCGTTGAGTATCACGCCGCCGAACGATGCGTAACCCCGGTTTTTGAAATTCCCGATGGCAAGGGCGATGTTCGCCGCCGCATAAAGCGCCATCTTTTCGCCCGACGTCACGACGAAAACCTCATCCGCGTAGCCGCCGCGTATCGGCATGGCAAAGCCGCCGCATACCACGTCGCCGAGAACGTCATACAAAACGATGTCCGGCTTGAATCTCTCATACGCTTTGAGCTCCTCCAATTTTTCGAACGCCGTGATGATCCCCCGGCCGGCACAGCCGATCCCCGGGGTAGGGCCGCCCGCTTCCACGCACAGAATGCCGCGATAGCCCTCTTCTACGATGTCCTCCAATATGACGCCGTCCCCTTTTTCGCGCAGCGCATCCAGCACCGTGCGCGGCTTTCTGCCGCCCAATAGGTTCTGCGTGGAATCCGCCTTCGGGTCGCACCCGATCTGCATCACCCGCAGCCCCTTTTGCGCGAACGCGGCCGACAGGTTGGAGGCGGTCGTCGATTTCCCGATCCCGCCTTTTCCATATAAGGCAATTTTTATCATACTTTTCTTCCCCTTTTGGCATAGATAATGTTAGCTATAGCTAACTTTAAAGCAAAGAATAAGGGCTCTCTATGAGCGCCCCTTTCCCCCTTTTTTGTTAGCCGTTGCTAACCGTTGATAACTTTACCATCTTTTTTCAGGCCTGTCAACAGGATTTTTCTTTTTTCGGTCTTTTCCGTAGCTTTTTGCGCGCGGCATTTTTCTGCATCCATGAAAAAAAGGCGCTCCGCCCTGCGGCAAAACGCCCATAGATGCCGTTCAAAATTTTTCCAGCGGCACGAACTCCGGCTTCCGCGCGGCAAACCGGCACACATACCGTACGCCGCATGCGCGCATATATTCCACTGCGTCCGCGAACCGCCAGCCGACCCGCTCCGCCACATGCGCATCGCTCCCGAGCGTCACGACCTCGCCGCCCAGCTCCACATAGCGCCGCAAAACGCTTGCCGCAGGCGTCGGCCAGCCGTATACGGCATAGTTGCTCGTATTTACCTCGATCCCTTTTCCGCGCCCGATCACAGAGCGGAAAACGGCGTCCAGAAGCTCTGGAAAATCCTCATATCCAAACGGCGTCCTGTCATCCAGCGTCTCGATATCCGGCAGATATTTATCGAGATAGCCAATGTGCCCGACTACGTCGAAGTCGTCGAAATGCTCGAGGTCATACAGCATCTCCTCCAAATATTCCCGCTGCGCCTGCCGCAGGGTCTTGCCCTCGAAGCTTTCTCCGAAATACGGGTCTTTTTCCTTGATCGTGTGCTGGGAGGCGATGATAAAGTCAAATTCATGCCCGCGCACGTCCGCCGCGATCTTCTTAAGCGAGCCGGGCATCAGCGAAAGCTCCGCCCCCCGCCGTATCACGATGCCGGGAACACGCTCCCGCGCCTTGCCGAGCTCTCTTTCATAAAGCCCGTAATGGAGCCCGGGCATGGGCTCCGGATAGGGATAATCGATCTCCTGATGCTCGGTAAAACAGATCTCCGTAAGCCCCTTTTCCCTTGCCGTCATGGCAATGCGCACAGGGCTGTCGTATGCGTCGTGGGATACGTTGGAATGAATGTGGTAATCGAACATCATGGCTTCCTCTCTTTCACTGTCCGGCGCGCGGCCCCCGCGCCCGCCTATCCTCATTATACCGGGCGGGGCGTTGTTGTCAATCGCCGCCCGGTTGTGCTATACTGTATCGTGTTTTAATTTTTGGAACAGATTGGAAGATTTGTTATGGAAAGACCATCGAAAACGCGGTTCATCTGCGAGACCGCCGTGATCGCCGCTATCTACGCGGTCGTCACCCTGCTGCTCGCCCCGTTTGGGTTCCTGCAGTTTCAGGTGCGCGTGTCCGAGGCGATGTGCGTGCTTCCCTTTTTTACGCCCGCGGCGGTGCCCGGCCTGTTTATCGGCTGCCTGATCGCCAATCTTTTCGGCTCGGGAACGCTGGGGCTGATGGATATCATCGTGGGGAGCCTTGCGACGCTGCTCGCCGCATTCGTCACATGGAAGCTGCGCGGCAGAAGCAAGTGGCTGCTTCCCCTGCCGAGTGTTCTTGCAAACGCATTTCTCGTGTCGTGGACGCTCAGCGTGATGCTCGGCCTCCCCTACTGGATGAACGTCCTGACCGTAGGGATCGGACAGGCGATTGCCTGCTATGCGATCGGTATGCCGCTGTGGTTCCTTTTGAAGCGGTATCAGAAAAATATATTCCAGAGGATATGAAACGATGAAAAAGATCTGTGTATTCGGCTCTTCCTCCTCCGTAATTGAAAAGACCTATCTCGACGCCGCCTACCGCCTCGGCGAGCTGCTGGCGGAAAACGGCTGGGAGCTCGTGTTCGGCGCGGGCACGATGGGCATGATGGGCGCCGCCGCACGCGGCGCGCACAGCCGCGGAGGCCGTGTGACGGGCGTGATTCCCGAATTTATGAACGTTCCGGGCATTCCCTATGAAAAATGCGACGAGCTGTTCGTTACGCCCGATATGCGCATGCGCAAACAGAAAATGGAGGACCTTTCCGACGGCTTCATTGCCACGGCGGGGGGGTTCGGCACATTTGAGGAGCTGTGCGAGGTCGTCACCCTGAAACAGCTCAAGCGTCATAAAAAGCCTATTGTGATCCTCAATACAAACGGATTTTTTGACGAGCTGCTCGCCATGTTCGAAAAAACGGCTGCGCTCCGCTTTGCAAAAAGCGAGGCGCTCGGCGTATATGCAGCCGTGGATACGCCCGAGCAGGCGATCGAATCGATTCTGAATTACCACTATACGGAGACAGGCGACAAATGGTTCACACCGGAAAGTCCGTGAGCCGGCGCTTTGCCTGTACGGGGATGCGGAAAACGGAACGGCCGGACTGATTCCGGCGAAAGGCGGACCTTATGGAAAATCTACCTATGAGCTTCAAGACCATGTTCCGAAGATCGGGAATCGTCTATAAACGGAATTTCAGCAGGCTGTTCCTGCCTCTGCTGCTTTTCCAGCTCGTGCTGCTCGTCCCGCTGATGTTTTTTACCATGCCGGGAACGGTCTCGGTCGCGCGCTCCCTGCTGCTCACGCTGTCCCGCGCGGGCAGGAGCGGCCTTTCGAGCATCGGCGCGATGCTCTCTGTCGTCGCGGGCGTCGCCGTTTTCGTATCTCCTCTGATGGTCTCGAATGTCGTCTATGTGATACATAGCGACTATATAGGCAGGACCGTGACCTTTCGGGAAGCCGCCGCACATGCGCGGCGCCGGTATGGCGGCATGCTGCGTTCCTACTTTGCCGCGATCGCGCTGCTCGCCCTGCCTGTGGCGGGGATCGTTCTTGCAATCATAGCGATCGTTCTGCCCGGCGGAGTTCCCGTATCTGTTTTGTCTGCGGGGCAGCTCGCGGGGATCGTCGTCCTCGCCCTCGCGGCCCTGCTGCTGTTTTTCGGCATCGTTTTTCTTCCCTATACGGTCGCGGTGGAGGGAAAACACGGGTTCGCCGCCGTCCTCAGCTCCTACCGCTATGCGTTTCTCGGCAACTTTTGGAGCAATTTTACGCGCGTCCTTTCCGCGGCGGTCATCGTGGGGCTTGCCGGTATGCTGGTGAATTGGCTGTCCCGGCTGCCGTTCCGGGAGCTTTACGACCTGTATCTCGCGGACCCGATGCTGGCGCTTCAGGACCCTCTGATGATCTTTGTGATCCTGCTGGCGCTCGCGGCGATCGTCGTCGGCACGTTCGTATTCCCGTTCTGGTATGCGTTTACCTATCATACCTACCGGAATGCGAAATGGGAATATGAGAGAAAAAAAGGAGCATGAACCAAGGATCGGTCCGGCGCACGCCGCCATACCGTCTTTGGCTTCCTTATTTTTATGACTGAGTGAAAAGGAGTAATGATATGAGAGCAATCGTAAGCGTACTCGGGCAGGACAGGCCCGGCATCATCGCCCACATCTCGCACGCGCTTTATGAAGCGAACGCGAATATCCTCGACATCACGCAGACCGTCCTGCGGGACGAGGTGTTCGCTATGACGATGCTTGTGGACCTCAGCGCGGTCAGCACATCCTTCGGAGAACTGAAAGAGCAGCTCACCGCGGCGGGCGCGAAAATCGGCGTCGAGGTGCGCCTCATGCGTGAAGAGATCTTCAAAAGCATGCACAGGGTCTGAGCGGCAAATGCCCGGCGGGCGCCGTGCGGGGCGTGTTTTTGTACCGCGCGTTCCCGGCGCCGGGCCGTTCTATCCGCAGGGCATTCCAGCATTTTTATTGTGATAAAGGGGTTTTTTATGATAGATCAAAAGGATATTTTAAAAACCATAGACATGATCGCGCGGCAGAATCTCGATATCCGCACGGTCACGATGGGCATCTCGCTTTTCGACTGTGTTTCAGACGACGCGGACGTGTGTGCCGGACGGGTGTATGACAAAATCACGCGCCGGGCGGCGCATCTTGTGGAAACGGGGGAGGCCATCGAAAACGAATTCGGCATCCCGATTGTTAACAAGCGCATTTCCGTCACCCCCATCTCCCTCATTTCTCAGGGCTGCGGAGACTATGTGAAGTTTGCCCGCGCCATGGACAGGGCCGCGCATGAAACGGGCGTGGATTTTATCGGCGGCTATTCCGCATTTGTGCAGAAGGCTGCGACGGAGGCGGAGGCACGGTTCATCGATTCCATCCCGCAGGCGCTCAGCGAAACGAAGATCGTCTGTTCCTCCGTCAATGTGGCGACGACGCGGGCGGGCATCAATATGGACGCGGTCCGGCGCATGGGCGAGGTCATTAAAGAAAGCGCCGAGCGTACCGCCGCGGAGGGCGGCATGGGCGCGGCAAAGCTCGTGGTGTTCGCTAACGCGGTGGAGGATAATCCGTTCATGGCGGGCGCGTTCCACGGCACGGGCGAGGGAGACTGCGTCGTCAATGTGGGCGTTTCCGGCCCGGGCGTGGTCAAGGTCGCGCTTGAAAGCAAAAAGGGGCAGCCGTTCGATGAGGTCGCCGAGACGATCAAGACGACGGCGTTCCACATCACGCGCATGGGCCAGCTCGTGGCGCGGGAAGCAAGCAGGAGGCTCGGCGTGCCCTTCGGCATCGTGGACCTTTCGCTCGCCCCCACCCCGGCCATTGGCGACAGCGTCGCCTATATCCTCGAGGAAATGGGCCTCGAAACGTGCGGCGCGCACGGTACGACCGCTGCGCTCGCACTCCTCAACGACGCGGTGAAAAAAGGCGGCATCATGGCGACCTCCCATGTGGGTGGGCTTTCAGGCGCGTTCATCCCGGTCAGCGAGGACGCGGGCATGATCCACGCCGCCGAAACGGGCGCGCTTACTCTGGAAAAGCTCGAGGCCATGACGTGCGTATGCTCGGTCGGTCTCGACATGATCGCCCTTCCCGGCGATACGCCCGCGGAGGTGCTTTCGGCAATCATGGCGGACGAGGCGGCGATCGGTATGGTCAATACCAAAACGACGGCGGTGCGCCTCATTCCCGTACCCGGCAGGCAGGTGGGCGACTATGTGGATTTCGGCGGGCTTTTAGGCCGTGCGCCCATCATGCCCTATAATCAGAATTCTCCTAAGGAGTTCATTGCCCGCGGCGGGCGTATTCCCGCGCCTCTGCACGCGCAGCGGAATTAAAGCGGCACGGCAGGCGCGGCGTCCGCCTCCTTTTTTGCGGGAAGCGGACGCTTTTTGCAAGGCGCCGTGTGCGCGTTTGATGCGCTTGCGTCTCAGGACTGGGGGAAACGTTATGGAATATAAAAGATTTGAAAATACTATCATCGTACGGCTCGACAGGGGCGAGGAAATATTGGAGCAGATGGAAAAGCTCGCCCTCCGGGAGCACATTCAATTGGCGGGCGTTCAGGCGCTCGGCGCGGTCTGTGAATTTACGGCCGGCGTATTTGACACAAGGGAAAAGAAATTTCTTGCGAACGATTTTCGCGGCACCTTTGAGATCGTATCGCTCACCGGAACGATCGATACGATGAACGGCGCGTTCTACTGCCATCTGCACATGAGCGCGGCGAACGAAAGAGGAGAGGTGTTCGGCGGCCATCTCTCCCGCGCCGTCATAAGCGCCACCTGCGAAATGGTCGTCACGGTCATAAACGGCAGCGCCGACAGGCTGTACGATGAGCAGACCGGCCTGAATCTGCTTCAATTTCCGCGCGTTTAAGCGGTAAAATATTTTTAACTTCACAAAAACGGCGTTATAATAGAAGTATAAATCTGTCCGGCAGGCAAAAGGAGCGAGCATTATGGAAGAAAAAACAAGAGAGCAGATAGACAAGCGTTATAAATGGACATTGGAAGACATCTACGCTACAGACGAGGCATGGGAGCAGGATTATAAACGGCTGGAAAAGCTGATGGAGGATATCCCCTCCCTCCAGAAAACGCTGACTAAGGATGAAAAAAGCCTTGCCGCCGCGCTCGCGGCCATCGAGAAAATGGAGCATATCGCGGGCGACCTGTTTGTGTACGCGCGCATGCGGCGGGACGAGGACAACGCGAACGCCGCTTATCAGGCGCGGGCCGCGCGCGCGATGGACCTGAATGTACGCCTCGGAAGCGCGCTTTCGTTCGTGAGTCCTGCGCTGCTCGCGCTTAAGCCGGGTGTGCTGGAGGGCTATATCGGCGCGGCTGTTCCCCACTGCAAGAAAGGGCGCGACCCCAAGACGTGCAAAAAGGGCGGCCATTGCTCGAAATGCAGCAACCATACGCACGGCAATAGGCAGCTTGCGCCGTATGATTTCATGCTGAAAGAGCTCGTACGCAGCAAAAAGCATGTGCTGTCCAAAAAGGAAGAAAGGCTGCTGTCCATGGCTGCGGATATTTCCGGCGCGCCGAAAGACATCTTCACCATGATCGACAATGCGGATCTGAAATTCGGTTCCGTAAAGGACGCGGACGGAAAGGACGTGCAGCTTTCCCACGGGAAGTATATCGTGATGATGCAAAGCCCGGACCGTGCGGTGCGCAAAAACACCTACGAAACGTATTACCAGTCCTATAAGGATATGATCAACACCATCAGCGCCGCCTATGCCGCGAGCGTCAAAAAGGACGTGTTCTACGCGCGGGCGCGCAAATTCGGGAGCGCCCTCGAAAAATCGCTTTTTTCGGATAACGTGCCCGTTTCGCTGTATGATAACCTCATCGAAACGATCCACAAAAACCTGCCCACGATGTACCGCTATGTGGACGTGCGCAAAAAGGCATTGGGGCTTTCCGACCTCGCCATGTATGACATCTATACTCCCCTTGCCAAGGAAACGCACGGGGAATACTCCTATGAGCAGTCCATGGAACTCGTGAAGAAAGGCCTTGCCGTTCTGGGCGGGGAATACGGCGCGCTTTTGCAGGAGGCGCAGGACGGCGGCTGGATCGACGTATACGAGACGCCGGGCAAGACGAGCGGCGCTTACTCGTGGGGCGTGTTCGGCGTACATCCCTATGTGCTTCTGAACCACCGTGGCGACCTCGACAGCGTGTTCACCATCGCGCACGAGCTCGGCCACGCGATGCACACCTATTATTCCAACCAAAACCAGCCCGAGGCAAAGGCAGGCTATGAAATTTTCGTGGCGGAGGTCGCGAGCACGGTCAACGAGGTCCTGCTCACGCATTACCTGCTGGAAACAGAGCAGGATGCGGACGCACGGCGGTATATCCTCAACCACTATCTCGACCAGTTCCGCACCACGGTCGTCCGCCAGACCATGTTCGCGGAATTTGAAAAAATGACGCATGCGGCCGCGGAGGCAGGTGAAGCCCTCACACATGAGAGCATGTGCAAAATGTACGGCGACCTCAACGCGCTCTATTACGGGCCGCAGATCGCGCGGGACGATACCATTTCCTATGAATGGGCGCGTATCCCGCATTTCTACAATGCTTTTTACGTTTATAAATACGCGACGGGCTTCTCTTGCGCGGTCAAGATCGCCTCGGATATCCTCTCCGGCAAAAAGGACGCAGTGCGCGATTATATCCGCTTCCTCTCGTCCGGCGGGAGCGACTATCCGCTCGAGCTTCTGAAGCTCGCCCATGTGGACCTTGCGGGCGGCGAGCCCGTGGAGGTATGCATGCAGGAATTCGCGAAAGCGCTCGGAGAATTCGAGGAAATGCTTTAAGGCGGGTTCGGGCCGATGCGCAGGAGATGAAAAACAGACGGCGCCCCGTGAAAACGGGTGCGCCTTTTATCGCTCACAGACCGGAGGATGACATTGGAACAAACAAAGCTTTTATTCAGGCCCCTTGAAGAAAAAGACCACCCGCAGGCCGCCGCCCTCGCGGCGGGCGTCTGGCGGTTTGACCAGCTGATCGCGGACCCGCAGGCCGCCGCCCTCGCGCGCGAGGCCTTTTTCCGCTATTACCTCTCCCGCCAGAACTATACGGAGGCCGCCCTGCGCGGCGGGGAGCTCCTCGGTATTTTGTTCGGGCACTGCGCCGCCCTGCCTCTGCCGCCGGAGCACAGCGCGCAGGAAAAGGCGGCGGAGAATGCGGCGGAGCGCCTGCTTTCTATGCCGGAGGGCCGCAGATTCCGCACGGCGATGGAGCGTAACAGCGCATGCGAAAAGCGCTTGCTCGCCTCCTTTGAGGGAGAATTCGACGCAGAACTGGTGCTGTTCGTGACCGCCCCGGCCGCACGCGGCCTCGGCATCGGCAAGGAGCTGCTCGCGCGGTTCAATCAGTTTCTTGTGCAAAACGGCGCGCGCCGTCCGTTCCTCCTGACAGACACGCTCTGCAACTATGGCTTCTACGACCATCTCGGCTTTCGCCGCCTCGCGGAAACCGAGGGGCTGCTCGGCATCGAGCCGGACGGAAAGCCTATGCACTTTTTCCTGTACGGCTATGAGCTGTAGCGGAACGCATCGCGCATTGCAAACCGAAATGCCGTATGTTACAATAAAGAAAAGTATCAACAGTATCGATCAACGGAGGTCTTCGTTATGAAACTTTGTTTTTCCACATTAGGCTGCCCTGAATGGAGCTTTTCGGATATCATCTCCACAGCATGCGACATGGGCTATGACGGCATTGAGATCCGCGGCGTTGGAAATGTGATCGACGGAACGCGCATCCCGCAGTTTTCCCCCGAAAACGCGGAAAAGACAAAGGCGCTCCTCGCGGGAAAAGGGCTCGCCGTCGCGTGCCTTACCTCCGCATGCTATATGAACGATTCCAATCATCCGGAGGATATGCTGTACCTCGCTAAGGCGTATGTGGATACGGCGCACGATATGGGCATCAAAAATATCCGCGTGCTCGGCGACTTCGGTCCCGAGCAGAGCGGCGAGCTGAATATAGGCGAGATCGCCGCGCGCGTAAAAGAGGTGGCGCGGTATGCAAAGCCGCTCGGCGTAGACGTCCTCGTGGAGACCAACGGCTTTTTCGCCGATTCGCACAACATGGAGGAGCTGATGAACAAGGCGGACGAGGAGAATCTCGGCGTTTTGTGGGATATCCACCATCCATACCGCTATTTCGGCGAGACGCCGGGGGATACGGTGGGCAGGCTCGGCGACCTCATTCGCCACGTACACATCAAGGATTCCGTCTATACGGACGGCAAGCTGAGATATACAATGGTCGGCTATGGAGACCTGCCGGTGCGCGCGTGTGTGGAGGCGCTCCGGAGCGTCGGCTATGACGGCTTCTATTCTCTTGAGTGGCTCAAGCGGTGGGACCTTTCTCTTGAAGAGCCGGGCATCGCGTTCGCTGGCTATGCAGACTATATGCGTTCGCTGGTGAAGTAAGCAAATAAAGACCGAAGTAACATAAGTTACTTCGGTCTTTTGATTGAACCATTCTTACGTTATTGCTCCGCACTGTTTCGCCGCAGCCAAAGCAAATTCTTCCCCGCTTCCCTTATAACGTTTTACAGTATTCCTCAAATTCTTTCATAAAGGAAATATAGGCGTTCTGATATTCTTCGCTTGCATGAAATTCCAGCCATGCGTTCATATCTTCCGATGTCTGTGTCTCTTCCCACTTATCATATAGCTCTTTTTCTGTTCGGTTCATCTCTTTAAACTTCCCGAAATAGATTTTTTTGAAGTAATAGCTTTGCAAAGCCTCTTTTGCATACCAAACTTTTATATAGGGTATCATAACCTCATCGACATATTCGTCAAAGGATAATCCGGCAGCTTTCGCGGCCGCTTCGATATTTTGTTTATACGCAAGATTTGCCTCTCCGTCCCTCCCCTCAAAGGCGTCAACGGTCTCTAAATTGGCCAGTAAAAGGTTTCGATAGCTTTCTTTCGTATACCGCTCTGGTTCATAACCATTTTTACAGGCAAGATCGTAAACCTTCAGCAGCGTATCATACTCTTGCATGAGTTCTTCTTCCGTATAATCTTCGATTGGCCTTTCGAACCTTGACATCTGATATTCGGTCACCAGCTTTTGCACGTTGCTTGAGCCAAGAGCCGCATATATATCCCTGCTATAAGTCTCCTCAATATCTTTTACCGCAACAAAATCTTCGTAGGACAATTTAATATCCTTTTTCGCGCAGGAAGCCGCAAAAACAACAACGATACATAAGAGGAACGAAACGAGCCTTTTCCTATATTCCCCCGCATGCCGCCTCACCCGTTGAACCTCTGGAAAAACCGTTCGAACACTCCGTCCTGCTCGGGAAAATGCGTCACGAATCCGACGGCGACCTCTCCGCCCGTCAGCCCGATGATCTTCCGTGCCATTTCTTCCCCGAACGCGCCGCACAGCTCGATCGCACCCACGCCCGCGTCTTTCAGCGCGGCTGCCTTGGCATAGGCTTCCTCCGCATTTTTTACGGTGCAGATGTATGTGATCTGCTTCTCCGTCTCAAATTCCGCACAGTGGCGCGCAGGGTCATAGTGCTCTCCCATCAGTAAAAACGCAAACTTCTTTTTCATATCCTTTTCCTTTCCACGGGCAGGCGCAGCACGGTCCTGAGGCGCTCCGGCGCAGTGCGCCGCGGGTCTCCCAAATAAATCTCGTGATGCTTTCTTTCGCTTCCCGTCATATCCTCCAAACCGTTTTCTTCCATGAACCGGCGCAGCAGGCCGAGCGTCTCCCCTTCCTTCGCATAGGGGCCTATGTGCATCGCCTGCACGCACAGCCCTTCCCGGAACGTCTCGAGGCGCACCCTTGAGACGTCTGCGTCCGGCTTTTTGCGGCGGCATTCCTCCGCCGCCCACTCGAACACCTCCTGCGTTACAAACTCCGGCTGGCGGATCATAGAGGTCCACAGCCACTTTTTCCGGTCTCCCCGCTCAAACCAGCCCGGCTCGCCGTGCCACAGCCCCTCGAGCGGCGGCACCACATATTCAAAATAACCCTCCGGCTGCCTGCCGCTCATCCTGCTCATCTTGATGGTAAACGTGAGCGCGTACAGCGCATGGAGCGCGCTTTGGTATTCCTCCCCGCCGGGCGCGCCTTTTCCGTCCGCCATGATAAAGCATATCGGCGGCACGTCGATCAGCGCAGGCTTTGTCTTGGGCAGGTATAGATCCTTATATTCCTTTTTATAATCGAATTTTTCCGGCATAAAAACCTCCGTGTTATCAGCCAAGGGAAGTCCTGATAACGGCTCCGGGCGCAACGAGTCCAACGCGAGTATGGGCACAGTAAGCGGGAGCTTCTCCACATACGCCCGCTTCGGCCTTTTCGGGTCATACAGTACATCAAGAAAAGAACCCAGCGGACACCGCTTTTCTGCAAGCTCCCGCAAATTGAGGATCGCGCCTGTACGGATATGCGCCGCATCGTTTCCATCAATAAAAAGCCCGCTGCTGTGCTGCCCGAAGCCGGACGGCGCGCTGCGTTTTCACAACGGCTCTGAAGCGTCTTTGGGCCCAAAGCCTCCCGTCCGCTTCATATTCCACGGCCGGCGAGGGTGTATCGTTCAAAAAAGAATACCGCGCTGCCCTCCCCTGCGTTTCCGCAATACACACGCGCCGCTTCCTTTTTCCAGCGCAGGCCCGGCCAATACACAGCGGGCATCGGCAGCGATGCCGTTTCCCTTTTTTCTATTGTAACCGAAAAGCGTTGAAAATGCACGGCCGTCCGCCGCGTTTTCTTCAAAATAATCCTTTGGATTTTCGCTTCCTTTGTTGCACCTTTCGTCCGTTTGCTGTAAGATAAAAAGTGTATTTGTGACGAAATAGACAAAGGCGGGAAAAGACGCGGCCGAACGCGCACGGCATTTCTCTTCCCGTTAAAAATAAAAACAAATGAACGGAGGACCGCTATGTATTGCACAAAGAAGATATCAGACGACCTTACATGGGTGGGCGCGGACGACCGCAGGCTCGCTATGTTCGAGGGTGTTTATTCCGTACCGGACGGCGTTTCCTATAACTCCTATCTGCTGACGGACGAAAAGACCGTCCTGTTCGATACGGTCGATAAGGCCGTGGCGAAAACGTTCTTTGAGAACGTGGAGCACGCCCTCGGCGGAAGGAAGCTCGATTACCTCGTCGTACAGCACATGGAGCCCGATCATTCCGCTACCATAGAGGGGCTTTTGCTGCGCCATCCGGAAACGACGGTCGTCTGCAACGATAAGATCAAAAAGATGATCGGCCAGTTCTTCAGCGCGGAGCTGGAAAGCAAGGTGCAGACCGTAAAGGAGGGCGATACCCTTGAAACGGGCCGTCACACGCTGACGTTCGTCATGGCACCGATGGTCCACTGGCCGGAGGTCATGGTCACCTACGATACGGCCGATAAAATTTTATTCTCGGCCGACGCATTCGGCACGTTCGGCGCATTAAACGGCGCGATCTTTGCGGACGAGGTGGATTTTGAGCGTGATTTTCTGGATGAGGCGCGCCGCTATTATACCAACATCGTGGGCAAATACGGCACGCAGGTGCAGGCGCTCCTAAAAAAGGCGTCCGCGATCGACATCGAAATGATCTGCCCGCTCCACGGCTTCGTATGGCGCTCGAATCTCGGTGATTATATCGGCAAATACGCAAAGTGGAGCGCATATCAGCCGGAGGAAACGGGCGTGATGATCGCCTATGCATCCGTTTACGGGAATACGGAAAACACCGCGAATATCCTCGCGTGCCGCCTGCGCGACCGGGGCATCAAAACGGTGATGTACGACGTATCGGTCACCCCCGCGTCGGAGATCGTCGCCGCCTCCTTTAAATGGAGCCACCTTGTGTTCGCCTCCACCACCTATAATGCAGGCATCTTCGTCACAATGGACGAGCTTCTGCGCGACCTCGCTTCCCACAACCTGCAAAACAGAACGGTCGCGTTCATCCAGAACGGCTCATGGGCGCCGACCAGCGGAAAACTGATGAAAGAGATCATCGGGCCGCTGAAGGGTATGACCGTGCTCGAGGAAACGGTGAACATCACGTCCTCCCTCAAGGAAGACCAGCTCGCCGACATAGACCGCCTCGTGGACGCGATCGCCGCAACGGTGCCGCGTTTTGAAGCGGAGGACGATCCGAAAGTCCCTGCGATCGATCCAAATGCCCTCTTTAAGCTGAGCTACGGCCTGTATGTCGTGACCGCGCAGGACGAAAACGGACGGGACAACGGCTGCATCACCAATGCGGTCATGCAGGTGACCGATTCCCCGAACCGCATCGCCATCGGCGTCAACAAGGCCAACTGCACGCACGACATGATCGCAAAGAGCGGAAAATTCAGCGTGTCCGTCCTGACGGAGGACGCGCCGTTCAAGCTGTTCCAGCACTTTGGCTTCAGGAGCGGCCGCGACGTGGATAAATTTCAGGAATTTAAGCATGCGGACCGCTGCGCGAACGGGCTTTACTATCTTTCCAAATATTCCAACGCGCTCATCTCCGGTACCGTGATCGTCTCGGAGGACTGCGGCACGCACACGCTGTTCATCGCAGATGTGACGGAGGCCTGCATCCTTTCGGACGCTCCGTCGGTGACGTATGAATATTATTTCGAGCATATCAAGCCAAAGCCGCCTGTTTCGGCAGGTCCGCAAAAGGGCTTTGTCTGCAAGGTGTGCGGCTATGTCTATGAGGGCGACGTTCTTCCCGCGGATTTCATCTGCCCGCTGTGCAAGCACGGCGCGGACGCCTTTGAGCCGCTGAAATAAATGGGTACGGCAAAGAAGGGAGTTCTGTTGTGATGAAAAAGGCTGCCATTTTGGCTGCTGCCGTTCTCCTGTGCGCGGCGCTGTTTTGCGGATGTTCTTTCTTTTCCAGCGCAGTCACGGATTTTATAGATTCGCGGACTCCCGTGCAGGTTCCTGCCGCCGCAGACACTTCCGGCAGCGCGGCGGCCCGGTATACAGGCAGCGTAGTATCGCTCGTCCTTCCGGACGGCGTAACGGTCGATGAGCAGAAAAGCAACCATGAGGACGGAATAGATTTTATTTACATGGATACGCCGTTCGACGGCACATACATTACTTTAACGGCTTCCGCCGCGCCCTATGAGGGGATGACGTGGGAGGAAGGAAAGACGATGTATGAAAATTTCCTGACCTCTATCGACGCGGAAATTTTAGCGCGGGATGAAGTGGAAAGCGCAGACTATCCGAATGAATTATTGTACGTCTTGCAGACAGCCGAAGCCACTGCGTCCGCAGGTGAGGATCTGGAAGTGGAAACACTGCATATCGTGTTTCTCGCGGAAGATAATTTGTGCGCGCTGGTCGGCATGAGCGCCGACTATGACGCGTTCGAGAGTATTATGGATATGTGTTTTGACCTGTTCGATTCCTTTGCGCTGAAATAATATCAGAAAGATATACAGGATATCAGAAAGCGGGCGGCCGATACCGTCCGTTTTTTGCGTCCGCAGACTGTTTCGGAGCATACGGGCAGCGGGAATATTATGATAATCATGATCGAGCCATAGTATTCGCCCATTTTTCGTGATAAAATCATACTGTCTGGAAAAAAGCAGAAAAGAGGAAACCTATGATGCAGTATACTGCCCGTTATCATTCTCCCATCGGCGATATTCTTTTGGCCGCAGATGATATTGGCCTAACCGGTTTATGGTTCGAGGGCCAGAAGTATTTTGCTCTTTCTCTTGATACAGAGCGCGAGGAGAGGGAAATCCCTCTTTTTGAAAGGATAAAGAGCTGGCTCGATATTTACTTTTCCGGAAAAGAGCCGGAGTTTGCCGTTCCGCTTCATTTCATTGGAACAGAATTTCAAAAAGATGTATGGAAAATTCTTTGCTCCATTCCCTACGGCCAAACCATGACCTACGGTGGTATCGCAAAGCAGATCGCCGCAGAAAGGGGCCTGCCCCGTATGTCTGCACAAGCGGTGGGCGGCGCGGTCGGGCATAACGGGATCTCGATCATCGTTCCCTGCCACCGGGTCGTCGGAACAAACGGCAGCCTGACCGGATATGCGGGTGGGATCGAGAAGAAGGTGAAGCTATTGACCTTGGAAAAAACGGATATGCAGCGTTTTTTTATCCCCAAAAAAGGAACGGCGCTATGAAGCCGGAGCTTCGGGCAGCCCGCCCGTTCTCTCTTAAAACACAGTTTCCCAAACAGGAGCGTACGCCGCTCCTATTTTTTTTCCTGCAATGCCCAAAGCGCAAGAGCCGCCAGCCCAATGCCCAGCATTGCCGTTCCGGACCTTATATCCAGCGCATCCAATACCGATAAAACGGCGGCTGCGATCCCCATTGCGGCCGCGACCGCCTTGAAGGCCAAGCTAAGCATCCCACTGCGCGCCGTTTCCTTTGGCGCGGCGCCCCGCATCAGCTCGTCTGTGGAAACGCCGAGGAGCTCTGCCAAACGGGGCAGAGAGCTCACGTCGGGGCAGGATAAGTCCCGCTCCCATTTGGAGACCGCCTTATCCGTCACGCACATCTTCTCCGCCAGCTCAAGCTGTGTCATCCCCTGTTTTTTTCGCAATTCAGCGATCGTCGCCCCAAGCGTCTTTCGTTTCATGCTCATACCTCCTGCTTTTTCTGCTTTCAGTATACCCCCGCGCCCTGTTTTCCTCAACCGACCATCAGTCGAGCCGCGGTTTCGCTGCGGTAGAGCGGCTGGAAAACACAAAAAAGCGGCATAGCGCGTGTGCGCCATACCGCCGTCTGTCCTCTTTTTCGTCCGCCCCGGCAAACCCTCACCGGCCCGTGGAGCCGAAGCCTCCGCCGCCCCGCTCCGTTTCCTCCAGCTCTTCCACCTCATGGAACGAGACCGCAAGAACGGGCGTCACGACCATTTGTGCGATCCGCTCGCCCGGCTGTACCGTCTGCGGCTCGCCCGAATGGTTGTGCAGCGCTACCATGAATTCCCCGCGATAGTCGCTGTCCACCACGCCCACCTTGTTGGCGGGCGCGAGCCCGCGCTTTGACGCAAGACCGCTGCGCGCGTAAATCAGCCCCGCATATCCGACCGGTATCTCCATCGCGATCCCGGTGTGTATCATCTTCGTCTCGCCCGGAGCGATCACGACCTCCTCCCCGAGGCACGCATAAAGGTCCGCACCTGCGGAATATTCCGAGCCATACGTCGGAATAACCGCTTTTTTGTCCAGCTTTTTGATATTGATCTTCTGCTTTGGCATTTGTATGTTTCTCCTTATTCCTGATTCTCGTTCCACAATACCGTTCTCCCCGCCGCGAGGGATTCGGGCACCAAAATGGTTCTCTGGTTCTCCGAGCCCTTGAACCGGAGGCTGACGTTTTTCAGTGCCGCCACAAATTCTCCGTCCACGAGCACATGAAGATAGGAAAGCAGCTCTTTCATGTCCGCGTCGCCTCCCCACGCGCCCAGAATGTCGCGCTCGAAATCATAACCGGTGAAGCACCATACGTCCTTTTCGGGATATTCCGTCCGCACCCGGCGCATCAGCGGCAGCAGCGCCTTTCTGTTTTCCGGCTCCAGCGGGTCGCCGCCGAGCAGCGTCAGCCCTCTGACATAGGAGGGCGCGAGATAGAAAAGGACGGTCTCCTCCGCTTCCCTTGTGAATTCCTTTCCGTAATGGAAATCCCACGTTTCCGGGTTAAAGCAGTCCTTGCAGCGGTGCCTGCACCCGCTCACAAAAAGCGACACCCGCACGCCCGGGCCGTTTGCAACGTCATATTGCTTGATATCCGCGTAATACATGGCTTACAGGTGCAGCACGCGGGCTTTGATCTCTTTGGTTTTGCCCACATTCCAGAAATTCTCGCCAAGATACCCGCAGGTGCGCCGCGTAACGTTCATTTTGGTATGGTCCTTGTTTCCGCAGTTCGGGCATTCCCATTCATTGTCGTCGTTGATGATGATCTCCCCGTCGAAGCCGCAGACGTGGCAGTAATCGGATTTCGTATTAAACTCCGCATACTGGATGTTGTCATAAATATATTTGACGACCTCCTCCAGCGCCTCCAGATTATGGCGCATGTTGGGGATCTCGACATAGGAGATCGCCCCGCCCGACGAGATGGTCTGGAACCTGCTCTCGAAATCGAACTTGCTGAACGCGTCGATCCGCTCCCGCACGTCCACATGATAGGAATTGGTGTAATAACCCTTATCCGTCACATCCTCGATGGTGCCGAAGCGCTCCTTATCGATGCGCGCGAAGCGGTAGCAGAGGGATTCCGCCGGACTTCCATACAGCCCGAAGCCGATCCCCGTCTCCGCTTTCCAGCGGTCGCAGGCCGCGCGCATGCGGTTCATCACCTGCATAGCGAATTCCTGCCCGCGCGGCGTAGTGTGGCTCTCGCCCTTCATCAGCTTGGTGACCTCATAAAGCCCGATATAGCCGAGGGAAATCGTGGAATAGCCGTCCTTGAGGAACGGATCGATCTTTTCGCCCGGCGCGAGCCGTGCGATCGCGCCGTACTGCCAATGTACGGGACTCACGTCCGACGTTGTTCCGAGCAGCGCGCGGTGACGGCACATCAGCGCCTCGCGGCACAGCTCCAGCCGTTCGTCCATCAGCTCCCAGAATTTTTTCTCGTCGCCCTTGGCAAAGATGCCGATCTGCGGCAGATTGAGGCTCACAACGCCTTGATTGAAGCGCCCTTCAAATTTATAGCGGCCGTTTTCGTCCTTCCACGGCGTGAGGAAGCTGCGGCAGCCCATTGGGCTGAATACGTTGCCCTCATAGTGCTCGCGCATCTTTTTCGCGGAGATATAATCCGGGTAAAGGCGTTTGGCGGAGCATTTTACTGCCAGCTTGGTGATATAGTCGTATTTCCCGCCCTTGAGGCAGTTGTGCTCGTCCAGAACATAAACGAGCTTAGGGAACGCGGGCGTCACATAGACCCCCTTCACGTTCTTGATTCCCTCGAGGCGCTGGCGCAGAATCTCCTCCACGATCATCGCGTTTTCCGCGAGGTATTCGTCGTCCTTGTTAAGATTCAGGAACAGCGTGACGAACGGGGACTGCCCGTTGGTCGTCATCAGTGTATTGATCTGATACTGAATGGTCTGCACGCCGCCCCGCAGCTCCGAGCGCAGACGCTCGTCCGTCAGCTTTTCAATCATTTCCTCCGGCGCGTCCGGCCCCATGATGCTGCGGAAGCGCGCGCGGAATTTATCCCTGCTGCGGCGCAGGTATTTGCCGAGATGCCGCACGTCCACAGACTGCCCGCCATACTGGCTGCTGGCCACGGAAGCGATGATCTGCGTCATCACCGTACACGCGACCTGAAAGCTCTTCGGGCTTTCAATCAGCTTGCCGTTCATCACCGTGCCGTTATCCAGCATGTTCCCGATGTCGATCAGGCAGCAGTTGAAAATGGGCTGCAAAAAATAGTCCGCGTCGTGGAAATGCAAAACGCCCTCGTCGTGCGCCTTGGAGATCTTTTCGGGCAGCAGTACCCGCCGCGTGAGGTCCTTTGATACCTCTCCGGCGATGAGGTCGCGCTGCGTCGCCGCGACGACCGCGTTTTTGTTGGAATTTTCCTCCATCACGTCCTTGTTGCTGTTTTTGATAAGGCTCAGGATAGAATCGTCCGTCGTGTTGGCCTTCCGCACCAGCGCGCGCGTATACCGGTAAATGATATAGGTCTTGGCAAGGACGAATTTTTTTTCGTCCATCAGCTTCTGCTCGATGATATCCTGAATATCCTCTACCAGCATGCGCGGACGGTTTTTCTTCTCGATGCTCTCGATGATCGCGTCTATTTTGTCTTCCGATATTTTTTCGCTCTCTTCTACCTCGGCGTTCGCCTTGCGGATCGCGACCGCGATCTTGCTCCTGTCGTAATCCACAGAGCTGCCGTCTCTTTTGATGACCTGCATACCGCTTTCTCCTCCAATTTGTTCGTGCCGGGGCTTATTATACCATAAACAAATCGCTTCGTCCACTATATATCGTGTTTGTTTTGATACATATATACTACATTTAGTTTATTCCATAGGGCCGCGAATGTTTTTACAGAGGCTTTTCCTATGCGTCCTCCCCCTGATTTTCTTCCCCGAAAAATTTTTCTGCGGCTGTATTTCTTTGCGGCCGCAGCAGACGGATGATGCGGGAACGGAATATTGCGGGGAAGAAGTCCTGTCGGTAAAAATACGGCCTAAAAGGCCGTATTCGTCTCCCGCCTCTCTGCTTTCCGCCGCCGTTCCCGCACCTCGCTTTCCTGCTCTTTCTCATGCCGGTTCCGTTTTTCAAATTCCCATTCCGTCTTTCTTCCTGCCTGTTTTTTCCCATAACAAAAGGGACCGGCGCTCGGTCCCCTTCAGCAGCGCTTTCCTGCTGCTCCCGCATGAACGGCATACCACAAAAAGCGCCTCTTTTCCATGACGTATGCGGCATCCGCCGTTGCGCTTTTGTACCGGGAGAGCCGCTACTTCAAATGCGTTCCCTCCACCTCGTTGAGCAGCGAATAAAAATCATGCGTGAAATTTTCCTCCGCGGTGAACGTCGCGTCGTGATAGGTCAGCGCGCGCAGAACGTCCGGCGCAGCCGTGACCGAGCCGATGCCGTGCTTGCACAGGTTCAAGATCTGCTGGGAATTTTTGAAGCTTGCGGCAAGCACGTCCGCCTCCATATTGTGTACGCGGAACATATCGTGGATATCCTTCGCCACCTGCACGCCGTCCGCGCCCATGTTGTCGAGCCGGTTGACATACGGCGCAGTATACCGCGCACCCGCTTTGGCAGCCATGAACGCCTGCATCGCCGTATAAATTGCGGTCGCCGTGACGTTGACGCCCTCCTGCTTTAAAATGTGGATCGCCCGCAGGCCGTCCGTCGTTACGGGCACCTTGATAAAAAGATCGTCCCGTATCTCGTGCAGCATAAAATGCGCTTCCTCCACCATTTTTTCCGTCGTTTCAGACACCACCTGCGCATGCAGCATGGAATCGTCCGGCAAAAATGACCGGATATCCTTTAACACCTTGAACGGATTCTTGTGCTCTTTCATCAGGATAGACGGATTCGTCGTGACTCCGTCGTACGGATAATCGTTGTAGAGCGCTTCTATTTCTTTTAAATTTGCATTGTCGATCAGGACCAGCATTTTGATCTCCCTCTTTTCTTAAATACTTTCGACCGGTACATTTACTTCCACATCCGCGGCATAGTCCACGCCGTCCATACGGAAGCCGAACATCTGGTAAAAATCCTCCCAATAGCCGTCCACGTCCGCCAGCTCGCCGAGATTCTCATCTGTGATCTCGTTCCACGCGCGAAGAACGGCCTCCTGCACGTCCGGCTCCATCTCCCAGTCGTCAAGGCGCAGCATGCCGCGCTCGTCCGTCTGAAGCGCGGGCAGCTTTTCCGCAAACAGGCGGTGCATCTGCTCGATACAGCCCTCGTGCGTTCCCTTTTCCTTCATCACCCTGTAAAGGATCGAGATATACAGCGGAACGATCGGGATCGCCGCAGACGACTGCGTGACCAGCGCCTTGTTGACGGAGATATAGGCCGCAACGCCCGGAAATTCCTGCGTAATTTCCCGCGAGGTCTGAAACAAATGCTCCTTTGCCCGGCCGATCGAGCCGTCCATATACATCGGGTGCGTAAGCTCCGGCCCAAGGTAGGAATACGCGAGCGTCACCGCGTCCGGGGCGAGCAGGCCCTTTTCTGACAGCAGGGAGATCCAGTCCTTCCAGTCCTCTCCGCCCATCACCTTCACCGTGTCCGCGATTTCCTGCTCTGTCGCGGGTGTGACCGTCACTTCCGTAATTTTGCGCGCCGCGAGGTCTATATTCTTGTTCGTATAATCCTCTCCGGTCGTTTTGAGCACAGAGGACACCTTCGTGCCGTCCGCGAGGGTGCGCCGGGGCGCCGCGAGGCTGTATACCACCATGTCCACCTGCCCCATATCCTCCGCGATCACCGCCGCGGCCTGTTCCTTTACTTCGCGTGAAAAAGCGTCGCCGTTGATGGTCTTTGCGTACAGCCCGTCCGCATGTGCGAATTCCTCGAATGCGGCTGTGTTATACCACCCTGCCGAAGCCGTGCGCTTGCCGCTTGCCGGACGCTCGAACATCACGCCGAGCGTCGCCGCGCCGGACGAAAACGCAAGCTCGATGCGCGACGCAAGGCCATAGCCCGTAGAGCTGCCCACCACGAGCACACGCTTCGGGCCGCCTGTCCGGGCTTTTTTCCTGACATATTCTATTTGCCGCCGCACGTTTTCCCGGCACCCCACAGGGTGCGCCGTCGTGCAGATAAAACCTCTTACCTTCGGTTCAACGATCATGGAAACATACTCCTTATCTTATGATTTCCCATCTATTTTACCACAGCGCGCTCTTTTTTTCAGCAAATTATCGTTTGCGGTTGAATCTCCTCCGCCGTTTGTGTTATCTTTGCCTATAGAAAGGAAAAAAGCATGATCCGAAAAATGAAAGAAGCGGACGGTGCGGAGCTTTGCGCCATCTGGCTTTCCGCAAATCTGGAGGCACACAGCTTCATTCCCGCGGAATATTGGCTGGGCAGCCTTGAAGCGGTGCGGCGCGCGCTGCCGCAGGCCGAGGTTTTCATTTATGAGAACAGCGGCCATATCGAGGGCTTCATCGGCATGAACGGCAGCTGCATCGAGGGGCTTTTCGTCCGCTCCGGCGCGCGGTCCCGCGGGGTCGGTGCCGCTCTTTTGGAGCATGTCAGGCAGAGAAAGCCGTATCTTACCCTGTATGTATACCAAAAAAACAGGAGGGCGGTGCGGTTCTATGAACGCAGCGGCTTTGAGAAGCGGTCTTTCGGCAAAGAGGAGGCCACCGGCGAGGAAGAATACCGTATGGAATGGCGCGGGCCGGCCTGTAAGGAGGGAATCATGGGCTATACAATCATTTCAGGAGATATCACGACACAGCATGCGGACGCGATCGTCAACGCGGCGAACACCTCTCTTCTCGGCGGAGGAGGCGTAGACGGCGCCATCCACCGCGCTGCCGGGCCGGAGCTGCTCCGCGAATGCCGCACGCTTCACGGCTGCCGGACCGGAGAAGTAAAAATAACCAAGGGCTACCGCCTGCCCGCGCGGTATGTCATCCATACGCCCGGCCCGGTCTGGCGGGGCGGGAATGCGGGCGAGGACGAGCTGCTCGCGGGCAGCTATCGGAGCAGCCTGCGGCTTGCGGCGGAAAACGGTGCGAAAACCGTCGCTTTCCCCTCCATCAGCACGGGCGTCTACCGCTTCCCGCTGGAGCGGGCGGCGCGCATTGCTACGGAAACGGTCTGCGGCTTCCTGCGGGAGCACCCGGATATGAGCGTCACGATGGTCTGCTTTGACGAACGTACAAAAGCGGCCTACGAAAAGGCGCTTGCAGAATATGGATCCCCGCCGAAAAAATAGAGCAGGTATAAAAAGGATACCGTTGCATCGTAAACTGGCATTCCAAAATGGGCATCGAAAAAAATCCAGCGTATAGAGCAGGCAAAATGAGAGGCGAAACAGACGCAGTTCGGAAAACAGCGTCTGTTTCAGTAGGTTAAGCTATCCTACGATTTCCCTTTATTTTTTCCTGCTTGGGAGTTCAGTGCACTAATGGACGGCCTTGATCTTGTCTATTATCCGTACATATACGATTTTGGAATCGCTGTTTTTTGCTTTTTAGCGAACTTGTTTAAATGGAATATTCAGTGTCTTTGCGAGCTTCTTCAAAACGGAAGCATTGTGTCCTATGCTTAGAGAGAAATGATGGTTGATGCCCGAGCTGGACCAGTCCTCTACGAACGCGCCAATATCTCCTTCGCCGAAATATCCGCGTGTCATAGTGTTGCCATTTGCCGGTTTCGGTCCTTTCTGGCTTTCGCCTTCGGCAACTGAGAAAGAGTAATTCCCGTCAATGTCGCTGGAAAGGCCAAGCATTGTTATGGGGCCTTCTTTCAGGCTGAAATCTACCGAAAGGCCTTCGCCTTTTTTGCCGTGAAAAGTTGTAAGCGCGCGCATCTGCGGTTTGCCGTCGCTGATGCGGATATCGTGCGGGCCATCATGGCCGACCATCTGTATTTTTTCTTCAAATATGGTGGGGCAAAATTCCGCAAACGAACCGCCGCAGCCCAGACAGCTTGTAATATACATAGCGACACATGTTTTCATATCGGATTCGCCCGCAAAAGGAATTCCTGCGGAAACAAGGAGCGAATTGCCTATTATCATACTGCACGCAACTTTTTCGTATTCGTTGTTAAGCCCTTCGTAATAGTAAGCAACTCCGGAAAGGTTGTTGTTGGATACTAGCTTATCCATGCCGACAGAAACACGAGCCGTCCAGTCGAGGTCTTCGTCCAGAATCTTTCTTGTCGTGGGATCATAGCTTGGATCCATAAATTCAAATGTATCCCTTATCATTTTTATTTTATCTTTTACTTCTTTATCCGTCGCCGAATGTACATAATCCACAAACTCGCACATTTCTACCATTTTGACATGGATGCCGAATGTGCGTTCTATCGTTGTGGGGTCAAAATTCATGTCAAGCATTCCTTCGTATGTGTGGCCAAGGTGTCCGAAGATTGATCCTTTCATGCATCTGAGAGCGGTTGCGACGCGGCACCATTCAGAAATATTTTTGGTAAAGCGGGCATCAAAGTCGGGAATAAGATAATGTCCGTATTCAAGACCGACCGGTTCGATCCCACTGCGTGTCAGGGCATTGTAGGCTTCCGGAAGCGGGCAGGCGCCGCCGCCTGCGTGCGTCCAATATGTAGTCGCCTTGGAAACATCAAGAGACATTTGATATCCTACGATAACAACCGGGCATCCTGCCGCTTTTATGCCCTGTACATATCTGCCGGAAGCAACGTATGCGCAGTTAAATTGAAAGAGAAGGTCTATGTCTTCCGCCTTAAACATAAGTCCCGCTTGATAGCCGTCTTCCGTAGTATCTACAATAAAGTCTCCTGCCGCATTTGTATAGGCAACAACCTCTACGCCCTGGGATTCAAGCAGCTTTTTAAAATCCGCAGCATTTTTTATGAACTGCTCTTTCATGCCCGGAAACTGCGGCCAATACTCTTTATGCCCACATACCATGAGCCCAACTTTGCCTTTTTTCTTTACTTCTTTGATATCCATTTTTTCTCCTCCTTCATTTTTGGGTATCAGAAATATTACACTTTATTGCTATTTCTAAAGCGTTGCTTTTTCGTTGTGTAAAATTGACAGTTTTTTATGAAAACCCCTTGAACTAATCAATATTTTACTTTATAATGTTATTATATCAAGTATAAATCTCTTATCAATTATTTAAATTGTGAGCTTATTACAATATTTTGCGGTAATAAAAATGGATCATGATAAAATACACACCTTAACCAAAAATTATACAAAAGATTGGTCTGAGGATTCTATCTGGATTATTAATACCCCCAGCGAGTTGGCACGAGAAGCGTTTTTCTATGTGCAGGAGATTGGAATGTTCCAATGTTTCTCTAATTATTATACAGAGCATGAGGGCATTGCATCTTTTCTTGTGATGCTTACGTTAGCCGGCGAGAGCAGCTATCGGTATCAAAATAATATCTACCGTTTGCGACCCGGAGATTTATTTTTCGTAGATTGTATGGAGTATCATTCTCTGCGTCCCCATGGTTCGGCGCGTTGGGACATGATATGGATTCAATTCAACGGCATTGTCGCACAAAGTTATTACCAACAATTCCTAAGGCAAAAGACACCTGTTATCCATGTCGGTACCATGGAGCGGGTCTATCATTATTTAGCCGAGCTGATTCAAATCAACCAAGAAAGAAGCATTTATTCGGAATTAATCAGTTCCAAACTTATTACAGAGCTTCTGACTGAAATCCTGATCCAATCCGGGGTTGCTTATCCCATGAAAAATAGTATTCCCGAATATATTCAAGAAGCGATTAAAGAGATCGACACCCATTTTAAGGACAATTTGAGTCTGGATTATTTTGCCGAAACTTTAACGATCAGTAAATTTCATTTTCTTAAAGAATTCAAAAAATATACCGGCTTTACACCAAATAATTATCTCCGTATGACGCGCATCAACCATGCGAAAAAGCTACTTAGATGCACCAATATGAACGTTTATGAAATCGCGGAAAGCGCAGGGTTCCAGACTGTTGGTTATTTCATTAATACATTCAAAAAAATCGTCGGGATGACGCCTCTCCAGTTCCGGCAGAAACATTCGTTATGATTCGGAGTACAGGAAAGCGCCGATAAGGTTGCTTCACGTTTTTCAATTCATTTTTTCGTGTATTCCCGATTTTGCTTATGCTTAAAAGGCAGCCTGCAGAATATTTGCTCTTCCGCAGACTGCCTTCCATTTATTTTTGGGCCATCTGTAATATACTGAATTTAGTATACATCTTTCCATTCAGCAATATTACTTGAATCAAACCGGAAAGGAGGCCCAAGGATAATTTCCGTGCCGCCGTCGCTCGCATCCACAACCGTATATTCGCCAAGTGTTCCTGCTTCAAATTTGTCGCCGGTTGCTCCCGTGATCGTGCCGTCGGTCAGCGCCATCGCCGTATATCCCGCAAGATATCCGAGATCCAACGGATTCCACAGGAACATATATTCGCAGACTCCATTGTCGATATACTCAGCCATTTCGGACGGAAGTCCAAGACCCGTCAGAGCAACTTTGCCGCCCAAATTTTTATCCGTCAGAACCTTGCCCGCCGCAGCGATTCCAACTGTCGTAGGCGCCACGATACATTTCAAGTCAGGATAGGACTGAAGCAACGCTTCCGTCTCAGATACGGATTTGTCACGCAGATCGTCACCGTAAGCAACCTTTACAAGCTCCATATCTTTATATTTCTCATCGCTTTCCATGATTTTCTGAAGCGCCTCAATCCATGCATTCTGATTTGTTGCCTGGCTCGTCGCTGAAAGGATCGCAAATTCGCCGGAGCCGCTGCACATCTCGTATGCCGTCTTCTGCTTGAAAAAAAAAAAAAGTTCCGAACCGGCCTGGTTTACGAACAACTCTCTCGACTGCGCGTTTACACCGGAATCGACTGCAATCACTTTAATCCCCGCCTGCATCGCTTTTGTCAAAGCCGGTTGCAGGGCATCAGGATCATTCGCAACTACGGTAATAGAATCAACCCCCTGCGCGATCAGTTCTTCGATGATCTGAATCTGGCCTTCCGCCGTCGGCTGATCCGGCGCCCTTAAAATTGCTTCCTGTCCGGCTTCCTTAACCGCATTTTCAAAGCCTTCCATTTCTTTCTCGCCATACGGGTTTCCCGTATTTTTGAACACTATCGCATGTTTACCGCTGCCCGTCGTTTCCGTGCCTGCGGAAGCCTCCGTACTGCTCTCAGCGCTTGCTTCTCCTGACTCCGTGCTGCTTTCCGGCACCTGCGAAGCTGTTTCCGCCGCCGGAGCGCAAGCTGCAAAGACAAACGCCGCGACGATTAACAAACATACTACCGTCATCCATTTTTTCATTTTTTCCTCCTCGTTAATCATATTATTCTCATTTTTCCATTTGTATGGAAAAATTATTTTATTTTTTCGGCAGGGCTTTCGGTTTGTTAAGTAAAAAATTGGAGGCCAATACTGATCCAATCAGCAGAAGGCCGATGATAATCATCATAACCTGTGCCGAAATATTGATAAGCCCAAGACCATATCTCAGATATCCTACGATAAATACCGCAAGAATCGCTCCAAGCATATTTCCTTTTCCCCCTGCTGTCGATACGCCGCCTAGCACAACCATGGCAATAACGTCCAGTTCATAGCCCTGCGCTACATTTGGCCTCGTAGATGCCATGCGGGATGTAAGAAACAGTGCACATGCGCCCGCCATAAGACCCATAAGCGTAAAAATAATAATTTTATTACGATTTACCTTGATTCCGGAATATCTGCTTGTTGTCTCATTGTTTCCCATTGCATAAACCTGCCGCCCAAATACGCTTTTATGCAGCAGCAACCCAAAAACTACGGCAAGGATAATAAACATTAGCAGTGAAAATGGAATCGGCCCAACATATCCCCAGCTTAAATACTGGAACCATTCCGGAAAGCCTCCTGAGGCTTGATCTTCCAGTATGATATAAGCGATTCCGCGATAAATCGTCATCGTTGCCAATGTGATAATCATGGAGGGAAGTTCCTTGCATTTTGCAATCAGAATCCCGTTTATATAACCGCACCCAAGGCCTACTGCAAGACAGAGTACCATTGAAAGCTCCATCGGCATTCCTGCATTATAAGCTATTGCCATAATGACGGAGCACAAAGCTGCGGTTGATCCAACCGAGATATCTATCTCTCCCAGCAGGATAACAAAGACCATTGCCAGAACCATGAAGCCTTTGTCCATAAAATTCATCGTCGCGTCCAATACTTGTGTTCCGCGGAAATAATCCGATATCGAGCCATTGATGATTAGTATGACGACCAATATGATAACGAGCAGCCATTCCCACTGTAGAAAGAATTTTTTTGGATCCAACTTATGTTCCAAAACCGAACGATCCAATTCTACGTTTGTGCGTTTGTTTAAAGTAGCCATCTTGCTCATATCTCCCTTCTCTTTAAAGCATTCTTATCCGCCCTGCGTTTTACCGAGATATTCAGCAGGATTGCCACCAATATGATAATTCCCTGTATAAAGTCCTCCCAGAAAGTAGATACATTAATCAATGGCAGTGCATTTTGCAACACCCCAAGCAGTAACACTCCGAGAAGCAAACCGCCTACCTTTCCGGTTCCGCCGGATACGCTGACACCGCCAAGCACGCAGGCAGCAATCACATTCATCTCGTAGCCAGTCGCCGTATCGCCCTGTGCAGAGGCGAATTTGGCAACCCACAGTACTCCTGCCAGTCCGGTAAGCAGCCCCAGCAGCGTATAGGACATGATTAAAATCCGGTCTTTTTTAATACCGGTGATAACTGCGCTTTCCGGATTGGAGCCCACGGCATAAATATACCGGCCCGTCCGGTTATAATTCAGAAAATAGTAGAAAATCAATACCACGACAACCGCAATGATGATAAGAGTATTGAGTGGGCCGATGCCACTTGTTGCGATAGACTTGAACCCATCCGACATCTGATGCGCCGAGACCCATTTACTACCGCTGATTAAATAGGTTAGGCCGCGGAATACATTCATCATGCCCAATGTAGCTATAATCGGTATGATCCTTCCTTTTGCCACCAATACACCGTTTACTGCCCCGCATCCGATTCCTACTCCCATGCCGATCAGTATTGCAACGACCGCAGGTAACTGTGGGACATACTGCACCGTGAGTGCGGATACCATTCCTGCCAGTGCTACGATCGCACCAACCGATAGATCAATTCCGCCTGTAATCATTACCATCATCATCCCAACAGCAAGAATTGCCAGGATTGACGTGTTTCTAAGCATATCGGCGAGATTTTCCCATGTAAAAAATGTCGGATTAATCGCTTGAAAAACTACGCACAATACGATCAGGAAAATCAACAGTCCTAATTCGCGGAATATCTTTTTTGTTTTATTTTTTTCTAAAATATTTACAGATGATTTCACTTCCCCATTCCCCTTGCTTTTTATTCTCCCAGCATAGCCGCTTCCAATATTTTTTCCTGATTTGCCTCTTCGCTTTTGAATTCGGCTGTAATTCTTCCTGATTTCATTACGATGATGCGGTCAGCCATACCCAAAACCTCCGGCATTTCCGAAGAGATCAGAAGGATTCCATATCCCTGTTCAGCAAGTTCTCCCATAATCTCATAAATAGCCGCCTTTGCGCCGACGTCAACGCCTTTTGTCGGTTCGTCCATAATAATCAGTTTCAAATTCGAGGTAAGCGCTTTTGCTACCACAACCTTTTGTTGATTCCCGCCAGACAACGAGGATGCCTTATCATAAATGGAAGACGCCTTGACCGCCATTTTCTCCGCAAGTTCCTGCGCCGTCTTGCTCTCTTTTGTTTTGTTATACCATGGTCCGTCCCGAAACCGATCCATATTTCCAAGCCCAATATTTTTAGAAATTTCCCAATCGAGTATCAACGCCTGTTTTTGCCGATCCTCCGGCAATAATCCCAACCCTGCGCACGTCGCGTCAGTCGGGCTTTTGACCTTCACTTCTTTTCCATCTACATAAATCGTTCCTTCACTCGGTTGCGCTATGCCGAAAATCGTTTCGGCAACCTCGCTTCGTCCTGCGCCGACAAGGCCGGTTAATGCAACGATTTCCCCTTTCTTCACATCAAAAGAAATATCTTTGAAATATCCGGTACGGCCAAGTTTTTCCACTTTTAGGATTTCCTCGCCAATTTCAATTTTGCGTTTGGGAAACAATTGTTTGATTTCCCTTCCCACCATTGCAATAATCATATCTTCATTCGATATCGCATCGACATCCCATGTGCCTATATATTGTGCGTCGCGCAATACAGTTACGCGGTCCGCAAGTCTATACATGTCCTCGAACCGATGTGAAATGAAAATAATTGATGCGCCGCCCTCGCGTAATTTTTCCGTATATTCGTATAATTCTTCGCTCTCCCGTTTCGTTAGGGCCGCAGTAGGTTCATCCATAATAATAATCCGCGCCTGGCTTGAAAGCGCTTTGGCAATTTCCACAAGCTGCTGCTGTGCAACCGAAAGCGTGCCCATGCTGGCCCGCGAATCAATGTCGGCCCCGAGCCTATCCAAGAGCTCCTGCGCCTTTGCGTGCATCTCTTTCCACTGCAGCGCTTTCATTTTTCCTTTGGTAATTTCATGCCCCAAAAAAATATTCTCCGTTACACTCAAGTCCGGATAAGCTGTGGAATGCTGGTAAATACAAACGATTCCCGCTTCCTGCGAATCGCGTGTGGATTTAAACTGCACCGGCTGTCCATCCAGTTTCATAGTGCCTTCTTCAGGTTGGTGCACTCCGGTAATCACTTTGATAAATGTCGATTTCCCGGCGCCATTTTCCCCCATAAGGGCATGTATTTCTCCGCGTTTCAGTTGGAAATTTACATCCTGCAGGGCTTTTACACCGGGAAATATTTTTGTGATGTGATTTAATTCCAAAATGTATTCATCCATTTTATCTTCTCCTCCAGCCAGTCCGTTACATTTCCATGCCGCAAATATTTTATATTACATCAAAAGTTTTACAAAATCTCAGCCTATTATTTTCTAAGTTTATTTTTGAATGGCGATTATTATACTGTAGAAATTTAGCCATAAAAAAATGCGCTCTGTTGAGCGCATAATAGTAGCAATATGGTATTGGTCATAAACGTACACCTTTAAAACCGACGCTCGTTTAAATCGGAGAACCTCGGAGGCAAACTGCTCTTCAAGTACTGTCTACAGACATTTTACCTGTTTGTAAAATTTAAATCAATGTTCAATATTATGATAAAATTACACTATATTGCGTTAATAAAATCGTTTAACTCCCGATATCATTTTCAAATGCTTTCATTCCATCAAAAAAGCCGTCCGGCGGGCAGCCGTGGTAGCTTGCAGGCTCCTGCCTCATTCGTCCGCGAAACGGTAGCCCACGCCGACCTCCGTCATGATATAGCGCGGCTTTGCGGTGTTCTTCTCGATCTTGCGGCGGATATTCGCCATGAACACACGCAGCGACTGGGAATCCTCCGTATATTCATAGCCCCACACCTGCTTATTGATAAAGCTGTGCGTCAGCACCTTGCCCCTGTTTTCCACCAACAGGGTGAGCAGCTTGTATTCGATAGGCGTAAGGTGCACGTCCTTTCCGTCCACCACGACCCTGCGCTTTTCAAAGTCGATCGCAAGCCCGTCCAGTTCAAAGCTCTCCTTAGCCGCCGGATGCGGCGCACGTTTCCGGAGCGCCACCCGTACCCGGGCAAGGAGCTCGCCGATGCTGAACGGCTTCGTGATATAATCGTCCGCACCCGCGTCGAGCGCCTCCACCTTTTCACGCTCCTGTCCGCGCGCCGACACCACGATAATAGGTACGTCTGACGCCTGGCGTACCTGCCTCAAAACCTCCAGTCCATCAATATCCGGCAAACCGAGATCGAGCAGAATAACATCCGGATTGTTGGCAAGCGAAAGCGAGATACCGTCAAGGCCGGTCTGAGCCGTCTCGAAGCGGTAGCCGTTCGTTTTCAGAGAGATGCTCAAAAAATTGAGTATCGTCTGGTCGTCTTCAATGATCAAAATACGCGTATCTTCCATTTTTATCACTCCAAGGGCAGGGCGAACTTGAACGTCGCTCCGCCGCGGTCATTATTCATGGCGACGATCACGCCCCCATGCGCTTCCACAATAGACCTGCAGATGCTCAGGCCGATGCCCATCCCGCGTTTTGCGTCCCCGCTAACCGCCGGGGCCGTCACAAAGTTGTCGAATACCTTATCCAGAATGGAAGGGTCTATCCCTTTTCCATCATCTGAAACTTCAAACACCATATAGCCGCTCTCCGGATAGGCGCGCAGATCGATATGCGCATGCTCAGGCGTATATTTCACCGCATTGTCGAGCAGGTTTACGAGCACCTGTATGATGAGCCGCCCGTCCATCGGCACCTCCATCACCGCATCCGGCATATTGATGGCAATATCCCGCCCGCCTTTCAGCCGTTCGATGCGGCGGTATGCCTCGCTGACAACGTCGTCCACCACCTCCGGCTGTTTTTTGAGAACAAGCTCACCCTCCGAGATGCGCGTCATATTGAGCAGGTTCTCCACCATGTTGTTGAGCCACTGCGCGTCGTTGCGGATGTTGCCCACAAGACTCAATATCTGTTCCTCCGAAAGGCTCCTGAGGCTATCCGCAATGAAGTTGGCAGAACCCGCTATGCCGGTGAGCGGCGTCCGCAGGTCGTGCGAGATGGCGCGCAGAAGATCGTTGCGCAAACGTTCCTTTTCGATCCGCAGCTTGCTTTCCTCCTGCTGACGGTACAGCGTCTCCCGCTGCATCGCGCCGGAAATTTGCGAAACTACCGTCTGGATCATCAGCATCTCCCCCGGGGCGGGAGCCGCGTCTCCGCAGTGTATCCCCGCGACGCCATAGACCTCGTGCCCGCTCCGGATCGGGAGATACAGCCATTTTGAACCGGAAAAATAATCCGTTCCGCAGCCGCACGGCTTCACATTTTCAAAGCACCACCGCGCTGCCTCGTTCTCCTCCAGCTCCGCGGCCGCATGTCTGCCTGCCGAAAGGTCCCGCGCCGTATAGATGATGCACTGGCGGTCCTCCAGCTTGGAAAGCCCGTTCATGCCGTAATGCACGATGTCGTCCATTCCGGACACATTAAGGAAGCTCGTACTGACGTCATAGAGGGAGCGCATCTGCTTCTCCCGGTACTGCGCTTCGGCCACATGCTTATGCAGCTTGCTCGTGAGCAGGCTCACGATGAACGAGCCCACCAGCAAAATCACCAGCGTCACGATATAATTCGGGTCGTTCACCAAAAAAGTGAACGTCGGCGCGGTGAAAAAGAAGTTGTAGGCCAGAATGCTGACGACCGAAGCGATGATCCCGTAGAGGAACCGTTCCGTCGCCATCGTGATGAGGAGCACCCCCACGAGGTAGATCATGGAGATATTCTCTGTCCTCAGCCCGGCGAGGCTGAACAGATATGCCACGGCCGTACACAGCGCGAGGATGGCAGCTGTTTTCAGGATATTCATTGCTATCGTCTGTTTTTTCGATCGTTTCATGTTCCGTTCCTATCCGTTTTCCGTTCTTTCCCTTTATCATAAACGATTTTCCGGAAACCGCAACCCTATTCCTGATTTTTCATCCAATCCTCCTTGAGCTTTTCCCTCTGGAGCTCAAGATTATATTTCAGCTGCTCGTCCGACAGCCGCTGGCGCTCAAGCGCCATTGCGACCTGCGAGGCGATCATGCGCAGCAGCATCCGCTGGTCCTGTGAGAGCAGGGCTTTTTTGCAGGATACGCCCATCACGCCAAGCACCGCGCCCTGCGACATGATCGGCATATAAAACGCGCCCGCGCCCATCAGGGTGTCTGTTCCCGCCCCCGCGCGCTTTTTGTTGAGCAGCACCCATTTGGCCACCGCCTTTTCATCGTCTCCCAGAAGGAAAGACGCATCCTCGTCGAATTCCGCCTGCCAGAACACGCCCGGCTTGTTCATATCCGGCAGATAAAAGATGACGGAGCGCTCGAGTATCCGCGAGATATATTCGTTCATACCGGAGATGATGTTCATAAGGCCGCGCGTCGCCAGCAGCTTCTTGCTGATCTCATAGAGGATCTGCGTCCGCTGCTCGAGCAGGCCGAAATCCTTGCGGCTGCTCTGCTTCGCCGGTTTTTTGTATTTTGTTCCGGCGTTGTCCGAATCCGGTATGATATGCAGCTCCGCATGCTTCAGCAGGCTGATGAGCTGATCTTCAAAGTCTTCCTTAAAGAAATCCTTCAGATGCTTTTTATTGCGTGTCTTTCCGATGATAACGTTTGTCACGCCCGTCAGGTTCGCGTGCGCGGCGACCACCTCGGCAAGGTTTTCGCCATACATGGTCACGACCTCCGCGCCGAGCTGTTCAGCAAGATTCATGTTGTCGCGCAGCAGCTTGCCCTGTTCGGGTGTAAGCTTCGTGCGCGTTTCCACATACAGCGCCTCCCATTTGGCGTGGTAGGCTTCCGCCATGCGCGCGCCTACGCGCAGGTTTTTTGCGGAAGAAGGCGAGGGAGAGAGCAGCACCAGCAACTTTTCGCTGACGCTCTTCTCCATCGCCTTTCCGTCCCGCCCATAGATGCGGTCCGCCGTGCGGCGCATGGATATCTCACGCAGGGTAGAGAGGTTCTGCCGCGTGAAAAAGTTGTTCATCGCCGTCACGACCCGCTCGGGCCGGTAAATTTTTCCCTCCTCGAACCGTTTTAAGAGCTCTTCCGGCTCGATATCCACGAGGGCCACGCTGTCCGCTTTATCGAAAATATAATCCGGGATCGTCTCGCGCACCTCGATGTGCGTGATATCCTTGATGATGTCGTTGAGGCTTGCAAGATGCTGAACATTCACTGTTGTATAGACGTCGATCCCCGCGTTCAGAAGCTCCTCCACGTCCTGATAGCGTTTCTTGTTGCGTACGCCCGGCGCGTTCGTATGGGCAAGCTCGTCCACAAGAATGAGCTGCGGATGGCGCGCGAGCGCGCCGTCAAGGTCAAATTCATTGAGGACGATATTTTTATAGCCCACCTTTTTGGTGGGAAGGACAGGCAGTCCTTCCACCAGCTTCATCGTCTCCGCACGCGTGTGCGGCTCGATATATCCAACGACTACGTCGAGCCCGCTGTCAAGGCAGTCGTGCGCCGCCCGCAGCATCGCGTAGGTCTTGCCTACGCCCGCGGAGTATCCGAAAAATATTTTTAATTTTCCTGTCCGGTCCGGCGCTTCCTCCGTTCCGATCTGCCGCAGCAGCTCGTCCGGATTCGGCCTTTCACTCTCGTCATACATAGTCTTTCCCTCTCATCTGGTTTTTATGGCCAGTTTAACTGATAATTTTCTTCCCGTCCAGTTCAAGGTTCACCATCAGCACATTCACACGGTCCTCGCCCATGAAGCCAAGATCCTTTCCGTCCGTGTGCTTTGCGATGATCGCACGCACCTCATCCTCGCTCATGCCGCGCTCACGCGCGATGCGGGGCACCTGATATTCCGCCGCTGCCGGCGAGATATGCGGGTCAAGGCCGCTGCCCGACGCCGTCACGAGGTCCATCGGGATATCCGCTGTATTCTCCGGATCGAGCTCATGCCACCAATCGATGCGTTCCTGCACGAGCTCCGCCTGTTCCTCGGAAACTGCCGAAAGGTTGGACGCTGCCGCGCTTCCCGTGTTCGGGCGGCCGATGAGATACTGCGGCTCGGTGAATTCCTGTCCTATGAGTTCAGAGCCGTAGCATACCACGCTCCCGTCCTCCTCTTCTACATAGATGAGGCTCCCGTTTGCCTGATAGGGCATTGTGAGCTGTGCGATTCCCGTCATGACAAGCGGATAAATCAGACCGCAGAATACCGTCATGAATACCGCGCATATAAGGCCCGCGATCCATATCCTCGGTTTTGTATTCGTACTTTTTTTCTCTTCCATTTCAGACTCCTTCTTCCTTTTCCGTCTGTCTGCATCGTTCCGGATCCTGCGGGAACGGGGCTATCCCCTCCCGCAGGCCGGTCCGTTATTCTTACATAATGCCGCAGGCCGTAAACAGCATATCCAGCAGCTTGATCACGATGAACGGCGCGACTACGCCGCCGAGCCCGTAGACCAGTACGTTATGCGCAAGGATCGTTTTTGCCGGCTTCTCCCGGTATTTCACACCCTTGAGCGCCAGCGGTATCAGCGCCACGATGATCGCCGCATTATAGACGATCGCAGAGAGGATCGCCGTCGTCGCGCTCGTTAGGCCCATGAAGTTCATGCCCTCGAGCTGCGGGAAGATGCTGGCGAACAGCACCGGTATGATCGCAAAATACTTTGCGATGTCGTTCGCGATAGAGAACGTCGTGAGCGAGCCGCGCGTCATCAGCAGCTGTTTGCCGATGCGTACGACGTCGATCAGCTTTGTGGGGCTGGAATCGAGGTCTACCATGTTGCCCGCTTCTTTCGCAGCCTGCGTGCCCGAGTTCATCGCCACCGCAACGTCTGCCTGCGCCAGCGCAGGCGCGTCGTTCGTGCCGTCGCCCGTCATGGCGACAAGGTGTCCTTCCGCCTGATATTTGCGGATCAGCTCCAGCTTTGCTTCCGGGGTCGCTTCCGCCATGAAGTCGTCCACGCCCGCTTCCGCAGCGATGGCCGCAGCCGTCGTCGGGTTATCGCCTGTGATCATGATGGTCTTGATGCCCATCTTACGCAGGTCCTCGAATTTCTCCTTGACCCCGTTCTTTACGATATCCTTCAGATAAATGACGCCCATTACTTGGCTGTTTTTGGCAACTACGAGCGGCGTACCGCCCTTTTCCGCAACCTGCCGCACCAGATCGGCGCAGTCCTGCGGATAGGAGCCGCCCTTGCTTTCTACGTATGCCTTGACCGCCTCGGCCGCGCCCTTGCGGATCTCGTCGCCGCCGAGATTGATGCCGCTCATACGCGTCTTTGCCGAGAATTCGATGAATTCTGCGTTCGCCTTGGAAAGGTCGCGTCCGCGGATGTTGAAGCGTTCCTTCGCCAGCACCACGATGCTGCGTCCCTCCGCTGTTTCGTCCGCAATGGAGGAAAGCTGCGCTGCGTCGGCAAGCTCTTCCTCGGTTACGCCCTTTACCGGCAGGAATTCGCTTGCCTGACGGTTGCCGAGCGTGATGGTTCCCGTTTTGTCGAGGAGGAGGACGTCAACGTCGCCCGCCGCCTCGATCGCGCGGCCGCTCATTGCAAGCACGTTCGCCTGATTCAGCCTGCTCATGCCCGCGATACCGATCGCAGAGAGCAGCGCGCCGATGGTGGTCGGCGCAAGGCAGACGATCAGGGCCACTACGTTCGTGAGGCTGATCGCGTGTCCCGCTCCCTCGAGTTCGCTTACGAAGCTCGAGAACGGGAGCAGCGTCGCGCAGACGACCAGAAAGATGATCGTCAGCGTTACGAGGAGTATCTGGAGGGCGATCTCGTTCGGCGTCTTTTTGCGCGCCGCACCCTCGACCATAGCAATCATCTTATCGAGGAAGCTCTCGCCCGCTTTCGCCGTCACCTTGACGACCAGCCAGTCGGATACGACCGTGGTGCCGCCCGTAACAGCGCTCCTGTCGCCGCCCGATTCGCGGATGACCGGGGCCGATTCGCCCGTGATCGCGCTTTCGTCCACAGAGGCCACGCCCTCTATGACCTCGCCGTCCATGGGGATCTGCTCGTTTGCCTTAACGAGCACGATATCTCCCGGCTTTAAGTCTTTGGACAGCACCTCCGTATATTCGGAATTCGGGTCCGCTGTTTTCAGCTTCTTTGCCACAACGTCGCGCCGCGCCTTTTTGAGGCTGTCTGCCTGCGCGCGTCCGCGTCCCTCGGCGACCGCCTCCGCGACGTTCGCGAAGAGCACCGTCGCCCACAGGATGATGGCGATCGTCAGCACATACCACGGCGCTTCCTCCTGCATCCCCGCAAACCCGAGGAAATACAGGACTGTTACGAAGATCGCGCCGATGTATACCACGAACATGACCGGATTTTTGATCTGCGTCCGCGGCGCCAGTTTTTTGAACGACTGGGCAAATGCGTCGCGCCCAATCGAATGATTTGTCTTTTTCTCTTTCATCGTCTCAACTCTCCTATCCTAACGTCGGCAGCGTCTTGAAGAACTCTGCGATCGGTCCGAGTGCCAGCGCCGGCAGGAACGTGAGCGCGCCTACCACGATCACAATGAGGAGCAAAAGCACAATGAACATTGCATTCGTAGTGGAGAGCGTACCGCTCGATGCCGGGACAAGCTTCTTCTTCGCAAGGTTTCCGCCAAGGAAGATCACCGCTACCATCGGGATGAACCGAACAAGCAGCATGACCGTGCCGATCCCCATATTGCTGTATACTGTGTTCGCATTGAAGCCTGCGAACGCACTGCCGTTGTTGCCCGCGCCGGATGTATAGGCGTAAAGCAATTCAGAATATGCATGCGCGCCTGTGTTCGTAAAGTCGTCCGTGATCGTCGGCACGAAAGTCGAAAGCGCCGTGCCGAAGAGCAGGCAGAGCGGAGGCGTCAGAATGACGAGGCACACCATTTTCATGTCGTACGCCTGTATCTTCTTGCCGAGATATTCCGGCGTACGCCCTACCATCAGGCCCGCGATGAACACGGTGAGGATGGCGAACGCCAGCATTCCGTAAAGGCCGCAGCCTACGCCGCCGAATACGACCTCGCCGAGCATCATCAGGAACATCTGGATGCCGCCGGCAAGCGGTGTGTAGCTGTCGTGCATCGAGTTGACTGACCCGTTCGAGGCTGATGTCGTTGCCGTCGCCCACAGGGCCGATGTATCGACGCCGAGGCGCGCTTCCTTGCCCTCCATACTGCCGGACTGCGCAACGCCGTCAAACTGCGGCGCAGCCACATTTTCGCTCATCGTCATTCCAATGAGGGCCAGCAGGAAGATGACCAGCATAACGATGAAGATCGCGCGTCCCTGCTTGGAATCCTTGACCGCCCGTCCGAACGAGAAGCACAGCGCCGCAGGAATGAGCAGCAGCGACAGGCATTCCACAAAGTTCGCAAAAGGCGTCGGGTTCTCGAGCGGCATCGCCGAGTTGACTCCGAAGAAGCCGCCGCCGTTCGTACCGAGCTGCTTGATGGCGACCTGACTTGCCGCCGGGCCCATCGGGATGATCTGCTCCGCACCCGATTCGAGCGTCGTCGCATGTACATAGGCGCTCAGGTTCTGGATCACGCCCTGCGAAACGAGCAGCAGCGTCACGATGATGGAAAGCGGGATCATCACATAGTAGGTCGCCTTTACGAGGTCGACCCAGAAATTTCCGATCGTCCTGCTCTCCTTGCGCTGGAAGCCGCGGATGAGCGCAAACAGCACTGCGCATCCGACCGCCGGGGACACGATGTTCTGCACCGTGAGGCCCGCCATCTGCGTGAGGTACGAAAGCGCCGATTCCCCGGAATATGCCTGCCAGTTCGTATTGGATACGAAGCTTGCCGTCGTATTATACGCAAGGTGCGCGCTCGTGCCCGGGATACCCTCCGGATTGAAGGGCAGATAGCCCTGCAGCATGTTCAGCGCGAACAGGATCGCAAATCCAAAAACGGAGAATGTGATCGCCGAGAGCGCGTACCGTCCGGCGGTCTGCTCTTCCTCCGGATTGATACGCATGACCTTATAGGTGAAGCGTTCGAGGGCCGCGATGGGCTTCCACGTAAGCTTCCCTGTCATTACCTTGTATATGTAGAGCCCGAGCGGTATTCCAATACCGATCAGGGCGATTACATATACGATGTCCTGAATCACTCCACTGCTCATAGCTTCTCACCTTTGAATAAAACATAGAAAAGATAGCCGAGCATGGCGAGCATCATGATGCCCGCAACAACCATAACTGTTCCCATAGTTTTATCTCCTTTTCCCTAAATTTTGTCACAGCATGATTATAAGTTGTTTGCCGTAAATGCGGTGTTAAGATGGGGAAACGGATGTTAAGATTGTGTTAAGGCCGCATGCCCGTGCGCCCCGCGCCTGTCCATTCCAAAAGCGGTTGACAGCCTGTGAGCGTTCATGTATACTCAAATAGTCCGATTTCATACATTATGATTTCGGACTGTTTGGAGGAAGCACTATGTCGATCGAACTGCCGAAGGACGGCACCATAGAAGCATACCGGGCCGGTTTCAACGATCTCGACCGCATCTGGGCAAAGCTGCCCCGGGCCTGCGGCCTTTCCGCCGCAGAATATTGGTCCCTGCTCATGCTCCGCGAGGGGGCGCATACTCAGCATGAGATCAGCGAACGCCTCTTCATGAGCAAGCAGACGGTCAATTCCGCGTTCCGCCTGCTCGTAAAAAAGGGGCTTGTACGTCTTAAGCCGCAGGAGGGCAACCTGCGCGTAAAGCAGATCGTTTTTACCGATGCGGGCGAGCGGTTCGCAATGCGGTATATCGACGATATGCTCGCGCTCGAGGAACGCGTCTGGATGGAGCTTCCCGAGGAGGAGCGCGCCGCACTCACGCGGCTCACCTATAAATTCAACGGCATGCTGGATGCGGAACTGAAAAAACGCTTTGAATAAAAAACATGTTCCCCGCACGCCCGGGCAGACTGTCCGGACGCTCTTTTTGCGGGACCGGAAAGGAATGCCCCAATGAGGATCAAGCTATCCGACCATTTCACCTATAAACGGCTGCTCCGCTTTGTGCTCGCGCCTGTCCTGATGATGATCTTCACTTCTCTATACAGCGTTGTGGACGGCTTTTTTGTCTCCAATTTCGCAGGCAAAACGCCCTTTGCCGCTGTGAACCTCATCATGCCCGTCATGATGGGGATCGGGACCATCGGCTTTATGATCGGCACGGGCGGCAGCGCGCTCGTCTCCAAAACGCTGGGCGAGGGAAAGCACGGGCAGGCGAACCGCTATTTCTCCATGCTCGTCTATACGGCCCTCATTGTCGGCGCGCTCTTTTCTGCGGCAGGTTTTATTTTTATCCGCCCCATTTCGGAGGCGCTCGGCGCAACGGGAGAGCTTCTGGAAAACTGCGTGGCGTACGGAAGCATCCTGTTCCTCTCCATGCCCGCCTTTATCCTTCAATACGTGTTCCACAGCTTTTTTATCACCGCGGAAAAGCCGGGGCTCAGCCTTCGGGTGTCCCTTGCCGCCGGACTGACGAACATGGCGCTCGATTACCTGTTCGTCGCGGTGCTTGGCTGGGGCATCGAGGGCGCGGCCATCGCCACCGCCATCGGCGAGGTGATCGGCGGTGTGGTCCCCATCCTCTATTTCTCCCGGAAAAACAACAGCCTGCTGCGCCTCACCCGCGCCCGCTTCGAGGCTCGTCCTTTGCTGCGCGCCTGTGCCAACGGCGCTTCCGAGATGGTCACGAACCTTTCCATGTCTGTCGTGAACATTCTCTATAACTTCCAGCTGATGCGGCTCGCGGGGGAAAACGGCGTCGCCGCCTACGGAGTCGTGATGTACGTCAACTTCATATTCATGGCGATCTTTCTCGGCTATTCCATCGGCAGCGCGCCCATCGTCGGCTATCATTACGGCGCGCAGAATCATGCCGAGCTGAAAAACCTGTTCAAAAAGAGCCTGACGCTCGTCGTGGGAGCGGGGCTCGTCCTTACGGCCGTAGCAGAGCTTTTTGCCGGGGTTCTCGTGGGTATCTTCGTCCGGTATGACCCTGAGCTGTACGCGATGACCACCCACGGGTTCCGGCTGTATGCCCTCGCCTTTCTCATGATGGGCATCAATGTTTGGGGCTCGGCGTTCTTTACGGCGCTCAATAACGGCGCGGTCTCCGCCGCGATCTCCTTTCTGCGCACGCTCGTATTTCAGATCGCCGCCGTGCTGCTCCTGCCGCTCTTGCTTGGGATAAACGGGATATGGCTTGCGGTCGTTGTTGCGGAGGGGCTCGCCCTGCTCGTTACCATCGCGTTCTTTGCAGCGCAAAGGAAGCGGTATCATTACGCATAAAGTTCCCGGCTGTGCCGGAGCGTGATAGAAAAGGGATAGCGTACCAGTACGCTATCCCTCTATTTTCATCGTCTGCATTTCTTCTTTGGTGACATGGTTTTTTGCGCCGTATGCCTCCCAGAATTTTGAGGAAGCTCTGACGAACATTCTCTTGGTGAGCGGCATACGCGCTTTAAACAATCCGTTCCCGCCCCTCTCCACCGCTTTTGCGAATTTTTTGAGCCCGCGCTTTACCACCGGTACGAACGGCGTATCGAGGATCGCTTCCCCTGATCCGATACACAGCGCCGCGCCGAACGGAAATCCGTTTTTCCTGCAAAAAAAGCGTATCATCTCCACCGCGGTATCATTTTGCTCCGGTTCAAGGAACCCGCAGTTTATCAGCACATGAACCGCCGGCTTTTTCTCCGCCTCATACGTCTCGAGTTCCTTTAAAAAATACATCAGCGTTACCGGCAGACCGTCTGCATACAGCGGAAAAACGAACAAAATACCGTCATACTGCCCCAGCCTTTTGCAAATCTCCCGGTGCCGTTTCTCCGTCACGTTATATTCGTCCGTTCCGCTGCTCAGATATTCCTTGAGCAATGCGGCATACCGCTTTGAATTTGACCGCGGCGCGCGCGGGCTACCGTTTACGATCAGCAGCTTTCCCATTTTTGTACCTCCCCGCAGACCGCACCGTCCACCTCTTCCTCCGTCACAAAGCGCACGTTCCATTTTCGGAAAGACATATTATGCGCATTCCTGCCGACCAGCCTGCGGAACAGCTCCTTTTCATCCTCACAGATATCCCCATAGGCAATGATGACCGCCTCCTTTTCCACCACGTCTCTCTGGACGTGATGCGTCTCTCCGCCGTGTATACGGATAAACGCCTGCTGAACGGGTATCGCGCGTTCGAGCATCGTTTTCATGGGAATATCATACGAACCGCAGTAAAGCCGGCTGACATAAAGCACCCGTCTGCTCTGTGCAATCAGCGGATATACCCTGACCGCATCGTCGCGTATCACGCACCTGCCCGGCGTCTTTACCCAGCAGCCGAAGCAGCCCGTACAATTTGCGGGCTTCAGCTCCGAAAGGTCGATATACCGGTCCTCTCCATTTTCGGGGAGACGCACGGAAAGCGCCCTGTCGCTCAGTAAAAGATTCATACCGTTCTCCTTTTCCTTTTTCTATTAATATAGAATATCCGGTTTTATGCATATTCTATCATAATTTTAAAAGGCTGCCAAAAAAGGCGTCCGCCGCTTGGCAAACGCCTTTTCTCCCGCTCTCTTTACCGGAAATATTTTACGCCGCTCTCGAAAATTTTCTGGTCGTAATCGCCGGGAACGTTTTTGGCGATATGCAGCCCGGCGCGTTCCGAGTGGCCCATTTTCCCGAGCACCCTGCCGTCCGGGCTCATAATGCCCTCCACCGCCGCCATCGACCCGTTGGGGTTGAAGGGCATATCCATCGTGGGATTTCCGTCCATATCCACATACTGCGTGGCGACCTGACCGTTCCTGAAAAGCTCCCCAAGCTCCTTTTCCGACGCCACGAACCGCCCCTCGCCGTGCGATACCGCAACCGAATGCAGCTCGCCCGGCTCGGAAAGCATGAGCCACGGGGAATTGGCGCTGGTGACGCGCGTGCGCACGATGCACGAAACGTGCCGTCCGATGTTGTTATAGGTCAGCGTGGGCGAATCCTCCCGCATTTCGCGTATCTCGCCGTATGGTACGAGGCCGAGCTTGACGAGCGCCTGAAATCCGTTGCAGATGCCGAGCATCAGTCCGTCGCGGTTCTTAAGAAGATCGTGCGTCGCGTCCTTGATACGGCCGGAACGGAATGTCGTCGCAATGAATTTTCCGCTTCCATCCGGCTCGTCGCCGCCCGAAAAACCGCCGGGCAGCATGATCATCTGCGCATTCGCGATCTCGCTGGCGAGCAGCTTCGCGCTTTCTTCGATCATCAGCGGCGAAAGGTTGCGCATAACGACCACGCTTGCGATCGCGCCTGCCTTTTCAAAGGCCTTTGCCGTATCATATTCACAGTTCGTGCCCGGGAACACCGGGATCACGACGCGCGGGACCGCCGTTTTATATTTGCTGATAAAGATATTCTTTTTCTGACAGACGGGCGTATCCACCCGGCCGCTGTCCGCCGTTTTGGTGGGGAATACCGGCTCGAGCGTGCCGGTATAGGCCTCGAGCGCACGGGAGAGCGGAATGCTTTCGCCCAGCGCTTCGATGAACGGCTCCTCACGTATCTCGCCCACAAGGGTGAAATCCGCGTCGGCGATATCCGCCGCCTCTACGAGCACTGCGCCGTACGCCTTGCATGTGAGCCCCGAAAGCTCCTGCGGGAACAGCTTCACGCCAAGCCCGTTCCCGAACGCGCATTTTGCCGCGCCCGCGAGCATGCCCCCCCGTTCTACCGCATACGCGGAAAGCACCGCCCTATCCTCTATCATCTTATGCAGCTTACCGTATTTCCGCTTCGCGTCCTCGAAATCCGGCAGGCCGTCCTGATCGCGCACGATATCCAGCAAATACAGCTTGCTGCCCGCTTTCTTGAATTCGGGCGTAATGACGTTCGCCGCGAGGACGGGCGCCACGCAGAACGAGCACAGCGTGGGCGGAACGTCGATATCCCTGAATGTGCCGCTCATGGAATCCTTGCCGCCGATGGCCGCGACGCCAAGCTCCTTTTGCGCATGATAAGCGCCGAGCAGCGCCGCGAGCGGCTTGCCCCAGCGTTCGGGCTCGCCCGTCATGCGCTCGAAATATTCCTGCAGGGTCAGCCACGAATCGCCGACCGCGCCGCCCGCCGCCACGAGCTTCGCCTCCGACAGCAGAATGGCGTATACCGCGCCGAGGAACGGGCTTTTTTCCATCAAATAGGGGTCCATGCCATAGCTCATCAGCGTAGCCGTTTTACTGTCCGTATCCTGTACGGGGATCTTCGCGCACATCGCCTGCACGGGCGTCATCTGGTTTTTCCCGCCGAGCGGCATCGTCACGCTGCCCGCGCCGATGCTGCCGTCGAACATTTCCACAAGTCCCTTTTGAGAGCAAATATTGAGGTCGGCAAGCAGGGACAGCAGCGTTTTTTCCGCCGTATCCTCCGTTTTTTCCGCAAACAGGTTTTCCGCGCCTGCCTGTTCGACCCGCGCCGCCGCATGCTGCGTCGCGCCGTTGGAATTCAAAAAGTCGCGGGTGATATCCACGATGGTCTTGCCGTTCCACATAAGGCGCATACGGCCCTCGTCCGTCACCCGCGCGACGATCGTCGCCTCGAGGTTCTCATCCTCCGCCATTTTGAGCACCGCGTCCGCATCCTGCGGGCGTATCACCACCGCCATGCGCTCCTGCGACTCGGAGATCGCGAGCTCCGTCCCGTCCAGCCCCTCATATTTCTTCGGGACCGCGTCGAGGTCGATATCCAGCCCGTCCGCAAGCTCGCCGATGGCAACGCACACGCCGCCCGCGCCGAAATCGTTGCAGCGCTTGACGAGCTTTGAAAAGGCTCCGTTGCGGAACAATCTTTGCAGCTTGCGCTCGGTGAGCGGGTTGCCCTTCTGTACCTCCGCACCGCACTGCTCGATGGAGGTCTCGTCGTGCGCCTTGGAGGAGCCCGTCGCCCCGCCGCAGCCGTCGCGCCCCGTGCGTCCGCCGATGAGCACCACAAGGTCTCCCTCCGACGGCTCGTAGCGCTTCACCTGCTCTGCCGGAGCCGCCGCGATGACCGCCCCGATCTCGAGGCGCTTCGCCTTATAGCCCTCATGATAGACCTCCTCCACAAGGCCTGTCGCAAGGCCGATCTGGTTGCCGTAGGAGGAATAGCCGTGCGCCGCTTCGCGCGTGATCTTGCGCTGCGGCAGCTTATATTCCATCGTGTCCGCAAGGCTCTCGCGCGGGTCCGCGCTGCCCGTCACGCGCATCGCCTGATAGACGTACGACCGCCCCGAAAGCGGGTCGCGGATCGCCCCGCCGAGGCAGGTCGCCGCGCCGCCGAACGGCTCGATCTCCGTCGGGTGGTTATGCGTTTCATTCTTGAACATGATGAGGTAATCGCGTTCCCCATCGTAGGTCTGTATCTTATGTCGGATCGAGCAGGCGTTGATCTCCTCGGATTCGTCCATATTCGCAAGCTTTCCCGCGCGCTTCGCTTCCTTTACATAGATTGTCGCAAGGTCCATCAGGCACACGTCCTTTTTGCTGCCTAATTTCCTGCGCGTATCGATGTAATCCTCATAGACCCGCTGCGCCGCCTTGGAAAGCGGATCGCCCGCAAACTCCACCTCGTCGAGCTTCGTTAAGAACGTGGTGTGGCGGCAATGATCCGACCAATAGGTGTCGAGCACCTTGAGCTCCGTTACCGTGGGGTCGCGCTTTTCGCTTTTGAAATACTCCTGCGCGCACAGCATGTCCTCCGCCGTCATGGCGTAGCCGTTTTGCGCGGCGTAATCCGCAATCTGCTTTTCCGTCATCTTGAGGAACCCGTCCACGACCGCGACCTCCGTCGGAATATCGAGTTCCATTTTGAGCGTATCGTACGGCTTCAGAGAGGCCTCGCGCGAATCGACCGGATTGATGACATATTTTTTGATGGCTTCCGTCTGCGCCTTGGTCGCGCCCTTCAGCAAATAGACCTTTGCCGTGCGCACGTCCGGGCGTTCCCCCTGCGACTGCAGCTGCACGCACTGTGCCGCGCTGTCTGCACGCTGGTCGTACTGGCCGGGCAAATATTCCACTGCGAACACCGCATAGCCTTTTGTGTCCGGCAGCTCGTCCAAATAGACCTTATCAACAGCCGGCTCCGAAAAAACGGTAGGGACCGCCGCCGCGAACGTTTCATCGTCAAGCCCCTCCACATCATAGCGGTTCAATATCCGCACCTCTTTTACCGGTACGCCGAGGTTCTGCGTGAAGTCCGCCAGCTTTTCCTGCGCCTCCACGTCAAAGCCCTTTTTCTTTTCCACAAACAGTCTTTTTACGCTCATAGCTTATAACGCTCCTCCGTCGTCGCATTCGTCTTGCCCGCGCAGAGCCCCCCTTAGGCGGGGCCGCCGGCCATTCGCTTTTTTATTATATCATAACTTGTTCCCGCAGCGGAACGCAAAATCATAAATACGTAAACAGCAGGATATAAATAGGGATCGTAAGGAAGGACAGCAGCGTCGTGACGGCGACGCCGCGCGCTGCAAATTCCGTATCCGCACCCGATATTTCGGCAAAGATAGTCGTCGTGACCATGGCGGGCAGGCTCATTTGGATGGTGAGCACCTCGGACGGAAAAGCCGCGAGCCCCATACACGCCGTGACGCCAAGCATCACGAGCGGCGATACGGCATACCGCCCCACAAGCGCCCACGAGATGCCCCGGTCGAATTTTTTGATACAGGAGAGCCCCGTCCGCTGCAGGATCATGCCCACGAACATCAGCGCAAGGGGAGAGGTAACATTCCCCACATAGGTGAGCGCGGAAGAAAGAAACGCGGGCAGCCGCACGTTCAGCATCACGAGAACAAAGCCCGCGATGACTGCGAGCATGGGCGGCTTGAATATCTTTTTTAAAATCTCCTTCGCGCTGAAGCGCACGCCTTTTCCTCCGCACGAGAGCTCCATGCCGTCCCGCGCGATCTCTATGAAGCCAAGGCTGTTCATAAAGGTGGTATTCGCAACATAGTAAAAAAGCGCGAACACGAGGGCTTCCTCCCCGAAGATCGCCGTCGCCACGGGGAGCCCTATGAATACCGAATTGGAAAATGAAAACAGCGCCGTAAACACGCCGCGCCGTTCTTTTTCGATCTTTGCGATTTGAATGACGAGCTTTGCGGCCAGCCATGTGATGCCGATCGCCGCAAAGGACGCGAGAATATAGACCCACGAATCCGCAAGCGTCTCCGCTGTGAAGCTCGTGAGGAACGCCATGACCGCCGTACACGGCAGGGTCACGTTTACGATCAGATTGCTGATAAAATCCGTGACGGTCTTGCCCGCCCAGCCCTTTCGCGCAACGAAATAGCCGATGGCAATGATGACCACCACCATAAGTACCGCCTGCACCGCTTCAAAAATCAATGAAATCCTACCTTATCCGCCCTGTCGTCGGAACGCGGCCTCGTCACTCCGTTTCCCGCTTCGTCCTATTTTGCCCCCTGCGTAAATTCCGCATAGCAGCAGTAGGCCGTTTCCGTTCAAACTTCGCTATGCTCGTTTTCACGGACGTCCCTTGCCCGGGTGCTGTTCGCCGAACCATAGGTTCGGACAGCACTCCGTCTGCCCCAAACGACTCGCATACGCTCAAGTCGTTCGGGGACCCCGGTTTATCATGAGCAAAGTCGGCTCTGTTCCGTTTCCTGCGTCGTCCTATTCTGCCTCTTGCGTATTTTCCGCACGGCAGTAGGCCGCGTCGTCGCACGCCCTTTTGCTTCGCGCTTACGCCTCGCGTCAGGGCATGTCCTTTTACTCGTTTTCGTCCTGCGTCCGAAAGCCTCGCTCACGGACCGCCCTTTCTCTACCCCACGCAACCCGCGCTGCTGGGCTTGCGCGGGGACCCCTTTTGTCTCACGCTTCGCTTGCGCTCTTGGGCATCCCTTGCCCGGGCGCTCCCGTCACTCCCCGCCCTTTTGTTCGTTTCCTGATTCCTTATTCTCTATTCTTTATCCCCTGTCATTTCAAAGCGCCGCAGCCGGAGCATCGGCAGCCTGTTACCACGGTTTCGTCCCATGCGTCCTTGACCAGTACCTTTTCATCGTATGCCTCTTGAACAGTAATATCTTTAACTGTATATCCAGCATTTCTGCAAGTTTCATTATTATTCAGCATAGCTTCTTTTTTATGAGCACTAAAGTCTGCAACTGCCTGATGACATCCGGTGCAAATAGTTTGCTCCTTTGTCACCGCGTCATGATGCACCGTCTCATATTCCGCCTCATGGTGCACGGTCTTGGTCTGCTCCACCCAGTTGTGGGTATGAACCTCCGGCTCTCCGCTGCTTCCGCTATTGCCTGTTCCGCCGTTCTCAGGCGTTTTCGGATTCGAAGCCGTCTTTTCGGTTCCGCTGGCCGGGCTTCTGGAGCCGGAACCGCCCGCTCCCGTTCTGCCCGCTTTCTCCCCTGCTTCTGCCGCCGCTCCGCTCCGTTACACCAGCGCGTTATAGATGGCTTTTACCGCCTTTTCAAAATCGTCGTTTTCCACACCCACGATGATGTTGATCTCGCTCGAGCCTTGATCGATCATGCGCACGTTGACATGGCTGTCCGCAAGCGCGGCGAACAGCTTCGCCGAAACGCCCACCTGACGGATCATGCCGCGGCCCACCGTCGCGATGATCGCCATGTTGGAGGAGACCTCCACGCTGTCCGGCTGGCACACCGCGTGTATTTCGTCGATGAGTTCCTCGATGCAGTGGCGGATACGCACGTCGGCCACCACAATGGAGATCGTATCGATCGATGTGGGCATGTGCTCAAACGAAAGCCCGAATTTTTCAAGGCAGGTGAGCACCTTGCGTCCAAAGCCGATCTCCGTATTCATACCATCCTTTTCGATCGTGATGACGGTAAAATTCTTTTTCCCTGCGATGCCCGTGATGCCGTCCGCCTCGCCCCGGCCCTCCACCGCCGGAATGATCATGGTGCCGCTGTTCTCCGGGTCGTTGGTGTTTTTCACATTGATGGGTATCGCCGCCTCGAGCACGGGGAAAATGCTGTCCTCGTGCAGAACGGTCGCGCCCATATACGCAAGCTCGCGCAGCTCGCGGTAGGTGACGACGTCTATCTTCTTCGGGTCTTCCACGATGCGCGGGTCCGCCATCATGAAGCCGGAAACGTCCGTCCAGTTCTCATACAGGTCCGCATTCGCCGCGCGTGCCACAATAGAGCCCGTGATGTCGCTGCCCCCGCGCGAAAACGTCCTGATCTTCCCGTTCGGCAAGCTTCCGTAAAAGCCGGGCACCACGGCCCGCTCGTGCAGCTTTAAAGCCCCCGGCAGAATGGAAAGCGTTTTCTTCGCGTCGTAGCCCCCGTTTTCGTCAAAAAAGATCACGTCCGCCGCGTCGATGAAATCATAGCCCAAAAGGTCCGCGATGAGCAGGCCGTTCAGATATTCGCCCCGTGACGCCGCATAGTCCTCGTTCGCGCCCGTTTTGATATCCTCATATACCTTTTCCAGATAGTCCTCAATTTTGATGGAGAGCCCCAGCTCGTCGCGGATATCCGTATAGCGGCGCACGATCTGGCGGTAGATCTCCTCCGTCTCCTCAAAATGGGAGGCCGCGTCATGCAGGGAATACAGCAGGTCCGTGACCTTGACATCGTCCTTGAAGCGCTTGCCGGGCGCGGAGGGCACTACAAATTTCCTTGCCTCGTCCGCCTCCACGATCTTCTTCATTTTTAAGATCTGCTCCGCGGACGCAAGCGAGCTTCCGCCGAATTTCGTAACTTTGACTGCCATGTTCATTCCCCCACCGTTTTATTCTTCCGGCTCCGCCGGTCCTTCTTCCTTTGCGTAGGGCGCGAGCAGGCGCCCCTCGAGATAATAGCGCTTTTCCTCCGCTTCCCCAAGCGAGAACGTCTTTTTGGGGAGCACGCCGCATTTTACGATCAGATCGAAAAACTCCGCCTTATCGAGCGCTTCAAAATAGAAGCCGATGTTGTCGTATTCCCGGGAAAGCTCCAAAAACGCTTCGTCCCCGTGGATATAGTCGAGACGCGCGGACGGATTCTCGCCGATATATTCCTCGAATGCCTCCTGCACCTCGCCGACCGCGAGCGGATGCTTCGGGTCCTCGATGATGATACGCCCCGCGCCGTCGTGGTATAGGAACGGGATCTGATACGTTCCGTCGTGCTCGATCTCGCTACGCCAGCGCCCGAACACCAGCTTTGCGTTCTTGCCCTTTTCGCGCAGGCGTTCGACCAGAAACTGTACGCATCCTGCCGGGTTTACGCCGAACAGTACCCGGTGGATGGGCATGAATTCCACTGCGCGGTCGCGCAGGTTGATGACCTCGCACAGCGCGTAGCGGAGCGGATGCCCCTCCCGTTCCTCCGCGGAAAGCTTTTCCTTGGCTTCGTCCCAGATCGCCTTCGCCGTTGCGAGCGAGTGGTTCCCGTCGCCCACGCAGAACATCATATTATCCCGGCGCGGCAGAGCCGTGAGCGCCTCTGTAAGGCCGCCGAGCAGCTTCGGATTATCCACGAGCCAGCCCTCGATGCGCCCGCCGTCCATCATCAGGTCAAAATCATAGAGCTTCGGGAGCGCGCTGCGCTGCGCGTGCAGCGGGCCGATGACGCTGTCCTTTTCATCGTCCATGAGCAGCATAACGTGCGGCAGCTCCACCGCCGCGCCCCGGCGTATCTGCACACGGGGTGGGATACGCGAAAGGACCGTTTGCTCCGTTGCCCGCAGCATCGGCTTGTTTTCTATTCTATAGTCGTATTGCTCAAGGTCCATCGCAAGCAGGATGCCCTTGCGCACCTTTCCGCCGATGTGCCGCTCCGTCAGGACCACCCCCTCGGGCAGCTCGCGCAGCACGCCGGTCTCCAGATATTCGCGCATGGTCTCCTTCATATCCGCGATATGTTCCTCTACCCGTTCATCCTCCAGATAGATCTCCGGGAGCGTGATGTGCAGGGTAGACGGGACGTTCCCTACGAACCGTTCCACAGCCCTCCAGTAATCCGGCTGAGACGTGAACTGGTCGCAGGCGATGCACGCCCATTTTGCAAGGTTCACGTTTTCCGCGGGCAAAAGCACGCGGGGAATGCGGAACCCCTGCTCGTTGTTTTCTTTCATGGTTACCTCCGTTTTTCTTTTCCCCACCGGAAACGAATAAAAGATACCGATATAATAGTATAATATTTCAGGACCGTTTTTTCAAGCGCAACGCACGAAAAAAGCGTTCGGGAAGGCTTCCCGAACGCTTTTTTGCGTACTGCTTTTTCCGTCAGTCGGCAAGCGGCTTTCCCTCCGCGTCCGCAGGGATGCCGCCCGTGAGAGCCAATATGCCCTCCACAAAGCCCCAGATGCCGGATATCCACGTCGTGACGCCGAACGTCACGATGCCGAGAATGCCGAGTATAAGCTGCGTGACGGCCTTGCTGGTAAAGCCGAGATAAAAATTATGGATGCCCAGCCACCCGAGAAAGATACCAAGCAGCCCCGCCGCCACTTTGGACTTTGCGCCCGGCTGCGCCGCCGCCCTTTCCGGCGGCCGTCCGCTCTTCGGCACGAGCCCCACGCCGCACGCGACGCACACGACGGCCTCCTCGTCCGTTCCGCTGCCGCAGTTCCAGCAATAACGGTGCCCCGTTCCTACCGGAACGCCGCAGCCCATGCACACCCTTGCGCCCGGCTCGAGCTGCTTCCCGCAATTCCTGCAATATTTGAATTCCGCCATTTTAAAACCTCCAAAGCGCGGCCTGTCCGCGTTTTCTTGGCTTTAGTATAGGAGCATGCGGCGGGCAAGTCAACGAACTTCATGGTATCTTCATAAACTGTTAAGGGGTTTTGCTGTTTTCGTCCTGCAATATCCGAAAAAAAACTATAATCTTTGGAATTGCGGCGTTTTCCTGTGCGCCCTATAATCGGTTTTAGGATAGAGTCCTATTTTTCATTCCCGGAGGAATATCATGATCAAGCCCGGATATTTTGGAAAGACGGTCTGTGCGGACAACCGCCGCATGGATTTTGACTTCGGCAACGAACAGCTTTTATACCTCGGCACAAAGATCGACCTGCTGTTCATCGGAGACAGCATCACCCAGCTCTGGGATATCCCCGCCTATATCGGCCGTGAAAAATGCATCGTCAACCGCGCCATCGGCGGAGACGATTCCACCTATCTGCTGCGGCGCTTCGACGCGGACTGCATTCAGCTTGCGCCCGCCCGCTGCGTGCTGATGATCGGCACGAACGACATCTCCCGCACCCATTACGACCATTGGTGGCGTACGGAGGGCGAACCGCAGCAGCTCGTGCTGGAGGAATATAAGGCCAACCTGCGGGAGCTCGTACGGAAATGCAAAACCGCGGGCGTTGCCCTTTCGCTTTGCTCGGTGATCCCGTCGGATATCGCCCCGCCTTTCAATAAAGAGCTCCGCTTTTCCATGACCGCGGAGATGAACGGATTTTTGCGCGGCCTGTGTGCGGAAAACTGCCTCCAATACATCGATTACTTTCCCGCCCTGTGCCTCCCTGACGGAAAAACCATTCGCCCGGACTATACGCCGGACGGTATCCATCCGAATGCAAAGGGCTATGCAGCCATGGCCCGCATCCTGACAAATCGCCTGCGAAACGCAGGCTGCCTTTGAGCCGAATGTCTGTATATAAAGAACAAATATCCCGTCTTTTTTCTTTTTTAATCCGCCTCTGTAAGCAGCACACATGTTCCAAACGCAGGAACCGATGGCAGTGAAAACCGTCCGTAGCCCCCTGAATCCACTGCACACAGGGACAGTTGCGCGCCGCCCGGCAAGAGAAGCATGCCTTTCCGCGCGCCGCGCACGCCGAGTTCAAGAACATCTACCTCATCGAGAGACAAATTGATGAACGCCACCAGCGTCCGGCGGCCATCCATACTCGACCGAACAAACTGTGCTCCTTTCCCGTCATTGAAAATGACCGCAGGCATCGTCTCTCTTGTCAGATAGTCGCACACCCGTAGCATCTGTGTACGGCGTGCACGCGATACGATCCTGTCGAACGGCGAATAGCCAAGCGCGCAGACGCGGCCGCCAAGCTCGTTTTCAAACAGCGTTCCTGCCGCGCCGAGGTGCTCTCCCCTGTAGTCCTCCAAAAAGCTGATTTCTCGCACACCTGTTACCTCCGGGAAAAGCGGAGCTGCCGCACCGTGGAAAAAGGCTGTACGCACGTCTCTGTATACATCCCGCAGCCCGTCGTTCACCGCATCGTCCAAATTGTAGCGTTCCCGTACCGAATCAGTCGTATCTTCACCCGCACGTACGCCTGTAAGGTTTCCCATGCCCCGCCGTTCCAGCGTCCGCACTGCTTCCGCGTCGAGAATCACTGCGCCCGCAAGAAATTTTTTCAGTTCGCTGTCAGTAAAGCCCTCTGCTAGCCTGCCCGTGAGTATCGTACCGTCCGCATGCTCCGGCTGCATGGAAAGCGGTATACCGATCTGCGCAAGCGAATAGGTTTTCATCACATTGTGGCGCGGATTGTTCTCATACGTTGTAAAAAAACTCTCGTCCCCGTGTACCGGCCGCCGTTGATCGTATTTCCGGGATATGGCCGGATAAAATCCCCGGCACTCAAAGCCTTCTGCAAACGCCTGCATCGCGTTCCACACCGGACGCATTGTTCGAATATCCTCATACAGCAGGTCGCACCCGTCATACCGTGTGCCCGGATCTATCTTCATCGTGTTAAGCAACACCCCGTTCATGCCCGCTGCCAGCGCGAGCGTGCATTCGTCAAGCGTGATGCGCCGGGATTTCTGGAAATCATGATAGGGAAAATTCTCTACCTCATACTGCACATCTGTGACCATGGCCGGATATTCCGCCGCCTGCCGCGCGGTGGAAAGCACCTTGACATATACGCCCTGCGGCTCCGTATCGTCGTAAAAACCCTCGCCCGGCCGCCCTTTTTCCGCATCGAGCGCTGTAAACCAGTCATCAAACGACATCCCGTTGAAGGTGCTCCAACCCTGATGCTGTGTCATAAAGCCGAGTGGAAGGCCCGGGCACACCGTACGCACCGCGTTCTTGATATGTGCGAGCAACTCCGTTATTTTATTACTGTTGTCCTGCACAAACGCCGCCCGCAGCGCATTCCCGTCTGGCTGCTCCATTGCCTGCACGAGCGTCTCGCGGGTATAGCTGCTCCTCATTTTTTTGTTGAACCGTTCTATACATGCCGGGCAGAAGCAGCCAAATTTTACGCCGTTCCAGAACAATTTGATGTCGTCGTCCACCCAGATATAATCCGGCCTCGTCTCAGCGACCAGCCTGTATTTTTCTTCAATATATTGCAGAAAGCCCATGTTGACCGGACAAAAGCAGCCTGCCGATTCCTCTCCATCATAGCCCATTACGGGTACATACGGGCTTTTCTCGCTGGCGCTTCCCTCATCGATATGCCCGATGGTACATAAAACATTCACGCCCACGCTGAAACCAAGGCTGCGCAGCGTTTCGATGCGCTCCCGCAGGACCGCCATATCTTTCTTGATCTCAGGGAGCGGACGATAGCCGTAATGCGAATATTCTGTAAAAAGGGTAAGCTCATCGAGTAAATCTCCGTACCGCTTCAGAAAAGCAAGCAAAGATGCAAATTCCGTTTCGTCCTTCCATGCATTATAGTGGACCCGTTGCGCAAGCTTCATAATGGTATCTCCTTTAAAAATATGATTTGAATACGGGGATGTCTCCCCCTTTTCCTTTATATTGGATTATCTGCGTGCGTCCGCACAATTCAAAAGATTATAGGTTTTGTTTGAATATTACAGGCTTTTTCCTCCCATCCACATCAAAAATTTTGTTTTGTATAATTATTGAAATTGCAATCCTCCTTCCAGACTGCTATGATAAATCAATCATGATGGAAGCGCCGAACGGCACGGCGCAGGTGACGAATATGGATAAAGGTCTTTCCATACATCCGGATTTTTTTCCGGTTTTCCGCTTTACGCTCCCCACCATTATTATGATGGTCTTTATGGCACTCTATACGGTCGTAGACGGTATTTTCCTTTCTCAGTGGGTGAATACCGATGCGCTGGCCGCGGTAAATATCGTCGGCCCGTTTCTTTATACGGTCATCGCATTCGGAAATATGTTCGGTGCGGGCGGCAGCGCTGTCGTCGCGCACAAGCTTGGCGCCGGAGCGCCGGAGACCGCCCGGCGCTATTTTACGGCCCTGCTGATCCTCTCAGGAAGCACCGGGGCCATTCTGTCTGTCCTTGCCTTCGTTTTTCAGGGCGGCCTGCTACAGCTTCTCGGCGCTTCTCCTCTGCTACTGCCCTACTGCAGGGCCTACTTTACCGCCCTGCTGCCTTTTATTCCCTTCGGCCTCATTCAGACCTTTTTCCACTATTTTTTCGTCACGGCGGGAAAACCGCAGATCGGTATGGCTGTGGCTCTTGCCGCCGGCTTTACAAAGATCGCGCTGGAATACCTTTTTATCGCCATACTCGGCTGGGGCGTTTTCGGCGCGGCTCTTGCAACGGGGATAGGCTATACCGTTCCGTCTGTCTTTGCCATTTCCTATTTTACGCTGCAGAAAAAAACGGATCTGCGTATCGCCCCGCCTCTTTTTCGGGCTCGGATCATCGGCAGGAGCATGGCGAACGGAGCTTCAGAAATGATCAGCGTGATGGCGGGAAGCCTTGCCGTATTCGTCTTTAATCTAACGATGATAGAGCGAGTTGGCGAGGACGGTGTGGCTGCCATTTCCATTCTGCTCTATTCGCAAAATTTGTGGACAGCGCTTTATATCGGTTTTTCGAACGGCGTGGCCCCGCTTTTGAGCTATACTCTCGGCACGCAGGATGGAAAACGCCTACGACGCCTTTTCGTGCAGTGTATCCGCTCTATCACCCTGTTCTCAGTAGCGACCTATGTGATCTCTCTGCTTTCGGCAAACAACTTTTTCACGATTTTCGCTCCGCCTGGCTCACCTGTGTTCAGGCTCGCGTCGGAGGGCTTTCCCTTTTTTGCAATATCTTATATCTTTATTGGATTCAATATATTTTCCTCCGCCTTTTTCACCTCCCTTGGAAATGCGCGGGTATCCGCAACGATTTCTTTTCTGCGTACCTTTGTATTCCTACTTGGCGCGCTTCTTCTGCTCCCATCCTTTCTCGGTATGAACGGGATATGGTTCGCCGTTTCCGCAGCAGAGCTCCTCACCTTTCCCTTTTCACTTTTCTTTTTTTTCAAATATAGAAGTATTTATCACTATTCTTTGTACAGCAAAGCAACACAGCGGCAACATACGAAAGTATAATTTTTGAAACCGTTTATAATATTTGGAAAGACTCCTGCAATCTTTGAAATTGCATCGATAGTAGCGGCATCTTATCATTGAATCAAACGAATGGTCCACTCTTTTCACGCAGCTAAACAACATCAAAATAAAAACGAGGAAAGAAAAATGAAAAAAATTATTTCGTTAGTCCTGACTATACTGTTTACGACCGCGCTGTTTGTCGGCTGCGCAGCCGCTCCCGCCGCAGACAGTATTTCTGAAAGTGCCGGCGCAAAGACCACGTCCGGGGAACCGGTGACCATAACATGGGCAGTCTATGAGACAGCCAATTTTTCGGCTGATTTTTATCAGCACATTATCGACTCTTTTGAAGCCGATAACCCGGATATCAGAATTGAAAAAATATTGATGACAGGCGACGACCGCGGCCAATTCCTGAAAACGCAGCTCGCCGCTGGAACATTTCCGGATGTCGTAATGGAAGCGAATTCTGTTGCCGACATCGAGGGCCTTTTTGCGGAGGTCCCGGATGAGCTTCTGTCCCGTTATGAGGATGCGACCATCATCGAAACGTTCGGCAAAAAAACGCTGATCCCCGCAAGCATGCAGTATCGGATGCAGATGTATTATCACAAAGACCAATTCGAGGAGGCAGGCATCACAGAGCTTCCCGAAACGTGGGATGAATTCGTGCAGGTATGCGAAAAACTGAAAGTGGCAGGCAAGATTCCGCTTATGGGCAGCGGCGCAAAAGATATCTGGGCCTGCGGCTCTGGCTACCTCATCACCGGCTTCAACAGCGATTTGCTAGCAGCTTATCCGAATCTGAACCGCGATCTGCTGGACGGAAAAGTCAAATGGTCAAATGAAACAGCCTCCGAAAGCATGAAAGCATGGAAAGCACTGATCGATGCCGGCTATTACCACGAAGGCTCTATGTCATTCAGCTATACCCAGTCCGCGGAGGAATTCAAAAAGGGCGCAACCGCTATGATGTGGGACGGTTCTTGGACAGCCGCTACACTGGACGCGGAGGGCGATACCAGTATTGGCACGTTTCTGACGCCTAACATCTCTGGCTCCAAAACCTATTGCGCGACCCCCGTTTACTGGGGTGTGAGCAACGAATCCCAAAATAAAGAAGCGGCATTCCGCTTTGTAGACTATGTGCTCGGCGGAAATGAAGATATTTACCGCTACTATCTCGAGGCGGACGGCCTCGTCTCTGTGACCAAGGTGCCTGTGACCTATGAACAGGGTCCGGTCATGGAAGAGTTTATCAGCAACTATGAGGGCTGCACTCTCATCCCTGAATTCTTCAAGGTAGTAGGCGACGATGGTCTGCCGGTCGGCATGGAAAACTTCGCGCTGAAATCGATGCAGAGCATCTTCACCGGCGCTGATGTAGATACCGAACTCGCCAAGTGGGACGAGGAACTCGCACGCCTGCTGGCAAACGCAGAAACCAACGGCTGATATAAAACAGAGATTGCGTGAACAGAATGGTTTCCTCCCACAGCTCCGCAGACTGCAGTCTGCGGAGCTGCCCGATTGGATCATCCATACAAAAAAAGCAGGTAATGCCTGCTTTTTTTGATTGCTCTTTACGGCTTTATATAGGCATAGCCCTCTTTTTGCCGGCGGATCAGCTCCACCGCTCCCGACGGAACGACTTCAATAAAGGGGATCAGGCTTCCCTCCCGTATCCCTGCGGCGGCAAGGGCGTTTCTGCACGCCGCAAATTTGACGGTATCGAGCGCAAGGTCGCGAATCGCGTCATACCGTCCGTCGGCGCGGGCGCGGTCCTCTCTGAGGTTCTCGACCGCCGCTCCGTTCGCAACGATCTCGATGCGAAAATCCGTTCCCGTCTGTTCGCCATACTTTATGATGTTTCCGGCGTTTGTGAGCGCCAGCTCCCATTTTTCCGGTTCGTCTACATGGATCACTGTCTTCATATTTTTCCCTCCTTCAGTCGTTCTGCCTATTGCTTCAGTACCACGGTGTGAACGTGTGCAGGGTCTCCCGCCGCATAAACAAAGGTAACATTGCCATGGAAAAAAACACATCCTCACCAACGCTGTGAACGGGCCTCCCGCCGGATTCCCCCGTAGTTCCGCAAGGTACCGTTCTCTAAATTCATCAAAGCGCCGGCGCCCAAGCCATTCCCGCGGGGGCGCAGCCTCTTTTCCCACGAATCCACGCCTCTTTTCCGTACGGCCACGACTCGCCCGCTGATGAAATATGGCAGCCGTCTTTTTCTGCACACCGTCGTAAATACGTTTTGATCTGACTATTCCGTTACCTCCTTGGTATTGATAATCCATTTTGACGATTTCTAACAGATTCTTCTGAAATTTAATCGGGCAGGGCATATTTTAAGCTGCCGGGCCATCCTCCTGACAGCTTTGAACTGTGCGGCAGGACGCCGCAGACACAAAAAGCCCTGCCGCACAGCGGCAGGGTATTGAAGCGGGCGGCGCCCGCACAGGAATGCGGAATATTTGTTTTGAGCGGTATGGACGCTCTTTCCGTCAAAACAAGCTCAGTTGTCCGGCGCGGTCCGATTTCGCTTCCCTTTCAGTCACCTTGTCTTCCGGAAGCAGGCGGCTGCACAGCAGAGGCGCGCGCGGGTCGTAGGCCGCACGGTTCCTCCGCACGGCTTCATCCGACACATTCGCATAGCAATACCGGCATCCGTTGCCGCATGTATCGTAAGCGCCGATATCCACACTTTTCACGCACGCGCACGACGCGCGCTGTCCGGCGTCCTTTTTCAGATTGTAGCGCAGGCCGGTGATGCGCGTGATGAGCGCGCCGTCTACGCATTTTGCCTGTGGAAGCCCTGCCGCGGCAAGAGACGGACTCCCACAGGCCGAGACCTCGATACCGTTCCGCCGCCCCTCCTCCGCGAGCCGGAGGGCGAGCGCCTCTCCCCCGCTTTGCCCTGCCGCGGTCACGCCGCACGCCGCCATGCGCTTCCTGATTTTAGGATAGAGATCGAGCAGGCTCATTTTACATTGCTTCGTATATCCCCGCAGAGCCCGCGCGGTCTCGCCGAAAAATTCGAGATGCCGCTCCGCCATATAGTCTGCGCTGATCAGAATGGGGCTGTACCGCCATACCATACGTTCCGGCCCGATACGCTCCGCAAGCCTCCGAAACGTATCGAGAAGCGTCTTTTTCGGCGGCAGCGCACGTTCTGTTTCCCCGCCGTAGGGGTTGACCGTAAATTGTATATAATAGGGATACGGCTCCAGTCTGTATAGCTGTGCGAGCATGGGGGCGGGGTCTTTCGTCCAGAATACGATGCAGTCTACCGTCTCCGGCGAGAGGGGCACGCGGCTCACCTGATGAAAATTCATCGGATTGCGCACCAAAACGAAGCCGTCTGCAAGACGGTTTAAAAACCATTCAAAATAAAAGCGCGGAATATCCGTCCGCCTGCTCGCGCTGACGATCATATCGTGCCTCCTTTGTTCTATTATACACTATGCATCTTTAATCTTTACACAATTTATAATTCGGTTTCATTTGTTTTTTTATCAACAAACAAACAAATTTTGTTTGTTTACTTTTTATACTTTCTATGTTATACTTGTTTCAAAATCGTTTATATGAGGTGTCCAATGAACCTATCAAGCATCGAAATTAAAAATCAGATTCGAAAAATCACTTCTGATTTTCGTAATCATTCCGTTTCAGAAATCAAAAACTCTATTGTTGGATCTTTTACCTCTGGTCAATTGTCGGGTGCTCTTGCATATTTAGTAAAATCCGGGGATTTGCTCAATACAGGTCGCGGAATCTATAAAGCAGCGAAATCAGAAAATGTGCATCCTGCTTCAAACAATAATAAAAGTTCCGTCATTGAAGAGACCAAACAGAAAACACAATCTGAGATCGATCGATTCTGCCGCACTATAACAAAACTTGCCTATGACCTTCCATTTTTTGAGATGGAAAAAGAAGATGTCTTATCATTTATGGAATTAAAAGAACTATGTAGGAATTTAAAAATAATAAGAAACAAATTAAAATAAATTTTATAACAAAAGCAGACCACCCATGAGAGTGATCTGCCCCTTGTAACCAACGCGGCAACGTTGGCCAATAGATAATCCGTATTGCCGGGATATCCTTTATTACTATATCATACGGATCGTCTATCTTCAAGGGGAAAGGAAGGGAGGATCGCTTATGGTAAAACAATACAAAACCATTTTCAGTCCGTATATTACTAAAAACGGTAAGAAGATATGGGCAAAAAATTATGGTCTCAAAGCATTTTGTTTTAAAGTTCCTAAAAACAGGGAGCTTTAGAAATTTGTAGAAAAAAGGAAGCCCTTTCCGGCACGGGCTTCCTTTTTTATGGCCACAGCATGACGGAAGCGCCCTTGTTTTTTTCACGCCGGGTCCGCAAGGCCCAGCCGGAGCAGGGCGTGCCATATCCCGTCGTGGTCGTTGTCCAGTGTGACGCGGGCCGCCTGCCGCTTCACTTCCTCCGGTGCGTTTTCCATCGCAACGCCGCATCCTGCATGCCGCAGCATTTCCACATCGTTGTAGTTATCCCCGAACGCAACGGCATGCGCCGCATCTGTTCCGAGCATCCCGCACAGCACGTCCATCGCCGCCGCCTTGTTGACGCCCGGTGCCATGATCTCAAGCAGGGTGTCCGCCGACCGCACGACGGACAGGGCGGAAAACCGTTCTTTGATCCGCTCTTCTGCCTCTTTTATTTTTTCTTCGGCGCACATGCAGAGTATTTTGCTGACCTCCGCTCCATTCGGCAGGTCCGCAAGGCTCCCCTCCCGCGACTGCGCGCCCACAAAGCGTTCTTCGCGGCGCGCACGGGGATCCCGTTTATCCTTTACAAGCCATTCCTCCGGTGTGAACAGGTTCCAGCAAAGGCCGCACCGCAGCCCCTCCAGATATTGCAGCACTTCTTCCGCACACTGCCTGCTCATACCGCGGGAATACAGCGTTTTTCCGCATTCGTCTAAAATAAGCCCGCCGCTGTACGCGACAAGGGGGCATTTCAGGCCGTACTCCGTGAGCACCGTGCGTATTCCCGCCGGGCTGCGCGCGGAAATGACCACAAAGGAGACCCCGCGCGCAGGAAGCGCGCGCACCGCAGCCAGCGTCCGCCGTGTGATGTGGTTGTCCGTATCCAGCAGCGTTCCGTCTATATCGCTGAATACCATCTGATAATTCCGCATGACGCCTCCCCGCGGCATTGCCGCGGACAAAAAGCGGCCCCCCGCATGAAGAGGCCGCTTCCCTGTATCCCGTTCCGTTCTTATACGAACGGATTCACAAAATAATGCCCTGCGGTCATGGATTCGACCAGCACGACCGTGCCGATGACCGCCGTATAGATCGCAAAGCCGTAAAGCTTATATTTGCTGATGAGCCTGAGCATGAATTTGATGGCGATAAAGCCGCACACCGCCGCAACGATCGCGCCCACGATGACCGCCGGAACGGAAACATCGCCCATGCCGTTCTCCGCGACGTCCTTTGCGCCGAACACCACCCCGCCGAGGATGGCCGGGATAGACATCAAAAACGCGAACTTCGCGGCTTTTTCGCGTCCCACGCCCGAAAACAGGCCGCCCGCAATGGTAGAGCCGGAGCGGGAAAGCCCGGGCAGGATGGCCGCCGCCTGCATGAGGCCCATTGCCATCGCCTGCGGAAGCTCGATGCCGCGCTTGCGCTCGATGCGCTGTGCGACCAGCTCGCACGCCACGAGCACACCCGTCGTGGCGTAAAACCCGAACGCAAGATATTTTCCGTCGAGCACGCTGGCAAACGTTTCCGGCGCGGCCTTTTCCGCGACCAGCGTGACCACGACCGCCGGTATGGTCGCAAGAATGAGCATTCCCAGCTTATTTTTGATCGGGTGCGACAGGATCGCCACGATCTCCGGCCAAAGCACGATAAACACCGCCACGAGCGTGCCTACGTGCAGCATCACGTCGTAAAAGATCGGCACCTCGCCCACCCCGAGCAGCGCCTGCAGCAGGTTCAGGTGTCCCGAGCTTGAAACGGGCAGGAATTCCGTAAATCCCTGAACCGCCCCTAAAATGATCGTATCCAGAAAGTCCATAATAAAAATACTCCTTACGCTCAGCCCGTCCGGGCAGGAATGAGCTCCTCCAGTCATTCTATTATAACAGGACGGCGCGTTTTCCACAACCACAGCTTGCGAAAGATCGGCCTACCGCTTATAATAAAGGAGTTATCAAAACGGCCGCGGCGCGCGGCTGCAAAGCTTACTTCGAGGTGTTTTATGAAATTAGGAGTCGAGGGAACTTGGCCTGTTTTCATAACTCCATATAAATCCATAAATTGCCCATAAAGCTTGATACCAAGCCACTTTTAGGAAAACCTAAAACTATATAACTTCATATTCTTCTATGTATCTCAATGCGGAAATGGCGTAAAAATAGCGTAGAGGAAAATTTGCAAACACAAACTTAAGGGCATACTACTACATAAAAATTAACCACCATCAACTGGCCAAAATTCAGCTATGTTGATGGTGGTTGTTTCGTTTTTGGATGCTATAAATTTTTACGCCAAAATTTACGCCATATGCTCACCAAGCCAGTTTTCTACTGCTGTGTTTCGGGGTGATTTTAGGTATAAAATGTCATTGGGAACGCTTTTGAGGGACGAACGACAAGAGGAGTCTATATTACAAGTTGCAAAGCCCGTGTGCACTTCAGGTTTCTCATTGAATAGGCAAGGGTATGTCTTAAATGACATCCATATAGCATTACAACCATATCTATCACATGTCAGTCTACCTCAAACCCAATTTCCATTTACAGTCTCATTAGTTCTGTCTACCGTAAAATGCAGAATCCTATGATCTGTCAGTTCACTATGTAGTGCATCAAATGTATCCCCGCCAACAATGATTGCCTGAAAATTCGGGATGCTGGAACAATCTATGCCTAATCGAGAAATATTTGATAATATCATCTCTCGCAATTGTTTCTGTGCACTTTCATTATTAAGAAAATACTGCAAAGATTGATAGTCTGATTTCCGCTCATTATTCCCTTTAAAAAGCTCTCGGCTTTTCACTTTCGCTTCACCTACAAGAATGGTGTCGTGGCGAAAGGCAATAATATCTGGAGCTTTGCGGTAATCTCCTATTTGAAACCAATAGCGGCCTTGTTGATTTCCGCTTAAAGCAAGAATCAGAAAGTCGTGCTTTGATAAATACTTACCGAAAGATGACAGCAAATCGTCTTCTCTGTAAGGTTCCGTTGTCATGAAAAATAAACCAATCCTTCCTTAAAGACAATTAGGTCTGCTGTAAAGGCATAAACTCTGAGAAAGTTTTTCATTACTTGCGCACACCCTTCTGTTAAGAACATAGTGTACTCGGGGATATTTCTGATTTCAGATAAATCATTATGCTGTAGTGGGCATCCATTCCACACCTTACTATGGTAACAAGAAAAATCTTCAAAGCTTAACATAGATAAATCAATAATTAGATTTGAATCTCGTTCATAAGGTGTTTTTCCCAATCTACAAAAGATGTAGTCAAATGCAAGCGGTTGTCCGAGGTAAGGATCCGCACCTTTGTCTTTAATGCGTTTATTGAGACTATCTCGAAGTTGATCTGGTGTTTTCCCCCGCTCTTCAGCAATTGGTGTAAAAATAAGATTTCTAGTTCGTTTGACAATTCTGTCGGGAATGTTTCCGGGTAATGTGATTCCTTTCCCGCCCAACCATGTTTGAATTTCTGTCCAAGACAAAAAATCTCCCGATGTCATATTTTTGGTTAACCTGGCAAAATCATTAATTTGCGGAATGGGAGAATATGCTCTTCTGCGCATGTCATCTCGTAATTCAACAATCATTCGTTCTTGGAATAGTAGACTGATGGGTGTTCCATTAATTGCCGAAATTAACACTTTATTTAAAAAGAACATCGTTTTCTTCATGGGTTCGGAATCATGAACAGGCAGGTCTGCATATGTTGTGTCAATATTCAATGTGCTTTGGTCTGAAGATTCCCATTCAGCAATATAGAACGGTGTTCTGTGGATTTCCATTACCCTATCATATGCGTAGAAAAATGCAGAATCTAATTTACTTGGAAAACTGGGATGTTGTGACAAATCAAACGGCAAGACATAAGCGCCGGGGACACCAATCTGTGCGCATCCCACAAGATTGTTGAAGCGTTGCAACCAATGATCCCTTGCAGGAACATGGTTAGTTAACTCGAAAGCAAAAACAGGGTGGATAGGCAGGATGCCATTATCATAACAGATAACTACATCTGGTTTAGCAAAGAACAGCAGCCTCCGGAGCTCATCTGGCAATTCTGCAAAACTAACGGTGTGATTGTCAGGAAGGTTCCGTATTTCGCTGGTTGCTCTTCCATCATTAACCATATCTTCGATGTTAGAATAATGGTTAATATATTCGGCAAAGCGCTTTGTCTTGTGGTGGTAAATAATAAAATGGTTCATTTGGCAGCCTCCTTTCTAAGTACAGCAACGCCATCGTATTTAATGATATCAGATGTTTTGTGGCGAGTAATCTTTAGAACATTTTTTACAATTTCGTAGTGGAATGTCCTTTCGTAAATAAGGCCGATATCTTCGAGAAGTTCTACAAGAATACCAAAGGTATCAATCGGTACACCTGTAATGGTATTTGTTCCTGCAACTAAAACAAACTTGCCGCCATCTTTTAAGGTATTTGCTGCCTGAGAAAAAACATCCCTCATCTCGGAAAAATATTTAAACACAATATAACTCCGCTTTGGCTCGTTGTTGAAGATTTCCTTCAGTGCAGAATTTAGTGCTTTTCCTAGTACAGATTCACCATCAAATTGATGCAGCGAAGAATAATCTTTTGCATATACACGCTCTGTTCCAATAAATTTCGTTTGGAACTCGATGCTCTCTTTCGGATCAACAAGCGATAGTAGGAATGTTTCATAGCGGTTATTCATTGCATAATTCATTGCGTTGATATACGGGGGTGAGGTAACAATTAAATCTACTTCTTCTTGCAGAAGGTGAGTAGTTAAGTTCAACGCGCTATCATTAATAATGATCGCTTCGGGAGTTGATGTGCCAATAGTTTTCCCTGAGGACATGATCTCCTTGTATTTCACCAATGCTTTTTTCATTTCTGTATAAGGCAAAGAAACTCCTTTTAAAACCTTTCTCTGATCGCGTTTAACCTTAATCTGGCTTTCATCTAAAAAGCTACAGGGCTTAATGATTGTAGATAATACAGCCATGTAATAGTCTCGGAGTGCGTCATTGAAGTTTTGCAATATATAGTCTCGTATGGTTTCAATTTCTAACAGAGCTTCTTCGCTAAACCAAAACTGATCATTTTCAAAGAACAAGTCTCTCTTGGCTTTTATTGAATCGTCACTGGATAAAAAACGCAAAAATTCTTTTGTTGTATCAGAAATCTGCACTACATCCAGGTATGAGGACTTTGCTCTGGCAAGGAGGCATGCGTAGGGAGAGATATCAAAACCGATACTACGCCTACCATTTAATCGAGCTTCAGTCGTTGTTGTTCCGCAACCATTAAAAGGGTCTAAAATGATGTCATTGGGAGCACTGTATTGTTGAATAGCCCATGCAGGCAAGTCTGGAATATACTTAGCTGGATATTTTCCCAAACCATGAAGCTTACTATATTCGTTTCCGCTTTTCAGAGAAACAATGGATTTGTCTTTGGGTGTTGAACAAGATAAATCGACCTCATGGCAAGTAGAGGTTGGCTTCGCAATTACTGCAGCCTCACAGGAAATCATGGTTTTGGGTTTTACAGGCTCAAAAACAAGAATATGTTGCATCTTCTTTTCGTCTGCACTGTACTTTTTCTCACGGAAACTTCTAGAAATGCTTTCCATTGTGTACTTTGAACTATCGACAAAAGCAAAACCAGATTTTTCAGCCATTTCTCTAAAACATGTTTCCATATCGAAAAACTCACCGGAAATAATAGAATCACCAACAAAAAAGTACGCGAGTTTATTAGGCTTTAGCATGCGGGAAACGTTCTGCATTACAGGGATCATTCTTTGTTCAAAAATAGAAATCGGAGCCTTCTTGCTAGAATGTTCATGCCGAGAGCCAATTTCATCATCCTGAACCTTTTTTATATCATATCCTAGCCATGCCATGCGCCACTTATGATAAAGATAATAATCATAAGAGTTTGCGTAAGGGGGGGAGGTAATCACAATATCCACACTGCTATCCGGAACAAGAGCGCTTGAAATCTTGTCTGTACTGCCATGATATACGATGGGGGTATTTTTAATAACAGTTCGCATTTCTGATAGTTGCACAATTCGCTTGGCTTCTTGGCGAAGCTTCCTGAGAAAAGTGGTAATTACCGATCCAGCTTCAAAGTTTTTTTCAATTGCTGCATACCTGGTATTACTTTCTTGGTTGCTTACATTAACAATGATGCTGCTAAAGATACAAAGCAAGAAATTCTGCAAATTCCCTTGAGAATTATCAAGCAGAAATTGTTTGAGCCACGATAGTTCATTGATTACACTTGCTTGGAACCAATGATTGAGATTTTGAATTTTAGGAATCCATGTTGCTTGGAAACGGAATGTAGCACAATCTATTATTTCTAATTGATCAATAACAATTATCAGCTGCTGTATTTCCTCTGTTGTTAAGGCAGTAGTTTTTGCTCTAGATATCAATGTTGCAATTGGATTAGAATCGATGCCAATACTTTTCCTGCCAGCAACACATGCTTCGAGCAAAGTGGTGCCACTTCCGCAGAATGGATCTAGAACAATGTTGCGTTCTTTTGTGCACTCACGAATAATTTCTCTAGGAAGTTTAGGAATAAATTTTGCAGGGTATGGATGGATTCCATGAGTATAAGCCGTAGAATCTGTACTGTCTATACTAGTAAACTGAGTGAGTTTTTCAATTAATTTCATTTTATCACCTATGTGTTTTATATATGTTAATGATTGTTGCATGAATCAGCTGTAATTCTCAGCGGTTTTCGGCTATTATCCACTCATAAAGCCTATGCCTCTGAAATAACTATCCAACCAAAGTCCTCACTGCATTCATAATTTGCTCGTAGGTAATATCCTGCGCGTAAGCAAATTGCTTGCGGTACTTATCCCACATAGTGCGCAGCTCCGGGCTTACCTCTATGTTGTGCAATATCCCCGGTACATCGGCGATCTGCTCGACAGTGCCACGGTGCTCGGCAGTTGCTTTCAGCGCATCGGCAAATACCGCTTTGTCAAATTTCTGCGTAGTCGCCAGTATGTAGGCATCGTAGAAATCTCTAGGGCGGGTATTGAACACGCCGCGGCGCAGGATGGTTTCCACCTTTTCGGCCATGACGGTTTCGATATTATAAGCCCAAAGTTCGTAGGATTCATCGTCGAAAATCTCGGTGAAGTTGTACTGCACTGCATGAGGGGTAATTGCATCACCGGTAGATACATCAATGCTCAAGGGCGTAACCATTGTATCGAATTTAGCAGTCAGTGCAACACGGTAGCCGCCGTAAATGTCATCCTCCCGAATGGGAGAAATATTGCCGATTGCAAAGGTCACATCATCCTCAAAAGGAATGGCACACACCTGCTCCAAGGCACCGCGAATTGCTTTCGGTGTGAGGGGAAGATTTTTTAGTGTGGTGTCCAAATCCATGGTAGCGCGGTTGTCGAGGCCTACAATAGCGGCTACTAGCATACCGCCTTTCAGCACGAATTTGTCCTTGTATTCCGATGCGGCAAGCCGCACCAGCAATCTTTCAAACATATAGTTCTGCAAAATCACCTGGGCAGGGATGTTTTTCTGCTTGGCGATATTTCGGATTTTTGCCTTCAGGCTCATTGCCTTGCTCATAAAAGCACCTCCAAATACTGCCGCAATACATTGGCCACACGCAGTTGTTTTGCGTAAGAGTTTAGCTTGTTTAAGTCCTTTTTGGGACTTGCGGCATACAATTTTAGAGCCATCAGGAAGGTCTCTGTGCCCAGCTTGTTGCGGCTGCGGATACAATCGCATACAGTGCGCTCCAGGTCGTAACAGGGCACAAGATTGCCTGCAGGGGTTTTCAACTTGGTTTTACCAAGCTCGAATAGTTCGGGTTTAATGTAATAAATTTTACATTCCTCTTGTATGGCTTTTGACGGTACTTTTCCAGATGGTGCAGTAATGGTATGCTCAAACGGCGTGCGGTCTGAAATTCCATGCAAAAAAAGTGCTGTTTCATGGGAAAAAACAAACAATTTTGAGCGCATACTTATGGATAACAATTCGTCTTGCATATCATCGCTCAAAATGTATTGACCTCGAGTAATCCGCTGAAGCTTATCGTCTATGCATAGTTTTGATAATATTGCTCTGGAAATACCATATTTTTCTGCTTCTTTATTATTTATAATTCCGCCATTTTTTTTGGCAATCAATTTAAGTGTATCTAAGCAATTCATTCAAACACCACCCAAGACTTTTGTGAAAACATTATATCCCAAATTACGATTTTTGTCAACGTACAGAGTACAAATCTTCTAACTACAAATTTGATATTATGACCTTTGTATTGAATGCACTTTGTTGTTTATTTGGGTCTTCGTTGGCCATATTGGCGGAGCACATTTGAAACGCAATAAGTTTTACTTAAGTTGCGGCACATTTTAAAAGGTACATTTTAGTAGTTGGGAGGCAATTTTGGTGTTAATGTTGGAGTACAAATTGGGGTCGATAACGGTGTCAATATTGGTGTCACTCGTCTATGTGGAATAAAGACAAAAGAAAAACAATTTGTACTTCTTAAAGACTGAAAACCGTGTCTTTTTAAGGTAACCCCAATTTTGCAACTTCATTTCTAAAAACACGCTTCCCCTTTAGGATTTATGATAGGAAAATTATAATAAAATACCTGTTCGCAAGGGGTTAAAGAGGGGTTCGCTCCATATAAAACCAAAATAAACGCCGAAAAAACGTAGTTCACCTATGATTTACCCTTTTTTATGGCTTTCTATCATCAAATCATAAAAGATGAACCTCTAATCGAAATGATAAGATTTCGGGAGGTTTTTTGATATGTTCTTCGCTTTCGGAAATGCCCTTCTTTCAAAAAATCAAGCTATGATTTTCCATTATCAATGACCCCAATTTTTAGTCTGAAATCTTCGCTTTAAAATGACAAAGAAAATGATATTCTTTTTCGTTATGATAAGAGGCAAATCCCCCCTGCTTTCGAAATGAGAAAGCAGGGCTTGTCATACCGAAAATGTTTTTTCGCATCATTCCGAAAAGAGGGTTCGGCAGTATTTGAGAATGAACACCATAAATCTTTGATAAATCTAAAATAAATCTATATGACTTTTTCAAATGACAGTCATAATCATCATTTCAAAATGATGGGCATATTGTTCCCATTAGCAAATGATACCCGTCACAAGCCGTAGGCGTGCCCACGGCCGAATATCTCCGCACGCAAGCGTAACAATTGTCCTTCAAAGTAAATCGTCACACAATGCAATCTGCACCGCAAATCTAACCTGAACCGAAACGGTGAGGGACTGGACAGCGGTGCGGATTTGCTTTTTTCTTGCCAAAATATTCTCCCGTACACATATTCCCTTCATCATAAGCAAAGGAGGGCGAATATGTCTGAAAAATATGAATCTGTACCAATCCACGAAAAAGTTACTTTGACAATCAAAGAGGCGGCAGAGTACAGCAATATTGGCATTAACAAAATTGATTCTATGCTGCGATCGCCGAATTGTTCGTTTGTACTTTTCGTCGGCACAAAGAAATTGGTTAAGCGAAAAGAGTTTGAGCAGTTCATCAGTCAAGCTCTGATTATCTAACCGAAACTTCAAGAAATTTATAAAATTAACAATTATCACTTGAGAAAGAGCGTACTATGTGATATAATTATAGTGTAGTAGTATACTCTTTTCTTAAGCAGGAAAAGAGCATATCATTGGGAAAAAATCTCAAAGGCAAAGAAATAGGTAAAGGCATTTACCAAAGAAAGGACGGTTTATACCACGCCCGGTTTGTTGACAAAGCGGGCAAACGACATGAAAAGTATTTCAATACGATTCCCGAAGCACGCAACTGGATTGAAGAATCCAAATACGCTGATAAGCACGATGGCGTTTTTGTTCCAACCGAAACGACGGTTGATGAATGGTTTGAATTTTGGATTGAAAATATTGTTGGGGACTTAGCTCCCAACACGCTTCGCAACTACCGTGAGCGATATAAGTTCAATATCCAGCCAATCATCGGTAAAATGGCGATTGCGAATGTGAAACCTATGCACTGCAAAAAGGTGTTACTGAAAATGGATGAAGAATACGCAGGCTCTACCATCCGTCAGACCTACATCACAATGGGTACAATGCTCAAAGCGGCTTTAATGAATGATTTGATACCCAAGCACCCAATGAACGGTGTGCGGTACACCAAGCCCGTTAGAGCAAAGGATGACATTCACTTCCTTACCCGTGAGGAACAACGGATTTTTCTTCAGGTAGCCGAACGCTCTCATAATTACAATCAATACGCCCTCATCCTTGAAGCAGGCTTACGAACAGGCGAATTGATAGGACTTACTTGGGGTGCGATTGATTTTGAAAAGCGAACGCTGACGGTAAACAAAACATTAGAATACAGACACAGGCAAGTATATTGGCGAGCAGGGCCGCCGAAAACAGAACACAGCTATCGCACCATACCTCTTATAGACCGTGCATACGAAATCTTGAAAGAGCTTTGGGATAACCGTGGTAATAGGAAAGAGTCCCCTCTTCTGTCGCAAACTCTGGAATACATCGACAGGTGAACAGGTGCAACCTCACAGCTTGTTATGAAAGACCTTGTGTTCATAAATTGGCGTACAGGGCTACCTGCGAAAAACAGTTCCTATGACACACACCTTTACAAGCTGTGTGATGAGGCAGGCATTAAGCATTTTTGTATGCATGCTTTACGCCATACCTACGCCACAAGAGCAATCGAGGCAGATATGCAACCAAAGGTATTGCAAAAGCTGTTAGGCCATGCCAGTATCAAAACCACAATGGATCGGTATGTCCATGTAACAACCGATTCGATGGATCAAGCAATAAAGCAATTTGAAAACAATCGGGTTTTGGATGTATCTTAATAAAAATCAATGCGAAAATGGCGTAAAAATGGCGTAAAGCCAAAAGCGCCAAGTCTGAAAAAGCCTGTAAAATAAGGATTTTTAAAGGAGATTTGAAATATATGAAATTAGGAGTCGTCGGATTGCCGAATGTCGGCAAAAGCACATTGTTCAATGCTCTCACGCAGGCGGGCGCGCAGAGCGCAAATTATCCGTTTTGTACCATAGAGCCGAATTTCGGCATCGTATCCGTGCCGGACGCACGTATGGATTATCTCGCGGAAATCTACCACCCGCAGAAATTCACGCCCGCGACCATCGAGTTCGTGGATATCGCCGGGCTCGTGAAGGGTGCGAGCAAGGGCGAGGGCCTCGGCAATAAATTTTTATCCCACATCCGTGAGGTGGACGCCATCATCGAGGTGGTGCGCTGCTTCGAGGACGACAACATCACCCATGTGGACGGCAGCATTGACCCTCTGCGCGACGTGACGACCATCAACTATGAGCTGATCTTTGCGGATATGGACGCCGTGCAGAAGCGTCTCGACAAGGCGGTCAAAATGCAGAAAACGGGCGATAAAAAATGGAAGCTCGAGGCCGGCGTCTGCGAAACGGTCCTTGCGGAGCTCGAAAAAGGCAATTTTGCGCGCAACATCGAATTTGACGAGGAACAGGCGGAGATCATGCGCTCCATGTTCCTGCTGACGGACAAGCCTATTATTTATGTAGGCAACATCGCGGAAGATCAGGTGGGCAGGAACGATCTGCCTCTTTTGCAGCCGCTGCTCCGGTATGCGGACGAGCACAAAAGCGAGGTCGTGACCATTTCCGCAAAGATAGAAGAAGACCTCTCCGAAATGGACGAGGAGGAAAAGGCCCTGTTCATCGAGGAGCTTGGCATCGGGGAATCCGGTCTTTCCAAGCTGATCAAAAAATCCTATTCGCTTCTCGGCCTCATCAGCTACCTGACAGCCGGGGAAAAGGAAGTACGCGCGTGGACGATCACCAAGGGAACCAAGGCGCCGCAGGCCGCTGGCAAGATCCACAGCGATTTTGAGCGCGGCTTCATCAAAGCGGAGGTCATCGCCTTCGATACGCTGAAAGACGAATGCGGCGGAGATATGCAGGCCGCCAAGGAAAAGGGCCTCATCCGGCAGGAGGGCAAGGAATACGTCATACAGGACGGCGACGTGGTGCTGTTCCGGTTCAATGTCTGAGGAATGAGCGAAACGCCGGAACACGTCTTTTGGCTTCGTTTCCTTTCCAAAATCCCAAGCGTTTCGGGAATCTTTTTTCGTGTCCGCAGGACTTCGGCGGGGACTGTTTTAAATTGCCCTCGCCCGCCCATTTCCCGCTTCGCGGAAAACTCCTCCCTGCGGCCGGTTCCTCTTTTTCCGTACGCCTTGTTGTTCCCCGCCCTTTTATCGATATGCTAAAATAGAACTGCCAATCAGTCCTTAGGACAGGATAGAATGGGAGAGCGTTTATGACAGACTCTGTTTTCCGGCCCGAACGGGAGATCATTTTAAATAAGCCGCTGCGCATACGCGGACAGGAGGCTGTGCTTGCGGCGCTGGCCTCATACGGCGGAAAAAGCTGCCTTTGGCTCTTTTATCACCGCCCGCTCCCCGAATGGCTCCTGCGGGGCGAGCCCGAGGCGTCCACACACCGCGAGGAACGGGAACACGCCATGCTGGATGCACGGCTCAACCGCTTCTGGCCGCAGTCTCTTTGCATTCAGGGCCATCTTCTTTCGTTTACATCCGCTGGCGCTCTTCCCCTGTCCGGCAACCCGGAGGCCCGCGCACCGTTCGAATATTTTACGGGCAAGGGTGTTTCACCCGGGGCGCTCGCGCATATCCCGAAGCGGGATATCTCCGTCATGCACTGTTCGTTTGAGGACGAAAGCATCTTTTCCGTGTTCGAGCCGTCCCTGCCGCCCGGCCTCGCCCTTACCGTCGGCTCGGAGCATGAAGAGCTTCCCGTCCATGCCCGCCATAGCCTGACGCCCGGTGCGCCGCCTGAGGAAAAACGCTTCACATTTACCCGTCCGGACGGAACGGAATGCGGCTATTACCTGAACGGCCTTTCCCTGCACGATTTTCCCGCGCCCACGCCGGAGCAGCGGCGCGAAGCTGCAAAACAGATGCGCGCGCAGGGCCTTTCGGACGCGCAGATCGCCAGAATACAAAAAAGCGAGCGGAACGCCTGCCCCGAGGGGCATAAGCTTCTTGCGCTCGCGTATGAATCGGAAGGGGATATCCAGCTCTCCTTTTATACAGAAGCGTATCTCGACGCCGCGCCCGAATATACGGGCGGCGCGGCGTCCATCGGATTTTTGGTTTCAGAAAACGAAAAAGGCCCGCATGGGCACAGGGAACAATGCTGCTGCCTCGGACCTGTACCCGAAACGCTCACGGGGCAGGTGGAGCTGGAGCTGTTCTCTTTTTACCGCCGTCTGCCCGAAGAAACGATACGCATAGACGGCTGACGCGCGCTATTCTCCGCGCAGGAATGCCGCAAGCCGTTCGCCGTCGGCATAACCCTTTTCGTACAGCCGCAGAAACGCGCCGCGGTCTTTGGTGAGCGTGTTCACACCGCAGTCGTCCTCCGGCGCGACGAGCAGCGCTTTTCCCTGCTTCTCAAGCTCCTTTACCTCGGCGATCGCCGCATTATAGGCCTCGTGCCGCTTTTCGAGAAGCCGGACGATATTGGGATATTTGCGCAGCATCCAGCCTAAAAAGCGCATATTTTTCTGTTTCTCTTTCACATAGTCCGCCGACCGCGTGATAAGCACGGCTACCTTTTCGCAGCCGTCTTCAAACGCTTTGCGGTAGGGAACGGGCGCTGATACGCCGCCGTCAAAATAATAGCGCCCCTCCACGGTCTGCGGCCTGCACGCCGCCGGAAGCGCACACGACGCTTTTAAGATATCATAGCTGTCCTGTGCCACGCTCTCCCGCCCGAAATACCGCGGCTCGCCCGTCTGCGCGTCCGTCGCCACCGCGAAATACGGGCATTTCGTTTTGGAAAACGCTTCGTAATCCAAGGGATTTTCGCCGCCCCGGTTGGTGAGCGTCGAATAAATATATTCAAGGTTCAGGTAATTCCGGTCGCGGAGCCAGTTCGAAAGCCCCATATATTCCTTCCGGAACGTATATTCGGCAAAAAAGGTGAGCGTCCGTCCGCGCTGGCCCGCCAGATAGGAGATCATGTTCGCCGCTCCTGCGGATACGCCGATGCCATAATCTATCACGAGACCCTTATCGATGAGATGGTCGTATACCCCCGCGGTATATACGCCGCGCATTCCTCCGCCGCAGTCTATTACGCCGATCATTTTTTCGCCTCCTGCTGAATACCGGGCCGTTTTTCATTTTTGCCCGCAAATCGTATTATACCACAAAATATGTGTTTCCGGTTCGCTTTTTATAGGTCCTTATGTGCGGCGGCCAAAAAATATCACAATCTTCTTGTTCCTTTTTTCTTCCTGTGTTATATTGTAAAAAAGGGGTGGTTTATATGCCGTTTTGTCCGAATTGCCGGGACGAATACGATGCGGGTTACGCCGTCTGTGCGGATTGCGGCGCTTCTCTTGTGCCGGCATTGCCGGAGGAGCCGGAAGATGAGGCTCCCCCGTGGGATTCTGTGATGCAGCCCGTCTTTCTCACTTCTGCGTCCACTTCGGCGGAAAGCGCCATGCTTTCCGATCTGCTGAAGCAAAACGGCATCTCTGTGCTCGTCCGTGAAAAAGAGGCGGGCAATTACCTCAAGCTTTATGCCGGATATTCGGTATACGGCGAAGACATCTATGTAGACCGCGCGGACTATGCGGCTGCTTCCGAAATCGCGGACAGCTTTTTGGCGTGTCCTTTCGTTCCGCAAAAAGGCGGAACGTATTCCGGCAAGCGAATGCGCACGCTGTTGGCTGCGGGAATGGCCGCGTTTCTTATCTTTCTTTTTATTGTAATGGGTATGCAGCTTTCCCATTGACCACACTTAGAAAATACGGCGGACCGGCAATTGTTCCGTGCGCGGAACGTGCCTGTGCCTTTGTTTTCAATTCAGTTGAAAGGATGACAGCTCATGGAAAAAAATGTTTTGCTCGTTTCGACGGCAAGCGCCGTTGAGACTTCGATGATCGTGGACGTGCTCTCTCAAAACAAGATCCGTTCCTTCACCCGGCCCCGCCGTCCGGAAGAGGTGATCAGCACCTACACCGGAACGTCCGTTTACGGCGACGATATTTTTGTCGCTGAGGAAGAGCTTTCCGCCGCGCGGGACGCAGTGGAGGGCATGATCCCGGACAGGGACAACAGGGACTGACCGCCTCTCTTTTTCCTTGAATAAGCAGAGCCTTTTCCGGAACGCACAGGGCCTGTTTCAGCCCTTGACGCCGCCTCGGCAGGCGCGCGGCGGTTTTGTATGCAAAAAAAGACGGCGCATGCGCGCCGTTTTCCGGTCATTCCTTCGGCGGCAGCTCCCGCTTTCCGCGGTAGGCCCGCCATTCCTTTTGAAATGCGAACGTTCCGAGCATCCCGCATACGAGCGCATAGCCGAACACCACGATCATGATCCATTCCACGACGCCGAGCGGAACAAAATATGCGCTTACGCCGTTTGAAACGACGAACAGGCCAAGCAGGACAAGCGCGCATACGCGGCTCTGCTTGAAATACATACCCAGTGTAAGGCCGCCCACGAGCGCTACGTCGATCAGCGCCAGCGCGCCGTAGACCGTCATGGAAATCAGTGCGTTCAAGCATAAAAACGCCCCGCCGATCACGCCCCACATCACATATGATCTTGTTTTCTGCGGGGTCTGCACCCGCCAAAAGGTTTTCTGGTCCATATTTTTATTCTATCACATATCCTGCCTTATCTCAAAGATTTTTGCCTGAAAAGTCAGGCGCAGAGCCTATCCGTCCGGCGCACCATGCCATAGTCCCGCCGTTCCGCCCCTCGGCTGAGAGCCGGACAACCGCGTCCTGCTTCCCGGTATCCGTTTTATCGTATGTCCTTATTCTCCCCTATAGAGACCGCATTCCCGCGTATGTGCGTTCAGTATCCCCACCGCCTGCAAATAAGCGTATATGACGGTGGAGCCCACAAACTTCATGCCCCGTTTTTTCAGGTCCTTTGAGATTTGGTCGGACAGTGGCGACGTCGTCCGCATATCACAGCTTTCAAAAATGACGTTTCCCTCCGTAAATCCCCAAAGATAGGCGTCAAAGGAGCCGTATTCCTTCTGTATCTGCAGGAATACCCTGCTGTTGGTCACGCAGGCCTGTATTTTCAGCTTATTGCGGACGATATTCGGGTCAGACAGCAGCCGCGTACACCTTTCTTCGTCATACCGGCTTATTTTTTCCGCATCAAAGCCATCGAAGGCCTGCCGGAAGCCATCCCGCTTATTTAAAATACACTCCCACGATAAGCCTGCCTGAAAGCACTCCAAGATCAGCATTTCAAACAGTTTTTTGTCCGTATGCTCGGGCACCCCCCATTCGGTATCATGATACCGGATAGAAAGCGGATTTTTCATGTTTACCCAAGCGCAGCGTTCAACCCGTTCCTGCATATCCCTTTTCTCCTGCCTTCCCGCCTGTTTTCTTATTTTATCATAACATACTTCGCCCCGGTGTGCCCGTCCGCAACGGCCCGCCGCCGCTATATCCGAACACAAAAGCAAGGCGCCCGCTAAGCGCCTTGCTTTTCCCGCACTGTTATACGTGCTTGATATTCGTATAGCCCGCTATCTCCGCGCTTACCGTCTCAAGATCGTCCACAGAAAGCGCGTGGATATCCCCGTGCCCTGTGCACCGCGCAAACACCCGCAGCTCCTCTGCCGATGCCTCGAGGAAATTCGCCACCCGCCGCGCGCCCTTATCGACAGCAAGCCGCGCCCGCAGCTCCGGGTCCTGCGTGGCGATGCCCATCGGGCAGTTGCCCTTGTGGCACACGCGGTAGCGCTGGCACCCGAGCGCGATCAGCGCCGCGGAAGCAATGGCGACCGCATCCGCGCCCATTGCGAGCGCTTTCACGAAATCCCGGCTGGTGCGCAGGCCCCCGGTGATCACAAGGCTCACGCCGTCCATACCATTTTCCCGCAGGAACTTTTTCGCGCGGTATAACGCATAAACGGTGGGCACGCTGCTCGCATCCTTTAAAAACCGGGGCGAGGAGCCCGTCGCCCCGCCGCGTCCGTCCACCGTGACAAAATCCGGCATAGCGGGCGCAAGAAACGCAAGGTCCTGCTCAATATGCCCCGCCGCGAGCTTCACGCCGATAGGGCGGCCGCCGCTGCGCTCCCGCAGTTCGTCCACCAGCTTTTTCAAGTCGTCCGGACACGCGATACAGTCGAACCGGGAGGGGCTTATGACATCCTGCCCCTCCGGCTTGCCGCGCAGCGCCGCGATCTCCGGCGTCACCTTGTCGCCGGGCAAATGGCCCCCCATTCCCGGCTTGGTCCCCTGACCGATCTTGATCTCGATCGCGTCTGCGGCGCGCAGGTTTTCGTCCGTCACGCAATAGCGGTTCGGCACATACTCAAAAATATACTTGTAGGCTTCCGCCTTTTCCTCCGGCAGGATGCCGCCCTCTCCGCTGCACACGGCAGTCTTTGCCATCGCGCTCCCCTTTGCAAGGGCGATCTTCGTCTCCCGAGAGAGAGCGCCGAAGCTCATGTGCGACACATAGACCGGACTTTCCAGCACCATCGGCTGCTTCGCGTTTTTCCCGATCACGGTGCGCAGGCTGACCGGTGCGCCGTCCTCGAGGGGCAGGCGGGCGAGCTGGGCGCCCAACACCACGATGTCGTCAAAGCCCGGAACGGGCATTTGCGTTTCCATCGGCTCCGTGACCGACTTTCCCGTCTCTGCCAGCGCATGTATCTCGTCCATCAGGCCGCCGTCGTGATGCACGAATTCCTCCGGCCACGCGAGCGTATCCTCTGCCTGCTCTGCCGCTGGGGCAGGCGCAGGCGCAGCCGCTTCACCGTCCGCTCCCTTATACATCGCTTTCGGCCCCATACACACGGGGCATATCCAGTCCGCGGGCAGCGCGGAGAACGCTGTGCTCTCGGCGTCCTCGTCGTAGGTGTTGCCGCAAAGCGCGCATACAAATTTTGCCATTTCAGTTCCCCTTCCCTTTTGCACCCGATCAGTAATTTTCCGCTTTGATCTGGAAATAGGCCTGCGGGTGCGCGCACACCGGGCATACCTGCGGCGCTTTCGGGCCGATCACGATGTGGCCGCAGTTCGCGCACTGCCAGATCATGTCTCCGTCGCGCGAGAACACAAGCCCGTTCTCCACATTTTCGAGCAGCCTGCGGTAGCGCTCCTCGTGCTCTTTTTCGATCTTGCCTACCATTTCAAACAGATAGGCGATGCGGTCGAACCCCTCTTCCTTTGCTTCCTTGGCAAATGTTGCATACATATCCGTCCATTCGTAATTCTCGCCGTCCGCCGCGTCTTTCAGGTTGGCGGCCGTTTCCGGGATATCGCCCTCGTGCAGGAGCTTGAACCAGATCTTCGCGTGTTCCTTTTCATTGCCCGCCGTTTCCTCGAAAATGGCGGCTATCTGATTATAGCCCTCCTTGCGCGCCTTGGACGCGTAATAGGTATATTTGTTCCGCGCCTGAGATTCCCCCGCGAACGCAGCCTGCAGATTCGCTTCCGTCTTTGTTCCCTTTAAATTTTCCATTCTTTATTGCCCTCTTTTCTTTTTTATTTTACAGTCGGGGCACAGCCCGACGAATGTGATATCGTGCCCGTTCACGTCGAAGCCGTGCTTATCCGCGATCTTGTCCTCAAGCCCGGAAAAATACGGCATATCCACATCGAACACCCTGCCGCACTCCGTGCAGCGGATGTGATAGTGCTTTTGCGTCATGGAATCGAAGCGGTCCGCGCCGTCCGGCAGGCGTACGTGGGAAATGGCCCCCTCCTCCGACAATCTTTTCAGATTCCGGTAGACCGTCGCCCGGCTGATGGACGGGTGGACCTGAAAGACCGCCTCATATACCTCCTCCGCCGTAGGGTGATGCAGCCTCCTCGCCTGCTCCAATATGATATTTTTCTGCAGCGTGTTGCGTGTTTTCATCCCGCCATCCTTATTGATATTAATTCTTATTTAAGAATATATATCATTATTTGGGCTTTGTCAACAGAAAGTGCGTATTTTATGTGTAAAAAACAGATTTTTCCATCATATATGTTATAATATAGGTGATTTTCACCAAAAGGAGGTCGTATTTTATGGTGATCGACGGAAACGAAAAAGAGACGCAGGCAATGCTCGCGTTTAATGCGGGCGACAAGAAGCTGGCCCGTGAGCTCGAACAGGAATTTTTGGACGAACTGAAAGAGATGAAAGCCGCAGGCGGGGACCATTGCTCCTGCAAAGAGCCGTGCAGGCACCACGGCGACTGTGTATCCTGCGTTGCGATGCACCGGGCGCACCGGGACCATCTGCCGAACTGTTTTCATGATATGGTCAACGAAAGGCTGCTTTCCCTCTCTTCCCTGACCGAGCATTCGATCGCCGGCAAGCTGAAATAAGCGGCTTTATCCGGTTTTCCTGAAGGAGAGGCTTGCGCGCCTCTTCTTTTTTTGCGGCGGCCGTTCCGTGCGGATGCTTTTCTGTTTTCTGCACGGAACGGCGCGTTTTATTCCCCGTCCTCCATGTGCATGGCATCGCAGAACGGCTTATTGGAGGAATGCCCGCACCGGCACAGGGTCACGCGGTTTCTGACCTCATATACGCTCCCGTCCTCTCCCTCGATCTCGATGCCGCCGCGCACCCAAAGCGGGCCGCGCTTCCCTTCCGGCTCGTCCTCCACCACCGCGATCTCTTTTGGCAGCTCTTGTTCGAGCTTTTTTCCGTCCTTTACCACCGTGAGCCGTCCGGAAGGGCAGTTGCACGCCTGCCGAACGGCAAGCTCTTCGTTGTCCGCGCTGCCGATGAGCCTCCATGTGCTTCCCGCCGCGTCGCAGAAGCGCGCCACTGCACAAAGGCTCTCGCTGTCCATCAGTTCCATGCCGTCCCCATGATAAATGATCGCCGCATCGTCGTAGCTCAAGCCGTCCGCCGTTTCCGTTCCGTCAAAGCCGCATGTGTGGCTTCCGTCGCAAAAAGGCTTATTTTTCGATTTTCCGCAGCGGCACAAATGATAGGTCTCCCCCGTTTCAAACGTCCTGCCCTCTTCCCAGCAGACGGATTCACCCGCCCGGTTCGCGCCGATCTTCATTTCTTTCAGCGGCACATTTCCCGTGACCTCATACGGTCCGTTTTTTCTGATCTTGATACGCATCGTTTTCCTCCCCATTGCTTTCCTTTACAATACCCGCCGAACGCATACCGGAAACAAACGGCAGTATTTTTTCCAGCGCCTTTCCCTCCTTTGCCGAACGCCATGCCCTGCGTGTTCTGCTCCGCGTTTTTCCACACAAAAAAGGGAGCATAGCGCTATGCTCCCTTTTTATGGTTTTTACCTATCCTATCTTTTCCCCATTAGAATTTATTATTTCTACCGGATAATTCTGAAAAGTGATTTCTATCATTTCACCTTTCTTATATTTAGCAAATATACTATTATGTATTATATCTGTAATTTGCATTAAACAAGCAAACATTTCCTCATAGTCTTCCTCACCTTCTTCTCTTTCATTGTCTGTCTCATAGCATGTATTTACTCTCGCTTTTACTATCGCCCCATCTTTTAGCTTTAAACGATATATTTCATAAGGGTTTTTTTCAATTTCAGTAAACAACGGAGCCATCATTTTTGCTTCATTTTCTGAAAAAAACATACATAACACCTCTCTTTATTTTGTATCAGGTTTTGCCGGTACAATATGTGCCCCTGTTTTTGAATAGTGAATTATTCCAATTGTAGTTTCTATAATTTCACCTGTTATAGGGTTAACATATTGTCCGATAGGATATCCAAAATCTACCCTTTCTTTATTACTCCCTATCTTTTCTCCAGTTCCTTTAAATCGAATAATTAATTTCTCTGCATCTCTATTATTTCCATAAAAAATACTGCGACCTTTCTGATAATTATTATGCTCCGCAATATGTTTTCCTTGTTTTCCTTCATGGACCTTTATTGGATAATCATCAAATGTCTCCAGTTCGTTTTTATCTTCGCTTATTATATCATTATCAAAATCATTGTCAAAAGTTATTCCTCCCCCCCTTTCCATCTCTCCTCTCACCTGCCCGGCCTGTACGTCTTCTATCAGCCGCGCGATCGTTCCGTCCTGCGCCCATGTCCGCAATAGCCCTGCTGCCACGCGCTCGTTCCCCGGAAGCCCCAACTTCTCCCGCAGCTCCGCCGTCACCCGGCCGCTCTCCACCGCCTCCTGCACCTCCCGGCACAGCGCCTGCTCCTGCGGTGCGTTTTTTCCACACAAAAAAGGGAGCATAGCGCTATGCTCCCTTTTTCTCTTTTATCCCTATTTAATTGTTGTAATAGATGCTGTCATAAACCCGCTGCGCTTCCCGTCCGAAATCATTCAAATCATAGTTCGCATCGAAGCCTTTGTATATCATAATCCTTTGAACTGCTTCTAATATATCGTTTATATCAGCACTATTTAGTAATTCTTCCCAATTTTCAAAATTTTCTTTAATAAAGCTAATCTGCTCTTGATTTAATCTTATCATTTGTTCCTCCTCTTAGATGGATTACATTGAATCAACATTCCCGTATCCGGATTCATCGTTACATCGCAAACTTCTCCATGATATATCATACTTTTTAATCCGCTTGTGCTCTCAACAAGTTCAATCTTAACAGGATTCCTTAACGCCTCCAGCGCGTCTTCTATCGCGACGCCACGGCGCATGCCGGGCATTGGAATATCATTTGCCGCCTGCTGACCTATGATCCTGTCCACAAAGTGCGGTACAAAGCCTTTGATCTCTGTTCCGTCCTGCGTCCGCTGCCCCACAAGCTGCTCGTCTATTTGCTCCCCTACAGCTTGGTATTGCTCATAGCCTACCAGAACCGATATATCTCCCTTGTCCACTGCCCGTATATATTTGTCCAGCAGATACGCTTCTTTTGGGTCAGTATACCGCAATTCGTTGTATTCAGCAAGGCTTTCCGGCGCGCCCTCCATATTATACTCTCGTATAACGGCCTCATACTCCGCTTCATCTCCAAACTGTTTATAGGGCTGGTAGGTTTCCGACAGCACGATTTCCCTGTAAACAGTATCGTCCGAAGCTTTCCTTTCGATGTCAATCGGCTCCAATCTATCTGTATGCGCCTCTCCGTTGCTCCACTCTCCCCTCCTTTCCAGCTCTCCTCTCGCCTGCCCGGCCTGTACGTCTTCTATCAGCCGCGCGATCGTTCCATCCTGCGCCCATGTCCGCAATAGCCCTGCTGCCACGCGCTCGTTCCCCGGAAGCCCCAGCTTCTCCCGCAGCTCCGCCGTCACCCGGCCGCTTTCCACTGCCTCCTGCACCTCCCGGCACAGCGCCTGCTCCTCCGCCGCAAGCGTTCCAATGTCCTGTTCCAGACCGATCGTCTCGTTCAGCCTCCCGTTTTCCGCCCAGATCCGCACCTGTGCCGCCGCAATGCTGTCGTTTTCCGAAACAGGCAGCGCCTCCCGTACCTCCGGCCTTATTTTGCCTGTCTCCACTGCCTCCAGAAGCCCGCTGCGCAGCGTCTGCTCCTGCGGCGTAAGCGTCCCCTGTTCGCCCCCCATGACCCGCTGCGCATCGGCTATCGCAAGCGCCGCCTCTCCGTCTCCGGCGCCCCGCCGCCCCGCCACATACGGCACGTTCATCACCATAGAGGTCAGATACCCCACCATACCGTCATACAGCGCGTCCTCGCTCACGGCCTGTATATCGTTGTGCTCTCCAAATGCCACATTGCGCAGAAAAGGCGTCATCACGCTTTGCAGGTATTCCTCTGCAAACTCCCCGCCGTTCTGCCCGATGTTTTTCAGCGCCATTCCTGCAAACCGCTGCCCCAGATTTCCCGACGCCAGCTTCCCCAGCGCTCCATTGAGCTTCTTTCCGAGCGTGCGCGAAAGCGCGCTCCCGCCTATCGCTTTCACACCCGAAAGCCCATATTGCAGCGCCGCTTCGCTTGCCGCCGTCAGAAGAGCGTAAGAGGCCGCTTCCCCCGCCTCCTTCCCCTCCCACCGGGCCTGTGAATAGGTCGAGCCGAAGGAGGTGCCCGCCGTCATAAGCGACGAGACCGCGCTGCTCACCGCTGCCGGAGCTCCCGCTCCTCCCGTTGCAACGCCTACCGCAACGGCAGGCAGCATTTCGCCGATCCCATAAAGAATATCGTTCACCACGGCCTCCGCGCCCTCCATATCCTCGCGGAATAATTGCTGCGCTTTCTGAAGATAGCTCTGCGGAAGCGGCGCTTCTTCCCCCAGGAATGCCATCCGCGCGGTTTGTCCAAGCCCCTGCACAGCCTCCGTTCCCCCCGCGAGGAACGACGTCGCCCCTTTTGCTGTCTGTACGATACTTTGCTGGACCGGCTTCATAAATTCCGGCAGCCCCGTTTTCTCAAACGCTTCGTCCGAGCCGATCTTCTCCAGCATATCCTCTCCGAACGCAGCGGTGCGGCCGCTCAGCCGCTCCCGGATCGACTCAAAATATGCGTTCGCCTCCTGCTCCCCTCCGCGCGCGAGATGCGCATGATAAATATCCTGCTCCTCCTGCGTCATCGCTCCGTAAAGCGCGGCGTCCGCCGAAAGAAGCGCGCTCCCCACCGGGTTTTCTCTGACCGCCTCCAGCTTCCCGCCCTTTGCCGCGCCCGCCGCGGCAAGCTCCGCAAAATCCGCGTCCTGGGCGATCTGCTCATATTCTCCGGCGACCCGTTCCTGCGCATACTGCGTCAGCTGCGCACGGCGCATATCCAGCTGTCCGCTCACCTCGTCCTTCTCTTCCTCGAGCCGCTCCTTTGTGCCGGCGGGCGCTTCCCTGATCTGCGCTTCGAGCGCCTCAAGCTCCGCTTCAAGGTCTTTCACCCTCTGATCCTGCCTGATATAGCTCTGCGCACGCGTATATGCATCCTCCGGCTGCCCGTTTTTCCAGTATTTGTATGCCGTCCTCGTGGGCAGCGCAAAATATTCCCACCACTCCGGCTCTTCATTTTTTCGCTCCTCTCGTTCCTGTGCGGCGACTCTGTCATATTCGTCGAGCTTTGCCCAGTCTTCTTTCAGGCTGTTTGCCTGTGCCGCATAGTCGAGGTATCCCTCATCGGAATAATCCGGCATTCCCGCGGCCAGATAATCCTCCAGCCCCGCTTCTTCCATTGCCTCCCGGAACCATTGCTCCCGTTCCTCCTCCGTCGGCCTGTAAACCGTATAGCCCGGCTTAAGTTCTTTCTCCTGCGCGGCGATCTGTTCGTCAAGCTGCTCGTTGAACGCCCGATAATTCTGTTCCGCAACATACCATTTTTCATAAAGCCCCGGCTCCTGCGCTTGCCCGCCGGACTGTTTCCCCCTCTTTTCCGCATTGCCCGGCATCCGCCGGCTTTTCTCCGCGTTCCCGATGTTCCCCGCGGTCACCCATACGCTCCCCGCGGGCTGCTTTCCACTATTCTGTGGTTTATTTCCGCTTTGCCCCGCCGGGATTCCCTCCGTCATATTTTTCATCGCTGCCGTCTGGTCCCGCGCCGCTCCCGGAAGATAGCTCCCCGGCGCGGCCGGAAGCTGTGCGGCCGCGCTCCATGATTTTTGGCTGGGCTGTTCCGCATCCTTTGTTGTCTTTTCTTTTTCCCGCCACGAAGTCATGACCTCTAACGGGCTATATACAAAAATGCCCGCGCTTCGCGGTTCGTTTTTCCCGCTCTCCTGCTCTGTCCTTGCCGCTTCGGCTTGCCTGCCTCCGTTTTCCGTGCGCCATGTGCTCCCCGCCGTTACCCATGCTCCGCCGCTCTCCGGTTCCTTTTTCGGTCTGCTTCCCGCCTGTCTTTGGCTGCTTCCCCCGTTCCGGATATTCCCTGCCGTCACCCGTATCTTCTTCTTTTTCCCGCTCCTGCTTTTTACCGCCATGTTTCTCTCCCTCCGTTCTTTTTTCATCAGTGCTGTTTCCGCGCCTGTTTCTCCCTCCTTTTTCGGCGCAACAAAAAAGAGCCCTGAAAAGGCTCTTCGTTCTTATTTTTTCTATTTTTCCGACGATACTATTTTACCACAAAACACAGACCATATACAGGACAACTGTGCGACATTACCCGACATGTTACCGCTGCAGGCGCAGGTCCTCCCCGTCGAGCAGAAGCACCGCGCATTCGCGCGATTCAAGCCGCGATGAAATGCGCTCGCCGTACCGCCCCTGCAGGTCTTCCAAATTCGTGGCGACCGCCGTGTGCAGGCCCGCTTCCATTCTGCGGTTCAAAAGGTCGAAGAGGTATTCCGTCGTCACGTTCTGCGTCATGGGCTCCGTTCCGAGGTCGTCGATCAGCAAAAGCTGCGCATTCTGCAAAAACGAAAGAGGCATCTCCTCGCCCATGCGGTGCCTGAAAAACGCGCCGAACAATTCGCCCGCGCGGATGAGGCATACGTCGAAGCCGCGCGCGCGCACCGCCGCCGCCACGCACCGCAGAAGATAGGTCTTGCCAAGCCCCGCCTTGCCGCGCAAAAGCAGGTTCAGGCGGGCCGTATCCGGAAACGCGTCCGCATATTTTTGACAGATGCCATACGCGAGCTCCGCAAGCTCCCGCTGGGTTTTGCCCATGGCGAGCTTCTTTTCCCCGTCGAACAGGGACATATCTGCATATTCAAACCGTTCGCGGAGCGTGGAAACGTCCGCCGCGCCGTAAATTTTGGCATATACCTCCGACAGGAAGCAGCCGCAGTAATGACCGCCCGCGAGCCCCGTATCCTGACAGGCCGCGCACCGGTAGGAAAGCAGAAGCTTTTTTTCTTCCGCGATCTCCCGCTGCTTTGCCTCGATGGAGGCGATCTCTTCATCAAAAACCGAAACGTCCTCCGCCAAAAAAGCGCGCTTCAGCTTTTCCGCAAGCAGCGCGCGCCTTTTCTCCTCCAGTTTTTCAATATCCGCGTCGTTTCTTCTCCGGCGGTCGTTTTCCTGCTCGATCTTCGCATGCCGCAGGGAAAAATCCTCCAGCAGGTCAAGTACCGTTTTATTCGCCATACAGCCGCTCCATATCCGCATAGGCGTCCTGCCTGCGCTTTTTCTTTTCTTCCTCGGAATATTCGCGCTCCATTGCGGACGGCGCCTTGGCAAACAGGTTGCTGAGATTCTGCTTCTGCGCCTTTTCGAGCGTATCCACGCCCTCCTCCGCCCAGCGGTTCAAAACCTTCATCATATATTCGAACGGACGGTCCTTCAGAGAGCTGTACTCCGCCGCATACAGCAACACGTCGTGCGCGAGCCCCTTTTCCTGCGTCAGCCGCAGATAGGTGCGGCGGTCGTTTTCGCCAATCGTCCGCGTGACGCCCGCGCTTTCATAAACCTGCGCGATCTTGCGGTCGATGGTGTTCTGCTTGCGCAGATATTTTTTGATCTCCTCCTCCGTTCCGAGGCCCTGCTGCTTCCATTCCTTCAAAAAGCCGTCCACCGACTCGAACCGGCGGCTGCCGAGCTTCACAGACTGCGCGCACGCAAGCAGGATGATCTCCTGCGAAAAACCTGCGGCCCGCCATTCGTCGTAGAACTGCTCGTGCTTGGGCGCGACCACGATGCGGGAATATTTCAGCGCGGTGAGGATCGCCTTGATGTTCGCCCTGCGCTCCTTCTGCGCGGTATAGAATTCGTTTATCTTGCGCGAGGACGTGATGCCCCTGTCGTAAAGGGAGCGCAGGATGGCGTCGAGATATTTGAACGGCTGGTCTTTGGAGAATTCCTTGCCCTTCATCACAAACTCGATAGCCTCATGCGTGAAGCCCCATTTTTCCGTCCACTTGTTGTAAAGGTCCATTTCGGTCTTGCCCGGATATTTTCCGTGCAGACCCATCAGCCGCATCAGCCGGTTCGCCCCGCCCGACACCGCCTTATAGCTTTCGATCTTCTGCTCGGCCTTTTCAAGGGTGTTGATCCCCTCCTCTGCCCAGCCCTCGGCCACCTTGTCGAGATACGCCACGCTGATGCGGTTGCCGCGCTCTGCCACGCAGTATTCCACCAGCGCAAGCACAACGTCCTGCGGCAGGCCGAACACGTCGGTATAGTCGTAGATCTTATTCAGCTCCGCGGGCGAAAGGTCGCGCGCGAGCACTGTGCGCAGCATATTGTTGAAGTTCTGCATTTCATAAAGGGGAGCGCGCCGCCGCTTCGGTTCTTCCTCCTTTACGCCGCCGTCCGGCATGATGAACGCATATTTCGTGCCGCTCCGCTTCATCTGGCCCTTGAGGCACCAGTAATTGAGCGCCGCTTCGATCTGCGAAGCCGTCATGTGCAGCTCCGCCTCCAGCTCTACATCCGAAAGCTGCGTGCCCGCGTTTGCGAGGCACAGGCCATACAAATAGACCTTCACATAATCCGCCGGTGCGTCACACATATATTTTTTTAAAAATACAGTCGGAACAGGCGTTGTGGCCTGTTCATCCAACGCAAATTTGATCATTTCCCCTGTTTCCCCGGCTTACAGAATTCCACGACCGCCTCGTTCACCTTATCCGGCTTTTCCTCGTTCACAAAGAAGCCGCAGTTGCGCACCGTGAGCGAGCTTGCCGCTGCGAACGGATATTGTAGGAACTCGCTCTTCTGCCCGCCTGTGATCTTATCCTCCGCGCCGACGATGATAAGCATCGGATTTTTCACGGAATGGATATTCTGCTTGATCTCGTCGTCGATGAAATTCCCCACGCACATTTTCGCGATCACCTTGAAATCGCGCTCCATAAGGCCCATCGCATATTCCTTGGCTACCTCGTCCGTGACCAGCGTACGGTCGAAATAGCAGTCCTCGAGCACCCCGCGCACCGTATTTTCAGACAGCATCATCTTTCCGGCGGTCATGCCGAGTATGGACGGAAGCCCTTTCGCCTTGATCGCGCCGTTTCCGCTGCCCGTGAGCATCGGCGAGATAAAGACGAGCCGTCCCGCGCGGTTCACGTTGTGCATCACAAAATCCAGCACATAGGCCGCCGCTTCGCCGAACGCGCAGAAGTGCGCCGCCGGGAGCTCCTTTACATTCATAAAGGATTCAAGCGCCAGCGCAAATTCCTCGATGCTGTAGCTCATCTGCGGCTTACCGGAAAAGCCGTGCCCCGGAAGGTCCACCGCATAAACATGAAAGGACTTCGCAAGCTCCTCAAAATTATTGCGCCACGCATACAGGGACTGCCCGATGCCGTGCACGAGGATGAGCGGCTCGCCCTCCCCCGCTTCAAAATAGTGCATGGGCAGGCGGATATCCTCCACATCCTCTTTCCCGTGGTTGTCCACATAGGTATCAAATTCCACGTCGGCATATTCGCCCACATGCTCCCTGTTCAAAAATTTCGTGATGCTGATCGGTTCAAACACTGCCGCTTCCTCCCAATATCGGTACGGGCCTTGCCGCCCGCTTATCTGTTTTCATAAGTATTTATTATTTTAGCATATCTGATCAGATTTTTGTAGCTATTTTGCGCGGGTTTTTTCAGCGCATACGCATGCAGCGCGGAAAGAAGCTCTCCCACCTGCCTGCCCGGTTCAAGGCCAAGCTCGCGCATGATGTCGTTCCCGTCCACCGCGAGCTGCGCGCGCGTGATGGGCGCCCCCTTTTCTTTCAGCTCCCGCAGCGTTTTCCGCCATTTTTCCGCTGAAAGCGCAGGGTTTCCCTTGCCCGAGCCGCGGAAATCCGCCTCGCGCAAATCCGCAAGGCGCAGGAACTGCCTCTCCCCCAGCCGCATGAGCTGCCGTACTACCGCCTTTTTCTTCGCGCCGTTATCGAGGTCGAACATGTGCGCCCCGACGAGCGCGCACACCGCGTCCGTCGTGTCCGCATCGAAGCGCAGCTCCCGCAGGGCTGCGCGCGCGATTTCCGCACCCGCTTTATCGTGCCCATACATCTTCCCGTATTCCCGGAATACGCCCGGCTTCCCCACATCGTGCAGGAGCGCCGCCAGCCGCGTTATGAGGTCGGGCGGCGCGCACGCGCACGTCCGCAGAGAATGCTCCAGTACGTCGTACGCGTGATACTGCGCATTCTGCTCCATGCCGTCTCCCTCGGCGAGCGCCGGAACGATATCGGAAAGCGCGCCCAGCTCTTTCAGCATGTGCAGGCCGCGGAGCACGCCGTCCTTTTTTCCGTATTTCACATCCGCCATGAGGATCTTGACAAGCTCGTCGCGGATACGCTCCCGCGAGATATCCGCAAGGCCATCCACATGCGCCCGCGCGCATTCCCATGTCGCCTGCTCTACCGTGAAGCCAAGCTCGGCCGCGAAGCGCGCCATACGCAGGATACGCAGCGCGTCCTCGGAAAGCGTGCCGTCCGTCACCTGCCCGATCACGCCCTCTCCCGCCGCGCGAAGCCCCCGGCCCGTAGGGTCGAGCACGCTTCCGTCCGCGCCCATGTAAAGTGCGTTCACCGTGAAATCCCGGCGCTGTGCGTCCTCCTCCATGCTGTCCGTGAAGCGCACGCTCCGCGGCGCGTGCGCGCCGCCCCGTCCATAGCTGTCGCAGCGGAACGCAGTATATTCATACGTGTAGAGCCGCCCCTCAAAACGCTGCTTCACGACCACCGTTCCAAGGCCAAAGGCACGTTCCTCCACCAAGAATTCTGGGGCCGGAAGCGCGCAGAGCGCCTGCGGCGGGGCAGAGGAGGCAATATCAAGGTCCGTTCCCGCAAGCTTCAAAACGCAGTTGCGAACATAGCCGCCCACAAGATAACAGGGGGGCAGGCCCGCTTCGCTCCATATTTTAAAAAAACGTTCGATGTGTGCTTCCATCTCTTTTTCTCTTCTTCCTCTTGTGGGCGGAACAGAAAGACGTTCTGTTTTGCTCTGCAAAAGCAGCCGCCGGAGTATCTCGAGGTTCCATGCGCCCCCAGCCCGGTAAAATCGGATATCCCATGCGCCGCAGGATAACAGGGGCGGCAGGCCCGCTTCGCTCCGCCGCCCGATATATGGCTCCTGCCCCTTGCCTGTATGCCGAAGAAGCGTCCGGATCCCGGGAAGCCCTGCGCACGGCTCCGCAGAAGCGGCTCGTTTTCCGCGTGTCCGGCGCTTAAAGCGTCTCTCCCTCGAACACATACGCCGCCGCGCCCGTCATGAACGCGCGGCCGTCCTCCGCAAGCTCGATGTGCAGGACTCCGGCCTGCACGTGCATATCGACCGCGCTGTCCGCAAGCCCCTTTTTGTGCAGCAGCGCCGCGCAGCCCGTCGCGCCCGTTCCGCAGGCAAGTGTCCTTCCCGCGCCGCGCTCCCAAGTGCGCATATACGCGGTGCTTCTGTCCGCAAGCTCCACAAAATTCACGTTCGTCCCGCGCGGGAACAGCGGGTCTTTTTCAATGCGCGGGCCGAGGCCGTCCACGTCCGTATCCGCGAGGCTGTCCACCAAAACCATCGTGTGCGGCACGCCGCACAGCACGCTTGCCGCGCGCACCCCGCATACCTCGAAGCCGAGCGCGTTTTCCGCAAGCACGGGAACGTCCTCCGCCGCAAAGGAGGGCACGCCCATATCCACGCGCACCGCCGCCACGCCGCCGTTTTCCACAATGAGCCGCGGGCGCACGACGCCCGAAAGCGTTTCGATCTCCATTTCCTCTTTTTTCACGATGCCCCTGTCGTACACATAGCGCGCAAAGCAGCGCACGCCGTTGCCGCACATCTCCGCTTCAGAGCCGTCCGCGTTGATGATGCGCATCCGAACGTCCGCACGCTTGCTCGGCTCGACGAGCAGCAGGCCGTCCGCGCCGACCGCGAGCCGCCGCGGGCACAGCGCCCGCGCGAGTGCGGACGCATCGTCCACACGCCCCTCGATCACAATGAAATCATTCCCCAGTCCATGCATTTTTGTGATATGCATCGTATCCTCGCTTTCGTTCCCGCACGCAGGGTTCCCCCTGCGCGGGGTGTTTTCCAGATCTGTTCATTGTATTTTAACATATTATATCACATTCCTTTCCCATTTTATGGTACAATAGATTAAAATCGGTTTATCGCCGATCGTTTGGTTGGAGTAACGGCTATGTATCTGAAACCCTCGCGCCGGAAAAAACGGCGCAGACTCATCACGCTGATCGTCTGGATCGCCGCCGCCTTGGGTATTGCGGCAGGCGTCTTGTTCCTGCTTTCCGTTTTTACGGATTTTTCTCCGTTCAGCCCCCTTCTGCGGGAAACGGAGACCGTCCTGCCCGAAAATGTGCAGATGACGGAGCAGGGTATTTTATATGAAGAAAACGGCACGCTGCACCTGAGGGATGAAAAGGGCGCGGCAGTGTGGGAGATGAATCTCGATCCCGAAAATTCGAAGTATGCCCTGTCGGATTCCCTCATCTGCACATGGTTTCAGGCAGACATCAAGGCGTATTCCTACGAACGGGAGCAGCTGTTTACCACGGCTGTAGCCTCGAGCGTGATGGACGTGCGCTGCGGCAACAGCACCATCGCTGTCCTTACGGGCGCAGCGGACGAATCCGGCCGGACGCTTTATTACCTCACCTTGCTCAACACGAAAGGCGAGCAGATCGGGCAGGTCGAGGCGGGCACGCGGCAGGTGCTCGATTTTGGGTTCACCGGGGACAGCGACATGCTTTGGTCTCTTTCGCTCGATACGTCGGGCGTCGTTCCCATTTCCTATATCTCCACCTATAAAAACGACGGCTCGCCCACCAGCAGCATCGAAAACAATACGCAGGTGCTCGAGCGCGTGTTTATCACGTCCGATACCATCTTTGCTTCGGGCACGAACGACCTCTTCTCCTACAACTACTTCGGTGAAAAACAGGGGGAGACGCTCATTTATGGCTGGAAACCGGAGTACGCGAGCATCGACGGCGCTTCCATCGCGCTCGCCTATGCGCCGCGCGGCGCGCAGGGCTCCATAGAATCTGTCAAGCTGTTTTCGGGCGGCCTTTCCGAAACGATCTTCTATCTGCCGCAGGGAACGCTCGCCATCGCCGTCACACAGGATACGCTCTTTGCCTATACGGAAAGTGCGGTCGTGGAATACCGTCTTTCGGGCGAGCTTGTGAAGCAGACAAAATTGGATTATACTTTAACGGGGGCAAAGCAGCTTTCCGATACGCTTGCCGTTTGCTGGGACAAGGACGGGAAAAGCTATCTGATGCAGCTGAAATGACCCGGCAAACGAACATAGAGAGGTTTTATGGATACGATAAGCGATACGCTCAGCATCATCAATCTCAACTGGATCGTGTTGTTCCTGATTGCGATCTATATTTTGCAAGGGTTCCACAAGGGCTTTTTGATCTCCGTCACCAACACGGTGGGAATGGCCGTTTCGTGGCTGGTAGGGTTTCTGTTTTCGCCTCTTTTGTCGCAGGCGATCGCCAAGGGGTCTTTCTATAATTTCCTGTTCTATTTTACCAACGGGGTCGATCAGCTGAAGGAATCCGGCAATCTTGCCGTATCCACGCTGTCGCAGGCGCAGATCAGCGACATCGTGACGCAGGCGAATATGCCCTTCCCCTTTGATAAGCTCATTACGGAGAATATGACGAATCAGGTGTTCGAGCCGCAGGGCTTCCATACCGTCTCGGAATATTTCGGGTATACGACCACCAATATCGTCGTCAATATTTTTTCGTTTCTCGTGATCTACCTTGTCGCGCGCATCGTGATCGCGCTCCTTGTGAACGCGGTCAACTATGCGTCTCCGCTTCCCGTTCTCCGGCGCTTCGATTCTGCGCTGGGCGGCGCGGTCGGCGTACTGCGCGGGTTCCTCGGCATGTTTGCCGTATTCATGCTCGTGCCCGTCGTCATGATCTCCCTGCCCGCAGATTTTGTCACGCCCATCTTGGAGGCATCCCCCATGGCGACGTTCTTCTATGAATCGAATTTCCTGCTCGGCGGGATATCCGGGCTGATATAGCGCCGCGGCGAAAAACAGTGTAAACAAACAGCGCAATGATTTTTACGACAGGTTTGACGAGACGCTTCGCGCCGCACAGTGCCGAGACCTAACTCTCTATGCCTGCCGCCATACAACGGCAACGGCCCTTGCCCTCGGAAATAAGGTCGCGCCAGCCGTCATAAAAAAGGTAATGCGGCACGCAAATATTTCTACAGCACAACGCTATATCCACCCTGACATTAAATGCCGTAAACACTTTTAAATGTTCCTAAAACGTGTGTAATAGGACGATTTTTTACGCCACGTACTGCCATTTTCAAACGGAGGTATTCCCAAGAGGACAACAAAAAACCCGCTTATACAGCGGGTTTGGCGGAGAAGGAGGGATTTGAACCCTCGCGCCGGTTACCCCAGCCTACTCCCTTAGCAGGGGAGCCCCTTCAGCCGTACTTGGGTACTTCTCCAACTGAATTTGATTCCCTATTCACTTGTGTTTCAGTCCGCATTCCGCTTTCTGCCGCTAATATGGCGGAGAGAGTGGGATAGCGCAAACTTCGCCTCCGGCTCGTTTTTGCATGAACCCACGTGGGTTCGAATCCAAAAAACAAATATGCCGGTTTTTTGCTTAGGCCCGCATTCCACTTCTGCCGCTAATATGGCGGAGAGAGTGGGATTCGAACCCACGGATGGGGTAAACCATCGCCGGTTTTCAAGACCGGTGCCTTAAACCAACTCGACCATCTCTCCATCCAAATATGCTTTAATAGTATAGCAAACTGAGACCCGCATTGTCAAGCAAAAAACGTCGGTTCGGCCATATCAATAACCCGAATATCCAATATATTCTTCAACATTTTCTTTTGTGATCACCGGGCACTCCAGCTCAATATAAGTTGGAACAGCCTCTCCTGCCATTACTTTTGCGCCCGCAAAAATTCCAGCCGGCATCGGGATCGGATAAGCTATCACTGCATCGATGTCTCCCGCCCTCACCGCGTCAAGCGCCGATTCCTGCCCATCGATGCTCACGATAGGGATATCTCTCCCTGCGGCTTTCAGCGCCTGTATGATCCCCATTGTCATTACATCCGATTGGCTGAAGATCGCATCGATATCATTATCGTCCGGAAAGCGCTGCAGAAGGTCCTCCATCTCTCCAAGGCCGCGCGTCTGCAAAAAATCCGCGTATGGCTCGGCGATCACCTCGATCTCCGAATTTTCGATCCCTTGTATAAAGCCAATATGTCTGTCGTTCGTATTAGATGCTGCCGGAGCGCCTTGTATTTCTACCACTTTTCCTTTTCCGCCCAAAAGTTTTACCATTGCTTCTCCTGCTTTTTGGCCGATTTTTACATCGTCCGCTTTTACTACGGTTTCATAATCTGCCGGCACATAACGGTCTATACATACTACGGGTATTCCCGCTTCCTTCAGCCGTTCAAAAGCCGGTACCATCGCCTCTTTTTCTACCGGATCGATCACGAGAACGTCAATGCCTGCTGCAATATAATCATCGATCAGGGCGCTTTGCGCAACAGGGTCTCCGTCTCCGTTTCCGATCACATAGTCCATGTTTGGAAAATATTTCTTCAATGTTTCTTCCGCCATAACTTTCGTTCCACCGCCGTATGGAAAACGCATAGAAGAAACGATCACGCCCATCGTTCCCTTATATTCATCAAGCGGTCTTTCCGGCATGAGTGCCTCTGCCGCATCCGTACTGCAATAGATACCAAAATCGACTGCTTTCCCATCCGCAGTATAGAGCACAGTCTCCCCTCCTTCCGCAGAGCGGCTAACAGGCGATTGTACCGTATGTACACATGATAGAAAAAACAATGCCGCCAATACTGCTGCGGCTATGATCACAGCTCTCTTCACAGACCCCTCCACGCTTCCTTCATGCGTTGTTTCAATCCCTTAGTGGAAAGCAGGATCGCAAGGATAATAATGATGCCTTTGACGATTTGTTGGATATAGGTCGGCACACCCGTCAGGTTCAGCAGATTTGCGACCGCTGTCATCAGCAGTACTCCCACTACAGTTCCGATCACACTTCCTTTGCCGCCTGAAAGACTGGTGCCTCCGATCACAATAGCGGCAATGCTGTCAAGCGCGGCGGTACTTCCCGCTACCGGATGTCCGACATACAGCCGGCACGCTGTCACGATACCGGCCAAGGCCGCGCATATGCCGCATATAATATAGGCGATCATAATAATTCGTGTCGTACGTACCCCCGCAAGCCGCGCTCCCTCAAAGCTGCTGCCTACGCTGTAAACATATCTTCCGAAGGGAACATATCTTAACACCAGCGCCGAAAGCACAGCCAGCACGGCAAAAAGTACAAATGGTCCGGGAACAGGACCTACGTTTCCGTTCCCGAAGAAATCGATCACCGGACTTTCCACAGTAGTAAATTCCACAGGGATCCCATCGCACAAAAGCAGCGCGAGCCCTCCGGTCACCGAAGATGTGGCGAGCGTCATAATAAAAGGCTGTATCCCCCAAAATATGGATCCGAAACCATTGATGATCCCTACGGCTGCTCCAAGGAGCACTGCGCACAGTACTGCAGCCCATAATCCATAGCCGGATTTTGTAAGAACAGAAAAAACGATTCCCGCTACCGCAAGTACGCCGCCGACAGACAGGTCGATCCCTCCGGTGATGATAACAAACGTCATGCCGATCGCAATGATCCCTGTTGTGGATGCCTGCCGGGCAACATTTGTAATATTCTGTATCCTGAAAAACTGTGGTGCGAAAAAAACGATCAGCAGCAGCACGGCAGCAAGAAGCGCGATCATTGCGGCATTGTCTTTCAAAAAAGCAGTTTTATTCTTTTGTCCTCCTGTTCCCCTTGTACTTAATATGTCACGCCCGTTCATAGCATGGTTACCTCTTTATTTACGCTCCTTTTTTGTCATTGTAGCAAATAAGGCTTTTCAAAAAAACTAACATTCTTGCGGATTTGTCTTTTCTAAAAAAAACAGCCGCCTCTTTTGAGACGGCTGTTTTTAGCAAGGAACTGTTTACGGTTTATAGCTGAACCGCGGGAAATTCGTCAGAGGTTCCATACCGTCTTTATGTACGACGATCGGGTCTTCCGTGCGTACGCCCGTCAGGTTTTCGTCAATCGCAGACAATTCATATGCGAACGTCTGTCCTTCTACAAGCACATCGTCCGAATCCGGTCCGATGATCGGCATCGCTTCTTCAGGATCCATGCCTGTTCCATGCGGTCCCAGACGTCCTTCGCTCGGTGATACGATAAATTGTGTAATTCCTTCTTTATCTGCCGCTGCACGAATAACTGCATCTGCTTCGCGCCCCGTCATTCCTGCGCAAATCTGTTCAAGTCCCGTTTCAAATACGCGGTTCAGTTTCTCGAGCAGCTCTATCTTTTCTTTCGCTGCATCGCCGAATACATAGGTTCTGGCAGAATCGGAGCAATAGTCGTTGATCCTGCACCCATGATCCATCATAACGAGATCGCCGCGCATGATCGGCTTATCTGTTGGCCGTTTGAAAAGGGACAGCAGGTTATCGCCTGTCTGCACCATAATATCAAATGCGATGCTATGAGCGCCTGACGCAAACATCGCGGCATAAACCAAGCTTTGCGCTTCTTTTTCCGTAATACCGTCTTCCATGACATCATAGAGCATCTGTGCGCCGATATCCGCCACACGGCCCGCCCGGCGCATCGTGCGCAGTTCCTTTTCCGTCTTGATAGATTTGTAATATTCGATCATCTGGCTCTGCTTGATTTCCGCGTCCGGAATGCCTTTTCTGATCTCGTCCCATATTTCAAGGTCGCAATAGGTGTAACCGCACAGCGCAACCTTCTTGAGCGGCTTCTTCGTATTGTAATCCGCGAGGAATTTGCTCAGCTCGCCGCGGATCTCCCGGATGTCGTCGCCCATATATTTCATGGCGGATTCCTCATGCGCCGAACGGATCTGGCTGTCAGGCAGGAAGAATACCGGGTCCGCTCCCGGGGCGAGGAATACGATCTCCGGCTGCGGATATACGCCGTCTATGGTACGGTAGTTGACCAGCCAGCGAATATTGCTCATGCGGTAGCAGTCGCCGAACACGAGCATTGCATCCCATCCTTCCTCCTCGATCTTTCCCTTTACCATTTCGACGCGCGCTTTATATTCTGCGCCCGTGATCGTTTCCGCAAATCCGTCCCAAATGCTCTCATTGATCAGCTGCTCGAATTTCCCCGGCAGCATATCTCTTGTCTTTTTTGAAATCATGTTGTATCTCCTTTGACTTTTTATTGTTTTTGCCGTTTCCGGCAAATCGTCTTCTTTCAGGCCCGGAGCAGCGTCCGGCGCTTCCGTTCTGCCGGACGCGCTCCCCGCCTATCCCTGTGAGCCTTTAGTTATATGCTTCTTGCGCTGAAAGCGCCCAATCTACATACGCTTCGGGAACCGCAACATTTTCGCTGTCCACGAGGATCGTCGGAACATTGATGACCTTATCGATGCTGTAACCCAGCAGCTCATGCATAAAGATCGCTTTGATCGCCTCGCGGCCCTGATCTACACTGCCTACATCCACCGTTGCGGTAAGCCCGCCGTTCCTGATCTGTTCAAATCCTGATTTCAGGCCGTCCGCACCTACGACGATAATGCCTTCGTTGCCGTCCCACAGCTTGAGGCCCATCGCCTCTACCGCCTGTACCGCGCCCTGTGCCATCTCTTCATTTTCCCCATAGATAAAATCTACATCCGGATTTGCCTGAAGCAGATTCTCGGCCGCAGCCATTCCTTCGTCGCGTACATATTCTCCTCTCTGCTCTCCTACGATCTCCAGACCCGGATATTCCGCCACCGCTTCCATGAAGCCTTCACGGCGCGAGGTCGTCCAGTGCCCGTCGTTTCCGGAAATAAAGAGTACCTTTCCTTCTCCGTTCAGTTTCTCCGCCGCATACTGTCCTACCAGATAACCGGACTGCCGTGCGTTGTCATAGCTGATAACAGACGTTGCCTTGATGGTATCCGTATCCCACAGCTCCGCCGGCATATTGAACAGGTACACCGCCGTTCCCGCCGCCGTTGCTTTTTCATAAACGGCGTTCATCGAATCAAAATCGCCCGCCGTACATACAAGGACCGCATCAAATTCCTTTGTCGCCCAGTTTTCTATCGTAGCGACCTGAGATTCCACGGCGTCATGCTCGCTCGGCGCTACAAATTCAAACTCAAAGTTTACACCGAAACGGTCATGAAGCTCATTCATCATCGTATATGCGCCGTGCATGATAATGTCATAAAACTCGGATGCCGCCGGAGGGGTAAAGCCGATTTTAAATGTCTTTCCCTCTACCTGCTCACGCACTGCCGCCTCCCATGCCGGGTCGCCCCACTGCCATGTTCCCGCTGCCGAAGATACGGCTGCCGTCCCGTCGCCGCCATCAGATGTGCCGCCGCCATCAGACACGGGCTGATCTACGTTTCCGCATCCGGCGAGGACTGCCGTCACGGCGAGAAGCACCGCGAGGGTGAGCCCCAATACCTTGAAATACCTTTTTTTCATTGTTTCTTCCTCCTGTTGTTTTCTAAATGCATAATGGATATGCAAACCCTACTCTTTCTTCCCTCTGTGACTTAGGAATTCCACTCCGACCACGATCAAAATAATGATACCTTTTACGATCGTTTCCCAATCCGGGTCAATATTAAGAAGGTTTAATGCGTTACTGATCAGATAGATGATAAACGCTCCCAAAACCGTTCCGACAAGACTGCCTTTTCCTCCCGAAAGGCTCGTGCCTCCTATGATCGCCGCGGCGATCGCATCAAGCTCATAGCCTTTTCCCATTTCCGGATGAACCGTTTCCAGCCGGGATGCAAGCGTTATGCCCGCTATCGCCGCCATAAGGCCGGATAAGGCATATACTTTGATCAAAAGCTTATCCGTATGGATCCCGGAAACCTTCGCCGCTTCCTCATTGCTTCCGTAGGCGGTCACATGCCGTCCAAACGGTGTGCACCGATATACGAACTGCAAAATAATGAAAGCCACGATTGCAATGATAATGGGAAACTGGAGGCCCAAGATATCCCCCTGCCCAATGAACCGGAATCCGCCCACCATATAATTCCGGAATGGGATGGAGTTTGTCCACACATACATCACGCCCCGGCCGATACTCATCGTGGCAAGTGTCGCGATGAACGGCGTGATGTGCAATTTTGTGATCATCAGGCCGTTTCCTGCGCCTACCAGTACCCCGATCAGAAGACCGGCGGCGATGGCGGGAACTATATTAACGTTCATCGAAAGAAGCCAGCCCGTCATGCCGCCCGAAAGCGCGAGCATAACGCCTACGGAAAGGTCGATACCTCCGGTGGTGAGAACGAAGGTCATTCCGAAGCCGAGCAGCATGATGAACACGGACTGCCGAAATACATTCGTAAGGTTTGATACGGTGAGAAAGCTTTCAGACAGGCATGTCATGACCACCATCATAGCGGCGACAAAGATCAGAAGCCCGATAAGCTGACGGTCTATTTTCTTTTTTATCTTACCTGTCCCGAGTTCCGTTGCGGCATTGAGTTTCATGTTTATTCCCCCTTCAAACCCGTTCTTTTTTGAGCGATGTGAACCGTTCAAGCGCTACGGCGATAATGATGATCGCGCCTACGATGATCTGACGGTAAAACTGGTTGACCGACAGGAGGTCAAGGCCGTTGGAGATCATCCCCAGTATGACCGCACCGATGATCGCGCCAATGATGCTGCCTTTTCCGCCTGCCATGCTGGTGCCTCCGATCACGGCGGCAGCGATCGCGTCCATCTCATATCCGCTTCCCATTTCCGATTGGACCGCAGTAAGCCGTGCCGCGAGCAGAATTCCGGAAAGTGCCGCGAGCAGGCCGGACAGCATATATACGCCGATCGTAATTTTGTCGCACGATACGCCTGACAGGAACGATGCTTCCCGGTTCGACCCAATGGCTGTCACATTGCGTCCGAAGCTCGTAAATTTGAATAAAAACAGTAATATCACAAATACTATGACCGTAATAACGACCGGAATAGGCAGGCCAAGAAAATAACCTTGCGCGAGATATGTAAATTCCTCCGCAGCAAATCCGCTGACAGCGCCGTTTGTCGTAGACAGAAGCAGTATGCCCCGCACGACGCTTTGCATTGCGAACGTTACTAAAAAGGGCGCTATTTTTAGTTTCGTGATCAGCAGGCCGTTCGCGAGTCCAAACGCAGCGCCGGTCCCAAGCCCGGCCAGTATCCCCAGAAAAATATTGCCTCCCGACGCGATGATCATTCCCGTGACTGCTCCTGAATATCCGAGGATCGAGCCAACGGAAAGGTCTATTCCTCCTATCGTGAGGACAAACATCATCCCAAAGCCTACCAGCATAACGAATACCGACTGCAGCAGCAGGTTTTGGATATTCTCGATCTTAAGGAAGAACGGAGAGGCAATGGACAGAAAGATGAATAACGCGATCATAACGATCAGGATGCCAAGTTCGTCAAACTTTTTCACCGTATTTTTTTCTATGATATGTTTCTTTATCATGATTCATGTCCTCCCGATGCATACAGTGTAATATTTTCTTCCGTAGCTTCCGCACGGGCGAACTCGTGCACGATTTTTCCCTGGTGCATCACATAGATACGGTCCGCAAGGCCCATGAGTTCCGGCAGCTCGGAAGACACGAGCAATATTCCGCCTCCCTCTTTTACAAAATCCGCGATCAAATTATATATTTCATGTTTAGCGCCTATATCGATGCCTTGCGTCGGTTCATCGAAGATGAGCACCTGCGGCTTGGTGAAGAGCCATTTTGCAAGGATGACCTTCTGCTGGTTCCCGCCGGATAACGATTTTACTTTTTGATAGATCGTCGGAGTTTTCACCCCAAGGCGCTGAACATAGTCTTCCGCCGTTTTGATCTCTTTATTTTTTTCAAGAATAAAGTTTCCCGCCAATACTTCGCGAAGATTGGCCATAGTGATATTATCCTTTACATCCATTTCGATATGGGCGCCCTGCAGCTTCCTGTTCTCAGGCAGCATACCGATCCCATTGAGGATCGCTTCTTTCGGCGAGGCAATACGGCATTCCTTTCCATCCACCAAAACCGTGCCCGAAGCGCGGTCGGCTCCTACGATCGCGCGCACCGTTTCCGTGCGTCCCGCGCCTGCAAGTCCGGCCAGCCCTACGATCTCCCCCCTGTTAACATGCAGACAAACGTCTTCGATCACGCCTTTACGCGTAAGATGCTCTACCCGGAGTATTTCGTCTCCAACAGGAACTGTTTCCTTTACGATGTAATTCGTAATCGTCCGGCCGACCATCCTTGCCACAAGGTCGTCCACATCCGTATCCTGCGGTTCGACTTCGGATACCTTTTTTCCGTCGCGCATGACCACAATACGGTCCACAAGCCCAAACAGCTCCCTCAGATGGTGCGTAATATAGATAACGGCAATGCCCTGCGCTTTCAGCATATGCACAAAGTCGAACAGGACCTGCCGTTCATGCTCTGCAAGAGCTGCCGTCGGTTCGTCCATAATGACGAGAGAGCATTGGATCGAAAGGGCTTTCACGATTTCTATTACGCGGTTCTTCAGCGCTCCCAGCTGACTGACTGGTATTTGTACATCCTCTACAGTCGGAAAGAATTTTCCATATAGCTTTTGCGTCTCTTCCAGCATCTTCTTTTCATTCAGCCGCTTGATCCCTTTTCCTTTTGTTTCTTCCCGCCCAAGATAGATATTTTGCACCGCAGTCAGGTGTGGGGCTAAAGACGGCTCCTGAAAGATCGTACTGATCCCCAGTTCCTGCGCGCGTTTTGGGTCCGTAATGCTGACCGGTTCGCCGTTTACCCGGATCTCCCCTTCGTCAGGATGATAAAGACCCGACAGCATTTTCATCAGCGTCGATTTCCCCGCGCCGTTTTCCCCTACAAGTGCAACAGCCTCTCCCCTTTTTACGGTGAGTGAAACATCATCGAGTGCGACGACACCGGGAAAACGTTTTGTAATTCCTGTCATTTCAATAAAGGCACGATTTTCGTTTTCCATGTCTTTTCCTCCCTTTTTATCCTCCGCTCCATCTGTCGATTTCCGGTTTCGGTAGATGTTTCTATCTTATCCGTCCTCTTTTCCTGAAACAAGAAACAGACTTGCTTGCCTTTCTTCTGATTCTTGCGGTGAAAATATTCCCGTCTTATATAAAAAAACAGCGGTCCGAAAAGCATTTCCGCTGCTTTTGCAAAGTCTTTTTCCCGCTGCTTTTTATTCGTATTCTTGCGCATGGCCGCAAAAATATGTATTTTTCAGAAACAAAGCTGTTCCCTTTCCGCCGGACGGCGCAAAGGCATTATGCCAGCATATCCGCCAGACAGGAAAACTCTTTTTCCTGCAATTCCGCCGTGATCCGTCCGTTTTTTAAAACAAGGACGCGGTCGCACAGGCCTGCCAGCTCATCCATATCCGCCGAAACGAGAATGATCCCTTTTCCGGCTGCGGCAAGCTCGTTCATCACGATATAGATCTCGCTGCGCGAGACAATGTCGATCCCCTTTGTCGGCTCGTCGAGCAGCAGGATGCTTGCGTTCGAAATAAGAGAACGTCCCACCATCACCTTTTGCTGGTTCCCGCCGCTCAGAAAACGGATCTCCTGATGCAGGCTGTCCATTTTAAGATTGAGCTCAATAGACTGGTCCACAACCTCTTCCATCTCCTGCCGAAGATCAAGGAATATTCCCCTGCGGATATCCTCAAGTGCGGAGATCGTAAGATTGGCGGCTACTCCCATATCGAGGAACAGGCCCGCGTCCATACGGTTCTCATTCACATACCCAAATCCATGATTTACCGCGTCCGTCGCATTTTTCAGCTCGAGTTCTTCGCCGCGCAGCTTAAGGCACCCTGAATCCTTTTCAAATTCACCAAATATCGTTTTGATGAGCGCTGTCCGTCCCGAGCCTGTCAGCCCTGTGATGCCAAGGATCTCTCCGGCGTATAGACGAAAACTGATATCATGCAGCACTGGTTCAAGGCTGAGATGGCTGATCTCCAGCAATATCTTGTCCTCCCGCGCCGTCTTGGGCGGATACAGGCGAAGGGATTCATTTCCGGAAATAAGATAACTGAGCCTGTTTTCAGAAAGGCTTTCCGTACTGCATACCGCCACATTTTTTCCGTCGCGCAGCACTGTCACCCGGTCGCACAGCGAAAGCACCTCGCCTATATTATGTGTGATATAGATGATAGACCTCCCCTGCGCGCGCATTTCTTTCATAAAGCGTACGAATATTTCCTTTTCCGCCGCCGCAAGATTGATCATGGGCTCGTCTAAAATAAAAATCCGGGCATTGGAAAGATAGGCCCGGGCAGTAGAAACCATATAGCGCTCACTGATGCTAAGCTCCTTGATTTTCTTAGCTGCCTCAAGCTTATAGCCCATCCTTTCAAATTGAGCGCGCGCATCTTCCTCCATTTTTTTATGGTCGATCAGTCCGTGCTTTTTTTGCATGCCGTTTAAAAAAATATTCTCTGCAACTGTAAGATCGGGAAGCAGGTTCGTGGCTTGATATACCGTAAAGATCCCTGCCGCAAGAGCCTCCCGCGGGCTTTCAAACGCTATCCGGCGCCCATCGAGGATAATGATTCCGCTATCCGCCGGAAATACGCCCGAAAGGATGTTGACCAATGTGGATTTCCCTGCGCCGTTAAGACCCACAAGCGCGTGTATTTCGGCATTCTCCAGCTCAAACACTACATTTTTCAGTACCGGATTTCCGGAAAATGATTTGTTGATATGATTCATGGCGAGCAGCATCTTTGATCTCCCCCTTGTATACCGTAATTTTGATCCATTCTCTCATCTCATTTATATATACCGCAGCATATCCTCCCACGCTCAAGTCTAACGGGGCGCCGGGCTTTCATATATGAATAAACTTGTGGAATCTATGCAAGATTATTGCGCAAATACCCCCAATTACTGTTTTTCATTATTTTTGCATGCTAAATTAAGTGTGGTGCAACAAACAAGAGGTGCAAGTAATGAATTTAAACCACCCAGTTTTGGTAAAACCGCCTCAGGTCCTTTCAAACCAGGTCACCCTGAAAAACAATTTCGATATAGAACGCAGAGATCTCTCTGAAACAGAGATTGTTTTAGTGCAGCAAGGGAATGTCAATGCATGGTTTGACGGTATTTCCTATTCTCTTGAGAGCGGCGATATTGTTTTGATACCCGGACTTTCGTACCGTCTGTCTTTCTCAGGCGAAAATTCGTGTACGCTGATCACACTTTATTTGTCCTCTTTTCAATACGCCGGGTGGGAGGAAGGCCGCCTGCCTTATATTTCCAATGAAACACTTTTGCCTCGCAGCAATTCCACCGTCACCATGACCGGGATCATTACTCAGGTCCATGGAGAATTATCGGAAAAACGTCCTGACTATAAGACTGCCGCCGGAAAACTGATCGAATATTTGCTGATCCTTTTACAGCGCAAGCTGATGGATAATGACGCGGACGCGGAGCCTGCCTCTCTCCTTTCCGGAATCAAAGAATATATTGAAAATAATTACGAAAAAAATATAACGCTTTCCAGTCTCTCCGATATTTTCTTTGTCAGCCCTTTTCATATTGCTCACCTTTTCAAAGAAAAATACGACATTTCGCCCATCCAATATCTGATCAAAACGCGAATCAAGATCGCCGCTGAATTGCTTCTGCAGACGAGCTATACTGTGGTCGAGGTCTCGAACCTTGTCGGTTATCCGAACGCAAATTATTTTAATATTATTTTCAAACGCTTTACCGGTATGAGTCCCGGAAAATACCGCAAAAAGATGCAGAAAAAAATATAACGCATTTCCGTGGCTGCGCCGCTCATTATTCTGTATATGCGCCGTTGCTTCTGACCGATAACCGTGAGCCGGGTTTCCAATCTGATATCTTTGGCAAGCGTCTGCGGCCTACTCCATATCCCGCAGGAGCTTTTCGAGCAGGCTGTCCAGCGTTTCTTTCTCCGCGGAGGAAAGGTTGCGCGTCATGTAGGCCTCCCATTCAGCCTCCGCCATGCGGACGGCATGATGGGCCCGCCGCGTCTTTTCGGTAGGGTAAAGGCCGTATTGCCGCCTGTCTTTCGGTGATACGACGCGCGTGATATAGCCCTCCTTTTCAAACCTGCGCACAGCCCGCGCCACCGCGCCCTTGTTGATGCGCAGCTCTTCCGAAAGCTGTTCCTGCGACATCCCCTCGTGATCGCAGATACACATCAGATAAATAAACTGCCCGCGGGTAAGCCCGGTATCTTTGAGCTGCCTGTCGAGGTGCAGTCCCGATCTGCGGGACAGGATAGACAATTTCTTGGCCAGTTCACGCATCTTCCGTTCCCTCTTTTGCAATGGTCATAGACCGCCTGCTTCCGGCGGTATTTTTTATTGTAAGCGCGTTTTTCTTTCCTGTCAAACAGCTTTTCCCTTGACTCCTCCGTGATCCCGTTTTATAATAGTTGCATGGGCAACTAATAGGCGCCTTTTATTTTGTTTTAAATGTTGCCGCGGCAACCATAAAGGAGTTTGACTATATGGAAAACGGAATGGAAACAAACCTGCTGGGAACCGCGCCCATCGGGAAGCTGATGATGAAATATGCAGTGCCAAGCGTGATCTCGCTTCTGGTGAACGCGCTCTATAATATCGTCGACCAGATCTTTATCGGGCAGGGGGTCGGCTATCTCGGCAACGCTGCGACGAATGTCATTTTCCCGCTGACCGTCATCGTGCTCGCTTTTTCGCTTCTCGTTGGCGACGGCGCCGCCGCCTATCTCTCCCTGAAGCTGGGCGAGGGGCGCAGAGACGAGGCGCAGCGCGGCGTAGGCAATGCCGTTGTTTTACTGGTGTTCTTCGGCATACTCTTCCTTGTGCTCGGCCTCCTGTTTTTAAAGCCGCTCGCGGACCTGTTCGGTGCAACGGAGAACTCCCTCCCCTATGCGCTCGATTACGGCGGCATCATCGTGCTCGGCTTTCCCTTTGTCGTGATCGGCACAGGCCTCAATTCCTGCATCCGCGCGGAGGGCAGCCCAAAAGTGGCCATGCTTTCCATGATCGCAGGCGCTGCAGTAAACACCGTTCTTGACCCTGTTTTTATCTTTGTCTGCGGCTGGGGCGTGGAGGGCGCGGCCCTTGCGACCATTCTCGGCCAGATCCTCACGTTTTTCGTCAGTACGCTTTATCTGCGCAGGCCAAAGCTCCTGCGCATCTCGCGCAGAGACCTGAAGCTTTCTGCCCGGACGGCGCGCACCGTCATGGGCTACGGCGTATCGAGCTTCATCACACAGCTCGCCATCACGATATCGGTCCTCGCCTCCAACAACATGATCGTGCAATACGGTACGGCCTCCGTATACGGGCCGGACATCCCGCTTGCCGCGTTCGGTATCGTCATGAAGGTCTCTCAGATCCTTTTGTCCTTTATGATCGGCTTTGGGATCGGCGCACAGCCAATCGTGGGCTATAACTACGGCGCGCGCAATTTCCTGCGGGTGAAAAAAGCATATCTGCTCGCAGCCGGGTGCGCGACCATAGTGGCTGCCGTTGGCTTCGTGCTGTTTCAATTCTTCCCGCAGTCGATCATCGACCTGTTCGGCTCGGAGGACGCCCTCTACAACGAATTCGCACAGAAAAGCTTCCGCATCTTCCTGCTGCTGTGCATCCTGACCGGCTTCCAGACCGTAACAGGCATCTTTTTCCAGTCCATCGGCAAGCCGGTCAAGGCGGCGGTCGTCACCCTCTCCCGCCAGATACTCGTGCTCGTTCCCGCGACGCTGCTCCTGCCCCTTGCTTTGGGCCTTGACGGCGTTCTGTGGGCGGGGCCGGTCGCGGACGGCGTTTCTTTCCTCATCGCGCTTTTCCTCGCGCTGTTTGAAATGAGACGCCTCACCCGCCGGTACGCAGGAGAACAGGAGGCGGCCCTCTGTACGGAGCAGGGGTGAACGCGCCGTTTTAAGAGAACGCTTCCAAGGCTTTTGACAGGAACGCGGCAAGGCGGTCCAAAAAGAACGCCGGACGAGCAGGCGGCGGACACACGTTCCGCGGAAACACCCGGCGGGCGGAAACCGCGCTCCGCCTGCCGCAAAGCGGGGGGAGCGCCGCGAAGATCCGGTATGCGCGCTTCCGTTCGGTATCTGCCGAACGTTTGCCGCTCATTTTAAATCCTCCGTTTGATTTTTCCTTGGCTGGCAGACCTTGCTTATTTTGTCAGACGGAGGGGTTCTTTCCCCGTTAATCTTCTTTTTCTACCGCCGGCATTGCCGGGAGCTTCTATACAAAAAAACCTCTGGTCCGTATAGATCAGAGGTTTTGAGTCTGTTCTTACAGCTTCCGTATCACCCGGCACGGATTCCCCACCGCAACACAGTTCGCCGGGATGTCCTTTGTGACGACGCTGCCCGCGCCGATCGTCGTATTTTCCCCAATGGTCACGCCCGGGCAAACAGTCACGCCCGCGCCCAGCCACACGTTGTCCCCAATGGTCACCGGCTTTCCGCATTCAAGCCCTTCCAGCCTAACCTGCGGGTCGGTCGGGTGCGTCGCGGCGATGAGCTGCACGTTCGGCCCCATCAGCACATTGTTTCCGACACGCACATCGCATACGTCGAGGATATTCACGCCATAATTGATGAACACGTTTTCCCCGAAGTAGGTATGGCAGCCATAGTCGAAGCGAATGGGCTGCTTGACCGTGACCTGCTTTCCCTCCACGTTTACCAGCTCGCGGATCACACGATCCATCTCCGCGTCGTCCATCGGGTCGATGTCGTTATATTCCCGGCACAGGCGAAGCGCCCTCCTGTGCTCCGCCACCAGCTCCGGATCGGACGTCCGGTACAGCTCGCCCCGGAGCATTTTTTCTTTTTCCGTCATATCTGTTTCCTTTCCGCCTGAAAGCCCGCTCCGCACATAGCCGGTTTCTTTCCGCCGTTTCATTATATCATACGGCCGGTTGGCTTTGAAAGCGGTTTTCCTCTTTTTCCCGTTCCGCGCACGCCTCCCGTTTTCCTGTCCGCATTTGCACGCCGCCGGATATAAAAAAGACCCGGAGCTCTGCTTCCGGGTCTTTGTGTAGACTGCTGTTTACTTATTTTCCAAGTCATAGACCGTACCGCATTTTTTGCACCGGACATAGACCGTGTCTTTATTCTGTGAAACAGCATCAACAGTAAACTCGATACTGCCGCAGTGTGAGCACTTCTTCTGCATCATCAGCTTGAAAAAGCTCGAGCCTTCCGTAAACGTAAGGCCCCCGACCGCCTGCTCCAGCTCCTCGTCCGTCAGCTGCTTTCCGTCTTTTCCGAAAAAATTTGCCATTTGGGTATCCTCCTTTTGCGGGATTGCCGCATCTCTTATCTTTCTATACGTGCAGCTTGCGAAACTGTCTCATTTTAAAATCATATTTTTCAGGCCGCCGCTTATTCCCCGTCCGGCTCCGCGCTTTCGTCCTCCTCGGATTCCACGATCTTCGCCACGCACACGACTTTCGTATCCTCTCCGAGGCGCATCACGCGCACGCCCTGCGTGGAACGCCCGATGAGCGAGATCTCCTCCACGCTCATGCGGATCACCACGCCCGCGTCGCTGATGAGCATGATATCCTCCGTGCCGTCCACGATGAGCAGACCGCACATCTTGCCCGTCTTTTCCGTGATGTTCATAGACTTGAGGCCGATGCCGCCGCGCGACTGCAAACGGTATTCAACCGCTTCCGTGCGCTTCCCATAGCCGTTTTCCGTAATGACGAGCACCTGCTTGTCCTTTTCACAGATGCACGCGGACACCACCTCGTCGCCCGGACGGAGCCTCATCGCCCGTACACCCGTGGACACCCTGCCCATCGGCCGCACATCGTCCTCGCTGAAGATGATAGACATGCCGTCCCGTGTGCCCACGATGATATCCTTCGTGCCGTCCGTCTCCATGACGGAAATGAGCTCGTCGCCCTCCCGCAGGTTCACGGCCTTGAGGCCGTTCTGCCGGATATTGGAATATTCGCCGAACGGCGTCTTTTTGATGATGCCGCCCTTTGTGACGATCACAAGGTTGGAATCCCGCTCGATCTCAGCCTCGACCGGGAACACAGCCGATACCTTTTCGTCCGGGTCGAGGTTCAGCATGTTCACGATCGCCGTGCCCTTTGCCGTCCTGCCCGCCTCCGGGATCTGATAGCATTTTTTCATGTATACCTTGCCCTTGTTCGTGAAGAACAAAAGCTGATTGTGCGTGCAGGTGACGAACACCTGCTCCGCAAAGTCCTCCTCGCGGGTAGACATTGCCGTCACGCCCTTGCCGCCCCGCTTCTGCGCACGGTAGGTCTCGAGGCTGATGCGCTTGATATAGCCGTAGTGCGTGAGCGTCACCACCATATCCTCCCGCGCGATGAGCTCGTCGAGGTCAATGTCGTCCTCGTCAAAGGTGATCTCTGTGCGGCGCGCGTCTGCGAATTTGCCGCGTATCTCCGTGAGGTCCGCCTTGATGATGTCGATGACCATCTGCGGGGTGGACAGCACCGCATTGTAATATTCGATGCGCTCCTGCACTTCCTTGTATTCCGCTTCGATCTTGTCCCGCTCCAGTCCGGTCAGGCGCTGCAAGCGCATATCGAGAATGGCCTGCGCCTGTACCTCCGTCAGCCCGAACCGCTCGATGAGGGACGCCCGCGCCGTGGGCGCGTCCGGCGAGCTCCTGATGAGGTTCACGATCTCGTCGATATTGTCGAGCGCGATGATGAGCCCCTCCAAAATGTGGGCGCGCTTTTTCGCCTTTTCCAGCTCGAATTTCGTGCGGCGGACGATGACGTCCTTTTGGTGCTCCACATAATATTCGAGTACCTGCTTCAAATTGAGCACGCGCGGCTCGCCGTCCACAAGAGCCAGCATGATGACGCCGAACGTGTCCTGCATCTGCGTGTGCTTATAGAGGTGGTTCAAAACCACGTTCGCGTTCGCGTTCTTTTTCAGCTCGATCACGATGCGCATGCCGGATTTGTCCGATTCATCGCGCAGGTCGGAAATGCCCTCGATGCGCTTGTCGTGCACCATTTCGGCGATCTTCTCCACCAAGGCCGCCTTGTTGACCTGATAGGGGATCTCCGTCACGATGATGCGCTCGCGGTCCTCTTTATATTTTTCGATCTCTGTTTTCGCGCGCACCCGGATGCGCCCGCGCCCCGTTTTATACGCTTCACGGATGCCCGATACGCCCATGATGATGCCGCCCGTCGGGAAATCCGGCCCCGGAATGATGTCGATCAGCTCCTCGATGGAGATATCCGGGTTATCCATGAGGGCGATGGTCGCGTCGATGGCTTCGCCCATGTTGTGCGGCGGGATATTCGTCGCCATGCCGACCGCAATGCCGCCCGTTCCGTTCACCAGCAGGTTCGGGAACCGCGCGGGAAGCACGGCGGGCTGCTCCAGCGTTTCGTCGAAGTTCGGATAGAAATCAACGGTGTCCTTATCAATGTCGCGCAGAAGCTCGAGCGTCAGCTTCGACATTCTTGCTTCCGTATAACGCATGGCCGCGGCGCCGTCGCCGTCCACAGAACCGAAGTTTCCGTGGCCGTCCACCAGCGGATAGCGGATGGAAAAGTCCTGCGCGAGGCGGACCATTGCGTCGTAGACCGCGGAATCGCCGTGCGGGTGGTATTTACCGAGCACGTCGCCCACAAGGCGCGCGCTTTTGCGGTACGGCTTATCCGGATACATATTGAGCTCGCTCATCGAATACAGAATGCGCCGGTGCACGGGCTTGAGGCCGTCGCGCACGTCCGGCAGCGCGCGGTTGATGATGACCGCCATCGCATACGCGATGAACGATTTCTGCATTTCCTTGTTGAGGTCAACGGGTACAATGCTGCTGATTGGTGTTTCCAAAATTTTTACCTCTGTCCTTTTGTCCTAATTCTTTTTTCTTTGGGAAAAGAAAAAAGAATCAAAAAAGAAACCAAACGATATTACTTCCTGCTGCCCGCACACGCCTTATGCGGCGCTTTTCGCCACGCTTCCGCGCTCTCCGGGCAGTCTGTTCTTTTTCCTTTGAGAAAAGAAAAAGAATCAAAAAAGAAACCAAACGATATTACTTCCTGCTGCCCGCACACGCCTTATGCGGCGCTTTTCGCCACGCTTCCGCGCTCTCCGGGCAGTCTGTTCTTTTTCCTTTGAGAAAAGAAAAAGAATCAAAAAAGAAACCAAACGATATTACTTCCTGCTGCCCGCACACGCCTTATGCGGCGCTTTTCGCCACGCTTCCGCGCTCTCCGGGCAGTCTGTTCTTTTTCCTTTAAAAAAGAAAAAAGAATCAAAAGAACCCAAACGATTATTTACTGCCGGCTGTCCGGCCGCGCTTAAATGTCGAGGTTCGCGACGAGCTTCGCGTTCTCCTCGATGAACTCCTTGCGCGGCTCCACGCTGTCGCCCATCAGAACGGAGAACGTTTCCTCCACCTCAATGGCGTTGTCCATATCCACCTGCAGAAGCGTGCGCGTTTCGGGGTTCATGGTCGTCTCCCACAGCTGCTCGGGGTTCATTTCCCCAAGGCCCTTATAGCGCTGGATCGCCGCGCCGTCGCCCACTTCCTTCAGATATTCCTGAAGCGCTTCGTCGCTATACAGGTATTTATCCTCCATGCCTTTCTTGCTCACCTTATAGAGCGGCGGCTGCGCGATATACACATAGCCGTTCTCGATGAGCGGCCGCATATAGCGGTAGAAGAACGTCAGGAGCAGGATACGGATGTGGCTCCCGTCCACGTCCGCGTCCGTCATGCAGATGATCTTATGATAGCGGAGCTTTTCCACGTCAAAGTCCTCGTTCATGCCTGCGCCGAACGCCGTGATCATCGCTTTGATCTCCGCGTTCGCGAGCGCACGGTCGTGCCGGGCCTTTTCCACGTTCAGTATTTTCCCGCGCAGCGGCAGAATGGCCTGAAACCGCCTGTCGCGCCCCTGCTTGGCGCTTCCGCCCGCGCTGTCTCCCTCGACGATAAATATCTCGCATTTGCTCGCGTCCTTCTCCGAGCAGTCTGCGAGCTTGCCGGGCAGGGAAGCGGATTCGAGCGCCGTTTTGCGGCGGGTAAGCTCTCTCGCCTTTTTCGCCGCCTCGCGCGCGCGCTTGGCGGTGAGGCATTTATCCACGATGACCTTTGCGGTCGCCGGGTTCTCCTCAAGAAACGTATTCAGCCCGTCCGCGACGGTGCTGTCCGTCAGCGCACGCATTTCGCTGTTGCCGAGCTTGGTCTTGGTCTGGCCCTCAAACTGCGGTTCCACGAGCTTTACGCTGATGATCGCCGTCAGCCCCTCGCGGATATCCTCGCCGGACAGGGACGGCTCGTTCTCCTTCACCAGCTTCATGCGTTTTGCATAATCATTCACTACGCGGGTAAGCGCGTTTTTGAAGCCCGAAAGGTGCGTGCCGCCCTCGTGCGTGGAAATATTGTTCGCGAACGAGAAGATGTTTTCCGCGTAGCCCTCGTTGTACTGCATGGCCACCTCCACCATAGACGTGCCCTTTTCCGCGCAGAAATAGACGGGCTCCTCAAACAGCGGGTTTTTGTTTTTGTTGAGATACTGCACGAACGACTTGATGCCGCCCTCATAGCAGTACACATGCCGCGCCGGTTTTTCGCCGCGCCGGTCCTCGAGCGTGATGGATATCCCCTTGTTGAGGAACGCCATCTCGCGCATGCGTACGCGCAGCGTATCGTACACAAAATTCACGTCCTCAAAAATTTCAGGGTCCGGCCAGAAGCGGATCTCCGTTCCGGTCTCCTCCTCCGGGCACTCGCCCACGACCTCGAGCGTTGTGGTGGGTACGCCGCGCGAAAATTCCTGACGGTGCACCTTTCCCTCGCGCTTTACCGTAGCTACGAGCTTTTTCGACAGCGCGTTCACAACGGAAACGCCCACGCCGTGCAGCCCGCCCGAGACCTTATAGCCGTCTCCGCCGAACTTTCCGCCCGCATGCAGCATGGTGAGCGCAACCTCGAGGGTGGAAACGCCCGCCTGCGGGTGGATCCCCGTAGGGATGCCCCGCCCGTTATCGCGCACGTAAACGCTGCCGTCCTCCTCGATGACCACAAAAATATCCGTACAGAAGCCCGCCATCGCCTCGTCGATGGAATTGTCCACGATCTCGTAAACAAGGTGGTGCAGGCCCCTCAGGTCCGTGGAGCCGATATACATGCCCGGCCGCTTGCGCACCGGCTCCAGCCCCTCTAAAATCTGTATTTGGCTTTCGTCGTAATGTTCGTTCTGATTGCTCAACTTGATCCCTCTTTTTCCTGTCGTTTCAGGCCCGTTCCGGCAAACGGCGCGTCGCCCCCCGCGTCCGCGCGCCGAAGAAGCGTGCGCGGTGAGATGGGGGAAAGATACGCTTTCTTTCCATCCGTGACCACGATGGCTTTCGGCTGGTCTGTCAGCGCTTCCATTTCAAGGCCCTGTAAAAAGAGGCTCGTATCTTTGTTTGCTACTGCCTCTTCATAGTCCAATATCATCAGGATTTTTTTTGTTCTCACAAAAAAATCGCCGCCCAGATGCAAAATCATAAAACACCTCTTGTCTGCTTCTCTATTATATCACAAACCGGCTTATTTTTAAAGGTTTTTTTCGTTTTCGGGCACTTTTGCATGTATGGCATGGGGGGATATTGCCCCGGTCATAAAACGCCCGAAATCGGTTTTATTTCATCTTAAAACGGCGTCTCTTCACGAAACTCCCGTTTCGTTCCGCTTTTGGGCAGAAAAAAAACCGAAGCGCTTTTTCACTCCGGCTCTCACGTTCTGCCGTGCGCGGGAACCGCGGGCTCCCGTTCCGCTTCCCGGCTTTATGGTCTGTACGGGGTTTTTGCAGGAAAGCCAAACTATCGTCCCGCTTGTTCACCGCGAATTTATGCGCAGCGCCGTCCTTTGTAAGTATAGAGATGCCGTTCGGCACAAAGCCCGGCGTATTCCGCTTGTTCATACCTCGGATGTCCGCATATCCGATGCGCAGCGTTCCCTTTTGTATATGAAGCGCATAGGCCGTAAAAACAAGGCCGTTTTCATCAAAAGAGGCGCTTCCCACCGCTTCCCGCGAAAATGATTCGCAGCGGCTTGTTCCGCAGGACCGTTTGCCATCGCGTCTCCTCCCGCGCGTTTTCCCGCTTTTCTTCCGGTGCGGTTCCCGCGCGCTTTATTACGCGCCCTCTCCTTGGCTCAGAAGCGGAATGCGCCGCAGGAACGGGAGCTTCCGGCTGCACAGCTTCACGAATTGCCCCACGAGCAGCGCGGAGATCACCGTGCCCTCGCGTATGCCGTCCAGCCCGTGGAAGAAGATGAGGGAAAGCACAAGGGAGGTCGCCATCAGGGTCACGTCAAAGCACACCTTGACCGTTCCGAATTCCCTGCGCGTGATGGTGGAGATCGCTTTCACCACGCCCTCTCCCGGCACCAGCAGTACATTCGCACCCACCTCGATGTTGATCCCCACCGCGAGGATCAGGCACCCGGCGATCAGACTCACGAGCTGCATCCCATAATTTGCGGGCGTCAGTCCCTCGAGCAGCGACATGCTGAAATCAATAAATATGCTGAATAAAAAGCTTACCGGAAGCTGCAAAAGCTGAAAGAGCGGAAAACGCCTGCGCAGCAGCAGAACCTGCAGCAGGATAAAAAACAGGTTCAGAAAAAGCGAGAATTCCCCCAGCGTCATAGGGAATTGCAGGCTCAGCACATAGGGCACGCTCGATATAGGCGACGTTCCCAAGGCCGCCTGTGTGATAAAGGCGATCCCAAAGGCATTGATGAGAATGCCGATCAGAAATAGACCCCAACGCAATACTGTCTTTTTTTGGACCATGATGGTTTTCTACACTTCCTCTCCCGGTTCGTCCGTTTCCGCAAGGTTCCGGCCGATCTGAACGAGCACCCGCAGGAAAGCCTCCCGCTCTCCGGCAGGAACGCCCGTCCACGCTTTTTCGTCTACAGAATGGCAGATCGCTTTCACCTCGTGCGCAAGCTCTTTTCCGCGCGCGGTCAGCCGGATGCGGCTCTCCCTTCTGTCCGCTTCTCCCTCTTCCCGTACCAAAAGGCCTGTTTCCGCCATGCGGAATAGCAGCCCCGTAACGGTGGATTTGTCCAGCACACAGCCCCTGCCGATCTCTTTTTGCGTACATCCGTCGTTTTCCAGCAGGAATTCGAGCACCTTAGGCTGTCCGGGCTTAAGGCCCTTTTTCCGCGTTTTGTGGGTGATCGCCCGGTAAAACCGGCTTTGCGTGACCATCATACGGTGATGCAGGTCGTTTTTCATCGGACCGTTCCTTTTTTATTTATTAGTTTGTATGCAAACTAATAATAGGATCCCGCTCGCTTTCCTTTTTGTCAAGCATGCAAAACGGCGGGCACGGTATGTATGCCCGCCGTTTTTGTGTAAAGCCAATAGGCAGTTACGCCGTTTTTCTTTTTGCCGCGATCCCAAGATAAGGCAAAGCGACAAATACGATGCCTCCGATCATATTTCCGACCGTAACAAACACAAGATTATATACCTCCCCGCCCAGTGACACCGCTGCGTCCGCCGCAGGGGAAAGTAGACTCACCGTAAGCAGCGTCATGTTGGCAATGCTGTGCTCAAAGCCCGTCGTGATGAACGCCAGCAGGCACCAGAACACCATGATGAGCTTCGCGGATTCCGACTTGCAGCGGAAGCCGCACCACACCGCAAGGCAGACCAGCATATTGCACAGCGCTCCCCGGCAGACGAGCGCCAATGGGGAAAGCGTCATCTTCGTTTCCGCCGCAGAAGAAATAAATTCCCCGGTGCTTCCCGACGCCAGCCCGCAGGCCACGAAAATGACCGCGAGAAGAACAGAACCGGCTAAATTTCCAAGATAGCTCATCCCCCAAACCTTGAAGCACGCCCCGGCAGAGACCGTTTTCCGCGCCGCGCCCGCCGTCATAACAAGATTATTCCCCGTAAATAGTTCCGCTCCGGCTATCACGACCAAGCTGAGGGCAATACCAAACGTACAGCCCATTACAATTTTGGAAAACGGGTTTCCCGTAAGCAGTCCGCCTGCCGTGAAGGCCAGAAGCACCCCAAAGCCAATGAATACCCCTGCAAGCATGGATGCGAGAAAGTACCCGCCCGGGTTCGTCTTGAGCAGACCGTATTTTCCCTTTGCGGCGTTCGCCGCCGCCATGATCTCTTCTCCAAACATAATTTCCTCTTTCCGCCGGGGGAGCCTTTCTCTCCCCCGGCCCGCCGTCTTTTTACCACGGATATTCGCCCATCTTGCTGTATTTCAGCAGCTTTCCGTTCCATGTGATGACCACACGGTCTCCGTGTTCGTCCGGTACGATATCCACATCGATCGCAAAATCGATCGCGCTCATGATCCCATTCCCGCCCTTTTCATGGATCAACTCCTTGATTGCCGGTCCATAGGTGTCGAGCACCTCGTGCAGCCGGTAAAGAATCGGGTCCGTATTTCCTTTATACGGATGATTGTTCAGGAACATCGTTTGCTCCTCAGGGACCCCAAGCAGCCCTGCCAGCTTTTTGCAGTACTCCTCAGGGACCCATTGCTGCCCCTGAAGCGCGCTTGTCAGCCAGACCTTGTTCGTGCCCATTTCCTTCGCAAGCCCCTCATAGGTATATCCGGCTGCCTTTACGGCCTTTTGCAGGCCTGCCAGCTCATCCGCAAACTGTACCCTTGTCAAATATTCCGCATTGCTCATTGGTGTCATAAGAAACGACCCTCCTGAAAAAATTTTTTGAAAAGCAAAAGCGCCGCTGGATCTCTCCAGCAGCGCCTTTGCTTTTCTATCTTTACCATACAGGATGTTCGTTCATTTGTCAAGCGTTTTTGCAATATTTATTTTTAAAAATTTCATTTTATGCTTATTTTTATATATTATTCTTTATTTTATGCAATTTATATATTTCTTATTTCATTTTGTTTTCTTCTTCATCTCTCTTACCTTTCCATTTTCCACATAGAAAAGGCGCGCGCGGGAGAGGAGCCGCGCGTCCGCGTCGTCCGCGGTCGTGATGAACGTCTGGATCCCCTCCAGCGTTTTCAAAAGATTCTGTTTGCGCGTCCGGTCAAGCTCGGAAAACACGTCGTCCAGCAGCAGCACGGGCGTATGCCCGGTGCTTTCCCGCAGGATATCGAGGCACGCCGTTTTGACGGCGAGCATCAGCGTGCGCAGCTGCCCCTGCGACGCGAACACCCGAATGTCCTTTCCATTGAGGCGTATCTCAAGGTCGTCCCTGTGCGGTCCGGCGGTGCAGCCGCCCTCGGCAAGCTCCCTTTGCCGGCAGCGGGCCAGCGCTTCCGGGATCGCGTCCTCCGGAATGGTCGCTTTATATTCGATGGATATCTCTTCTTCCCCGCCCGAGATCGCGCGGTGCGTTTCCCGCACGAGCCTGTTCAGCTTTTCCGTATAGGAATGCCGGTTTTTCAGAATAATGCGGATATAGCCCGCGAGCTGCGCATCGAACGCGTCGAGCACACCGCCTATATCGCGTCCGCTCTGCTTTTTCAGCACGGCGTTTTTCTGCGCGATGATCTTTGCGTAGTTTTTGAGCGCATCCACATAGGACGGCCTTATCTTGGAGATCTCCCCGTCGAGGAAGCCCCGCCGCAAAGCCGGCGCTTCCTTTGCCATCTTCATATCCTCCGGGGAAAAGATGACGACAAACAGGTTTCCCAAAAGCTCCCGCATATTTTTCGCGGGGATACCGTCTATTTTCAGGCTTTTTTTGCGGTCCCGCCGCAGCAGGACCTCGATGGAGCGCTCCTCCTCTTCCTCTAGATATTCCGCGAACAGGTAGGCGCCCTCCTTTCCGTCCATCACAGTTTTGCTGTCCGAGCTCACGCGGAACGATTTCCCGCTGCCGCAGATATGGATGGCCTCGAGGATATTCGTCTTTCCCTGCGCGTTCCTGCCGTAAAGCACGTTCACACCCGGATAAAACGGGATATCGAGCTGCTCATAATTTCTGAACTGTATCAGCTTCAGCCTTGTGATGTGCATCGGTACCCTTTCCCGAAATCAGCTTCTCTTTCTTCCTGTTCCCATAACCGTTTGATCTCCTCATGCTTTTTGGGACGAATAAGATATAATCCAACTATCGTAAATCCGACGGCGATCGCAATTCCGCTAATCAGGTCCTGAATGTGGAAGCCGTCCGGCCAAATCACCATAAAAGACGCAATATCGATCAGGGCATGCATCACTACCGTTCCCCATAGGTTGCGAGTACGCACATATACCGCACCGAAATAAATCCCCATTCCGGCAGCATAGCATACTTGCATGAGAGTTGCCCTGAAAACGTCGCTTCCGATATTCATAAAATGGATCAGCCCGAAAATGATTCCCGAAGCGAGGACCGATTTCAAAACAGCATTCTTTTTTCCCTTCCACTTATCCATCATATTAGAGAGCACTAACCCCCGACACACGACTTCCTCGAAGAATCCGGGCGCAAAGCCTCCGATCACAGCTGCAAATATTCCAATCGGCGCCGTCTTAAAGCCTTCGCCGAAAACAATTCCTTCTATGATATTGTCTGCGATCATAAAGAGGCAAAACAGGGAAAGAAGAAACGAAAGCCCGATATTTTTCCTGCGAAATCCAAACCAGAATGTCCGTCCACTGCTTATTTTCATCGCCCCGATGATGAGAAATGCAATCAGAATCCTCATGACCGCGGAAAAGATGCTATATAGTTCGCTTCCCGCGTTTTCCCACTCCGGTGCGCATTCCAAAATTCCTGCCATAAAAAGGTTTGCGAACGTTGATGTCACTAAAATCGCTGCAAACGGAACAACGATTGCGGGAATGATCGGAAATTTTAAAAACCAATGTTTCCTTTCTTTTATTTGCTCCATAGCGGTTCCTCCTCTGTTGCTTGCTTTGTTTCACGGCCTGATACATTCCTGCTCTTCCTGTTATCAAATGCTCCGGCTGCAGGAACCCCCTCATTCAGGCCATAAATTCACCGCTTTTCCTATTTTTCTTTTTCTCATTATATCATAGAGCTTCCTCTTTTTGCAGAAATCGGTCTCCTATTTCTTATTTCTGCATAAAAAAAGCGCGGGATCCCGCGCTTTTTTTACCGTTTTCCATAGGTGAGCGTCGTCTCGAACATCGCTTCGATGTTCTCCGGCTTCGCGTCGTCCACCATCGTTCCCGTGTCCATGATATAGCCGCCTCCCGGCGCGCATGTATCGATGAGCCATTTACAGTAATCCCTGACCTCATCCGGCGAGCCGTAGGTCAGCATGACGGCAGGCACGTTTCCCATGATGCACGAGTGTCCGCCCAGCGCCTTTTTTGCCGCTTCCATATCGGTATACTCAAAATTATAAATGACCTTGCCCGGCGGCACCTCTTTCAGATATTCAAGGCGCGTATTGTAGGCCCCCTCCACATATACCATCGGCGTGAGCCCGGCCTCCGCCACCTCCGTCAAATACCGCCGCAGGGACGGCCAATAGAACGTTCTGAACTGCTCGTCAGACATGAACTCGTCCACGCCCTTATGCAGCCAGTACCACACATAGGGCACTTCCTTGCCCGAGCAGCCTGCGATCGTATCCTTGATTGCAAAATCTGTCATCACATCGATGAGGCGCAGCAGCTCCTCCTCATGGTCATACATATCCATCATGATGTCTACTGTGCCGCGCATGCTGTCTCCGATCATATCAAAGGGCGCGTAGGCAAAGCCCGCGTAGATCGGCGGAATCCCGTATTTTTCTTTCATGTGGGCCTGATACTCCGCCAGATAACCAAACCAATCCGCCAGCATTTTGCCCGATTCCACGAGCGCCTCCAGCGAGGAAATGACCTCCGGGTCTGAAAACGCGGCGAACGCGCCCATGTGTCCGAACCACATCGTGTTGCGGAAATCGATCTTGGAAAGACCGGAAAGCTTGGAAAAGCTGCGCGGTATCCACTTATTCATCATGAATTTCGTGATATCGAAGATCGCCTCTCCATATTCGTCGCCCTTCATATATTCCCCTTCGATGAACTGATACATCGTATTCGGGTCATCGATCTGGTTGCCCGGCCAGCGGAACCAGTTGATCCCCGAGCGTTCCATATAGTTGACGGGATAAAAAAGGATCGGATCCCAGCCGAGATCCGGCTGAAAATGGTCGTAGAGATAGTCGTATACGTCGGTCGCTTTTGTATAGTCTTCCATGATGTCCTGTATCGTCCATTTGTTCGCATAATAAACAGGGAACGCCTGAAATACGGGAACCAGAGGGATACGGTCCGGCTCAATGAACTTCACCGCGTCCGCGACTCTTTTTTTTCGCGCTTCATACTGCTCTTTGATCGCTGTCATAAAATCTCCCCCTTTTATGACTATTCTTTTGTTTTTCTGGAAAATAAAAGGACTCCTTTTTTCTTTAATATACGCCTTTTGCAGGGCGATTACAATCCCAACAAAATACCCCCTAAATACCAGTAAAAATCTGGTATTTAAGGGGCTCGTTCCGTTCAAAAACGATTGCGGCCGCTTCGCCGCTCAATAGCCATATTTTGCGTTCAGCGCGGCGGTCTGCTCCTCTTTTTATCTGCCCGAACGATCTTCTGCACCTATCCCGAAAATCATTTTCGATATGAAAAGCATCGCCCGGCAAAAGTGTATGGCCGCGTTCGCAGCCATGACCATGACTATTCCTCCCGCAGCTGCACGGGCAGGATCAGATATTCGTAGGCGTCGGAATTTTCCTGCTTCACCACGCACGGGCTGACGCCGGTATTATACTGCATGAGGACCTCGGATTCCTCCACATTTTTCAGCACATCCAGCACATATTTCGCGTTGAACGCGATCACAAGGTCTTTTCCCTCCGTAATGACGGGGATCTGCTCGTCTATGTTCCCCATTTCGGAATTGGACGTGATCTCGAGGTTTTTCTCGCTGATCTCGAACTTCACCACGTTGTTGTTGCCCTCCCGCGCGAGGATAGAAGCGCGCTCAAGGCTGTCCTTCAGCATATTCGTCTCCACCTTGACGCTCGTCGCGCAGTCTGCCGGAAGCAGATTTTTATAGTTGATATACTCTCCCTCCAGAAGGCGGGTATAAATTTCCGTATTGCCCGCCTCAAACAGCGCCATATTGCCGCTGATGGAAATTTTTACGTTTTCCTCCGTATCGCTTATGATACGCGAGACCTCGCGCAGCGTGCGGGAGGGGATCACGCATTTGCGCGCGATATCCGAAATTGCCGCCTGCCGGCGCACCGCCATGCGGTATCCGTCGAGCGCCACCACCGTAAGGCTCCCCGGCTCGATATCGAACAAAAGGCCTGTGAGGATCGGCTTGTCCTCATTCACCGCCGCCGCAAAAAGCGTCTGGTTGATCATCGTGCGCAGGACGCACTGCGGCAGCTTGATCTGTTCCTTATCCTCCAGCGCTGGAAAGATGGGAAATTCGTCCGCATCCATCTGCTGCAGCACGACCTTGGAATTCAGACAGCTGATTTCCATCGAATTTTCGCCTACGCTTTTGAAGGTCACGTCGCTTTCCGGAAAACGGCCGATGATCTCATACAGGAGCTTCGCAGGGATCGCCGCGTCTCCCGTCTGCTCTACCTGCGCGTTCATTTCCGTCTTGATGGAAAGCGCGATATCTGTCGCGCGCAGGGTGATGCCCGTTTCTCCGCAGGAGAACAGGATACATTCGAGTATCGTCTTTTGCATTTTTGAAGCCGCGCGGTTCACTGTACCGATGGCTGTGAGCAGGTCTTCCTTTGCACATGTAAATTGCATGCCTTTTTCCTCCATGTTTTTATTCTAATAGATAGGCAGTAATGGCTGTATTAGGGGAGGTGGATTTTGTGGAAAACCATCTCCGGCAGTAATACAAAGCCATTTTTTTGTTTTTCCGTAAGCGGATAACCGGTGTGGGAAACAGAAAAAACAGTCGATTTCCTGTGCCCTTTTTGTGTATGGGGAGCGGGAGAAAAAAACAACCGTTTTTTTTATCCACACGTTATCCCTTGATTTTCGCTTCGATATCCTCCACGACCTTTTTCAGCTCGGGGTCGTCTTTCATCTGCTTTTTGATCTTTTCCTCCGCATGCATGATGGTGGAATGGTCCCGGCCGAAAAATTCAGCGATACGCGAATAGGAATGGTCTGTCAGGTCGCGCAGGATGAACATGGCGATCTGGCGGGGAAATACGTATTCGCGGTTGCGTTTCTGGCCGCGTATGTCCTCTTCCCGTACATCGAAATATTCGCATACGACGTCCACCACGCTTTTCGGCGTGATAGAGCGCACGGAGGGGGAAGAAAAGAAATCCTCCAGCGCTTTCTGTGCGACGAGCGCGTCGATCTCGCCCGAGGGAAAGGAATCCTTGTGCAGCTCCGCATACATGATGACCTTTTGCAGAGCGCCCTCGAGCGTCCGGATATTGGAATTTTTCTGCTGTGCTATATAATGTAGGGCATCGTCCCGTATGGGAAGCACGGCGGGGTTCATGGCCCGCAGAGCCTGCACCTTTTTTAAGAGGATCGCAACGCGCGTTTCATAATCCGGCATTTTGATGTCGGCGATGAGCCCCCATTCAAAACGGCAGCGCATCCGTTCCTCCAGCTTCTCCATTTCCTTTGGAGGACGGTCGGAGGAAATGACGATCTGCTTGTTCATATCCCGCAGGGCGTTGAAAGTGTGGAAAAACTCGTCCTGCGCCACATCCTTTCCCGCAATGAACTGGATATCGTCTATGAGAAGCACGTCTATGTTGCGGTATTTCCGGCGGAACTGCTCCCGCAGGTCAATATTTGCGCGGTTGTTCGTGAGCTGGATCATGCGGATCAGCTCGTTCATGAACGTTTCGCTCGTCACATAGACGATCTCCGCCTCAGGGTTATCCTGCAGTATCTGGTTGCCCACGGCATGCATCAGATGCGTTTTGCCAAGGCCTACGCCGCCGTATAGGAAGAGGGGATTATAGGCCTGCCCGGGCGCCTGCGCGACCGCGAGCGCCGCCGCATTGGCAAATTTATTGGCTTCGCCCACCACAAAGGTGTCGAACGTATAGTGCGGGTTGAGGTTCGTTTTGTTCGCATGCTCCCGCTTTTCGGGCTGCGTCTTTTTTTCATCGATGTTCAGCTTTATGGAATCCTGCGGCGTGATGAATTCCGGCCGGATATCCGCGCCGGGAACGCCGTACAGCTCTTCGTAGGCAAGCTGCATGGTAAGGCGTATCTTTTCCGCATATTTTTCTTCCATCAGATTTTTGTGCATGGGGCTCGAAACCTCAAAATAATAGGTTCCGTTTTCCTCGTGCACAGGCTTCAGCTCCTTGATCCAGACGTTGAACTGAAACATTGGAAGGTCCTCTTCCAGATAATTCAGAGTTTTTTCCCATAAAACATTAAAGACGCTCATCTAACACCATGACCCCAGCTTTTGTATTTTCCAAGTTGTGGATAACTTTATACACAGTATAAAAGCCTGCATAGAACCGATCCCGAAGAAAAGAGATAAAATTATCCACAAAGTTATCCACAATCGATGCGAAAATGTGCATAAAATAAGGCTTTCCGCGTCGTTTATTATATCACAGCAGCAGGAAAAATGATAGATGGAAAAAAGGATTTTTGGAAGAGGGATGCCTCAAAAAAAGGGAATACCACCAGATATTGTTGCAGGGCTGTGAAAAAAGCGGGCGTTTTTATGAGGAGACCCCAATATCTATGAAACGGAAAAAGAAGAGCCGCGCAAAAAGACCGCAGGAAAGCGGGTCTTACCTTGACACTTGACAGGAAAGCTTATATAATAATAATCGTCTTTTTATCGGAAAAAACATGCTGGCGGCGGGCGTTCCGTCCGGACGCGGGCAAAGAATATATTATAGTAGAAAATGGAGAGATGTAATTATGAAGATGACGTATCAGCCAAAAAAATTGAAGCGCAGCCGCGTGCACGGCTTTATGAAGAGAATGAAGACGAAAGCTGGCCGCAATGTTCTGAAGAGAAGACGTGCAAAAGGCAGGAAGGTCCTGTCTGCGTAAACGAAGGTGAACGTTCGCACGCTGAAAAAAAACAAGGAGTTCAGCTTTGTTTACAGGCGGGGAAAGCCTGCGGGCTCGCGCGATATGACGCTCGTTTCCGTAAAGAGCCGGTATGGAGGCATACGGGCCGGTTTTTCCGTCAGTAAAAAGGTGGGGAACAGCGTGGTGAGGAACCGCGCCCGCAGACGCATGAAGGAAGCGTTCCGCACCGTTCTGCCCGAGCTGAAGGGAAACTATAGCCTTGTTTTTGTGGCAAGGGAAAGCATTTCGCGGGCTGGATTTCAGGATATCTGCGCGCAGATGCGCAGGCTGGCCGTGCGTGCGGGCATACGTTCCGATCGACCCTGAGGCGCTTCCCAGACCAAAAGGGCCGTCTGTGGGAGGAATGGGTATGAAAAAGGTCATACTTGCGATGATCCGGTTTTATCAAAGGGCGATATCGCCGTATACGCGGCCGTGCTGCCGGTATACGCCGACGTGTTCGCAGTATGCGGTCGAGGCGGTGACAAAATACGGAGCGCTGAAAGGCTCCTTTTTGGCGCTGAAAAGGCTCCTGCGGTGCAATCCCCTGTTTCCGGGCGGATATGACCCCGTTCCGTAAAAAAGCAAGGACCCGGAATAGCGGTATGCAGAAAAAAGAGGCGGCCGCTGTTTTTTCGAACGGGAAGCGTTCGAATCAGACCGCCGTATTCAAAAACAGGTTTCCGGCGGAACTGCCATGGAACTTCCCTGCCTGCGGAAGCCGGACGCTGTTTTCACTGAAAAAGCAAGCTATTTAGCGGAATAAACTGCCGTATTTAAAAATAGGGTTCCCTATATGAGCCCGGCGAACGCTGCGGGGGAAATACAAAAAAGGGGTCCCCGGGCGGCTCGAAGAGCGAAGCGATACCGAAGCAAAGCGGAGGGGAGCGGAGCAATGAGCCGTTTGGGGTAAAGTGAGGAAACGGCGGAAAGCGCTGTTTTCACTGAAAAAGTAAGCTATTTAGCGGAATAGACTGCCGTATTTAAAAATAGGGTTCCCTATATGAGCCCAGCGAACGCGAAGCGGAGCGGGTCATATAGGGCAGAGGAGCGGCTGCCTGAAAATGACGTCGTATTCGTAAGAATACGGCGGAAGTATAAGGCATGACGCGACGAAGGAGGATACCTTTGGATTTTCTATACAATAACTTTTTATCGGATTTCTTTGTTATCTGCATGAAAGGCGTACACAGTATCTTTGCCGATTATGCGCTTAGCATCGTGGTCCTCACGATCCTGATCCGGCTGTGCCTGCTGCCGCTCGATCTGAAGCAGAGGAACAATCAGGCGAAGATGTCGGCGCTCGGCCCGGAGATACAGTCTCTGCAAAAGCGCTATGCGAATAACCCGGGGCAGCTGCAAAAGAAACAGCAGGAGCTTTACCGCAAAATGAACATCCACCCGATGCTCGGGTGCCTGCCCATGCTGATCCAGCTCCCGATCTTGTTTGCTTTCTTCGGCGCGATGCGCGTCATCGCCAGCGAGCAGACGATCGCCCTGATGCTGAACGCGGCGCAGAACGGCGCGGAAACGGTCCAGCTTACCCCGTTCTTCTGGGTGCACAACCTTTGGCAGCCGGATAACTTCATCGGCGCGAATGCAAGCATTCTCCCGTCTGCGGAAAGCTTTCTTTCCTATGTGCAGTCGAACCAGACGTTCATCCAGCCGCAGACGATGGCGCTCCTTGAAAGCCAAGGCCTGCTCGATTTCTCGTCGGGCGTGATGCAGGTGCCTGCGGACACCTATAATACACTGTGCGCGCAGATCCTGCAGGCAAACGGTTATTGGAGCGGAAGCATTGCGGACGGCTATGCAACGAACATGAACGGGTTCCTCATTCTTCCGGCGCTTGCGGGTGTGGCGCTGTTTTTGCAGCAAAAGTTCAATCCTGCCGCGGCAAACAACGCGATGACGGCCGCAACGACTGCCGCGCAAACGAAAGAGCAGCAGGAGGCGCAGGGCTGCACGAACAAGATGATGCTGTGGATGATGCCCATTTTCTCGGTATTCATCTGCGCAACATCCAATACGGCGTTCGCCCTCTATTGGTTCACGTCGAGCCTGTATGCGTTCAGCCAGATGCAGATCGTGAATCTCTTTAAAAAGGCAAAGGCGAAAAAGCAGGATATAACTGTTTCTTAAAACAGGAGGAATAGAAAAGTGGATTTTGTGGAAGCAAAGGGAAAGACCGTCGACGAGGCGATCTTCAAAGGCCTTGAGGAAATGGGGCTTTCTCTCGACGAGGTTGAGATCGATATCGTTCAGGAGGGAGGCAAGGGCTTTTTAGGGCTTGGAAAGGCAACGGTGCGTCTGACGAAAAAAGAGCCTGAAAGCAGCGGAAAAAGCGAGCCCGAACAGTTTCTGGACGGCCTCTTTGAACGGATGGGAGTAGAGGCGGAATGCTCCGTCACGGGCGAGGACGAAAAGAGCATCCGAATCGAAATGACCGGAAAGGATACCGCAGTCCTGATCGGCAGACGGGGAGATACGCTCGACGCCATACAGTATTTGACGGGGCTTGCGGTCAACAAAGGACGCGAGGACTATAAAAAGATCATGCTGGATGCGGAAAATTACCGCGCGAAGCGGGAACGGACGCTCGAAAAGCTGGCAAAGCGGCTTGCGAATACAGTGGCAAAGACGGGCAAGCCGATCACGCTCGAACCGATGAATCCGTATGAACGCAGGATTTTGCACGCGACGCTGCAAAGCCATCCGCGGGTGGAAACGATTTCCGAGGGCGAAGAACCCTACCGCCGCGTGGTGATCCGCAGAAAGCGGCGGGAAGCTTAAAAAAGGACCCGGTGGGCGAGAACCCCGTCGGGTTTTTTTGAATCCAGCGGATAAAAGCTGCGCCGGAAAAGCACGGCGCGGCTTTTGTGAAAAGAGAGAGGAGTCGGAATGGAGAACGATACGATAGCCGCGGTTGCGACGCCGCCGGGAACGGGAGGCGTCGCCGTTATCCGCATCAGCGGGCCGGAGGCAAGGGCGGTGCTTGAAAAAGTATTCCCCAGCGCATCCGCTGCGCATGGGCAGATGACATACGGCGGCATTCGGCGCGGAGGCGAGCTGCTCGATACGGCGATGGCCGTTTTCTTTTACGGACCAAGGTCCTATACAGGCGAAGATACGGCGGAGCTGCATTGCCACGGAAGCGCGGTCGGCGTGCAGCGTGTTCTGGAATTCGTATACGAATGCGGCGCGCGTCCGGCACAGCCGGGCGAATTCACGCGGCGGGCCTTTGTGAACGGAAAGATGGACCTTTCCCAAGCGGAGGCGGTATGCGATTTTATTTCCGCGTCCTCCCGGGAGGGGGCAAGGGCGTCGCTCGGCCAGCTTGCCGGGAACCTGAAGGAACGGGTGCTCTCCTATCAGGAGCTGCTCACAGATGCGCTGGCACGGGTGGAAGCCGCTGTGGAATATCCGGAGGAGGACCTTGAAGACGAGGTCGCGGAGGATATCCTTCCCCTTTTGGCAGAATGGAAGGCAGGGCTTCTTGCACTCGCGCAGACCTACCGCGCAGGGCAGATCGCAAAGGACGGCCTTAGGGTCGCGATTGCAGGAAAACCGAACGTGGGAAAATCCTCTCTTTTGAACGCGCTGTGCGGTATGGAGCGCGCGATCGTCGCAAATGTGCCCGGCACGACGCGGGATACCATCGAGCAGTCCATAGAATTGGATGGTATCCGCATTTATTTGACGGATACGGCAGGAATACGGAGCACAAACGATGAAATAGAAAAGCAAGGTGTAAAACGGTCTGAAAACGCGATAAATGAAAGCAAATTGTCCGTTTTTGTGCTGGACGGAAGCGGAGAAATCACAGACGAGGACAGATTCGTCATGAGAGCGCTCAAAAAAAGTGAAGCCGACCTCTTCATCGTTTTGAATAAATTAGATGCGTGTGAGAGGCTCTCAGAAAAAGACGTAGAACGGGAATTCGGTGCAGCGCCGCTGCGCGTTTCGGCTAAGACCGGAGCGGGCGTCGGTGAACTGAAACGGCGGCTGACGGACTATGCGCGGCAGGACCGGACAGCAGGAGAGATATTGGTCACAAACGAGCGGCATGTGTTCGCCCTGAAAAGTGCAGCGCACGCGATCGGCGAAGCGGAGGATGCTCTTCGCGGCGGAATGGATATGGACTGCGTAACCATTGATTTGAACGCAGCATGGAGGAGCCTTGGAGAGATCACCGGAAAAACGGTGAGCGAGGAGATCATAGACAGGATATTCACGAAGTTTTGCTTGGGAAAATGATGCGCTCCTGTGGCACAGCTCCCCTCCCCTCCTGTTTGTTTCACCGGCATTCATCTGACCGGCGGGCCGCGTTCGGGCTGTGTGGAGAACCCTGCTTATGGCGGAGCCGGGCATGGCTGTTTATGCGCCGCGGCGCAGGCGTATTTTCGTGATTCGCCGTTCATTGGAACTGTATGGGAGAGAAAAAAAAGAAGTATGACGGACTATTCAGGCGGAACGTATGACATCATCGTTGTAGGCGCGGGCCATGCGGGCGTCGAGGCGGCGCTCGCATGTGCTCGCATGGGGAAAAAGACCCTGCTTATGACCATCAATATGGACGGCATCGCGCTGATGGCGTGCAATCCTGCGATCGGAGGAACGGCAAAGGGCCATCTTGTACGCGAGATCGACGCGCTGGGCGGACAAATGGGGCTTGCGGCGGATGCAACGTTCATCCAGATCAAGATGCTGAATACAAAAAAAGGCCCGGCGGTGCACTCTCTGCGGGCGCAGCAGGATAAGAAGTTCTATCAGCGGTATATGAAAGAGACGCTGGAAAATACGGAAAACCTGCTGCTTGTGCAGGACGAAGCGACGGACATCCTGACGAACGGGAGCGGCGTATGCGGCGTGCGCGGCGCGATGGGCGCGCGCTATTATTCCCGCGCGGTGATCCTTGCGACGGGCGTTTACCTGAAGGGAAAGGTGATCGTCGGAGAATATACGAAAAGCGCGGGACCGAGCGGCCTCTTCCCTGCTGATTATTTGAGCGCGAGCCTTTCTTCCCTTGGCTTTTCCCTGCAGCGGTTCAAAACGGGAACGCCCGCGCGGGTGGACGCGCGCAGCATTGATTTTTCCAAAACAGAGCCGCAGTACGGCGACGAAACAATCATTCCGTTCTCCTTTTTGAGCGGGAAAATCAAGCGGGAGCAGGTTCCCTGCTACCTTACCTATACGAATGAAAAGACGCACGAAATTATCCGGGAAAATATCCACCGCAGCCCTCTTTACAGCGGGATGATCGAGGGCATCGGGCCGCGCTACTGTCCGTCTATCGAGGACAAGGTGGTGAAATTCCCCGATAAGGAGCGGCACCAGCTCTTTTTGGAGCCGGAGGGGCTGCACACGAACGAGGTGTATGTGCAGGGCATGTCGTCGAGCCTGCCCGTCGACGTGCAGATCGCGCTGTACCGCACGGTCCCGGGCATGGAAAACGTCCATTTTGTGCGTCCGGCCTATGCCATCGAATATGACTGCATCGACCCGACGCGCCTCCGTCCCTCGCTTGAAACAAAGGACGTGAGCGGGCTGTTCACCGCCGGGCAGATCAACGGAACGTCCGGCTACGAAGAAGCGGGTGCGCAGGGGCTTATTGCGGGAATCAACGCCTGCCGTTTCCTCGACGGCGAGCCGCCGGTGGTGCTGGGGCGCGACGAGGCCTATGCGGGCGTGCTGATCGACGACCTCGTGACCAAAGGAACGAAGGAGCCCTACCGCATGATGACCTCGCGTGCGGAATACCGTCTGCTGCTGCGGCAGGACAACGCCGACACGCGCTTAACGCAGCTTGGGCGGGACGTGGGGCTCGTTTCGGACGAACGGTACGACCGGTATTTGTATAAGACGGAGCATGTTTCACGTGAAACAAAACGGCTGGCGTCTGTGACGGTGAAAAAAGCGGCCGCCGACGCGTTTTTCAAAAAACGCGGCATGGACGCGCCGGGGCGCGGTATGAGGCTCGCGGAAATGCTGGCCCGCCCGGGCGTTTCCTATCGTGACCTGATGGAAGCGGAGGGGGAAAACGTGGAGCTGGACGATGATATCGTCTCCCAGATCGAGACGAATATCAAATACGCGGGCTATATTGAAAAGCAGCAGAGACAGGTGGAGGCCGCCGCGGGCCTTGAAAAAAAGAAAATACCGGAGGATATCGATTATCAGAAGATCAGCGGCCTGCGCCTTGAAGCGCGGGCGAAGCTAAACGATATCCGCCCCCAAACCGTCGGCCAAGCGACGCGGATATCGGGCGTATCTCCGGCGGACATCTCGGTGCTGCTGGTATATCTGGCCGGACAGGGAAAATAGCGCGGCCGACGGTTTGAAACAGGGGTCCCCGAACGACTCGAGCGAAGCGAGTCGGTTGGGGTAAAGGAGGAGCAAGGAGGCGGGTGAAGTTTCCGCTTTTGCGGGAAACGGAACAGAGCGGACTATGCGACGACGTGGGCCAAGCGACGCGGATATCGGGCGTGTCTCCGGCGGACATCTCGGTGCTGCTGGTATATCTGACCGGACAGGGAAAATAGCGCGGCCGACGGTTTGAAATAGGGGCCCCCGGCGCACTCGAGCGAAGCGAAGTGGAGAGAGTGCGTTAGGGAAAAGGACGGAGCGCTGTCCGAACCTATGGTTCGGCTAACAGCGCCCGGGCAAGGGCTGTCCATGAGTGCGAGCGACGGAGGAGCGATGCAGAAATGGGAACAGCCTACTGCCGTGCGGAAAATACATAAGAACAGAATAGGACGAGGCGGGAAACGGAACAGAGCCGACTTTGCTCATGATAAACTGGGGCCCCCGCGAAACTCGAACGCAGTGAGTTTCGTGGGGAAGAGGAGGAGCCGCCCAAGGAGCAAGCTTTCCGAAGCGTAAGACGGGGTCCCCGCCGAAACCCAATGAAATGGTTTCGGTGGGGAAAAGGAGGAGCAAGGAGGCGGGTGAAATTTCCGCGAAAGCGGAAACGGAACAGAGCCGACTTTGCTCCGACGTGTTTCACGTGAAACACTCCCCTTTTTAATTTGATTTTGCAGCCCGATATGGATATACTGATTTTGAAAGATGTTTTGGCGTGCCGCGGAGGGCTCCGCGGTATGGACGAAGCGGGAGCCAAGGCTCCTGCCCGGCGCAAACGGCGCGGAAAGGAAGAACAAATGAACGAAGCGATCCTTTTTGAAACAGAGCGGATGACGTTCCGCCGTTTTACAGAGCAGGACCGCGCGGCGGCGGAGGTGTTCCTCAAGGACCCGGAGGTCATGTATGCATGGGAGCACGGCTTTTCCGACGCAGAGGTAACGGATTGGTTCGCACGCAATGCGGAGCGTTATGCGCGGTATGGCTGCAGCTGGCTGTGCGCGGAGGAAAAAGAGACGGGAGAGACCGTCGGCGCGATCGGGCTCATTTTCAACGGGGACATCGGCGGCATGGCCATGTGGGAGATCGGCTATATCCTGAACAAACGCTTTTGGGGCAAGGGCTATGCCGCCGAAGGAGCGCTTGGCTGTGCAGACTATGCGTTCCGTGTGATCGGAACGGATAAGGTGGCGGCGCAGATGCGCACGGATAACGCTGCTTCCCGCGCAGTCGCCCAAAGGCTGGGCATGCGCTATGCAGGAACCTACGACCGCTTTTACTGCGGAAAAAATACGCCGTACGATATTTATATTTTGGAAAAGGAAGGAACAGAACAGCCGTAACAGGCAAAACGGGGCTGCGGCCCCTAAAAATAGGCATACGGAAAATAGGAGGGACAAGTAAAATGCATCTGGCAGGAAGAACATCAAAGTGGCTTAACATGCCCCATCAGGCGACGGTAACGGATAAACGCATCGTGATCCATGCGGAACCGGGGACAGACCTCTGGCAGAATACCTATTACAACTTCACAAAAAATACGGGACACGCGCTTGTCGCGGAAGCGGACGAGGAGTGTTCGTTTTCGGTAAGGGCCGCGCGGGAGGGCAGCAGCCTTTACGACCAGTGCGGAGTGCTCGTCTATCTGGACGGGAAAAACTGGGCGAAGGTATGCATGGAATACGGCGACGAAAGCACGCAAAGGCTGGGGAGCGTCGTCACCTCGGGCGGATATTCGGATTGGGCATGGACGGAACTGCCGGGAGATATCGACGTCATGTATTACCGTGTCAGCAGGCTCGGAGACAGCTTTCTGTTCGAGGTCTCCCGGGATGGAAAGGAATACCGGGAAATGCGCATTTTCCACCTGCGCTGCAAGAATGCGGCGGTGCGCATCGGCGTGTTCGCGTGCTGCCCCACGGGGGACGGCATGAAGGCGGTGTTTGAGGAAGCGGCGTTCACTCCGCCCGCATGGAAGCCCTATAAAGGAGTATAAGCAATGTCTGAGTTTGAACGCGGCCTGATGACGCTGCTTGCGCAGGCTGGTCAAGCGGTCACAAAGCGCCAGTTTTCGGCCATGGAAATTTACTACAACGAGCTTGTGGAAGTAAACCGCACGCACAACCTGACGGCGGTCACGAGCCCGGAAGATGCGGCGCTGCGCCATTTTTTCGACAGCATCGTGCCGCAGGCGCTCATCCCGCGGGGGGCAAGTGTTGTAGATGTGGGGAGCGGAGCGGGCTTCCCTCTTGTGCCGCTGAAGATCATGCGGGAGGATATCTCGGCGACGGCAGTGGAATCCGCCGGAAAAAAATGTGCGTTCATAGAGCGCGCAACCGCCGCGGCAGGCGTTGCCGTCACGGTGCGCTGTTCCCGCGCGGAAGAGCTTGCGCGGACAGAGCTGCGGGAGAGCTTTGACGTATGCGTTTCGCGGGCGGTCGCGCAGCTGCGCGTCCTTGCCGAGCTTTGCGCTCCCCTTGTGAAGCCGGGCGGACTGTTCCTCGCCTATAAAGGAGATTACGCTCAGGAGCTTGCAGAGGCGGAGCACGCGCTTTCAGCGCTCTGGCTCAGGCTCGAGGAGACGGTAAAAATGCCGTGCGAGGGCTATGCGCACCATGTGCTCGCGTTCCGGAAAACGGGAGCATGCGCCGCGAAATATCCGCGCAGATATGCGCAGATCGTAAAATCGCCGCTGTAAGGCGGCCGGCCCGGAGGGAAGAAAAGACAAAATGCAGGAAACGGTATTTTTTGACCGTAAAAAGCCAAGCGCCGCGAAGCTGAGGGAATTCGGGTTCCGTGAAGCGAACGGGCTCTATCGATACGATACCCATATTGCGGGTGGGCAGTTTCAAATGACGGTGGAGGTTTTACAATGCGGAGCCGTACGCACGCAGGTCGTCGATGTGCAGACGGGCGAGGAATATGTGCTGCACCGCATGGCGAAAGCCGCGGGAGAGTTCGTGGGCATGGTGCGGAGCGGCTATGAAGCGGTCCTTACGGCGGTCGCGGAAAGCTGCTTCCTGCCGGACGTGTTCAAAAGCGCGGGCGTAAAAGCCGCGGTCACTCATGTGCGGGAGGCCTACGGGTGCGAGCCGGAGTTTTTATGGAAGCGTTTTCCGGGAAACGCGGTGTGGCGCAGACCGGACAACCGGAAGTGGTTCGGGGCCCTGCTTACCGTATCTGCGCGTGTATTGGGCCTTGATTCGGACGAACAGGTAGAGGTGATCGACCTGCGTGCCGAGCCGGACGAGGCCGCGAGGCTTGTGGATGGGGTACGGTATTTTCCCGGCTATCACATGAATAAAAAGCACTGGATCACGCTCCTGCCGGGCGGCGCGGTTTCCGGGGAAGAGCTGTTCCGCAGGATCGGCGAAAGCTACAGGCTGGCCGCGAAGCGGTGAAGCCGCATAAAATTTTGGCGAAAGCATGGCTCCGTCATAATTCGTTCATATTCCCATGCTAAAATGGAAGCAAATACAGGAAGAGAAGGCTTGTTTTTATGTTCAGAAATTTTATGGCAGGACGGTACGGCGGGGATCACTTTGGAATGTTCCTCGTCATTCTGTCCATTATTTTGTGCGTGGTGTTTCTGTTCGTTCCGGTACCGTTTATCAGCTGGGTCAGCTGGATCCCGCTGGTCTTTTCGATCTACCGCATGTTTTCCCGGCAGATCGAAAAGCGGCAGGCGGAAAATTATGCGTTCCTGCGCAAATGGGGCGCGGTGCGCACATGGTGGTGGAATCTCAAAAACCGCGTGAAGGACGGCAGGACGCACCGCTATTACAAATGCCCGGAATGCGGGAAAAAGCTGCGCGTTCCGAAGGGCAAGGGAAAGATCAGCATCACCTGCCCGCAGTGCGGAAATAAATTTATCAAAAAGACATAACCAGATTTAGCGGAAAAACAGAAGAAAAAGGCGCCGACACGCAAGATGTTGTAGTAAGGCGCCCTTTTTGCACGCCCGGAAAGGAAAGAAAACTTTTCAACCGCGCCTTTTTCCGATATAATAGGAGAAAGGCGGCGTTCCCTTTCTGCGGGAACTGCCCGGACCGGCCCGCCCGGACGGGGCAAACGGGCCGCGCATCGAAACGGAGAGTGAAATCATTTTGGGCAAGATCATTGCGATCGCAAATCAAAAGGGCGGCGTCGGGAAAACGACGACAGCCATTAATTTAAGCGCGTGTATCGCGAACAAGGGAAAGCGCGTGCTTCTTATTGATATCGACCCGCAGGGGAACAGCACGAGCGGCCTCGGCGTGGAGCGCGTGGGCCTGAAAAAATCGTCCTATAACGTGCTCGTGGGCGGCGTTTCGGCGGTCGAGGCGATCCGCCCGACGATGATGCAGACGCTCGACCTCATGCCCGCGAATATCGATCTTGTGGGCGCGGAGGTGGAGCTCGTATCCATGATGGCGCGCGAAACGATCCTGCGCCGTGCGCTCGAGGATGTAGCCGGCCTATATGATTATATTTTTATGGATTGCCCGCCCTCGCTCGGGCTCATTACCTTAAACGCGCTGACCGCGGCGGATAAGGTGCTCGTGCCCATTCAGTGCGAATATTACGCGCTCGAAGGGCTGACGCAGCTGATGAGTACGATCCGGCTCGTGCGCCAGAGCCTCAACCCGTCGCTCGAGGTGGAGGGCGTCGTGCTCACGATGTTCGACGGCCGCACGAATCTTTCGCTTCAGGTGGTGGAGGAAGTGCGGAAATTTTTCAAAAACAAGGTCTATGAAACGGTGATCCCGCGCAACGTGCGCCTTGGGGAAGCGCCGAGCTATGGCCTGCCCATTATTTTATACGACAACAAGTGCCTCGGAACGGAGGCGTATAACGAGCTTGCGGTGGAATTTCTGACGAACGACATGAAATGACCAAACGGCCCGCAGCGATCGGAAAAGAGGAGAGACCATGAAAAGAGGACTCGGCAAAGGCCTCGGCGCGCTGATGGCGGACGCGCAGGCCGGAGCGGAAAAGCAAGAGGGCGTCAGCGAGATAGACATCTTTCTGTTGGATAACGACACGAACCAGCCCCGGAAAAAATTCGATGAGGAGAAGCTGAAGGAGCTCGCACAGTCGATCAAGGTGCACGGCATCATGCAGCCCATCATCGTTTACCGCAGCGAGGGGCGCTACACCATCATCGCGGGAGAGCGGCGGTTTCGCGCGGCAAAGCTGGCGGGGCTGTCCAAGGTTCCCGTCATCGTGAAAGAGCTGGAAAAACGCGAGATACTCGAGCTTTCGCTGATCGAGAACATTCAGCGCGAGGACCTCAACCCCATCGAACAGGCCACAGCGCTCGGGCAGCTGATGGAAAACTACGGACTCACGCAGGAGGAAGTGTCGAAACGGGTGGGCAAGAGCCGCAGCGCGATCGCCAACCTGCTCCGCCTGCTGTCTCTGCCCGAGGCGGTGAAAAAACAGGTCGTGGGCGGGAAGCTATCGGCCGGGCACGCGCGTTGCCTGCTGTCGCTCGGCGACAATAAAAAAATCGGCGAGGGCGCGAAATATATCATCGAAAACGACCTTTCCGTGCGCGAGGCGGAAGCGCTCGTAAAGGACTGGATGAATCCGGCCGTGCCCGGAAAAAAAGCGGGAAAGGCCAAAAAAGCCGTGCCCGCGGAGCTTGCCGACGCGCAGGAGCAGCTTTCCCGCGCGCTTGCCACAAAGGTGCAGATCAAAGGCTCGCTTGCCAAAGGAAAGATCACCATCGATTACTATACGGCCGGGCAGCTCGAGGAGCTGTACGAATTCCTGAAAAAAGCGGAATAACGAAAGAACCGCCCCCGCGGAAGCGGGGGCGGTCTGCATAGCGGGAACAGGCGCACCGGACTCTCCTTCCTTTTTTAGGGCAGGATCGATTGCCGGGATAAGCCTTGCGTTTCCGAAAAACGGGCGGCCGATCCGCACCGCGGCCGCAGCCTGCGGCGGTGCTTCTGCGGAACGTATCGTTCAGACCGCCCGGAAAAAAGCAAATGCGGCTGCGCGGATGAGCCGCACTGATACGCGGAGGACTGCCGTGAAAACACAAACGACCGGGACCGTATACCATTATTGCAGTGTAGAGAGCTTTTACAGCATTCTGCACAATAAGATGCTGCGCCTTTCGGATATCGGAAAGAGCAACGATTATATGGAACGCCGGTGGCTCCAGCTTTTCATTCTGGAGACGGCAATGGAGGAATACGAAAAGGAGCCGTTTCCCATCGCATTCGAAAAGGACGGAACGGCCTACAGCGGGCGGGGAGCGGTGGAGGAGCTTATCCGCTACGAGCTGAAAACCATGGGCCAGCATTGGTATGATGATTATATTACCTACGCCATCTGTTTTTCCGAGAAAGGAGACGTCCTGAGCCAATGGCGGGGCTATGCGGACGACGGGCAGGGCGTGTGCATCGGCTTCCGCGCGGACCGCATCAGCGGCATGCTGAAAAAGAACCGCGAAACGGGCCGGGTGGACCGCATGTTTGAATTTGCGCGCATCCGCTATACCAAGGCGGCGCAAAAGGCGCTGATACGTCCGTATATCCGCAGGCTTTTCCGCTATCTGCATACGCTGACCGGGCAGGACGGAGAGCCGTCCGGCGAGCTTATCAGGCTGCTGCGCGCCGTGAACGGCGAGAGCGCGTTCTGCAAGAACCCGGCGTTCAGCGAGGAACGCGAATGGCGGCTGGCCGTCAACTTTCCCATCCCCACGACGGACGCCTATCAAAAATTCATGGAGCGGCAGGGGCATGTTTCGCAGAACGAGCTGTTCAGCAAGCTCAAAACCGTAGTCGTGGGCAAGACCATCAAATCCTACGTGGAGCTGAACCTCAAAACGCTGGGGCTGGACGCCGTCACGAGCGTGCGGCTCGGCCCGAAGTGCCGGCTCACCAAAAACGATGTGAAGCTGTTTTTGTTCAGCGAGGGCGTGGCGCTCGAGGGCGAAAATATCCTCACGTCCTCCGCAACATACCGGTAGGACACGTGCTGCAACCGGACCCGGCCTGCGCCCTTGGGGCGCTTTTTTTATGTGTGAAATTCCGGCGGAAAAGGCAGCGCGCCGTATCTGCTTTTGGAAAACGGCGGGGAACAGACGCGCATAAAATAACCGTCAGGACAGAAGATACCGTAAAAATTATTCCGAAAATATTGCACCAAATTGAAAGATTGTCACATTGTCCTTGTAATTTTACTCGGCTATACTAAATACAACAAACAGAGATACCATTCATTCTCGCATAATCTTATGGAAAAGGAAAAAGGAATTTCGCCGCAGCACTGATACGGATCCGTGCTGCACCAAAAACACAGGCGAAAAGGAAGTCATTTTCTTACAAGTGAAAAAAACAGGCTGGAAGAATGGACGACGGCCCTTCAAACTGCACAGGAACAGGAGCTGCGATCGTTTGTCTTATCGTTGTATTTCGTTTGCTTTTACAGGCAAAAAACATAAAAGGAAGAAAAGGAGAAAGAAAATGAAAAAATTGGTAGTAGTGCTTTTAGCTGTCATTATGGCTGTATCGGTCTTTGCGGGATGCGCGGCGGATACACAGCCGCAGGCATCGGAAACGGCTGAAAGCGGAACGAATGCGCAGGGAAGCGAAAGCGCGGACGCGGGCGCGGCGGACGGCAAGACCTTTAAAGTGGCGTATGTCAATAAAACGCTGAACAATCCGTTTTATGTAGCGCTCGATGCGGCGATCAAGGAAGAGGTTGAAAACCGGGGCTGGCAGTATATCAGTCTGGATGCGAGCGATGATATCACAAAGGAACAGGAAAACCTCGAAACGGTAGTTTCACAGAAGGTGGACGCGATCATCATGAACGCGGTCGATCCGGAAGCGTGCGTGCCGTCGATCAATGCGGCAGTAGGAGCGGGGATCCCGGTCATCTGTGTCGATACGCAGGTATCCGATCAGGCAAAGCCCGTAACGACAGTCCTTTCCAACAACTATGAAAACGGATATCAGGTTGGGCAGTATGTCGGCAGCGAAGAGATATTCCCGGCCGATGAGGAGATCATCTCGGTCCTGCTGAGCGGAGCAAAAGGAAATCTGGTCGGTCAGGAACGCCGCACCGGATTAATGGCGGGGATCATTGCCGCGCGCACCGGAATGTCGGCGGAAGAAGCGAAAGCGGCGGCGGAGAAAATGGAGCAGGAGCTGACAGACAGCGGGAAAGCGGTCAACGAGGAAGCAAAATTCAGGATCAACAGTCAGGGCTGGGGCAACTGGACGGCAGACGAGGGCCTGCCGGCAATGGAAGATATGCTGGTGGCAAATAAAGACATCAATCTCGTACTTTCCGAAAATGACAATATGCTTCTCGGCGCAAAAACGGCGCTCGACAATGCCGGCATGACGGAGCAGATATGGCTGGCGGCAGGAGCGGACGGACAAAAAGAAGCCTATGAGGAAATTATGAAGGAAGGCTCCAGATATCTTGGAACGGGTGAAAACAACCCGTATAAGATAGGAACAAAAGCAGTTGAAATCGCGGAAGCTCTCCTGTCGGGAGAGACGGATGCATCCTCCTACGATGCAATTACGCCAACAGAGGCGCTGGCTGTTACAAAGGAAAACGTGGCGGAGATCTATAATCCGGATTCCCTGTTTTAAGTAGCGGCCGGGGGGAGCGGCCCCGGGCCGCTCCCGCAAATTGCAATTGGTTGTCAGAAGCGGAGGAGAAAGCATAGATGGAAACATATCGGGTAGAAATGCTTCAGATCGATAAGCATTTCGGAGGCGTGCATGCGCTGAAAAATATTGATTTCCGGGTGGAAAAGGGAACGATCCATGCGCTTGTGGGGGAAAACGGCGCGGGGAAATCCACTTTAATGAAAATACTGTCCGGAGCGGTTCAAAAAGACAGCGGAATCATAAAAATAGACGGAAAAGAGGAAGCGATCCATTCGCCGCATGACGGGAAACGGTGCGGGATATCGACGATCTATCAGGAATTTATGTTGGCGCCCCACCTGACCGTCGCGGAAAATATTTTTATCGATAAACTGACGCAGGGCGGAAAGTGGATCAATTGGAAAAATCTGCGGAAAAAAGCGCAGGAGATATTGAACCGCCTTGGCTTTGATAATATAGACCCCAATATGCGGGTCGCCGAGCTTCCGGTCGCCTATCAGCAGATCGTCGAGATCAGCAAAAATCTGATGAACGATAATACGAAGGTCTTGGTTTTGGATGAACCGACCGCCGTATTGACATTCAGTGAGATCGAAAAGCTGTTCGGGCTTGTGCGGCGGCTGAAAGAGCAGGGCGTCAGCATCATTTATATTTCGCATAGGCTGGACGAAGTGTTCGAGCTGTGCGATAAGATCACGGTCATGAAGGATGGGGCGGTCGTGCAGACGGTAGACGCCGGCCGGATAGATAAAAAAGCCCTGATCAGCTCGATGGTGGGGCGGGAGCTCTCCACCCTGTTCCCCAAGCGGGAAGCGCAGATCGGAGAGGTCGTGCTGAAGGCGTCGCACCTGACCTGCGGAACGATGGTGAAAGACGTATCCTTTGAAGTGCGGAAGGGAGAGGTGCTGGGCTTCAGCGGCCTCGTAGGAGCAGGACGGACGGAGACCATGCGTGCCGTTTTCGGAGCCGATAAGCCGGAAGCGGGCACGGTCACGCTGAACGGAAAGCAAAGGCTGTTCAAAGATCCGAAGCAGGCCGTGCGCAGCAGGCTGGGGCTGCTGCCCGAGGACCGCAAGCAGCAGGGCGTAGTTCTCGACCAATCGATCCGTATCAATACGACTTTGTCCTGTCTGAAAAAAGTCGAACGGTTTCCCGGATGGATCAGCGACGGCAAAGATAAGAAAACGGCATCTGAAATACTCGAGCAGCTGCAGACAAAATACGGCTCGCTGGAAGACCCCGTTTCATCCCTTTCCGGCGGGAACCAGCAAAAGGTCTCTCTTGCAAAATGGATGGCGGCGGACTGCGAATGCATCATTCTCGATGAACCGACGCGCGGCGTGGACGTCGGGGCAAAGGTAGAGATCTACAAAAATATCAACGATCTCGCCGCACAGGGGATCGCAGTCATCATCATTTCCTCGGAGATGGAGGAGATCATTGGGATGTGCGACAGGGTGCTTGTGATGCGGCAGGGAAAAATCGTAGGCGAGCTGGAAAAAGCAGAAATCACAGAAAACAATTTGATTCATTTTGCAATGGGGGGCTAACGAATGAAAGAGACTTCAATTTCAAACAAGGGGAGATCAGGACTGGGAAAATTCCTGATCAAATACAACACATATATCATGCTGCTCGTGCTGATCATTATCTGCACAAGCATCTCGACAGATTTTTTTACGGCAGATAACTGGATCAATATCGGCCGGCAGTATTCGGGAACGATCATCGTATGTATGGGAATGCTGTTCGTTATCCTGACGGGCGGCATCGATCTTTCCGTAGGCTCCATACAGGCGCTCGGCAGCGTCATGGTGGCGTGGGTGCTGACAACGCAGGGCTGGAGCATGCCCCTCGCCATACTCATCCCTCTGGCATTCGGCTTTGGGCTGGGGATGGTCACGGGGCTCCTGACGGCGTATGCGAAAATGGCTCCGTTCATCGCTTCGCTGGCGATGATGACGATCGCGCGCGGTCTTGCGTTTATGATATCGAACGGGCAGCCCGTGGCAACGCCGGAAAATTCCATCGGACAGCTGGGCGTGGGCGCCGTTGGAGGCGTATTGCCGTATCTGGTCCTGCTCGCGGCCGTCGTGGTGGTGATTTTTGCCCTTCTGCAAAGATATACGTCGTTCGGGCGCATCGTGATCGCGATCGGCAGCAATGAAACGGCGGTCCGCCTTGCGGGGATCTCTGTGAAAAAGCAAAAGATGGCAGTTTATGCGATCTCCGGGCTGTGCGCGGCGCTGAGCGGTATCATTGCCGCGTCACGGACGGCGATCGGAACGCCGATCATCGGGGAAGGACTTGAGCTCGACGCGATCGCGGCCTGCGTCATCGGCGGCGCGAGCCTCGCCGGAGGGGAGGGCTCCTGCATCAAGACGGTCGTAGGCGTGCTCGTGCTCGCTTTGATCAGCAATATCATGAACCTGCTCTCGGTTCCGTCCTATCCGCAGGATGTGATCAAAGGCCTGATCATCATTGGCTCCGTGCTGCTGCAATCGTTTACGGCGGGCCGGAAAGAACAGAGCGTCTGAGGAAAACCGAAAGAGAAGGAACAAGAGGGAAAGGAGCGAAAAAATGAAGCAAGTTGAACTGACGGGGATCAAGCAATTTGAGGAAAAAGAGGTAGAGAGGCCGAAGCCGGCCGCGGATCAGGCGCTGATCAAAGTGGAAGCGGTCGGGATCTGCGGTTCGGACATTCATGCCGTACACGGAAAACATCCGTTCATGTCTTTTCCGATCGTGCTGGGACATGAAGCGACGGGAGAAGTCGTGGAAACAGGAAAAGACGTTACCTCCGTCGCGGTAGGCGACCGGGTGATCTACAGGCCGCAGAAGATATGCGGGGAGTGTCTGCAGTGCAGGACCGGGCACTATAATATATGCGACAGGCTCGAGGTGCTTGGGTGTCAGGATACGGGCGCGAGCTCGGAGTATTACGCGGTAGACGCAGATCTTTTATACCGCCTGCCGGACGGTCTTGGCTATGCGGAGGGAACGCTGATCGAGCCGCTGGCGGTCGGCGTTCATGCCGTAAGGCGCGGCTGCGCGGAGATATCGGGGAAAAAAGTCCTCGTGATCGGCGCGGGTACGATCGGAAATCTGGTGGCGCAGAGCGCCAAAGGAATGGGAGCCGGCGCCGTCATGATCACGGACGTTTCCGAATATAAGCTCGATATGGCAAAGGCATGCGGCATCGATTATCCGGTCAATGTCAGCAAAAAAGATCTGAAAGACGAAATGACGAAAGCATTCGGCCCGGACGGCGCAGACGTCGTATTTGAATGCAGCGCGAACGAGCATGCGCTGAACGAAGTCTTGAATATCGCGCGCAAGGGTATTACTATTGTTATCGTAGCGGTTTATGGCGGAAAAGCCAGCGTCGAGATGGCCAACGTTCAGGATCGGGAATATTCGTTGGTGGGAACGCTTATGTATCTGCATGAGGATTATGTGGAAGCGATCAGGCTCGCGGAAGAAAAAAAGGTAAATTTGGAAAAGCTGATTTCAAAACGGTTTGATCTGACGGAAACGGCGCAGGCCTATCAATACATTGACGATCACAAAAACGATGTGCAAAAGGTAGTCCTGAATGTGTCCCATCCTTCGTGATCCGAAACGACAGGAGAAATAAAATGAAATATTTGCTGGGGATCGATGTTGGAACGCAGTCGATACGGGTTTGTCTGTTCGACGAAAAAGAGAACAATATCTGTTCAAAAACGACGGAGCAGTATGTGCGGATCGACCATCCCTCATGGGCCAGTCAGGATGCCGGGGCATGGTGGGAGGCCGTCGTGCAGAGCATCCGGTATATTCTGGGAAAAAGCGGCGTGCCGCCCGCCGATATCCTGTCGGTCGGCTGCTGCGCGCACATGCACGGCCCTGTCGCCGTAGGCAGGGACGGTAGCCTCCTGTCACGCGATACGCAGCTATACTGCGACAAGCGTGTCGCCCCGGCCGTAGAAGCGATGGGAGAAGAAACGGCGGAGCGGTGCTACCGGATCACCGGGAACCTCCCCTCTACAACGTGGATGGGCTTCAAGATCAGATGGATCCGTGAAAACGCTCCGAGGCTTTATGAAAGGACCTATCGGTTTCTTTCCCCGAAAGACTATATAAACTGCTGTCTGACGGGAGAGTTTTTTACGGACCAGACGGAAGCGTCGGGCACCTATGCAATGGATTGGAAGACGGGAAGCTGGTCGGACGAAGCGCTGGCGGCGGTCGGGATCGACAGAAGCAAGCTTCCGGATATTGCCGGCTCGTTCGAGGTGATCGGGAACGTGTCTGCCAAGGCCGCACGGGAGACGGGGCTCTCCCCGAAAACCAAGGTCGTATGCGGCAGCGGCGATTTCCCGGCCTCCATGTTCACGTCCGGGCTTCGGGAAGACGGCCTCGCAGTCGATTCCACCGCAACGGCGGCTACGGTATGCTGCATCGGCAGACGGCCGCTGTTCCATAAAAAATTACTGGAGCTGAAAGACGTTTCCGGAAACTGGATGCATTACGGTGTGCTGGATGCCGCCGGGGCGGGCTTTCGGTGGCTGCGCGATACGGTCGCAAAAAGCGAAGCGGAAACGGCGCGGCGCAGGGGGGCGGACCCATACGACTATTTGTCCGGGCTGGCGGAAACCGTGCCCGCGGGGGCGGACGGACTGGTCTACCTCCCGTATCTTCTGGGCGAGCGTTCCGCGGGAAGCCCCGATTCCCGCGGAGCGTTTCTGGGGCTGCATCTGGGCTCCGACACGGCGCAGATGGTACGCGCGTTTTTGGAGGGCGTCGCGTTCGACCTGAAGCGCACGCTTGCCGTTTTTGAGGAGAGCGGGCTCGGGATCAAAAAGATATACCATGTGTCCGGCGGCGCAAAGGGAGAGCTGTGGAGCCAGATCAAGGCGGATATTTATGAAAGACCGGTCTATACGCTGAAAGAGAGCGAAGGAAGCGTTTTGGGCGCGGCGCTGATGGGGGGAGTGGGCGCAGGCCTGTATGAAAGCCCGGAGGCCGCGCTTGAAAAAGTATTTGCCATCCGCAGGGAATATACGCCGAACCGGAAAAACAGGGGAATTTATGAGGATATGTTTGGTGTTTTCTGCAGTCTGCACGACAGAACGCAGCCCGCTTTTTCGCAGCTGCAGAAAATTCGGAGCCGTGCGATGCATGGGGATGCCTCGCGGGCATGAGATAGAGTCCGCTGTGTGCTTCCCCTGCTATCATAGAACAGCCGGCAGAAAGTGAGGCGGCCAAGATGAACGGAAAACTGAAGGTTCTGATCGCGGACGATGAACAGCTGGTCTGCGTATTGCTCCAAGACATGATCGACTGGGAGGGGATCGGGCTGACACCGCTCGGAGCCGTTTATGATGGGAATTCGGCATATCAGGCAATATGCGAGCAGGAGCCGGATATCGTTCTGACAGATATCAGGATGCCGGGCAAGGATGGACTTGAGCTGGTACGGCTCTGCCAAAAGGAAAACAGAACGTGCGAATTTGTTGCGATCAGTGGCCATAAGGAATTTGAATACGCACATTCGGCGATTCAATATGGAGTGAATTATTTTTTGGTCAAGCCGATCAATGCGGAAGAGCTGAACGGGATATTAAGAGATATCCGCGGCAAATATGACGAAAAGCGCGGACAAATCGAGCGGCAGAAGCAGATCCAGCTAGAGCTGGAAAAGAGCAGACAGAAGATACAGGATGATTTCCTGAACCTATTCCGCACCGACCCGAAGCAGGTCTGCACGGCGCCTGTTTCAGAGCTCAACCAGAAATATATGCTGCGGCTGCTGCCCGAAGGCAGCTATCTGTTTTTCATCGTCAGATTGGATGGCAAACTGATGAACACAGACGAATATATGGATACTCTGCTCTGTCAGGCCGCAGAAAAAATAAAAAAACGGCTCAAGGGCAGCGGATGGGAATGCATCGTTCAGCAAGAGGCTGGCACCCTCTTCTGCATGGTGAATGGAATGGATATGGACGCCGCCGTGAAAGAGATCGAAGCGGCATTGCCGGAGCTGATACAGGACCTTTATATGTATGCGCATGTGACGGCGGGCCTGTCGCGCGTTCATTCCTCTCTGGAGGGGGAAATGGCGGACGAAGCTGAGCTGGCTGCCGTCCAAAGGCTCGACGATGGAGTGGACCGGGTGATCCGCTTCCGGAGGCAGATGCGGCATCCTATGCCGCTGAGCAACGAACAGATGCTGGAATTTTTAAATTTAGTCGGACTTGCAAAGACGCATGCGGTGGAGGAATACTTTGATGCAATGAGGGACGGGCTGCTCTCAAAACCTGCGACGGCGCTTTATCTTGCAATGAAAGCGCTGCTGAACCGGTTTTATGCGGGTATGGGCAGCCTTTACGGAACGGAGGAGATTCCGTGGAGGAAGGAAGTCCTTTTCCGGATGCTGAGAAACGGAAAGACAAAGCAGGAGCTGTACGATATGACACGAAAAACGGTGATATCCTGTCTGACAGAATATAACGAGGCAACGCGGACGGAGGAGCACTGGTGCATCCGGGAGGCGAAGCGGTATGTGCAGGAGCACTATTCCGAAAGCATTTCCCTTGATGATGTGGCGGGATGCCTGCATATCAGCCCCGCCTATTTCAGCACTCTGTTCAAGCGGCAGGAGGGGATCGGGTTTATCGATTATCTGCTTGGATTCCGCATCGATATCGCCAAAAAAATGCTGTGCGACAGGCAATGCAATATTACGGAGCTGGCGGAAAAAATCGGCTACCGCGACCAGAAGTATTTCAGCAAGCTCTTTAAAAAGACCGTAGGGATCACTCCCACGGAATATAAAAAGCTTCACGGAAGATAAAAGCGGGTGCAGATACGTGAAAAAAAGACCTGACTGTGGGAAAAAGAGAAAATCGATCAGCAAATATCTCGGCATCGCGGGCGCGGCAGTCGCGTGTGCGCTGGTATTTTGGGGGATCTCGTTCGGTATGGAAAGGACGCCTCTTCTGGCATGGGGAACTGCCGCGATGATCGCGGGTGCGGCGGTTGCCCTTTATTTTGTATTCCGGTATCTGTACCTGCCGCTCCGCGAGATCGAAAGAAAAGGGATCGTAGCGGAGAAAACGCAAAGGCCGAACTATATGGCGTATGCCTATGAGGCGCTGCGGCTGGATACTTTGAAGGAATTGTCGGAGCGCGAATACGCGGCGCTGGTCTATAAAAAACAAGCGGAGCTCGACAGCCTGCAAAGCCAGATCAATCCCCACTTTTTATACAATACGCTGGAATCGATCCGCGGGCAGGCGGTTTTGGACAAGACTGAAAAAATCGCGAAAATGACGGAAGCGCTGTCCGCTTTTTTCCGTTACAGCATCGGCCGCAAAGGAAGCATCGTACAGCTGACGGACGAACTGAAAAATACGGATAATTACATGCTCATACAGCAATTCCGGTTCGGGGAAAAGGTCTCGCTGCAGAAGATCATTTCTGATGAAGAGGCCCTGCAGGGCTATTTGCCGAAAATGACGATACAGCCCATTATTGAAAACGCGATCTATCATGGCCTTGAAATGAAGGAGGGAAAGGGCAGGATCATTCTCCGGATCACGCTGACGGAGAGCCGGATGATCATCAATGTGATGGATAATGGGGTAGGGATCGACGACGAGCAGGTGGAAAAAATCAACGCCTCGATGCAGGAACCGATCCATCTTTCCACCGAGCAGCTCCAAAACAGAAAGGGAAAAGGGATCGCGCTGAAAAATGTAAACGACCGCATCCGGCTTTTATATGGGGAGGGATACGGGCTGCATGTGTTCAGCACCTTAGGCGAAGGAACGGATGTGGAGATACAGCTTCCCTTTAAACAAGATAAGCCCCGAGAGCAGCAGTTTTTTCAGAATGCTGCAGACAAATGAAATCGAGCAGCTCCTGATAGGATACGGCAGCAGGGTCGATCTCCACATACCCCATCCGGCGCGTAGGGCACAGGATGCGGCTGCACAGGCTGTAGCAGTGTGAGATCTCCGGCGAGATGAAAAGGATGCCGATCCCCTCGGAAGCAATTCTGCGGACGATGGAAAGGAGCTCCTCGGACTGAAGCGGGTCGAGCAGCGCGGTGATGTGGTTGATGATCATTGCGGAGGGACGTGAGTACAGGCAGCGGAAAAGCAGCGTCTTCAGGTCGAAAGACTGCCCGCGCGACTTAAGCTCTGCGTCGGAAAAGGAACCGATGCAGGAATGATAGATATGCTCCGAAACACGTTTTTTGACATTGAACGGCGATTTGCCGAGCAGCTGAAAGGAAAGATTTTCCGGAAGCGTAAAGCTGTTGATGTAGCTGTGGGAGGCAGACGCACCGTTTACAAAGGAAAGGCCGAGGGAGACGGCTTTTTTCAGAGAGCCTGCGCCGCGCCCGTCCACCCATAAAATATCCTCCGCCGAACGGCGCGGAGGGAACAGCATCTGCTCTAATTTGGAAAGAGAGCCGGTATAGTCCGCGATCCCAAGGATCTCGCCGCCATGCACGCAGCAGGAAAGCCTGCTTTTGCCGACCGGAAGCGCGTTTATCCGCAGGACGGTATCTCTGCCCGGATGCAGGCGGGCGGAAAAAGCCATCTTTTTTGGCTGCCTTTTTGTCATCATGGAAAACAAAAGATTTCCATTATACAGGTCATGATGGATCACACCGGCGGCATATCCGCCCCGAAGGACCAGAATACGGTCGGAAAGCTCGGCCATCAGATCGGGCTGCGTACCGATATAGATGAAAGAGACCTGCTTCAGTCTGCGGATCAGATGCAGCAGCGCCGAAAAATCCTGTGCGCTGTATAGTGTTGCGATCCGGTCCAAAATAATGATCTTAGCCCCCTGAGAGACGAATTTCATAATTTGGACGAGATGCGCCTGCGCTTCAGTGATGCGGCCCGCCGGCATGGAAGCGTCGAGCGGCAGTCCGGCGAAATCGAGATAATACTGCGTATGCGAGTATGCTTTTTTCCGGTTGAGAAAAAAGGAAGCCGGAGAGATTTTCCGGATCGCGGTAAAATTTTCCGCGATCGAAAATTCGGGGAACAACGCGCAGGAAGCGTTCAGGCAATAGATATGATGTTCCTGCTGGAAACGGCTTACGGAAGCGGAAGAAACGGGAGTTCCGTTCAAATAGAGCTTGCCCTCGCCGATCATGACCTCCCCGGAAAGAATTTTAGGCAAAATATCGATACCGGAGCTGCTCAGCCCCATAATACTCAGCAATTCCCCTTCGTAAAGGCTCATAGATATTTTTTTCAGGGATGCGTTGGCCTTACACCGCCATGACGCATTTTCCAACCGTAAAATTTCTTTTTTCATTTTGCAGATCCCCCGCCTCCAAAATGTCTTTTAAAATATCTGCTGACTGAAAGCGGAACAGAAGTATTTGAATTTGAAACACGCAGACCATTCCATAAGGCTTTTCTTTATTATAATGAGGATCTCATTTTGTTTCAACGGGCAATTTCCGTCCGCGGCCGTTCGGCCGTCTTTGTCGCGCTCCGGCCGAAAGGAAAAAGAAGCTAAGTGACCCGCACCCGCCGTTCTGCGCGCCGTACGCTTACCTATGGCCGTTCGGCCGTCTTTGTCGCGCTCCGGCCGAAAGGAAAAAGAAGCTAAGTGACCCGCGCCCGCCGTTCTGCGCGCCGTACGCTTACCTATGGCCGTTTGGCCGTCTTTGTCGCGCTCCGGCCGAAAGGAAAAAGAAGCTAAGTGACCCGCGCCCGCCGTTCTGTGCGCCGTACGCTTACCTATGGCCGTTCGGCCGTCTTTGTCGCGCTCCGGCCGAAAGGAAAAAGAAGCTAAGCGGCCCGCGCCCGCCGTTCTGCGCGCCGTACGCTTACCTATGGCCGTTCGGCCGTCTTTGTCGCGCTCCGGCCGAAAGGAAAAAGAAGCTAAGCGGCCCGCGCCCGCCGTTCTGCGCGCCGTACGCTTACCGCGTCCTGTTTTTTTGACTTCCCCGGTTGACAGAGGCGGGGCAGGGTGTTATATTGTATATGTTGTATATATACAATTTTAAACCGGGAGGGTTGATGAGTGGATATCATCATCAGCAATTCCAGCGGAAAGCCGATCTATGAGCAGATCACCTCGCAGATCAAGAGCATGATCATCAGCGGGGAGCTCAAGGAGGGGGACGCCCTTCCGTCCATGCGGCTGCTGGCAAAGGAACTGAGGATCAGCGTCATCACAACAAAGCGCGCGTACGATGATCTTGAGCGCGACGGCTTTATCGAGAGCTTCACCGGCAAGGGGAGCTTCGTGGCGCAGAAAAATGTGGAGTTTATCCGCGAGGAGCAATTAAAGGCTGCCGAGGAACATCTGAAAAACGCCGTCTGCGCGGCGAAAAGCAGCGGTATTTCCCGCGCGGAGCTGGAAGAGATGCTGCGCATTCTCTATGAAGAATAGCGCCCGCGGGCTTCACATGAAAGGATAGGACATGAACAGCATCAGCTTGAAAAACGTAAGCAAGGAATACCGGGATTTTGCCCTCCGGGACGTAAGCTTTACTGTGCCGCAGGGCAGCATCATGGGCCTCATCGGCGAAAACGGCGCGGGCAAGACCACTGTCTTAAAGCTCGTTTTGAATATGATACGCGCGGACGCGGGCCGCATCGAGGTGTTCGGCCTCGACCATATCAAAAACGAACGGGAGATCAAGGAACAGATCGGCGTGGTGATGGAGGAAAGCTGCTTCTATGAAGCGCTGCGGTGCAAAGAAGCGGCGGCCATCCTGCGCAATCTCTTCAAAACGTGGGACGACGCGCTGTTCCGCACGTATGCGGAGCGCTTCGGCCTGCCGTGGGAAAAACAGCTGAAGGAATTTTCGCGGGGCATGAAGATGAAGCTGTCTATTGCGGCGGCGCTTTCCCACCGTCCGAGGCTTCTGATACTCGACGAGGCGACGAGCGGGCTCGATCCCGTTGTGCGCAGCGAGATATTGGACGTATTCCTCGATTTCATTCAGGATGAGGAGCATTCCATCCTCATTTCCTCGCATATCACGAGCGATCTGGAAAAGGTGGCGGACTATATTACCTTTCTTCACGAGGGCCGGGTGGTGCTCTCGGAGAACAAGGACAAAATGCTGTACGGCTATGGCATTCTGAAGTGTGGGGAAAAGGAATTCGCCCGGATCGCGCCGGAGGACGTCCTCCGCTGCCGCAGGTCCGCCTTCGGCTATGAGGTGCTGACTGCGGACAAAAACGCCGCGGCGCGCAAATATCCGGACCTCACGCTGGACAGCGCCGCCCTTGAGGACGTCATGCTGCTTATGATAAAGGGGGAGACGGTATGAAAGGCCTTTTGCTGAAAGAGATTCTGGGGATCAAAAGCTTTTTGAAAATGTATCTCTTCATCATCGCGGTCTGCATCATTCCTGTTGCGGTCTCGCAGAACGGAAGCTTTTCATCGGGCTTTGCCATCGGCGTCTGTACGTTCGTGGGCATCATGATGTGCTTTGTTTCGTTCAACTACGATGCCGTCAGCAAGTGGGATAAATTCGTCCTTACGCTCCCGTTCACGCGGGAGCAGATCGTCCGCTCGAAATACCTGTTTTCCCTCATCATGATAGGCGTCGGAATGGGCATGGGGCTCGCGGTCTCCGCCGTGCTTGCGGCGGTGAGCGGCACGGGCCTCGGGCCGGAGGTCTTTTTTACGATGGTGTTTCTTGTGGCCTGCGGCCTGCTTTCCATCAGTGTCATCATTCCGCTGATCTTCAAATTCGGGGTGGAAAAAAGCCGCATCATCGTGATCGTTATTTTTCTTGTGCCGTTTATGACGTTCATCGGGCTGTTTGGGAACGGAACGGTAGATGACGCGGCAGTGGAGGCGGCCTTTTCCGTCCTTTTGTGGCTGCTGCCCCTCTGCGGCGCAGCAGCGCTTGCGGTGTCCTATCCCGCATCCGTGCACATTTACCGGAAAAAAGAGGTATAAGAAAAACAAGAAAAGAAGCAAAAGGCCGCGGGCACAGGCAGAGGCGCCGCGGCCTTTTTACGGCATTTTCCTAATTTGCTTCAGAAAAGCCCGGTCCGCCGCTCCCGTTTTCCTTGCGGCAACAACGCTTTTTGATCCCGTTTTCCCATTAAAAAACCGCCCTTTCGAGCGGTTTATCTCATTACTAACAGTCCTATGCTTCATCATCAGCATATTTTCGATTTTCGCAATGCTCACATATCTCGCGCCAGTTTTCTTTTTCCTTAAAAGAATCCGCAAGGTAGCTTTCGCTTATCAGCCCTTCAGAAATCCCAACTATCATTGCACAAATTCCAGAACCTAACATTTCATCAGTCAACGGACACATGACTTCTGTATGTTCTTTGGATTCCGGCTTGTAAGTAATGCCGCCATCTCCATTATATGGTTTTTTGTGGTCTACCCATAATTGCCATATTTCAATCGGAATACCATTAGGATATGCCTTGCATTTGCGATTGCCTATATAGTGAGCGCAATATTCGCACTGCGCACTTCCTAAATTCGTATCGTCAAGCACTACCTCTTTATCTTTTTTCATATCTATTTCCGCCGTTCAAAAGTATATCTCAAATCATATTTCCGTGCCAATACATCGACAATGTGTCTAATATATGATATTTCAAGTCCTGCGCTTTCACCTTTATGCCTCGCTATTGACGTACTTGCGGTTATCACAACTCAAACATATCTCGCGCCAGTTTTCTTTTTCCTTAAAACGGTCTTGCAGTACACGTTCCTTAATAAATCCATCTGTTATATCTGTTACTGCTACGCAATCGCCCGCGCTCAACATTTCGTCAATCAACGGACACATAACGCGGCTCGGATATTCGACATCACCCGCCATATTTTTTTAGCACCTCCCTCATAGCCTTTACGCTGTCCGTAAATTCGTTCTCTTTGTATGCAGTCCTGATATTTCCCGTCTTTTTGTTAACGGACGCGCACCCCTCTGCGCTGTAATAGTTCTCAAACTCACCTTTCCGTTTGTTAACAGAAGCTTTCGTATTTGCTATAAATTGTTTTGCCGCATCTTCCGTTACGCCATATTCCCGCTCTTTACCGATAGGATTATCGTCAAAATGCAAAAGCTCAATATGTATCGATTCCGGGGGCAAATGCACTTCGCCTTTAATCCCTACCGCTTTTATCTTTGATACTATTCTACCATTTTACCGCTTTGTTTCAATGCTTTTCGCCCCTTGCTTCTCCGCACAAACCGCCTTTCCGCTCATGCTCCGGCCAACCAAAACCCGCCCTTTTGGGGCGGTTCAGTCTATTTCCTCGATCATCGTAGCTTCTTCTCCCAAGCACGCTTTGACAAATTTATCAAAGGCCGCCTGTTCTTCCGGCGTTGGATCATCTATCGTCAATACCCAACGACTATACCCATATTGATCTCTCTCGTCTCCGGGTTTGATCTTCCCCCACAAAATCTTAGGTGGACACATCAGCATACTACAATCCTCCCAGCATAAGCTTTAAAATATCTGCTGTTTTTCGCTTATTGCTCTACGCTTTTGGGCCTCAACCAAAGCAGAGTATCGATCTGGTCTTGATCTATTTCTATATCAAAGGCTCCATCTCCGTCTCCCCAAAAATGCAACCCTCTTCGTTCGACTTCTGCGTGCGAGATTTCATCATCACTATATTCATTGAATCGCTCCTGTGCGTATTTAAGCTGCTCCGGCGTATACTGTGCAAGCGCTTCCTTGTGGAACCAATTTCTTATATCCCTATCTGATTTCTGTGTATTTCCATCCATACTTTTCAGCCATCTCCTTTATCGCAGCACGTCTACTACCGCACTTTTTCATTAGGTCAGCCAACTCTGCTTCGATACGCACCTCATTTTCAATGCGCACACCATTTCCAATCCTATCTATTTTTCCGTTTGCAGCCTGTACGCCGCAGACAACAAGCATTTTGTTTTTGTTCACTGCCAATAAATATATTCCCGCCTGAAAAGAAAAAGTTTTTCATACAGGCCGCCATTGAAGCGGTTCCTTCAATGCTTTTTGTATTTGAAAAGACCTCCGTTTTTATAGCATCAGCTTTCCGCCGCAAGCGCGGCCGCCTCTTCGTCGAGCTGCTTCATAGAGCGGCGGAACTGGACGGTGAACACGATGGCAGTCGTTGCGACGGCAATAGCGTCCGCCACGGGCTCCGCGAGATAGACTGCGAACACCTTGTCGGGAATCAGCGCGGGCAGGAGGTAGATGAGCGGGATGAGCAGCAAAATTTTACGGAAAACGGCGAGGAACAGGGACGTTTTTGCGTTGCCGAGCGCAATGAACGTCTGCTGGCAGGCGATCTGTACGCCGAACACCACCGTTGAGGCCATATAAATGCGCAGTGCGTAGACGGTCATATCCATCAGGGCGGGGTCTTTGGTAAAAATGGAAGCCAAGACCTGCGGCGCGAACATGGCGAGCGCCCACAGGGCCGCCGAATAGAGGACGCTTGCGATGAGCAAAAGGCGGAACGCCTGCTTCACCCGTCCGGAATTGCGCGCGCCGTAGTTGAAGCTCACGATGGGCTGCGCGCCCTGCGAAAGCCCCATGAGGGGCAGGAGGGAGAACTGCATCACCGTGGTAAGGATGGTCATCGCGCCCACGGCGATATCGCCGCCGTATTGCTGGAGAGAGGCGTTGAAGCATACCGCGATCACGCTTTCGGTGAACTGCATGATGAACGGCGAAAGCCCGAGCAGCACGCACGGCAGCAGCACGGAGGCCTCGGGCCGGAGGTTTTTCGGGCGCAGGCGCACGATGGCGCGCTTCCCGGCGAGAAAACAAAACACCCAAATGCAGGATACGGCCTGCGAGAGGATGGTCGCAAGCGCCGCGCCCGCAACGCCAAGATCAAAGGTGAAGATGAAGATGGGGTCCAAAACGATGTTGAGGGCCGCGCCGATGAGCACGGTCAGCATGCCTGTTTTGGCAAAGCCCTGCGCCGTGATGAACGGGTTGAGGCCGAGGGCGATCTGCACGAACACCGTCCCTGCGGCATAGATGGGCATATACTGCATGGCATAGGCGATGGTGTCCGCGCTCGCGCCGAACAGCATCAGCATGGGCCGCCCGAACACGAGAAAAACGGCGGTGAGCGCGCCCGCGAGAATCAGGAGCAGGGTGGTGCAGTTGCCGAGTATCTTTTCCGCGGCGGGATAATCGCCCCGCCCCATCATGATGGACGCGCGGGGCGCGCCGCCCATGCCCGCGAGCGCCGCGAACGCGGAGATGATCATGATGAGCGGCATACACACGCCCACCCCCGTCAGGGCCTGCGCGCCGATCACGTCGATATGGCCGATATACATACGGTCCACCATATTATACAGCACGTTGACGACCTGTGCGGCCACGGTGGGTATGGCAAGACGGAACAAAAGCCTGCCTACCTTTCCCGTGCCGAGGTCTGTTTTTTCGTTTTGTACTGCCGTATCCATTGCTTTCCTCCTATACCGTTTCCAGTTTTTCGCACAGCCGCTCGAACACAGCAGAGATCACGGCGCGTTCCCCGGGCGTGGTCATGCCTCCGAGCAGCGCAAGGAACGCCTCCTGCGCGCCGTGCAGGGCGTGCAGGGCGGGGGCTGCCGCCTCCGTCAAAACAAGGTGCGTATACCGGCGGTCCCTCCGGTCGGTGTGCAGCGTAAGATAGCCGCGCGCGGAAAGAGACTCCACCGCCTTGGAAACGAGCGCCTTGGAGACGGAGCGGTATTTCACGACGTCCATCGCCGTATCGAACCCCGGATTGTTGGAAAGGAACAAAAGCACGTCCGCCTCCCCCTGCGACAGGCCGAACGGCTCCGCAGCCCTTGCGCATTCCCTTTCATACAGCTTTTTCAGCTTCCGGCTCAAATAGAGCAGCGGACGCAGATAGCGTTCCTCATGCTGCATATATGCAGGCCCTCCTATCGTTCCTGAGTAAACGGTTCAATTATAAACTATTTTAACGGGCCGCGGATACCCTGTCAAGGGAATGGCTTTGGAAAAGGCGGGCGGGGCAGGGAACGGGCACGCCAAAGAAAGATACGCAAATAAAAACGATAAGCGTGCGCGCGGCATTTAGAAAAGGAGGCCCGCCGTATGGAAAGCGCTGCGGCCGGGCATATCCCCCTCCGCATGACAAACGCCTCCCGATTTTATATAATAAGAAAGAAAGTAAGGAGGCGGAAGATGAAAGCTGTCGTATTTGAGGAAAAAGGAAGATTTACGCTTACGGAACGCCCCGTTCCGAAGCTGGAAAAAGAAACGGACGCGGTCGTGCGGGTGACGCTCGCGTCCATCTGCTCGAGCGACCTGCACATAAAACACGGAAGCGTTCCGCGGGCAAAGGCGGGCGTTATTGTGGGCCATGAAATGGTGGGCGTGGTGGAAGAGGTTGGCAAAGACGTAAAAACAGTGCGGCCGGGCGACCGGGTGACGGTCAACGTGGAAACGTTCTGCGGACACTGTTTTTTTTGCCGGCGCGGTTTTGTCAACAACTGCACGGACGAAAACGGCGGCTGGGCGCTCGGCTGCCGCATCGACGGCGGGCAGGCGGAATATGTGCGCGTTCCCTTTGCAGACAGCGGCCTTGACCGGATCCCGGACGGAGTGACGGACGAACAGGCGCTTTTCGTGGGCGATATCCTCGCAACGGGCTATTGGGCCGCGCAGATCGGGGAGCTTCAAAAAAACGACACGGCACTCGTGCTCGGCGCAGGGCCGACGGGCCTGTGCACGGCGGCATGCGCGCGCCTGTATGAGCCGGCGCACATCGTGATCGCAGACGTCGCGGAAGAGCGTCTCGCCCTCGCACGGAAAATGGGGATCGCGGATTTTGCGGTAAACCCGGAAAAAGAGGACGCCATGGCGCTGCTGCGCGGCCTGACGGATGGGCGCGGCGCGGACGTTGTGTTTGAAGTCGCCGGGGGGGAAAATACCTTCGGGCTCGCGTGGCGCGCGGCGCGCCCGAACGCGAACGTGTGCGTGGTCGCCATGTACGACAGGCCGCAAATTCTCCCGCTCCCCGATATGTACGGGAAAAACCTCACGTTCAAAACGGGCGGGGTGGACGCGAACGCCTGCGGCAAAATTCTGGAGCTGATCGCGCAGGGCAGGCTCGATACGACGCCCCTCATCACGCACCGTTTCCCGCTCAGCCGGGCGATGGAGGCATACCGCCTGTTTGAGCGCAAGGAGGACGGCGTCGTCAAGATCGCACTCGATCCGCAGCGGTGACCGGGAAAAACAAGACGCGCAGCCCGGCGGACAGCTGCATGGCCCAAGGGCTCCCGGCGGTCCGCCTTGACAAATGAAGCGGCAGGGAGTATACTCCAATTGAGTTAGCATAAGCTAACTAATGAAGCGAAACGAGAATAGGAGAGATGTCATGAATTGGGAATTTATTTTTCCCGGAAAGCTGCGGCGGGAGGGCACAGATGAGGAACGCACGCTCTACCGCATCGATTTTCCGGACGGCTTCGGCCGCCTGACGGCCTCGGAGGTCCTGCCCGGCGTCCTGCTCGTATTCAATGATTTCCATACCTCCTGCGGCTTCCGCAACGAAGCGCCCCGGCCCGGCTTTATCGAGATCAACCACTGCCTGCGCGGGCGGTATGAATGCGTGCTGCGGGATGGGCGGCATCTTGGCCTCGGCCCGCAGGACCTTGCATTCAGCGATATGGGCAGCCCGGCGGACTACTCCACGTTCGTATCCGGCGAATATTATGGACTCAGCATCCTCCTGCACATAGAGGAAGCGGAACGTGCGCTGAACTCCTTTTTAGGCGAACGGATCCATATTGGCGAGCTGTTTGAGCACATTCTTTGCGAGGGGCTGTTCGTGCTGCGCGCAGACCCGGAGATCCAGCATATCGTATCCGAGATCTACCGTGCGCCTGCACGGGCACGGCACGGTTATTACAGGCTGAAAGCGGCGGAGCTCCTGCTGTTCGTCATGTTCCGGCGCGCGGACAGCGGAGCGCCGCTGTTCTCCGGCTATTGCCGGGGAAGCGTACCGCGTGCGGAAGAGGCGGCCCGCCGTCTGACGGAGGACCTGAAGCGGCATTATACACTCGCGGAGCTTGCCGTTCTTTGCCGGGTGAGCGAAACGACGCTCAAAAAAGAATTTAAAAAGGTATACGGGGAAACGCCGGGGCAATATCTGAAGCGCAGGCGTATGGAGCAGGCGGCCCTGCTGCTTGGAACGACGAGGCTTTCCGTGGGCGAGGTCGCGGAGACGGTCGGCTACCGGAACGCGAGCAAATTTTCCGCCGCATTTACGGAGCGCTTCGGCATTTCTCCCCGGCTGTACAAAAAAGATGCCGTTTTGGAGCAAAACGCATGCTTTGGCGCTGGAACGATTCCTTGAAGCGGTTTATAATCGTCTAATGTTAGCGAATGCTAACCAACGAAAAGCAAGGAGGAGTTACAGTGAAACCAAGGAAGAAAGGAAATATTGCGCGGCTGATGGAATACGCCGGAGGCTACCGGAAGCTGACGGTGCTCGGCTGCGTGCTGTCGGGGATATCCGCCGTGCTGTCTATGGCGCCGTATATCCTGATCTGGTTCGTGGCGCGCGGCATTTTTGAAGCAGCCGCGGGCGGGAGCGTGGAAGAGCTGGCGCAGTACGGCTGGTATGCCGTATGGTTCGCGCTGATCGGCGCAGGCGTCTATTTCGCCGCGCTGATGTGCACGCATCTCGCTGCGTTCCGAACGGCGCGGAACATGCGTTCCGCCGCGGCAAAGCGGCTCGTAGACCTGCCGCTCGGCTTTTTCACAGGCAGCCAGTCGGGCAGGCTGCGCAAGACGATCGACGATAACGCCGGGCTTACGGAGACGTTGCTCGCGCACGAGCTGCCCGACGCGGTAGGCGCGGTGGTGACGCCCATCGCGGCGGTGGCTCTGCTGTTCGTATTCGAATGGAGACTCGGGCTTTTGTGCCTCATACCCATTGTGATCGGCGTCATTACGCTGTTCCGCATGATGGGCGGCAAGCAGGCGGGCTTTTTCAGCCGCTATCAGCGCGCCATCGAGGACCTGAGCGCGGAAGCGACGGAATATGTGCGCGGTATTCCGGTCGTCAAGGTGTTCCAGCAGACGGTATATTCCTTTAAGACCTTTTATGCGTCGATCATGAGCTATGGAAAGATGGCTTCGGATTACGCCATGGTGAACCGCGTTCCCATGTCGCTGTTTACCACCGTTCTGAACGCGGCGTTCCTCCTGCTGATCCCGGCGGGAATGATACTTTGCAGCGTCTCGTCGGACGGCTGGGGCGCGCTTGCAGACCTTATTTTCTATGTTCTCTTTACGCCGCTGTGCGCGATGATGATCTCCCGCCTGATGTATGCGGGTGAAGCGTCTATGCAGGCTGCGGAGGCCGTACACAAGCTGGATGAGATCATGGAACAGCAGCCGCTGCCTAAAGCGGCCGCGTCCGTTTCCCCGCGGGGAACGGAGATCGAGCTGAAAAACGTGACCTTTACCTATCCCGGAGCGGAGCATCCCGCGCTTGCAGGCGTGAGCTTTACAGTGCCCGCGGGAAAAACGGTGGCGCTCGTCGGACCGTCGGGCGGCGGAAAAACGACGGCGGCGAGCCTCATTCCGCGCTTTTGGGACGTACAGGAGGGGGCGGTGCTCGTGGGCGGCGCGGACGTGCGCCAAATCGCGCCGGAGGAGCTGATGGATTCCATCGCGTTCGTGTTTCAGGATACCCGCCTCTTTAAAACGAGCCTGCTCGAGAACATACGCGCCGCGCGCCCGGAGGCGTCGCGCGGGGAAGTACTGCGGGCTGCGGAGGCCGCGCAGTGCGGAGATATCCTCGGGAAGCTGCCGGACGGCCTCGATACGGTGGTCGGCGCAAAGGGCGTATACCTTTCGGGCGGAGAGCAGCAGCGCATCGCGCTTGCCCGCGCCGTTCTGAAGGACGCGCCCATCATCGTGCTCGACGAGGCCACGGCATTTGCGGACCCGGAAAACGAAGCGCTTATCCAAAAGGCGTTCGAGGCGCTGACAAAAGGGAAAACGGTGCTGATGATCGCACACCGGCTGTCTACCGTACAGGATGCGGACGGCATCGTGGTCCTGCGGGACGGCATCGTGGCGGAGCAGGGAACGCATGCAGAACTGCTTGCCCGGAAAGGCGTCTATGCCGCGATGTGGAAAGACTATCAAACGGCGGCACAGTGGAAAGTCGGCGGAGCGGCCGGAAAGGAGGCAATGGCATGATCAAACGGTTACAGCAGCGCTATGCGCTGACGGAAAAGGGCGCGAAAGACCTTGTGCGCGCCGCATTGCTCACGATGCTTGCGAATATCAGCCTGATGATCCCGGCGGGGCTTTTGCTCCTCGTTTTGATGAACATTATAACGGCGCTTTCCGCCGGCGGAGACCCGGCGGCCGGGGTGTGGGGCTATACCGCCCTTGCAGCGGCGCTCGTGGCAGTGATCTATCTCGTACACTATTTCCAATATAAGGCTCTGTTCATATCGGTCTATGATGAAAGCGCAAACAGGCGCGTGCGTCTCGCGGAAAAGCTGCGCGCACTGCCGCTGTCGTTTTTCGGGAAGCGGGACCTTTCCGACCTCACGTCGACGATCATGTCGGACTGCAGCCTGCTCGAGCAGGGCTTTTCCCACTGGGTCCCCCAGCTCTACGGAACAGCCGTTTCGACAGTCATCATTTCCGCGTGCCTGCTGATATTCGACTGGCGGCTCGGCCTTGCAGTCGTTTGGGTGATACCCGTTGCGGCGGTCATCGTAGCCGCCTCCAAAAAGGTGCAGGACCGCTGCGGCACGCGCGCCCTTCTTGCGCGCCGTGCGGCGACGGACGGCCTACAGGAGCTGCTCGAAACGGTGAAGGACATCAAGGCGTGCAACCAGAAAGGGAGCTATCTTGCGGGGCTCGACGAAACGCTTGCGCAGGAGGAAAAAGCGACGGTCCGGGGCGAGCTCGTGACGGGCGTGTGCGTCACGTCGGCGCAGGCACTCCTGAAGCTCGGGATCGCGACCACGGTGCTCGTGGGCGTTCTGCTGTTCGCTTCCGGGCAGGTGGCGCTCCCGGTATTCCTGATCTATCTGATCGTCGCCTCGCGCGTTTATGACCCGCTTAACAATGTTCTCATCAATATGGCGGCGGTGTTCGGCATGCAGATCAGAGTCGAACGTATGCGCGCCATTGAGGAGCAGCCGGTGCAGACGGGAACAGACAGCTATTCCCCGGACGGCTATGATATCGCGTTCGATCATGTGCGGTTCGCCTATAATGAAAACGAGGGCGTGCTCGAGGACGTGTCGTTCACGGCAAAGCAGGGCGAGGTAACAGCGCTCGTCGGGCCGTCGGGCGGCGGGAAGAGCACCGCGGCGAAGCTTGCGGCGCGCTTCTGGGACGTGGACGGCGGGACCGTCACGATCGGCGGAGTGGACGTATCCTCCGTGGAACCGGAAACGCTGCTCGAGAACTATGCGATCGTATTTCAGGACGTAGTCCTCTTTCGTGATACGGTCATGGAAAACATACGGCTCGGACGGCGGGGCGCGACGGATGAAGAAGTGATCGCGGCGGCGCGCGCGGCACAGTGCGAGGAGTTCGTATCCCGCCTGCCGCAGGGCTATCAGACGGTGATCGGTGAAAACGGCTCTACCCTTTCGGGAGGCGAGCGGCAGCGCATCTCGATCGCGCGTGCGCTCCTCAAGGACGCCCCCATTGTTCTGCTCGACGAAGCCACGGCAAGCCTCGATGTGGAGAACGAAACGGCGGTGCAGGAGGCGCTCTCCGGGCTGGTACAGGAAAAAACGGTGCTCGTGATCGCCCACCGGATGCGCACGGTGATGGGGGCGGACAAGGTGGTCGTGCTCTCGGAGGGCAGGGTCGCCGAAATGGGGCGGCCGGAGAAGCTTATGCAAAGCGGCGGCGTGTTTGCGCGCATGGTAAAGCTGCAGCAGGAAAGCGCAGACTGGAAGCTCAAAGGCGAGGCAGGAAAGACGGCGGCCCATAAAGCATGAATCGGGAGGGATAAAAAGAGGCCCGGCAGGACCGCCGCAGAAAAAAAGCAAAGGATAGATACTGAATGAAAAAAAGACCGAGCGAAGACCATTTATATGAATCCGGCGAGGATTATTTGGAAGCGATCCTGATCCTGAAGCAGAAAAGCGGCACGGTACGGCCGATAGACATCGCGCGCCGTTTCGGCTATTCGCGGCCCAGCGTAAGCAGGGCCGTCGCCGCGCTCCGTGCGGACGGGCTGCTGCGGCCGGATACGGGAAACGACCTTGAATTGACCGAAAAGGGGCTTCGCCTTGCGCAGAAGGTCTATGAACGCCATTGCTTTTTCACGCAGCGGCTGACCGAAGCGGGGGTGGACCCCAAGACCGCCGAACAGGACGCCTGCCGCATCGAGCATGCGATCAGCGACGAGAGCTTTGAGAAGCTGAAAAGCTCTTTCTCGGAATAGAAGCCTGTTTTTCGGCCGGAGGGTAGGCGCAGCCGCAGAAAGCAGAGATAAGCGGCGGTGTTTTTCCGCGCGCTAAACCGAGCGGCCTAAGCGGAACGGATGATGACAGGCCGCAAAATGCGAGGAGCAAAAAAACGATGAAAAGTATCTTTCAGAACACACGAAAGCCGGAGGGCTTTTGGGGGCGGATGATCCTGCGGGGCATGAACCGCGGGCACGCGCCGCTTTCCGCATGGGGCATGACCTATCTTCGGGCGGCGGAGAACGCGCGCATTCTCGACATCGGGTGCGGGGGCGGCGCGAACATCGCGCGTATGCTCCGGCTGTGGCCGCAGAGCTTTGTGGAGGGCGTCGACTATTCCCCGGAAAGCGTAAAGATGAGCCGCAGGAAAAACAAGGCGCTTCTCGGAACGCGGTGTGCGGTGCGGGAGGGAGACGTAAGCGCGCTTCCCTACGAAAACGGCGCGTTCGACGCGGCGACCGCATTCGAGACCGTCTATTTCTGGCCGGAGCCCGCGCGCGCCTTTGCCGAGGTGCGCCGGGTCCTGCGGCCGGGCGGGATGTTCCTCATCGTATGCGAGGGAAGCGACCCGGCCGACGCCACATGGACGAGCCGCATCGGCGGAATGACGGTCTATTCCGGAGAAGAGCTCCGCAGCCTGCTGCAAAGGGCAGGATTTTCGGAGCCTGTCCTCCGGCAGGGCAGAAAGCAATGGATCTGCCTCACCGCCCGCGCATGAACGGCAGAGCGGAACAGCCGATGTCGATAAAAAAATACAAAGCAAAATAGAATAGTTCAATATACGGTTTCACAGAATATGCTAATATAAATACAGCGTTCCGCAGGATGGGGCGCCCGTTCAGGAAAGCTGTTTCCTGAACACAGAGACGTTTGCGTGCAGATCATACGAATAACGTCTGGTATTCTATTTGTGCGCAAAAGCATAAACAGATCGTAAATCACCGGCGGCTTTACAGGCCGTGCGCTCTGCGCACAGTAAAACCGCCGCAAGCACGGAAAGCGTCCGGCCGCGCAGCGGCGAGACCTTTTCGAAATATTCATAAAGTAGCTTTGTGGCCCCGCGGTGTGCGTTTGCGCGCGGGGATGGACAAGGGAATTGGGTGAAAGTCCCAAACGGAATCCGCCGCTGTAAGCGCTGAGGCAAGCATCCGTTGGCGAAAGCCAGTCACTGGGAGACCGGGAAGGCAGGGTGCCTGACGCGAAAACAACAGAAGCTGTTTTCACAGGCGTAAGTCAGAAGACCTACAAAGAGACGAAAAAAAGACGGGCGGGCGCCGGAACGTTTGCGCAGGGGTCTTTTTATTGTTCGCGGGAATACGGCCGCGGCGGATCGCATTCGCCGCGGTTTTTTATTTGTCTGCGTATGCCGGAAGGAAAGACGGAAAAATGGATCAAATAGAAGCGTGCAGGCAGGAAGCCGAAAAATGGAAAAAATGGGAAAAAGCGGGCGCATTTCGCAATATGGACCGGGAGCGTGCGGAAAAATATAACCTCTACCGGCAGGCATGCGTCCGGCGGTTTGCTTCTCTTTACCGGGAAATGGACGACGAGGCGCTTCTCGGTATTCTGCGCAGCCGGGCGGCGGAGCTCGGCAGAAATCCCAACCGCCGGGAGGTGTTTCCGGTCTATCATATTTTTTTGCGTATGAGATTCAAAAACTGGCCGTCTGCTCTGCGGGCGGCGGGGCTGAAGCCCCCGAAGGAGAAGAAGAGATATGAAAACAGGAACAAAAGCCGCTAAAAAAACCGCATTTAACGTCATTATGGCGGTTGCGGCAGCCGTCATCGTGATTGGCGCGGTCATGATTGCGGGCAGCCTGCAGGGATGGTTCGACGGCGGCGGACAGACGGCACAGGGCGGAACTGCGGCTGCGGAAGCGGTGACCGCGGAAAATAAGACCGGCAGCGCCAACATCGAGCGGGAGGGGATCGCCTATTCCCTTGAGGACGGCACGAAGCTGCGGGACGGCGACATCATCGAGACGCTCAACGGCTCTTCTGTAGAGCTTGCGCTGCCCGCAGGCGCGGTCAGCCTGAACCAGAACACCGAGGCCGTGGTACGCATCGGGGAGGACGGCTTTTCGATAGAGCTTACAAACGGAGAAGCCTTTGTAAATACGGACGGCGCGTTCACCCTGCGGCTCGCGGAGCTTGAAACGGACGTGACCGCTGCCTCCGGCGTATTCTCCGCCAGCGCCCCTGCGGGCAGCGCGAACGTGTATGTCTACGAAAACAGCGTAAGCGCGGGCGGCATAGAGGTCTCGGCCGGGCAGGCTGTGTCGCTCTATGCGGATGGTCAGGCGCCGTCGGTCGCGGCGCTTTCTCTCGCGGCGCTGAACGATTTTGACATCGGGCAGGTGCGCGCGGCGAACGAAACGAAAACGCTGTGCTTTACGAACGGTGAGCTTGACGCGCTTGCGGCGGAGCGGGAGGAACAGCTGCGCTCCGCGCTTGAGCAGCAGCAGGCCGAACAGGAAAAAGCACAGCAGATCGAAGAGCAGCGGCAGAACAATCAGAATGGAATGGGAGGCTCCGCCGGCGGTACGGGAAGCAGCGCTGCGGGCGGCGCTTCCGGGAGCACAGGCGGCTCCGGGTCCTCCGGCGGCGCATCGGGAGGAACGGGCGGCAGCGGCTCATCCGGAAATGCAGGAAATGCGGATGCGGGGCTTCCCGCGAATCCTACCTGCACCATCGCCATCCGCTGCAATACGATATTGGATAATATGGAGAATCTCGCGGAGGGCAAAAACAAATATGTGCCCGCGAACGGCGCCATACTTGCAACCTCTACCCTCGAATTCAGCGAGGGAGAAACGGTGTTCGACGTTTTGAAGCGCGCGTGCTCGCTTGCGGGCATCCAGCTCGAGTATTCGTGGACGCCGATGTATAACAGCTATTATGTGGAGGGCATAGGTAATCTGTATGAGTTCGACTGCGGGAACCAGTCGGGCTGGATGTATCAGGTGAACGGGTGGTATCCGAATTACGGCTGCTCGGAATATAAAGTGCAAAACGGGGATTCCATCGTATGGAACTATACGTGCGAGGGCTATGGGGCGGATCTTGGCGCAGGCATGTCCTGATGGGAGAAACGGCTCGCGCCCGCGCGCGAAAGATGAGATAAAAAGAACGGGAGAAAGAAGAGGTAGGAAGGATGAAACAGGGAAGTAAGAAGCGGCTTATGAAGCTCGTCGCGGTGCTGCTCACGATTGCTCTCGTGATCGGCGCGCTGCCGCTCACGGCAATGGCGCAGCAGGCACAGAACCCTGCCGCAGCCATAACGGAGGGCGCGCCGCAGGAAGCGGACGCGCAGCCGTCCGAAAGTGCGGAGCCAAGTGTGCAGCCAAGCGCACAGGCCTCGGAAGAACAGCCTGCGCCGGAGGCGTCCGAAACGGCAGACCCAAGCGGGGAGCCGTCTGAAGAGCCCGCAGCGGAGGAGACAGCAGGCCCGGCCGCACAGAGCACGGAACCGGCAGAGCCGGAGCCGTCTGCGGAAATAAGCGCGGAACCGTCCGCACAGCCGCAGGCAAATGTGCTGGCGGCCCCGGCGCCGGCGGCACGGAGCATCGGCGATGTACCTGCCGGAGAAGAGAAAATAGGGCAGGTGTATGTCAGCATCGAGGATACGGTGCCGAAATCGGGGGCGGACGACCCCGGCCCGCGCGGCGTTATGGCCGAGGGCTGGGTGGACCTCTACCCGTCCGATACCATGATGTCCGTCGTCGTCAGGCTTGCGGACAGCAAGGGCCTTGAGGTTGAGGGGGCGGAATCAAATTATATCACGTCCATCGGCGGCCTCGCGGCGTTCGACCGCGGAAGCATGAGCGGATGGATGGGCACGCTGAACGACTGGTTCACAAACGAGGGCTTCGGCGCTTTCACCGTGGCGAACGGAAACCTGAAGGACGGCGATACCGTCACGATCCTGTATACGCTGAATTACGGGGAAGACGTCGGAGGCTCGTGGGGCAATACCGATAAGACCGTCAGCGCGATCGGCGTGAGCGCGGGAACGCTCGAGCCCGCATTTGATAAGGATACGCACGAATATACGCTGACCCTCCCGGCGGGAACGGATTCCGTCAAAATCACGCCTGCTGCGTCGAACAAGAACTATCAGGTGCGCGCGAGCGTGGATGGTGTGGAATATAAGCGCACACAGAGCATTCCTGTTTCGGACGGGACCGTCATCACGGTAAAATGCGGCGACCCGTCGTGGCCGTCCATGAATGATAATAGCGGTCCTGCCGAGCTATATACGCTCACGGTGAAGCTCGGCGGGGAAGAGGTCAACACGCCTCCGGCGCGCAAAGCGGGCGTTCCGGCGGAGGCTTCCGCAAAAACGGAGCCGGGGACCGCATGGACGCTCGACCTTTCCACGATCTTTGAGGACGCGGATGGGGACGCGCTCTCCTACAAGGTGAGCGTAGACGGCGGCGGGGCTGTTCCGGCGGACGAAAGCTACGCCTATACGCCGCAGGCGGCGGGAGAAACGAAGCTCGTCTTTACGGCAAACGACGGAAAAGAGGATTCCAAAGACGCCTACACCGTAACGCTCAAGGCGGAGACTGCGGAAAGCCGCCTGCAGGAAGCGGTAGACGCGCTGGAAGACGCATGGTATAAAATGCGGCCGGTATGCGGAACGGACACGAACGTTACCGATGTGATGAAAGCGGAGCTCGTAGAGCTCGGCTACGGCGACATCGAGGTCGCAGTCAAGAGCTCGGACGACGAAGAGCACGTCGCGGCGGACGGCGCGATCACCTATTTTTACGATTTGAATTCCTATGTGGGCGTTGCCAATGTGGACGTCGTGTTCACCTTTACGCTCGGCGGAGCGTCCAAAGAGTATACCCAGCGGGTCATCGTCGGCTGGGATACGGTCCGCGTGGCAAAGGACATTGAAGAACAAGAAGCGTCCGCGGTCACATGGGATACGATCAAAGGCGAAAACGCGGCGGCGGACAGCGTGACGTCCGACCTCACGCTGCCCCAGTATGCAGGTACGGCGTATGGAGATTCGCTCGCCAAAATTTCATGGGAGTCGTCGAACCCGGACGTCGTTTCCCTCAAGGAAAACGGAGATTCGTGGGATTATGAGCCGTATACGGGCGTGGTTACAAAGCCGGAAGCGGATACGGACGTGACGCTCACGGCGACCTTTACCTTTAAAAAGGACGAGTCGTGCACGGTCAAAAAGCAATTCAGTATTACGGTAAAAGGCTACAGCGAGGAAGAGATCGAGCAGAAAAAGGCGGAGATGCTCGCAGAGCTGAACGAAAAATATACGGACGGCCTGCTCAAGGATTTTACGACGCAGGAGGCGCTCGACCGTGAAAACGTAACGGGAGATATCCAGCTTCCCATTCCCTCGCGGCTCGGCCTTGTCAATAAGGAAGTGACGGTATCGAGCAGCAACGCGGACGTTGTGACGATCAACGGCTACCGCGCCGCCGTGGTATGCCCGTTTGGGGAGGACGCGCAGGTAGACCTCATCGTCACGCTGACGCGCGGAAGCATCAGTGTGGAAAAGCGCATCCCGCTTACCGTAAAGGCGATCGACGAGGCGGAGATCGACAGGGAGATCGAGCTGATGGAGGCGGCCAAGGCGGCCTATTTCGATGGCATCAACAATGGGGCGAACCCGGATAAAGATCATGTGACGGAGAACCTTACCGCGTTCCGCGAGGTGAATTTCGGCGAAGGGGATTCCCTCGTATGGACGTATACCTATCTGGACGACAAGGGAACGGGCATCAGGCCGGTCTCGATCGAGCCGGACGACGAAATGGGGGAACTGGGCTACAACCTGTTCCAGTCCTCGAACACTTCGGTCATCAAGCATGAGAATCTTCTGGTCACGCAGCCCGCGCAGGATACGCAGGTCACGATCAGCTCCGTGCTGTCCAGCACGAAATTTGAAAAATATGCGGAGCAGTATCCGGAGAACGAGAAGCTGCAAAAGCTGTACCGCCAGCCCGTCAGCGTGACGGTGACGGTAAAAGCGCCGGTAGACGAGGACGCCGTCCTTGCGGACATCAAGGCGGCTGTGGACGGCGTATCGCTCTCGGAAGTGACGGGCCTTTATGTGCGCGAGACGGACTGGGATGAAAATTATGACGACGTCATCGTGACGAACGTCGAACAGACATGGCAGCTTAGAATGAAGCGCGACGACATTGCCGTAACGGTGGTAAAGAGCGAAAACGCCAACATCGCGCCGGACGGCGGCGTTGCCTTTACGGACGAAAAGGTGCAGGGGAACGTGACCTTCCGCTTCACAAAGGACGGCGTTTCCTATGAAAAGGAGGTGCTCGTCACCGTTCCCGTCCACATAAAGACGGTGCAGGAGCAGATCGACGGGCTCACGGCGCTGTTCGGAACAGACGAAGGCTTTGACCTCATCAAAGGAGACAATCCATCGAAAGAGGCGGTGACGCAGCCGCTCAAATTGAAAACAACAGCGTCGTATTACGGGCTGACCGGCTATTCGGATGTCAAGCTGGAATGGACGAGCTCGGATACGGACGTGATCGACCCGCCGTCGTACGGCAGCGATTCCGTCAAGGTAAACCGCCCGGCACAGGGAGAGCCGGACGCGGAGGTGCGGCTCACGCTCACCGTGAAAAAACAGTATAGCTCGGATACGGGAACACCGGGCTCAGTCGATATCGTGCTGAAGGTTCCCGCCATAACAGAGGAGGAGGTCCGGGAGGCGAAGGAGGCTGTAGACGCGGCGCTCGCAAACGTGACGCTCGACGGCTTTACGGAATCGGGCAGCCTCGGAAAGACGGAGATCGACCCGCAGGCCCTCGATTTCGACGTGCAGCTCAAAAGCCTTACAGATCTTATTGCCGCCGGAATGATAGAGGACACGGCGACCAACCGGCAAATGGAATGGGAATGGTCGACGGACGGAACGGAGGCGGACGGGAACTATCTGAAAATCAATTATTTAAAGTGCAACGTGATGCGTACCGCAGGAACGGCGGATATGGAAACGAACCTCATCCTCACGCTGACCTATAACGGTTACAGCGGAAGCAAGACATTCCCGGTGACCATCAAAGGGCTGACGGAAGCGGAAGTGGAAGCGGCGAACGCGGAGATGAAAGAATATGAGGCGGCCATCTGGAACGGACTGAAAGGGGAAAACATCTCTGCGGATTTCGTGACCTGCGACCTCGGCTGGGACCGTGAAAATGGCAGCGTCGCATTCTACAGGATGCATAAAGAGGACGGACAGGTCGTCTATACGCTGAAGAACGGAAGCTGCCCCGCCAACGTGGGCGTAGAGCTCGGCTCGTGGAAGTCGTCCGACCCGACGGTCATCGGGCACACCACGGGCGGCTACGGAACGGTGGATATCCTCGAGCTTTTGAAGCGCCCGGACCTCGGGGAAGAGGACTTCAGCGTGACGCTCAGCACGAATATGAAGAATCTGCGCTACGGCAACGCGAAGAACGCGGACGGAACGGCGGCCGTGCCGGATATCACGGCGGAGCTGAAGCTCACGGTTCCGGCCTATACGAACGAGCTTGCGGAGCTCTCGGCGGAGGGCTTCCCCTTTGACTTTGATCCTGCGCTGGACGCGTTTGCCATCGAAGTGCCGAAGGATACGGAGCAGGTCAAAATAACGGCAAAGGCCAAGGACCCGGCGGCAAGCGTGACGGTAAACGGGCAGGAGCCTGACGAGAGCGGCAGCGTAACGGTCGCCCTTTCGGGCACGGGCGTACAGCTCCCCGTAGTAGCTGCCGTGCAGGAACAGCCGAGGACAGTGACGCTTACTGTAAACTATGCGGCGGACTATCGGGAGGTCTATGAAAAGACGGGCGGATATCTTCATTCCACCGTAAAAGACCCCATCGTCAGCACGTCCGGCGGCGAATGGGCGGTCATCGGACTTGCCCGCGCGGGCTATCCGGTGGAGGACGGCTATTACGACAAATATATTGCGAACGTCATCCGTACCCTCGAAGAGACGGACGGCGTGCTGGACAGCAGGAAATATACGGAATACTCGCGCGTCGTCCTTGCGCTTACGTCGATCGGCTACGATGTGACGAACGTAGGCGGATATAATCTGCTCGAGCCTCTTGCCGATTTTGACCAGACGGTATGGCAGGGGATCAACGGAGCCATTTACGCGCTGATCGCCTTTGACTCGCACGGCTACGAGATCCCGGCGGCGCCGGAGGGCAAGACGCAGACCACGCGTGAAAATCTGATCGGGCACATTCTGGAGCAGGAAAAAAGCGGCGGAGGCTGGGCGCTCTTCGGAAGCAAGGCCGACCCGGATATCACGGCAATGGCGCTGCAGGCGCTCGCACCGTATTACGATAAGGACGCAGAGGTAAAGGCGGCGGCAGACCGGGCGCTCGCGGCGCTGTCCGGCATACAGGCGGCGGACGGCGGCTTTGGAAGCTGGGGCTCGGTAAACAGTGAATCGTGCGCGCAGGTCGTGGTGGCGCTGACGGCGCTCGAAATCGATCCGGACAGCGATCCGCGCTTTGTAAAGAACGGAAAATCGGCGCTGGACGCGCTCCTTTCCTTCACGACGGAGGAGGGCGGCTTCAGCCACGTTGCGGGCGGCGGAACGAACGGCATGGCGACGGAGCAGGGCTATTACGCGCTCGCGGCCTACGACCGCTATTTAAGCGGTAAGACTTCGCTTTACGATATGAGCGATGTAAGCGTAAACGCGCCGTATGAAACGGCGGGCCGCCTGATCGACGCCATCGGTACGGTGAACCTCGGCAGCGAAAACGCGATAAAAGCGGCGCGGGCAGCGTATGATGCGCTGACGGACTCCCAGAAAAAGATGGTGGATAATTACAGCGTGCTCGAGGCCGCGGAAAAGAAGCTGGCCGAGCTGCAAAAGCCGGTTCGGGACGTGATGGCGAAAATCGACGCCATCGGCACGGTGGGCCCCGGCAGTGAAAGTGCGGTAAAAGCTGCACGGACGGCGTATGATGCGCTCGATGCAGAGCAAAAGGCGTATGTCACGAACTACGCCGTGCTCACGCAGGCGGAAACCAAATTGGCGCAGCTTGAAAAAGCGGCTGAAGTGGAAAAACTCATCGGCGCCATCGGAGAGGTAAACGCAAGCAGCAAAGACGCGATCGCGGCGGCGCGGGCGGCATATGACGCGCTCTCGGCGGAGGAAAAGGTGCTGGTCGGAAACTATGCTGTGCTGACGGCGGCGGAGCGTGCGTTCGACGCGCTTTCCGCGCAGGACGGCGGCACGCAGACCGAAACCGGTACGGAGGCTGCGGCACAGCCCGGCGGGTCCACCAAGTCTCTCGGGAATGCAGGAACCGGAACGGCGGTGACGATCGACGGCATAAAATACACGATGTCCGCACAGGCGGCGGAGGTCGCAGAGAAGATCGCGGCGATGCCTAAGGGAGAGGCGTATGACCTTGAGGCAGTGCTCGAAACCTATAAGCTGTACGATGCGCTTTCGGACGCGCAGAAAGCGGAGGTCGTGAACTATGCAGACCTCGAGGCGCAGATGAACCGCGTGGGTGTGGATAACCATAAAGACGACGCGGCAGGACTGAAAGCGGAGGGGATCGGCTGGCATGTGAAGATCAGCATCCGCGAAGTAGGACAGTCGGAGGACGTATTCCAAAAGCTTTCGGGAAGCGTGGGAAGCAACACGCTTCTGAAGATGTTTGAGATCACGCTGACCGACTTGCTGACGGGCGAAGAATATACGCCTGTGTCCGGCGTGACCCTGCGCCTGCCCTCGCCCGATCTTACAGGCTTTGACGGCGCGGTCATCGCGCACTATGCGGACGGCGGTCAGGCGGAGTATCTTGAATGCAGGATAGAGAACGGCGAGCTCGTTTGGACGGCGGAAAGCTTCTCCTACTTCGGCGTTCTCGGCGCTGCGGCTGCAGCGGAAGCCGTGCTGGAGGACGGCGGCGCGGACGAAGCGGCGGTTTATCGCGCTATGGCGGCGGACGGCGCGCAGGCAGCTCCGGCCGTTTGGCCGTGGATCCTCGTGATCTGCATCGGCGCTGCGGCCGTTGTGCTCGCGGTGCTGGCGAAAAAGGGCGTTTTGCACGGCAAGCGGTAAAAAGCAGGGAAGAAAGAACAGGAAACCGCAACAGATAACAGGGAACGGGAAAGGAGCGCGGCGGCGCGCAAAGCCAAAACGGGCCTCCTTCCCGTTTCCGGCTTCGGTTCGGCAATACACAGCGAACGGCGCGGCGGAGCCCTCCCGGCTCCGTCCGGCTGTTTGTATGGAGAAGGAAATGGAGCAGGGCTTCGGGGGATATCATCCGGCGGTCAATTTCATATTTTTTGCGGGCGCGGTCCTGTTCGGGATGTTTTTTGTGCATCCCGCTTTTTTGCTTCTGTCCGTCGGGTTGTCCTGTACGAGCTATTTTCTCTTCAAGGGGCGGCGCGGCGTGCGCCTTTTGCTGGGCATGCTGGTCCTGTTCGCGGCGGTATCGCTTCTGAACCCGGTGTTCAACCCGTATGGGGAGACGGTGCTGTTCACGTGGCTGTGGGGGAGGCCGTTCACGCTGGAGGCGCTTTTGTACGGGCTTGCGACGGGTGGGATGTTCCTGACGGTCATTCTGTGGTTCGCGTGTTATAATGAGATCATGACGAGCGATAAGTTTACCTACCTGTTCGGGAAATTTGTTCCTGCGCTTTCGCTGGTCCTGTGTATGGTGCTGCGCTTTGTGCCGCACTTCAGGGAAAAGGCGCAGACCATCGGCGGCGCGCGGCGGTGCATCGGGAAATCGGCGGAAAACGGAACGAAGCGGGAGCGGCTTGAAAGCGGCATGGCGGTTCTGTCCGTGCTCACGTCGTGGTCGCTCGAGGGCGCGGCGGTCACGGCGGACTCCATGAAGAGCCGGGGATACGGCAGCGGACCGCGGACGAATTTTTCCATCTATCGGCTTTCCCGCCGGGACGGAGTGGTCCTGACGCTGCTCGCGGTGTGTGCGGCGGGGCTCGCCGCATGTATGCTGCGGGGCGGAACGGAGGCAGTGTTCCTGCCCGGTATTTTCTGGGCGCAGGGCCCGGCAACGGCGCTCGGGTCGGTTTTCTATGGGATATTTTTGGCGGTTCCCGCCGCGATTCAAATAGGGGAGGGTATCACATGGCGCATTTTGCGGTCGAGGATTTGACGTTTACTTACCCGGAGGCGAAAAAAGAGGCGCTTTCCGGCGTGAGCATCAGCATTGAAAAGGGGGAATACGTCACCCTGTGCGGAAAGAGCGGAAGCGGCAAAACGACGCTGATGCGGCACCTGAAAACCGCGCTTGCGCCGCACGGGAAGCGGACGGGGCGGATCCTGCTGGACGGACGGCCGCTTGAGGAGATAGGCCTGCGCGAGCAGAGCGCGCGCATCGGGTATGTCATGCAGGACCCGGACAGTCAGATCGTGACAGATAAGGTGTGGCACGAGCTGGCGTTCGGGCTGGAGAGCCTCGGGTGCGACCAGAAGACCATGCGCCTGCGCGTGGCGGAAATGGCGAACTATTTCGGCATCGGAACGTGGTTCCACCGGAATGTGGCAGAGCTTTCGGGCGGGCAGAAGCAGCTTTTGAACCTCGCGTCCATCATGGCGATGCAGCCGGACGCGCTCATCCTCGACGAGCCGACGAGCCAGCTCGACCCCATTGCCGCAGCGGATTTCCTCAATACGGTGCGCAAAATAAACCTTGAGCTCGGAACGACGGTCATTCTGTCCGAGCATCGGCTGGAGGAGGTGTTCCCCAGCGCGGACCGGGTGATCGTGATGGAAAAAGGGAAAGTTTTGGCGGAGGACACGCCCCGCCGCATCGGGCAGCGGCTGCATGCGGAACAAAGCGACATGGCGGCCGCGCTCCCGTCGCCCATGCGCATTTTTTACGGTGTGGGGAGTAGCCTTGATTGCCCGCTCACGGTACGCGAGGGGCGCAGGTGGCTCTCGGAGGAACTGAAAGACACGGAGATCAGGCAGGACAGCTTGCCCGATCCCGGGGAGACAGAGGAGCCGGAGGCAAAGGACGCCGCCGTCGCGCTCAAAGAGGTGTGGTTCCGCTATGAAAAGGATGCGCCGGACGTGCTGCGCGGCACAAGCCTTTCCGTGCCGAAGGGAACTCTGTTCGCCGTGGTAGGCGGGAACGGCACGGGAAAATCCACCATGCTGAAAACGGTGTGCGGGATATGCAGGCCCTACCGGGGCAAGGTAATGATCGATGGGAAGCGGATCGAAAAATATAAGGCGGAAGAGCTGTTCCGCGGCAACCTCGCCATGCTGCCGCAGGACCCGCAGAGCCTGTTCGTCAAAAAAACGGTGGAGGAGGACCTTGTAGAGATGCTCGCGGACGTTCCGGGGAGCATCGGAGAAAAAGAGGAGCTCATCAACGGGGTGGCGCGGGACTGTGAGGTAATGGGGCTGCTTTCCTCCCACCCCTACGATCTTTCGGGCGGAGAGCAGCAGCGGGCGGCGCTTGCGAAGGTGCTGCTGTGCAGGCCGCGTATCCTGCTTCTCGACGAGCCCACAAAGGGCATCGATAACTTTTACAAGCAAAAGCTGGCGGAAATTTTAGACAGGCTGAAAGCAAAGGGAGCGACGGTCCTCATGGTGTCGCACGACGTGGAATTCTGCGCGCAGTATGCGGACAGCGTTTCCATGTTTTTCGACGGCGGCGTGGTGACGACGAACACGCCCGCGCGCTTTTTTTCGCAGAACAGCTTTTATACAACGGCGGCGAACCGCATGAGCCGCCATATTTTCAGAAATGCGGTGACGAACGGGGACGTGATCGAGCTATGCCGGATCAACAAACAAAACTGAAGCGGTGCGGAACGTATACGTGGTTCGGGTTTACTCTGCCGTTTGAACGAAAGCTCGCGCTCATCGCGGAGGCGGGCTTTCAGACCATCTGCACATGGTGGGACGATACGTTTGCCGGAACGGACGGGCGCAAGGAGGAGCATTTCCGGCTCGCGGAGCGGGCGGGGCTTTCCCTCGAGCACACGCATCTTCCCTATTTCGGGTGCGACGCGCTGTGGTTCCCCGGAGAAGAGGGAGACGCGCTGTGCGCGCGCTATGCACAGAGCGCGGCGCAGGCGGCGGACGCGGGAATCAAAACGGCGGTGCTGCACCCGTTCGGGAAATACGTGCCCGAAAACGGAAACTGGAGCATATACCTCTCGCGCATGCGGCGCATTGCGGAGCGGTGTGAACAAAGCGGCATACGCCTTGCCGTAGAAAACCTTGCGGACAACGAAGCGCTCGCGCGCATCGTGGACGCGCTTGCAGACAGCCCCGCCGTGGGCGTCTGCTTCGATACGGGGCACAACCATGTGACGGCGGGGAACGACTTCAGCCTGCTTTCGCGGTTTCCGGACAGGATCTTTGCCCTGCACGTGCACGACAACAGCGGTTTGCGGGACGAACACCTGCTCCCCTACGAGGGCACGGTGGACTGGGCCGCGTTCCTTGCGGCGGCGGAGCGGACGGAGTTCGGCGGCTCGCTGATGCTCGAGGCGTGCTGGCCCGTGGACTGGGATAAGCTCAATGAGCCGGATTATGAATATGAAGAGCCGCCCATACCGCCGGAGGAATACCTTGCGCGGGCAAGGAAAAGCTGCGGGCGGATATTGGGGGAAAGGACGGAGGATTAACATGGAAGAACGCATCACGCTCGGAAAAAAGAAACGGGAGGAGCTGCCGGAAAAGCGGAAGTTTTCGCGGCGCACGGTGCTTTCCTTTTTCATCGTCCTGATCGCCATCCCGTTCACCATCTGGTTCGGCTGGCGCTACGGAGACCGGAATTTTTATATCGTGAGCCTGCTCATCATTATCTATACGATGATCCCCTTTTTTCTCGTGTTTGAAAAGCGCAGGCCGCAGGCGCGGGAGCTCGTCATCCTTGCCGTGATGTGCGGCATCGCCGTCGCCTCGCGCGCCGTTTTCATCTGGCTGCCCCATTTCAAGCCCATGACCGCGGTCATCATCATTACGGGCATCGCATTCGGGGCGGAGGCGGGCTTCCTCACGGGCGCGGTATCCGGCTTTGTTTCCAATTTTATTTTCGGGCAGGGCGCGTGGACGCCGTGGCAGATGTTCGCGTTCGGCATGGCGGGCTTCCTTGCCGGGCTGTTTTACCAGAAAGGCCTGCTGCGCAGGGAAAAGCTTCCGCTGTGCGTGTTCGGGGGCGTAGTCACGATGTGTGTGGTGGGGCCGCTGCTCGACACCTGCGCGCTGTTTACCATGAGCTCGGTCATCACGCCGGAAAGCGCGGCGGCCATCTATCTTTCGGGCCTGCCCGTGAACGCGGTGCACACCTCGGCCACGGTGCTCACCCTGCTTCTGGTCTCAAAACCGATGTTTGAAAAGCTGGACCGCGTGAAGCGGAAATACGGCATGCTGGAGGCGTAAACATGCGCTTCGACTCATGGAACCCGGCGGTCAACTTCATCTTTTTCGGCATCGTCGTCGCTTCGGCGGTCGCGTTCAACCAGCCGGTGTTCCTTGCCATCGGCTATGCCTGCTCCTTTGCCTATTCGGTCAAGCTGAACGGGAAAAGGGCGGTCTGCTTCAACCTTGCGCTCATTCCGTTTATCGTGCTGTTCGCCCTTTTTTATTCGGGCTACAACCACTTCGGGGTCACGAACCTCGCCGTCAATTTCATCGGCAACCAGCTCACCCTCGAGGCCCTTGTCTCCGGCTTTGTCATCGGAACGCGGGCGGCGTCGGTGCTGATGTGGTTTTCCTGCATGAACGCCGTCGTTTCGAGCGACAAGGTGGTGTATCTTTTCGGGCGCGTTTCGCCCCGTTTGTCTCTGTTTTTATCCATCCTGCTGCGCATGGTGCCGCGCGTGAAGGAACGTGCGCGGAAGATCGGCGCCGCCCAGCGGGCAATCGGACGCGGCGCGGGGCAGGGGGGCCTCCTGCGCCGCATGCGAAACGGTATGCGCATCGCGTCTATCGTGATCACATGGACGATGGAGAGCATGATCGGCACGTCGGACTCCATGAAAAGCCGGGGCTATACCCTGCGGGGGCGCACCGCCTTTTCCATTTACCGCTTCGACTACCGGGACAGGAGCTTCGTGCTCGTGCTGTTCGGCTGCGCCGCCATTCTCCTGATGGGCATACTGCTCGACCAGACGTGCATTCTGTATGACCCGGAGATCATCCTGAACCGTATCACGCCCCTTTCCGGCGTATTCTACGCGGCCTATGCGCTTTTGTGCCTGCTGCCCATGCTGGTGCAGATAATGGGGGAGAGACGCTTTGCACGGCAGAGAAAAGCGGGCTGTGAAAACGGCGCTTAAAACGGCCGGAAGAGGCTCGCCGGCGGCCCCCCGCGGACAAAGAGGGGATGCATGCCGGCCCGCTCCGAAAGGGCCCTGCAGCCGAACGGCCTGCCGGGCCCTATTCCCGAAAATGCATAGAAACGGAACTTTTTCGGCAAACGAAAGGCCGGACGCAATATCCGGCCTTTTTTCGTCTGTTTTACGCTTCCTCGCATTTCACGAGCGTATAGCCCGCGTCTGCGATGGCGTCCCGGAACACCTGTTCGGGCACGTCCTTTGAAAGGGTGACGGCGGCCTGCTTTTTGTCGAGGTCCACGACCGCCTCCGTCACGCCGTCGAGCGCCGAGAGCAGCTTCTGCACGTTCATCTGGCAGTGCGCGCACATCATTCCGTCAATGGTCAGCAGTTTTTTCATTTCCTTTTGTCCTTTCCCGTTTTCCGGCGCAGGAGCGCCTGTATTTTTGATTTGCTCCGCCGCCGCTTCCGGCACGGGGCTATCGGTTCTGCTTTTATCCTTGAACAGCCTCAGCCGCAGCGCGTTCAGAACGACGCACACCGAGCTTAAGCTCATGGCGGCCGAGCCGATCATCGGGCTCAGGCGGATTCCGAACGCGGGGAAGAGCGCGCCCGCTGCGAGCGGAATGCCGAGGGTGTTGTAGAAGAACGCCCAGAATAGGTTTTGGTGGATATTGCGCACCACCGCCTTGCTGAGGCTGATTGCCGTCGCTACGTCTGCAAGGGAATCCTTCATCAGCACTACGTCCGCCGATTCGATGGCGATGTCCGTACCCGCGCCGATGGCAATACCAATGTCCGCACGGGTGAGCGCGGGCGCATCGTTCACACCGTCGCCTACCATGGCGACCTTATGCCCCTTTTCCTGAAGCGCGCGTACGCTCGCCTCCTTATCGGCGGGCAGTACGTCTGAGATGGCTTCCTCTACCCCCACCTCTTTGCGGATGGCCTCCGCCGTCACGCGGTTATCGCCCGTGAGCATCACGACGTGCAGGCCCATCTCGCGGAAGCGGGCAATTGCCGCGCGGCTGTCCTCACGGATGGTGTCCGCCACCGCGATCACACCTGTGATCCTGCCGTCCGCCGCGAACAGGAGAGGCGTTTTGCCCTCGCCCGCAAAGCGTTCGGCGAGCTCCCTTGCCTGCGCGTTTTCCGCAAGTCCGGATTCTTCCATGAACGCGAGATTTCCGGCGACGCACCGCCGCCCGCTTACGACCGCGCGAATGCCGCGGCCTGCCTGCGCTTCAAATTCCTCTGCGCGGGGGATGGAAAGTCCTTTTTCCCGCGCTTTTTCCACAACGGCCTGCGCAAGCGGATGCTCGCTCCCAGCCTCCGCAGCGGCGGCCTGCGCGAGAAATTCATCCTCCGTAAGGGAAGCGTCCAGCACCGAGATATCCGTGACCGACGGGTGGCCGGAGGTGATGGTTCCGGTCTTATCGAGCACGACGGTGTCTATGGAATGCAGATTCTCAAGGCTTTCCGCCGATTTGATGAGAATACCCTGCTCGGCAGCCTTTCCGGTGCCCACCATGATGGCGACGGGCGTTGCCAGCCCAAGCGCGCACGGGCAGGAGATGACGAGCACGGAAATAGCGTTCGAAAAGGCGAATTCAAAGCCCTGCCCGGCGATGAGCCATACGGCGATCGTCACGATGGCAATGCCGATGACGACGGGCACAAAGATGCCGCTCACGCGGTCCGCAAGCCGGGCGATGGGCGCTTTGGAGTTTCCGGCCTCGTCCACCAAGCGGATGATCTGCGCGAGGGTCGTATCCTCGCCCACCTTGGTCGCCTGCATGCGGAAGGAACCGTTTTTGTTGATGGTCGCCGAGATCACGGTATCGCCCGGCTTTTTCTCTACGGGAATGCTTTCGCCTGTGATGGCCGCTTGATCGACATAGCCGTAGCCCTCCGTGAGCACGCCGTCCACGGGAATGCTCTCGCCCGGGCGGATCACGACGGTGTCGCCGCTCTGTACCTGCTCGGCGGGGATCACGCTCTCTTTCCCGCCGCGCAGGACGGTCGCCGTTTTGGGGGCGAGGTCGACGAGCTTGCCGAGCGCGTCCGATGTTTTGGATTTGGAGCGTGCCTCAAGATATTTGCCCACCGTAACGAGGGTGAGTATCATGGCCGCCGACTCAAAATACAGCGCGTGGGAATATTCGTGCACGAGCGCCATATCGCCGTGGCCGAAGCCGTACGCCATGCGGTACATGGCAAACAGCCCGTACACGAGAGACGCCGCCGAGCCGACAGCCACCAGCGAATCCATATTGGGGGAGCGCTTTGCGAGCGCGCGGAACCCGTTCGTATAAAAGTGCAGGTTGATGACGATGATGGGGATCGTGATGATAAGCTGTGTCAGCGCGGAGATCAGCGCATTTTCCATGCCCACGAAAATACCGGGGGTGGGAATACCCATCATCGGCCCCATGGCGATATACATGAGGGGGATCAAAAGGATCACGGAGGAAACGAGCCGCCGGCGCATCGCGCCCTGCCCATCCGCTGTGAGCTTCTGCCGTTCCTCCCATTCGCTGCGGAACCCGCCTTTCTGCGCGCCGTCCGTACTGCCGGGCAGGGAAGCGCCGTAGCCAATGCTTTCCACCGCGCCGATGATCGCGTCCGGCGCCGTTCTGTTTTCATCATAGGTCACGGTCATGCGGTTTCCGAGCAGGCTGACGTCTACGTCCGAAACGCCGTCCAGCTTGCGCACGCAGCGGTCCACATTGGCCTGACACGCCGCGCAGGTCATGCCCGTAACATTATATTTTTCTGTTTTCAACAGAGCTTCCTCCTCTCCTTATTTCAGCTTTTTGATGAGCTGCACCGCTTCGTCTACAACGGCGGTGTTGCCCTTTTTGATCTCTTCCACCACGCATGTTTCCATGTGGTCCTGCAAAATCAGGTAACCGAATGCCGCAAGCGCGCTTTCCACCGCCGCGACCTGCGTTAAAATATCCCCGCAGTAGCGGTTCTCGTCCAGCATTTTACCGATGCCGGAAAGCTGCCCGGCCATGCGGCTCAGACGGTTTTTTAAAAGCCGCAGCTCCTGCCCGCTGCGCGGAGTCGCCTTCTGATGGCATGCGCACGGCGCGGCCGCCTTGCTTTTGATTTCCATGCTTCCGTCCTCCTTTTGTCTTTAAATACCCCGGTGGGGTATTTGTGCTGTAACAATAATATACCCCAAAGGGGTATTTGTCAAACAGAAATGACGCGCGGTGAAAAATTTTTATGGGCTGCCTGTACCTGCGGTTGACAAACCGGGATGAGAATGATATATTAAAAACGCTGTTATTGATAACGCTGTTTTTGATTTTGCGGAAAGGAGCGGGGGCATGGCAAAACGGGAAGAGGGAATCACCGAAAGCCTTCTTTTATGCGCAAAAAAAGAATTTTTGGAAAAGGGCTATAAGGATGCCTCCCTGCGGGAAATCGCGGAAAAGGCAGGCACAAGCACCGGGGCGATCTATATCCGCTATCCGGATAAAGGCGCTCTTTTCAGCGCGCTGGTGGAGCCCGTGGCGGAGGGCCTTATGGGCCGTTTCCGCGCCGCGCAGGACGAGCATTTCGACCTGATCCCCGCGGGCAGGACCGAAACGAGCCAAGCGCTTTCCACGGCCTACCTCTACCGCTTTCTCGACTATATCTATGAAAATTTCGACTCGTTCAAGCTTTTGATCTGCCGTTCCGGCGGAACGAGCTATCAGGATTTCCTGCACGAGCTGGTACGCCTCGAGGTGGAACAGAGCGAGCGGTATTACAGACAGCTCCGGGCAGCGGGAAAAATCGAAGGAACGCTCGACAGGGAGGTCCACCACATGCTGACGAGCGCGTATTTCACCGCGGTGTTCGAAGTAGTGGCGCACGATATGCCAAAGGAAAAAGCGCGCGCTTACGTAGAGCAGCTCGCATGCTTTTTCAATGCCGGATGGAACAGTCTGATCCGGTGGAAATAAATTTTTTTGCACAAAGGTTAGCGATTGCTAACTATAAAAATGTTGGAGGAGGACAACAAGATGAATACAAATACCAAATGGTCCGCGAAGGATGTGATCACGACCGTGCTTTTAAGCGTACTGCTGATCGTGATCCAGCTGCTGATCAACATGGTCTGCATGGCCAGCCACTTTGTCAGCATGGTGCTTTCCGTGGGGATCACCTGCTTTGTATGCGCCCCCGTTTATTTCCTGATGGTGCGCCGCGTGCACAAGCGGTTCGTTTCCCTGCTTTATATGACGCTGCTCGGCGTCGTTTTCCTGATCATGGGCGACTGGTTCCTGCTGCCCTATTTTATCGTGGTGGGGCTCGTATGCGAAGCGATACTGTGGAGGAAAGGCTCGTATGACGCGCCGTGGCGTATCACAGCCGCTTGGACGGTCTACAGCGGGCTTTATCAGGGCGTGAACCTGCTGCCGATCCTCGCGTTTTGGGAAACCTTCGCCTCCAATGCGCTCGCCTCCGGCATGACGCAGGAGTATATCGATTCCTATCTGTCCTACTATACACAGCCGGGCTGGCTGGCGGTCATCCTCATCATCACGGTTGCATGCGGCTTTGCGGGCAGTCTGGTCGGCAGCCGCATGATGGCAAAGCATTTCAGTAAGGCAGGCGTCCTGTAAATGGAAAAAAAGAAGGCAGGCTTTGCCGTCGCTGCCAGACTGTGCGTGTTTGCCGCGACGCTGGCCGGCGTTTTTCTGACAGACGGCACAGACCGGACGTGGATCATTGCGGCGATGCTGTTTTGTGTCCTCGCGGCGCAGAAAGCATGGAAGCAATGCGCGGGCTTCGCCGTTTTTTACGGAATATTATCTCTGCTGCTGTACCTGATTCGTTTTCATGGGCTGCGCATGGCGGCATTCTCGGAATTTCACGTGTTCCTGTTTTGGTGGCTGACGCCGGTCTTTATGGCGGCGTGGAACCTCGTATCCGCCCCGCCGGGAATGCTGAGCGCCTTTTTTGCGCGCGTCCATGCGCCTACGGGGGCGATCCTCGGGCTGCTCGTCATTTTCCGTTTTTTTCCTACCATGCGCGCAGAGCTGCACGGGCTGCGGGAGTCTATGCACAACCGGGGACTTACCGGACCGGCGCAGGTGCTCCGCCGCCCGGGGAACACATTTGAGTATATTCTGGTTCCCATGCTGCTGCGCTGCCTGCAAATCTCCGACCAGCTCGCGGTCTCCGCGGCGGCGCGGGGGATCGATACGCCCGGCCCGCGGCACAGCTATTACGAGCAGAAGCTCCGGGTGCGGGATATCCTCGCGGCGGCGCTCTACGCGGGCGCGATACTGGTATTTCTGCTGATAGGAGGGGTCAAATGATCGAGCTTGAAAACGTATCCTTTGCCTATGCGGGGGAGGAACCGTGTATCCACGGCGTGGACCTTAGGGTGGCGGCCGGGGAATGCGTTGTATTCATAGGGCGCTCAGGCAATGGAAAAACCACGCTGACGCGCCTGATAAACGGCCTTGCCCCCTATTATTATGAGGGAACGCTCAGCGGAAAGCTTCGGATCGGCGGAACAGACCTTGCAGAGATACCGCAATGGGAACGCGCAAAGCAGATCGGCTGCGTGTTTCAGGATCCACGGTCTCAGTTTTTTTCGGCGGAGCTTGCCGGGGAAGTGGCGTTCGGCTGCGAGAATCTCGGCTTTTCCGTGCAGGAGATCAGGGACCGCACAGATGGAGTGATACGCACGATGGGCCTCGACGCCCTGCGGAACACTCCGCTTGACCGGCTTTCCAGCGGGGAAAAGCAAAAGGTCGCGATCGCTTCGGCCCGTGCGGCGGGGCCGCGGATATTCACCTTTGACGAACCCACCGCAAATCTTGACGAAGAAAGCGCCGGGCAGCTTTCAGAGACGCTGGCGGAATTGAAGAGGCAGGGGCACACGCTCGTCGTTGCCGAGCACCGGCTGTCGTGGCTGATGGAGCTTGCGGACCGCTTTTTATATGTGGACGGGGGCAGGCTCGTGCGGGAATTTTCCCCGCGTGAGCTCGCCTTGCTCTCCGCAGGCGAAGCCGCGCGGATAGGTCTGCGCCGTCCATGTAAAACGGAGCCGCCTCTCCTGCCCGCCGCGGACTGCCGGACAGGCGCGGCCGCGGAAGCGCGGCGGGTCTGCTGCACGGTGGGAAGAAAGACCATTTTCCGGGATATCGATTTCAGCGCTTCTCCGGGCGAGGTCGTGGCGGTAACCGGGCGGAACGGAACGGGCAAGACGACATTTGCAAAAATACTGTGCGGACTGCGCCGTGAAAGCGGGGGGAGCGTGCTCTTCAGCGGAAAAAGACTGCCGCCCGGCCGCCGCAGGGAACGCGTCTTTTACAGTGCCAACGACACCAACACCCAGTTTTTCACACCCAGCGTGGAGGAAGAGGTGCTTTTGCTGCTGCCCCGGCGGGAAAAAGAGCTGGAACGGGCGCGGGAGACGCTCAGGCGGCTCGGCCTGTATGAATACCGCACCCGTCACCCCGCCACTCTTTCCGGCGGCCAGAAGCAGCGGCTCTCTTTGGCGTGCGGCGTCTTGAGCGGGCGGGAGCTCCTGATTTTTGACGAACCCACCAGCGGCCTTGACGGCGGCAACATGAAGATCATTTCAGATATGCTGAAGCAGGAGGCTGAAAACGGGAAAACGGTGCTGGTGATTACGCATGACGCCGAACTGATGGAGGCGTGCTGTACGCATATATTCCAGATGGGAGGCTACCGACCGGGCAGATAATAAAGCCCGCAGAGCACGGCAAGACCGGCCGCGTTCACCAGTGTGAATACGCCGAGATAGCGCCCGGCCCGCGCGTTTTCAGTCCGCATATAAAGCCGGAAGGAAATGACGCTCGCAAGGGAAGCGATGATCGTTCCAAGCCCGCCGACATTCGTGCCGGCAAGCAGGGCGGGGGCGTTATCTGTAAAACCGGAGAGCAGCACCGCCGCCGGAACGTTGCTGATGACTTGGCTTGCAAGCACAGAGGTCCCGAACGGGTCCGCGTTCAGCCATTCCCCGATGAGGCTTTGGACAGCGGGGATGCGGCCCATGTTCCCGGAGAAGATAAAAAAGCAGACAAACGTGCAGAGGAGCCCATAATCTACGGCGCGGAACGACGGGCGGGATACAAAAAGGAAGAAGCCCGCAACGATCGGCGTCAGTACCCAATAGGGAAACACATGCAACACACATAAAATGCACAGCAAAAACAGGAAAAGGAACAGAAAAAGGCGCTTTCGGCACCGGACCGGCGCAGCTGCGGCGGAAGCGGACAAAGGCTCTAAAGGCTCTTTGCGCACGAAGAGGCAGGCAGCACAGAGCATGACGAGGCTGACGGCCGCAAAGGGCAGCAGAACGGTGATAAAATCCGCAAAGGACAGTTCAAAATCGGAATATAAAAACAGGTTCTGCGGATTGCCGAACGGCGTCAGCATGCTTCCGAGGTTGGCGGCGGCCGTTTGCAGCACGATGGTGAAGATCAGGCTGCGCTTTTTGCCCGCACGCCCAAGAATCAGAATGGTAAAGGGAACGAGAGCAATGAGCGCCACGTCGTTGGTGATGAACATGGATAAAAAGAACGTGAGCAAAACAAGCAGAAGCGTCAGCGTACGCAGGTTTTTCGGCCCGCGCAGCAGCTTTCCGGCGAGAAAATCCAGAAGGCCGCAGGACTGCATGCCCGCTTGGACGAGCATAAAGCAAAAGAGCAGGCACAGTACCTCCGTGTTGATATAACCGGAATATGCGGCGTCCGGCGGAACAAGCAGCATCGAAACGCCGGCGCATATGAGCGAGGCCAGAAATACAGGCTCGCGCTTTATGAATTTGAATACTCTGCTTCCCATCTCAAACATTCCCATTTCTATAAGCAAACTGTATTTTAGCACATCTCTCCGGGAATGGGAACCGTTTCTGAAAAAGGAAAGGACCTTATTTCGAAAATTGGCGGGACTGCGTTTTTTCGGCGCAAACCGATTGACTTTTTTAATGGGGGAGAGTAAACTGATGTATGGGGTGAGCAGACGCTAACCCCATATATTTTACATGCGGATTAGCGATAGCTTACTATATCCGGTCGGGAGGCGTTATGAGCGGTGGTTTATTGGCGGCGGCCCTGCTGCCCATTCTTGGAAGCATGATCTTAAACGGCGGGAAGAAGAAGCGGAGGCCGAACCAGCTTGGGCTCCCCTCCTTTCGCGGCGTTCTGGAAGTAAAGAGCGCAGTGGAGGGCAGGATACGGTTCCGCGTACCCTTTCTGAAGGGGAATGAAGCGATGGCGGCGCAGGCCAAGCGGCAGATCGAGCGCCTTACCGCTGTCGGCGAGGCGGTGGTCAATCCGGAGACGGGCTCCTTGCTCGTACGGTATGAACCGCAGGCCGTACAGCCGCAGCTGCTCGAAGCGGCGGTGATCAAGCTGCTGGGGCTGGAGGAAGCGGCGCAGGCGAGCGGCGGAAGCGTGCTCGGCAAGGAATGCCGCACCTTTGCGGACGCTATGAACCATGCGGTCGCGGATAAAACGGGCGGCCTTTTTGACCTGAATTTCCTTGTTTCCGCTCTTATGATTGGCGCGGGCGTGTTTCAGGTGATGCGGAACCCGTCTATGATGCCGAACGGCTATACGCTTCTTCGGTGGGGCACGAACCAGCTGCTCGGGCGCGGGGGGCGGTGTGAATGAGCGACTGGAAAGCGGGCGCGATCCGTTCCTTTTTCCGGGTGCGCGTCCATTCAGATATTCCGGGCCGCCTGCGGCTCAAGATCAGTAATTTCCGGCTGATCCCGCAGGCAGGGGTGAGCGCTTCCCTGCCGTATATCCCGAAGGCTTTCGGCCTGCTTCCGGGCGTAAAGACGGCGGAGCTGAACGCTAAGGTAGGCAGCCTCCTCATCTTGTATGACCCTGCTGTGACCGGAACGAAAGCTATTTTGGATTGGATCGATACGATGATCGAAACGGGCGTCAAATACGCGCCCGCTATTGCGCGTTCGGGCATGAAAGACCCGGCGCGCATCGAACGTTTTTTCATAGAGAAGCTGCAAACGCGGCTCCCATCGGGCGAACGGAGGTAATATGACAGAAAAGATCGCCTTCAAGGGCATAGTGGTAAGACAGGCGGCGGGGCGCCTGCGCCTGCATTATACGGGCCTGCGTTACCTGAAAGCGCTCTACCGGGAGATCGGAGAGCGCGTGTGCACAGTCTCCTGCGTGGAGAGCGTTACCCTGAACGGCATAACGGAAAACATATTGATCTGCTACGACAGCGGGAAGCGAATGGCGGACCGTCTGCCGGAGGCCGCGGACGCTGTAATGGAGCAGTACGCGATGCAGGCCTACCGGACAATGAAGGAAGAAAGCGCAAAGCAGGCGGCCGTACAGGACGAACAGCCTGCGGGGGATTCCAAACAGATCCTCACGCGGCTCGCCGTTTCGGGCGCGGCGCTTGCTTTGGGAAACACGGTGCTCAAAAATTACGCCAAAACGGAGCTGCTCCCCATTCCCTATCTTGGAAAATTTACGACCTTTCCCGCACTTGTGAGCATGGGCTTAACGGCGCCGCTCCTAAAATCGGCGTGGCAGGGCATTGTGCGCGATAAACAGCTGAATGCGGACTTTCTGACTGTTACGTCTATCGTAGCGAGCATCCTTTTGGGCCAGAGCTTTTCGGCGCTGACGATCATCATGCTTTCAGATGTGGCGGAGTTCATGACCACCTATACCATCGAGCGGACGCGCAGGTCCATCAAAAAGCTTCTGTCTGTGGAGGACGCGTATGCGTGGAAGCTTCTGGAAAGCGGAGAGCTCGCGCACTGCCCGATCGAGGACATCATGATCGGGGATACGGTCGTGATCCACACCGGCGAAAAGGTCACGGTGGACGGCGAGGTCCTCGCCGGACAGGCACTGGTAGATCAAAGCTCGACCACCGGGGAATTCCTGCCTGCCGTATGCAAGGAGGGCGATAAGCTGCTCGCGGGCTCTATCATCAAAAGCGGCGTAGTAACGGTACGCGCGCTGAAGGTGGGAGACGATACGGTCGTTTCCCGCATCATCAATATGGTGGAGAACGTCGCCTCGCAGAAAGCGCCCATCCAGCATTATGCGGACCAATTCTCAAACTATCTCGTGCCGCTGAATTTTCTTGCGGCCATCGCGGTCTGGGCGGTCACCCGCAGGGCGGATCAGGCGCTGAAAATGCTGGTGATCGATTATTCCTGCGGCATCAAGCTGTCTACGGCGGCAGCTTTTTCGGCAGCCATCAACGCGGCGGTAAAGCGCGGCATCCTCATCAAGGGCGGCGCGTATCTCGAACGGATGAGCAGCGCAAATACCGTGATTTTCGATAAAACAGGCACGATCACGGAGGGAAAGCCGGAGGTCGTCGCCGTCAGGATATTTGCAAAAAATTATACGGAACGCGAGGTCGTGGCGCTCGCCTGCGCGGCAGAGGAGACCTCCAGCCACCCGCTTGCCGGAGCGATCATGGATTACGGCGCCCAGCTTGGCGTAGAGACGCCTGTGCACAGCGATACGGTGACCGTGATCTCAAAGGGCAGCAGTACGATGGTGGATGGGAAGTGCATCCGCGCGGGCAGCCTTGCCTATATGCGGGAAAATAAAATACGTGTGCCGCGTTCGGCCCAAATGCCCGCTGACGTAGGCATCGCAACTTATATCGCGGAGGACAGGACGCTGCTCGGCGTGCTGTGCGCGGTCGATAAGCCGCGCACCAATATCCGCAGGGCGGTCAACAACCTGCGGGGAAAGGGGATCGACGAGATCTCCCTCCTGACGGGCGACAGCAAAGAGCAGGCAGCCGCCATTGCCGCACAGATCGGCGCGGATTCCTATCAGGCGGAGCTTTTGCCCGAGCAGAAAGCGGAGGCAGTCCTGAAGCTTCAGGCGGGGGGAAACGGCGTCGTCATGGTCGGGGACGGCATCAACGACGCGCCCGCGCTTTCCTATGCGGACGTAGGCATCTCGCTCGGAAGCAAATCGACGGATGTGGCGATGGAGACCTCAGATATCGTCATAGGGCGCAACGACCCGATGCTGATCCCGCAGGTGAGAGACATCTCCAACCGGACGATGGAGGTAGTAAAGCAGAATTTCGCGATGGTGATCGGCATCAACACCCTCGGCCTGATCTTAGGTGCGGCAAGCAATATCTCCGTATTCTGGAGCGCGATGCTGCATAATATGAGCACGATCGCGGTGGTGGGGAATTCCTGCCGGCTGCTTTTCTATAACAGAAAACAGGAGAAAGAATAAGATGCTGCATTCAGACCTCGAAATACTGCATGAAACGCGGGGACGCATCCGCGTCCGCCTGCCTGAAGGGCTTTCCGATCCGGGTACGGCAGGGCTGTTTTTATGCGGACATCGGGAGGTGCGGGGTTTCCGGTATAATCCTGTGCTCCGCACAGCGGTCATCTGGTATGAAACGATCGGACGGGAAGAGCTTCTCGCCCGGATAGCGGCCGTTTATGCCCGGCAGAACGGCATGCGGTATATCCATCTGAAAGACCGCGGCAAACGGCAGGCCGCACGCATCACGCCCAGCGGACAGGCCGCGCTTGCGGCGATTCTTGTCAATACGGCCGCGCAGGTATTCCTGCCTGCTTCGCCGGTCGCGGCCGTTACGAAATGGTGCGCCGTCGGTACGACTGCCGGCGCGGTCATCGAGCACGGCTACCACGAGCTTGCCCAGCGGGGCGCGTTCGACCCGGAGGTGATGTCGATCATGTACCTCATCAATGCGATGGGAAAGGGTCAGACAGCCTATGCGACGCCGCTCGTATGGCTGATCACGTTCGGACGGCACCTGTTCCGCCCGCGGGATAAGGGGGTCATGCTGAAGGTGGAGGACGCGGGAGCGGACCGGGATGGAAATGAGACGACTCTCGTCCGCGTGCTCCGTGATACGGACAGGAAGGGCAGGGCGGCCTTTCTCGGCGAATTTTTAGGGAGATATCTGCAGGCATATCCGCAGATGCCGTTCCCGGCCGGCCGGCAGTTCGTCGTACAGGGATAGAAAAACGGCCCTTTGGCCGAAGCAAATAAAGGAGGACGATGTTATTATGATGAGCGGATTTGCAAAGGGGCTGCTGGTTGGCCTCGGAGTCAGCGCGGTAGGGTTTTATCTCTATAAAAAGAATGAACAGAAGGTCGATTCCTTCCTGCGCGGGCATGGCTTTCCCGTGCCGGAATCGGGCAGGATGGAGCTTGCGGACCTGTCGCTCGAGGAGCTGATGGAGACGAAAGAGGATATCGAGGATATCATTGCAGAGCGCGAGATGAGCGGCGAAAGCAGCGTAATCACCTGCACTGCGGCTCCGGCAGCAGAGGAAGCCGCGCTTCCTGAAGCGAAGAAAGCAAAAAAATAAAAACAGACTAAACGACATAAGCGCCATACCTCCGAACGGGGTATGGCTTTTTGGCGTAAAGGAAAACGCACGTCCTTTCATTCGCGGGGAAACGAGGCGTGGCGGCAGCGGACGGCCCGGCCCGAACGGAAAAGAGGGCTTCGGCTTTGCCTTTTCCGGCGCCGCGGTGCAAAGAGCTGCGGAGAGCCGAAAGCCGCGGGAAGCAGGCGCGCGGGCGGCCGTTTTTATGCCGAAGCTCCGTTTTTCGTCCACGCGGATAAAAAAGCCGGAGAGCTCATTCAACGCGCTGTATGCCCGATTCATGCAATTTAATAGACGAATATTTTTGTGCCCGGTATAATGGATTCTGTCAACAGACAGAAAACTATGATATGCTTGGATGATGCTTATGGAGATCAAAAAAGAGACCGTATGTGAAGACACCCTGTATATCATCAGGGAATATTACCGCCTGAACACGGGCCCGCTGTTCGATGTGCTGGCCGGGGACTGCGTTTGGCTGAGCATAGGAAATCTTCTCGTCTCGGGCGCGGAGGCGATCAAGGCACAGTTCCAAGACGGCTTTCTTATGCCGCGCTTTGAATTGGAGGAACCAAGCTTCCGGCAGATCGAAACGGGGAGCGCAGGTCAGCTCATGGTGCTCGGCGAATATACGCTCTATGCCTCCGGACAGGCGGATATCGTGTGCACGGCGCGGCAGCGGTTGACGTTTTGCTACCGCGAGGAAGCAGACGGGTACCGTCTGTATCACATGCACGTATCCAATGAATACAGCGAGCTTGTAGACGAGGAGGTTTTCCCCGTCCAGATCACGAAGCAGACCTACCGGTATGTGCAGCGCCTGCTGAAGGAAAGCGGGGAAAACAACAACCGGAGATTAGCGGTAAAGGAAAACGGCTCGCTTTGCTTTATCGATACGGGGATGATCCAGTATATACAGGCATTGGAACGGGAAAGCATCCTATATCTGGTGAATGAGCACAGGCAGGTGCAGGCCTCCATCAAAGCATTGGAGGAGGAGCTGCCTCCCCATTTTTACCGGCTGCACAGGAGCTATTTCATCAACTGTGATTATGTGGCGAAGATAGAGCGGTATAAGCTGACGCTGATCACGGGGGAGGAGCTCCCGATACCCAAAATGCGGTATACGCAGATACGGGACGACGTCACAGCGATCATAGAGAAAAAGGCGGGCAGGAACTGAGCCGCGTATCAGCGGACGGCGACCTGCTTTTGAGCGAACAGGCAGAAGGAGGACAAAATATGAAAATCATCAAACGGGTCTTAGCGGTCTTGTTTGCGGCGGCTCTGCTGTTCGCCGCAGCGTGCAGCGCACAGCCGCAGGCGGAGGAAAGCGCGCCGCCGTCCGCTTCGGCGGCGGAGAGCGCACAGGACGGGGCGCAGGGAGGCGCGCCGGGCGCGGCGTGGGTCAATTCGGATATTTCCGGGAGCGTGACGGCGGAGACGCAGACCGACCCTAAGGACGACTTCAACGCGGCGGTCAATCAGGAATGGATGGCGGGAACGGAGCTCGGCACGCAGATGCAGGCAAGCACCTTTACCGAGCGCAGCAATGAAGTGATGGCACAGGTCATGGCGCTCATTACGGACGAGTCGCAGGCGAGCCATGAGGCGCAGCTCGTGCGGGAATTTTATAACGACTATGTGGATATGGAAAGCCGCAACGCCCTCGGCATGGAGCCGGTTTTGCCGCTGCTCGGGGAAATCGAAGCGATTGAAACGCTGGACGAGTTGACAGCATACCTTGCGGACTGGGGAACCTCGCGGACGCGCCTGCGAAAGCGGATATCGCGGCGGATTGGAAGGACAGCACGAAGAATGCCGTTTACATCGGTCCGCCGAGCTTCTCGCTCTCGGATGCGGACGAATATAAAAGCATAACGGACGTAGGGCAGAGAAAAAAAGACGCGGAGGAAGTGATGTTCAAAAAGCTGCTTGCCCGCGCAGGATATTCGGAAGAAGAAGCGGCAGGCCTTTGGGAAGCGTTCTTTGCCCTTGAAACGGAGATCGCGCAGGCGTCGATCGGGAACGCGGAGGGAGCTTCCGCGGACATACGCGACAAGGCCTATAACCCGAAGAGCGCGGCGGAGCTTGCGGAGCTGTCGCCCGATTTCCCGCTCATGGAAATCCTGAAGCCCTATACGGACGGCGGCGTCGACCGTTTCATCCTCACCGAGCCTGAATGGCTCGCAAAGATGAACGAGCTGTATACGGAGGAAAACGTGGAGGGATTCAAGGCGTGGCTTATTTACCAGACGTTGACGGGCACGGCGGGAATGCTCGATCAGGAATGCCTCGATATCATGACGGAATACAGCGGCGCGGCAGTGGGGAACGCGCAGATGGAGCTGCCGACGGAGCAGCTCGCCTACGAGATGTGTTCCGCGCTGTTCGATATGGCGATCGGCAAGCTGTATGTGGAAAGCTATGTGACGGAAGAAACCAAGCGGGATGTGACGGAGCTGGTAAACGACGCCGTGGCGGTGTACCGGCAAAGGCTTGAAGAAAACGAATGGCTGGGCGATGAAACCAAAGAAAGGGCGCTCGAAAAGCTCGATACGCTTAAGGTGCGCGTGGCCTATCCGGACGACTGGTCGCTGTACGATTATTCAGATTACGCGCTGCCGGAGGACGGCGGGATCATAGACGATATCCTTGCGGTGCGGGAAAAGGCCCAGTCCAAAAAGGTGGACAGGGCAAAGGCGGAGATCGATAAGGACCTGTGGATGACTGCGCCGCAGACGGTGAACGCTTTTTACCAGCCGACGGATAATTCCATCAATATCCCGGCGGGCATTTTGGGCGGGGATTTTTATGACCCGAACGGAACGGTCGAGCAGCAGATGGGTTCGCTCGGCATCATCATCGGGCACGAGATCACGCACGGGTTCGACTCCAACATGGGCAGCCTTTACGACAAGGATGGAAACCTCTCCAACTGGTGGACGGAAGAGGACCGCGCGGCGTTCAAGGAACGCACGGACAAGGTGGGCGCGTATTACGCGGGCATCGAAGTGCTGCCCGGGAAATATGTGAACGGAGAATACACCATCGGCGAGACGGTGGCCGACCTCGGCGGGATGTCCTGCATGCTCGAGCTTGCAAAGGGCATAGACGGCTTCGATTACCAAACGTTTTTTGAAAGCTGGGCAAAGGTGTGGAAGTTACAGGAATCGGAGGAGACCGCGGAATATATGCTGCAGATTGACACGCACGCGCCGGGCTATCTGCGCGCAAATGTGAACGTGCAGCAGTTTCAGGAGTTTTACGATGCGTTCGGCGTAGAGGAGGGCGACGGGATGTACCTCGCGCCGGAGGAAAGGCTCTCCGTTTGGTAAAAAAGCGCGGGCCGGAATTTCGGATGGACGGCGGCGGGCGCAACGTATATACTATAATCAAAGAATCGTTTGAACGGGAGGACGCATGAAACAGAGGCTGAAAAGGTTTTTCCTATTGACGGCGGCAGCGCTTGCGGCGCTTCTGCCGCTGACCGCTTTTGCGCAGGCGGCGCCGGATTATGTCATCAAAAGCGAAGAGATCGTCATACGGGTCAATGAGGACAATACATACGATATCTCCAAGAAAATCACGGCGGATTTTTCGCAGAGCGTGGGAGAAACGCACGGTATTACGGAAACGGTCCCGGTGGATATGAAGCTGCGGCGCATGACGGACGGGCAGTATGAGGAATCGGGCGCGCACGCTGTTGTGACGAACCTCGAGGCCAATGTTCCGAGCGAAGCCTCACGGGATGGAAACAATATGGTAATCCGCCTCGGCGACCCGGACGAGACGGTGACGGGCGCAGTGGAATATGAATACAGCTACCGTTACGACATGGGGCCGGACACGCTTTCCAGCGCGGACGAATTTTACTACAACCTTGTGAGCCCGGAAAACACGGTTCCCATCGAAAAACTCAGCTTTGTCATCGAAATGCCCAAAGCGTTCGACGCGGAAAAGCTCGGCTTTACCACCGGAGCGGCGGGAAGCGGGACGTATGACGAGACGGCCCTTACCTACACGGTGGAGGGGAACGTCATCCGGGGAGAGCTGACAAAGGCCGTGGAAAGCGGATATGGCGTAGGCGTGCGTATCGAGCTGCCGGAGGGATACTACGCGGGCGCGCGTTCAGCGTTCTCCTATTTCATTCCGGCGTTGTGCGCGGGCGGCGCGGCCTTTGTGCTCGTGGTCATTCTGCTCGCGGCCTCCGGGAGGCGGCGCGTCGAGGCGGAGACGGTGGAATTCGGCCCACCGGAGGGCATGAACAGCGCGGACGTCGGGTATATCATCGACGGCGAAACGGACAACCGGGACGTGGTCTCTCTGCTCATCTTCTGGGCGGACAGGGGCTTCATCGAGATCCACCAGCCGGATGAAAAGAATATGACGTTCAAAAAGCTGAAAGACCTGCCGCAGGACGCGAACGATTACGAAAAAATATTGTTCGGAAAGATGTTCGTGCTTTCGGACAGCATCGACATCAGGGATATGCGGTATGAATTTGCCGATACGGTAAACAGCGCGAAAAAGAGGATCAGGGAAAAATATAATACCGCGCAAAACCGCGTTTATACAAAAAAGTCAGTCGCGTTCAGATACCTTGCGACAGTGCTCGCGGCCGTTCCGGTCGCGGCAGCTGCGGTAACTGCGGTCTATCTGGAAAGCATGGAAATATTTACCGCCGTCATGATGGGCGTTGTGTTCGTCGGCTTGGTCGGCTGGCTGGGCGCGCTGCTCATCAGCGATTCCGTTTGTCGGCGGAAATCGGATAAAAAATCCGCGCGCATAGGAAAGCTGGTCGGCGGGATTTTGATCCTTGCGGGCGTTACGGCGTTTTCCTGCCTGCTGTTTTCTGCCTATCTGGGCTGGTGGGTTGTGCTGCCCGCCGCTGCGGCGCTCGTTATGGCCCTCCTGTCCGGGCTGATGCCCCGGCGGACAGAGCAGGGCGCGCAGTGGGCCGGACGTATCCTTGGGCTGAAGCGCTTTATTGAAACGGCGGAGGCGGACCGCATCAAAATGATGGTGCGGGACGATCCGGCCAGCTTTTATCATATCCTGCCCTATGCGTATGTGCTGGGGGTGACGGACGAATGGGCGAAGCGGTTTGAAAGCATCGCGCTCGAGCCGCCGCGGTGGTATTACGGCTACTATGGCGGCACATGGTCCACGCTGTATTTCACGCGGTCGCTTTACCGGGGCATGAATCAGGCGCTTGCGAGCATGACCGCGGCGAAAAGTTCGGGCGGAGGCAGCGGCTATGGCGGCGGAGGCTTCTCGGGCGGCGGCGCGGGAGGCAGCAGCTTCGGCAGATGGTAGTATAAAAAGGAGAATTCGGTTTGATACAGAAAATCGTGGATTTTGTGGAAGGGATCAAGGCGGAGAAACTGCTTAAAGCCGCAGGCGTGTTGCTCCTGATCATCGGGGCGTTAGATGCGCTGGCCGTCGTTTCCCTCTATCCGATGAGGACGAACCCGGGCTACGCCTACGATCCGGATTGGAAATTTATGCTTCTTGACTGGATCATGCCGGCGGTAGAGATCACCGCCGGAATTTTGGCTTTTTATTTCATTCGGCATCGGGAGAAGCATATGGCAGCTTCCGCGCTGGCGATGGTTATGGTGCTCCTTTCCACCTTTATGGCAAACCTGTTTATGGATTTTGCAGAAAAGGCATTCGTTTATGTGTCTTTGATACCCGCATATCTATATCTGTTTGGAGCGGCTAAGCTGCGGGAAGGGGAAAAATATAAAAACTACGAAATATATCAAACGTTTTACGAGAATCATAAAAAAAGCGGCTGAAAAAGCAGGAGGCGAACGGGCCTCCTGTTTTTTGACTGTTCGGCGGAGAATGCCGCGGAAAAATTTTGTACATTTCGTTTTTCAGACTCCTGAAAAGTGGGTATCAATAGTAAACCGCCGGAGCGGACCGAAAGAGCGCGGACAGCGCAGGCGGCAGCGTTCCGGGTTTCAGACCCACAGTTAAGGAGAACAAGATAAATGAGACGTTTTGGAAGCAGATTTTTGCATGCAGCAGGATTTTCAGACAGGCAGGACGAAAGATACGGGGAAGAGGAACGGGCGGGGAGCGCGCAGATTTTGATCTTCCGGCCCGGTTCTTATGAGGATGCGAGGGAGATCGCCCTAAGCCTCGAGCAGGATAAGCAGGTCGTCGTAGATTTCGGCGGTTTGGAGCAGGAGCTTGTGCGGAAAATATCGGATTTTATGGACGGAGCGGTCTATGCGCTGCGCGGGCAGGTACACGAGATATCGCCCACGCTTCTGATCGCCGTGCCGGAATATGTGGACGTGGAAAAAGAAGCGGGGCAGCCCGCAGGGTTTGGCCTGTAGGGAGGCCACTTTTATACTGGGATAGATGGAATTCGGCTATACGATCCCCTTGCAGAAGCATGTGGGAAAACGGATATTAGAATATGGAACGGAGCGGGAACGGCTTTTTTGCTGGGACGTTCACGCAATTCGCCTGCGCGGTCAGGATGCGACGCTTGCGGTCAACTGCAAAAACCGGTATACGGTTGTGCTCTTGGGTATGGAACGGGAGTGGAACGCGCTGCATGGCGTTTTGCTGCGCGGCCTGCGGTCTGCGTTTTCGGCGGACGGTTTTTCGGACGAATGGGCCGCGCGTTATTTCGCGCGGGCAGGCGAAGCCTCCGTAACGCGTACGCACGGGCGGCGGGAGGTCGCCTTTCTGAACCGCGCGTGGGAGGACGTTTTGGCCTGCGATATGGCGGCCATTCCAGACAGCAGAGATCAATTTCCGCTGAACAGGGCGGTCAATTCCATTCCCTGCCGCTGCGCCGGACATGAGGGAACGGGCGCCGCGCTTGAAAGAATGCGGGAAGACCTCGCGGCGCTCTGAATACGCGCCAAGTCAAATAGTCTCATCCGAGATAAATGGATTCTGAAGCTGCATCGCCCCGCCATCCGGCAAGCGGCGAAAGCCGTATTTTTCATAAAAAGATATATTTTTGCTTTCTTCCGGCATCAGATTGATATAAAAATAATCCTGATATTTTTCTTTCATCAGTTCGATCAATTTTCCGGCGATCCCTTTGCCCTGATAAGTTGGATGAACCAAAGCATAGTGCAGAAAAGCCAACATTCCGCCATCGTCGAGCGCCCGCATAAGACCGACGAGCCGGTTTCCGTCCCATGCAGTCAATACGGTGGACGAATGCATTAGAGCGCTGTAAAGACGTGTTGGATAACGGCCGGAGGCCCAACCGACTGATAAAAACAGCTCCTGTACATCTTGAGGGCTAAACTTTTTCTCTTCCGTAAAAATAAGATTCATTCTGTTTTCTCACCATAATCGCACTTTTTGCACTGCGGCAGGGTGGCTGTTCCCGTATTTTTATGATAAGCGCCTGCCCAACGGCAGATGCCCCGAAGAATTGGTACGACGGAAAGGCCTTTCTGTGTTAAGCTGTATTCTACGCGCAGAGGGATCTCATTATATTGCCGCCGCTGAATGATGCCGTCTGCAATCAATTCCTTGAGAGCGGATGCAAGCACAGCGTCCGTAATATTTGTCATTTCACGACGCAGAATACTATACCGAAGCACCTTTTGTTCCGCAAGAACGCAAATAATGCGGGATTTCCATTTTCCTCCGAATAGATCCAAACCGTATTCCAACGGGCAGCGGATATCCTTTTCCAGCTTTGGCTGATACAAGAAAATCATCTCCTTATTCTGTAAATTATGATTTTATTATAGGGATAAAAATCGGCGCATGGAAAGCTACTATGAATTTTATGAGTATCTTATAAATTTGCGGGTATATTCCTTCCGAACTATGCATACGGTATACTCATAGACAGATTCGGAAAACAGGAGGATATTTGAAATGAAAGTAAATGCATATCTTGAAATTACGATGAAGATAGCAGAAGCGAACCGTCCGGCTGCGGTAAAGGTCTACACAGATTACAGAGCGCCCTTTCTGGAGACGATTACAGGGGCGCTTACAAAAGAATTGTTGGCGCGCGCGGAGGACGTACAGGTTTTACACGGATTTGACAGTATCGAGCATGCGCAGGCGTATTTGGAGAGCGGGTTATTTCAAAAAGATGTTTTTACAGGGCTAAAGCCACTGTGGGATGTAGAACCGAATATAAGGATCTATAGTGTGGTGTAAAGAATTTCGGAAAAACGGCGTTTTCTTCAAAAAGGAGCCGTTTTTTCTGTATAACAGGAATTCGCGCCGCTTTCGAGCAGCGCCAGCTTTTCCCTGCGGCTGAGCCGCTTGACTGCACATTCGCGCCGCATGGCCTCGTGTTTCGTTTCCAAGCGCTCGAGGTAGACCAGACGAACGGGCAGGCGGGACCGCGTATATTTCGCGCCCTTTCCCGCCCGGTGTGCGGCGAGACGTTTTTTCATATCGTTCGTCCACCCCGTATAAAGCGTCCCGTCGGCACACAGGAGCATATAAACAAACGCCCCGCCCTCCATCAGAAGGCCGCGCAAGCGAGTATGAGCAGTTCGTTTATGCACAGGAGAAATCCGGCGAGATCCCCGGTGAGGCCGCCGAATTTGCCGTAGCACAGCCGGCGGAAGAGGAGGAACCACAGAAAAGAGGCAAGGGCCGCGGCAGCGCCGGCCGCGGGCCGCGCGAAGATCATGCCCGCCGACGCGGTGATGATCCATAAAACGCTTACCGCGCGCACCGTCTTTTTGTCGGCGCCGTCCGCAAACGCGTGGGCAAGGCCGGTGTCGCGTGCGAGGCGCAGGGATACGATCGCAAAGGAAGAATATCCGCGGGAAAGGACATAGCCAAGGCAGAGCATGAGAGGGGTGCGGGCATTTGTAAAGAATTGTGCGGCAAAGCCGAATGTGAGCAGCAGATACAGCGCGCAGAAAATCACGCCGAACGCGCCGGTATGAGAATCCTTCAGAATTTCAAGCCGCCTCGCCGGGCTTTGGTGCGAGCCGAGCGCATCGCCTGTATCGATGAGGCCGTCAAGGTGTATGCCGCCCGAAAGCACGGGAGGCAGCGCCGTGAGAACGGCGGCGAACAGCACGGCGCCAAAGGAAGCAGAGCCGCAGGCCCATATCCACAGCCATGCGGCGGCGCCGATCAGCACGCCGACCAGCGGAAAAAAACACATGGCGTATTTCATGGTGTCCTGCGTCCAGCCGAGCTGAGGCATGGGCAGTATGGAATACATGGAAAACGCGGCCGCAAGGCCGCCGAAGATCGGTTTCATGAAAGGGATATCCTTCCTTTTTTTTCTATCATACCATATTGGGATAAAAAAAGAAAAGAACGTGAGGCTGCTGTTTTTATGCCGGCCGGGAAGGGCGGAGCCTCAATGCGTCAAAGACAAACAGGTCCACAAGCTCGGTGATGTCTTTGCCGTCATAACCGAGCGTATGGCTGAGCAAAATCGCAATCAGGCCGTTGAGCAAAACGTCGATCAGACGTATCAATGCCGGCCGTTCCGCTTCCGGTATTCCGCAGCGGCATAAAAAATCCTGCATGATTTCATACTGTGCGGCGTAGGTTTTCCGAAAATCGGTTTTCACGGCACCGCTCTCCGCTGTTCCCACGGAGGAATGAAACAGGGAATAAAACTGCGGATGCTGCGTCATATAGTGTAAATATGCCTTGCACATACCCACGCAAGGCTCCTGTGCCCTGCGTGCGGAACGCAGAGTATAGGCCTGCACACGTTTTGAGATGCGTTTTTTGCAGGTCGCGATCAGGTCCTGTTTATTTTCGAAATGCTTATATGCGGTGGCGTGCGTCACACCGCAGGCCGCCGCGATCCTGCGCAGGGAGATCTGACCCGGGCCGTTTTTACCGATTTCCCGTATCGTTTCGTCTATGAGGCGGTCCCGGATGTTTTTTTTACTGACAGTCACGGCCATGAACCTCCTCCTTTTCCAAAATACGCGAAAACAACAGGCGCAGCATGGAAAGGACCGTTTCGTCCTGCGTATCCTTAGGGATCAGTCCGCTTTGCACGCCGTAGGGAAGCCCGTTGACAAAGCAATGCAGGAGGATCTGCCCGTTTGCAACGGAAGGCTCTTCCTGATGCAAAGGCGCGTCCAAAGGCGTTTTTTTGATACGCTCGATCGCCTGCCCGGCTTTCAAAAGCACCTTGAGGAACGGTGCGGGCAGGGTGCTGATCCGGGAAAGCGTTTTCAGGTTCGGCATTTTCGAATCATATTTTGAAAAATAACGGACGTCCTCTCCGGCGGATTCGATTTGATAGTAGGGCTCCTTGTTTTGATTGAGCAGGACCTGCCAATGATAGGGATATTTCTCAAACAAAATCATATACGCACGGGCAAAACAGGCGATCTTGGAGGCAAAATCCGAGGAATCGCGCGTCAGGACGTCGATGCAGTATTCGGCAATCTGTTTTTCGATACGGTCCCCGATCGCACGCAGCAGCGCGTCCTTATCCTCAAAATGATTATAGATCGCATGCGGCGTCACATGGCAGAGCTCTGCCATTTTGCGCATCGTAAGCTCGTCCATGCTATGGTTGGTGAGGAATATAAGCCCGGTCTCGATCAGATCCTCACGCAAAGAACTTTTTTTGTTTCCCGCCACGGCGCAGCTCCTGTTCATGATTTCTGATTCATTATACAATAATCCCTCAAAACTTACAATCTGTTTTCGGACAGGAAATGGCTGTAGGGCTTGTTTTATGCACTGTAAACAGAACAGTGGGAGACGGAAAAAATAAAGAGCTCCAATCTATCAAAATAAATACCGTCTCATTGGCCGTCAAGACGGTAAAAGGGTCTTTATATCGAAAGTCAGGCAGCACGTCCGCTTTTTCCGATGGTTAAAAATGCAGAAAATTTTAGCCACGCCAAAATAGGTTGAAAAAAGTGTCCGGAAACACTCTGACAGGGATGGACAGGAAGGTCTATAAAAAATACCACTGTATATTGACTTTGATAGGTAATGGTTTTAAAATATAGACTATAAATAGTAACCAATGTATATATATGAAAGCGCTTGCGCCCGTATAAAGGCTTTCGTTTTTAATGGAAAGGGGAAATATGAAATGAACAGAAAAGAACTGGTGACAAGGGTGTCGGAAAAAACAGGCCTGATGAAAAAAGACGTGGAAGCGGTAACGGATGCGGTCTTGGACGAGATCAGGGAAACGCTCGCCGCGGGCGGCAAGGTCCAGCTGATGGGCTTTGGTTCCTTTGAAGTGCGCAGCCGCGCCGCACGCAACGGCAAAAACCCGCGCACGGGCGAGACTATTTTGATGCCGGAAGTAAAGCTGCCCGCGTTCAAGGCAGGGAAGCTGCTCAAAGACGCGGTCAGATAAGGTTTTTTTCGAAAATATCATACTATGAGAAATACGCCGCTGAATTCATTTTTTGCCGGCGCCGTCCGGCTGCGGAACGGCCCTGACGCTCGCGTTCGTGCACATTATGGGCGGTACCGCTCACGGGCACATCAGTCAACCCGGCAAGAAGTCTTGCGCCAGCCATTTTTATGGGCGGACGGGCAATCGAGCAGGTATGGCTGTTTATTGCAGCGCCGCTCGTTGGCGCCGCGCTGCTGCGCTTGTATGGATATTTCTCATAAAGGACAAAAAGCAGCAGGCCGCATAAATAAGCGAAAAACCGACGCAAACTCAAAAGCCGCCGAAAGGCGGCTTTTTTGCACCGTTTTTTCTATCGGCCATCTCCTGCTTTCCGTACGGCGGCATTCAAAAAACCGGAAAGGGGCGGGGATAAATATTTATCCCTGCGGTATACCGCATAGTTGGTATTTTTCAGCCGGAGCCCGCGCACAGGAATGCGGACGAGCTCTCCCGCGGCAAGCTCGCGTTCGATGAGCACCTCGGGCAGGATACTGATGCCGAGGCCGCTCTTTGCCGCGGCGGCAAGGGCCTGCGAATCCACGCTCGTCCACACGGGGCGCGCGGCAAGCCCGTGCAGCATGAGCGCGCTGTCCAGCACCTCGCGCACAGAGCTGCCCTTTTCCCGCAGCAGCAGGGATTCGCGCACAAGCGCCTGCGGCGTTAGGGAACGCGGCGCGGGATAGGAGGGGGCGCATACCGCCACGCTCGTAAAAGAAGAGAACGGATGTGCGGCGAGGCGGCTGTCCGCCACCGCGCCCTCGATCAGAGCTGCGTCGATCTGATTGGACAGCAGCTTTTCCGTGTTATGCCGGGCGGTGTCGACCTCGATAGAGACGGGAACGTGGAACGCCTCGGAAAACCGGTGCAGGATGCCGGGCAGGAGCACGTTCGCAATGGTGATGCTCGAGCCGATGCGCAGAGGGGAAAGAAAATCAAGCTCTCCCTTGCTGCGCTCAAGGTCCTCCGTAAGCTCCACGATGCGCGCCGCCTTTTCATAAAACGCCTTTCCCGCGCCGGTGAGGAAGATCCTGCGGGCGATACGGTCAAACAGGACGCAGCCTGTTTCCTGCTCGAGCTCGGCGACCACATGGGAAACGGCGGGCTGCGTCATATACAGGCGCTTTGCGGCGCGGGTAAAGCTCATCTCTTCGCATACGCGGCAGAAAACGGTAAGCTGGCGCAGATTCATATCGTCTCCTTTCCAATCCATTACTGTTTACTTATGGATTTTATAAAATAATAGCATTTTATGAATTGAACCGCAATCCTTATAATAGGAAAGGGACAGGAGGAGAGCATGGGAAAAAGAGTATCGCTTGCGTGGCTGTTTGGAATCAATCTTTTCATCAGCGCGTTTACGTTTGGGGGCGGCTATGTCGTCGTTCCCATGATTCGCAAATACTATGTGGAAAAAAAGGGGCTGTTTGACGAACGGGAGCTGATGGACCTCGCGGCGTGCGCGCAGTCGTCGCCCGGCGCGGTGGCAGTCAATCTCGCGGCGGTAACGGGCTACCGCGTAGCGGGCAGAAAAGGAATGCTCATCGGCTGCGTCGGCGCGGTGATCCCACCCCTTGTCATTTTGACGGTCATCTCGTTTTTCTATGCCGCATTCAGTGAAAACCAGATCGTCCGCGCGGTCCTCCGCGGAATGGAGGCGGGTGTGTGCGCGCTCGTCGTGGATGTGGTGATCGACATGGGGCGCGCAGTGTTTCAGGAGAAAAACCGGCTGCTCGATATCCTGCTGCCCGCCGCTTTCGTGCTCGTATTTTTTTTGCAGGTGAACGTGGTGCTTGTGATCGCGGGCAGTGCGGCGGCGTCCTTTGCCGCAGGCTGGCTCGCAAGGAGGAAGCGCAATGGAACTGCTGTTTAGCTTGCTTGGGAATTTTTTGCAGGTGGGTCTTTTCAGCTTCGGCGGCGGCTATGCGACGATCCCGCTCATACAGGAGTATATCGTCGAGGGGCAGGGATGGCTGACCTATCAGGAGCTGACGGATATCCTCACCATTTCCCAGATGACGCCCGGCCCTATTGCGGTCAATACCTCGACCTTTGTGGGTACGCGCATCGCGGGCTTTCCCGGCGCGGTCTTTGCCACGGTGGGCTGCGTTTTGCCGGGGGTCCTGATGTCGGTGGCGCTGTATTATTTTTTTCGTAAATATAACGGAATACAGGGCGTATCGGACGTGCTCGCGGGTCTGCGCGCAACGTCTGTCGGCCTCATTGCCGCGGCGGCGGGCAGTATTTTGCTCATCGCGCTCACCGGCTCGTCGGAGCTCGGGCAGGGGAGCGGGATCGGCGCCGCTACGGCGGGCGTCTTTGCGGGCATGCTGTTTATGCTGCGCAAATGGAAGTGGAGCCCGATGCTCGTGATGGCCGTTTCAGGCGGCCTCGGCGCGCTGCTGTTCGGCGTGCTTGGACTATGAAGCGGGCAGATACAGCAATATAAGGCTGGGGTTTTGCGGCCCTGCCTTTGATGTGATCTGCTGAATTAAAAAACGCCGCCCTCTTGGTGTGAAGGGCGGTATTTTTCGCTCACAGATTCTCCAGAATGCGGATATCGTTTTTTACGATAAACTGCTGTTTTTTGGGCGGCGCGCCGCTCATGAGGGAATTGAACGCGAGCTTCACCGCCTCATAGCCCTGCGCAAACGGCTGCTGGCAGATGGTCGCGTGGATGAGCCCCGCGCGCATCAGCTCCTCCGTCTGCGGGATATGGTCGAATGAAACGATGTGCAGCCTGCGCCCCGGCAGGAAAGACTGCACCGCGCGGCAAACGCCATAAATGCCTGCCGCCACGAGGAAGATCGTATCGATCTCCGGATGGTCGGTCAGCATTTTGCGCGTGCTTTCAAAGCCGATCATATCGTCGTCCTGCGTTTCCATAATGGAAAGGAACCGGAATTTGGGATATTTTTTATACATCACGTCCAAAAAGCCGTCGATACGCTGCTTGTGGCCGAGGATATGCACAGAGCCGATGAGGATACCGACATTTGCGACACCGCCCGTCATCAGGCCCAGCATGCCGCAGGCGATGCGTCCGCCCTCGAAATAGTCGCTGCCTACATAGCATAGGCGGCGGCAGTTTTCGATGTCCGTATTGAGTGTATAGACCTGAACGCCCCGCGCGGCCAGCTCGTTTATCTTTCCGGCGACCTCCGGGGTATTGATGGGGTTGAAGATCAGCGCGCTCGAATCGGCTCCCATTTCGGTCAGCGCAGTGATCTGCGCGTCCACATCGTAGCCCTTTAAGGTGCGCAGGACGACCTTTACGCCGTAATCGTGGAGCTCGCGCTCCGCCGCATGCACACCGCTGATGACCTCGGAAAAGAACGGGTTGCCCTCGCTTGCGAGAAGCACGCTGATGATATAGGATTTTTTCCGCGCGGCGAGCGCCTTGCCCGCCCGGTTCGGCTTATAGCCTACCTGCTCGGCAATGCTGCGCACGAGCCGCTCCTTTTCGGGGGAAACATGCCCGCGCCCGTTAAGTACGCGGTCTACTGTTCCGCGCGAAACGCCGCTCAGTTCGGATATTTGTTTGATCGTTGCCATGATTGCCTCACATTCGGTTTGAATACAAGTTCTGTGTGCTCGTGCACATGTTGTATGGTTTTATGATAAAGCCTCGCGGGGATACTGTCAACTGTCTTTCACGGCAAAGAAAAAAACGTTGACTGCGGCGCGATACGGTGGTATTCTTAAAGCAAAAGCGTGTGCACGAGCACACATCTGTATTTATGATCCAATAGAAAAATAGATCCAAGGGGGAATTGTGATGGAGATTCAAGCGGTCACCTCGCCGGCGTTCCGGAAGTACGGAAGGATCGTCGGGGGGATTGATTTTACGGAGCTTTTGGAAGCGATGAAAGCTACTCCCACACCGGACGGCGTAGTCTATGAGCCGAGCGTTCCGGAATTGGAGGCTGTGGGGGTATTTGAGGCACTGCGCGACCGTGTATACGGTGGCCTGCCCATTCAGATCGGCTACTGCAACGGGGACAACCATATGCTGAACGCAGTGGAATATCACCGGTCGAGCGAGATCAACGTCGCATGCACGGATATGATACTGCTCATTGGAATGCAGCAGGATATCGACCCGGATACGTTTGAATACGATACGTCCAAAATGGAGGCGTTCCTCGTGCCCGCGGGCACAGCCGTCGAGGTATACGCGACGACGCTGCACTATGCGCCGATCAGCTCGGACGGAAAATTCCGCGTGGTAGTCGTGCTGCCGAAGGAAACGAACGAGCCGCTGACGTTCACGCCCGGAAAAGAGGGAGAGGACGCGCTGCTGTTCGCGCGGAACAAGTGGCTGATCGCACACCCGGAAAGCGGGCTGGAAAAAGACGGCGCGTTCATCGGGCTCAAAGGGGAAAACATTACGATATAATCAATTTTAAATGGAGGTCAAAGTTATGAACAACATTCCTGAAGTAAAATTAGGCGTGATCGCGGTGAGCCGCGACTGCTTCGTGATCTCGCTGTCCGAACGCCGCCGCGCCGCGGTAAAAGAGGCGTGCGGAAAGAAAGGTATCGACCTTTTTGAAGCGAAGACAACGGTGGAAAACGAAACCGACATGCTGAAGGCCGTAGAGGAAGTGAAAGCGGCAGGCTGCAACGCGCTGCTCGTGTTCCTCGGAAACTTCGGCCCGGAAACGCCGGAAACGCTGATCGCAAAATATTTCGACGGCCCGGTGATGTATGCGGCGGCAGCTGAGGAAACAGGCAAAGACCTGATCAACGGACGCGGCGACGCATATTGCGGCATGCTCAACTGCTCGTATAACCTCGGCCTGCGCAACTTAAAGGCATATATCCCGGAATATCCGGTCGGCACGGCGGAGGAGGTCGCGGATATGATCGCGGACTTCATTCCGGTGGCGCGTGTGCTGATCGGTCTTTCCAACCTTAAGATCATCACGTTCGGGCCGCGCCCGCAGGACTTCTTCGCCTGCAACGCGCCCATCAAGCCGCTGTATGACCTCGGCGTAGAGGTGCAGGAAAATTCCGAGCTCGACCTGCTGGTGGCCTACCGCGCGCATAAAGACGACCCGCGCATCGCGGACGTTGTGGCGGATATGGCGAACGAGCTTGGCATGGAGGGGAACCAATATCCAGACCTGCTGCCCCGCATGGCGCAGTTTGAGCTTACGCTGCTCGACTGGGCGGAGCAGAACAAGGGCGCGCGCAAATATGTCGCGTTTGCAGACAAATGCTGGCCGGCATTCCCGTCGGAATTCGGCTTCGAGCCCTGCTATGTAAACAGCCGTCTTGCTTCAAGGGGCATCCCGGTGGCGTGCGAGGTGGACATCTACGGCGCGCTTTCCGAATATATCGGCGCGTGCATCACGGGCGACGCGGTGACGCTGCTCGACATCAACAACTCCGTTCCGCGCGACCTTTATGAAGAGGACATCAAGGGTAAGTATGATTACACGCTCAAGGATACGTTTATGGGCTTCCACTGCGGCAACACGCCGTTCTGCAAGCTTGCAAAGGGCGCGGCTGTAAAATATCAGCTGATCCAGAACCGCCTGCTTGAAAACGGCGGCGAGCCGGACTTCACGCGCGGCACGCTCGAGGGCGACATCGCCGCAGGACAGATCACGTTCTTCCGTTTGCAGAGTGCGGCGGACGGTACGCTGCACAGCTATATCGCGCAGGGCGAGGTGCTTCCGGTGGCGACGCGTTCGTTTGGCGGCATTGGCATTTTCGCCATTCCGGAGATGGGACGCTTCTACCGCCATGTGTTGATCGAAAAGAACTATCCGCATCATGGCGCGGTCGCGTTCGGCCACGTCGGCAAGGCGCTCCACAGCATTTTCCGCTATCTCGGCGTGAAAGACATCATGTTCAATCAGCCGAAAGGCATGCTGTATCCGACGGAAAACCCGTTTGCGGAATAAGAAAAAGCTTGCAAAAGGCCCTGCAATGCAGGGCCTTTTTTGTGAGGGGAAAAAAGGTTGTCGGGGAACTGTCGTATAGACGTCATGGGAATGGTAGCGTTTTTGTGATAGAATAGTAATGTGGAAGCAGTGGGGGAACACTGCCAAAAGAGACCGGAAGCATTCGGTCTCTTTTGTTATGCAGAAAAAAGGAAAGGAGCAAACAGGATGAAAAAGGCGAAGAAAAGGAATTGGTATGAGGAGCAGAAGGAGAGGAGGGAAAGAGAACAGCGGGAAAAAGAGGCGCGGGAGCAGCGGAGGAAAGCGGCGCAAAGGAGAAGAGCGGAGCAGGCCGGAACGGGGAACGGATATGCGGGGGTGGAAAAAAAGACGGCCGAACCGTGGAAAAACACGGCCGGAACGGGGAAAAATCAAACGGACGTTGCTGCGGAAGGAGTTTTGCCGCAGGGAAAACGGATTAGAGCGGAAGCTGCTCCGACGTGGGTGAACACGGCAGGGCCGGGAGGAGGCGCAGAGCTGTGGAAGCAGGTGAAGCTGGAGCCGGGGGAGACGGCGGCGGATTACTATGAAAAGAAACGAAAGCAGCGGGAAGCGGACAGAAAGGAAACGGACGCAGCATTCAGCCGTGCGCTGGAGGAGACGCAAAAGGAGCTGCGGGAGCAGCGGCTGGGCGTGGCAGAGGGCTTCGGGAGGAAGAAGCGGTACAACCGGAACTATGAGGACCTGTTCGGGCTGCCGGAGGGAGGAGACTTCCGGAGCCGGGTTGAGGGAACGCGCGGATGGGATAAGCTGAACGGGAGCGAGCAGTATGATAGAATGGTGTATATACAGGAGGAATTGGAGAGGCGGAAAAAAGAACGGGAAAAGGAAGAAGAAATAGGGTATAATACGATCAACGGGAGAAATAAACAGCCGGATGTATGGAACGGGCAGCGGCCGTCGCGGACGATGGAGCTTATAACGGAGAAGCCGCAGGGAGGAGCCGGAAGAGAAACGGCGGATGCGGTATGGAGCGGCCCGGCGATCGTCAGGCGGCCGGAGGAAATCCCGGAGGACGTATGGAACGGGCTCGACTGGCGCGGGCGGTTAAGCGCGGCCGGCAGGATAGAGGGGGCAAAGCAACGGGAGGCATGGATCGCAGGAGAGCGGGAGGCGGCAAACCAGCCGACAACCGGCAGGGCAGGCGCGGAGCTTCTGATGGCAGATGTGAATGAGGAGCAGGCGAACGGTCTGAACAAGACGAATTTCCAGACGTCCGGCTTGCGGCAGGCAAATCCGGCTGTTCAGACGGTTTCCGCTTCCGGTGTATGGACAGAATTGCCGGAGGTATTCGATTCGTATGACGATCTTAAGAAGCTGGCGCCGGACGGCGTTTTGGCAGGACTGATGAGCGCGGGCCTCACCGAGGACGCATGGAACAGCATGGCGCCGGAAGAACAGGAGGCGGTTCTCGCGCCGTGGGTGGAGGGCGGCCCGGGCCGGGAAGATTTGTCGCCGGGGGCGCAGGAGGTCGTAACCAAAATTGAAAACACAATGATGGAAATCATGAATGATGAGGAGAAGCGCGGGCAAGTGCTCGGCGGGCTGGGAACAGCCGCGAATGTCGCGGGCGTAATGGGAGCGCTCGGCGGGCCATTGACGGACGCGGCCAGCCAGAAAGCAGCGGAAAGGATCGTGCAGGAGGCGCTGAAAGGAACGGAGTTTGACGGCGAGCTTTCACCGGAGCAGCTGCGGGATATTTCACAGGGCATAAACGCATTTTTTGACATCCGCGTGGACGAGGACGGCGTCTGGCATTCGACAGGCAATGGAATTGCCCACCGAAAGGGCGGATATGCGCCGGTGATGGACGACGTGGCGGAGAACATACTGGGCTTCGACCTGAATTCGGGCACGGTGGATTTTACGGTAACGAATGAAAAGGGAGAGGAACAAGCCTACCAACTGCGCGGCTGGAGCGGCAGCTACGGCGATCTGCTGGGGGGTGAGTTCGGCATCTATGAGAAAAATAGTGACGGTGAATGGGTAGAGTCGAGTGACGACCGTTTCAACGTAGAGCTGACGCTGGAGGACAAGGACGGGCACAAGCTGTTCAGCTATGGGCAGGAGGACGCGAAGTTCTGGCAATACGCGGCGATGCACCCGGAGGACATGCCCGAATTGATGGTGCAGGAGGGCTACGCGAAAAATGAAGAGGAAGCGCGCGCGATTGTGGACAAGCTGAACGCGGGCGACGTCGTGGTGCGGGGGCGCATCATTGGGAATGGAGACACGGACGAGTCTTATCTCCGGGCAATGGAGGATGGGATCCGTGCGCAGAACGCGGAGAAAGCAAAGGGAGCGTTCTGGAGCCCGCTTGGCTATATGATGACGGAGGCGGAGCAGATCAAAACATCCGGGCGGGGACATACGGATGACGGCAGGCCGTACATCGACGTCAGCCTGAATTCACCGTGGTACAGAGGAGGAAACTGAAGATGAAAAGGATTTTAGCGGCAGTGACAGTAGTGGCGCTGTGCATGGCGTTCGTGGGGTGCGGAGGAATCTTTCTTTCAAAAAACGATAAGGAAAAATTCTATGTTACGGATCCAAGCCTGCATGTATTGGAGGATATGGACGAGTTTGGGGTATATGAGGATGGCAAAGCCATCCTCACGGCGGAAGAAATGGAAAATGGAGGAGGATTTAATTTTGGTAATCCCTACTCCGAATATTTTGGAGGAAGCTATACAGGAGAACCGTATGACTTCCGCGGAAGAAATATTACGACGAAGCGGGGGATCGGCATTGGGAGCACGATGGAGGAAGTGATAGAAGCCTACCCGGATGTTGCATGTATCCTTGCGCCGGATAAGACAAAATCAACACCAGATAATGCACCGTATATTTTTGATATTTCCCCCGCACAGGTGGAATACAGGATACGCGACTATGAAGATGAAGAACCATATTTTAGAATAGAGCGGTATGAAACAAAGGACGGGGAGCTATTGAGCAGTGCTGGTTATTACGACTATATTTATGATAACGATTTATCACGGTATTATGTTTACGATCATGAGGAGGAGTATTTTAAATCCGAATGGGCTTTAAATTTTCATATAAAAGATGGGGTTGTATCCATGTTGGGAATTTCGGTTGATTTATATTGAAACGGAAAGCGAACTGAAGATGAAAAGGATTTTAGCGGCAGTGACAGTAGGGGCGCTATGCATGGCGCTCGTGGGATGCGGAGCACTCTCCGGCATCGGAGCGATGCTTGTAGGAAATGGTGAAAGAAGTAATTTTATCGTAGATCCGAGCCTGCATGTATTGGAGGATATGGACGAGTTTGGGGTATATGAGGATGGCAAAGCCATCCTCATGCCGGAAGAAATGGGAGACGGAATGGACATAGGGATTGCTTTTAATAAACCCTATTCAGGTTATTTTGGGAAATATTACACAGGAAAAGAATATGACTTCCGTGGGCGGGATATTACGACGAAGCGGGGGATCGGCATTGGGAGCACGATGGAGGAAGTGATAGAAGCCTACCCGGATGTTGCAATAGGACTCCGACGAGAAAACGGGGAGCTTCCCTATATCTGCGATATTTCCGCAGCGCAGGCGGAATACAGGATACGCGACTATGAAGATGAAGAACCATATTTTAAAATAGAGCGGTATGAGACAAGAGATGGAGAGCTATTGAGTACAGCTGGCTTTCTTGCCTATGTCTATGACAATGGATTAAGCGGAAACTATGTGGTGAATCACATGGAAGAATATTTTGAATCTATTTGGACGATTAGCTTTACTGTGAAAGACGGCGTGATAACGCACATAGGGATTAGCAGCGAAACGCTTTAAATCGATGCGGGAAACTGAAGATGAAAAGAATTTTAGCGGCAGTGACAGTAGTGGCGCTGTGCATGGCGCTCGTGGGGTGCGGGGACGCATCATTGGGAATGAAAGACACGGACGAGTCTTATTTCCGGTATAAACCGGCAAAAAAAGAACAAGGCGGCATACCTTCATGCCGCCTTTCCGTTTGCTCCCGTCAGCCCACCGCCTCATTGATGCAATAGGACGCTTTTGTGAACGTAACGCCTTTTTCCGTCAGCTTTTCGGGCAGTGTGAACGTCAGCTGTGTGCTTTTTCCGGAAAGAACAGTCTCGTCTGACGAAGCGATCTGCGCACAGATGATTCCCGAATCGTCGGAAAACAGCGCGGTCACACTAATATTCTGACAGGCAAAGCTGGAATGATTCGTGATGGTAAGCGTATAGGACGTATCCGTCACACTTTCCTCAACAGCAAGACTGTCCGAGATATCGGTACGCGAATTTGCGTTCATAGTGACGGAAACGCTTGCCGTTACGGCAGGCGGCAAATCGCCGTCATCCTTTTCCACAGGAACGATGATAGTTCCACCCGGAGCAAACTGGTAAAAGTTGTATGTCTTTTCGCCGTCCGGATAATTGACGTGGACCGTCACCATCGGGATCGTCACATCATTTCCGTTCCGGACTTCTATGATCATGTTATTGCCGCTGATCATGGTAGGGCTGCAAGAGATCCGGTCTGCATATTCCTGTAGGGCGCGGCCTACTTCCTGTTCGTCGTAAACCGCATCGCCGTCCTCCTGCTTTACTGCGGCCTCGGGAACGATGCCCTCCTCCACGAGCTCCTGCATCTGCTGCTGGTCAAGCGAGGGAGAGGCGGCTTCCTCTGCGGCGGGCTCCTCTGCCGGGGAAGCTGCTTCCATACCCTCCTCCACAGCCGTTCCCGCAGCCGTTTCAGCCGGCTCAGGCGTGCTCACGATCTCTATTTTTCCCATATCAGATATTGATACTGCACAGGCAGTCATGCAGGCCGCTGCAGCGAACAAAACGGCGGCCAGTGCAACCAATTTCTTCATAGCTACTCCTAATCTATTCAATAAAACGCGGAAAACCGCGCATTCTCTTCGTATGCATTATAACAGATACGAAAATTTTGTGTTACAATAGGGAATGGATTTTACAAATTATTCACGAATTCTGCATGGAAACGCCCTTCCCGGGCGGTGTTTAGGACGGAAAGGAAACGGTTATATATGATGGTGTATGCTACGGTGATCTTTGATATGGACGGCACATTGCTCGATACGCTTGCGGACCTTACGGACAGCCTGAACGCTGTGCTTGAAAAGAATGGCTTTCCCACGCGCAGTGCGCGGGAGGTCAGAAGCTTTCTCGGAAACGGCGTCCGGTTCCTCATCTCTTCCGCTTTGCCGGAAAATACGGAAAAGCAGGCAGAGGAGCGTGTTTTAAACGAATTTAAGGCATATTATGCACAGCATCTGCAGGATAAGACCTGCCCCTATGAAGGCATATTGCCGCTGCTCCGCTCTCTGAAAGAAATGGGAGTGCGGACGGCGATCGTGTCGAACAAATTCGACCGGGCGGTCAAGCTCTTGAGCGCGGATCATTTTGAGGGACTTGTAGAAAGCGCGGTAGGCGAGAGCGGGACAGTGCGCCGGAAGCCGTCGCCCGACGGTGTCCTCGCGGCAATGCGGGAGCTTTCCGGAGCACCTGAAAAAACGCTCTATGTAGGGGATTCTGAGGTGGACGTTCTGACCGCAAAAAACGCAGGAACAAAGTGTGTGGGCGTAACGTGGGGTTTTCGGGACAGAGACGTCCTCGAATCCGCGGGGGCCGACTATATCATAGACAGACCGGAGGAATTGCTTGACATCGTCAAAAACGGCTGAGTGGATTCCGGGCATTTGGGGAAAACTAAAGTGCAGGGAGAATGAAACATGGAAAGAAAAATATGGATCGCGATCGTGTGCATAGCGATCATCGCGCTTGCAGCGGCAGGCTGCGTGCAGCCCGCAGAGGGCAGCACACCGGCGGATGCACAAGTTCCGCAGGATACGCAGCTTTATGCGGAACGCCTGATGGATTATGAAATGGAACATAAAAACAACGTTCCGGACGCCATCAGGGTGGGAGAAGCGGAAGTGGTCGGGCAGCGCACCTATACCGTGGCGGAGGCGCTGGCAAAGAGCGAAGACGGGCAGGAGGTCATCATGGGAACGTTCGCGTTCGATCTTGAAACGGGCGATGTGTTCGAATATCATGCGGAAAGCGGAGAGCTCACTCAGCTGTTTCGCGTCACAGATGGTTAAAGCGGGGGCCGCGGCCCCTTTTTTAATATCTAAAAGTGAAAATATATTTTCAAATTATTGACATTTTATTTTTAAAACGATATGATGAAAACGGAACGATATACAGGCGCAGGAAAGAGTGGGATGTATGAACGGAGAATTAAGAGAGCTTCGGCAAAGCGAGATCTATGAATATATCAAGGGGCGCAGCCTGACTACGATACAGAATATCAGCGAGGCGCTCCGCATCTCGCAGTCCACCGTACGGCGGGACCTCAAAAAGCTGGAGGAAGAACGGAAGATCGTGTCTTTCCACGGCGGCGTTTCCGCACAGGTCGGAGACGACCCGTTCCCGGAACGGAAAGTGCGCCATCCCAAGGAAAAAGAGGCGGTGGGCGTACGGGCCGCGCAGCTGGTGGGTCCGGGAGAGCTGCTCTATATCGGCGGAGGCTCCTCTGCCTATGCGTTCGCGTCCGCGCTTGCCCGGCGTACGGACCTGAAAGACGTCACGGTCATTACTGCCGCCATGAACATCGGGAACTGCTTTCTGGAAAATCCGGGCTTTCAGGTCATCGTGCCCGGCGGAGTGCTGAGAACATTTGATGAAAGCATGACCTCACAGATGACGATAGACGGCCTGTCCGCATTCAACTTCAGGAGAGCGTTTCTGGGTGTGCAGGGCCTTACGGTGGAGCGCGGCTATACGCTTCCCACCATACAGCTTGCGGAGCTGAAAAAGGCAGTCATCGCCCATACGGAGCAGGTCGTCCTGCTCTGCGACCATACGAAGATCGGGCTGGTAGGCTCCTACAACATCTGTCCGGCGGCGCGTATCGATACGGTCGTGACGGATAAACAGAGTGCGGAGGCGGATGAACGGAAAAAAATCGCCCGCGCAGGTGTGGAATTTATTGATGCATGAAAAGGAATCGCTTCCTTTCCAAATAAGATTAAAATACCGGAGGAGAACAGGAACATGAATGCAAAAGAAGCGGCGCATTTGATCGATATCAGCGCGGTAAGGACGCATCACACGATGTCGGACATCGAGGAGATCGTGGGGTATGCAAAGGAATACCGGTTCATCAACGTGCACGTGCTGCCGAACTGGATGAAGCAGCTTGCAGAGATGCTGAAGGATGTGGACGGGGTATATGCGGGCGGCCCGGTAGGCTTTCCGTCGGGGGCGCACAAGACGCAGACCAAGATTCTGGAAGCGGTTGGGCTCATACAGGACGGCATCGAGGAAATGGATATCGTGATGAACGTTGGGCGCTTCAAAAATAAGGAATATGATTACGTGCTGAACGAGCTGAAGCAGATCATCGGGCTTGCGAAGAATGCGGGGCGGCCGATCCTGACGAAGGTACTGATCGAGCTGAACTGCCTGACGGAGGCGGAAGCGGACAAGGCGTGCGAGCTTGTTGTGGAGAGCGGAGCAGACTTTCTCAAGACGGGCACGGGCTGGGTGCCGGGGGATGCGAACATCGAGCGGATCCGGAGGATCAAGAAGAACCTTGCGGGAACAGGAGTGAAGGTAAAGGCAGCGGGGGGGATCCGCACACGTGCGGAATTCGACGAGCTGCTCGCGATGGGAGTGGAGCGCTTCGGCATCAACACGCAGTCTGCCATCGAGATCGTAAAATCGTTCGAGTAAAAAGCGGATAAAGGATGAACAGGAGAAGCGATGCTGAAGTATGAACACATCATGTTCGATATGGACGGTACCTTTATCGATTCGCGGAATTTTCACGGACTCGCGTTCCAGCGCTATTTCAAATCACTGGGAAAAGCGGTGGATATGGAGGCGGTCAAAGACGCGCTCGGCGTAACGGTCGCCGATATCTTCCACCGTATCGGCATTACGGGTGCGGAGGAAGAACGGGCGTTCGACCATCTGGCGGAGTTCTACAAAACGGGCGCGGCAGACGACCTGATCGCGCAGATTCCGTTTGGACCGCACGCAAAAGAAACCTTTCGCGTGCTGCATCAAGCGGGATACCGGATGAGCATCGTAACGAATTCCTTTACGGAGCTGGCGGAAAAGATATTGGAGCTTCATGAGCTGCAAGAGTATTTTGCAGAAGTCGCGGGCGCGGATAGGCATTCGCTGGATAAGGAGGGCCGCTGCCGCGCCATACTCGGCAAATACGGCGTAGCCGCAGACCGCGCGCTCTATGTGGGAGACGCGGAGCGAGACATCGAGATCGCGAACACGATCGGCTGCGACGCATGCTTCGCCGATGTGCCCATCGGCTGGGCAAAGGATCCGGAAGCGCTTGTGCACCGGCTGGCCCCTGCGTATGTGATACGCGGCCTTGGCGAATTGCAGGCGCTTCTCACATAACGGACGCAAGAAAAAAAGAGCTTCCGCATGGTTTTTGCGGAAGCTCTTTTTTATGTTACATACAGCTTAGAATTCGGGGATGACGATCTTCTCCCCGCCCTTCAGGCAGGATTCGTGCCCGCAAATGCCTGCCGCCGTGATGTTGGCGGACATTCTTGCGTTCAGCAGAGGTTCGCGTTCCTCGATGATGGAAGCGACGAACTCCTGCACAAGGTGCGGATGGGAACCGCCGTGACCGGAACCCTGAATAAAGGAAACGTTTTCCTTGTTGAGGATCACCTCTCGCTTCGTAAAGGGCTTCAGCTCGTCGATCAGCAGGTCGTCCGTGTCCGGCGCGTGGAAACGGCGCGCGTTTTCGCCGCCCTCAAAGAGGACGGAACCCTCCTCGGCGATCTGGTCCCATTCATAAGACATCTTTGTGCCATATACGTCGAAGCTCTCGCGGTACTGGCGGACCGTCTCATACAGGGAACGGGTCGCCTCCGCAACGACGTCCGTATCCTTCAGACGGAACGTGAGCGTTTCGCAGGCGAACGGCGAACCGTAGCGCTTCGCAAGGTCTTCGGAAATATGCCCGGAGCCGTGGCCGATGACGGAGAGCGCCTTTGTTTTGTTGATCATGAGCAGCGGGGAAATGGCGTGCGTGCCATACCAGAAAGGCGGGAAGCCCAGCCAATATTCCGGCCAGCCCTCAAGCCCCATATCCTGCATGTGGCTGCCGCGTACGAGCTGGATGCGGCCCATCTGCCCGCTCTCCACCAAATGCTTGACATACAGGTATTCGCGCGTATAGACGGCGGTCTCCATCATCATATAGACCTTGCCGCTCTTTTTCTGCGCGTCGCACAGATTTTTTAATTCCTCGATGGTAGTAGCCATAGGAACGGTGCAGGCGGTGTGCTTGCCTGCCTCAAGGGAAGCAAGCGATTGCTTGTAGTGGTCGAGGATGGGCGTGATGATGTGGATCGCGTCGATCTCTTTCGAGGCGCACACATCGTCAAAGCTCGTAAACTGCATAGACTCGTCGATGCCGAGCTCTTTACCCGTCTGCGCGAGCGCTTCCGGATTGCGCTGGCAGATCGCGACCTTCCCGACATTCGGGTGTTTCTGATAAAGCTTGACAAATTCCTTGCCGAAATTCATACCGATCACAGCAACATTGATTTTTTTCATGGGATATCACTCCTGTTTTTTAAGATTAACTTTATCATAGCACGCGGTTTTCCCAAAAGGCAATAGACGGGGAAAATAAAAATGCCGGAAGAAAAAATATTGACAACCCGGGAAGTGTGTGCTATTCTTTACTTAAACGATTAAGAAGCACGCCAGAACGAAATAAAAATTGAGGGTAGACAAATAAACGTTTTTTGATTACAATAGATTCACACGGCGGTCAGTTCAATAACCGTTGATAGGAAGAAAGTCCGTTGCAGGAGAATGCTTTTCTGCAAGCTGTCATGCAAAAGTGCAGAGGGAAAGATATGGTCTCGGTTTTCTGGGGTATCAACTGCCGTTTTATTGGAAAGAATAGAAGCAACCACCGTGTGCACGGGCACAAATTGAAGACATGAGAGATTTGCAGAGCCCGGAAAGAGGGGGAACGAAACAGATCCGCAGCCTTTGAAACCGCTGCGGAAAAGCGGAGAGGTCGGCCGTTTGGAACAAATCAGTCTTGAAAAAAAGACAAAGGTGTCCTATTTTGCTTTTTGGTAATAAACTATACTGAAATGAAGCAAAAGACTGCAAAAAGGTGTAGAAATTTAGCCATAAAAAAATGCGCTCTGTTGAGCGCATAATAGCAGCAATATGGTATTGGTCATAAACGTACAGGATTTTGACCATACGGAAATATACCGTTGCAGGCGGATCGGAAAGGCCGTATGGCAATGGGTATGCGGATCATTTTCTCTGCCGTGAAGCAAAATGCAGGCGGAGGACGGCTGCGGCACGTCTCGCTCTTCGTTTTATCCCTATGTAAAACAGCGCTTCGCAAATGGGTTTCCCATTTTGTGCGCGGCGGCTTTCAGCCGGAAAGGGCATGAAGATGAATTGCCCGGCATCCGGGAATCCCGGAAGAGCAAGGATGCCGGTTCTATTCTGAAATTGAAATTTATATGGAGGTGGTGAGAAAATGGCAGAAGAGATTTTGAAGCTGACGAATATTTCGAAAACCTTCCCGGGCGTAAAGGCTTTAAATGGTATTAACTTCAGCCTGAACGCCGGAGAGGTGCATTGTATTTGCGGCGAAAACGGCGCGGGAAAATCCACGCTGATCAAAATTATCTCCGGCGCGTACCAACCGGACGCGGACGGCGAGATCTGCTTCTGCGGAAAACCCGTCAAGCTGGATCCTTTTTCGGCCATGAAACTTGGTATCCAGACGATTTATCAGGAGCACAACGTATTCGAGACGCTGAGCATTACGGAAAACATCTTTGCGGGCATGGAGATCACAAAAGGCGGCATCATGCAAAAGCAGGAGATGGAACAAAAGACACGGGAGGTCTTGGAATACCTGAATAGTGACCTGCAGCCCGATCAGATCGTAGGAGACCTTTCCTCGGGTGAACAGAAGATCGTAGAGATCGCGAAAGCGCTGGTGTTCGACCGGAAGGTCATCATCCTCGATGAGCCGACGGCGTCTTTCTCGGCGTCGGAGATCGATAATCTGCTCGATATCGTCCACAAGGTAAAAGCACGCGGAATGGGCATCATTTATATTTCTCATCATTTGGACGAAGTATTCCGCATCGCAGACAAGATCACGGTCATCCGCGATGGGCAGTATATCAAGACGGTGGGCGTGAACGAGACGGATGAGCCTCACCTCGTGCGCGATATGGTCGGCCGCGACGCTTCCGCATTCTATACCCGCGAATTCTATCCTGCGGGCGAGACGGTCATGGAAGTGAAGAACCTGACGGGCAACGGCGTGCGCAATGTATCGTTCAAGCTGCGCCGGGGCGAGATCGTCGGCTTTGCGGGCATGGTCGGCTCCGGCCGGAGCGAGCTCATGACGCTGCTGTTCGGCGGCGCGGAGCGCCTGACCGGTGAAGTAGAGGTGCTTGGCAAAAAGGTCAACTACAAAAACCCGAGCGACGCGATCAAAAACAAGATGTGCTATATCACGGAAGACAGGCAGCATACAGGTCTCTTCCTGATCCACACCATCGCACGCAATACGCTCATTGCCAATATGGTCAACACAAAGGGTTCCTATATCAATCCGAAGACGGAGATGAAGGTCGGAAACGAATTTGTGGAAAAGCTGGGGACAAAAGCAAAGGACGCTGCAGTGCTGGCAGGAAACCTGTCGGGCGGGAACCAGCAGAAAGTCGTTTTGGCGAAGTGGTTCAATACAGACGGAGAGATCTTCATCTTTGACGAGCCGACGCGCGGTATCGATGTCGGTGCAAAGCAGGAGATCTACCAGATCATGATGGACCTTTTAAAACAGGGCAAGGCGATCATCATGGTATCCTCGGATATGCCCGAGGTCGTCTCCATGAGCGACCGCGTTATGGTCATGAAAGCCGGAGAGCTGGTTGGCGAATTGGGCCGTGACGAAATATCCGAAGAAAATATTCTCGAGTATTCAATAGGGGGTAAAAAAATATGAAGCAGCAGCCATCTTCTATTTCCGGCAAGAAGCCGTCTATTTTCAGGAGAAGCGACCTTGCAATGGTACTTACCATTTTGGTGGGCTTTGTAGCCGTAATGTTTGTGATAGAGCTTGCAGGCGGTACATTTAAGTTCTTTACACCAACAAACTGGCTCAACATTCTGATGCAGAATACGGTAATCGGCATCATGGCAATGGGCATGACGATCGTTATGATCGCGGGCGGCATCGACCTTTCGGTCGGTTATCTCGCGTCTCTCGGCGGCATTTTCGTTGCGAAAGGCATCGTAGACTGGGGCATTCCGGTCGTTCCGGCGGTGATTCTTGGCATCTTGATCTGTATCGGCCTTGAAGCGATGCTTGGCGCGATCATCGCGCGCCTCGAGGTGGAACCGTTCATCATCACGCTGGGCGGAAGTATCGCGTTCCGCGGCATCGCACTTCTCATGTGCCAGTCCCGTGAGGTCGTTATGCAGGGGCAGCTTGAGGGTTTCAAGACAAACCTGATCGAGGGTGCGAAATCTCCGGATGGCCTCAATATGACCTTGCCAATATATGTCGTGATTTTTATCATCATTGCTATCATAGTTTGGTGGGTGTTGAAATATACAAAATATGGCCGCAGGATCTTTGCGGTCGGCGCGAATCCGAGCGCTGCCTATCTTGCCGGCATCAATGTAAAGAACATCAAGCTTTCGTCCTATATTATTAATGGATTGCTTGTAGGTATTGCGTCTATTTTGCTGTTGGCCCGCGTTGGCACCGGTATCATCACGAACGGTGAGGGTATGGAGATCGACGTCATCGCGGCAGTCGTTATCGGCGGCGTTGCGATGTCGGGCGGCAAAGGAAACGCGATGGGAACGCTCCTTGGCGTGATTTTGCTCGGCGCGATCACAAACGGCATGACGGTCCTGAAGCTGCAGTCCGAATGGCAGTTTGTCGCAAAAGGTGCGATCATCATTGCAGCAGTTGCGGCGGGCGCTATCTCAACGAGGATCGCCGCACGTGCGGAGCTTCGCCAGCAGAAGCAGGAAGCGCTGGCAGAGCAGGCTGCGGCAGAACAAAAATAATGATATTGACCGGAAACCGGTTGATATAAAATCCCTGTAATTTGTGTAAGTGAGCACACATGAAAAAAAATCAGGAGGAAAACATGAAAAAGATTATTGCTATTCTCGTATGTGTAGTAATGGCAGCAGCTCTGTTCACGGCATGTGCGGCAGAGACTCCGGCTGAAACTTCGGCTCCGGCTGAAGAATCCGCTTCCGCTGAAGCTTCGGCTCCGGCAGAAGAGTCCGCTGAGGCTTCCGAACCGGCTGCTTCCGGCGAAGCAAAGACGATCGGCTACTACAAAGACGCGGCTGACGACTATTACAAGGCTGGCTATGAAGTGTTCCTTGAATGCCTGAAGGCAGACCCGGAAACGGCTAACTGGGAAGTGATCGACAAGGTTGGTCAGGGCACGGCTCAGGAACAGCTTGCTGCAGTTGAAGACTTTATCACCACGGGCGTTGACGCGATCGTAGTGGTTCAGAACTCTCCCGAGATCACGGCTGAGTGCATCACGAAAGCAAACGAAGCGGGCATCCCGTACTTTGCTCTCACGCACGCTCCGACGGTTCCGGCAGGCGGCGAGCTCGCTGGCTTCATCGGATATGACTTCGTTGAGACCGGCGTTATGGCTGGTGAAGACGCGCTCCAGTACAATAACGGCGAAGGCGTTAAGAAGCTGGTCATGGTAGAAGGCAAGCTCGGTCAGGGCACGGCTTCCGCGCAGTCCCTCGGTTTCCTGCAGGCTTATGAAGAGGCTGGCAAGGACATCGGCGGCACGGCGAACGACGTTGCTGTAAACAAGACGGCAGGCGGCGCAGACCTCGAGATCGTTCAGTGGTCTTCCGGCGACTGGATGGCTGACCCGGCTAAGAAAGTGGTAGCTGACGTTATCACGGCTCTGGGCGCAGATGGTTTTGACGGAATGTACGTTCAGAACGACGAAATGATGGACGGCGCGATCCAGGCGATCGAAGAAGCTGGTCTCAATCCGGCTGACTACTGGCTCGGTTCTTCCAACGGTAAGGAAAAATCCTGGACGTGGGCTGAAGAGGGCCGCGTAACGATGGACGTTAACCAGACGCCCGCGCTTGAAGGCGACGCGCTCTATCAGATGCTGAAGGCATACTTCAACGGCGAAGAATACAGACAGTATATCGCTCCGTACCTCACGCCTTACAACTCCTCCAACGTTACCGAGCTGACGCTGGTACCGTATGTTGCTGCTGATTACATGGCAGGCCGTGAAGCGGGCGACTATGTAACGGATATCAACGATCCGAAATTCACGGACGCGACGGAACTGATCACGTTCAACTAAGAAAGAATCTATTAGTTAAGCATTAAGCAAGATAACGAATCGATTCACTTACAAAAGGGATAACAGTCAAGGGTTCAAGGCTTTGCTTTGGACCCTTTGCTTTCCGGGCGCGCAAAGCAAACCCATCTCAAAGAAAGCGCAAATATGTCATAGCGTTTTCGGACGCCGGTGATAAACTGTATTTATAGGTATAAGAAGTTTTGCTCTCCGCAGGCGTATCTGCTGCAAAACAGACGGAAAAAATCACAAAAAAAGCGGCGCGATCCCGAAAAAACTGTTATAATGAAAAGAGGCCGGAAAAAGGCCTGCATGTCAAACGGCAATTCGGCCTGAGACCCGTATCTTCAGGCTTCGGGCCAAAACAAATCGATAAAACGAAGGGAGTAATTGATTATGGCAAGACCGGTAACACTGATGACGGCACAATGGGGCGATATGGATTTTGAGACCCTGTGCAGGACCGCAAAGGAAATGGGCTACGACGGACTTGAGATCATGTGCTGCTCGCACATCGACCCCAAACGCGCAGCGGAGGATATGGACTACTGCAACGAGCTGAAGAGCACGATGGAAAAATACGGCCTCAAAACGTGGGCGCTCGCGGCGCACATGGTAGGCCAGTGCGTGGGCGACAAATGGGATCCGCGGCTCGATAATTTTGCTCCGGCAGAGCTTGCAGGCAAGCCGGAAGAGATCCGCAAATGGGCGATCGAGACCATGATGTATGTGCCGAAAGCGGCAAGAAATATGGGCGTAGACGTTGTAACGGGCTTCATGGGCTCGCCGATCTGGGCATACTGGTATTCCTTCCCGCAGACGACGGAGGAAATGATCGACGCAGGATTTCAGGAGATCGTGGACCTGTGGACGCCTATCTTCGACGAATTTGACAAATACAACGTTCTTTTTGCTCTGGAAGTACATCCGACGGAGATCGCGTTCGACTACTATACGGCGGAACGCCTCCTCGAGGAATTCGATTACAGGGAAACGCTGGGCTTCAACTTCGACCCGTCCCACCTGCTGTGGCAGGGCGTGAACCCGACCATCTTCCTGCGTGACTTCATCGACAGGGTATATCATGTGCACATGAAAGACGCGGCGGTCACGCTCGACGGACGTGCGGGCATCCTCGGTTCTTTCATCACGTTCGGCGATACGGCGCGCGGCTGGAACTTCCGTTCCCTCGGCCACGGCGACGTCAATTTCGAAGAGATCATCCGCGAGCTGAACCAGTACGGCTATGACGGCCCGCTTTCCGTTGAGTGGGAAGACAGCGGCATGGAGCGCATCTATGGTGCGACGGAAGCGTGCGAATTTGTACGCGGAGTGGACTTCAAGCCGTCCGACGTAGCGTTCGACAAAGCGATTGCGAACGACTAATATCTGGATTTTACCGCAGCGCGCGGGAACGGAGAGCCGTTCCCGCATACATGCGCAAAAAGGAGGATACAAGCATGGAACGTAAATTGAGATACGGTATGATAGGCGGCGGCCCGGGCGCATTCATCGGCGGCGTGCACCGTGCAGCGGTACGGCTGAACGACGAAGCGGAGCTCGTAGCGGGATGCTTCTCCTATATCGAAGAAGAACGCCAGCAGGCGGGACGTGAACTGAATATCGATCCCGAGCGCAATTATACGACGTTCGAAGAAATGGCAGAGGCTGAGGGAAAGCGTGAAGACAAGATCGATTGGGTCGATATCGTGACCCCGAACCGCTTCCACTATCCGGCGGCAAAGCTGTTCCTCGAGCAGGGCATCAGCGTTGTCTGCGAAAAACCGCTGTGCTTCACGGTGGAAGAAGGCGAAGACCTCAAAAAGACCGCAAAAGAGCATGGCTGCCTGTTCTGCGTGACCTATACCTACACGGGCCACGTTATGGCGCGTCAGGCACGTGCGATGGTGCAGAAGGGCCAGATCGGCGATATCCGCATGGTCATGGCGGAATATCCGCAGGATTGGCTTCTCGATTCGCTCGAGACGATCACGGAAGACAATAAGCCGTGGCGCGCGGACCCGAAGCTTTCCGGCCGCGGTGCATGCGTGGCGGACCTTGGGACGCATATCGAAAACTGGGTCAACTATGTAACGGGCCTCAAGATCGACAAGCTGTGCTGCAACCTTGACGTGTTCGGCAAGGGCGGCGTGCTGGACAACAACGTAGAGGTCATGGTGAAATATAAAGGCGGCGCAACGGGTATGTACTGGACGTCGCAGGTCGCGATCGGCTTTGACAATGCCCTCAAGATCCGTATTTTCGGTGAAAAGGGGACCATCGAATTCGTACAGGAGGAAAACAACTACCTGCGCGTTTCCATGCGTCACGAGCCGCCGAAGATCTACAGCCGCGGCTGCGGCTACCTCGAAGAGGAAGCGAAAAAATATGTGCGCGTTCCCTGCGGCCATCCGGAAGGCCTTACGGAAGCATTTGCGAACATCTATAAGGACTTCTGCGCCGCCCTGCGCGATAAGCTCGACGGCAAGGAAGTCGACGAAGCAAGCTACGGCTATCCGACGATCGATATGGGCATCGAAGGCGTGGAATTCTCCAATAAATGCGTAGACAGCTCTGAAGCAGGCTGCACGTGGGTAACAATGGAGAAATAAATCAGGACATCAAAGGAGAAAAACGATATGAAATTTGGTATGGTATCACTTGCTTGGCAGTCGCCGTTCAGCGATCCGCTCGGGCAGTTCAAACTGGCAAAGAAATATGGCTGTGACATCTATGAGATCGTTCCCGAGGATTGGGCGACCATCGATGTGGACGCGATCAACGCCGCAAAAGCGGAAACGGGCATCGAAACGCCCACCATCACGGGCGCGTTTGGAGATACGCGCGATATGTCTTCGGATAATCCGGAATACCGCAAGGGCGGCGTCCAGTATGTGAAAGATATGGTGGATTTTGCCGTCAAGATCGGCGCGAAGGTCGTTGCCGGCCCGATGTATTCGGCGGTAGGCAAGGCGCGCCAGATCACGGAGGACGAAAAGAAGCAGGCTTGGGATTGGGCGACCGAGAACATCAAAGAGTGCGCGCAGTATGCGCAGGACAAAGGCATCAAGCTCGGTATCGAACCGCTCAACCGTTTTGAAACGGACTTCATCAACACGGTGGAGCAGGGCCTTGACCTCATCGGACGCATTGGTTACGACAATGTGGGCTTCCTGCTCGATACGTTCCACATGAACGTAGAGGAATCCAATATCCCGGCTGCGATCCGCGCTGCGAAGGGCAAAATTTTTGACTTCCACACCTGCGCGAACAACCGTGGAACACCGGGCGAGGATAACTTCAACTGGGAAGCGATCGCGGAAGCGATCAAGGACGCGGGCTATGACGAATACTGCCTGATCGAGTCCTTTACGCCCGATTGCAAGGAGATCGCGAAAGCGGCGTCCGTATGGCGGCCGTTTGCAAAATCTCCGGAAGCGATCGCAGAGAACGGCATTCCGTTCCTGAAGAAAGTATTCGGATAACAAAACCGCGCCGCGCGCGGCGCGTATGGCTTTGGCGGCTCCCGCTTTTTGTGGGGGCCGTTTTTTATGCGGCTCACGGGGCAGGGCTGCGGCCTTGCTGCGCCGCTCTCTTTCATCGCAAAGCATGGCCGTCTCTATCGCCCCTGCGCATGTGTTCGTGCCGCTGATATGCTTGCTTCCGAAGCCTTGAAGCCTGTATCCCATTGGCCTGCATGGGTCAGGCTGCGCGCCGGAAAAGTACCGTCCGGAGCATATTTGCGCAGCTTTTCCGAACGCTCAAAAAATGGCCGCGCTTATGAGCGGGCGGCGGTCAAAGGGTATGGCCGCTTCGCCTATTTTTCATCATCCGCAGCAGGCAAAAGGATTGACAAAAAAGGGGAGATATAGTATAGTCTAATTAAACGATTAAGAAGAGCGGAAACCACGATTTTCCGTTGCAATACAGCAACAAAAAGAGCGAAAAGGCCGCAGCAAAAGCTGTGCGCATGAGGAAGCCGGATATGGTAAGAATGAAAGACGTTGCCGAACACGCAGGTGTTTCCGTCGCAACGGTATCTAACGTCATTACGGGGAAAAACTTCGTAAGCCCCGCAGTAAAAAAAAAGTAGAAAAATCGATTGAGGAGCTGGGCTACAAGGTCAATCTGCTTGCCCGGGGCCTGAAGATCAAGCATACCTATACCATCGGGGTAGTACTTCCCGATATCACGAAGATCTTTTTCCCAAATGTGCTCAAGGGAATCGAGACGGCGGCGAAAAAGGCGGGATATAAAGTAAATTTCCTCTCCAGCGATTTTGATTTCGCAACGGAGCGGGAGAGCGTGGAATATCTGAAAGCAAGCTATGTGGACGGTATCATCATAGACTCCTGCTGCAGGGCGGAGGGCCTTGCAAAATGGGCGGGAGAGCTTGCAGAAAGCGGCGGGGAAGCGCCCTTTCATGTCGTTTCGATGGAGCAGGTGATGGATTCGTCCAAGATATCGTCGGTGCTCGTGGATTATGAAAAGCTGAGCGGGATGGCGACGGCCCATTTGATCGGGCAGGGAAAGCGGGATATCCTTTACATCAAGGTGGGGAAGGAACTCCGGCATGGACAGGAGCGTTATCAGGGTTATTTGAACGCTCTTGCAGAGCAAGGGCTCCCTTTTCGTGAAGAGCTCGTCCTGGAAGCGGATTTTTCAGCGCTTTCCGCCTATCATGCCACCAAGCTGGCCCTCGAAAAGGGGCTCCGGTTCGACGCAGTCCAGACGACGAACGACCAGATGGCGATCGGGTCGCTCAAGGCGCTCAAGGAGGCGGGGATATCCGTTCCCGGGCAGGTGGCGATTGCAGGATGCGACAATATCTTTCCCAGCACGCTCGTAAGCCCGCAGATCACGACCATAGACCTGCCGAAGTATGAAATGGGCTATACGGCGTTCGAGGAATTGAAGCGTTTGATGGACGGCGAGGGAAAAGCGTCTCCCCGTTCCGTCATATTGGAAGCAAAGCTGGTGGTCCGGCAGTCGACCGCCGCAGACAGAGCCGGCGACTGGAACCTTTCGATGTGGTAAAAATTTTTTGGATAAAGCACAGACGGCAAAAATATAAGGGAAAAGCAGCAATTTTTCTTGAACGGAATGCTTAATCGATTAAGCGAATAATCAATTTCTATCCGCCTGCGCAGCGGATGAATCAAAATAACGAAGACCAAAAAGAAGCGGTAGCTTTTGAACGGGCAAAAAGGAGAGGTGAAAACTATGAAAAAAGTATCGATCGGTAGTTGGGCGTATGTATTCGGAGCATTCGAAGAAAACCCGGTGCTGCTTCCGCAGCTGTGCGAAAAGCTGCATGAGCTGGGATTCGACGGCATCAGCATGGGCGGTTTCAAGCCGCACGCGAATCCGGAGCTTTATGACACGCCGGAAAAACGGGAAGAGCTGAAGCAGCTCCTGAAAAAATATGATCTGGAAGTCGCGGATTTCGCCTGCGACCTGTGGAGTCTCGACTCCTTGAAGCAGCCGGAGGAATGGATCGCCCTGTTTGAGAAGAACGCGGAATTTGCGTCGCAGATGGGCTTCAAGATGATCCGGGTCGATTCTGGTACGGAGCCGGTCCTGCCGGAGGGCATGACCTACGAGCAGGCGCGCGCGAAAATTGTGGATAACTTCAAGCGCATCGCAAAGATCGCGCAGAAATACGGCCTCGAGGTCGTTTGGGAATTCGAGCCCGGCTTCATGATCAACGAGCCGAAGTACATCGTTGAAACGTACGAAGCAGTAAACGAGCCGAACTTCAGCATTCTGTTCGATACCTGCCACGGCTATATGTCGGCAGTCGTCGGCGCGCGCCACATCGAGCCGAACAAGCTCGAGGGCGGCCTCGTAGAATTTATAGAAATGCTGAAAGGCAAGATCGGCCTTGTGCACGTCATCGATTCGGACGGTACGCTCAACGTGGCGAATACGAGCACACACGCGCCGTTCGGCCTCGGCAAGGTGGATTTTGACGAGGCGATCCCGGCTCTGCTCGAAAAAGCGGACTATAAGGGCGACTGGTGGGCGATCGACCTGTGCGAGTGGCCGGACGCTTGGAACGTAACGGCGGACTGCAAGGCGTTCGTAGATCAGTTCAACAAAAAATACTGCGGCTGAGGAAAGGCAGAAAAATGGAAACAAAAGAAATCAGAAATATATTGGAACGCGGAGAGGGCATCCTCTCTATGGCGCCCACATGGGTGCCCCGTCCGTTCAATAGGCCGGGCAAGCGCATCCGCCTGCATCCGGACGACTATTACGCGATGGGTCTGAAGCGCGGCGCGATCGTAGAACGCTGGTTCTCGTCCATCACAAAGGTGGAAACGGAGGGCGCGGAAGAATTTGAAGGCATGAGCTTTGTCAATGTGGACGGAAACGCCGACCACAAGGTCCTGTTCAAGGACTTTGTAGACGCGCTCGGCGCGGAGCTGATCGGCGAAAAGCTGATGGAGGATTACGGCACATGGCCGATGTATTCCAAATTTTACGACTACAACGAGCCACTGTTCCATCATGTGCACCACCGCGAGGAAGCGTGTGCGAAGGTCGGCGTGATGCCGAAGCACGAGCACTACTTCTTCCCGAAGCAGTATAACAACCATCTTGGCATCCGTCCTGTGACGTATTTCGGGTTCGACCCGTCTGTCACGAAGGAACAGGTCAAAGAGCGCCTGTCCAAATTCGAAACAGCGGACGGACGTATCCTCGAGCTTTCCCGCGCGTTCCGCGTAGAGCTCGGAACGGGCTGGTTCACGCCCGCAGGCGTCGTTCATGCGCCCGGCTCGCTGTGCACCTATGAGCCGCAGTGGAACAGCGACGTTATGGCAATGTGGGAAAACGTCGTGGAGGGAGAAGTGTTCGACTATTCGAGCCTGTGCGGTTATGTTCCGGCAGGAAGCGAACGCGACCTCGACGTCATCATGGACGCGGCGGACTGGGAGCTCAACACGATCCCGAATTACCGCGAGAAGTTCTTCCGCCCGCCGGTCACGGACGAAGTGGGCGAGGGCTATAAGCAGGACTGGATCTGCTACGGAAACGACTACGTCGCGGCAAAAGAACTGACGGTAGAGCCGGGCGCGGAGGTCCTCATCAAGGATGCGGCGGCATACGGCTGCCTTGCGGTGCAGGGCCACGGGCAGTTTGGTAAATTCGTGGTCGAATCCCCGACGCTCATTCGCTATGGGCAGCTGACGGCGGACGAGTTTTTCGTATCGAACGCGCGCGCAAAGGAAGGCGTGCTCATCAAAAACACGTCGCCTGTGGAGCCGCTCGTTATCTTAAAGCACTTTGGGCCGGACTGCGGAATGCCCCAGATGGACTGAACGCAGGCGTGGCATAAAGCGTGTCGCAAGACAGAAAGGGAAAATAGATGAAAGGAAAAATGAAAGTCCAGAATTTTTATGAACCGATGGTCATGAAGCTGGAGGAGCACGATATCCCCCAGATCGCAGACAACGAGGTTCTCATCAAAGTAAAGGCCGTGGGTATCTGCGGCTCCGATATATCCTATTATTATGGGCACAGCCCGCTCGATACGCCGAACGGCAAGGGACCGATGTATCTCGGGCACGAAGCGTCCGGTGTGGTCGCAGAGGTGGGAAGCATCCCGCGGAGCCTCGGGCTCTTCAAGGAGGGAGACCGCGTGGCCCTGAACCCGGTGCAGCAGTGCAACGCCTGCCCGGCATGCATGCGCGGAGAATTCAATACATGCAGCCATGTGGAAACGATCGGCGTTTCGGTAAACGGCTGCTTTGCGGAATATGTTAAGGTAAAATATACGCACGTCTATAAGATACCGGATGAGGTCAGCTTTGAGGATGCGGCGCTCGCAGAGCCGCTTGCCTGCGCGACGCACGCCATCGAGCGCCTTGACGTACGGCTCGGCCAGACGGTCGTGGTCTATGGAACAGGCGGGATCGGCCTCATGCAGGCACAGCTCGCGAAGGCGGCGGGCGCAGGCAAGGTCATCGTCGTCGCACGGAAAGACTATGGCCTCAAAAAAGCATTGGAATGCGGCGCGACGCACGTCATCAACAACACGGATACGAGCTCTGAATATTATGCTGCGGACGTTGCCGCCCGCGTTGCGGAAATCAACGGCGGAGTACCCGCTCCCCGCGCGATCGTCGCGACGAGCAACATGGATGCGCTTCAGGATGCCATCAAGGTAACGGGCCCGTGCTCGACCATCGTTTACTTCGGCCTGCCCGGTCCGGAGGATAAGCTTCAGGTTCCGGTGCTCGACGCCATCCAGTCTGAGCGTACGCTGAAATTCGCATGGCTCGCTCCGCTCGTATGGGACGAAGTGTTTGCGGTCATCGCCTCCGGGCAGGTGGATCTTTCCCCCATCATCACGCACCGTTTCTCGCTCGAGGATGCGGAAAAAGGCATCGTGTTCATGAAGGAAGCAAAAGAGCCGAAGATCAAAGGCGTTATTGTAATGGATTAAAATACGGGAAACAGCGGCGCGCGCATTCTTCCCGGATGCGCGCATCCGTCTGCCCGGAAAACAGGACAGGAGAAATAAGATAAATGGCACTTGATACAAAAGAAACCGTACTGAGAGCACGCAAAAACGGGGTCGTGATCCCGGCGTTCAACATTCCTCACCTCCCGATGCTCAAGGCTGTCGTAGAGGCGATCCGGGACGAGGATTCCGTCGCTATGATCGAAGTGGCGCGCGTGGAATGGGAAAAATTCAGCGCGCAGAGCCTTGAAGCGGTTGCGGAGGAATATCGGAAATACGCGGACGAAAAGCGCACCATGCTGCATCTCGACCATGTTCCGGTCATAGATGAGGATTATAAAAAGGTAGACTATATGCCGATCATCGAGCGTGCGGTGAAGGCGGGCTTTGGCTCCGTTATGGTAGACGCTTCCCGGCTGTCCTTTGAGGAAAATGCCGCGGCGACGAAGCAGGTCGCAGACAGGGCACACGCGGCAGGAATACCCTGCGAGGCGGAGCTCGGCGCGGTCATGGGGCACGAGAGCGGCGAAATGATGCCCTATGAGGAGATTTTTGCCACCAAAACGGGCTTCACGAAGCTCGACGAAGCGAAGCGGTTCGTACAGGAAAGCGGCTGCGACTGGCTCTCCGTCGCGGTCGGAAATATTCACGGGGCGATCGCAGACGCGACGCGCGACCAAAAGAAGCCGACGGCGCGCCTTGACGTAGAGCATATCGCGGCGCTGCATGAAGCGACGGGCATACCGCTCGTGCTGCACGGCGGCTCGGGCATCGATCCGGAATATATCCGCGCGGGCATCAAGGCGGGTATCGCGAAGATCAATGTGGGCACGGAAGTGCGGCAGGTGTATGAAGCGGCGCTGAAAGAAAGCGGAAACGATATCGAAGCGGGCCGTAAGGCAGTTTATGACGCGGTACGCGCACTGCTGCACGATACGCTCCGCATCAGCGGGACCCGGAGCCTTTTATACGGAGAATGATTGCTTATGATAAGCGGCCGGCAGGGAACAGACAGCATAGGAAGGCATATTATTTTTCCTGCGCGGCAGCTTATTGTAATAACCTGTCCGCCGCAGAAAAGAGCGGACATGAAAAGGAAACGGCGGCGCAAAAGAAACCCTTTTGCGCCGTTTTGCCAAAAAATTTCAAAACAAGGGGCTGTGCCCCGCAAAGCAGGAGGATAAGCCATGAATTTCTGCGGACTCGACGTAGGAACGAGCGGCGTGAAAGCAGTCGTTTTTGACGAAACGGGCAGACAGGCCGCAGCCGCATACCGCGCCTATGGAACGCAATACGACCCGGACGGCCTGCGCGGCCTTGACCCGCGCGCCATGTGGGAAAAAACAAAGGAAGTGCTCGCGGAAGCATGCGCGAAAGCCGGAGGGATCGACGCGCTTGCGGCGGCTTCGTTCGGCGAGGCGTTCGTTGTGCTGGACGACAGGGACGAACCGCTGCACGACATCATGATCTTTACGGACCCGCGCGGCGAGACGGAATTCCTGCGCGCGTCGCAGGGGCTGCCGCAGGAAGAGATCGCGGCTGTCTGCGGCCTCCCGTTTTCTCCGACCTACAGCATTTCCAAGCTGCTTTATCTGAAAGAGAAGAAGCCGGAGCTGTACGGACGGGCAAAGCGCGTTTTATTCATCGAGGACTATGTGGGCTATATGCTCAGCGGGAACGCGGCAGTCGATTATTCGGTGGCCGCGCGTTCCATGCTGTTCGATGTGAAGAACTATATATGGAGCGAACGGATGACCGGCCATTTTGGGATCGATGCGGGCTTGTTCTCCGCGCCTGTTCCGGCGGGCACGGAGATCGGCACGGTGCGTTCGTCTCTCGCGCGGGAGCTGGGGCTGCCTGAGGGAATGAAGGTGGTCGCGGGCGCGCACGACCAGCCGGCCTCGGCGATCGGCGCGGGTCTTGCGCCGGGCAGCGTCGTCTGCTCGATGGGCACTTCCGAATGTATGACGCCCGTTTATAAAGGCATGTTCAAGCCGGACGCGATTTTGCAGAACGGGCTCCCCTGCGAGCCAATCTGGAATGATGGAACGTATTGTACGCTGGCCTATAATCCGTCGTGCGGCGTGCTCATTGAATGGTTCTTCCGCACCTTCGCTGCGGAGGAAACAGAGAGGAGCGGGCCGCCCTTTGCGTTGTTTGAAGAGAACTTCCCGAGCAGGCCGACGAAGCTGATGGTCCAGCCGTATCTTACGGGCAGCGGCACGCCGTATCTCGACGCGCATGCGCGGTTCGCCGTTTTGGGTGCAGGCCTTGAAACGACGCGCTATGACCTATACCGTGCGGTACTCGAGGGCCTTGTGCTCGACCAATATCTGAACAAGGAGACGCTGCATGCGCAGGGCGTGGAGGTAGAAGGCCTTGTGTGCGTGGGCGGCGGAAGCAAAAGCAGGCCGTGGCTCAGGCTCAAGGCGGATATGATGCAGATACCGGTCTCTACCCTTACATGCAGCGAAGCGGGTGCGCTTGGCTGCGCGGCCTTGTGCGCGGCCTCCACGGGCGCATATAGCTCCGTAGCGGAAGCGGCGGGGCGCATGGCGCAGAAAAAAAACACGATCGAGCCAGACCCGGAATATCGGGAGCTTTACCGGGAAAAATTCGAGGAATACCGCACGCTCCACGCGCGGCTCGCGAAGCAGTAAAAACGGTCAAAAAAGAGCGCGCCCTGCGGCGCGCTCTTTTTTCGTTTTCCTGTTATTTTCCGTTCAGACTCCGGTAAAGCTCCATCGCGTCAGCCGCCGTGCGCATCCCGTCCGAAGCGCCGTCCGCAGAAAGCGAGCATGCCGCGGAGGCGATGCCAAGGCGTATCGCGTCCTCCAAGGACTGACCCTTATATGCGGCGTAGAGCACGCCCGAGCAGAACGCGTCGCCTGCGCCCACCGTGCCCTTGATATATCCTTCCGGGAGCCGGAGGCTCGGAAGCTCGACAAAATTTCCGTCCGCGTCCATTCCGTAGCCGACCTCGGGACAGTGAATGACCACCCATGTGGAAACGCCCATTTCAAACAGGCTGCGGAGCGCTTTCGGAAGATTTTCCGTAATCAGCTTTTCATTCGCATCGCGCAGCGGAATGCCCGTCGCGTTCTGTGCCTCAAGCTCGTTGATGATGCAGTAGTCCGTGAATTTAAGCGCCGGAGGCACGAGCCGCGCAAAGCGGTCGCCCGTTTCGCTCACGACGTCGATAGAGGTCTTGATACCCGCCTGCTTCGCACTGTGCAGCAGCCGCGCCATTTTCGTGCCGTATTCCGCATCCTCCTCATCGAGCGTATCGAGCAGGAGGATATAGCCGATGTGCAGCAGGGAAGCGTCGATCTTACTCCAATCAAAATCCGCCTCGCACAGCTGCGCGTTCGCGCCGCGGTATTGGAAGAATGTACGCTGCTTGGTCGTGCTTTCGGCCATGACGGCAGTAAAGGAGGTCTTGCCCTCGCGGATCATGCCGTCTGTCCTGATGTTCGGGAACCGCTCCATCTCGCTCAAAATAAGGTCTCCCTCTGCATCGTTCCCGATGCGGCCGACCGCTGAAAGAGGGAGCGCAGGGTCAAGGTGCGCAAGATCGAGGATCACATTGCAAAGGGCGCCGCCCGTCGCGCGCGAGATGCCCTCGGTAATGGTGGTAAGCTCGCCCTTGCCCGGATAGCATTCGATGGGATACAGGATATCGATGATCGCGTTTCCTGCAACGCAAATACCTTTTTCCATAAAAATCTCCTTTGAAAGACCGGAAAAGCAGAAGAAAAGCTGCATACCGGTATATTCTGATGTTTTTGTGATGATTCTATTTTACAAAAAAAGGCCGCGCCGGATATGACAGGTTTGCCATTTTTGCAAGACCGATTTGTCTCAAATCAAAAAATATGACAAAAAAGCAAAAAAGTAATAGATAAGATCGGGAAAACCTGTAAATATCAAGGGGAAAGCAACAGATAGAAAACAAAACTGTCCCGGAAAAAAAGCAAAGATGTGCGGGAAGAGGGAAAAAAGAGGGGATATAATAAAGGCAGCATGGAAAGAAAGGCCGTTCGGCCGGAAAAAAAGGGAACCAAAGGAGGAAAAAAGGATGGCAAAATTCAGGTTTACGGTAGGACCGTGGAACGTACACGAGGGAAACGAGACGTTCGGGCCGGGGATCAGGCCGACGGTGCCGTTTGAGGAGAAGATCAAAACATTCGCGGAGATCGGGATGGACGGAGTGCAGTTCCATGACGACGACGCGGTGCCGGATATGAACAATATGACGGAAAAGGCGATCGTGGATTACGCGAAGGACGTCAAAGCGATGCTGGACAAATACGGTCTGTTCGCGGAATTCGTGGCGCCGCGGCTGTGGTTCGACGCGCACACGAACGACGGGGGCTTCACGGCGAGCCGGAAGGAGGACTATGATTTTGCGATCTGGCGGGCGCTGCGGTCGGTAGATATCGCAAAGGCGCTGGGGACGAACAAGGTGCAGCTGTGGCTGGCGCGCGAGGGAACGCTGTGCGCGGAGGGGAAAAACCCGGTCGAGAAGATCAGGCAGCTGAGGGACGCGTTCGATACGATCCTGAAATACGACCCGGACGTGCAGATACTGGTAGAGCCGAAGCCGAACGAGCCGATCGACCGGAGCTACTGCGGGACGGCAGGGCATGCGCTTGCGGTAGGAGCGCAGACGGTGGACCCGTCGCGGGTAGGACTGTGCATCGAGAGCGCGCATTCGATCTTAGCGGGTCTTGACCCGGCGGCGGACATGGCGTTCGCGATCGCGTGGGGGAAGCTGTGGGGAGTACACCTGAATGACCAGAACGGGATCAAATACGATCAGGACAAGACGTTCGGAGCGGAGAACCTGAGGGCATGCTTCAATCAGGTGAAGGTGCTGTATGAAAACAACTTCGGCGATAACGGGGAATGCGTAGGACTCGACGTAAAGGCGATGCGGACGCAGCCGGCGGAGGACTGCTACCGCCACATCATCAACAGCAAGCGCGTATTCGAGCTGCTGCTTGAGAAGGTGAAGAAGTTCGACTATAAGTTCCAGGAGGAGTGCGTGAAGACGCAGAACTTCGAGAAGCTTGAGATGTATGTGATCGAGCTGCTGCTGAACGGCTGAGAGGAAGACAAAGGAACGGCGGACATCCCTGCCGATACCGTGCCGCAGACGAACAGACAGGCTCTGAAAAAGTGTCCGGCCGCGCAGCGGGCGGCAAGACTTTTTTGAAAAACGCAGCATTGGCGGAGCATTCCGCCAATGCTTTTGCCGTTTTGCGGCTTTAAAATAAACACGACACAGCGGAGGATAAACATGAAACAGGCGGTAATGTATGGAGCGGGAAACATCGGAAGAGGTTTCATCGGAAAAACGCTTTCAGAAAGCGGGTATGAGGTGTGCTTTCTCGATATCGTGCCCGAGGTGATCGACGCATTCAACAAAGACCACGAATACCGGGTACGCATCGTTTCAAACGAAGGACAGAAGGTAGATACGGTCAAAAATGTGCGTGCGGTGAACGCGAATACGGAAGAGGCCATCGAGACCATCGCGGCGTGCGATATCATGGCGAGTGCCGTCGGCGTCAACGTGCTGCCGCATATCGCGGAAAATATTGCAAAGGGAATGCGGCTGCGCATGCAGAGAAGCGGCCGGCCGCTCGATATCATCCTCGCGGAAAACCAGCTTGATGCGGATAAGATCATGCGCGGGTATATCTATCAGTATCTGACGGAGGAGGAAAAGAAGTGGGCGGATGAAAATCTGGGACTGGTGGAAGCGTCCATTGGGCGTATGGTTCCGCCGCTCACGCCAGAGGAGCGCGCGGGCGACCCGCTGCTCATCGCGGTGGAGCCTTATTGCCAGCTTCCGGTGGATAAGGAAGCGTTCCGGGGCGGTATTCCGGATATCGTGGGGCTGATCCCCTATGCGCCGTTTTCGTTCTATATCCGGCGCAAGCTCTTTATCCACAACATGGGGCACGCGATATGCGCCTATCTCGGCTGGCTGAAAGGCTATGAATATATCTGGCAGGCAGTCGCGGACGAAGAGATCAAAGCGGCCGCGCAGGCTGCGATGGACGGCAGCGCGGCGGCGCTCAGCAAGGAATACGGCGTGCCGGAAAGCGAGCTGAAAGAGCATGTGCGCGACCTTCTTTCCCGCTTCGGCAATCAGGCGCTCCGCGATACGACGGTGCGCGTGGGCGCAGACCCGGTGCGCAAGCTGCGCCGGGACGACCGTCTCGTGGGCGCGGCGCTCTATTGCATGGAGCAGGGCGTCGCTCCGGACATGATCGTACGCGGCATTGCGGCGGCGCTGAAATTCGCGCCCGAGGGCGACAAAGCGGCAGAAAAGCTGCAGGTGGCGCTGAAGCAGGACGGGCTCGACGCCGTGATCGAGACCTATATGGGCATTCCAGCCTCAGGAGAGCTCGCGCAGCTCATCAAAAAAGAAATGGCGTAAACGGAAAGGAAAAAGGCTGCTTTCCCGCGACCCGGAAAACAGCCTTTTTTTGTTGCGGACAGGCGCCGGTTTCCTTTGAAGATAAAACCATTGAACGAAAGAAAAAACGGGGGTAAAATAATATCCGGAAACGAAAGGAACGGTATTTATGGGGCTAATCGGCAGAAAACCAAAGGGAAAATGCCCGCCCGGAACGGCGAAAAAGGCGCTGCGGGCGGCGTTTCCCCATACGCTTCCCATCTTTGCAGGCTTCTGGTTTCTGGGCCTCACATATGGGATCTATATGAACGCGTGCGGGTTCAGCTTCTGGTATCCGATGCTGATGAGCCTGACTATTTTTGCGGGCTCGATGGAATTTGTGGCGGTGAACCTGCTGATGGGAGCGTTCGATCCGCTTCAGGCCTTTGCCATGACGCTGATGATCAACGCACGCCACCTGTTCTACGGACTTTCCATGCTGGACAAATATAAGGGAACGGGCTTAAAAAAGCCCTATCTTATCTTCGGCATGTGTGACGAAAGCTTTTCCATCAATTACACCGCAAAAATACCAGCGGGGGTGGATAAAGGCTGGTTCATGTTTTTCGTGACGCTGCTCAATCATATCTATTGGTTCTCCGGCTCGACGCTTGGCGGCATTTTCGGATCCCTGCTCCAGTTCAATACGGAGGGTCTTGAATTTGTGATGACAGCCATGTTCGTCGTCATTTTCCTCGAGCAATGGCTGAAAGAAAAAAACCATACCGCCGCACTGCTCGGCCTCGGGCTGTCCCTCCTGTTCCTCATCGCGTTCGGGGCGGACGGTTTTATCCTGCCCGCCATGCTGGCGATCCTCGGCGTATTGACGCTGCTCCGCAGGCCTATCGAGCGGGGAGGTGATGCCGCATGACGGAAATGACGCTCACCCAGCAAATTGTTACGGTCGCCGTCATCGTGGGAGGTACGATGCTCACGCGCTTTCTGCCCTTTCTGCTTTTCCCGGCAGGGAAGAGCACGCCGAAATTTGTGCAGTACCTTGGGAAGGTGCTTCCCGCCGCGGTGTTTGGCCTGCTCATCATCTATTGCCTGAGGAACGTCTCCGTTTTTACGGGAAGCCACGGCATTCCCGAATTGATCGCGATCGGCGTCGTCGTGGGTCTGCACCTGTGGAAGCGGCAGATGCTCCTTTCTATCGCCGGCGGAACGATATGCTATATGCTGCTCGTGCAGCTCGTGTTTTGAGAACGGGAGGAAGATGGTCTATGAAAAGAGGAGAAGGCGCCTGCCTCGTGTGCGGACAGCCGCTGCAATACTTCAGGGAAGCGCGGGAAATGGAATGCAGCGTGTGCCATGGGAAATTCAAGAGCTATGCAAGCTGCAAGCAGGGGCACTATGTGTGCGACGCGTGCCATGAGAAAAAAGGGCTTGAGGCAGTCATGCGGGAATGCGGGGAAAGCGGGTCGAAAGACCCGATCCATATCATACAGACGGTCATGCAGGACCCTTACCTCTATATGCACGGGCCGGAGCATCATGTGCTCGTGGGCACGGCGCTGCTTACCGCCTACCATAACGCGGGCGGGGAGCTTGACCTTGCGGCCGCCCTGCGGGAAATGGAAGCGAGGGGAAGCGGATATCCCGGCGGGGCATGCGGGCTGTGGGGCTGCTGCGGCGCGGCGGTCAGCACGGGCATATTCGTCAGCATCGTGACGGGGGCGACGCCCCTGAGCGGAAAGCCGTGGAGCCTCGCCAATCAAATGACGGCGCGTGCGCTCGATGCGGTCGCACAGCTTGGCGGACCGAGGTGCTGCAAGCGAAATTCATTCACAGCCGCACAGGAGGCCGTCCTATTCACACAGGAAAACTTAGGTGTTTCAATGAAGCTGCCCGAAAAGATCGTCTGTAGGTTTTCGGATGAAAACAAGGAATGCATCGGGAAAAAGTGTCCATATTATCAGAAAAAATGGGAACGGTAGATTCAAGCGACGTAAGGAAAAGACTTCTGAAGGGAAACCGCATTCTGTTTACGAGAGATAGCCCGTGCCTAAAGGAGCTGCTTTGTATGCTCCGCGGACAGACGCGCAGAGCAGTGGTGCTGTGGGCGCTTGCCTGTGCGGAGGAAACGGTGCTTTGGCTGTCCAAACGTTTGCTGGACGACACAAGGCCTCAAACGGCGCTGCGGTCGTACGGGAATATGGGATAGATGCCTGTGAACATGCCGTGCGCGATAGGCTTGCCTTTTACAAAGAGCGCATGGAATGGTGCGCAAGGGCGGAATGCGGAAGAAAATGGGCTCCCTTTCTCCAAACCGAAGGTCCCAACCGGGAGTGGCAGTTGTGGAAAAAGAAGGTAAAAAAATAAGCCGGAGTGTATATCCGGCCTATTTTCAGTTGAGCGCCTTTAAAAGCAGCGTATAGGCATTGCCCATCGCGGTCCTGAGCGCGCCGTCCGTCGGCAGGTCCATACGGCAGCGCGCATGCACGAACCCCATCAGGGCGGAAGCGAATGCGCTGTAAGTATATTCTTCATCGGTATACGGCGGAAAAAGCCCTTCGTCCGCGCCCGTTTGCGCGAGCTGCAATACCTTTTCGCGTATGGCCGAAAGATAGCGCCATATAAGAGAAATTTCACCGCCGAGAAGCTGTTTTGCCTCTCTGCTCCCCAAATTAAACAAAATCAGGTTTAGGTCGGAATGCTCGTTCGCCATCATTTCATGTATGGAAAACAGAACGGCATAACACTTTCCGCGGAAGGAGCTTTCCCGGTCCATACGCTCCCAAATACCGTGCAGCAGAGTGTCGATGCTGTAAATGACTGTCCGCGCGAAAATATCTTCCTTTGCCGCAAAATAATTGTAAAGCGTTCCCTTGCCGACGCCCGCCTCCTGCGCGATGTCGGAGGTCTTGATCTCCGCGAGGGTTTGCCCGCGTGCAAGCAGGCGCATCAGCGCCCGCATGATCACGAGCTCCTTTTCTTTATAGGACGGGGATATCATCATCAAGTCCCTCCTCGATCACAACAGGCTTCAGAGCCTTTTTGTTGAAGATATCGTACAGCACGGGTACGAAGAACAGCGTCATAAAGGTCGCGTAAACGAGGCCCCCGATGGTCACCACCGCCATGGGCTGCAGCATTTCCGCGCCCTGCCCCATGCCGAGCGCGAGCGGCACGAGGCCAAGGATAGTGGTAAGCGCCGTCATCAGGATAGGCCGGATACGCGCCGCGCCCGTTTTGATGAGCGCCTCCCGCTTCTCCATACCGGAGAGCCGAAGCTGGTTCACATAATCCACGAATACGATGCCGTTGTTCACGACGATGCCCGCGAGGATGAGGAAGCCGAGCAGCGCGATCATGCTGAGGTCCGCACCCGAGAAAAGCAGGGCCAAAAGCCCGCCCGTGAACGCAAGCGGGATCGTGAACAAAATGATGAACGGCGCCTTTAAGGACTGGAACTGCGCCACCATGATGAGGTAGATCAGTACCACTGCAAGCAGGAACATGTAGATCAGGTTCGAGAAAGCATCCATGATCGTCTGGTTCTCACCCTCGATCTCCACGGAATAACCGGCCGGGACCGAATAGCCGGCCAGCTTCTGGGAAAAATCCCTGCTGACAAGGCCAATATTATGCTCCGTGTCTACGCCTGCCGTCACAGACATTGTGCGCGTCTGGTCTTCATGGCTGATGGAGGCGAGGCTTTGCTGCTGCGATATCCCGGCGATGTCCGCAAGACGCACCTCCGCTTCCTCTCCGTCTTTCGTTCCGATGAGCGTAAAGTCTTCCAGCGTATCGAGGGAGGTCATACCCTCCGGGCTGTTTTTTACGATGACAGGATACTCCTCTGTTTCAAAGGTCACGGTGGTGGCCGTCGTACCGGAGGAGACCTCGGCGGCTACCTGCTGGTAGACCTGCGCCGTTGTGAGGCCATATTCCGCGGCCTTGTTTTTGTCGACAACGATGCGCGTTTCCATCGAAGCGTCCGAAAGGCCGTCGTCGACTGCCGTAAGTCCCTCCGTCTCCTGCATCATGGCGGCGACGTCCTGCGCGATCTGCTTTAATGTGTCGAGGTCGTCGCCCTTGATGACGACCTCAAGGCCGGAGCCGGAAAGCGCGGACAGGTCCATCGTGGAATCGCTCACGTCGATCTCGGCGGGCAGGTCCGCTACGGCGTTTCTCATATCCGCTGCGATTTCGGAACTGGTGCGCGTCCGGTCTTCCTTCAAAAGAGCATACATCATCATGCTCGTGTTGTTCCCGCCGCCGGACGACGTTCCCATGGAAGACATCACGCTTCCCTCCATTGCGCCGATCGTTTCCACGTCGGGAACGGCGGTGAGGCGGGCAAGCACCTCGTCGCTCATATCCCGCGTCTCCTGCGTGGTGCTGTCCTCCGGCATCTCCATCGTGATCATGATCTCCGAGCTGTCCATCTTGGGCATGAGAGACGTTCCCATCGTAAAGACATTTGCCGCGCTGAATACGAACAGCACGACCACAAGGACGATCACGATCCATTTGCGCCTGAGCGCGCCGGAAAGCAGCTTCTGATAGCCCGCGGTAAAGCGGTCAAAGAGGGGGTGCTTTTTCTCTTTTGCCTTTTTCAGCATGGTGGAGCCCATGGCTGGCACGAGCGTGAGCGCGATGATGAGGCTCGCGAGCAGCGAAAATGCGATCGTAAGCCCCATATCCGCAAACAGCTGGCGCGTGAGGCCCTCTGTAAATACGATGGGCAGGAAGACGCACACCGTGGTCAGGGTGGAGGCGAAGATCGCGCCCGCTACCTGCTGCGCTCCTTTCACAGCCGCCCTTGCGGGCGGGATGCCGAGCGAACGCAGACGGTAGATATTTTCGATGACGACGATACTGTTGTCCACCAGCATGCCTACGCCGAGCGCAAGGCCCGCGAGGGAGATAACGTTCAGCGTGACGCCGCAGAAATACATCAGAGTGAGCGCGGCGAGCAGGCTGAACGGAATACTGATGGCGACGATCAGCGTGGGGCGTATATCCTTCAAAAAGAGGAACAGGATAATGATCGCGAGCACCGCCCCGAGAAGCAGGTTATCCAGCACCGAATCGAGCACGATGCCGATGTATACCCCTTGGTCGGACAGCGCGGTAAGATGCAGGGAAGAGTCCTCGGCCTGCAGCTGCTCCATCATGTCGTTGATGCGGTCCGAAACGTCGGTCGTGGAAGCCGTGCTCTGCTTTTGGAACGTGAGGAGAATACCGTCGTTGCCGTTGATCTTGGCATACATCTCGTCCCGGTTGTCCGTCATCTCGATATCGGCGACGTCCGAAAGGGTAACGGCGCCGATGCCGCCCGCCTCGATGTCAAATAAAACGAGGTCTTTGAGCTGGCCGATATCCCCGAACTGATCGCCCACCTTGACGAGATAGCGCTGGTCGCCCTCGCTGACATATCCGGCGGGCATAGAAAAGTTCTGCGCGGAGAGGATCTGGCTTATCGTTTCCTGCGTGATCTGCCCGTCAAGACCGGCCTGCTCGTAGGCGGCCTCTTTCTGCGCTTCAAATTCGGCCTCCTGCTGCGTGAGCGCCGCTTCCCCTCCGGCAAGCTGGCCGGAGGCCTGCGCAAGCTCTGTGGTAAGCGTCATTTTTCCGGCTTCAAGCTGGCGCTCACCGTCTGCGAGCTCGGCAAGCTTCGCCTCCAGCTGTTCTTTTTGAGCGGGAAGTGCGTCGAGCCCTGCTTCGATCTGGGAAATGCCGTCTGTAAGCTGCGGGATACCCTCCTCGATTTGAGAAAGCCCGCTTTCAAGCTGCGGTATGCTTTCTTTCAGCGCCGCAAGCTGTGCGGTCAGCTCGTCCGGAACAGGCTGCCCCGCGGCGACGAGCGCGGCGATCTGCTGCTCAAGCGCCGTTTCGGCTGTCCTTGCGTCTGCAAGCTGCGCGGTCAGCGTGCTTTTCTGCATTTCAAGGTCCGTAAGCTGTGTTTTGAGGTCCGTAAGCTGCGTCTCGAGGTCTGTCTGCGCCTGCGGCAGGCTTTCGAGCGCGGCCTCGACCTGCTCCTTTCCGGCGGAGAGCGCGAGGCCCATGTCCACCAGCTGCTGCGACTGCGTTTGGCTCATGGAGCGCAGCTGCGATTTTCCGCTTTCGATCTGCCCCTTTGCCTCGTCGATCTTCTCCTGCGCCTCCGCGAGCTTTTCATCTACCGACGCAAGCACACGCCGGTTCAGTGCGTCGATCTTGTCCTGATCGAGCGTGACCTCAATGGAATCCTCCACAAGGCCGGTCGCGGTGACGGACGCCACGCCGTCTATCCGCTCGAACGCGGGCAGGATATCTTCGGAGACGATCTTCGAGGTCTCGATGATGTCTTTGCCGTCGATGTCAACGCTTGAGATCATGACGGGCATCATGTCGGGATTGATCTTGATGAGCGTAGGCGTGCCCGCCGCGTCGTCGAGACTCGCCTCCACAAGATCGATGCTGCCGCTCATTTCGATCATCACGCTGTCCATGTTGGTTCCCTGCTCAAATTCCAGCAGGACCATACTGGAGTTTTCGTTGGACGCGCTGGTGATGCTTTTCACGCCGCTCGTAGTGGCGAGCGTCTGCTCAAGGGGCTTCGTTACCGTTTGTTCGATCTTCTCCGGGCTTGCGCCGGGATAGGTAGTGAGCACCATAACGTAGGGAAGATCCATTTTGGGCAGCAGGTCGGTGGTCATACTCGTGAATGAGATGAAGCCGAGGATGCACACCAAAACGACCGCCACAAAAATGGTCATTGGTTTTTTCACGCTGAATTTTGGCATTGCCGTTCCTCCGTTGCAGTAAAGTATATCCGCCGGTAAAGGCGGCTGGATCCTGATATCGTTTACGGTCCGCATAAATGACTGACCGGTCAGTCCGAATCCATTATACTGCGTGCCCGGGAAAAGCGTCAATAAAAAACGGCGCCGCTGTTCATAGTATTTTCATAAAAAGTTTACAGCCCTGATGCATGGTTATTGCTATAATGAGTAGTGCTATGCAGTACTATAATGAAACAGATCTTGAAGTCAGGAGAAGCTTATGAAACGCATTTTATCTGTGGTAATCGGTATGATGGTAGCGGCGGGAACGCTGTGCGCGTGCGCGCCTGCGGCGGAAACGCCCGCCGTGTTGCCGGTGGAAGCTGTTTCGTCCGCGGACGAGATGTCGGAAAAGCTGGGCTTTACGATGGAGACGCTCAGCATGGACGGCTACGAAGCGGCCCGTTTTGAAATATTGGACGGCGAGCTGGGGCAGATCACCTATGAAAATCAGGATGGCAGGATACTGCGCCTGCGCGTGCAGGATGTGAGTGACGATATCTGCGGGATAGAAGGCGCGAAAGACGCGGGTATGCACAAGATAGGAAAGCATGATATCTGGCTCGGATATCTTGACGGTACGCAGATCGCACAGTGGGGCGATAATGGCTTCACTTACTGCCTGATCGGTGAAAATTTTGGAGGAATGGGAAGAAAACCGTTCAAGGAAGCTGTAGCCGCACTCGAAAAACAAATCGAAGCGCGCAGGGAATGACCGGGCGCTTATTGCTTATCGCAAAAAAAGACAGGCTCCATGCCTGTCTTTTTATATGGAGCGATTCAGCCCTTCGGCTCCCATTGATCCAGATGGACGATGCCCATCACATCTTCCACAGGCAGGGAGAAAGAGATCCCATGCCCCTCGGTGGAAAGGCCGGCGCCTTTGCAGATCGCTTTCATGATAGCGTTCCGCGTCTTGAGCGGCGTGAGTATGAGGACGACTTCCTTTTCCGGCTGTATCGTGATGCCGAAAAATTTTTCCGCCTCATGGATGCCGGTGCCGCGACCATACAGCACGGTGCCGCCCGTCGCTCCTGCGGCCTTTGCCGCATCCATGACCTCGTCGGCAAAGCCGCGGTTTACGATCGTGATCACGAGTTCAAATTCTTTTTGGGATAGTTCCATGGTTCGTACCCTCTTTCAGCGTTTCAAACAGTTGGGAGAGAAAGGAAAGTGTCGTAGGACCGCCTACGCTGCCGATCGGTATGGTAAAGGCAATGCCGTTTCCCGCTTCCCGCAGCTCGTGGTCGTTTTCCAGCATGCGCATGACCTGCCGAACCTTATCTTCCGCCACAAAGCTCAGTATAACATATTTTTCCGTTTCGCCAAGCCCCAAAATATCGAGAAGCTCGGAAGAAGCGGTGCCCCGCCCCATCAGCATCATATTATAATACAGCCCCTCGCCGCGCAGGGTATGCAAAGCGTCTTTGCCTTTCTCCCGGTCGACGATCGTGACCAGCATCTTCATTTTTTTGCGCACGGCTTCCGCCATAAAAAAACCTCCTTTTTTAGAGATCGATGATCTCTTCCTCGTCCTCTGCGGCGGCCTGACCAAGCCCTCCGGCGAGCCGGGCCGCGTCGTTTTTGGTCTTGAGCTTATAATAAAGCCCCATGACCTGTATGGTAACAAGCGGCGTCATCGCGACCATCGCGACGATGCCAAAGGCGTCCGTGAGGATATTCCCCCCCATCGCACTGCATGCGCCCATCGCAAAGGGGAGCAGGAACGTAGCGGTCATCGGGCCGGAAGCGACGCCGCCCGAATCGAAGGCAATCGCTGTAAAGATTTTCGGTACGAAGAAGGAAAGGCCAAGGGCGACCGCATAGCCGGGAACAAGGAAATACCAAATGGAAAGTCCGGTCACGACACGCACCATAGCGAGGCCGACCGAGACTGCCACGCCGATGGAAAGGCTCAGGAGCATGGAGCGCTTCGAGATGGCTCCTACGGTGATCTCCTCCACCTGCTTGTTCAGAACATGTACGGCAGGCTCCGCCATGACGACGAAGAAGCCCATGATCATGCCGAGCGGAATGAGTATCCAGTTATAGTCCACAGAGCCGATCTGCGTGCCGAGATAGTTGCCCACCGGCATAAAGCCTACGTTCACGCCCGTCAGGAACAATACGAGGCCAAAATAAGTGTAGGCCATGCCGACAGCCATTTTCAAGAGCTGCGTTTTCGGCAGCCTGAGGAATACGATTTGAAAGATGACAAAAAATGCGATGATCGGAGAGATCGCGATCCCCACATCGCGGAAATATTCGGGGAAGCCCTCGCCAAACGCGTGCAGCAGGTCTGAAAATCCGCCGATCTCCGGAACAGAAAGGTCCGCCGCATAGTCGCTGGACGCGGGAAAAAGCATCCCCATAATGAGCACCACGAGAATCGGGCCGACCGAGCAAATGGCAACGAGGCCAAAGCTGTCCTCCTGCGCGCTGCGCCCGCCGCGCACCGCCGCGACGCCCACGCCGAGCGCAAGGATAAAGGGAACGGTGATAGGCCCCGTCGTTACGCCGCCCGAGTCAAATGCCACAGAAAGAAAATCGCCGGACGTAAACACCGCAAGGGCAAATACAGCAGCATAAAGCACGATCAGAATAACGGCAAGCTTCTTCTGAAAAATAATACGCAGGAGCGCGAGGACGAGGAACAGGCCCACGCCGAGCGCCACTGTGATGATAAGCGTCATATTGGGAACGGAGGGGACCTGATCGGCAAGCACCTGCAGGTCGGGCTCGGCAATGGTGATGGCGATCCCCATAATAAGGGCTACCACGATGAGCAGGCCGAGCTTACGCGTTTTGGTCAGCTGCGAGCCGATCCGTTCACCCATCGGCATCATGGCGATATCCGCGCCAAGAGAAAAGAGCGCCATGCCCACGATGAGGAGCACAGCGCCCATAAGAAACAATGCGACCGTTCCGCCTGTCATGGGGGCGACGGTGAAATTGAGCAGCAAAACAATGGCCGTGATCGGCAATACCGATATGAGGGCTTCCTTAAATTTTGCTGACAAGTTTTTATTCAAGCTTCCGGCCTTTCTTTTTTATTGTAGTATTGATAGACAAAAAATATTCTGCTAAAACGTCTTACTTTCAGTAAGCTTATTTTAATTATAGCAAAAAAAGCCGAAAGCATCAAGCGCAGGAAAAGGAAACGGGCAGATCATGCCATTTCATGACAGCAAAAAAAGACCGCTTCCGCGGCCCTTTCGCAATCATTCCGGGAAAACGATGCCCGCCTGCGCGCGCATCTGCGTGATCGTCTCCAGCACATCGAGGGAAAGCCGCTGTGCGCGCCGAAGCTCCTCCGCACAGCCCGCAGGGTCCCTGACATAGCGGACAAAATCCCGCGCCTCGTTCGCCATCAGCGTTTCGCGCGTAACGTCGCCCACAATGGTTTCCCTGCTCCCGTCCAGATATTCGATGCCGATGCCGGAAAGCTCGAACAGCGTGCGGATCGTCATCGTTCCCTTGTCGCCTAAGATTTCAGAGCCGATCCGGTCCTCCGATGCTTTGGAGGCGGTGAGTACGACGTGCTTGTCGTCATACACGAACAGGCTGGTAAATGAAATATCGGCGCCGGAGGAAAGCAGCCTTGCGCGCGTCACGATCTCGCGCGGCCGTCCGAAGAAATACAGCGCGGGATAAACGACATAAACGCCGAGGTCCATCATGCAGCCGGCTGCGAACCGCGGGTTGAAGATGTTCGGAAGCTCGCCGTCCATAAGCGCCTGATAACGCGAGGAATACTGGCTGAAATCGAAGCGTGCCGTATCGATCCTCCCAAGCCTTGAAAGGGCGTCTTTTACTGTTTTCAGACAGGGCTGGTGGAGCATCATGATGGCCTCCATGAATACGAGGCCGTTTTCATGCGCAAGGTCGTGCAGCTCAAGCAGCTGCTCGGGCCGGACGACGGCAGGCTTTTCGCAGATCACATGCTTGCCGTGGGATAAAAACAGCTTTGCCTGCTCGTAATGCAGGGAATTCGGACTCGCGATATAGACCGCGTCTACGCCGCTCCTCGCGATGGTGTCAAGGTCGTCGTAAGCATAATCGCAGCCGTTTTTGGAAGCGAATTCCACCGCGCGGGAGAGGCTGCGGGAATAGACCGCCCCAAGCGTGAGCTCTCCCAGTGTATTCGCACTGTCGATAAACGCCTGCGTGATCCATGAAGTGCCGATGATCGCATATTTCATAAGGAATACCTCATTTTATTTTATTGATCAAGATAAACATACAACATGCGCGCTTTTTATTCAAGGGATTTTTAGGAAAGAGGAGCGCGGAAAGAGAAAAAGCCGGAAAAGGATGGCGGGAGAAGGGCTTTTTGAGGGAATACGCGCATTTATTTCATGAAATCTATTGAGTTTCCGGCGCAAGATAGGGTACAATAACACTGTATTGGATGAATACAGGGTGTGCGCACCCGTGGAAGGAGAAATTATGTTTAAGGTAAACGACTATTTCGGACGGCTGCAGGGAAGCTATCTCTTCACAGAGATCGCGCACCGCGTGAACGCGTATACAAAAGAGAATCCGGATAAGGAGATCATCCGGCTCGGCATCGGCGACGTAACGCGCCCGCTTGCGCCCGCAGTCCTGCAGGCGATCGATGCGGCGACGCGCGAAATGTCGGACGCGAAAACGTTCATGGGCTACGGGCCGGAGCAGGGGTATGAATTTCTGCGCGCTGCGATCCGCGAGAACGACTATCTCGCGCGCGGGGTGGAGATCGGCCTCGACGAGATATTCGTCTCGGACGGAAGCAAGTGCGATACGGGCAACATTCAGGAGCTGCTTTCAGCGGACTGCAAAATCGGCGTGACCGATCCAGTCTATCCGGTCTATGTGGATACGAACGTCATGGCGGGCCGTTCGGGCGAATTTGACGCAGCGAAGGGCGAATTTACAGAGATCACCTATATCCCGACGACGGCGGAGAACGGCTTTGTTCCCGCGCTGCCGGAGCGGCGGGTGGACGTGATGTATTTGTGCTCCCCCAACAACCCGACGGGCACGGCGATGACCAAAGAACAGCTCAAGGTATGGGTGGACTGGGCCAACGAAACGGGTGCGCTCATTCTGTTCGACGGCGCGTACGAGCATTTCATCACGGACGAAAACGTTCCGCACAGCATTTATGAGATCGACGGAGCCAAGACGTGCGCGGTCGAATTCCGCAGCTTTTCCAAAACGGCGGGCTTCACGGGCACGCGCTGCGCGTATACGGTCATTCCCAAAGAGCTCGCGGGGGAAAACAGCAGGGGCGAAAAGGTCAGCCTGAATGCGATGTGGCTGCGGCGGCATTCGACGAAATTCAACGGCGTTTCCTATATCGTACAGCGCGGCGCTGCGGCGGTTTATACGGAAGAGGGCAAAAAGCAGATCGACGAAACCATCGCGTTCTATCTGGAAAACGCGAAAATCATCCGCGAGGGCCTCGGGCGGATCGGCATCACGGCATACGGCGGGGTAAACTCGCCCTATGTATGGCTGAAAACGCCGAACGGCATGAAAAGCTGGGATTTCTTCGATAAACTGCTTACGGAAGCGAACGTCGTAGGAACGCCGGGCAGCGGCTTTGGAAGCGCAGGCGAGGGCTATTTCCGCCTGACGGCGTTCAATACGAGGGAAAATACGGAAAAGGCGATCAGTCGCCTTGCCAATTTAAAGTAAGGAAAGGGAAGTATCATGAAAATCGCATTTTTAGCGGCGGCAAGCTCGCCGCATACGGTCAAATGGGCAAACGCTTTCGTGCAGGAGCACGACGTTACGGTCTTTTCCCTGCCCGACCAAAAGGATGAGCAGGGAGAGCTCGACGGAAAGGTGACGGTGGAATATCTGCCGTTTAGCACGGCGCAGGGCGGTTATAAGAAAAATGCGGCGGAGCTCAAAGGAAAGCTTGCTGCCGGCGGCTTCGGCGTGGTCAACGCATTCGGCGCGACGACCTACGGCTTCCTCGCGGCAAAGGCGAAAGCGCCGAACGTGCTTCTCACGGTGCTTGGCCCGGACGTTTACGCGGAGGCAGACCGCGGCCTGAAAGGACTGGTGAAAAAAAGCGTGAAGCACGCAGCGGGCGTGCTCGCGGCGGCTCCGAACGTCATTACGCGCGTCAAGACGCTCTATAAAAAAGAAAAAGCGTATTTTGTAGCGCCGTTCGGTGTGGATACCGAGGTGTTCAAAAAGCTGGGCGCAGAAAAACCGGAGGATTCCATGTGTTTCGGCTCCTTAAAGGCGCTTGAATACGGGAACGGCGTGGACCACGTTCTGGACGCGTTTGCGAAATATCTCGAAAAGACGACGGGCGCGGCGACGCTGAAAATAGCGGGGACCGGCTCGATGGAAAGCAGCCTCAGGCAGAAAGCGCAGAGCATGGGGATCGCGGACAAGGTGGAATTCCTCGGACATGTGAAAAATGCGGATATGCCAGCTCTCCTTGCCACGATAGACGTAACGGTGCAGATGGGCGACGCGGAGGCGTTCGGCGTGCCGGGCATCGAATCCATGGCGTGCGAAGTGCCGGTCGTGGCGTCAGACACGGTAGGCGCGAGCGAATATATCCTCAACGGGGTGACGGGCTATCTTGTGAAGATCGGCAATGTGGACCGCTGCTGCGAATGCATGATGGAGCTGCGCGACAAGGCGGCGCGCGAGCACATGGGCGAGCTTGCGCGGGGCGATATCAAGGAATCCTACGAGCTTGCGGCCTGCAGGGAAAAATATGAAGAAGCGCTACGGGCAGTCGGTTCGCGCGTGATGTAAGCAGAAAAATAAAAAAACGGCATGACATAGAGGTCATGCCATTTTTTTATGCGCACGGAAATCTTTGCCGGAATATCTAAAATTTTATGAAAGGCTGCTGCGCGGGGCGGGGGGCTTATCCAAAAAATGTATACCGCGATCCAAAGGATTTGGGATAGGAAACGTTTTTTATCTCCGTATAATGAGAAGCATGGAGCATTATCATTCTTTCGGAAAAGGAGACGGAAAAAATGGCATATATGAAAAAAATCTATCTCAGCAGCTATGAAGAAGTGCTTGAGCTCGGAAAAGAGCAGATGGAAGAGCTTAAAACGCGGGTAAAACAGGAAAAAAAAGAGGCGCCGCGGCACATCGGAAGCGAATGGGGAAGATTCGAGGGGCTCCATGATCTCTCGGAAGAACAGATAGATGAGTTGGCAAAAACAGTTCTGGCGGAAATGACACTCGAGCAAAAAGTGAATCAAATGAGCGGAGACGAATCACTGGATTCCATCGCGCTCAGCATCACGCGGGAATACAATAAAACGCCTTATTACGGAGGAGAGGATGCACAGCTCGACCTGCCCGCAGTTAAATTTTCAGATGGACCGACAGGCGTAGTGATGTACCATTCCACGGCATTCCCGGTTCCGGTCGGCCGGGCGGCGTCGTTTGATAAAGAGCTTGAATATAAGATCGGTGATGCGATTGGAACGGAGATCAGAGCACAGGGCGGCAATTATTATGGAGGCGTGTGCATCAATTTAGTACGGCACCCGGCATGGGGACGCGCGCAGGAATCCTTCGGGGAGGATCCCTATCTGCTGGGCGTTATGGGGGAAGCGCTGACAAAGGGTGTACAGAACCATGTAATGGCCTGTATCAAGCATTTTGCGGCAAACAGCATTGAAAATACGCGGTTTGAGGTAGATGTAGATATGGACGAGCGTTCCCTGCGCGAGGTCTATCTGCCGCATTTTGAACGCTGCGTCAAGGCGGGTGCAGCATCTGTGATGAGTGCCTATAATTATTTTCGGGGAGAGTCCTGCGGGCATAGCGCTTACCTGCAGAGAAAAATATTAAAGGACGAGTGGGATTTCCGTGGATTTATCCTATCAGACTTCGTGTTTTGCATCCGGGATACAGAGGATTCTGTAAACAGCGGTATGGACATCGAAATGCCGTCGACGATCCATTGGGGCACAAAGCTGGTGGAGGCGGTCAAAAAAGGGAACGTAAGAGAGGACGTGATAGACGATGCCGTCCTGCGCCTGCTGCGGCAGAAGATCCGTTTTGCGCAGATCAATGCAGATAAAAAGCCCGAACCGGAAAAGGTTGTGTGCAAAGAACATATCGCGCTTGCACGCCGGGCAGCGCAGGAATCCTTTGTTCTGCTGAAAAACGAAGGGGTCTTGCCGCTTGACGATAAAAAGGGGCAGAAAATACTTATTGCCGGAAAGCTCGCTGCGGAAGTCAATATCGGGGATGGAAAAGGTTCGAGTGCGGTCCGCCCGCCTTATGCCGTGACGCCGCTTGAAGGAATTTACCGCAGGGTAAAAAATGCGGCGGTCCTCTATGATGACGGCGATGATCTGAAAATGACCGCTCAAAAGGCACGGGATGCGGATTCCGTTATTGTCATCGCAGGGCTTACATGCGCAGACGAGGGGGAATATATGGCGACCTTCAGCGGCGGCGCAGACGGTATCATAGGCGGCGACCGGAGCGACCTGCGCCTGCACGGCAGCGACATACGCCTGATTGAGGCCTGTGCAAGGAATAACCGGTCCGTTACGGTCTGTGTGATGGGCGGAAGTTCGATCATTATGGACCCGTGGTGCGAAACAGTACAGGGGATCGCGATGATCTGGTATCCGGGAATGGAGGGTGGCAATGCGCTTGCGGATATCCTTTTTGGGGATGTATCACCCAGCGGAAAGCTGCCTGTCTCGATCCCGAAGACGGAGAGCCAGCTCCCATTCTTCAGAATAAACGCAGTAAAGGCAAAGTACGATTACTACCACGGTTATTTTCTTGCGGATAAAAATGGTTATGATATGCGGTATCCATTCGGATATGGACTTTCATATACGGATTTTGAATTGAGAAATCTACGTGTGAGCGCAAAGACAGCAAGCAAGGAAGACGTCGTAAAGGTGTTGGTCGATGTGTCGAATACAGGCAGCCGGGCAGGCACAGAGATCGTGCAGCTGTATACAGGCTACTGCGGACCGTCGGTAGAACGCCACCTGAAAGACCTGCGGGGCTTTGAGCGCGTCACGTTGGAACCGGGGCAGACAAAAACGGTGAGCATTCCTCTTGCTGTAAGTGATCTTTCCTATTATGACGATGCAAAAGGTGAATGGAGGGTAGACCCGATCGGCTATCGTATTATTGTGGGAAATTCTTCCATGGATCCGGACGCACTTGAAGCCGTATTGGAGGTGCGGTAAAAAATGGTCTTAAAAATACCGCTTTGTCCTATAAAATGATTGAACGGGCTGAAAAGGGGGTATGAATGAGACATAGCCTCCCGTCCGCCTCTGTACGGAAAAGGAAGGCGAAAGGCGGTATGATAATGAAAAAAAGACCAGAAATAGGAAAAAAGACGGCACAGCTGCTGCTTGCCGCGCTGTTTTGCCTCCTGCCGTTTACTTCGGCCTATGCTGCGGAAACGGGCGAAGAGGACTATGTGCCTCAGACTGCTGCTGTGGAAGAGACTGAGAAGGAGACGCAGGAAACGGATGTCTCCCCGGCTTCTGTTCCGTCTGCCCCACAGAAAGAGGTTGCGGACCTGCAGCCCGAAACAGAAAGCAAAGAGGCCCCGACGGCGCTTGCCGCCGGGGATGTGGCGATCGATGAAGCAAATTTTCCGGATGCCGTGTTCCGGGCGTATATCAGCAAACATTTCGATACGGACCACAATTCTATTTTGACACCGGAGGAATGCGGCGCGGTAAGCAGCATCAACGTTTCATTCTCTCAGGTGACAGGCACGATTTTTTCGCTTGAAGGGATTGGTTTCTTTCCAAATTTGACTTTTCTTAAATGCAACGGCAATGCCATAACCTCGCTTGACATGAGCGGGAATCCCAAGCTGGAACAGCTGATTTGCGAAAACAATCAGATATCCAGTCTGAATGTGACGGAAAATCCACAGCTGAAAACGCTGGAATGCTATAACGACCCGCTGACAGAGCTCGACTTAAGCGGAAATCCGCTTTTGTCTAGCCTGTCGTGCGGAAGCGGCCGGCTGACAGAGCTTGACTTGTCGCACAACCCGAATCTTATTTCGTTCACCTATCTGGGTGGGAATATCGGGGAACTGGACGTCACCCATGCGGCCGGGCTTCAAAGCCTGATCTGCGTCGGTTCAAAAATCAGCAGCTTGGACCTGTCGGGTAATCCGCAGCTCAGCTACCTGTCTCTCAAAGGAGACCGGCTCACCCGGCTCGACCTGTCGCATAATCCGCAGCTTTCTGTGCTGGAAGTGAATGGAAACGAACTGCTTACGCTCGACCTGTCCAACAATCCGAATTTGAGCAGGATAGAAGCGGGAAACAACGCTCTGATCTCTTTACACATGGGAACGAATACGGCAGCGAATGTGGATGGGCAAAAGGCTTATACCATCAAACTGGCGCAGGGAGAGACATCCTTCGATCTGACACAGCTCGATCCGGCGTTTGACGGTACGGCAGTCAGCAATCTTAAAAATGCTGTTCTGAACGGAACGGTGCTGAAAAATCTCACCGTCGGCATGCCGGTCTCCTACGATTATACGAGCAACGGCGTGACGCTGCATGCGAAGCTCGACGTCGTAGAGGGAAACGCATGGATAACGCCGCTCAGTATCCAAAACTGGACCTTTGGGGAAACGCCGTCTAAGCCGCATGCACAGGCACGGCTTGGAACCGTCCGCTTTCTCTATGGCAGGAACGGAGTATTCACAGAAAATATACCGCAGAGCGCCGGAACGTGGACGGTCCGGGCAGTAGTGGATGGAACGGACGATTATCCCGGGCTTGAGGCGGAAACGGAATTTGAGATCTATAAGGCGGTGCCGGCTTACACGGTTCCGCAGACGCTTTCGGGGACCTATGGGGATATCCTGCGCGATATTTCACTGGGAACAGGATTTTCGTGGACAGACGGGAGCCTGAGTGTGGGAAACGCCGGAGAGCATACGTTTGAGGTGACCTATACGCCTGCGGATACCGCCGATTACGTCACGGTAGAGCATATCCCCGTACACGTCATGATCCGGCCCAAGGACGGAACCGGCTTTGCAATATCCCCCTTGCCGCTGCAAAATGCGGAGGACGCAGACAGCATTGTCATCAAGGACGGCAGTACCGTGCTTGAGCGCGGCAAAGACTATACGGTAACGGAGGAGCGGCAGGGAACCGGCGTTCTTGTCACAATACAATATATCGGAAACTATACGGGAACCGTGACGCTCAGATATCCCGTTCCCGGGGCGGGAGCAGATGAAAGCGGGATTGCGCCCCGTACAGACGATGCTTCCGGCGGGCCGGGAGCCTATATTCTGGCTGCGGCCGCACTGCTGGCCATGTTGGGAACGACATTCGCACGGCGCGCAGGGAAAACAAAATAGCACGATATAAGAAATATCCGCCCGGAATGGCGGATATTTTTTTGCCGCGTGACGCGGCAGCCGTTTTCTGCTATAATCTGAAAGAGATATATTGGGATGGGCGGCGTAAAAAGCAGGAGCAGGGCGAATGAAAAAAAATTCCCGGTTTCCGGAACGGAAAAAAGAAGCGGAGATCATGGACTTTTCACAGGAGAGTAATTTGGAAGAGAAACTGCTCGGGCAGCTGAGGTCGGCGTTTTGGGGCAAGTTCGAAGACGACGACCTTGCTTCCGTCCATGCCGCCGGAAAGCCGCCGGTCTATCGGGATGACCGTTTGCCAAAACAAACGGAGGAGACGGACAAGCGATAGCCCGCGCACGCCCGCCTTGGCAGGCTGCCGTAAAGCAAGACGAAAAGCCAAAGCGGAGAATACGTTTGAACTACGATATCACGAGCCAAAGCGGCTTTGAACGAATGTACCGGGAATATTTCCCGAAGATCTACAACTATATTTTTTACCGGCTCCTGTCCCGGGAGGATACGGAGGACGTCGTGAGCGTGATCTTTATGAAAGCGGCCCGCAGCGCAGAAACATTTGACGAGAGTCGGGCGTCCCTCAGGACGTGGCTCTGCCGGATCGCTCAAAATGCGCTGATCGATTTTTTCCGTGCGAAGAAGCGGACGGTCTCTCTCGACGACGAAACTGCCGGAGTCGTCCTGCCGGTCGATTTTGAGGAGCAGGCGGAGCAGATCTCCTCGGAAAAGCGCCGGGTGATCTATCTCGAGCTCATGAAGCTTAGGGAACGCGAACGGCTCATTGTTTACTATAAATTTTTGAGGGCTATCACAACAGGGAGACCGCCTCTTTGCTCGGTATGAACGAGAGCACGGTGGGCACGGCGCTCTCCCGTACACTGAAGAAATTACGGACGGCTGGTTTGCGGGAACTCTGAAGCAGGGTTTCCGTTTTGCGGTCTCTTAAGAGAAACGCGGTATGGCGCACGGAAGACAGGAAAGAGAGGAAGCTATGGGAGACCTTTTCCGTAAAAAACCATTAGAGCATGCGGCAGGGCCGGAAAAATTAGACGATTACATCAAGGTGACGAATCCGGGTGTGTGGAGCCTGCTTATCGCCTGCATTGCGATCGTGGTGGCAGCCGTCGTGTGGCTTGCCATAGGAACGATACCGACGACGCTCGACATCAGGGGGGTCGTATTCCCGGGGAGCGGCGCGCTTTCCGTGACTGTACCCGTTTCCGGAGAGATACAGGATATGCGGGTGTCCCCGGGGGATACCGTATATCCGCACGATATCCTTGCGGTCGTTTCCCAGCCGGAGCTGCGCGCCGAGCTCGAAGCGCTTATGGCGGCGGAAACGCCCGATGAAGCCGCGGCCGCGCAGAAAAGGCAGGAATATATTGCCGCCTCCGTTATCCGTTCTGACACCTACGGCGTTGTGCTTGACGCGAAGCACAGAGGAGATATCGTTTCGGAAAACGATGAGATCGCAAGCCTCGCGCTGATGGAAGAGGGGACGAACAATTATCAGATCATCTGTTACGTTCCCGCGGATACGGCCCGCCGCCTGTCCGCCGGGATGGAGGCACAGGTCTGCCCGTCCTTTCTTTCCCGGGAAGAATACGGCTATATGTACGGGTATATCGAAAGCGTCGGAGACCATCCTGTGACAGACAGCGATATCGAAGCGGCAGTAGGCAGCCGGCAGTATGTGGAAGAGGTCCTTTCGGAGGGCAGTCTGATCGAAGTGCGCATCACGATCACGCTTGATCCGGAGGCGGAAGGCACGGCCAACTCTGCGCTTTGGTCCAATCCGATTGGGAACACAGTTCCGCTCTCGACGGGTATGGCGTGCGACATTCTTGTTGTGTTGGACGAACAGAAGCCATACGAGCTTCTCTTAAGGTCATAAGGAGGGCGCAATGGCGAAAACAGCCGTTAAGGTACCCGTTGTTATGCAGATGGAAGCGCTGGAATGCGGCGCGGCGAGCCTTGCGATGATTCTGGCCTATTATGGGAAATGGCTCCCGCTCGAGCAGGTGCGCGCCGACTGCGGCGTATCGCGCGACGGAAGCAGCGCGCGCGATCTGGTGCGCGCAGCCCGCGCCTATGGGCTTTCAGCCGCGGGTTACCGCATGGAGATAGAGGACGTCATGGCCTGCAGCTTTCCTGTGGTCCTGCATTGGGGATTTGATCATTTTGTCGTATTATGCGGCTTCAAAAGGGGGAAAGCCCTCATAAACGACCCTGCGCGCGGACGGGTAGCGGTGCCGATGGAGGAATTCGACCGCACGTTCACGGGCGTTGTGCTGTGCTTTGAACCAACTGGGGATTTTGAGCCCAGCGGAAAACCGGCAAGTGTGCTCGGATTCGCAAAAAAGAGGCTGCGGGGCAGCCGGGCGCTGATTCTGTTCGTCATGCTGTGGTCGCTGATCGGTGCGGCGATCGGCGTGGTGATTCCCCTCTTCTCTAAAATATTTATGGATCATATCCTGTCCGGCAAAAATCCGGAATGGCTTACGCCTCTTTTAAGCGTCATGCTCGGCGTGCTTGTTTTTCAATTTGTGGTATCCGCGCTGCAAAACGTCTATTGGCTGCGGATACAGGGGAAGATGGCCGTACAATCCAGCGCCTCGTTCATGTGGCATGTACTGCGCCTGCCTGTCGGCTTTTTTGCACAGCGCTATGCGGGCGATATCGCCGCGCGCCAGCAGAGCAATGAGGGTATTGCATTTTCTCTCATCGGGCGTATCGCGCCTGTGGCAGTCAATATATGCCTGCTCGTGCTCTATTTGTTCGTGATGCTGCGCTACAGCGTCCTGCTGTCGGCAGTCGGCCTTTCGGCAGTGGCGGCGAATGTTATCGCCATGCGCGTCATCTCGAATAAGCGCGTCGATTTCAGCCGCGTGATAGAGCGGGATATGGGCGCGCTGGCGGGGCTCACAGCCGCCGGCTTCGACATGATAGAAAGCATCAAGGCCGCAGGCGCGGAGGAGGGCTTTTTCGAGCGGTGGAGCGGCGCGTACGCAAAGGCGAATAACGGACGTATCCGCATGGAAAAGGCAAATCAATATTACGGCGTCATTCCGCAGTTTATCCAGCAGATCGCCAATATCGCCGTGCTCGTCCTCGGCGTCAGCCTCATATTGGACGGACAGTTCACGATCGGTACGCTGCTCGCGTTCCAAGGCTTCCTGTCCTCCTTTCTTGCGCCGGTAAACGAGATCGCGCAGATCGGCTCCGCGTTCATCGAGATGCGCACGCAGATGGAGCGTGTGGAGGATGTGCTGCACTACCGGACGGACGTTCCCGCAGCGGACGGAGGAGGCGGGGAAAAGCTGAACGGAGAGATCCGCATGGAGGGCGTTACATTTGGCTATGCCCGTCTTTCCCAGCCGCTCATCACAGATTTTTCTCTTCATGTAGGTCCCGGAAAAAGCGTCGCGCTCGTCGGCGCGTCCGGGAGCGGGAAATCCACGCTGGCCAAGCTGATCGCAGGGCTCTATCCGCCGTGGTCGGGCAGGATATCGCTGGACGGCCGGGAGCTCAGCGCGATCCCGCACAGCGTGCTTACGGATTCTCTCAGCGTCGTCGATCAGGATATCGTTCTGTTCGAGGATACTGTGGAGAACAATATCACGATGTGGGACGCTTCCATCTCCCGTGCGGACGTGATAGAGGCGTGCAGGGCGGCGGAGATACACGCGGATATCATGCAGCGGCCGGAGGGGTACGATTATATCATCCGGGAGGGCGGCATGAATTTTTCGGGCGGGCAGCGCCAGCGGATAGAGATCGCACGCGCCCTTGCCGTAAAACCGCGCATTCTGGTGCTTGATGAAGCCACGTCGGCTCTGGACGCGAAAACAGAGCAGCAGGTCATGGAAAACATCAAGCGCATGGGGCTCACCCTTGTAGTCGTCGCGCACCGCCTTTCCACGATCCGCGGCTGCGACGAGATCATCGTCCTCGAAGGCGGGCGGGTCTGCGAGCGCGGAACGCACGAGGAACTGATTGCCGCGCACGGCAAATATGAGGAATTGATCAGAAGCTAAACGAAAGGAGGCGCACAGTGGAAAGAAACAAAAAAGAACGGGAGCAGGAAGCGATGGATACGGCACTGGAAGCGCTCCTCTCCGTTTTTGGCAAAGAGGCGCCCGGAACAGACGGCGCGCAGCCCGCAGCGGACGGTATGCCCGCGCTGCGGCAGATACTCCGCTATCTGAAAGCGGATGCGCCGGAACCGCCGGAGGAAGTAACGGAGCTCCGGGAAAAAATGGAATATATGCTGCGCCCGGCAGGCGTCATGTGCAGACGGGTGCGGCTCACCGGAGCGTGGTGGAAAGAGGCGGCGGGGCCTTTTCTCGGTTCGCTCGCAGATGGAACGGCAGTCGCTCTTCTGCCTGCGGCGGGAGGATACTGCTATACCGACGGGGCGGGAAAGCGCGTCAGGATCACCAAAAAAAATGCGGGAAGCATCGAGAAAGAAGCCTGTTCTTTCTACCGGGGCTATCCTCTCCGGCCGCTGAAGCTGATGGATTTCCTGAAATTTCGGTTGGAGAGCATTTCCGTGTGGGACGTCGTATGGGTGTTGATCGCGTCGCTCGGCGTGAGCCTGCTTGGGCTGGTGCTGCCCATGATCAACAAGCTGATCTTTGACAATATCATTCCCGGAAATCTTCGGGAGGATATTCTGCCTGTTGCCGCCCTGCTCGTCGGAGCGACGGTAGGCAGCCTGCTGTTCGGGATATCGCGCACCCTCGTCATGTCGCGTTTGAGCAACAAGATGTCGTTTGCCTCCCAAAACGCCGTCATGGCACGTATTTTCTCGCTGCCTGTGTCGTTTTTCAAAGACTATTCGGCGGGAGACCTTGCCCAGCGCTTCAATGGGATCAACACGGTGTCGCAGGTCGTTTCAGACGGCGTGCTGACCGCAGGACTTTCGGTGCTGTTCTCGTTCGTATACCTGTTTCAGATGAATTCTCTGGCGCCTGTCCTCGTCGGACCGGGCATGCTTGCCATCGCCGTGATGCTGGCGGTGATCGTCGCAACGGTCCTGCTGCGTATGAGATTTATGAAGCTGCAGACAGAGGCGGCGGCAAAATGCAGCGGCCTTACGTTCAGCCTGCTCGGCGGGATCCAAAAAATCAAGCTGGCGGGCGCAGAACGGCGCGCATTCGCAAAATGGGCGGAGCTTTTTGCGCGGGAGGGGCGGTATGAATACAATCCGCCTTTCGGCATCAAGATCGGCTCCGCGCTGACCGGTGCGGTCTCGCTCGGCGGCACGATCCTGCTCTATCTGATCGCCGGTACGAACGACGTCTCCCAATCGGACTACATCGCGTTTTCGACCGCATACGGGGCAATATCCGCCGCGCTCATCGGGCTTTCGGGCGTGGTCGTGCAGATTGCGATCATCAAGCCGCTCCTCGACCTCGTTCAGCCTATTTATGACGCACAGCCGGAAAAAGCGGAGGAAAAAAAGCAGGCCGTTTCTCTCAGCGGAGAGGTGGAGGTGTCGCACCTGTCTTTCCGGTATGGGGAAAAGCTGCCCTATGTCCTCAAGGACCTCAGCTTGCATGTCGCCCCGGGCGAATATGTCGGCATCGTTGGAAAGAGCGGCTGCGGAAAATCCACCCTGATGCGCCTTTTGATCGGTTTTGAAACGCCCGGCTCAGGCGCGGTCTATTACGACGGGGAGGACCTGCGGGAGTTCGATCTGCGCAGTATCCGGCAGAAGATCGGCGTCGCCCTGCAAAATGGGAAGCTGTTTGCGGGGGATATTTTCTCCAATATCGTCGTCACTGCGCCGTGGAGCACGCAGGAGGATGCATGGGAGGCCGCCCGGCTCGCAGGGATAGCGGACGACATCGCCGCTATGCCGATGGGCATGCATACGGTGATCAGCGAAGGCAGCGGCGGGATATCCGGCGGACAAAAGCAGCGGCTCCTCATTGCACGGGCCCTCGTGGGAAAGCCGAAGATATTGCTGTTCGATGAAGCGACGAGCGCGCTCGATAATGCTGTGCAAAACGAGGTGGCGAAAAATATCGCCCGGCTCGGCTGCACGCGCATCGCGATCGCGCACCGTCTTTCCACCGTAAGGGAATGCGACCGCATCATCATGATAGACGGCGGACAGATCGCGGAGGAAGGAACTTACGACGAGTTGATGGAAAGGAAAGGGCTGTTCTATGAGTTTGCCGTCCGGCAGATTTGAGAACGGGCAATACGAATGAAAAAAGGTATGAAAAAAATAGTATCGGTATTACTATGCGCAGCAGTGTTCCTTTCGCTCACGGGCTGCGCACCCGCGCCGGAGCAGCAGGATGCGGACGCAGTCCGGATCGCGCTTCTTTGCAGGGAGGATATGGACTATAATGTGTCCCGCTATCAGAAGGGCATGGAAATGGCGATCGAGGAATACGCCGGACCGTATGAGGCATCCGTTGAAGTGTACGGCCTTGACGCCCCCGATTTTGAAAGCTCGGTAGAGGAGGCTGCGCGCCTTGCGGAGGACCCGGATATTACGGCAGTCGTCACGATGCAGGACTATGAGGTCATCAATGCGGCGGCGAAAACGATGGACGATGCGGGCAAGGCGTTTTTCGCCGTGCAGGGCTATTATGACGAAACGGCGGAAGCAGGCTACGATACGTTTTTTCCGTTTTCCCTCAATGCGGAGCATCTTGGCTGCGCGATGGGCCTTTATGCTGCCCGGCAGGGTCTGAGACGGATAGGCTGCATCTACAGCGGCGCTGAATTTGAACGTGTACAGGTCAACGAGTTTGAGCGCGCGGGTATCATGAATGGGATTCAAACGGGAAGCTCGCTTTCCGAGCCGTTTGATACCGCTGCGTTTTATGAAGAGCTTGCAGTATGGGAGGCGCTCGGCATAGAAGCGGCCTATGTTCCCTATTACCGCTCGGCGTGGGGAGCGGAGATTTTAGCCGAAATCAAGGCGGAAATGCCGGAGATCCGACTGCTCTCCTGCTTTACGCTCGGCTCGCAGACCGCGGTGGATTATCTTGCGGAGCTTGACGGAACCGTCATGCCTGCGTTCTATCCGGTCGAAAGAAGCGATGAATACCGGGAGTGGGCGGCGCGGTATGAAGAAAGATATGGAGAAACGCCGGATAACGAGGCGGTACAGGGCTACGACCTTGCGAATCTGATTCTCAGCAATTACAGCGGGGATAACAAAACGCTTGCGGAGGCGATACGTGCGAACGCGGAAAATGCCGCAGGGATCGCAGGAAACACCGTGCGCGACTTGCTGGCCGGCCTGCCGGAGGTCTCCTATGACGAGGCGGATGCATACGGTTACGAATATTTGACCGTTCAGGACGGCCGGCTGGTGCATACGGAGCCATAAAGCAAAAAACGGGCCGCGCGTAAGACGGTCCGCTTTCTGTGAAACGCTTCAAAAGGGCGCAGCTGCAGGGCTGCCCCTTTTTTTATCCGTTTTTCTGCTTATATTCCGTACCCCACGCAACCATAGCGTCCAGAATAGGCTTTAAGCTATAGCCGGTTTCCGTAAGCGTGTATTCCACGCGGGGCGGGACCTCGGCATAAACCTTTCTTGTCAGCAGGCCGCTTTCCTCCATAGAGCGCAGGTTTGCAGTCAGGACCTTCTGAGAAACATCCCCAACGGAGCGCTTCAGCTCTCCAAAGCGCTTCGTGCCCTCCATCAGGTCCCGCAGGATGAGCACCTTCCAACGGTCGCTGATGAGCATCAAAGTGGTCTCCACCGGGCAGGCCGGCAAATTTTTTTTCATAAAATCCCCCTGTTTTACACAATAGTTTCTATTTGGTAACTATAGCACAATAAAGTGCTTACTTTACGATTCGGGACTACAGATATATTATAATATCAGAAGCGGAACAGAGCAAGCCGCAAAAATAAAAAACGGAGGAAAGCAAAATGAAGATCGCAGTTGTTTGTGCAAATGGAAAAGCAGGAAAGCTGATCGTGCAGGAGGCTATGGAAAGAGGGCTCGACGTCACCGCTGTCGTGCGCGGGGAAAACCGCACGGTAGCGAAGCAGGTGATAAAAAAGGACCTGTTCGATCTGACGGCGGACGACCTCAAGGATTTCGACGTTGTGATAGACGCATTCGGCGCGTGGACGCCGGAGACTTTGCCGCAGCACAGCACGTCGCTTAAGCATCTTTGCGATATTCTGAGCGGCAGCAGCATCAGGCTGCTCGTTGTCGGCGGCGCCGGGAGCCTGTATGTAGACCCGGCGCATACGGCGCAGGTCATGGACGGAGTGGATTTCCCGGATATGTTCAAGCCCTTGGCAACGAATATGGGAAAGGCACTGGACGAGCTCCGCGCGCGCAGCGATGTAAAATGGACCTATATAAGCCCGGCGGCGGATTTTCAGGCGGACGGTGCAAAAACGGGGAAATATATTCTGGGCGGCGAAGAGCTGACGCTGAACGGCAAGGGAGAAAGCGTGATCAGCTATGCCGATTACGCCATTGCCATGGTGGACGAAGCCATAAGCGGGGAACATATCCAAGAGAGGATCTCCGCAGTGGCGGAATGAGCGGAAGCAGCCCCCTGCCGAAGGAACAGGGGGCTGCTTGCTTTGGAGGAACGATGAAAGCAGAACGGTATTTACAGATGCTGCAAAAGGATATCCATTCGGTGGTGCTTGCCTCGACGGATGAAAACGGCCTGCCCGTCACCTGCGTGATCGACGTCATGCTGGCAGGACAGGATGGGCTTTCCTTTCTCACGGCAAAGGGAAAAGCGCTTTACAGGCGTCTCAAAGAGCGGCCGTTCGTCTCTATCACAGGGTTTACGGGAAAAAGCACAATGAAGAGCAGGGCCGTCACCCTGCGCGGCGAAACGCGGGAAACGGGCCGGGAAGAGCTGGCGGAAATATTCCGGGAAAACCCTTACATGGTTGAAATATACCCAAGCACGGAAAGCAGGACGGTGCTGACCGTATTCCGGCTCTATCGGGGCAGCGGAGAATTTTTCGATCTGAGCCAAAAGCCTGTTTTTCGGGAAGCGTTTTCGTTCGGCGGGCTGAAAACGCATGCAGAAGCATTCTTTATCACAGCAGACTGCAATGGGTGCGGACGCTGCGCCGCTGCCTGTCCGCAGGATTGTATCGACCTGTCCGTTCGTCCTGCGTGCATACGGCAGGAGCATTGTCTGCACTGCGGGAAATGTGAGGAGCTCTGCCCGCGGCAGGCGGTGGAAAGGAGAGCATTATGACACAAGAGGAAAGGCGCATCTTTCTGATCGACTATTTAAAGCATGAGGACAGCAGGCTGGAGCAGCTGGAGCTTCCCGCTGGGGAAGAGGAGCAAAAGCGCCTCCTGCGTTCTCTTATGAATGTGCGTCCGGCAAGGCCGGCCCCGCCGGAGTTTATGGCGGTGCAGGACGCGTATTTGCTGGAAGAGCGGGAAAAAAGGGGGATCGTCTTTCCGGAAGCGCTTTCTCCGGTCAGGCCGGGAATTTATCTGTGGCAGGGCGACATTACCCGCCTTGCCGCGGACGCGATCGTCAATGCGGCGAACAATGCCCTCCTTGGCTGCTTTGTTCCCTGCCACGGCTGTATCGATAACGCGATCCATTCCGCCGCGGGCATACAGCTCCGGCTGGAGTGCGCGCGCATAATGGAACGGCAGCAGGCGCCGGAACCGGCAGGGAGGGCGAAGCTCACAAGGGCTTATAATCTGCCCAGCCGCTATGTACTGCATACGGTCGGGCCTATCGTGCGCGGCGCGGTCACGAGGCAGGACAGGGCCTTGCTTGCAGCTTGCTACCGCTCCTGTCTGGCGCTCGCCGCGGACCGTCGGCTGAAAAGCATTGCCTTTTGCTGCATTTCCACCGGCGAATTTCATTTTCCGCCCCAAAAGGCGGCGGAAACGGCGGTACGGACGGTGCTGGAATATTTGGAGAAAAACGGGAACGGTATGGAGGTGATCTTTAATGTCTTTCAGGACAGCGACTATGAGCTCTACCGGCGGCTGCTGGCATAGTGTCCGGCGGCTGAAAGCGGAGCTCGAAGCGGCCGACGCCGTATTGGTCGGCGCGGGGGCCGGATTATCTGCCTCTGCGGGCTTTACCTATTCCGGCAAACGCTTTGAAGAGAATTTCCCGGATTTTATCCGGAAATATGGATTTTCGGACATGTATTCCGCGGGCTTTTATCCCTATGAGACCTTAGAGGAGCACTGGGCGTATTGGAGCCGCTATATTTTCATCAACCGCTATGAGGACGCGCCAAAGGACGTCTATGGGGCCCTGCTGGCGCTGCTGCGGGATAAGGATCATTTCGTGCTTACGACGAATGTGGACCATTGCTTTCAAAAGGCGGGCTTCGACAAGCACCGGTTATTTTATACGCAGGGCGACTACGGCCTGTGGCAGTGCTCGAAGCCCTGCCATGCGAAAACGTATGATAACGGGCGGAGCGTCCGGAAAATGCTTGCGGAGCAGAAGGATATGCGCATCCCGCCGGAGCTTGTTCCGCACTGCCCGCGCTGCGGCGCTCCGATGACGATGAACCTGCGGGCGGACAGCACCTTTGTGGAGGATGAGGGATGGCATAGAGCGGCGGCAAGATATCAGGATTTCGTGCGCCGCCACAAGGACCTGCGCGTCCTGTATCTGGAGCTTGGCGTGGGCGGCAACACCCCGGGGATCATCAAATATCCGTTCTGGCAGATGACCTATCAGAACCCAAAGGCGGTCTATGCCTGCGTCAATCTGCTGGAGACCGGCGTCCCGTCCGGGCTTGCGGGACGTTCCATCCGCATCAAGGGAGATATAGGGAGCATTCTTGCGCAGCTATAGAGCGGGCCTCCATTTTCGGCGGCAAACGGGCTTTTCATTTTGGCGGGATATGGTATAATAAAAAAGATGCCGGGGAGAAGCGTATGCTTTTTGCCCGGCATGCCTATTACAACGACCGATTGGAGTTTTGTATGTCGAGCACGACGAAAAGCCTTATCAAAAGCACGATGATCCTCGGTGCGGCGGGCGTGATCGTAAAGATCATAGGCGCGCTTTTCAGGATCGTCCTTACGAACCTCATCACCTTTGAGGGGATGAGCTATTACCAGCAGGCGTTTCCGGTCTATTCCGCCCTGCTCATCATTTCTACGGTGGGCCTGCCCATTGCCATCTCCCGCCTCGTTTCCGAGCGTGTGACGGTAAACGACTATAAGGGCGCGTACGCCGTGTTCCGAACGGCGCGGGCCTTTCTGCTTATCGTCGGGCTGATAACCTCTATCCTGATGTTTGCGTTCGCGGGGCAGATCGCGGCGCTCCAGCAGCTCCCCGACGCGAAATATTCCCTGATGGCGCTTGCACCCGCCCTGTTCTTTGTATCGGTCATGTGCGCATACCGCGGTTATTTCCAAGGCCTGCAAAACATGAAGCCCACGGCGCTTTCGCAGATCGTCGAACAGCTCGTTAAGGTGGGCATGGGCCTTGCGCTCGCCTATTTGCTCCTGAAATGGACGGGCAGACTCGAATTCGGCGCGATGGGCGCGCTGCTCGGCATCACGATTTCCGAGATCACGGCGCTTTTCTATGTCATGGGGGCATTCGGGAAAGAAAAACGCCGCATGACCGCGGGCATGGTCGCGGCCTATAAAGGAAAGCTTTCCTTTGAAGACGCAAAGCCGCTTTTGAAAAAAATACTGGTGATCGCGCTCCCCGTTACAGTGGCGGGGCTCGTCATGCCGATCATCACGTTTGTAGATTCGGTCATCATACCGCGCAGCCTGTTCAACCTCGGTTATGACACGCAGACCGTACGCAGCATGTATGGCGCCCTCACAGGAGGCGTGCTCACGCTCATCAACCTCGCGGCCATCGTTTCGCAGGCGCTGCAGATGAGCGTCGTGCCCGCGATCTCCGAAGCGCTCAAGCTGGGGGACAAGGACCGCGTCCGGGCGAACGTCCTGCACGGGATAAAATTCGCGTTCCTTGAGGGGATACCGGTCACAGCGGCGTTCTTCGTCTTTGCGTATCCGCTGCTGCACTTCCTCTATCCAACGGCGTCGCAGGAAGAGATGGCGCTTTCCACCGGGCTCTTGATGACGATGTGCTCCGTTGCAGTATTCCTCCCGTTTATGCAGACCATGACGGGCATCCTGCAGGGGATCGGCAAGCAGAACCTTCCCCCGATCTCGCTCGCGGTCGGCGCGGGGACCAAGGTCGCGCTCAGCCTGTATCTGATGACGTTCCCGCAGATCAATATCTATGGCGCGGTCATCGGTACAGTCGTGTGCTATATCATTGCGGCATGCATGAACTATTACTTTGTACGGAAATATACGGGCGTACGCATGAATTTCGGCGAACACCTCCTGAAGCCAATTATTGCAACGGCGGTCATGGCGGCGGCTGCTTATCTGGTCTATAGCCTAATCGCGCCGTATTCCAATACGGTGGGCGTGATCGCCTGCGTGCTGGTAGGGCTCGTGGTCTATTTCATCATGCTTATCCTTGTAAAAGCGGTCACGGAGCGGGAGATGGAGCAGATACGCGGCGGAAAGAAGCTTGCCCGGATTTTGAAGCGGATGCATGTCTGGAAATAAAAAAGAAAAAACGGCGTAAGAGCCGTTTTTTTTTTGACGTTATTTTTCCCCGTATTGCTCGAGTCGGCTGATGCTGTCCTCCTCGCCGATCACGACAAGTACATCGTCCTCGGCGATCACGTCGCCGGGCAGCGGGCTGACATTGACGGAATGGCCGTTTTTGATGGCAATGATGTTCACGCCGTATTTTTTACGGAAATCGAGGTCGACGAGCGTTTTGCCGACCCATGGAGCATGCACCTCTATTTCCGCGATGCCGTAATCGTCTGAAAGCTCGATGAAGTCGAGAATGTTGGAGGAGATCAGGTTGTGTGCCACACGGATGCCCATATCGCGCTCCGGGAAGACGACCTTGTCCACACCCATCTTATAGAGCACCTTTGCGTGTACCTCGCTCTGCGCTTTCACGAGCACGAGATCGATCCCCTGCTCCTTGCAGATGAGCGCCGCCATGATGCTCGACTGGATCTCGCCGAGACATACGCACGCCACGTCGAAATTGCGGATGCCGAGGGACCTTAGGGCCTGCTCGTCTGTGGCGTCCGCCTGAACGGCATGCGTCGCATAGCTGATGGCCTGATCCACCTTTTCCTCATTTGCGTCGATTACCAGAACGTCTGCTCCCTGCTCTGCCAATGTTTTTGCGACACTCGTACCGAACCGTCCGAGGCCGATCACTACATACTGTTTTTTCATATCGTTTCTCCTGCTGTTATCCAATCATTACCCGGTCCTCGGGATAGCGTATATTGCTTGTATCTTGCTTACGCATGCGTTTTGCCACCGCTAAAGACATCGTAAACACGCCCACCCTGCCTGCAAACATGGTGAGCATGATAAGGATTTGGCTCAAAGGGGATAAAGTATAGGTGATGCCGGTGGAAAGCCCTACCGTGCCGAAAGCGGAGACCGTTTCGAACAGCAGGTCGGATGCGGCAATATGATGCTGCTCGATGATGCACAGCAGCATGGTGATAAACCCGACGAATACGAAAGCGAGCGTCGCGATGGTAATGGCGCGCATCATCACGTCCTTGTTCATCCGGCGCTCCATCACGACGGTGTCCTTTTTACCCGTCACGACGGTCACGACAAAGAAGAGCAGCATGAGGGCGGTCGTCGTCTTGATACCGCCGCCCGTACCGGAGGGGGAAGCGCCGATAAACATCAGGGCCGTCGTAGCGATCTTGGAAGCCGGCATCAGATCGCCCTGCGGGATAGTCGCATATCCGGCGGTACGCGGCGTAACAGACTGGAACATGGCGCCCAGGACCTTATCGCCCACGGAAAGCCCCTCCGCTCCCAGTGTTTTGGGATTGTTCCACTCCGCGACCAGAAAGAAAAGAAAGCCGGCAACGATCAGAATACCGGAAGTAATCAGTACGATCTTCGTATGCAGCTTCAAATGATATTTGCGGCCCAGAAGCGCTTTGCGGTAGAGCTCCACCACAACAAAAAAGCCAAGGCCGCCAACAGTGATAAGAGCCATGACGGTGATCGTCACAAGAGGGTCGTACGCATAGGGAATGAGGCTCGTTCCAAGCCCGAATACGTCGAATCCGGCGTTGCAGAAAGAGGAGATCGAATGGAACACGCTGTAATAAAGGCCGCGGAGGACGCCGTATTCCGGAACAAAGCGAATAGATAAAAGCAGGATACCTGCCGCCTCCGCAACGGCGGTCACGATCAAAACATTGCGCGTCATGCGCACCACGCCCTGAAGATTCGTTTCATTCAGCGAATCCTTGATTACGATACGGTCCTTGAGCGTAATGCGGCGGCCGATCAGCATATATACCATAGAGGTCGCCGTCATGAAGCCGATACCGCCGAGCTGGATCAGGACAAGCATCACGAGCTGGCCGAACAAAGACAGGCTTGCGCCTAATTCCACCACGGAAAGCCCGGTCACGCAGACCGCGGACGTAGAGGAAAACAGCGCGGATAAAAAACCGATCGATTCGCCCGTAGCGGAAGCAGCGGGCAGGGTCAGCAGGACCGCGCCGATCAGGATCATTCCGCCGAAGCCAAAAACCAGTATTTCGGCGGGATTCAAAGCTCGTTTACGTTTCAAGATCCTCAATTGCAAATACCTCTGCGGGCTGCCCGGCGTTTCCGCCGGCCGGATGGCGCGGGCGGGAGAGCAGACTGCCGCAAAACAAGACCCCGGAAGATCTTATGGAACCAAATTCTCTGTACCATTATACACTCTTTCGCGTAAAAGTACATACGATTCCATGCAGGACGTAAAAAATTATGAAAAAATTTAGAAAAACCGGAATATTTTTTTGTTTTCATGAATATAAGCTTATAGATATCAGCCGATAAACGATATGAAACAAGGCGCGGAAAGGACGATGAAAGAAATGAAGCGGGAGAAGATAGCGATATTACTGATAGATGACGATGCCCGGCAGGCAGAGGAAATGAAGCGGTTCCTTGTCCGGCAGGAGGAAGTGAGGCGGGTGGACTGCGCCTGCTGTGTGCGGGAAGCGGCGGAATACTGCGCGCTCGAAGCGTATGATATCGCCGTGCTGGACCTTATTATGCCCGGTGAGGACGGCTTCAGCTTTCTCGAGCATACAGCGGGGCAGAAAGCTCCCGGAAGTATCGTCGTATCTGCGGTCAGCAGTGAAGATGTGATACGGAAAGCATTTTCCAAGGGGGCGAAATATTATATGGTAAAGCCCTTTCAAAAAGAGATCCTATATCGCAGGATATGGGATGTTCTGCGCCTGTGCAGCGGGGAAGAAGCACAGGCGGAGGCGGCCGGCGGGGCGGGTATGGAGCAGCGCATCACAGAATTGTTTTTGCGTATGGGGGTGCCGCCGCACCTGAAAGGCTATCAATATCTCAAGGAAGCGGTAAAGCTTACGCTGGCAGACCGGATGATCATCTACAGCATCACAAAGGAGCTTTATCCGAAGATCGCTGCGGCGTTCGGCGTTACGACAACAAAGGTAGAGCTTGCCATTCGCCACACGGTGGAAGTGATGTATGACAGGGATGGAATGCGCCGCATGAAAGAGGCGTTGGGCCTCCCGGCGGACGCGCACAGCCAGAAGCCCACCAACGGTGAGCTGATCGCGCTCATAGCGGACTGGATACTCAGCGGAACAAACGAATAATTATGCAGGAATCTGTTTCACGGAAATGTTTCACAAAATGTATAATTGTGGATAACGTGGATAAAATTGTGGATAACTTATGCCCAAAAGAGGCTTTTCCGGGCTGATTTGTGGATAGACTCGTGGATAACGTGGATGACTGCGTATGAATAATAAAAAAGCTTATGAATAAATTTGCCGTACAGGAACGGGTGTTATCTATGCGAAAGTGGATATTCCATGCATATTTTTCTGATAAATATACGGATCGCCGCCGCTGTGCGCAGAAGCAGAGCAGAACAAAATCATCTGAAAGCCGCGCTTATGCCCGGCTTTCAGACTGTTGGCAGAATAATACCGCCTGCGGACAAGAGAACCGTATCCACCCGTTTATATGGCAGTTTTACAGCTATGCGGTTCCCGCCGCAGCACGGAAAATCTTCGGAGGCGCAGCGCTTTTCAACAAGCCCGAACCAGAGACAGCTTATTGCAGAAGCTCCCTGAAGCTGCGGATATAATAGTCCGCAGCTTCGGCAAGCCCCTCCTGCTCTTCAAAAGACCACGGCTCATAGACGCCGCAGGTGAAAAAACCGCCCGCTTTCGCGCCGAGCACACCGGTACGGATATCCTCAAATACCATGCATTCCGCCGGACTTACGCCGATGCGCTGCGCCGCCAGCAGATAAACATCCGGAAACGCTTTGCTGCGCGGCACCTCGCAGGAGGAGGCGAACGCGTCGAATAAGCCGTATATGCCGTTATGCTCAAGGACGGGGCGGTATAGGCGGCTGGTAAGCGCGGTCGCTACACCGAGCTTCACGCCCGAATCCTTCAGCTTTCGCAGATATTCGCCCGCACCGTTTTTCAGTGTTACCTTGCCTGCGTAAACGCAGAGCGCCATTTCATCCCATTCGCGGAGCAAGTCCTCCGGCTCGTCGGAAAGGCCAAGCGTACGGATCGCGTAATCTGCCGCCTCGTCGGAAAACATCGGGGCGATTTTTTCAATATACCCGTCCGGCGCAGTAAGGCCGCGTTTTTTTAAAAAATCCCGGTTGACGTCCGACCAGACGTACATCGAATCAAGAAGCGTTCCGTCGAGGTCAAAGACCGCGCCGTTCAATACTGGAAGCTGCATACTGTTCTCCTAACGACAAAAAATGCAGCGGAAGAAATTCCGCTGCATTTTTATATGCGTTTTCAGCCTCTCGGGCCTGCGTCCACAATGTGCTTGGGCATGTTCGGATATTTCTTTGCAAAATTATCGGCGAACATCTTCGCGAGCTTCTTCGCGGATTCATCGTAAGCAGCCTTGTCTTCCCATGTATCGCGCGGATTCATGATCTCGTCCGGCACATCCGGGCAGCTCTGCGGTACGTCTACGTTGAATACCTCGTCATGCTTGAACTCGGCGTTCTCAAGCGTTCCGTTCAGTGCGGCGGTGATCATCGCACGCGTGAATTTCAGCTTCATGCGGCTGCCCACGCCATACGGGCCGCCCGACCAGCCGGTGTTCACAAGGTAAACCTTCGTGTTGTATTTTTCGATCTTCTCACCCAGCATTTCCGCATAAACGGAGGGGTCCATCGGCATGAACGGCGCACCGAAGCAGGTGGAGAAAGTCGGCTGCGGCTCGGTCACGCCGCGCTCCGTACCCGCCAGCTTGGACGTGAAGCCGGTTACGAAGTGATACATCGCCGCATTCTCGTCAAGACGGCTGATGGGCGGAAGTACGCCGAATGCATCCGCCGTCAGGAAGATGATGACCTTCGGAACGTCGCCGACGCCCGGGATCGCCGCATTGGAGATAAAATCGACCGGATAGCCCACGCGGGTGTTTTCCGTGAGGCTGCCGTCATTGAAGTCGGGCGTGCGCGTTTCAGGGTCGAGGACCACGTTTTCCATCAGCGCGCCAAAACGGATCGCGCCGTAGATTTCCGGCTCGCCCTCCGGATCGAGATTGATGGTTTTTGCATAACAGCCGCCCTCAAAGTTGAAGATGCCGTGTTCGGACCAGCCGTGCTCGTCGTCGCCGATGAGCTTGCGGTTCGGGTCAGCGGAAAGCGTCGTTTTGCCCGTTCCGGACAGGCCGAAGAATACCGCCGTGTCGCCCGTTTCAGGATCCATGTTTGCCGAGCAGTGCATAGGCAGAACATCCTCTTTCGGCATCAGGTAGTTCATGACGGAGAATACGCTCTTTTTGATTTCGCCCGCATACTGGGAGCCTGCGATCACAACGAGCTTCGCTTCATAGTCTATCATGATGGCGGCCTCGCTGTTCACGCCGTCCTCCTCCGGAATGCATTTAAAGCCCGGAGCGGCGATGATCGTGAAATCCGCCTCGCCGTAGGAAGCGAGCTGCTCCGCTGTCGGACGAATGAGGAGCTGGTGAATGAACAGGTTTTCGCTTGCCAGCTCGTTCACAATACGGAATTTTTTCGTGCAGGCCGGGTCTGCGCCTGCGAATCCGTCAAAAATAAAAATTTCGCGGTTCTGCAGGTAAGCGGCCATTTTGTTTTTGATCGCGTTGAACTTTTCGCGGCTGATCGGCACGTTCACGCTGCCCCATGCGATCTCGTCATGCACGCCGGGCGTGTCGACGACAAATTTATCCTTAGGGGAACGCCCCGTATATTTACCGGTCGTGACGGTAAGAGCGCCCTTATCGCTCAAAACGCCTTCGCCCCTTCTCAGCGCGGCTTCCACAAGCGCGGCGGGGGACAGGTTGCGGTAAACTGCCGTGGGATTCAGGATCCCCAATTTTTCCAAACCGTAAGTCTCCATCATATACCTCCTAAAATGTTTTTATAATAATATTTTGATAGCATGCTCACTCCATCAGAGATGGAAAAGGATACAATTTGAACGTACCCCATATTTTAAATATTCTACATATACCCCTCTATTCCTGCCTGAAATCAAAAAAATTGTGAAAAAATTTACAAATTTTGAAAAATGGATTTTGCGATATCGCAGAATTGTGCAGGAGAAAGCTCCTGTGCCCGTGCATTCGGGTCTATTTTGCAGGATTCCAAAATGGATTTTGCGCGACCCTTTGCGAGCGGCTTCAAATTGTTGAAAATGGTCTTGCGGCGCATGGAAAACGCCGCGCGGACGACTGCCGTATAGTCTTCCCGCGGTACGCCGCTTATGGGATGAAGCTCCATGCGGATGATGGCTGAGTCTACGTCGGGCGCGGGATAAAAGCAATTGCGGGATACGGTAAACAGCGTCTCCGGCTTTCCGAAATACAGGCAGGACGCAGTGAGCGCGCCGTAATCCGTATCGCCCGGCCGTGCGGACAGGCGCTGCGCGACCTCTTTTTGTACCATTGCAGTGATGGAGCGGACAGGCGCACCGCTTTCCAAGATGTGAAGCAATATTTTGCTCGTGATATAGTAGGGCAGGTTCCCGCAGACATGAAAGGGCGCGCCGCCGAATTGCGCGCCGCACAGGGCTTTCAGGTCGAATTTGAGGATATCCCCTTCGAGCACGGTAACATTGGAAAGCCCATGAAGCGTCCTTTCGTGCAGGGCAAGAAGCCCCCGGTCGATCTCTATGGAGACGACCTTTTTCGCCCGCGCGCAAAGAGCGCGCGTGAGCGCGCCGAGCCCCGTGCCGATCTCGAGGACGAAATCCTGCGGAAAAAGCGTCGCGCCGTCCGCGATCTTTTGCACGACGTTTTCGTCGCACAGGAAATTCTGGCCGAATTTTTTCAGCGGGGAAAGCCCGCTCTCCGCGAGCAGGCATGTGATCTCACGCGGGGATGTTATGTTCATAGAACCTCCTCATTGCAGGCGGCGGAAATGCTCCGCCTCCGGTCAGAGTCATAAAAAACGGCGGGCAATCTGCCCGCCGCCCGGTATTTTCTATCCGATGACATAAACGGTAACGTTTCGTTTTCGTCCAAAAGCGTTGCATACATCGTCGTTCGGCTGCTCACCCATATAGATATCGATCACATTTCCGCCCATACCGCCGCGGTCCTCCACGACGTATTCTCCGTAGCCCTCGATATAGATGCGCGTTCCAAGCGGGAGGAAATTGCACGCGACTGTCCGGCCCGCCGTGGGATAGATCCCCATAGATGTTGTGCTGCCGCTGTTGCAGTACGAGCAGTAGGCGGTAAGCTGTACCTTCATGCCCTTGCTCCCGTTGAGATCGGAGTCAGACGAACCGCCCGACGAAGAACTGCCGGAGCTGCCCGAAGAGCTGCTTCCCTTGTTGGAACTGCCGGAGCTGCCCTTGCCCTTAGAGCCGGAATTCTTTTTGGGAGTTTCCTCCGGCTCCGGTTCTACATACGTGCCGATCGCCATGACCTGATCGACAGGCGCCTGGATCACTTCCTCCGACACCGCCTCCTGCGAGATGAGCACGCCGTTCTTATAAAGCTGCTTATAGGTGATACGCTTTATGCCCTCCTGACCCTCCTGTACGATCTGGTGCTTGCCCTTTTCAAGCTCAGGGTCCTCTTTCGTCGTATTATCGAACGGAATAGACTGATCCTCTGTCGTTTCCTGCGTCGTTACCACGATATGGTCGATCACCATGCCGGAACGGACGATGGTGTCTGAGGACGGATATACCTCGTCGTCCGGCGCAGGGGAGATGCCCGCCATGTCGAGCGCATCCTGCACGGTATGCCCGGCCACGATGCTTATCTGTGTCTCCGCTCCATTGCTTTTTACGGTGACGGGCACAGCGCGGTAGATGGTAATGGTCTGCCCCTCATAAATTGGAGCGGAAAGGTCTGTGGAAACGACGTCCTCCTCTCCGAGCTCGACCGCATTGTCGGTCAAAAATTCACCGACCGTCTGGGCAGTGGTCTCGCATTCAAGCTCCCGGCCGTTGTCGATCAGCGTGATCGGCACCCCCGGCTTTGCAAATGTCGTCTGTACGGTAATGAGCGATACCGCGACGACGGCGATACACACGAGTGATGTGGTCCGCAGGAGCTTATCGTGGAAAAAGCTGTTTTTACTCTGCCGCGGCTGCTGTGTGCGCAGCACTCTTCCGCTTCCTGCGGCCGGCGCGCCGCTCTGCTGTTTTACCGGAGCCGTATTGAATGGCTTCCGGCGGAGTCTGCTGAAAAACGTTCCTGCCGGTTTTCCGGCCGGAGGGCGGCGGCGTTCCTTCCGCGGGAGCGGCGGCAGATCGTCCGGCGCAGAGCGCCGGCTTCCCGTATACAAGATCCCTTTATATTTTGTTTCCGGATGGACCGAAAGGTCGATATCCTTTTTCCGTCTTCCAAAAGGCATGTATTTCCTCCGTCTTTTTGCGGGCCTGCCCGCAAAATGTATGGGTATTATACTCCAAAACAGGCGGGAAGTCAAACCGGGCGAAAGGCCGTCCGTCCGCATTTTCAGGAGAAACGGCGGATTTGCAGGGCATAGATATGAATAAAACGTAACGTTTTTGCAATCAAAGCGAAAGAATAGTATAATGATACAAAGCCGCGCGGCGGCTGCGCAAACACTTAAGCAGGAATAAAGGAAACCTATGAAGAAAAGAATTCTGATCTGTATCGTGGCGGTCCTCTTTCTGGCGGCGTCCACGGCCGGCTTCTTTACCGGATGCTCGTCTTTTACGGAAAGCGCGGACAGCGTGGGAAACACATTTGTGAACAAGCTCGTGTCGCGGGACTATTCCGGCGCGTTCGATTACGTCTATGTGCTGACCTCCGATGTAAACACGCGGGACGAATTCGTAGCGCGGTTCACGAACATCTACGACGCGCTTGAGATATCCGACATCAAGCTCGTGTCGCGCAGCGTAGAGCCGGTGTCGGAAGACGAGTATAAGCTCAGCTATACGCTTGCGCTGACCAGCAAGCTCCTCGGCGTACTTACCTACGATTATTCGGCAGACATCGTTTCCGGCCCGCAGGGCTATACGGTTCTGTATACGCCCAGCCTGATCCTGCCGCAGCTCGAGGAGGGAGACCGTGTGCGCACCACCACGCAGGAGGGGCAGCGCGGCGAAATCTTCTCCGCGGACGGCGCAGTGCTCGCCAAAAACGATTACGCGGAAAGCATTTATATCGACCTTGAAAAGGGGCCGGACATCGAAGAGGTCAAGGCGTTCCTCGCGCAGAATTTCGGCGCGGACGCAGAGACGGTGCAGAAAAAATACGACAATGCAGTGGAAAAGGGCTATCCGCTCGAGGTGCTGCTCACCTATCCGAGGGGCACGCTCACAGAGGAGCAAAAAGAGTCCGTACAAACTGTGAACGGGCTCGGCTTCGACGATTCGCGGCTCACACCCACGCGGTATTATCCGCTGAAAGACGATGCGGCACATATCATCGGTTATCTTGGCTCGCCGTCGGAAGAGCAGCTTGCGGAAAATGAGGAGCTGACGGAATATTCCACGGTGGGCAAGTCCGGCCTTGAACTGCAATATGAGGATATCCTGCGCGGCAGCGACGGGCGCATCATCTATATCGAGGATGAAAAGGGCAATCTGAAGGAGGTGCTGTTCGAGGACGCGAAGACCGACGGGCAGAACATCGAGCTTTCCATCAATTCGCGGACGCAGGAGCGCGCCTATACGCTCATGGCGTCCAACCTTGTGGACGGGCAGAGCGGCACGGTGATCGTTATGGACTATACGACGGGCGCGGTGGAGGCGATGGTCTCCTATCCGTCCTTTGACAATAACCTGTTCAATTTCCCGCTGGACGAAGCGACGTGGAACTATTATAACGACGACGAGGACCACCCGCTCATCAACCGCGCGACGCAGTCGGCCTATATGCCCGGCTCGTCCTTTAAGCCGTTTTCTTCCGTTCCGGCAATCGAAGCGGGACTGCTGGACGAAAGCTCCGTGCCGCCTATCCAGAAAAAATCGCCCCATTCGGCGGGCAACGACAGCGGCTCCTACAGCTGGACGCCGGATATCGAGGGCTGGCATTCTGGCTCGATCTATTCCAAAACGGTCGCGGATACGCCATATACCTATGAGATGGCGATGAAATCGTCGGATAACATCTTTTTTGCCTACTATGCGCTCCAAACGGGAGTAGAGCCCTTCAAATCCTATCTGGAGCAGATCGGCATCGGCGAAGCGCCCTCCTTTGAGCTTCCGGTCGCTTCGTCCAGCATGCTCAGCCAGTCCGAAGACGAGGTGGACTGGCTCGACTGGCTGGCGCGCACGGGCTACGGAACGGGCGAGCTCGTCATCACACCGCTCCAGCTCGCCTGCCTGTATACGGCGATCGAGAACAATGGAACGATGATGAATCCCACGATCGTAAACCGGATATTCACCATAGACGAAGAGGAAAATGAAACGGCAGTCAGCCAAACGGAGCCGTCCGCCTACCGGGAAAACACGATGAGCGAAAAAGCGATCAGCATCATAAAGCCCGCCCTGAAGCGCGTTATGGTGGACGGAACCGGCTATGAGGCGCGTTTAGGGGATATGCAGGTCCTTGGCAAGACGGGAACGGCGCAGGTCGGCGCGAACAATTCCCGCGAGGTCAACTGGATCATCGCCTTAAACGAGGAGGACGGCAAGCTGTACCTTGTGGTCGTAGAAACGGATACGGACGAGGGAACGGAACCGAAAACGGCGATATTGCGAGGGCTCGTGAAGCAGGAGGACTATTCTGTGGCGCTCAATGCAAGCAGCGGAGCCGCGGATGGGGACGGCGCGGGAAGCGGAGAATAAAGCGAAGACTGTTTTTATAGCATTGGATGTAAAAAAGGGCGGACCGGCAATAGGCAGGTCCGCTTTTTGCATTGCAAAAAATTTAAAAAAATAAAACCTTTCGCCCTGAACGCCTGTCTTATAGACAGAAACCAAAATGGAAGCCGAAGAACCGTTCAAAAGCCCGGTGGAAAAGCCGGAGACAAGAGCGCGCCGACGGCTTCGGAAAGAGAAAGGAAAAAAGAAATGAAACCTATCAGAAACTTTATCGCCCGTCATAAAAAAGCCGTGCTCTTCACCACTGTCCTCGTAGCCGCCATAGCAGTTGGACTCTGTTTCACGGCACAGCCGATACCGTCCCCAACGGCGCGGGCCGCCGGGGACGTGCAGCAGGCCGGGGAACAAACGGAAAAGCTGCACACGGCTGCACAGGAATCGGCAGCCGGAGGAAAGGAGCCTGCCTCCGCCGCTTCCACGGCCCCGGCCGGATCCCAAGCGGTCTCCGCAGGGGAGGACGGGGCAGTATCAACGGAGCCGGAAGAGGCGTCTGCGGAGCCGACGGAGGAAAACGGAGAAAATACGCCTTCTTCCGCCTCCGGAAAGGGAGATGAAACAGCGCGATCTCCGGAAGAGCCCGCCCATACGCATAGCTGGCAGCCTCATACTGCACAAAGATGGGTCCCCGAGCTCGTGACCGTTGTAGACACTCCCGAGCAGACGATATACGGTGCACAGCTCTATACGGAAAATGCAGACGGCACATGGACGAGCAACGGAGAGACCTATTGGTTTGAAAACGGCTTTACAATGGAGGATTTCAAGGCCCTGCTTGTGGATAAGATGAAAAACGAAGGGTATATCGGGAATTATGTGAACCGCACCAAAACGGTTCCGGCCGTAACACACGAGGAAGACAGAGGGCATTACGAGAGCTATACTGATTTCTACTTCTGCTCCTGCGGCGCAGTAAAATAAAAAGGCATTTCCCATGGAAATACCTTTTGCAGGGCCGTTGCTGCACGCTTTATTCGTGCAGCGTGAACAGCCACGCACATGCGCACGAATCGTCCGTCACGTCGGGGTAACAGCTCACACATTCACAGGTGAAGCGTTCGTCGATGACGCGCGCAAAGCCGGAATATTCAATTTCGCCGACGGGCTTGCAGGGGTGCAGCTCCATGCCCTTGCGGCTGCGGGCGTTCTGCACGCGGCAGGCCGTCATACGGAATAAAAGCGTGTTCCCCTCCGTAATGCACTCATATTCGTTGATATTCGCATAAAACCGGAACGACAGAGCCTTTTTCAGTCCCTCGATCCCGGCATGCTCGGGCAGGCCGAGAAATTCCTTCAGCCTGCGCGCCTCGATAACGGTGAACCGTTCCCATGCGCGCGCGTCGTGCAGCATAGCCTCGTCCATCCCAAATTTCTGCTCGACGGATTGGAACCATACGCCGTCCAGCGCCAGCCAGTTTTTGGAATACAGGCCGATGAGCCGGATCAGCTCTTCCTTGGAAAGCGCCTCGAGCGCTTCATTTTGCTTCATAAGGCTTCCTTTCTTTCGCAATAAAAAGACGGCGGGCACGGAAATCCCCGGCGATGTGGTGCCGGGAAAGACCTAAGCCGCGCCGCCCTTGTTTCGGTGGTCAGTATTTCCTGCTCCGCTTGAATGCCTTGGCAAACAGGATGAATACAGTAAACTGCGCTGCGCACGCCGCGACGGCAAAAATGCGGACGCCCCACTGCGCCTCCGTGCCCATGTCCGGCGCCTTCAGACTGTAAAACAGGAGAGAAATCGCTGTGACGAGCACAACGCTCGTGATGATGAGCGCAACGCCCCACTTCTTTTCATTCATATCAGATCACGCGCACCTTGACGATGCCGTCGATCGCGCGGATCTCGGAGAGCGCCTCGTCTGTGATATCGTGGTCGAGGTTCAGCACCGTATAGGCGATATCCCCGCGGGATTTGTTCGCCATATCTGCGATATTGAGGCCATATTTGGCGACGGTATTCGTGATTTGGCCCACCATGTTCGGCAGGTTCCTGTGAATGATCGTCACGCGCACCGCGTCAGACGGCGGAACGATGCATTCCGGCATATTGACGGAATTGACGATCGTGCCCGTCTCAAAGAAATCACGCAGCTGCTTTGCCGCCATCACCGCACAGTTTTCCTCGCTCTCCGGCGTGGAAGCGCCGAGGTGCGGGATCGCAAGGATATTCGGATGGCACAGCATGTCGTCGTCCGGGAAATCCGTCACATATTTTTTCACCTTTCCGCTCTCCATCGCGTCGAACAGGGAGGTGGTCTTCACGAGCCCTCCGCGCGCGAAGTTGAGGACGATCACGCCGTCCTTCATTTTGGAAAACTCGGGCGTGCTCAAAAAGCCCTTCGTTTTTTCATTCTGCGGAATGTGCAGCGTGATGAAGTCCGATTTTTCCAGAAGCTCGTCCAGCTTTTCCGCCTTGTGCGTATACATGGAGATAGACCACGCACGGTCAACGGACAGGAACGGGTCGTAGCCGATGACGTTCATACCGATGGCCGATGCCGCGTTTGCAACCATGATACCGATCGCGCCGAGACCGATCACGCCGAGCGTCTTTCCCTTGACCTCGCCGCCCACAAACTGGCCCTTGCCCTTTTCCACAAGCGCGGGAACGCCCTCCTGTCCTTTCAGCGTTTTTGCCCAGTCGTATGCCTCGGGCAGATTGCGCGAGGCGGAGATCATCGCGCCGATCACGAGCTCTTTCACGCCGTTTGCGTTCGCGCCCGGCGTATTGAACACGACGATGCCCTTTTCGGTGCATTTATCGATCGGGATATTGTTGGTGCCCGCGCCGGCCCGCGCAATGGCGACCGTGTTTTCCGCAAAATCCATTTCATGGCAGCTTGCGCTGCGCACGATGAACGCGTCGCTGTCGTCCTCCAAATGGGAAGACACGTTATAGTTTTCCTTCGGCAGGTAATCGTAGATCACCGGGGATATTTTATTCAGCTTTTTGATCGTATGCATTCCAAAACTCCTTACGCTTTTCCATAATGATGGATCGAGAAACGGAGCGCCGTGCGGCATTCCGCAGTCCGGTCCCTTATTTGTGCTTCGCCTCAAATTCAGCCATGAAAGCGATCAGGCTGCGCACGCCGTCCATGGGCATCGCGTTATAGATGCTCGCGCGCATGCCGCCCACGCTGCGGTGGCCTTTCAGGTTCACAAGACCCGCTTTTTTCGCTTCGGCAACGAATTCCTTGTCGAGCTCCGCGTCGCCCGTTACGAACGGAACGTTCATCATAGAACGGTCCGCGCCGGAAACCGTCGCGCGGAACAGGCTTGAATTGTCGAGAAATTCATACAGCATAGCGGCCTTTTCCTTATTGATCTTTTCCATTTCGGCTACGCCGCCCAGCTTTTTCAGATTCTTGAATACAAGGCCCGCGATATAGATGGCGTAGGTCGGAGGCGTGTTGAACATCGAACCGTTATCCGCATGCGTCTTATAGCGCAGCATGGTCGGGATATCCTCCGGCGCGTTTTCCACAAGGTCCTTGCGCACGATGACGATGGTCACGCCCGCCGGGCCGATGTTTTTCTGCGCGCCCGCATAAATGAGGGCATAGTCCGAAACGTTGAACACCTCGGACAGGATACAGGAGGACATATCCGAAACGAGGGGAAGCCCGCCCACGGGGGGAAGCTTCGTATATTTTGTTCCGTAGATCGTGTTGTTGGAAGTGATGTGTACATAATCCGCGTCCGGCGTGAACATATCTGCGGACAGCTCCGGAATATAGGAGAACGTCTTGTCCTCCGACGACGCGACGACGTTCACCTCGCCGAACTTTTTCGCCTCGGCGATCGCCTTTTTCGACCATTGCCCCGTGTTGACCGCATGGATCTTTTTATATTTTGTCATCAGATTCATAGGGACCATGCAGAACTGCATAGACGCGCCGCCCTGCAGGAATAATACATCGTAGCTGTCCGGGATATTGAGCAGCTCGCGCAGGTCGGCCTCCGCTGTGTCGATGATATCCTGATATTCCGCGCTGCGGTGGCTCATTTCCATCACGTTCATGCCGCTTGCGCCATAGGAAATGAAATCCTTCTGCGCTTGCTTCAGAACCTCGATGGGCAGGCACGCCGGGCCGGCCGAGAAGTTGTACACTCTTTCTTCCATGTTGTAAGACCTCCTAAAAATTGAAGGACAGGATACGGCGTCCTCATCGGCCGCTCTGCCCAAAATATCGTGGTATAAACCTATTATAATATGGGAAAGTTGCATTTTCAATAAAATTTGCCGCAGACGCGCGCCCTATAGTTAAAATTTTCGCAAACGGACAGCAAATGGTATATAATAGGTAAAAGAGAATCAAGGAAGGAGATGCGGCGCCGCCGGGCGGCTCTTCCGCATGCCGGCCCTGAATATTTCCAAAGGAGTTTGCCAGTGGATTTGTTTTCCGGAAATATGGAAAAAAGCGCTCCGCTCGCGGACCGTATGCGTCCGCGCAGCCTCGACGAATTTCTGGGGCAGGAGCATATTGTTGGGAAAAACACCCTGCTTCGCCGGGCGATCGAAGCGGATAAGCTTGGCTCGTGCATTTTCTGGGGCCCGCCCGGGTGCGGGAAGAGCACCCTCGCGGCGATCGTCGCGCATACGACGGGCAGCGATTTTTATAAGCTGAACGCGGTCACGAGCGGCGTAAAGGACGTGCGCGAGGTGATAGATAAAGCGGAAAACAGCCTGAAGCTATATGGCAGGGAAAGCTTCCTGCTGCTCGACGAGTGCCACCGATGGTCAAAATCCCAGTCGGACAGCGTGCTCCCCGCCATGGAAAGCGGGGTCATCAAGCTGATCGGCTCCACAACGGAAAATCCGATGGCCGCGATGACGAGCGCTATCGTTTCGCGCTGCCGCCTGTTCGAGTTTTACGCCCTTGGAAAAGAGGATATCAAAAAAGCCATATTCCGTGCCGTGCAGGATAAGGAGCGCGGATTCGGAAATATGGACCTTATGGTCGACGAGGCCGCGGCGGAGCACTGGGCGTCCGTCTCAAACGGAGACGTGCGGAGCGCGCTCAATGCGCTCGAGCTTGCGGTGCTCACCACAAAGCCGGACGCAAAGGGCAGGGTGCATATCACCCTTGAGATCGCAGAGCAGTCCATCCAGCGGCGCGCCGTGCGCATGGACGACAACGAATATTATGACATGCTGTCCGCGTTCTGCAAATCCCTGCGCGGAAGCGACAGCGACGCGGCTCTTTTCTGGTTCGCGCGCCTCATTTATGCGGGGGTGGACCCGCGCGTGCCCGTGCGGCGTATGATCGCGCACGCCTCGGAGGACGTGGGGCTGGCGAACCCGAGCGTGCTCAACCAGTGCGTGGCAGCCATGCAGGCGCTTGAGTTCAACGGCATGCCGGAGGCGCGGCTCAATATCGCGCAGGCCATCATCTATCTGTGCGAATCCCCCAAAAGCAACAGCGTGCTCCTCGCGGTGGACGCCGCGGCAAAGGCCGCGCGGGAGGCTTCGCGGCAGGACGTGCCCGCCTATCTTCAGGACGCGAATTTCGAGAAAGCCAAGCACGAAAAGAAAAGCAGGGAGTATAAATACGCGCACGATTACCCGCGCCACTATGTCGAGCAGCAATATCTGCCGGACGAAATGAAAGGCCGGGTGTTCTACCGCCCCTCCATGCAGGGCTACGAACAGAAGGTGCACGAATACCGCCGGTTCATCGGCAAGGAAAAGAAACGGGAAGAATAAAAAGAGGCCGCGGCCATGGCGGGAATGAAAAATACGCCGCCCGGCCGAATGCTGTGAGATGCCCGTTTTCCCCCTTTACAAAGCCCGGATCGTACCATATAATGATAATAATTGAAATATGCTTCGGCGCAGGACCGACAAACGTCCTTTCAAGTGGCCCACTAAGCGAGCGGGAGAGGGTGGAAGCCCCGCGGCAACGCTTTTCAGGATTATCACGCGTCCGCACTTTGCGCCGCGCGTTCCGCGCGTTACAGCGGAAACGAGCGCTTTTCTTTCTGCGGAAAGAAAAGAATTCAGGTGGTACCGCGAGCTTTCGTCCTGATGTGGACGGAAGCTTTTATTTTTGAATCTGATTTGTGAGGTTTGACTATGTACAAAAAAGTTCCTACAGACCTAAAGTTTGGAGAGCGCGAGCTTGAGGTGCTCGATTTCTGGCACAAAAACAAAATATTCGAGCAGAGCATGAAGGAAAATGAGGGCGGCCCCAAGTTCACCTTCTATGACGGCCCGCCGACGGCGAACGGAAAGCCGCATATCGGCCATATCCTGACGCGCTGCATCAAAGACCTGATCCCGCGCTATAAGACCATGCAGGGCTATCATGTACTGCGCAAGGCAGGCTGGGATACCCACGGGCTTCCGGTGGAGCTTGAGGTGGAGAAGCTGCTCGGCCTCGACGGAAAAGAGCAGATCGAGGAATACGGCGTGGAGCCGTTTATCCAGAAATGCAAGGAATCCGTGTGGAAATATAAGGGCGAATGGGAGAAGATGTCCGACCGCGTCGGCTATTGGGCGGATATGGACGACCCATACGTCACCTATGAAAACGACTATATCGAGTCCGTGTGGTGGTCCTTAAAGGAGATACACAAAAAGGGACTGCTCTATAAGGGACATAAGATCGTGCCCTATTGCCCGCGCTGCGGGACGGCGCTTTCTTCGCATGAGGTGGCGCAGGGCTATAAGGACGTCAAGGAAACGTCTATCTTCGTGCGCTTCAAAGTGAAGGGCGAGGACGCGTATTTCCTTGCGTGGACGACGACGCCGTGGACTCTGCCCTCAAACGTCGCGCTGTGCGTGAATCCAAACGAAGAATATGTGCTCGCGCAGGACAAAAACGGCGACCAATATTATCTTGCGAAAGCGCTGTGCGAAAAGCTTTTGGGCGAGGACGCGCATATCGTCCGCAAATTCACGGGCAAGGAGCTCGAGTTCAAGGAATACGAGCCGCTGTTCGATTTCGCGCAGCCGGACGAGAAAGCGTGGTACGTGGTGTGCGACACCTACGTCACGCTGACGGACGGCAGCGGCATCGTGCACATCGCGCCCGCATTCGGTGAAGACGACGCGAATGTCGGCCGCAAATACGGCCTCCCGTTCGTCCAGCTCGTGAAGCCGGACGGTACGCTTTCGGAGGAAACAAAGTGGGCGGGCGTGTTCGTGAAAAAGGCGGATAAGCTCATCATCGAGGACCTCAGGGAGCGCGGCCTGCTGTTTGCGGAGGTGCCGTACGAGCACAGCTATCCGTTCTGCTGGCGGTGCGATACGCCCCTCATTTACTATGCCCGCTCGACATGGTTCATCAGGATGACGGCCCTGCGGGATAATCTTCTGAAGAATAACGCCGGCGTGAACTGGCTGCCCGAAACTATCAAAAACGGGCGCATGGGTAACTTCCTTGAAAATGTCATCGACTGGGGCATCTCGCGCGAGCGCTATTGGGGAACGCCGCTTCCGGTGTGGACGTGCGGCTGCGGACATGTGCATGTGGTCGGCTCGCGGGCAGAGCTGCGCGAAATGGCGGAGACAGACGTTCCGGAGGATATCGAGCTGCATAAGCCGTTCCTTGACCCCATCACCCTCAAATGTCCGGAGTGCGGAGGCAGCATGCACCGTGTGCCCGAGGTCATCGATTGCTGGTACGACAGCGGCTCCATGCCCTTTGCACAGTGGCACTATCCCTTTGAGCATAAAGAGGAATTCGAGAGCCATTTCCCGGCGAACTTTATCAGTGAAGCGGTAGACCAGACGCGCGGCTGGTTCTATACGCTGCTTGCCATCGGCACGCTGATCTTTGATAAAGCGCCCTTTGAAAACTGCATCGTGCTCGGCCATGTGCAGGATAAGGACGGCCAGAAAATGAGCAAGCATAAAGGCAACGTTGTCGATCCGTGGAGCGTGCTCGATAAGCAGGGCGCGGACGCGGTTCGGTGGTATTTCTATTCGGCAAGCGCGCCGTGGCTGCCCTCGCGCTTCTATGACGAAGCGGTGAGCGAGATGCAGCGTAAATTCATGGGCACGCTGTGGAACACCTATGCTTTCTATATCCTGTATGCGGATATCGACGGGTTCGACCCGACGCAATATGAGCTGAAACCCACGAACATCATGGATAAGTGGGTGCTGTCCCGCCTCCATTCTCTGGTAAAAGCCGTGACGGACGACCTCGACCATTACCGCATCGTAGAGCCGTCGCGCAGCCTGAGCCAGTTTGTGGACGAGCTTTCCAACTGGTATGTGCGCCGCTGCCGCGACCGCTTCTGGGGAAGCGGGATGGAGCAGGATAAGGTCGACGCCTATATGACGCTGTATACGGTGCTCGAGACGCTTACGCGCCTGCTCGCGCCGTTCACGCCGTTCATGACGGAGAGCATTTATCAGAACCTCGTGCGCACGAACGACAAAAACGCGCCGGTGTCCGTACACCTGTGCAAGTGGCCGCAGGCAGACGAGGCACTCATCGATACCAAGCTGGAGCGCGATATGGACGCGGTGCTGAACGTGGTCAACCTCGGACGCGCGTGCCGCAACACGGCAAACATCAAAAACCGCCAGCCCATTGCAAAGATATTCGTTTCGGGCATCGACCATCTTGACGAGACGTTCCTTTCCGTCATCCGCGGAGAGCTGAACGCAAAAGAGGTCGAGCTCGGCGCGGCCGCTGCGGAATATATCACCTATAACGTCAAGCCGCAGATGCGCACGCTGGGGCCGAAATACGGCAAGCTTCTGGGCGGCATCCGGGCGCATCTCGCGCAGGCGGACGGCATGCTCGTGGTCAGCACCGTGCGGAGCGGCGCGGCCTACGAATTTGAAGTGGACGGAAACAGAATATCGCTGCTGGAAGAGGACGTATTGGTCGAACCCGCGCAGCGCGAGGGCTTTGTAGCGGAAACGGGCGGCGATTTCGCAGTCATCATCGATACGACCCTGACGCCCGAGCTCATCGAGGAGGGCAACGTGCGCGAAATCATTTCCAAGGTCCAGACGATGCGCAAGGAAGCGGGCTTTGAAGTGACGGACAAGATCAGCCTTTCTGTAACGGATAACGATACGGTCGCGGCGGTCATCCGCGCCAATGAAGCGCAGATCAAAAAGGAAGTCCTCGCACAGGCCGTGGAATACGGCGCTGCGGACGGCTATGCAAAGGAATGGAGCATCAACGGGGAAAAGGTGACGCTTGCGGTGAAAAAAGCGTAAACGCAAAATATATGCGCCATACTCCGAAAAAGCGCAGGAAAGACGGCACCCGGTGCCGTCTTTTTTACCGCTGGATGATAAATACGTTATAGGGCCTATTCTCCTGTGTGCAGGCCTCCCGCGCCCGCTGCACGAGCGGATTGCCGCGCGTGCAGATCGTCACCGCACGGTCGACGGTCTTGAGTGCATCCTCGGGCGTCAGCAATGATTTGAGCTTGTTGTAATCGACCAGCTCGATATCTTCCTCCGTAAAAATCAGAATTCTCATAAAATGCCTCCTTAATGAAATCATAATAAATGATATTTGCATTCATTTTTGCCAAATGGCTGTAAAATACAGCTATAATGAAAACAGAATAGATGCAATCATCATTCAAATTGGAGGGAAAAGCAAAGTATGAGCGCAAAACAGCTTATGCAGACTGCTGCAAAACCCATCAAGGCAAGCATAGCTACCTATACGCTGCGCCTGCCCAGAAACCTGTTGGAACAGCTCCACTATATTGCGGATTACGAGGGACGTTCTGCCAATATGGAGATCATCCAGCTCATCAAAAAACACATCGCCGCGTTTGAAGAAAAATACGGCGAAATCAAAATGAAGTGATTGAAACAGCCCCGCATGAACATGCGGGGCTGTTTTGAACAAATAAGTACAAAAGATGTTAATTTATAACATTCAAAGAAAGAATCGATTGCCTTTTCCGGTTGAAATGGATGCGGGAATCCGTTATAATAAAAGTGTTTTTCAAGACCCATCATCACTGTAAAGATTTCACAGGAGGTTTCAACCAATATGAGTAAAGTGGATAAACTTGCGGTCAATACCATCCGTGTGCTTTCGGCGGAAGCGATCCAGAAAGCAAACAGCGGCCATCCGGGCCTGCCGCTCGGCAGCGCGCCTATGGCATATACGCTGTGGTCAAAGTATTTGAAGCATAATCCGAAAGACCCGAAATGGGAAAACAGGGATAGGTTCATTTTAAGCGCGGGCCACGCGTCCATGCTGCTGTATTCTCTGCTCCACATGTTCGGCTATCAGGTGTCTATGGAGGATATCAAGAATTTCCGCCAGTGGGGATCCGTAACGCCCGGACATCCGGAATACGGCCTTACGGACGGCGTGGAAGCAACGTCCGGCCCGCTTGGGCAGGGCATCGCGATGGCGGTCGGCTTTGCGATGGCGGAGGCGCACCTCGCGGCGCAGTTCAACAAGCCGGGCTATAATGTGGTAGACCACTACACCTATGCGCTCACGGGCGACGGGTGTCTGCAGGAGGGCGTTTCCGGCGAGGCAAGCTCCTTTGCGGGCACGCAGAAGCTTGGAAAGCTCATCGTGCTGTATGATAAGAACGATATTACCATCGAGGGAAATATCGGTACGGCGTTCGACGAAGATGTGAAAAAGCGCTATAAAGCTTACGGTTGGCAGGTGCTCGAGGTGGAAGACGGCAATGAGGACATGAAAGCCATCGCCGCAGCCATCGAAGAAGCAAAAGCAGAAAAGGAAAAGCCGTCCCTCATTATCGTCAAGACGGCGATCGCATACGGCTGCCCGGCAAAGCAGGGCAGCGAATCCAGCCACGGCTCCCCGCTTGGGCAGGAGAATATCGACGCAATGAAAAAGAACCTCGGCTGGGAATACGAAGAAGCGTTCGTAGTGCCGGAAGAGGTGAAAAAGCATATCGCAGAGCTGCAGGAAGTCTATTCCGCGGAGGAGGCGCAGTGGAAAGACCTCTTTGCGAAATATGAAAAGGAATATCCGGAGCTTGCAAAGGAATATAAGGCCTATATGGCTCCGGTGCCGGAGGATGTGTTCGACGACGCATATTGGAATTTTGAGGATAAGCCGATGGCAACGAGAGACACCTCCAACGTCATCCTGAACAGGCTCGCCGCAAAGGTGCCGAACCTCATGGGCGGCAGCGCGGACCTCGGCCCGGCGAACAAATCCATCATGAAAGAGCGCGCTTGGTTCTCGCCGGAGGACCGCAAAGGAACGAACGTGCACTTCGGCATCCGTGAATTCGCGATGGCGGCGATGTGCAACGGTATGATGCTGCACGGCGGCATCCGTCCGTACTGCGCAACGTTCCTTGTGTTCAGCGATTATATGAAGAGCGCGATCCGTATGTCTGCGCTGATGAAGCTCCCCGTTACGTATGTTCTGTCGCACGACTCCATCGGCGTCGGCGAAGACGGCGCAACACACGAGCCGATCGAGCATCTGGCGGCGCTGCGCGCAACGCCGGGCGTATATATGTGGCGTCCTGCAGACGGACACGAGACGGCGGCGGCTTATAAGGCTGCGATGACGGCGAAAGCGCCGAATGCCATCGCTCTTTCCCGTCAGAACCTGCCCCTGCTGAAGGAAACGGGCGAGGGCGCGCTGCGCGGCGGCTATATCTTAAAGGACGGCGGCGGGAAACCGGACGTGATCCTGATTGGAACGGGCAGCGAGGTAGAGCTGTGCATGAACGCGGCAGAGGAGCTCGGCAAGGAAGGAATTTCCGCCCGCGTAGTCTCCATGCCGTGCATGGACCTGTTCGAAGAGCAGGACGCAGCCTATCAGGAAAGCGTGCTTCCGAACGCGGTGCGCGCAAGAGTAGCGGTAGAAGCGGGTACATCGTTCGGCTGGGCGAAATATGTGGGGCTCGACGGTGGCTATGTGACGGTCGACCACTTCGGCGCTTCCGCTCCGGCGGGCGTGCTGTTCGAGAAATTCGGCTTTACGACGGAAGCGGTCGTCAAAAAAGCAAAAGAAGTGCTCGGAAAATAAAAAGAATAAAAAAGACGCGTCCGGTAAGCCGGACGCGTCTTTTTTACATCTGAAAACCAATCGTTAGGCAAGCGGTTAAATTTTGAACAATGGAGAAAAGAAACTTCCTTTCTATCCCCCTTGCAGTGCTATACCTAAGAACCATCGAAATACAAGACATTCATAAGACTTAACTATCCAATATATGCTTCGTTGCCGAATAAAAAAGGCTATGCTATAATCAATTTAGTAATAGATCCTGATAAAATAGGTGGTAAAATGGAATTCTATGAAGCTGTCAATAAAAGAAGAACGGTACGGGAGTTTTTGGATAAAGCGGTCGATTTTGAAATTATCAAAAGAATTCTGAGGGCCGGTAATCAGGCTCCAACATGGAATCATAATCGCAATTGGAGTTATATCATATTAAGAACTGACGAAGAAAAAGAATATGCATTTGAACACGCAAAAAAGATAGCCGGGCGGTTTGATGCTGAAAAGTATCTGAATGCGCCGAGGCCGTATCCGACTACGTTTGCTCAAAAAATGTATGCCTACGCAATGCCAAGACAATATACGATGTTAAAGGATGCACCCTATGTGGTCATCCCCGTATTCAAATCAAAGGAACTGAATGGCGAATATGTGTCTAAGCTGAATTCATTTTCCACAATTTGGTGTGTCATAGAAAACATATTCCTTGCGGCAACCGCCGAGGGATTAGCTTGTTCTATGAGGATCCCGTTGAATGAAGAGCATGATATTGTGAAAGCAAAATTAAAAGTACCTCCCACATATATGATCCCTGTATTTATCGGAATTGGTTACGCAGACCCAGCGGAAAGGGAATTGGAACAGAATATTGCCGATCTTGATAAGCAGCTGCATTTTGGAAGATGGAAATGACCTGACTAACGATGAAAAGGGGCATAAGATGAAAGCTGCCGTAAAAGAAAGAACTGTAAAATCGATCGTCACTCGGTCAAATCTTCCGGTATGCGATTATTCCGTGAATCCTTATGTGGGCTGTACGCATGCCTGCAAGTACTGTTATGCCAGCTTTATGAAGCGCTTTACAGGACATACAGAGCCATGGGGCGATTTCCTTGATGTTAAGCATTGGCCTGAAATCAAAGATCCGCAAAAATATTGTGGAAAAGAATTCTTCGTTGGCTCGGTGACAGACCCCTATAATCCGTTTGAAGAACACTTTGGCAAAACAAGAGAATTTCTTGAGCAAATGCAGGGCAGCGGTGCAAAACTAAGTATACAGACAAAATCTGATTTGATCCTGCGCGATTTAGATTTGATCAAGACTTTTCCCGATGCAAGGGTAGGTTTCAGCATTAACACACTCGATGAAAAATTCAGAGAGGATATGGATCATGCTGTCAGTATTGAACGCAGATTTGCGGCGATGAAAGCGTTTCACGATGCCGGCGTCCGCACGACTTGCTTTATTTCTCCTATTTTCCCCGGTATAACGGATGCAGGCTCGATCATCGACCGTGCCAAGGCTCACTGTAATTTGATTTGGCTGGAAAATCTGAATCTGCGTGGAAGCTATAAAGCTGTGATCATGGACTATATTCGTGACAAATATCCGAAGCTGTTTCCGTTATATCAGGAAATCTATTCTGACGGAAGCAGGCTGTACTGGAAAATGCTTGATGCCTCTTTACATGGATATGCTAAGAAAAATGCACTTGATTATGTCCGAAACGATGATACAATGAAACGCCCATTCAGTGCACCGCCCGTGATGGTAAATTTCTTTTATCATGAAGAAATAAAAAAATCTGCAGGAAAACCGAACCAATAATGAAAAGATTTATCTCCGGAGAGCCGAATAAGAGAGCCAACGAAAAGGATCGGTGCACAAGTCTGTTTATTCCTTTTGGTCCTGCGCCTCCCGCACCAGCATGGGGATCATGTAGCTTAAATTCAGATCAAAGGCCTTTTCCGGCTGCAGGCTTGCCGTTACGTCGTTGTAAAACAGAGCCTTGAATTCACGGGCGAGCATTTCCGCCGTTTTGCCCGCGCGCAGGCCGTCGCGCACCCGCCGCATCGCTTCTTGGTTCCAATAAACGGCCCGTTCGATGAAATTCCGGCACGCTTTTCCCGTAAATAGGCCGCGGTGCGGAACCAAAACAGCCTCCGCGCCGAGCGCCGCAAGCTTCTTGATGGATCGCATCGCAAGCCCGTAGCCCACCAGATAGCAGGGAACGACAAGTCCGCCTCCGGCGTCCACCCCCAGCGTCTCGCACGAGATGAGAAGCTTCTCCTTTTCACACCAAAAGGCGATACAGCATTTCGTATGTCCGGGCGCCTCGACTGTTTCGAGCTTCATGGGGCCGAGCGAGAGCACATCGCCCTCCGAAACGGTTCTGTCAAGCCGCAGTCTATCTATGCGGTCGTCATACGGATAGGCGCCCGCAAGCCGGGCGGCGTTGTCGTTCATCTCCCGCATCACAGCCCGCGCGGAGGGTTTTGCAAAAATTTTTTCCGCGTATGCGCTGCCCACGATCTGCACATCCGGCCATTCGTCCCGCACGAAAACGCTGCCCGAAGCATGGTCGTAGTGCGAATGGGTCAGCAGCACATACCGCAGGGGACGGCCGCAAAGCCGCTCCCTGATTTTGGCGGCCATACGTTCCGCGCAGAACGCAAAGCCGGAATCGATAAGCGCGCAGCCCTCCTCCGTTTCGAGCAAAAACGCTTCGCCGCCGGGCGCGCCGCTCACATCTGTTATCGTATACATTTCAATGCTCCCTCAAAGCTCCCGCAGTCCCGCCGCCGGAGCATATTCCGGGCACTATTATAATCCATGCGCGCGGGGGCGCGCAAGGCGCTATTGTACTTCCTGCAAAAATGATGTATATTTAAACTGTTGAAATTTTGTGTAAATTTGTGTAAAGGACAGGACAAAAATGGCAGAACAAAAGCTGCGGGGGAGCTTTTCCAATTTTCCGGTGAACCCGGAGGATGCGGAAATGATCAACTTTGACGTGGTCGTCAAAATCGGCTCTATGGCTCTCATCCGCAAGGAAGACAATGACATCGACTACAATATCTTTTCGAGGCTCGCCGCCAGCCTGAAGCCGGGCTATATCCTCGTTTCGTCCGGCGCGGCGGAGATCGGGCGCATCGACTATATGAAGCGCAACGGCGGACGCGAGCTCAAGGGCAATCTTGCGGCGATCAAAACGGCGTACTCCGCGCAGGGGCAGCCGATTCTGATGGAGATGTACCGCCAGTTCGTGAACCCCAAATATTCAGTGCGGCAGGTGCTTGTGGAGCACAGCCATTTCAACGACGCGCGCAAGGTGAACCATATCCGCAATCTGCTTTTCTCGGCGGCGAACCAGAACGCCATCCCCATCGTCAACTATAACGACGCGGTGTCCGATACCGAAAATATGAAGCTTGAGCTGCGCGACCTCAAGCGCAAAACGGACCACGTTGTGGAATGCGTGGACAACGACGAGACCGCCGCGGTCATCGCACGGCTCGTGAATGCGCGCATCCTCGTGCTCCTCACAAGCGTGGAGGGCATCTATGCAGACCCAAAGGATCCGTCCACCCTCATCGAGGAAGTGACGGGCGGCACCTATGAAGAGGTGGAGCAGAAAATAGACGCCATGATGGAAAACTGCAGCGGCGCGTCCCGGCAGGGGGCGAACGGCGCAAAGGCCAAGCTCCAGTTCGCAAAGGGGCCGCTGCGGAACGGCACGACGGTCATCATCGCGCACGCGCGGCATAAGCTGTCCGACATTATCAAGGGGAATGTAAAACGCACGCTCCTGCATGTGGAATAAGGAGGAAGCTATGGATCACGAAACCCTGTATCAGGCGATTTTTCATCGGTGCTCAGTTCGCAAATACGACGCAGCTCCGCTCCCGAAACAAACGCTTGAAGAGCTGCGTTCGTTTATGAGCGGGCTCCTGCCGCTGCTCCCGGAAATCAAAACAGAGCTTAAGCTGCTGGGGCCGGACAGCATCAAAATAAATGCGCCGCACGCCGTATGCCTGTATTCTGAAAAAAAGGACGGCTGGCGCATGAACGCCGGTTTTCTGATGGAGCAGATCGACCTCTACCTCTCGGCGGGCAATATCGGCGCGTGCTGGCTCGGCATGATCAAGCCGGACAAAGGAAAGACTGCTCCGCCGGAAGGGATGGAATGGCTGGCGACGCTATGCTTTGGTACGCCCGCACAGCCCATGCACCGCACGGGCGCAGAGCAGTTCAAGCGAAAGAGCCTGAACGAGATATCCGGGCTGACGGACCTCTATCATGTGCTTGAGGCGGCGCGCCTCGCGCCCTCCGCTATGAACAGCCAGCCCTGCTTTTACAGCGGCGACACACACAGCATCGTGGTGAGCCGGAAAAAGAACCTGATGCTCGGCAAGCTGAACCAGATCGATACAGGCATCGCACTGTGCTGCCTGTGGCTCTCTCTGCTGCATCAGGGCATGACGGCGGAATTCTCCTTTGAACCGCAGCCCGTGCCCGAAAAGCACATTTTTATGGCTTCGGTCAAAACCGGAAAATAAACGGCGCGCAGCGTTGTGCTGTCTGCGCGAAGCATAAAAAAGAGCCTTTCGGCTCTTTTTTCCGTTTGTTTCTTATTTCCTGCATGCCAGCTTGCCGGAGCAGGCTTCCGCAAACAACGCGACGCCCCCGACAATGAGATAAAACGCGAAGATCCATTCCAACGTAAAGAACCCTGTGATCGGCGCGCAGATGATCAAAATACCTAAGATCAGATTGATGATACCGCTTGCGAGTATCCATCCCGTTCCCGGTTCACCTGCACGCTTGAACGCTCCGTAGGAAGATATCTGCGCGATACCGCCGAACAGAGCGAAAAAGCCGATGATAAACGAGAACGTGGACAGCATATTCAGCTTGCCGATGTGGCTTCCCAGCGCCTCGATCAAAATCAAAAGGCCGATCAGCGTGAAAATAATACCGTTGGCCAGCGTCCAGCCGTTTCTGAGGTCAGGATGGGTCCGCACATAAGCGATGATCTCAAAAATGCCGTACACAATAAAGCCAGCCGTTACGAAATACCCAATGCCGATTCCCATCGTATAGGGAGCCAAAAGAATCAGGACGCCGATCACGACCATGCAGATCGCAATCACGATCCCCGCCGTTTTATTGCCGCCGCTCATCTTCCGCGCTATGCCGTTCATATCCATTCTGGACTTAGGCGGCTCCTCATTGGAGCTCGGGTCATTTGGACCACGGCTGCCCCATGTTTCATCAGACATCATATCGATTTTCCTCCTTCATGCCCGTATGGGCGTATCGGTCTTGCCGGATACTCCGGCTTTCTTTTTTATTAAACGGATTTCCGCCCGTTTAAACAACGGGAAAACAAAAAGGCTCTCCGCTTTCGCGAAAGGGCCGTTTGCCGCCGCTTCAAACACGGCGCTTTTATTGTTCCAATATGCTTCCGTCCGTATCTACGATGGTCACGTTCCACGGGATCATTTTTCCGCAGTTTTTCAGCGCCTCTGTTGCCGCGAGGGCAAGACCACCGCAGCAGGGTACGGACATCCGCACGATCGTCACGCTCCTGATGTCGTTTTGCTTCAGGATATCCGTCAGCTTTTCGGTGTATTCCGCATCGTCGAGCTTAGGGCAGCCGATCAGCGTCACTTTCCCGCGGATAAAATCATTGTGGAAATTACCGTACGCGAACGCGGTGCAGTCCGCGGCAATGAGTAAATGAGCGCCGTTGAAATAGGGGGCGTTCACCGGAACGAGCTGAAGCTGTACCGGCCATTGGGAAAGCTGAGACTCCATTGCCGCGCTTTGTGACGGGGCCGCGGGCGCAGAACTCAGCCTGCGGTCGATGACTTTGGTGCGCATGCCGGGGCACCCTCCCGGAATAGGGGGCGTTTGTTTGGCCTCCATGTTCTTCCTGACTGCCTCCGCGTCATACGCCGCGGCCTCGCGTTCTTCAAAAGAGATCGCGTCCGTCGGGCATACGGGCAGGCAGTCGCCGAGCCCATCGCAGTAATCGTCGCGCAGGAGCTTCGCTTTCCCGCCGACGATACCGATCGCCCCCTCGTGACAGGCCTGCGCGCACAGTCCGCAGCCGTTGCATTTTTCTGCATCTATCCGAATGATTTTCCGTTTCATTTCGATCACCTCGTTGCTTTGATATTCTTATCATACCAGATGCCCGGGGAAAAGATGTTGCAAATGCAACAAAATTATCGGCGGGATTTTTTTCTGTGCGACGGTATGCTTATTTCCCGAAAGCCCTCGCCGGTGATCTCGCCTGCGTCTCCTACAATAATAAAGGCGTCCGGGTCAAGCTCGTGAATGAGATGATAGACTTTGTATACCTCCGGGCGGCGGACGGCGCACAGCAGTACCTCGCCCTCCGCGCCGCTGTAGCTGCCGCGCGACTTGAGTTCGGTCACGCCCCGCTCCATTTTTGTCAGGATCTCCTGTGCGATCTCTTTGTTTTTAGGAGAGATGATAAACATCATTTTTCCCGTGCCGAGGCTCGTGCCGTAAAGCACTGCGTCGATGACGCGGGAGGTGATGAAAATAACGAGAACGGCATAAAGCGGGCCTTCAAATTCGCGGTATACCACCGCGGAGATCAAAACGACGATCACGTCCAGCACCATGATGAGCTTGCCGAGAGACAGATGCGGGAAGCGTATGGCAAGGAGGTTCGCCGCAAGCTCCGTGCCGCCCGTCGTTCCGCCGCGCATCAGGATGAGCGCGAGGCCAAGCCCGGCGAACAAACCGCCGAATACGACGGTAATGAGGGGCTGGCCCGTATAGGCGGGCATGATCCCGGCCGTCGCGTCGATCACAACGGAAGACAAAATGGTGGCGACCACCGTTTTGATTACGAAGCGGTATCCGAAGAACAGAAAACCAAAAATGAACAAGGGAATGTTCATCACAAGGATCATGGTACCGATCGGCAGATCGAACGCGTAATTCAGCATCGTCGCAATACCGGTCAGACCGCCGGGGGCAATGTTGTTCGGCGCGGTAAAGATATTGACTGAGGCAGCATACAGCAGGCTGCCGAGCAAAAACAACACGCCGTCGAAAATATGCTCTTTTATTTTTGAGGAACGCAGCTTCATTCCTGTTTCTCTCCCTTCTGCTTCAAGCAAGACTGCATTTATCATACTCTTTTCCTATAAACAGGAAAAGCGCCGCCGTATTAAAATTCCGTTAAGATTTAGAAAAGATCCGCGGAAAGAAAATGCGCCGTTCCATGACAGAAAATCAGAAAGGCCCGCAAAAAGCGGGCCTTTCGATGCAAGTACGCCGGTCTGCCGGAAAAGCGGGGCTTATCCAAACGGCGCGGGAGCATCAGCCGACGCATTTCCCGCAGGGGTCAAGCCCCCGTGCAAGTGCTTCCTCCAAGCTGCACGGATAATAGGTTCCATTGCCGCAGGGATTGGCATAGTGGTATTTTGAGCCCGTCCGCGTATAGTAAACAGTCCTGCCGCCGCTTGGTTCGGACGGCTCGGCCGCAGCCTGAACGGCAGCAGCGGAGCTCTCCTCCATGTTTTTGGCTGCAAGCTCTTCGCTCGCCCTGCTTTCCTGTTCGGTCCGAAGAGCTTCATAAGCCTGCTCAAGCTCCGCATGCTTACGCGTCAACACATCGTGCTCGGCGGTCAGGGAAGCTTTTTCTGCTGTTACCGTTTCTAACTCTGCCTGCGCCTGTGCTAAATCGTCAGTCAGGCTCTCGTTTTGTTCCTCAAGCATACCGACGGTCTCCTGAAGCGTCTCGGCGGACGCCGCTTTTTCAGATAAGACCTTGTTCTGTACGCCTGCGGCATAATTGGATATACCGAGAGAAATACATACTACGGCAAAAGCGATCGCCACGATCAAGAGAAACACACGGAGAAATTTTACGTTGCTCAAAAGATCTTTCATAAAAAATACCCCCTTTATAATTCGTGGATTTTCGTAACAAAAAAGCACGGGCTCCCGTGCTTGCGTTCTGTCTGAAAAATAGCGGCGCGCTGCCAAGCGCACGATTTGTAAAACAGGCCCATCCTTTTCCGTTCCCACCTTTATCTGTTTACACGATATCACAAAAAAGGCGCGGAATCAACCGCGGCTCTGTGCGGACACAGAAAAACAGGCATACGCCGCCGGAAAGGGCGCATAATCTTCCTGCCGCCGCAGCCTAAAACAAAAAGCGGCATGCACAGCATGCCGCAGTCGAATCAATTATTTTTGCCTTCCGGCCTTATCCTGTATTGCCCTGTCAGCTTTTTCCACAGCCTCGCGGGTCTTCTCCGAAGCCTTGCTGATCCCCTCTTTCGTCTTTTCCGAGGCGATACTCACACCCTCGCGCGTTTTGTCCGCGACTTTTTTGAAAGCATCGTCGATCTTTCTGCCGGCGTCCTCTAATTTTCCCATGCATAACACCTCCCTTTGTGTTCTGATTTTAATATAACCATAAAATCCGGAACGGAAACAAAAAAGCCGTTCCCTGCGGACGTAAAAACGGCTGTGACCGAAAAGGCTCCCTTACGGGAGCCGGAATAAGGTGGGGAATCTATATAAAACGCCGGAGGCGGTGTTTTTGGACTCCCCCGGGCGCAGGGCCCTTCGCCCGAAGGAGAATTTTGATGTTTTTAAGATAACCGGTTTTCATGAACCCGATGTGAAACAGGTTTGAATAAATTGTAAAGAAGATGTCGATTTTCACACATAATTTATCCGTGGAAAAATCGGCACTGTTTTTATGTAAGAGATCCGTTCCGAAATAGAACGATCCTCCGTGTTATTTTTTACGATAGGGAGAGAAACGGGAAAAATTCATAAAAATTTTGCAGGGTTTCGTTATTTTTCCGGCAGCTTCTTTTGTTTTCCGCTGATTTCCCGCAGTATGATCTTCACGATACCGGTGCGCGAGAGTGATCTGCGGATGGCTTCGTCAAAGCCCGCCATATTGTCCGCCGCATATTTCCCGCAGATCAGGCGCAGGGCATAAATCTTTTCTTCGTCATCTGTTACGGTTTCCGCCCGCCCGAATGCGACCGTGCTTTGGTATGCCGTGGAAAATTGCTCGGGGATCGGCACGACACCGTCCGCACAGACGAGGCACACCTCCGGCTCGTGCTCCAAGCATTCGAGCTTATAGCCAGCGGGAGCGCAATGGAAATAGACTGTATCTCCGGAAACGGCGGGAGATATGGGAACAGCATAAGGCTTCCCGTCCGGCCCTGTCATGGAAAGCACCGCATATTCGCATCCGGCAAGCAGCCTGCGCGCTTCTTCTTCTGTCGTCGCACGTTCTTTTCGTCTCATTTCCCGCATTGTTTTTCTCCGCCTTTTGTTTTTTAACAGTATATCATAAAAACGGGTTTGCCGTTGCGGAAATAAAAAGGGGAAAGCGCGGAGCCGCTTTCCCCCGCCCCTTAGGAGCCGAGAATTTTTTCCAAATCCTCACTGGGCGTCGAGATCGGGCTGATACTGAACTTTTCCACGAGGAGCTTAAGCACGTTTGGCGATACGAATGCGGGCAGCGTGGGGCCGAGATAAATATTTTTGATACCAAGAGAAAACAATGTCAGCAGAATACATACCGCTTTTTGCTCGTACCACGAAAGCACCATGGAAAGCGGCAGGTCGTTCACGCCGCATCCGAATACGTCCGCAAGTGCTGTGGCCACCTGAATGGCGGAATATGCGTCGTTGCACTGGCCCATGTCCATGATGCGCGGCAGCCCTGCCACCGTGCCGAGGTCGAGGTCGTTGAAGCGGTATTTCCCGCAGGCCAGTGTCAGGATCACAGAGTCGTCCGGCGTTTGTTTGACAAATTCAGTATAATAGTTCCGGCCGGGCTTCGCGCCGTCGCAGCCGCCTACGAGAAAAAAGTGTTTGATCGTTCCGGACTTTACTGCGTCCACCACCTTGTCTGCAACGGAAAGCACGGTATCCACGCCAAAACCGGGCGTCAGCACATGCCCGCCGTTCAGCCCGCTCATCTCGCGTTTTTCCGCATAGCCGCCGAGCGCGAGAGCCTTTTCGATCACGGGCGTGAAATCTTTCCGCTCATCGATATGCGTCATGCCGGGATAGCCCACCACAGAGGTAGTGAATATGCGGTCCGAATAGGAGGGCGCCGGCGGCATCAGACAGTTCGTTGTAAAAAGGATAGGCGCGGGGACGTCCGCAAATTCTTTTTTCTGATTTTGCCATGCCGTGCCGAAATTGCCCCTGAGATGCGCATATTTTTTTAACTCCGGATATGCGTGAGCGGGCAGCATTTCACCGTGCGTATAGATGTTTATGCCCTTGCCCTCCGTCTGCTCAAGCAGCAGCTTTAAATCGTGCAGATCGTGTCCGGTCACGATGATAAACGGCCCCGCTTCGATGTCTGTGGAAACGGGCGTAGGCTCGGGCTTCCCGTATGCGCCTACGTTCGCATCATTTAAAAGCGCCATACACTTGAGATTCACCCGCCCGCATTCCATCACGAGGGCGAGCCGTTCGTCCGCCGTCAGGTCTTTCGCAAGAGACGCGAGCCCCTTGTAAAAGAATGCGTTCACCTCCGGGTCCTCTTTACCGAGCACGCGTGCATGATGGGCGTATGCCGCCATGCCGCGCATACCGAACAGCAGAAGCGATTCAAGGCTTCGCACGTCCTCGTCCGCATGCCACACATCCGCCGCCGCGAACGGGCAGCTGCCGCCGTAGCTGCGGATCAGCGCGTCGCCCCGGCTGCACAGCGCCTCGATATCCGCGTCGTCAAAATTTACGTTCGTGATGGTCGTAAACAGGCCGTCTATCATAAAATCATCCGTTTCGGCGTCGTGCGGTTTTCCCTCCGCAGCGCAGGCAAGCTCTACTAATTTCGAGGTAAGCTCATCCTGTAAAAGCGCTGTATCTATTTTTTTACCGCATACTCCGCCGCGGGTACACCCTGTACCGTTCGCGGTCTGTTCACATTGAAAACAAAACATTTCCATTTCAAATATCCTCCTGATAAATTTCTACATTCATACCCTGCCGTTGCGTTCTGTAAACAAGAATAGTACAATAAGAACAAATAATATGTTGCATTTGCAACAAAAAGGAACGGGAATGGAACGATATTATGAAGTCCTGCGGAAAAATGAACTGTTTAAGGACGCGGGAGCGGAGGAGCTGCGCTCTATGCTTGCCTGTCTTGGATATACGGTCAGGCAGTACCCCAAAAACGATATGATCTGGAACGTTGGCGCAGACGCGCGCAGCTTCGGCATCGTCCTTGCAGGGCAGGCGCAGGTGATACGCGAGGATTGGGACGGCGCGCGCAGCATCATAGCCGCGGTCCCGCCGGGCGGCGTGTTCGGAGAGGCATTTGCGTGTGCGGGAATAGAAAAAAGTCCGGTCGCCGTCCGCGCGGGAGTGGACAGTACGGTGCTCTTTTTGCGCGCAGAAAAGCTCCTGACCGTATGCAGCAGCGCCTGCGGGTTCCACAGCAGGCTGATCCGCCGCCTTACGCGTATGCTGGCGCGGAAAAATATTGAGCTTAACCGCAAAATAGAATTTATGGGCCGGCACACTACAAAAGAAAAGCTCATGGCCTATCTGCTTTGGGAATATGGACGGCAGGGCAGGAACCCATTTTCAATCGCCTTCAGCCGCGCCGAGCTCGCAGATTATCTCGGGGTGGACCGCAGCGCTATGTCGCGCGAGCTATCGCGCATGAAGCGGAAGGGAATCATCGACTACTGGAAAAACAGCTTTAAGCTGCTCGTGCCTGAAAAAGAGGAAAAGTGATTGAAAGCAGCTGCTTGCCTGTTATTGCATCTGCAGCGGCCCACTGCCCTTTTCAGCAGAAAAATGCTGAGCGGATAATCGAAATCTCCGGTTGATGCATTTTCGTCCCGATAATACCTGTGATGACAGAGCACATAAAGGTATGATTTCATTAATTGCGATGATGAAAAAGAGAAACAATTATGATGAAAAAGCAAAATAAAACGGCTGCCTGCGCAGCCGTTTTATGATAAATTCAGTTTATCCACTCGGCAATTCTCTGCGCGGCGGCCTCCTGCTGCGCGGCGGGAGAGAGCGTGGCCTCACCGTCGCCCTCCTGCGCGCCATAGCTGCCGAAGCCCGCGTGATTGCCACCCTCTATTTCAGAAAAAATGGTGTCTGCGGGAAAGGAGGGAAGCGCCGCATCATATTTTTCCCGGTTCAGCACGCCGTCGTTTGAGGCAGTGAGGGAAAGGGCCCTAAGGCCGCTCCGCGAAAGGTCGGAATTGGGATAAGCCGCAAGGAACACGACCCCCGAAATACGCTCGTCCTTTGCGGCGTAATCCGCCGCCATCACACCGCCGAGCGAATGCCCGCCGATCGTCCAGCTTTCTATCTCCGGATAAGCGTCAAGCACCTTTGACGCTCCGCCGCTGCCGAAGACCGCGAGGTCAAACGGCATTCTTACGATCACGGAAAAAATTCCCTCATCCGCAAGCGCATGCGCGAAATAGGCGTAGGCCTCAGCGTCCACCTTGCCGCCCGGATAAAAGATGAATCCGCGGCCGGCCAGCTGCTCCGACGGCGAAAAAACGATCCTGTCGCCCATATCCTCAACTGTTACGGTTTCGGTGGACATGAGCGCGCCAAGCGCCTCCTCGTTGGGCGGATGGCTGCCGGTCAGCAAATAGACCAGCAGGACAGCACATACGGTCGCCGCTGCACACACGGCGATCAGAAGCTTTCTTTTTTTCTTTTTCATCAAACGACACCTCCGTTTTTGTCAGACGGGCGCTCAACGTACCGCCGGAACCCCGAGCGGTCTGGTGAACCAGTCGACGCATTGCCAATTTTCATGCTTCGTCACCCTGTTGAACGCGCTGCGGAAAAACGTGTCGATCGCGGCGTCGGGCTCCGGGTAGGAAAGCGCGTCCTCAAGCGAAAGAAAATATTCCATTTTCTGCGGACTCCAAACAGCCCTATCCGGCGCTGCCGCCATATCGTCCTTGATGAATGGGTAAGGCATGATAAAGAATGACGGAGCCGCAAGGTTCTCGTCTCCGGCCCAAAAACCAAATTCAATAAACTGTTCGTCAAATCCGTTCGTTCCGATCACTCCGCCGCCCGGATAAGGGCTGGGCTTGCCGGAAAAAAGTATCGCCGAAACGTCGAACGTACCCCAGAAAAATGCGGGAAGCAGCTTTTTTCCGCGAAACGGCGATGTGAATCTGAGAAGCGCATTGCGCGCATATACGTACATGCGGAAAAAATCCCGTGCCGCACAGCCGTCGTAATCCCGTTTGGTGCGGTCGTCATAAAACGGGATCCTTGTGCTCATTTCCTGCGGCAGCGCATTGATCGGCGTATCGCATGCCAGCGTATGGAGCATCTTTTGGAAATCATTGTAATACTCGCTGACAGATGTGTTGCCGCGCAGCGAAAGCCCTGCTGTCTCGCCGGAGACTGTCTGTGCAAATGCGGTCGATGTGTCAAGATTCAGAGAAACGGAAAAGCTGTTTTCCCCGTTCGGGATCAGCCCGGTCGTCAGCCCCTGTGCGGTAAAATACAGCACGACGTGCCCCCATTCGGGCTGCGCGGGCATGCGCGCAAGCTTGACCTTACCCATCATCTGCGTGATCATGTGCAGGGTATACGCTGTTTCTGCCCACTCGTTGTAATCGATTTTTTTTATCATAATAAAAAGCCTCCTTAAAGAATGATAACGATACCGGAGGCCTATCATGATATACCGCGCGTCAGCGCTTTTTTTCCTCTGCCTGCGGGCAGCCTGCACAGCCGTTTTCACTTCTGCTGCACGCGCTGCAGCCGACGCATTCGCCCTTTTTCCGCTTCCGTACGATATATGCGACGGCCGCAAAGACTGCAGCCATGACTGCAATGATCAAAATAATATCAGCCATATTTCCTCATCCGCCTAAAATAAGCGAGCCGACTTGGAAAATGATGAACGCGACCACCCATGCAGCAAGGGTTTGATAGAGGATCGTGAGCAACGCGTTTTTTCCGCCGATCTCGCGCTTTGTCGTGGCGACCGCAGCCACGCACGGCATATAGAGCAGCACGAATGCGAGAAAAGAATATGCGGTGAGCGGCGTGAAGAGCGTCCCTAACATCTGTTCGCCTCCGGTCAGTACCGACAGAGTACTGATAACCGTTTCTTTAGCGGTCAAACCGGTAATGAGGGCGGTGGAGGCCTGCCAGCTTCCGAAGCCGAGCGGCGCGAACACAGGAGCAATGGCTTTGCCGATACCGGCAAGGATGCTCTGACTGTTGTCCGTAACAAAATTGAACTGGAAGTCAAACGACTGCAGGAACCAAATGACGATGCTCGCAAGGAAGATGATCGTAAATGCCCGTACCAGAAAATCCTTCGCCTTTTCCCACATATGGAGCAGTACGCTTTTGAGGGAGGGCAGGCGGTAGGCGGGCAGCTCCAGCACAAACGGAACGGGATTGCCCTTGAAAAGCGTCTTTTTAAAGAGAAGTCCGGTCAAAACAGCGATCACGATCCCCAGCAAATACAGGGAGATCATGACCAAAGCCTGATTCTGCGCGAAAAAGGCCGCCGTAAACAGAGCATAGATGGGAACCTTCGCCCCGCACGACATAAACGGCGTGATGAGGATGGTCAGCTTCCTGTCACGTTCGCTTGCCAGCGTCCGCGCAGACATGATCGCAGGCACGCTGCATCCGAACCCAATCAGCATGGGAACGAACGACCGCCCGGAAAGGCCGATCTTGCGGAGAGAGCTGTCCATCACGAACGCCACACGCGCCATATAACCGGAATCCTCCAAAATGGAAAGAAAAAAGAACAGGATCACGATGACGGGCAGGAAAGACAGCACCGTTCCAACGCCTGTAAACACGCCGTCGATCAGAAAAGAGTGCATCCAAAGCGATACGCCCGCATCCGAGAGCGCATTGCTTGCCGCGTCCGTCGCGAACGAGATCGCGTCCTCGAACGCCCCCGAAAGAGAACCGCCAAGCGGCCCGAATGTTAAATAGAAAATAAGCGCCATGATGCCGATGAAGATCGGGATCGCCCAAATCTTATGGGTCAGGATACGGTCCGCTTTCACAGAACGCTGCATTTCCCGCGTCATGCTTTTTTGACTTACACATGCGTCGTATAGCTGTTCGATGAACTGATAACGCATATCGGCCAGCGCAGCCTCGCGGTCTGTGCCCGTTCCCTCCTCCATCTGGTCGATGATGTGCTGCAGGATATCCTTATCCGATTCGTCGAGTTCAAGAACCGCCTCGAGAGGCTCGTCGCCCTCGATCAGCTTGGAAGCAGCGAACCGCGCGGGATAGCCTGCCGCCGCCGCATGGTCTTCGATCAGATGCTTCGCCGCATGCAGGGCCTTGTGTACCTCTCCCTCACAAAAATCTGTGCGCGCAGGCAGCTGCCGTGCACGCACCACGCGCCGCAGCTCCTCAACAAGCTCTTCCACGCCTTGGTTTTTGGCAGCAGAAATAGGAACGACGGGAACGCCGATCTCTTCGCTCAGTTTTTTGATATCAATAGAAATACCGCTGGAACGCACCTCATCCATCATGTTGAGGGCGATCACCATCGGTTTGCCAAGCTCGATGAGCTGCAGCGTCAAATACAGGTTGCGCTGCAGGTTGGTCGCGTCTACGATATTTAAAATGGCGTCGGGGTTCTGCTGAATGATGAAATCGCGCGAAACGATCTCCTCCGGCGTATAGGGCGAAAGGGAATAGATGCCGGGCAGGTCCACGACGGACATATCCTTTTCTCCTCGAATCTTTCCTTCCTTGTGCTCCACGGTCACACCGGGAAAATTGCCGACGTGCTGATTTGCACCCGTCAGTTGATTGAACAGCGTTGTCTTGCCGCAGTTTTGGTTCCCTGCGAGCGCGATCAGAATACTCATGCCTGTCCGCCTCCTTTGCGGAAGCGGTGACGGGATCGCCGCCGGGCGGCCTGCTCTGCCGCATCGCCGGACAGTATCTCGATTTCCGCCGCGTCCTCTTTTCTTAAAGTAAGCTGATACCCGCGGATATGGATCTCGATCGGGTCGCCGGACGGCGCCATTTTCTGTACCATCACGCTGGTTCCGGGCGTGAGCCCCATTTCAAGCAGGCGGCGGCGAAGCGCACCCTGCCCGCCCACCGTACCGATCACGCCGGATTCGCCGGGCTTCAAAGTGTCAAGCGTATGCATTTTTTGGACCGACCTCCCTGTATTAGCTTTTGCTAATACCAATCCGTAAAAGAGGAGTTTAGGAAACGGTTTCCAAAACTCCTTTCAAATTCTCCTAACTCTAATGGTAATGGAAAACGGCTGTGTTGTCAATCGCACACAGCCTGCCGGAAAATATTTTCGTAGGAAATGGTACTGTTTTTCTGTATGGTCTTACGTAATGCCCGCCCCGAACACATACGTTGCGAGCAGCGCGAGCGACTCGCGCATATAAGAGGGCGGCGCGGTATACGGCAGCGTATGGTACGAAAGCCCGTGAACGTCCGTCATACCGGCCTCCTCCGCGTTCAGGTATCCGCGCAGAATATGGTAATCGTTGGTCACGAATACCGTCGTATAGCTTCCCTCGCCGAACCGTTCGTCAAGCAGCCTCTTTGAATTGACAAAGTTTTCATGCGTGCTGCGCGACTGGTCCTCCACTAAAATGCGGTCCTCGCTGATGCCGCGGCCGATGAGGTAATCCCGCATGGCGTGGGCCTCGGGAATGTCCTCCTGCGGACCCTGCCCGCCGCTTACGACGATGACCGCCTCCGGATTTTCCTGCGCGTAGGCGATCGCCGTATCCAGTCTGCGCGCAAGCGTATCCGACGGCTCCGTTCCCTTCAGCGCCGCACCAAGCACGAGAACAGCATCCGCATTCTGCGGCGGAGCAGTGTTCGCCGCTGTTCCCATCATGATGCCGAACACAGTAAAAACACCGATCAAAAACAGGTAACCGGCGATAAATATCCACTTGACGGCTTTTCCGAGCCCATGCGAGAACCAGCGGTTCAAAACGGGCGCGAAAATTCCATATATGAGAAGAGGAAGCCCAAGAAGCCCGGGCAGCACGTTGCCAAGATTAAAATTGTTGACCGCGAGCAATACGCCGGAATAGGCCGCGAGCAGCAGACCAAGCACGAGCAATACAGCGCGCAGTATTTTCAGCCCTTTTTTTCTTTTCATACGCCGTCTCCGTTTTTTTCGGCGGCACGAAACGAATGCCGCGCAGCCTATCAGTATTATGCAGGGGAAAGGGAAGCGGTGTCAACCGTCCGCGGCGTATCTTCAGGAAATCTTCATAATGCCGGGCCGCTCACTTCTGCTGCTTTTCCTTCACGACGCCCCTGCGGTATGCGTCGAGGAGCGCAGTCAGATCGTCGATATCACGCTGGAGGGCGCGCCCGATGTCCGTTTCTCCCACCGTGATACGGGATTGGGCCGTATCGAACACCACATGCGTGGAAAGGATGTCCTTGTTGTTCTTCACCGCGTCCGAAAGGCCGGGAAACGGCTCGTGCGATACGAGACGGATGCCATAGGAACTGTAAAACATCGTATAGCCTGCGATCCCCGTCTGTTCCTGATACGCCCGGCAGAACCCGCCGTCGATGACGATCGCTTTCCCGCCGCCGCGTACGGGAAGCTCCCCCTCGCGCGCGCGTACCGGAACATGCCCGTTCACGATGTGCGAATACTGCCCGGTCAGCCCGAATTCAGCCAATATTTTCGCGCACATCTCCGGCTCGTCGATAAAACGGTAGTATGGGTCCTTTTCCTCCCGCCATGCGGCTTTATCGTCGATAAACATGCGCTCGAACGTGGCGATCTTGGAGCGCCCGAACAGCGGGGAACGCCGCCCGCACCATAAATACCACAGAAAATCCTGCCCGTATTTCCGTTCATCCGTGCCCTCTTTCGCATAATACCCCTGCCGGGCAAGTGAGTCGGCATAGTCCATCAGCGCCCGCCCGGAAAGCTTTTTCCCATCCGCGTCGAATTCATAAAAGCCGCCGTCCTCCGTCATGGGAATACAGCCGTGAAACAGGAGGTTCCCGTTGAAAACCAAATAAATGCTGCCCTGCGAATAGAGAAACTTCACATGCCTCTGCAGCTTTTCGCTCTGCGTGAACGAATAGATGAGCTGCGCAACGACGTCAGCCTCGCCGGGCGTCAGGTCGTATGGATGCTCAGGGTCGATGGTGGGAAAGTCGTGGTCGTTGAGAGCATATTTTACACCGTCTACCATAACGGTCCTGTCTGAAAAGTCGATCTTGTCAAGCAGGAGGCGGTCTTTCATGTCGAATTCCGGCCGCCGCATCATGATCTGTCCCTCCAGCTTGAACTGAATGATGGCGATGGCCTTGTGCATGTGGTCAAGAAGGTCCGTATCGTCCGTATAGGTCTCCTGCGCAAACAGGGCGAGCGGACGCAGGTTGATGCCGTATGCCGTTTCCACAAAATCAATGTTGGAATAACGGGTGCTGATGTTGAGTACGCAGGCGATGCACGCGCCGCTTCCCGCCGCCGCGCCCATCCACAGCACATCGTGGTTTCCCCATTGGATATCCACGGCATGGTGGGCGGTCAGCTTGTCGAGGATCACGTCCGCATGCGGGCCGCGGTCGAATACGTCGCCCACTACGTGCAGACGGTCCACGACCAGCCGCTTGATGACGGATGCAAGCGCGATGATAAATGCGTCTGCACGGCCGATGTCTGTGATCGTGGAGATGATATGCTCGTAATAGGCCCGCTTGTCCTTATCGTCCGAGGGAGTGTGCAGCAGTTCGTCGATGATATATTCAAAGTCCTTTGGAAGCGCCTTCCTCACTTTGGAGCGCGTATATTTGGAAGCGCACAGGCGGCACACCTCGATCATACGGTAAAGCGTGATACGGTACCACTCGTCGTCCGTCTCGCCGCGCAGCTCCTCCAGCTTGCGGTCGGGATAGTAGATGAGCGTACACAGCTCGGTGCGCTGCCGTGCGGTCAGCGTTTTCTCGAATAAGAGGTCCACCTTTTCGCGGATCACGCCGGAAGCATTGTTCAAAATATGGCAGAAAGCCTCGTCCTCTCCGTGGATATCGCTTACGAAATGCTCCGTGCCCTTCGGCAGGCTCATGATGGCGTTCAGGTTGATGATCTCCGTACACGCCGCCTGTACGGTCGGGTATTTCTGCGACAGCAGCTCCAGATATCTCAAATTCTGTTTTGGCATTTTTCAGTTTCCTTTAGAGTTGATCGTTCCTTTTTGCGACAGCAGATAAAACATCCATTTTTTATTTTACCTCAAAAATAATAGAATAGGAATAAATTTCATCAAATTCTTGCGGTGAAAATATGATATAATGGCTTCAACACAAAAAGGAGTAAATGATGGACCTGCTTCAAAGTAAAAATTATATCCTGTTCGACGGCGCGATGGGGACCTATCTTGCGGAACGCTATGCAGGCGGCGTCGGACGGTGTGAAGAAAACAACCTCAAGCATCCGGAACGCGTGGTGCAGGCGCACCGGGATTATATCGCGGCGGGTGCGGACGCGGTCAAGACGAATACGTTCGGCGCGAACACGCTCGCGTTGGGCGCGGATATGGAAACGGTGCTGCGTGTGGTGGACGCAGGCTGCGCCTGCGCGCGGGAAGCGGCGGGAAAAGATACGCTCATTTTTGCGAGCATGGGGCCTATTCTGTATGATGAGCAGGAGCGGTGCGATGCGGAGCGTGAAAAGATCATAGACCGTTTTCTCGAAAACGGGGTCACAGGCTTCCTGCTCGAAACCTTTGCGGAAGCGGACGTGCTGGTGCGCGCCGCGCGGTATATCCGGAAGCATTGCCGGGAAGCGTATGTCATCGCGGAATGCACGGTCGCGCCGGATGGATATACGCAGAGCGGTATCTCTGCGCAGAGCATTATAGACGCCATGAAAGACGCGGAGGAGATCAACGCGTATGGCTTCAACTGTACGTGCGGGCCGATGCACATGGCGCATATCGCGGAAACGACGGAATTTTATGGGAAAACAGTCTCTATTATGCCGAATGCGGGCTATCCGACGATAGAGGCGGGACGCACCGTGTTCAAGAGCGCGCCGGATTATTTTGCGGAACAGCTGAAACGGAGCTTCCTTGCCGGGGCGCGTATCCTCGGCGGCTGCTGCGGCACTACGCCGGAGCACATCAGAGCGGCGAAAGAGGCGCTGAACGCAAACGAAGCCCCTGCCAAGCCAAAAGGGCCGGAAGCGCCGCGCATGGCGCGCAGAAAGGAGGCGGCGCCCGCGCTCTGCGGAAAGCCGGTCGCAGTAGAGCTCGATTCCCCGCTGGACGCGGACGGAAGCTTTTTTGTGCATGCGGCACAGGAGCTCCGCGCAGCAGGCGCGGATTATATCACGATAGCGGACTGCCCCATCGGCCGCGCGCGCGCGGACAGCAGCATGCTTGCCGCTATGCTCAAAAACCAGTATGGAATAGAAGCCATTCCGCACCTTACCTGCCGCGACAGGAACCTCAACGCGTCGAAAGCCCTGCTGCTCGGATTATCTATGCAGGACATACGGAACGTGCTCGTCGTGACGGGCGACCCGATCCCAAACAACCGCCGGGGCGAGATCAAAAGCGTGTTCCAGTTCAATTCCGTGCTGTATGCGGACTTCATCCGCGACCTCAACCGCACAACGTTTGCGGAAAGGCCGTTCCGCATCATGGGGGCGCTGAACGTGAATGCCAAGAATTTTGAAGCGGAGCTGAAAAAAGCGCAGAAAAAAGAAGCGGCGGGCGTTACCTGCTTTCTTACCCAGCCGATTTATGACCGCCGGGCTGCGGAGAATCTTGCACAGGCGAAGAAAACGCTTTCTTCCGCCCTGTGGGCGGGGGTCATGCCGGTGGTGAGTTATAAAAACGCCTGTTTTATCAATAACGAGCTTGCCGGGATCGAGATCCCGGCAGACGTGTGCGAGCGGTTCCGGAATGCAGATCGGGAGCAGGCGGCAGATATTGCCGTGGAAACGACGCTCGGCGCCGCAGAACTGATAAAGGATATCGCAGACGGTTACTATATCGTCACACCGCTCCGGCGCGCGGATATCGTGTGCCGCATCATAAAGGAGTTGAAAGTATGATCATTATTGGAGAAAAGCTCAACAGCTCTATCCCGTCCACCCTCAAGGGGCTGAATGAAAAAAACGAAGCGTTCGTAACGGAGCTTGCAGGGCGGCAGGCCGCCGCCGGGGCGCACTATCTCGATCTCAATACAGGCATGTGCGAAAATGAGAGCGAAATGCTCGTATGGGCGGCGGAGCTTGTACGGAAGGCTGCTCCGGGCTGTGCCATCATGGCGGATTCCACTGATCCGCGGGCGCTCCGGCGCCTGTTTGAAAGCATGGAGCTTCCGGGCGCGGTCATCAATTCGGTCACGCTCGAGGAAGAACGGCTCGCCGGCGTGCTCCCTCTCGTGCAGGAATTCAAAACAGGCGTCGTGGGTATGCCGGTGGGCGAGGGCGGGATCCCTAAAACAGCGGAGCAGCGTGTGGAAAATGCCCGCAGGCTGATCGGTATCCTGCGGGAAAACGGCAGTACGGATGCGGATATCTATATCGATATCGTGGTAGAGGCCGCTGCGACCGGGTGGGATGCGCCCGCTGCGGCGCTTGAGGCCGCCCGCTTGCTGCGTGAGGAATTTCCGGACGTGCATCTCCTTGCGGGGCTGTCCAACATTTCTTTCGGACTTCCCAAAAGAAGCGTGATCAATCAGGCTTTTCTTGCCTGCGCCCTTGTCTGCGGCGTGGACGCCGCCATCATGGATATCACGAGCCCGGCCATGAAGCTGCACCTGCGCGCGGCGGAGATGCTGCTCGGGCAGGACGAATACTGCGCGGGCTATCTCGAAGCGTTCCGGGAAACGGAAAACGGGTGAGCGTTTTTTCAAAAACAGGGGGGGAAATAAAATGAAAAAGTGTAGGATCACGGTGCTCAAAAAGACTCTTGACGAGGAATTGGCGCGCGAATACGGCGCGGAGGGGCTCACGGCCTGCCCGATGCTGCGGACAGGACAGGTGTTTTATGCCGATTACGCAAAGCCGGAGGGCTTTTGCGACGAAGCGTGGAAAGCGGTCTATCAGTATGTGTTCGCGCTCTCTCACGGCGCGGGCGGCGGGCTTTTTTATTACGGAGACTGGATCAGGAAGCCGGGCGTCGCCATTTGCAGCTGCAACGACGGCCTGCGGCCCGTGATCTTCAAGATCGAGGCGACGGACGAGGAATCGGAGATCGGTTACGAGCCGGTTGAATAAGCTGTGCTCATCTCATATTGCCAATGTGCCGCTGGTAGCGCTTGGGGATATTGATGCCCACGAGGAAGCCGAGGGATTCCAGCGTATGGGCAATGACGCTGAAGCCGTCCTTATAAAATGCCGCGATGCGTCTTTGCTGATCTGCGATCCCCTTGTAGTCGGGCGGGCAGGCGAACGTCCAATCCGCGCCGGAATCGTCTAATACGATGCGGAAATATTGATCGATATCCCGGCTGTCCCTGCCAATGTTCATAAGCAATATATGATGCTCGACACTGTCGTCGACCGGGCTGATGATCGTTTCGCTCCCGTCAAATGAGATGAGGACCAAGAGAGGCTCCTTATTTTTGATCGCGTCGGCGGCTTTCTGCTCCGACGGATAATAGACGATAGACATAGCATTCTCCTGCTTTCCTGCGTTTTTCTCATTATACCATTGCCGCGCAGGATAGAAAAGCTTTTCATGGAGCGTCCCGCGAACGGAGACAAATGAAGTTTACAAAATATTAACGCTGTGGGTGGCCCGATTCAGCGGCATTCTGTTGAATCCGGGCTTTTTTTATACTATAATTGAACTCTAAAGATAAAGGAGCTGCGGATGTTCAATAACAATACGGTAGAGATCACGTCATACGGGATCCTGAGCGACAAAGTAAAAAACGGGATCGTAGTGGCCCACCTTTCCGATCTCCATGAAAAGGAATTCGGGCCGGAGAACGCTCAGCTATTCGAAAAGGTAGAGGCGCTTGCGCCCGATCTTATCGCCGTTACGGGCGATATGGTAGCGCATGAAAATCAAAAAGAGGTAGACGAAGGATATACGCGGCGGTTCGCGCATAGCTTAAGGCGGATCGCGCCCGTCTATTTCGTAACGGGAAACCATGAGCGCAATTTTGACGGGCGTGTCGAAGCGATCATGGAGGAAGAGGGCGTGCGCGTCCTGCACAGCGGAGATATGGTCTGCGCAGCGGTAGGAGAGAGCAGGCTCAATATTTCGGGCATGGACGACGTTTCGTTTGAGGACACGAACGTTTCGCAGGCAGTGGGCGTGTTCCGGGAGAGGCGCAGGGGCTTCAATCTGTTTCTCGCCCACCGGCCGGAATATTATCCGCTCTATCTGCACAAAAACATCGACCTCGTGCTTACCGGCCATACCCACGCCGGGCAGATACGCTTTCCGAAGATCGGAACATTCGCCATGAACGGACAGGGCTTCCTGCCGAAATATGTGCAGGGTGAGTTTACGGACGGAGCGACGACGATGATCATCAGCCGCGGCCTCGGGGCGAGCGGCTATCCGAAAATCAGGATCAATAATCCGCCGGAGCTGGTCGCGGTCTATATAGAGCCGGAGCCGGAGGATATGCAATAAGTTTTCAGGAAGAGGGATACAGTATGGAAAAGAAACCGTTTGTCACAAAGGAAAAACTGGAGGAGATCGCGGCGAAATACCCCACGCCCTTCCACCTGTATGATGAAAAGGGGATACGGGAAAACGCGCGCCGGATGAACAAGGCGTTTTCATGGAATAAGGGCTTCCGCGAATATTTTGCGGTCAAGGCGACGCCCAATCCCGTGCTCATGAAGCTTCTGAAAGAGGAAGGCTGCGGCGTCGACTGCTCATCCTATACCGAGCTCATGCTTTCGGACGCGTGCGGCTTCCATGGGCACGACATCATGTTTTCATCCAACGATACCCCGCCGGAGGATTTCAGGCTGGCCAAGCAGCTCGGCGTCATCATCAATCTCGACGACCTGACGCATGTGGATTTTTTAAATGAAGTCGCGGGCATACCGGAAACGATCTGCTGCCGTTATAATCCCGGCGGCGTGTTCAAGACCGCGAACGGCATCATGGATAATCCGGGCGACGCCAAGTATGGCATGACCTACGACCAAATGGAGGAGGCATACCGGAAGCTGATGAAGCTCGGAGCAAAGCGCTTCGGTATCCATGCGTTCCTCGCAAGCAATACGCAGACAGACGAATATTATCCGGAGCTTGCACGCATTTTGTTTCAGCTCGCGGTCAGGCTGCGGGACGAAACGGGCGCGGATATCCGCTTTGTCAATCTTTCGGGCGGCGTGGGTATTCCTTATACGCCGGAGGGCGAGCCAGTCGATATCCTCAAGGTAGGAGAGGGCGTGCGAAAAGCGTTCGAGGAGGTGCTCGTTCCCGCGGGAATGGAAAACGTGGCGATCTTCACAGAGCTCGGCCGTTTCATGCTCGGGCCGTACGGCTGCCTCGTGACACGCGCGGTGCACGAAAAGCATACCTATAAGGATTATATCGGTGTGGATGCGTGCGCGGCGAACCTCATGCGCCCGGCCATGTATGGGGCCTACCATCATATCACGGTCATGGGAAAGGAAAATGCGCCCTGCGACCATAAATACGACGTGACGGGAGGCCTGTGCGAAAACAACGACAAATTTGCCATCGACCGTATGCTTCCCAAAATAGATATCGGAGACCTGCTTGTGCTCCACGATACGGGGGCGCACGGTTTTTCGATGGGCTATAACTATAATGGAAAGCTGAGAAGCGCAGAAATTCTGCTGAAAGAAGACGGAAGCTTCGAGCTGATCCGCCGGGCGGAAACGCCTGCGGACTATTTTGCGACGCTCGATTTTCTGCATCTGTTCGGCTAAAGCGGAACAAAAAACAAAGGGAGAAACGGAATGGACCGGAACCGGCTTGGAGGAAATGAAAACGGCAGAGCGGAACGCGCAGAGGCTGGAGAAAAGCCGCAAGCGGCACAGGCCGCGCCGCGGAAAAAAGGCGCTGTCCTGTCATGGGTCATTATTGCGGCGGCGGCCGTGGTGCTCGTTTTTGCGCTCGTCAACATCATTGGCATCAAAAGCGAGGATATGGCAAACGAACAGACCTATGAGCATCTGAAGATCGTGGCGCAGGGAACGGCCGAAGAGACCGCCCCGGCGGACCCGCGCGACAGAAAGATCGATTTCGCCGCGCTTGCAGAGGTCAACGAGGATATCATAGCTTGGCTCTATATTCCAAATACGAAGATCGATTATCCGGTCGTGCAGGGGGAAGACAACGACTATTACCTCACACGGGGCGCGAGTAAGGAGGAAAACCGTGCGGGCGCGGTCTTTCTCGATTACCGCAGCAGCGCAGACCTCTCGGACCCCAACACGCTCATCTACGGGCACCGTATGAACGACGGCTCCATGTTTGCGGATCTGCACCAATATGAGGATGAAAACTTCTTCCGTGAGAACCGCAATATCTATTTATATCTTCCGGACGGAACGGTAAATGTATATGACATTTTCGGGGCAGGCGTCGTCGGCGACAGCGACGAGGCTTATACCATTTCCTTTGCGGACGACGAGGCCTTTCAGGACTATTTGACCAAGATGAAAAACCGGTCGGCTGCATCCTTCGATATGGAGCTTTCGCCGCAGGACAGGATCATCACGCTGTCTACCTGTGTGCGCGGAGAGGATACGAGCCGCTATATCGTGCAGGCAAAATTGGAGCAATAGAAAGCAGGAGAATTTCTGATGATTTATACGGTAACCTTTAATCCGGCGCTCGACTACATCATGTATATGGACGGCCTGCGGGAGGGCGAGGTCAACCGTGTGCGCGCGTCTAAAATTTTGTGCGGCGGCAAGGGCGTCAATGTGTCGTGGGTGCTGCATAATCTGGGTGTGGAAAGCGTCGCGCTCGGTTTTATCGCCGGATTTACGGGAGAAGAGATCGACCGCCTGCTGCGGGCGCATGGATGCAAGACGGATTTTGTCCGTCTCCCGGAGGGGCTTTCGCGCATCAACGTGAAGCTCGTTGCGGATAGGGAAAGCGACCTCAACGCGCCCGGACCGCAGGTGCAGAACATAGAGCCCTTTTTGGAAAAGCTCGACGGACTGACGGGGAAAGACACGCTGGTGCTCGCAGGCAGCCTGCCCGCCGAACTGCCGCGGGATACGTACGAACGGGTGCTCGCGTGTGCGGGAAAGGCAAGGTGTGTGGTCGATACGACGGGAGAGGCCCTGCGCGCCGTGCTGAAATACCGCCCGTTCCTCATCAAGCCCAATCATCATGAGCTGGGGGAATTGTTTGGAAAGGCGCTTGAGAGAACAGAAGAGATCGCGGCCTGTGCCCGAAAGCTACAGGAGGAGGGCGCGCGCAATGTCCTCGTCTCTATGGCGGGCGCGGGTGCGCTCATGGCGGGAGAGGACGGAAAAATTTACCGCTGCGCCGCGCCGAAAGGAACGGTGCGCGGCTCTACAGGAGCGGGCGACTCTATGGTCGCGGGCTTCCTCGCGGGCTATCAGGAAAGCGGAAGCCTTTCTCATGCGTTCCGCATGGGCGTTGCTGCGGGAAGCGCGAGCGCGTTTTCAGAGGAGCTTGCAACGCGGGGCGAGGTGGATGCGCTTCTGGGAACGCTCAGAGATATCACGGCCGAATCATAAGCTTTGTACTCAGGCAGCTTCTGTAAATAAAGCGGCGGGGCTTTACGATAGCTCCACCGTTTCTTTTTTGACTTTATAAAAATTTTTTCAGGATAGATAAAACTTTTTTCGTTCTCCGCTTGTCTTAGGTATGAAAGCGAGGTGAGCGGGCTGAAAAAAGGAGGCTTCATCCAATGGCTGGTCCGCCTGATCAGGCGGGATATGGAGGGCTTCCGGGAGGATACGGAAGCAAAACGGAGCATTTACGATTTAGTCAGAAAGAGATCGAAGAGGTGAAGAAGATGGATTATCGAAAAGCGGTCGCGCTTGCAAAAGAGGGAAAAGAAGAGGGATTTCATTTTCTATACGAAGCGACCTACCGGAGCAAATACTATTTAGCGCTCCAATATATGAAGAACGGGGAAGCGGCAAAGGATGTGCTTCAGGACGCATACATCAAAGCGTTTTCCAAGCTGGATCAGCTGAAAGAGCCGGATGCGTTTCCGGGATGGCTGGGGAGGATTGTTGCCAATACGGCAAAAAATAAACTGGCAAGAAACGAACCGCTTCTGTTTTCGGACGTGGGCACAGACGAAGATGCGGAAGGGTTTGAATACCGGATTGAAGATGAGACGATTGAAAACCAGCCGGAGCTTTCCTATACGAAGCAAGAGGTGCGGGATTTGGTGCACGAGCTCATCGGTTCGCTCTCCGAGGAGCAGCGGATGTGTATTTTGCTGTTCTATATAGAAGGGGCGTCCATAAAGGAGATCGCCGCCACACTGGACTGCTCGGAAAATACGGTAAAATCCCGCCTGAATTACGGCAGGAAAAACCTGAAAGCGAAGGCCGAGCAGCTGCAGAAGAAAGGCTACAGGCTGTATGGCGTGGCGCCGCTGCCGCTGCTGCTCTTCCTGCTCCGGACGCAGGAAGCAGGGCTGTCCGAAAGCGGCGCGTTTGCGGAAGCGGGCAGGGAGGTCGCAAAGGAAATATTCCGCCATTCTGCGGCGCCGAAAAGCATGGCGTCCTCCGGCATACGGCATACTGCGGAGGGCGGCGCAAAAACAGCCGCAAAGACTGCGGCAAAAAGTGGATTTTTGCATACGGCGGCAGGAAAGGCAGTCGCGGTCATTGCCTGCGCGTGTATTGCGGGCGGCGTGATCTACGGCGCGTCAACGATGGCACCGCAGCCGGCCGAGACAGAAATAGCAGTACAGGAAACGGAAGAAGCGGCGCCGGAGAGAACGCCGGAAGCTACCCCGGAACCTACCGCAAGGGAACTGTCGGAAGCGGAATATCCGGAGCTGCTCGCCGGACAGCTTACCAAAGAGGAGCTGGAATTTGTTCTTGCCTATGGGCCGGATGAGATCCCGGAGGGGGGCTTCACGTCTTCCGACTATACGGATCTCATCAATTCGTTATGCCAAGGCTCCGATTCAGAGAATGGCGCCATAAAAAACTATGGGACCAACGAGCAATGGGAATCGCAGTATTCCATCGGGGATATCAACCGTCTGTTTTCCATGTTCACCGGTTACCGCCTTGCGGAAGGAAATGAACCCTCGGAAATGTTCCGTATCAGTGGGGACACGCTCGTGTTTTTCCCTGCCACACTCAGCTATACGGCGGCGGCCGACATCACAAAAACGGAATATACGGACAGCGAGCTCGATATTTATTATACTCATGTGCACAACAGCTATGAGAACGGCGAGAGTACATCTTTCAAAAAAGCGGTGCTCATGCCAAACGAGGACGGTGTGTATCAGATCGTAAGAATCGAGGAGGCCGGGCAGCCGACCGGAACGCCTGCTGCGGAGGCAACGCCCGAAGCGGGCGGCGCAGCAATAGGAGAGCTTTATGCGGGTGCATTGGACGAATCGGAAAGCGGGAGCGACTATTATTTTGTATACGACATGAACGGAGACGGAATACAGGAATTGATCGTAGGAACGGAATTTGCGGAAACGGCGTTTATCTATAGCGATATTCGTGTGTATACCTGTGAGAAACAAGCGGCAGGTTATGTGCTGAAGCCGATAAGCGGGGAAGTCACGACGCTGGGGCTTTGCATAGCAGAGGATGGAAACGGATTGTTTACACAGGATATCTCGCGCGGCACCGGCGCGATCGATATCTACCGGATCACGATACAGGACGGGGCGCTCGTAAGGGGAGATTCGGAACAGGAATACACACTGGGAGATGCCGGATATCAGGAATTCGGTAATGCGAATCCGACAGTCGAATGGCTCGAGCTTTCCGACCGTTCGGCTCTCGCTGTGATCGGCTGAAGCCGGCGCGCCCGGAAAGGGCAGAGCCTGCCGCGGCGGACGAACAGCAAACCAAAAAGTCAAAACAGCGGATAGTGTGTTCGCTGTTTTTTGTTGGCAATAAACAGGCGGAAAACGCCGCGATATGCGGAAATATGGCGTGCATCGTATAGATGGAATGCCGCGGATCGGAAGCTGTGGTTTGAAATTTCAAAGGAGGAAGAAGAGCATGAATGAAGAAATGGAAAAAACAGGCAGAATGGAACGGATCGAAGCATTATAGCAGATAGAGGTGGGAAGAAAAACGCTGCGCGCGGCCAAACTGCGTACAGCCCTGCTCGCTCTATGCACGGTCATCCTGATCATCGGAGCAGCTGCAGCCGGAAGTACGCTTTCTCAGACAGCGGATGTGCTCGAACAGCATTAGCGACGCAGCGGCGGGGATTGCTTACAGATATCGTAAGGCCGCTTGCAAACCTCGTGAATTTCTTTTCATGACAGGGTGCGGAAGAAAACCAGTGCGCCTTTGTTCGTCAGACAGCTTCTGAAAAGCAGGACTGCATGGCCTATGGGCGCGCATTCCTTGCCCGCAAATCAGAAAAAATGCTTGATTATCTGTAATAAGAGTTTATAGAAAGCTCAAGGTCTTCTCCCGTGTGGGAGGAGACCTCGCTTCTATAAAAAAGAGGAAATGAAAAAACTTATTTGCTATCGTTATTTTAAACGGCTTTTGTAAAAGCGGAACGAAAAAAACGTAAAGCCTTTGTAAAATAGCTGAGCCGTATAGGAAAACAATTTCCCGGAGCATATCATCGGATTATGGAGCCGTGCCTGTTTTTCAGATTTTCCGGCCGGACAGGAGTTCCCGCGTTTTATAAAATAAAAAACAGGTATTCCCGACCCCCAATCATTTGCGGGAACACCTGTTTTTCGGTATATCAAATTGCCATATAGGCTGTTTAGGAGGAGCCTTGCTTACAATTCCTGCACGTTCCATAAAACAGAATAGAATGCCCGGAGATACGGCAGCCCGTTTTTGCTTCAACCTCATTGTCAAAGGCGGGAACATATTCCTTTGGGATATCCACCATCGTTCCGCATTTTTCACAGATCATATGGTAATGCGGTTCCAGCGTTCCGTCAAAGTGGTCCGCTCCGTTTGGAACGGGTACCCGTACAAGCAGACCGCTTTTCGCCAGATGATTTAAATTGCGGTAAACGGTCGCGAGGCTCAGTTCCGGATGACTCGGCTTCAAAAGGGCGTAAACTGCGTCTGCCGTCGGATGGATTCTGTTTTCAAGGACTGCTGTGAGGATCAGTTCTCTTTGCTTTGAATATGCCATAGGAGTCCCCTTTCCACCGCAAATAAAATAATGATAATTATTATCAATATTTATTATATAGAAATATAGAGGAAAGTCAATCCTTTTTGCAAAATTTTTTTGAAATATGAAAAAGCACCGGCCATGGTTTTCCGGCCGGCGCTTCGGTCATGCTTCGAATGCTGCGGCAACCTCTTTCATCAGGTCCGCGATTTTCAGATGCTGCGGGCAGGCATGCTCGCAGCGTCTACAGCCGATACAATCCGAAGCTTTCCCGAACGTTTGAGCATAATTATCGTAATAGACGGTATGCAGAAAGCTTCTGGGGTTTGTACTTTGCTTCTGCCCGTTAAACAGGGCGAAATATTTCGGGATCGGGATGTTTTTCGGACAGCCGGCCGTACAGTACTGACAGGCAGTACAGGGAATTGCGATGGACTCGTTGATGAGATCCGCCGCTTTGCGCAGAAGAGCCGTCTCTTCGCCGGACAGCGGAGAAAAATCACGCATAGCTCCGGTGTTGTCGAGCAGCTGCGGCATGGACGACATCCCGCTCAAAACGACCGCCGTATTTTCAAGACTGGCCGCAAAGCGGAGCGCCCAAGAGGGGATGGACCAGTCCGGGTGGCATTCCTTTAGAAGGCGTTCGGCCTTTTCCGGGATATTTGCCAGCATTCCGCCTTTAACGGGCTCCATAACGATTACTTTTTTCCCGTGCCGCACGGCTGTTTCGTAGCACAGGCGGGACTGGATGCTTACGTCCTCCCAGTCGAGATAGTTGATCTGCAGCTGCACAAAATCGACCTCCGGGTGCTCGGACAAAATACGGTCCAGAAGCTCGGCGCTGTCGTGGAAGGAAAAACCGGCCTTCCGAATATAGCCCTCCCGCTTTTTGCGGGCGAGAAAACCGAAGCTGTCCATTCGCCGCGCGATCTCATAATGCTCCGTTCCAAGATTGTGCAAAAGGTAATAATCAAAATAATCCACACCGCATTTTTCAAGCTGCTCTTCAAAGATACGCGTCTGCTCCGTCTTTTGCTCCAATATGGCTACGGGCATTTTGGTAGCCAGTATGAAGCTGTCGCGCGGATGCCGCCGGACGATCGCCTCGCGTACGGCATATTCGCTTTTTTTATCGTGATAGACATAGGCGGTATCAAAATAGGTGAAGCCGCGTTCCAAAAAGACGTCCGCCATACGGGAAACCGTATCGATATCGATGCTTTCCTGCCTGTCCGGGTCGGTAAGCGGCAGCCGCATCAAGCCAAAGCCCAATTTTTTCATCACAGTTATTTACTCCTTTCTGAGTTGCCTGCAATTTCCGTCCATTGTTCGGAACGATACGAGCTATCCGCGAAAGAGCTGCTTTGCCCGCCGCATATTCCGGCGGACAGGAACGTCGAAGGGGCAGCGTTTTTCGCATGCGCCGCATTCGGTACATTCACCGGCGTGATGCGCAAGAGCGGCATAATGCTCGCGCACCGTTTCAGGAACTGTATTTTGTGCCTGCGCAAGGTTCAGGAATTTGGTAACAGCCGCCACATCAATGCTCTGCGGACAGGGCGCGCAATGGCCGCAATACATGCAATGCCCGCGCCAGCTGATTCGCGGAAATGAGGCGAGTGCCGCCGCATAATCCCTTTCGCCGTCCGATGCAGTCTCATACGCGAGGCTTGCCTGAAGCTCTTCCAAAGAGTGGGCGCCGGTGAACACCGTTGCCGCGGCAGGCCGCGTCAAAGCGTAATGGATGCACTGGTTCACCGAAAGCGCCGCGCCGGCAGGGGAATCGGCAGTTAAAAGATCGCCGCCGCCAAAGGCTTTCATGACGGTAATACCGACGCCCATACGCTGACAGGTCTCATAAAGGGCCTGACGGTCAGGGTCCATGTTCAGCAATTCTTTTTCATAGCTTTCATCGGCCCACAAGGCTTCCACATCCTCGCTGCCCGGCTGCAGGTCATAGCAGGGGTTCACGCTGAACATCAAAACACGGATGAGGCCGCTTTTCACCGCTTCCATAGCGGCGACCGGGTTATGGCTGGAAAGGCCGATCTCCCGTATCTTTCCGGCCGCTTTCAGCTCTTCGGCATAGCGCATGACCTCTCCGTCCCTGATTCTGCGCCAAGTATCGACGGAATCCACATAGTGGATCATGCCGACGTCGATATGATCCGTATTCAAGCGGAAAAGCAGATCGTCAAAGGAGGCGCGCACCTCGCGGATATCCCGCGTCGCCTTATACTGCCCGTTTTTCCAGACCGTACATAAATGAGCCTGCAAAATAAAATCATTCCGGCGTCCGTACAGAACAGAGCCGATACGGCTGCGCAGGTCGGGATCGGGACTGTAAAGATCCATGCAGTTTATCCCGTTCTCTAGAGCATACGCGAACATCTCGCGGTCAAAAGCCTCGTTCCGGCCGGAAAATCCTTCGCAGCCAAGGCCGATCTCACTTACCATAAGGCCGGTATTGCCAAGCTCACGGTATTTCATACGCTTTCCTCCTGCTTTTTGCGAAGCGCTTCCAAGGTATGCCGGACCGCGGCAAAGGCCTCCTGAGGCGTACAAATCCCTGCGACGGCCTTTTCCATCGGGCACGGACCCGTACCTGCACGGTTTTCGATAGACGGCGTGAGTATGCCATAGGAATAGGCGATCCCACTTTGCTGCAATACGGGCAGGGCGGCCCCGCTCATTACAGAAGCATATATCTCACGCACACCGAGCAGTACGAATAAAAATGCAGCGGCCCTGCCGACGATCTTATCTGCTGCGGAAAAGCCGGTCAGGTCGGCTCCGGAGGAAAGAAATTCCACTAAGGGAAGAATGCCTGTTTTCCGGCTGATGGAAATACTGTTCCCTTTTACCAGAACACAGGAACAATTCTCTGACGCCAGCAGACTCTTTGCATGTTCAATATCACGCATGACGCTTCTCACGGTTTTGCAGCCAAAAGACGGCGAGCGGAATGAGGCACCACTGGAGTGCAAGCCCCGGAAGACCGGCGGCGATGCTTGTCCAGATGGAGCTTACGGCAATGGATTCGCTGCCCATGCCATAAACAGCGATCAATACGGCGGCAGCGCGCAGCGCGCGTCCGGCGAGCTGGGCAAGCAGGAGCTTTGCAATAACGGGCATCTTCGTTTGCATGAGCAGGCCGGCGAAAAGACCGTAGCCCGCGAGCTCGATCATCATGAAAGGAACTATTGCCGCAACGGGCATACCAGTCAAAGCAAAGCTCAGGAGCGGGCTTAACGCGCCCGCTGTGGCCCCCACAAAAGGGCCCGCTAAAAGGCCGATGAGCAGGATCGGCAGATGCATCGGCAGGAACGCCTGACCGAGAGCCGTTCCTGTTCCGGATACAGCGCCTGCGATATGAAAGAGCTGCGGAAGCGCCACCGCCAGCACGACGGCTGTCAGGATGGCGGCCGATTTGGTTTTCAACGTTTCTTTTTGAAGCGCGATCGTACGTAACATAAATTGATTCTCCTATCCGTTTTTGTAGTATAAGGATATCACTTGGAGTACACTCTAAGTCAATAGGATATTTTGTAAAATGAGAAATCTGACCATGTGCGGGGGCAGGGAAGAGCGGATCGGGATATCTCACAGGCTATGCCATAAAGAGGATAGAAACGGGCGTATAGAGTGAAAATGAAGCGGAAAATATTTTTGCCCGCAGCCGTTGACTTCCTAAATGCTTTATTATATAATAATAGAGCTTCAATTTTATAGTTGTGCCAGTAGCTCAGCTGGATAGAGTGTTTGACTACGAATCAAAAGGTCGGGGGTTCGAATCCCTTCTGGCACACCAAACCAAGATAATCCGAACCTGATCCCAATCGGAGAAGGGTTCGGATTTATTGTTTTCTTAGCGCCTTCTGAAGATAAAAAACCAATCAAACGGAGGCGTAAAAAATGAGCAGAATCAAAATCAATGAATCAAAAATCGGCAGGTACGGACGGATGCGGCTTGTATTCATCAAGGAGCACCGGAAAGATTTATACACAGAGCTTCTCTTTTCGGGTAGTCTGGAAGATTATCTATGTGAATTGAATAAGGAAGTGCTGGATCGGATATGGGAATATACCTGCCAGATTGCAAAAGAGCAAGGCATCGACGAAGAATTGAAAGCGCACGATCAAATGGCGTGGGTTGGAACGATGAATGCGATTAAAGCGCAGGTGGAGGAAGTTATCCTTAATGAGATAATCAGAGAATAATACCCTATAATACGTAGATTGCAAGAACGATATGATATACTTATAATATAGGTGAGAGGATTAGATATGATGGAGAAATTCCAGATTGCTGTAGCAACATTGCCCAAAAGCAGATTGGAGGTCCATCTGGATATTGATATAATAAAAGTGGCGTTGATGTATGGCGATGAGGTAAAACTGTATAGTTTATCAGCCGAGTTTAGTACATATACACAAATAATATCGGGAATGAATAATGACCAATTTGGAGATTTCATGTTAGAAGTGCTAAGGAAACTTTAACCTAAGTCAGAGTATCCAACGATAAGGCGGACGGTATCCATATGAATACCGTCCGCCAATTCATATTACCCGATTTTCTTTTTCTTTAATTTTTGTTTCCGCTTCCACTCCCGAAACTCTTTCTGACCTTCCTCGCTCTCAAAGAATCTTTGTATCTCCGGGAGCAGGCAGCGGGCCAGTGTGTCGATCTCGTGCTGTGGTACTTTCTCCTCCTTTGCCTTCCTTGTCATGTATCCCTCCGTATTCAGTTGTCAGACTCTATTCAGTTTTCAAGGTGCTTACCGTATCGGGGCGTTATTGCGGCCGCGGCTTTCCCGGCGCATCTGCCGCTCCCGCTCCCGTTCCGCACGGTCTTTGGCAAAAATATCTTCCAATAATTCCTTTACTCTTTTGGGCGCGATCTTCACCGCCCGGAAGAAATCCCGCGTACTCTCCCATAGCCGGTCAAAGTCTCCCCGCAGATCCCGCAGTTTCCATTCCTTCTCCGCCAGCTCCCGCTTCAATTCCGGGATCGCAGAGCGGGACACGATCCCCTCCTTGGCCAGCGTGAGCATCCCGTCAAATTCCTCCCCGGTCAGTTCCACCTTTCCGAAGATCTTCTTCTTTCCGGTATGTTCCAATTCATAAAAGGTCTTATATACCTTCCGTTTGGGCTCCAGTACCTGCTCGATCCTGTTCAGTTCCTGCTGCTGTGTCCGCGCTTTCCGCCCAATTTCTCTTGCTTTCTCCTGCTCCCGCTGCAGCTTGTAATCCAGTACGGATAAATGATCCGCAGTGCTCCCACGCACTCCGCGTTCAAAGTCCATATATCCCGCGTCCCTCATGTGTTCGTAGAATCTGTCCTGCAACAGGCTGTACGAATGCACCAGACGCGCCTTTCCATTCCCGTCCCGTATCGTGTTTCCGCGTTCGTCCGTCATTTTCCTCGACTCCCATTTCTTGGAATGGCTGACCTGATGAACCACCTCCTTGACCTTGCCTATAAGGACTTTGTCTCTGCACCGCTTTGTCCACCGGATCTCCTTTTCCACTACGGGGATATACACGACGTGCAGGTGGTAATGGTATACGTCGTATCCGTATTCGGCGGACAGGCTGCGGTTCCGCTCGTCCGCGTGCATGACCGCCGAGATAATATACTGCTCGCCGCCCGCGATCTCTGCGGCGAGCTTGTATGCCTCCCGGTAGAACCTTACGGCATACGCATAGCCGCCGTGCCGCTCAAAGTACGCGGTGTTGACGTCGAATACCATCTCGTCGAATACGTTGGCGTCCTGCCTGAGCCCCCGTATGCTGACGGCCTTGTCCTGTACCAGCCTGTCAAAGGCCTGTGCATAGGTCACTTCGCATTTTTTGAAATACACATTGTTCCCGCTCCGCTCCGGTATGACGTCCGGGTTGCTGTACGATTCGTTCTTCCGCTCGTTGTGCCGCTCACGGATACCGATCGCTTTCTTCGTGTAGGGCTTGTTGCGCACGACGGTGCGGTCTGGTTTGGGCATGAACTTCACCTTCCTTTCGCCGCCTGCCGCGGGGTGCGCCGGGAGAATACTTTGGAAAAGTATTTGACCCACTATGACACTTTCAGGCTCCGCTCCGAAAGTTGTCATGTGGGCTCTCCGAGGGCCCTGCGGGGCTGCATGGCTGAGATAGATGCAAATAGCAGTTCGTATACGAACTGCCTGTGATATGATTCTATCAGTACAAATATGAACTGTCAATAAAAATATTTCAGAAATGAACTGTTTGTGATATACTGGTCACAGGCAGGAAACACAAAGAAGGAGAACCAGGAATGACGGTAGGGGAAAAGATACGGAAATACAGGTTGGAACGGGGGCTTTCCCAGAAAGAACTAGGGCTGCGGGCAGGGATGAGCGAACCTGCGGTACGTAACTATGAGCTGGGGAACCGTATCCCGTCGGTCAAGCGGTTGGAGGCTTTGGCGGGTGCGCTCGGGGTGAGCCGGTTCGCCCTGTCTGATCCGGACCTTGACACTTACATCGGGGTGATGCACGCCTTATTTTATTTGGAGGATACCTATGGACTGGAGCCGATTGACCGCAGCGGGGAGATCGTGCTGAAGTTCCCGATTGAAAATTCCCTTTATGAGGATGTGCGTTCATGGTGCAAAGAGCGGCAGGCGCTTGCGGAGGATGAGATATCCCGCGAGGGCTATGACGAATGGCGGCACACCTTTCCCAAAATACGGACGGAACGAAACATACAGGCCGTGCGCGAGCTGCAAAAGAAGCAGAAATAGCTTTGAGCCTTGTTCAGCTGCAAAAAACAACAAAAAAGAGAAGGGCGTGTCCTTTGCAAGCATCGCAAAAGTATATACTTTTGCAGCTTGTCAGGGACTCGCGTCCCTATGACCCTAAGCGGATTAGCTGATGATTCAAGTAAATAAAGATGACCTATAAAAATTTTTTATAGTAGGTAGCAGCTTCTTATAACCAACAGATAAGTTGTCCATGAGGAGCTGCTATGGTCAATGAACGAAAATGGAAAAAGTAATATTTACCGAAATAAAAAACATTTACGAATATCATTTAGCGGAATGTAGGAAAGAGTTAACAGCTCTTTTAGAGACATTAGACTTCTGTTTGTATGAACAGCGGGATTGGAAATTTTTTACCGTTGCGGGGAAAGCCGCAATCACTATAAAAATAATATTTGAGACTGATCGTATACCCATTATATAAAATAGGCCGGAGAAATGGAAATACGGATATATTTCCGTTGATAGACGAAATTTTATCTGCGGAGATAATAGGCTGCTTTTCTATTTGTGTTGCGCAAAAATTAAAGAATTGCGGAAACAAGGTGAAGCATAGTCAAGAGAGTAGACACAAAAAAGAGAAAAAAATTAGGGAAAACGAGCATCGGCTCCATCGGGAGTCAAATAACCAAGAGAAGCGTGGGGACGTTTGGCATTGTAGAAACCTTCAATATAGGAAAAAACAGCCAACCTTAAATCAAGGAAATAAGAGTAGCTTCTACGATTAGTCTCTTCCTTTTTCACATATTTGAAAAAAGATTCATATACAACATTGTCAAACAGATACCTTTTCTTAGAAAAAGACTGAGCAATATGAAGGGAGTCAAAAAGTAAAAGCAGTATATTGAATCCCGCAGTCAGAGTGGAACATCAGACCCTTGAGAACATTGTTGGCTACATAAGCTTTGCGAAAAGCAGTAATCGTATGCTCCGCATCCTGCTTGGAAGATAAATGCGATGCATGACCTTACGGAAAAAAAGGTCAATTACAACGCAGGAATAATACCATTTTCCATCAACTCGCAGATAAGTGATGTCACTCACTTAAACAAGATTAGGGTCATCTTGAGTAAAGTTTTGCCGAAGACGGCTGGGATAAAGACTGTCAATGGAAAGCGGTATTTGCTACGATTTTATCCCTGGATAATTCATCATGGTTCAAAAAGCAGGATGGAGTTCCGTTTTTCATAATCATAACGCGGTCACACATTCCGGAAATCTCCGAAAAATCAGATGAAATCAATAGAATAGAACGCCGTTTATTTACATATTCATTCATAAAATTATATAAATCAGATTTTGCTGCTGAATCTAGCCCTATAGTAGGTTCATCAAGAATTAAAATATCAAGATCAAGATTCAGTAGCTTAGAAAGCGCGATTTTCTGCTGGGTTCCTCCACTTAAATATTTGATAGGAATGTCCAGTTCAGGAAGGTTGATCGCGAGTGTTTTCTGAAAAAAAGAACCAAGCTGTTTCTCGGCTTTAATCCGCAAAAGTCCAAATTTAGTCAATGCTGTTAAATTTCCGAGAGATACATTTTTACTGAGATCAAAATCTGGAATCAAATTCTGTAATATTTCATCAGAAAGATATCCACATCCGGATGATAACATATATTTAGGAGAAAAATTTTGGACTTTTTTTCCATTTATATAGACGGAACCGGAAACAATATCCTCCAATCCAAAAAGAGCACGTGCTATACTGGATTTTCCGCATCCAACAAGGCCGGTGATTCCTAATATTTCGCGTTCATATAAAGTAAATGAAATATTTTTTATATAATTGTTATTAAGATTTCGTATTTGCAGTAAAGGGGCCCCCTTTTTTTGTATAATTTTAGGATATCTATTTTTTAATTCATTTCCCGTCATCATTTTGAGCAATGTACGTTCTGAAGCATTCTCTGCTTCCAAATTACCGGAAACAGTTCCATCATGCAGTACAGTCACACGGTCACACATTTGAGCGACTTCAGATATTTTGTGTGTTGCAATTATTACGATTTTATTCTGTGCTTTCAATTCATGGAGGATACTAATAAAGATATTGACTTCATGTTGGGAAAAAGATTCAGTAGGCTCATCGAAAATAAAAATATCAGCATCGCTGACAAGTGCTTTTGCAATTTCTATCATTCGTTTTTGAGCAAGCGAAAGATTGGATAATGGTATATGTCCGGGAAAATTAAGTTGCAAGCGGGAAGCGATCTTATCATATAGACGATAAACTTTACTGTAATCGATAAAAGATGGAAGAGCCTTAAAAAATATGTTTTCCGAAATAGAGAGTTCATCAAAAAGTGTAGGGGATTGATAAACCGTCTCAATAGAAAAGGGCTGCTTTTGTTTTTGCAGCTTTAGTGGAATAAGTTCCCCATCCCAGTATAATTCCCCTTCCTCTGGGATTTCAAGATTGGAAAGGACTTTGATGAGTGTCGATTTTCCCGAAGCGTTTTCGCCGCATAAAGCATGAACTTCTCCGGATAAGAAATCGATGGAAACATGATTTAATATACTCTTCCCATTATAATATTTACTGATGTTGCGGATACTCAGTTTATGCGCGAACATAACGATTACCTCACATTATGAAATGAAAGACGAGTTTCAATCTGTTCTTGATAAAATGTCTGCTTGGTTTAGAGCTACAGAGCTTAAAGTGGTAAACAATTGAACATTTGCATCGTAGAAAGCTTTTTTATAGTCATCGCTAATATCTTCATTTGTTATAACCGTGGGAATTTGCTCCAATGGCATAAAAGGAATCAAGGAAGTTTGACCAAATTTTGCAGATTCCACAACGACAGCGCATTCGTTGGCGATATTAAAAATATGCGAATAAAAATCTTTTAAATATTCGCGCTGAAATGTATATCCGTGCTTCAATGATACTCCGTCTACCGTAAAGAAAGCTTTACTAATCAAAATGTTCTTAAAGAAATCTACTGCAGCCTCTCTCATGATATAAGTATCAGAACTGGATTTTTCTACGCGTCCGCCTGTTATTAACAAATCGCATTTAGCATTGTTTCCAAATTCCGACAAAATGTGGACATTGTTCGTAATAATTGTGATACCCGCACTTTCTTGAAGTAATTTAGCGATTCGAGTGCAAATAAACCCGTGACCAAGAAAAACAACATCCCCCTCTTTTACGAGGCGTGTTGCATATTCTGCAATATTGCATTTTTCAATATAATATAATTCTTCTGTCGGTTCAACATCTGTATAATTATCTGTGTTGAGAACAGCACCGCCATATATACGCCGTACGACTCCACTTTCCTCAAGCTTTTCCAAATCTTTACGGATCGTTGGTTCAGAAACAGATAGCATCGCACTCAAAGTGCTTACATCAGCATGCTGATATTCCAAAAGGAACTCTTTAATTTTTTGGAGTCGTTCAGCAACGAACATATACTTTGTCCTTTTTCATTATAAGATAAGTTCATTATATCATTACCGAAATAAGTTCTCAAGCATTTTACTATGCTGAAGAACAGAAGCAAAATGCTTGAGACTTCATATTTTTAAAGATTATTTTTTAAAAACGAATTACAGCTTTTACAACATCACGTTTGTTGCGTATCGCCTCCAAGAAAGCTTTCGGAGTTTCTTCAAAATCAAATTCGTGTGTTACAATATCACTAATTTTGATATTACCTCCCGCAACTAAGCGAATAGCGGTAGGATACAAATTGCGATACCGGAAGACTGTTTTAATATCGGCTTCTTTAGCCATTAAAGTTGAGAAGTTATATGGTACGATATCGCTTCCCATGCCGACGAGAACAATGCGTCCTCCTCGGGTAACAATAGAGGAGGTCTGCGAAAGAGTAATATCACTACCCGCTGTTTCAATAACGATGTCGGTGCCGATTCCTCCTGTTAACGCCATGACCTGTTCTATAACATCTGATTGAGATGCGTTGATAATTGCATGGGCCCCCATTCGTTTAGCAAAATTGAGACGTTTTTCGATAACATCTGCAACAATAATTTGTGTTGCTCCGAATGCTTTGCATGCAAGCAAAGTAACAAGTCCTATGCATCCTGCCCCCAGAATGGTAACGGAATTTCCAGGTCTTACGTTACCTTGAGTTGCAGCATGTAATCCAACGCATAATGGTTCTATCAGAGCGCCCTCCTTGGTTGTTATATTGTCTGGAAGCTTGAAAGCCATATTTGCAGGAAACGCCATATAATTCATGAGACAACCATCGTAGGGAGGCGTAGCTAGGAATTTTACGTTAGGACATAAATTATATTTGCCGGATTTGCAAAATTTGCATTGACCGCAGGTACAGCCAGGTTCCAATGCAACGCGATCCCCTCTTTTTAAATTCTTGACATTTGCGCCGACATCAGTTACAGTACCGGCACACTCATGACCTAAAATAAAATCACGATCCACGATGAAATCTCCGATTCGTCCGGTTTCCAGATAATGGACATCTGAGCCGCATATTCCAACATATTCAAGTTTCAGCAGGATTTCATCGTCTTCCGGTACAGGAATGGGAATTTCGCGTTTTTCAAGTGAATTTAACTCAGTCATATAAAATGCGTAATTTTTCATGTGCAACACCCTTTCATATATTTTTTGTAATGGAATACAATTGGAAATTATTTTACATAACATATGTATCATATTTTTGCAAAAAAGTAAATATATTTTTCGAAATTATATATATTTATTTTCTTATTTTTTCTATTTTTTTCAAAAATATATTGACATTGAAGAAAAACGGTGATATGTTTGAAGAAACTCAAATGAAATTATCCATAAAAATTATAAATTTATAAAACAGTTATTTTCAGAGAATGGTTATTTAAAAATCTAAACTAATCGGAGGGAACTGCAAATGAATGAACGATTGGGTAATGGCCTAGGTGATGCAAACGGGGTATCGTTGGATTATAATTCGATACCGACCTATATGTCGATTCCGTTTGAAATTTCAACGGAAGAGCGCCGTATTTTACGTGAATTGGCCCAAAAATTACATGAATTAGCGAATCGGCCGGAACAGGAAGAAAAAAAAGAGCTATGGTACCGCCACAATAATCTGGAAGAAACGCGGCCGCTCATTGTTTGCGATCCTGAAAATGGATGGTATGAGATTATCCCGGCCTCATCTCTGCAATGTAAAAATCCATTGGCAAGAATGTGGGAATTTAGAATCAAGAAAGAATTATATTGGGGAGAGGTTTTAAAAGACGATAAGGTAATCGAAGACCTTTTTAACGTACATTATATGTTTTTGTACAGCGATTTTGGCGTGGAGAATCAAATGGAAATGCCCGATGACTGCAATGGAGCTTACACATGGAAAGCTGCGATACAGGACTATGAAAAAGATCTTCCTCTGCTTCGGGTTCGTGATATCGATATAGATTATGATAAGACATCACAGCTTTATAATCTTGCGCAAAATACATTTGGAGATATTATTCCAATAAAATTGAAAGGAGCATTCTGGTGGTCTTTTGGGATGACGGCGGACTTGGTGTATTTACGCGGCATGGAAAATATGATGATAGATATGTACGAGCATCCAAAAGAATTGCATAGGGTTATGGAGGTATTGCATCAGGATGCAATGAATCGCATTGATTTTTTTGAATCCCATAATCTTCTTACGCCGAATAATCGGGGAGAATATATTGCTTCCGGAGGCTTCGGATGGAATCGGGATATGCTGGATGGCGACTTTGATGGCCGGGTGATGGCGAAAGATATGTGGGGCTTCTGCGAAAGTCAAGAAACATTAGGAATATCCGCGGAAATGTTTGAAGAATTTATTTTTCCTTATCAACAGCCTATAATGGAACGTTTTGGACTTTCCTGCTATGGGTGCTGTGAGCCTGTTAATCAAAGATGGCACGTTATTAGCAAAGCTAAAAATTTGCGGCGTGTTTCCGTTTCGGCATGGGCGGATAGAAAGGCGATGGCAGAAATGTTAAATCAGAAATATATTTACTCATGGAAACCGACTCCATCTGATCTTGCAATGCCTCAAATAGATACAGAACATATTAGGACATATATAAAAGAGACAATGAATATAACGCGTTCGAACAGATGTCGGCTAGAGATAATTATGAAAGACAACCATACGCTTGGAAACAACCCCCAGAATGTGATCGATTGGGTTCGCATAGCGCGGGAGGTAACAGAAGAATAAGAAAAATCTTAATAAAAAAATCTTGATAAATAGAGGGGAGGAACCGCGAGATGCCTGAAACAGAGTTTTTACTTGAAATGAAAAAGATTACCAAACGATTCTCGTCAAACACTGTATTGGATGAAGTAGATTTTTCAGTACGGCAAGGGGAAGTGCACGCACTAATTGGAGAGAATGGTGCAGGAAAGTCGACTCTGATGAAAATATTATGTGGAGTTTATCATGCGGATGATGGAAGTGTACTGATTCAAGGTGAAAAACAGAAAATCAAAAACCCTGCGGAATCAATCGCGCTTGGAATATCGATTATTAATCAAGAAATGAGTCCGATGCGAGACCTAACTGTTGCGGAAAATATTTTTATGGGACGTCTTCCTATGAAAAATGGTTTTATAGATAAAAAGACAATGAATAAAATGGCACAACTTCTTTTGGATGAGATAGGCTCAAAAATCGATCCATCACAATATATGAATTCTCTTAAAATATCGGATATGCAGATGGTCGAAATCTGTAAAGCAATCTCTTTCGATGCAAAGATTATTATTATGGATGAACCCACATCGGCATTAAGTGAAAAGGAAGTGGAAGCGCTTTTTCAAATCATAAACAATTTGAAATCGAAGGGAAAATCTATTATTTATATTTCTCATAAATTGGATGAAATATTTGCCATATGCGATAGTGCTACGATATTGCGCGATGGAAAATTGATAGATCGCTCAGACATTAAAGACTTGACAAAAGATCAGATGATATCAAGCATGGTAGGCCGGAAAATAGAGGATATTTTCCCACCAAGGCATCCGAAGTTTGGTGATATTATGCTTTCGATAAGAGATTATCAAACATCTCCGGGAGGACCGAAGATTAGCTTTGATCTTCGAAAAGGAGAAGTGCTTGGACTTACAGGATTAATGGGAGCAGGACGTACGGAACTTGCCGAAACTATATTTGGAATGCGTAAGCGATATGGTGGCGTATTAAAGATCGAAGACAAGGAAGTGACTGTAAATAACCCTCTCCAGGCCATGAAGAGTGGGATAGCTTTCTGCACAGACGACAGAAAATTAACGGGTCTGGTAGGCACAATGTCTATTAAAGAAAATATTACATTACCAACGATACAAGATTTCTTCAAAGGGGGAATGTTGTCTTATAAAAAAGAAATTGATGCCACTAACCGCATGATGGAGATGCTGAGGATCAAAGCGACCTCTTATATGACAAACGTAATGGAACTCTCCGGCGGGAATCAGCAAAAAGTGGTTTTAGCAAAATGGCTTTATCGTGAACCTAAAATATTGATTCTGGATGAACCAACACGTGGAATTGATGTAGGCGCAAAGGTGGAAATATACAATGTGATCAATGAACTTACGGATAAAGGATATTCTATATTGTTTATTTCATCAGAAATGCAGGAGATTATAGGTGTATGTGACCGCGTTTTGATTTTCCATGAAGGTGATGTGAATGGAGAACTCAATAGAGCCGAGTTTAATCAGGAATATATAATGCGCTGTGCAAGCGGATTATGATTTACAAAAGCAAACGATTGGGAGGAATTTATAAAGATGGAGCGCAAATTAAAGACATTCAATGTAAAAAATATAATGAGCAATGTTGTACTTCTTATTGCCTTGATTGCCGTTATGATTATTTTTACATCATTAAACTCAAATTTTGCAACAGCGAAAAATCTTACAAATATTTTAACGCAGGTTTCTATAAACGGATATTTAGCAATTGGCGCAATGTGTATCATGATTACGGGTGGCATTGATCTTTCAAGCGGATCTATCCTTGCATTGTCAGGTGTTGTTACTGCATCGTTGGTACAGACGAGCGGAACACCGAATGTTCCATTGGCCATCTGTGCGGGAATGGGGATCGCAATTGCATTCGGAGCGTTGAATGGATTATTAGTATCCAGATTTAAGATTGTACCATTTATTACAACACTTGCCACGATGATGATTGCACGTGGAATTGCATTTATATATAGCAACGGCCGACCTATCACAGGTTTGGATGAAAGCTTCCTTGGGCTTGGAAGTGGAAAGATAGGAATGATTTCTTATCCGGTAATCATTATGATTATTGTTATAATCCTTGCTTATATTTTTCTGTATCGCACAAAACTTGGAAGATATATTTATGCGGTAGGTGGAAACGAATATGCAGCCCGAGTATCAGGAGTAAAAGTGGAAAATGTAAAAATGATTGCTTATATTATCGGCGGTGCACTTGCAGGGCTTACGGCAGTCGTATTGACATCACGTGTGACGAGTGGCCTTCCACAAGCAGGAGATGGCTATGAGATGGATGCCATTGCCGCCTGCGCGATTGGCGGCGTCAGCCTTTCGGGTGGAAAAGGAAAACTATGGACAGTTGTCATTGGTATTATATTGCTTGGTGTGATCAATAATGGCATGGATATGCTTAACATTTCGTCGTATTACCAAGATATATTTAAAGGAATCATTATATTGATTGCAGTAGGGTTGGATCTTAAAAAGAAATAGTTATTATTTTAGCGGCATAGAGAAAACTATGCGCGAATAAAAATAAGGAGGAGAAATATTTATGAAAAAACTAACAATGGTAGTGCTTTGTGTGCTGTTATCGGTATTTATGGTGACAGCATGTGCTGCGGAGTCAGCGGAGACAACCGTTCCGGAGGAATCAGCAGTAACTGACCAGGCTGACGCATCCGCTTCTGCTGAAAGCCTGGAGGAGACGGGAGCAGGATCCCAGGGAATTCCAGAAGACTGGGTCGAAATTGAACCTTTATCTGAAAAATATCCGGGGCCGGAGGTATCGCTTGCAGATTGGCTCGAAGGACATGAGGGCTTAAAAGGAAGTGAGAATTATAGAATTGCAATGATTCAGTATTCTATGCAGAATGAATTTCCGGTTTTAATGGCGGAAGCGGCGGAGAAACGAGCCGGGCAGCTCGGGATAACCGTAGAGTTTTTTGATGCGGAAGGTGATGTCAATAAAGAACTAGAAATTTGCGAAAATGCAATAGCTGATGGATATGATGCGATTATCCTTAACCCAGTAGATGCTAGCGGGAGTTATTCTCTGGTAACAAAGTGCAATGAAGCAAATATCCCGATCGTATGCGTAAACGCACTTCTTGATAATCTGGAAGGCTTGGCAGGCTCTTGTTCCTCCGACCATATTCAATCTGGAGAGTTGGTCGCAGAGTATATTATTGAAGAGTGCTTGAAAGGAGAAGGAAATATTGTAATTCCGGAAGGCCCATTTGCACAATCTGCTACGCTTGATAGAAGCCAAGGAATTTATAACATTGTAAAAGAAAATCCGGGGATTAATATTGTTGCACACGATACGGCAAATTGGTCCCGTTCTGAAGCGCTGGATCTTATGGAAAACTGGCTGAATGCTTATCCGGAGACGATTGACGCAATCGTAGGTGAAAATGATGAAATGGCACTTGGTGCACTGCAGGCAGTCAAAACTTCATCTGAATCAGAGCGGACGATCTATGCAGGCGGTATTGACTGCATTGCGGATGCTCTTACAGCGATTGAAAACGGTGAAATGGCATGTACGGTGCTTCAGGATGCAATCGCGCAGTCTGCGATTGGGTTAGACATCGCAGTATTGGCACTGAACGGAGAACTCCAGGAAGGGGAAGGAAACGTATGGGTTCCTTATGAATTGGTTACGGCTGATAAAGTAGACGAATATAGAATGAGGACAGATTTATCAGTACTGGATTAAAAATGGATGATCGGTTGTTTAAGCAGCGTAGGTTTTTTGACCTGCGCTGCAGAACCGATTTTGAAAAAAAGGGGGCAGAATATAATGGATAAATATATGCGAATAGATACCAATGATGTTATGGTGTCTGGAACACCTGAATATGAACGGATACAGAGACTGCGCAGACAAGTCGTAAGTGCAGTTCCGCATCTGTGTTTTGAACGCGCCAAAATTGTGACAGATTTTTTCAAGCGAAATCAGAATCTTTCACCATTCGAATTATATACTGGCGCATTTCGGGAAACGCTCTCTAAGATGAAGATTTATATTCTGCCCGATGAACTGATTGTGGGGCATCAAGCTTCTATGCACCGGAGTGCCCCGGTATTCCCGGAGTTTTCAGTAGAATGGATCAAAGACGAAATTGATTTGTTCCCGGTGAGAAAGCAAGATCCTTTTTTAGTAGCGGAAAAAGACAAGCAGTTATTTTTAAATGAGATATATCCCTTTTGGAAAGGGAGAACGATTTCGGACAAAATTCTGCATATGATGCCTGAAGATATATTTCTACAGCGCTTTCCAGCAGGCGCATTCAGCTTGGGAATACACGAACAAGGCGGTTTTGGACATGTGCTACCGGATTTTAAACAACTGGTAAATTGCGGTTTGGAAACAATCATAGAAGAATGTAAAGAACGGAAAAATGTGCTCAAAAGCTGGATAGTAGACGATTTGAAAAAAGCGGAATTTTATGATGCATGTATTACGGTATGTGAGGCAATTATTGAATTTGCCAAAAGATATAGCAAACTGGCAAACGAAATGGCGGAACAGGAAACTGAATCAAAACGAAGGAAAGAATTATTTGAAATATCGGAAATATGCTCTAAAGTACCGGCAAGGCCAGCAGAAAATCTGCATGAAGCGCTCCAGGCGGCATGGTTCTATCAACTAACGCTTCAGATATATGAAAATGCAGTTGCACAATCTATTGGACGTGTTGATCAAATTTTTTATCCTTATTATCAGAAAGATATATTGGGGAAAAAACTGACAAAGGCGCAAGCAGAGGAATTATTATGTGCGTTCTTTCTTAAATTTGCGGAACCGCTGAAGGTTTATTGTGCAGCTGATTGTGAAATACATGCCGGCTTCCCGATGGGGCAAAATGCATGTGTAGGAGGATTGGATATTCACGGATGCGATCAAACGAATGATCTTTCTTATCGCTTTTTGGAGGCAAATCGTCATTTAAAGTTGGGGCAGCCCAATTTTACGGCACGTGTCCATAAGAATTCGCCTACTGAATTTTTACGGGCAGTTGCGCAAACGATACGCAGAGGAAATGGAATGCCACAACTTGCAAATGATGACGTATTTATCCCATCGCTTATGGAGATTGGCGTGAGCCTAAAAGAAGCAAGGGATTATGGGATCATCGGCTGCATTGAGGCATGTACGACAAATGCATGGGGAAGGACAAACGGAGGCTATTTCAATATTGCCAAATATGTTGAACTTGCATTAAATGATGGTAAATGTATGATTTCGAACAGGCAAGTAGGCCCTAAAACGGGAGATGCCTCAAGATTTACAAGTTTCGAACAGGTGCAGGAAGCATTTAAAGTTCAACTGAATTATGGTATGCGCCTGCTGGTCACATGGAATAACATAATAGATGTGATGCATGAGCGTCTGCATCCCAGTCCTATTGTATCAATGTTGGTGGGAGGATGCATTGAAAGCGGACGGGATGTAACATCAGGTGGAGCTAAATACAATTGGACAGCGCCGCTAGGTGTGGGCGTTGCGGATACAGGCAATTCTCTTTTTGCGATTCAATATGCAGTCTTTCAAGAAAAACGCTATACAATGACAGAATTGACAGACGCACTAAAAAATAATTTTGAGGGATATGCAGAAATGCAGGCATATTTAAAAAATTGTGTACCTAAATATGGAAATAATCAAAAAGAAGTAGACGGTATAACAAGTTGGGCAATGGATATATTTTTTGATTCCATGCTTCCCTACACAACACCGCGCGGGGGGCCGTTTGTGGCATCCCTACTTCCGGTTGCTTCTTATGTTTCATTTGGAAAAACAACGGGCGCTCTCCCTTATGGGCGCAAGGCGGGCGAAGTATTGTCAGATGGAATATCTCCGACTGCGGGAACAGACACAGAAGGCCCAACATCTGTTTTTCAATCTGTTTGCAAAATAGATCACGAACGTTGTCCGAATGGAGTCATATTCAATCAGAAATTTGTGCCAGCGGTCTTTGAAGGAAGAGATGGACTAGATAAGTTTGTCAGTTTGATGCGAGCCTATATTATATTGGGAGGCGGGCATGTTCAATTCAATATTATTTCTTCCGATATACTGAAAGAAGCACAAAAAGATCCTGATAAATATAATGGATTGGTGGTGCGGGTAGCGGGGTATAGCGCGTTGTTCAACGAACTCAGCAAAGAAGTGCAAGATACAATCATAAAAAGAACACAGCAGGGGATTTGACGAATGAATATTTCACTCTTTAATATACAAAAATACAGCCTTCATGATGGGAGCGGTATTCGTACAAATATTTTTTTTAAAGGTTGCCCGCTCAGATGTATGTGGTGTGCAAACCCAGAATCTCAGAATTTCTATTCGGAATTATTGTGGGATGAAAAAAAATGTATCGGGTGCAATGCGTGCTTCCGTGTATGCCCGAAACATATGGTAGAGCCAATGGAAGAATGTAATCAATGTTTGTTGTGTACGGATGTATGCTGTACCGGTGCGCGCAAACGGGCGGGCGAGCAGTATGATGTCGAGACTGTCATGGAAAAAATACAACAAGATGAATTGTTTTACAGATTATCCGGGGGTGGAGTCACTTTTACTGGAGGAGAACCGTTTGGACAACCGGCTGCGCTTGCAGAATTGGCGGAACGAGTAAAACAAAAGGGAATCACTACGGCCATAGAAACCTGTGGACATGTAAAATGGGATGTAATACAATCTATGCTCCCGTTATTGGATATAATTCTGTACGATGTAAAATTAATGGATTCTGATAGACATAAAAAATATACTGGTGTTGACAATGCGCAGATATTATCTAATCTGGAAGCTCTGGCCAGGATTTGTCCTGATAAAATAACGGTTCGGGTTCCGCTTATAGGCGGAGTGAACGATAGTGCGGAGAATCTGAAAGAACTGATGAAATGGATGAAAAAAAACAATTTGAAAAAAATAGATTTTTTACCCTATCACAGAATGGGAGAGTCAAAATATTTACGGCTTAGCCGCAATGAACCGGATAAATTTGCAATTCCGGAAAAATGTGATTTAGAAAATATAAAGCGGAATTTTATAGCGCAAGGGTTCCATGCGGGAATTTTTGGATAAATGAAATGAGGATAAGTGAAATGTTAGATTACACAGGAACAGATATAGACTTTTCACTGAAAGATAAAGTCGCTATCATTACTGGAGGTGCGGCAGGAATCGGATACGCCACTGTTGAATTTTTTACCCGCAAAGGCGCCGTCTGTGTTCTTGCAGATATAAATGAAAAAACAGACCAAATAGCACGAGAGATTTCTGCTAACAATATGGGAATTACAGGGGATCTAACGGATAGTAAATTTATGGGCAGAATCGTTGAACAGGCAGATAAGGCATTTGGACATATTGATTTTTTGATAAACAGCGCAGGCATTGTTGCTCTCGATAGTGCGGAAAATATTTCGGATGAATATTGGGACAAGACAATTCAAACCAATCTTACAGCATCGTTTAAGATGGCGCGTACAATAGGAAAATATATGATTGAGAAAGGGATAGGAGGATCTATCGTAAATATAGGATCACAGGCAGGAGTGATCGCGCTTGATAGGCATGTAGCCTATTGCGCGGCAAAAGGAGGTATTATTGCAATGACAAAAGTCCTTGCTTTAGAATGGGGTAAATATGGAATAAGAGTCAATGCGGTATCACCAACCGTAGTATTGACAGAACTCGGCCATAAGGCTTGGGATGGGCCGGTAGGCGATTTGTTTAAAAAGGAAATCCCAGCAGAGAGATTTGCAGAACCGGATGAGATCGCTGCTGCCATTGCGTTTCTCTGTTCTAAAAATGCTGGGATGATTACAGGGCATAATTTGATGATAGACGGTGGCTATACAATCAAGTAATTGAGGGAGAAGAGAAGAAATGAAAAGAATGATAAATGATCCTAATCAAGTTGTGGAAGATATGCTGAATGGTTTTTTAAAAAGTCATTCAGACATAGTGAAGAGTACAAAAAATCCAAGGGTTATCAAATATAACAAGGCACCAAAAAAAAGCCGGGTTGGAATTGTGACAGGCGGCGGATCGGGTCATAAACCAGCATTTATCGGATATATTGGAAAAAATATGGTAGATGCAGTAGCAATAGGAGAAATTTTTTCTTCCCCAACAGCAAAAGCGTTCTATGATGCCTTTCGAGAGGCAGATAGCGGAGAGGGTGTAGCTTGCCTGTATGGAAATTATGCAGGCGATAATATGAATGTTAAAATGGCAGTTAAAATGGCTGCCAAAGAAGGAATAGAAGTAAAGACAGTTGTAGCGAATGACGATGTAGCTTCTGCACCTAAAATTGAAAGCGAAAAGCGAAGGGGAGTAGCTGGCGAAATATTGATGTGGAAAGTTGGCGGTGCAAAAGCTGCCCGGGGAGGAACACTGGATGAAGTTATTGCGGCTGCCCAAAAAGCGATTGATCATACAAAAAGTATAGGGGTTGGCTTGGCACCATGTACGATACCGGCCGTAGGGCATCCGAATTTTGAAATAGCTGACGGAACAATGGAGTTAGGGATTGGTCATCATGGAGAGCCCGGAATCGAAGTGGTATCGCTTGGAACAGCCGATGAAATTGCTGAAAAAATGCTTGATATCATCGTGCCGGATCAACCGCTGACCACAGGAGACGAAGTTGCCGTATTGGTTTCAGGTCTTGGGGCGACTCCAGTTATGGAACTCTATATTGTGTTCAATAGAGTATACGATCTTCTAAAGGAAAAGGGCATTAAAGTATATCGGTCTTATGTGGGAAATTATTTTACTTCATTAGAAATGATGGGGGTAACGTTAAGCATTATGAAATTGGACGATGAACTGAAAGAGTTAATTGATATGGAAGTGGAAACGATGGGGCTGACACAATTTGGAGGGTAATCAAGTGGAGTATTTCAGAAATAAAGATGGAGCGGTCATTGTTTCGGATTTGATCGAAACGATTCAAAAGAATAAAGAATATTTAAGTGAGATAGATGGAGCAATTGGTGATGGAGATCACGGAATCAATATGAATAAAGGTTTCACTTTGTGTAGCGAGCGCTTAAACAAAGATATGGATCTGAAAGATTCGCTCAATTTACTTGGAGATATTTTACTTTGTGAAATAGGAGGATCAATGGGGCCGATCTATGGGTCATTTTTTAATAGAATGAGCGAAATCGTGAAAAATACCGAAGATATTGATGAAACAATATTTGGTGAAATGCTGGAGGCGGGCTTGAACGGGATACGGGAGCTGGTACCAACGGATATTGGAGATAAAACATTGCTTGATGCACTGATCCCAGCCGTAAATGCCTATTGCGGAGCGGAAAAAGCGGGGAAAGATTTTTCTGAAGCTCTTGATGCGGCTGCGCTTGCTGCGGAAAAAGGAAAGGAAGCAACTAGAGATATGGTAGCAAAAGTAGGAAGAGCGAGCAGACTGGGAGAACGTTCCCGTGGTGTACTGGATGCGGGAGCGGTCTCCTGCGCATTGATTGTGCGGAGTCTCTGTGCAACAACCCAAAAATTGATTGCAGAAAGGAATAGAGACTATGGAAAAAAAACGATAGTCATCGGCTGTGATAATGCGGCAGTTGAACTAAAAGATATGCTTAAAGAATACATACAAAATTTAGGTTATTTGGTAGAAGACATTGGATGTTATTCAAAAGAAGATGAAACATATTATCCCCATGTTGCACAAAAGTTATGTCAAGAGATCGAAAAGAGTGGGTTTGAAAAAGAAGGAATATTGTTGTGCGGGACTGGAATCGGAATGGCAATGACGGCAAATAAATGTCCGGGGATACGGGCAGCAGTATGTCATGATAATTTTTCGGCAGAACGTGCAAAACTTTCCAATGATGGAAATGTTTTATGTATGGGAGCGCGCGTTATCGGAGCAGAATTGGCAAAGAAAATCGTAAAAGAATGGTTAGCTATAGAGTTTCAAGGAGGCGCTTCGGGGCCGAAAGTAAATTCGATGATAGAGATTGAACACAAAAATTTTAAGAGAGAGCTATAATAATTTTTTAGGAGAAATTATGAACTATTTAGAAAAAATATTTGGTCTCAATGGAAAGGTAGCTGTTGTGACAGGAGGCGGACGCGGAATAGGGCAAGTGATTGCTTGCGGGCTTGCGCAGGCAGGCGCAGAAATAGCCATTTTAAGTCGGTCTGGTGCAGATAACACCTTGGAAATGATTGACGAGAGAGGCGGTAGTGGGTACTATATCAAAACAGACGTTACAGAAGAAGACGAAGTAGAGCGAGCCATGGAAAAGATTATAGACCGTTCGGGCTCGATGGATATTGTTTTTAATAATGCGGGGATATGTATGCATCAAGATACGTTGGATGCCACAGCAGAAGAATTTCGGAAAGTAATAGACGTAAATCTTACGGGGGAATTTATTGTGGCGCAAGCCGCAATACGTATTATGTTAGCGAATGGAATTCAAGGAAGTATAATTAATATGGCATCTATGTCTGGCAGTATAGCCAATGTGCCCCAATGGCAGGTTTCGTATAATGCATCCAAGGCAGGGGTGATTCACATGACACGGTCGCTCGCGGCAGAATTTGCGGAAACAGGAATTCGTATCAATAGTTTAAGCCCAGGGTACATTGCTACGCCGATGTCGGCGGACACGCCCAAAGAATTGAGAGATGCATGGATGCCACTGATTCCAATGCACCGTATGGGAAAACCGGAAGAATTAATACCAGCAGTATTATATCTCGTGAGTGATCAGGCAGGATATACGTCGGGAAGCGACATAGTTATAGATGGAGGATATACTTGCATTTAATGAAATTATTTTCGTATAGATGCTATACTGTACATGAGTCATATTCAACATCATTTCAGCTACCTCCTGAGCATTTTATCACTCTTTAAGGTAGCTGATTATTATGGGTGCTGATAGTGGCTCTTTTTTAGCCATATGGGTACTCGCTTTTTAAAGATCCACCGCACATTTCTATTAACCTGATACATAAATAGAGAGAGAATAGGCCAATTATCAATGCAAGAAATTTAAAAACATATCTCTTGCGGAGAAGATGAAAATCTGTGCGTTTGTCGATATGAGTATTGAAACTATGTCTGACGATACTATAGTAGCGGAAAATCTACGTTATCGTTTCTTTTGGTATTTTATAGATATCTATACTATATCCGCTTCTGTAATGTTAGTAAAGGCAGCTATCCCATTTTGCCGTTCCATTTGCAAACTCCTTATCCTTATAATGTAAATTATCGGCCATATTTTTCACGGGTTCCAATATTTCTGAAAAATCGGCAAAAATTTATTTTTGAAATAAAAATTTTTTATATATTGCCGAATCCGTGGTATAATAAAAGCAGTGAATGAGGTACTGCTATGAAATTCTTATCGGTTGCGGAAACAGCTAAAAAATGGGATATATCTGAGAGAAGCGTGCGGAATTATTGTGCGAACGGAAGAATACCGGGGGCGTTCCGAAAAGGAAAGACGTGGAATATCCCGGAAAACGCCGTGAAACCCAAACGCGCCAACAAGAAAAAAGAAACGATGCAGGTACTTCTGGATATTTTGCGTGCGGAAAAAGATTCCGGTATGAGAGGGGGTATCTATCATAAGATACAGATCGACCTGACATATAATTCAAACCATATGGAAGGCAGCAGACTCACCCATGACCAGACGCGGTATATTTTTGAAACGAACACTATTGGCGTCGCAGAGGATGGGATGAATGTAGACGATATTATCGAGACGGTCAATCATTTCCGCTGTATCGATATGGTGATTGAAGACGCGGGAAAAATGCTCAGCGAAAGATGGATTAAAGAACTTCATCAGACCTTAAAGAATGGAACGAGCGACTCGCGGAAAAGCTGGTTTGCAGTTGGGAAATATAAACGGCTGCCGAATGAAGTCGGAGGAAAAGCAACGACGCTGCCGGAAGATGTAGAAACAGAGATGAATTCCCTGCTCAAAAAATATAGGGCAATCGAATCGCCGACGCTGCATGATATAATAAACTTCCATGTACGCTTTGAATTGATCCATCCGTTTCAGGACGGAAACGGGCGTGTGGGGCGGCTTATCCTGTTCAAAGAGTGTTTGAAGCATAATATCGTTCCCTTTATCATCGATGATAAATTAAAAATGTTTTACTATCGGGGATTGGCCGAATGGCATCATACAGAGGGATATTTGACCGATACCTGTCTTGCGGCGCAGGATACATTCAAACAGTATCTCGATTATTTCCGCATTGGCATTGGCTATATGGGTTGAAAGGCGATTGCACAGCCAGATGATTTCTAAAGGACAAAAGCGGGAGGAAAATCATGAACTCAATCAGCAAAAGGATCACTTTGCCCTGCGATTGCAAATGCTGTACGTTTGTGATCGAGAAGACGGTGTGGGAAGAAGGAGACATCGGTTATAATATTTCGATTCAGGATTCCAGATATGATCACAATTATAATACCGTGTGGGAACGAATAAAACGAGCGGTAAAAATTTTATTCGGCAAGCCGATTTATTACAATGACGTTTATTTGGACGGCGAGGAAACTTTCCGAAATCTGGTAAAGGATATGGGCGAATTGGCGAAATCGAATCCGGAGGAATCGAAGCAATGAACGGAGTGATCTATGCGTGGTATTCCTCGGACAACCAGCGCGAGGAATCCATTGAAGGACAGATTCGCGAATGTATGGAGTTTGCAGAAAAACAGGATATCAATATTCTTGGAACATATATTGACCGGGCACTTTCGACTAAAACGGATAACCGGCCGGATTTCCAGCGAATGATTAAGGACAGCGCAAAGGGCCTGTTTGACGTGGCGATCGTATGGCGGCTCGACCGCTTCGCGCGCAACCGCTACGACTCCGCCCATTATAAGATGATCCTGCGGAAAAACGGCGTGAAAGTCGTTTCAGCACGGGAGAGTATCGCAGAGGACTCGACAGGTATCCTGTTGGAATCGGTTTTAGAGGGATATGCAGAATTCTTTTCGGCAGAGCTTTCCGAAAAGGTCAGGCGCGGCATGAAAGAAAATGCGCTGAAATGCAAATCTAACGGGTGCAGTATACCGATGGGATATGTGGTCGACAGCGAACGGCATTTTCAGATCGATCCAGTTGCTGCCCCCATTGTGCAGGAAGTTTTCAACCAATATGCGGAAGGTGCAACAATGAAAGAGATCGCGGACGGGCTGAACGCTAAGGGGATCCGTTCTTCAAGAGGCGGACCGATTTCTTTGAATATCATTTCCCACATGCTGAAAAACAGGCGGTATCTTGGCGAATACCGCTATGGGGATATCGTAACGCCGGGCGGGATGCCTGTGATCATTTCAGAAGAATTGTTTGAACGTGCGCAGGAGCGGATGAAGCAGAACAAGAAGGCTCCGACAAGACACAAGGCGGAGGACGATTATCTGCTGACGACAAAGCTGTATTGCGGAAAGTGCGGAGCCTTTATGGTGGGGGAAAGCGGTACGAGCCATACGGCGAAGATCTATCGCTACTACAAATGCACGAATACCAAGCAAAGAAAGACCTGTGATAAAAAAGCTGTGCAAAAGGACTGGATCGAGAACTTTGTAGTCAGCCGCATTATGCAGGAATTGATGCATGACGACGAACTGGAACGGCTGATCGACGCGCTGTTGAATCTGCAATCCAAGGAGAGCAGGGAGCTTCCTTTGCTGGAACGGCAGCTTGCGGAAACGGAAAATGGGATACGAAATTTGCTGGACGCGATCCAGCAGGGACTTTTGACAGAATCGACAAAGGAAAGGCTGCGGGAACTGGAGGAAACGAAAAGCAAACTGCAAACGAGTATCCTGCAGGAGAAGATACGGCATCCTTTATTGACGAGGGAGCAGATATCCTTTTTCATCTATCGTTTCCGGGACAGCGATATCACGAAACGGGAGCAGAGACAGAGGCTGATAGACAGCTTCGTCAACGCGATTTATTTATATGACGATAAGGTCGTCATCACATTAAATTATACGGAAGGTGCAAAGACCATTTCCCTTCGGGATATAGAGGGTTCGGATTTATTGAAAGAGGCTACACCAAATGCCATTCCGTGCGCGAAGCGTATGGAATGGCATTTTTTATGTCATGGAGGATTCGAAGCCCCGGGGGTTCATGCAAGCGCAAGCCAAAGGCGCAGCGCGCGCTATCCCTTCTGGCACACCAGAAAAAAGCCTTTAACCATACGGGTTAAAGGCTTTTTTCTTTATCTTCTTGTTTTTGATTTGTGACACATTATAGGAAAAAATGAAAAAGAAAAAAAGAAACTATTGCATAATTTTGTGAATAGTGTGTATAATAAAAGCAAGGGTACAACCGCAAAGCGGTTAGCCCGGTGTGTTATTTGTTTAAATAACCGTCCGTGCAGGGGCGGTTATTTTTTGATGTCTGAAAAAATTTTCCAGAGCACGACCAATGAAATTACTAAAAATACTAATTCCATAAGCCTCATCCCCTTTCATAAGGGAGTGACTAACCGCCCGCTTATGTACCCTTGCAAATTATATTTTAACGTGGCAAAAAGGAAAAAGCAACAAAGTTACTTTTTCTTTTCATTGAAACAAGCGTGATAGATTTTCCAAAAAAGGTCAATTTCTTTTTTGGCTTCCGTTACGGAATCCGCAACGGAGCAGTTGAAGCTGTTAGGCTGAAATGCCACTTTCCCGTTTTGAAAAACAATGACGATGAAATTCCGACAAAGATATTTTTTCATGATTGAAAACCGCCTTTCGCCGCAAAAATGCGAATTTTTATGATATAGGGCATATTTTACCGCCGCGACAATGGCACGGAGTGCGCGGAGCGTTTACCATTGCCGCAAGGCGGGGAAAATATGCGATACTGGAAAGATTCGCAAGGCGGCAGGATAGGACGCAGGGCGGCGCAATACGCCGCTAAAATGGGGTCCCCGGCGCACTCGAACAAGCGAAGTGCCGTGAGTGCGTTGGGGTAAGCGAGGAACCGCCCGGCAAGCGGAATAACGCCGTGTGATTAACGGCGTTATGAAGCGCGTAGGGCGTGTTCGGAGCGCGTGCTTGCACACCACGACCCGGGAGGAATACCCGTTAGTTTAAAAAATAGGCGCACTTATGGCGGCGGTGAGCCGAAGCGAACGGGAGCCGCCCACACATAAGCGGCGGGAAGCGGGAACGCATAAAAAGCCCGCGCCGCAAGCCGGGCTTGCGGTTTTCTGTTTTTTCCCCTCTCATGAAGCGAGCAAGCTATCAATAAAAAGGCAACCGCGCCGCAAGCATGACCCGAGACGCGGCGCGGTTGCCTACCGAAACAAAATGCCCCCGCACACATGAGCGTTTCATTGATGTTTGTGTGCGGGGGGAAAAAAGGGGGAGTTTGAGGGGGAAAAAACACGCGGGCGTGTGATAAGAGAAAAGAGTTTGCGCCGGACAGTTTTTGCAGTATAATGACAACTCATTTTTCAATATGGTACGGGTGCGCGCCGCGCACTTCCTTTATCCCCGCGAAATCCATTTCGCCATGCTCCATTGAGCTTTCGCGGGACCCCTTCATTTTTCTTGGCATCTTTTTTATATCATGGAGGATTCGAAGCCCCGGGGGTTCATGCAAACGCAAGCCAAAGGCGCAGCGCGCGCTATCTCTTCTGGCACACCAGAAAAAAGCCTTTAACCCGATGGTTAAAGGCTTTTTTTTCTTTGAAATTTTGCGGTTTGCGACACAGTTGCGATATATTATGAGAAAAGCGGGAAGTAAAAAAAGAAACTGAGGTTAGCCCTAAGCGTAAGGTATAAAATAATCGTCACCATTGAGCCTGAAGTGCACCCCGAAAGTTAGATAAAACCTAACAAACGGAGGTACATTTTAAAAAGGAGAAACGGCTAACCGTCCGATATATCCTTGCAAACGATGCTTTAACGCTGCAAAAGATATCATTGATTTGTATAAAAGCTGTAATGAAATCATTCATATTATGAATTTATTTATAAAATAAAATAATTAAACAAAAAAATTATAATTGCTTGTATATGAAATTTGGTATAAGATAATATCAAAGAAAAAACGGTTTTCCTGCGATGGACCGTTTTCAGACAGGATATGTATTGAGAAAGTGGGGAATGAGAATTTATATGGCTGCTACAAAAGGAAAAAATCTTGAAAATATTCAGCAGATGAACAGGACGTTGGTCTTGAAGCTGCTTCAGCAAAACAAGATATGTGCGCGTTCCGAACTTTCCAAACAATCAGGGCTGAAGCAGGCGACTATTACCAATATTATCAATGATTTTATTGCGTGGGGGATCGTTGAGGAGATCGGCTTTTTGGAAGGCATGAGAGGGAGGCGTTCTATTGCTGTTACGCTGGAACGGAAACGGCATTGTGTGGCAGCGGTTCGCATCTCAAGGAGATATTTTATGGTCGGTCTCGTTGATTTCCTTGGAGAAGAAGTTTCAAAACCTTATAAGGAAAACGTTAGCGGTCAAGCGCCGGAAATGATCATCGCCAAGATCAAGCGTACGATCAAAAGAGTGATCGCTGAAAATGACAAAATTATTTCCGCGATTGGCGTTGCGGTGCCTGGTCCTTATTTTTATAAGGAGGGAGAAATCGGCATTATAACAGACGCGCCCGGATGGGAAAAGGTATCGATCAAAAAGGAGCTGGAACAGGATTTCAGTATTCCGGTCGTGGTAGATCACGACGCCAATGCGGGAGTACTTGCGGAATGCTCTTTTCGTGAAACAAAGTTTTCAAATGACACTATTATCTATCTCGCGGTCGGACAAGGCATTGGCGCGGGGATATCCTATCATGGACGGATTATCCGCGGCTCCCTCGGTATTGCGGGCGAAGTAGGGCATGCCAGTATTAATGCAAACGGAATCAAATGCGAATGTGGAAACAGGGGATGCCTGACGCTCTATGCATCAAGCAGAGCGTTTATGGAGCAGGCAGAAAGAGAACGGAGCAGTGGAAAAAAGACCATGCTCAAGGAAGGCTTTACGTTGGATGAACTGATTGAGGCGACAGTGGAAAGGGATAAGATGGCCTATTCTGTTTTTAAAAAAATCGTTTACTACCTGAGTGTGGGAATCATCAATATTATTTATATCTATAATCCGCACACTCTGATCATTGGAGATGAAATGGCTGCTATTGGCCCGCTGCTGATCGATGAGATCATGCAGAACGTCGATAAGCTTAAGTCAAAACGGATCGCAGAAAACGTGAATGTACGCCTGTCATCCTTCCAGCCGGATCCCGCCTATATTGGAGCGAGTGCCGTCGCAATCGATCACCTGTTTAAAAATACGGAATTGTTCGATAGTGCAGAGGAAAGGTCGGCTAAATGAGGGAAGGATCGGGGCAGAGTATACCGTAAAAATAAAATATCCCGGCGATTTTGCCGGGATATTTTATTGGAGCGTAGGAAGGAGGCTATTCCAGATTCTGAAAAGAAAGGTTATGGAAGTCCACGTTACTGTCTTGCGCGAACAGGCCGATTTCGTGCTCTGCAGGTTCGTAGGAACGATAGGAGAAAGCGATCATATCGTCTATAAACGCTTCAATAGTGGTTTTGCCGACTACGATCTTAACATTGATAGTATCTCCGCTTCCAAAAGGAAATGTTTTCTCGCATACACGGGGACCGTCCACCTCGGGAAGGGGCTGTTCTTTCCCTGAAAGTGTTGCCCAGAAAGGATCAAGGGGTGCGGGAAGTTTGTTGAGGGAAACGCGTTGTCCGGCGAGATCGAAAGCAAGCAGATATCCCTTATCAAGATCAGAATCTGTTTTCAACGTGATACCAAAATAATCTCCACAGTCGCTGGGAACGATATTGCATTCAAAGAGAAATTCTTTTTGGGCAGGCAGATCAAAAAATCCGTAGCTGAGTGAGCCGATGGAATTGATGGAAACGGACTTGTTGCCGTAACTGCGTGTATTACCAAAATGAGGTCTGAAATCTGCGGAAAATCCTGCACCAAAAGAATGATAGATATTTTCAGGCATAGATACATAAAGATTGCCGTCCGGTGCGGATTTTACCTCATGCGGGATCGCGAAGTCGCCGCCCCATTGCCACCAGCCTTCATCAGAAGCGCCCTCGCGGTCATGGATCCATCCGAAATAGAAGCGATGGCCTTCTTTGTCGCTTAGTGATTTCGCTGCATAAAAGCGGCGGCAGTCAATACCGTCAAACTGCGGAGTACGCCATGGACCGTAAGGAGACATAGAAAAACGATAGAGAGTCTGCGCGCGTTCGGAAAAACGAGAATAGGAGAGATACCAGAAATTTCCAAGACGATACATCTCCGGGCATTCAGGACAGTTTGTGTGGTAAGGCTCATAGAGGACGCCGTAGTGCTCAAAGGTCCTTAAATTCTGGGATTTGTAAAGTACGACGCAGCCACGTCTGTTTTCCGGCCCTTCATTACGGCGCGCAGCAATCAGCATCCAATAGCACGCATCCTCATCGTTATAAAAAACATAGGGATCACGCCAATCTATGGATTCGTAATACCTTGTATCCGGAACGATGTAGGGGCTGTCCTCATCTTTTACCCATACAATGCTGTCGTCACTGGTTGCATGACAAATGGTCTGCGGGAATTCAGCGGAAATATGATAACCAGTATAAAAAATATGGTATTTTCCCTCCGCATAAATAGCAGAACCTGTCCAACAGCCATTTGCATCTACCTGAGGCTCCTCGCCGGGAACAAGCGCTGGAGGAAGCTCCTCCCAATGAACGAGATCGGCTGAACGGGCATGCTGCCACGTTGTACGAACCCGATCGGGATACCGAGTGGTGTCCGGCGGGCTTGTCAGATAAAATAAATGATAAACGCCGTCATGATAGAATGGGATCGCGTCTCCGGATGCAAAACCTTCTTTACTTCTTCTGAATAACTTCATATTTTTCACCTCGTATTTTATTGTAAAGCATGATTTTTAAAAAATGATGGCGAATAACTGCTTAATAATTATTTCTATTTTAAAGAGAGATTAACACAGGAAAATAATTATGTCAATAAATTAATTAATAAAATTTATAAATTCATAAAAAGATGAAATTTGGAATGAAAATCCGCATATATAAAGGATTTTTTTAATGAATAAAAAATAGAGGAAAAAATATATTGACATAATATAAAATGAATAATATAATTAATTCGATAAAATAATTAAATGATTATCCAATCTAAAAAAGAATAGCACAGAAAAACTCAAGAGTCTTAAAGAACGGACGGCAGAAAACCAGATATCAGAGTTTGCCTGAAAGGGCAAAATAAAATAATTTGTGGAGGAAACAATGAAAAAGGTACTATTGATCGTATTGTGTGTAGTGCTCGCGTGCAGTGCTGTTGCATGCAGCGCGGAGGCCCCGGCAGAGACGGGATCTGCTCCGGCAACGGAATCTGTTGCGGTATCCGAGGAGCCGAAAGAAACGGAACCTGCCACAACAGCGGAATCTGCGGATGCATCCGCTTCAGAGGCTGTGGAAACAGCTCAGTACGAAGCGCGGGAACCCAAGAACGGTGATCATTATGTGTTCGGTTTTACAGAATGGGGCGCGGGCAGTTTCTTTGATTCTGTTTATGGGGCAATTGAAGAGGTGGTACTACAAAACGGAGATGAGATCATCCATCTGGAAGGACAATCGGACAGTAATGCGCAGTTGCAGGTCATTGAGGATTTTATCAGTCAGGATGTAGATGCGGTATTCTTTAATCCGGTAGATGCGGAAGCGTGCAAACCGGCAGTGCAAGCGCTGGTTGATGCAGGGATCCCGATCATTAATTTTGACTCGGCGGTTGCAGATATCGAGCTTGTAGATACGTTTGTGGCGACGGATAACTACAAAGCCGGACAAATTGCGGCCGAACAGATGATGAAAGATTTTCCGGACGGCGGTAAAGTGGCAGTGCTTGATTATCCGATCAATACAGCCGCCGTTGACCGTGCAAATGGCTTCATTGATGCGCTGAAAGGAAGCAATTTCGAAGTGGTAGCACAATTTGATGCAAGCGGAAAACCGGAAACAGGCCTTTCCGTGACAGAAGATATTTTACAGGCCCATAGTGACCTGACAGCGATTTTTGCAATCAACGATGAATCCGGAATGGGCGCGTATGCGGCGGTCGTAGCATCGGGCGACGATGTTGCGATCTATGGTGTAAACGGCAATCCGGAAACAAAGGTGGAAATTGCAAAAGCAGATTCGCCCTATAAGGCAACGGCGGCGCAGTCTACGATCGGAATGGGACAGCAGAGTATTGAAGTCGCATACAAGATCCTGAAAGGGGAAGAATTCCCAAAACAGATCGACGTAGCACCTTTTATTATCAATGCGGACAACGTAAATGATTATCCGTTAGACGGCTGGCAGTAATCAGTAAAATAAAAGGCGGATAAGTAATACTGGCGCTTCCCGCGGCCGAGAATGCGGGAAGCGCCAAATAATTTTAAATGTAACCAGTAGGGCAAGGAATGCTGGCTGGATCAGATGATCTCACGATGGGGAGGAAAAAAAGTTGAGTGAATTACTGGAAATGAAACATATATGCAAGCGTTTTCCAGGCGTAAAAGCTCTTGATGATGTCCAGTTGACAGTAAAAGCAGGAGAAGTCCATGCGCTGCTAGGAGAAAACGGCGCGGGAAAGTCTACATTGATCAAGGTGCTCGGCGGGATCTATACAAAGGATGAAGGGGAAATTCATATTGACGGAAAACAGGTTGATATTCATGACGTGGAAAGTGCGCGTGCAAATGGTGTGAGCGTTATCCATCAGGAATTGATGAGCGTGCCGTATCTTTCGGTTGCTGAGAATATTTTTCTGGGACAGGAGGAAACAAAATCCGGTTTCGTGAAAAAGGTACAGCAAAATAAACGGGCGCAGGAAATTTTAGACGAATATGAAATGGATGTCCGGGCCGGACAGCTTCTTGGCGAACTCACGATCGCACAGCAGCAAATGGTCGAGATCATCCGTGCAATTTCGTTTGGAGCACGAATCATTGTGATGGACGAACCAACCTCTTCTCTTTCTACAAAAGAGGTCGATATCCTGTTTGATACGGTTCGTAAGCTCAAAGAACGTAAAATCGGAATTATTTATATTTCACATAGAATGGCTGAACTGGACGAGATCGCAGACCGTATCACGATCATGCGCGACGGCCAATATATCGATACAGTAGTCACTTCGGAAACGCCGCGGGAGAGACTGGTGGCGCTCATGGTCGGACGCGAGCTTTCGAGCTATTATACAAAAACGGATACGGCGACGGAAGAAGTTATTTTAGAGGCGGAACACCTCTCAGATGGAAAAGATGTATTGGATGCGAGCTTCAACCTGCGCAGGGGTGAGATCCTTGGATTCTCCGGCCTCGTTGGGGCAGGACGCAGTGAAACGATGAAAATTTTGTTCGGGCTCCAAAAACCTATTTCTGGAACGATCAGATTGAATGGGGAAGAAGTAAAAATCAGTGATCCCCAAGAGGCGATCAGGCTTGGGATCGGAATGGTTCCGGAAGACAGGAAAGATTTAGGTTTATTTCAGGAATCCAGCGTGCGGTTCAATATGACGATCGACGTATTAAAACAGTTCATTAAGGGGATATCTTACAGCAGGGCGAAAGAAATGCGGCTTGTAGACGAGTATATCAAAAAAATGTCGATCAAGGTGGCTTCGCCGGAACAGCTCGTATCGGGCCTTTCCGGAGGGAATCAACAGAAGGTGCTGATCAGCCGCTGGCTGATGTGCACGGAAAAAATATTGATATTAGACGAGCCGACGCGCGGCGTAGATGTCAAAACCAAAGCAGAAATATACTATCTGATCAATGAACTGGCCGCGAACGGACTCTCCATCATTATGGTATCGTCTGAGCTTCCGGAACTCATCAATATGAGTGATCGCGTGGTAGTTATGTGTCATGGACGGACAACGGGTATTCTGGACCGCGCTGAATTAGATCAGGAAAAAATCATGACATTAGCGACAACGGATATCGTTGCATAATACAGAAATATACAGGAGGGAAATATGAAAGGTCAGGAAATGCTGGGGAACAGGAGTTCCCTTTCGAGATTCGGCGGTTCTTTGAAGACTGGATTGAAAGACAAACTGGGGATTTTAATTGGGCTGATCGCAATGTGCGTCTTGCTGGCGATTTTTACGGATTCTTTCGCGACGTCCAGAAACATTATCAATGTACTGCGGCAGATGTCGGTCAACGCATTTTTAGCCTGCGGTATGACGATGGTCATTATTCTCGGCGGAATCGATCTCTCGGTAGGATCTGTGATTGCGGTTTCGGGCTGCCTCTGCGCGGGGCTCATTACCAATAATGGGCTCCCATCCGGACTTGCCATTTTGCTGGCGATGGGGGCAGGTACACTGGTCGGCGTATTTAACGGACTTGTGATCTCGCGGACAACGATACCGCCTTTTATTGTGACGTTGGCGACAATGAATATTGGGCGCGGTTTTGCGCGGGTCTATACTGCGAATAAAACAATTATGGTTTCAGATGACCTGTTTGGCTTTATCGGCACAGGCTATTATGGTGCGATACCGGCGCCGGTCATTTATATGATCATTGCAATTGCAGTTGTAGGCTGCATACTCGCTTTTACGCGGTTCGGGCGGCATATCTATGCGGTTGGCGGAAACAAGCAGGCTGCGATTTATTCCGGTATCAACGCTAAAAATGTCACATTCACCGTATATATCCTTGCGGGGCTGCTTGCTTCCTTTGCGGGTATTATAAGCGCATCGAGGACGTTTTCAGGACAATTTAATGTGGGCGATGGCGCGGAGATGGATGCGATTGCGGCAGTTATTCTGGGAGGGACCAGTATGACAGGCGGTGTGGGAACGCTGTCCGGTACAGTGATTGGCTGCTTTATCATCGCAGTGCTTAATAACGGGATGAATCTCCTAGGGATAGATTCATCGTGGCAATATATCGTGCAGGGAATTGTGATTTTGATCGCCGTTATGATCGATTTCCTGAAAAAGCGGAACCAGAAGTTTTGAATAATAGGATAATGCAGAAAAATTGTAACGTCGAAAAGGAAAAAATATGTCGGTAGTTTTAGGAATAGATCTGGGAACATCAAGTGTGAAAGCGTTGCTGATCGACTGCGAAAGAGGCGTGATCGGGCAGGCTTCTCAGGATTATGATGTATCCATCCCCATAAACGGATATGCGGAACAAGAACCTGAGATGTGGTGGAACGCCACCTGTAAGATCCTTCTGGAATTGAAAGAAAAATATTCGGATGTGTTTCAAAAAATTGCAGCTGTTGGACTTTCGGGACAGATGCACGGACTGGTCGCAGTAGACCGGGCGGGGAACCCGGTGCGGCCGGCGATCATCTGGCTTGATCAGCGCTCAGAGGAACAAGTAAGGGAGCTCCAACGTAGAGTATCGCACAACGAAATCCAAAATATACTGCAAAACGAGCCTTTTACAGGTTTTGCTTTCCCATCATTGCTGTGGGTCAGGGAACATGAGCCGGAGATATACCGGCAGATCGATAAGATTTTCCTGCCCAAGGATTACATTCGTATGAAGCTGACCGGAAAAATCGCTTCTGATGTGACGGATGCAGCTTCAACAGGATGCTTTGATATCGGCCGGCGCGACTGGGCCTACCGGATTGCGGAAAAGTTTTCTGTGGAAAGCGGTTTGCTGCCGGAATGTCATGAATCAACGGAAGTCGCCGGGGAAACTACGGCCGAATGCATGAGGCAGACTGGGCTCGCGGTGGGGATCCCTGTGATTTACGGCGCGGGAGATCAGCAGTGTCAGGGGATTGGGAATGGTGCTGACAAAGAAGGTATCGTCATATCCAATATCGGCACAGGAGGTGAAATATCCTCCTATATCGACAAGGATGTTTTCGACCCGATGATGAGGACACATACTTTTTGCCATGCGGTAAACCGTGGATATATTATCTATGGTGCGACGTTATGCAGCGGTATGTCGCTGAAGTGGCTGAAGAATAATATATTAAAGGCGGCCTCCTTTGAAGAATTGAGTAAAATGGCCTCCGAGATCCCCGCTGGAAGCGATGGTGTTATTTTTCTTCCGCATCTGACCGGCGAACGAACGCCCTACATGAATCCAAAAGCAAAAGGGATATTATTCGGCCTTCATTTAAAACATGATTCACGGTATTTGGCCCGCGCAGTGATGGAGGGCGTAGTATACAGTTTAAAAAGCACGTTGGAAATTTTCCGGGGGCTGGGAATACAGACAAATAAAATTATTGCCTCGGGCGGCGCTGTGTCAAGCCCCGTATGGCTGCAAATACAAGCGGATATTTATGAAAAACCGGTCGTGGTTTCAAAAATAAAAGAACAGGCAGCGCTCGGAGCAGGAATTCTTGCGGCACTGGGAGCGGGAATATTTCGTTCAGACGCCGACTATGCACATCTAATAGAGATGGACAAAAAGGTTTACTTTCCAAATAGCAAGAACGCAGAATGCTACCGGAAGGCATACGCTGTCTTCATAGAACTCTATCAGAGAAATAAAGATTTGTTTGAAAAAAATTAATAAAAAAGACGATATTAAGGAGGATAAGATTATGTCTAATATTTATCGCCGCTCAGGCACGAATAACCCGCCTGCAAGTGATCCGATGCCCTTGTTTGTTGACGGGGCTTATCATGTGATACACTTGAGCCCGCCGTGGGATTCTCTGGGCGAGATCGTACCGGAAATTCGGAGCAAGGATACGCAGCGCCACATTTCCAGCACAGATATGGTACATTGGACCGTACATGAGCCTGCGCTTTATCCCGGTAAGCCCGGAGAGATAGATGAGGATGGGTGCTGGACTGGCAGTTTAGTACGCAAACGCGACGATGGTATGTTCTATCTGTTCTATTGCGCGTTCGATCACGATGCGGAAAATCCACAGAAAATCTGTCTTGCGACCAGTGAAGACGGATATCAATATACGAAACGTCCGGATTTTCCGACACTCCGTCCGGCAGCTGATCTGGAACAGATCGATTACCGAGATTCCTATGTGTTCTGGAATGAAGATGAACAAATATATTGGATGGTACTGGCTGCAAGATATCAGGATGGCGGTCCGTTCCATCGGAAAGGCGTTATCACCTATCGTACGTCGAAAGACTTGTGGAACTGGAGCGAAGACAATATATTATATGCTCCGTGGTATATGATTTGCCCGGAATGCCCGGAAATGTTCAAAATGGGTGACTGGTGGTATCTTGTTTATTCGCATTTTGACCAGAATGCCAAGACGACCTACCGTATATCCAAAAGCTGTCATGGGCCGTGGCGTGTTCCGAGCCTTCCGGGGTTTGACGGGAGACGTTTCTATGCGGCAAAATCTCTTACAGACGGAAAACGCCGCTTTCAGTGGGGAAATATTTATGAACGTGAAACACTGACAAACGAGGGCAGATGGACCTATGCGGGCGATATGGCAATGCCGCACGAACTTCTGCAGAGGGAGGATGGTTCTCTCGCGGTATGCGTACCGCATGAGATCGTAGACAATTTCGCCAAACCGGTACAGAAGAAATTTAAGCAAATGATGGGCGATTGGCGGCAAGACGGAGATTCCATTCAGGTGGATTCTACATCTACGTTTGCTTACGGTTTCTTTGAAGAAGAGAGCAAAGATGCGGTGATGCTGCATGCAAAGCTGAACCTGAAGGACGGATACGGAGCATTCGGTCTGCTTCTGAAGAGTACGGAAGGCCTGTCTCCGTCGTGGGAACTGATTTTTGAGCCTGCAAGGTCACGGGTGAGTATCACACGCTACCCGGTCGCATTGGATCCTTTCTGGGAAACATTGAACCCAAAAATCGACGATGCGCCGATGGAGGTAGATGGTCCGAGGACGATCGAACGTCCGATCAGGATCGAAAACGGTAAGGAAATCGATGTAAAAGCCTTTGTGGATGATTCTTTTGTCGAATGCTTTGTAAACGACGAGCTGGCTCTTTCTTTCCGTATCTATGATCCTACGGGCGGAGCACCCTTCCATAAATTCGGACTCTTTGTCGAGGACGGCGTTCTTGATGTAACACAGATCGAATTGAATGAAGAAATAGATTGAACGGCATACAGCTGCAAAATAAATTAAAACAGAGATAAAAAACCGGAGATTTTATGAAACTCCGGTTTTTTATTGCGTGATGGCTATACTGGGCATGCTGCTTTAACATTTCGGGAAAGGAAATGGTAGGGGGCGGTTTTGATAACCGGGAAACAACTGAGATGGTTTGTCTAAACGGCATTGCAAGAATAAAGAGCCTACATATTGAGAGGCTGCAATGGCTGCTTATAAATAGAAAAAGACTCTATGACAGCGTTGGGCTGAAGGAACAAAGATAAAGATATAGTACCGGATATCGGAAATGGGAGAAACATTAGGCGCGGGGCAAAAGAAAAATAGAAAGGACCTGTCTGAGCGCTGCTGTGGCAGCGTGGACAGGCCCTTTCGTGAGATATACCACAAAAAATTTACATGGAACGAATATCCTTATACACCTGCTTTGTTTCGACGGTCCATTTCGGCGACCGAAAAGGAACGCTTTGGCGTATAGCCCGGAAGCGGCTGTATTTTCTGGTGATATGCGTCGAGAAACCAATCAGCCTGTGGAAAGAAAGAATCCTCCAATTCATATACGGGGGTGATCCAGTTTCTGGCGCCTAACACAACAGGCGGAGCATCCAGATAATTGAACAGGGAGGAACAGATATTCTGGGCGAAATCATTGATGATGGAACCTTTCTGACATGCGTCGCTTGCGATGATGATACGGCCTGTCTTTTTTACAGATTCCTGAACCGGACCAAAATTAAAAGGAACAATGCTCCGCGCGTCGATCACTTCCGCGCTGATTCCATACTGATCTTCAAAGAGCTTTGCGGCCTCTATCGCCTTATACAGCGTAGCGCCAATGGTCAGGATCGTAAGATCGGAGCCACGCCTTTTGATATCCGGCTCCCCAATCGGGATTTCATAATAATCCTTTGGAACGCCGCCTTTGTGGAAAGTTTCGCCAATACCATAGAGAGATTGACTTTCAAGATAAATAACGGGATCCGTTCCGGAGAGAGCGGAGTTAAGAAGCCCCTTTGCGTCATATGGGGTGACGGGGAATACGACCTTAAGACCGGGAACGTGTGCGCAGATACTCGACCAGTCTTGAGAGTGCTGCGCGCCATATTTTGCACCCACGCCCATACGCAGAACGACCGGCATTCTCACCTGTCCTGCAGTCATACTCTGCCATTTTGCCAGCTGGTTGAGTACTTCATCGCCTGCGCGGCCAAGAAAGTCACAGTACATCAGCTCAGGAAGCGCTCTGCCGCCCATCATGGCATACCCGACGGAAGCGCCGACAATGGCGGATTCCGATATCCCGGAGTTGAAAAGCCGATGATAAGGAACAGACTTATCGAGGTCCTTATAAGCCCCGTAGGCGCTGCCCCAGATCCTTAGGTCTTCGCCGAACGACACCAAGGTTGGGTCCTCATAGAATTTATCCAGAACAGACTCAAAAATCGCATCGCGCAGCTGAACGACTGCGGAAGAAGGCAGCTCTTTACCGTCCTTTATCCCGTCGCGGCTCTTTTTCTTCAGACGCTGAAGGCGTGGGTTTTCTTCCTTAGGCGCACAGACCTCAACGGGAGTATCCGCCATTTTAGGCATGTGCCGGTTGGAATACATATATTTTTCAATGCTGTCCGGCTCTCTCAATAGGTCCATACGCGGAGAAATGCTATCATCGACCGCCAGCTTGAATACGGAAAAAATCAGGCTGCGTACTTCTTCCCGCAGGGAATCAGCTTGTTCCTTTGTCAGGACAGCATTTTCAACAAGCTGTTTTTCATAATCAGCAATCGCATCCTGTGCCTCCCAAGCGTTGATTTCTTCTTGTGTGCGGTTGGGATTGGCGTCCGATGTGGAGTGACCGGAGAAACGATAGGTGATAACATCGAGGAGAGCCGGGCCTTTTCCTTCTTCGAGCAGCTTTTTTTTGCGTTTCATTGCATCGATCACGGCGAATACATTGAAACCGTCTATACGTTCCGCATGCATCTGATCTGGATTGATGCCGGCGCCCACACGTGCGAGTATGCCGTATGCCATGGTTTCGCCGCTGGTTTGGCCGCCCATGCCGTATCCGTTATTGTTAAAGTTGAAGAGGATCGGCAGGCCGCCTTTATATCCTTCTTCCCATAGCGTTTTATATTGATCCATAGAAGCGAAATTCATAGATTCCCATACCGGGCCGCAGCCGAGCGAGCCGTCGCCTGCATTGGCAACTATGATACCTTTTTTCCTCATATTCTTTTTGTAGAGCGCCGCACCTGTCGCGATCGGTGCGCTGCCCCCGACGATGGCGTTGTTGGGATAAACGCCGAAAGGAATAAAAAACGCATGCATAGAATTGCCGAGGCCTTCCGCAAAACCATTTTTGCGGCCAAATATCTCCGCCATAATACCATATAGGTAGAAACGTTTTGCGGTTTCACGGACATCAAGGGAAAAATGTTCTTTTACGACACGGTATTGCGCCCCGCCGTTTGAACGCTCCATGATCTCCTCAAGTTCCCGGTCTGTCAGCTTGCGCAAAGCAGAAAAGCCTTTTGCAATCAGCTCGCCGTGGCTGCGGTGCGTACCGAAAACCGCATCGTTGCAGTCGAGCAGGAACGCTTGACCGACAGCGACGCTTTCCTGACCGATACCAAGATGTGCCGGACCGGAATAGTTGTAAGCCATATCGCAATATTTGCCTGTCAGACGGAGATCCTGCATCATAGTTTCGAACTCGCGGATCGTCAGCATATCGAAAAAGATATTGATGAGCTCTTCGCTGGTGAATTCGCCGAGGACGTCCTTCATTTTTTTCTGATAGTTGTTCAGTGGAATATCCTTGAATGCGGATGTACCGCGCGCTCTTATTTGAGCCGGATCAAGATACAGTTCTTTTGTCATGATTTTGATTACCTCCTAAAAGTTACATGAAAAGCACTTCGCGAATAATTTCGCAGACTGTCGGATGAGGAAAGATCGTTTTCCGGATGCTTTTTACCGGGATCTTATTCTGGATCATCAGCGCAAGAGAATAAATTATCTCGGAAGCATAGGCGCAAAACAGTGCCGCTCCTAAAACCGTTTGTCCTTTTTCATCAAGGATCAGTTTACAAAAGCCCTCGCTTATGCCATATTCGGCAACGTGCCGTCCGCTTAGGTTGATCGTTGCTTTTTTGACCACTGTTTTGATTCCCCGGGAATCCGCCTGCTGTTCCGTAAGACCGCAGAAGGCAGCTTCCGGCTGTGTATAAATCACGCCGGGGACTGCGGCATAATCCATTTCGTCCGGCACTCCTGTCATATTATTGATTGCTACTTCAGCTTCACGATAGGCAACGTGGGCAAGCATGTACTTTCCGTTTACATCACCCGCCGCATATAGATTCGGTATATTAGTCTCACAGTGGAGATCTGTTGAAACCGCGCCGCGCTCCACATAAAGGCCCATATCGGAAAGACCCGGGATATGAAGGGACGGCCTTCTTCCTACACACAGCAGAAGTTTATCATAAGGCAGGTCTTGATTGCCGGAAGGTGTTTCGATACGTGCGGTTTTTCCGGACACATCAACGACCTTGCTTCCCAAGATAAATTTGATCCCCGCTTTTTCCAGATGAGCTTGCAGCGCGAAGGAAAGCTCGGCGTCGATTGGGCCGCCGATCTGCTCCAGCATTTCGACGACGGTGACCTTACTTCCCGCGATGTTGAAATAAGCAGCCATTTCAAGACCAATAACGCCTGCCCCTACAATGACAAGCTCTTCAGGAACTTCCTGCAGCTCCAAAATTTCGCGGCTGGTAAGCACCGAGCCGTCTCCAATGCCGCCTGCAATGCCGGGGATATTGGGAATGACGGGTTCGGAACCGGTCGCAAGCAGTACTTTTTCTGCGCAGAAGGAGCTTCCGCCGCACAGAATAGTGAACCCATGCTCCGCCCTGCGTAGCCCCGCTTCGCCCCGTACGACGTCGACCTTTTTACGCGTGAGGGCGGAGGATACGCCGCCGACAAGCGTATTTACCACAGATCGTTTGCGGGCAAGCACCATAGTGTGGTCAAGCGCTGCATTTTCACAGCAAAGGCCTAAGTCTTTGCCTTTATGGTCTTCGTATTCAAATATTTTTGCGGAATAAAGGAAAGTTTTAGTGGGAATGCACCCTTCGTTGAGACAGACGCCGCCGACTGTCCGCTTTTCCGCAAGCAAAACTTTTTTTCCGGCGTCAGCCGCGCGTTCCGCCGCGAGATACCCCGCAGGCCCGCCGCCGATTATGGCAATATCATATGATTCCATGATATGTTCCTCCTATACGAGTTGGTCAAATTGCTCCAGATTTTTGCATACCGCTTGCAGAAACTTGGAGGAAGGCGCACCGTCAACGGCGCGGTGGTCATAGGTGAGAGACAAATGGCCGGCCGGGTAATATAGGATGCCTTCGTTTGTCTTTTTAACTGCGTAATCAATGGTTCCGATGCCAAGAATGCCTATTTGGGGCGGATTCAGGATGGGGGTGAATCCGGTTACGCCAAATCCGCCGAGGTTAGAGACCGTAAAGGTCGCCCCCGACATTTCCTCCGGCCGGATACTCCCATCGCGGCATTTCGCTGCAAGCTCCTTGAGCCTTCTCGACAACTCAACGAGCGAAAGCTCCTGAGCCTTTTGGATGGTGGGAACCATGAGGCCGCGTTCCGTATCGACCGCGCAGCCGAGATTGATATCATCGAAATATTTGATTTCCTCATCGCTGACCATATGCGCATTCATATAATTGAACTGCTGAAGTGCTTTTGCCGTTGCGAACAGGACCATATCCGTGATCGTGACATTTTTTTCATCCCCCGGCGACAATTTCAGCCATTCGCGGTATCGCTGGATACACGAAGCATTGTAGGTCATGTGTGAAGTGAGCTGTGCGGTACTGGACAAAGAACGCACCATGTTTTTGGCAATCGCACGGCGGATCGGAGATGTTTTTTCGAGCCGTGAATCGTCTGTGCGAACCGCAGCGGAAGCCTCGGGCACCGAAGGCGCTGCTTGCGCCGCGGGAACGGGAAAAGCTTCCATCGCACGGATCACATCCGCTTCGATGACCCTGCCTTCCGCACCGGACGCAGTGAGCAGGGATGCATCTACAGCGTTTGCCTCGGCAAGCCTGCGTGCGCGGGGAGATAAAAAGCCTCCTGTCTGAGACGCCGGTGCAGGCGCGGATATGGATGCCTCTGTTGTCGGGGGAACGGGTACGGTCCTCTGTTCCTGCACGGGTTCGGCTTCCGTTCCGGCTTTTGCTGGCTGGATACCGCTGATATCCTCTCCCGGATTCCCGATGACGCAGACCGGCGTCATTACAGGAACGACATCATAGGGTTCATAGAAGCGTTTCAGAACTGTTCCGCCTGTTTCGGAATAAACAGTCATAGAGGATTTGTCCGTTTCGATGGAAAAAAGCTCGTCGCCATTTTGGACCGGATCGCCTTCGGACACGAACCATTCGCCGAGCACGCTGGCGTCTTCGTTAAGCCCGAGCCGAGGCATATTTACAACTTCTGCCATATTGTTTTCCTCCTTAGTAAAGTCAGATTTGAAAAACCGATTGCAGTATACCATTGCAGAGCTCTATGTCCAGCAAAAAGGAAAGATCCGGCAAAAATCCCACAAAAAAAACCTTTTTGAAACTAATTTCAAAAAGGTTTTCGGCTGCGGGCAAGAATCTATTTTTTAAGCAAACGGGCTTTTTTCAGGACATCTTTCGCCGTAATTTCGTCTGTATAAAGGCGGTTCACGATCCCGCCGCGCAGGGCGCCCAAGATGGCATGGCTTTTGTGTTCGCCGATCGCGATGCAGATACGGTTTTTCTTTTTCTTAAGGTCTGCAAGAGGAATGCTCATGATCCGGCCGGTAATATTACTCTGGATCTCGTTGCCGTTGATGTCGAAATTACGCCCTGCAACATCGCCGACGCCTCCGCTGTGTGCGATTTTATTATAAACGCTGAGATTATAGGTCCCTTCATCCGTCAGAAAAGTATCCTTTAGGTCTGTTCCCCCTACGGAAAGGATAACGGTTTGCGCCTTGCGGCAAAGGTTCATGACGTAGCGTATATTGGAATCGGATAGCAGTACCTGCGCAATATGTTCCGTATCGACCAACAAGGGAGCCGGCATGACAAAACCCTGTGCAGAAAAAATATCCGCGAATTTTTCGATAATATGAGTTGCTTTCATAGAAGCGATGGTTCCTGTCACGAAGCCGCTCAGCATACAGATTTTTACGTTCCGTTTTTCCTGCGAGGGGGGAATCAGGTTCTTAGCGAGATATTCGGTTGTACGCCCCCATGTGACTCCGATAGTCTCGCCGTCCTCGATATATGCGGGAATATCGCGTGCGGCATATGCGCACACATCATCAAGCCGCGGGAGGTAATCGTCTACAAATGAGGGAAGTACTGTGCAGGGAATGCCAAAGAAATCGAACAGCTCCTGCTGGAGGTGAATTACCGCCTCGCCCGAATAATTGATTTTAAATTCGACATATCCAAGATCGACCGCTTTACGGATCAGGCGGGAGACCGTAGACTTGGAAACATAGGCTTTCCTCGCGATCTCTTCCTGACTGATACCAAGCTGGTAATATTGCTTTGCAGCACTGATCATCAATTGAAATTCTTTTTCGTTCATACGTTCTCCCGTCCGAAATGGATTATTTATTATTATACCACATAGGCAATAGGCAAGTAACAAACCGGCCTGACATATCGTTCCTCCCGCCGCATGGGAAGCAGGCTCATCCGTGACCGGACGTACTATATTTATAGTTTGGAAAAGAAATATAAACGGCTGCCGAACGAAGCCGGAGGGAAGGAGACGACACTGCCGGAAGATGCAGGAACGGAGACGGATTCCCTGCCCAAAAAATATAAAGTATAAAATTATTCTCTTCATTTCACCCGGATTTATCCGCTGTTCGTCATTTTTTGTACAGAGGGGCCGCAAACGCGGTCTTATCTGCTATGATATTTTTACCGGTTTCGTGCGCACCGCTGCGGCGCGCGCGGAAGCTTATTATATAAACTGTTCTGATTCGTCAGCTTATGGAGGGCTCGATATGAAAAAAATTGTGTGTATGATATTGGCTGCCGTCATGATATGCTCATTCGGCGCGACAGGCTTTGCGCAGGACGGCATTCCGGAGAGCGGCGGGCTGCCGCCTGTTCAGGATAGCTCCGTCAATGATGCGGAAGCGCCGCCGTCTGCGGAGCCGTCCGCTCCGCCGCAGGAAACGGATGCTTCTCCGGGGGAGAGCGGCCCGGAAAATGCCGGACCGTCCCCGTCTGCGGTTGTTTCGCCGCAGCCTGCGCAGGTACAGAGCGCGAATGCTGCCCCTGTCCCGAGCGCGGCTCCCGCATTGGGAGAAACGTCCGGCGCGGGCGGCACGGCAGTGTCGCGCGGTATTATCGGCAGGATTAGGGAGCCGCTGTCTGAACGGGCAAAAGAACTGCTCGAGACGCAGATCGTACTGGCGTTGGAGGATATGTCGGAGGATGGAAGCGAATTTGCCGGAGGCCTGCTGTTCTTCTTCTACAATGCGACCGATTATACGCTCGTTGAGATATACGAGACAGTGCTCGAAACGCTGGAGGTCGTCAATGAGATCGACGACGAAGTGGACGCGCTCACCATACGGATGGAGGAGCTGTTCGATGAAATAGAAAGAGGATTTGCGCAGAACGCCTATAACGACTGCGCCGAGGATCTGGACGCGGTATACGGACGTCTCGCCCCGCTTTGGGAGGATTACACGGCGCTTCTGGCGGAGGCCGACGCAAAAGCGGAGGACGGCGAGATTTCGGAGCCGGAAGAGCTTGCGATCCAAGGAAAAACAAAAGAACTGATGCAGGATATCTACGCAGTCTACGGTCCTTTTGGCGTCTCGAGCTTTGAAAGCGACCTTGAACTGGTGCACAATGCGATGTACAGCCCGTCCGGGCGCACGACGTTCACGGACGCGCAGATCGAACTGTCCCGTCTGAATCTTCCGTTTGAGCATCAGATCGTAGACGAAGCGGCTGCGGCGTTCAATTACGGGGCGGCTCTGCAGACGGCCCTGCTCTGGCTGTATGGAGAATATTCAAACTATATGCTGAGCAATGATACCGTGCTGAACGACCCGCAGGTAACGCTCCATCCGTTTGCGGCGGTCGGCGATCAGACGATCGAAAACCTGAACGCGCAGGCGGAGAAAAGCGGCATAAACGAGCTGATGACGCCGGAGGAGGTCGAGACGAGCATCACGCTGGCCGACGGTACAGTGCTGCCCGCCTATCATGTGATCGTGAACGCGGACGGGCACGAATATATGATCGGCCGGGAAACGCTGCGGCTGGGTTCTGCCGTCACGAGCTATAGCAGGGAAAACGATATCTACCGTCAACCGAGCCACGAGGGAAAGCTGACCAGTGCGGACGGGCGTTGGTATATCCCGGCGACCGAGAGCGAGATGAAAACGCTGTTTACCTCCACGATCACGAACCCCGGCTCGTGGCTGTCGGATCAGGGCAAGCTTTCCCTGCCCTCGCATGACGCGCTTCTTTTGGCCGATATCAGCCAAAAGACCGAATCGCGCCTGAACGGTATCCAAAAGCAGTATATCTATTCGTTCGATCAGGGCATGCTGGATTCCCACCACCTGACGGGAGACAGGGATAAAGTAACGGCTAATTCCTATCACGACATAGTGGATGAAGATACGAGCGTAAAGTGGGCGGGCCGCTCAGAGGAAATTTTATTCCAAGATACGGAGCTGCTGTATGTTTTCTTTGATAAGAGCAACCAGACGGCAGGGATCCCTACGGACGACAATGGTTTCCTCGCGCCCAGCGATCCGACGACTCTGCCGGATGAGATCTATCTCGGCGAGGGCAGCGGACTGAACCTGACCAAACTGAATTCCACGGATATGCTCAATAAGGTGGTGGTCGTATCGGGAAACGCCGCGATTTTAGGCGGCGGACGCACCTACCAGAACCTCCAAATCCAAATGCGCCCCGGGGCGGATCTGACGGTGGACGGCCTGAACATAGACCACAAGAATATGAATAAGGCGGCGGTCGACGTATATGCATCGGACGCGAAGCTGACCGTAAGGGGCGAATGCAGCTTCCGCGGCGGCGCGGGGATGTATCTGGATAAGGACAGCGTGCTCGATGTGAAAGGAGAGGGCGAAGGCGCAGCTATTACCATTGCCGGAACGTGGGGATTCAACGTCCATGAGGACAGCTATGGGAATTTTCTTGGGCCGACAACGGCAAGGTTTGACGGTCTTGCGGTTTCCGTACAAGGCACGGAATATGGGCTTCGCGGGTTGTATTGGATGGAATGCAGAAACTGCGACGTATATATAAGCGGCGACAAGTGCGATCTTTATACACGGACGACCGGCGGAGTGAACTGCTATTTTTACGACTGCAACGTAACGATAGCCCATAATACAAAAAAAGATCATCATGTGAACGTGAAAATATCTGAATCTACGGCGATCAACACGCCGGTAAGCTACAAAATAAAGACCGCTACCAGTTATGTCAAGAACGCCGAGAGCAAGTCGGATATTTACCTCTACCTTACGGGAACGGACCGGTCCGGTAATACTGTGACCACCAACGGAGTCAATATTACGGATTTAGCGGGCGGCAAATTTACCAATAACAGTTATGATAATTTCTATACGGATTTTGACGTGTATCTGACGGATATTGATTATATCACGCTGGTCAACAAGGGCAGCGACGCATGGTATCCGGACTGGATCGAGATCACAAACGATTATGAACTGCCGAATCCGGAGACCGGAGAAGAGTGTTACTATCATTTCAAGGTTGATTCGTTCATCGATACGAAAAACTATGAGTACCGGTTTACTCATGACGGCAAACGGAACGCGCCTGCAACGGTTGGCTCGACACAGCCGATCAGCGATGAAGAGCTGATCGCCATGCTGGAAAAGGCAGGTGCGCCGAGCACCCTGCAAACGACCGTGGACGATGGGCATACCGTTTCCGCGCAGGTTCTCGCAGCGCTCAAGCGTTTGGGGCAGCGGCTGCAATATGCCGTAACGGACGCGGACGGGAACACGCTGTACCAGTGGAAATTTGACGGCACAAAAATTACGGATGCTTCCCTCCTGACGAGGCTGGGCATCACGATCGCAAAAACGCAGGAGGATGATTACGGCGGCCTGCTCGCGGGAAAAGACGGGCTGGTACTGCGCTTTGCGCACGACGGCCTGCTTCCCGGCGGAACGCAGGTCCGCGTCAACGCCGCGCGGCACGGCTATGCCGAGGGCGATATCTTTACGCTGTATCATATCGGGGACGGCGCGCTGAAAACGGCGGCGGAGGGCCTCGCTGTGGGAGAAGACGGATTCGTCACGCTGGAGATATCCCATTGCTCGGATTATGCGCTGGTCAAAACAGGAACGGGCGGGAGCGCGAACCCGAAAACAGGAGACGGACGCGATATTGCTCCGTGGCTCGCCCTGACGGCGGCTGCGGCAGGCGCGGCGGCGTTTTGTGCGGCCCGTTTGAGAAAACGGCGCAGGGGGGATATTTCCTGAGAAAATGCATGAAAATAAACACGGCCCGGAAGCATCAGGCGGCGCTTTCGGGCCGTTGTTTGCCTAAGGACTATTCTGCAAGAGGCAGACGGACGGTAAATTCGGTTCCATGTCCCTCCTCAGACTGCACACCGACGTCGCCCCCATATTCCTGCGCGACGGTACGCACGATATAGAGCCCCATTCCGGTTCCCCCATCGGCCGAACGCGTCGTGAAAAAGCGGTCGAACACGCGCGGGAGGATGTTTTTCGGAATACCGCTTCCCGTATCCCGCACCGAAAGGAAAGCGTCTCCGTTCCGGCAGGAAAGCGACAGTATAATACTGCCGCCCGGCGGGGTAAAGCTGACGGCGTTATACAGCAGGTTTTGAACGAGCCGGGTAAGCTTCTCCGGATCCGCATAGACCGTGCAGGCTCCCTGTTTCGGCAGTTCAAGGGAAAAAATTTGGCCGTCCATCTCCACATCCGGCTTGTTGAAGCGGTAAAGGTCACGGAGAAAGACGCACAGGTCAAGCCTTTTGCGGGGCGTTATCAGACGGTTTTCAGCGGCGTATTGCTGTACCTGCCTGATGCGGTCGCTGAGCATGCCGCACTTTTCCTCGATGACTGCAAGCTGTTTCCGCGTTTGCTCATCCAGCTGCACATTGTTGCTGCGTACCATCTGTGCGTAGGAAAGCATAAACGCTGCCGGCGACTTCATATCGTGCAGGAACCGGGAGATCAGGTCCTCACGTTCGCTTACCATCAGACGGATATCATGGGTCTGCCGCTCGACCTCTTCCTGCAGATGTTGGGTGAGCCGCAGGTTTTCCTGTACGACGGCATAGCTTCTGCGCACCACGAGAATGCCGAAGCATACGACAAGCGCCAGCGCGCCATATTCCTCCATCCAGCCAAAGCGCATGGGCTCAAAGGTGCTTACGGTAAGCGCGCCGGCAAGTATTCCCGCACCGTAAAATCCGGAGCCGGCAAATATCCATGCCATGTTGTCTTTCCCACGCAGCGTTCCGTAGAAAGAGAGCGCGGTCAGGATCCCGGCGCTCAAAAAACGGTATACGGTAACGAGTGTTCCATACCACGCGGCAAAAGCAGGAAAAACGGGCAGAATAAACAGCGGAATGATCCCGCCCACGAATACCATCGTAAGCGCGGTGCGGGAGATGATGTGGGCAAACCGCGTATGAGACAGGCCGCATACCCGCAGCGCTATGCAGAACGTTCCCCATAGGAGCAGCAGGAATGCCGCGTCCTCAAGCGCGTAACACAGGTTTACGGCAGACGTTCCGAATGTCCAAATAAAAGCATGGGCCGTCCAAACGGAAAAAGCAAGGGCGAGCACTCCGAAGCTCTGTATCAGACTGTTCCGTTTCTGCCGCTTCCCCATCCAAAAAGCAGCGGAAAACACTGCGGCGGCAAGCGTGCCGAAGCAAAGGAGCCCATAAAAAGCGAGCCGTGCCGCGCGAAGCTGTCCGACCGTCTGCGCCGTTCCAAGAACAGGCGGATAGGTGAGTCCGCTGTAATAATGTGTGGCATTGATGGTCTGCAGGACGATCTCGTTTTCTTTGGCCAGAGAAAATGAGACGGCCGTGTCACGCACAAACGGAGCATACGGCTGTGTGGAGCCGCATTCTGCTGCCAGCCTGCCGTTGATATAAAGCCGGAACGCGCAGAACACCTCCGGCAAAAGCAAAGAGGCCGTGCCTTCCGGGCCGCTGTAGGAAAAGCGGAGACGCCATGTCGCGCTGCCGTAGGGATCGCCGTCCGAATGGAACGAAGAAAGCGTCAGGTATTCTCCCACAAAAGCATCGGTCGGCCGGATATCCCCGGCTGAAAGCTCCGACGGGGAAAGGAGGCGGTCGGGATACAGCTCCCAGCCGTCCGCCAGACTGACGCCCGCCGCAAGGTTTTGCCGCGTTACGGAAAGGATTCCATCTTGCGAAACGGGAACTCTGTCGGTATACTTGTTATCGTAATAGAAAATAAACGTAAAAAATACGGTCGCAAAGCAAAGAACGATGCCGAATATGATTATAGAACTGCATGCTGTCCGTATTTTCATAGGATCACCTCGTTTCCAAAGAAAGGAGCGCCGTTTATGTCAGAGCGACGGTTCCTGCGCAAGGCAGGTCTCATTCTGGCTGTATTGCTGGTTTTTTTAAATATTCCCATTATATCATACGCCTCCGGCATGGAACAGACGGACACACAGGAAACGGTGTGGGAGGAGGCGTCCAGTTTTGCGGAGCTTACGGAAAAGCTGGATTCCATGCGGCAAACAGGCGGGAATCTGCGTCTTACGGCAGATATTACCGTTGAGCAGGGAGAAGCCTATGATTTTATTGCACCGCAGCTCATGGGAAAGGAGCCGGTCCTTTTGGACCTTGGCCCATACACCATTACAGTGCGGGGAACGCTTGCGCTGTATCCATACCTGCATATCACGGGACAGGGCGGGCAGGATGGCCTGTTCCATGTAGAGGAGGGCGGATGGCTGGAAGTGTGGAGCATAACGGTCTCCGCGCAGGACGGCGTTGCGATACGGCAGGAAGACCGCTCTATTCTCGCCTATGGCAATCTGTTTGACGGAATGCCGGATTTCGCGTGTGAGGGGGAGATCATCCTTGCCGGCCCGGTCGCGGTGCCGAGATCGGCGGATGACCATGAATATCTTCCGGTTTTATATGTGCGCGACGGCGAGCGGCTGGAGGATGTTCTTCCCGAAACGGACCGCGCGGCTTTCTATGAAAACGGAACGGTCGATTATGAGCGCGACCTGCCTGTTTTATGGGATACCGAAGCGTTCGCCGGGCAGATCGGGCGCAAGGAACGCTTTCTGCTCACCGGAACCTACAGGGACGCGGCGGATTTTTCACCGCCGCAATGTCTGGTGACATTCGAGAACGGGAATCCTGCCACACTGCTTGCCTGCAGCACTTCCGCTATGCAGGGAGGGCTGATCGGCGACGTATGGGTCGCGTTTCCCCGGCCGGGCCCGGAATGCCGGCTGGACTGGTCTTCCGATGGGGAGCACTGGCAGCCCTGTGTATTCGAGATACAGCGCGAGCAGGACGGCAGGATACAATATGCAATAGAGCTCCCGGGAGCAAGCTATCCGTTTTATCTTTCCGCTGCCGTCCGATCGGAAACGGGCGGGGAAAGCTATTCCGATACCATCCGCATCGATGGTCCGGACGATACGGGAAAGATCGGCGGCAACCGCGGCGGCGGAACGGATATTTTAGAGCCTGACCTGCCGCCTGTTGTTTCCTCTCCCGGACAGGAGCAGGAGGGGCCATCCTTGTCTTCTGAGGCTTCTTCCGGCCAGAACGGCAGCGGAACGCCTGCTGCGGAACCGGATAAGATGGCACCGGCTGAAGCCGGTGCGCCCGCATCCGCACGGGAACAGAACGGCTCTTCCCCAGAATATGAAGAGCAGCCGTCGCCGTCTCAGCCGGTGCAGGAGGAACCATACAACGAAAAAAATGCCGGACAGGAGTCTGGAGCTGCGGAAGAGCCCGCCGAGGCATCCTCCGCGCAAAATATACAGAAAAAGCCGGAATATATGGCTCCCGCGCTGCAAATCATAATAGGCGCTGCGGTCATCGCGGGAATTGCTGCGCTCGTATTCACATGGGGGACCAAAGCCGGACTTGGCGCCAAGCTCAAGCGGCTTTTCCGTAAAAAGCAATGAAATACAGCGCAGCACGGTCAGCTTTCTTCTGAAACGAACCGATAGCCCTGACCGCGTATCGTTTCGATATATTCTTTTTCAGGGCAGAGAAAATGCAGCTTGCGCCTTACTTCAGATATGCGCGCCTGAATCGCATGGCGCCCTAAATTGACCGGTTCGCGCCACACCCTGTCGTGCAGCTGCTCATAGGAAAAGACACGGCCGGGATGGCGCGCAAGAAACGCGATGATCTCAAACTCGATCCGCGAAAAGTCTCCTTTTTGCTCTCCATACCATACCTCGCGTTTTCCGGTATCGATTTTGAGCGGGCCAAATTGCAGGAGCTCCGGCGGAAAATCCTCCGTGCGCCGTTGGATGCGCAGGCGTATCCGTGCTTCCAGCTCCAAAAAGGAGCAGGGCTTGCATACATAATCGTCTCCACCGATCGAAAGTCCACGCACACGGTGCTCCTCCTCCGTATAGACGGAAAGAAAAATGATAGGAACCGAAGAAACCGCGCGGATAGCGGTACATACGTCGAACCCGTCCCATTCCGGAAGATCGACGTCCAGTACGATGCAGTCAAATGCGGTAGAGGTCACGGAGCGGAGCACGTCTTTTGCATCGGAAAGACATGTGACGGTATAGCCGCGTTCCTTAAAAAAATCACGGCAGATCTGCAGGAAGTCCGTATCGTCATCTATAAAAAGCAGCTTATAATTTTTATGGCCTGTCATGACAGCATTGCCTCCGGGATACTGATTTCCTCCCTATTATAGCATAGGGAAAAATGCGGAATATTTGGAAATTGTCCGCTGGACGTCATATTTTGACGTTTCGTCCGCAGGCTGTGATAATAAAATGCCGTAAAAATCAGCGGAAAGAGATTCACGGCGGCCCGAGAGAAACTGCGGTATTGGAAAACAGCCGAAAAAATTCTGGAATATAAAAAAGCAGGGGGCCGCGGAACAATAGGCAAAAATCAGGCTGTGGACCCGCCTTGACGACGGACCCGCGCTGTTTGCCCGAGCATGCTCCGGCACGCTGGCTTACAGAAAATAATAGGAAAGCGGACGAGCCGCTTTTTCAGGACGACAGACTCCGGATATAGTCATCGTCTCCCCAAACGATACGCAAAGCATATCGTTTGGGGGAATCGCTGTACCGGAAAACCAAAGCCGGATGAAGCTCCCGTTTTATTAAAAGCTCACGGCTCGAAACAGATCTCCCGTACCCCATCCTCGATATAGTAGTGCATCTCCTCATGCACATCCGCATCCGCTGCGATCTTCTGGATATCCATTCTGCAATAGGTGACCTCGGCGGAAGCGAGCGGCTCGCCGCGCACATCCAATATCTCCGTATTGACGCGGAAGAAAAGCGGGCTGCTTTTGGCAAGCCGTCCTCTTCCGAATAGGTCGGCGCCGTAGGGAACAGGCTTCCTGTATTTCACATTCAGATTGATGGTGACGCCCCACGTATCCTCCGCTTCCGTCCAGCAGGCCCGAAGCCCGAGCTCGTCGAGCATGGCCGATATGAGGCCGCCGTGCACCCGGCCGGGATAGCTCTGGTGCTCTTCGCGGAACTGAAACGGCGTTAAGACGCTGCCGTCCTCCATATTATAGAACTGGGCCTTCAGGCCAAAGGGATTATCCATACCGCACATCACGCACATGCGGCTGTTCCTCTGCTTGCTCAAAACTTTCATGCATTCACCTCAAAATATACCGTAAGATTTCCGAAATGCGGAGATAAAATATATTATAATAGAAAGGAAAAAGATAAAAAAGGAGTTTTGAAGAGAATTCCATGCAGAACGGATGAAAAGGGATGAACGAAAAGCAAAGGGCAGCAGTTACAGCTATGGAAAAATTTGGCCGTGTGTTTGCCGGAGCAGACTCGCGTTTGTTGCGATGACACGGGCACAAAAGAAGCGGTGGCTCTCCGGCGCGTTTTGATGGATCGCCCTGCCATCCATTCCGCTTTCTGTTTGATATTGGCGCAAAGTTCGTCTATACGCGGTAACAATGGGCTTGTGGAAGAAACGAGAAATTATGTACGCTATTGCCGGTAAAATATGCCGGAGAGAATATGGAGGCTCCCGTTTCCGGACGCGCAGAGGGAAAGCACGCGGTATTCAGCTGTGGAACGGTACTGGATGCGGATATGGATAAGGCGGCGTATGCCGCCCGGTTCGATGGACTGGATATGCCACGGCGCATCTCATTCCGTGTGAAATTGGAAAAGTTATAAACGCCTCTATATGCGGGAATCGAAAAAAGCGTAGTAACGGATTGCTTTTTTTGGTATAATAGAGAAATCATATGGGGCCTGCGGCCGCCGGAGGATATGTTTTTGAAGTATGACGTGACGCTCAGCATCGTCAATTACAACGACTATGACCGGGCAAAAGAGGCGATCGCCTCTATCCTGCAATATACGCACGGGATACGTGTAAAGATCTATCTTGTGGATAACGCGTCCAAAGACGGGAGCGCGACGCGGCTTGCGGACGAGTTTTCCGCGATCAGCGTGATCTTCAGCGATAAAAATCTGGGTTTCGGCGCGGGGCACAATCTCGTCCTGCCTCTGATCGATTCGGATTTCCACGCGGTGGTGAATCCGGATATCATTCTTGCGGGCGATATCCTTGCGGAGCTTGCGGACTATATGCGCCGTCACCCGGATATCGGGATGTGTACGCCCGCCATCCGCTATATGGACGGAACGCCCCAGCATCTTCCCAAACGCAATCCGCGTTTGAAATACCTGATCGCAAACCGTGCGCCGGGCAAACAGTGGGAGCCTTTGCGGCGGCACTATAAAATGCTGGACGAGGATCTCTCGGACGTAACGGATATCGAGTTTGCGTCCGGCTGCTTCCTATTCGCGCGCACGCCGCTCTTAAAGCTTGTGGGCGGGTTTGACGAACGGTATTTTATGTATTTCGAGGATGCGGACCTTACGCGGATGCTGCGGAAAAATGCGCGCGTGGTCTATTATCCGTATGCGTACGTCTATCACGATTATTCCCGGACGAGCGCGCACAGCGCGCGCTATCTGATGATCCATATCGCTTCCATGTTCAAGTATTTCTGGAAATGGCGGGGAGCGGGAGCTGTGCAGGACGGCATTACAGTCGGACCGGGATAAAATACGATTTGAAAGAGGGAAAAGAAATGAAAGGAATCATATTAGCGGGCGGAAGCGGCACGCGGCTCTATCCGCTCACGATCATGACGAGCAAGCAGCTTTTGCCCGTCTACGACAAGCCGATGATCTATTATCCGCTTTCCACGCTGATGCTTGCAGGGATCAAGGATATCCTGATCATCTCCACGCCCGTCGACCTGCCGCGGTTCCAAAACCTGCTGGGAGACGGACAGCAGTTCGGTATCTCGCTCTCCTATAAGGAGCAGCCGTCGCCGGACGGCCTTGCGCAGGCGTTTATCCTCGGAGAGGAATTCATCGGAGGCGATTCGTGCGCAATGATCCTCGGAGACAATATTTTTTACGGAAACGGCCTTTCGCAGCTGATGGCAGAAGCGGTCGCAAACAAAAACCGTGCGACGGTGTTCGGATATTATGTAGACGACCCGGAACGCTTCGGCATCGTGGAGTTCGATGCAGACGGCAAGGCGCTGTCGGTAGAGGAGAAGCCGGAGCAGCCCAAATCCAATTATGCCATCACCGGCCTGTATTTTTACGATGAACGGGTGGTGGAATACGCGAAAAGCCTCAAGCCAAGCGCACGCGGCGAGCTTGAGATCACGGACCTCAACCGCATCTATCTTGAAAAGGGCGACCTTGACGTGAAACTCATGGGGCGCGGCTATGCATGGCTCGATACGGGAACGTTCGATTCGCTGATCGAGGCGGCGGAATTTGTGCGCATGCTGCAAAAGCGGCAGGGCATCGTGATGTCCGCGCCGGAGGAGATCGCCTACCGCAGAGGCTGGATCGACGAACGGACGCTTGTGGAAAGCGCGGACCGGTATGGAAAATCATCGTATGGGCAGCATCTGCATGCTGTCGCGAAAGGAAAGGTGCTTGATATATGAAAGCGATAGAAACGGGGATCGAAGGCCTTGTGGTGATCGAGCCTGACTGCCACGGCGACCACCGCGGCTGGTTTATGGAAACGTACAGCAAGCCGAAGTTTGAAGCGCTCGGCATCACCTGCGAATTTGTGCAGGACAATCAGTCGTACTCGGCACAGAAGGGAACGCTGCGCGGCCTGCATTTTCAGAAGAATCCGATGGCGCAGTCGAAGCTTCTGCGGTGTACGCGGGGAAAGATACTCGATGTGGCGGTGGATATCCGCAAAAATTCACCGACCTATAAAAAATGGTATGCGGTGGAGCTTTCGGCGGAAAACAAAAAACAGTTCTTTATGCCGAGGGGCATGGCGCATGGTTTTGTCACGCTCACGGACGACGTGGAGGTGCAGTATAAGGTGGACGCGGTCTACGCGCCCGACTGCGACCGCTCCATCCGGTTCGACGATCCGGAGATCGGCGTCGACTGGGGCGTCACAGAACCGATTCTTTCGGAAAAAGACCTCAAAGCGCCTCTGCTTGCGGACAGCGACGCAGATTTTTAAGCGCACGCGCGAAAGCGTGCCGCAAGCGCCTGTGAAACAGGCAGCGGACCGCCCAAAAGGCGTTTCCTGAACTTTCAGGCGCACGGCGCGGCGATACAGATCAATTTTAAGGAGTTTATGATATGACGAAAGTACTTATCACCGGCGGCGCCGGATTCATCGGGAGCAACTTTGTGTTCCACATGCTTGAAAACCACCCGGATTATGAGCTTGTGGTCGTTGACCTGCTCACCTATGCGGGCAACCTCGAAACGCTGAAAGACGTTTTGGACCGCCCGAACGTCCATTTCTATAAGGCGGATATCGCGGACCGGGAAGCGATTTTTGAGCTTTTTGAAGACGAACGCCCCGACACGGTGGTCAACTTCGCGGCAGAATCCCATGTGGACCGTTCCATCGAAGACCCGGGCATCTTCCTGCGTTCTAATATCATCGGCACGCAGACGCTGATGGACGCCTGCCGCAAATACGGGATCGGACGCTATCATCAGGTCTCTACAGACGAGGTGTACGGCGATCTGCCGCTCGACCGTCCAGACCTGTTTTTCACAGAGGAAACGCCGCTCCACACGTCGTCGCCCTATTCGGCGTCCAAAGCCAGCGCGGACCTGCTCGTGCAGGCGTATCACAGGACGTATGGGCTTCCGGTCACGATCTCGCGCTGCTCGAACAACTACGGGCCCTACCATTTCCCGGAGAAGCTGATCCCGCTCATCATTTCGCGGGCGCTTGCGGATGAAAGCCTGCCGGTGTACGGAACGGGCGAAAACGTGCGCGACTGGCTGTATGTGCGCGACCATTGCACAGCCATCGACCGTATCATCCACGACGGACGTGTGGGCGAGGTATATAATATCGGCGGGCACAACGAACGCACGAACCTTCAGGTCGTCAAAACGGTCTTAAAGGAGCTTGGAAAGCCAGAGAGTCTCATTACATTCGTCAAAGACCGCGCAGGACACGATATGCGCTATGCGATCGATCCGGCCAAGATGATGCGGGAGCTCGGCTGGGAGCCGACGACGACATTCGACGAGGGGATCAAAAAAACCGTGAAGTGGTATCTTGAAAACGAGGAATGGTGGAAAAACATCATCAGCGGAGACTATCAGCAATATTACGAAAAGATGTATGCGAATAGATAACGGGGCGCAGGGCTCCTAAGCTGACGACACAGATTTACCGCATATAAAAAACGCCGGATACCGGCGTTTTTTATATGCAGCAGAGCGCGCGGCACCCCGGCAGACAGAGATAAGAAAAACGTACGGAAACAGATTTTTGGAAAGTGTATTGACTTAGAGTGAACTCCAAGATTTATAATGGTCCTGACAGCAGGGGAACGTAAGGGAACCTTTCAGAATATTTGCGGTAAAAATGGCGAATATATAGGCATAAGGAGGGAACAAAATGAAAAAGCAAACGGCGGGGCGGGACAGCCTCGGAAAATTTGCACCGAAATTTGCGCAGCTGAACGACGACGTGCTGTTCGGTGAGGTATGGAGCAGGGAAGACAAGCTGTCGCTGCGGGACAGGTCGCTCGTGACGATATGCGTCTTTATGGGGAAAGGCTTGGTGGACAGCTCGTTGAAGTTCCATCTGGTAAGTGCAAAAAACAATGGCATCACGCAGGAGGAAATGGCGGAGATCATTACGCACGCTGCCTTTTATGCCGGCTGGCCTAACGCGTGGGCCGTATTCAACATGGCGAAAGAGGTATATGCGGACGGCGATGCCGAAAAAGCGCATGGCGGACTATTCGGAATGGGAGAGCCCAACACGGCCTTTGCACAGTATTTCACAGGGAATTCCTATCTGAAGTCCCTGACGGACCCAAGCGGAGCGCTGTTTTTAGCCAATGTGACGTTTGAACCGGGCTGCAGGAACAACTGGCACAAGCATCTCGCCAAAAGCGGCGGCGGACAGCTTCTCGTCTGCGTCGAAGGAGAGGGCTGGTATCAGGAGGCGGGCAAGGCGGCTCAAAGCCTGAAAGCGGGAGACGTTGTTACGATACCGGCAAACGTCAAGCATTGGCACGGCGCGAAACGGGATTCATGGTTCAGCCATATTGCGGTCGAGGTTCCGGGAGAAGAGACTGAAAACGAATGGATGGAGCCTGTAACAGATGAGGAATATGGGAATTTAGAGCGGGAGGCGCGCGGCGAATAAGAGGCCGCGGCTCAAGAGAGCAAGAAGCTGACGGAAGGAGGAAGTATGCGAAAAAAACGAATAAGGTTCGCGGGACTTGTCCTGACGGCGTTTGCCCTCGCGGCTGTGATGACCGCTGCCGCATGTGCGGAAGCAGAACCGCAAAAACAAAATGACGACGGCAGGGGCTATGCCGCAGCCGGCGTGGAAGAACAGGCTGATGAGATGAAAAATAAAAATGCGGATATGGAGGAGGCGGCGAAGAACGCAGAGCTGAAGATCGCCGTGGGCGACACGGTTCTGACGGCATCGCTGGAAGAGAATTCTTCTGCACAGGCATTGGAGCAGCTGCTTGCAGACGGCCCGCTTACTATTGAAATGCGGGATTACGGTAATATGGAAAAGGTGGGAGCGCTCGGCGCCGAGCTGCCGGAAAACAATGAGGAGCTCACGGCGCAAGCGGGAGACCTGATTCTCTATCAGGGAGATTCATTCGTCATCTATTATGCGCAAAACACATGGAACCTCACAAGGCTGGGGAAGATCAGGCATACCACAGCGGACGAACTGAAAGAAATACTCGGGAATGGTGATGTTACCGTCACGCTTTCACTGAATAAAGAATAACGATATGTAAAGGCGCGGCAAAAAGCCGCGCTTTTTTGCGCGGCGCTGCTCCCCCGCTTCTCCGCCGGGTTCATTTTACTGACGTTCCATTCAATCTCGGCAAAGATTTCGTTTTATCTGTATCTGTTTTGCAAAAAGTATAAAATTATTCTCTTCATCTCACTCGGATTTATCCGCTGTTCGTCATTTTTCGTACAGAGGGGCCGCAAACGCGGTATTATTTGCTATGATATTTTTACCGGTTTCGTGCGCACCGCTGCGGCGCGCGCGGAAGCTTATTATATAAACTGTTCTGATTCGTCAGCTTATGGAGGGCTCGATATGAAAAAAATTGTGTGTATGATATTGGCTGCCGTCATGATATGCTCGCTCGGCGCGACAGGCTTTGCGCAGGACGGCATGAACGGCACGCAAAACCCAGCCGGAACGGCGGGTAATTTTACCGTCACCTATAAAACCAACGCCGATGTGGAAATGGGGACGCTGACCTATGAGATCGGCGGCGAAAACGCCCTGCCTACAGCCGGCGAACTCAGCTCAAAATTCAGTACGTTTATCCAGCGCGCAAAGCAAAAGGGCGATGTATACGTGCCGAACGACGGCGTCCTTTGGTACGAAGATAAGGAATTTACAAAGCCTGCCGCATTCCCAAACGGGCAGAAAGATGAAAACTATACCCTGTACTGTAAACTGACGATAGGCTCCATATCAGCAGGAAGCGTTAGCAATGGTGCGGAAAATAAGTCCTATGCGGACGTCGGCGGAACGATCCAGCCGTACTTAGCGGTAAGCGGCTATTACACAACAGGACGCAACGACGGATACGACGGAACGAAAGCTATCTTTGAGAAGAAAAATGCCGAAGGAAACTGGACAGAGGTGCCGGAAGAATACTGCACAGATAAATCCGGCAATACATGGCCGAATATGATTTATTTCAGCAGCGTATCTGACAGCGGCACATACCGGCTGAAAGATGTGCGCTATACGGCGACGGATAATGACGGAAACATCCTCTATTATGTCAATGCGGAGGATACGCCGAAAGATGAACATATCGTTACGATTGCCCCCGTGGAGCTTACCATTACAGGCGTAACGGCACAGGACAGAAATTGCGACGGTACCGATACGGTGCAGCTTACCGGCGGTGCGCTGCAAGGCGTTTTATATGGCGATGATGTATCTTTCAGCCTTGGAAGCGGCACAGTTGCGGATAAAACCGCAGGCAGCGGCAAGCCGGTAACAACGAATATTACCCTGACGGGAGCGGATGCCGGAAACTATACGCTGAAACAGCCGGAAAACATTACGGTGACAATATCCCATACAGTAGATCATACCGTCTGGCATTCCGATGAAAACAGGCATTGGAATACCTGTGTCTGCGGAGAAAAAATGAACGCGGACAGTCATACCGGCGGCACGGCGACCTGTACCGAACAGGCGGCTTGCGCAATCTGCGATCAAAAATACGGAGCTTTGCTCAAACATGAGCTGACGCCTGCGGAAAAGGTAGAAGCTACCTGCACCACGGACGGCAAGGAGGCATACTATACCTGCGAAGTCTGCGGTAAGCATTTTTCAGACGCTGCCGGGCAAGACGAAATCGGTGACCTTGACAGTTACGGCATTATTGGAGCGGCAGGCCATAGCATGACGCATCATGAAGCTGTGACTGCAACCTGTGCCGCGCCGGGCAATGTGGAATACTGGCATTGCTCTGTATGCGAAAAGAGCTTTGCGGACAAACAAGGAACGCAGCCTCTTATCAGCACGGAAATTCCCGCAGGTCATAAGGCTGAAAAGACTGATAGGGTGGAACCCACCGCTGCGACGCCGGGGAATATCGAATATTGGTACTGTCCGGCCTGCGGTCAGTATTTCAAAGACAAAGACCTGACGGAAGTAATCGCGAAAGAAGAAACAGTCCTTGCGGCAATTGGTGAAACAACGCAGTCAAATCCGGAACAACCGAAAAACGGGGATGCTGCCGCTGCAAACAATCCGAAAACCGGGGATAACAGCAATCCGGTTTTATGGATCGTACTCTTGATATTTGCAGGCGGCGCGGTCGTGGGAAGGACTGTTTACGGACGAAGAGTGAAACACAGCAGATGACCGGCGTTTCACGGCAGTATTGAGTACAGATGCCGCTTAGAGAAAGGAAGCGCGGAAGCTGGGGGGCGGCCGACCCATTGAGCGGATCGGCCGCCTTGTTTATCTGTCCGGCGGTCTGTTGCTTTTCCGGAAGTATAACTGCAGACTGAAGCGTGGAACGATGGATTTCATATATCTGCCGCCGTTGTCATAAAGCGGGTAAAGTGGTATACTTGCATCAGCGGATTAGCTGAATAAAAAATGTACGGAATGAAGGAGCAGATCATGCGGGTACTTGTAACGGGCGTAAAAGGACAGCTCGGCTATGACGTTGTGCGGCATCTTGAGGCGCGCGGCATCGAGAACAGAGGCGTGGATATCGAGGATTTTGACCTGACGGATGAAGCGGCAGTGCGTGCTTACGTCCGGGAATACAGGCCCACGTGTATCGTGCACTGCGCGGCTTATACCGCCGTGGACAGGGCGGAGAGCGAGCCGGAGAAATGCTTTGCCGTCAATGTGACGGGCACGAGAAATATCGCGCTGGCAGCCAAAGATGTGGACGCGGAGGTGCTGTATGTCAGCACGGATTATGTGTTCGACGGGAGGTCGAAGGAAAGCCCGTGGGAGGCGGACGATCCGAAAGGACCGCAGAACGTATACGGAAAAACCAAGTATGAGGGCGAGCTTGAAATAGAAAAGCTTCTCGACCGCTACTACATCGTCCGCATTTGCTGGGTGTTCGGCAAAAACGGGAACAATTTCGTAAAGACCATGCTGCGCCTTGCGCAGTCGCATGATGAAATATCCGTCGTGTGCGATCAGCACGGCGCCCCCACCTATACCTACGATGTGGCGGCGCTGATGTGCGACATCATCGCGTCCCATAAATACGGCGTGTATCAGGCGCCGAACGGCGGAGACATCACATGGTATGATTTTGCGGTGGAGATTTTCCGGCAGGCTGGCAGGAATGTGACGGTGCATCCCGTTTCCACGGAAGAATACGCGAAAATGAATCCGCAGGCCGCGGCGCGGCCCAAAAATTCGCGGATGTCGCAAAAAGCACTGGTCGAGGCAGGCTTTACTCCTCTGCCGGACTATAAGGACGCGCTCGCGCGGTATTTGAAAGAGCTATGAGAAAAGAGCCGCTCATCTCCGTTATCATACCGTCCTATAATTATGAAGCCTATATCGGACAGGCGGCTGAAAGCGCCGCCGCGCAAAGCTATCCCGAGCTTGAGCTTGTGGTCGTGGACGACTGCTCGAAAGATGCAAGCTTTGCGCTCATTTCCGCTCTCGCGGAACAGGAGCGTATCAAGGAACGTTTTTCCGGCAGGATCATCGTGCGCCGGAACGAGCGGAATCTGGGTGCGCACGAGACGATAAACCGTGCGGTCGGACTGGCGCACGGGGAATATCTTGCCATTCTCAATGCGGACGATCTTTTTGAAAGCAACCGCTTTTCAGTCATGCTGGAGGAAATGCGGCGCAAGGGTGCAATGTGGGGCTTTTCGCGCGTGCGGTGCATCGGCGCGGACGGAAAACCGCTTGAAACAGAGCAGGCGCAGGCTTTCGAGCGCATTCAGGAAAAGCTCTCCGGCAAGCGGCATACCGCGCTCGCGGCGGTGGCGGAGAACATAGGCATCTCGACGGGGAACCTCCTTTTTTCGCGGCAGCTCTATGAGGGGATCGGCGGTTTTAAAAATTATAAATATGTGCATGATTATGATTTTTTCCTGCGGGCGTGCTTGTATGACGAGCCTGCTTTCACGGCGGAAACAGCTTATTTATACCGCCTGCACGGGGAAAATTCCTTTTTATCCCTGCATGAGGAGGGCGTGCGGGAAAACCGCGTCGTTTGGCTGGAGTTCTACCGCGCTGTGCAGCGGGGAGAAGTGGCTAACCGCGTCATTCTTGAAAATCCGGCCTATTTGCAGGAGTTCTACGAGGCAGTGTGCGCGGAGGGAAGTAAAAAACGCACGCTGTGGAAGCTGGCGCGCAACCCGCTCCTGCGCGCGGGTCTCAAGCTGGTCAAGGCAAAGTACCGCATGGAATAGACGAAAGCGTATCCAAACGAGAGCCGTCAGGCTCTTTTTTTTGCTGAAAACCGCTTGCCCGCGCATTAAGATTGTGTTAAGATAATCCTTGCTTTCAAAAGCCGCAGGAGGAAGGAGCGACGTATTTCAGAATGGAAAAAGGACTGAAAAAGAGCATGGACCACAGGAACATGCTGAAGATGTTTTTGACGATCGCGCTGCCGGTAGCCCTGCAAAATCTGCTGACGTATGCGGTGAGCCTGATGGATTCTATCATGGTCGGCTCTCTCGGCGAGGTGCAGCTTTCAGCCGTTACCGTGGCGAATCAACCCTTTTTCCTGTTTATGATGTGTATGTTTGGGCTGTCGTCCGGCGCATGCGTTTTGATCTCACAGTATTGGGGCAAGCAGGACCGCGAGACGATCTCGCGGATATTCGGCATCGTCATCAGGCTCGCGGTACTTATCGGGATTGGTGTGACTGCTGTGGTGCTGCTCTTCCCGCGTCCCGTAATGGCGCTCTATACAAGCGAGCAGCCGGTGATCGAGTATGGCGTGCAATATCTGCGGGTGGTCGTGTTCTCCTATATCCCGTTCGCTTTTACGAACGGATATCTCACCTGTGTGCGCAGCGTGGAACGGGTCAGGATCGCAGTCGTTACTTACAGCATTTCCTTTTGCGTCAACGTATTTTTCAATTATGTATTTATTTTCGGAAAGTTTGGTGCGCCGGCGCTCGGCGTTGCGGGTGCAGGCGTCGGAACGGTGATTGCCCGCGCGACGGAATTCGCGATCGTACTTATCTACGCGCTCAAAAAAGAGACGCGGGTCACTCTGCGGTGGCGGTATATCCTCAAGAGTGAAAAGTGGCTGTTCCGTGATTTTATCCGCTTTGCAGCGCCCGTCATGGTGAACGAGATGATGTGGGCGTTCGGTTCCTCCGCGCACACGGCGATACTCGGACGCATGAGCGTTTCGGCAATCGCCACGGTGAGTATCGTTTCTACGGCGTTTCAGATCGTGACGGTCTTTATCTATGGTGCGTCGTCCGCGACGCTCGTGATCGTGGGGAAGAACATTGGGGAGAAAAAATTTGAACTTGCCCGGAAAAGCGCCAACTGGCTTGTTGTCGCCAACGTCGTGATCGCCGCGGCAACGGCTGCGGCTTTCCTGCTGCTGAAGGATACTTTCATGAGTTTTTATACCATCACGCCGGAAACCAAAACGGCGCTCGATGCCACGATGGTCGTCGCCGCGGTCATCATTTTGTTCTATTCGGTCAACATGGCGTGCATCGTAGGCGTTTTCCGCGGTGGTGGAGATACGATGTTCGCAATGTATCTGGATATTATCGCAATGTGGGGGATTGCGGTGCCGCTGGGTGCGCTGGGTGCGTTCGCATGGGGCCTTTCCATTCCCGCTGTCTATTTTCTTCTGAGGTCCGACGAGGTCGTAAAAGCGGTGGTATGCCTTTTGCGCATGAAAAGCGGAAAATGGCTGCGGTCGGTCACGCGGAACACGGACGGAACGGATGATGCGCTGCCGCCGCAGCGGGAAGTATGCTGAAGAGGAGTACAAGGCTCGTTTCAGACCGCCTGTCTTTATCATAGGCGGGCAAGCAGGCTTTTTAAGCTTTTATTTGCGGAAAAGGGCGGCATGTGCGCCATCAGGTCTGCTTTTATGCCGGTTTTACGGCCGTGCGACGCGGTAAAAACGGTGCGGGCCCCAAAAGCGTCGTCCGGCCGCGCAGCGGCGGGACTGTTCCGAAAAATGCAAAGGAGCCGCAAGGCTCTTTTTTTGTGGTAAAATAAAAGAATAAGGCGGAAAATTCCTGTTTATAACATACGCGAAGCTTTTTATCTTGAGAAAGGTGAGGATCATGGCGCAGAACGGAACGATGATGCAGTATTTTGAATGGTATCTCCCGCCGGGAATGCTGTGGACCAAAATCAAAGAGGAGGCGCAGTCCCTTTCGCGCTGCGGGATCACCGCACTGTGGATACCGCCCGCCTATAAAGGCAGCGCGGGGGTGAACGACGTAGGTTACGGCGTTTACGACATCTATGACCTCGGGGAATTCGGGCAGAAGGGCACGGTCGCGACCAAATACGGAACAAAAGACGAACTGCTTGCAGCGATTCACGCCGCGCATGAGGCGGGCCTGCAGGTATATGCGGATATCGTGCTCGACCACATGATGGGCGCGGACGGGCTGGAGCTCGTCAATGCCTCGGAGGTCGACCCGAACGACCGCAATGAGGAAGAGGGCGAACCGCAGAAGATCGCGGCGTGGACGCATTTTTATTTTCCCGGACGGAATAAGGTATATTCAGATTTCGAATGGCATTGGTATCACTTCACGGGCATCGACTGGGATCAGCTGAAAAAGGAATCTGCGGTCTATAAATTCGAGGGCAAGGAATGGGAGCAGGAGGTAGACCGGGAAAACGGGAATTTTGACTATCTGATGGGCGCGGACCTCGATCTCGACCACTTCGACGTCATTACCGAGCTGACACGCTGGGGAAAATGGTTCATCGAAACGACGGATATCGACGGCTTCCGGTTTGACGCGGTCAAGCACATGAAGTTTTCTTTCTACCAGAACTGGCTCGATTCCATGCGGCGGGATGCAAAGGAGGAGCTTTTCTCTGTAGGAGAATATTGGAACGCGGATATCCGCGCGCTCAGGAATTATATCGATATCACAAAAGGGGCGCTTTCCTTGTTTGACGTTCCTCTGCACTACCGCTTCGTTGATGCGGCAAATGCGGGCAGTGCGTTCGATATGCGCACGATATTTGACGGTACGCTCACGCAGGACAATCCAACGCGGGCCGTAACGTTCGTGGATAACCACGATACGCAGCCGGAGCAGGCGCTCGAGTCGTGGGTGCCGGATTGGTTCAAGCCCCTCGCCTATGCACTCATCCTTCTGCGGCAGGATGGCTATCCCTGCGTTTTTTATGGGGATTACTACGGCATCGCACATAACGGCATCGCTGCGAAAAAAAGAGAGATCGACCGTCTGCTGTCTGCACGGCGGGACTGTGCCTACGGAAAGCAGAACGATTATTTCGACCATCCGAATCTCATCGGATGGACGCGCGAAGGGGATGAAGAGCATCCGGACGGTCTTGCCACCCTGCTGACGAACGGCGACGGCGGCACAAAGCGCATGTATGTCGGGCAGGCGCACGCAGGCGAGGTCTGGCACGACTGTATGGGGAACCGTGCGGAGGAAGTGACCGTCGGAGAGGACGGGAACGGAGAGTTTTCGGTAAACGGCGGATCGGTTTCCGTATGGATCAAAAAGAAATAAGAAAGGGTGAGGAACGGTATGAACGAAGGAAGAATACGTCTGCGTCTGAAAGACGGCGGCGAAATGCCCGCGCTCGGGCAGGGCACGTGGCACATGGGCGGTCATAAGAACAAGGAAGAGCGGGAGATAGAAAGCATACGCCTCGGGGTATCTCTCGGCATGACGCTCCTCGATACGGCGGAAATGTATGGGGAGGGCGCGTCTGAACGCATGCTCGGCAGGGCGATCGCGCCGCTGCAGCGGAAAGAGCTGTTTCTCGTTTCCAAGGTCTATCCGTGGAACGCGGGGAAGGAGCACATCTTTGAAAGCTGCGAAAACAGCCTGCGGAGGCTGAAGACGGATTATCTTGACCTCTATCTTCTGCATTGGCCGGGAAGCGTGCCGCTCGCGGAAACGGTGGACTGCATGGAACGGCTTGTACGCGAGGGAAAAATACTGCGCTGGGGCGTATCGAATTTCGATACGGACGATATGGAGCGGCTATGGGCCGTACCGAATGGCGACCGGTGCGCAGTCGATCAGGTGCTTTACCACCTCGGCTCACGCGGCGTGGAATACGATCTGCTTCCGTGGCTGCGGCAGCATGAGGTCGCCATGATGGCCTATTGCCCGGTCGCGCAGGGGGGAACGCTGCGGGGGCGGCTCCTTACGGATCGGACGCTGAACGATATTGCCGCTGCGCACGGCGTCAGCGTCATCCAGCTTCTGCTTGCCTTTGTGCTCCGGCAGGAGGGCGTGGCAGCCATTCCAAAAGCGGGGACCCCACAGCATACGCGGGAGAATGCGGAGGCCGCGCAAATCAGGCTGACAGAAAAGGAGTGGAAAGAAATAGAAGCCGCTTTTCCGGCCCCTGCGCATAAAACGCCCCTCGACGTTCAGTAAAAAGCACAGGAACTGTTCCGGTCAGCTGTCGGCGACCCTTTCCGCAAACGTAAAAACCGTTCCCAAAGGGAACGGTTTTTCAGATACGAGGCATCTCATACAATATCATATTTGAAAGAAACAGTCTATACTTTTTTTCGGTTTCTGATAATCTTTTTATGGAAACGATCAGGAGGGGAGAGAAAATATGGCGGTAGATTTTGATAAAGCGGCGTACTATTACGATGCGATGTACGGAAATGAGGAGGAATACCGCACGGAGGCGGAGCATATCAGGAAACTCGCGCAAAAATACGGAGCGGGAAAGAGGCTGATCGATATCGCCTGCGGTACGGGTCTTGCGGCAAAATATCTGCTTCGGGATTTCTGTGTGACAGGCGTGGATCTTTCGGAAAGGATGCTGGATAAAGCGAGGAAAAATGCACCGGGGGCACGCTTCCTGCGGGGAGATATGTTCTCGTTTTCGCTGCGGGAAAAATTCGATATTGCCGTAAATCTCTATGGAAGCGCCGGATTCGCAAAAGATACGGACGCACTTGCGGCAATGTGCGCGTGCGCATATAAATGCCTTGCGGGCGGAGGGCTTTTTATTCTTACGCCGTGGAGCACACGCGAGACGTTTGCGGAAAGCATCACTGCGGACAGCGGCAGGCGCGGCGGGCTCGCCTTTTGCAGAATGGAGGCGGTGCGCAGAAAAGACGCGCGGCGCGCGGAGATCGAGATGATCCATCTGTTTCGTCGTTACGAATTAGAACGGTTTCATCCAAGCCCAGATTGCCAAGCAGCCGGAGGTAAATATCCACATTCCCATCCTTGTCCACCTCAATCTTCTGGATGATCCGCTTGAGTTGGGCGTTTGTCATTTGCCGCACATCCGTGATGTCCTCAATCTCCTTGAAAGTCTGTTGCAGAATACTTTCCAATTGCTCGCCCTTTGTCAGATGGTAGGACACCATTTTCAGTTCATTTTCCAGCCGTTCAATCTCTTTCCGCATCCCGCCGATCTTATCATTGAGTTCCTCGCGGGAGATTAAATCATCGGCGTACATATCCATGTATTTCTGCCGCGTCTTTTGCAGTTTGGCAAGCTGGGCGGTCAATTCCTTTTCATAGTTCAGGTTTTCATCCTTTGCCTTATAGACCCGCTGGAATTCCCCTACTACATAACGGATCACATTCTTTTTTGCTTTCAGCAGCCCGGCGAAATACTCCTGTAAAACCTCGATGAGTTCATCTTCATCCACCGTCACGGCGTTGGGGCAGTTGTCCGCCCCGCGCCCATTGTGGCCGGAGCAGACCCACCGGACATAGGTGTTCTTGTAGGTGCGGACGGTACGCCGGAAGGACCAGCCGCACTCCTTGCATTTAATGAGGGTGGAGAACAGGTATTTGTTGCTCTGGCGCTCCTTGTCCACCTTGAACGCCTTACCGCGGGATTTCATAATCTGCTGCGCCTGTTCAAAGGTTTCCGGGTCGATGATCCGCAAGTCCGGGCGGTCAACCACCATCCACTCCGAAGCATCCTTGTCCGCCCGCTGGCCGGTCAGAAAGTCGGTGACTTCCTGTTTGCCATTGATGATTTTCCCCGTATAGAGTTCATTGGTCAGGATGCGGCACACCCCGTTCTGGCTCCATTGGCAATTCCGCTTTGTCCGCAGGCCGCGCTCGTTGAGGAAGATGGAGATTTTTGCCGCCCCGTAGCCGTCCTTGATGTACCACTGGTAAATCTGGCGGACAACCGCCGCTTCTTCCTCATTGATTGCAAGGTTGAAGTAATCCCCGATGGTCTTATCATACCCATAGACGATATTGGGGACGCGGCCTTTTTCCGCGTTCATTTTCTTGCCAAATTTAACACGCTTGGAGGTGTTCGCACTTTCTTCCTGCGCCAGCGCCCCGAAGATGGTCAGGACAAATTCGCTGTTGCCCATGCTGGTCATGTTGGCGGTCAAAAACTGCGTTTCAATCCCCAACGCTTTCAGCTTGCGGACATTCTGCAAGAGGTCAACGGTGTTCCGGGCAAAGCGGGAAATATCTTTTACCACGACCATATCAAAGAGGCCATGTTCCGCATCCGCCATCATACGCAAAAACTCTTTCCGGTTCTTGATTTTCGTCCCGGAAATGCCCTCGTCTGCGTAAAGGCGCACAAGGTTGTCCCCGGTGCGTTTGGTATATTCGGAGAAGAATTCTTTCTGCGCTTCCAGGCTGTTGAGCTGATCCTCTTTGTCGGTGGAAACGCGGCAGTAAGCTGCGATGTTCATAGCAAAACCTCTCTGTTAAAATCAAACCGTTCTGTTACAACCCTATTTTATCATGTGCTGTTTGGGATTGCAATAGGGAAAGGGGCGCCCCGTTTATGCAGGGCGCCCCTCGTTATCCTTTTCGCCGGAACCATCCGCCGTATCTGCGGCAGCCTGTATGGCAAGCTGTACCTTTTCCTGGTTTGCTTTCATGAAGATTTTCAGTAAGTAATCGGCGGTAGCTGCCGTTGGGTTTGGGTTATGGAACCGGTAATTGAGTTTGCGTTCTTTCACAGCAGCATTCCCACCTCCCCTTGCTGTCTGTCCTTTGTCCATGTCTATGAAAACAAGACGGAAAATAGTACCTGATTGGATTGTCAAAGATCACGCTCCCGGCGGGGCCGCTGTGCCCGTTCCAATTCCCTGCGGATTTCCGGCGGGATACGGTCAACCAGCCGCTGTAAATCGTCCAGCTTGCTTTTCAGCTTTGCCCGTTCCATCGTATCTTTCAGCTTGCCTTTTTCGCTGGCCTTTGCCCTTGCTTCCAGCTTCTCATTTTCTGCCAGCAGGTCATTGATTGTGACCTTGTACTTTTTCAGTTGCCCGGAGAAATTCTCCATCTGCGGGAACCACTTTTTCAGCATGGAGAGGGTTTCCTCTTTTTTCTTTCCGGCGTTCAGCGGGTTAATGCCGTCAAGGGCGGCTTCAATGGCTCTTGCCTGCCGGGAGAGGGAAACCGCCTGTTTGAAAAGCCGGGTGGGGATATGCTTCCGGCCTGTCCTGCTGGCGCTCTCCCCACGCTCCAAGTCGGGATATTTTTCCACCATGTAGGTGTGAAAATCATCCTGCCACTTCGTCAGGTTCGCCCGGTTTCCGATAATCTCCTTTGCACACAGGCGGTTGTCCTTTGTCAGCGGAACAAAGGTCAAATGCAGGTGGGGCGTTTTCTCGTCCATGTGTACCACCGCCGACACGATATTTTCCCGGCCTACCCGTCCGATGAGGAAGTCCGCCGCCCTCTGGAAGAACGCCTTTATCTCCTTTGGGGATTTCCCCTGGAAAAACTCCGGGCTGGCGGTTATCAGCGTATCGACAAACCGTGTGCTATCTTTCCTTGTCCGGCATCCGGCCTGCTCGATACGGCTCTGAATGAAGTGGTAATAGCGTCCCTCCGGCTTGACGATATGGAAATTGTATTTGCTCCGGCTGGTGTCAATGTCGGGGTTGCTGGCATACTGGTCTTTCTGCCGTTCGTGATGGGCTTCCAGTGGCCTTGCCGGGTTGCCCTTGTGCTTTTCAAACCGTAAAATTGCGTGTTGTGCCATTCTGCTCCTTTCCCCATTCCTTTCCTATCCGGGGTTTTCCACAGGGAAAATCCCGCAGAAAATAGCTCAGATAGGATTGGAATGGATAGAATATAAATCAATCTTTTTATCTTTATATTTCTATATACCGTCCGGTTTTCGTACTTCCGGGGAGTGATTTCCGTACTTCATGGGTACGGTTTTCAGCCCTCCGGCGTACCAGAACCGGATTTCTTGAAGTCGGTGTTTGGAACCGCTTCATAGGATTTTGGAAAAATGCGGTTGGGTTTTCCACAGCCCTGCTTCTGGATCTCCACCAGCCCCGCATACTGCAATTCCCGCAGGGTGTTCACCGCTTTCTGCCGCCCACAGTGGAGCAGGTCAACCACTTCACAAATAGGGTAATACAGGAAAATCCGTCCGCAGTCATCCGCCCACCCATTCTTGCGGGATAACTCTGTCCGGCGCAGGATAAAGGCGTACAGAACCTTTGCCTCGTTGGACAGGGGTTTGAATGTGGGGGCTTCAAAGAGAAAATTCGGGAGCCGGGTGAAGCTGAACGCCTTTTCCGGCTGGTGGATATAGATGGTATTTGTCATAGTGCGTTTTGTGGACGGTTAGAAGCCCGTTTTCCGGGGCGGGCGATAGGTTTATACCACCCGCCCCGGTTTGGGGCTTGCGGAGCCTGATAAATCAAGGCTTTTTCCGCTCCTAACTGTCCACAGCAGACCTCCTTTTCCGTTCACTTTCTGTTTTCTGCCGCCTGTGAACTCTGGCGGCGCAGTCCGGGCAGTATTTCCCCCGGTTGGAGCGTGGGACAAAAGCCGCCCCGCAGACCGCACAGCGTTTCAAGTCCTTATCCCGGAAAATCCCCGCTTCCAGCGTCCCGTCCAGCGGCAAGACCGCCCAGCGGAACCACTTACAGCAGACCGAGAAAGAAACCCTCTGCGGGCAGGTGCAGGTGTCCCCATCGTCAAGGGCAATGCAGTTGCCGCCCTCAAAGCAACAGCACTCCCGGCGTATCAGGCTGGCCGCCTGTTTCCTCTGGGCCGGTGTCATGCGGTAAAGGGAACCGTCCGGCCTGCGTTCCAGCGGCGGCAAAGTTTTAATAGAATGGATGCTGATCCCTCGTTTCTTGTTGTATTCAACCGGTTGTGAGATCAGTTTATCATGAAAAAATGCAATTCCCGTTTTTCTGCGGGAATTGCATTTTTGCCATCGTGTAGACCTTTGAAATTGTAAATCTGCAATTATCGCTATTCCTAAATGCCATACAGTATGGTAAACTGAAAGAAATACAGGCAAGGAGGGGGAAATATGGCGGCAAAGCAGCTTGACGGGCATCCAGGCGACCGGATTGGCGATTTGAGGACGAACCTGGGGATGACAAAGAAGGAGTTGAGCCAGAAAACCGGGATCGACGCCTCCCAGATTACCCGCATTGAAAACGGTAACCTCAAAACCATCAGCAGCGATTATCTGATAAAGCTGGCAAAGGAATTGAAAACATCTACGGATTATATCCTGGGCCTTACCCCTGTCAGCGTTCCCAAAAGCTATGATATTTCTGAATTGGGCCTGTCGAATGAAGCGGTCAAAGGGCTTGTGACGGGTACGGTTGATGCGGAAATCCTTAACCGCCTGCTGGAACACAAGAGTTTCCCCCGGTTAATCCATCTGATCCGGGTTTACTTCCAAGATACGGCGGCGAGGGGGATTATGGCACGCAACCAGCTTATCGAGATGGCAACGGCTTCCCTGTCCGCCCTGATGAAAGAACACCCGGAACACCGGGCGGAAGCAAAGCAGGATTTACAGTTTTTGAACGCCCAAAAGCTGGGGGAGCATGAAGCGGAACTTGAAAAAATCAAAAATGTGTTCCTTGCAATCCTGCGGGATATTAAGAAAGATATGGACAGCGGCGAACAACCGGGAGAAGTCGCCACCGCTGTGATGCTCCAAACCATGCGGGCCACGCTGGCGGAGCAACAGCAGGAGCCGGTGACAATGGATGATGTTGCCGGGATGGTTGCCGGTCAGCTTGGGCAACTCGTCCCAATGGACGAGGAAACGGCGGAGCAGTTCCGGCAGTTGGCAAAGAAGATGATGGAGCAGGCAGGAAAATAAAGATTCTATTGGGGGATTAAATATGGATGTATCAACTATTGTTAATATTATTTTGTGCGTTCTTTCGTTCATCCTGGCGGTTATCTCTGTCGTCACAGTTGTAATCACTTTACGCCAGAATAATAGGATGATTGAAGAATCAACACGACCGTTCATTTCTGTTTATACTGATGAAATTAACGCAGGCGATCCATTTTTCTATTTAGTTGTTAAGAACTTTGGAAAATCCACAGCTTACATAACAAAGTTTGAGTATGACTTCGATTTCAACGGATGCTATAAAATCCGGAATGATAGAGATTATTTGCAACAACTTAGTACTGCTGTTTTGGCTCCGGGGCAATCACGAATCTGCACACTTGATTATCAGAAAATAAATAAAGCCGTAACATTTACTCTTGAATACCATTCTGGGGCCAAAAAGACATATTCAGATAAATTTACGATTGATTTAAAAGCGGGCGTAAGTATGCCCTATGGTAAAGTTGCTACGGAGGGCAAAGAACTTCGCACGATTTCCTATGCTCTGCAAGAAATGTTGCAGAAAAACCTCTGATGGTTCGCGTTGCCCATGTGCTGTATTGAAACACTTGCATCATTTCGCTTAAACGAATATAATATACTTGGTTGGCTGTAGACATTCAGGATGATTATGAGGTGTCGCAAGTGAATGGATATATAACGGTTCAAGAAGCTGCTGAAAAATGGGGAGTAACTCCACGACAAGTTCAGATATTGTGCAAAGAAAACCGCATAATGGGTGCGTCGCGCATGAGTCGTATCTGGATTATCCCGGAAAATGCCGAGAAACCAACGAAAGATAGCATTACAAGGACGAGGAAGAAAAATGACAAACAATAATTTGACAATGATTGACTTGTTTGCAGGTGCAGGTGGGTTATCTGAGGGGCTTTCTGAAGCCGGCTTTCATAGTTTGTTTGCTTCAGAAATTATGCCGGTGTATGCTGCAACATATCAAAAAAACCATCCATCGGCCAAAGTTTTGACCGCAGATATTCGTACCCTTGATGCTGACCAAATTCGGGATGAGTTAGGTATTGAGCGGGGCGAATTAGACCTTCTTGCGGGTGGGCCACCCTGTCAGGGTTTTTCAATCAATGCTCCTGTGCGTAGCGTGCTGGATCAGCGGAACCACTTATTCAAAGAGTATCTTCGCTTTGTTGATGCCTTTGCGCCAAGAGCAATACTAATCGAAAATGTTCCTGGTCTTGTTTCTTTTGAACATGGAGCAACTCTCCATGCAATTTTGAATGCTTTGGCCGAATTGGGATATGGCGCGGATGTCCGTATTCTGGGAGCAGCATATTATGGTGTTCCTCAAATGAGGTGGAGGACGATTATACTCGGCTTAAGAGGGCGGAATCTGCCAGCTTTGGCGTTCCCAGAACCGATTTATCATGCACCTATAAAACCAAATTTTACAACAACTTTTGACGGACAACTTTTGGTGAAACTTCCTTCTCCCGAAGCATCTGCCAAATTTACGACGGTACAAGAGGCAATTGGAGATTTGCCCCTCTTAAAATGCGGTGAACGCGGGGCAGCAGTAAAGGAATATGCTTGCGAGCCGATGTGCGATTATCAGCGGCGGCTACGAATCGGGAGCAGTGGTGTATATAATCATGAAGCACCTCGGCTTTCAAAAGAAAACCAAGAAAGACTTAAGTATATCAAACCCGGTGGAAATTGGACTGATATTCCTGATGATCTTTTACCAAAAGGGATGCAGAGGGCAAGAAAATCAGATCACACCAAGCGATATGGGCGTGTGACACCTGATGGTCTGGCCTCAACGATTTTGACGAAGTGTGATCCACATTGGGGGGCTTACTTCCATTATAGCCAAGATCGGTCTTTTACAGTAAGGGAAGCCGCGCGTATACAGTCGTTCCCAGATCATTTTATCTTTACAGGAACACAGGGCCAGCAGTTTGCACAAGTGGGAAATGCTGTTCCGCCTCTGTTGGCAGAAGCGGTCGGATTGGCATTGAAATCTATTTTAGCGGAGGGAAAATAAATGGCCGGTTATATTGCGGAGTTCTTCGGCTATCGGACAGAGGATAAATCGGAGCAGGCTATCACAGCGGCGACGCGGCAACTTTGCCCTTTTCTTGGTACTCAGTGTACAAAGGTTTTATCTCGTGATCGCATCGTTGCCGGAGTATGTGCTGTTCGGCAAAAGACAGTGGGTTCCCCAAATGTGATTTGTTGTCCAAATCGGATCTACGCAGAAAATTATAAAATGTTACATCTCGTCGCACAGCAAGCATTTGGTTGTGAATTGGGGTTATATTCTGGTCGTGCAGCCGTAGAAAAAGCAAAATTGGAAAATGGTGCAATAGCTGTTTTCGGGCATGGATGGGGTGGAGAACTGCGCTTGCCCCAGCGTGCAGGTACAGGTTCCTATTTTGTCGATTGGGTTTTGGCCCGGCTGGATGGAAACGGAGAACTTACAGAGTTTACTGCCATTGAAGTACAGACAATAGACACGACCGGAAATTATCGTGAGGCACGCTCTGCTCTTTTGGAGAATCGTGAAATTGTCGCAGATACGGTAGGGCTTAACTGGGAAAATGTCTCGAAGCGGATTATCCCCCAGCTCATCTATAAAGGACAAGTTTTGCAACGCGAAGATTTATGCAAGACGGGGCTATTCTTTGTGTGTCCTAAGGCGGTTTATGATCGTGTACTTAATAGACTGGGCGGGAAAGATCGCATTCCGCGTTTCCCTACTCAGCCAGCTTCCATTCACTTCCTTGCTTACGACTATCAGGGAGCTACTGCGGATGGAATGATTACTCCGCTTGGTATACTGGAAGAACACTGCACGACGGTCTACAAAGTGCAGGAGGCTTTTTCTTCAATGAATCTCCCAGAGGGGAATGTTTACCGCGATGCTATTCGTAGATCGCTATACGGTAATGATTAAGATTACATATCAGTTGATAGTTTTGGATGAAATGGAGGGAACAACTTGACCGGCGAAATGGGTGTGGCGCTCGACCTAATGCGACTTGAGGGTATTTGTAAAATGCTATTAGAAAGTCTTGAAGCAGATGAATTGGAGACTAAATTTCTTGCTGTAACAGGACAACAAAAAGTTGAAAATATTAAAAATTCCCTTCTGAAATTGACCAAAGCCGAATTGCGCCAGATTGTCGAGTTATCGCCTACAATTACAGAGTCGGTTATAAAAAAGTACTACAATGAATATCGTTATGGCCGAAAACCAGGATTTGTATTATTCTGGGCAAGCGGCTTTATCGGGAAATCAATAAATGAAGAACAATTGAAAAATGACCTGCAAAGAGTTCTTTCTGGCAAAACCTATAAAGAGGATGCGAAATTTAAAGATTTGAAGTGCGTTGCCGCAACTAGCTGGAAAGAAAGCGAATCAACGATTTTTGAGATAGGGCTCAGCTACTTAAAAAAATATTCTTTCATAACGGCAGACAACAACTTCGATTACATTCATGAGTTGACAGATTGTTTCGCATGGATAAATGCTGAAAAAGGATTTGTTGCCCTCTACAATATGCCCCCGTCCATTGAAGGTATTATAAAGCAGGCTGTTTTTCATTTATACGGTGTAAAGATGCTTGGCTTATCGCTAAATAGGAGTGTGTTAGACACGATCTTCGATCCAGACAATAGAAAAAAGATGTCTTTGACACATTATAGTTCTGATAGTGAAAAACCTCAAAAGGCCACATTTTCAGACCCAGATTTGGCCTCAAAGCAGGAATCTATTCTAGCTGATTATGATGGATATGATATTGCATCTTCACTCTATAGTGAAGGAATCGATGACGACACAACAGCTATTCTTGGAATTAATAGTCATCGTGGAAAACTCTATATAAACAGAAATTTGACTACTACACAGTTCCGACAATGGAGCGTTCGCCGCATCAACACTATTATTGACTATTTTACTGATGTTTTCACAGACGAAGGAATAGATAAGATTGACCACATCCAACTCTTTAACGGAGCTACGTGGGGAAGACTACGCACTTCAGCAAGAGATATGCTGAACAATTTGGCGAAATGTATTTTGATCTGTAAGCAAAAAGGACTAACAAGTTATCCAATTTCAATTGAATCGTCTAATATGTTCTGGACATTCAAAAATAAAATTGACTATTGTTTCTTGTTAAACTGCGATAATTGTAACGAAACCGTAATTCCTTCGTGTCCCAATTGTAGCAAGAGTATATTTGCTTTGACAAAAAACGGCATAATTTGTCAATCCTGTGGTGAAACTGTACATTCATTTCGATGTGAGTGTGGACATATCAATACAACATCTTCTGTCGAAGATTGCTTATCTGTGACACTCAAAGATGAATTTGCATCTTCGATAATACAGGAGTTACAGACGGTTGTCCCTTCAATGTCTTTAGCGGAGAATGAGTTCCTAGCTATACACAATGGTTATTTGCACATCATGTGCTCTGACGGATATAAGAGACTGCTTCCTAAAGATATTCAAACCTTTGAACCACTGTATGCATTTACTTTGAATCAGTCAATTATTGATAACGCAAATTCTGTCCTAAGCCACTTAAAAGAAAAATGTAATCGACATCCAACGAATGAGATGTGCCAATCTTGTAAATATAAGACTCCTTCGACTCCTAGCGATTTAAAATGTTTGCAACAGCTATTTTGTGTCTTTAATGATTTTACGCCCAAACCACATCAAGGACAAGAATATGGCGATATTTCTATAAGTGTCATGTATGAGGGGCGGAAATGTAATCTGCAAGGGATCATGAAATCTCAAACAAGCAAAATAACGCGATCATCAACTGTAGGCCGCGAGATTACAGATCAGGTTATAAAAGGCTTGGTAGATAATCGTACAGATATAATTTCCGTTATTGTACCTGCGTTATTAGACGACCAGCTGATAGAAACATTATTGACCTTGGCGCGTCGGTTTAATAAAAAGCTCCTATTCCTTGACTCGGATTTTATGTATCGACTTGAGTATTACTATGAGCTAAAAATAGCGCAAAGCAAAACTCAACCATGAACAAGTGCCGGTTATATCCCCGCTGCCACTCCCGAAACCGCCCAGGTTTTTGCTCATCCCCATTCGCAAAAACCTGTCCGTTTTCCTGCCGGGCAAAGCGAGTGTTTCCATCCGGCGAAACCCTCATTTTACCCGCCAGCCGTGACAGCAGGTATAACACACTACACTTTGCAAGCAAAGCCGTGTGCCAAAGGGGCGTCCCCTTTGGAAACCCCTGTTTTGCCGGGAAGCCGGTGCAACCCGCAAAATCGCAGCTGCACCCCTTCCCTCCAAAACGCAATCAGGCGGCATAGGCCAGCCCGTCCCCGGTGCTGATCTATGCCGCCTGCTTAGCCTTGTGGGCGCTTACTGTATCGCCCATATTAACCGTTCTAATTTATCACTTCCGTATGACCGGAGAAAACGGAACGCTCGATACGGCCCGCTTTGTACAGGAAATATCAATCTTTTCCGAACGGGAATACCGCGATGCTCTCGCAGAGGCGGGCTTTTGTATCTTGGAGCGTCTTGCAGAAGCGGAATTCCGAATGGGGGCTTTCGTATGCCAAAGACAGTAGGCGCTTGTTCAGGCTGTTTTCCATGCGGCCGGCAAAATTTACAGAAAATTATTTTTCCGATAGAATATTTTGTGATATAATTGATGCAATGTAGCATAGGGCGGGTGCTTAAGTGCCGCCGCAGAGCCGCAGGCTGGAAAGCCGATGCGGCGGAAAGAGAAGGGTATGACGAAGACGACGCAAAGCATCATGGTCAATATACGCGGAACGCAGGCCGACGCGTATGACGACAATACGATGGAGCTTTACACGGAGGGCATGCTGACGCATGACGACGGGAAATATATCATAGAATACGACGAAAGCGAGATATCGGGCATGGAAAATACGCGGACCTCGCTTACCGTGGAGGGAGACCGCGTACAGCTCAGACGCACGGGGGCGGTGGAAACGGAATTCGTGTTTTTAAAGAGCCGTGTTTTTGAGGCTGCCTATGAGACGCCGTTCGGGATGATGCAGATGTCTGTCCTGCCCACCCAAATTTTGAGCGAGCTTTCGGAAGAAAAAGGAAAGATCAATTTGGAATATGTGATCCGCATTGGCGACCAACAGGCGGTCAATAAGCTGGATATCGATTATAAAAAGATACCGAAGGCGTAAAGCCGGAGGTACTGTTTGAAGTTTTGAGGAGGACTGATGGAACTATGTTGATCGAATGGATAGGACATTCCTGTTTTTATATGACGACGGAGGCCGGAAAGACGATACTGATCGATCCGTATGACGATACGATCGGCCTTAAAGTGCCGGAAAAGCAGGCGGATATCGTGCTTGTGACGCACGACCACTTTGACCACCGCAATCAGGCATATCTTGACGGTATGCCGTCCGGCAGCGTTTTGATCGAGCAGGAAGGCGTGCATGAGGTGGACGGCATCAAAATCACCGGGCTCCCGGTATGGCACGATGAGCAGCAGGGGACGCAGAGAGGCAGGGTCATCACTTATCTGATCGAAGCGGATGGGATGCGGCTCCTGCATATGGGCGATGTAGGCACGATGCCGGAGGCTTCCTATTTTGAGCAGCTCGGGAAGATCGACATCCTGATGATACCGGTGGGCGGTTATTACACGGTGGATGCGAAAGGAGCACTCAATATTATGGACACGATCCACCCGAACATCACGATCCCCATGCATTACCTCACGGGCAGCCTGACGCTCACCGAGCTTGCGGGCTCGCACGACTTTCTGGCGCGTGCGGCCAGCCGGGAATATGATGTTTCGCGCCTTGGAGGCGGGCAGTTCGAGATCACGAAAGATAATCTGAAGAAACGCAACAGGATCGTCGTGATGGAATGTACGCATTGCTGACGCGCCGTTTGCGCGGCAAGCGATAAAACAGGAATAGACCGGAGGGAAAAAGGCTCCGGAAAGTGATGGGAAAGAAAAACGGGAACGCATTTTATGCGTTCCGTTTGTTGTGGGTAAAGGTCTGACGGCTTTTCCTTCTGGGAATGCCGGCGCTATATTGTATGGGGAGGCGTATGCTGCAATGAAAACCGGATTTGATAATGAGCTTTATATCAGAAAGCAAACAGAGAAGATACGCGAGCGTATCGAGCTTTTCAAGGGAAAGCTGTATCTGGAGTTCGGGGGCAAGCTGTTTGACGATTATCATGCGGCGCGCGTCCTGCCCGGTTTTGATATGAACGGAAAGGCAAAGCTTCTGCAAAGCCTGAAAGATCAGGCGGAGATCATATTCTGCATCAACGCCGGAGACATTGAGAAAAACAAGATGCGCGCAGACCTTGGCATCACCTACGATCTCGACGTGCTGCGCCTCATCGATAATCTGCGCGGTATGGGCCTTTATATCGGCAGCGTGGTCATCACGCAATATACGGAACAGCAGGCCGCGGATATCTTCCGCCAGAAGCTGGAGCGCAGAGGAGTCAAGACTTATATCCACAAGCATACGAAAGGGTATCCGAACGAGATCGAGCTGATCGTCAGCGACGAGGGCTATGGCATGAACCCATATATCGAAACGACGCGCCCGCTCGTCGTCGTGACCGCTCCCGGGCCGGGAAGCGGCAAGCTTGCGACCTGCCTTTCGCAGCTATATCACGAAAACAAGCGGGGCGTAAAGGCAGGCTATGCAAAATTCGAGACGTTCCCCATCTGGAACCTGCCTTTAAAGCACCCTGTCAATATGGCATACGAGGCGGCGACGTCGGACCTCAATGACGTCAACATGATCGACCCGTTCCATCTTGAAGCGTATGGGAAAACGGCGGTCAATTATAACCGGGATATCGAAGCATTCCCCATCGTCAAGACGATCCTTGCAAAGATCACAGGAAATAAGGACTACTACCAGTCTCCGACAGACATGGGCGTCAACATGGCGGGCTATGCCATCACGGACGACGAGGTCTGCCGCGAGGCGGCGCGGCAGGAGGTGATCCGCCGCTACTATAATGCGCAGTGTGATTTCAAAAAAGGCCTCATTCAGCAGGAGGCGCTGCAGAAGAACCTGATGCTCATGAAGCAGCTTGAGCTTGAGCCGTCGGGCCGTGCAGTCGTAGCGCCTGCCCTTGCAAAAGCGGAAAAAGAGGGTGTGCCTGCCGCCGCGATACAAATGGGAGACGGAACGATCGTTACCGGAAAAACAACGGAGCTCATGAACAATGTTTCGAGCATGCTCCTCAATGCCATCAAGCATCTTGGCAATATCGCGGACGAGATACGCCTTATTTCCCCAATGGTGCTGGAGCCTATCCTGAAGCTGAAATCGAGCGCGCTCAAAGAGCTTGACCCCATCCTGAACACAGAGGATGTGCTGATCGCGCTTTCCATCAGCGCGGCCATGAACCCGATGGCGGAGGTCGCGATGGATAAGCTTAAAGACCTCGCGGGCTGCGAGGTGCATTCTACCTGTATGCTGACGCAGACGGATGAAGCGATGCTCAAAAAGCTGAATGTGAACCTGACGTGCGAGCCGGCCTATCCGTCCAAAGATCTGTATTACGTATAACGGCTGAAGAAAATCAGCAAAAAGGGGAACGCCCGAAACAGCGGCGTTCCCCTTATATCTGGTAAAAAATACCGCAGAGGCGGCTTTTTCCTTTATCCGCATTCGCTGGAAATGAGAACTTCGACAGCAGAGCATCTTCCGGCGTTGCAGCTGCTCTCCGAAACGCTGCAGGCAGCTATGCCGAGGCGTACGTCCATCAATGCTTTCAGCTGTACGGCATCACCGGACCGGGAAAGAGGCCTTTCTACGGAAATACTTCCATCCGGACTGATTTTTGTATACATAAAGAAATTAACAGGATGGATCATGGCACGCTGCTCGCCTAAAGCGGCATTTATGTTGTCCAGACAGTTTGGGTGGCCCTTTCCGTTTTGGTAGAAAAAATCATACATCTCCGGACGGCAGCAGGGATGCAGCAGGTCATGCTCTCCTACGTCGTCGGAAATCAGACGGAACATGGGCCGGTATAAATTGGAATAGATCAGATCGCCGGGACGAAGCCGCAGAGATCCGTTGCAGTCGACGGTAACGCCCGTGGATAAATATTCGCGGGGATTTTGAAGGGCCTCGGCAAAGAAATCCACTACCTGCCCGCCCTCAAGGTCGATGACTGTAATGATTTGATTTTTTGCCGCATCAATTGCCTTTCCGGCGCATGCCTCGATTCGATACTTTTTCATTTTTCTCTCCTGATAAAGGGTCTACGGCTGTGCCGTATTCCCGCCGTACGATAGTTTGCAGGGGCTCAACCGGCAACTGTTTCTTTCTTAGCGGCCCTGCGCCAAAACCAGAAAAACAAGCCGAGGACGATCAGCGCAAGACTGACCCATTGGGAAACGGAAAAAACGCCATAAATACCACGGAACGCGTCATACCGGAAAAATTCGAGGATAAAACGGATGACGCCATAACCGATCAGATAAAAGGCGAGCATTTTGCCGGGCAGTCTTTTTTGTTTCCCATAATGATACATGAGAAAAAACAGCACAAGGAGGCATGCGGATTCGATGAGCTGGACGGGCAGCAGACGCACGCCGTGCGGCGCGATGGGAGATGCATCAAAGTAAAAGCCCCAGTCAGAGGGGATGCCATAGCAGCAGCCTGCTGTAAAGCAGCCGACCCGCCCGAAAGCATGCATAAGCGGAATAGACGGCAGTATGGTGTCGAGCACACTCCAAACGGGTGCGCCGACCAGCTTTGCGGTCATGAGCACGAACAGGACGGCGCCGATGAAGCCGCCGTAATAGACGAGTCCTGCGTCATTGAAATAATCGAGAAACGTATATCCGGTCTCCCGCGCCAGCTCTAAAAACTGCGGGAAGCCCTGTATCATATAGAACAGCTTTCCGCCGACGAGCGCTCCGGCCGCGCCGATAAAAAGACAGGCCACAAGGTCCACAAGAGAGACCTCATTGACTTTCCGGTGAACAAGACAGAAAACAGCGCCGGCGGCAAAGCCGGCGATGATGAGAATGCCGTATGTAGTGACCGTATGGCCGAATATCGTTAAATAGGGATACAATCTTTTATCCTTTCGGTGAAAGCATAGGATTCAGGGAGCGGGCGCCCCCGGCGGACGGCCCGCGCTCTGAAATCTGTTTTAAAGCTGAGGCATGGTATTTTCGGTATGCGCTTTGGATCTATTCATACTCGTTACACAACAGCGCGATTTTTTCCTCGTCCTCCTCCAGCGTGCTGAAGCGGTTGACGTCTTCTGCGAAATAGTTATCCGTATCGTCGTCGTTCACAGAGGAGACCTCGCCGATCACTGCCGCTTCTTCACCCGGCGCGCCCCAGAACGAATGATACATATACGGCGTGAGCGTGATGCTGTTCCCGTTTTCGATCCGGAACACCTCCCCGGCCTTTACCGTACGCGGTATCCCATCGCAATACACCGTCACGTCGGACTCATAGTCTACACCGCCGTCCTTTGCCGTGTTGTAAAGCTTGATCTCAAACGGTGCCCCCGCGCGGCTGATGATATCCTCCGATTTACACACGTGCATGTGGATGGGCAGCCTTTGCCCCGGCTCCAATACGATATATTTTTCCGCATATGGCGTGCCGATCTCAGGATGATTCACGACTCCGTTGCGGACGGTGAACAGCACAGCGCCGACCTTGTGGAAATCACCGCACCCAAAGTCGGTCACATCCCAACCCAGCATCGCCGCCTTGACCGTATCGGCCTGATAAGCGCTCCAGTCCTCCGGCTTAAAATATCCGAACATCGGCAGTTTGATATTTGCCTGTGCAAGCTGCTCTCTTGCCCATTTGATTTTCTCGTTGATCAGACTGCGTTTCATTCTGTTTTCTTCCTTTCCTATTCATTTGCCGCTTCACTCACAGCGGCTGCCTTTCAATTTTATAATGATTTTCCTTTCTATGCAATAAAAAACAGGCAAACCGGAAATGAGGCTTGCCTGTTTTGATGCAGGTCTATTACATCATACCAGCAAGGGAAGCTGCTGTACCTACAAGCGCAATTGCACAAACTGCGAGAACGATCCACAAAATCACGGAAAGAACGATACCGATGATTGAGAGGACCAGACCGCCCTTGCTCATGCCGCTCGGAGCCACCTTGTTTGCTTTTACGCCCAGAACTGTACCGATGATACCGCAGATCAGGCCGACGATCGGAACGATGAATGCGAAAACGACCGAAACAATGCCCAGTACGAGAGGCGCAATGCCCATGTTTTTGTTTTCCATAGTGATGATACCTCCATAAATAAATATGATACTTGAATGTTGGAATACGGCGGAGGCAAAACCGGCAGGCATACCTCCCAGCCTTTTCCACACCCATATTATATACCGTTCCCCGCTTGTAAGTCAATTTTTTAAAGAGAAAAAAGGCGGTAAAATCAGAGAAAAAAAACGGGGATAGACAAAACCGGAAAATAAGATATATTTCTTTGTAATAAATGTAATATTTCTGCATAAAATATCGATAAATTTCATTGACAACCGCGCCTTTTTTGCGCATAATAAAAGAGACAGAAGTGGAAATGTGCAGAAATGGAGTTCCAAGCCGTTTTTTTCCTGTATTTTTATGTAGATAATTTTATCACTTCATGAACGTTAAAGGGTTTTGATTGACGCTGCTTTATTACAAATGTGTTTAAAATTTAACTATTTTTAACATACTGAGAAGGAGTAATCATCGTCGTGGATACCAGCTTACTTGAATCCAAAAACCTCGCAGATTTACGCGAGATCGCGAAATTGGCAGGTGTGAAGTCTCCAACAAAATACAAAAAAGCGGACCTCCTTGCAAAACTGCTCGAGCTCGAACAGGCAGAAACGGAAAAAAAGGACGTGCCGCCGCAGGAAGAGCCTGAGGTCATAAAGGAAGAGCCGGCTCCTGTGGCGCAGGAGCCGGAGGCGCCGCAGAAGAAAGCGCCGGCGCGGCGCGGACGGCCGAAAGCAAAGGCGCAGCCGGAAGAAGCGGAAGCGCCGGAGCAGATGCAGGATTTCAGTGAAGACGAGGCCGAGGGAGAGGAAGAGCACCATTCCCGCAGGCGCAGGATTATTGAATATGTGCCGAACAACGATGCCGTAAACGAGATACTCAATACCGGGGAATGCAAGGACGCCAACGGCATCCTTGAGGTGCACTCGGAAGGCTATGGCTTCCTGCGCAGTGAAAACTATCTGCCCGGCTCTAAGGATGTTTATGTGTCGCAGGCACAGATCCGCAAATTCAACCTGAAAACGGGAGATAAGGTGCGCGGAAAAACGCGGCCGTCCAAGGATGGAGAGCGCCTCTTGGCACTGCTTTATATCGAAACGGTAAATGACGAACCGGTGGAAAACTGTCAAACGCGGCCGGCGTTTGAAACGCTGACGCCGATCTATCCGGACGAACGTTTCACGCTGGAGAATATCCGTGCGTCGCGCGATCTTGCGATCCGCATGATCGACCTCATTTCGCCGATCGGAAAAGGACAGCGCGGTCTCATCGTTGCCCCGCCGAAAGCCGGAAAAACAATTTTGCTGAAAAAGATCGCGAACAGCATTACGACCAATTATCCCGAAGTGGAGCTTTTGGTGCTGCTCATTGACGAGCGGCCGGAGGAAGTGACGGATATGCAGCGCTCGATCGCGGGCGAGGTAGTCTATTCTACATTCGACGAAAAGCCGGAGAATCACGCGCGCGTGTCGGATATGGTGATCGAACGGGCAAAACGCCTCGTAGAGCATGGGCGCGACGTCGTGATCCTGCTCGACAGCCTGACGCGCCTCGGACGCGCGTATAACCTCATCGTCCCGCCGTCCGGACGGACGCTTTCCGGAGGTCTTGATCCGGCGTCCTTATATAAGCCGAAACGGTTTTTCGGCGCGGCCCGCAACATCGAAGGGGGAGGTTCCCTTACCATCATTGCCACAGCGTTGGTAGAGACAGGCTCGCGTATGGATGAGATCATCTACGAAGAGTTCAAGGGTACGGGCAATATGGAGATACATCTTGACCGCAAGCTTTCAGAAAAACGCATCTTCCCTGCGGTGGACCTTGCAAAATCCGGCACGCGGCGGGAAGACCTGCTGCTCTCGCAAAAGGAACTGGAAGGAACGTGGGCGCTGCGCAAGGCGCTTTCCTCCGGTAATACGACGGAGGTCACGGAACAGCTCATCGGCATGCTCGTGCGCACGCAGACCAACGAGGAATTCCTCGCAAGGCTGCATGAATGGTTCCGGATATGGGAAAAGGAAGGCTATAATTCGGGCAGCGGCGGACGGTATTGATAAGATGCAGAAACGGATATCCAAATTCGGATATCCGTTTTTTTGCGGTTCGATCCCGGCGCGCGCTGCGCCGGAAAGCATCTCGGCGGGGCAATCCATTTCGGGGCAGAACGCATTTCGAGCGCACACTCAGGCGCAGGCTTGGAAGTCAGGCGGCAAAAAGCTCCCGCGCTTTACCCGAACCGTTTTTTGTGCTATATTTTGTCCTGTATGAAAAACAAGGGGAGCGCTATGAAATTCAAAAACCTTTCCGTGCGCAGGAAGATATTGCTGACGAATTTTATGATGATCGTGATCCCCGTTTTTATCGTGCTGCTCGTTATGGCTGTGATCCTTGCCGGTATCCTGACAGGAGGCGGGCCGGGCGTCATGATCGCGGCGGCGGAAAAATGGGCGGGAGAAACGACCAATTATCAGCTCCAGCTGATGATCGATTCCATCAGCGAACAATTGGTGGAAGAGGAGGATGCATTTCGGGAGAACTCTTCCATGAGGGAGCTCTGCCGGAAGCTCGAGCAAACGGGAATACATATTGCAATCGCTGATGACACGGGTGTGCGCTATCTTTCGGAGGGCACATCCTATGAAGCGCTTGAACGGCAGGCAGATGAATTGGGGGCTTCCTCTGCGCCGTCTTTCGTACGGACGCAGGATGGGTTTGCGTGCCGCGCGGTGACAAAAACCGCCGCGGGAGCATACTCCATCACGGCGGCGGCACCGGGCTTCGCATATCCGCAGGGAGAATATTATGCCTATGATTCTATAAAAGCGCATCTGAAAGTTATCCTCGTTGTGGTCAGTGCAGCGGCAGTTGTTATTATATTGCTGACGGGCGTATTCCTTTCGCGCAAGCTGTCCCGCAGCATCCTTGACCCGGTGGAGAAGCTGGGAAAAGCGACGGAGGCGCTTTGTAAGGGGGATTTAGACCAGCCTGTGGGATACGGATCGGAAGACGAGCTTGGGCAGGTATGCAAGGGCTTTGACGAGATGCGGATCCGGCTGCGGGAGTCAAGGCGTAGAGAGGAGCGCTATCGGCAGCAGAGAAAACAACTGATCGCAGGGATATCGCACGACCTGTCAACACCCATCACCTCGATCCAAGGATATGTGAGCGGGATATTGGACGGGATTGCAGATACGCCGGAAAAGCGGGAGCGTTATCTGCATACGATCTATGACCGCGCCTGCGATATGAACAGAATGGTGGACGGCCTCTTCCTGCTTACAAAGCTGGATCTTGACCGGGAGCCGTTCCACATGGAGCGGACAGACCTTGCGCAGTACTTTAAGGAAAAATATCCCGGGTGGAAGGAAAAAATACCGGATATGGAGCTGGAGGTGCACATGGACGGCAGCCGCGGCGTGTTCGTGCAGATCGACCGTTTCCAGTTTGAACGCGTCGTTGCCAATCTGATCGATAACAGCAGCAAATACCGGAGGGGAGCGCACGGGAAAGTCAATATCTATCTCGTGCGGAACGCAGGCGCAGCAGAGATCACGTTTCGGGACGACGGGATCGGAATAGCCGAAAATGAGGAAGAAAAAATTTTTGAGAGCTTTTACCGCGCGGACCCTGCGCGGAATACGGAAAAGGGAAGCGGCCTCGGGCTTGCCATTGCGCGGCAGATCGTCGAACATATGGGCGGAAAAATCTGGGCGCAGGCCGTGCAGAGCGGCGGGCTCATCATACGCATCAGATTGCCGGAGGCGGGAGGAGAGCAGTGAAAAGAGTATTGATCATAGAAGACGACAGGAGCATTGCGGAGCTGGAACGGGATTATCTGCAGGCAGACGGCATTGAAGCGGTGGTAGCAGAAAATGGAAGGACAGGGCTTGCGTATGCGTTGGAAGAGCATTTTGACCTGATCGTATTGGACGTGATGCTGCCCGGTATGGATGGATTCGAGGTATGCCGGGAAATACGCGCACGGAAAGAGGTGCCGGTCCTGATCGTTTCAGCGCGGCGGGATGATGCAGACAAAGTGAAAGGGCTTGGAATCGGAGCAGACGATTATATCGTCAAGCCGTTCAGCCCGTCAGAGCTCGTGGCACGGGTCCGTGCCCACATCGCGCGGTTTGAGCGCTTGACGAACCGGAACGGAAGGGGAGAGATACGGGTCCGCGGCCTTGTGATCGACGTTCCGGCCCGGCGGGTATATGTGCAGGATAAGGAGGCCGTCCTCAAAAATAAGGAGTTTGAACTGTTGCTGTTCCTTGCGGAAAACCCGAATATCGTATTCAGCAAGGAAACGCTGTTTGACCGGATATGGGGCATGGATTCGCTCGGAGATACCGCAACGGTAACGGTGCACATCAACCGCATCCGCGATAAGATAGAGGGAACGGAAAAATATATCGAAACGGTATGGGGCTCGGGCTACCGCTTCCGGGCATAGAAAAAACGCATATACACGCGGTTTTTGCAGAGCCCTTTCATTGACAGCGCTAACCGGAACCGATACAATAAAAAAGGAACGTTTTGGGAGCAAACGGCGCAAAGCCGCCGAATCAACGGAACGGAATGGGGAATCGATATGAATGAACAGGTAAAACAAATAGCGGCGCGGATACGCGAACTGCGGGAGATATTGGATATCCCGCAGGAAAGGGTCGCCGAAAAAGTCGAGGTGAGCCTCGCAGAATATCAAAAATATGAAAATGCGGAGGACGATATCCCGATCGGCGTGCTGTACGGCGTGGCCGCAGAGCTGGGCGTGGACCCGACCGAGCTTTTGACGGGGGAAGCCCCGCACATGGACGAATATACCATTGTGCGCGGCGGTGCGGGCGTAAGCGTGGAACGCTATCCGGGCTATGCGTTCACCTCCCTTGCCTACAACTATAAAAACCGCGATATGGAGCCGATGATCGTGACGATCTCGCCGAGCGACGAAGCGGAGCTGATGACGCACAGCGGGCAGGAATTCAACTATGTCCTTGAGGGAAGCATCAAGGTCATCATCAAAAACCGTGAGTTTATTCTGAATGCGGGCGACAGCATCTATTTCAATCCCGCGTTTCCGCATGGGCAGCGGGCGGTCACAGATGTGGCGAAATTTTTGACGATCATCAACGAGTGAGGGGCAGGCAGATGTTGGAACGGTTTTTGGACAGAATAGAATTTGACAGCTATGAGGATTTCAAGCAAAATTATAAACTGAATATCCCGGAGCATTTTAATTTTGGTTACGATATCGTAGACGAATGGGCGCGGCAGGATGAAAGCAAGCCTGCGCTCGTGTGGTGCGACGACGACGGAAATGAGAAGAGGTTTTCATTCGGCGACATAAAGCGCATGAGCGATAAGGCGGCGAATATGCTGAAGAGCAAGGGCGTGCGCAGGGGGGACCCGGTTCTGCTGATGCTCAAGCAGCGCCCGGAGGTGTGGTTCATGATGGTGGGGCTGCACAAGCTGGGAGCAGTGTGCATTCCCGCAACTTTCCAGCTGACGCCGAAGGATATCATCTACCGCTGCAACGCGGCGGACGTGAAGATGATCTGCGCGGTGGACGACGAAGAGATGCTGAAGCATGTGGAAGCGTCGCTCCCCGAATGCAAAACGGTCGGGCATGTCGGCGTGGTCGGAGAGAACATTCCGGAATGGGCGTTCGATCTGCGGGCGGAGCTTGCGGCGGCGGACGGCGAATGGACGCGCGAATATATCAATGAAAACGACGAGCCGATGCTCATCTATTTTTCGTCGGGAACGACGGGCATGCCTAAGATGATCCTGCACGATTTCACTTACCCGCTTGGGCATATCGTAACGGCAAAATACTGGCAGAAGGTGGAGGATGGCGGCCTGCACCTTACGGTGTCCGACTCCGGCTGGGCAAAATTCGGCTGGGGCAAGATATATGGCCAGTGGATCTGCGGAGCGGTGGTTGTCGCATACGACACGGAAAAATTCAGGCCGCAGAAGCTGCTGGAAACGATCGACAGGCTCAGGCTGACGACGTTCTGTGCGCCGCCCACGATTTACCGCTTCCTCATCAAGGAGGATATGAGCCGCTGCGATTTTTCTACCATCAGGCATGCGGGCATCGCAGGGGAGCCGCTGAATCCGGAAGTGTACAACCGCTTCCTTGAGATCACGGGGCTTCCGGTGACGGAGGGCTTCGGACAGTCTGAAACGAGCGTGCTGATCGCCAATTTCGGGTGGGACCCGATCAAGCCCGGCTCTACGGGCAAGCCGTCCCCGCTTTACGATGTGGACATCGTGGACGAGGACGGAAATTCGTGCGAGGACGGCGTGGTCGGCTCCATCGTCGTAAGGAATGCGGACAAACACCCGGCAGGGCTGTTCAAAAAATATTACCGGGACGAGGAAGCGACGGACCGCTGCTGGAAAAACGGGATGTATAATACCGGAGATACGGCGTGGCGGGATGCGGAAGGATATTTTTGGTTCGTAGGCCGGAACGACGACGTCATCAAGTGCTCGGGCTACCGCATCGGGCCGTTCGAGGTGGAAAGCGCCCTGCTGACGCACCCGTCCGTACTGGAATGCGCGGTAACGGCCGTGCCCGACCCGGTACGCGGACAGGTCGTGAAAGCGACGATCGTGCTCGCGCGCGGATTTGAAGCGTCGGAGGAGCTGAAAAAAGAACTCCAAACGCATGTGAAGAATGTGACGGCGCCCTATAAATACCCGCGCGTGGTGGAATTTGTAGACGAGCTGCCCAAAACGGTGAGCGGCAAGATACGCCGCGTGCAGATACGAAACGAGGATGCAAAAAAATAATATGGAAACGGAAAAGCCGCGGCGAACGTAAGCAAAGCCGCGGCTTTTCGTATAGCTGCCGCTTTGCAGCAGGCGGCTGAATCCTCATAAAATGGCGGTACGGCATGATTGGTTTTTGGTAAAAGAACCGGATGGCTGTCAAAAAAGCGTTCCCGCTGCCAGAAACGCTTTTTTGAAATAGAAGAGGAGAGAAAATTACAGCTGGGAGCAAGCCAAAGCCTATCCCAGTTCGATCAATTCACAGTTATTATCCGGGCAAGCCCGCCGCCACATACGGGCAGTCATGCACTGGAGCGACAGGTCATGGAATTTTCCGTCTATCAGCACATGATCGATGAGCACGCCCTCCTGTATGCAGCCGCTTGCGGTCCTGCGCCGCGCCGCACACGCATTTTCCGGGAACGCGCTGAACGTGACCTTGTTGAGCCCTAATGCTCCGAATGCGTGATGATAGACGCTTCGTTCCAGCAGCAAAGACAATTCGTCCGAATCGTCCGCCGGATCGTGCAGATAATAGCTCCAGCCGCACCGCTTGTTTTCAAGGTTGATCCCTACGAGGGCAAGAACGCCGATGGGGGCTTTGTTCCTGCGTATGAGCCAATGCGTCGTAAAAGGCTCGTTTCTGCGCTCCCCGATCCACCGGAACTGTCCGGCAAGGGAGGCCTGCGTATCGCAGGCAAGAAATTCACGGGCGCTTTCGTCCGCCATCCATTCGGAGAGCAGACCGATCTCTTCCCGGGCGATCGGTGTACAGCTTATCATTGCGTTTACCATCCTGTTCTGTTCAGGCACAGCGCCTGTATGATAGTCTTTGTATAAACGAAACAGGGAAGGGATAAACAGGTTTGTTTGCGGTATGATAAAAGAAACGGAGGATAACGGGTGAAACAGACGGAACGGCTTTTTATCGCTGCGGAACTGCCGGAAAATATGGTGCGGACGCTCAAGCATACGGCACACAGCTTGGGATTGCGGGGAAAGGCGCGCTTATCACGGCCGGAGAACTATCATGTCACGCTTGCATTTCTCGGAGAGACGGAGCTTGCGCATGCGGAACAGATAGAGCGTGCGGTATCCCGTGCCGTGGAAAATGTGCCGCCCGTTTCTGCCGCGCTGTCCGGTCTCGGCTATTTTGGAAAGAAAAACGACGCGGTGCTGTGGTGCGGCCTTGCAGGTGCGCAGCCGCTGATCGCGCTTGCAGAGCGTATTCGTAAGAACTTGGGGCAGGCGGGGATATGGTTTGACGGCAAGCCGGTGCGTCCGCATATCACGCTTGCGCGCCGTGCAGACCTGACCGGGATAAGCTTGGAGGGCGCTTCGCCTGCGCCCGCGGCAGGAATACTCTCAAATATAACGCTTTTTGAGAGCGTGCGGGAAGCCGGACGGCTCGTATACCGCCCGCTTCGCCGGTTTTATTTAAAAGACGTTTAAAAAACGTGTATGCTTTGGATGCCGGGGACGGTTCGTTTTATGGAGGATAAACAGGTGATCAAAGTAGTAGCTGGGGTGCTCGAACGAAATGGGAAGATTTTGGTGTGCCGCCGCAGAAATCAGGACGGAAGTCCCGGAAAGTGGGAATTTCCGGGCGGAAAGCAGGAACCGGGGGAAACGGAAGAGGAGTGCCTTGTGCGCGAGCTGCGCGAGGAGCTATGTCTTGCGGTACGGCCGGGCGAAGAAATAGGACGCGTGCGGCATGATTACAAGGAATTTTCCGTAGAGGTCGTTTTCCGGCATGCGGCGGCAGAAAACGGAAATATGGAGCTTATGGTGCATGCGGAGGCGGTGTGGGCGGAGAAAAAGAGCCTCCCGGACTATGATTTTCTGGAAGCGGATATAGAATTTGTAAAACGATTGGCGGAGGGAGCGTTATGAAATATGATTTTGAGACCTGCACGGACAAACGGAAGAGCGGCTCTGTGAAATGGCGGGCCATGCTGAAAAAATATCCGGATATCCCGGACGGCATCGTGCCGCTCTCCGTTGCGGATATGGAATTCAGGACCGCGCCGGAAATTGTGGAGGGGCTTCAGGAATATCTTGAAAACAACGCACTCGGCTATACCGAAGCGACGGATTCCTATTACGCCGCGGTACAGGGTTGGATGAAGCAGCGTCATCATTGGAACGTGGAGCGCAGCTGGATCGTGACTACGCCGGGGATCGTGCTCGCGCTCGGCCTTGCGGTGCGGGCTTTCACGCAGCCGGGAGACGGCGTGATCGTCATGACGCCTGTTTATTATCCTTTTTTTCTTGTGGCGGAGCAGCAGGGGCGCAGGATCGCCGAGAATGTGCTGCTGAACCGGGGCGGAAGATATGAGATCGATTTTGAAGACCTCGAGAACAAGGCGAAAGACCCGGGCAATAAGCTTCTTCTTCTGTGCAGCCCGCATAACCCGGTGGGACGGGTGTGGACGCGTGAGGAGCTGAGGCGCGTCGGGGATATCTGCAAAAAACACGGTGTGCTCGTCGTAGCGGACGAGATCCATAATGACCTTGTTCTGCCGGGCCATGCGCATACCGTGTTCCTGCAGGCGGGCGATTTTGCGGATAACGCCATAATATGCACCGCGCCAAGCAAAACGTTCAGCCTTGCGGGTATGCAGGATTCCAATATCATCATTCCGGATAGGGAACTGCGTGAAGCATTCGTGCGGGAGAAGCGGCAAAACGGGCTTCTGGAGCTCAGCGCGCTTGCTTACCGCGCGTGCGAGCTTGCCTATACGCGCTGCGGCGGCTGGCTGGATGCACTCTTGCAGGTGCTCGACCGAAACCGGCAGCTGACGGAGAAATTTGCCGAACGTTTTTTACCGAAAGCGGTAGTATCCCCGCTGGAGGGAACCTATCTGATGTGGCTCGATCTGCGCGGCTATGGATATACGCCGCAGGAGCTTGAGAGGAGAATGGTAAAAGCATACCTCTTTCTGGACGAGGGTTATATTTTCGGAAAGCCGGGCGAGGGCTTTGAACGGCTCAACGTTGCCTGCCCGTCCGCTGTGCTGGAGGCTGCGCTTGCGCGGCTCGAAACGGCGCTCAATTAACAAAATTTTTGTTTGAAGCCCCTTGATTTTGTTTATTAGTTAGTATAAAATAAAAGCCAATCAGCCACGGGCATTGGACTTGCGGCTGATTTTTCTAAATCTTAATAAAGGAAGTGATGGATATGAAAGACAGAAAAATATCTGCCGCCGTCACGGATTCCGATTTTCGCAAACTCATAGAGGGCAAGAATATCAGAAAAGCTGTGATGGTAAAAAATGGAAAAGTATTCAAATATGGATACGATAAATAAACCGCGCGCAGATTTCCTGCACGCGGTTTCCATTTGAAAGGGCGCATTTCTTAAAAGTTTCGAAAGAACTGTTTAAAAATTTACAAATATATTACGTATATATTAAAATAATGTAAACAAAAACCCGCGTGCCGGAAAATACGTGTTATGATAGAAGCACAGGAAAGCAGAAACAGCGGCAAGGGGAAAACAGTTGAAAGGAGAAACAGGATGATAACAGGAAATGCTGATTTCAAACAGGAAGCAATGATGGTAAAAAAACAGAGCTATGGAACCGTTACTTTTGCCGGAGAGGTGCTTGCCACGATCGCGGGACTCGCGGCAGTTGATGTTCCCGGCGTTGCGGGAATGAGCGGCGGCTTTGTAGATGGGCTTACAGAACTGCTGGGACGAAAAAACCTTTCGAAAGGCATCAAAATAGAGCTTGGCGAAAAAGAGATCGCCGTAGACGCGGCGATTGTTGCGGAATACGGAAGATCGATCCCTGAGGTCGCTGAAACGATACGCAAAAATATCGTACAGTCCATTGAAAGCATGACAGGGCTCCGGGTACGGGAGGTCAATATTCGTGTGCAGGGGCTGAAGCTCGACGCACAGACGCAGGAAACACCGGTACCAATGCTCGCAGGCGCGAGGTAAAGGCCGTTTACATAGGATAGGAAAAGCGCGGAGCCAACGGTTCCGCGCTTTTCCTATTGGCCGCCTCTGCCGCAGCAGCCATAAAAAGGGATTGACAGAATGAGAGGAGTATGTTATTTTAGTATTGGTTAGCAATTGCTAACTAATTGGTGCGCTGATGCGCGCATATTTTTTGGAAAATAGTTAGCATAAGCTAATTTTGGAAAGGAACGGTCATGACAGACGAAATGGAAATGACGGCCGCCTATCACTGTGCACCGGCGCTCGCCGGAATCAAGCCGTCGAATCTGGTCTCTTTCTGTATGGAACGCCATCCGGATTTGGAAAAACGGCTTGCGGAATGGAACGAGGGGCTTGCGCCGAGCGGGATTTGCTTTGAAAAACTATGCAGGTGTAAAAAGCGGATGCTTGTCCTTGTTTACCGCAAAAAAAAGATGGAAGAGCTGCTACGCGACCCAAAGCTGTCCGTAGAGCTTGGCAAAGCGGGTTACCCGGCCGGGCAGGACTGCGAAGCGGTCATCTCTCATTTGAAGCGCCGCATGAAAGGGCGGGAAGATTTTCCGCATGAAATAGGGATATTCCTTGGATATCCGCTGGAAGATGTGTATGGCTTTGTCCAAAACCAAGGAAAAGGCTATAAATTGAACGGCTATTGGAAGGTATATTCGAATGAGGACAGGGCAAAGGAGCTTTTCCGGCGGTATACCCGGTGCCGGGAAGCGGTGTGTGCCCGTATGGGCATGGGAATGTCGATCATGCGGCTGTTTGCAGTCGCTTAAAAATAGTTTAAAGGAGGAAAACATGGGAAAAAAGGCAGTCATTTATTGGAGTCTTACGGGTAATACGGAACAAATGGCAAATGCGGTATTCGAGGGTGCTGAGGAAGCGGGAGCGGACGTGGTGCTGTTGAAATTTTCAGAGACCAGCGCAGACGATGCGCTTGCCTTTGATGCAGTTGCGCTCGGCTGCCCGGCGATGGGAAACGAGGTGCTTGAGGAAGGCGATGTAGAACCGTTTTTCGCGGAAATGGAAAGCAAACTGAGCGGCAAAAAAATAGCGCTGTTCGGTTCCTACGACTGGGGCGACGGCGAATGGATGCGCGAATGGGAAAAGCGCGTCAGCGCCGCAGGCGGACAGCTCATCAGCGGAGAAGGCCTGATCGTGAACAACGAACCGGACGAATTCGCACTTGGAGAATGCAAAAAACTGGGACAGGCACTGGCAACCGCATAGGTGCCCTCTATCATAGGAGCATGAAAAAAGAGCCGAAGGGCTCTTTTTTCATGCCGCGCCGCGGCGGCGGTCATTTCCGGTCAAAATAGGGCGATTTTCCCTTTGCGGAAAGCGGGATAGCGAGGATCACGCGTACATCGCCTCCCATGATGCCGAGGGAAAGCGCCGCCCGGCCTGCAGAGAACATGACGCGGCTGTCTATCCGCGCATCGGCGGCGGCAGAGACAGCGGAACCGACCGCGATGCCAAGGTCGATATTGTCGTAAGCGCATACGCTTCCGTCCTGCGCGCACTCCGTACAGTTTTTTCGGTTGCAGTATCCGCAGCCCTCGTTCAGTCCGCGCTGCTGATAAGTCGTGCCGATCAAAACGACGGCATGGCTGCTGCGGACGTTGCCTGCATCCCGTATAAAAAACGGATAACCGAGGACCGGAGCCAGACGCTCCATTTCATCTGCGAGCGCATCCTTTTCCCCACCCGTCAAAACGCAGGTATGAATAAAGTCGACGCCCTTTGTTTTGGGCGCGGTCCGCGCGGCAGCGCATACAGATGCGGCGGCAGCCATAACTGCCTGCTGTTCCAATGATTCGGATTCTATTTTCATCATTTGTTCCCCCTATAATGTTTCGAGCCTCGAAAGCGTTTTTAAAAATGCTTTCAGCCTTTTTTCCCCCAGCTGTTCCTTCAGACCGCGCTGCGCCCGCTTCCACAGTATTTCTGCATGGACGAGCGTGTCCTTTCCTGCCTGTGTAAGCGAAAGGCGGCGGTCGCGTGAACCCTTTACCGCCGTATCCTCTACCAGTCCGGCAGTAAACAGCGGCTTTAAATTGCGGGTGAGCGTACTGCGGTCAAGCCTCATATCCTCGGCAAGCCCGCTCGTGGACGCAGCATTCAGACGGGCAAGATGGGAAAGAAGGGAATACTGTCCCGCCGTGACACCGGCCGGGGAAAGCATGCGGCTGTAATAAGCAGTAAGCGTCCGGCTTGCATGCCGGAGTCGTGCGCAGACACATTTTTCCTTAGCCATCCCGTTCCTCTCCGTTCAGAAAAGCGGACGTGAAATCCGGGTCGTTCTCCAGCGCGCGCAGCTGCTCGCGTGTGAGAACGCTGTTCGTGCCAAGGCATGCTGTGCACCGCGCCTTGCACGCGGGACAGATACAGCCAAGCGTCAAGTCTTCGGCGTGCACCATATAGGCGCCGCACTGTGCGCATTCGCATCTCAATCAGCCACACCTCTTTTCGTGTATATACATTATATTAACGGGAAAGCGGGAGTTTGTCAAAATTCATACGACGATCACGCCGAGCAGCCGTGCAAGCTCCGCCGCCTGAACGGCGGAGACAACCGCGCCGCGCAGCTCACGCGGGGAAGCGATGATACCGGTGATATCGCTCGCGGTAAAGTCGATCTCTTTCAGTGGGGTCTGAAAGAAATTGACGCGCGCAAACCGCGCGCCGGCAAGCGAGAGGCCGGAGAGGGAGCACTCTTCGAAATCCGCATCCGCAAAAGAGGAATCCGCGACGCCAGCGTTTTTCCATTTGGAACGGCTGCAGTTTGCATAGCTGAAGTTCGAATCGGAAAAGAGAACATCACGCAAAAGACAGCCGCAAAGCCGGCAGCCCACGCCCTTGCAGGCGTGCAGCTCACAGCGGCTGAAATAGCCGTTTTCCAAAGAGCAGCCCGAAAAGTCGCAGCCGCGGAACAAGCAGTCCGAAAACGCGGCTTTCGCAAGCGTGCCGTCTGTAAACCGACAGCCTTCAAAGACACAATTTTGAAAAGAGCATTTGGAAAAATCAACGCCGGAAAAATCAGCTCCCTGAAACAGAAAGCCGCCGATATCCGTTTCCTCGCTTCGTGCCTGTGCGGCAAGCCCTTCAAGCTCTCCGGCATATTCCATGTGTTCCCGTGTAAGACGGGGCTTTGATCGTTTCATGATTTCTTCTCCTTGTAAGCCTTGAGCCTATCATAACATACAGGAACGACAAAAAAACGCATATCCCTGAATAATGTATCGGAGAATATCGAAGGGGTCCTTGGCAATAGAGGAATGTGCGCCGTCAGGCTGCCCATACAGCGGTTTGATATGTGGCGCAGCAAATCCGAAAAATGTCCGGCCGCACAAGAACGGAAGCTCTGATGCGGCCGCACGCGTCGAAGCAATGCGCTTCTTTAAGAATCGATTTCGTTCAGATCGATCAGCTTTGCCGTCACGCCCTCTACGGCGTTGAAATCAGCGAGCATCTGTTCGACCGTTTCCCGGTCTCCGCAGACCTGAAGCATGATCACGCCGTCGTCCGCGCAATAGCCGTCGCCCGTCTCATGCATACCGACGCGCATACGGATATTGCAGCCGTGAGCGGTGAGCGCTTCCTGAAGCCTTGCGGCGTTGGCGGCCCGGTGCCTGAGCCGGATACCAATGATATAATAACAAGACATGACAATTCCTCCTTTTATGTTGTGAAAACTGAAGTATCGATATCAGTATAGCATGCATCAGCCTATATTCGCAAACATTCCGGCGATCCCGCCAATGCATGCCATAAGGGAGACCATCCGCAGGATACTGACGGCGAGAACGATAAGGCCGATGGCAAACGCTGCGAAAGAGACGGCCGTGCGCTGCCCTGTACGGGCTATGATACCGAGTACAAAGCCTGCGGCGCCTGCGGCAAAGCCGATGAAAGGCCCGGCAAGATAAGAGAGCGGAAATCCCAGCAGAAAGCCGGCGGCAAAACCGCCAAGGCTGACGAGGATGGAAACGATAGCCATAAATAGATTCTCCTTATTTTGGATATCTTATTAGATACCCGAAAAAACTGTGCGTAAGCAGGAAATCGTTGTTGTGCGCCCCGGTAAGGTGATATACTGGTCCTGAACGATACAGAAAGTGGAGGAAACGGCTATGTATCAGATCATGACGGCGGAAGAAGCGGTCGGGCTCGTGCAGGATGGGGACGTCATAGGGATCAATTCCTTTCTTGCGCTTGCCAATCCGTTCGCGCTGCATACGGCGCTTGCAGAGCGTTTCCGGAAAACAGGACATCCGGGAAAGCTCACCTATTTTGCTTCCGCGGGCTTCGGCGGATGGGCCGAAACAAAGCTGGGCGACCAGCCGGTCGTCGCAGGGGCGGTAACGAAGGTCGTGACCAGCCATTTGAAAAGTATGCCGGGTGTGATGCGCCTGACAAAGGAAAACGCGATCGAATGCTATTGTATGCCTCTGGGCGTGCTGTCTCACATGACGCGCGCCGCTGCCGCGGGGCATCCCTTTTACATCAGTAAGGTTGGACTCAATATTTTTGTGGACCCGCGGATAGACGGGCCGGGGCTGAATGAGCGGTCGCGCGAAGAACTCGTGAAATTAGTGGAGATCGGTGGGGAGGAATACCTTTCCTACCGCGTGCCAAAGCTCAACGCAGCGTTTATACGCGGAACTACGGTGGACGGAAGCGGGAATATCTCTTTTGAAAACGAGCCGGTCACGGTGGATGCGCTCTCCATGGCGCAGGCGGTACGGGCAAACGGGGGCAAGGTGATCGTACAGGTAGAACGGGTCAGCAACACCTATACGCGCCCGCGCAACGTCATCATTCCCGGCGCGCTCGTGGATGCGGTCGTGGTGTGCGAGGACGTTCCGGAGGAATACCGTGCCGTACCCATCTTGTCCGGCGATATCCACGTCCATCCACGGCACATGGACTATTGGCTGGGCAAGCTGCGCGGATATGCAAAAGGAAGAGACGCAGAGGACTGCTCGGCGGACATCATAGGCCTGCGCGCGGCGCAGGAGCTGCGGCGCGGGGATATCATCAATATCGGCATCGGCATTCCGGAAAAGGTTGGAACGTATGCCTCGCGTATGGGAATGCTTCCGGATATCACGCTGACAGTAGAGGCCGGGGGCTTTGGCGGCCTGCCTGCGCCCGGGGGGCATTTCGGAGCGACCGTAGGCTCGGACATGGTGTGCGACATGGCGACTCAGTTTGATTTTTACGATGGCGGCGGGCTCGACGCCTGTTTTATGGGCGCCGCAGAGGTCGACCGGATGGGAAACGTCAATTCCCATTGCTTAGGCGAGCTGTATTCGGGGATCGGCGGATTTGCCAATATCACCGGAGCGACCAAAAAAATCGTATTCTGCTGCACCTTTACGGCGAAAGGGCTGAAGACTGCAGAGCAGGACGGCAGGATCGGCATTCTGCACGAGGGACGTATCCCGAAATTCAAAAAGCAGATATCGGGGATCAGCTTTTCCGCGAAAAATGCGCTTCAAAACGGCCAAAAGGTGCTTTATGTAACAGAACGCTGCATGTTCGAGCTGACGCCGGACGGGCTTAAGCTGAAAGAGGTATATGACGGGATAGACGAAAAGACGCAGATACGCGGCCTGCTGGATTTTGAACTGCAATAAAAGAATACGGGAAGACAGCCTTCGGCGCGCATAGTGCCGGAGGCTGTCTTTCTGTCTGCGCAAACTGCGGCGGCATGCGGAAATATTAAAATATAGATTAAAATATGGGATTTTAATTCCAATACCAGATAAAGCATGGTATAAAAATACTTTGCCGCGGTTTTATGCGGGAGTATGATAAAAACGGTTACAGAAACGGTACCGCATATTCTTGTAGATCGGAAAACAGCGGAAAATAATGCGGGAATGTCTTTGCGCCGTGCTTACCGGCGCAGGCGTTCGGGTGGTTGGCTCTGCGTTGGAAAGGAAACAGAAAATGGGCGGAAAGACATTTTTGTGTGCATTTTACGGAAAAGGAGGGCAAACATGGCAACGTATGGGTATATGCGGGTCTCGTCGCGGGACCAGAAGGAATACCGTCAGGCGGATGCGTTCCGCCGTTTTGAAATACCGAAGAAAAATATATTTTTGGATAAGCAGTCGGGAAAGGATTTTGAGCGGCCGTCCTATCAGCGTCTGCTGAAGCGTCTGAAAAAGGGCGACAGGCTGATCGTAAAAAGTATAGACCGGCTGGGACGGAACTATCGGGACGTTATGGAGCAGTGGAGCCTGATCACCAAAAAAATCGGCGCTGATATCACTGTGCTCGATATGCCGCTGCTGGATACATCGCAGCAAAAGGATCTGCTGGGTACGCTCATTTCAGATATCGTACTGCAAATTTTATCGTATGTGGCGGAAAACGAGCGGGAAACGATACGGCGGCGGCAGGCGGAGGGCATCGCCTCGGCAAAGGCGCGCGGGGTGCGGTTCGGCAGGCCGGCGGTTCCCCTGCCCGAGAATTTTGAAGCGGTGTACCGCGAATGGCGCGGCAAAAAAATCACCGTGCGGGAGGCGCTGTGCGCAACGGGGATCCCGCAGAGCACCTTTTACCGCAAGGTAAAGGAATATCAAAAAAACGGCATGTCCTCATGCCGCTGAAACCCTTTCTATCAACACATTCCACGATTTACAAGTAACTATACTTTTTTGTAACCTATAAGGATTTTAATAAATCCCTACGTCTCTTAACATTTTAGCAAAATTTCCGTAAAAATCAAGAGCTTTTTTGCGTTTTTTTGCATTCCCGAAAAGTATGACTTATGAGAAAAAAAGGAGGAGAACATGAAACAAGGACGAAGAAGAATGGCGCTTCTTGTCGTGATCGCGCTGCTGGTCACGCTGGCGGTGCCGATGAGCGCAATGGCGGCGGAAGACAGTATTACCGCCCAAATTAGCCCGGAAGAAGCAACCTACATTGTAGGAGCGGAAGCGGTATCTTTCAGCGCGACATTCACAGGGGATGACGTAGCGGACGACCAAAAAATCGTTTGGTATTACGCGGCAGAAAAAGGCGTACCGCAGGAGAATGGTAGTAATACGGTTACAGGTTCCAGTGGCAGTTTCGTTGGTTATTGCGACAGTACTGGAATCAGCGAACCCGGCGTTTACAAAGTATGGGCCGAGTTGAAAGACGAAAGTGAAGAGAGCATGCTCGCAAGGACAGAGGATGCTGTTTTGACGGTATTACCCGCTACGACCCCGGAAGCTAAAGTACAGTGGGACACCCCTTCTGTCAATGTAGGACAGACAGCAAGAGCGACGGTATCTGTGACGAATATTTCGGGTGAATATTCGAAAGCTTTCCAGTGGCAGATCAACCAAGGAAACGGTTGGAGGAATATCACCTCTGAGGAGGCTGTTAAATATAACGGTTATAACCTGAGTGTATTGAGCATCGCGGACGTTAGTTATACGGAAAACGGCGACCTGTTCCGTTGTGTGGTAACGGTAAAGGATAAAGAAGGTGAAACAGCCGGTGAAGCAACATCGGAAGAACTGGAACTGTCCGTTGTTGAACCGGGCAAAACACCCGAGGTGAAAATTACTGCCGAACCGAAAGCGGAAGGAAATGCAGTGACGATCAAGGTCGGGCAAAGCGTTGTTATGACAGCGGAAGCATCCACCAAGATGCCGGAAAACAGTTTCGCCTATCAATGGACGAAAGATGGGAAGCCGCTCACGGGTGAAACGAGTGAAACACTGACCATCAATCCGACGGAAGCGGCTGAGGCTGCGGTATATAACTGCGAAGTTACCAACACGTTTGACGGAGTGGAATATAAGGCTTCTGCGGCGCAGGGCATTACGCTGACGGTTGAAAAAACGACGGGTGCTGTTGAAATCACCGCGCAGCCGGAAAGCAAAACGGTAAACGCCGCGGCGAACGTGGAGTTCAAGGTAGCTGCGAAAACGGACGATAACGCGCAGCTTGCTTACCAGTGGCAGAGGAGTTTTGGCGGTACGCATGGTGTGTTTACTGATATTAACGGCGCAACCTCCGATACCCTGAGAGTGGAAGATGTAACGTACAGCATGAGTGGGTACCAGTACCGCTGCGTAATAAGCAATGCCGACAACGCAAAGGTAGCAAAAGTAGAGAGCGAAGCGGCTACGTTAACGGTAAAACCGTTGGGTCATGAAATCGTGTGGACAGGTGCTGAGGATGCGGATTGGGCATCGGGTAAAAACGCTGAGTTTACTGCAAAATCGGGTGAACCGTTTGTACTCAAGCTGGATGTTGCTACAGAAGCGGGCGATGCACTGACCTATCAATGGCAGGTGATGTCTGAAGGCCAATATCGCGTTATCGCCGGAGCGACGACGAACAGCTACACGATTGCGAACGCAGGCCCGGCAGATGAGACTTTGCAATATAAGTGTATCGTAACGAATCCGTATGATAAAAAGACTGCGGAATATACCGCGGACGTCAAGGTGCTGGATTCTGATAAAATTCCTACGATTACATCTCAGCCGCAGGCCCTTATGGAATTGAAAAAGGGCACGCAGGATGTGATGGTGACTGTAAAGGCAGAAGCGCCGCAGGCAGGTGCAGGTCAGGAGCTGACGTACAAGTGGGAATACAGGGGCAGAAGTGCAGGCCAGGATTGGACGGCATGGACACTGAACCCAGGTGTAACAGGCAATGCATATCCGGCTAATACCGGGGAGATATCTACCTATCAGTATCGCTGCACGGTAGGCGTAGAAGGATACGATGAAGGTGCGGTAACCTCTGATGCCGCGACGGTAATCGTCTATGAGGAAAATATTCCGTATATTGTATCCGACCTTGAAGCAGAGGTGACCGGTTATGTCGGAGAAACACTGACCTTTAGTGTAGACGCGAAAGTGAACCCAGATGCAGAACTGCTTTACATCTGGACAAAAGACGGCGAAGTCGTGAAAGAAGCGCTGGGAGCAGAGGGTGCAAGCTATACGACCTCTATGTTGGGCTTTGACGATATAGGAAGCAAATATGCATGTGAAGTTAGAAATCCTGCGCTGTATGATGCTGTATATCATAAAGAGTATGCTGTGAAGTCCAACACATGCACAATAAAAGATGTGAAAGCCTCCACGTTGGCTCCGGCGGTTCCGGGCGACTTGAACGGCAACGGTAAAGTAGATATCGATGATGTTGTAGCAGCAGTCGACGCGATGAACGATGTGATCGTACTCGATGCAGATAAACTGGCGCTCGTTGATTTTAACGACAACGGCAAAGTAGATATTGACGACGTGGTGGAATTGGTAGCGTTGATGAACGCCTAAACGCAGCAAAAAGTAAAACGGAGGATAGATCGAAATGAAAAAGATGAAAGTAGTACTTGCGGTCGCGGTCGCGGCAGTCATGGTGATGGCAATGAGCCTTACTGCGCTTGCGGCGCCGGCGGACGTAACGATCAGCAATGAACATGCAAAGACGGGAGATACAGTTACGGTGACGGTATCGACGACCGACAGGGGCCTGAACGCAGATGTACAGGTGAGCGGACTTGAAATCACCGGAGTATCCGGCGGTATGAGCACCGAGGAGAATGTTAACCTGATTGCCGATCTCGGCGGCAGCCAGTCTGTATATACCTGTGTCGTAACAGCAGAAGAAGGACAGGATTATTCCTTCACGCTGACGAATGTTGAAGTGAGCGTAGAGGGAAGCGGCCTGCAGTCCGAAGCAGATAAAACGGTAAGCGGCACGGTAGAAGCGGCCCCGGCACCGAGCGGAGATCCGTCTGAGCCGACGCAGCAGCCGAGCGAAGACCCGTCCGAGCCGACGCAGCAGCCGTCTGAGCCCACGGGCGAGCCGAGCGCACAGCCGTCCGATTCCCAGAACGCTGACGAACTGGACGACGTTCCGAAGACCGGCGACGCGACAACGGACCTTTGGGTACTCGCAGTAGTTGGCATCGCAGCAGCCGCGACAGTGGCGGTCGTTGCAGGCAAAAAAGTGTTTTCTCATAAGTAATAACTTTATCCATACAATGACGCACAAGTAACCTATGAGCAGTAAGAACGCGGCGGGCGGGGATCACTCCCCGCCCTGCGGCGTTTTTGCGGGAAGAACGGAAAAGGAAGACCAATGGAGCGAAACAACAACGGATATCATAGCAATACGGGCGGACGGCAAAGGCGCAGGGCGCAGGCCTCCCCCGCAAAGAAAAAACGGCCGGGCGGGAAAAAGAGGCTGTGGATCGTGATCATGGCAGCCGCAGCCGCGGCGGTATGCATCATCCTTGCCGCCGCCCTGCCGATGTCGCAGCCCGCGCCCCGGCCCGTGCACGTTACGACGGAAACGGCGAGCGTCAGCACGCCCGCGCCGAGCGCGGCGCCAACGGGAAAGCAGATGCTTCCCGCTATGCAGACGCTGTATGAGCAGAACAGCGATATTGCGGGCTGGATCACGATAGAGGGGACGGAGGTGGATTATCCGGTCATGTATACGCCGGAGGACGGAGAGTACTACCTGTACCGGAATTTTGAAAAGGAGGACGACCCGACGAAGGAGGGGTGCCTTTTCATCGATAAAAACTGCACGGTAGAGCCGCGCAGCACGAATCTTCTGATCCACGGGCACAACATGAAGAACGGAACGATGTTCCACACGCTCATCAGCTATCAGGACGAGGCGTTTTATAAGGAGCACCCGACGATACGCTACAGCACGCTCTATGAGGAAGAGGAATACGAGATCGCGGCGGTATTCCTGTCGAAGATATACAAAAAGAGCGAAACGGACGTATTCAAATTCTATCAGTTCTATGACGCGGAGACGGAAGAAGAATTCGATGAATTTGTGCGGAGCATCAAGGAGCAGGAGCTGTATGAAACGGGCGTGACGCCGGAATACGGCGACGAGCTCATCACGCTGACGACGTGCGAATATTCGCAGGAGAACGGCAGAATGGTTGTCGTAGCGCGCAAGGCGGAAAAGGAAGCGCAGGCTGCGGGAACGGCGGCAGGCTGAACGGAGGGAAGGGATATGCGGATCAAGGCGACGACGGTCTACGCTGTAAGGATATTGGGGTTCATGATGCGTCGGCCCGGGGTCACGACGGTAAGCGAGCTCGTCCGGGGCGTCGGCATCACGCACCAGTACTGTATGAAGATATTGAACGAGCTGCGGCACGCGGGGCTGGTCGTATCGGAGCAGGGCTGCAAGGGCGGCTTTCGGCTGGCGGCGGAGGACGGGATCATCACCCTGTATGACGTCGTGGCGCTGTTCGAGCCGGAAAAGCAAAGTGAGAAAGGCTGGAAAGCCGCGGAGGGAGACCTTTTCCACAGCCATCTTCTGAAAATATGGGAGGAAAGCGTGGAAAGGCTGAAAGGGCTGAAGCTGAAAGAAATCTATGCGGGCTGTTCCGCAGAAAAAACACTTTGATTTGACCGCGGCGGCAATACGGTGTTCCTCCGGAGCGGGGTCCATCCGCCTGAAGCCCGGCCGGATACCGGGATGCTTCGCGGTGATCGTGAAATCAGGCCGCTGGCGCAAACCCGAAAAAGTGTCCGGCCGTGCAGAAGCAAGACTTTTTGAAAAATTCGGGAGATATGGAAAGACCATATCTCCCGTTTGCATAGAATGGAATTTTTTTCGCTCATGGTGTAAAATAAGAGCGGACGGAGGCGGGCAGATGGAAAAATTTTGTTTTACGACCAAAACAGATTATGAGGTGTTCCGGGATTACTGGATGTTTACACTGCTTCAGAAGAGGAGCGCGGGCGGGAAAAGGAGCGGATTTCTGAAATATATGACGGCCCTTGCCGCGGTGGTCGGCGCAGCGGGCGTGCTCTGCGTATGCAATGCCTTTGCGCTTGAAAATGCGCTTGGCGTGTTTCCGCTGTTTTTGCTGCTCGGTGTGGGCGCAGCGTTTGTCTCCGCGCTTGCAACGGCGCTGTATGTACAGCCGAAAGGGCAGTATAAGCTGGTGCGCGAGGCGGTGGAAAGCCCGCAGAAATACCGGTTTACGGAAGAGCAGATGGAGGTGCGCGAATCGATACCGGAGGAAAACAGGGAGTCGCTCGCGGAATTCCCGTATGGAAGCATCGTATGCGGGTGGGAAACGCGGAAAGCATTCTATCTGTTTATCAGCGAAACAGAAGCGTTTCTGATCCCGAAAGATCAGCTTGCGGACAGCAGCGGATTTTCAGCTTTTCTCGCCCGTAAATTGGAAGAACGGTATTTCCGGCAAAAAAACTGAATTTTGTGTTTGCAGGACGTTTATGATATGATGAAGAAAGTATGATCAGCAAAAAGGAGAGGATCGCATGATATATGATGTTATTATAGCGGGAGCAGGCCCGGCAGGCCTTACGGCTGCGATCTATGCGTGCCGGGGCGGGCTTAGGACGCTCGTGCTCGAGCGCGCGTTTGCGGGCGGGCAGATGGCGATCAGCCATATCATCGATAATTATCCCGGCTTTGAAAATGAGGTGACGGGCGCGGCGCTTGCCCACAGCATGAAGCTTCAGGCACAGAACCTTGGAGCGGAGATCGTAACGGAAGAGATCGTGGCGTTTGAATTGACCGGACAGGTCAAAAAGATCACGACCGCGAAAAATGCCTACGAAGCCAAATCGGTCATTCTGGCGATGGGCGCGTCACCGAAAAAGCTGGGAGTCAGAGGAGAGGAAGAGCTTGCGGGTGCGGGCGTTTCCTATTGCGCGACGTGCGACGGCGCTTTTTTCCGCGGCAGGGACGTCGCTGTGGTCGGCGGCGGCAATACGGCTGTGGAGGACGCGCTTTATCTTGCAAAATTCTGCAGCAAGGTTTATCTTGTCCATAGGCGCGACCAGTTCCGCGCCCTGAAAGGTCTGGTGGACGCGGCCGCGGCCCTGCCGAACATAGAATTTGTTTTGAGCCATACGCCGGAGGCGATAAGCGGTGAAAACGCCGTGCAAAGCCTGACGGTGAAAGACGTGAAAACGGGAAAAACAAAGGAGCTCGGCGTTGCGGGAATTTTCATCGCAGTCGGGCAGACGCCGAAGACAGAGCTCGTACGCGGACAGGTTGAGTTGGACGAGGCGGGCTTCATTCGGGCGGACGAGACCTGCCGGACGAACCTCGCAGGCGTTTCCTGCGCGGGAGATATCCGCACGAAGCGGCTGCGGCAGATCGTTACTGCGGTCGCGGACGGCGCGGTCGCCGCAGACAACAGCCTCGGGCTCGGCTGTGCCGTGCAGGCGGGAAAGGAAAAATAAAGAGCTCCCTGCGGGAGAAATTCAAAATAAGGGGTATACTATGGCACGACTTTTTGGTACGGACGGCGTGCGCGGCATCGCAAACGAGAAGCTCACGTCGAAGCTTGCTTACGATCTCGGACGGGCGGGGGCCTATTGCCTGACGAACGAGCTTCACAGTGCGAGGATATTGATCGGAAAGGATACGCGCGGCTCGGGCGATATGCTGGAATCGGCTCTTGTGGCGGGTATTTGCTCGGCGGGCGCGGAAGCGGTGGTGGCCTGCACGCTGCCCACATCGGCCATTGCCTATATCACCCGGCATTCGGGATACGACGCGGGCGTGGTCATTTCCGCTTCCCATAATACGGTGGAGTATAACGGGATCAAGTTTTTTAATTCCAGCGGTTACAAGCTGGCGGACGAGATCGAGGACCGCATTGAAAATATCATTATGAACGGCTCGGAGACCGTGCCGCAGCCAACCGGGAAAAAAATCGGCAGGCGCGTCCGGCTGAAAAAGGCCGCGCAGGATTATATGGATTTCGTCGTGGAAACGACGGACGTGCGTCTTGACGGCATGAAGGTCGTGCTCGACTGTGCCAACGGCGCGGCGAGCGAGGTTGCTCCGTGGATCTTCAAGCTGCTCGGGGCGGAGGTCATCCCCTACTATAATATGCCGGACGGTACGAACATCAACGAAAACTGCGGTTCCACACATCCGGAGCAGCTGTGCAGGCTGGTTTCCGAGCTTGGCGCAGATGTGGGGCTTGCATTTGACGGCGACGCCGACCGTTTGATCGCCGTGGATGAACACGGCAGTGTGGTGGACGGCGATAAGATCATGGCGATCTGTGCGCTCGACATGAAAAAGAGGGGCAGGCTCAGCAAGAATACGGTCGTTGCGACTGTCATGAGCAACATGGGGATGGAAGCGACGCTCCGCGAAAACGGCGTCGATCTTGTACGCACAGGGGTAGGAGACCGATATGTACTGGAGGAAATGCTGAAAAGCGGCTATAATTTCGGCGGAGAGCAGTCGGGGCACATTATTTTCCTCGACCATAACACGACCGGAGACGGAATCCTTTCGGGCGTACAGCTGATGTCCGTGATGAAGCGGGAGGATAAACCGCTCGCGCGTCTTGCGCGCCCGGTCAGCATTTATCCGCAGGTGCTCGTGAACGCATATGTCAGCGACGAGAAAAAGCATGACTATGATAAGGACGAGGAGATCCTCGCGGCGATCAAAAAGCTGGAGCAGGATTTCCGGGGAGAGGGCAGAGTGCTCATCCGGACGTCGGGAACAGAGCCAATGGTACGCGTGATGCTCGAGGGAAAAGACAAGGGAGCGATCACCAAGCAGGCGGTGGCAATGGCAAAGCTGATCGAAAAACGGCTGAAATAAAAAAGGCGGGGAGCGTGCAGCAGCGCTCCTCTTTTATTGCCGGGAAGCGCGCCGGATTTCATGTTTCTTTTTAGGGGAAAATCGGATATAATAGAGATATCTCGGCTTAGTAAAACTAAAATCAGGAGAGATATTATGTGCGGAATTGTTGGATATGTAGGAGAGAAAAATGTGATCCCCGTTCTGATCGGCGGGCTCAAAAAATTGGAATACCGCGGCTATGACAGCGCAGGCATCGCGTATCTGGACGGCGGAAAAATGACCATCTATAAGGAGAAGGGCAAGCTGAAGGAGCTCGGGAAGATGGTGGAGGGGAAATGCGCGGAGCATACCGTCGGCATCGGGCACACCCGCTGGGCGACGCACGGCGAGCCAAACCAGATCAACGCGCACCCGCATACCAATGCGGCGGGCAATCTTGCCATTGTGCATAACGGCATCATTGAAAACTATTTACAGCTTCGTGAATGGCTGGAACGGAAAGGGGTCTCGTTCGTATCGGAAACGGATACGGAGATCATCGCACATCTGATCGACTATTATCTGGAGGGCGACCTGAAGGAAGCAGTTGCGCAGGCGATCTCGAAGCTCAAGGGAAGCTATGCGCTCGGCGTCGTGTGCGAGCGTTTTCCGGACGAGATCGTGGCGGTGCGCAAAGACAGCCCGCTCGTCGTAGGCGTAGGACAGGGGGAAAATCTGATCGCGTCGGATATCCCGGCTTTGCTGGAATATACGCGCGACGTATATTTCTTAAACAACGGAGAGATCGCCGTTGTGAAGAAAGACAGCGTGAGCCTGTATGATGAAATGCTGAACCCGATCGAGCGCGAGCTGTTCACTGTGGAATGGGACGTTTCGCAGGCGGAAAAGGCGGGCTATCCCCATTTTATGCTCAAGGAGATCGAAGAGCAGCCCCGCGCCCTTGCGGATACGCTCAATCCCCGTGTCAAGGACGGAGAGATCAACTTTGACGAGATCGGGATCGACGACGCGATGCTCGCTGAAATCAAAAAAATCACGATCATTGCGTGCGGCACGGCGTATCATGCGTCGTATGTGGGCAAATATATCATCGAGAGATTCGCGCGCGTTCCGGTCGAGGTGGAGATCGCCTCGGAATTCCGGTATAAAAATCCGATCATAAGCGAGGACAATTTTGTCATCGTGGTCAGCCAGTCGGGAGAAACGGCGGATACGATCGCCGCGCTCCGCGAGGCAAAAAGCTGCGGTGCGTCCGTGCTGGCGATCGCAAATGTCGTCGGCTCCACGATTGCCCGTGAAGCGGACAAGGTGCTGTATACGCGCGCGGGGCTTGAGATCGCCGTTGCGTCCACAAAAGCATATACCACGCAGCTGATGGCGCTCTATATGTTCGCGCTCAAGCTTGCCTATGCCAAGGGAAAGCTTTCAAAGGAGGATTACCATACCTATGTGGCAGAGCTGCAGAAGGTGCCGGAAAACGCGAAAAAGGTGATCGAAAACAAGGAGCTGCTGCAAAAATTTGCTTATGAGCATTTTACGGAGCACAGCGTGTTCTATATCGGCCGCGGGCTCGATTATGCGATGGCAATGGAGGGCTCCCTGAAGCTGAAGGAAATCAGCTATATCCATTCCGAGGCGTATGCGGGCGGAGAGCTCAAGCACGGAACGATCGCGCTGATCGAGAAAGGAACGCTCGTCGTCGCGGTACTGACGCAGGGCGAGCTGATCGAAAAGTGTCTCAGCAACGTAAAAGAGGTCACATCCCGCGGAGCGGTCGTGATGGTGGTCACGCAGGAGAAATATAAAGATATGGTAAAGGACGTTGCGGATAAGATCGTCACCATTCCGGATGCGATCGATTTTGAAGCGACGATCACTTCTATTATCCCAATGCAGATATTCGCTTATTATATGGCGGTACAGAAGGGCTGCGATGTGGATAAGCCGAGGAACCTTGCCAAAAGCGTGACAGTAGAATAAAGCAGACTCGGAAAACCGCCGGGAGACGGCCTTTCCCGGCGGTTTTTTCACACGATCCGATGGAATACGGAGAGAGGTATATGGCGGAAACGGGTTCAAGAGCTGCAAAGCGAAACGAGGAAAAAAAGAAAAATATATGGGGCTGGATACTGGCGGTCGGTATCGCCGTCGGAATAGCGCTTCTGGTGCGCGCCTTTTTATTTGAGATCATTCTGGTGGACGGCCCGTCTATGGAGCCGACGCTTTATACGAACGAGCGCCTTGCGGTGGAAAAGGTGAGCCGGTATGCCGGACTGCCGCAGCGCGGAGATATCGTGATCGTGCATTATTCGGACGGCACGGACAATAATTATGTGAAGCGTGTGATCGGCCTCCCCGGCGAAACGGTGGAGGTTCGGAACAGTACGGTGTACATCAACGGAGAGGCGCTCGCGGAGGATTATGTCAGCGCGAAGCCGTATGAGGATATGGCGCCGGTGACCGTTCCTGAGGACACGATATTCGTGATGGGGGACAATCGGGCAAATTCGACGGACAGCCGAATCGTCGGCCCGGTCCGGCAGGATCAGATCGTCGGTCATGCGTTTGCCGTTCTGTATCCTTTTGATAAAATGCGGGGGCTGGACGGAGATTGACCGGCTGGAAAACGGCGGGAGCATTTTATGGGGGCGAACTAATAAACTGTGGCAACATGCCTTAAGAAAGGGGAATACGCAATGAAGTTATTTGGAAAAGACATGACAAAAGAAGAGCTGTGCAAGCGTGTAGGTGACCTGTCGCAGATCGCGGACGCGCGCGAGGGAGTGCTGACTGCGGGAAAAGCGGACGGCGTGCGCGTGATCGACGTCAGGACGGGCGGCGGATTTTCTTTTTCGATCCTGCCATCCCGGGGAATGGATATCGCGTGGGCGGAATATAAAGGAACCCCCGTCGCTTTCATCGGGAAGACAGGCGTTGTGGGTCCGGCCTATTTTGAAAAAGACGGACTCTGCTTCATGCGCGGTTTTTTCGCGGGGCTCATGACGACCTGCGGCCTTACCTATATGGGCGCTCCCTGTACGGATGAAGGAGAAGAGCTCGGCCTGCACGGACGGATTAGCAATACACCCGCGTATGACGTGGGCGTCAGCCGGGAATGGGAAGGAGACGACTATGTGATCCGCATCCGGGGAAAAGTTGCAGAAAGCGCCGTGTTTGGCGAAAATATGGTGCTCACGCGGGAATTCACCGTAAAAATGGGCGAACCATGCGTACATGTGCATGACCGGGTGGAAAACTGCGGGCATAGCGAAGCGCCGTTTATGCTCCTGTATCACTGTAATTTCGGTTATCCGCTGGTCAGCGAGGATACAGTGCTGCTCGAACCGGAAGGAACGAAGGTACGCGCGCGCGACGCGGAAGGCGAAAAAGGGATCGACCGTTATATGAAATTCGAGAAACCAACGCACGGATATCAGGAGCAGGTATTCTATCATGATATTCCCAAGGTAAAAGGAGACGAGAGCTATGCATGTCTGTATAATGAAAAACTCGGTCTGGGCGGATATGTGAAATTCAACCGGGAACAGTTCGGCCGCTTCGGGGAATGGAAAATGATGGGTGAAGGCGATTATGTAGTGGGCCTCGAACCTTCAAACAGCCTGCCCGAAGGGCGCGACATGGCGCGCAGCCGCGGACAGCTGATCATGCTACAGCCCGGAGAGATCAAGGATTTTGAATTTACCATCGGGGTAGCCGAGGGCAAAGACGGAGTCGCAAAGATTCTATAGGGCATGACGGCCGTTATATAGTAAAAAGCCTGCGCTGCAAAGCGGCGCAGGCTTTTTTGTATCACCTGATATCGATTTTTTTTTGACTTCTTTTTTTCTTCTCCGCTTTTAGGAAGAACGATTTTCAAAACGCCGTCCTTCTTAAAATTCGTGAATCCGTCCGAACCGTTGAAGAAGCTGCGCATAAAGCTTCCATCCCAGAAGCCGAGGTCGTCAAAGCCTCTTGAAATACCATGCCGGTGACCAAATGGAATCAATCCTGCCATTTTTATCCATCTCCTTTTTACTTCTCCCGAGGACACGATATTCGTGATGGGGAACAATCGGGCAAACTCGACGGACAGCCGGATCGTCGGCCCGGCCCGGCAGGATTAGAGCGTCGGGTACGCATTTGCCGTTCTGTATCCTTTTGACAAAATGCGGGAGCTTGAAGGGCCGTAAGGCAAAGCCGGATTTTGCACGGCGCATGTCGTTTTGGAGGCTCACCAAAAGTATTCACAGATAAAGTGAAGCCGGGGAGTTGACAGCGCCCGAAAAAAGATGTATAGTTTTCCCATAAACCGTGCTCGAGCACGGAATGAGTAGGAGGATAGAATTTGGGAGTTACGATCAAACAGATCGCCGAGCTTGCGGGCGTATCGCGCGGAACGGTGGATCGGGCGATCCACGGGAGAGGAGACGTTAACCCGGAAACGAAAGAGAAAATCGAGCGGGTGATGCGCGAAACGGGCTACCGGCCGAACGCGGTCGCAAAGGCCCTGAAAGCGGCGCAAAACCCAGTGACACTCGACGTGCTCGTTCCAAGCAGCCCCTTTTATGCGGACCTTCTGCGGGGGGTACGCGCGGCGGAAGAATTTTACGCGCCCTATGGGGTAAGGCTCCGGGTCGCGGAACGGTTTGAATTGAACGGAGCGTCGCAGGCGGCGATGCTGAGAAAACTCAGTGAAGAGCATACGGACGGTATTATTATGGCGGCGCTGGACGTTCCGGCTGTGCGGGAGGCGGTTTCGTGCGCGGCGGAAAAAGTTCCCGTCATCACCTGTAATTCAGATCTCACGGGGGTGAAGCGTCTTTGCTTTGTCGGGCAGGATCATTTCGCGGCGGGGCGCGCCTCCGGGACGCTGATGGGAAAAATGCTCCCACAGGGGGGGGAAGTCGCGGTGGTGCCGGGCAGTCGGGATATGCTCGCCCACATGCAGCGCGCTGCGGGTTTTCGGCAGGCGCTTCAGGAGCAGGGGGAATACGAATTGCTCTTAGACGTCCGTGAAACGGGAGAGTCCGACAAGCGGGCCTATGAAGTGGTCAAAGAGTTGCTGGACAGCCGGAAAAACCTTGCGGGGATCTGCATGACGGGAGGCGGGCAGGCCGGAGCGGGAGCGGCGCTCGCAGATTCCGGACGGGCCGGGGAAATAAGGCTCGCCTGTTACGATACCCTGCCCGGGACAGTAGAGCATATAAAAAACGGAACCGCGGATTACACGATCGCGCAGGATCCGTTTTTGCAGGGCTGCCTTCCGGTCAAACTGATGTACGAATACCTCGCGCTGGGCAAGGAGCCGGGACGTGAACGGATTTTTACCCGCATCGACATCCGGGTGAAAGATAATGTGGAAGATCAAGAATATGACATGTTTACCGGGGAAGACAGATAACACAGGGAGGAAAGAGCAATGAGAAGTACGTCAAGAGAAAGACTGATGAAAACGCTGGATCATAAAGACCCGGGCAAGGTGGTCGTCGATTTGGGGAGCTCGCTCGTGACGGGGATTTCGGCGGTCGCGCTTACGCGCCTGCGCGAGGCGCTGGGGCTCGAAAAGCGTCCGGTCAAGGTTTACGAGCCTATGCAGGTGCTCGGGCTGGTGGAAGACGATGTGATCGAAGCGCTGGGGATCGACATAGTGGGGGTATGCTCGCCCTACACCTGCTATGGAAACAAGAACGAAAGCTGGCAGCCATGGAAAGTGCGGGAAATCGACGTGCTGGTGGGAGAAGGCTTTGAAACAAGGGTGGATGAAGAAGGCAACACCTATGTATACCCGCAGGGCGACCGATCTGTGCCGCCGAGCGCGAAAATGCCGTCGGGCGGCTATTATTTCGACAATCTCGTCCGCCAGGGAGACATCAGCCATGAAAACCTGAACGGCCGCGAGGATTTCAAAAACGATTTCGCGTGTATGACGGACGAGGTGGTAGAGTCGATCCGCGGGCGTGTGGCCGATTACTATGAAAATACGGGCTATGGCATCAACGTGGGGAATTTTATGTGCGGCCCCGGGGACGCGGCGGCAATTCCGGGTGCGGGCCAGAAAGTGACGAAAGGGATCCGTAGCGTGGAAGAATGGCTGGTAGCGCATTACACGGAACCGGAATATGTGCACGATGTATACGATTATCTTGTGGAGGAAGCGCTCAAGACCTATGGAAAGCTGAAAAAAGCGCTTGGGGATATGCCGCAGGTCATACAGGTCAGCGGAACGGATTTCGGTACGCAGCGCAGCGAATTTATTTCACCGGATATGTACCGGGAGTTCTATAAGCCGTACCATACGAAAGTCAACAAGTGGATACACGAGAACACGAACTGGAAGGTGATGTATCATACCTGCGGCTCGATCGTTAATCTTCTGGACGATCTCGCAGAAACGGGGATCGACATCTTAAATCCCGTGCAGTGCTCTGCCGACGGAATGGATCCGCATATGCTGAAAGAAAAGTACGGAGATAGGTTCGTATTCTGGGGCGGCGGCGTGGATACGCAGAAGACGCTGCCGTTCGGCACGCCGGACGAGGTGTACGACGAAGTGTTGGAGAGGTTGAAAATATTCGCGCCGGGCGGCGGGTTCGTTTTCAATACGATCCACAATATTCAAGCGCCCACGCCGACGGAAAACATTCTGGCGATGTTTGAAGCCATCAGGGATTATAACAAAGATAAATAACCGCAAAAAGGCCCGTACCGCTCTGCGGCACGGGCCTTTTTTATGTCACCTGATATCGATTTTTTTTGACTTCTTTTTTTCTTCTCCGCTTTTAGGAAGAACGATTTTCAAAACGCCGTCCTTATATTCTGCGGAAATCTCATCTTCCTTTACGTCGCTTACCGAGAACGAGCGGGAAACACGGCCCATACGGCGTTCGTTTACCACATAATGCTCCTTTTCGGCCTTGGTTTCTTCATTCATGTCGGCGCTGATCGTGAGAATGCCGTCGTCATAAGAAACGTCGATTATTTCCCGGTGCAAGCCCGGAAGCTCGGCGTCGATCTCGTAGCGCTCCCCTAAATCTTTCACATCCACCTTAAAATTCGTGAATCCGTCCGAACCGTTGAAGAAGCTGCGCATAAAGCTTCCATCCCAGAAGCCGAGGTCGTCAAAGCCTCTTGAAATACCATGCCGGTGACCAAATGGGATCAATCCTGCCATTTTTATCCATCTCCTTTTTACTTCTTATAATTCAATAATACCAACATGGCAGAGTTTTAAACGTATGAATTTGTAAAAAGAATGTGAACGGGTCACCGCTCTATGAGAAGACGCTCCTCAGCACGGCACAAAAATGCATAGACCGGGGCAAGCAACTGAAAACCCTCCGCGAGAACGGTGCTGAGGCTGGAGGAAAACAACAGCTCGGCCTCCGAACTGTTTTTGATCCAAAGCAAATTTTTGCGGTCCAGCCAGCTGCGAAGCGCCTCCGGTGCGTCCGGGCATTTGCTCCGTTTATAAAAATCACCCTCCAAAATGAACGCATCCTGTTTTTTCATTGCCTGAAATGCTCTGCGGAAGAGAGGATCGTTTTCCGCAAGAGCCATTCGGCGTATCATTTCCATCGTGCGGGGCGGCGCGCTGTAATAGCCGCAGCCATACCGGAAGCCCTGCGGGGAAAATTCAAAGATAAATCCGGGCGGAGCTGCCAGCTCCTTTTTCCCGCGGGAGAATACGAGCCACATGACCTCCCGGTACAGAGATTTATCGTGTGAATACCGCGTATCCCGGTAAATACGGGAAAGCGCCTTGCCGACCTTAGGCTCTGTAACGATCAGCGGATCGATTGCCTGCATAGCGGGTGCAAGCTGCTCCGCTAACTGGATCATAGGCGCCAGAACATAGTTCAGATAATCCGGTCTGTGCGCGTGGAACCATTCTCTGCTGTTGCGGAAGCGGTTTTCCGCAAGAAATTGGAGCGTTTGCTTTGAGAGCGGCATGGGCATATCCTCCTTTTTATTATTGTATCATAAGAGCAGAACACGAAAAAGGCCTGCCGCAGGGCAGGCCCGGTTTCAGTCCTCCGTAATGGAGATGACGCCCACGGGGCATCCGTTTTCCGCTTCATAAGCGTCTGCTTCGTTCTCGCCGGTGATCTCGCCATAGACCTCTGCAAGACCGCGGTCTGTGATGCGGAATACGCTGGGGCATACGCTCTCGCATAAGCCGCAGCCGATACAACCATCCTCGATTTTTGCGTATTTCATATCAATCCTTCCTTTCCGGCGGAGGAAATACAACTGCCAGAAACATCTTGAACCGCCCGATCGCGCGGACTGCATGAGGATGTCCGGCAGGCATTAGAATCGCTTCGCCTTTTTCTAATTTATATTTTTGCCCGTCGATCGTGATTTCGCCAATGCCGTCAAGAGCGATCACGAGCGCGTCTCCGTGTGAGGCGTGCGTGCTGATCTCCTCATTTTGATCAAACGCGAATAGGGTGAGACTCACCGCATCGTTCTGAGCGAGCGTTCTGCTGGCAACCTGCCCCTCCGAATAGTTTACCAGATCCGCAAAGGGAAGCACCTCGGCGACAGAAATATTTTTCATCATTTGTTCCATTTTTTGGCTCCTTTTCTCTCTTCTTCTATTTTTATAATCCTTTTTTCGGCATGCAAACCATAATTTGGAGATGTTTATCCCTCAAAAATGCGTTTAACAATATACAACGATAAAAGGAGGTAGCATGATGAGAAAAAGAGATATCAACCCCGGAGAATTTGTGGAGGAAGATGAGGTCGTTATGACGGATACGAAGACCGATGAGGTAAATACATTCAAGGACGACGGCGTTTCAGCGGCTTTCCTGCGTTTTGACGATGTGGATGAAGACGAAGAAAAAAAGAACGCATGACCGTATGAAGAGAGCTGCCTGTGCCGCAGGCGGCTCTCTTTTAAGTTGGCACACAAAAACAAACCGCATACAAGCGGTTTCCCATTGGAACAGCCTACCCAAAATTGAAATTCTCACATGCAATAAACCGCACCGCAAGTACATATCCGTAAAAAGTTGGGGAGCAAGTTGCCGTCCAAAGCCCGCGTTTACAAGGGCTTAGGCAGCGTGAACACGACTTTTTTACGGAGGAGGAAAACGGAGCGAATGCAAAAGGCCCGCTTTTTAGCGGGGCTTTCCAGTGCAGTGTAGTTTGCTGCGGCGCGGAGAACCTACGGAATTTAAATTCTTGACTGACAATAAAACGCGCTGTAGGCGCGTACCGCAAAAAAGTGGTAGCGACCGAATCGGCGTTAAAAGGGGACATTTACAAGCCCTTAGCTGATGAGAGCGTGCGTGCTTTTTTGCAGAAAAGAAAGAGGAATCGGATCGGTTGCAGGATAAGTGCATCCCGGTCTGCCTCGGAGTGATCGACATTGTGTTATCGCTCTTATGGGTACTTGTTGGGAGTATACCGTTTGAAACGGCGAATGCGATACTGGAAACTGTGTTTACGGCGATCACACAAGGTGTTCTTGCCGCGGGGCTTCGGCCTCCGTTTTTTTGCTATCGCTATTTATAAAATGTGTAAAAATCGTGTGCAGATAAAATAAAACCCGCTGTTTAAGCGGGCTTTATGGTAACTGGTGGAGACAGCTGGGCTCGAACCAGCGACCCCCTACATGTGAAGCAGGTACTCTGACCAACTGAGCTATGCCTCCAAAACTATACTGCGAACTTGCTGAACAATAAATATTATATCATGTTTCCGAACGGTTTAAAAGGATTTTTTAAAAAATAGAAAAAATAACACGGCAGACAAGACGCTGCCTTTATACCCGTGTGAAATGCCGGGCAGAAAGCTATTTGCGGATATCGCCGGGATTCTGCCCGGTAAATTTTTTGAATACGGTATAAAAGTAACTGATACTGGAAAATCCGACTTTCTCCGCCACCTCGTTTGCCTTGACGCCCGATGTCATAAGCAGCTCTTTTGCCTTTTGAACGCGCTTTTTGTTTAAATAATCGGAAAAAAATTCATTCGTCTCCTGCTTGAACAGACGCCCCAAATAGGCGGGATTGATATTCAGCGCATTTCCCAGCGTTTTCAGGGAAATATTATAGTCATAATATTTTTCATTGATATATTCGATCGTTTTTTTAACGGCAAAAGAGTAGTTATGCGGAGAGGTACTGCGAAGCTGCCCGATGATCGCGTCGGAGAAGTAGATGAGCAGGTCTTTCAGTTGATCGGCATAGGATACAGTCTGCAATTTTGCGTAGATGGCTCCTTTGATTTTTTGCAGATAGATGGAGGAGATGTCATAGGCTTCCATATGATAAAGAACATAGGAAATAATATTGACGATCGAATATTTGACCGTCTCCGGATTGATATACCGGTTTTCGCTGAAAAGCCCGCCGATATATTGCCGGACAGCCTGTTTGTCTCCTTTTTTGATAAGAGTCAGAATGTTTTCATATTGAAGCTGTTCATACGCGGGCGCTTCCCCGATCTTATATATTTCATATTCTATGGAAGAATAAACTTTATCGAGCCCATATAAAAGCTGGTAATTCAACAGACGGAGCGAATCCTTATAGGTGTTGGGAAGCTCGCGGTGAGAGGAGGCAGGGCCGCTGAATGCCGCCGCACATCTTGTGTCCAGATATTTATGGATGTGATAGATGCAATCCTCCAAAAGACGCTGTATCCGCGAAGTATCGGGCTCGTCCTTGAAAAGAAGAATGATATTATCGCGGAGATCCGGAAAAATATAGCAATCCTTCGGAGAATGAATGAGCTCGTCGCAAATGTTGAGCGTCGCATATATTTTCCAATGGTCCTCTTCCTGTACGTTTAACTGGATGGCGGCAAGATACATACAGGAGGACTGAAAAGAGATCCCTAAAACATCACATTTTTCACGCAGCTCCTTAAGCGGGATCTGACCGGTGATTACGCGGTTGAGTGTATTTTTCTGGAGAAGCTGCAAAAATTCGCGGTACTTTAAAAATTCCTGTACGTCGGCGCCGATATTTTCAAGGATCTCGCGCATTGCGGCAATCAATTCTTCCGTATCGATGGGCTTTAACAGATAGTTTGCGGCCCCGAGGCGCATAGCGGTGCGTACATAGTCAAAATCATCATATCCGGAAAGAACGGCAACCTTGATATTCGGATATTGCTGTGAGATACGCTTCAATAATTCGATGCCGTCCATTTCAGGCATGCGGATATCCGTCAATACGACCGTCGGTTGAAAGGCTTCTATTTTATTAAGCGCATCTTTTCCGTTTTCCGCCTCGCATACGATCTCCATACCGAGGTCTTCCCATGAGATCACACTTTTCAGGCCGCTTCGTATGCTGGCTTCATCATCCACGATCATTACCTTATACATTCTTTTGCATTTCCTCCTTCGACATACAGGGGATGCGGACAGAGACCAATGTTCCGCGGTGCTTTTTGCTTGCAACAGAAATACCATAGTGTTCTCCGAAAAGCATCTGTATGCGTTCGTGTACGTTTTTCAGACCGATCCTGCAGCGGCCGTCCGCAGACTCGCCCGCAATGCTTTTCCGCAGGGCGCAAAGCTCCCCGTGCGTCATGCCTATCCCATTATCCGCTATACGGAATACGATATCGCGCCCACGCTTTTTCGCGCGGATCATGACGAGCCCACGCGCTGGTACAGCGGACAGACCATGCATGATGGCGTTCTCGACAACGGGCTGGAGCACGAGCTTCGGAATGCCGTAATCGAGCAGACTATCCGGCACAGAGATATCGATGTCGATCTTGTCGCTGAACCGAAAACGCTGCAGCTGAAGGTAAGACGAAATATAATCGACTTCATCTTCAATATAGACGATCTTTTCGTCGAAACGCATGCTCCAGCGAAACATGTTGCCTAAAAGAGAGAGCATCTGCGCGATCTCCATATTGCCCTCCTCCACGGCTTTCATGCGAATGCTTTCAATGGTGTTGAACAGAAAATGCGGATTGATCTGTGCCTGAAGCGCGTTCAGCTCGGCGGTCCGCCGCCTGATCTCCGCATCGTAGTTCCGCTTGATATAATCGTCCAGCCGTTCGCACATATCGTTGAACGAGGAGGAAAGCATGCCGATCTCATCACTTGATTCCACCGGCAGGCGGACGGAGATATCGCCGTCCTTGATCTCCTGCATTTTAAATGCGATTCCGGAGATGCGCCTGTTGTAGACCTTAAGCAGGGAAAATACCAGCAGCGTCAGCACGGCGATACACACGATCAGCACAAAGATCATTTGCAGCTGAAGCGGATAAATATCGTTTGAAAGCATTGCGTCGGAGACGATATTGACGACGCGCACGCCGGAAAGCCCGACATTGGCCTCGCTTATCGTCGTATTTTTGCCGGCAGCCTGTTCTGCAGAACTGTAATAATGCCCTTCCTCCTTCGGATCAGAGGAAAACAGGATGTGTCCGGTCTTGTTTACGAGATAAAGCTCTCCTTTGAATAGGGAGGCCTGCTCCTGATAGGCTTCATCGAAAGCGCTGATGGGGATGTTCATGATATAGATGCCGACAACGTGCCTTGAGGGAAATGCGGCGGGGTCAAAGATCTTGCCGATAAATGAAACGACAGGCTCGGGAGAGGAGCCTGATGTGCCGCTGATATAGGGCGGGGCGGCGTCATAGGTGATTAGCATATTATCCTCACCGGCGAGAAGCTCCTGTACCGGCGTGTATGTAAAATAATCAAAGCTGGGGGAAACGGTGCGGCCGCTGCTCGAGGGAGAAGCATATACGTTTCCATTCAGCGTTACGAGAATATATTCGGAAATATCCGATCCTGAGCTGCTGACGCTGAGCAGATAGTTATCAAGAAATTTGATCGTATCATAGTGATAGGCATAGCTTGGATCGGAAAGAATATTGGAAAAATAGCTTCCGACATTTCCGGAGGTATGCATATAATTGGATAAATTATAGGCACGGTTATATTTTTCCTCCGTGAAAGACTGTATCTTGCGGACAGCCTCCTTGCCAAGCAATGCTTCCTTTTCAAGAGCGACGCTGGAAAAAGAGGAAATCATAATAGAGGCTACTACAATGATAGCAACCGCGATAATCAGCACATTTGCAAAGGTGATTTGAAAGAAAAGGCCCCTGCTTTTGAATTTAGCATAAAACGTGGCAAACAATTTTTTCAATTCTTACATCCCATAGAACCGACTCTGATACATTTATATCTTATTTTATCAGAAAATATTTCCGGTTAGAATATTTTGTATAATTATTTAATTTTTTATACAAATATTAAACTATACAGAGGCTATCCGCATGCTCTACTATTACGGTAAAAGGAGAGTGAGATCAGGTGACTGCAAGGGAAAGAATGCTGAAAGCAATTGCACTGGAAAAGCCCGATGTATTGCCCGTAACGACGCATCATGTGCTGCCTTATTTTTTGGAGCGGTCGGAAGGGGGAATATCGAAGCGGGAGTTCTTTGAACGGTATGGGCTTGACGAGATCGAATGGATCGCCGTACAAAAGCCGGACGAAGCAAGAGGGGAGGCCTGCGATCCCAAGCAGGGAGAGCTCGGTTTTTTAGAGCTTCCGGTCATCATATCCGATGAGTGGCGTGTATCACGTGAGGAATTGCCCGGAAAATATCAGACGGTCCGCTGCCGCGTCAGCACACCGAAAAAAGAGCTTTCGATGGTCCTGCAGTCGAACGCCTATACCACATGGATCACAGAGCCGATCATCAAAGAAAAAGAGGATATCGACGTGCTGGAGCGGTATCTGCCCATGCCGCTCATGGATGTGCAGGCGAGCCTTGACGCGCGCGAACGCATAGGGGACAGAGGGATCGTGCGCACACATATACCGGGTGCGGTCGATTTTTACGGACAGCCCGGCTGCTGGCAGGACGCCTGCACGATGTATGGTCCGCAGAAGCTGATCCTGCAGACGTTTGACGATCCGGGCTGGGTGCACGCGCTTTTGCGCATGATCCAGAGAAGAAAGAAAAATTATATTGCCAGCATGAAAGGGGCGGCGTGCGACCTTGTGGAGCTTGGGGGAGGAGACGGCTGTACAAGCGTGATCTCCCCTGCGATCTTCGACGAATTTGTCGCGCCGTACGACAAGGAGCTGATCGACGCGGCGCACAAGAGCGGACAGAGGATCGTCTATCATCTCTGCGGAAGCAAGATGGCGCTTCTTGAAAGCCTTGCCCACATGGGAATGGACGCGCTCGAGACGCTTACGCCTCCCGCGATGGGGGGAGACTGCCGCCTGCGCGAAGTAAAGGAAAGCTTAGGGGATAAGATGTGCCTGATCGGCGGCTTCGATCAGAACTATTTCTTTACGGAAGCATCGGAAGAAGAGACGCGTGCGGCAGTGCGGAAATGCTTTGCGGAGGCCGGGGAGGGCGGCGGCTATATCCTTGCGCCGTCGGATCACTTTTTTGAAGCGAAGAGCGGGCTGCTCGCGGCCTTTGCGCAGGAAGCGCACAGTATGGCATATACATGAAAGGGGAAGCGATGAACAGTACCAAGGAACAAAAGCTTGCACGGATACATGCCGCGGCCAGCCATCGGGAGGCTGACCGTATACCGGTCGGCGAGTCTTTTTGGACGGGATTTTTAAAAAAGCTGGACGCGTATCACGGACATTCCATAGACCCATACCGGCAGTTCGACCTCGATTACCTTATGGTGATTCCAAACATGGACCCTGCAATACGCCGGTTCGAGATACAAAAAGCAGGAAAGGAGGACATCCGTATCAAAACCGGCTTTGGGGCGACTCTGCTGCGCCGGGGCGATATTCCAATGCCGCATTATGAAGCATTTGCGGTAACAAGCGCGGCACAGCTGAAGGATTTTGCATTCGATCCTCCGCGCGATCCTCGGCGGCTGTACGGCGCGGGCGACGATCAGATCAACTGCGTCGGAGATACGCTGCTGCGCAGCATTCCCTGCTGGAACGCACGTCTTGACAGCTATTGCGATGATTTTCCCGTTTTCGGCGGGATATGCGAAGCCTATGAGTATGTATGGAGGATCACAGGAACGGAAAATGCATTGTACTGGATGCTGACTGAGGAAAATGCGTTTGGGGATTTCGTTGAGTGCGTGGGAGATTTTCTGGTCGGGCTGACGGAATATCAGATCAGCGAGGCGCGCGGGCGGCTGGCGGGAGTCTGCATCTATGGAGACGTTGCCTATACGAACGGAATGCTGTTCTCACCGGAAAAGTGGCGGGAGCTGTTTGCACCTGTGACCAAGCGCCTGATCGATACGATCCATGCTGCGGGGCTGCTCGCTTACTACCACGGCTGCGGGAATGCCTATCCGATCTTTGATGATCTGGCGGCAATGGGGCTTGATTTTTATAATCCGCTCGAAGCAAAAGCAGGGCTCGACGTGGTGGAACTGAAAAAGGAATACGCCGGACGTATGGCTTTTGCAGGAAATATCGATGTGCGCGCGCTGGAAAGCGGAAACAGGAAGCAGATCAAAAAAGAGGTCCTCTATAAGCTTCAGGCCGGAGCAGGCGGCGGCTGGATGTGCGCGAGCGACCATTCCATTTCTTCTTTCGTAGAACCGCAGAGCTATGAATATATGGTTGAGCTGCTCCGCGAATACGGAAGCCTGCCGCTTGATACGGAACGGCTGAAAGCAGAGCTGGAAGCGCTTGAAAGGTAAGGAATAAGGGTATGGAGCGGAATGTGCGGCTGGAAAGATGGCTGACAAAAGAAGCGCGGCGGCTTGTGGACGGGTGCAGGGTATTGGCATTCGACGGCGTTACGCAATGCTATACGCCGGACGCGACGGGAAAATACGGCGGCTTGTGGATACGGGATTTCTATTTTTTGGCGGAAGCTGTGGAATTTTTCCAAAAGGACGGGATATATGAGGCGGTAAACGATGTTCCGAAATACCGCGGCGCGAAGGACTATGTGATCAGCGCGGCGCTGGTCCTTGCGGCGCTCCGGCAGAGCATGAAGTGGAAATAGACCGTTTTTTTTATAAAGGAGCGGAGCGCTGCTTGAATTTAATCGGCATGTATAATTTTTTATAGCTTTTCTATAATATTCTCAATTGAGGGTACCGCTGCGGTGTACTACAATCAGAAATAAGAGGAACGGTTTTGTTCCGGTTTTCTAAATTCACAAAAAAATAAGGGAGGAAAGAAGAAAATGAAGAAGTTGCTTTGTCTTGTTGTTGCCGTTTTAATGGTTGCTGCATTGTTTGCAGCCTGTGCGCCGGCAGCAGAAACACCGGCTTCGGAAGCGCCTGCGGAGGGGAACGCAGCATCAGAAGCTCCGGCAGAGGAAAGCGAGGCCGCTGCGGGCGAGCCCGTAACGATCACATGGTCTGTATTCGAGACCAATAACTATACGCCGGAATTCTATCAGCATATCATCGATGCGTTTGAAGCGGATAATCCTGATATCAAGATCGAAAAGGTTCTGATGACGGGTGACAGCCGTATGCAGTTCCAGAAAACACAGCTTGCTGCCGGAACGTTCTCAGACGTAACGATGGAAGCGAACGACCTTGCGAACATTGAGGGCGTATACGCAGAAGTACCGGAAGAGCTGATCTCCCGGTTCGACGATGCGGCAGTTGTGGAATGCTTTGGACAGAAAACGCTGATACCGGCCGGTAAGCAGTACCGCGTACAGTGCTACTACAACAAAGACCAGTTTGCGGAGGCAGGGATCGCAGAACCTCCGAAAACATGGGACGAATTCGTGGAAGCATGCGATAAGCTCGTAGCGGCAGGAAAAACGCCTCTCATCTGCGGCGGCGCGAAAGACATCTGGGCGACGGGCCTTTATTGGACGTCGACTGCAAACATGGACGTTATGCAGGAATATCCGAATTTCAACAGAGACCTGCTGGACGGAAAAGTGAAATGGGCAAACCCGACGATTTCCGAGACGCTGAAAGCATGGCAGAGCCTCGTACAGGCGGGGTACTATCATGAAGGAAGCATGTCCTTCAGCTATACGCAGGCATCCGAAGAATTCCTGAACGGTGCGGCGGCCATGATGTTGGACGGCAGCTGGCTGGCGGTGCAGGAAGATGCGAAAGGAAATGAAAACCTCGGTTCGTTCATCATGCCGAGCCCGGGTGGGATCAACACCTATTGCACGGATATCCAGTATTGGGGCGTGAGCAACACCTCCGAAAACAAGGAGGCGGCATTCCGCTTTGTGGATTATGTTCTCGGCGGAAACCCGGAGATTTATGCTTACTACCTCCAAGCGGACGGCTACGGCTCCACGACGAAAGAGCCCGTCGAATATGAGAGAGGACCGATCATCACGGAATTCATCGCAAATTACGACGGAATGACGCTCGTTCCCGAGATCGTAAAGGTAAAGGGCGACGACGCGCTTCCGGCGGGAACGCAGGACTTCATCGACAAATCCACGCAGAGCATGTTCGCGGGCGCGGATGTAGACGCTGAGCTTGAAAAGTGGGACGCTGAGCTGGCAAGAATGCTGGAAGCGCAGGAAGCGAACGCTGAATAAAAAGAAGCTTGAAATAAGCGGTTCCGGGACATTGACCCCGGAACCGCTTTCAAGAAAAGGAGAGGAAAGGTAATGAGGAAAAAAGGAAAGACAATAAGACCGATGGCCCTAAAAGGAAATACGGTTTCATTTGGCTTTGCAGTTCCCGCGCTCGCGTTGTATACGGTTTTATTGATCGTACCGATTATCATTGCTTTCGGATTCAGCTTTACAAGCTGGAATGGGATAGCCACGACTACACCGAAATTTATCGGATTTGATAATTATGCGGCGATGTTTCAGGACGAGCGCCTCGGGAACGCGATCGGAGTTACGGTGACGATCACCGTAGTCGTGGTAGTCTGCGTGAATGTATTCGGCCTGCTTTTGGCGATGCTGCTGAATCACGCAGGAAAAATGACAAATGTATCGCGGAGCGTTTTCTTTGCTCCTTACGTGCTGAGCACGGTAGCGATCTCCTTTATCTGGCTGAGTATTCTGTCTTATACGGGAATTCTGAACAGTATCTTTGAAGCGCTTGGCTGGGAAGGCCTTATCAAAAACTATTTGGGAACGCAGCAGGAAGCGATAGCGAGTATTTGCGTCGTGGAGATCTGGAGAACGCTCGGATTCCACATGGTCATCTATCTCGCCGCACTGCAGACGGTTCCCGCGGACCTGTATGAAGCGTGTACGGTAGACGGCGGCGGCCGCTGGCACAAATTCCGCTATGTCACGCTTCCGCTCATCACACCGGGCATCACAATCAGCCTGCTGATGAGTATTATCAACGAATTGAGAATGTACGATATCGTCAAGGTGCTGACGGACGGCGGTCCGGGATATGCTACGGAGACGATTACCTATAACATTGTGACGCAGGCGTTCGGCAACAACATGCTGGGGTACTCCTCGGCGATCGCGGTGTTCCTGTTCGCGGTCATTGCGACGGTTGCGATCATACAAATTAAGGTAACGACGAAAAAGGAGGTGGAATACTGATGAGCAGCAACGAAAAACGGCTCAGAAAACGGATCAGCGGCTTTAGCATCACCACAAAGGTCATTATGCTCATAGCGACGGTAGTGGTGGCGATCCCGCTCTATATCGCGGTGGTGAACGCGTTTAAAACCAACGACGCGATCACGTCTGCGCCGCTCGCGCCTCCGCTGCAGCCAACGCTTGAGAATCTGGAATATGTTCTGACGAATCCGAACGTCAATATTGGGGAAATGTACTTCAATTCCGCGATGATCGCAGGCTTCGGAACGGTGGGCTGTATCCTTCTTTCTGCGATGGCGGCTTATTACCTTGCAAGGTCGCGCAGGAAAAGCTCAAAAAACCTTTATATGTATTTTCTGTTCGGGCTGATGGTGCCTTATGTCATCGTATATGTACCGCTCGTAACGATCTTCAAATACATGGGGCTTATGGGAAATCTCCCGACGCTGATTTTCGTCTTTATATCGGGCAGCATCTCCTTTTCGGTATTTATGTTCTATGGTTTTATCAAAACAGTACCAAAAGAGCTGGAGGAAGCCGCGGCAATAGACGGCGCGAGCCCGCTGCGGATATTTTGGACGATCATCTTCCCGCTGCTGAAGCCGTGCACGACCACAGTGGCGATCTTTATCGGGCTTTCGATGTGGAACGACTTCATGACGCCGCTCATCATCGGCAACGTAAAGACGATCACAGTCGGTATCTATACGGCGATCGGTCCGTACTCATCCGACTGGGGAACGGTATTTGCTTTCGTGCTCTGCGGCTCGGTCCCGATCATCGTGGCTTACCTGCTGGCACAAAAACAATTTATCAGCGGCCTTACTGCGGGCGCGCTCAAAGGATAAGGGAGAGTTACTATGGCTGGATTGGAATTAAAGCATATCGATAAAATTTATCCAAATACGGAAACAAAAAAGAAAAAACGGAAAAAGGGCGAGCCTGCCGCCGTAGAACCTGCGCAAAAGGAACTGAAAGCAGTATCGGATTTCAACCTTGAAATCAAGGACAAGGAATTTTTGGTGCTGGTCGGGCCGTCGGGCTGCGGCAAATCGACCACGCTGCGCATGATCGCAGGTCTTGAGGATATCACGGCGGGCGAGCTTTATATCGACGGACAGCTCGTCAACAATGTTGCCTCAAAGGACAGGGATATTGCGATGGTATTCCAGAGCTATGCTCTATATCCGCACATGACGGTGTTTGAGAACATGGCGTTCGCACTGAAGCTGCGCAAGGTGCCGAAGGATGAGATCAAAACGCGCGTGCTGGAAGCGGCGAAAATTCTGGAGCTTGAAGAATACCTCGGCAGAAAGCCGAAAGCGCTTTCGGGCGGGCAGCGCCAGCGCGTCGCGCTCGGGCGGGCGATCGTTCGTCAGCCAAAGGTGTTTTTGATGGATGAGCCGCTTTCCAACTTGGACGCGAAGCTGAGAGTCGCAATGCGCACGGAGATCGCGAAGCTGCACAAGCGGCTTGCAACGACGTTCATCTACGTTACGCACGACCAGACGGAAGCCATGACGATGGGCGACCGCATCGTTGTCATGAAAGACGGCGTGATCCAGCAGGTAGGAGATCCGAACGAGCTGTATCAGCAGCCAGCAAACCGGTTCGTGGCGGAATTTATCGGCAGCCCGCAGATGAATGTGTTCCCGGCAGCGATCGAAAGGACGGCAAACGAAACCTTTGCGCTGATCGGCGGCAAAAAAATCACGGTGAACGCGGAACGCGCCGCGAAGATCGATCTGCCGGAGGGCAAAAGCGAAGTATTCATCGGGATCCGTCCGGAGGATCTTTATGTGGAGGAAGAGAACCTCGTGAAGTATCCGGACAGCCAGATCGACGCGAACATAGAGGTCCGCGAGCCGCTCGGCTCGGATATCTATCTGTATATGACGGTGCCGGGTGTGGATAAGACGGTGACGGCAAGGGTGCTGCCCACTTATGACGGTAAAATGGACGAGACCGTGAAGCTTGCGCTCGATACGGAAAGAATGCATGTGTTCGACTGCGGGAGCGGCGCCAGCCTGATACGCGGATAGGAGAAACGATATGAAACGTTCTTATGTAAATGAGCTGATTCGAAAAACGGAAGCGGCTCTGTCGGAAAACAAGATCGCGCTCCCTGAATTTTCCCGCTTTGGCCTGAAGGAATGGGAGGCCTGCAGGAGCAGGATGGGAACGGTAAAAAAGACGATGCTGGGCTGGGATATCACAGACTATGGCCGCGGCGAATTTGAAAAGCTGGGCACTGTGCTGTTCACGATCCGCAACGGAGATCAAAGTGATGCGTCTGTCGGCACGCCCTATGCGGAAAAGCTGCTGTTTGTTCTCGATGGGCAGCGCCTGCCGCTGCACTGCCACCGTAAAAAAACGGAAGACATCATCAACAGGGGCGGCGGCGATATGTTCATGATCCTTTACGGCTCGGACGCAAACGGCGGAGTGGATCGTGAAAGCGACGTTACCCTCTATTGCGACGGCATGCCGAAAACGGTAAAAGCGGGAGAGCGGTTCATCGTGACGCGCGGAAACAGCGTAACGCTGACGCCCGGTATCTATCATATTTTCGGAGCGGAAGCCGGGCGCGGCGATCTGATCGCGTGGGAGGTCTCTTCCATCAACGACGACAACACGGACAATTATTTTGCGGAAGAGGTCAGCCGTTTCGCGGGAATTGAGGAGGACGAGCCTCCGCTGCGCATTCTTTGCAACGAATACGAAGCATTCCTGCCGGAATAATAGCCTGCCGGGATACAGGGACCGGCAAAGGCGGAAAAAGGATGTTGGCAATGCGGAGGACATCCTTTTTGCTATCGCCCATCCGGTATCTATACCTGCTTGGAAACGAATGCTGATCATTGGAACGAATCTATAATGATTGAAATTGACGCTCGAACTTTCGGATGAATAGGATAAAACTGTGCCCGGCGTCCGCCGTTCCCCTGTGGGCGTGCGTGAAAGCCGGCGGAAAAGGAGAAGAAAAATGAAGGCTGCTTATGTGAAAGCTCCATTTGAATTTGAAGTAAGAGATAGAAAGCTCCGCGAGCCCGGAGAAACGGAGATCGTGGTAGACATAAAGGCCTGCGGCCTGTGCGGACACGATTTGATCCTGTCCCGCTATGCTGCGGACAGAATGCAGCAGTTTGGGCACGAGGTGTCCGGCGTGGTCAGCAAGGTGGGCAGACTGGTAACGAATGTAAAGACAGGGGATAAGGTAGTCCTCGAAAGCGGAACGTTCGACCGTTTTTCCGCCAATTCGCGCAACGGACGGGTAGACCTCGACAATAAGGGGCCGAATTTCTGGATAAAAGGAGACGACAACATGGGCTTCGCAGAGCGTATGATCGCTCCGTGCGAATGCGCGGTACCGTTTGACGGACTCGATTTTGAGGAGACGAGCATCGTGGAGCCGCTCGGAGTAGCGCTCGATTTGTTCAAGACGGCGGATATCAAGATCATGAACGATGTTCTGGTCATAGGCCTTGGGCCTATCGGCCTGATGGCGGCGAAGATCGCGAAAGAAAGCGGTGCGCGCAAGGTATATGCGGCGGAACTTTCCGCCTGCAAGGCGCGTATCGGGATCGCAAAAAAGTGGGGGATCGATGAGATCATTCTTTCAGACCAGCAGAAAATAGAGGACTATCCGTTTGAAAAGGACGGGGTGGACCGCGTGCTTGTAACGGCCCCGCCCGCGACGATCCCGGCGGCGCTGTCCGTCTGCCGCATGGGCGGTATCGTTGCGTTCCTCGGTATCGACTACAGCCCGGCCGGCATGGTGACGATCGATTCGACGCTGGTGCATTCCAACACGCTCCAGCTCCGGGCGTCCAATGCATCTCCGGCGCTGTATTTCCCGGAATGCCTCGACATCATCAAATCCGGCATGGTCAGCACGAAAGACCTGATCACGCACCGGTTCCGTCTGGACGAGATCGGCACGGCGGTCAAAGCGTTTGACGAAGACAAAGAGCATGGCGTGAAAGCCATTCTGGTAAACGAATAAGGAGGACTGAAAATGGTACGTTACGGAGTGATCGGCTGCGGCAATATTTCCAAGTTCCATTTCCACGCGCTGAAAAAGCTCGGCGCGGCAGTCACCTATGCGGCGGATATCAATGAGGAAGCGGCGCGGGAGCGCTCGGCAGGCACGGGTGCGAAAATCACGGCGGACTACAATGAATTGATCGGGAGCCCGGATGTAGACGTTGTGGTGATCCTTGCAAACGGAAGCATTCACAAGGACGCGGCAATGAAAGCGATCGCGCGGGGAAAAGGCGTGATCTGCGAAAAGACGATGATGAACAACAGCGCAGACGCGGCGGAGGTTGCCCGCGCGGCACAGAAGGCGGGCGTGCTTTTTTTCACGTCCTATATGAAGCGCTTTTTCCCGGCGGCGGAAAAGGCAAAGGAGCTGATGGAAAAATTAGGACATGTTTTTTCCGCGACGGTACGCTCCTATCAGGCGTGGGGCAACTTCTATACGCCGGAGCACGGCTGGGACCTTGACGGAGTGCTCCGCGTTTACGGAGGTGCGATCGTCAAATGTGCGGCAAGCCACATGCTGGATATGACGCTGTATCTGCTCGGAAGGCCAAAAAGCGTTTATGCCAGCGTCGATTTCTATCCGGATACGAAGTTCGACCGCAAAGCGACGGCGCTGTTTGAATACGAGGACGGTATGGTCGCTTCCTTTGAAACGGCTGCACATCCGCTGAAGAAGATCGGCTATGAACGGAATTCGTGGGACGAATTTATCGAGATCAACGGAACGGACGGGCGAATGAAGCTTTCCACCGTTATGTGGGATCACCCGGAAAACAATGCGGCGCTCCTGACGTTTTATGACAACGAAACGGAAACCGAGACGGAATACCGGTTCGACGCGATGAACCCGTTCGATGCAGAGATCGCCTATTTCAACCATTGCTTTGAAACAGGAGAAAAGGGCGCGCCGAACGAAAAAGACGGCTTTGCGGTCGACGCGCTGATCGAAACGATCTTCCTGTCGGCAGAGCAAAAGAAAAGCATACCGGTCGATTGGAGAGGGATCGATGTCTGATTGGACGCCTAAAAAACGCATGCTTGCCGCATACAGGGGGCAGCCGCAGGACCGCAGGCCCGTTGCGCCGGAATTTTGGTATTATTATCCGGCAAAGGTGCTGGGGCTCAGTATGGTGGAATTCGAACGGGAGGTGCCGTTTTGGCAGTCGCTCCAAAAAACCTTCGTGAGATATGAATGCGAGGGCTGGGGGGCTGTATTTCCAAAAGTGCTGAATGAAGCGCAGCTGGCGGTGCGGTTCAAACGCGAAGCGGAAGGGCGCTATCTTGAGACAGTCACGCGGAAGTTCCATGGCAGGGAATTTACGCAGGTCAAGGAATTCAGCGATAGGGAACCGTCATGGCTGAAAAAGCACTGGGCGGAGGGGGAAAGCCCTCTTATGGCGGCGGAGATGCTGCTCGATGCGGACTATTCTCTCGATACGGCGGAGATGCTTCATGCCTATGAAACAGTAGGAGAAGCTTATCTTCTTGAGGTTTGGTTGGGAATGCCGTTCTTCGATTTTGTCGCGGATATCATGGGCTTTGAAAGCGCGGTGCTGTATTTTATGCAGGAGGATGAGAGCACGCTTAGGGCGCTGCGCGAACGTTATACGGAGTATCAATGCGGACTCGTGGATAAGCTCTGCAAAAGGACTCCGTATGAATCCTATGTGATCGGCTGCGGATATTCGTGCAATTCACTGATCGGCCCGAAGCTCTGGCGAACGTGGGATAAGCCGTATATTGCGGCAGTCGCAAAGGAGCTGCACAGGCACGGAAGACTGCTGCACATTCATTTTCACGGCAGATGCATGGAGACGATAGAAGATTTTGCGGAGATCGGGATAGACTGCGTATGCCCGTTTGAACGCGCGCCGGGCGGGGACGTCAATACGGCGGAGGAGCTTGCGCGCGTACGGGAAGCGCTAAATGGCCGCGTGACATTCAATGGGAATGTGCATACGGTAGAAACACTCATTTTCGGAACGCCGCAGCGTGTGCGGGAAGAGGTGCGGGAAGTGAAGCGCGCATTCGCAGGCAGCAACCGGCTGATCATCGGAACAGGCGATCAGGTTGGTTATGAAACGCCGGAAGAGAATATATGGGCGATGATAGACGAGGCGAAGAAATGACGGTGAAGGAACGCGCAAGAATTGCGATGGAGGGCGGAAAACCGGACGGGCTCCCCACGATGGAGATCGTATTCGAGCTGGAGCGCGAGCTTACGGGCAGGGCTTATGTTCTGGGGAAAGACCTTGAGCCGCTGCGGGGAAGCGAACGGGAACGCGCGCTCAACGAAAATGCGGAGCTGTATATCCGGTGTGCGAGAGAGCTTGGCTATTCATCCATCACGGTCCATCCTGCGCCTACGCCGTGGTATATTCCGGGCAACAATTATTATCCTACGCTTGAGGACGAGCTCCATGTCGTCCGGCGCATTTTCCGCGAGGCGGGAGACGAGCTCTATGTCGCGGCAGGGATCGACGGAACGTATGCTATTCCGGACGGCAGTGGATTTGAAGCGTTCGTTTGGGCGCTCGCCGACCGGCCCGGAGAAATGAAGCGCGAGGCGCGCAGCCGCGCAGAATGGGCGGCGGAGCAGATGAAACGCCTTATCGACGCGGGCGCAGAGATCATGTATTGCTGCTCGGACTATTGCTTCAATCAGGGGCCGTTCCTGTCTCCGGCGATGTTCGAGGAATTTATATTTCCCTATCTTGCCTATCAGACGGAGGAACTGAAAAAGGCGGGCGCTTACGTGATCAAGCATACGGACGGAAATATCCTACCGATACTGGAGATGCTGATCGCAGCGGGACCGCATGTGCTCCATTCGATCGATCCTGTTGCGGGTATGTCGATGCGCGAGGTCCGCAAAAAAGCGGACGGGCGGATCGCATTGATGGGAAATGTAGACAGTACAAAGCTTCAAACGGGGGATATTCCGGGCATCATGGAAAGCTGCCGGGCGGCGGTTGAGGGAAGCGAAGCGGGCGGAACCGTTTTTTCCACCTGCAATTCGGTTTTCAGCGGAATCGGGCTGGAGCATTACAGAGTCATGCTCGATTTTTGGAAACAACATAATAAGGGAGCGAAGCAATGAACAAACGGGAACGCATTATGGAGGCCATACGGCACCGGGAGGCAGACCGGGTGCCTAAGGGCGAGATCTGTATCGAAGCGGGGATAGCGAACAGGCTGCTGAAAAAAGAATATTCAAACGCCTATCAGGATTACGAGCGGGACAAGGCGGTACGCGAGCTGCTGAAAATCGATTTTATCAACATAGGCGACTGGCCGCAGGACTACCTCGGCAGGGACGAAAAGGGCAGGGAGCTGTACCGCAGCATTTACGGATATGAATTTGTGACGGCCGGGGCAAGCAAGCACATCGTCCGGCCTCCGGTCGAACGGATAGAAGACGCGGCACAGTACCGGGTGCCGGATATCTCGCGTGTTTCCGGCGAACTGGTACGGAAGTTCCGCGATACGACGGACTTGTTTGTTTTCGCGCAGATCGGCGGCCCGGTCAGCATGGTGAACGAAATGTTCGATATGACGGACTATATGATCTACAGCATGACGAACACGGCGGAGCTCGGTCTCATCGGCGAACGCGTCATGGAATTTGAGATCGCAAAGGCAAAATTGTTTTTGGATAACGGTGCAGATGCGATCCTGATCGCGGACGATATCGCGTTTAATTCCGGAACATTGCTCCCTCCGCGCATCATGGACGAGATCGTGTTCCCCCTGCACCGCGCGGCGGTGGAGGAGATCAAGCGCTGCTGCGACGTTCCCGTCTTTTTTCATTCGGACGGAGACCTGCGGAGCGTGATGGATACGATCGTGAAAAACGGGTTCGACGGCCTGCATTCCCTTCAGCCGTCGGCCGGTATGGATATTGGGGAGATCAAGCGGAATTACGGAGAGACGCTGTGTCTTGTCGGGAATATCGACCTCGACCATGTGATGACGTTCGCACCGCCGCAGGAGGTGGCGGATGTGGTACGCCGGACGATCGATATCGCCGCGCCGGGCGGGGGCTATATCCTCGCGACCTGCAATACGCTGATCGACGCGATCCCGGATGAAAATGCGCTTGCAATGTATGAAACAGCGCAGGAGTACGGGAGCTATCAATAAATTTTTATCAATAGGCAAGCAAAGGAGAAAGAAGATGAAAAACGAAACGTATGATGTCGTGGTAGCGGGCAGCATCTGTATCGATATGACGCCGGAGTTTAAAAAGCTGCAGGAAAAGACGATGCAGGAAATTTTTATTCCCGGTAAAAATAAGGCGATGAATAAGATGGTCATCTCCACGGGAGGCCCGGTCTCGAATACGGGGCTCGGCCTCATCAGGCTGGGGGTTCCGACCAAGCTGATGGGAAAGGTAGGAGACGACTTTCTCGGCAAGGGCGTTCTATCCTTGCTTGAGGAATACGATGCTGCGGACAGCATGACGGTCGTGCCGGGGGAGGAGACCTCCTATACGGTCGTGATCGTTCCGGAGGGCTTTGACCGCATTTTTCTGCACGCAGCAGGAGCAAACGACACCTTTACCTCAGACGATATCGATTATGACATCGTGAAACGGGCGCGGGTGTTCCACATGGGCTATCCGACGACGATGAAGAAGATGTATGAAAACGATGGGGAAGAATTGATCCGCACCTATCGGCGCGTCAAGGAGCTGGGCGTCACCACCTCCCTCGATATGTCCTTGCCGGATCCGAACGCGGAAAACGGAAAGATGGACTGGGATTCGGTGCTGAAGCGTCTGTTGCCTTATGTGGATATTTATCTGCCAAGCGCGGAGGAGACGATGTATATGATCGCGCGCGGCGAATTCAACAGGCTGAAAGAAACTGCGGGCACACATGATATGCTCGAGAATCTGGATATCAACGTCATCAGCCGTCTCGGACAGCAGCTTCTTTCCTATGGAGCGAAGATCGTCGCCTTAAAATGCGGCGTAAAAGGGTTCTATCTTGCGACCGCCGGAAAGGAAACGCTTGCCAAAATGGGGACGGCCGTACCAGAGCAGCTCGACAACTGGGCGGACCGCGAGCTGCATGAGCCAAGCTTCAAGGTGAAGGTAATGGCGGCTACGGGCTCCGGCGACAGCTCGATCGCGGGCTTCTATGCCTCTTACCTGCGCGGACAGACGATAGAGGAGGCGATCAAAACGGCCTGCTGCACGGGCGGGCAGAACGTACAGGTGATGGACGCCGTATCCGGTATCAAAACGTTTGAGGAAACGGAACGCCTGATGCACGAGTGGGAGAAAAACGACCTTGCCGTGACGGGCGATTATTGGACCTATCTGCCCGACCGGCAGGTATGGGCCGGAAAGAAGGATAGACTGCATGAGTAAAAAAGGATATGTGATCCCGCATACGCATTGGGACAGGGAATGGCGGTATGCTCTGTGGGAGAGCCGCGTCAATCTGGCGAACATGATGGACGAGCTCATCGGAATATTGGAAAATCAGGAGGAGTATAAATGCTTCCTGCTTGACGGACAGTTCGTTCCCATTAAGGACTATCTTTTCCTGCGGCCGGAAAATGAAGCGCGGCTGAAAAAGCTGGTCGCGGACGGGCGTATTCGCATCGGCCCGTGGTACACGCTGCCCGACCTATACCCGGTGAGCGGCGAGAGTATCGTACGCAATCTACTGCGCGGACGAAAGGAATGCGAAGCGTTCGGCGGCATCCTTTCAGTCGGCTATGAATCATTCGGATGGGGGCAGCCCAGCCAATTCCCGCAAATATACAAAGGCTTTGGAATCGATACGGTGATCGTCGCAAAAAAGGTAGATTCCTCCCGCGCCAAGAACTGCGAATTTGCATGGGTGGGAAAGGACGGAACGACTGTGCTTGCAACGCGGCTCGGACAGGAGGCGCGCGCGAACTTCTTTATGCACAGCTATATGCGCATCATGAGCGGAAAGGAATATAAATCGGACGAATTCCGTTTCGATTACGATGCGGGCGACCTCGTATACCATACGGCGGATATCCCCGAATATGAGCAGGATTACCACCGCATTACCGATTCCCAGAAGATCCATACCGAAAATCTGCGGGAGATCGCCCTGAAATCGTGGCATGCGATGGACGAAACGCTTTTGCCGGACGACCGCGCCATGATGGACGGATCCGATCATACTTATGCGCAGCCGAAAATCGTAGAGGTGCTGCGGCATATCAACAAGGCGGTAGAGGAGGACGGGATCGTTTTTGCGATGTCGGATATAGAAGAATACGCGGCGCTTTTGAAGGAAAAGCTGCCGCTCGATACGCTCCCTAAGGTATACGGAGAGCTGCGTGACGGCCCGCCGCAGGGCGTGACGGGAAACGCTCTGATGACGCGGCCGATGCTCAAGCGGAAAAACCGGAAGGTGCAGAACGCTCTGATGGATACGGCGGAACCCCTTGCGGTCGCGGGCATGCTGACGGGGCAGGCCTATCCGTCCATTTATCTCGATACGGCAATGGACTATCTTCTGCTTTCCCATTCGCACGACTGCATCAACGGCGTAACACAGGATAAAACGGTAAACGACGTGATGTACCGGCTCGATCAGGCGGGAGAGATAGCGGACGTCGTCACACAGGAATCGGTCAAGCATATTCTGAAGAATATCGACGGCGGCGCGTTTGGAAAAAGCGACGCGCTCCTTTTGGTCGTAAATCCGCTTCCCTTTCCGCGCCGGGAGATTGTGGAAGCATACGTCGATCTTCCGCGGGAGGAGGACATCTGGAGCTTCGATATTCTGGACGCGGACGGAAACAGTATGAATGTTCAGCAGCTTGCGCGCGACGAACGGGTCATTCCGGTCGTGAGCCTTACCTCGCGTCCGGAGCCGTTTTATGTGGACCGCCACAGAGTGCAGTTTGAATCAGGGCTGCTTCCTTCCGGCGGCTATAAGGTGTTCCGCGTCGTGAAAAAGAGCACGCTTCCAAGAAAGACGGAGGCATGGGCGCCGTCGCGCAAAACGCTCGGAAAAGAGATCGCAGTCTCTCCGCTTCGGCTGGAGAACGAATTTCTGCGCGCGGATATCCTCGGCGACGGCAGCGTCCGGCTGCTCGATAAAAAAACGGGGCAGGAATATGGCCCTCTCAACTATTTTGAAGATACGGGCGACGTTGGAGATTACTGGATCTATTATCCACCCTATCAAAACAAGACCTTTACGACAAAGGGAATGACGGCGGAGCTCGCGCTTGAAGAAAATACGGAGCTTCAGGCGACGGTCATGGCAAAGCTCAAATGGGAGCTGCCTGCATTTGCAGACCGTCCGCGCAATTACGTGCGCGGACGCAGTGCACGCTCGGAGCAGACGGATATCGAAACGCTTTACGTCCGTTATACGCTGCGCAAAGGAGAAAATATGCTGCGCGTGCATACGGAGCTCGACAATAAGATTTCCGACCATCGCATGGCGGTGCAGTTTGAAACGGGTGTAAGTCCCCAAAAAGCGGATGCACAGGGACATTTCTGCGTTGACCAGAGAGACGTGCTGCCGCTTCGGGACGAGGATGGCCGCTGGTATAACGAAATGACGACACAGCCCATGCAGGATTTTGTAAGCGTAGCGGAAAACGGACGGGGCTTTGCCGTTGTAACGGATTGCCTTAGCGAATATGACGCGTCGAAGCCGGGCCTGCTCTCCTGTACGCTGATGCGCGGAATGAAAAATATCCTTTGCACGGAGTTCCGCAGCTTTTCTGAATATAATACGCAGGACGGCGGACAGTCGCACGGCAGACTGACCTACGATTATGCGCTCCTGCCGCATGTGGGAGAGACGCTTCCTCTGATGGAAACGGCAAAGCGGTTCAATATTCCGGCCAAAACGATACAGTTCACGGCCTGCACAAAGACGGGCGGCACACTTCCCGCAGAGCAAAGCTTCTATTCCGTTGAGGGCGCATCGGTCTCGGCGATCAAAAAGGCGGAGCATTCTGAAAACATCGTTATACGCTTGTTCAATGCGGACGAAAAAGCACACGAGGCAAGGATACGGCTGATACAACCGGTACGGAAAGCCTACAGGACCGATTTGGCGGAGCAGCGGAGCGGCGAAGCTGAGGTGCGCGGCGGCGCGGTGGTCGTGGAGATCGGTGCAAATAAGATCGTGACGCTGGAGCTTGAGGTGTGATAGCCGGATGGAGGGGAAAATGAACGGTTACGAACGGATGCTGGCAACACTTGCGGGAGAACGGGTAGACTATACGCCGTCCATGGAGATCATGATCGACGAAAGCGTTGTGCGTGCGGTCACCGGAAAAGATGATTATATGGCGCTGTGCGATACGCTTGAGCTTGACGCCGTGATCACGACAACACCGTCTAAGCTTTACCGCAGCGAAATATTAGATGCGGAAAAGGGCATTTTCCGCAATGAATGGGGAACGGTACGAAGACAGGGGCGGGAGGTCGTGTCGGCAATCGTAGACACGCCTCTTAAAACGGCGGAGGACATCGAGCGCTATACGGCGCCCGATCCCCTCGACGATTACCGGTTTGCTTTTCTGAGGGAGCTGCTTGCGCAGTATAAGGGGAGAAAGCTTGTTGGAATGCATATTCACGACTGCTTCAACTATCCCTATTACCTGATGGGTATGGAAAATTTGTTCATTATGATGTTCGAGGAGCCGGACGCGGTACGCCAGCTCGTGGATATTTCGGTGGAGCACAACATCGCGCTCGCGCGCAGGGCAATATCGCTTGGGGCGGATTACATTTTGCTTGGCGACGATTACGGCGGAGGAAATCAGCTTTTGATTTCGCCGGAGCAATTCCGGGAATTTTTTCTGCCCGGGCTGCGGCGCGTCGTAGAGGCGGTAAAAGGCGCGGGTGCTTTCTGCTTTAAGCATTGCTGCGGGAATATCAACGAAATATTAGACGATATCGTGGGAACGGGCATAGATGTGCTGCACCCTCTCGATCCGTCAGCGGGTATGGATATCGTGGCAGTCAAGGAGGCCTATCCGCGTCTTACGGTGATGGGTGGTATCAATTGCTATGAGCCGCTTTGCCAATATGATACGGCTAAGCTGGAAAAAGAGACGCGGCGTGTACTTGATACGGTAGGACGGGACGGACGCTTCATATTGGCATCGTCCAACAGCGTTCATTCAGACGTAAAGCCGGAGAATTTTGTAAAGATGCATGAAGTGCGGCGCAGTACCCCCGTTTTATACGAAAATCAGAAAGGCGGTGCAGTATGAAGCGGTATGGACAGGTCTTAAAGGTAAAAGCAGAAAAAGAAGAATACTATAAAGAGTTGCACGCGAAGCCGTGGCCGGGTATACTAAAAACGATCCGGGAATGCAATATCAGGAATTATTCGATCTATCTGCGGGACGGATATTTGTACTCATATTATGAATACATAGGAGAGGACTACGAAGCAGATATGGCGAAGATGGCGGCGGATCCGGAGACACAGCGGTGGTGGGCGGAGTGCACGCCCTGCCAGCAGCCGGTGGAGACGGCGCAGGAGGGAGAGCTGTGGGCGGAAATGGAAGAGGTTTTCCATTTGGATTAAAAGGAAAGAAAAAGGAGACGAAGCAATGGTAAAGATCGGGATCAGACCAACGATAGACGGACGGGAAAAGGGGATCAGAGAGAGCCTTGAGGAGCAGACGATGCGTATGGCGCATGCGGCTGCGAGGCTGATCAGCGGGAATGTGAAGGACGAGGACGGGAACGCGGTGGAGTGCGTGCTCGCAGACGGAACGATCGGCGGCGTGGCGGAAGCGGCGCGGTGCCGGGAGAAATTCGAACGGGAGGGCGTGTGCGCGACGCTGACGGTCACGCCGTGCTGGTGCTATGGGAGCGAAACGATGGATATGGACCCAAGGACGCCGAAGGCGGTCTGGGGGCTGAACGCAACAGAGCGGCCGGGGGCGGTGTACCTCGCGGCGGTCATGGCGGCGCACGCGCAAAAGGGGATACCGGCCTTTTCTATCTACGGACGGGACGTGCAGGACGCAGATGATGAGCGGATACCGGAGGATGTAGCGGAAAAGATCCTGCGGTTCGCGCGTGCGGCAGCGGCAGCCGGGCAGATGAAGGGGAAGTCATACCTGTCTGTAGGGAACGTGGCAATGGGGATCGCGGGAAGCATGGTAGACCCGGATTTCTTTGAGGAATATCTTGGGATGCGGTGCGAATATAAGGATATGAGCGAGATCATCCGGCGGGTGGAGAACGAAATCTATGACAAAGAAGAATATGAACGTGCGCTGGCATGGGTCAAAGAGAACTGCAAAGAGAATGAGGATATCTACAACGGGGAAAACGGACACAGCCGGGAGCAGAAAGACGCGGAGTGGGAATACTGCGTAAAGATGGCGATGATCGTGCGTGATATGATGCAGGGAAGCGAGGCAGTGAAAGCAAAAGGCTGGAATGAAGAAGGAAACGGGAATAATGCAATTGCGGCCGGTTTCCAAGGTCAAAGACAGTGGACGGACTTCATGCCGAACGGTGACTTTATGGAGTCTATCTTGTGCTCTTCTTTTGACTGGAACGGGATCCGCAAGCCGCTTGTGGTGGCGACGGAGAACGACTGCCTGAACGGTGTGGCAATGCTGCTGGGGCATCTTGTGACGAATACAGCGGCAGTATTCAGCGATGTGAGGACCTACTGGAGCCCGGAGGCGGTGAAGCGTGTGACAGGCTATGAGCTGGAAGGGCAGGCGAAGAACGGGATCATCCATCTGATCAACTCAGGAGCAGCTTCGCTGGACGCATCGGGCGAGCAGGAAAAGGACGGGAAACCTGCGATGAAGCCGTTCTGGGAGATCACGGAGGAGGAGGCGCAGAGGTGCCTTGATGCGACGAAATGGACGCCTGCGAATGTGGGATATTTCCGGGGAGGAGGATTCTCCTCGACGTTCCTGACGAAGGGGGATATGCCTGTTACGATGTGCCGTATGAACCTTGTGAAAGGGCTTGGGCCGGTGCTTCAGATAGCGGAGGGGTACACGGCAGCGCTGCCGGAGGAAGTGAACAAAGCGCTGTGGGACAGGACGGACCCGGGTTGGCCGTGCACATGGTTCGCGCCGGTGCTGACGGGCGAGGGAGCGTTCCGGGATGTATACAGCGTGATGTCGAACTGGGGAGCGAACCACGGAGCGTCGGTATACGGGCATGTGGGAGCGGAGCTGATCACGCTGGCGAGCATGCTGAGGATACCGGTGAGCATGCACAATGTGAGCGGGGAGCGGATATTCCGGCCGGCGGCATGGAACGCGTTCGGCACACAGGACCGGGAGGGTGCGGACTACCGCGCCTGCAGGACTTATGGCCCCCTGTATAAGTGAAACAGTCAGCTAAATAGAAACTATAAAAAACGCCCTTGCCGGAAAAGCAAAGGCGTTTTTTATGTAATGATAAAATGCATTAAAATACAAACGTTTGCAAATAAAGTCTTGTATTTAATGAAATAGTTGTGATAAAATACAGAAAAGGATAGGGAATATGAGAAACCAAGGAACGATCAATATTAAAAAAATAGCGCAGCTAACAGGAGTGCACCCCTCAACGGTTTCCCGCGCACTGAACGGAAGCGAACGCGTAAAACAGGAAACACGCGAGTGGATCGAAAAAGTGGCGCATGAAAACGGCTATATTCCTGATGCGTTGGCAAAGAGCCTGATTGTAGGAAAAACCTATACGCTTGGTATTGTTGTTCCGGAAATATCGAACAGTTTTTATTCCCATATCATTCAGGAAATTGAAGATGAAGTCAGCAAAAAGGGCTATTCCATTATTATTGCCGGAACGAATTTCCAGTATACGAGTGAAAAAAGAGCGTTGGAGACTATGTTAGCCAAACGGGTGGATGCTCTCGTGCTTTGCGCACCCTCCCAGGAATTGCTCGATGAATCTGCGGAAAAGCTGCAGAAGATTCCATTGGTGCTGTGCGATACGATCAAAGATGAACCTCAATATGACTCCGTGTATGTGGATGAAAAAAGCGGAATATTGAATGCGGTGCGTTATTTGAAACAAATTGGGCACCGCAGGATCGGTTTTATTGCAGAAGAAGGCATCACCCAAAGACGTATGGATATTTTCAGAAATGCGTTGACAGAATGCGGACTGGAAGTGGATCATGAGCTTCTATGCGTAGAACCGAAGCTTTCGGCAGAATGCGGTTATGCAGGCATGCAGAAAATGCTGAGGGTAAGTGCACCGCCGACAGCCGTGATGGGTGCACGCGATAATATCGCCATCGGGGCAATGAGGGCCATTTATGAAGCAGGACTTAAAATACCGGGTGATATCAGCATTATTGGTTACGATGATATCGGTATTGCGCAATATCTTCATTCTATGCTTACGACAATCAAGCAGCCGGCAGGAGAGATCGGTAAGAATGTGGGCGAACTGGTTTTGAAAAAAATCAATAGCCAATCGAAAATCAACAGCATATCTAAAATCTGTTTGATTCCGGAATTAGTGGTACGGGAGTCTACCGCCGAAGTTTCAACGGAAAAAAATTAAAGAAAAAGAACGAATTTTTGGTTGACAAAAGCTGAATCAAGTGATATTGTAAAAATACAAACGTTTGCAAATATTTTTAGAGTTATATTTTACACAGGAACATAATTAAATAGAGAAGAAGAGAGAGAAGCGTTATGGGCGATATTGGGCTTATCTGCCTCGGACATGCGGACTATATCAACGAAAATTTCCGCAAAATGACAAGTGAGGTTGAAAAGCAATTACAAAGAGTTAAAATTTATAACCAAAAAATACAAACGATTGCCATAAATTCGGAATTGGCGATCAAACAGGCACGTGAATTGAGAAACAACGGCTGCCGCGGCGTTATCCTTTTTCTGGCAAGTTGGGTAGAGTGCCGCGTTGTAATGTCGGCGTTGAAAGAGCTGCAGGGAATGCCGGTCATTCTTTGGGGAACAACGATTGAAGAGATCGACGGTAAAAAATTGAGCACGGGCTCCTATGTTTCGGCAGCAATGATGAATGGAGTGATTCGCCGCCTTAATATGAATTGTCACTGCCTGATCGGAAGCCACAGGGATGAAAAAATATTAAAAAGACTTGTTGATTTTACTTGTGCGGCACGAGCAGCTTGGGATTTGAAATATGGCACGGTCGGCTTGGTTGGCTATACATCTATGGGAATTTATCCGGGAACCTTTGACCATGTGCTGATGCGTTATAAAGTGGGGCCGGAGATCGATCAGACAGATTCCTATTCGGTCATTTGCCGTGCAGAGCGAACAGAAAGAAAAAAACTCGAAGCAGCCCGGCGAAATTTGGATAGGATAGCTGTAGTTGCGCCTGAAGTTCATGGAGAGATATTGGATAAGACACTTTCTCTATATTGTGCATTGAAAGAAATGTGTGAAGAATATCGGTGGGATGCAGTGAACGTAAAGTGTCAGTATGAATTTTCAAAAGAATACAAGGCGGTCCCCTGTGTTGCCTTATCATTGCTTGCAGACGACGGCATTGTGGCTTCCTGTGAGGGGGATATCCCAAATACGGTATCTATGATGATATTGAAGTCTATAGCAGGAAAAACTGTGACCTATGGGGATGCGATCACGCATTGGGGAAATACGGTGAAATTTTCTGCCTGCGGTTTTTTACCGTTTAGTATGGGGTGCGGACAACGCTTCATTCGCAAATTTTTGGAGCATCCGGGCTTCAGCGGGATCCAGCCAAGTTTTGTAATGCGGCCGGAACGAGTTACGTTTCTGCGGCTTGTAGAAGACATTGGAAGTTATCATCTCCTCTACGGAACAGGACAGGGGCTTGTAACAGAACTGCGGGACGGCTGCATGCCGGCGCTTGATGTGCAGCTCGACGGCGAGATTGATACCTTAGTACATGAATATGCCGGACAACATTTTGCACTTTGTTATGGAGACATAGCGGGAGCGATCGAAGAATATGCGATCCTTATGGGAATGAAATCCCTGAGAATATAAAAAATGGAGGATAAAAAAGTGAAGAAAATGATGAAAGTGGTAAGTCTGGTGCTGGTCATCCTGATGGCAGTCGGAGTATTCGCCGCCTGCGGACAGCCCGCATCGGAGGGGACGGGGGCCGAAACGTCGACAGAAACGCAACAAGGGTCTGAAACGGCGGGAGCTACTGAAGGAGACATTGTTCTGAACTACAGAACATTTCGTACGGATGATGAAGAGATCATGAAAGAATTGATCGCAAAGTTTGAATCGGAAAATCCGGGAATCAAAATAAATTATTCGGCCGAACGTGACGAAACGGCGTATTACCAGAAGCTTCAAGCAGACATGGTAGCGGGAGAAGATGTAGACGTATTCGATGCGCACCCGCGTGCAGACTACGTTACGATGATACGCAGCGGAAACGTTCTCGATATCTCTGATCTCGAGTTCAATCAGAACTATGATCCGGGTGTTGCTTCCGTTTCTTCTGTGGACGGAAAAAATTATGGATACATCCCGGCGGTAAACCTTTTGTGCGTATTCTATAACAAAGACCTTTTTGAGGAGATGGGCGTTGAGGTGCCGACGACCTATGAAGAGCTGAAAACGGTCGTTGCAAAATCGAAAGAAGCAGGTTACGGTGGTATCGCTTATCCGGGGGCGACGGTAGTCGGCAACTGGATGGCCAATACGCTGCTCAATGAAAGTATGCAGACGGAAAAGATGCATGATGAATATTGGACTAAGATAGGAAACGGAGAACTGACAGATTTCAATACGGTTCCTGAAGCGCGCACAGCCTTCGATACGCTGGCGGCGATCAATAAAGACGGACTGCTGTACGATAATTCGGCAGGAACACAGCTTGATCAAACGCTCGCCCTGTTCCAGCAGGGACAAGCATCTATGATGTTTATGGGAACATGGGAATTGCTCAATCTGGATACGAATTATGCCGGCATGAATATTGGTCTGTTCACCATGCCGACGCTGGAAGATTCCACCTATACGCACGGTGAACCCGGGCAGATCATCAGCATTTATTCCAAGTCGAAAAATCTTGATGCGGCAAAGAAATGGGTAGAATTCCTTGCTTCTCCTGAAAATGCACAGATCTATACGGATTTTGCGCGGACGACACCTACTATTGAAGGGGTTGAAATGACATTTGAAGGTGCAGAGCTGCTGGATGAGCTCAAACAGAAAGGGATTACAACACAGCCCTTGAACGATGCGGAAAACTATGATATCTGGGGAAATATCGTCGTTAACATGTATACAGAGCTCCTGTTCGGCTCTGGGGATGTAGATGCACAGCTTGCGGAAGTAGACCGGCTCCTCAAAGAAGCTGATTTTGCAGGATAAGGAATGATCAAAGATGTCTGCCCGCTTGATAGCGGGCAGACATTCCCATGGAAGGAGGGGAAAATGAACATGGTAAATAACCCCACGGCACCGGGACGTATGCTGCAAACGCCTATACAGAGGAAAAGCAAACGGTATTTGAAATTTCTGCTGTATATTCTCCCGGCATTTGGTATATGGTTTATATTTCAAATCGTTCCGAACTTAAGAATATTCTGGCTGGCCCTTCTTGATTGGGATGGCATGAGCGCGGACAGCACGTTCGTAGGGTTACAGAATTTCAAGGAATTAACGCTTGATCCAACGTTCCCAAGCGTAGTTTTAAATACGCTGATCTACATTGGTGTAGTCGTTGCGGTTCAAATCAGTTTGGGTGTATTATTTGCAGTACTGCTGAAGAAAAATACGACTTTCAATAAATTTTTCCGGACAGTATTTTTTTCACCACTGGTATTTGGCACCGTTATGGTCGCCATGGTTTGGAGCTACATTTACGACCCGAATCTCGGATTTCTGAATAATTTTCTTGAATTGATCGGACTGGAAAGTCTGCAGCAGAGCTGGCTGTCAACGCCGGTATTGGCGATTTGCTGCATTGCCTTTGTGCAGGCATGGCATAATATGGGATATGCAATCACGATCACACTTGCCGCGCTGAACGGCATATCGGATTCTGTATATGAAGCTGCCGCGATCGACGGCGCCAGAGAACGAAAAAAATTTTTCAAAATTACGCTTCCGCTTTTGAAACCGACGATCCTCAGGCTGACGCTGCTATGCGTATCGGGCGCAGCGATCAGTTTTGATTATATCTATGCGCTGGGAGGTTCGATGTATGCCACGAAGCTCGATACACTGGCAGTATATATGTATCGAACAGTCGTAAATTCGGGCAACCTTGGCAAAACGTCGGCAGTAGGCGTGATACTTGTAATCATCGTAGCAGTATTTTACATTATCCAGTTCAATGCGCAGCGGAAGAGTGACGAGATTTATTAGGGGGAATGGAAATGAGCAGGAAAAAGTGGCTGACACCCGGTTGGTTTGCGGGTAAAGCAAGTATCTTTATTTATACGCTGATCGTTATTGTGCCGATTTATCTTCTGGTGACGACGGCGCTGAAAACGACAGACGAGTTGTATTCAAATCCGTTGGGGCTTCCGGCAGACCCGCAGTGGCAGAATTTTGCCATTGCAATCCAAGACGGAAATATCATGCAATACGCACTGAACAGTGTGATCGTTACCGGGGTCGCAGTCGTTCTGATCATTATCCTACAGACAATGTGCGCCTACGGGATCTATCGTCTGTATGAGAGACCGCTCGGCAAGATCCTTTATACGATATGCGTTGGTGGAATGATGATACCAGCGGTTGGATATGCGTCGATCATTCTGCTATACCGGGAAACGGGGCTCTATAATTCCCTGACGGGCCTGATTATTTCTTCGGTCGCAGGCTCACTTCCGTTTGCAGTGCTGACATTGGTGGGCTTTCTGAAGACTGTGCCGCGGGAGATGACAGAGGCTGCAAGAATAGACGGTTGCTCGGATTTTAAAATATTAACGAAAGTTATCGCGCCGATTTTATCGCCGGCCATCACAACAGTTGGAATGCTGAATTTAATCACCGTCTGGAACGCAGTATTCATGCCGCTTCTGCTTTTAAGCGATAAAAACAATTACACGATCCCTCTCGGACTTCTCAATTTCAAGGGGAACCATGCGACGGAATATAACTATATGTTTGCCGGTGTCATTATTGTAGCGATCCCGATGATCATTATCTATTTCTGCGCGCAGAAGAAGTTTGTGCAGAGCCTTGCGGGAAGCGTAAAGGGCTGACGGGGAGAGGAATATGAAGCAGCTTGAAGAAATCAAAACAATACATTTGATCCCCTACGCGCATTGCGATTATGCATGGACCAATACGCGTGAATGGCACATCTGGCGCTATGTGGAAAATTTAAAGTGTGTTGCGGAATTGATGGAAAGCCATAAGGAATTTACGTTTCTAATTGATAATGTTTTACAAACGGTAGACGTACTCGAACGTTATTTGCCGGACCGGATCGAAACGATCAAAACATCTATCAAGTGTGGCCGGATATCGGTCGCAAATGGAGGAATAGACCTCGTACGTCCGGGAAAAAGCGGAGATGAGCTTTTTATACGGAATATAGCCGCCGGGAAAAAAGTACTGCAGAATAAATTATGCCCTGAAAAAGAGTTAACGGTATTTTTGAATGCGGATACGGCGATCGGTCACAGCCAGATGCCGCAGCTTCTCAAACTAACGGGCCACAAGGCCTATCGGCTTTATCGCCCGGAAGGTGCTATGAATACGTCCGGGATACCCGGAGAGTTTATTTGGAAAGGCCTTGACGGAAGTGAGATTACAGTTTCACGCGGCATTTATTCGGGCATGGCGGACGAATACATCACAAACCCCGATTATGCCGTTCAGGAACAAGGATTCATACGGGAGGAACTGGAGGCAAAGCTCAAGATTCAACAAACAGAGGACCTTGCCGTTTTTGTAGGCGGAGATGATGCGCTCCCGATGCATACAATGCTTGACCGCCCCGCAGACCTTGATGCATTTATTCAAAAATGGAATAAAAGACACAAAACACAGCTCGTATTCTCTACACTTGATCGGTATATGGAAAAGATAGAAAAACAAAAGCTGCCATATGTGGAGGGGGTGATCGATGCCTGTGAGTTGACCTATGATATACCAACGAAGAGCGCTGAAGCAATGTATCGGAAACGCTTTTCGATCGAACGGATTTTGATATCGGTAGAAAAAATGGGTGTGATCGCAGAAGAAGCAGGTGCGGATTTCGACTGGAAAGCTGTGCAATCTTTGTGGGGAGGCCTCATGAAAATCAGCGGTCATGCGTTGGAATCGCTCCTTGCAGCAGATTATGAAGAGAAACTGCGCTTTGCCTGCGCGCTTGAATATGAAGTGGACTGTCTTGCTGCTCATACGGCGGAAACGATAGCATCTGCAGCCCGAAAGTGCGGAGCGGTACAGTATACCGTGATCAATCCTCACCCGTTTAAAGCGGAAGAGTATGTACGGCTGCACGTTGCTTCGCCCTATAATCTGGTTCCCTTTCGTCTGGAATATGCGGATGGAGAGAAAGTGGAATATCAAATTGCGGAAATCTATCATGGAGACAAGCTGTATGCAAATTGTGCATGCAATGAAGCGGATATAGTGGCAAAGGTGCACTGCGGTGCAATGGGATATGAGAATCTGCTGCTTGTGCCCGATACACATGGAGAAGAGCTGATTAGGTCTGCCTGCCGGACGGCACCTGATAGGCTTGAAAACGGAAAGCTGCGGATCACACAGGAAAACGGAAAAATCAAAAAAATAGAAGACGTAAAAGGACATATTTTATTTTCGGAAGCGGATCTGTTTGCACAGCTGCGTTTCTATCATACAGAACCTACAGGAGACTGGGTAGCGAACTATGAACCGAAAGAAATAGAGGTATTTCATGCGGAGAGTGCAGAGCTTACGGAATCAGGGCCGCTTATGCAAAAAATCGGGATAAAGGGGGATTTAGCGGGAAAACCGGCTGAGGTAGCCTACACGCTTTTTGCAGATCGGGAAGAGATCGGAATCGAATTGAATTTTGAAAGTGCGGGAAAAGAGGGATATTATACAGTCGCATTTTCCTGTGATAAAAAACCGGAATTATTGGCCGGTATCCCGTTTGGAATAGAGAAACGCCATCCGGAGTACGAGATGTATGGAAATGCGATCACCGGACAGGCAGAGGAGTATCTGAAATTTGAACGCGCACTTGACGGCCAATATTATGCGCGGCATTTCACATCGTTTTTGAACCACGGCGTACGCGTTATGCTCTTGCAGGGAAACGGAAGTATTTTCTACTGCTATAACAGACGCGAGAATATTGTTGAAACGGTGCTCTTACATACGATGGAACGCGATGTGCGGGGAAAGGAACAGACTGCGTCGTGGGTATTGAAAACGCCGGACAGCTATTTTGGAAACGGCAGGCACGATTTTGCATTTGATGTCGTATTGAAGCAGGAAATGTCCGGATTGGAGATGCAGAACTTATGCCTGCTTCGTGAACAGCCGTTTGTTAATACGGCACGCTTTTCAGAGTGTGAAGGCACTGCTGCGCCGCAGGCCTCCTTTATGGAAACGACGGGGCTGGCTGTAACGGCTGTGTATCGGGAGGACGGCGGATTATTTGTTCGCGGCTTCGAAGCAGACGGAAAGGCAGGAACTGCGGCAATACGGTTCAAAGACGCAGCGAAAGGAACTGCATGCGATCTCATGTTGTCACCCAACGGCCCGAAAGAAGAACTGGAACACATCTCTATAAGACCATACGAGATCAAGACCGTGCGAATAGAGGAGGAAGCAAAATGAATGAACGCACACGCCTGAAGGCAGCCTTGAAAGGGGAAAAAGCGGAACGGCACGCATGGTATGGTGATCTTTCCTATTGGTATGGAGCGTTGGAGAAGCAAGGAAAGCTTGAAAAAAGATATTGCGGAGAGGAAGGGTATCTGCGGTTCCATAAAGATCTTGGAGTAGGTATCTGTTTCTATGCGCCGCTGATGTGGAAAACAAACTATCCGAAATGGGCTGAATTCAAGGAACAGGAAAAAGGCGGACAGCGTTCGAGGGAATTGATTACACCGAAGGGAACATTGCGGTCCTTGGAGACGTATATGCCCGAAGCGTATACGTGGGCGATTACGGAACATTTCGTAAAAACGCCTGAGGATTTAGAAATCTATGCGGATATTTGCCGCGAAACGCGGTATGAAGCACAATACGAGGAATACGAACGGATCGACCGGCTATGGGGAGAAGACGGGATCGCAGTAGGGATCGCCCCGCTCGGAAGCTGTCCTTTGCAGCGTATGATCGCCCGTATTGCGGGCGTCGAAAACACGTATGGAATTTACGCGCAGAATCCGGAACGGTTTAGGCAGGTGATGGACGAGATTGCGGAAAGCGAGCTGCCGCTGTTTCATATCTTGGCAAATTCACCTGCGGACTTGATTGAATTTCCAGAGAATTTATCTGCAGATATTACTGGACGCAACTTTTTTGAGCAATACAATATGCCGTTTTACCAAAAGAGGAACGGGCTTCTTCATGCAGCCGGAAAGTATACGTCGATCCATAACGATGGTATGCTTGCCGCAACGTGGGATATGATCGCACCCAGCGGCTTCGATGTTGTCGAAGCGGTTACGCCTGCACCGGTCGGCGACCTCGAAATGACTGAACTGCGCAAAAAAGCAGGAGAGCAAATCGTGATCTGGGGCGGAATACCCGGCGCGCTTTTTTCGGAATTATACAGCGATGCATTTTTTGAAGAATATCTTCTGCGATTGGCAGAAACATTCCGGGAGGACGCAAGGTTCGTGTTCGGCGTAGCCGATCAGGTCCCGCCGGATGGCGTATGGCAGCGGGTTAAAAAAGTGCGTGATATTGTGGAGAATTTAACGTGATGCAGAAATATATCATTGGTATCGATTTGGGAACAACAACGGTCAAGGCGGCATTGTTCGACGAAACGGGACGACTGCTCCGCATGTGTCGAAATGAAGAGGAGTTGATACTGACTGGAAACGGATTTATTGAACAGGACCCGGCGGCATGGTATGAAAAAGTATGCGGCCTTTTAAAGGAACTGACGGAGGAGATCAAGCGGGAAAAAATCGCCGGAATCGGCATATCGTCGCAGGGTATATCATTCGTTCCGGTAGATGAAGCGCTCCGACCGCTCGGAAATGCGATATGCTGGCTCGACAGCCGCGCGGAAAGAGAAGCGCAAATCCTTGCCGCGCGGGTAGGGGACCGCACGATTACCCGCATAACCGGAAAACAAAATTCAGGAGTCTATCTTCTTCCGAAGCTAATGTGGTTAAAAGAAAACGATCCACAAATCTATCGGGCGGCTCATCGGTTTCTGATGCCGATGGATTATGCGGCAGCGCGGCTTACAGGCAATACGGTAACCGATCCAACGATGGCCGCGGGGAGCATGGCGTACGATATATTCGGCAGATGCTGGAGTAAAAAGCTGCTTGCAGCAGCAGAAGTGGAAGAAAATGTATTTCCGGATATTCGTGAGACCGGACGTTCTGCCGGACAGCTTACAAAAGAAGCAGCGGTAGATTTAGGATTCCCGATCGGGATACCGGTGTTATGCGCCGGGCAAGACCAGAAGACCGCCGCATATGGCGCGGGGCTTTCCGCGCATGCAGGAACGGTCTCGCTGGGCACAGCAGGAGCTATAGAGCTTATGACAGATGCGCTGGATATGGAACAAACGAGCGGCCTGACTCCCTGTCCGTATATTGGCAAGGAACGATGGGTGCTTGAAGGGTGCATCAATACGGCGGGAGCAGCGGTCAAGTGGGTAAAAAATACGCTTTTTTCAGATGTCAGCTATGAGAAGTTAAATCAAATGTGCGAACGGGCAACAGCCGGCAGCGGAGGCGTATATTTTTTGCCTTTTCTCAGCACGCCGGGAACACCGCATGGCAGGAAAAAGATAGAGGGACGGTATACCGGCCTGACGCTCGGGACTGGCCGCGCGGAACTTGCACGTGCGATGTATGAAGGGATCGCGTACGAGCTGAAACTGAATTTAAAAGCGGCGGAAACGGTGGGGGTCAGACCGGATTGGCTGTGGATATTCGGCGGCGGAAGTAAAAGTGAAGCATTTTGCCAGATCATTGCGGATATTACGGGAATGTGTGTAAAAACATTCGAGAGCGAAGAATTGTGCAGTGTTGGAGCAGCAAGGCTCACCGCAGAGTATTGCGGACTCAATGGAGAACGATTTGCGAAAGGTGCTGCACCCTGCCGGGCAGAGTACAGGCCGATTCCCGAAAAACAGGCAATATACCGGAGCCTGTTTGGAGAATATCAAAATAAGCTCATGAAAGGAGTATAAAAATGTCAATTTATTTTGGAGAAAAGACATGGGTTGAGATCCAGAAAGCGGTGGAGGACGAAGCGGTCGTGATCCTGCCGGTCGGCACAACAGAGGAACACGGTAGGCATCTTCCGGTTGAAACAGATGCAATGATCGCGCGCGGATATGCAGATATGTTGGGAAATGCCTGCATAGAAAAAGGGATACCGGTATTGGTCATGCAAACTATAAACTTTGGTTTTTCTATGGGGATCGTTCGACAATGGCCCGGCTGTCCGAATATCAATACGCGTACATTCGCGGATTATATTTATGATATTGTGGATTCGCTTGTGGGCATGGGGTTCAAAAAGATCGTAACGCTCGACTGCCATGGGAACCACGATTGTCTACTTCGTATGGTCATGCGGGAGATTGCGGATGTGCACGGCGTTTTTACGATGACGCTGGCGCCGATGACGCTTTCAGCGGAAGTATATGACAAAATGAAAAAAGATCCGGAAGGAGATATCCACGGAGGAGAATGGGAAACTTCATGCATTTTGTATCTGCACCCGGAACTGGTGCATCAAGATGAATATACAAATGTAGATGCGATCCGTCTGAATCGAAAATTATGCGGTCCAGTTTCCACATGGGCGCTGCAGAAAACAAAAACGGGATTATTTGGAGATCCTACCTGCGCGTGCGCGGAACTTGGCGAAGCAGTACTGAAAGCGGCAACGGAAAATGGCGTGGAATATATCGAAGAATTTCGCAGAGTATGACGCCGGGAAAACAATCGAAATAATAATAGAAAGGAGAGGGAATGCAACGGTCTGTTTATGCCGTGCTGAAAAGCAGAAGCTGCAAGATAGGGAGGCCGTGCGGGGTTCGGAAAGCGGACCAAACCTGTTTGATTATGGCAAAAGTGATCTTAAAAAATATCGGTAAAATTTACGGAAAAAATGTAGAGGCAGTCAAGAATTTCAACTTGACGATCGAGGACAAGGAATTTGTTGTATTTGTAGGACCATCCGGCTGCGGCAAATCGACCACGCTGCGAATGATCGCGGGGCTTGAGGAGATTTCGTCCGGAGAACTCTATATCGGAGACAAGCTGGTAAACGACGTACAGCCAATGGACCGAGATATTGCGATGGTATTTCAGAATTATGCGCTTTATCCGCATATGAGTGTGTTCGATAATATGGCATTTGCACTCACCCTGCGAAAAGTGCCGAAAGATGAAATCAAAAGACGTGTTCTTCAGGCGGCGGAGATATTGGATATTACAGAATATCTGGAGCGCAAGCCAAAAGAGCTTTCGGGCGGACAGCGGCAGCGTGTTGCCATTGGGCGCGCCATTGTACGTGAACCGCAGGTATTCCTGATGGACGAGCCGCTTTCCAATTTGGACGCGAAACTGCGTAATTCTATGCGCGCAGAGCTGATCTCTTTGAGGAAACGCCTGAATACAACGTTCGTATATGTGACGCACGACCAAACAGAGGCAATGACGCTCGGAGACCGGATCGTCGTCATGAAAGATGGGCTGATCCAGCAGATCGGCACGCCGCAGGAGGTGTTTAATTTCCCGGCAAACCGTTTTGTAGCAGGCTTTATCGGGGTGCCTCAGATGAACTTTTTGGAGAATGCACAGCTTAAATGCAGTGGAGGAGTATATAAGGTACATGTGCTCGGCGGAGAATTTGTACTCAATGAAGCTTATCAGCATATTCTTGCGGAAGCCGGAACGGGTGAAAGAAGCGTGACGGTAGGTATCCGGCCTGAAAATATGGCGGTTGTGGCAAAAGAAGCGGATGGTGCGATCACTGCGGATGTCGGCGTGACAGAACTGATGGGCTCGGAGATTTATATCCACGCGGATAAGAATGGAGACAAATTGGTGATCAAGGCCGGGATCACGGACGAATCCGACGTTCATTTTTCAGATATTCATAATATGAAAGAAATATCTTTCCGGTTAGATACAAGCAGAATACATCTTTTTGACAGAAATACAGGAGACTGCCTATACTATGCCGGAAGAGAGAGGGGAATATGAACGGGAGACAGAGGCTGCTCGCTGCTTTGAACGGGCAGCCGGCAGATAGGATACCGATCACGGAGATCGGTATATGGCCGGAAACGGAAGAGCGATGGCATTCGGAAGGGCTGCCGCAGGACGTGTCCGCTCAGGATCATTTTGGTCTGGACCGTTTTCATTTTTTCTCTTTTGACGGCTCACTGATGCTGCCGCCTGAGATCAAAGAAGAAACAGAGGACATTCTGGTCGTTTCAGACGGAGACGGAAATACTTATCGGTATTTGAAAAATAGGCAGGCTGCGCCGCAGCTGGTCGGAACAACGGTCAATGGATGGGAAGCATGGGAAAGGCTGCGTATTCGGCTGTCTCCGGATTACGAGCGCTTTTCCTCTTTCCGAAGGGACGTGATATGGGGAACACTGCGGAAAGACTCACAGGAGCAGTATTATGAACGTGTGCGGCAAGCGGACGGCTTCACGGTCTTGACACCAATCGAACCGTGCTGGTACTACATACGCCTGTTAGGTGAAGAAGAAGCGCTTGTCCAGATGGCACTCGAACCGCAATTTGCGCAGCGGATCATGGAAGATTATACGGAATTCAACATTCGTATGCTGGAGGAGATAACAAAACACGGCTATTCGTTTGACGCAATGTGGGTATTCAGTGATCTTTGTTATAAAAACGGTATGCTGTTTTCGCCGGAATTTTACCGGAATTATGTACTTCCCTGCCAAAAAAAGCTGTTTGCCGCCGCAAAGGAGCATGGAATGAAAGTGATATACCATTCGGACGGAGATATCCGCGCGCTGCTTCCTCTGCTGATTGAAGCGGGAATAGACTGTATGCAGCCGCTCGAAGCCCGGGCGGGAAACGATATATGCGAGTATGTTGAACAATATGGAAACAGATTGACGTTTATTGGGAATATCAATGCGGATATATTGGCAGGAGCTGTGGAGGATATCGAACGTGAGTTGCTCAAAAAAATACCTGCAGCAAAAAAATACCGCAGATATATTTATCATTCAGACCATTCGATACCGGATACTGTGAGTCTGGAAAATTTTAAATATGCGATAACGCTGGCAAAAAAACTTGGTCAATATTGATATTTCTAACAAAGTACGAAAACGGATCAGGAGGAAACGACAGTAATACCGGTCTCATCCAGTTCACTGCATGAAGCGCTCGCCGCTGCATCGGTCACAAGAAAATCGATCTCGTCGAGCGCACATACGTGCGAAAAACTTTCATGGCCGATTTTACTGCTGTCCGCCACGATGATCGTCTTCTGTGAGCGTTCAATCATCAGACGGTCGATCACACTTTCCTCGGCATGATAGGTCGTGATCCCCGCATGGCGGCAGATACCGTCCATGGAAAGCAGCGCATAGTCAGCCTTATAGCCGGAAAGCTGACGCTTTGCGTCCTCCCCGTAGATAAAGGAATATTGTGTATTGATCTCGCCGCCAAGAAGAATAACACGGAAAGTAGGCACACTGCCCAACTCTACGGCAAGTGAAATGGAATTTGTAACCACGTTTAAGTTTTTGTGCTGCTTCAGTTCAAGCGCGGTAAAATAAGTCGTCGTGCCGGAATTGATCAGCAGCGTATCGCCGTCGTGGATCATACGTGCGGCTGCAGCGGCGATCTGCTTTTTGATATCGGCATTCTTTTGCCGCCGGTACTGAAGCTCCATGTGATAAAAGTTTTTGGCAGATTGGACCGCACCGCCCTGTGTACGCTCCAAATAACCGTCGCGTTCAAGAGCGTCCAGATCGCTGCGGATCGTAACAACAGTAGCGCCAAGCTGTTTGCTTAATTGGGCAACGCGTACCTGCCCATCCCGACGGAGCATCTCCAAAATTTTTTTTCGCCGCTCATCAATTTTTAGCTTGTTTACAGACATTTGTTTTTCTCCCTGATTTGATTAGCGGTTCGGAGCTGCATTCAGACGCTCTCCGACCGCTCCGCCGGGATGGATGACGGCAAATTGTTCGTTGCGAAACCCGGTTGCCTCGATCAAAGCTGATTGCAGTGCATCGAATAAAACGTTCAAAACGGAGAAACTGGTCGTTCCCTGACTGTTGTAGCGATCAGCTTCGCGCGTTATCGGCGTCTGCAGCACGACGTCTGCTTCACGAGCAAGAGGGGAATCAAGATTTTCGGTTGCGGAGATCACAGACACTCCCTTTTGCTTACAAATAGAAAGGATAGGGAGCAATTCAGAGGTCTTTCCACCGCGTGAGGCCAACAGCATGACATCGCCCTGCTGGAGATATCCGGTCGCGCCGTGTACCGCTTCTGCGGGCGAAATGAAACGAGCGGGCCGTTCGATGCAGCACATAAGGTGTGCAAAATGCCGGCAGGCGATACCGGAGTGACCGCAGCCGCTGGCGGCGATGCGCTCGGCCTGCGCGAGCAGCTCAACAGCGCGCAGAAAAGAAGCTCGGTCGATCCCATCAAAAGCCTGCAAGATCGCATCGGTCTCGATTTGGTATGTATTTTCAGCTGCCTGCCATATTTTAGAAAGATCCATAAATATTCCCTTTCCCGCTTATTGCGATGTTTTATTTAACAGTATAGAGAGTTAGAATAAAAAAATCAATAAAAATAATCAGGAAATAAAAAAGAAATAAAAAAGAAATAAAAAAGAAAATATTATTGACCATAAAGAAAAAAGATGATAAGCTGAATAAAGAGACGCACAAACATTACAAGAGGAAAGGAAGCTTGAAGCATGTTGAAAAATTTTCCGTTAAAACCGCCGTTTTTTGAGATTGGTCCTAAATCGTATCTCGTTGGAGACGAAATATTGGAGCTTGCTTTGGCAGCAGATATCGCGGCAGAAAAATATGGTATCGATATTATTTTTACAACTCCAGTCGTAGATATCCGGCGTGTTGCACAGGCCGTAAAGCATCTTTTTGTGTTTGCGCCGCATATGGAACCGATCGAACCGGGAAGAGGACTTGCGGATATTCTGCCGGAATCTTTAGTAGCTGCGGGTGCGCACGGCGTTATGCTGAATCATTGTGAGAAACCGCTTTCGTTCAGCGTGTTGGCGAAAACCATAAGGCGAGCGGAAGAGGTGGGACTGGCGACGATCGTGTGCGCCGATTCTATTGCGGAAGCATCAGCGGTCGCACATCTTTCGCCGGATATTATCGTAGCGGAGCCTACGGAGTTGATCGGCACAGGTAATCCAAGCGACATGAGCTATGTACAAGCCTCGATCGAAGCGGTAAAAAAAATAGATCCGGATATTCTTGTGCTTCAAGGCGCAGGAATTAGCTGTGGGGAAGACGTGTATCGTGTGATCGGCACAGGGGCGGAAGCGACCGGCTCGTCGAGCGGGATCGTAAAAGCGCCCGACCGCGCAAAAATGATCGATGAAATGATAGGAGCCGTACGCCGTGCATGGGACGAAAGGCGAAAATAACGAAAAAGAAAATGAAACATTTTATGCGGCCCGGACAGCCGTAAATAAAGTAAATTATGAGGTGAAACATGGAATTTAAAGTTGTTCAAAAGGAATTGGAATTGCAGTCGCGCGGGTGGATACCAACATTCCATGACGTATCGAAAGAGGTATGTGAGATCGTGGAAGCTTCCGGTGTGAAAAATGGAACGTGCTGTGTTGCGTCTCACCATACAACCTGCTCCGTTATGGTTCAGGAATGTTCACACGATATCGATTCTTTCGATTTGGAATATCTTCAGCACGATCTCCTCGATATTATGCGGAAGATGATCCCGGATTTTGCAGAAGAGCATCAATATCGCCATCCCGGGCCGATCCATGCACAATTCGGAAGATTTGTGAATGAGCCGGGAGATTATACGAGTATGAATACAGATGGCCATCTGCGTTCTGTTTTTTTTGGACGCAGTGAAACGCTGACGATCAAGGATGGAAAATTAGATGGCGGAGAGTTTGCCCATATTTATTTCATTGATTGGGATCATGTACGCGCACGGCGCAGGCAGCTCAATGTTACGGTAATGGGAACAACGGAAGACATCGAAAGCCGCAAGTGGAACGGCGGAAAAGTGATCGACACCAAGCGTAAATATACAGAAGAAGAAAAAGCAGAAATGGAGCAGTTCTGGTTACAGCAAAAACGATAACCAGACAAAGATTCCGGCAGCTGTAACAGTCGCCGGAATCTTTTGCATTGTTTTTCTGTACGCTTGGCAGAAACCGGAATAAAATAATCAAAGAAAGGAGGAGAAGTAATGATAAAGACCGGGGCCGCCGCAATCGGCGGCACAGAACGCGTTCGGCACACAGGACCGAGAGGGTGCGGACTACCGCGCCTGCAGGATCTATGGCTCCCTGTATAAATAAAACAATATTTCCTTCCTGTTATATATAGATCCAACGAAAAAGGATGCGCTATTCATGCATCCTTTTTTATTTTAGTGAAGCAAAAATATAATATGAAATCAAATAATTCATACATTTTTGTGTATTAGTGCTATAATATCTATAAATGACGTTAAAAAAATCATGAAACAGACATGACACATTTGCCATTTTTCAGAAAAAAGCCGGAGCAGAAAATTTATGGAATATGAGTTTATCAAGCACATTTCGGGAACAAGCCTGAAAACGTTCGTGGTATCCATCAACTGGAGGGAGCTGCATTTTCATAATGATATGGAGATATTTCTCGTACTCAAGGGCAGCGTGAACATAGACGACGGCCAGCAGCGCCACCTTTTGAAGCGGAATGATATCTTTATCAGCAACCGGAATGCGATCCACAGCCTAAGGAGGACGCAGGAAGAGAATCTTTTGATGGTACTGCAGCTCGATCCGCTGCTGTGCAAGAAATATTATCCGCGCATTGCGCATGTCCGGTTTACCAAGCGGCATATCCTGCGGGAGAGCTCGCCGGAATATTGGGAGATGTTTCGGAACTGTATGGAAAAGATCGTTGCGTGCTATTGCAAAAAGGAAGAGGGGTATGCGCTGGAACTGGTATCGATCCTAAATCATATGCTGTTCCGTATGCTGGGGCACGATGACTACACGGTGCTCGACGAAAAGACGGCAGCGGCTGAAAACCGCAATATGGACCGCCTTCAGCGCATCATTGAGTTTATGCGGGAAAATTATATGTATCCTATTACATTGAAAGAGATCGCGGAACGTGAAAATCTGGACATGTACTACCTATCCCATTTTATCAAAACGCACCTTGGGATATCGTTCCAGAATTACCTGAACCGGATGCGCGGGGAAAAAGCGGAATATCTGCTTTTGCACACGGATCTCAGCCATATCGATATCTGTATGGAATGCGGATTTTCGGATTATAAATATCTCAATAAAGTGTTCCTGAAAGAATTTGGCTGTACCCCCGGGGAATACAGAAAAAAATACCGCATAGACTCCGTGCAGATAACGGAAGAAAATGAACAGCATACCGTTATGGACGTGAACCGCGCGCTGCATTTTTTAAAGCAGGCCGGCAGGAGCTGAGAGGACCGAAAACAAAACTGTCCCGGAAAAAAAGCAAAGATGTGCGGGAAGAGGGAAAAAAGAGGGGATATAATAAAGGCAGCATGGAAAGAAAGGCCGTTCGGCCGGAAAAAAAGGGAACCAAAGGAGGAAAAAAGGATGGCAAAATTCAGGTTTACGGTAGGACCGTGGAACGTGCACGAGGGAAACGAGACGTTCGGGCCGGGGATCAGGCCGACGGTGCCGTTTGAGGAGAAGATCAAAACATTCGCGGAGATCGGGATGGACGGAGTGCAGTTCCATGACGACGACGCGGTGCCGGATATGAACAATATGACGGAAAAGGCGATCGTGGATTACGCGAAGGACGTCAAAGCGATGCTGGACAAATACGGTCTGTTCGCGGAATTCGTGGCGCCGCGGCTGTGGTTCGACGCGCACACGAACGACGGGGGCTTCACGGCGAGCCGGAAGGAGGACTATGACTTTGCGATCTGGCGGGCGCTGCGGTCGGTAGATATCGCAAAGGCGCTGGGGACGAACAAGGTGCAGCTGTGGCTGGCGCGCGAGGGAACGCTGTGCGCGGAGGGAAAAAACCCGGTCGAGAAGATCAGGCAGCTGAGGGACGCGTTCGATACGATCCTGAAATACGACCCGGACGTGCAGATACTGGTAGAGCCGAAGCCGAACGAGCCGATCGACCGGAGCTACTGCGGGACGGCAGGGCATGCGCTTGCGGTAGGAGCGCAGACGGTGGACCCGTCGCGAGTAGGACTGTGCATCGAGAGCGCGCATTCGATCTTAGCGGGTCTTGACCCGGCGGCGGACATGGCGTTCGCGATCGCATGGGGGAAGCTGTGGGGAGTACACCTGAATGACCAGAACGGGATCAAATACGATCAGGACAAGACGTTCGGAGCGGAGAACCTGAGGGCATGCTTCAATCAGGTGAAGGTGCTGTATGAAAACAACTTCGGCGATAACGGGGAATGCGTAGGACTCGACGTAAAGGCGATGCGGACGCAGCCGGCGGAGGACTGCTACCGCCACATCATCAACAGCAAGCGCGTATTCGAGCTGCTGCTTGAGAAGGTGAAGAAGTTCGACTATAAGTTCCAGGAGGAGTGCGTGAAGACGCAGAACTTCGAGAAGCTTGAGATGTATGTGATCGAGCTGCTGCTGAACGGCTGATACGGCACGGCGAAGGTATTCGGAAGCATTGGCGGAGTATTCTGCCAATGCTTTTTTGATTTGCGGTGCCCCATGAGAAATTTTACAAAAAAGAACAAAGAACGGATAGGAAAACGGAAACTTTTGATGTAAAATAATAGTAACATTTCAAAAGGGCGGTAATTATCATGATCGAGATTCAAAAAACAGGTGTAAAAGACGGAAAAGACGTTTTTGTGTATACTATTTCAAACGAAGCGGGCGGCCGCATGAAAGTAACCAATTACGGGGCGACCATCATGGCGGTGGAAATGCCGGATGCGGACGGTGCCGCGGCGGATGTGGTTCTCGGCTTCGAAACGCCGGAGGAATATTATGGGGACCATCCGTTTTTCGGTGCGACAGTAGGGCGCTACGCCAACCGAATTGCGGGCGGACAGTTCACAGTAGGCGGAAAGGATTATGTAATTCCCTGCAATGAAAACGGCGTCAATCTTCTGCATGGAGGAAACAATAGTTTGAACCGTAAGGTATGGGATGCGTCTGCGGAAGAGAATACATTGTCGCTCACCTATCACAGCCCGGACGGCGAGGATGGGTTCCCGGCAGCTGTGGATATCCGTGTGGAAATGACGCTCACGGACGACAACACGGTGCGTCTCGAGTATTTTGCTGAGGCAGATGCAGATACCGTGCTGTCGCTGACCAACCATTCCTATTTTAATCTGCGCGGAGAGGGAGATATAGGAGACCATGTTCTGAAGATAGACGCAGGTGAATATACGCCTGTAGATGAAAACCTGATTCCAACGGGCGAAATCGCCGAAGTCGCGGATACGCCGCTCGATTTTACCCATCCTCATTTGATAGGGGAGCGCATCGAGGATCCATTTCCGCAGATGAAGCTTTGTGGAGGCTACGATCATAATTTTGTGCTGTGGGGGGCGGGCTTCCGCCGCGCAGCGCGCGTAGAGGACCCGCAGAGCGGACGAATCATGGAGGTATATACGGATAAGCCGGGCATGCAGCTTTATACGGCGAACTTTGTGCCGGAAATGAAAGGAAAAAACGGAGTGCAATACGGGCCGCGCACGGCATATTGCTTTGAAACGCAGCTTTTTCCGGACAGTATGCACCACGACGAATTTCCTTCCTGCATTCTGAAAAAAGGAAAGACCTATCATGATGTAACGGAATACCGTTTTTCTACAAAATAGCAGAGATTCTTAAAAATATCGAAACGGCAGATGAACAAATCTGCCGTTTTTTGTTAGTATTTTATAAAATTTAACAAATCGGCATTTAAGGGCAAAATAAATATGATATAATAAAACCATTATGGACGGTGTATGAGAGGAACAGTATGGCGGAAGAGCAGCAGCGCTACGATTCGGACTGCCGGACGGGGCTGACGGATGAACAGGTCGAAAGCCGCGTAGAAGCAGGGCTTACCAACGCATTCAATACAAATACGACAAAATCCTACCGGCAGATATTCAAGGACAATCTCGTTACCTTTTTTAATATCCTGAATATGGTGTTTACCGTACTGATCGTCATGACGGGTTATATCAAGGAGCTTGTTTTCCTGCTTGTCGTAGTGGGAAATCTCGTCATCGGTATCGCACAGGAGATCGTCACGAAAAAGACGCTCGATAAGCTGTCGGTCATCGTGGCGGCAAAGGTGACGGTAGTCAGGAACGGAGCGGAAAAAGAGATCGGCGTGGCGGAGCTTGTGCTCGACGATGTGATGCAGCTCATGCCCGGCAATCAGGTATGCGCGGACGGGATCATTCTCGAGGGTTCGGTAGAGGTCAATGAATCGCTGATCACAGGCGAGTCGGACGTCATTGCCAAAGGGCCGGGGGATTTTCTGTATTCGGGAAGCTATATCGTATCGGGGAATGCGTATGCCCGCGTTGAGCGTGTGGGTATTGAAAACTATGCGAATAAAATATCATACGACGCCAAGGTGTCTAAAAAGCGCACCTCCGAGCTGCGCAATTCCCTGAACCGCATTTTGAAAGTGATCAGCATCATCATCGTTCCGGTCGGTGTTCTGCTTTTCGTAAAGCAGGGTCTTGTCGTAGGACTGCCCATAGCAGATAATACGGTGAAAACAGTAGGCGCGCTCATCGGTATGATCCCGGAGGGGCTCATACTGCTCACCAGTATTTCCCTTGCGACCAGCGCGGTGATCCTCGCAACAAAACGGACGCTCGTACAGGATCTTTATTGTATCGAGACGCTCGCACGGGTAGACATCCTGTGCCTCGATAAGACGGGAACGATCACCGAGGGGAAAATGCATGTGGAAGAGGTGATCGCCCTCGACCCATCGCAGAATATAGAGCGGGTCTTATCCAATATGGCAGGCGCGCTGCAGGATGATAACGCAACATTCCATGCAGTCGTAGAAAAATTCGGCAAGAGCTTTGACCATGAAATAAAGTCTATCATACCTTTTTCCTCCGCACGCAAATACAGCGGCGTATGCTTCGAGGGGGAAGGGACATGGTTCCTCGGGGCATTTGAATTCATTTTCCCTAACGGATATCAAGAGCTGGATGCAGAACAATATGCTAAAAAGGGCAGCCGGGTGCTCGTGCTTGCCCACAGCGCCGCAGACGACGTAGAGGGCAATGCCGTTCCGGAAGGAATGAAGCCGGCGGCATTTCTGCTGATATCAGACCGCATACGGCCGGACGCGAAAAAGACGCTGCGCTTTTTTGAGAAGCAGCAGGTCGCAATCAAAATCATATCGGGCGACAGCCCGGTAACAGCAAGCGCGATTGCCGAGCGGGCGGGCGTCAAGAATTATGAAGCGGTGGACGCGACGACGCTCACAACGCAGGAAGCGCTTGAAGCTGCCGCAGAAAAATATGATGTGTTCGGACGCGTCACTCCAGCGCAGAAAAAAGAGCTGATTGCGGCCATGAAGCGCAGAGGACACACGGTCGCGATGACGGGAGACGGCGTAAACGATGTGCTCGCTCTGAAAGAGGCGGACTGCGGGATCGCGATGGCGTCGGGAAGCGACGCGGCAAAAAATATTGCCAACCTCGTGCTGCTCGATTCTAATTTTGCGACTATGCCGGACATCGTCAACGAGGGACGCAAGGTTATCAATAACATCGAACGTGTGGCCACCCTGTTCATTACCAAGACGGTATACGCGGTGCTCCTTGCGTTTGCGACGGTCATTCTGCTCGACAGCAGCTACCCGTTCACGCCCCTGCAAATGACGCTCATCAGCTTTATCACGATCGGTTTCCCGGCGTTCTTCCTTGCGCTGGAGCCGAATTTCTCACCGATAAAGAAGCATTTTCTTATCAATATCCTGAAGCGCTCGCTTCCGGGCGGCCTGTCTGTGATCATCGGTATCCTTGCGGTCAATGTATTTGCAGGCATCTTCCAATATACGCCTGCAGCGGTATCGACGATGTGTATGCTCATGGCAGTCGCAGTCGGAATGTGGGTGGTAGCGAAAGTCAGCGTACCGTTTACGACTGCGCGCAAGGTCATTTTCGGCAGTGCGGTCGGGCTGTTCTTCCTGTGCCTCATTATTCCGTTTATCCGGGGATTTTTCGATATTTCGCCGATCAATCTGCCGCAGGTCGTAGTGGTGTGTATCTTTACGGTGATCGCGCCGTTTATGATGCGCGGGTTCGAGCGTATCATTGAAAAACGCGCGGATAAATTTCTTTCTAAAAAGTTGATCAAAAAGGGTCTGCAGCTCACAGACGACGAGCTGAAAAGCAAGTAACAAAAAATGCCGGAGATTTTTCCGGCATTTTATTTTGATATATGTGGTTCAATGCACCATGCGCGGCCCTTTATAGGGACGCGTAAAAGGCATAAAGAAAGATTCCTCGAATGGACGGAAAGGCACCATTTGATAGATCTCATCGATTCGCTTCAAAACGTCTTCCGGCAAAGGGCCCTTTTCATAGGAAGCGAGATTACGCTCCACATTTTTTACGGTTCCGGCTCCTGTTACGACTGCGTGAATGTCGGGGTTGGAAAATGCGAAGCGCATCGCAAGATCGGCAACGTCCATATGAAGCTCGTCGCATAACTCATATAGCTTCAAATATTGCTGCTGACGGGGCCTTGAGAGCCATGCGGGCTTTCTTTTCACCTGCTCGTCGTAACGCCTTGCGAGCGCTCCCTGCTGCAGAACGGAGCCGAGCAGGATCCCCATGTTTTGTTTTTTGGCGGCGGGGATGACCTCGATGGCTGCTTCCTGCCAAAGAAGGCTGTAATTGAAGGCTGTCAAAATCACGTCGAAAAAGCCGCTTTCGATGATGGGAACGATCTCGTATGCCGTCTTCTGCTTGAAAAAAAAAAAATGAATAATGCCCTGCCTTTTCAAATCGGAAAGCACGTCCATCACGGGACCGTAATAGGCTTCGGGCCGGTTGAGGTCCTGCGGGCGTTCCCACCAGTCATACTGGAAAGGACGGTCGGGCTCATGCACCATCCAAATATCGATGGTGTCGCGTTTCAGACGGTTGAGGCTGTTTTCTACGGCGCGCAGCAGGCAGTCGCGGTCCTGCGGCAAAAATGGCTGCGGGTCATTGCTGAATTTTGTGGATACATATAGCTTTCCCTTGATGCCCGGAAGGATCGTTCCAAGCACCTCTTCGCTGCTGCCGTAAGCAGGCGCGGTATCGATCAGGTTCACGCCGTGATCTACGGCAAACTGCAGCGCCGCAGCAAACTCTTCGCGCGGCGTACGCACGTCGCCGCCCATCGCCATTCGGCTCACATGAATATCGGTCCTGCCAAGCTTTACATATTCCATAGACGTTTCCACTCTTTCGGATAGGATCATGAGCAGCTGCTCATACAGTCATTATAGCACAAATGGAATGTGACATCAATCATCAGGTGAACAATTTTTTTTTGCAGCGGACATAAAAATGTTTGAAAACTACATGAAAAGTATACTATTTTTCATTGATTCCCGGGTTCGTTTTCAGTATAGTTATTATTAGGAACATAATAATAAAGGGGAAATAGCATGAGCAAAATTTTGGCATTTGATTTCGGCGCTTCGAGCGGCCGTGCAATGATCGCACAGTATACGGACGGAAAAATCACGATGAAGGAGCTTCACCGCTTTACGAACGATCCGGTCTTCGTGAACGGAACCCTCTATTGGGATGCGCTGCGCCTGTTTTACAATATCAAGCAGGGGATCACAAAAGCGGTCAACGAGGGCGGCTTTGATATGATCGGCATCGATACATGGGGCGTGGATTTCGGCCTCATCGGAGAGGACGGGCAGCTCGTTCAGAATCCGGTCCACTACCGCGACGAACGTTCCGAGCAGCCGTTCCGCGAATTCCTGAGGCGGGTCGACCCCGGCGAGCTTTATGAGACGGCGGGCCTGCAGCACCTTGCGATCAATACGCTCTACCAGCTCATCTATCTGAAAGAGCAGAAGTCCGGGCTTCTTGAGGCGACGAAAAAGATACTCTTTACGCCCGACCTTTACAATTATTTCCTGACCGGAGAGATGCACACGGAATATACCATCGCTTCCACCTCCGAAATGCTGGATGCGAAAAGCAGGGATTGGAGCGATAAGGTGCTGGCGCTTGCCGGGATACCGCGTGAAAAGCTGTGCGATATCGTACAACCGGGCACGGAATGCGGCCTGCTGCGCGATGAAATATGCGAAGAGCTGGGTGCGCCCAAAGCGAAAGTGATGTGTACGGCCGGGCACGATACGGCTGCGGCGGTCGCGGCAGTTCCAACGCAGGAGCAGGATTTTATTTTCATCAGCTGCGGAACGTGGAGCCTGCTTGGAACAGAGCTGCATGAGCCGTGTATCAACGCGAAGGGAGCGGAATATAATTTTGCCAATGAGGGTGGCGTAGAGGGCACCTACCGTTTTCTGAAAAATATCATGGGGACATGGCCTATCCAAGAATCGCGCCGGCAGTGGATACGCGAGGGCCGTGAATTTGGCTTCGGAGAGCTCGAACAGATGGCGAAGAGGTGTACGCCTTTCCGCAGCTTGATCGACGTGGACAGCCCGGAATTCGGCAAACCGGGAAATCTGCCGCGGCGCATTCGGGACTTTTGCGAACGGACCGGGCAGCCCGTACCGCAGACAGAGGGAGAAGTGATCCGCTGTATCGACGAAAGCCTCGCGCTGAAATTCCGCTACAGCATCGAGCGGCTGTGCGAATGTACGGGAAAGGAATACCGTACAGTGCACATTCTCGGCGGCGGAACAAAAAGCGCGCTCCTGTGCCAGATGACCGCCGACGCGACGGGCATGACCGTTATTGCCGGGCCGGACGAAGCGACGGTGCTCGGAAACATCGCAGTACAGCTGATTGCGGCAGGGGAGCTTGCCGACATCAGGGAAGCGCGCAGCGTTGTCGCGGCCTCCTGCGAGCCAGCGACCTATCTGCCGCAGGAAAAGCGGATGTGGGATGAAAAATACAAAGACTTCAAAAGCTTGGTCGAAGCGTAACGATAGGAAAGAGAACGCCGTGCGCGTTCTCTTTTTTTGCAGAAAACGGAAAAAACGCCTGAAGTTTACAACTATGAAACAATTTGCTTCTATTCTGAGAAAGCTTAAGAGTTTATTAAGAAAAAACGGAACAGCCCGGCAGTATGCTATGGTATAATAAAAATGCGGATATTGCTGTTTGGGCGTTTTTCCTTTTGCATCTGACAGAGGCTTTTATTTTCCATTTTGGAGGGGAACGGTGGAACCGATCATTATAGCAAGAAATCTGAAAAAAACCTACCGTATGGGAAATACGAAGATACATGCGCTTGCCGGGGTAGATATCGATGTGATGCCCGGCGAGGTGTGCGCGATCCTCGGTACGTCCGGCAGCGGAAAATCGACGCTGCTTTCCCTCCTTGCGGGGCTCGAGCATCCGACCGCAGGCAAGATATTTATTCGGAAAAAACCAACTTATAAAATGAATGAAAGTGAATTGGTGGATTTTCGCCTGAAGCATATCGGCTTTGTGTTTCAGTCCTTTAATTTGATGCCTACCATGACGGCGGCGGAAAATGTGGCGCTTCCCCTGATGTTCCGGGGCGTGCCGCGTGCCGTACGTATGAAAGCGGCGAACAGGCTGCTTGTAGAAATGGGGCTTGGGAAGCATCTGAAAAACATGCCGAACCAGCTCTCGGGCGGACAGCAGCAGCGCGTATCCATCGCGCGCGCCATCATTGCAAAGCCGGAGATCATTTTTGCGGACGAACCGACGGGAAATCTTGATTCGGTGACGGCGGAACAGATCATGGAGATCATGTGCGGGCAGGTAAGGAAACGCGGCGCAACGCTCCTGTTTGTGACGCACGACCCGACAAAAGCGGAATATGCCGATCAGGTCATTCATATCATAGACGGAAAAGTGGCGAAGCGTGAAAGACACGGGCCCGCCGCCGGAAAGACAGCACAGGCGGAATCAGAAACACAGGGAGAGGAAACATGAAAAAACGAATCACGATCACTGCACTCATTGTCCTGCTTGCGCTTTCTTTTGCGCTGCCTACCGCCTTTGCTGCGGATATGCGCGGCACGGCGCTGCGCATCGACAGCAAAAGCCAATATGAGGGAATGGATGCGACCTACCAAAACGGGTATAGCCCCGCCGTATCCGGCGGCGCTGCGCGGGTCATTCTCCCGCTGATCCCCGGCCCGGGAACGGAGCAGGTCGAGGAAGGAAAAGACGTAGCAGTCTCGGTCGATCTGGGAGACCCCCAAACAGCGCCGTTCATATTCAATAACTATGATACGTCCGTATCCTTGAAAGAGAACAAGCTGGCAGACGGAAAAACGAAGCAGTCCTATCTGGTGGACCTGCGTCTGCCGCTTGCAAAGGACCGGGTGAACGGAAACTATCCGGTCGTTATCAGGACGAGCTATCCGACGGCAGGCGGAGAAGTGAAGACGCAGGAATTTACTGTCTTTGTCAAGATCACCGACGGAACAGACCCTGCGCCTGAGCCGAGTGAAGAGCCAAGCGGACAGCCGACGGAAGACCCGGGAACGGACCCGGGAGGAGATCCGGGATTTGACCCCGGAACGGGCGGCGGTGGCGGCAGCGGCGTGAGTTCTCAGCCGAAAGTGATCATCAGTAACTATGAGATCAGCCCCGATCCGGTAAACGCGGGTGAAAAGTTTACTGTGAAGGTGACGCTCACCAATACAAGCAAAGAGACGAGCGTGAAAAACATCACTGTCACCTTTAAGAGCCAGACGACGGACCTCATGCCCGGCGACAACACGAATACGGCGTATATCGAAAAGATCGCCCCCAAAAAGACGGCTGATTTCAGCTTCACGATGGAAGCCCGTGCCGACGCAAAAGCGGGGCCGCAGAAGATCGACATCGCCATTGCCTATGAGGACAATCAGGCTGCGCAGCTTACGGCGGCAGACGAGATCAGCGTAGAGGTACATCAGAAGATACGCCTCGAATATGATCCGCCGAAATTCCCGGCAGAGGTCTATATGGGCGACACGACCTCCGCCAGCCTGAACCTGTATAATAAGGGGAAAAATATCTTATATAATGTAACGGTCATGCTTGATGTGCCCGGGCTTACACCCGAATCGAGCGCGTTCCTCGGCAATATGGAATCCGGTACGGCAAAGACGGCGGATATCTACGCGGCGGTCGCGGCAGACCCCGGAATGGGGCTGGAAGAAGGGGCCGGAGCGGACGGTGATATGGCGGGCATAACAGACGGCGGAGCTATGGCGGAAGATGTTGCGCGGATGGTCGTATCGACAGAAGCGGGAACGGCGGAGCCGGAGGACGGAGATGCAGGGCCTGTGCAGCCCGGCCCGGTGGAGGGCAATTTCATCGTTGCCTATGAGGATGAATACGGCGAAGAATATGAAATGAAGATACCCGTTGAGACGGTACTCGTTCCTATGCCGGATTACGGCGGAGATATTCCCATGGAGGAGGTCCCGGAGGAAGAGACGGCGGGCTTTCCGTGGTGGGGATGGCTCGTCATTGCGGGCGGAGCCGCAGCCGCGGCGGCCGTCATTGTGGTGAAAAAGAGAAGAAAGAAACGTGCACAGGAGCTTTCAGAGGAGCTCGAAGACGATGACATTTATTGATATTGTCCTCCTTGCGGCTTCTAACCTGTGGCGCCGCAAAATGAGGACCATTCTGACCGTTCTCGGCGTGATCATCGGAACGGCGTGTATCGTCATCATGGTGGCGCTCGGCCTTGGGAATCTCGAGCAGTTCAACCAGAGCATCATGCAGAGCACAGATCTCACGCAGATACAGATATCTCCGATGGGCTCGGGCGAGGAGGGAAAACTGACAGATGCAAAGCTGGAGCAGATACGGGCGCTGCCGGGCGTCAGGAACGCGACGGGGCTCTTATATATCCCCTCCTATATCGTGATGGGAAAATATAAGGCGGATACGCAGGTCTATGCGGTCGACCCGGACACGATGGATTTTTCGTTTATGGAGGGAGGCGTGTTTTCCGACACCTCCAATATCGAGCTTGTAATAGGAGCGAACGCGAGACAGTATTTCATGGACCCGAATGCTTCCGGCGGGATGATGGGCGGTACGGTGATGGCCGGAGGTTATGCCGTGGCAATAGATGCGGACGACTATCAGGAGCCGGCCGGACCGGATGTGGATTGGGTAGGCATGAATGTGAAGTACTACCCCGGCAGCGGATATTTGATCGACAATCCCGACCCGTCCACGCCCGACCAGCCGACGCCCAAGGAATACCGGGGAAAGATCACGGGCATCCTCGAGCAGTCGGACAGCGAGCAGAGCTATAATATCTATATCAGCATCCCGGCGGCGAATATGCTGATCCGCGAAAACCGTAAGCTGATGGATCAGGCAGGGATCAAGGAAGGGGAATATTCGCAGGGATATGTGAACGCGGTGGATGTGGATGCCGTTCCGGACGTTCTTGCGGCGGTCAAAGAGATGGGATTTCAGGCATATAGCCCTACTGAATGGATCACCCAAATGCAGGAAGAACAGGCGCGGCAGCAATCACAGCTCATTGCCATCGGTCTCATCTCCCTTTTGGTGTCGGCGATCGGCATTGCCAACACTATGCTCGCGAGCATCCTCGAACGTGCACGGGAGATCGGTGTGATGAAGGTGATCGGCCTTTCTATCCGCAGGATCAATCTGATGTTCCTTGTGGAGGCGGCTATGATCGGTCTTTTAGGAGGGCTGATCGGTCTTGGGGTCAGTTATATTTTCGGAGCGGTCGCAAACTTCGGAGGAGGAGAGATCAGCTTCCTCGGCATGTACTTCCAGAACGGGGTGCAGCTCTCCATTCCGTGGTGGCTCAGTCTCGGAGCGGTCGGGATAGCCGTAGGCGTAGGGATCGTATCCGGCATCTATCCCGCATGGAAGGCGACCAGAATGAGCCCTCTTGAAGCGATCCGCAGCTCTAATTAAAGGAAAAAGAAACGCCCGGTAAAATTTACCGGGCGTTTTTGTATAAACCGGTTTGAAAGGGTGCGCCGGTGGTATATTGATACTATCCAAAGCAAAGACAACAGGACAGGCATGAGTGGAAATTTTATGAAAAGAGGGAGAGAGCATGTATCATCAAAAAATACGCGCCGTACAATACGGTTGCGGAAAAATGGCAAAGTATACGGTCCGGTATCTGTATGAGAAAGGCGCGGATATCGTAGGTGCGATCGACGTCGACCCGGATATCGTTGGAATGGACGTAGGGGAATGGGCGGGACTCGGCGTGCGTCTCGGCATTCCGATCCGCAGCGATGCCGACGCGGTTCTGGACGAATGCGATGCGGACATCGCAATCCTTACCTTATTCAGCTTTATGGACGATATGTATCCGCATATCGAAAAATGTGCCGCGCGCGGTATCAATGTGGTGACGACATGCGAGGAAGCCATCTATCCGTGGACCACCTCTCCGGCCGTTACGAACAAGCTGGATGTGCTTGCAAAGGAAACAGGCTGTACGATCGTAGGCTCCGGTATGCAGGATATCTATTGGATCAATATGATCGCATGCGTTGCAGGAGGAGTCCACACGATAGACCGCATCGAAGGCGCAGTCAGCTATAATGTAGAAGACTACGGCCTCGCGCTCGCACAGGCGCACGGAGTGGGACTTACGCCGGAGGAATTTGAAAAGCAGCTGGCACACCCGGAAATTCTGGAGCCGAGCTATGTGTGGAATTCCAACGAGGCGCTGTGTGCGAAAATGGGCTGGACGATCCGGTCTCAGACACAAAAAAGCGTGCCGTATTTCTATGAAAAAGATTTGTATTCCGAGACGATTGGAGAGACGATCCCAAAAGGAAACTGTATCGGTATGAGCGCGGTGGTCACGACACAGACGCATCAGGGCCCTGTGATCGAAACACAGTGTATCGGAAAGGTATACGGGCCGGACGACGGCGATATGTGCGATTGGAAGATACTCGGCGAACCCGATACGGAGTTTCATGTGGTCAAGCCCGCGACGGTAGAGCATACCTGCGCGACCGTTGTGAACCGCATCCCAACGATTTTGAACGCACCGGCGGGATATGTGACGGTCGACCAGCTTGAACCACTGGAATATCTCTCTTATCCGGTGCATCTGTATACGGAAGAGTGGTAGCTCATCGGAAAACGCCCGGAGAGAATTTTCTCTTCGGGTGTTTTTGCGTTTACAGATTTTTCATGCTTTTACCATACAGTTTTCACGTTGCGCTCCTACAATGGGAACAGACCAAGAAAGGAGCGGTCAATATGAAAAAAATATTAGCAGTTCTGCTGTGTGCAGTGCTTTTGATGGGCATAACAGCCTGTGCACAGCAGGCATCACAGGCATCAGAGACGGCGTCCGATGCTGCGGAAACGGGCGCGCAGGAACAGGACGGCGCGGTATATGGGCAGGTAACGGCGATCGATGACGATGAGGCGACGATTGTCCTCGGAACGGTGAATGGCGGAATGCCGCCGGACGAAGAGCCGCCCGATATGGAGAATGGGGAAGCATCCTCCGGCGAAACGCCGCCCGACATGGAGGGTGGAGAAATGAATTCTGGTGAAGTACCGGAGATACCGGATGGGGAAGCGCCGTCAGGTGATGCAGGAAACGGCGGAACGCCGGATATGGGTGAAAGCGGCCCCGGTGGAATAGGCGGTTTTACGGCAGATGAAGGCGGAACGGAAATCACCGTCGACCTCACTGCGGTTACCATCACAAAACAGGAGGGCGGCAGTGAGACGGAGGCCTCGTATTCTGACCTTGCGGAGGGCACGATCGTCAGAATGGAAGGCTCGGGCGAAGGCGGGGACTTTGTGCCAACGGCTCTTACGATCGTGAATACGGGCGGCCCCGGCGGGGATATGGGCGGATCGGAAACGGGAAGCATCGAGCTTGCAGGCGTACTTGCGGTGGACGGAACCAGCGAGACCTCGAACGGCGAAGAGATCGCCTCCTCGTCTGCCGATGAGAATGCCGTGCTTGTAAAAAACGGCGGAAGCCTGACCATGACAAACGGAACGCTCGGGAAAACAGGAGATACGTCGAGCGCCGATGAAAGCAACTTCTATGCGGTGAACGCTGTACTCGCGGCGGCGGGCGGCAGTACTGCCGAGATATCAGATACGGTCATAAGCTCCGCGGCAGAGGGCGCGAATGCTGTTTTTGCGACGGGTGAGGGCTCCGTGGTCACGCTGGATAACGTTACCATTCATACGACAGGAGATCGCTCAGCGAAGGCTCGAGCTTCAGCGTAAAAATGGATCTCCCATTCTTATCGCCGCCCTGCATAGCAAACATTTTTCCGCCGACGGAATAGCAGCGGGTGGCTTCCCATTCGGGATGGTAATCTGTGGTCACCCCCGTTTTTTCGAGCAAATACCTGCCGAGCCATTCATAATTCACCGCAGGATCCCGCTTTCCCGGATCAGGCGAACCGCATGCTCGATGGAGGGAACGTCGCGCACAAGAGCGAGCCGTACAAATCCCTCGCCTGCAGGGCCGAAGCTCTCGCCGGGCGTGCAGATGATCCCTGTTTTGTCCATCAGCTCAAGCGCGAAATCCCACGATTTTTCGTAGCCCTTTGGAAGCGGAGCCCATACGAACATGGTGCCCGGGGAATCGGGAACATCCCAGCCGATGCTCCGCAGCCCGCCGCACAGCGCGTTCCTGCGTTCGCGGTAGCCCCTGCGGTTGCGTTCCAATATATCCTGAGGACCGTTCAGCGCTGCGATCGCCGCTTTCTGCACCGGGAAAGAAATGCCGTAATCGATCTGCGAACGCAGGCAGCGGAAGCTGCGGATGATCTCTGTGTTGCCGAGTGCAAAGGAAATGCGCAGGCCGGTCAGGTTATAGGATTTGGAGAGAGAGTTGAATTCGATACCCACGTCCATCGCACCCGGAACGGCGAGGAACGACATGCCCGGCTCGCCGTCCATCACAAGCTCGGAATAGGCGTTGTCGTGTACGACGATCACGTCGTATTTTTTCGCCCATGCGACGAGCCTTTCATAAAACGCATAGTCCGCGACCGCCGTGACCGGGTTGTTGGGGTAGGAGACGACGATCATTTTCGCGCGGCGCGCGACGTCTTCCGGAATACTGTCAAAATCGATCAGAAAGTTATTTTCCTTTTTCAGTGGTGTGTAATAGACCTCCGCCCCCGCCATGCGCGGTCCATACATGAACACCGGGTAACACGGGTCCGGGGCGATCACGAGGTCGCCGGGATCACAGATAGGGAGTGCAACATGCGCCATGCCCTCCTGCGTGCCGTAAACGGACATCACCTGCCGCGGCTCGAGGGGAACGCCGTAACGGCGGCCATACCACGCGATGACCGCCTCGGTAAGCTCGGGAAGGTCGGCGAGGGAATATTTGAAATTATCCGCGATGCCCGCCGCCTCCTTGAGGGCCGCGATTACATGGTCGTCCGGCTTAAAATCGGGCGTACCTACCGAAAGGTTGATGACCTCCATGCCCCGCCGGAGAAGCTCGGCGCGCTTTTCCTCCAGCTTGGAAAAAACATTCAAATCGAAGATTTTCATTTTATCTGCAAATTTCATATTCCGCCTCCGCTGCTTGCTAAATTTCATCTATTTTTTATCTTACTGCAAATGCCTGCTGCCCGCAAGCTTGGAAACAGAAAATAACGGGGTGGGTTGTGCTTTGCCCGCAGACCGCGATATAATAAAGAAAACCAATCGGCTGCGCCGCGTGAAAAAAGGCAGGCATGAGCGGCGCTTTTGGGCAAAGAGGAGAAAACGATCGTGGGAATCCAATTAAAGCAGAATTATGTCAACGAGGAGAATGTGCTGTGCTACAATTGCGTACATTACGGTGTGCTGACCTTTGCGCCGGGCATGCCGGAGATACGTTCCTGTCAGGTCTACGGGGATATCGACCCGGATATGCTGACAGGTGAGAAGAACAGGTGCGATCATTTCGAACCAAGAACAGGAACGGAGTATTAAATGTTTGTAGCAGACCTGCATATCCACTCCAAATATTCGCGTGCGACCAGTAAGGAATGCGTACCTGAGCATCTTGACCTGTGGGCGCGCCGCAAGGGGATCGATCTTCTCGGCACAGGCGATTTTACGCATCCTGCGTGGCGGGAAGAACTGAAAGAAAAGCTGCTTCCGGCCGAAGAGGGCCTGTACCGCTTAAAGGAGGAGCACCGTATCCCGGATGAGATCGGAGGAGAACCGGTGCAGCCGCGTTTTGTCCTTTCGGGCGAGATCAGCTCCATCTATAAGCAGGACGGACGGGTGCGTAAGATACACAATGTCATTCTGCTGCCCTCGATTGATGCGGCGGAAAAGCTTTCGCATAAGCTTGAGCTTTCCTTTAACCTGCATTCGGACGGACGGCCGATCCTTGGCCTCCCAAGCCGGGATCTGCTTGAGATCACCCTCGATATCTGTCCGGAGGCAGTCTTTATTCCGGCGCATATCTGGACGCCGCATTTTTCGTTGTTCGGGGCCTATTCGGGCTTTGATGCCATCGAGGAATGCTTTGGCGATCTAACGCCGCATATCCATGCGCTCGAGACGGGCCTGTCGTCCGATCCGCCTATGAACTGGCGGCTTTCGGCGCTCGACGGCTTCACGATGGTGTCCAATTCAGACGCGCATTCCCCTGCGAATCTCGCACGGGAAGCGAATCTTTTCAATACGGAAATGAGCTATCCGGCTGTTGCGGCGGCGCTCAAAAATCATGATACGGACGAGTTTTACGGAACACTGGAATTTTTCCCGGAGGAAGGGAAATACCATAACGACGGCCACCGGAACTGCAAGGTGTGTATGACGCCGGAAGAGACGATCGCCGTGGGGGGCAAATGCCCGGTATGCGGGCGGCGCATCACGGTAGGCGTCTATCACCGTGTGGTGGAGCTCGCAGACCGCGCGGAGGGCTTTCGCCCGAAAAACGCAAAGCACTTCGAAAGCATCGTTCCGCTGCCGGAGGTCGTGGCGTCGTCGATGGGGCTCACACCGGCAAGCAAGAAAGTACGCGCGCAATATCTGGAGCTTCTCCGTATGCTCGGCCCCGAGCTTTCCATTCTGCGCGAAACGCCGCTCGCAGAGATAGAACGTGCGGCGGGCGTGTGCATCGCGGAGGGGATCCGGCGCCTGCGCTGCGGCGAGGTAGAGATCCATCCGGGCTATGACGGGGAATACGGGAAAATCCTTGTGATGGATAAAGGAGAGGTGGAAAGACTGTCCGGGCAGCTTTCGCTGTTTGCGGACGAGCCGAAAAAGAAGAGAGAAAAGCACGATTCGGTGCAGGAAGCGTTTCCCAAAAAGAACGCGGCGGAACAAGTGGCTGCAAGCACGGCGGGAGCAGCACAGGCATCCTATGGGCTCAATGAAGAGCAATGGGCCGCTGCCTCTGCGACAGAGCCTGCGGTCGCTGTGCTTGCAGGGCCGGGAACCGGAAAAACACGCACGCTCGTATACCGTATCGCATGGCTCATAGAGCATTACGGCGTAGCACCGGAAAACATTACGGCAGTCACATTTACGAATAAGGCTGCGGACGAGATGCGGGAGCGTTTGGAAGCGCATTTCGGCAGCAAAAGGACGGTACGGGCAATGCACATCGGCACCTTTCATTCCCTCGGCCTCGGCCTGCTGAAGGAATGGAACAAGGATGTGACGGTGGCGGACGAGCAGGAAGCGCTTGCGATCCTCTCCGAAACGCTTACCGCATGCAACTGTACGATACGCCCGCGTGACGCAATGCAGGCAGTATCGAAACGCAAGTGCGGCGCGGCGGGGGATATCCCGCAGGTGGTGTACGATGCCTACTGCGCGCGCATGCGGTCTCTCGGACTGATCGATTTTGACGATATCCTGACGGATACGCTGGAAAGCTTCCGCATGGGCGGTGCAAAGTGTGAAGCGCTTCTCCCGCGCTTCGAGTATTTGCTGGTGGATGAATTTCAGGACATCGACCCCATACAGCTCGAACTGATCCGCACATGGGGGCAGAAAAGCAAAGGACTGTTTGTGATCGGAGACCCGGACCAGTCTATTTACGGCTTCCGCGGCTCGGACGCGCATTGCTTTGAACGTCTAAAGAAAGACAGGACGGTGCGCGAGATACGCCTGAAAAAGAACTACCGCTCCACGCCGGAGATCATCAGCTGCGCGCTTCCGGTGCTGCGGCGGGAACAGGCTGTATTGGAGGCGCAGCGGAAGAGCGGCGTAAAAACGCGGCTTCTGACGGCGGACTCACCCTTTGCAGAGGCGCTGTTTGTGGCCAAGGAAGTGAATGCCATGGTGGGCGGGATCGATATGCTTGCGGCCCATGCCCAGCACAGGAAGCGCGGAGAAGCGGCCTATGGGCTTTCGGATATCGCCGTGCTTTACCGTACGCACCGGCAGGCGGCTCTGATCGAGGAGTGCTTTCAGAAAGAGGGGATCCCCTATGTGGTGCTGGGAAAGGACGATACGCTTGCAGACCGCCGCGTGCGCGGCGCGCTTGCGTTTTTTCGTGTTTTGTGCAGCCCGAAAGACGCCGTTTCGCTCAGGACCTGTCTGCGCGCAGAGGGAGTCGCGCAGGCAGTAATGGAAAAAATAACAGATCGCTATGGACAGGAAAAACAAACGGCGGTCTCCCTCGCATCTGTTTTAGCAGAGATGGGAGAGACGAAGCTTGCGGAGCGCGTCGGAACGTTTGCGCCGCTCGTGCGCAGGACTGCCCCGGCAGAGCTGATCGACCTATGGACCGCGTCGCAGGGATATGAAAAAACACCGCCGTGTATGGAACGTCTGAGAAATATGGCGGTGTTTTATGGGCGTATGGCGGAATTCCTGAACGCCCTTACGCTCGGAGCGGAGGGGGACGTAAGGCGCAGCGGGCAAAAGGCGTATACGGCAGACGCAGTCACGCTCATGACGCTGCACGCGGCGAAAGGCCTTGAATTCCCCGCCGTGTTTTTATGCGGCGTAACGGACGGGCTGATACCATTCCGGAAAAAGGACGGGGAATGCAGCGAGCAGGAGGAACGCAGGCTGTTTTATGTAGGCATGACGCGCGCGCAGGACGAGCTTGTCATGCTCACGGGACGGAAAGACGAACGTTCGCCTTTCCTTGCGGATATCCCTGCCGCACTTCTTGAGGAGGGGCCCGCGCAGACGCGTAAAAAACCCGCAGGGAAACAGCTTGGATTTTTTTAAGGAGAAGCAGCGGTGAAATTGCTGATCGACCAGTCGCCGGAAAATGAAGCGGTAGAAATCATCATAAAATGCGGGCTGATCGATGCAAGGCTCGAGAAGCTCATCGAGCAGGTCAGGCTATATTTCTTTTCCGTTGCGGCAAAACGCGACGGGAAGACGTTCCAGCTGCGCCTTGAGGATATCTTCTATTTTGAGTCGGTGGACAGCCACACATTTGCCTATACGGAAAAAGAGGTCTATGAATGCAGCATGAGGCTTTATGAACTGGAGGACCAGATCGCAAAAACGGATTTTGTGCGTATCAGCAAGTCATGTATCCTGAATGTGACGACGCTCAAAAATGTGCGCGGGCTGCTCAACGGCAGAATGGAAGCAGAGCTCGAAAATGGGGAAAAGGTCGTCGTCACCCGCCATTATGTGGAAGCGCTCAAGAAAAAACTCGGTTTGTAAGGAGAGCGGAAAGATGGAGAAATTCAAATTTTATGTTACGATGGACTGCATTTCCTTTACCGTACTGATACTTTTATATACGGTGCTTTCGATTACGATCGGCTTTGCGGCCGTAGCGCCGGAGGCGGTACTGATGCTCTTTTTGATGACGACATGTATCGCGGTGCTGATGTTTTTTACCGACAGGCTGCCGATCAGCAGTCCGATGCTGCAGGCGGCGGTGAGCCTGATCGATATCATTGCGGTCGTATTCCTGATCGGCGGCCCGACGGGTTTTATTCCTCTCGAAGCGCCCTATGTGCCCATTGTCCTCGGCATGATCGGCGTTGTTTATCTTGCGACCTACGGCGTACTTGCCGTCAAGACAAAGGCGGACGCCGAGCATATTAATGAACAGATCGAAAAAATGAAGAGGAAATGACCGTCCGTATACTTGGCGGATACGGCGGCAATAGGTATAAAAGCGGCAAACGGCCCGCGGCAGGAGTCCGCAGGACCGTTTTACACTTGACTTCTGTAAAACGGCGTGTTATATTACAGCGTCTTTTCAAATCAAGAAAAAGGAAGTGCTTATCTATGCCGGTTGGAGTCATGATCGATTGCCTTTGCATCATAGCAGGCGGGCTCGTTGGAGCCAAAATCAAAGATAAGGTGCCGTCCCGCATCATTCAACCTCTCAATATTGTGTTCGGTATTTGTGCGATTGCCATTGGAATGGTTTCTCTTATCAAGCTGTCCTCTCTTCCGGCGGTAATATTGTCGCTTATTTTAGGAACGCTCATAGGTGAGCTTCTGCGGTTTGACGATAAAATAAAGGGGATATTTGGAAAAGCGATTTCGCGCATGCATTTTCAGGTTGAGGGAGACCGGCGCGAATATATGAACTTTTATGTGACAGTGGCGGCGGTGTTCTGCGCCAGCGGAACCAATATCTTTGGCGCATTCAGCGAGGGAATGACGGGAGATTTTACGGTTTTGCTGTCAAAGGCGTCGATGGATATTTTTGCCTCGCTTATTTTTGCTGCAGTGCTTGGTGCCGCCATGCTCATCATTGTGATCCCGCAGTTTTTGATCCTCGCGGCCTGTTTTTATGCCAGCAGGTTCGTCATGCCGCTTATCAGCGAACCAATGCTGGCGGATTTCATTGCGGTCGGCGGCCTTATGACGCTCGCGCTCGGCTTCGCGATCGCAAAAATAAAGGATATTCGGGCAGTCAATATGCTGCCTGCTTTGATTCTCGTATTCCCAGTATCTTATTTGTTTCATTTGTTTTTGGAATAAGAGGAATAAGGCTCTTCAATGTATCTCACCGCAGAAAAAATGCATCTTACGCAAGGCCGCTTGAAGCGGCCTTTTTTGATTGATAATATACCAATATAACCTATCGCCAAAACGAAAGGAAAAGGTATGACGAAGCTTATTGAAGCAGAGGGACTGAAAAAATCTTATGGAACCATACATGCCGTAAGGGGGATCGATCTCTCGGTAGAAAAAGGAACGCTGTTCGCGTTTTTAGGGCCAAACGGCGCCGGAAAATCAACGACGATCGAGATTCTCTCTGCCCAGACGGCTCCGGATGCGGGAACCGTCCGAATAGGCGGGCATATTTTGGGACGGGACGATATGGCTATCCGCGCGGAGATCGGCATCGTATTTCAAGACAGCGTTCTCGATAAGCTGCTTACGGTACGGGAAAATCTGATGCTGCGCGGCAGCTTCTATGGCATGAAGCGGTCTGCGCTGGAAAATGCGGCCAAGGCGGCAGCGGAGGCGGCGGATGTTACGGACTTTTTAGACCGTCCCTACGGAAAGCTGTCCGGAGGGCAGCGGAGGCGGGCGGATATTGCGCGGGCACTGATTCATACGCCGCCGCTTTTGTTTCTCGACGAACCGACGACAGGGCTTGACCCACAGACCCGGCGCCGGGTGTGGGAGACGGTTCGGCTGCTTCAAAAAGAACGGGGCATGACGGTGTTTTTGACCACACATTATATGGAAGAAGCGGCACAGGCCGACTATATCGTCATTATGGATCATGGCCGTATTCTTGCAGGAGGAACGCCTGCGGAGCTCAAGGAAACCTATACGCGGGATATACTCAGGATCGCTCCTCAAAAAGAAGAGGCGCTTGCCGCGCTTCTAAAACGGTGCGGCGTGCGCTTTCAGAAAACAGGAGGAGAGCTTGTCGTACGTCTGAAGCATACGACGGATGCGATCAGGATATTGGAAAGCTGCCGGGAGGAGATCGCCGGCTTTGAGGTGCGGCGGGGAACGATGGACGACGTTTTTTTGAATATTACGGGAACGGAAGTGAGGGATTGACATGCGGGCAATGGCGAAGCGGAATCTGAAGATATTTTTTCGGGATAAAAGCGCGGTATTTTTCTCTCTGCTTGCCGTCTTTATCATTATCGCACTGTATGCGGTATTTCTCGGCGATACGATCACCGGGGGAATGGAAAGCGTGACGGAGATCGATTTTTTGATGAACAGCTGGATCATTGCGGGGATACTCGCAGTGATATCTGTAACGTCTACGCTCGGTGCGCTTGGAATCATGGTGGAAGACCGTGCGAATAAGGTAATCAAAGATTTTACGGCGTCTCCGCTCGGCAGAGGGAGCCTTGCAGGCGGCTATATCCTCTGTGCGTTTGCAGTAGGCGTTATCATGAGCCTGATCGCACTGGTGATAGGAGAAGTCTTCATCGTCTGCGCGGGCGGTAAGCTGCTTTCTATGGGGAATATGCTCGCGGTTATCGGGGGAATATTTCTTTCTGTTTTGTCCTCGGGCTCCATGATGCTGTTTATCGTCTCGTTTTTTAAAAGTCAAAATGCTTTTGGTACGGCAAGCACAGTCGTAGGTACGCTGATCGGCTTCCTCACCGGCGTGTATATTCCGGTCGGAAGCCTGCCTGAAGCGGTGCAGGGAATCGTCAAGGTGTTCCCGGTGTCCTATTCGGCCTCCTTTTTCCGGACTGTGATGATGCGGCAGCCCGAAGCGGTATCCTTTGACGGCGCGCCTCAAAACGTACTGCAGGAATTCCATACGGAGCTCGGCGTGACCTTTGATTTTGATGGAAAGGAAACGACCGTCGCCGTCTGTGTAGCGGTGATGCTGGCAGCTGCGGCAGTTTTTTGTACGCTGTCTGTGTGGAGGCTCTCAAAAAAAAGAAAATAAAAATAAAAAATATTCTGCAAAAAGCCGCTTCCCAATGAAGCGGCTTTTTATATCCTGATTTTGAGAACTGCTCAAACGAAAAACGGCGCAGTCCCGCGCGAGCATTTCTGCATGACCGCGGCGTTTTGGATGTATGCAGGTCTAACGCCCGGAATAGGCCTCGTCCACGATCGAAAAAATTTCATCGATCCACAGGCCGGAATCCCGCGCTTCCCGCGTTACGCGCTGGAACATCTCGCGGATCTCCTGCTTACGCATTTCTTTGATGCGCGCGGCATTATCCGCCACAAAATCGCCTTTCCCCGTCACGGAATAGAGGATCCCCTCGCGCTCCAAAGCTGCGTAGGCCTTTTGCACGGTGTTGGGATTGACGGCGAGAGATTTTGCTGTTTTACGGACAGAAGGGATCTGCTCGTGAGGATGCAGCTTGCCCGTCATAACGAGGGTCTTCATCTCCTGCACGATCTGTAAATAAATCGGTGTTTTAGATTCGGGGTCGAGCGTGAGCACGGTCATTTGTCCTTTCTTTCTGTATGAAGCGTATTAGTACGATTCTCATCTTATTTTATTTTTCTGAAGAGCCTCTGTCAACCCATATATACAGAAATGTGAAATTTGCAAAAAACACGCAAAAAAAGCGGATGATTTTGGGAAAAACACTTTAAAAAGTTAAAAAAAGGAGCTATACTATATACTGTCGGAGAATTTGGATTTTTGATTAGATTTTCATATACAATTTTCATAAAAAATCATTGAGAAGGAGGAAGAAGTATTTATGAATCTTGTGATTCTGGCGCCTATCGGTGCGGTCGTTGCGTTGCTCTTTGCACTCATCACCGGAAAAGGCGTCATGAAAAAGAGCGAAGGCAGTGAAAAGATCAAAAAAATTGCCGGTGCGATCAGGCGGGGGGCAAATGCCTACCTAAAACGCCAGTATAAGGGCGTTGCGATCTTCTTTGCGGTCGTATGCGTGATTTTGATCTTTATGGCGGTCGCCGGGTTTATCTCTCCGTTCGTTCCGGTGGCATTCCTGACGGGCGGATTTTTCAGCGGACTTTCCGGCTTCATCGGCATGAAGATAGCGACCTACGCAAACTCCCGTACTGTAAACGCAGCTACGAACAGCCTGAACGCAGCGCTGCGCGTCGCGTTCTCAAGCGGAACGGTCATGGGGATGGTCGTCGTAGGCCTCGGACTTCTGGACTTATCCATTTGGTATTATATCCTGAACGCGGTCTATGCGGGGCTTCCTGAAGCGGAGCGCATCGCGGAGATCACGAGCGCGATGCTGACCTTTGGTATGGGCGCTTCCAGTATGGCGCTGTTTGCACGTGTGGGCGGCGGTATTTTCACGAAAGCCGCGGACGTAGGCGCGGACCTCGTCGGCAAGGTGGAAGCGGGGATCCCGGAGGACGATCCGCGCAACCCTGCCGTCATCGCGGATAACGTCGGCGACAATGTCGGCGACGTCGCGGGCATGGGCGCGGACCTCTATGAATCCTATGTCGGTTCCATTATTTCGACTGCTGCGCTTGCCGTGGCGGCGGGGCTCGGCGTACAGGGCGTTTCCCTCCCGATGGCAATGGCGGCGATCGGCATCATCGCCAGCATCATCGGTACGTTTTTTGTCCGCTCGAAAGAGAGTGCGTCGCAGAAAGAGCTTCTGTTTGCACTGCGCAAGGGCGTATATATCAGCGCGGTCATCATCGCGGTGGTCAGCTTTTTCTTGGTGCGCTATGTGCTCGGACCGGAGCATATCGGCGTTTACTTCGCGATCCTGTCCGGCCTTGTGGCGGGCATCATCATTGGCTACTATACGGAATATATGACAAGTGACAGCTATAAGCCGACGAAAAAGCTTGCAGATTCTACGGAAACGGGTCCGGCAACAACGATTATCAGCGGTCTTGCGCTGGGTATGAAGTCCACGGCAGTTCCGGTTATCGTCGTTGTGGCAAGCGTGCTCATCAGCTATTTTGCAGCGTCGGCAGGAGCGCCCGCGGACAGCACGTTCAACATGGGACTTTACGGTGTCGGCATCTCGGCGGTCGGCATGCTTTCGACGCTCGGGATCACACTTGCGACGGATGCCTACGGCCCGGTTGCGGATAATGCCGGCGGCCTTGCCGAAATGACGGGTCAGCCGCCGGAGGTGCGGGAACGCACAGATGCTCTTGATTCCCTCGGGAATACGACAGCGGCTACCGGAAAAGGCTTTGCGATCGGCAGTGCTGCGCTCACGGCGCTTGCCCTCATTGCGGCCTTTACGGACGAAGTCGCCAAAATACCCGGCGCGGGCACGATTGATTTGTCGATCATGAACCCACCGCTTCTGATGGGCCTTATGGTGGGCGTCATGCTGCCCTTCCTGTTCTCGTCGATGACGATGAACGCGGTCGGCAAGGCGGCGCAGAGCATTGTTATGGAGGTGCGGCGCCAGTTTAAGACCATCAAGGGGCTTATGACGGGTGAGGCGGAGCCGGATTACGAAAGCTGCGTCGATTTGTGTACGCGCGGTGCGCAGAAGCAGATGCTCCCTCCCGCGATCGTAGCGGTTGTCGCGCCGATCCTCGTAGGTGTGATCCTCGGACCGAGCGGGGTCGTAGGCATGCTGGCGGGCGCTACGGGCTGCGGCTTTATGCTTGCGGTCATGATGTCCAATTCCGGCGGAGCATGGGATAATGCCAAGAAATATATCGAGAGCGGCGCGCATGGCGGAAAGGGCTCGGAAGAGCACAAGGCTGCTGTTGTCGGAGACACGGTAGGCGATCCGTTCAAGGATACGTCGGGTCCGTCGATCAATATTCTGATCAAGCTGCTTTCCATGGTATCCGTTGTATTCGCGGCGTTTATCGTAAATTTCCACATTCTGTAAAAGATCCTTGGAACAAAAACTGCCTGCCGGTTTTTCCGGCAGGCAGTTTTTTACTGCGTTTTTATTTTTCAGGCGCAGGGCCGGAGGAATGTACAAGCCTCTCGAGGTAAGCGGCAGTGCGTTCCTGAACGTTCCGTTCGAGATTCTTATAAAACAGCGCGATGTCAAGCATGTGCAGGGAACCGCGGTTCATAAGAAATTTTTTAAGGAACCAGCGCGCGCGGTAAAGCTCGTAGGCCGCGTCGTCATCGATCATCAGCACGCCGCGCGTTTCATCGACGTACGCGCCTGTATAATGCGGAACCTCATATTTGAATTTTTCCCCGAACTGGAACAGCACCGCACCGTCATTTTGGGATTTATCCGCATACGTTCCGTCGTGCTTCCAGTTGAGCGGATTGACGCATACGGAATCCGGACGGATAAACCGCATGAGGGGAAGCCCCCTTGCCGTCGTATTATACGAAATGATGACCCCCGTGTCGTCTGCGGCCTGTGCAAGATGCAGGTGCGGATACCGCTCAAAATCGCGCCGGGTGAGGGAAAAACCAATCAGATAGGCGGCAATCAGCCTTTCCTGCAGCGCGGGTTCCGAGAATTCCATGCGCATGAGCTGCAGCAGGACGGCGCTTCCCTGACTGTGCCCGGCCAGAATAAAAGGACGGCCCTCGTTATAGTGCTCCAAATAATAAAAAAATGCGTCGCGCACGTCTTCATACGGCATACGCTCCGCGCGCATCACTTCGGGAAGCGGCATTTTAAAGCTTTCCATGCCGAGCTGCCGGTAATATGGCGCATAAAAATTACAATGCCGTGCGAAAAGCTGGCCCTGCCATGCAGCCATCCCCTTGGCGACCCAAAGATAGACGGGGTTTTTCATGCTCATGTGATGGCGCTTTTTCTGGAAGGGATGCGCGTAAATAGTCGGATAGACGTAAAAAACGTCCACCGGCTTTTTTTCCTGTTTTTTGTTTGGCAAGAAAGCCCATAGGCCCTTTTTCGAATAATCCATACCGCACCCGCCTGTCAGTCAGTATCGTACCATATCCTGAAAGAGATTACAAACGGAGCCCCATTAAAATCGAAAACCGGTTTTGACGGAATGCACGGCTGTGATATAATGATAAAAAACAGGCGGGGCCTGATTGCGGAGCAAAGGATGAAACGAAAATGGATCGCGCTGTTTGCCGCGGCGGCATTTGCGCTTGCGGGAACAGCTGGGTGCGCGGGCAGCGCACAGAATGATAAGAGCCGGTTTGAAGCTGCTGCGGCAAGCAGGCAGATCGAACAGGCGGACGGCATGACGAGCGGGCATATTTTGGAAACGGACGGGGATATCCTGATCTCAGCCGATTATCCGGTCGTGGAAGCAGCGCCGGATTTTTCGGACACACTGGAGGTGTTCGCCAAAAACGCGGCGGCAGCCTTTCGGACGGCAGCGGAAGCGAATGGCGGAACGTGCGAGTTCGTTCTGACCTATAAGCCGTATACATCTGCGGACGGCACTATCGTCAGCGTCAAATTTACGGCGGAGTCCGCGCTCGACGGGCAGGATGAAACGAAAGCGGTCGACACCTTTGTTTACGACCTTGCACAGGGAAAAGAGCTTTCCCTTGAAGACCTGTTCGATACGCAGCAGGAATATCTCGAAACGGTCGCGCAGCTTACGCAGGGGTACCTGCAAAATAATGAAGTGCTGAAAAGCAGCATGGACGAAAGCCTGTTTTCCGGCGGTACGGCAGCGTCTGTGGAGAATTATGGGGATTTCGCGCTGACGCCGGAAAAAATGTTGTTCTTTTTTGACGGCGGAGCGGTCGCGCCTGCCTCTGCCGGGATTTTTGAAGTCGGGATACCGCTGGAAAAACTGGCGGACCTGCTGAACGCGGAACGCAGAGAGGCGGTCCTCGGCGGGATACGGACGGAAAGCGCAGCGGACGCGCAGGGGGGAGAAACGGCTCCTGCCGGTCCCGCGGATACGGACATTTACCAAATCAGACAGAGGGACGGATTCATGTCTGCCAAAAGCATCGAGGGGATCGATCCGCTGAATGATAAGGTCATCGCGCTGACGTTCGATGACGGTCCGCACGAAACGCTTACTCCGGAGCTTCTTGATATTCTGAAGGAAAATGGGGCTGTAGCCACATTCTTTATGCTCGGGCAGAACGCGGAAAAATATCCGGATATCGTAAAACGGGTCTATGACGAGGGGCACGAGATCGGCACGCATAGCTGGAACCATCCGCAGGACTGGCCGAAGCTTTCAGTCGGGGAAAAGCTCGACCAGTACACAAGAGCCAATGATGCCATTGAGGCAGCGACAGGCCTGCGCACGATCATCGACCGGCCTCCGGGAGGAGCGATCACAGAGGAAGAAGCCGCATCTATCGGGAGAGAGCAGATCATCTGGTCTATGGACCCGAAAGACTGGGTGAAAGAATTCCGCGACCCGGACATTCTTTATTCCAATGTGATGAACGGCGGCGACGGCGGCGGAGCAAAGGAAGTGGAGGGCTATCTTTCCAACGGAGGCGTCATTTTGTCGCACGATATCCACGAAACGACGGTGGACGCATACGACCGTATCATCAAGGAACTTAAAAATCAGGGATACAAATTTGTGACGATCACCCAACTGATGCAGATCGCCGAGGCGCGGGGGCAGGATATGAGCAGTCTTAAATTTTACAGCGCGCCGGAGCCAAGCGGGGAAAATGAATGAAAACGGAACGAAAGGCCGCGGAAACGACCCGCGGCCTTTTGATATACAATGGTAATTTTTTAAAGTTTACAATTCTGATGCATCTGTATTATAATCTATGAGGCAAGCATTTTGAAAAGAAGGATATGGATCATGAAAAAGCTCGTTTGTGTTAGTTTAGCCGCGTTGCTGTGCATTTTTGCTCTGGCAGGCTGCGGCGCAGGAAATACGGAACCGTCCGCAGAGGCGACGGTCATCACGGCAGGGCCGGCCGGGGAGCCCGCGGCAGAGGCGACGGCAGAACCGACGCCCACGCCGGAGCCGACTCCCGAACCCACGCCGGAAAGCGTGACGAACATCCCGCAGCTTCAGGCAAAAGAAGGCTTTATGGAGGCAAAGAGCCTTGAAGGGATCGACCCGCTGAACGATAAAGTCGTCGCGCTGACGTTCGACGACGGCCCCAACCCGGTCAAAACGCCGGAGCTCTTGGATATTCTGGAAGAAAATGACGCGGTAGCCACGTTTTTCGTGGTAGGCAATCTTGTGGAGCAATATCCGGATGTCGTGAAGCGCGCGTATGAGGCGGGAAACGAGATCGGTACACACAGCTATAACCACCCGACTGAAAGCTGGACAAAGCTGAGCGCGGATGAACGGCTCGCGCAGTATGCGCAGGCGAATGACGCCATCGAGGCGGCGACCGGTCTGCGCGCTCTCATTGACCGGCCGGTCGGCGGAGGAATGGAAGAGGAAATGGCGGCAGAGATCGGCCGGGAACAAATAATCTGGTCGGTCGACCCGGAGGACTGGAAATATAAGGATGCCGATACGATCTATGAGCATGTGATGGACGGCTGGAACGGCGGTGTGGTGCAGGATGGCTCGGTGATACTTTCCCATGAGATCTACCAATCTACGGTAGACGCGTATGCACGCATCATTCCCGCACTGAAAGAGCAGGGCTATAAATTTGTGACGGTCACGCAGATGATGCAGATCGCCGAGATACGAGGCGGTTCGTTCGGCTATCTGTTCAAGAGCGCTCCTGCCGCAGGAGCGGAGGCAGCTGCGGAGGAATGACGGAAACGGTACCGCTGCTCATTTTAGGCGCACTTTTGTGTGTGCTCGGCATACTCAACAGAAAGGGAAATATCTCCTCGATCCATTGGTATCAGAGGCAGCGGGTAGCTGAGGAGAATATCCCGAAATATGGAAAGCTGATGGGAAACGGAACGCTCATCATCGGCGCTTCGGCCATCGCAACAGCAATATTGCGAATGCTTTTCGCCTCGGAAGCTTTCTTTTTGATTCTGGCAGCCGGCGTTCCGGCCGGGATCGCGTTCATGCTGTACGCTCAATTCAGATATAACGGAGGACTGTTTTAAATTGGCCCGTATTGCCGGGAAAGGACTCCGGTGCAGAACAGGGTGTGCGGCGTTTACACCGATTGGAAAGTATACGATAATAAAAAATGATTTCTTCAAAAATATGAAAGGAAAAATGCATGAAGCAAAAAATAAAATTCATTTCTATCATACTCGCAGCATTGACAGCCGTTGTTTTTGCGGTTGGCTGCGGCAGTACGGAAAGTGCGGCGCCCTCCGCCGCGCCGACGGTGATCACAGCGGTTCCCGCGGAAAGCCCGTCAGCGGAAGCGGCGGCAACGCCTACGCCGACCCCGGAGCCGACTCCCGAGCCTACGCCGGAGTTCACCTCCGCGCTCACGCAGATACAGCCCAAGGAGGGATATATGGAGCCGGACAGCCTTGAGGGGATCGACCCGCTGAACGATAAAGTTGTTGCGCTTACCTTCGATGACGGTCCTCATCCGGAAAACACGCCGCGCCTGCTCGATATCTTGAAGGAGAACGATGCGGTGGCGACTTTCTTTATGGTCGGTACGAATGCAGCAGAATATCCGGATATTGTAAAGCGTGTATACGATGAAGGACATGAGATCGGTACGCACAGCTGGAACCATAAAGATTTGAAGAAGCTTTCACTTGATGAGATCATGGTGGACCAATACGGAAAGGCAAATGATGCGATCGAAGCCGCGACCGGCCTGCGGGCGCTTATCGATCGTCCGCCGTACGGGTCCATGACGGAGGAATTGGCGCAGCAGATCGGCCGCGAGCAGATATTGTGGTCGGTCGATCCGGAGGACTGGAAATATAAGGATGCGGATACTGTATATGACCATGTTGTCAACGGAACGGACAACGGCGGTTATGTGAAAGACGGGGGCATCGTCCTTTCACATGATATCCACGCGACGACGATAGACGCATACGAGCGCATTATCCCGGCGCTCAAGGAAGAGGGGTATAAATTTGTGACGGTCACGCAGATGATGCAGATCGCCGAAATACGCGGGAAAGAGATCGAATACCGTTTCGGTCATGCGCCTGCAGCGGAGGAAGCGGCGCAGGCAAAGGAGACGACAGATACGGAAGCATGATTTTTGTAGGGAAAGGCCGGTTCCTGCATTCGCAGGAACCGGTTTTCATTTCTGCGCGGCTGATATATAATAGGAGATGCGCAGAACGCGCGGAGAGCAGACAGGGGGCGGAAGTATTATTGCAAAAGCTGAAACTATATGGGTTCAACAACTTGACGAAAACATTGAGCTTTAATTTATATGATATTTGTTATGCCAATACAAAAGAGGACAGGCACAGCTATATCGAATATATCGATGAATGCTATAACGCAAAGCGCCTGACGGAAATACTCATGGACGTTGCGCGCAGGATCGGCGCGCGGGTGCTCAACATAGCGGAGCAGGACTATGAGCCGCAGGGGGCGTCGGTCACGATGCTCATTGCAGAAGAGGATATGCCGGCAAGCCTCGTAGGGCATCTCGATAAAAGCCATCTTACCGTACATACCTATCCGGAGAGCCATCCGCAGCATGGTATATGCACATTCCGGGCAGATATCGACGTTTCCACCTGCGGGGAGATATCGCCGCTCAAAACGCTGGAAAAGCTTATCACAAGCTTTGATTCCGACATCATCACAATGGACTACCGGGTACGCGGCTTCACGCGCACGGAGGACGGAGGCAAGGTGTTTTTAGATCATGACATCATGTCCATCCAAGATTATATCCCGGGGTATATTTTGGAAAAATATGAGACCTATGACGTGAATCTGTATGAGGAGCGCATCTTCCATACCAGTATGCTCCTGAAAGAATACGATCTCGACAATTATCTTTTCAACCTCGATGCGGCGGACCTGAAAGAAAAGACGCGGGCACGCATCGAGCGGAATCTGGAGCGGGAAATGAAGGAGATCTTTTATGGCAGAAATTTCAAAAAATGATTGGTTTTACGAATATTTTACGGAAACGGCAACATTCGGCATTAAGATCAAAGAGCATCTTGTCGATACGAAAAGCGAATTTCAAAAGATCGATTTTTACGATTCCTATGAATACGGACGCTTTTTCACGCTGGACGGCTTTATTATGCTGACTGAACGGGATGAATTTATTTACCATGAAATGCTGGTGCACCCGCCTATGGCAGTCAACCCGGATATCAAAGATGTGCTCATCATCGGCGGGGGAGACGGCGGCGCGGTCCGCGAGATTCTGCGGTATCCCGGTATCCGGCACATCGATATGGTAGAGATCGATAAAATGGTCGTCGACCTATGCAGAGAGTATCTCCCGCAGACTGCCTGTAGGCTGAATGACCCGCGTGTATCTCTTCATTTCTGTGACGGCATTGCGTTCGTGCGGAACGCGCAGGAGAGCTACGATCTTATTCTGGTGGATTCCACAGACCCGGTCGGCGTGGGCGAAGGGCTGTTCTCACAGGCGTTTTATGAAGACTGTGCCCGGCTTCTCGCGCCCGGCGGCATCATGATCAACCAGCACGAAAGTCCCTATTATGAGGGAGACGCGCGCGAAATGGAGCGTGCTCACAAAAAGCTGTCGTCTGTGTTCCCGGTATGCAGGGTCTATCAGTTCCACATGCCGACTTATGCGTCCGGCCACTGGCTGTTCGGCTTTGCCTCAAAAGACCGTGAGCCGCTTTGCTTCGATGCACAGGCATGGAATGCGCTTGGGCTGCATACGGATTACTACAATACGGAGCTCCACCGCGGCTGCTTTGCATTGCCGAACTATGTGCTGCGCAGGCTTGCCGAAGCGAAAAGCGAGCAGGACGGTTCATAAAATATTTACAAAATATCCCTTGCAATATGGGGAAATGTAGTATAAAATAAAACCATATCTTAGGAGACTAAGATATGTCAATCCCCACCCTTTTATTATTTTTTGAAAGGCCGGTTCGAAAGAACCGGCCTTTCACGTTTCCTGCGTTTTCCGTGCAGTAAAAAAGAGCGGTGGATGTACCGCTCCTTTTTTGCTTTAACGGCTATTTTCCCGCAGGCGCATACAGTGAACGGAACATTCGCTGTTTGTTTTTCAGCAGGATACACATCAAAACGACATATACGGCGCACATGATATAGGTAGATGGAATACGCGCCGCAAGCACCACGGCATAACTGGGGCCATACAGGAAATAGGTCCAGAAAGAATTGATGAGCAGTGAACAGATCGTCTGGATGAGCACGGTTCCGAGGGATATTTTCGCGATGGAGGGAACTTCAGATTGCCGGTCTTTCCGGTAGAAAAGCAGCCCGGCAATAAGGCCGTAGAGAACCATCGTAACGGAAAAGCCCGGAAAATACGGGCCGGGCTTCGCAGCCGTACCGATGAGAAACGAAAGTACGTCCGTCACACCGCCGGCCGCAGCACCGTAAATAGGGCCGAGGACCGCGCCGGTCAGCATGATGATAACGGGCGCAAGATTGAATTTGATACTTTCCGTCACATAAAAGGACAGAAAGCTGCCGACAACGACGGCAATGGCGATAAAGGTTGCGCAATACACGATGCGCAGGGTTTTCGGACTGATTTTGGACATAAAAATAACCTCCCTTTCGTAAAAATGGCAACGCTTCTACAAAAGAAAGGCTGTCAGCCGGGCAGACCGGAACGCTGCCCGAAGCGATCTTCTTTTGTGAGCAGCGGACGCGGTTTTGCACCGCAAGACATATAGCCTTTTCGTTACCGGGCGACATCCCATCCCGGCACACTTAACGCGCAAAACCTACTCTGCACATTTTTCTGTTGTATTTTCAGTATAGCATACGGAGGGCGGAAGCACAAGCGGGATATGTGGAGAAAGGGGAGTAAAAAGCGGGGCGCTGCGAATGGAAAATGTACGTACATACGGATAAAAAAACAGAATGGGGAAGAGGGAGGGAAAAAATGTAAAAAAAGGGGAGAAAGCCGCGCCGTGCCTTGACTTTTCGGTGCTCTCAATACTATAATTATACTGTTGCGAATATTTTGATATGAATTTAAAATCAGGAGGTCAATAAGAATGGCAAAACAAACAATCGACGGTAATACCGCTGCCGCGCACGTTGCATATGCGTTTTCGGATGTCGGCGCGATTTACCCGATCACTCCTTCCTCGCCAATGGCGGAGTCCTGCGACGAATGGGCTGCGGCGGGAAGAAAGAATATCTTCGGGCAGACGATGAAAATCTCCGAGCTGCAGTCTGAAGGCGGCGCCGCGGGTGCCGTTCACGGTTCGCTCGCTGCTGGTGCCCTTACGTCTACGTTTACGGCGTCTCAGGGCCTGCTGCTTATGATCCCGAACATGTATAAGATCTCCGGCGAGCTCCTGCCCTGCGTATTTCACGTTTCCGCAAGGGCGCTTGCCGCGCATGCGCTTTCCATCTTCGGTGACCATGCCGATGTAATGGCTGCGCGCCAGACGGGTTTTGCGATGCTCGCCGCCGCTTCCGTACAGGAAACGATGGATATGGCTGCAGTGGCACACCTGTCCACTCTGAAAGCGAAAGTTCCGTTCGTACATTTCTTCGACGGCTTCCGTACGTCTCATGAAGTCTCCAAGATCGAGCTCCTCGACTATGATAAATTGGCTGAAATGGTCGACTGGAAAGCGATCGAAGAATTCCGTGCGCGCGGCATGAATCCGGATCATCCGCACCAGCAGGGCACGGCGCAGAACCCGGACATCTACTTCCAGAACAGGGAAGCTGCGAATAAATACTATCTGGCCACTCCGGCTATCGTACAGGAGACGATGAACGAGTTTGCCAAGATGTTCGGCCGTCAGTACCATCTGTTTGATTACGTCGGTGCGCCGGATGCGAAGAACGTAGTTGTCACGATGGGTTCTTCCTGCGACGTAACGGAGGAAGCGATCAACTACCTCAACGCGCAGGGCGAAAGCTATGGCCTCGTGAAGGTTCGTCTGTACCGCCCGTTCGATGCAAGCGCATTCGTGGCTGCGATCCCGGCGTCGGCAGAGAAGGTCACCGTTCTCGACAGAACGAAAGAGCCCGGTTCTCTCGGCGAGCCGCTGTATGAAGATGTCGTAACGGCGCTCTTTGAAGCTGGCCGCGCGAACATCAAGGTATATGCGGGACGGTATGGCCTCGGCTCCAAGGAATTCACGCCTTCCATGGTAAAGGCGGTTTACGACAACATGAAGCAGGATGCTCCGAAGAACCACTTTACGGTCGGTATCACAGACGATGTGACGAATACGTCCCTCGAAGTGAAAGACATGATCGATTCTTCCCCGCACGGCCTGTTCAGTGCGAAGTTCTATGGCCTCGGCTCGGATGGTACGGTTGGTGCGAATAAGAACTCCATCAAGATCATCGGCGACCATACCGACATGTATGCGCAGGGTTATTTCTCCTATGACTCCAAGAAATCCGGCGGTATCACGATTTCCCATCTGCGTTTCGGAAAATCGCCGATCCAGTCTGCATACCTCATTACGCAGCCGGATATGGTGGCGTGCCACAATCCGTCCTACGTCATTCGTTATGACGTGCTCGAAGGCATCAAGGAGGGCGGCACGTTCCTCCTGAACTCCCCGTGGACGCTTGAGGAAATGGAGCACGAGCTTCCGGCGGCGATGAAAAATGTGATCGCACAGAAGAAGCTGAAGTTCTACAACATCGACGCGATCAAGATCGCGGGCGAGATCGGCCTCGGCGGCAGGACAAACATGGTCATGCAGTCCGCTTTCTTCAAGATCGCAAACATTATTCCGGAGGCTGACGCCATCGAATATATGAAGCAGGCGATCAAGAAAACGTATGGCAAAAAAGGCGACGATATCGTCAACATGAACTATAAAGCGGTCGACGCAGGCATGGCCGTAGAAGAAGTGAAATATCCGGAAAGCTGGGCGACCACGACGGAGGGCGCTCCGTGCCTCGCGCTGCCGGACGATGAATATTACTGCGACGTGATCCACCCGATCCTCGTACAGAAGGGCGACGAGCTTCCGGTTTCCAAATTCGATCCGCGCGGCTTTGTTCCGACGGGTACGACGAAGTTTGAAAAACGCGGCATCGCGGTAAAGGTGCCGGAATGGCAGATCGACAACTGCATCATGTGCAACCAGTGCTCGTATGTCTGCCCGCACGCGGCGATCCGTCCGTTCCTTGCGACAGACGAAGACCTGAAGAACGCTCCGGCGGACTACAAGACGAAGCCGGCACGCGGCAAGGCGGGCTATAACTACCGCATGCAGGTTTCCACGCTCGACTGTACGGGCTGCGGAAACTGCGCGGACATCTGCCCGGCAAAGGAAAAAGCGCTCATCATGAAGCCGCTTGCAGAACAGGAAAAGGTACAGGCTGCCAACTGGGATTTCGCAGCGGCGCTGCCTGAACCGAAGATCGAATTCAAGAAGAATACGGTTCCGGAAAGCCAGTTCCTAAAACCGCTGTTCGAGTTCTCCGGCGCCTGCGCAGGCTGCGGAGAAACGCCGTATGTCAAGCTGGTAACGCAGCTCTTCGGCGATAGGATGACGGTGGCGAATGCGACGGGCTGCTCGTCCATTTACGGCGGCAGCGCTCCGACGTGCCCGTATACGGTAAACGACGCGGGCAAAGGCCCCGCTTGGGCAAACTCGCTGTTCGAAGACAACGCAGAATTCGGCTATGGCATGAATCTTGCGTTCACAGCACGCAGGAACGCCCTCAAAGAGCAGGTGCAGGCGGCGATCGACGCGCCCGGCGAAAAGGATGCGGAAGTAGTTGAAGCCATGAAGGCATGGCTCGAAGCCGCGGATAAGGGCGATGAATCCAAAGTCGCGGCGGCGGCTCTTGAAGCGGCGCTCGCAAAGGTTGCCGACAAGTGCGACACCTGCAAGAAGATCTTGGCTCAGAAAGATCTCTTTGTGAAGAAATCTGTCTGGATCTTCGGCGGCGACGGTTGGGCATACGATATCGGTTACGGCGGTCTCGACCATGTCCTCGCTTCCGGCGAAGACGTGAATGTCCTCGTACTCGACACGGAGGTATATTCCAATACGGGCGGACAGGCAAGCAAATCCACACCGACCGGCTCCATTGCAAAATTTGCGGCGTCCGGTAAGAAGGTCAAGAAAAAAGACCTTGGCGCAATTGCGATGACGTATGGTTACGTCTATGTTGCAAGCGTTGCGATGGGCGCAAATCAGGGTCAGCTCCTGAAAGCGATGCAGGAAGCGGAAGCCTATCCGGGTCCGTCTCTCATCATTGCGTACGCACCGTGCATCAACCACGGCATCAACATGGGCAAGTCGCAGCAGGAAGAAAAGCGTGCAGTGGAAGCAGGCTACTGGCAGCTCTATCGTTACAACCCGCTGCTGAAAGAAGAGGGCAAGAATCCGTTCACGCTCGATTCCAAGCCGGCAACGGCAAGCTTCCGCGACTTTATCATGAGCGAGACGCGGTATAAATCTCTGAAGAAGCTCTTCCCGGAAACAGCGGAGAAGCTGTTCGAGAAATCGGAAGAGGAAGCGAAAGAACGCTACGAATATTACAAGAATCTTGCGGAAGAGAAATAAATATTCTGCAAAAATCCCCCATGTACGCATGGGGGATTTTTTATGCCCGTATTCTCTTGAACATAAAAAATTAAAATTTTGGATTCACAAATATCGAATATAGATTCCCTGCTATTTCCATAATAAAAGGGAAACGGAAAAATAGATATACGAAAAGAAATGGAATATTATTCGGGATATACCGAAAGAAAAAATATAAAGATTGATCATTATTCGAAAATGGGTTGCGCCGTGAGAGGTTTTTTTATATAATCTAACATGTTGCGGTTTTTTAATATTTTTAAGCTTAGGAGCAGATATCAGATATCCTGCCGCGGGAAAGCGGACGGAGGGCAAAGCTGCTCCATGGCATCGAATTGGGGGGAATGCATTGAATAGTTTTGCCATCATCTTGATCGTCTTATCTTTGGCAGTCGGAATCGTTATCGCCATTTTAGGTACGCATTTCGCAAAGAAAAAGATGAAACACGAGGAAGCCTATTTTACCGCCGGACGGAATATCTCCACAGGCTTTATGACGGCTTCTTTTATCGCCTATGCGGTTGGAACAGGGCTCATTTTTTCGCCGGGGGAATCGGCCTATACCACGGGCGTGACGGCAATGATAGGCTATGCGCTGGCGATCTCGCTTGCGTTTATCGTCTTTGTTCCGATTTCTAAACGGATCAAAACTATGATTCCGGAAGGACATACGCTCGGCGAGTATACCAATACGCGGTATGGAAAATTTATGTATGTGGTATCCCTTGCGGTATCCATTATTTATATGTTCATTCTGTTTATTTCCAATATGATCGGCGCGGCCATCATGTTCAAATATGTGGCGGGAGTTCCCATGCTTTTGAGCATCATCGTGATTGGGATACCCACCATTTATTTTGCATCGTTCGGGGGCGTTACGGCCACGATCTTTACTGCGGGGCTGCAATCCCTGCTCGTTACGCCGCTCCTTTTCTTCCCTGCATTTATGTGCCTGTTTGATGTAGGCGGTATTTCCCAGATATATGGGGCGATAGAAGCTGTATCTCCGAATTTCCTGAATATCTTCGATGAGGCAGGACTGGAGTTTGCGGCGATGATCATCATAGGCGTGGTGTCGGCAGAGCTTTTGAATCAGACGCTCTGGCAGAGGATATATACGGCCAAAGATCAGAAAGTCATCAAAAAATCTCTCATCAGCGCAGCTGTCATGGTGTTTCCGATGACGATCGTTGCAGCAGCGCTTGGACTGTTTGCGGTCGGCCTTGGAGTAGATGTTCCGCATACATCCATCGCTTCCGGCATGACGGTTGCTACTGCGCTTCCGGAATGGGCGGTGATGCTGTTCTGCCTCGTTGTCGTGGTGGCGGCCTCCTCCACAGGCGGCGATGCCCTCAGTGGATTCTCGTCGATCGTATCCATCGATATCGCACGTCCGCTGAAGAAGGGAAATATCAGCGAAAAAAATATGGTGCGCATCGGGCGGATCGGAGCAGTAGCGATCGGTATCGCAGGCCTTATCATCGCATCGTTCGAGCCCTCTGTGCTTCAAACACTGCTGCTTGCAGACCTGCTTGCTTCAGCGGCAGTCGTTCCAACGATAACAGGCCTGTATTCCAAACGGATATCCGGAACAGCGGCGGCGCTTGCAACGATCGCGGGTATTGCGGTGGGCTTGCCCTTCTATGTCATGGGAGAATCCTTTACAAGCTTTTCTCTTGCGCTTGCCGTATCTACCGTCATTACGATCATCGGTCATATCGCATGCAAAAAGGAATTTGATTTTGAACTTTTGAAGACCAATATCAAGGAATTATAAGGAGGAGACGTTATGTATTCGGAGCTATTTCTCACAGTATTACTCTATATATGTCTGTTCTCGCTGATCGGGGTATTTGCCTTTCAGATATACTATTTTATCAAAGACATTAAGAATAAGACATTTTGGAAATAGGAGAGAATGGTTATGAGCGGAAAATTAGATGCGAAAACGGCACGTATGATGATTTGGGAAGAGCTGCGCAAGGTAGCGAAGCCGGATTCCCGTTTCAGTTTCAATTTTGCTGAATTTATCACGGATTATGAGGGAAGCGATAAGAATGCGGAGCTCTTCGTCCAGCAGGATTTTTATAAGCAGGCGGACGTTCTTTTTGTCACGCCGGATAATAATCTCGAATACCTGCGTGAAAAGATATTGCTCGATAAGAAAACGCTTGTGATGACAAATTACAGCATTTCACGCGGCTTCTTTATCATCAAGCCGGGTATGGTGCCGGAGGGGAAAGAAGAGCTTGCCTCCACGCTCGACGGTGTACAGCGTTATTGGAAGCACTGCACACTGGATGCACTGAAGCAGGAGGTAGGCCATATCGATCTGCTTGTGACGGGTGCGAGCGCGATCACGCCGGGCGGTATCCGTTTCGGAAAAGGGCATGGATATTTTGACCTTGAGTGGGCTATGCTCTATACAGCAGGGCTGGTAGATGACTCCTCGCTGCTCATTGCAGTAGGACACGACTGCCAGATCATGGATGTTGATGTTGAAGTACGTGAATTTGATACGGCGATCGACTATATTGTGACTCCCACAAAGGTGATTGCGACAAGACATGAATATCCGCGGCCAAAACGCGGCGTCATCTGGAGTATGCTGGAAGCTGATATGATCGGACGCATCCCGCCGCTTCAGGAGCTGTGGTGGAAGATCGCATGCAAGTAAAATGCTATAGCAAAAAATACGGCTTTCACCCATGAAAGCCGTATTTTTTATGGTTCCGTGTGTTCAAATAAAAAAGCGGGGTCTTATTTCAAGACCCCGCTTCTATCATCACTATTTACATTCACTTTTACTTATACAGTCCTGCGCTCTGCCAATATCTTCGGGTCATGCATCTCCCATCGGTTCCTGCCGACCACCACATTGATACGCAGCATCTCTCACTTTATATTTACGTACCAACCGGCACATCCAATATGGCATTCTTTGCAAACAGTCTGCACTTTTCCGGCACCACATACACCTTTAAACCGACAAGCGGCTTTCTCATGCGGCTACAACGCCCGCGATACGTTTGCTTTTTTTGGCGCCTCCACTAAGCTTTCTTTACAGCTCTGCCGCAGAATTCCCGCTCTCCGTCCGCTGTCTCAGCGGTTCATCAGCTTATTTCTGCCGCCACGGATATTTCCAAACTGTCAGAACCAATTCAAAAATCCTTTTCCGTGATCCCTTATGTGCAGCCTCAAAGCCTATCCTTGCAATTGTGTATGCGTGCCCAACCTAACGCATTCAACATCGTACATTGGTATCACGCCCTTTCTTTGCCGATTCAGATGGTCTTCCGAATCACGATTCGCCGAAGTCATCCTGCTTTACTATTATCATACCCGAAAACCGACCTCTTAAACATTTTATATTTTGGTTTCCTGTATGATTTTCTTATTATATACATTCTACACCCGTATTGGAATTCCTGCAAGTATTTTTAAAAATTTTCAAACAAAATGTTATTTTTTGAAAAAAATAACAAAAATGGATTTTTTAAAGGCCTGTAAGCTTTCCCAAATATTCAGGATGAGTCTTAAGCCAGTATGCGGCGTAGGGGCATGTGGCAGCAGGCTGCTTTCCACTTTCGGCAATCTGACGAAGAGCCGCTTGCACCAATTCCCCTGCAACACCCTTGCCGCGCAAAGCAGGGGAGACGAACGTGTGGTCGATTGTCGCGGTTCCGGGCGCTGATTCCGGAAAAGTGATCTCGGCGATCAGCCTTCCATTATCGTCCTCCGCATAAATACGGCCGTTTTCCTGCTTGAATTCCATATAAAGCCTCCTTCGATCGTTTGTTTTCTGTTTCTATAATAAGGAAAAAGAACATAGATGAAACAACGGAAAAGAAAAAAGCTGTGCCTTTTTCGCCAAAACACAGCTTTTTGATTCAGCCGGTAACGGTTTCCGGCGTAATGGTTCCCTGAGCGACCGTATAGTGAATGACGGTGCTGCCGCCGTTTTCGAACAGGAAACTGATTAGGATAATATAACCGTCGGAAGAGGCTTCTTTCCCAATCTGATAGCTTTGAGCGGTTCCGGAGGCCTGTGCCTCCTGCGTGACCATATAACCGTCGGAAACGAGAGCTTCAATATAAGAATTCAGTTCCTCCAAAGACACGCCTTGATAGGTAAGCTCTACCTCTGCACCTCCGGTTCCTACGCCCGTGGAAGTTCCCGTGATCTTTTTTTCACCGACAACGGAATACAGGGAGGGAATCGACTCCTTTCCGACTTTGACGACCGGAGCCGTGGCGGAGGCACAGCCTGCCGCGCACAGGAGAAACGCAAGAACCAGAAGAAAAAAGACAGATATTCTTTTTTTCATACTGCCTCCTCAATAATACAAAAATGAGGTCAGTGACGAGATAATGACAGCATTGATGATCCAAAAAATCACAGCGACCACAATACCGATGATTCCGCAGATGAAGCCTGCATTTGCAGAACCGCGCTGCTCTGGGGGCAATATGCGTTTTGCCTTGTTTCCTGTGACGACCGCTATAATACCAAGAATAATACCGGCAATCGGAACAAGACAGCCCAAAACAATGGCGATGATGCCGCACACAAGGCTGGTCGTTGCGGAACCCTTTGCGGGCGGCGCAGTCTGCACCTGCGGTACTTGGCCGTATGGTTGCTGCTGATAGGCGGTATAAGCCTGCTGGTTCTGTTGTGGCTGCGGTGACTGCTGCGGTGCGGCAGATTCGGCTGTTGGCATTTTGACTGCACCGCAATACGGGCAGGCATTCAGACTATCGTCATAGCTTTGTTTACAATTGTTACAAATCATACGAACACCTTCTCTCTCTTTATTTGATGGAAGCAGGCAGCGCTTCCTCATAAGATATTCTTATTATACCACAAAGAAAAATTTTTATGGGAAATATCAGGCTCTGTTCTAAATTCGGACAAGAAAAATACAGGTATGATATTTTATTGCTCTTGCGTTCGCCGGCACACGCCGCGGACTGTTAAGAGACTGCCTCGGACGGAAAATTTGATTTCAAAATCTTTGTATTCCATGCCGTATATCCTGTCCGGGTCGTGATGATATCCGGGGCGGGGGTCATAGGAAAGCAGGGAACGGATCACCGCTGCATCCTCCGGTGGCAAAGGCTCCAAATATTTTTCAGAATCTGCTACCTGAAGAGGAGCATCCTCCAAGCTCCGGGTAAATCCAGCGGCCGCCTGCGGATGACAGTCGCCCGGGATATAGGGCTTGATGTCATAGATCGGCGTACGGTTCATAAGATCGGCCCCCAGCACATGAATAACCGGCCCGTCCGGCGTTTCCAGCTCGATCAAGTCAAGCTTCACGGAAGAAAGGCCGATCGGATTAGGCCTGTAGGGAGAGCGGGAGGCAAATACGCCTACGCGGACGTTGCCGCCTAACCGCGGCGGACGCACTGTGGGCGACCATGAAGAGCGGCATGCCTCTGAAAAACCCCATAGAAGCCAAATATGAGAAAACGACTCAAGTTCCCTCAGCGCTTCAGGCTTCCTGTATGGTTCGGTAAAAATGATAGAAGCGCGCGTATCCCCAACCAGTCCGCTTTGGCGGGGAATACCGAATTTTGTAGGAAAGTCGCTTCGTATATGCGCGATTGGTTCAAGCTTTAGCATACCGCCCCTCCTTTTGACAAAAATTTATATTTTTATTGTAACTTAATGTGGGGAAAATGCAACGTGAGAAAATAAAAGGAATTTTAATTCCATATTAAAACTATATAAAATCTTAATTTATGTATAAAAAATAGCAGAATTTTCTCTAATCAAACAAATTAACATATTGAAAGAACATTTTTGAATAAGCAATGTCTTATATAGCTATAAGAGTACATTAATAAGAAAATTTAATCTAACAAATAGACAAGTTAAGCGCACATATATACTTTGAATTTGTGTAAAAGAATCGTTAGTATAAACCCATAGAGAAAATACAGTACTTTCAGTATATAGACAAAATCAAGTATATAATATTAAAGAAAGACAAGATGACTCAAATGGTTGTCGTTTACCTTTATGTATCTTCAGCGTACTCATTTTTATAGATTTGAACAATATGTTCTATCTATAAAACAAAAAAATAAAGGAGAGAAAAAATATGAACACAATGACCAGAGCAGAAATTATGGAAAGGTTCAAACGCGAAACAGAAGCAGGAAAAATACTGGTTGGCGTTGGCGCAGGAACCGGAATCACCGCTAAAAGCAGTGAGGCAGGCGGCGCAGATATGTTGATTATTTACAATTCCGGAAGATTTCGCATGGCGGGAAGAGGCTCGTTGTCAGGGTTGCTTTCTTATGGAGATGCGAATCAAATCGTCGTAGAAATGGGGGCGGAAGTACTGCCCGTAGTAAAAGATACGCCAGTATTAGCTGGAGTATGTGGTACGGATCCTTTCCGAGTTATGGAGGTGTATCTAAAGGATCTCAAGGCACAGGGATTTAACGGCGTTCAGAATTTCCCGACGGTAGGCCTTATAGATGGAATTTTCCGACAGAATCTTGAAGAGACAGATATGGGTTATGGTCTTGAAGTGGAAATGATAAAAAAAGCACATGAATTAGATATGCTGACATGTCCGTATGTATTCGATCCAGAACAAGCGGTGGCGATGGCAAAAGCAGGCGCTGATATTCTGGTAGCGCACATGGGACTTACCACAAAAGGAACCATTGGGGCAAAGACGGCGCTGACGCTGGATGACTGCATTATAAAAATAAAAGATATTATTGCAGCAGGACGTGAAGTAAACCCGGATATTATGGTGATATGCCACGGCGGGCCAATCGCAGAACCACAGGACGCGCAATATGTGATAGAACGGGTACCCGAGATCGATGGTTTTTTTGGGGCTTCCAGTATTGAGCGGTTTGCAGCGGAGAGAGGTATTAAAGAACAAGCTGCAGCTTTTAAAAATATTAGAAAATAGGAATAAAACAGCAGGAGGGAAACCGCCATGACGCTTACACAAGAGATTGCAAGCTATGCGATATCTATTAACAAAGATACGATTTCGGCCGCTACCCAAAAAATAGCCGCAGAAATTATGCGGGATTGCGTCGGCTGTATTCTTGGCGGAATGAACGATTGGCCAGTACGCCGTACTGCGGAATATTACAGAGGATTTCATGCAGATACAAACGCTTCAGTTATCGGGATAAGGGATTTAAAGCTTGCCCCGGAATATGCAGCAATGGTAAATGCCATGGCTGCTCATATCCGTGATTTTGACGATATCTGTGTGGCGGCGGAGGGTCACCCAACCGTGGCGGTATTTCCTTCGGTTCTTGCTCTCGGAGAAGCGCTTTCATCTTCAGGACAGGAAATCATAGATGCTTATATTACCGGTGTAGAGATAACAGGACTTATGGGAAGTGCTTTGTTTGCATCGGGGTATCACATGGGGTGGGATACGACCTGTACAACAGGAATATTTGGAACGACAGCGGCGGCAGCAAAGCTGCTGAGACTGACGGAAGAAGAATTTACAAACGCACTTGGAATCGCGGCGACAGAGGCAAGCGGTTTGCGAGCAAGCTATGGTACGTTTGCAAAAGACCTCACGGCAGGAAGAACTGCTTCAAAAGGAATTTATGCAGCAAAGATGGCGCAGCTCGGATTTGATGCGAATCCTGCGGAGTTGGAAGACGAAAGCGGGCTGTTGGCCGTTTCTTCCAATGGATTTGATGTAAAGTTATTCCATCACATTATAGAAAAACGAATTTCAACTTTCCTTTCGCCGGGCATGATCATGAAGCGTTATCCTTCTTGCCGCGGAACGCACAATGCGATCGATGCAGCGCTTGGACTCGCTGATGAGACTGAATTTCGCACGGAGGAAATAAAAGAAATTTTTTGTTATGCAGAACATTCAGCGATCGAAAACGATAGATATCCACAACCGGAAATTCCGATCCAAGGGAAATTCAGCATTCCTTATTGTGTGGCGTTGGCATTAAAAAATAAAGGGATTCGTCTTGGAGATTTTGCAGGAGATCAAATTACAGATAAAGCAGCAATGGATTTATGCCGAAAAATAAATGTTACGGAAAAAGGAGAAGGATTCACCAAAGGAAAAGGCGGTACGAAGATCGTTGTTGTCATGAACGATGGCACACGCCACGTACGTTGTGTTGACATTGCAAAAGGAGATCCGCATTTGAGACTCACGGAAGACGAATTAGAAAGTAAATTTATGGAGATTGCAGAGACGATCATGGATCCCATAGACGCAAAACGATTATATGAGTTTCTCGGCGATATTAGCAACGTAAAAGATGTCGGCGAAATTGTGAGAAATATCAATCAGAACCTATAATTTGTCCGGAAACACCGGATAAAAGTAATTATGCAGGAAACTGCAATAAAAAAGGAGATCAGAATATGAAAAAATTGTTACTTATTGTATTGACGGTAATTATGGTATTATCTGTTGTTGCTTGCTCGGCAGCGCCGGCAACCGAATCTTCGGCGGCATCGGTGGAAAGTACAGACGATTCTACAGCAAACGCGGAAGCGGAAGCAACTCAGAAAGAATCGGGAGGCAAGCAGCAAATTAAAGTTGCTTTTGTGTTCGATATTTTAGACGTAAACCAACAGGATCATGTAGACCATATCCGTTATCAATTAGAACTGATTAACGACGAGCAAGATGAAGTAGAATTTACAGATTTTACCGGGTATAACTGCAACATGGTAAATGAAGAATTCCTCACCAATATGGAAACAGCCGTTACGGCGGGTTACAATCTTATTTTCACGATGCCTGTTGACTCGGAAGGCTGCATTCCGGCCTATCAGAATGCGACGGCAGCAGGTGTAAAAGTCGTGGATCTGCGCGGTGTACCGACGACTGATGAGGTTGCTGTTATGTATCAGGGTATAGGCGAAGACCAAATCGGTGCCTGCACGAAAGAATATGTAAAAAATATGTTGGAAGAAAACCCTGATTTGGTGCTCAATACTTGCCTGGTTTACCCTACGGCAGGACACACAGGTTCCTTTATTCGTTTGGATGTGATGAAAGAGTTAGCCGAAGAAATGCCCGGGCGAATCAATATTCTGGTAGAGGGTTATGGAAACTGGAGAACAGAAGATACGCAAAAGCTTGTGGAAGATTGGATTCAAACCTATCAAGATATCAATTTTGTTTTGTGCGCAAATGATGAGGAAGCACTTGGAGCGATCAATGCTTTAGAAGCAGCGAATATGAAAGAGGACGTTATGGTCCTCGGCGGCAATGGTGCAATGCAGGGAACGGATCTGATTATCGAGGGAAGATTAGATGCAACTGCTGCCCAGGATAAGCCTGTATTTGCAAGAAACCTTGCAGAACTTGCAGTAAAACTTTACGATGGCACCTATACCGAACTTGCAGGATATGATGATACAACGAAAGTATATCTCCCAGAAATAAGTGCGGTTTATATGCTTACGCCTGATAATGCAGAACAGCGTAAAGAAGACCTTCAGTTCTATGAAGATACTTTTGCGGCTTATCATTAAGCAGTGACAGGGATCCGGCAGCATACGAAGGTATGCTGCCGGATGTCCGCAAAATCGAAACAGTAAAAGGGGAAGGCAATGAATACGATTTTAAAAATGAGCGGGATTAAAAAAGTGTTTGCTGGAGTCATTGCCCTTGATGACGTCAACCTTGAACTTGAAAAAGGAGAGATACATGCTCTGATTGGAGAAAATGGAGCGGGAAAATCGACGCTGATGAAGATACTTTTGGGTATGTATCAGAGAGATGGGGGCGAAATTGAGTTCAAGGGACAAAAGATTAACTTTAAAAGTCCGGCAGAAGCGTTAGAGAGCGGAATATCAATGATCCATCAGGAGATCAGTTTGGTTCCCAACATGACAGTTGCAGAGAACATCTGGTTAGGACGTGAGAAGCAATTTAAAAAAGGCGCCATGATAGATATCAGAAAACGGCATGAGAAAACAGAGAAACTTCTTCACGGGTTAGAAATCGATGTAAAGCCGAATGTTCCCGTTAAGAACCTCAGTGTTGCGGAGATGCAGCTTGTTGAGCTGGCACGGGCGGTATCTTACGATGCAGATATTATTATTATGGACGAGCCGACCTCCGCACTCACTACAAAAGAAGTAGAGCTATTATATAAAATTACGCGCAATTTGGCAAAAGAAGGCGTAACCTCCGTTTTTATTTCCCATAAATTAGAAGAGATTTTTGATATTTGTGATAGGGTGACAGTTCTTCGGGACGGGCATTTTATCAAAACAGATTACTGCAAAAATATATCCAACGACCAGTTGATTAAAATGATCGTTGGAAGAGAGTTGAAAGATATTTATCCCAAAGTACAGCCAAAATATGGCGATGTGGCGCTTGAGGTGAAACATCTATGTAAAACAGGTGTGTTCGACGATATCAGCTTCGAGGTACGGTCTGGTGAAATACTTGGATTTGCGGGCCTGATGGGGGCGGGCAGGACAGAGATCATGCGGTCGATTTTTGGTATGGAAAGGCCGGACAGTGGGGAAATCTATATACATGGGAAAAAAGTGCATATAAAACGTCCAAAAGATGCTGTGGAAAACGGAATTGGTATGGTGACGGAAGATCGTCTGCGTACCGGCTCTATCTACACATTATCCGTCATTGGAAATACAACGCTTGCCAGTCTTGGACAAATTACTAATCGACTGGAGTTGTATTCCCCCAAAAAAGAACTGAAAGAATTTACAAAAGTTTCAGGGAAATTATCCGTTAAATATAGCTCGCCAAAAGAATTGATTGGCAATCTTTCCGGCGGAAATCAGCAGAAAGTAATCATCGCACGGTGGCTTTTGAAAAATGTAGATATTCTGATTATGGATGAACCGACTCGTGGGATCGACGTGGGTTCCAAGTCGGAAATTTATCAGTTGATGGCCGATCTTGCAAATCAAGGAATGGCTATTATTATGATTTCATCGGAAATGCCGGAACTGCTTGGTATGAGCAATAGGATTGTGGTAGTCAGAGGTGGAAAATTGGTCTTTGAGTGCAGCAGGCAGGAAGCAGATCAAGAAACACTGATTGCACATGCTTTCGATATCTAAATGAAATGGAGGGCTTAAGATATGCAAAAACAGAGAGAGGAATTGAAACTGAAGCTGGGAGTGACATCATTTTTGATGGAATATAAGGTGTTTCTGGTTCTGGCGGTGATCGTAGTTGCCCTTTGCTGCATGACCCCGCTGTTCTGGACATCACAGAATTTATTCAATATTTTACGGCAGGTTACGGTCACAACAGTAGTTGCAGCGGGATTTACTTTGGTATTGGCGATTGGAGCTATCGATCTTTCAGTTGGATCAGTTCTTGGTTTTGTCGGAATTATGATGGCCTTTATGCTACAGGCAGGCGTTCCGGTTGGGGTTGTGATTATCGCAGGTGTTATTATGGGAATCGGAACGGGGCTGCTGAATGCTTTTCTGGTTACGGCTTTTAAACTGCCGGCATTTATCGTAACGCTTGCTATGTCGTCCATCTATCGGGGACTGTGTTATGTTACGACGGGAATGGAAGCTGTATATGGTTTGCCGGAAGATTTTTTGTTTTTTGGACAAGGTTATGTAGGTGTAGTACCGTTTCCTGTATTCATTATGATTGCTACGATAATAGTAATGTATATTGTTGTAAACCGGACAGCGTTCGGCAGACATGTGATTGCGATGGGCGGCAATGAGGAGGCAACACGCGCATGTGGAATCAACGTAAACAGAACGCGCTATGGTGTATTCGGAGTAATCGGTGGTTGCGCAGGCCTTGCTTCCATTATATTAACAGCACGGTCGGCTTCCGCTCAAGTCACCGCAGGAACCAACATGGAAATGGACGCAATTGCTGCGGTTGTCATTGGCGGGACATCACTTATGGGTGGAAATGCCAATGTTCTCGGCACATTAGCCGGGTGCCTGATTGTAGGGGTTGTGAACAATGGCTTGAATCTAATGGCTGTGGACTCCAACTGGCAGGTAGTAGCAAAAGGATTATTGATCCTGTTTGCAGTTATCCTTGATTCCGTATCTGCACAGGTATTCAAAAAGTCCCAAATTAAGCAGGCAGCGCAAAAAAGCAACTAATAAAAAACTTTTACAATAAAGAAAAAGGAGAATTTAAAATGTATACAGAATCAAAAGTTATTATGATGCATGGCCCGTTCGACGCACGGCTCGATACTGTGCCGCTGCCACCGCTCGGGGATGACGAAGTACAGTGCAAGTCTGTAAAATCGCTAATTAGTGTCGGTACAGAGGCAATCCAGTATGCGAGGAATCAAGATGCGTCGATGCATAGGGTAGCTTTAGACCTCGGAAAACCACATAAAACGAGCTATAACACTTCGGCTGAAGTTGTAGCCGTTGGAAAGAATGTAAAGGATTATAAGGTGGGAGACAAAGTATATGCACTGGTAGGGCACGAACAATATTTCAACATTAGGCCTTCGCTGCTGACGCATATGCCGGACTGGATCAGCCATGAAGAGAATGCGTGGATGACGATTTTGCGCACCGGCCTGTTTTCCTGCATGCAAGCGGGCTTGAAACCATACGATACAATTGTGATTGCAGGACTCGGAATATTCGGATTTGCAACCCTAATGGCAGCTAAAATATATAACGCTAAAAATATTATTGTAGTGGAGCCGGAAAAATATCGTGCCGATAAGGCAAAAGCTCACGGAGCAACCCATGTGCTGAATGCAAAAATAGGAGATGTGTTGGAAGATATTATTGAATTGAATGATGGTAAATTAGTAGATGTTGCGGTGGATGCGACTGCGTGGGCCGGAAATATTAAACACTGCCAATATGTCGTTAAACGTAATGGAAATGTTACAGTGATTTGTGATCCGCCGAATACTGACAGCCAAATTATGAACTATGGATTTTTGCATTATCGGGGACAGCATGTTCATGGAGTATATATCAATATGATGCTCGCGGAGCCAGATCCGTGCACAGATCAGAGAGAATTCGTCAATCCGTTTTATCCAATGACCATGCAGGATATTCATACATTTTTATATGAAAAATTCAAAACAGGAGAGATTAATGTAAAAGACCTGATTGCAGGATATGTTTCTCCAACGGATTGCGCTCAGGTATATCACGACCTGCACTATGACCGCGGGCAACGGCTCGGCACGGAATATGACTGGACGATGCTAAGATAGGATTTCTTTCCTACTGTCCTGTAAATATTATAAAAATAAAGAACCGCTTTAAAGCGGTTCTTTATTTTTATTGCACAGATTCACGAAGCTTGCGATTCTTATTGGAAAAATATTCCCGGGGCGACATGCCGGTCTGCTTTTTGAATGCTTTGCTGAAATGAGCATAGTCATTATACCCCACAAGATAGGCAAGGTTTACAAAGGAAATCAATTCACATTTTTCGATCTCGATTGCCTTATTGATACGCACACGACGCACATATTCCGGAAAGGTACACCCCATTTCTTTTTTGAAAAGCGTACTGAGGTAAGAACGTGAGATGTGAAGCTTGTCGGCGATATCGGAAAAGATCAATTCATGCATGTAATTGGCGGCGACGTGTTCTTTAATGAGATCTACATAGTTGTAGTGGCTGGATACATCTGCTATCATTTTATGAAGTTCGGCATTCTGATTAAATTTACCGACCATTTTGAATTCCTGAGTTACATGAGTAAGGGATTGCTCAGATGGTATGCGTTCGAACGAAGAACCGCCGAGATAGCCTTGTGCGATAGTATTGTCGTACATATATTTCACATCAAGACGCGTGCGTACCGGTCCGCCGTAAATTAACTTGATAACAGAAGGACGTATCGCTTCGCATATTCTGAAAATACGGTTGGAAGCGTCTATAGATTCCTCCAAAGACATAACTTTTTTGGCACCGAGATTTCCGCCGCTTGTAAGGCCGAGGTGTAAACAAATGATGTCGGCACCTGCATCAAGCATTTTTTCGCATTGAAGCTCATCAAAAACAAACGCTACGGAAAATATATTTTTCTGGTTGGCAATACGTATCGCTTCAACCTCTTTATCGTAAGTCATACCCTCCTCTTCCAGAGCTTCACGAAATCTGCCTCCAATCATGCCGATGGACGGGTAATTGTTTATGCCGCTGAATTTTTTTTCGTGGATCAATTCCAGATATTCAGGAAGCGAGATCGTAGGATCGGTTGCGCATAAACCGAAAATTACAGGGATTTTTTTTATACTGGGGATAATTTCCCGAGAAGCAAAATCCATAACCATTTGATTACAGTTTGCAAAAGGCATGAAACCTGCCAAAGAAGATGTGCCGGCCTGCCGAAACCGTCCGGAGTTGAGCGCAAGCAGCATATCAGCGCCGCCTTTTTCCGTGTATTTCGCAGAAATACCGCTGCCGCAGGCTACGCCTAACAAATGACCATTTTGTTCCAAACGTTTTTTCAGAAAAGCATGAATTTCATTTCGTTCCATGTATGTTCCTCCTGCCGATGAATGACAAAAAATCTCTGCACAAAAGTTCCCCATAATCTATATAAAATATAACAAATGAAAACGACATATACGCTCAAAAGGCGAGCAACTGAAATGTCCCGGATTTAATCACAGATAAGACATCTCAAAAATTTACTAATTATAGTATAACATGTTGAAATAAAATAGAAAACTTAAAATCAAATGAAAAGTCATTGATTTTTTCCCGAAAAATTCTGTATTTACAACTGTTCGGTAAATTCAAACAAGAGGTTAACAAATAAACATGTTATCCGTACATCTGTCTATGGATATGCCCGACTTTCAACCGTAAAATGAAATTGCAGAAAACAAAATACCCCCATATTTTGAAAGAAAATTACATATACAAAAATTAAATAATGGTTGATTCAGGAGGCAGAAAGATGAAAACAGTCGCACTTGCAGGGACGCTCGATTCGAAAGCGCGGGAATACGCTTATGTAAAAAATTTATTAGAGGATGCGGGCCTTAAAACATTGATAATTCATACCGGAGTTTTTGAGGCGGAAATTCCGGCTGATATATCCAATGCTGATGTAGCGGCGGCGGCAGGATATGATATAGAAGAGATTATACAAAAAAAGGATCGCGCTTATGCAACACAGGCCCTTTCAAAAGGAATGGAAGCAATCATTCCTCGCCTGTATGAAGAATATAGATTCGACGGAATACTTTCTTTCGGTGGAACGGGAGGTACCTCGATCGTTACCCCTGGAATGCGTGCGCTGCCGATCGGTGTCCCCAAAATTATGGTTTCAACGGTTGCCTCTGGCGACGTATCTTTTTATGTGGGGACCAGCGATATCATGATGTATCCTTCGATTGTAGATGTTTCGGGACTTAATTCGCTTTCCACTAAAATTTTTGCAAATGCTGCCCATGCAATGGCGGGCATGTTGAACTATGAAGTAAAGCAAAAGGCGAATAAAAAACCTTTGATCGCAGCGACAATGTTCGGCGTAACAACGCCGTGTGTAGATGCTGCAAGAGAATATCTGGAAAAGAAGGGCTTCGAAGTTTTGGTGTTCCATGCAACAGGAACGGGAGGAAAAACAATGGAAGCTCTTATCAACTCAGGATTTTTTGCAGGAGTATTAGATCTTACGACAACAGAATGGTGCGATGAACTTTTTGGCGGCGTATTAGCAGCCGGGGAACATCGGTCGGAAGCGGCAGCCATAAAGGGAATTCCGCAAGTGGTCTCGGTAGGAGCGATGGATATGATCAATTTCGGAACGATAGATACTCTACCAGAAAATATGCAAAACCGTAATATATATCGACACAATCCTAGCGTAACACTTGTGCGTACTACTACGGAAGAAAACAGAGCGTTAGGGGAAAAACTTGCGCAGAAGTTAAATATGGCGCATAAAAAGACAGTACTTTTATTACCATTGAAAGGTGTTTCTATGATTGATGCGGAAGGACAGCCGTTTTATGGAAAAGAAGAAGACGAGGCCTTGTTTGAGACACTGAAACGACATATAGATACGCAGAAAGTAAAAGTCATAGAACTGCCCCTGCATATCAATGATAAAAAATTTGCGCAAAAAGCGGCTGAAATTCTGATTGCATTGATAGAAGAATCATAAAAGTAAATAAGGGTAGTACAAACAAAGAGTTTTGATACGAAAAAACGGTCAGGAGGGAAAATTGAAAACGCATACCTGTTGGTTCAATAAGAGGAGTATTTTTGGCAGAGGTTCGGTAAAGGAAATCTGTGAAATTGCCGCAGAAAAGCATTTTGCAAAAGCATTTTTAATGACCGACGAGGGCGTAGTTGCAGTAGGGATTATAAAAAAAGTAACAGATATTCTTGAGACGGGAAATATTCCATATGAAATATTCAGCGATATATGCCAAAATCCGACAATTCAAAATGTCCAGCGTGGCATTTGCCATTTTGAAAGCGCAAAAGCAGACTTTATAATCGCCATAGGCGGCGGATCGGTTATCGATACGGCCAAAGCTGTAGGAATGATCTATTCGAATCCGGTACACCATGATGTTGTCAGCCTTGCAGGCCGCAATGTTTTGCCACGGCCATGCGTGCCTATAATCGCAGTGCCCACAACTGCGGGAACTGCATCTGAAGTGACGATGAATTATGTCATCACAGATGAAAACAACCGACGAAAAATCGTCTGCACAGATCCTGGTTGCATTCCGGAAATAGCCGTAATTGATCCGGAATTGATGAAAAGCATGCCGTCGTCGCTTATTGCGTCAACCGGAATGGACGCGCTTACACATGCGGTTGAGGGATATTTTACAAAAGACGCATGGGAACTTACCGATATATTCCATTTGGAAGCCATTCGAATGATTTCTCAATATTTACCGTTGTCTGTAAAAGGAGAAGAAAACGGACGGGAACAAATGGCGCTTGCGCAATACATGGCTGGTATGGGCTTTTCCAATTCAGGGCTTGGACTTGTTCACGCTATGGCGCATAGTTTAGGTGCTATATACAATATGGCGCATGGAATTGCAAACGCGGTTTTACTGCCTCATGTGCTGGCATACAATTTAGAAGTATTGCCAGAATGGAAAATCAAAAAAGCGGCGGTTGCAATGGGAGCTGGAGAAGAAAAATACAGTCTGATATCTGCAATAAGAGATTTGGCAAAGGAAGTGGGGATACCGACGAGTTTAAAAGAATTATCTGTAAAAAGGGAGGATTTTTATAAGCTGTCCGAAGTGGCGTTTAGTGATGCCAATACGACAGGAAATCCACGAAAGACAAGTGTAAAAGAAATTTGGGAAATATTTGAAAAAGCATACTGAGCAAAGGATGAAAATATGAAAAGAATAGGAATATTGACTGGCGGCGGCGACTGTCCCGGACTCAATGCAGTGATTCGCAGCGCGGTAATTCGGTGTGAACAATGCGGAATGGAAAGCGTGGGTTTGATGTATGGCTGGCGCAGTATGATAGATAACAGACATGTACCTCTTAACCGAAAGCTCGTAAAAGGAATACAGACGGAAGGTGGAACGATTCTTGGTTCTTCAAGAACGAATCTAATGCAATGTGAAGGGGGATTGGTAGCAGCAAAAAGAACATTGGAAAATTTAAAGCTTGATGCGGTGATTGCTATTGGAGGAGATGATACGCTCGGAGTGGCAATGGAGCTTTCCAATCGGGGACTTCCTATGATAGGTGTACCTAAAACGATCGATAACGATTTATCCTGTACAGATTATACGTTTGGCTTTGATACGGCAGCAAGCATAGCGATGGAGGCGATAGAGCGAGTGAAAACGACGGCGGCTTCCCATGAACGGACAATTGTTGTAGAAGTGATGGGAAGGTATACCGGTTGGATCGCTTTAGAAGCGGCGGTCGCAGCTGATGCCCACATGGTATTAATACCGGAATTTCCAGTCGATATCAACGAAATCGTCAGAATCGTGAATAAGCGTTATGATGTAGGGAATACTTGCAATGTGATCGTGGTTGCGGAAGGATTTTGGCCGAGAGGTATAGAGAAAAGCGAGGAAAATCTGAAAGACGACGATATGTTCGGACATACGAGGCTGGCGCGTCGGGAAGTTTCAAAAACCCTTGCGGAAGAAATAGAACGGCGGACAGGGCATGAAACAAGACACATTGTTCTCGGACACGTTCAGCGCGGGGGAAATCCTACAATGTTCGACCGCTTTTTAGGAACCCGTATGGGAACCAAAGCAGTTGAACTTGTAATGGAGAATCAATTCGGTTCTATGGTTGCATTGCACGGGACAAGTATAGAAAGTGTTCCACTCAGCGATGCACTGTCTGTACGAAAATGTGTACCCCAAAATTTATACGAAATGGCAAATATGTATATTGGAAAAGGATGAGAGGAAAAGGAAATGATTGAATTGAAATTAAAAACGCTGATTGCAGAAAAAGGAATGGTAGCTGGTGAAGAGGATTATGTCAAGCGCGCGGAGGACATGGACGTATGTATAGACGACTTCAAGGCGATAGAAAATAGAGTACAGCGTATCGGTGTCACGACGCAGTATCGTGATGTAATAGATACGCTCTATCGGAATGAAGACGGGACGCCGCCAGGATTTAAACGGTTGCTATGTATGGAGCAGAGCGGTGTTCTGCGTGTAGATTTGGTGCGCGATATTTCATATGACAAAAATGGGGAAAAACGTCCGACGAATTTACTCTTTTCGGCCGACAGTGCAAACCCCTACGAAGTTCGCCCTATTGCAAACCTCATTGCGAACTTAACATGCAACCCGGGAATTGTCTACGATTTGTTTATTAATAATCCCAAAGCTAATATAGGCGGACAGTATAAAACACGCGATGAAGTGATGGAAGAAATCGGGAAAATTCTTGGGCCGGGCTGCGATATTAGTGTAGAATTAAATAATCCTTTTGAAAAATCAGAAGCGGCCATTCTGGAAGAAGCAGAAAAATTCAGAGAAATGTTTTCTAAATATCGTGTTGTGATTAAAGTACCGCATACAGGGCCGGTAAACAGCGAGAATGTTCACGAATTGATGGAAGGAAATAAGCGTTTTTCAAAAAATTTTAAAACTGTTGCAACGGCGGACGCTCTGCGGGGACATAATTTAGCCTTGATGCTACGCGAACATGGATATCGTGTGAATTTCACGCTTATGTTTGAACCGTATCAAACTCAATTAGCTCTACAGGCGAAACCTTATTTTATTAACAGCTTTATCCGCCACCGCGCGATGCAAAGTACATATATCAAATCAAGGCTTGACTGCTATGCGACAGACCGAGATAAAAACCATTTGATAGAATTGAGGGATTTTCTACTACAAAATGATTACTTATGCCCAGATGAAGCGGAAAAAGAACTGATTGACGTACTGAATATGGGAGAGGATATTTTAAATGCCCGACGGTTCAGAGATAAAGAAGGCAACGATGGGTTGGACGGAATCCGCCACAATCTGCGCGTAATGAGAGGTTGTAATTTAGAGGATACGCGGCTGATTATATGCAGCATGGAAGGAGAATATAACTATCCGGATATCGACAGGCTTCTTGCAGACCCGGAATTTTCAGACATGTCAGATCGGGTAGTGATTACGGCAGAACCGGGCTATCTTGCGCGTTTCACCTCGACAAATCAAGTCATTTCTTATCAGCGCAGGTTCATGAACGCTGCGAAAGGCATGAAATAAGGAGGGAAAAATGGAACAAAGGCGTATATTGATTCAATTACTGGACACAATCAGCCGTAAAATGATTGAGGTAGAACCGGAACTTACGGAGCTCGATTCAAAGATTGGAGATGGGGACTGTGGTATTGGTATTAAAACAGGATTTTCGGAAGTACTTGAAAAAATACCTCAATGGCAGGAAGATAGCATTTCCGATATTCTTAAAAAGACCGGAATGACACTCGTTTCGTCGATCGGAGGGACATCCGGAGCTATTTTGGGAACCGGTTTTATGCGCATGGCAATGCAGGCAAAGGACAAAATATACTTAACGATGAAAGATTGTGCAGATCTACTATGTGCAGCTTTAAAAGGAATGTCAGAGCGTGGAGAAAATACGCAGATAGGCGATAAAACGATGATTGATGCTCTTGCACCTGCTGTTGAAGTGTTTCGCAGAGCAGCAAAAACGCAATTGAATTTAAAACAGGGGTTGCGGGAAGCGGCAGTTGCAGCTAAAAAAGGTTCGGACAGTACGATTGATATGATTGCAAAAAAAGGACGTGCATCTTATCTCGGAGAACGAAGCCGTGGGAATCGAGACGCGGGCTCAATGGCGATTTATTATATGTTTGAGGCAGCGAGAGATTTTTTCGGAGCATGAAAGGAGAAAAAATATGAAAAAAATAATCAATAGGGCAGAAGACGCAGTGAACGAAATGATCAGTGGTTTGGTAGCTGCAAATCCAGAGTTGGTAGATTCTATTCCTGAAAAGCGGATCGTATACAGGAAACAGCTAAATAAAAAGAAAGTAGCGGTCATTACAGGATCGGGCAGCGGACATGAGCCAGACCAACTTGGTTTTGTAGGAAAAGGTATGATGGATGCGATCGTCGCGGGCCCTGTATTTGCGGCACCTACGGCCGATGCAATTTATGAGGCAGCCAAACTTACTGCAGGCAATCAGGGTGTTTTATTTATGGTCAAAAACTATACGGGCGATAGGGCACAATTTTCAATGGCGGCAGAAATGTGTGAAATGGACGGAATAAAAACGAAGACCGTTATGACAGACGATGATGTGGCTGTAAAAGACAGTACCTACACGGCGGGCCGGCGAGGTATTTGCGGAGCGATATTTGGCTATAAGGTCGTATGTGCAAAAGCAGAACAGGGAGCCGATCTTGAAACTCTTGTCGCACTTGCTGAGCGTGTCAATGCGAATACACGTTCTATGGGATTTTCATTGACTTCCTGCATTCCTCCTGCAAAAGGAACGCCTATTTTCGAGATTGAAGATGATGAGATAGAAATCGGGATAGGGATCCATGGCGAACCTGGGCGGGAACGTATGAAATGGCAGCCTGCAGATATATTAATAGAAAATATCGTAAAAAATATTCTGGAAGATCTACCTTTTCGTGCAAGTGATGAAGTTGCCGTTATGGTCAACGGTCTTGGTGCCACGCCTACAATGGAATTATATATTGCCTATCGAAAAGTAGCGGAAATGCTTGATGCTGCAGGAATCAAAACGTTTAGAAGCTATGTGGGAAACTATTGTACGTCCCTTGATATGGCGGGCTGCTCCGTTTCTTTGCTGAAATTGGATGAAGAGATGAAAACGCTCTTATTGGAGCCGATAGAGATCCCATTGCATATTTTCTAAATTATATTAGTATGAACGAATAAAAATCAATAAAACAGCTTGCATACCGTTGGAAAACGATATATACTATATAAAACAACTGAACATTAGGGAGCTTGTGAGACAGGCTGAGAGGAAAGTGTTACTTTCGACCCATAACCTGATTTGGATAATGCCAACGTAGGGATACTGAAATAAAGCATATTGAGCGGGAAGCTTCAGGTTTGGGGCTTCCCGTTTTGTTTTGCCCGGAGGAAAGCAAATGGTCAGGATCAATGGAGAGGCGGCGGATGCTGCCGGAAAGAGTATAGCGGAATATCTGGCGGGTACAGCCTATGACACCGGACGGATCGCCGTGGAACGCAACGGAGATATCGTTCCCAAAGCGCGATATGACGAAACGGTCCTTATGGATGAAGACGTCGTTGAGATCGTCAGCTTTGTAGGAGGCGGCTGAGATGATTCCATCAAGAGACGAATGGCAGGCTGCGTTGGAGCTGCGCCACGGAAGAGAACGGCAAAAAAGCTTTTCTTCCGCCGTTGTTGCCGTGTGCGGCCTCGGAGGCCTTGGCTCCAATATTGCGGTAGCGCTTGCCCGCGCGGGCATAGGGAAGCTGATCCTCATTGATTTTGATAGGGTAGACCTCACGAATCTTCACCGGCAGCAATATAAGGCGGAGCAGATAGGCAGGCTGAAAACGGAAGCCCTCTCGGAGAATTTGAAGGAAATCGCTCCTTATACTGCTTTGGAGACCCATACGGTGCGGATAGACAGGGAAAATGCCGCAGCGCTTTTAAAAGAGGCGGACATCGTCTGCGAGGCCTTTGACGATGCGGAATACAAGGCCATGCTTGTGGATACCGTAACAGAGAAGATGCCCGGGAAATATTTGATCGCAGCCTCCGGCATGGCGGGCTTGGGCAGCGCGAACGATATCAAAACGAGGAGGCTCACCAACCGTTTTTATCTTTGCGGTGATGAAGTCAGCGATGCCGCGGATGAGATCGGGCTCGTATCCGCCCGGGTGATGCTCTGTGCGGCGCATCAGGCGCACGCAGTGCTGCAGATTTTGGCAAAAGAAGCTTAGGAGAAAGAAGGAAGAAAAATGGAGCAGGATATATTATGGATAGGCGGACACAAATTTCACTCGCGGTTTATTCTTGGTTCGGGTAAATATTCCCTCGGACTGATCGAAGCGGCAGTACGGGATGCCGGGGCAGAGATCATCACACTTGCGGTCCGCCGTGCGAATACGAAAGAACGGGAAAGCATACTGGATTTTATACCAAAAGGGGTTACGCTGCTTCCCAATACGAGCGGTGCGCGGAATGCGGAGGAAGCCGTACGCATCGCGCGGCTGGCGAGAGAGCTCGGATGCGGAGATTTTGTGAAGATAGAGATCATGCGCGATTCCAAATATTTGCTCCCCGATAATCAGGAGACCATACGGGCTACGGAGGTCCTTGCAAAAGAGGGATTTATCGTCATGCCATATATGTATCCCGATCTGAATGCCGCGCGGGACCTTGCCTGCGCCGGCGCTGCGGCGGTCATGCCTCTGGCTGCTCCGATCGGTTCCAACAAGGGGCTGACCGCAAAAGAGTTTATTCAGATCCTGATAGACGAAATAGAGCTTCCTATTATTGTAGACGCGGGGATCGGAAGACCGTCTCAGGCATGCGAGGCGATGGAAATGGGCGCTGCCGCAGTCATGGCAAATACCGCTCTTGCCACAGCTGGAGATATCCCGATGATGGCTGCGGCATTCCGCCAAGGGATAGAGGCCGGAAGAAAGGCATATCTTGCGGGCCTCGGAAGGGTACTTGCACGCGGTGCGTCCGCTTCCGATCCGCTGACCGGATTTTTGCGCGACTGAGAGGAAAAGACAATGGATGATCGCTTTTTTGTAGATTCGGAATATCTGTCGCCGCAGGCATTGGAAAAAAAGCACAGGCTGGAGACTGACCCGTCCGTCCGCCGCAGCCACATGGAATATCTTCCCGGTATGGAACGGATCGAGTCGGATGTCTGCGCCAATGTCATAGGGCAAATGGAGGCCTATGATTATGCACGGTATACCGCGAAAGACGTACGGACGGCTCTGGAGCATGAGACCTGTTCGGTCGAAGACTTTAAGGCGCTGCTTTCGCCCGCCGCCGAGCCGTTTCTTGAACAAATGGCGCAGCGGGCACGGGTCGAGACGAGCAGGCATTTCGGCAATACCGTATATTTGTTCACCCCGCTGTATATTGCAAATTATTGCGAAAACTATTGTGTCTACTGCGGCTTCAATTGCTATAACCACATCAACCGCATGAAGCTGACGATAGAGCAAATCGAAAAGGAAATGAAAATCATTGCGGACAGCGGCATGGAGGAGATACTGCTCCTGACCGGAGAGAGCCGGACGCAGAGCGGTGTGGATTATATCGGGGAAGCATGCAGGCTGGCAAGGAATTATTTTCGCATGGTGGGCCTTGAGATCTATCCCGTCAATACGGACGAATACCGCTATCTCCACGAATGCGGCGCAGATTATGTAACGGTTTTTCAGGAGACCTACGACGCGGAGCGATATGAAAAGCTCCACCTGTTTGGGCATAAGCGCGTATGGCCCTACCGGTTTGATGCGCAGGAGCGCGCGCTTATGGGCGGCATGAGAGGCGTGGCGTTCTCCGCGCTGCTTGGGTTATCCGATTTCAGGAAGGATGCTTTGGCAAGCGCGCTGCATGTCTACTATCTCCAGCGCAAATATCCGTATGCGGAGATGTCGCTGTCCTGTCCGAGACTGCGGCCTATTATCAACAATGATAGGATCGACCCGTTGGATGTGCACCAAAAGCAGCTTTGTCAGGTGCTCTGCGCATACCGTATTTTCCTGCCCTTTGTGGGGATCACGGTATCGTCGCGTGAGAGCGCCGCATTCCGCAACGGCATCGTCAAGATCGCTGCGACTAAGGTGTCGGCAGGCGTTTCTACGGGGATAGGCGACCATGAAAGAAAATACAGCGGAAAGGAGACGGACGGCGCGCAGGGAGACGAGCAGTTCGAGATCGACGACGGCCGGAGCCTGAACCAAATGTATCGGGATATTGCCGAAGAGGGCCTGCAGCCTGTCTTGAACGACTACCTCTATGTCTGATATTCTCTGCGTTACCAACCGGAAGCTCTGCCGTGGGAGCTTTTTGGAAAGAGTCGGGCAAATTGCCCGGGCAAAGCCCGCAGGGCTCATCCTGCGGGAAAAGGATTTGCCGGAGGATGAATATATAGCTCTCGCCCGCCAAGTCCTGAAAATTTGCGGCGCATACGGTGTAAACTGCTTCCTGCATACCTTTGCGGAGGTAGCCGCTGCCTTGGGAGCGGAGTTCTTGCATGTGCCTTTTCCGATATTGATGAGCATGAGCGGGAGAGAGAAGGCAAGATTTCGGAAGCTCGGCGCGTCCTGCCATTCCGTGGAGGAAGCAAAAGCCGCTGAGAAACAGGGCTGCACCTACATTACGGCCGGGCATATTTTTGAGACGGACTGCAAAAGAGGCCTTGCCGGACGCGGATTAAAATTTTTAGAGGAGATATGCGCATGCGTTTCTATTCCGGTATACGCGATCGGCGGGATCGATGCGGAAAATATCGGGAAGATACGCAAAGCCGGAGCGGCAGGCGCGTGTGTCATGAGCGGGCTCATGGAATGTAAAGATACGGCGGATTACCTCCGCGCACTGGAGAGAAGAAATGATTTTTCATAAAGAGATGTTGCTCCTGTATGCTGTGACCGACCGAAGCTGGACGGGACGGCAAACGCTGTGTGAACAAATCGAGGAAGCGCTGAAAGGCGGGGCGACCGCCGTTCAGCTCCGGGAAAAGGAGCTTGGAAAAGAGGAGTTTCTGCGGGAAGCGGCCGCGGCCAGCACGCTTTGCCGCCGTTACGGAGTGCCGCTGCTCATCAACGATAGCGTTGATGTAGCGCTGGAGAGCGGCGCGGACGGCGTCCATGTCGGGCTCGGTGACGCACCCGTTGCAGAAATACGCAAAAGAGCGCCGAAAGGCTTTATTATCGGTGCGACAGCGAAAACGGTAGGACAGGCGCGGGCGGCGGAGCGGGCCGGAGCAGATTATCTTGGCGTCGGAGCCGTATTTCCCTCTCCCACCAAGAAAAATGCCGTCCGCATCACAACAAAACAGCTCAGAGAGATTTGTGATTCCGTGGCGATACCGGTTGTTGCGATCGGCGGTATCAGCCTCGCCAATATACAGGAGCTGAAAGGCTGCGGGATGAAAGGGGTTGCCGCCGTATCAGCGCTTTTTGCCGCCGGGGATATCCGCAAAGCGGCGGAAGAATTGAAAAAAGCGGCGCAAGTGGCAGCCGGAAGCGGATACCCACGATATGATTGGTAAAACGACGGAGCAGATGCTCCTTGTAAGCGCAAGCAATACGATCAACACTTTCAAAGGAGAAAAACAATGAAAACGGCATTATCGATCGCGGGGAGCGATTCCTGCGGCGGCGCCGGTATTCAGGCGGATGTCAAAACGATGACGATGAACGGCGTTTATGCGATGAGTGCGGTCACGGCGCTCACAGCGCAGAACACGACCGGCGTCCGCGCGGTTTTAGAAACGCCGCCCGAATTTTTGAGGGAACAGCTCGACGCGGTATTCGAGGATATATTTCCGGATGCGGTCAAGATCGGTATGCTGCCGTCGGCTGAGCTGGTGCGCACGATTGCTGAACGGCTGCGGTATTATCAGGCGAAAAACATTGTAGTAGACCCTGTGATGGCAGCGACCAGCGGTTCAGCCCTGATGGGAAGCGGTACAGCGGAGGTATTGGCGAACGAGTTGTTTCCCATCGCGGCGCTCGTCACGCCGAATATCCCGGAGGCGGCGGTCCTATCGGGAGTTACCATCCGTGAAGAGGGGGATATGCTGTGCGCGGCAAAACGAATCGGAGACGCGTTCGGCTGCGCGGTCCTTTTGAAAGGAGGGCACAGCAGCGGAGCCGCCGATGATCTGCTCTATGCGGATGGAGGCTTCCGGTGGTTCAGAGGAGAGCGGATCGAAAATCCCAATACGCACGGAACGGGCTGCACGCTGTCAAGTGCGGTCGCTTCCAATCTTGCTAAGGGATTTACGCTCGACGAAGCGGTACAAAGGGCAAAAAGCTATTTATCCTGTGCGCTTGCAGCTATGCTCGATTTGGGGAAGGGTGCAGGCCCGATCGAGCATGCTTTTGCTTTGAATGGCTGTTTTGCCGATAAAAAATAAACTATCTGCCGGAAAGGAAATAAAAGCAATGAGAAATTATAAGACTCAGATGGAAGCGGCTAAAAAGGGACTCGTTACTCCGGAAATGAAAGCGGTCGCGGCAAAGGAATACCGCACGGAAGAGGAAATCAGGGAATTGGTCGCAAAGGGGCAGGTCGCGGTCTGCGCAAACAAGCTGCATACCTGTATCGAGCCAAACGGTGTTGGCTCTATGCTGCGGACCAAGATCAACGTGAATCTCGGCGTGTCCCGCGACTGCAAGGATTACGATGTCGAGATGCAAAAGGTGATGGCCGCGGTAGAACTGGGCGCGGAAGCGATCATGGATCTATCCTCCCACGGGAACACGCAGCCGTTCCGCAGAAAATTGGTAAGCGAATGTCCTGCTATGATCGGTACGGTCCCGGTGTATGACAGTGTGATCCACTATCAGCGCGACCTTGCTACGCTGTCGGCAAAGGATTTTATTGATGTGATCCGTCTGCACGCTGAAGACGGCGTCGATTTTGTAACGCTGCACTGCGGCATCACCCGAAAGACGATCGAGCAGATCAGAAAGCATAAAAGAAAAATGAACATCGTGTCGCGCGGCGGTTCTCTGGTTTTTGCGTGGATGAGCATGACGGGCGAGGAAAATCCTTTCTATGAATATTACGACGAAATTCTCGATATCTGCCGTGAATACGACGTAACGATCTCTTTGGGCGATGCCTGCCGCCCCGGCTGCCTTGCCGACGGGAGCGACGTCTGTCAGATCGAAGAGCTTGTTCGGCTGGGAGAGCTGACAAAGCGCGCATGGGAAAAAGATGTTCAGGTGATGGTGGAAGGGCCCGGGCACATGCCGATGGACCAGATAGAAGCCAATATGAAGATACAGCAGACGCTTTGCATGGGCGCGCCGTTCTATGTGCTGGGGCCGATCGTCACTGATATTGCTCCCGGATATGATCACATCACGTCGGCGATCGGCGGAGCGATCGCAGCGGCTTCCGGCGCGGCCTTTCTCTGTTATGTCACCCCGGCGGAGCATCTGGCGCTTCCGGATGTCAATGACGTCAAGCAGGGGATCATCGCCTCTAAAATTGCCGCGCATGCGGCGGATATTGCAAAGAAGGTTCCGCATGCACGGGATATCGACGATGCGATGGCTGATGCGCGGCGCACCTTTGACTGGGAAAAGCAGTGGGAATGCTCGCTCGATCCGCAGACGGCAAAAGGTATCCGTGACAGCAGAGCGCCGGAGCATGAGGACAGCTGCTCAATGTGCGGAAAATTCTGCGCTGTCAGAAGCATGAATAAGGCGCTGAGCGGGGAATATATCGATATCCTGTAAATAATACGGCGCAGCGTGAAAGCGGGAGCGGCTCAAATGCCGCTCCCGTTGGTTTAGAAGCCATATAAAAGAGAAAAGAATTTTTTTGGGAAAACAGGGCCGTTGGTACGGCCTTTTGTTTATTTCAACAGCTGTTCGACGGTCCGCTCGAGCCGCATACCGCGCGAGGCCTTGACGAGCACGGCGTCTCCCGCGTGAATGAAGCCGCCAAGCTTTTCCAGCAATTCGTCCTGTGTACGGAACCATTCCGCCTCTGCACCTGCATTATGCGCTTCCTCGCAGATATATTTCGCGAGTGCCCCGACGCACAGAACACGGTCCGCATTTTTGGCGGCATATCGCCCAAGCTCGCGGTGATACTGCTCCGCCTGTTCGCCGAGCTCCAGCATATCCCCGAGAATACATACCCTGCCGCCCTCCGCATAAGCCAGAACGTCGAGAGCGGCACGCATAGAGCCCGGATTCGCATTATATACGTCGTTCAAAACGGTGACGCCGTTTTTTTCTTCGATACACATCCGGCCGGCGATCGTACGATAGGCCGCGAGCCCCGCAGCGATCTCGTCCGGCGCCATGCCGAGCGCAAGGCCTGCCGCTGCCGCTGCAAGCGCATTGTATATCATATGGCTGCCCGGCGACGGCACATGCACTTTAAATTCCGCGTCCGGCGCATGGATTACAAAATCCGTTCCGCCAAGACCGCGGCTGTGTATTTCCTTTGCATAAATATCGTTTTCTCTGCCGAGGCCGAACGCTGTCACATCCGTCCGCGTATCGCGGAGCGTTTTCAAATACGGGTCGTCCCCATTTACAAATACATGACCGTCCGGCTGCATATATTCCAGCATTTCAGATTTTGCTTTTAGGATGCCCTCCTTAGAACCCAAATGTTCGATGTGCGCCTCGCCGATGTTGGTCAGGAAGCAAAGCTCCGGCCGGACGATCTTAGCAAGGCTGCGTATCTCGCCGAAATGATTGGTTCCCATTTCAACGACAGCGACACCGTGATGTGCCTCCAGACGGAGTACCGTCAGCGGAACGCCTGTCTGGTTGTTGAGGTTTCCCTCCGATTTCAATACATCGTATTTTTGAGACAGCACGGAAGCGATGAGCTCTTTGGTCGTTGTTTTACCTACGCTGCCCGTGATACCAACGGTCTTAACGGAAAAAAGACTTTTATAAAATTCTGCGAGGCATTGAAACGCGACAAGCGAATCCTCTACTAAAATATATGGATGGTCTGTTTCAAGCGGCCGTTCTGTGATACAGGCGACCGCTCCGGCCTCGTAAGCGGCGGGAATGAAGTCATGTCCGTCAAAACGTTCTCCTTTAATGGGAACGAATAAAAAATCCGGCTCCACCCTGCGGTTGTCGATCACAACGCCGCGGACGTTCCGCGAAAGCAGGGCGCTGTCTCCGCAAAAGGTTCCGTGCACCGCCTGTACTGTTTGCTCCAGAGAAAATTCTTTCATACCGTTCACCTGTATTTTTTAAGGGAAAGCTCTATGATGCGCTCACATAGCTGCTCATAGGAGATCCCTACGGCCGCTGCCTCCTGTGGGAGCAGACTGGTCGGCGTCATGCCCGGAAGCGTATTCATCTCAAGAAAATAAATATCGCCGCTTTCCGTGAGGATGAATTCTCCCCGCGCATAGACCTCCAGCTTTAAGAGGCGGCACGCTTCCCGCGCCATTTCCTGCATCCGTTTTTCTGTTTCCGCATCGATGGCGGCGGGGCATACCTCTTCCGTCCATCCGGCCTGATATTTGTGCGCGTAGTCGTAAAAGCCGCCGCGCGGAATGATCTCGATCGGCGGAAGCGCCCTATCGCCCAGAATGCCGACTGAAAACTCCCGTCCTGTGATGAATTGCTCCACCATGACCTCGTCCTCATAGCAGAACGCTTCCTCCAGCGCCCGCTGCAGCCCGTCCTGATCCGACGCTTTTTCGATGCCGATGCTCGAACCGCCGCAGCAGGGCTTCACGATGCAGGGAAAGCCGACCGCTTCGGCATCATCTATCGCTTCTCCCCTGTGAAGCACCACGCTTTTGGCGGCTTTCAGAAGACTGCTATCCTCTATCATGCGCTTACTGATCCCTTTATGCATAGCAAGCGCGCTGCCGAGATAGCCTGTTCCCGTATATTTGATGCCCAGCACATCGAAAAATGCCTGCATGCGTCCATTCTCCCCATCTTCTCCGTGCAGCCCCATATAGACGATATCAGCTGCACGGCATATCTCAATGACATTTTTGCCGATGGTCCCAAAGCCGCTCTCTCCGCGCGCGGCCTTTACCTGTTCCAGATCGGGCGCCTTTTCGTCGACATGAACTGCATGAAGCTCACCCTCTGCCTGAAAGACGTCGCGGATATCTCCGGATACCTCCAAGCCGAGGAAAGAATCCACCAATACTGCACGGTGCCCTGCCCGGCGAAGCGCATTCGTCACCATCGTTCCTGAGGATAAAGAGACTTCCCGTTCCGTACTGAGTCCGCCCGCTAAAACAACAATATCCATTCTATAAAGCTCCATTTCTAATCATTGACTGAACGGGATTTATTATACCACATCGCAGCGGATGTGTTAAGACAGGTGCAGGACCGCAGGCAGCCTGTTTTTTCAAAAAAATTTTCCTTGCTTTGCTCTTATATATTGAAATATTTTCTGGTTTCGCTTATAATAAATAAGCTGTTTCTTATATTCTGCTGATGTGGCACAGGTGGTAGCGCACATCCTTGGTAAGGATGAGGTCACGAGTTCGAGTCTCGTCATCAGCTCCAGAGAAAATCTTTTAGTAGAGCGGTTTTTGCGGATTCGTAAAAACCGCTTTTGCTATTTTTTATTCAAAATTCATTTTTCTCATAAATTTGTGGGTGTAATTCAGCCGATTTCTGCGACACGGGGGGTAAACAAGCGTAAAGTTTTTTGGCTAAATCCGGCTGTTCGGCTAACTTCTTAAATGACCTTTGCAAGTTAAAGTCCTCTGTTACCCGTTTTTGTTCCAGCCGCCCATAAAAATCATTTTCCGCTTGTAGACGGCCACTTTCTTCGGTATTTTTCGAGAATTCCGTCATAGTGGTAAAAAAGCATTGTAGCCGATGTTTCTCACTTTTCGCCTCCGATGACCTGCATATCATAACAGTCTGCGCCTTGCGGCAAAGGTTCATGACGCAGCGTATATTGGAATCGGACAATAGCACCTGCGCGATATGTTCCGTATCGGCCGGTAAGGGAGCCGGCATGACAACCCCCTGTGCGGAAAAAATATCTGCGAATTTTGATAATATGAGGTGCTTTCTTAGAAACGATGATTCCCATATTATATCATAGATAGAAAAGAAAAAAGAGAATAAAAATACCAAACAGCAATATTTCTATGAATAGATCGGTACAAAAAACGGGTTGACTGACAGCATTTGTATAAAAGACAAAATAAAAGAGAACGTTATCAACAAATCTCTTGACAATATTTTTTCCTTTTTGTATAATGAAGTCGTTAGCAAGATAAACCGTAAATAACGTTTTGTAATATTTCAATAAGATTTTTAATATAAATACATTTAGGAAACGAGATCTGCATATTTCCATAAAATATTAGAATACATGGAAAAAGATTTGTTTTTCACGGAAAAGTATCTGTATTTGCTCGAAATATTGATAACGTTATCAAAATGCGGAAGAGAGTATAAGGGAAAATGGAAAGCGTGACAGGAAAGCAAAATATTACAATTATAGACGTAGCGCAAAAGGCAGGATTATCGTCTGCGACTGCTGGACGTGTACTCGGGGGATACGGAAACGTTTCGGAAAAAGCGCGTTTAAAGGTGATGAAAGCAGCTAAGGAACTTGGCTATATGCCCAACGCGATTGCGCAGAGTATGAAGAGTCAGGTTACCAAAACAATAGGAGTTCTGGTAGGGAATATTGCAAATCCGTTTTTTAGCGAGATTATTCATTCTATTGAGGTGAAAGGCGCAGAAGCAGGATATAGTGTGATCATTGCCAATACGGGCGAAGATATCGACGAGGAAGTAAAAGCTATTAAAACATTATATGCAAAGCGCATTGACGGCCTGATCATTGCAACGGCGCAGCCGAACGATATGATACTGGATGCCTCAAAAAAAAGGTTATATGCCGGAGCTGTTCCGGTAGTATATATTGACCGTGAATTATTGAATGTCAACGAATTGACCATTAAAGCGGACAATTTTTCAGGAAGCTATGAAGCGACTCGCTATTTGATACAAAAGGGACATGAAAATATTGGCTTGATCGCAAGTATTTTTACATCAACTATGTACGAGAGGATCGGCGGATATAAAAAAGCATTAAGCGATGCGGGGATACCTTACCATAAGGAATATATCAAAATTGGGAGCAATGCATCGGTTGAAGAAGGAAATCGGTTCACGAAAGAGTTACTGGCGCAAAACACGGAGCTGACAGCTTTATTCGTTCTTAATAATATTACATGTACAGGGGCGTTGCTTGCCTTGCGGGAAATGAATAGAAAAATTGGCCGTGATATTAGTTTCATTGCTTGGGACGATTTTGAACTAGCGAAGATACTTGATCCACCGTTGACAACGGTAACGCAAGATCCTCAAAAAATGGGAGAATTGGCTGCGGAAAAATTATTTGAGAAAATCAACGCAAAACGGGAGAATAAGGAATGGTTGGGAGAATCGACGATCGTACTCAAAACACAAATGATCGAACGCCAATCATGCTGTGATATTAACCTTTTAAAATAATAATTTACTTTAAACTACGGAGGTGATGAGATAGGAAAGAGGTTTTTATTTACGGTTTAAAAAAGGCAGCACAGGAGAGACAAAAAAATGCTACAAACATGTAGCGATGTTTGTAGCATGGGCGGATATCAGGGAGAAGATGTGTGTTCTTTTTGTACCCTTTTATCCATTAGGATTATATCACTATATTGATTAAAAAGCAAATCTCAAGTTACAAGGAGGAAAAAATGGCATTAATTATGGGGATGAACAGCGGTTCATCATTTGATGGAATTGACGTTATTCTTGCGGAAACAGAAATTGCGGAAGACGGTTTTCCGAAACCGACAAAATTTTTGAAGGGAGGATCATATCCATGGCCTAAAGAAGTGGAAGATATGATCGTACCTGCATTCGACAATAAAGTCGATATGGTAGGACTTACCCGCCTTACCTATATTGCGGGAGCACAGATGGCGGAAGCGGTCCGTCAGTTCATGAAAGAAAACGGAATTGATCCGAGGGATATCGAAGTATTGGGAGTAGACGGCCAGACGCTCTATCAGGAGCAGCCCGACCATGTGAAGATTGCGGCGATGACAGACGCGCAAAAGGATGACTGGGTACATCGTTGGTTGAATGGGCCGTATCCATGCGGTTACCAAATTGGCGATACATCTGTGATCGCCGGCCTGACCAATATCACTACTGTGACGAATTTCAGACAGGCCGACCATGTATGGGGCGGCAGCGCGGCACCGTTGATGCAGTACTTTGATTTCGTTTTATTCCGGGATAAGGAAGAGCCGACACTTACGCTTAATATTGGTGGGATCGCAAATGTGCATCTTGCATATAAAGACCGCCGTAAAATGGTTGCTTTCGATACCGGCCCCGGGAATTTGATGTCTGACAATGCAGCAAGAAGGCTTCTTGGGCAGCCATGCGATTATGATGGTGCTGTTGCGGCCAAAGGAACGGTAAATGAAAAAATGCTGGCGGAATTCATGGAGCATGAATTCTTCAAGCGGCCTGTACCGCGTTCCGGATGGAAGTATGATTTTTCGGAAGAATATAGTGACAAAATGCTGGATAAATATTCCCATCTCTCCACGGAAGATATTATGGCGACGATCTGCGCTTTCACGGCGGAAGCGATCGTACGGAATATGAACGATTATATCCCGCAGGACATGCTTAAGCGGGTAAAGGTGATGTACGCTTCCGGCGGTGGAGTGAAAAATCCGACTATTATGAAATATATCCAGGAAAAGCTGCCGCGAAATATCCGCCTGACATCTTCTGATGAGATCGGTATCCCGCCGGAATATAAGGAAGCGTGCAAATTTGCAACGCTGGCATATTCGACAATGAATAATATTGCGGACAACATTCCGGCGGCATGCCATGCCTCCCAGTATACGATTATGGGAAAGGTATCGTTCGCACCGTGGAAAGCAAAAAATGTTGGACCCTTGGATTAAAAAATGTCCTAAAAAATAATTAAAAGTGTGAGGTAAAAAACATGAAAAAATCTATTATTGTAACGCTGGTATGTCTGATGGTTATTTCGGCAATGCTGCTTACGGCTTGTGGCGCACCGGCAGCACCTGCGGAATCGCCGGCGACGGAAACATCCGCGTCGTCTGAAGGCTCCGCTTCAAAGGCGCCGACGGAGAGCGGCGGAACGGCTTCGGCAGAAGGAATAAAGATCGGATTCTCTTTTGGACAAAGTGTTCATCCGTTTTTCGTAGCCATGCAGCAAGGGGCGGAAGCTGCGGCGAAAGAAGCGGGAGTACAACTGGTCGTGACAACTGCTGATTATGAAGTTGAGACACAGGTTTCGGACGTGGAAAATCTAATGCAGCAAGGTGTAAAAGCAATTATGGTAAACCCGATCGACTCTGCGGCGCTTAGCAATGTATGCAACGAAGCGTTGGAAAAGGGGATCGGAATTTTTCCGGTCGATATCAATGTGGACAATTGTGAGGTAACGGCATTTGTTTCTTCTGACAATAAAGAAATCGGAAAAATGGAAGCGGAATACATTATAGAGCAGTTGGGCGGCGAAGGCACAGTTGCGTGGCTGGGAAATCCGAGCATCACATCCCTGCGTGATCGACAGGAAGGCTTTTTCGAAGTGATGGATGCGCAAGAGGGAATCAAAGTTGTCGCGACGAACGAAACTGCGGCAATCGAAAGGACCAAAGCACTGGAAGCAGCAGAGACTATCCTGCAAGCGAATCCTGATTTGGACTGTATAGCAGGCTCCAACGAATCTTCTGCTCTGGGCGCGCTTTCGGCGGCACAGGCTGCCGGCAAAACCGATATTCTGATTACGGGAGTTGACGCAACAGAAGACAATCTCAATGCGATCAAATCTGGAACGCCATTTTCGATGGCAGTTGCTCAGGATCCATACCAGATGGGTTACCAGGCAGTACAGAATGCACTCAAATGGATTAATGGAGAGGAAGTGGAAGAGTTCATTTCCGTACCGATCGGCCTGATCACAATCGATAATGTGGATGAATATATCGAACGTGAAGCGCAATACGCTGCCGCTGAATAAAAATTGGAAGTAGAGTTGACGTGGGGGGCTGGGGAGCTTTACGGTTCCCCACACTCTGCTCAAAAAGGTTAAGAGTACTATCATTTGGAAAGGTGTGGTAACGTGCCCAGAAAAATTTTGAATATGAAAAATATCACCAAATCCTTTGCCGGCGTTACAGTGCTTGACAATGTACAATTCGACCTAATGGAGGGCGAAGTACATGCACTGATGGGTGAAAACGGAGCAGGGAAATCGACCCTGATGAAGATATTGACGGGCGTATATACAAAAGATAACGGGATCGTAGAAAAATTGGATCAGGCTGGAACTATGGTGCAAATGGAACATATTACACCAAAAGAAGCACAGGAGCAAGGAATTAGTATCGTGTTCCAAGAGTTCAACCTCCTTAACAATATGAGTATTGCCGAGAACGTTTTTATCGGCAGGGAACCCAAAACAAAAGCGGGCACAATGGACTGGAAAAAACTGTATGCAGATACCCGGGACATATTGAAGCGCGTCAAAATAGATAAAGAACCTCATGTCTTGGTCTCGGAATTGAGCGTAGCGGAAAAACAACTGGTTGAAATTGCGAAATGCCTGTCCTATCAGGCAAACATTATTGTATTGGATGAACCGACTTCCAGTCTGACAGACCGCGAAGTAGATATTCTATTTGACTTAATTACCGAACTGAAATCCAAGGGAACAAGTATTATTTATATTTCCCATCGAATGGAGGAGATTTTTAAAATAACAGATCGTATCACGGTATTCCGGGATGGGAAATTTGTTGATACATTTAAAACGGCTGACACTACCAATGAAAAATTAGTGCAATGTATGATAGGCAGGAAGCTAAACTTAGAAAAGAACACTCAGGCGAAGAATTACAAGGATAAGGAAGTTGCACTTGAAGTTAAAAATGTGAATGTAAATGTTACACTGAAATCAAAGCCTTTTGATTTCAGACTCCATAAAGGGGAAATATTAGGTTTTTTTGGACTCGTAGGCGCAGGCAGGACCGAGATGGCACGTATTATCTTTGGGATCGATAAAGCGGATGAAGCAGAAGTGTATAAAAACGGCCGGAAGATTACCATAAAGTCGCCGATCGACGCGATCAATAATGGAATTGCGCTGATTCCAGAAGACAGAAAAGAATTGGGGTTGGTTTTATCCCTATCCGTACAAAATAATTTGGTATTATCATGCCTGAAGAATTTAAGCCCGATCAGGATGCGAAAAGCTGAAGAGAAAGAAATCGCCCTGAAATATATCAAAGACCTTTCAGTAGCCTTGAGCAGCGAGGAACAGGCGGTAGAGGAGCTTTCCGGAGGGAATCAGCAGAAGATTGTTTTGGGGAAGTGGTTGGCGATGAAACCCGACATTTTGATTATGGATGAACCGACACGCGGAATCGACGTAGGAGCAAAAGCGGAGATTTATTCGATCATGCGGCAGCTTGCAAAAAACGGAACAAGTATTTTGATGATTTCGTCAGAAATGCCGGAGATTTTACATATCAGCGACCGCGTGATCGTACTTTATGAAGGACAAAAAACACTGGATGCACCTGTTGCGGGTCTCGATCAGGAAAAACTGATGCATGCAGCGATTGGAGGGAATGAATGATGTCGAATAATGAAGCAAGCATCGCTTCTGAAGCGAAGCGCGGGAGAAAGATTACAAACCTTCGGCAATATGCGCTTATTTTTATTATGGTTGGCCTGTTTGTGGTCTTTGCCTGTTTGACAAACGCATTTTTTACGCCGGATAATTTGCTCAATATGTTCCGGCAAGTGTCGATGATATGTATCGTTGGCGTCGGTATGACAATGATTATTATTCTGGGAGATATCGATCTGTCTCCGGGATCGGTGATGGCATTTGTCGGTGTGATGGGAGCGACGGTATATAAAGTGACACAAAGCCCTTTCCTGACCTTGGTATTTTCGCTTGCAATCGGCGCGGGAGTTGGCTTTGTAAACGGATTCATCACTGCAAAAGGCCGGATCCCGGCGTTTATCACGACGTTGGCGACGATGCAGATTTTCCGCGGAATATCTTTTATTTATACGGGAGGCAATCCAGTATCGGTATTTGATGAAGGCTTCACACAATTTGGAACGGGATACGTGGGTGCGATCCCGCTGCCCGTCGTGTTGATGGCTGCGGTTGTTGCTGTTGGCATTTTTATTACGAAATATACACGGTTCGGACGGCATATTTATGCAGTTGGCGGGAACTCCAAAGCAAGTCAATGGTCCGGTATTAGCGTCGACAGAATAAAAATTGGTGTGTTCACTCTGAGCGGCCTTTTTACCGGATTGGCGGGGCTTGTGATGGCGGCGCGTCTTGGATCAGGGCAGCCTTCGGCAGCAGATGGATTTGAAATGGACGTTATCGCTGCCGTCATCTTGGGCGGGGCATCTTTAGCCGGCGGTAAGGGAACGATTTTTGGAACGGTCATCGGTGTGATCATTATTGGCGTTCTGGCGAATGGACTCACACTATTGGATGTTTCCTCGTATTGGCAGCAAGTAGTAAAAGGACTGATTATTGTCGTTGCAGTCCTCATAGATACAAAAAGCAGGAAGAGGGCATGAGCGGGGGATACTATACCCCCGCAGGGCTTCGTGAGGTGATATATGCTGTATCCATTTAAATTTGATCATATTTATATCAATAAAATATGGGGGAGCCGCGATTTTTCATTGTTCCGCAGCGATCTTCCCGAGGGGAAGATAGGAGAAACATGGGATATTGCCTGTCATGAAGAAGGTACGAGTATCGTAACGAACGGGCAATACGCGGGGAAAACATTACAGGAAATGGTTGATATGTTCGGCCATGATCTGCTTGGAAGCAGAATAGATTTGGAAAATTTTCCTTTCATGATTCGTTTGGTCAATCCGCGGGAAAAGCTGTCTATCCAGGTACATCCCAATGATGACTATGCGCGCAGCAAGGGTATGGCGGCGGGAAAGACAGAGGCATGGTATGTGATGGAGACCTTTGAGGAGCCGTTTTTATACTTGGGCACGAAAGAGTGTACGGCAGAGGAATTCCGCAAGAGCATCAAAACAGGGGAAACAGAAAGGTATATGAAGCGCTATGAAGCCAAAAAAGGAGATGTATACCTGCTTCATAGCGGTTTAGTGCATGCGATGGGGAGCGACCTGATCATGGTGGAAATCGGACAAAACTCCAATACAACTTACCGTATCTTTGATTATGGACGCGGAAGGAAAATAGATGTGGAAGATGCGTTCCATGTGATCGACCTCAATATGCAAGGAAAACGCTCCCCGGGCGTTTCTGTCGACCACAGCGGATACAGGCGGACGATCTATTTTGTTCATGAAGCATTTGCATGGGAATGTTATGAGATCAGTTCCTATATGAAAAGCTGTACAGACAAAGAGCGCTTTCATACCTATACCTGTGTCGAAGGCTGTGGAGTGCTGAGATATGGAAGTGAATGTGAATATATCCGATGCGGGGAAAGCGTGCTTATGCCGGCCGGCATGGGAGAGTATGAAGTACAGGGCAATTTGAAGCTGCTTAAATCGTATGTACCAGATAAGACGCGCGCAAAACAGGAATTGTGCAAAATGATAGGGATATGAAAAAAGCAGATTACAGATATACGGTGCGGGCATGTTATATGGGATATATCGTGTTGGCGATCGTGATAAATCTAACGCCGATCCTGTTCGTTCCGCTGCAAAGCCTGTATGGAATTACCTATGCTCAGCTTGGCATATTGATTTCGGTAAATTTTATTGTACAGGTAACATCTGATCTTGCGTTCGGCCGAGCGGCCGATGTGTTGGGAGCGCGCCCATTCGTAATATTAGCACAAGTGCTGGCTGCAGCAGGTTTGATGGTATTTGTGTTTGCGGCAGACTTGTTTGCAGATATATTTACGGGTTTGCTGATCGGTACGATCCTTTTTTCGATAGGAGGCGGACTGCTGGAATTGCTGATCAACCCTATTGTGAATGCAATCCCGACTAAAGAGAAAATTTCAGCCATAAATATACTGCATTCCTTTTATTCATGGGGACAGATCGCGGTCATTATTGTTACTACGGTACTCATTTATACATGGGGAGCGGCAAGCTGGCGGCAGATTGTATTGTTATGGCTGACAATTCCGGCAATTAACATATTTTTATTTTCCAAAGCACCTATTGCCCCTTTTGTAAAAGAAGGTAAACAAAAGATGCCGCTTAAAAAAGTAGCGAAGAACAAATACTTCCTGCTTGTGGTGTTATGTATTATTATGGCCGCAGCTTCTGAGCATGTAATGGGCGAATGGAGTTCGACATTTATGGAAAAGGCTGCGGGATTTCCCAAAATTGTCGGCGATACGGCAGGCGTATGCATGTTTGCGCTTATGATGGGAGTGGGAAGGATCATCTATGCCAAATCGGGGGGGAAAAATTTACTGAATGCTCTTACTGCAGGTGCAGGCTTGGCTTTGGCGGCATATTTATTAATTGCATTTACAAATAACGGTATGTTGGCACTGACAGCATGCGCGTTGTGCGGATTCGCGGTAAGCATCATGTGGCCGGGCTGCATCGTACTTGCAGCGGACCGTTTTCCGCGGGCTGGAGCTTCGATGTTTTCCTTGCTTGCGGCAAGCGGAGACGCGGGTGCGGCATTTGCGCCATGGCTTGCAGGGATGGTCGCGCAGGGAGTTTCTGTGGTAAATGGAGACCAAGCGGGCCTTCGAATGGCAATGATGATAACGGCTGTATTTCCATTGATTATGATAGCAGCCATGATAATGATCAAAAAAGAACATAAAAATGAAAAGGAGTATAAAGATGAAAACAGGGATCTCAGCATCGATGATGTGCGCTGATTTTATGGATATGAGAAAGGACATACGCGCAATGGAGGCAGCGGGAATTGAATACCTGCATTTTGATATTATGGACGGAAGTTTTGTGCCAAATTATGCATTAGGGGTATGCATGATCGAACAAGTCAGAAGAGAGACGAATTTACCACTAGATATCCATTTAATGGTAGAACGCCCGGATCTAAAAACAGGGTACTTTCCTTTTCGTGAGGGAGATACAGTATCGGTGCATGCAGAAAGTACGGTCCATCTGCAAAGACTATTGCAATCGCTTGGAAAGGAAGGGATACATCCGGGTATTGCAATGAATCCTGCTACTCCTGTTGAAGTATTGGAATATGTGTTGGATGTGGCGGATTTTGTGCTGGTAATGACGGTGAATCCGGGATTCGCAGGACAGGTGATCGTAGAAGAGACACTGAGAAAAATTGAGAATGTACGCAGCTATTTAGATAAACGGGGATACCGGGATACGGTGATTCAGGTCGATGGGAATGTAAGTTTTGAAAATGCAAGAAGAATGAAAGCTGCCGGTGCAGGAAATTTTGTGGCGGGGAGTGCAGGATTGTTCCGGACGGATATGACGCTTCCGGAGGCTATTAAAAAGCTGCGTGATGCTATTCAGTAGAAATTATATTGGACAGTTTTTTGATTTTGCAGCGATGGGGATAAGAAACATATAAAAATTTGACCGTAAAAAACGCCGTTTTAAGTGCTTTTTACGGTCAAATTTTTATGGCTTTTTGGGAAAGCATACATAGTCTGTCCGATGGTTAATACCTGCCTATCTAATAAACCGGAGAAGAATTTTGACATTGCGACGAATAGCTCCTTTTAATGCAGCAGACGCGAAAGATAAAGGGATTTCTGTATGCGGTTTGACGCACCTAACAAGCTTTGGATCTATGGCCTTCTACTTAGAAGCAGGTACACCACCTCATACGGTATTCAGATACATGATTTTCAATATCAAAAAATCTCTGAAATTACGATTCAATATCATTACCGATCCCAAATCAGAACAGACGCTAAAACACTATACTGTCTGCCGCAGCTATGGTATCGTGATATATTTCATAGGCCTTGTTTTTACATGCAGCAGATAATGCGGTATATCTGCTGTCAAAATCGTTCGGGGCTATGATTGAGCAATACAGCATCGTAAGAAATCATTTTGTCCGCAGCCTATACCGGTAAGAACTAAGAAACGGCGGGAAAAAACATCTGTGCGGTTTCACGGCTGCCGCTGTATCAAAACCCCCGGAACAGCAGCTTGGAATCGGTAAAAAACAGTCCGCCTGTGGACGGGATCGCTCATTAAAATTTTTTTGTTTTTGTTTGGACGGCAAATGGGAAGGGTATGTATAAGCCCTACAAGGAAGCCGCGGGGAGGAACGAGCCGCCGCGGCCGGCAGTAAAAAAGGAGTGAGATTTATGCCAAGTTTTGGAGACCCGTTTGCGGGAAATGTGGAAAGAAGATTATCAAAGGGTGAGCTGATACAAGCGGTGCGTCTTGATATTGCAGGAGAATTGGAAGCGATCTATTTATACGATGCGCACGTTATGGCAACAGACGATACCGTTGCAAAAACGGTTCTTGCGGATATTCGTGATGAAGAAAAAGCGCACATAGGGGAGCTCATGACGCTCCTGCAGCATCTTGACCCGGATGAAGCAGAGCATTTTGCATCCGGTGTACAGGAGGTCAAGGAAATGATGGAAAAACTGGGAACGCCGGATGAAGCGGCAGTCAAGGCGACGGTCGGCAGCCTTCTTGACAGGTAAAGGAGGAAACGGTTATGGATTATTTATCAAGAGACAGTGCGCCGTTCGGCGAAAAGCTTTGGAATGAAATAGACGATGCCGTTGTAGAAGCGGCGAGAAGAAATTTGATAGGCCGCCGCTTCCTTACGGTATTTGGACCGCTCGGTGCAGGCGCACAAAGCGCTGTGATAGACGGAAAGAAGAAATCGGAGATTTTTGAGGATGGGATCGTACGGACGGAGGACAGGCAGTATGCAGAGATCCCGCAGGTATACGATGATTTTATCCTCCTGTGGAGAGATATCGAGGCCAGCAGCAAAGAGGGATATCCGGCAGACCTTTCCTCTGCGATCGAAGCGGCGGGATCATTAGCGCGCAGAGAGGACAAACTGGTTTTCTTCGGCAACCGCGCTCTCGGGCTTACCGGCCTTACAAATGCGCCGCAGGCGAATAAAATCAAGCGCGGGGACTGGACAAGCGGCGAAAATGCATATACGGACATTGCAAAAGGCCTGACGATGCTGAATGATAAAGGATTTATCGGGAGGTATGCGCTGATCGTGAGTCCGGATCTGTATTTGGACCTGCAGCGCATCCAACCGGGTACAGGCGTACTTGAGATCGACCGGATATCCAAAATGGTAGACGGAAGAATATTACGCGCTCCGGTTCTCGGCATAAAAAAAGCGGTGCTCGTTTGCTGTGAGCCGCAGTATATGGATCTTGTGATCGGACAAGACATAAAAACTGCTTATCTTGAGCTTATACAACTGAACCATCATATGCGTATATTAGAAACGGTGCTTCCGCGGCTCAAGAGACAGGAAGCGGTCGTATTATATGAATGATATGATGTGACACTATTACAAAAACGTAATTTTATTGTAAGTAAACGAGATGGCATGGTTTTGTCCGAAGAAGTAAGATAGGATCAGAAAAAGGCAAGGAGGATAAAATCATGAAACAGATACTGTTCTGGCTCATCATAGGCGCGACGGTGCTTGCGACTCTTCTATATTCAGGTGTTTCGGCAATTGCAGGAATGATAAAGCGAAAAGGAAAAACACGGAAAGGAAGAGAACGGGAAATGAGCCATATCATGCGCGACGCGCGGTACGCGATGATAAAATAGAAAGGAAGATATCTGTGAGCAAAGTGAGAAAAGCGTTATATGCGGCGGGCGTATGGATCGGAACGGTCCTGCTGGTCACGACAGGCGCAAACGAACAGGAAGCTCTGGAAATACTTCATGGCCGCGAAAAAGAATAGATAGACTGACAGGAAAAGCCCGGACGAAATTTCATCCGGGCTTTTGAGCGTTTTTGACCGGCGGGAAACACGAAGCATACAGAAATAAGATCAGGCAGTCATGCCTGCCGAAACAAAACGACCCCCGTGTTGGTGACGGTGTTAGGCCCGTGGATATAACCGAGCCCGCATTTTGCGCATAAGACAGAGACATTGATGCCGCATGCCTCCACGGAAATGTTTTTCCGCTCCGGGAAACGGCAGGGAGCGTCAGGATATGTACATGTTCCGCACAGGGTGCAGCCGCCCGCGCCGAGCACAAACGAAGCGGGAACATTCGCTTGCACAAAGGAACGGATGCCGTCCGTAATACCGCCGAAAACACGTCCTGCCTCCATCATGCCCTCGTAGTCAAAGGAATCTTCCAATGCGCCTACATATTGGTAAACGACTCCGGATGGATATTCGCGCACTTTGCAGGACAGCTCGTCTACTGTACCGCAGCCGGGCGGACAGCCCCAATTTGTACCGAACGCACCGCAGCTGTTCATTTCACACAGTGTGCGGAGGTCGGGCGAAAAGCTGATATCAGCGACTTTGACCGGCGCAGTATACAAAGCGCCCAGCCGTTTCAATTCCCTTGTGATCTTCTGTTCCATGCATATTCTCCTGTCTGGCCGCAGCCTGCACCTGCGGGCCGCCGGGTCGCCCGCGGAGAACGCGGGACTTTTATTTATTATAGCATAGGCATGAAAAAATGAAAGGATGAACAAACCGGTACAAACAAAAAACCGGCATTTCGCCGGTTTTTTGCTGATTGGGGGTATGTATTGTTTTGGCGCCACTTCGGCCCGCAGGCGTCGGTGACATAATATATATAACCTGCATATCTCACAGTAAACACTATTTTGATTTTAATTTTCGTTTTTTTCGTTTCCGTGCCGCAGAGAACAGGGCAAGAAGCCCCATAAACACCTGACCGTTCAGAATCATCAAAACACCGCGCGCCATGCCATAGGTAAAAAGGCCGCCCGACATCGACACGAGCACCCGCATAGGATTTTCCTCAAGAAGCTGCATCATGATCTTATGGCTATGATAACCTCCGGGGTCCATATGCTTTTCTGCGAACCGGGTGATGACACGGTGAGCCGCCCGCCCGATCGCGACGGAATCAAAATCTTTCAGAGTAGCGTTGATGGTAAAAGGATGAATGCTGAAAGCGACGCTTGGAATACGCTTGAAAAGACCATAAAATTGAACGGCGTCCCAATGGCCGTCACGAGCCACGGGATAGGACGGCGCTGCGGTTCCCGAAGGGATTTTTATAGCGGTATCGAGACGCAGGTCGCGTGAGGAAGCGCCGATCAGGACATGCGCATCCCGCATCAGCTTCCAGCCCTCAGAAAAAAAGGAAAAATCCCGGTCTGTGAGCGTGAAGGAAACGCGTACGCTTTCGCCGGGCTGCAGGAATACTTTTTCAAACCCGCGCAGCTGCTTCAGAAAGCAGCCGTCCTCCTGAACATAGCATTGGACGATCTCCGCGCCGGCACGGCTTCCTGTGTTTTCGATCTGTACACTCACAGTCACTGTTCCTCCGGGCGCGATGCTTTCAGCATCCGTCTGTATATCGGAATACGAAAAATCCGTATAGGAAAGGCCGAAGCCGAACGGAAACAATACCTCCTTTTCTGCCGCATCATAGTAGCGGTAGCCCACGTAAATACTTTCCCGGTATTCCACATTGTGCCGGTCGTCCGAAAAAAAGCGGAAGGCAGGGGTATCCGTCAGGGCAAGCGGCCACGTCTCGGCGAGCTTGCCGCTGGGATTCACCTCGCCCGTCAGGATCTGTGCCATAGCAGAAGCGCCTGCTTCACCGCCCAAATAGCAATTTACAAGCGCAGAAACGGAGGAGAGCCACGGCATTTCTATAGGCGCGCCGCCGCATAAAAGCAAAACGACGGGCCGTATGGCGGCGATCCGCATGATAAGGTCTGTCTGATTTTGCGGTATACGCATGTGGGAACGGTCTATCCCTTCTATTTCATAGCGCGGAGGAAGTCCGGCAAGGATCACGGCGACGTCGCATTCGGCAGCGACGCGCTGTGCCTCGGAAATAAGCGTTTCGTTCGGAGCGTCCTCTGCGATGGAATAACCCTTTGCATATTGGTAATCGATCCCATGCATACGAAATACGGTCAGCGCATTTTCCAGCTCAAGAGGCTGTATCATTGAGCTTCCCGCCCCCTGATAACGGGGATTTTCCGCAAATTCCCCCAACAGGGCGATCTTTGTGTTCGGCTTTAGAGGAAGAAGCTCTTCGTTTTTCAGCAAAACAGCACTTTCCGCCGCAGCCTTTCGTGCAAGTGCATGATTTCTCTCCGCATCATAGCGATGGGGAAGCGCCTTGTTTTCTTCGCAGCGGAACACAAAGGAAAGAATATGCCGGACGCATTCGTCCAGTGCGTTCTCGCCCAGTGAACCGTTTTTTACTGCACGCAGGATACGTTCGGTATTTTCTTCGCCGGAATAGGGCATTTCGAGGTCTAAGCCGGCGGCGATTCCCTTTTCGCGGTTATAGCAGGCTCCCCAGTCGGAAACGACGAGGCCGTCGAATCCCCATTCCTCCCGCAGGACGCCACGGATGAGAGCAGGCGTTTCTCCGCAGTATACTCCGTTCAGCATGTTATAGGCGCTCATGACGGCATAAGGCTTTGCTTTTTTAACGGCGCGCTCAAATCCGGAAAGATAGATTTCACGCAGGGCGCGCCTGTCTATGATGGAGTTGGAAACCATACGGAAATATTCGCGGTTGTTTGCGGCAAAGTGTTTGATGCAGGCGCCTGTACCAGTGCTTTGTATCCCCTTTGTCATTGCAGCGCCGAGCTCGCCGGAAAGCAGCGGGTCTTCGGAAAAATATTCGAAGTTCCGGCCGCACAGGGGAGATCGCTTGATATTGATGCCCGGGCCGAGCACCATGGAAACGCCCTGCTCCCGCGCTTCGCTTCCAAGCGCCTCTCCGACTTCGTACAGGAGGGCTCTATCCCACGAGCAGGCGGTCGTCGCGGCAGAGGGAAAGCAGGTTGCCGGAACAGACTGCTCCAGCATGGCGGTGCTCTTATCATATTGCTTGCGCAGGCCGTGCGGGCCGTCTGTCATGAGAACGGAGGGGATTTCCTGCTCCTCTATGGGATAGGTGTTCCATGCGTCGGCGCCGGAGCACAGGCGCGCCTTTTGCTCGAGAGTCAGCCGTGAAATAATTGGATCGATCCGGTCCATAAAAACAGAGTACCTTTCCTTAATATAGAGAGAAAAAGCAGAAAATGGGCCGCATGCAGAAAGCGGGATATCCCGCGGTCCTTTTTAAGCTGCCGAAAGCTGTATACAGGAAGATGCCTTTTCTCCAATCGTATTGATATTATTATACCATAGAAGGCCGGAGACAAAACGATGAATGCGGCCTGTTTTTCCGGAAGCAAAAAATTTTTAACAAATACGTGAGAAGCGGATAGCAAAAGGAAAATACAATAGATTTGTTACGCAAATATTACGAATAAATTAAAAAACTGTGGACAAATCAAAAGAAATGTAGTATACTCATAACAAATTCGCGGAAGCGAACAAAAAGGAGACCAACATGATTAAGCCATTTGGGAAACACAGAACGTTTGTCAGAGCCAGACGTAACGGAGACGTTTCCTCACATAGCAGTACGGTATCCCGTGCGGCAGTGCGTTACCGTGCCAGAAAGAAGAAACGTTTGTTTACGGTGGTGACGGTCGCTGTTGCATCGGTCATGGTTCCGATCATGATCGCCTCGGCCGCGACCGGGGATATGAGCATGCTCCCGCAGGCGGAACCGACTGCACAGGTCGCCGAGGCAAATGCGGTTGCATCTCATGAAACGAACGACGCAGAGCCGTCCGCACTTCCTTCGGTGACCGAGCTGTATACGGCGCCGGAACTGACGGAAACGACACAGGCGGCAGCTCCGGTACAGTCGGAAGCCTCCGCTGTTACGGCAGAAGGAGAAACGGCGAAAGCTCCTGAGGAGGAAACAACGCAGGATGCTGCGCAGGCTCCGGCCGAAGAGCAGCAGATTCCGGTCACTTATGTGGAAGGCATGACCGATGCAAAGGTGCACGAGATCCAGCAGAGACTGATGGACCTTTACTACATGGGTGAAGATGAAACGACGGATTATTTCGGACCGGCTACCAATCAGGCGCTGAAGTATTTCCAGCGCAAGCATGGCCTTACGGTAGACGGTGCCGCAGGCCCGGAAACGATGGCGCTTCTTTTCTCGGACGAGGCTAAGGAATACTCCATGACGCTTGGCGCTGCGGGCGCAGACGTAGAAAATATGCAGGAACGCCTGATCGAGCTGGGTTATCCGATCTCGGAAGCAACGGGCTATTTTGGAGAAGAGACTGATTCCGCAGTACGTTATTTCCAGAGAATGAGCGGCCTTACGGATGACGGCAGCGTAGGACACATGACGCAGGAGCTCCTCTATTCGGATAACGCCGAAAAGTCTCTCGAATATGTAGAGCAGCAGGAACAGCAGGAGCAGCAGGAAGCTGAGGCACAGCAGCCGCAGCAGCCGGATGAAAACGCAGGACAGGAGGAAAGCGCTCCGGCGGAGGATACCTCCGGCAGCGGAGAGAGCCAGCCGGCGCCTCCGGCTCAGGAAGAGAGCGCCCCTGCGGAAGATACCTCCAGCGATGATTCGCCGTCCTATACGGCCGATCCCGGTTCTGTAGAAGCGTTTATCGCAGTCGCGGAGGCACAGCTCGGGAAGCCGTATGTACTCGGCGGCAAAGGACCCAATTCGTTCGACTGCTCAGGCCTGATCTACTATTGCCTGCGTGAAAGCGGAAACGACGTTCCTTACAGGACGTCTGCGGGATGGAGAAGCACAGATTATACGACGATCACGAACATCAATGATCTCCAGCGCGGCGACATCATCTGCATGGATGGCCACGTAGCGATTTATCTCGGAGCCGGCATGGTGATCGATGCGTCCTCCAGCCAGAACGCGATGGTGAAGCGGGAATTTGGTTCTTGGTTCCGGAACGGCTTCATCTGCGCGAAGCGGCCCTTGTAAGGAATGTGCATCGCGAACTGAAAGAAAGCAGAAAATTTCCTGCCCCGAAGGGGCGGGAAATTTTTTTATTATTGAGCGGATACCGGCGGAAGATACCAAAAACAAAAAGCGGGTTGACTTTAAAAATACAGTATGCTGAAATCCAACTGTTCATCGGAGGACTGGTCATCGCAACGACCGGCCGAGCAGTGTACGGCCATAGTCGAGAAAATGTCAGGTACGCCCGGTTATTGAGAAATAACCGGGCTTTTTTTATACTTTTCAGCTTGGTAAAAAAGAGGAGGAAGCACCATTTATTTTCAAGCGATGATGCAGCCGAAGGCGGCATTTATCGTTACCGTGGGAAGAGGGTTCGTGATAAGCGGGCTGCTCATTTTTCTTTTGTCCGCTATTGCCGGAGCGGATTCCATTTGGTATGCGATGCTGATAACAGAAGGCTGACCGCCCTGTACGCAGTTTCCGTGATGATAAAATATACCCGGAAACTGCCGGAAAAAACGGAGAAAGAGCCGGTGCTGCAATAGGCCCGCAGGCCTGCGGCGGAAAAATGGAAAAGGCCGTATATCGATGATATACGGCCTTTTCTGGCGGGTGTCAGTCAAGAATGCCGACAAACCCATAAATCATTCATTCTCATTCCGGATATGCCGCATGGGTCGGGCATTCGATCTCACAGGCATAGCAATCGATGCATTTGTCTCTATCGATTTCCATGTGCTTTTCTCCCTTGCTGATCGCGTGCACCGGGCAAATCTTTACGCATCTTCCGCAGTTGATGCAATCGTCATCTATTGTTCTTGGCATAATGTTACCACCTTTCTTTGCTGATAGACTATCCCTGATTCTTTCTGCAATGAGATCAGGTGTGCTTTGCTTTCAGTTTTCCTTCTTCTTTGACCATCTTAACGTATTCTTCCGTGAAATGCGGATCATACGTTGCGCAGCCTACGTGATGCTGGCGGATCAGGAACTCCACGCAGTGGTCGCACAGCGTGCACCAGTGGATATCCTTTTCGTTGCCTTCCATCATCTTCTTTGGCAGGTATGGGTCTGCGAATGCCTGACGGCCGATCGCGACTGCGTCTACGATGCCTTCCTTGATATTCTTGTTGCCCCAGAAGCGCAGGTTGTTCTTTTCCGGTTTTACAGCGCAGAAAGGCTGTTTGCCGTCGCGGTAAATACTGTATGCGGAACCGATGATAGCGGTTTCCGGTTTCTGTACGGCTTCCTTGCATACCTTCTGGAAATAGAAATGCATATAAGCATAGTCGGGCGTGCGTCTGTCAGGATGCGCAAGGTCCAGCGTATGGGACGGGGAACCTGCGGATTCCAGAATATAGCTTGCGCCGTGCGCCTCGAGCTGCTTCACAAGATCGATGGTTTCCGTAAGGTCCATCAGAGCGGTATCCGGACCGGCCGTGCCTACGCCGCCCGGGAAGCCCTCCCAAACGGAGATCTTGGAGCCAAGTACGAAGTTTTCATCCGGGATAGCCGCACGCGTGCGGTCATAGATGTCGATCGCGAACTGGCGTCTGTTCTCCCAGCTTCCGCCGTATTTCCAATTGTCCTTGTTGTAGGGGCGGAGGATCTGCGTGCCGAGATAACCGTGGCAGAGCTTCAGATCAACGCCGTCTGCGCCGACTTCATACGCATACTGGGAACCGAGAACATAGTCCTTGATGACCTGCTCGATCTCATCCTCACGCACCAGTTTTGCGTCCTCATAGCCCGGAAGCGGTTCCTCCGTTACGCGGATACGCTGGGAATAAACATTGTTGCTGATCTCGCCGGAGTGCGTGATCTGGAAAAAGATCAGCGTTTCGGGATTGATCTCTTTCAGATGGGCGATGAATTTTTTCAGCGCCGGAATGTTATGCTCTTTGATCGAGAGCTGGTTCCTCCTTGCGATGTAATCATACTGGGGCGTGATCGCCTCCAGAATGACAAGGCCGGCCTGCCCTCTGAAATAGTCCTCGTAACGTTTATACGTCGCCGGGCTTGGGTCGCCGTTGTCAAGCGCATCGCAGCATTCCATTGCGTTCAGAACGATACGGTTCGGCGCTGTTCTTGTACCGATCTTAAGCGGTGTAAACAACAATTCTTTTTCTTCCATTCTTAAACACCCTCCATATTTATTTATTTTGTTTTGAAATATGAACATTTACCCCTCGATACTGCTATCATAACCCCGCGGCACCGTTCCCACAATCCCTAAAAAGTCCGTTGTTTATACCAGTATAAAACTAGTATTTTTATTGACTTTTAGCGGCAGGGAGCCTATACTGGACCTATACTATATTTATATGGGGAAACGTATATGGTAAAGAGCACGGAATGGGTATTCAAACCGGATGTGCCGACGGCGATTTCCGTCGATACGGAGGATGAATTTTTATCCAATACGGAATTATATGAAGCGGTCCTTTCCAGTATTCAGGATGGGATCAGCGTCCTAAAGCCGGATTTTAAGATCATTTATGTCAATCAATCCATGCTGCACTGGTATACGGGCGAGGACAGAAGCAGCGTGGTGGGCGGAAAATGCTACGAGGTGTTTCACGGCCGCAAGGAGCCCTGCGTCTGCTGCCCTACTATACGCGCCATGCGTACCGCAGACCCGCAGATGGACCTCGTGCCCTATACCTCAGGCGGAGAGGATTCCGGCTGGCAGAAGCTGTATGCAGTCCCGGTACTGGATAAAAACGGGCATGTCGTGCTTGTGATCGAATATATCCGCGACATCACGTTCCAGAAACGCGTGGAAACGAATATGAACGAATTGGCGGAGCTCTATGAAAACTTGGAAGCGCAGAACGATATGCTGATGGAAATTTTAAATCAGCGGGAGCGGTATAAAGAGGATCTGGAGCAGGCGATCACACAAAATGTAGAAAAATATATCCGTCCTTCCTTGAATTACTTGAAGAAGAATGTAAAGGAGCGGGATATCAATATCGTCTCCGGCATTATAGACGAGATCGTCTATCCAATCACGAAAAAGCGCCCGTCTGTATTCGACCGGCTCACCCCGCGGGAATTGCAGGTATGCGCCATGATCAAAGAGGGGTATACCAGCAAGGAGATCGCAGATGCGCTGTTTATCACAAAAAAGACAGTAGATTACCACAGGAGCAGCATTCGGAAAAAATTAGACCTCAAAAACGGAAACCTGCGCGTCTATCTCGAAACACATTTATAAACGCGATTCATATTGCGTTCATGTGTGTGCGGTATTGTAATGTTAACAAAATATTCATGCGAAATCCCCCCGGTTAGAGGTTGCACACGCGGGGACTTCAGTATATTATATATAATAGGAAAAAGTTTGATATGGAAAAACGAGTAAGGGACTTTATAGCGGAAAACAGTCTGGTCTGCCCGGGGCAGACGGTCGGCGCCGCGGTTTCGGGAGGACCGGATTCTATGGCGCTGCTGAATTGCCTGCACGCCCTTGCGCCGTTTTTTTCGTATTCTGTCGCGTGCGTGCATTTTGAGCATGGGATCCGCGGACAGGAATCGCTTGACGATGCGGACTTTGTAGAAGGGTTTTGTGAGAAGCACGGCATCCCCTTTTATATGAGCGCAGCCGACGTGCCCGCGCTTGCCCGGGAGTGGAAGGTGAGCCTCGAGACGGCGGCGAAGCGGGCGCGGGAAGCCTATTTCGATACGCTTGTGAAAAACGGCGATGTGGATGTGATCGCGACGGGCCATCAAAGCGACGACTATGCAGAAAGCGTGCTTATGCATATCCTGCGCGGATGCGGAACAGATGGGCTTCGGGGCATTGTCGTACGGAAGGGGGATATGATCCGGCCGCTGCTGTGCGTATCGCGCGCGGATGTGATGAGCTATATCCGGGAAAACGGGATACGCTATGTGGAGGATAAGACGAACTGCGACGATGCCTATACCCGGAATTTTGTCCGCAATATTTTGCTTCCGCAGATACGGGAACGGGTGAATCCGGATATATCCGGCGCGCTTATTCGGCTGGGTGCGGCTGCGCGGGAGGATTCCGCCTTTATTCTTGAAGAGGCAGAGCGCATATTCCCGGAATGCGCCGTAAAAAGAGACGACCGTGTGGATATCGACCTTGAGTCTTTTCTGCGGCTCTCTCCGGCAGTGGCTTATCGGGTCATCAAGCTTGCGTGTGCGGAGCTGTTTGTGACGCAGGATATTGAAAAAGCGCATGTTGGCGCGGTTGTGAGGCTCGCACGCAGCAGGCGCACCGGCGCGCGGGCGAGTCTTATGGGCGGCTTGTGCGCGGAAGTGGAATATGGAACACTGGTGATCCGCTTTTCGGCGCGGCGGGCAGATCATAGTTTTTGTCAGTGGTTCGACGCGGCAGTCAGGAATGAAACGCCCGGCGGAGACTATATCGTATGCACGGAGACGGATGCATGTGATTTTGCCAATCAAGAGCCGGACACGGCCTATGTGGACAGAGACAAGCTTCCCGCGCGGATCGCGTTCCGTACCCGGTATGCGGGCGACCGCATCACGCCGCTTGGGAGCGGCGGAAGCAAAAAGCTGAAGGATTACTTTATTGATAAAAAGCTTACGCGGGAACAGCGGGAAAAGACACCGCTTCTTGCGGACGGCAGCCGTATCATCTGGGTGGTCGGGCACACGATCGGAGACGATTACAAGGTGGACGGTACGACGAGACATATTCTGCGGATGGATTATATTCGCCGCGATAGGAATAAAGAAGCAGACGGGGGAAATAGTTGAAAATGCAGCATTATGTGGAACGTGATATTGAAAAAATATTGCTTTCAAAAGAGGAGATCGCCATACGCGTAAAAGAGCTCGGCGAGCAGATCTCAAAGGATTATGAGGGGAAAGACCTGATCGCAGTCGGGATACTGCGGGGAAGCGTCGTGTTTTTTTCAGACCTGATGCGCGAGATCAAGATACCGATGGAGATCGACTTTATGGCGGTGTCGAGCTATGGTCAGGGCAGCAAATCTACGGGAAGCGTTCGAATCAAGTATGATATGCAGGAAGATATCCGCGGGAAGCATCTGTTGATTATTGAAGACATCATCGATTCTGGGTGGACGCTGCATAACCTGCTTGAACAGCTGCGGGGAAGGAAGCCGGAAAGCATCGAGCTTTGCTGCCTGCTGAATAAGCCGGACCGCCGCGAAGTGGAAGTGCCGGTCAAATATATCGGATTCGATATCCCGGACGAATTTGTGGTCGGCTATGGACTCGATTATGCTTCCAAATACCGGAACTATGAACATGTCGGGATACTGAAGCGTTCTGTCTATGAATGAGAGAAAGCCGGTTTGAGGCTTTTAAAAAGCAGGTAATAATATTTTAGGAAAATAAAAAAGCTCCGGCTTGGCGGCATTAAGCCAAAGAGAAAAACGGGGCCCCCGGCAAAGCCCAATGGAGCGAAAGCGAAATGGGTTTGTGGGGGAAGAGGAGCGGCAGCCTGAAACCGCGAAGTTTTCGTCCGGAAGGACGAAACGAGCAAAAAGGCTTGCCGTAAGAAGAGAAAAAATAAAAATAAAAAAGCTCCGGCTTGGCGGCGTTAAGCTAAAGAGAGAAACGGGGCCCCTGGCAAAGCCCAATGGAGCGAAAGCGAAATGGGTTTGTAGGGGAAGAGGAGCGGCAGCCTGAAACCGCGAAGCTTTCGTCCGAAAGGACGAAACGAGCAAAAAGGCTTGCCGTGACGAAGGAGGATAGAAATTTGGGAAAATTTTTCAGAGGGCCGCTGATCTATATCATTATTATCGTAGTGATCATAGTGGCGGCACAGTTTCTGGGAAGTCCGCAGCAGACGACGGTGGACGAGCTGCAATATTCAGACTTTTTGCAGGAAGTACAGGATGGGAACGTCAAAGCCGTCGCGCTTCAGGACCGTACGCTTGTAGGGCTCTATAATACGGATTCCAAGGTTCAGGACGAAAAGCTGTTTCCGGCGCAGCAATACGATTTTTCAACGACGATCCCTGCGTCTGTCGAGCAGTTCAACCAAGATCTGGCCGCGGTCACGGGAAGTACGAATCCGGAGGAATATGGTTTTACACTGAACTATGTTCCGACGCCTGAGCCAAACTTCTTTGTACAGCTGCTGCCATATCTTATCCCGATCGTGCTTTTGCTCGTGCTGTGGGTCGTTATCATGCGTCGCGCCCAGAACGGCGCAGGCGGCACAGGCGGGGCGATGGCGTTTGGCAAAAGCAAGGCGCGTATGACGGACGGCGGCGAGACGAACAAGACGTTTGCAGACGTTGCAGGCGCGGACGAGGAAAAGGAAGAGCTTGTAGAGATCGTGCAGTTCCTGAAGAATCCCGCGCGGTTCAAAGAGCTCGGCGCACGTATCCCGAAAGGCGTGCTGCTCGTAGGCCCGCCCGGAGGCGGAAAAACCCTGCTTGCAAAAGCGGTCGCAGGCGAAGCAAAGGTGCCGTTCTTTTCAATCAGCGGCTCGGATTTTGTGGAAATGTTCGTAGGCGTGGGCGCGTCCCGCGTACGCGATTTGTTTGAAAATGCAAAGAAAAATGCGCCGTGCATCGTGTTCATCGACGAGATCGACGCAGTCGGACGCCAGAGAGGTGCGGGCCTCGGCGGGGGTCACGACGAGCGCGAGCAGACGCTCAACCAGCTGCTTGTCGAAATGGATGGCTTTGAGGTGAACGAGGGGATCATCGTAATGGCGGCGACGAACCGCCGTGATATCCTTGACCCGGCGTTGCTGCGTGCGGGCCGCTTCGATCGGCAGATCACCGTAAATTATCCTGACGTAAAGGGCCGGGAGGAGATATTGAAGGTGCATGCAAAGGGCAAGCCGTTCGAGCCGGATGTAGACTTTAAGGTTATTGCACGCCGTACGCCGGGCTTTATCGGCGCAGACCTTGAAAATGTGCTGAACGAAGCCGCGATCCTGACAGCGCGCCGCAGGAAAAAACGTATCGGCATGAGCGAGATCGAGGAATCCATCACCCGCGTGATCGCAGGACCGGAAAAGAAGAGCCGTGTCATGACAGAGGATGACAAAAGGTGCACCGCATATCACGAGGTAGGCCATGCGATCCTTGCGCATGTGCTGCCCAAGTGCGACCCGGTGCACGAGGTCTCGATCATTCCGCGCGGAATGGCGGCAGGCTATACCATGACGCTGCCCGAGGAAGATAAGCAGCATGTGTTCAAATCCCGCCTGATGGATGAGATCACGATGATGCTGGGCGGCCGCGTGGCGGAGTCGCTCACCTTAAAGGATATCTCCACAGGCGCGATCAACGACCTCCAGCGCGCGACAGAGACGGCAAAGGATATGGTCACAAAATATGGCATGAGCGACGAGCTTGGCCCGGTGTTCCTTGCGTCCGGCCATGAAGTATTCCTCGGAAAGGATTTCGGCCAGACGCCCGAATATTCCGAGAGCACTTCCGCGCGGATCGACGCAGAGGTATCGCGTATCATTGAAAGCGCGTATGCGAAAGCGACGGAGATATTGAGTAAAAATTTGAAAAAAGTGGTCAATATCGGGGAACTCCTCATGCGTAAGGAAAAGCTGACGGGCGAGGAATTCAAAAGATTGTTTGAAGACGACGCGGCGGACCCTGCGGCGTGGGAGGACAGCGAAAGAGAAACGAAAGAAAAAGAACCGGAGCAGATCGCTCCTCCGGCGGAGCCGGTGGACGCGGAAGCGGTGGAAGCGATCGTCGTGGACCCGCCTGAGCCGGAAGAAGAATAAAGACCAAAATAAGAGACGGTGGGAAGATCAGCGGCAGTCTGCCGCTGATTTTCTATCGCCTGACGGAGCACAGAAAAATGATAGACCTACACATGCACTCCACGGCGTCAGACGGCACGGATACGCCGCAGGAGATCATTACAAAATGCCGGAAGCTGGGCCTCAAGCTGTCGGCAGTCACGGACCATGATACGATGGATTCCCAGCCGGAGGCAATACGGACAGCGCGGGAACTGAAGCTGCGGTATCTGACGGGCGTGGAGTTTTCCGTGCGCCATATAGGGGAGCTGCATATCCTCGGCTATGGGATGGACACCGAAGATCAGGAGCTTATCGCCATGATGAATGATTTGCGGAGCTCGCGTGTAGAGCGTGTGCATGAGATCATCCGTGTCGTACAGGAGCATGGCATGAAAATAAGCTTTGAAGATGTAGAGCGCTTTGCGAAGGGCAATACGCTCGGACGTCCACACGTTGCGCTTGCCCTGATCGAAAAGGGATATGCGAGCGATCTTCAGGATGCGTTCACACGCTATCTGAATGAGGAAGGCAGCTGCTATGTGCAGCGCCGTAAGCTGAATCCCGGTCAGGCGATCGAAATGATCCGCAAAACGGGCGGGCTTCCCGTACTCGCCCATCCGAAATTTGTTCGTACGGACGATATAGAGGCGCTTGTGACGGAGCTGAAAGAAATGGGGCTCGGAGGTATCGAGGCATATTATCCCGCGCATTCGGATGCAGATGTGGAACGGTATGTGGGGATCGCGCGGAGAAACGGTCTGCTCGTGACGGCGGGCAGCGATTATCACGGTGCGATGCGCCCCTATGCGGCGATCGCGTGTGAAAAACGTACGGGGCCGTTCCTCGAGGAGTCCGTGAAAATTTTAGCTGAAAAATATGCAATTTGATTGAAAAGGATACGTACGGGTGCTATAATTGTGAATAGGTGCTAAAACGATTTTGACAAGGATGGTAGGTACTTATGCTGAACGGAAACCCGGACATAAAAATTTTTGCCGGCTCATCAGGGGTTGCTTTTGCGAAGAAGATGTGCGCCTATCTTGGGGCGGACTTAGGGGCGTCGGAGGTCATCCATTTTTCTGACGGAAATATCTTTATCCGCATCAAGGAAACAGTAAGAGACAAAGATGTGTATGTAGTGCTCCCGATCGGTTTGGACCCAAACAACGAATTAGTGGAGCTTTTATTTTGGATGGATTCCTTCAAGCGTGCGAGCGCAAGCTCCGTTACGGCGATCATTCCGTATTTCGGATATGCCAAAGGCGATAAAAAGGACGAACCAAGGGTCTCCATTCGGGCGCGTGTGTGCGCAGACTGTCTGGAAACGGCAGGGGCGGACCGCGTGATCACGATGGATCTGCACAGCGCGCAGGTGCAGGGCTTCTTCAAGATCCCTGTAGACCATCTGCTTTCCCTTCCGATCTTGTGCGAATATATCAAGGGAATGGATATCATGGAAGACCTCGTGGTCGTTTCACCGGATGCAGGCTTTGCCAAGACGGCGCGGAAATATGCAGATTATCTGAAGCTTCCCGTTGCCATTGGCGATAAAACGAGGACAGGGCATGACGAAAATGCGCACATCCTTGAGCTCATCGGCGATGTCGAGGGCAAGAACTGTATGATCGTGGATGATTTCTCTATTTCAGGTGGAACGCTGATCGATGTAGCGCACATGCTGAAAGCTCGGGGTGCAAAGCGTATCGTTTCTGTCTTGGGGCATATCATGCTGCGCGAAAAGGGCGTCCGTGCCATCAACGAGAGCCCGATCGAAGCTGTGATCTCCACAGACAGTGTGGAGAATCCGTTTATTGTCGGGCAGAATAAATTCCAAACGGTATCCGTCGCGCCGCTTTTTGCGGAAGCAGTTTACCGGATCCACGAGCGGGAGTCGGTGAGCACGCTGTTCTCGACCGTACCGCAGAAATTAAAAGACGACCTCAAAGGCTCGTGCGGAAAGTAAGAGAAAACGATAAAATAAACACAGCCCTGCCTTGTTGTAGCATCTATGATAAGACAGGGAATTTTTTTAAAACGAGAGGAAACCGATGAAAAAATATAAAAAGATATTGGGCTTCGTCTTATTGACGGCGATGATATTGACGATGCTCCTGCCGGCGGCAGCATTTGCGGAAGAGACGGCAGCGCCGACAGAGACGGCGGCGCAGACGGCAGAGCCGACGCCGGAGCCTACACCAGAGCCGACGCCGGAACCCACGCCGGAGCCGACGCCGGAACCTACGCCGACTCCGACACAACGGCCGACGCAGGCGCCAACACAGACGCCGTCCGCTTCTCCGTCGCCTACGGCGACACCGGACGACAGCCAGAATTATGTCGATCTGGCGATGTATATCTATGATAACGGTGCGGTCGTATCCGGTTATACCGTTAAGGTAGGCAACCTTTCCCAGACGACCAACGGAGAGGGGATGGTATCCTTCCCGGGGGTGGCAGTGGGCGATCATACCGTAACGCTGACCGGAAAAGACGGCAAACAGAGCACCGGGCGTATTCTGCTTTCCCGCGGAGACCGAACGGCCATTCAGGATATGGCGATGGGCGGAAAATATGATGTCTCCATCGCGAACGGAGTAAAAACTCTCTATATGTCTGTCGTGTTCGTGCCGGAGGAAGCGCTTCAGATATACGCGGTAGGTGAAAGCAAAACACCGGCGCCGGAAGCGACGGCAACGGCTTCAGCAGGTATCGCCGGCGCGATGAAATTTACAGCTGATTTCGTGGATATGGCAGGAGACGGGATCTCCGGCGTGAGCGTACAGGTCAATCAGGGAGATACGGTGCTCGCTACGGGAGCGGCGGACGGAAAAGGACGTTTTGTTGTCAGTCAGGGCGGGATCGGCTCTTATCAATGGAGCATGCTCATGCCCGGCGCATCCGCAGAGCAGGGAACGCTCCTGAACGTTGAGGTACAGCAGGGAGCAACGACTAAAATCGTATCTGCAGCAGACGGCTCTTATGTGGTACAGACGCCGGGAACCTCGCAGAATCTGTATCTGAAGTTTGAACAGAACGGGGGCGGTTTTGTTCTAAAAGAAGTTTCCGATCAGGTACCGGGCGGGATCAGTTCCCTTATGCTCGGCATCATTATGGTAATCGTGATCATCGTTGTGGTCATCGTGATCATTGCGGCGGTCCGGCACAATAAAAAGAAAAAACGCAGGATGGAGAAGATGCCGGACGAACCCCGCGGCCGCGAACGCGAATTCGAGATGGAGGATGTGCGGGAAGAAAACGCCGCCGCACGTCCGAAAAAAACGGGTGGAGCGAATAAAATGGGCGACCGCAGCAGGCTGTAACAAGAAAAAGAAAAGGGCGGCTCTCTTATAGAGCCGCCCTTTTGGAAAGGAAATACTATGAAACTGCTTATTGCATCAGACATCCATGGTTCTGCGCTTTTTTGCGGACAGCTTATGGAGGCTTACAAAAAAGAAGGCACACAGCGGCTGCTTTTGCTTGGAGACCTGCTGTATCACGGGCCGCGCAATGAGCTCCCCCAAGGATACGCGCCAAAAGAAGTGATTCGGATGCTCAATGAAAAAAGCGGCGATATTTTGTGTGTGCGGGGCAACTGCGAGGCCGAGGTAGACCAAATGGTGCTTGATTTTCCCGTCATGGCGGATTATAGTGCGATCTTTTTGGATGGTATCACAGTCTATGCGACGCATGGGCATATCTGGAACGAAGAGGACCTGCCGCCGCTTAAGAAAGGGGATATCCTTTTGTGCGGTCATACGCATGTGCCGAAATGCACAGATCATGGGAATTATGTTTATATGAACCCGGGCTCGGTATCCATCCCGAAAGAGGGAAGCGCCCACGGTTATATGATATTTGAGGACGGGAGTTTTGTATGGAAAACGCTTGCGGGGGAGGCATACCTAAAGTATGAATGCCGGTAAAAGAAAGGAAAAAAGGCGGCTTTGCAGAGCCGCCTTTTTTAATAGTTCCCGGTCATACCGGAGAATTCTAATTTTTGGTTATTTCAAATAACGTTCGATGGGCGAAAGGTCGAGCTTGTCGTAGTCTTTCAGGAATGCATATAGCTTTTCCGTGATTATGCGGACGCCGCCCTCGCGGTCGCTTTCCACATTGACGGGGATCAGCGGATCGTGCAGGGAAAGGCGCACGAGGAACCAGCCGGCGCCCTGTTCCTTGTCAAAGGAAACGCGGATGCCCTCATGATTATCCGGCGCGATCTTGAAATCAGGCTGCTTTTTCGCATATTTCTCAAGTGCGGCGATCATTTCGTTGCCATACGCTTTAAAGTCGTCCGTGCCGATATTGAGGCGGAACTCCCTGCTCTCAAACGGTTCTTTCAGGTCTGAGATCAGGTCTGAGATCGTATGGCCCTGTTTTTTCAGCTTTGCCATTTCGATAAGCAGGCGCGTTACAAGATAGGCGCCGTCGTCGAGAAAATAATTTTCCTTGAGCGCCGCATGCCCCGACGTCTCAATGGCAAGCTGGGAATCGACGCCGTTTTCATTGAGACGGATGGATTCGTTGATCACGTTTTTATAGCCGCGCTTAAAGCGGTGATGCACGCCGCCATGGTTTGCAATGAATTCCGCAAGCCCGCTTGATGTGATGGAATCCGTCACGATCGTAGTGCCGGGAAATTCCTTCAAAAGAATCGCGGAGATCGCCGCGATGAGCCGGTTCTTGTTGAGAACGCTGCCGCCCTTATCTACCGCGCCCGCACGGTCGACGTCCGTATCGAAAATAATGCCGAAATCCGCTCCGTTTTTTACGACGGCGTCTACGATGCTCTTCATCGCGTCTCCGTCCTCAGGGTTGGGGATATGGTTCGGGAACGTACCGTCCGGCTCGAGGAACTGGCTTCCCGCCGTATCTGCACCAAGCGGCGCGAGTACTTTGTCTGCATAAAATCCGCCCGCACCGTTGCCTGCGTCTACAATGATCTTAAAGCCCTCGAACGGTTTTTCCTCGCCGGTGGCCTTCCGGATCTTTTCCGTAAGGATGCCGGCATATACGCTCATGAAATCGGCCTGCGAAACGCTGCCCTTTGCTTCCGCCGGAAGAGAAGGCTTCGCCGCGATGCGGATCAGCTCCGCGATATCGCTCTTTTCGAGGCCGCCGTCTTTGGTAAAGAACTTCAGACCATTGCGGTTCATGGGCAGGTGGCTCGCCGTCACCATAACTGCGCCGTCGCACAGGAAGCCGTCAGTCACGGTCGTCATGAACATTGCCGGAGTGGAGGCCATGCCGCAGTCAAGGACGTCAGCCCCCATAGCGGTGAAGCCCTCGATGCAGGCCTGCATAAGCGCCGGACCGGTCACGCGGGAATCCCTGCCGACCGCGATTTTCGGCTGCGCGTTGCCGCGCGCGGAAAGCCATTTTACAAATGCCGCCGCAAGGTCGCGCGCCGCTGCCTCTGTGAGGTTTGCGCCGTCGCCGAGCGCTACGCCGCGTATATCGCTGCCGTTTTGCAGTTTCTGATAATCCATATTTTTACCACGCTTTCTTTTTGTTTTATATTCGGATAACTTTATTGTACCCGGAAAACAGAGCGCATTCAAGAGCCTGAAGCCGCTGAAGGTGTTTTTTCAGGGGGAGGGGCCGGTTTTCAAAAAAATACTTGAAAATATATGAGGTTTTGCTCAAAAGGCATGTGCTTTGCGGCGGGAACCGTACAGGGAGACAGGCGGGAAAAGGCCGGAAATATGACGTTTTCGTAACAAAACAGTTGAAAAAAGACCCTTGATGTATTATCATATATGATATGTAGACCTGTGATATTTTGCGTGCCGCAGCATGCGGCGGCGTGAGGAACGGGTCAGTAATCGAGAAGAGAGGCTTCGATGAATGGGTTTATTCGGAAATTACAATGATATAGGGATCGACCTCGGTACGGCGACGGTTCTCGTCTATGTGCGGGGAAAAGGCATCGTGCTGCGCGAGCCGTCTGTGGTCGCAGTAGACCGGCTTTCGGGCAGAATGCTTGCGATCGGCGAGGAAGCGCGTATCATGCTTGGACGCACGCCCGGCAACATCGTGGCGGTCCGTCCGCTGCGGGAAGGCGTGATCTCGAATTTCCATGATACGGAAAGAATGCTTCGTTACTTCCTGCGCAAGGTGATCGGAAAACGCCTGTTCTTTAAGCCGCGTGTCGTCGTGTGCGTCCCATCCGGTGTTACAGAGGTGGAAAAGCGTTCGGTCATCGAGGCGACGGAGGAGGCGGGCGCGCGCCACACCTGCCTGATCGAAGAACCGATCGCGGCGGCGATCGGTGCGGGGATCGACATCGGCGCGCCGCAGGGCAATATGGTGCTCGATATCGGCGGCGGCACGGCAGATATGGCCGTCATTTCGCTCGGCGGGGCTGTTATCAGCGATTCCATCAAGATCGCGGGCGATACCTTTGACGAATATATTTCACGGTATATCAAGAAAAAATACAATATGCTGATCGGCGAACGCACGGCGGAGGAGATCAAGATCAATATCGGCAGCGCGTTCCCGAGAAAAGAAGAGGCTTATATGGAAGTGACGGGGCGCAACCTGATTTCCGGGCTTCCCAAAACGATCACCATCAGCTCGAACGAGACGATAGAAGCGATGCAGGAGCCTTTAAACCGCATCATGGAAACGATGCACAGCGTGCTCGAACGTACGCCGCCGGAGCTTACGGCGGACATCGCGGAAAACGGTATCTGTATGACAGGCGGCGGTTCCCTGCTGTACGGGCTTGACCGGCTGCTCACGGAGCGCACCAAGATCCCGTGCTATGTTGCGGAGGATGCCGTTTCATGTGTTGCGATCGGCACCGGAAAGGCGCTTGAGAGCATCGACGTATACAGTGCGGGAGCAGTCTATGATTACCGCCGGGGCGATTACTACAATCAGGGATATTAAACAGGAAAAGGAAATTGCCATCCTGTTCCAAGGGTGGCAATTTTTTCTTGTTTTGCGCAGACCTTGCGGCCGCATTTTTTAATATTTTGTAAATCTTTGCAAAAAGCCGCGTAAATTCTATAAAAATGGCTTAATATAGAAGCTGTGAAAAATGAAAGCGGAGGAAATAGACCCTTGAATCAGCAGGTAAAACGGGTGAATCACCATAAATCGATCAAAGCGCTTTTGGTCATACTGATCGCGCTTGCCGTAGCAGCGGTATTTGTTTTTGCGTCGCTCTACGGAACCTATCAGAAGCTGCGTTCCAACCCAATTACTGCATTTCAGACAACGGCGCCTCAGGCGGAGGCAACGGACGCGATCAATTACGATAAGAACGCACATGTAAAAACAGTAACGATAGACGGGCGGGACTATGCCGCCAATCCAAACATCATCACAGTATTGCTCCTCGGCATCGATACGGATGGAAGCGCAGTCAAGACTTCCCAAGGGGAACGCAGCGATATGATGATGCTGTGCACAGTCAACCTTGAAGAAGGACAGGAGGGCATCACACTTACCTCGCTGCCGCGGGATACGCAGACGGAGGTGCATGATGTGGATGACGATACGGGACGTATCCTCGACAAGAGCTGGATGACGAAGCTGAACCATTCCTATATCATCGGCGGTATGACGAAAGGCTATGGCGCAGAGAACGCGATGCGCGCCACGGAAGACCTCATTGAATGTGATGAGCAGCTCAGCATACCGATCCAGTATTATATCTCGATCGACCTCGAGCACCTGTCCGACCTTGCGGACGTGCTTGACGGCGTAGAAGTCACGCTCGATCAGGATTATCCGGATATCGGAAACGAGGGGGACGTCGTGAACCTGCGCGGGAACGATGTACGCCTATATCTGCAGAACCGTAAGCAAATGGACGACGGCGAGATGGACCGTCAGCGCCATGAACAGAATTTCCTGATGGCGATCGCCAAGAAGATAAAAGATATGGGGGCGGTAGACGCTGCGTCGCGGCTGTTCACCCAGCTTCAGGACGTAGTACACATGAACCTGAACCTCGATCAGGTGGTGGCGATGGCAGGCGTGCTCGATAAGGTTTCCTTGGACGATATTCAGCATTCCGTACTGGAAGAGGGAAACTACGAAAACGATTACGACGAATATATGGGTCAGGAGCTCAATTTCTATAAGGCGGATGAGCAGGAACTGCTGGATAAGATGCTTGAGCTATATTATACTCCGGTATAAGAAGCTGGATACCCGAAGAGCTGCACGGCATGTGCAGCTCTTTTGTTATGTGCGGAAAACGGACGTAGAGCGGCGTCGGACGGATACAGGGAAAATAAATGAAGCCGGAATAAAAATTTTCAGATGAAGGGATATATGGCGTTTTGGCACTGAAGATAAGCGACTTATTTCCAGATGAAGCTATATGCCGAAAGACCTGTATTTCAGGCTGGAAAGCCCGCCGTTTCAAGAAAATTAATGAAAACAGACACAAAAATTTTCATAAATCCCAGAGAAAAAAGAGTTGTCTTTTTTCAGAAAAGAATTTATACTGCAAACAACAGTCAAAGTAAAGCATTACTCCAAAAGAAAAAATTGTAAAGTATCTCGTTTTATAGACACAAAATAATAGAAAAGTATTAAACAAGTAACGGATTTAAAGCGGTTTAATAAAATTTGCGCAGATTTACAGGGAAGCTGCAGATGGTCAAGGAAAAGAGAAAGAAAAAAATAACGATACACGATGTGGCGCGGGAAGCGGGCGTATCGATCTCAACTGTATCCCATGTGCTGAACGGTACGGCGAAGATATCGGATGCGACCCGGCAGCATGTTATCGAGGTAGTGCAGCGTTTCAATTATGTTCCGAACGGCTATGGCGGAAAGGGAAGAGATAAGAATCTGAAAACGGTCGGCATTATGGTCGCGGATATCAAAAATGAATTTTATGCCCGGTGTGTTCAGTCTATCATGAATGCAGCGCTGCAGGAAAACTACACGACGATGATCTGTGAGATGGCGTTCAATTACAAAAAAGAATGCATGGGAGTGGACGCCCTGCTCGATAAAGGGGTGGACGGCATCATCTTTATGGGAGGCTCGCTGGATGAAAATATCATCCGTAAGGCGAACCGGTCGGCCCCGGTCCTATTATGTGACCGGAAGATAGCCGGCTCCTCTCTGCCGTCAGTCACAACGGACAATGTGAGCGCGATGCGCGACCTGATCTCGCTTTTAAAGGAATGGGGCTACACGAAGATCGGCCTGCTGTCCGAAACGCCGGAGATGGATAATCTGAAAGACCGCTGCCTTGGCTTCAAAGCGGGAATAGAGGAAAACGGGCTGAAGCTGTATAAAGAGTTCATGCTGTTCTCCCCCGACTTAAAGCTCGATAAAGCGAGGGCAGCGAATTGCCTGCTGAAGGAATACCTTGAAAAACACGGAACGAGAAATCTGCCGGAGGTCTTTGTGACGACGAGTGACCTTATTGCAGCCGGAGCGATCTCTGCACTGCGGAAATATGGCATACGCGTTCCGAACGACGTGGGGATCACCGGCTTTGACGATATTTCTCTTGCAGCGAACCTTGATCCGCCGCTCACCACGATCGCGCAGAATATGGAGGAAATAGGGCTCTATTGCTTCCGGCACATTCTCAATCTGATCAACGGAACGGCGATCGGCGTTCCGCACAGCGTGATCGAGGCGGAGATCGTGATACGAAAATCTGTGATCGACCGGCGCATGCCGCTGGCGTGGAATAAAATGAAAAAAAGCTGTTAGTATAAGCGGAAAGGAAGGACCATGTTTCAACCAAAATACAGTATTATTCTTGCAAATGTAGGGATGTGTGCCGACCGTTATATGAGCGGAGGCTATTCCGACCCGTATACGATAGACGAGATGTTCGCACGGGTCGCCTCTGTGGACGGTGTGAGCGGCGTCGAATTGGTGAGCGATTGGAATATCACGGCAAAAAATGTGGAACAGATACGGGAAAATCTGGAAAGATACAGCCTCAAGCTTGTGTCCATCATTCCCGATCATTTCGGGGAAATGAAATGGGGAAAAGGCGCGTTTACCTCAAAGGAACCTGACATACGCAGGCAGGCCGTGGAGGATACTAAAGAGCTGATGGATATTTCCGCGGAGCTTGGGGGGAACCTCATCAGCCTGTGGCCGGGGCAGGACGGATATGACTATTATTTTCAGGGGGACTATATCCGCGAGCACGAATGGCTTGCGGAGGGCATAGCGGCGTGCTGCGACTACCGCAGCGATGTGAACATTGCCATTGAATATAAGATCAAAGAGCCGCGGAATTTTTCCTATCCGTCTACCATGGCTGTGGTCCTGCTCATGCTGGAGCAGTTGAAACGGAAAAACAGCGGCGTGACGATCGATTACGGCCACGCACACGTAGCGGGCGAAAATGTGGCGGAGTCCGTCGCTCTGGCGAAGGAGTATGGCAATAAGCTGCTGCACGTCCACATGAATGATAATTATGGCTTCTGGGATGATGATATGATCGCAGGCGCAGTCCATACGATCCCGTTCATTGAGTTTTTCTATTGGTTGAAGAGGACGGGGTATGACGGATATATCTCAACAGACCAATATCCGTACCGGGAGGACGGCCGGGATGCGGTGAACGAGACGGTCCGGTGGATGGAGGTCTTTGCGGAGCTTGCGGACCGCATTGACGAAAACGGGCTGGAGGAGATCTATAAGACGGGAAATGCATGCGAAGTAAGCGCGATGCTGAGAAAGCTGATGTTTGGAAAATAATTCTGCGAAAGGGAGAAACGAAATGAAAGTACTTTTAGTCGGCGAATCGTGGACTGTCCATGAAACGCACATGAAAGGGTTTGATATCTTCAATGTATGCCGGCATGAAGAGCACTGTGGAACTATGCTGGCAGATATACTGCGGGAAGAGGGCTGTACGGTAGAGTTTATGCCCAGCCACGAAGCGCAGACGGAGTTCCCGGACACGGTGGACAAGCTTGCGGCTTATGACGTGGTCCTGCTGAGCGATATCGGCAGCAATACGCTGCTGCTCTCCCCGGATACCTTTTACCGCGGACAGCGCAGACCGAATAAGCTGCAATTATTGGTAGACTATGCACAGCAGGGCGGCGGAGTCGCAATGATCGGCGGCTATCTTAGCTTCGCGGGAATCGACAACAAAGCGCGCTACGCTATGACTCCACTTGCGAAAGCGCTCCCTGTTGAAATGCTGGATCACGACGACCGCGTGGAGTGCCCGGAGGGTATCGTTCCCCGCGTGACAGACGCTTCCCACCCGATCTTCAAGGGGATCGGTACAGATTGGCCGTTTTTCCTCGGCTACAATAAGATCAAGGCGAAAAAAGAGGCGCAGGAGCTTGCCGTCATCGGCGAAGATACGTTCATCGCGGTCATGGAGTATGGAAAAGGCCGTACGCTCGCATTCGCGTCGGACTGTGCGCCGCACTGGGGGCCGAAAGAATTTATGGAATGGGAAGGCTACCGTCCGCTGTTTGGAAATATGGTACGCTGGTTGGCGGGAAAATAATCTTTAAAGCGCTTTAAAAAATCCTTGACAACTGAATATCGGTGGGGTTATAGTAAGATTAATCTTTTAATGTTCTTTAAAAACCGTAGATAAGCAGGTCGGTAAGATGGCGACAACACTCAAAGACATTGCCAAAAAGCTTGGGATCTCGGAAGCGACGGTCTCGCTCGCGCTGAATAATAATTCTCTGGTCAACGAAAAGACCAAAAAACGCGTGCACGAAGCGGCGAAGGAACTGAAATATTTTCCCAATATGATCGCCAAAGGACTTGCGACGAACAAGAGCAACACGATCGGTATTATCGTACCGGACATCAATATCGTTTTCTACGCGAATATCCTGCGGGCGGTGGACGAGATCGTAAACCGCGCGGGCTACAGCCTGCTTGCGGCGATGTCCAACGACGACCCAAAGGTCGAGGAAGAGATCATCAGGACGTTCATCTCAAAGCGGATCGAAGGAGTGCTGGCAGTTCCGACGAACCAGCCGACGAAATTCCTGACATCCTACCAGAAGGCGCTGAAAGAGCACAATATCCCTCTCGTATACATCACCTCGCTCTATACGATCGACGGCATCCGGTATGTGATGGGCGATATCCGGGAAGGAACCTATATGCTGGTGAATCATCTGGTAGAGCTTGGACACAAGGATATCGTATTCATCGGCGGCAACAGAACGGTCCCGACGACATCGCTGCGGCGGGAAGGCTATGGACGGGCGCTTGCAGAGCATGGCATCCCGATCAATGAAAAGAATCTGATCGAATGCGACGGGATCCACTATGATCAGGCAGTATTGGCCACAGAGGAACTGCTCCAAGAGCGGCGTGACTTCACGGCGATCTGCGCGATGAACGATGAAATGGCGCTCGGCGTAGTCAATACCCTGCAAAAAGCGAAGATCCGCGTTCCGGAGGACGTTTCGGTGGTAGGATATGATAATACGATCTTTTCAAAAGTATCTATGGTAGGGATCACTTCTATGGATTCCGATATCGAAGGAACCTGCCGGCAGGCTGTTGATATGCTGATGCAGGTGATTCGCGGAGAAGAGCCGGAGGAGCCGCATATCATGGTAAGACCGGCAATCGTGCAGAGGCAGTCCAGCGGAAAAGCAAGGCGGTAAAAGAGACGATCAAGCGGCCGTTCAGGCCTAAGAAGAGCGGAACAGGGCATTTTCCAAAACATCAGAGCGTTCCGCGAAAGAGTCATAGCTTCAATTAGGAACAACTAAAAAGATTTTTCAAAACGCTGCTTTAAAGCGTTTTATAAAAAGGCAATAAAATTTAAAGCGCTTTAAATAAATGTGAAAATAAAATTTGCCGGAAAAAGGCAAAATAATAAAAAGAACTGTTTTAAAGGAGGAAAAGAAATGAAAAAGATTCTGGCTATTTTGTTGGTGGCAGTATTGTCTGTTGCTCTGTTTACCGCCTGCAGCGGCGAACCGGCGGCGGAGGGCTCTGCATCTGCAAGCACGGAAGCTTCGGCCGAGGCTTCGACGGAAGCATCGGCTGAAACGGGCGGCGAAGCGTCCGGTGACGGGAACTACACGATTGCGGTCGTTCCGAAAGACAGCACGAACCCATGGTTCGTACGCATGGAGGAGGGCGTAAAGAAATATCAGGAAGAAAATCCGGGCATGACCGTATTCCAGAGGGGCCCGGCAGAGACGGATGCGGCGCAGCAGATTCAGGTCGTTGAAGACCTGATCGCACAAGGCGTCGACGCGCTGTGCGTCGTTCCGCACGACCCGGGCGCAATGGAAGAAGTGCTTGGGAAAGCACGCGAGCAGGGGATCGTCGTTGTAACGCACGAGGCTTCCTCGATGGAAAACTGCGATTACGACCTTGAAGCGTTCAACTATGACGAGTACGGCGGATATATCATGGATACGCTTGCTGCGGCAATGGGCGAAGAAGGCAAATATATCTGCATGGTAGGCTCTCTCACGAACGACTCGCACAACATGGAAGCAGACGGCGCGATCGCTACACAGCAGGAGAAATATCCGAACATGGAACTGATCGACGAACGCCTCGTCACGGACGACAATGCGGAAACGGCTTATCAGCGTGCAAAAGAAGCGCTGCAGGCATATCCGGATATCAAAGGCTTCGTTGGAACGTCCTCCTTTGACGCACCCGGCGCCGGCCGTGCGATCGAAGAAGCAGGACTGACCGGAAAGGTGTTCACCTGCGGGACCGGTATGCCGCAGACCAACAAGGAGCTGCTCGAAAACGGCGCTGTTTCGGCACTGACACTGTGGGATCCTGCGGATGCGGGCTATGCAATGTGCAAGCTGGCAACGATGATCCTGAACGGTGAGGAAGTCGGCGAGGGAACAGACCTCGGGATCGAAGGCTACGATGCGCTGACGCTCGACGGCCATGTACTCACCGGCAACGCTTATATCACGATCACAAAGGAAAACGTAGACGATTACAACTTCTAATTTTGAGTGAACAGGGATTTATAACGGGCGGGTCCATACCGCCCGTTATAAACAAAAAGGATTTCAACGACGAAAGGATCGGGTATCTATGCAGGAAGAATATGTTTTGAGAGCCACAGATATCATAAAGTCGTTTGCAGGTGTAAAGGCATTGCAGGGTGTTCACCTTGAGATCAAAAAGGGAGAGATCCATTGCCTCGCAGGAGAAAACGGATGCGGCAAATCGACGCTGATCAAAATCATCTCCGGCGTTTACAGCCTCGATAGCGGCAAGGTAGAGTTTAACGGAGTAGACCAGACTCACCAGCTTTCCCCGCTCAATGCGATCATGAATGGGATACAGGTGATTTATCAGGACTTTTCGATTTTCCCGAATTTATCGGTCATGGAAAATCTGGCATATAACAGCGAGCTGATGCAGCGGCGCAAATTTGTAAACTGGAAACGGTTCCGCAGAATCGCGGAAGAGGCGGTCAGCAAAATCAATTTCAACGTCGACCTCGACGCGAAGGTAGGAACGCTTCCGGTCGCAGACAAACAGCTTGTGGCGATCTCGCGCGCGCTGATCAACAACGCAAAGCTCATTATCATGGACGAGCCGACTACGGCGCTGACCAAAAAGGAAGTAGAAGCCCTGTTCAGGATCATCAAAGACCTGCAAAAGCAGGGGATCGCCATTCTATTTGTCAGCCATAAGCTCGACGAGGTATTTGAGATATCAGAGCGTTTCACAATTCTTCGGAACGGACAAAATGTAAAGGACGGGGATACCTCCGAACTGGACAGTGATAAATTCACCTACTATATGACGGGCCGCCATTTTGAAAATAAGCATTTCACGGCGGAGATCAAAGAGGAAAAACCCATATTGGAGGTAAGAAACCTTTCCCGCGAGGGAGAATATGAAAACGTTACGTTCGATCTGCGCAAGGGCGAGATATTAGGGATCACAGGCCTCCTCGGTTCGGGCCGTACAGAGCTTGCGCTCTCGCTGTTTGGGCTCAATAAGCCGACGTCGGGCCAGATACTGATGAACGGAAAGGAGATCAGGCTCGACTCAGTGCAGGATGCGATGCGCAACAAGATCGGCTATGTTCCGGAAGACCGTCTGACGGAGGGCCTGTTTTTAGATCAATCGATCGGAAGGAATATCGTCATTTCGGAAATGAACCATTTTTCCTCGAAGCTCGGGATCATCAATGAGGAAAAGCGGGATGCAGATATCTCGAAATGGGTCTCTGAGCTGAAGATCAAAGTAGCGGATCCGAATTTGCCGGCTTCTACGCTTTCGGGCGGCAACCAGCAGCGTATCGTGCTCGCTAAATGGCTGGCGACAAACCCGGAGGTGCTGATCCTCAACGGGCCGACGGTGGGCGTCGACATCGGCTCCAAGCATGATATGCATGCGATCCTGCATGAGCTTGCCAAAAACGGCCTCGGGATCATCATCATATCGGACGACCTCCCGGAAGTGATCACAAACTGCAGCAGAGTGCTGATCATGCGCGGCGGTAAGATCACAGGAGAGGTCGACCCGCTGCAGACGACGGAAAGCGACCTTACCAAGCAGGTAACGGGCGCTGCCGTAAACAGCTGAGGAAAGGAGCGTGCATTATGAATAAAATCAAAAAAATGACGCACCAGACGGAATTCTATATTTTTCTTGTCATCATTGTGTTGGCATGCATCATACAAGGACGAAGCGGACAGTTTTTTACAGGGAATAATATCGTGAGCCTGCTTAACGCAATGATCGTTCCGGCATTGTTCAGCATCGGGACCTTTATGATCATCGTATCGGGCGGGATCGACGTATCGTTCCCGGCAGTCGCTGCGCTCACCTCCTATGTGGTGACGGTCGTGCTGAATGCTGCAGATTATACGGGTCCTATCGTCGTGCCGTTCCTGTTTGCAGGAGCACTCGGCCTTGCCTGCGGCGCATTCAACGCTCTGTTTATTGCGAAGATGCGGCTGCCCGCCCTCATCGCAACGCTCGGTACGCAAAGCGTGTTCCGCGGCATTCTGCAGGGGGCGCTCAATGCGCAGCAGATCAACGATCTTCCCATTTCCATGAAGGAATTCGGAGATACGAACCTGCTGGTATCCTCGAATGAAGCGGGCGTGACCTCCCTGCTGCCCATCGCGTTTTTGGTTTTGGTCGTCGTTGTCGTCATTGCGTTTATCATCATGCGCTATACCATGCTCGGCCGGGGGATCTATGCGATCGGCGGTGATGAAAATTCGGCAAACCGCGCCGGCTTCAAGGTGATGAAAATACAATTCTTTGTATATTGCTTCGCCGGTGTGCTCGCAGGCGTCACAGGCGTTATCCGCGCCAGCATGATGAACATGGTCCATCCGACGAATATGTTTGGGATGGAAATGACGGTCATTGCGGCGATCGTCCTCGGCGGTACCAGCATTACGGGCGGAACGGGAACCCTTACGGGCACGATGCTCGGTACGTTCCTGCTCACGATGGTATCCAACAGCCTGATCATGCTCGGCGTTCCGTCTTATTGGCAGGACTTCATGACGGGGCTGCTGATCATCGTCGGTACGGCGGTTTCCTCCATACAGATTCTGCGCAGCCAGAAACAGAAAAAAAACAGCCTTTCAAGGGCCAGCTCGTAAGGGAGGGACGAAGAAATGAAAAATAATGCGACAGTTTCCATGCGGATCAAAAATTGGTATGGGCAGGACAGAAATTTTGCACGTCTGCTGATCATCTTCATCTTGGTGGTGATCGCATTCAGTATCATCAATCCGTCGAAATTCCTGACAGTGGCAAACTTTCAGTCGATGGTATATCAGTTCCCTGAATTCGGACTGATGGCGCTCGGCGTCATGCTGACGATGCTTCTCGGCGGCATCGACCTTTCCGTCGTGGGTATGGCGAATCTTACGTCGATCGCCGCGGCGTCCGTATTGGTCGCGCTGGTTCCGGAGGGCGCGAGCGACAGTCAGACGATGCTCACGATCATATTTGCAGTCGTCATCGGGCTCGTTGTAGGAAGCGCGGCGGGCTACCTTAACGGAAACCTCGTTTCGAGGCTGCATATCCCGCCGATCCTTGCGACGCTCGGTACGCAGCAGCTCTTCACCGGAATCGGGCTTATCGTCACGCAGGGAAGCTCGATCAGCCGTTTGCCGGCAATGTATGCGGCGACAGGAAAAACACTCGTAGCAGGCTTCATTCCGCTCGCGTTGTTTTTCTTCATCGCGGCTGTTATCGTGCTGAGTATCGTGCTCAATAAGACGAAGTTCGGTATGAGCCTCTACATGATGGGCTCCAATCCGGTCGCGTCCAAATTCAGCGGGCTCAACAATACGGCGCTTACGAACAGGGCTTACCTGATGTCCGGCACGCTTTCCGCAATGGCGGGACTCATCATGCTGGTCAACTATAACTCGGCAAAGGCGGACTATGGCACTGCCTATCAGCTGCAGACGATCCTCATCGTCGTGCTCGGCGGCGTCAACCCCAACGGCGGATTTGGAAAGGTCGGCGGCGTCACGCTGGCAATTCTGATTTTGCAGATACTGTCTTCGGGCCTCAATATGTTCCCGAACATCAGCAATTTCTACCGTCAGCTCATTTGGGGCGGCGTGCTCCTTGCCGTGCTTACGCTGAACTATTTCACACAGCTTAGGGAGCAGAAAAAAATATCGACCTCCTATAAGAGCGGAAAAACGGAGCCTGCAAAGGCATAACGGTTTGAAAGAGGGATAACAATGAAAATAAGATTGAATGAATCTGCATTTACAGACAGGGAAACGCTGTTTGCGGACGCAGGAGAATTAAAGGCGTATCTTTTCCGGTATGAAAGCGGGATATGCGCCGTGAAAATAGAAAATGAAAAGGGCTATATCACAGTGCTTCCTTTTGACGGGCAGATGGTGTGGGACGCGGTATTCTGCGGACGTTCCCTCAAAATGAAAACAAGCTTCGATATGCCCCGCCGGCGCGGGATATTCAGGGATACCTACGGCTGCTATATCATGCACTGCGGCGCACTGGCGATGGGGTGCCCCTCGCCGGAGGACGATCACGGGCATCACGGCGAGCTTCCGTATGTGAGATATGACCGCGCCTTTCTCGTGAGCGGCGAAGACGAAAAGGGCCGCTATATGGGAGTGACGGGAGAATATGAATATAACCGCGCGTTCGGCAGCCACTATATGGCGCGTCCGGTCGCAAAGGTATATGAAGGAAGCACGCTCATCGATGTTGGGATCGAGGTCGAAAACAAAGCGGCGCACCCGATGGATCTGATGTATATGTGCCATGTCAACAACGCGCCGGAGGTAGGAGCCGAAATCTACCAGACGCTTCCGTGGACGCCGGAAAACATGGTGGTCAGAGTCAGTATTCCGCAGTATAATGAGCCGGACCCGGCGTTTATGGAGCTTTTGGACCGCGTTCAGCAGGACGTATCGGTCACGCGCGTCATAGGACCGGAAGATGTGTACGACCCGGAGATCGTGCTCTTCCTGCGCGGCGTAAAAGGGGATGAAGACGGGAAAGCGCATTTCCTCTATGTGCATAAGGATGGCTCGGCGGATTATACGACGTATGACGCGGCAGTCCTGAACCGCGGGGTGCGCTGGATGGTCAACCATGACGATTGGAAGTCTATGGGCATGGTGCTTCCGGCGACTGCAGAGCCGGAGGGCTATATTGCTGAAAAGAAAAAAGGAAACGTGCGTATCCTGCCCGGAAAAGAAACGTTCCGCGCGAACGTTACGGTCGGCTATCTCGCGCCGGGCGAAGCGGAGCAGGTAAAGCAGAAAATCGAAACGGTCATGAAATAAGGAGAGCGCTATGAGGCAGGAATTGAAAAATATCTTCACCCACGAGAAGCCGATTATCGGTATGGTACATCTGCGCCCGCTTCCCGGCGCGCCGCTGTATGACAAAAAAAACATGAGCATGCAGCAGATCATCGATACGGCAGTCAAAGAGGCGCAGCTTCTGGAGGAGGGCGGCGTAGACGGCCTGCAGATCGAGAACATCTGGGATTATCCCTATGTCAAGGGAGAAAAGATCGGCGAAGAGACGGTCGCAGCGGTGACGGCTGCGGCAGTGCATGTAAAACAGAACGTCAAAATACCAATCGGAGTCAACTTCCATCTCAACGGCGCAAAGCAGTCGCTTGCGGTTGCGATCGCGGCAGGAGCGCGCTGGATACGCGTATTCGAATTTGTGAACGCGTATGTTTCCCATGCGGGGATTCTGGAAGGGATCGGAGGAGAACTGGCGAGATACCGCGCCGCGCTCGACGCACGCGAGGACGTCATGTTTCTGTGCGACGTCAACGTGAAGCATGGGAGCCACTTCATCATTTCCGACAGGACGCTCGCAGAGCAGGCGAACGACGCAGTGACGGAAGGCGCGGAAGCGCTTATCGTGACGGGCTTTGAAACGGGGATCGCGCCCACTCCCGAAAAGGTGCGCGAATTTTCAGAGCATGTAGACGTACCGGTATTCCTCGGGAGCGGAACGACGAGCGAAAACGCGCGGGAATTGCTGAAATATTCAGACGGAGCGATCGTCGGCAGTTATTTCAAGGAAAACAATAACTGGAAAAAACCGGTGAGCCTCGAGCGGACCAAGCGGTTTATGGACGCGGTATGGAGTATTCGCAATGGAAAAGCATAGGAAACGTATTTTATGCATGGGCAGCATCAACATGGACCTCAATATGTTCATGGAGCGTATGCCTGCGCCTGCCGAAACGGTGGCGACGGATAATTTTACGACCTGCCCGGGCGGAAAAAGCGGTAATCAGGCAGTCGCCGCGGCCCGGCTCGGCGGTGAGGTCGGCTTTTTCGGCAAGCTTGGCGACGATATGTTCAGCAAGGAGCTGCTGGCGGCGATGCAGAAGGACGGAGTGGATACGACACACATTCTGATCGAGCCCGGCGCGACGGCGGGCGTCGCCATGATACGGATCGACGCAGAGGGGATCAATTCCATCTCCTTTACGCCGGGGGCGAACGCCCTTATGACGCCGGAGGACGTCAACGCACACGAGGCTCTTTTCGAGGAGTATGGATTTTTGCTGATAACGGCGGAGATTCCTTTGCCCACCGTATTTGCGGCGGTGCGTATGGCAAAAAGCAAGGGGATGACGGTCGTCATGGATGTGGCTCCTGTTCCAAAGGAGCCCATTCCTCCCGATATCCCACCCATGCTCGATTTTATCAAGCCGAATGAAATCGAAGCGGGACAGCTTGCAGGCATGCAGGTGACGGACGAGGCCTCGGCGCGGGAATGCATGGATATTCTGCGCGGTCTCGGATACCGCAATCCGCTGATCACACTCGGAAAAGACGGCTGTCTCGCGTGGACGGGCAGGGAAGCGCAGAGGCTTCTTCCGCCTAAGGTGAACGCGATCGACACGACTGCGGCGGGCGACGTTTTTCTCGGAGCGTTTACAGCGGCGCTTTCAAACGGAAAGGAGATTCCGGAAGCGGTCTCTTTTGCTTCCGTGGCCTCTGCGATCAGTACGACCGTGAAAGGGGCGCAGACGTCGATCCCGACGCGGGAACAGGTGGAAGCATTCATGGAGCAGGAAAGGATAGGATAACATGAAGTTAGGAATACATGCGTATGAATGGTGCAGCGAATGGTCGAACGACACGCTGGACATCATTGATAAAGTAAAGGAATGTGGGTTTGATTTCATCGAGATTCCGCTGATGCGCCTCGATCTCTTCGACCCTAAGGCAGTCAGAGAGCGGCTCGACGGATTTGAAGTAACGACGTCGAACGTTCTGCTGGCGGACGATGTGGACGTCACCTCGTTCGATCCGGACGTGCGGAAAAACGGCGTCCGCTACCTGAAAGACTGTGTGAAAGCCTCGGCGGAAGCAGGCGCAAAAATGTTTTCGGGCGTGATCTATTCGCAGTATCTGAAGGATGCAAAAAAAATGCCCACGGAGGAGGAGTGGCAGTTCAGCGCGGACAGCATGCGCGAGCTCGCCCGCTATGCGGCGGATTTCGGTATGTCTATCGCATTTGAGCCGGTCACGCGGTATGAGTCTTATTTGCTCAATACGGCGGAAGAGGCCGTGCGCCTCGTGGATATGATCGGTGAGCCGAACGTGTTTATCCACCTCGATTCCTACCACATGAACGTGGAGGAAAAGGATTTTCACGATGCGGTCGTGACGGCGGGCAGTAAGCTTTCCAACTTCCACATGTGTGAAAATGACCGCGGAATACCGGGAACAGGCCATGTGGACTGGGACGGCATCTTCCGGGCGTTCAAGGAGATCGGCTTCGACGGATATCTGGGTTTTGAGGGCTTTTCCGACTGCACAGACAACATGAGCACATGGGTGTGGCGCAAGCTCGCGCCCGATGGCGATACGTTCGTACGGGAAAGCATCGCTTTCGCCAGAAGGATGATGCAGAAATACGGCGTATAAAAATACGGCCCTGCCCGCTTCGGAAAAGTATTGCAATCGTCCGCGCCGTACTGTAAAGTAAAAGCAAGCAAGATAAAGGAGAAGAAAAAACGGTATGCCAAATTATCTCATTGCACACGATCTGGGAACGTCCGGTAATAAAGCGACGCTGTTTACGACCGACGGAGAATACGTCAAAAGCCGGGTAGCAGGCTACGATACTCATTTTTTCAACGCCAACTGGGCGGAGCAGGCTCCGGAGGACTGGTGGAAAGCCGTCTGCCTGTCTACAAAAGAGCTGATGCAGGGGGTCGATGCCGGAAGCGTTGCCGCCATCTCCTTCTCCGGCCAAATGATGGGCTGCCTCTGCTTGGATAAAAACGGCACGCCGCTTCGGAAGCATATTATATGGGCGGATATGCGTGCCGTAAAGGAAGAGCGGTCGATACGGGAACGCATCGATCCCCACGAATTCTATCATATCACAGGACATCGTCCGAGCGCCTCCTACTCGCTTGCCAAGCTCCTGTGGGTCAAGAACAATGAACCGGACGTTTACCGGAATATCTATAAGGTGCTGAACGCAAAGGATTACATCGTCTATAAAATGACGGGGCAGTTTCTGACCGATCATTCGGACGCGACAGGAACGAACGCATACGATCTCAACCGCTTTTGCTGGTCGGAAAAAATATTGGATGCCGTCGGGATAGACGGGGCGCTTTTTCCGGAGGCGAAGCCCTCCACGCATATAGCCGGAGAGCTCGGAAAGGAAGCGGCGGAAGCCTGCGGGCTCGTACCGGGCATTCCGGTCGTGATCGGTGCGGGAGACGGCACAGCGGCGACCGTAGGCGCCGGCTCGGTCTCGGAGGGCGTCACCTATAACTGTTTGGGTTCCTCATCGTGGATCGCAACGACGGCACAAAAGCCCGCGTTTGATGAAGAAATGCGCATATTCAATTGGGCGCACGCTGTACCGGGACTGATCGCGCCCTGCGGAACGATGCAGGCGGCGGGGAATTCCTACGCATGGATGAAAAAACAGCTGTGCGGTGAGGAGGCTGCGCGCGCGCAGAAGGAAGAGATCAGCATTTATGATCTGATCAACGGTGAGATCGCGCAGGCTCCGGCCGGCGCAAACGGGCTCTATTATCTGCCCTACCTGATCGGCGAGCGTTCCCCGCGGTGGAATCCGAACGCAAAGGGCGCCTTTATCGGCCTCACGATGGAGCATACCCACCGGGATATGCTGCGCAGCGTCGTAGAGGGAGTGGGCATGAACTTAAGGCTGATCCTCGATATCATACGCACCCATACGGAGGTAAAGGAGATCATCGCACTGGGCGGATTGGCAAAATCTGACGTTTGCCTGCAAATTTTTTCGGATATTTTCGGGATTCCCGTAAAGCCGCTCAATCATTTGGAGGAAGCGACGTCCATCGGAGCGGCGGTATGCGCAGGCGTAGGCGTAGGCGCGCTCAGTTCGTTTGAAGAGGTAAGCAAATTCGTACATCCGGTAGGCGGGTTTGAGCCGGAGGCGGAGCACAGCGCGCTGTATGAAAAGATGCTGCCCGTTTTCGACCATTCCTATCACGCGCTTTGCGGCGTATACGATGAAATCGCCGGAATGGCAAAATAAGAAACTATAACAAAAGGAACCGCGCCGCTGCGGCTCCTGAGTTCGCATATAAAATCTTGCCGCGCTGCGGACGGATGTTTTTTCAAGCCTGCGGCGGTTTTACTGCGCGCAGGCCGCCCTTGCCGCGAATACAGATCGGGAAAGGGCGCTTGATCATCTATAAAGTTTATCGACAGTCTGAAGAGCCGTGAATGCGGCTCTTTTTGCGAAAACCTGTTTCCGGTCAGAAATTCCAGTCCTTGTTCCACAAATTATAGGTATCGGCCGTTTTGACCGCGTTCAGCATATTGTCCGCCGCACCGGGGTACAGGGAGTTAAGATAAGCCACGATTTCTTTCGCCTGCTCCCGCTTGGTGGAGAAATCGATGGGGCATGGGTTTTTGGCGACCGGAATATCGAGCCGGTTCACAGCGGAGGCAATGTCGCGCTCCCGCAGGAACACGAACGGACGTACCAAAGTGATATCCCGGCGGGAAAGATAAGACTTTGGAGAAAAGGTATTCATACGCCCCTCGTACATCAGGCTCATGAGCAGCGTTTCGATCACGTCGTCGCCGTGGTGTGCAAACGCGGCTTTGGTGCATAAAAGCTCCTTGGCCTTCTCATAAAAAGCTCCTTTCCGCATTTTGGCGCACAGCGAGCAGGGATTCTTTTCCTTTCGGATATCGAACACGATCTCCGAGATATTGGTCTTTAGTATGTGGAGCGGCACCCCGAGGCCGTCTGCATACGCCTGCATTACGTCGGTCGCATAATTGCCGAAGCCGAGGTCGACGGTAACAGCCAGCAAGGCATAGTCCTTTTTTGCATATTTTTGATAGAGATGGAGCGCATACAGCAGCAGCATCGAATCTTTTCCGCCGGAAAGCCCTACGGCGATCCGGTCTCCCGGGGCGATCATGGAGAAGTGTTCGTCCGCCCGGCGCAATGCGCCTAAAATTTTTCTCATTGGCAAAAATCCTTAACAGTTTCTAAATAACATTTTCATTTCATTGCAATTATACCATAGATATAGTATCTTTTTAACGTAATTGTTTTGACAAAGGCGGGCCGAAGAGGGCCGAAAAAAGGAGAAGAATTGCAGCATGATGGAAAAAAGAAGAGATTATAGAAAAACGGGCGGCGGGGCTGCCGACTGGCTGCTCCGGCTCGTAAAGGGCGTATTCGTAGGCACGGGGTTCATTCTGCCCGGCGTCAGCGGAGGCGCGCTTGCAGCCATTTTTGGGCTGTATGAACGCATCATATCCTTTCTGGCGCATATTACAAGAGATTTTAAGAAAAACGTCCTGTTTTTTATTCCGGTCGCGATCGGTATGCTGGGAGGCATCGTGCTCCTGTCCTATCCGCTGGAATATTTTCTGGACCGCTATCTAGCCCCCACGATGTGGTTTTTTATTGGGGCGATCATCGGAACGTTTCCCGCTCTGTGGAAGGAGGGCGGGAAGAAAGGACGCAGCCCCCGCCATTTAGTCATTATGGCTGTGGCGTTTGTCGCCGGATTTTTCCTGCTGCGTTTTGGTGAAAGCGCTTTTGCGGGCAATGTGCCGCAGAATTTCGGCACGTGGCTGCTGGGCGGTGCGATCATTGCGCTGGGAATATTGATCCCCGGCCTCAGCCCCTCCAACTTTTTGCTTTACATGGGAATGTATGGGGCGATGGTAACGGCGTTCAAAACGCTCGACGTCAGCGTGATCCTGCCTCTCATACTGGGCCTGCTGATTTGTCTGCTTGCACTCTCTAAGCTGATGGACGCGCTCTTTGCAAAGGCCTATGCAGGAGTGTTCCATGTGATACTCGGCGTGGTGGCCGCATCTACCGTCATTATCGTACCGCTGGACTTCAATTATTTGAGCCTCGAGGGCTTGGCGTGTATCCCCACCTGCATCGCAGGCATTGCGCTTGGTCTTTGGATGAGCAGGCTGGAGGACCGGTATAAACCTGCGCGGGCGTAAAGGAGCGGAAAAAATTTTTTCAGCCGGGCAGATTTTTATTGGAACAGGCGTTCAATAAAAATGCCGCAATTTAAAGGAAGATTAGAACGGGTGTTCAAATAAAAGAGGAGGAAAAGCGGGAAACCTGCTCCCATAACGGGTTTCCGTGCTGTTTTTTCCATTGAAAAGCGTGCGTCTCTTTGTTATAATATGGGATAAGTAAAATCATACGTTTTCGTATATCGATCAATGGAGGAAAAAATATGAGAAGATTATTTACTTCGGAATCCGTTACGGAAGGGCATCCGGATAAAGTCTGCGACCAGATTTCGGATTCCGTTCTGGACGCGATCTTAGAGCAGGACCCCAACGCGCGTGTGGCGTGTGAAACGTCGGTCAATACGGGTCTTGTGCTCGTTATGGGCGAGATCACGACAAACGCGTATGTAGATATCGCAAAAATCGCGCGTGAGACGATCAAGCAGATCGGCTTCGATAAGGCGGATTATGGCTTTGACGGCGAAACCTGCGGCGTGATCACCTCGATAGACGAACAGTCGCCGGATATTGCGATGGGCGTTGACAAAGCGCTCGAAACGCGTGAAAATCAGGACGATGCGGAAAACGGTGCGGGCGATCAGGGTATGATGTTCGGTTATGCGTGCAACGAAACGCCCGAATATATGCCGATGCCGATCTATCTTGCGCATAAGCTTGCGCGCCGTCTTGCAGAGGTGCGTAAAAACGGTACGCTCGATTATCTGCGGCCGGACGGAAAATCTCAGGTCACGATCGAATATGACGAGAACTGGAAGCCGGTCCGTGTAGATGCGGTCGTCATCTCTACGCAGCACGATCCGGAAGCGACGCAGGCGCAGATTCGGCGCGATATGATCGAGCAGGTCATCAATCCGGTGATCCCGGCCGATATGATGGACGACGATACGAAGATCTATGTGAACCCGACGGGCCGTTTTGTGATTGGCGGGCCGAAAGGCGACAGCGGGCTTACGGGCCGCAAGATCATTGTCGATACCTACGGCGGAATGGGCCGTCACGGCGGCGGCGCTTTCTCGGGCAAAGACCCGTCCAAGGTAGACAGAAGCGCGGCATACGCAGCACGCTATGTTGCGAAGAACGTTGTTGCGGCAGGGCTTGCAGACCGCTGCGAGATCCAGCTTGCTTATGCCATCGGCGTTGCGCGTCCGGTTTCGGTATTTGTGGAAACGTTTGGGACAGGCAAAAAGCACAGCACGGAGATTGCGGACATCGTGACGAAGCTGTTTGACCTCCGTCCGAAAGCGATCATCGAAAAGCTCCAGCTCAGAAAGCCCATCTATCGCCAGACTGCGGCATACGGCCATTTTGGCAGGGACGATCTGGATCTGCCGTGGGAGAGGCTTGATATGGTTGAGGCCATCAAGAAAGAGATTTGAACGAAACGCTTGAAGGTACGGTCATAAGCATCATCTATGAAAGCGCGGATGGTTACACCGTGGCGGAGATCGAGGCGGAAGAGCCCACCATTGTGGTGGGCAACATGCCCGGTCTTAAGCCCGGGGAGCGTACGCGCTTTTTTGGTGCATATAAAAATCATGCAAAATATGGAACGCAGTTTGCGGTGCAGTCCTATGAAAGCGCCCTGCCGCACGATTTAAACGATATCGTGCTCTTTTTGTCGGGCGGATTCATCAAAGGGCTGGGGGAAGTGCTCGCCACACGTATCGTTGAGGAATTCGGGGAGGACACCTTTGATGTGATCGAAAACGACCACCGGGAGCTCACGCGCATCCGCGGGATATCGGGCCGCCTTGCAGACAGCGTACACGAAGCGATCAAAGAATATGAGCAAAAGAAATACGTCTATTCTGAGCTGATGGGTATGGGCCTTACGGCACGTCAGGCGACGGCTGCCGCCGCTGCGCTCGGAGATGCTGCTGCGAAACTTGTGCGGGAAAACCCTTATTTGCTGATCGAGCACGTCCGCGGGATCGATTTTCTTACGGCCGACCGGATCGCTCTGCAGATCGGCATCGAGGAGTGCTCGCCCTTCCGCATCAAAAATGGGATATTGAACGTATTGCATAAGGTGCTCGCACAGGGAAGCACTTATGTGCATAGAAAGCGTCTCATTCCGCACGTCGCTAAAAATTTGGGCGTGGCGGCTGCAGAGGTGGACCGGGCGCTGCTTATGCTTGTATGGGAAAAAAAACTTGTGCTCAAAAAATATTATCCCGATCAGCAAGCCGTCTTTCTGGCCTCCGCCTATTATGCGGAAACACGCTGCGCCGCACGGCTGTTTGGCCTCGCGCGGGCTCAGGAGCCGAACCGCGTAAGGAATTTGGAAAGCCTGCTGAAGAAACAAAAAAAAGCGTTTTCCCTCACAGACGAACAGCAAAGCGCAGTACGCGCCGCTGTGGAGAACCGTATCTGCATCATTACAGGCGGTCCGGGAACGGGGAAAACAACGATCCTGAAAGCGGTTTTGAATATTCTGGGAGGCATGGGGCTTACGTGCAGCCTTGCCGCGCCGACCGGGCGCGCGGCAAAGCGTATGCAGGAGGCGACGGGGACGCAGGCGGCCACGCTTCACCGGCTGCTTGAATATTCCTATGACGAGGATGAATACAACTGCTATTTCCGCAGGAATGAAGAAAATCCGCTCGATGCGGATGCGGTCATCGTGGACGAGGTATCCATGCTGGATGTCTATCTCTTTCATAATCTGCTGAAGGCGCTTCCGGAGGAGGCGCGGCTCATTCTTGTGGGCGATGCGGACCAGCTTCCGTCTGTCGGGCCGGGAAACGTAATGGGAGACATCATCGAATCGGAGATCGTTCCGTGCGTGAAGCTCACGCACCGGTTCCGTAACGCAGGCGGAATTGCGGATGCGGCATACGATATCCTCAATGGAAAAATGCCGGAAACAGGCGACGGTTCCTTTGAATTTCGGGAGTGCTCCAGTGCCTTGGAGGTACGTGAGCTGTTATGTGCGGAATATGAAGCCTATACCAAAAAAGGGGAGGATGTTCAGCTGATCGCGCCCATCAAGCGGACCGATCTCGGAACAGTTGCGCTCAATGCGGCGGTACGGGAGCGCATCAATCCGCCAAAGACAGGAAAAGCAGAGATCGTATTCGGAGACAGAACGTTCCGCGAGGGCGACCGTGTGATGCAGATCAAAAACAATTATGCCCGTGCATGGCGGAACGATGCGGAGCTTGCGCTCGGCGAGGGTGTATTCAACGGAGATATCGGCACTGTGCAGCGGATCGCAGCGGGAACCGTAGACGTGCTGTTTGAGGATATGAGGCGCTGCGAGTATGAAATACAGGCGCTTTCCGAGCTGGACGGGGCGTATGCTTATACCATTCATAAATCGCAGGGAAGCGAATTCGATGTGATCCTGATGCCAATGCTGTACGGCGCACAGCCGTTTCTGACGCGCAATCTGCTCTACACGGGCGTAACGCGAGCAAAGAAAAAGGTGCTGATCGCGGGCAGTGCGGCGACGCTGGAATATATGGTCGGAAACGTATGGCAGGGGCGGCGGGCGACGGTCCTGAAACGGGAATTGATGTATTTAGGCAGGCTTAAAAATGGGAAAGTGGATTGACTTTGCACGGCAGACGATGCGCATGGGTGAAAAATGCGTATACTGCGGACGGGAAATACCCGAAGGAGACCCTGTGTGTATGGAATGCGCAAGGGAAGAGGAAGCACTTTGCAATCACGACGGCTTTATAGGCGGAACTTTGTTCGCCTACCGCTACGGCGGCATCGTGCGCAGCCTGATCCATCGTTTTAAATATGATGATTCTCCTCACGTTTCCCTGTTCATGGCGCAGCGTATGGCTGAGTTTCTTGCGCCATACGATGTGAACGCGGATATGGTCACGTTCGTACCTATCCACGAAACACGAAAAAAGATACGAGGTTACGATCAATCGGAATTTCTGGCCCTGCATCTGGGAATGCTTCTGGAAATTCCGGGAAAAGCGGCGCTCGTCAGAGTACGGGAGACTAAGCCGCAATATAAGCTCAGCGCGCAGGAGCGCGGACGCAACGTGCGCGGCGCGTTTCGGCTGCGGGAAGACGCAGAGCCCAAAGGAAAAAATATTTTGCTGATAGACGATATACTCACGACCGGCTCGACGGCAGGCGAATGTATGAGGACGCTTACCGAAGCAGGAGCAAACGTGATGCTGTTTACGTATGCAAGGGAGTTCCCGGGGCAGGAGCGCTGACGCTCCGACGGTATTTTAATCTTCAGATATTCCTTTCTTTCTTGCGGAGAAAGCAGCTAAGTGATATTCTATAGTTAGCTTATGCTAATTTACAAAAGGCAGGCGATGATCGTGCTGGAATTAAAGGGAATATCATTTCAAACGCCGGAGAGGCGGGAAATATTGAATGAAGTCGGGCTTCGGCTCGAAAAAGGAAAATTCATCGTGGTAACAGGGCCGAACGGCGGCGGAAAAACGACGCTTGCGAAGCTGATTTCAGGGATCGAGAAGCCGTCAGGCGGCAGGATCGTTTTTGATGGACGCGATATTACGGATATGGACATCACCCAACGCGCGCGTTTGGGCATCTGCTATGCGTTCCAGCAGCCGGTACGCTTCAAGGGGCTCACAGTACGCGATATACTGGAGCTCGCTGCGGGCCGTTTCCTGCGGGAAGAGGAGCTGTGCGGCTATCTGATGGAGGTCGGCCTGTGCGCGCAGGATTATATGGGAAGAGAAATAGACGCAAGTCTATCCGGCGGAGAGATCAAACGGATTGAAATTGCTACGGCGCTTGCACGGGAAGCCAAGCTTACGATCTTTGACGAGCCGGAAGCAGGCATCGACCTGTGGAGTTTCAACAGCCTGATCGGCGTATTTCAAGCACTGCGCAAAAAAGGAAAGTCGGTCATGGTCATCTCCCATCAGGAGCGTATCCTTGCGATTGCGGATGAGATCGTCGTCCTCGCGGACGGGAAGGTCGTACGGCATGGGCCGAAGGCGGAGGTCTTTCCTACGCTTTTGGGCGAACAAAAGCAATCGTTCTGCCCCAGACAGGAGGAAAGAATATGAACAGGATCACACAAAAGCTGCTGGGGCTGGTCTCCGGATTATCCGGCAGGCCGGGCGGGGCCTATAATATTCGGGAGGACAGCCGGTGTGCAGGCAGGCAGAATTCGGAGCACATCCGGATCGAACAGAAAACGGATAAACCGGGCATCGATATCATCGTGCGGGCAGGCACACGGGGAGAGACGGTCTATATTCCGGCCTGCATCACACACAGCGCTGTAGACGACCTCGTTTATAACGACTTTTATATTGCAGAAGGGGCGGATGTAACGGTCGTCGCAGGCTGCGGCGTGCATACGGAAGGAGAAGCGGATTCGCGCCATAATGGTATCCACCGTTTTTTTATTGGAAAGGATGCGCATGTGCGCTATCTGGAAAAGCATATCGGCACCGGCGGGGGAACAGGAAAACGGATCATCGATCCGCAGACAGTCTGCGAGATCGCAGAGGGCGGCCTTTTAGAAATGGATACTGCGCAGATACGAGGGGTAGACAGCACAAAACGGGTCACGCGCGCCCGTTTAGAGCGGGCTGCGCGCTTGGTGATACGGGAAAAGATCATGACGTACGGTTGCCAGTCGGCCGTTACGGATTTTGAAGTAGAGCTCAACGGAACGGGCTCCGGTACCGACCTTGTCTCCCGCTCCGTAGCGCGGGGAGAATCGAAGCAACTCTTCCGCTCCCGTATTTATGGGAACGCCGCATGCAGCGGACATTCGGAATGTGATGCGATCATTATGGACGGAGCAGAAGTGAGCGCCATACCGGAACTGACAGCCCGCCATGTAGACGCGGCGCTGATCCACGAAGCGGCAATTGGAAAAATCGCGGGCGAGCAGATCGTAAAGCTCATGACACTTGGGCTGACGGAAGAACAGGCGGAAGCGAAGATCATTGACGGATTTTTGAAATAAACGGAAAAAGAGCCGTATACATTGTATACGGCTTTTTTTATAGTTGTATCTACCCTTATTCTTATTTTTTGCTCTTATTCGGGCTCGATCAGCCCATAATTTCCATCGGCGCGCTTGTAAATAACGTTCACTTCATTTGAATAGGCATTGCGGAACACATAAAAATTATGGCCTAAAAGCTCGAGCTGCACGGCCGCATCCTCCTCTGTCATGGGACGCAGAGCAAATTTTTTATTGCGCACGATCTGCGGCTCGTCCTCATCGAAAGCTTCGTCATAGTAATCGTATACGGTATCTTCCGAAAAGGCCTCTTCATGCAGGCGCTTTGCGAGCTTCGTGCGGTGCTTGCGCATCTGCCGCTCCAGCTTTTTGAGCGCCACGTCGATGGAAGAATACAGGTCGCCCGTAGCTTCCTCTGCGCGCAGCACGACGCCCTCCGCAACAACGGTGATCTCGGCGATATGCCGCGATTTTTCGATGGAAAGCGTTACCTGCATTTCGGTATCGGGCTTGAAATAGCGCTCCAGCTTACGCGCCTTTTTGCCTGTAACGCGGCGCAGATAATCGGAGACTGTGATGTTTTTTCCTGAAATATTGATGTTCATAAACTTCGCCCCTTCCGTGATATGTTCATGTGACAGCGGGTGATCCCCTTACTTACAAATACACCTATAAGGACTGCTTGAAACAGCGTTTGTTTCCGGCAGGATACCGATACGGCGCCGGAGACGGGGAGGCGTTTCGGCAAAAGGAAAACCCAATGCCCCAAATAACTACCTTATTTTAATAATTCGCCGGAGAAAACGCTTTTTCCTTTCCGAATGGAAAAAAGAGCAGAAAAGGCTCCGCCCGACCTGGTCTTTTCCCCCACATTCGCCGCCGGGGAGCCCCGCAGCGCTGCGCCACTCTTACTCCTCTCGCCTTTTTTAGACGGGCGGGCTTACATCTAACCGCACTATGCTCATTATACACAGCGTATAACTTACGTGGACCGTTTTGCCTGCGGCTGGCATCGGCTTTCAACCACGGACGCGGACCTTTTCCGCCTGCCTTGATTATAATGCGGGGAATTGAAAATAACAATATTTTTTTAGGAGCTTCTTATGCGGCTGCCTTGGCTCTGCGGAAGAAAAAATGAAAAACGGGAACAGAACGGGGCCCGAAACTGCTTTTTGAAAAAATCTGTTTTTGGAGGCCGCTGCCTGATCCTACAGAAAGCGTGCCCGGAATCAGAAAAGATTTAAAAAAGCTATTGACTTGATGTGGATTTGACGTGCTATACTATAGAGGTATTATGTTAGTGATTTCGCAACGGTAAAACGAGACAGGATGATATATTTACCATCGGAGTTTTAACAGCGATTTTATGGATCACTCCAAAATGGAGTCAAGGCCATACGGACAGCCGGGTCCACTGCCGATCGGCGGCTTGCCGCCTTATTGATTGAGTTAAAAGCTCAGTTTTATAAGTTGGTTACTTTATAACCAAAATGCGTATAGGCGCAGACTTGTGAAATGGTCAATAAGAGTAGTATTGCTATATAGACTCTGTATGCCCGAAATAATATCCGCTGCCTTTATTACACGGGAACGGTGCCATGGCCCGAAAGCGACGCTCCCCTGCAATGTCCGGTAATATTTGATAAGGATATTCAACGCAAGCTGTGTGGATACGGCTTGCGTTTTTTATTTGCGAGGTGCGGTATGGAAAAGGAATTATTCGATCAAAAAAGAGCTCCTATCTATGAGGCGCTCCAAACCTTCCGTAATATGCGCGTTGTTCCGTTTGATGTTCCGGGGCATAAGCATGGCAGGGGGAATCCTGAGCTTACGGATTTTCTGGGGGAACAGTGCGTAGGCATCGATGTGAACAGCATGAAGCCGCTCGATAACCTTTGCCACCCGGTATCTGTCATACGGGAGGCTGAGATGCTTGCGGCCGATGCGTTTGGCGCGGCACATGCTTTTTTTATGGTCGGCGGGACGACGAGCGCCGTTCAAAGCATGGTGCTGTCCTGCTGTAAACGCGGAGATAAGATTATCCTTCCGCGCAATGTACACAGAAGCGTTATCAACGCTTTGGTGCTTTGCGGAGCGATCCCGGTATATGTGAACCCTGAAGTCGATAAAAGGCTTGGTATTTCCCTCGGAATGAGCCGCGCACAGGTAAAAAAGGCGATCTCCGCGCATCCGGACGCGGTCGCGGTTTTGGCAAATAACCCAACCTATTATGGGATATGCAGCGACCTGCGTGCGATCGTAAAAATGGCGCATGATGCGGGCATGGTATGCCTTGTGGATGAAGCGCACGGAACACATTTTTATTTCGGAGATAAAATGCCGGTCTCGGCAATGGCGGCAGGGGCGGATATGACGGCGGTCTCCATGCATAAAAGCGGGGGAAGCCTTACGCAGTCGAGCCTGCTTTTGACGGGCGAAAACATAAGCGCGGGCCATGTGCGCCAGATCATCAATCTGACGCAAACGACGTCGGGAAGCTACCTCCTGATGTCAAGTCTCGATATCAGCCGGCGTAATCTCGCCCTGCGCGGCAAGGATGTGTTCCGTAAGGTCGTGGAAATGGCGGATTACGCGCGGGAAGAGATCAACGCGGTCGGCGGATATTACGCCTATGGAAGCGAGCTCATAAACGGCGATTCCATTTTTGATTTCGATCCGACGAAGCTCAGTGTCCATACAAGGGATATCGGCCTTGCGGGTATCGAAGTATACGACATCCTGCGCGATGAATATGATATCCAAATCGAATTCGGAGATATCGGAAATATCCTTGCATATCTTTCCATCGGCGACAGGATGCAGGAGCTGGAACGCCTTGTGAGTGCGCTTGCGGAAATACGCCGCAGATACCAGCGCGACCCGAGCGGCCTTTTGAGTCAGGAATATATCGACCCGGAAGTGGTCAGCAGCCCGCAGCAGGCGTTCTATGCAGAAAAGAAAAGTATTCCGCTCCATGAGAGCGCCGGATATGTGTGCAGCGAATTCGTGATGTGCTATCCGCCCGGCATCCCGATCCTTGCACCCGGTGAACGCATCACAAGAGAGATACTCGATTATATCGAGTATGCAAAGGAAAAGGGGTGTTCCATGACTGGCCCGGAAGACCCCAAGATAGAGTATATCAATGTGTTGGAGGAGGACGGCAGAGCAGATGAATCTGTGGTTTAGCGAATATCACGCGCCCGACGTTAGGCACAGCCTGCGGGTAACGCGGCATCTATATTCTCAAAAAAGCGAATATCAGCAGATCGATATTTTTGATACGCCTGAATTCGGCAGAGTGCTCACATTGGACGGACACGTCATGCTTACAGAGCGCGACGAGTTCATCTACGACGAAATGATCACGCATGTGCCGATGTCGGTCCACAAAAACGTACAGGACGTTCTTGTGATCGGCGCGGGCGACGGCGGCGTCGTGAAGGAGTTGGCCAGATATGAGAGCGTCCAGCGCATCGATCTGGTAGAAATGGACGGGCAGGTGATCGAAGCGTGCAGAACGTATCTTCCTGAAAACGCCTGCCGGCTCGACGATAGCCGGGTCCATATTTATTTCGATAACGCCCTGCGCTTTATCAGACGCTGCACAAATGAATATGATTTGATCATCGTTGATTCCACAGACCCATTCGGCCCGTCAGAGGGATATTTCACGCGCGAATTTTACGGCATTTGTTATAATGCGCTCCGTGAAGACGGGATCATGGTCAATCAGCAGGGGAGCCCGTTCTATAAGCATGACGCGGAGGCGATGCAGCGGAGCCATAAACGGATCGTGAATACCTTTCCCATCAGCCGCGTTTATCAGGCCCACATCCCAACCTACGCGGCGGGATATTGGCTGTTTGGCTTTGCAAGCAAAAAATATCATCCGATCGATGATTTTGATGAAGCAAGGTGGAAAGCGTTTCATTTGAGCACGAAATACTATACGACCAAATTGCATATCGGCTCCTTTTATTTGCCCGCCTATCTTGAAAAAATGCTTGAGGAGGTAGAAGAATGAAGCAGAATGTAGAAACGTTCCTTGGCTGCGAATCGGGTTATGCGGATGCAAAGATCGTTTTGTTCGGCGCGCCCTTTGATTCCACGACCAGTTTTCGTCCCGGCGCACGCTTTGGCGCGTCGGCCATGCGCCACGAAAGCTTCGGACTTGAGACCTATAGTCCCTATCAGGACAAAGACCTGTGCGAGATGTCGGTTTTTGACTGTGGAGATCTGGAGCTTTGCTTTGGCTCTCCCGAAGCGGCCCTCGCAGATATCGAGAAAAAAGCGGCGGAAATACTCGGCGACGGTAAAATGCCCTTTTTACTGGGAGGCGAGCATTTGGTAACGCTGGGCGCGGTCAGGGCTGCCGCTGAAAGGTATCCCGGTCTGCACATCATCCATTTTGACGCCCATGCCGATCTGCGCGAGGATTATCTCGGCGCGCGGCTCAGCCATGCGTGCGTGATGAAGCGGTGCTGGGATCTTTTGGGAGACGGGCGGATCCATCAGTTCTGCATCCGCAGCGGAGAAAAAGAGGAGTTTGCGTTTGCAAAAGAGCATACGGACATGCACCGTTTTGGTTTCGAGGGCCTTTCCCAGCTGACCGAGCGGATGCGGGAAGAGCGGACCCCTGTGTATTTCACTGTAGACTTGGATTGCCTCGATCCGTCGGCCTTTCCCGGTACGGGAACGCCCGAGGCGGGCGGCGTCAACTTTCAGTCTTTATTGGAGGCGATCCTCCTTGTCGGCAAAACGAACATCGTGGGGGCGGACGTCAACGAGCTTGCCCCGATGCTCGACGCGAGCGGGGCGTCCACAGCCGTGGCCTGTAAGGTTTTGCGGGAGATGCTCTTAGCGGTTTACGGCGAATAAGAAAAGATTTCAAATATAAGGAGAAACACGAGGATGAGTAGAGTTTTAGTGATCGGATGCGGCGGGGTCGCAAACGTAGCGGTTCGGAAATGCTGCCAAGTGAGCGATGTGTTCAGCGAGCTGTGCATCGCAAGCCGCACGAAATCCAAGTGCGATGCGCTGGCGGCGTCATTGGCGGATAAAACGGAAACGAAGATCACAACAGCGGAGGTCAATGCGGACAACGTTCAGGAGGTGATCGGTCTGATCCGGTCGTACCGGCCCGAGCTTGTTATGAATATCGCCCTCCCTTATCAGGACCTTACCATTATGGATGCCTGTCTTGCGTGCGGCGTTCACTATATGGATACCGCAAACTATGAGCCGGAAGATACGGACGATCCCGCGTGGCGCAAAATTTATGAGAAGCGCTGTAAGGAAGCGGGATTTTCGGCATATTTCGATTACAGCTGGCAGTGGGCGTACCGCGAAAGATTCGAGAAAGCGGGGCTTACTGCGCTTCTCGGCTGCGGCTTTGATCCCGGTGTCACACAGGCATATTGTGCATACGCAAAAAAACACGAATTCGACCGTATCGATACCATCGATATCCTTGACTGCAATGGCGGTGATCATGGATATCCTTTCGCAACAAATTTCAATCCCGAGGTAAATCTGCGCGAGGTCTCCGCTCCGGGCAGCTATATCGAAAACGGAAAGTGGGTGGAGATCCCGGCGATGAGCGTGAAGCGGGAATATGATTTCGACCAGGTTGGACGGAAGGATATGTATCTTCTGCATCATGAAGAGCTGGAATCGCTGGCGGCAAATTTTCCTGAGGTCAAAAGGCTCCGTTTCTTTATGACCTTTGGGCAAAGCTATTTAACGCACATGAAGTGCCTCGAAAACATCGGCATGCTTTCCACGGTTCCTGTTGATTTCGAGGGAACGGAGATCGTGCCGATCAAATTTCTGAAAGCGCTCCTGCCCGACCCTGCAAGCCTCGGCCCGCGCACACATGGAAAGACAAACATCGGCTGCATCTTTACGGGCGAGCAGAACGGCAAAAAGAAAGCCTATTATATTTATAATATATGCGACCATCAGGAATGCTACCGTGAGGTGGAAAGTCAGGCTGTCAGCTATACGACCGGCGTTCCCGCGATGTGCGGCGCCTTGATGCTTTTAACGAAGAAGTGGGATAAAGCAGGCGTCTATACCGTTGAAGAGTTCGACCCGGATCCTTTCCTCGACGCTCTGGACAAATATGGCCTGCCCCGCAGAGAAAACCGCGCTCCTGTGTTGGTGGACTGATGGAACGGACGAAAAATATACCTCCTGCATTTGAAGCGTTGGGCGGAAGAAGCGCTGCGGCTCTTTTCGAAGCGCTGCCGACTCCATGCTATATCATTGATGCGGGGAAGCTGAAAGAGAACGGAAAACGCCTTTTTTCTGTCATAGAGCATACGGGGTGCAGGATACTGCTTGCCCAAAAGGCTTTTTCCAATTATGATCTTTATCCGCTCCTGTCGGAATATTTGTCGGGAACAGAGGCGAGCGGGCTGTATGAAGCGCGGCTCGGTGCGGAGGAGATGCCGGGCAGGGAGGTCCATGTGTTTTGTACGGCCTACCGGGACGACGAATTTGAAGAGCTCATGAGGTACGCCGACCACATCGTGTTCAATTCTCCCGGTCAGCTGAAAAAATTTGGAGCCGCCGCCAAACGGTGCGGAAAAAGCATAGGGCTCCGCATCAATCCGGAATGCTCCACGCAGGAGGGGCATGAGATCTATGACCCCTGCGCCGCCGGAAGCCGACTTGGTACAACGCGGGCGGTTTGGAACAAGGAAATGACAGAAGAATGGCGCGCGCTGCTCGACGGCCTGCATTTCCACACCCTGTGCGAGCAGGATTCCGATGCGCTTGAAATAACGCTCCGCGCGGTGGAGGAAAAATTCGGCGATATCCTGCCTGAAATGAAATGGCTGAATATGGGCGGCGGCCACCATATCACCCGCAGGGGCTACGATATGGAGCGTCTCGAACGGCTCATCACATACGCGCAGGATAAATGGAAGCTGCGCGTCTATCTTGAGCCGGGCGAGGCCGTTGCGCTCAATGCAGGCTTTCTCGTGAGCCGCGTGCTGGATATTGTGGAGAACGGCGGCACGCGTATTGCCGTCCTCGATGCCAGCGCTGCCTGCCACATGCCGGACGTGCTTGAAATGCCCTATACCCCGCCGCTGTATCTGGCGGACGAGCCGGGAAAACAGCAATATACTTTCCGCCTGTCGGGGCCGACCTGCCTTTCCGGCGATGTGATCGGGGATTACAGCTTTCATACGGAGCTGCGCACCGGCGATCTTCTTGTGTTCGGCGATATGGCGATCTATTCAACCTGTAAAAACAATACGTTCAACGGCATGGCGCTGCCGGATATCTATAAATGGGAGCCCGACGGAGCTTTCATGAAACTGACCGGCTTCGGTTATCAGGATTTTAAACTGCGGCTTGGGAGCAGAAAGTAAAAAAGCGCTTAATAGGGCTGCGTTTCCTCCTGTGTATGGCAGCCCTGATGGCGCGCAAGACGACTTTGTTCTCCCGGCAGCCGGGCGGAGAAAAATAATAAGATTATTTCAAAAATATAGAAAAAAGCGGCCCTTTCTCATGGGCCGCTTTTTCCAAATACCAACAATTTGTGAACAATCCCCGGATTTTGGCCGTATTTATTTACTTAAAAGACCGTCTTTGATAAAATAAGAAAGATCAAAGATCTATCGAAACAAGAGAGAAGGTTTTCAATAAAATGGGTTTATTCGGAAATTCGGCCCTGCGGCCGGTCAAAAAGCTTGCGGATAAAGTAGAAGCGCTTTCTTCCCGGTTTGAGGAGATGAGCGACGACGAGCTTGTCCGCAAGACGGAAGAATATAAAAAGCGGCACAGGGAAGGGGAATCGCTCGATGCCCTGCTGCCCGAGGTGTTCGCGCAGGTGCGCGAGGCAAGCATGCGCGTGCTTGGCATGAAGCACTTTTACGAGCAGGTGCTGGGAGGCATCGTCCTTCATCAGGGAAATATCGCCGAAATGAAAACCGGCGAGGGAAAAACGCTCGTCGCGACGCTTCCGGCGGTGCTGAACGCGGTGTCGGGAAAAGGCGTGCATATCGTCACGGTAAACGAATACCTTGCGAAACGCGACAGCGAATGGATGGGCAAGGTCTTTCGGTATCTTGGTTATACGGTCGGCCTCGTCACCCGCGATATGGACAGGGCGCAGAAGCAGAAAGCCTATGCGTGCGATATCGTCTATTCTACCAACAACGAGCTTGGGTTCGACTATCTGCGCGACAATATGGTCGTGCGCAGGAGCGATCTTGTCCAGCGCGAGCTCAATTTCGCCATCGTAGACGAGGTGGACAGTATCCTCATCGATGAGGCGCGTACGCCGCTCATTATTTCCGGGCAGGGAGATAAGGGAACGGACCTCTATCAGCAGGCGGATAAGTTTGTGCGCCGCTTAAAAGAGGAAGAGGACTATGAAGTCGACGAAAAGATGAAAGCGATCAACCTGACGGAGGAGGGCGTAGGAAAAGCGGAGCAATTCTTTGGGCTCGAAAACCTGACGGATATTGAGAATACGGAGATCGTACACCACATCAATCAGGCGCTGAAAGCACACCGGTTGTTCCTGCGCGACAGGGAATATGTAGTTACGGAGGACAATGAAGTCGTCATCGTAGACGAATTTACGGGCCGCCTGATGATCGGCCGCCGTTATTCAGACGGACTGCATCAGGCGATCGAGGCAAAGGAGGGCGTGAAGGTCGAGCGGGAGTCGAAAACGCTTGCGACGATCACGTTCCAGAATTTTTTCCGTATGTATCATAAGCTTTCCGGTATGACGGGTACGGCGAAAACGGAAGAAGCGGAATTCCAGAGCATTTATAATCTTCAGGTCGTAGAGATCCCAACACACCGCCCTATGGTGCGTAAAGATCAGAATGATGTGATCTATGGCTCCAAAAAAGGAAAATTCAACGCAGTTGTGGAGGAGATCGCACAGGTCCACGAAACGGGACGGCCTATCCTTGTGGGTACGGTCTCGGTTTCGGACAGCGAATATTTATCCTCCCTGCTTGTGCGGCGCGGCATCAAGCATGAGGTTCTGAACGCAAAAAATCATTTGCGGGAAGCGCAGATCATCGCGCAGGCGGGAAAAAAGAATGCAGTCACGATCGCGACCAATATGGCCGGACGCGGTACGGATATCCTGCTCGGCGGTAATGCAGATTATCTTGCGCGCAACGAGATGCGTGCGGAGGGCATGGAGGACGAAATGATCGAGAACGCAGTCAGCCATGCGGCGACGGACGACCCGGATATCCTCGCGGCGCGCAAAAAATATGCGGAGCTTGTGGAAAAGCATAAAAAGGTTACGGATGCAGAGCACGACGAGGTAGTAGCGCTGGGCGGCCTTGCCATCATCGGAACGGAACGGCACGAATCCCGCCGGATCGATAATCAGCTGCGCGGCCGAAGCGGACGGCAGGGGGATCCGGGCTCCTCCAAATTCTATATCGCACTGGAAGACGACCTGATGCGTCTGTTTGGCGGCGACCGTGTGAAGAGTGTGATGGACAGGCTTTCGGGCGGAGACGACGATATTCCGCTTGAATTTGGTATGATGACGAAGCAGATCGAGAACGCTCAAAAGCGGATCGAAAGCAATAACTTCAACCTCAGAAAGCACGTTCTCGACTACGACGATGTCATGAACAAGCAGCGTGAGGTCATCTACGGTCAGCGCCGGCAGGTGCTCATGGGAGACGATATCTCGGAGAATATTCAGTCCATGATCTCATCTCTTGTCGAGCAGGTGATGACGGTCTATTGCCCCAAGGGGAAATATCCCGAGGAATGGGACTGGAGCGATCTCTATGCGTATATCGAACGTATTTTTGGCGTAAAGCTCACGCCCTATACGGAGGAACAGCGGGAGCAGGCTGAAGCAAAGCAGCTCCATAAAGAGATATTGGATGCGGTAATGGCTTTCTATGCAGGCAAGGAAGCGGAAATGGCGGAGGCGGGCTTCAATATGCGCGATGTGGAGCGGATGGTCCTCCTGCGCGTGGTAGACAACAAATGGATGGACCATATCGACGCAATGGACCAGTTCCGCCGGGGCATCGGCCTGCGGGCGCTCGGGCAGCGTGATCCGATCAACGAATACCGTATCGAAGGCTTTGATATGTTCGATACTATGGTCGATGCGATTCGTGAGGAAACGGTCTATATGCTCTTCCATATACGGGTGGAGAGCAAGGTGGAGCAGCGCGAGGTAAAGAACGTGCAGGCCAACGTAGACGCAGACGGAAACCCGGTCGCATCAAACGCAGCGCCGCAGCGGCGTATGAACACCAATACAAATGCGGGAGAAGCGCAGATGCCCGTGCGTGTGGAGAAAAAAGTCGGGCGGAACGAACCGTGCCCATGCGGAAGCGGCAAAAAATATAAAAACTGCTGCGGGAAAAACGTATAAGCAAGACGTATAAAAACAGGGGGCGCTCATGGAAAACGGGCCGGACAGTAGGCGTCAAAGCGGCGTGCAGCTGCAGGAAAATACACGATATACGGGGCGGCAAAAGACCGGGCATATCAGAAGCCGGGAGAACAGTATATTTATGACTCTCCTGTCACGCAGGCGCCGCCGTCTAATGGCTGTGCGGCAGGCGGTTTTGTATGCGCGCTCTTGGGCTTGATTTTTTGCTGGATCCCGGTAGTTGGTTTTATTCTGCTGGTCTTGGGGCTCGTTTTATCCGCGGCAGGGCTCGCAGCTTCCAAATCGCGCAGCGGTGCAGGCAAGGGATTGGGCATTGCCGGGCTTGTCACAGCGCTCGTTCCGGGCGTTGCGGTCTTGACGGTTAGCTGCACAGGCTGTATCGGAAGCCTGTCCTTATAAAACGATGGACACAAAAAAGCGTATGAAAATACGCTTTTTTTGTTGAAAATAGCGCTTGAATATCGGTGCGCGGCGTGCTATGGTAATAGATGCGAATTGAGAACGGGAGGAAAAGACGATGATGCCGTGGAACCGAAAGGAATTATGGATGGGGAGTTCCATGAAGAAATTTTCGGATATCAGGAGAATACTTGATGCAAATGAGATTACATACGACGATAAAGTAAAGTCAGCCGGCTGGTCGGGAGGCAGAGGGCTTGGAGAACGCAGCGCAGCGGCGATGCGTGCAGGAGAAAACGCGGAGAGTCTGAACCTGTATTATATTTATGTCCACAAATATGAATATGAAAGAGCGTCGCATCTGATATGGGAAGTTGTAAAATGAGACCATGTTAAGACGGCGTTAAAATTGTATAAAAATTCCGGAGATGCTCTTGCAAATAGGCAGGACGGGCTCTACAATGACAATACACGGCCCGGATGGGCCGAAGTACGCTGCGGAGCGCCGAATCCGCGGCACCGGGTCAGAAGGAGGAAAATTACATGATCCCATTAAGCCGGCGGGAAGTTCTGGGTACGCTTTCTGCCGAACGGTTTTCCCAAGCGAAAAAGCTGCTTGCAAGCAGCAGTATCCTGTGTGATTACAGTATTATATACTGCGACCATACGGGACGGCCGGGTGAGATGCATCACCTTTACGTGCGCGAGGCCGATTATGGAAAGGCTCGGCGCGTATTGGCGGGGCTTGCGGAATAAGGCGATTGTGCAAATTCATCTGACAAAAACGGAGACGCATTATGCGTCTCCGTTTTTAATTATGCTTTCACTGTACAAAGCGGCCGATTCGGGATTTGTAAAAAAACTTGACCTTGCCCTTAGGGTAGGTCCTATACTAAGACTATGGAACCGGTCCCAAACAGATAGGAGAAAAGCTGATGTTCACGATAGGAGAATTTTCAAGGCTGTGCATGGTCACGACAAAAACGCTCCGGCATTACGACCGGATCGGACTGCTCACACCGGCCTATATAAGCGGGGAGACAGGCTATCGCTATTATGAGGCAGGGCAGTTTCGCGATATGTTTTTTATCCAAAAGTGCAAAGATTACGGTTTTACGCTGGAAGAAACAGCATGTCTTCTTCATGCGCCTCCACATAAAGCCGCAGCGCGGTTTGCCGTCAGATATGAACAGCTGAAGCAGGAGCTTGTACATCAGCGGAAGCTTCTCGGAAAAATACGGGAAGATATTGAATTATTGCAGAAAGGAATCGATATTATGAATCAGGAAACACAGAAAGTAAAATTGGTGGAAACAGAACCGTTTGAGATCGTTAGCGTACGCGATATGATCGCTGTGAAGAATTTTGATATTTTATATCAAAGAATGATGAATGTTCTGCAGCAGAATGGACTTACTTGTGAAGGCGGTATCGTTGCGCTGTATCACTGTGAGGAATTTGATCCGGAGCATGTAGATGCAGAGATCGGGGCGGTCGTATCCTGCGCAGAAAGCTTCACGAGAACCGTTCCGGGAGGGACTTGCGCGATGGCCGTGCACTGCGGACCATATTCGAAGCTCGGCAGGACCTATGCGGCGATCGTAAAGTGGATCGAAAAAAACGGCCGGCATATTGCCGGGCAGCCGTATGAGAAGTATCTCAACAGCCCGCATGAAGTGCCGGAAGAAGAGCTTGTGACGGAAATCTATTTTCCGGTCCGGTAGGGACGAAAATGGCGGTCCGATGCATTTTACGGCACCGGACCGTTTCTTTCCGGAAGTTTTATGGTATAATATTCTTGAGGTGAAGAAAATGGCTTTAAGGGAAATCAGGACGTCCGGAGACGAGATCCTGCGTAAAAAGTGTAGGGAAGTCAAAGAGGTCACAGACAGGGTGCGAATGATTCTGGACGATATGGTAGAGACGATGTATCATGCGGATGGCGGCGGGCTTGCCGCAAATCAGGTGGGGATACTGAAGCGTCTTGTGGTGATCGATGTGGGAGAGGGGCTCTTCAAGCTCGTTGATCCTGAATTTGTGCTTCAGGAGGGAGAGCAGATCGAAACAGAGGGCTGCCTTAGCTTCCCGGACGTATGGGGCAAGGTGAAGCGGCCGGAGCATGTGATCGTTCGCGCGCTTGACGAAAACGGAAAGGAGATCACGGTGGAGGGGAGAGGACTTTTGGCAAAATGCCTTTGTCATGAACTCGACCACCTTGACGGAAAGGTATTTGTGGATCAGATCATCGAACCGGAGGAAGTCGAACCGGAAGAATAAAAAAAGGCCGTAAGGCCTTTTTAAGTTTCAGTGAAAGTCTCCGATGCAGACGGCAGGCTCGCACCGGAACGCGTCCCGCCGCTTTTTTTATGCCGTCCGGCGAGCCGGCGGTAAATATAGTCGGGAAAAAACAATGCGAGCACGATGGCGATCCCGATTCCCAGAAGAAGTATTCGGCTGCCGATAGCCGCCGCCGAATCAAAGAGCACCAAGCTGGCGTTGATCGCGCTGATGGTATTGATGATTTGAACATATTTATATTCCTTGACCCATGTTCCAACATACCCGAGGAAAATGATGAAAAAGAAAATGTATTCCTGCGGAATCAGATATTGGCAGAACAGCAAAAAGAGGAAAACACCGATGATAGTTGCGATAACGCGGTATTTAATGCGCTGATGCGTTTCCCTGACGTCGATCTGCGTCAGAGAAAAGACCGCGATGCTGATCCACATCGGTTTTTTCAGGTGAAAGATAAAACCGATGATCCCGGATAGGGTAAGACCAATAGCCATACGCAGGATAAAGCTTTTATGCCTGCCTGAAAGCAGAACCTGCTCATGCAGGCTATGCTGTCTGCAGCTTTTTGGCCTGCGCCTCCATGTGAAATATGTTACGAGTGCGACTGATAGCCCTCCGACGGTAAGACAGATCATGCGCGAAGCAAAGACCTCGGGGGTAAGCACAGGGCTTCCTTGTGAAAAGATGTAGCACAATAAAAACGTGATATAGGGTTTCATTTGCAGCGGTTCTGCAGTAAGCAAAAGAATGAAGAACGTGATGCCGAAATTACACAAAATGCTGAGCCAAATATTTCCAAAAGACAGGGCGGCGGCAATACCGGCCAGCGGAAACAGTAAAAAGGCCGTCACGCAAAACGAAATGGGTTCTACCCTAAGGTCCAGTGCAGGAAATGTCATCAATCCCACAACGACTGCAACGGACGGCAGGATGTTATGGGAGCCGAACAAAAAGAGAAACAGATAAATACATCCTATGCAAAACGCGAAAGATGCGGTGTTTTTGCCGATCAATATCCAGATTTTTTTCTTTTTTTCCGTCAGCAATTCCTTTTTATCCATTCTAAAAATATCAACGGCATTATTATAGAAATTTTAGAGGAACGAAACAAGTACGTTATTTTGTGAATAAATTGTGAATTTTATGAAACGGAAGAACAAAAAAGGCCGCATGGCCTTTTTCGTTTACGACAAGCAACACGCCGCCGGACGTGCCGTTTGTTTTTAAAATCCTTGTATCAGGCAAGCCTTGATAAATTCATCGATATCGCCGTCCATTACAGCGTTGATATTCCCCGTTTCCACATTCGTACGATGATCCTTTACCATTGTGTATGGACAGAATACATAAGAGCGGATCTGACTGCCCCACTCGATCTTTTTCTGATCGCCTTTGATTTTGGCAAGCTCCGCCATACGTTCCTCCTCGCGTTTTTCGGCAAGCTTGGATTTGAGCATGCGCATTGCGGTCTCGCGGTTTTGCAGCTGAGAGCGTTCGTTCTGGCATTGCACGACGATACCCGTAGGGAAGTGCGTGATGCGGATCGCGGAGGATGTTTTGTTGACGTGCTGCCCGCCCGCACCGGAAGAACGATAGGTGTCTACGCGGATATCGTCGGGATTCACCTCAATATCGTTGTCGGCGTCGTCGATCTCAGGCATAACGTCAAGGGAAGCAAACGAGGTATGCCGACGCGCGTTCGAATCGAAAGGCGAGATGCGCACCAAACGGTGTACGCCTTTTTCGTTGCGCAGATATCCATAGGCATTGTCGCCCTCGATGCGCATGGTAACGCTCTTGATGCCTGCATCATCGCCGTCAAGATAATCGAGCACCTTTACGTCATATCCGTGGCGCTCCGCCCAGCGCGTATACATACGCATCAGCATCTGCGCCCAATCCTGCGCTTCCGTTCCGCCTGCACCCGCATGCAGGGAAATGATGGCGTTGTTCGCGTCATACGTTCCGGACAGCAGGGTCTGCAAATGAAAGTCATTGATGTCTTTTTCAAAATCCGCGAGCTCGGTATTCAGCTCGGTAAGCAGTTCTTCATCCTGCTCCTCGTCTACCATTTCCACAAGGACTTTCAAGTCCTCGAGGGAGGAATGGAGCTTCTCACATAGGGTGATCTTGGCTTTCAGCGGTTTTTCGCGCTTAGTGACCTTGTTTGCGTTTTCTACATCATTCCAGAAATCAGGCGCCTCCATTTGCGCCGTCAGTTCTGCAAGCTCTTCCTTCAGCGCGGGCAGGTCGAGAGATGCCGTCGCTTCCTCAAGCTTCTGCTCCGCGTCCCGTATTTTTTGTTTTTGATCGTCTGTTGTGATCATATTAAAACTCCGTTTTTTATGTAATCGATCGCGGCGTTCGCCACCAGATAATCTTATCAATTCCGCACGGCGCTGTCAACTGGAGCGGCAGGGATTCCGGCGGCCGGACAATACGGTTTTACAGGAACAGATATCGAAGAGTTTCCGCGTAAGATAAGCATACCGCCGAATGAAATAAAACATATCAATAGCTGTCGGAACGGAATCAGAAAAGGCTTCACAAAACGCTTTGTGAAGCCTTAAAATGTGGACTAACCTACCATGAACTGTTAGCTTTTAACGAACCGTACCATAGGTGCGTACCCGAAAAAAGCTGTGGTGCAGCGGAGCTGTTGCGAGCGCGCTTGCAAGCGAGCAGGCGCAGCAAGCGTGACTTTTTTCGGAAAAGGAGGAACAAGCACGCGGGTGAAGATTTTTCTTTATAAAAGAAAAATCGGAACAAAGCAAGCTTTGTTCCGACGTGGTAGCGGCGGTGTGATTCGAACACACGACCAATCGGGTATGAACCGAGTACTCTAGCCAACTGAGCTACGCCGCCATCTGATTAAATTGTCTTGCAATATAATATCACATACCACTTCCAAAAGCAACAATTTTTCGCTGGAACGGCAAAAAAATTAAAACAGGCGGACTGGACTGAATCCTTGCGCAAAGAAAAGCACGTGTTTATCATTTTACACCGCTCTTTTCGATCCGGCTGACAATAAAGGGCAGGACCTCTCCGCGCTGCAGCTCCAGTACATGTGCAAATTCATCGTAAAGCGCTTTTTCGGCGTCTTTTAAAAAGTGACTGTCGGCGATGTGGAGCTTTTTTCCCTCTGCTTCCAATTTTTGCCCGTGCAGATACAGCGCTTTGATCAGCCGGATAAGGCTGCGATCTCCGCGCGCTAAAATTTCTTTATAGCGGACCTTGCGTTCGTTTTCATCGCCGATCCAGTAGGGCTCCATATCCGCCATCTGACCAACGATTTCCAGAACCTCTTTTTTGGAAAGAACGCGGCGCATCTTTGCAGTCAGCGCCTTGTTATGTACAGGAACGAATACGCGCGTGTCCTTCCCGTCGAAAACCGGACATAAAACATAGTATTCCGCGGAGACCCCGCCGAATTCTTTTTCCACGATCTCGACGACCGTACATACGCCCTGCGCGCCATATAAAACGGAATCGTTTACCTGAAACATCTGCTGCCTCTTTTCTCCGTATTATCAAAAAGCGTGTGATCTGCACAAGCTGGACTTACGTTCCAAAAGGGCAAACTACACGCTGTTCAATACCTATATTATAGCATTTTAGACAAAAAAATGTCAGCAGAAACTCCGGGAAATTTTTTTGATGCGGAGCCGCAGAAAGCATTCAGTCCTCAAATGTAATAGAGACGTCCTTCTTCAGAGCCAAGCGGCATTCGGCTTCCATGCATTTTATGATACCGGAGAGGACCGGGCATGCGGCATGGACGGGAAAATGCTCTTTGGCATAGTCGAAAAAAATACCCTCGCCGGGCTTCTTCAAACACACCTCATAAGCGTCGAACGTAGTGCCGAGCGCATCCATCATCGCACGGATACTATCACAGCCGGATTTTACGGTCACTTCGACGGTCATCTGGTCGTCAGAGTGCGCTTCTGCGCTTGTGATAAGTCCGCATATACCGGGATCGATCTTTACTTTTGTCATAGCTTTTCCCACCTTTCCTTTAAGACCACTATACTGCTTTTTACAATAAGATGCAACCGATAAAAAGAGGGATAAATATTTGAATTTTGAGCGGGGAGGTGTATCATAAAGGTAAGAATTTATTGAAAGGGGATGCTCTTGTTGCGGGAGCTTACAGTACAGACAGATTGCGGATTGATAAAGGGAATGGAAGAAAACGGCGCGCTCGCATGGAAAGGGATCCCATATGCACAGCCGCCCGTTCGCTTTTCCGCTCCGCAGCCCGTGGAAAAATGGAGCGGGGTACGCGACGGAACGCGGTTCGGCCCGTCATGTCCGCAGGAGAATGAAAAACGCGCTCCTATGGCGGAGGACTGCTTATATCTGAATATCTGGTCGCCGGATACGGAAGGGGCGCGGCCCGTTATGTTTTTTATCCACGGAGGCTCATTCGCAGGCGGGAGCGCAAGTGAACCGGCATATAATGGGGCGAACCTCGCGCAAAAGGAGGACGTGGTGGTCGTAACGGTCAATTACCGCGTAGGGATCCTCGGATTTCTGGATTTCTCCTTTCTGGATGAAGCGTTTCGGCCAAACTGCGGACTGCTTGATATACTTGAGGCGCTGCGGTGGGTAGGAAGAAATGCGAAGGCTTTCGGCGGTGATCCCGGAAATATCACTGTGTTCGGCCAATCGGCAGGCGGTACGCTGACAAGCGTGCTCCCCACACTTCCGGCAGCGGAGGGGCTTTTCTCCAAAATCATCGTCATGAGCGGGGGACCTACGCTCCTGCAGGGTAAGGAGGAGGGGCAGAGGACGGCGCGCGCGTTCCTTGCGCTTTCGGGAATTGAAGGCGCGGACGGACTGCGGCATATACCGGCGGAAGCCCTGCCTGAATTGCAAAGAAGCTTTGTGGCACAGTATGGCCTCGGAGCAGGAACGTTTCGCATCTCGGTAGATGAGGATGTCGTTCCGGATTATCCTATCCCGGGCGTCAAAAACAGGACGGTAAGGATCCCTATGCTGATCGGAACGACGCGGGAGGAGATGTCGTTTCTTCTGATCAAGCCCGTTGCCAAGGCGCTGGATGTGGATGGAATCATGCAGGCGGGCGTCGGACATGAGACGCCCGAATGTGTCGAACGCATCCCGCGCGTTTACGAGCGGCTCTATGGAAAAAAACGGGGACAGGCACTTATGTTTTCCGATATGGTGTTCCGCATGGGGAACGTCTGGTATGTACAGGAATACAGCCGCCAGTGCGATGTATGGATGTACCGTTTCGATTATGAGACTGCGGCGATGCGGGTCAGCGGGCTCCATTCGTTCCATTCGAGCGACATCCCCTTTGTGTTCGGAAATTTCCGGGAGGGAATGGGAAAACTGATGTTTTTGTTTTCTCCGTCGCTCAAACGTGCGCGTAGGCTCTCGCGGGAGATACAGCATGATTTTGCGGAATTTGCCCGTACCGGGCGCGCAAAATGGGAAAAATGCGGAGAAGGGCGTATCCCTGCAAAATGTTATAATAGCAAATGCGGCGTTTATCCGGCAGTAGAGGCGGAGATCGTTCGGCAATATGAGGGAACGCATTTCCAAAAGACGAGCTTTTCAAGCTGCCGCGAAAACTAATGGCGGCGCGTGCTTGCCACGGCGATAGATTTCTGCCGCCGGATAGAATATAATGTAGGAAAGCAATAACGACCGAGGAAAGGTATATCGCATGGGCACACAAGAACGGATAGACGGATTGAAAAAGGAATTTAAAGAGCTGTTGTTTTCTACCGGGCGGGAGGGTATAGAGGGCCTTCTTGCGTGGCTTGACGAAACGGATTTTTATTCTGCGCCGGCCAGCACGTCTAAACACGGCGCGTATGAAGGCGGGCTGCTGAATCACAGTATGAACGTATACAAGCTGCTCGTCAATTTCAATAAAAATATCAAGTGCGAGCGCGAGGATTCCCTTGCGATCGCAGGGCTGCTGCACGATGTGTGCAAAACCAACCTGTATGTGAAAGGCATTAAAAACGTCAAAACGCCCGGGAAACGGGAATGGACGGAAAAAGAGGTCTATCTGATCGAGGATGAGCTTCCGATCGGGCATGGAGAAAAATCTGTCTACCTGCTGATGAAGCACATCGACCTTACGGAGGAAGAAGCCATCGCGATCCGTTGGCACATGAGCGGATATGACGATGCCGCGCGCAGCTATATCGGCGGCATCACACAATCGAAAGCATTCGAGAAGTATCCGTTGGCTCCGGCGCTGGCGATCGCAGATATGTATGCGACTTATTTTGCGGACTGAATAAGGAAATACCGCTGCCAATGGCTCCGGAACGCAAATACAGGTTCGGAGCCGCACCGGTTTCACGATCTGCCGTATAGCATTTTTATACTCTTGGCGGTTTGAACTGTTTGTATTTTATTTTTAAAATGTGATATATTTAAAAATCATGAAAGATTCTGAAATGAGATTGAAAAATATGAAAAAGCAAACAACTGCATTGAAGGCTTTTTTTCAGGAGCTGGATCTGGAGTATGAGAAAGGCGGTGCGCGGGAGGCAGAGGAATTCCTGCGGAAGACCGTGGATCGGTATTCCCGCTGCGCCGGGGGATCCGAGGAGGTCTATATTGCCGCGTTGAGCGAGCTTGGCGGGCTATACAGGGGTATGGGAAAATATGCCGAATCGGAAAAAAGCCTGTTGCTCGTGCAGGAAAAGATAGCCGGACGTTTGGGAACGGACAGTATGGAATATGCGACGAATCTCAACAATCTGGCGGGAACCTATCGATTGATGGGAAAAACAGAGGAGGCGCTTTCCTGCTTTCAAAAAGCGAAAAGTATTTACGAAAGAACTGTTGGAAAAGAGGACTATTTTTATGCGGCGCTGCTGAACAATGTGGGGCTTTTATATCAGCGGATGGGAGAATATGAAAAAGCGGCCCATTCAATTGAAACCAGCCTTGCGGTCATAGAAAAATTAGGAAATAGAGAGGAGGAGGCCGCCACGGCGCTTACGAATCTCGGCGTTATATACCGCAACCTAAAGGATGAGAAAAAGGCGGAAGAGAGCGTCGGAAAAGCGCTTGAGAAATTTAAGAAATGTGCGTCCGGCAGCTATCATCTCGCAGCGGCAAATAATACTATGGCAGCATTGCTGTTCCGAAAAGGCGATTTTTGCCGCGCAAAGGAATATTTTATATCCGCGCTCGGGGTCCTGAAAGCCACTTTAGGCGAAAACGAAGAATACGCGATCTGCTGCGGCAGCCTTGCCCTCACTTGTCTGAAGCTCGGTGAGAAAAAAGAGGGGGAAGATTTTGCAAAGCAGGCTGCGGAAATCTATGAAAGGCTCTACGGGGCTGAACATGAAAAAACGCAAAACGCAAAAAGGATGCTGAAAGGAATGAATGATATATTATGAAAGGGTTGGAGCTCTCCGAAGAATATTTTTGGCAGGTCGGTTATCCGGTATTATGCAAACGTTTGGGAGACATAGCAGACTGCGCGGCATACGGTTTAGCGGGAGAAGGCTCGGAATGCTTTGGATTTGACGACGACCTTTCCCGTGACCACGACTGGGGGCCTGCCTTTTGTATTTGGCTTTCCGATGAAGACTTTGAGCAATACGGACGAGAATTTCAGAAAGTATATCAGGGCTTGCCGGGAGAATTTGCAGGATACCCGTGCCGCAATACGACAGAGCAGGGAAGCGGCCGAGTGGGCGTGATGCGGAGCTCTGATTTTTACAGAAAATTTACCGGATGCCCGCAGGCGCCTGATAGCCTGGGAAAATGGAGGGTGATACCCGAAAAATTTTTGGCGATGGCAACAAACGGCAAAGTGTTTCAGGATAAGAAAGGCGGATTTTCCGCTGTCAGGGAAAAGCTCCTGAATTATTTTCCGGAAGACCTGAGGATCAAAAAGATCGCGGGAAAAGCGGCGTTGATGGCGCAGTCAGGACAGTATAATTATATGCGCTGCATAAAAAGAGGAGAACAGGTCGCCGCGCGCTTTGCGCTTTCTGAATTTATGGATAAAACGATCAATATGGTATATCTTTTAAATAAAAGATATATGCCCTTTTATAAATGGGCGCACAGAGGCATGAAGGGGTTTGCAGTGCTTCCGCAGATGTATGTGCTGCTGGGCAAAATGGTACAGGAGACAAGCAGCGAGGTCATCTTTGACATGGTCGAGCATATCAGCGGCCTTGTGATAGAAGAACTCAGGCGCCAAAAGCTCACAGATGTGAACAGTGTTTTTTTAGAAGACCATTGTATGAGCATTCTGAGCAGGATTCAGGATAAAAGCCTGATGAGGCTCCATGTGATGGCGGATTAAGCAGAGAAAATGGGAAATAAGGATGAGACGATGAGCAAAAGGAGAGTGGAAACGATGCAGAAAGAGGCGCTGATCGAAGAGATCGTCGGAATAGAGTGGAACATGTTCGATAAGGTGAATAATTTAGGCGGGCGCGCAAGCTGTCAGGATGACTATACAACCTTTCACATCATGCGGAAATCGCAGTTTCAGGCATGGAATATCCTTGTGCTGGAAAGCTATAAAAACGATTTGATGACCGCCCGAGAAGAAAGAAGAAATTTGCTTACGGAAAAATATGCATATATGATGGAGTATACGCACGCGGATGAATATGCAAAAATCGCTCATGTTCTTCCGAAAGTTTCCGCTGAAAAATCAAGCAATATCGATAAGATCACCCAAATATACATGCGCCAGACCGAACAGCTTGCAGAAGAATATCCTAAATATATGGCAAGAACAAGGCCGATCCATGCGCAGGATGACCGGCATTTTACCTCTATAGAGACGTATCTTCGGTGTGAGCTGAAAACGTATTCAGAAAATACGGTAAAGGAGTATTGGAATTATTTGCAGGAGCTGGAGAAAACCGGCGGTAAGATCGCCTATATGATATGCGAAAATATCGCAAAATGTTATGGATATAGTTCACTTGCAGACGCAGAGAGAGGCATAAAGGAAAGGTAAGGTAAGAGAAAAAACAGCAGTATGCGCGCGCTGGAGGCATAAATTTCAGGCGTTGGTATTGACGTAATGTTTTTTTGGTGTTATAATCAGAAAAACGGTTTATTTGTGGATGGAAAAGCAAATACTGCGAAGTGATAAATGAATAGAGAGCTGCCGAAGCTTTCTCAATACATGACAGCAATCAATCCTATCGGGCAGCGCTCAAATAAGGCAATATAGCAGCAGAAGATACAAAAAAGAGAACAGCATACGGAGATATTTAGTACAATACAGAAGTATTCATAGCAGAAAAAGGTTTTTCTGCAAAGGATGGCTTCATTGGTTGGAAAAACGTTTTACAAATAAAATTCAGGAAGTAATGGGGGAACGAAATGGAAGGATATGTTTACAATATACGAAGATATTCGAGACATGATGGGCCGGGAGTGCGAACGACAGTATTCCTGAAGGGGTGCCCGCTGCGCTGCCAATGGTGCTCCAGTCCGCAGACATGGAGCCTGAAACCGGAGCCGGTCTTTCTGGCATCAAAATGTATTGGCTGCGGAAAATGCCTGCATGCCTGCAAAAATGGCGCGATCAATATGCTGCCGGGCGCGCACAGGATCAATTACTCAAAATGTATAAAATGCGGCGCCTGTGCGAAAGCCTGCCCCTCGCAGGCGATTCGGATGGACGCGCAGAAAATGACCTCAGAGGAGGTCGTGGACATTGTCGAGCGCGATAAAAAATATTATCGTCCTACGGGCGGCGGTATCACGCTTTCGGGCGGCGAGGTGCTGGCACAGGCGGATTTTTCGGCGGACATTTTACGGCTTTCTCAGGAAGCGGGCATACACACATGCATCGAGTCCAGCGCCTATGGATCATGGGATGCATTGGAAAAAATACTGAAGCATACGAAGATCGCATATTTTGATTTAAAGCATGTAGATGACGCAGCTCATAGGGAATTGACGGGAGTTTCAAATGAGATCATCAAGCAGAATATAGAAAAAGCGGCAAAATCCGGACTTTGCAGGGTGGTGGTCAACCTTCCGGCGATCCCCGGGATGAATGATTCGGAAAAGAACATTCGCGCCATGGCTTTCTTCCTGCATGAGATCGGCCTGTCGGAAGTAAAATATCTTTCGTTCCACAAATTGGGGCAGCATGAATATGAGGAGCTCGGATGGGATTATCCGGTAAAGGACCTCCCCGCGAACGAGCCGGAGGAAGACGACGACAAGAAGGCGTTTTTTGAATCTTTGGGGATTCATATCGTAACAAAGTAAGACGGTTTTAAAGCTGTGAATATATCAAACAAATATAGGAGGGAGCAAATATGTTATTTACTGGTAAAAATTATAAAGTGCGGAAAAGAGAAGAAGAGACGCCGCGTATCAATGCGCTCAAAAAGAGATTTTTGAGCGACAAGTTCTACGTAGATATCCAAAGAGCGAGGATCGTTACGGAGTCCTATAAGAAATCCGAGGGATATCCCATGGTCATACGCCGTGCGATGGCGTTCAAGGACATCATGGAAAATCTTGATTGTGTCATTCAGGATAATGAACTGATCGTCGGCGCGCAGAACGGTTCCTCCAACAGAAGCGCGAGCGTATTTCCGGATTCCCGGGTCGATTTTATTCGGGATGAGATCGATATTTTCGAAACGCGTGCGGCAGACCGCTTTATCGTAAGGCCGGAGGTCAAAAAGGAGCTTCTGGAGGATATCATTCCCTATTGGGAGGATAAATGCCTGCATTCGAATATGCTGAAAACGCTGCCGGATGAGACACGCCGCCATCAGTTGGCCGAAAATCAATGCGTAAACGGTTGGTGCGCCTTTGCAAACGGCCCGGGGCACTATGTTCCGGATCATGAAAATCTGCTGAAAATGGGCCTGAAGGGGAAAAAAGAGCAGGCGGAAAAGGTTTTGGCGGAAATCGACATGTGCGATAAAGAGGGCATCAGGAAGATGCACGACCTGCAGGCTATGATTATGACGATAGACGCGGCCATTACGTTCGCACACCGGTATGCGGCAAAAGCGCGCGAGATGGCGGAAAAGGAAGCCGATGAGACGAGGAAAAAAGAGCTGATCCGAATCGCCGAAACCTGCGAATGGGTGCCGGAAAACCCGCCGCGCAACTTCTATGAAGCGACACAGTTTGTTTGGTTCACAGAACTGATCACACAGATCGAAACGAACGGCGTGTCGATCGCACCGGGCAACTTCGACAGATATATGCTGCCGTATTACGAAAAAGACATCGCGGATGGCACAGAAACGCAGGAATCGATCGCGGAAATTTTGGGCTGCTTCTACATCAAGCTTGCGGAAATGGTGGTGCTGTATGACACGCAGCAGTCTACCTTTATTGCAAACTTCGCAATGGGCGAGCATTTGAGCATCGGCGGCACGGATAAGTATGGCAGGGATGTCACGAACGAGCTGTCCTATGTCTGTCTGCAGGCGCAGATGGACGTTGGTCTGTTCCAGCCGAATATGTCGGTAAGGTGGCATAACAAGTGCCCGGATAATCTTCTGAAGGAGGGCCTGCGGGTCGTCAGCGTCAGAAATGCGATCCCGCAGATCATCAATGACGAGGTATTTGTGGAGTCTATCCTTTCGCGCGGCGTACCGATGGAGGAAGCGCGCGAATATGCATGCGCAGGCTGCTCGGAGGTCCAGCTCCCGGGGAAAACGGCCTCTCTCCTGATGATTTGGGTTTCAGACCTGAAGGTTTTGGAAAATGCTCTGAACAATGGCCGCGATATGATGACCGGAAAACAGTTTGGACCTAAGACGGGCGAGGTCGAGGAATTCACCTGCATCGAGGATGTAATACATGCCTATGAGGAACAGCTGAAATATTATTATAAGCAGGCGGCTATCATGATGAATACGGAAGCCGATGTCCACCGGAGAGTACAGCCGCTCCCGTGGATGTCCGTAACCAATGGCACCTGTATCGAAAAGGGAACGGAGATCTGGCGCGGCGGTGCAAAATATTATTGGACCTCTATGATCGCTTTGGTAGGCATGGCAAATGTCGGAAATTCCATTGCGGCAATCAAGAAAGTATGCTTTGACGATAAGCTCTATACGCTGAGAGAAGTTATGGATGCATGCAAGGTAAACTTTGAGGGACATGAGGATATGCGGCAAGTGCTTCTGAACGTAGATAAATTCGGAAACGACATCGAATGGGTCGATAAGATCACGGTAGATATGATGAATCTTTCCTATGAATTGGGGCAGAAATATGTCGACGACAATGGTATCGTGCATGAATTTAAGGACCCGAGGGGCGGAGAGCTTCCGCGTTCCATGTGGCCGTCCTATCTCACAGTCTCCGCAAATACGGCCTACGGGAAATACTGCGGCGCGAGCCCGGATGGAAGATTGGCGACAACACCCTGCAGCGATAGTATCTGCCCGACGCAGGGTTCAGATTCACATGGACTTACCGCTATGCTGAATTCTATGGCGCAGCTTGACCAAACGCAGGCTACGGGCGGCGTTATCTTCAATGTAAAGTTCTCGCCGGACGCGCTTTCCACAGAAGAAGCGTTGGATGATACCGTCGAGGTAGTGAAATCCTATTTCCGGAACGGCGGCGCGCAGATCCAGTTTCAAGTGACCTCGCATAAAACGCTGCGCAGGGCACAGGAGCATCCGGAACAGTACGGAGACCTGATGGTTCGTATCACAGGATATGCGGCATTGTTTACAGAGATCACTCCTGAAGTACAGGAGGAACTGATTTCACGTACACAGTATGAAGAATTGGCGTGATTTGCGCATATAAAAGTGCTTCGGGGGAATGCCGCAGGGTATTCCCCTTTGGCATCTTGTGAAAAAGGACGAGGATTTTATGATAGAAAAATTTTATGATGAATTAGAGGAAGTATATCAGACAGAGGATGCTGCTGCGATAGAAGGCTTTCTGCAAGAAAGTATGTTATCATCCGGCAGCGGAAGTACGAATGGTATCCGTATCGCAGCCTCCAATGAGCTGGGGAATTTTTATTTAAATAACGGAAGGCCAAAAGAGGCGGTAAATTCTTTTCAGCAGGCAAAAGCCCTTGTTTTGGAAACGTACGGCCCACGCTCTCTGGAATATGCGAATATTGTGAATAATTTTGCCAATGCCTGCCGGGTAAGCGGGGATATGGATGTAGCTTTAAGGGAATATGAGGAAGCGCTTGCAGTCTATCGGGAACTCGGCAAAACGGAGGGATATTTCTATTCGGCAGCGCTCAACAATATTGCTATCATCTATATACAGAAAAAGAGGTATGATGATGCCAAGGCCGCCCTTCAGCAGGCGTTGGCAAGTACCGAACAAAAAGCGGACCTGTTGCCGGAAAGGGCGGTCGCCCTTACCAATATGGGAAGCCTTTATATGTATGAAAAAAAGCATCAGGAAGCGCTGAAATATGTAAAAGAAGCCATTTCTATCTATGACGTACTGCCTGATGAAAAAAAGACCAATATGGCCGCGGCATATAACACCTTAGGCGACCTGCTCGTGCAAGAGAAGCAATTGGAGGATGCCGCTGCGGCGTATGCTGCGGCTAAAGCACTTATGGTTCAGTTTTGCGGGAAAAACCTTGAATATATTACTATATGCAGGAAGCTGGCTATGGTTTACAGCAAGCAAAAGAACTATCGCAAAAGGGATGCCAAGGTGAAGGAAGCATTGGATATCATGGAGAAGTTAGGATTCAGCGGCACAAAGCTCTATGAGGATACCAAAAAAATAGGCGAACAATAGCAAAAGTCTTCTGTTGCTTTGGATAGGAGGAAAACGTTGATGAAATATATCGTATTCAGTCAGCATATCAGGAAATCGGAGGAGTTCAGCAACATTCGCGCGGCCGTAAATATCATTATGGATTATAACGGTGAAATGACCTTTGCCGCAGAGTATGACCGGACGCACAAGGAAGCGGACGGCGATGTTCCCCGGACGGCAAAGGAGCTGAAAGAGAAAAATAAACGGCAATATTTTCTGCAGATGAAAAAGCATATCCAAAATGAGGCGGCCAAGCTTACGGAAACGCTCGAAAAAACAAAGCCGGGCGAGGTGATCCGCTATCATTTGTGCGAAATCAAAGTGCAGGAGGATGATGGAAACAGCTGCGCGTTTGGGATTGGCGGAGGGTGCTGCAATCCGCCGGATGCCCTGTAAATGAAAAGTTTATAGTCAAATATATCGATTTGCTTAACATAATAGCAGGCTTGAGCAGTTTTAGCTGTATGCCTATGATCTGTTTTTCTTTGGCTCGTGAGGCTGATTGGAAGCACGGGAGGAAAGACGGGCACATCTGCCAGCAGAAAAACAAATTGCATTCCTACCGGAGAGGCTGCGGGCAGTGAACTGAAAAAAGTGCGGGAGCTTGCTGTGATAGTAATTTCAGAAAATGAATTTAAGGAAATGGAAATGATGCTGTAAAGGAGAAAAAGATATGCTGAAAGAACGGGCACGGATTTATTATCAGGAAAAAGACTATAATTGCGCAGAGGCAATTATTCGTGCTGCCAATGACGAATATGCTTTGGGGATAAACGAAGCAGGGCTGAAAGCCTTCGGCGGATTTGGAGGCGGCATGCAGTGCGGAAGCATTTGCGGTGCCGTATGCGGCGGAATCGGAGCGATAAGCACAAAGGAAATAGAGACATGCGCGCATCAAACGGAAGCCTTGCACCCCAAATGCAGAGCGATGATGAATGCCTTTAAGGAGCGGTTTGGAAGCGCGTTTTGCGCCAAGGTTCGCAAGGAAAATTCAAACCCTGTCGAGCATTGCTGGCGCGTCGTAGAGGGCGCGGTAGAGATTTTGGAAAAAATTATGGAATAGCATATACTTATTATGCAAAATATGTTTCGTGCATTATTTTATAATACGAAAATGAAAAATGGGAGAAGCGGCAAGAAGAGTGCGTAAGATCTTTTGGCGGGCATATCGGCACTGGCGGAAGATATCGCGAAGAGGATTTTTGCTTCGGGGCTTATAAATAAAACATGATAGGAGACGAGTTATGGATGCGAAAGAAAGAATTGAAAAGGTAACCCGTGCAATGCTCTGTATGGAACGGTATCCGTGGGAACAGGGAGAAGCATCTCAGGCTCTTTTAGAATTAGGGGATTATGAAAATGCTTACTTGATGGCGCACGATGCCGTATTGCGGCAATCGCCTGATGGTAGACTGGGAACAACATTTTATCGCGATCATGTGGCCATGTTCGGCGACACAAGTACGGTAACGGATGCAGTAAATAATGGGCAGGCGGTTCTGTATTTCGCTGAAAAAAACCATGACGCTTCCTTTTTGGAAGCTGCCCGCAAACAAATAGCGTTCTTGATGGAAACTGCGCCTCGCGCCAAGAATGGAGCGATTAGCCATGTTCTGGATCATCCGCAGGTATGGGTGGATTCCATTCATCACTGCCCGCCATTCCTTGCGCAGATGGGTGAACAGGAAGAAGCGGTGCACCAGATAAGGGCGATGCGTGAGCTGGTATATGACTCGGAGACTAAACTGATGTATCATGTGTGGGACGATGTGAAAGAGGAATATGTGAATTCTGATTTCTGGGGGATTGGCATGGGGCTGGCACTGATGGGAATGGTTAAGACAGTACAATATTTGGAAAAGGAAGAGCAAAAAGAAGAAATCAAAACATATGCAATGGAATTGCTGGACACACTTTTGCTTTATAAAGATAAGAGCGGAATGTTTCATAATATTGTCAACGATCCGGATACTTTTTTGGAAGCAGACCTTTCTCAGGAAGTAGCGTGCGCCGTTTATTCCGGAATCTACCAAGGATGGATACCACGATCCTATCAGAAATATGCGGATGAAATGAGAAAAATGGCACAGGACTGCGTGGATGAATATGGATTTGTGCGGAATGTGTGTGGAACGCCCACTTTTGCCGCGTTAAGTGTTTCAGTAGAAGCACAAGCAATGTTTCTGCAAATGGAGGCCGCTGCAATCAGGCTGGGGCTGTAATAGCGAAAGAGGAACATTGCACATTTATAGATTCGCTTTTATGCAGTAAAAGGGATTCTCTGTATAAGCTTAAAATATAGAAGGTGCGTGTACTGCCGGCCGTGATTTTAAAGCAGACATGAAAAAAGGACATGCCTGCTTTTTATATCTGGAAAATAGGCGGCAAACCTAAAGGAGGGAGCAAAAAAGGAATATGGACGAACTGTAAGGGAAATAATTGCCGATTTAATGGAGACGGGCAGCGAAAGGCTGAACGTGCTTTCCATTCGATGTAAAATCATTTCACGATCGAATGAGGGAACTATAAAGCCACCTATATAGATAGTGTTTACCTTAAACTATAATAGTCTTGCCCTATTTAAAATAGGACAAGACTATTAAACCTACTTTTTTTATTATTGTTTTAACTTAACCTATGGCGCGTAGTGTATAATTGTCAAATATGGATAGCGCCCGTGCTTGCTCCGAGGAAAGCTTCCATCAGCGCTTCCGAGAGCGTGGGGTGAGCGTGGACCATGTTGCCGGCTGCTGCCGCTGTCGCTTCAAGATTCATAGCGGCAACTGCTTCATGAATCAAGCTGGATGCCTCAGGACCAATGATATGGACTCCCAATATTTCTCCATATGCAGCGTCAACAACGACCTTTACAAAGCCCTCGCTTTCACTGAGCGTCAGAGCTTTGCCATTCGCTGCAAAAGGAAATTTGAATGTCTTGACCGTATAGCCGGCTTCCTTAGCTTTTTCCTCCGTCATACCGACAAAGGCGATTTCGGGTTCCGTAAAGATACAGGAGGGGATAATGACCTTTTCTTCCTCCTGATGATTGCCAAACAAATAATTTACTGCAATCTCACCCTGCTTGGAGGCCTCATGAGCCAGCATATAACCGCCTGTGATGTCACCGATTGCATATACGGTTTCGTTTGAGGTGCACATTGTATCGTCGACCACTACGGTGCCTTTGGGAGTGCGCTCTAAATCGAGTGCTGCAAAAGCCGTATCGACCGTGCGTCTCCCAACCGCTTCAAGAATCATCTCACACTCGACGGTTTCACCGTTTTCAAGCTCCAGAGCATTCAGCTTGCCCTGCTTCTTCACGGCCTTTGTTCCGATGCCGTTGATGATCCTCACACCTTTTGCCTGCAAGGAAGAGGCCAAAAGCGAAGAGATTTCTTTATCGACCATAGGAACGATCGTAGGCATCAGTTCGATGATTGTGACTGAGACGCCAAAGGAAGCAAAGATATTTGCGATCTCGCAGCCAATCACGCCGCCGCCGATGATTGCAAGGCTTTCCGGAAGCGCCTCAATCGAAAGCAGTTCATCGGTCGTCAGGATAGTAACGTCGCTGTCCACATTTTGTAAAACGTGGAGCGGAGTCGTACCGGTTGCAAGAAGGATATATCCTGTCGTGAGCGTTTCATCTCCGACCGTTACCGTATGTCCATCCTTGCAGACTGCCTCGCCCTTGTAAAGCGTTACGCCGTTCTTTTTCAAAAGGGCGCCCACACCGCCTGTCAGTTGCTTGACGATACTGTCCTTGCGCGCCATGATCTTAGACCAGTCAAAACCTACTTTCTCAGCGCAGAGGCCGTAGATGTCAGCGTTTTTCATTTTGTTATACTGATTTGCACTGGTATACAGTGCCTTTGTAGGAATACATCCCCGGTTAAGGCAAGTTCCGCCAAGCTCATCTTTTTCTACGACCGCAACTCTCGCGCCGAGCTGTGCCGCCTTGATCGCAGCGACATATCCGCCGGGGCCTGCGCCTATGACGGTGAGATCATAAGAATAACCGCTCGTATCAAGCTTTGCCCTTGCGGAAACTTCTTTCTTTTCCGGTTTAGGAGCGGCAGGGGCAGAGGCGGCAGGCGCAGCTGCGGATGCTTTTTCCGGTTGTGCGGCAGACGCAGTGGGAACGGATACATCCGGGATATCTTCGCCCTCTTCTCCAATAAAGCACAGCGGGGTGCCGATCGGAACGGTCTCGCCCTCCTGCACAAAGATCTTGAGCAATTTGCCCGGTTTGTCGTAATAATCCTCGGCGTTGGAAGCCTTTCCGGTTTCGGCCTCAAATAAACTTTCGCCTTTATCAACAAAATCGCCCTCTTGGAAATACCACCGGGTGATGGTCCCTTCAGTCATAGACATATCAAACTGGGGCATATTTACTATTTTTCCCATAATTTACTCTATCCTTTCTTAATTTTGCTCTTCTTCGAAAATGACCTCTGCCCGGTCGAATACCTCTTGCACTGCCGCCATGAATTTCCCGCCGACCGCACCGTCAAGATGCCTATGGTCGAACGTATAGCTCAAAGTCATGACCGGATGGATTCCAATGTTTCCGTCAACTGCCACGACCTTGTCAACAGTACGCCCGATTCCGACGATCGCGCTTTCGGGAATATTGATGATCGGAGTAAAATGGTCTACGGGGAAGCCGCCGAGGTTAGAGATGGTGAAAGTTCCCCCTGTGATATCCGCCGTCGGAAGCTTTCCTTCTCTGCCCTTGGCCACTAATTCCGCACGTTCCTTCGTGATCTCTTTCAGCGTTTTCCGGTCGGCATCCTTAATATTGGGAACAATCAGGCCATCCTCAGGCATTGCCACGGCAAGACCAACGTTGATGTGCTTATGGATCACGATACCATCGTCGGTAAACGTAGAATTTACGATAGGACACTCCTTTAATGCGGTTGCAAATAATTTGATGAATACATCGGAAAAGGTCGGCTTGATCTCGCCCGCTTCCAAGCACTTTTTCTTATAGTCGCTGAATGCTTTTTTGAGAGCGAACATATCATACTCCGAATGCAGGGTATACTGGGGGATCGTATCCATACTGGCTTTCATAGATTTTGCGATCACCTTCCGGATACCGCTCAGCGGCAGCGTCTCATCCGTATTGCTGTCCAGATATGCCAGAACATCATTTTTGCGAAGCATTCCTTTTACTGCGGGAATAGCGTTTATGTCGATACCGTGATAGTCTGCAATCGCCTTTGCGAGAGGCGTTATTTTTTTCCGGCCTGCAAGGTGGACAATATCGTCCAGCCGAATATAACCGACCGCCGGATTGAGCGGCAGGCTTGTAAGATCAAGCCCGCGCTCAGCCGCAAGTCTTCTGGCCGCGGGAGTTGCTTTGATTTTTTTGCTCAATTTAAGATACCTCCCTTATTTCAATAAGTCGCGGATCTTATCGCAAATAGTCTCTACCTGCGGAATATAAGAATATTCAAGCTCTTTATTGTACGGGATCGGCATATCGTCACAGCCGCCAAAGCGAACGATAGGGCGGTCGAGATAATAGAAAGCTTCGCTGTCTGCGATGATTCCTGCGACCTCTGCACCTACACCGCACTTCTGGACGCCTTCATGGGCAATCAGCACTTTTCCGGTCTTTTTCACGGAATCGATGATTGCCTGCCGATCGATCGGGTTGATGCAGATCAAATCGAGAACTTCGACGTCGATGCCTTCCGCTTCCAGCTGTTTCGCTGCTTCCAAGCATTTAACAGTCGTATAGGAATAGCTGATGAGCGTAATATCCTTACCCTCGCGCGCAACCTTTGCTTTGTTGAGGGGCAGCGTATAATCTTCGCCGTCCGGCACCTCGCCCTTCACGCGATAGCCAAGCTTATGCTCATAGAAACAGATTGGGTTATCGGAACGGATGGCAGCTTTCAGTAAGCCTTTCGCGTCATACGGATTGGAGGGGGCCACGCAAATCAAGCCGGGCACATGGCACATCCAAGCCTCGAGAGACTGGGAATGCTGTGCCGCAGCGCCTGTGCCGCAGCCGCCGGGGAAACGGATGACTAAAGGCATTTTGCACTGGCCGCCGAGCATGAATCTTTGCTTTGCCGCCTGATTGACGACGTGGTCCATCGCACAGGTAACGAAGTCGGAAAACATATATTCGACCACAGGCCTATATCCATACATAGCGGCGCCGACCGCGATGCCAGTGAATCCGCCCTCTACGATAGGAGGCTCGATCAATCTTCTGTCTTTGATCGGGGGCTCCGGCCATTGACCGATGGGAGTGTTCTCGTCCGGAGTCAGGTCAAATTCTTCCTTTAATCCTCTGGTCACACCAAAACAACCGCCGTAAATACCTATATCTTCACCGATGATAAATACTTTTTCATCCCGCAGCATTTCCTCTCTTAATGCGTCGTGGATCGCCTGCATCACTTGAATTTCACTCATTTAAGGTATTCCTCCTTTACAAAAACAAGCTCTTTTGCTTCTTCTGGTGTCATGATCTCTTCACAGGATTCCGCAAATGCAACGGCATCGTCGTTTACCTGTTCGGCCTTTGCGGAGATATCGTCCAATTCTGCTTGCGTAAAACCATTTTTCAACATGTAGGCTTTGAACCGCTTGATGGGGCATTTAGCTTTCCAAGCAGCCTCTTCTTCCTTCGTCCGGTAGACTCTTTTATCAGATTTGGAGTGGCCGAGCCAACGATAGGTTTTGTGCTCGATGAGCGTCGGGCCGTTACCGCTTCTGGCTCTTTCAATGGCTTTTGCGCAGGCCTCTCTGACGGCAAGGATATCGTTGCCGTCTACGATTTCGCCGGGGATACCAAACGCGGCGGCTCTATCCGCGATATTCGGTACGGAACAGGTTTTTTCAATAGGAGTCGACATACCGTACAAATTGTTTTCGCAGATATACACGATGGGAAGCTTCCATAACGCGGCCATGTTTACCGCTTCATAGAAATTACCCGTGTTGGAGGTACCGTCGCCGAAAAAGTTCAGGATGACTTTTCCTTTATTTTCTTTCGCGAGCCCAAGCGCTACTCCTGTTGCGATCGGAATAGCCGGCCCAATCACGCCGTTCGCGCCATAATTGTTTTTGGAAAGGTCGACGATATGCATAGAACCGCCGAGCCCTTTGCAATAACCGGCCTTTTTTCCCAAAAGCTCCGCCATCATAAGGTTGACGTCCGCGCCCTTTGCGACCATGTGGCTGTGCCCTCTGTGGCCGGACATGATGATGTCGTCCGGCCTTAAAACGGAGATCGCACCTACGGCAGAGGCTTCTTCACCGATGCTCAGATGCGTCGTTCCGTGGATCTTTCCTTGACTGAACATGTCAAGAACACGTTCTTCAAAGGCTCGGGCAACACACATTTTGTAGAGTATGTCGTGCATTTGTTCTCTTGATAACTGTTCCATTTGGTACCTTTACCTCCCATAAATATTGATAGATCATGATAAAATGAACATAAATACGAGTCATATTCCATGGTGTTTCGATAGATAGAATAAAATATCACTTTTGTAAATAGAATATCGCACAGTATGTCAGATGTCAATATATTTTTTTACAATAATTAATATATAATATATAAATTTACAATTGTAAAAATCATTTGAAAGAAAGCAAACCTCCAAATAAAAAAAGCCTTGTCTTTTCAAAGACAAGGCTTTTATAAGCTCTTTATTGAACCATTACTGCAGCTTTTGTATGATCCCTTTCGCGGTATGCTCGTCGGTGATCAATATATTGAATAGATTCGCTCTTGCCGCACCGATGATCGATTCGATCTTATATTTGCCTCCAGCCGCAGCTATAACATTAGGGGTCGCACGCAGGCTGTCTATATCGATGCCGATCCTGCGTTTATTGATGGGTACATCGCAGATATTCCCGTCCAGATCGTAAAAATAGGTACACACATTTCCTACAGCATGCGCTTCCCGCAGGTCGGTGATATTGCTGTCGGAAAACATATCGGCATCAGTCGCAAGGTAGTTCATGATCGTCGTGGAATGCTCGATATCGCTGTCTATTCCAATAATTGCCATGTCGAGTCCGGCCATTTTGCATAGCATGGCCTGAATGGGCTTTGAAGTCAAAAATGCTTCTGCGGTTATCTCATCCGCAGCAAACATCGGAGCATACAGGTATTGTACGATGCTCTGGGGAAAGTTTGCCGCGATACGTTCGCACAAAGCATTCGCAAACATTTTGATATCCTTATTTGTTCCCAAGCCCCCCAAAAGCGGGATAAACTCGATGCTGCTGATTTTTTCAGCAGGCATCATCTTCTCGGCAAAATGTTCCAACGTTTTGCCCCAACCGATACCGACGTGAAATTCGCTTTGCATGATCGACATCACATATTCTGCGGCAGCGCTGCCGATCCTGTCGGTCACGACGTCGATATGGTCGTTTGAAGCGCCGACGATCTTGACATCCCTGATTCCGAGCAGATCACACAGAATGATCTCATCCTCTGCGAACATATTTTCATTTCTCAGCTCGGCGATCTGGATCTTTATGATGCCCTCAGCCTTTGCTTCTTTCAGTAATTTAATGACGGTAGGGCGTGAAATGTTGAACCGGTTCGCGATCTCGACCTGCGTTTTATCTTTGATATAATGAAGATATGCTATCTTTACTTTTAAATTATATCGTTCTTCCTTGGAAAAAGCCATAATACAAATCCGCCCGTCTAAATTTTATTGTGTGATTACCTATATATTAAAATTATTATGGCATATACAATTGACATTTGTCAATAAATTTCAAAAAGTATGATTATTTTAAAAAATATGATTGACAACTCCGTTGTTATCATATATAAATTAATCATATATAAAATTACAATTATAAATTTCAAAAGTTTATTCTCTATGTATAAAAACGTTTTACTATCAAAGGAGGTAACTGGAATGAGTTGCTTTATGGGAATTGATGCAGGAACGAGTGGCATCAAAGCTATCGTTATTGACGAAAATGGAACAGTCAGGGGCAGCGGATATCATGAGTGCGATGTTTTAAATCCGAGACCCGGCTGGGCGGAGCAGGCGCCGCAGATGTGGTGGGAGACCTGTTGTCAGGCCGTTAAAAAAGCGGTGGAACAGAGTGGGTGCGGAAAAGAGATCGCCGGGATCGGTTTTTCGGGGCAGATGCAGGGTACCGTTTTTATCGATAAGGAGCATCATTCCATCTCGAATTGTATGATTTGGCTGGATCAGCGGTCTACAGAACAGGTCATGGAAATAGAACAGCTGATTTCCGACGAGGAAGCTCTGCAAGCAACGGCGAATACCTGCCTGAACAGCTTTTGGGCTCCTAAAATCCTGTGGGCAAAGAAATATTGGCCGGATGTCTATGAAAAAATTGACAAGGTGATTTTTACAAAAGACTATTTACGGCTCCGTATGACCGGGGAGGTAGCAACGGAGGTAAGCGATGCCTCTCTTTCCTTCCTGCTCGATGTTGCAAAAAGGAAATGGTCGGACGAAATGTTCCAAAGGCTTGATATCCCGAAAAGCTTTGCGCCTAAGTGTGTGGAATCCTGCGATGTGGCGGGCTATCTGCTTGAGAGCGTCGCAAAGGACTGGGGGCTCACCGCGGGAATACCTGTTGTTGCAGGCGGCGGCGACCAGCCGGCAGGCGGTGTTGGCACCGGCATTGTAAAGCCCGGAGTCGTAGGCGCTACGATCGGGACCTCAGGCGTTGTGTTCGGCTGTACGGATAAGCCGCTGATCGATCATAAAAAAAGAGCATTGATGACTATGGCGCACTCCGTTCCGGATAAATGGTGCTATTTAGGTCTCGTGCTCACCGCAGGAGGCTCATTCAAATGGGTGCGTGATAATATATTTGCAGAAAAGAAAGCGGAATTTGCCGTCCAAGGAAAAGATATTTATGACTATATGACGGCGCAGGCTGCAAAGGCAAAGCCGGGCTGCGAGGGCTTGACGTTCCTCCCTTATTTCAATGGGGAAAAAACGCCGATCTCCGACGAAAAGGCGAGAGCCGTATTTTTCGGGCTTTCCTCAAGGCACAATAGCGGAGACCTATGCAGGAGCGTGATGGAAGGCGTTACCTTTGCTTTGCGCGACACCATCGAGATATGCCGGGAATTTGGGATGGAGGTGAACGAGGTGCGCGCCAATGGCGGCGGCGCCAAAAGCGACCTTTGGCTGCAGATCCAGGCAGATATATATAATGCCAATGTTGTCACTATGAATATGGAAGAGGGGCCGGCTGCGGGAGGCGCGATCATGGCAGCAGTCGGCTGCGGCACATTTGGCTCTGTTCCGGAAGCCTGCGAGCATATTTTGAAAGTGGAAAAGGTCGTAGAGCCGATACGGGAAAATGTAAAACTATATGACGATTATTACGATACCTATCGCGAGCTTTATCCCGCACTGAAGGAAATATACAGCAAGCAGGATCAAAAGGTCAAAAAATATCTATAGCTGCGTTTTTTGCGGCAGATATTATAGAAATACAGAAAGAAAGGGGAAAATTATGTCATTGACACCGGAAAAAAGAGAATGGGCAAGACTCAAGGCACTGGAATATTTTGATAGAGCGCATATCTATCTTACCGACAGCGAGCGGGAGAATATTGAGGTTGCCGACATGGGAATGGGGAGGATCGAAGAATACGGGATCCAGATCCATAATTATTTGAATACAAAGCGCGTAGCGGCGAAGGAAATGGTCCTTTTCCCATATCAGATCTGTCCGGAGCAGATGCATCCGCCGTTTGACGGAACTCCGGGCAAGGAAGAAACCTTCCGCGTACGGTGGGGGACTCTGTATCTGTACACAGAAGGCGAGCCGGTAGAGAAGGATAAGATGTTTGCAAAAATACCGGCAGGAAAGGAGAATACTTTCCATGTGTTCCATGAAATAAAGCTGGAGATCGGAATGCAGTATACGATGGAGCCCGGCATTACCCATTGGATCGTAGGCGGACCGGAGGGGTGCGTGGTCAGCGAGTTCTCTACTCATAACCGTGATGATCTGGATTATTATTCGGACCCGGAGGTTGCAAGAATGGACGGCGTGACGCTGCATGAGGATTAAGGAGGAATCGGCGATGGATTTCAAGGAACTCAGAAGATATGTGGGCAGCGAATTCCAGCATTTTGGCGTCAAGGAATTCATGCTTTTGAGAGGAAAAGAAAACGGCGTCCGTATGATGCAGGTCAAAAATGGCGGGAAGCTGCGCTTCGATGTTGTTACCGACCGGGCGCTGGATATTGGGAATCTGGAATATAAAGGGCTCAATTGCAGCTTTATGAGCAAGACGGGGATCGTAAATTCAAAATACTATGTGGAAAACGGCCCCGACGGATTTTATAAGAATTTTTACGGCGGGATGCTGACAAGCTGCGGAATGACGCATATGGGTGCACCCTGTGAAGACGAGGGGAGAAAGTTGGGGCTGCACGGACCGCTGTCCTGTACGCCTGCGGAAGAGGTCAGCGTGCGGACGGAAAAGACTGATACCAATGCGCCCTATATTGAGATCAAGGGAAAAATGCGTCAAAGCGAGGTATATGCGGAAAATCTTGTCATGGACAGGACAATACGGGTCGATTATGGAAAGGATATCATAAGCATACGCGATACCGTCACAAATAAAGCGTTTGTTCCGGCGCCGTTCATGCTGCTGTACCACTACAATTTTGGTTATCCGTTTTTAAGCGAAAAAACAAAGCTTATGCTTTCCTATAAGGAATTCACGCCCCGTGATGAACCTGCGGCCAAAGGGCAGAACAGAAAATATGTGTTCGAAAAACCGGAGGACGGCCGTCCGGAGGAATGTTATTTCTATAAACTGGCAAGCGATGGGAACGGTATTACAAAAGTCCTTGTGGAAAATGAGGAATTGGAGATCGCTGCGGTTCTTCAATTCAATACCGGTCAGCTGGAGTATATGACAGAGTGGAAATCTATGATGGCCGGCGATTATGCGCTCGGTATCAACCCGGGAACCTATACTCCTATGGGCAGAGCGCATGCGAGGCAGAATGGCCTTTTGAAATTCATACAGCCGGGTGAATCGCTCCATTTTGATGTGAGTATAGAATTTACTGATGATAAAAACTATATAAAAAAATTACAAAACATAATAAAATGCTTGACGTTTTAATGTTGAAACCGTATAATTTAGCTATACAAATAAAACGTTTTTCAAAAATTTTCTCAATAAATAATACAGAAAAGGAACACGGAAAATACAGCTTAGGCCATAAAATGTGCGCATAGAGCGCATAGAGGCAGTTATAAAAGTATACATTGATAACCACTGCAATACCGTTGCCATTACGCGCATAAAAAGGCGCGTTTTTTTGTGGTCAATTTTTTATAGTTTTTACATCGTTTTACACAAATTTTGGCAAAAAAGGCACTATCGCATAAATTTTTGGACATCAGAATCATTTTTGCCATAACGGTAACAGTTAGATGGAACGTTGTGTTCACGGCAATCGAAACGGAAAGCATTGCAGGGGTACACCTTCCATTTGACTTCATAAATAAAAAGCTTAGGAGGTAAAGAAAAAGGAAATGATGAAAAGAATCGTAGGGATTGTATTGGTTGTCCTGTGCATATTTGCACTTGTAGCCTGCTCGGGCAGCGGCGGAGAGACGTCTGCTGAGCCGCCGGCATCTGCGGAAGCGTCTGCTGAGGCATCGGCGCCCGCGGAGACGGAGGGATCAGCAGCTACCGAATCCGCGGCGGAAACGGAAGGGGAGACTGTTCTTGCCGAAGTGATCGATACCGACATGAGTGTTTCGCAGGGATTGAAGGTCGGTTATGCGCAACGGAATACAAACGGCGCATGGCTGATCGCTCAGACGGAAAATTTAAAGAAAATAGCGGAGCAATACGGTGTTGAATTTATCATGACCGATGCGGATGACGATCAGAACAAGCAGCTTTCCGACGTGGAAGACCTTTGCGCGCAGGGGATCGATATTTTGGTATACCCCCCGATCGAATACGAAGCGGGCGCGGCGGCCTTGGATATCGCGGCCCAGTATGGTGTTCCGGTCATGCTGCTTGGCAATGACTGCGCAAAGGAAGACAGCCAGTATGTCGCATCTATGCTGTTCAACTATGTTATGGACGGTGGTGCCTGCGGCGAATATGTGGCGGAGAATCTTGACGGCGCCAAGATCGTAGAGATCCAAGGGATATTGGGCTCCGATCCGGAGATTGGCAGGTCAGAAGGTTTTGCAGCAGAACTGGAAGGAACAAATTGCGAGATCATCGTTCAGCAGACGGCAAATTTTCTGATGGACGAAGCACAGGAAGTCATGGAAAACATCCTTCAGTCCTATGACGGCCAATTCGACACTGTTTATTGTCATACAGACGAGATGGCGCTCGGCGTTGTTGCGGCGCTGAAAGCGGCTGGAAAAGAAGGAACAGTAAATGTATTGGGGATCGATGGACAAAAACTGGCGGTTCAGGAGATCATTGACGGGAACATCACGGCGATCGCAACCTGTGATACACAAAACGGCGAACTGCTGTTCTCAACGATCGCTGCTTATCTGAACGGCGAGCTGGAGAACAAGGACGTAACGATCCCGCCAGAAATCATTGACGCTTCCAATGCGGAAGAAGCAATGACTAACGGCATGGCGTTTTAAAATAAAAGAGTGGAGTGATGCTGGAGAACAGAAAATTCTGTTCTCCAACATCTTTTGTGTAACATTTGGAGGTTAACTATGTCAGAGGAAAAGCGTGTTTTGCTCGAGATGAGAGATATATGCAAATCTTTTATCGGAGTAAATGCTTTGAAAGGTGTTGATCTTGTCGTCCGGGAGGGCGAGGTGCATGCGCTTGAGGGTGAAAATGGCGCGGGAAAGTCGGTCCTTATCAAAATATTGACCGGGATTTACCAAAAAGATGCGGGAACGATCCGGTTTGACGGAAAAGAAGTGAATTTTACATCTCCTGCACAGGCACAGGAAGCGGGCATAAGGCCGATCTATCAGGAACTCACGATTTGCCCGATGCTCAGCGTCGCGGAGAATATGTTTATGGGAAACGAGATCAAGAAAAGAGGCTTGATCGATTGGAGAGCGACCTATAAACGGGCAGAAGAGATTTTGCAGAGTGTGAATTTGAATATCGATGTCAGGCAGCCTATGGGGCAACTTTCCGCGGCGATGCAGCAGATGGTAGCAATCGCAATGGCGGTCTCGTTGGATGCCAAGCTTATTATTATGGACGAAGCAACTTCCTCCCTCGACGATAAGGAAGTCCAGTCCTTGCTTAATATCGTAAAGGAATTGCAGAAGAAAAATATAGCAATCATCTTTATAACACACAGAATGAATGAGATCTATGAAGTATGCGAAAGATGCACAGTTTTAAAAGACGGCGAGTTTATAGGCTGCTATGATCTGGATAAGCTGCCTAAGCTCGAGTTGATATCCAAAATGGTAGGAAGAGACGCCTCCACAATCGTCAATTTTAAGAAGCAGTATAACAGTGATATAGAAAGCAATGAGGTCATCTGTGAATTTAAGAATGTCGCGCAGGGGCTGAGATTAAAAAATATTGAATTCGAGCTGAAAAAAGGAGAGGTTCTTGGCTTTGCAGGGCTTTTAGGCTCAGGAAGAACAGAAACGGGAGAGGTGCTATTCGGCATTCGGAAATATACGGGCTCCATCACCGTAAAAGGAAAAGAAGTACATTATGCGAATGCGGGTCAGGCAATGAAGGATAATATTGTTCTTTGTCCGGAGGAAAGAAAACGGGACGCGATTTTTCCGGATATGTCGATTGAAGACAATATTACAATTCCCATCATGAATAAAATCAGCAGGCTCGGCTTTATCGATCGGAAGAAGCAGGCTGAATTGGTTGACAAGTATATTCAGATGCTGAAGATCAAAACGCCGAATAAAGAGCAGCTGATCAAATTTTTATCAGGGGGCAATCAGCAAAAATGCATTATTGCCCGGGCAATGTGCTGCGATCCGGAAATCATTATTTTAGATGAACCGACGCGTGGGATCGATGTCGGGGCAAAATATGAAATAGAAATGCTGATTCAGGATATCGCCAAATCCGGTATCAGCGTTATTATGATCTCTTCAATATTGGAAGAGCTGGAAAGAGACTGTGATCGGGTCGTCATCATGCGTGAAGGTATTGTGGTCGGTGAATTGCTGCATGAGGATATTACAGAAGAGAATATCATTCACACGATTTCTGAAGCACATACGAACTAAAAGGAGGGTGTTGGAGTGGAAAATGACGTAAATGCAAGCTTGCTTCAAATTCAGGAATTGAGCAATAAAGCATTGAAGCGCAGCGAATTTGCAAAAAAATACGGCGCACTGATCGTATTTGCAATTCTGATCATATTTAATTTGATTGTGACCCCGGGCTTTGTGGATTCCAGTACGGTCTGGAATCTAATCATACATACTACGACGACACTCGTCGTAGCAATGGGCATGACATTTGTGATTGCAACTGCGGGGATCGACATCAGTGTTGGTTCCACGATGGCGCTGACAGCAGTCGTCACCGCTACGTTGCTGCCAATGCTCGGAATGGCCGTTTCGATCATGATCGGTCTGGCTCTGGGTGCCGGAATCGGTCTTTTGATCGGCACGCTGACGGTGAAATTCAAAATACAGCCGATGGTCCTGACGCTGGCGCTCATGATTGCATTGCGCAGTATCGCAAGAATGGTGAGCAATGCCAAAACAGTCAATATTGCCGATGAAGGATTTATTGGTCTTTCCGTCAATTATATTGGAGGCACAGTTCCGGTCCAGTTGATTTATGTGGTCGTTATCGCAATCGTCTTTTATATTATCGCAACAAGGACGGTGTTCGGAAAATCGGTCGAAGCGATCGGCAACAATCCGTCGGCTGCGAGGTTATCCGGCATTAAGGCGGACAAAAATACGATCATGGTTTATGTTCTGCTGGGAATACTCTCTGCATTGGCAGGATGCTTGGCGATAGCCAGAACAATGAACTGCAATCCCTCGTCGGTCGGCTCAGGCATGGAGATGGACGCGATCGCCGCGGTGGTGATCGGCGGAACGTCAATGATGGGCGGTAAGCCACGGATCTTGGGAACGGTGATTGGCTGCTTCATCATCACGCTGATCACAACGACTGTCAATATGAACGGTATCCCGAGCGAGTGGTCAATGGTATTTAAGGCAGCTATCATTATTCTTGCCGTTTATATCCAGTCTGAAAAGAAGATCAAAGTAAGGCAGAGCAAAATAAAGCCCATTGCAAGTAAGGAGGTGTAAGCATGGACAGATCGATCAGCGCAAAACATGTTATTACGCAAAATGCCACTCTGGTCGCTGCCGTTGCGATCATAATAGCGGCCGGCATCGCTTTTGATAATTTTTTTACTGTAGTCAATCTATCTAATATTTTCAGACAGGCCAGTATGATCGGGATCATGGCGATCGGCAGCTCCTTTGTCATCCTTACGGGAGGGATAGATCTCTCGGCGGGTTCGCTGTTTGGGTTCGCTGCCGTTATGTGCGGTATTGTAGATGCCTTTTGTCCCAATCCATTCGTGATGGGGCTCATTGCGATCCTGACCTGTGCAGGATTTGGCGCCTTGAACGGATTTTGCGTGACAAAGCTTCGTATTCCTCCGTTTATCGTGACGTTAGCCATGATGTCCGGCGTGCAGGGCCTCGGGCTCATTATCACTGAAGGGGGAAATACGCTGCCGATTACTGCGGAGGGCTTTACAAATATTGCTACAGGTACGATTGGCTCTGTTATAAATGATAAGGGCTTAGAGGTAGGCGTCGTTCCAGTTCCTGCCATCATCATGATCGTGGGCTTTGTCATTGCAGTCATCGTTTCGAAATATACCACGTTTGGAAGAAATTGCTATGCGGTCGGCGGTAATGAGGATGCAGCCATTATGAAAGGGATATCTGTCAACAGAACAAAATTTTTAGCTTATCTTATGAGTGGGATATGCTGCGGGATCGCAGGTATCATCGTTGCGGCGCGCACCAGAGGAGGACAAATCACAGTTGGAGACGGTTATGAGATGGACGTTATTGCATCAGTAGTCCTTGGCGGTACTCTTTTAAGCGGCGGGCAGGGTAAGGTGCTGAATTCCATGTGGGGCGCATTGATCATCACAATGATCGGAAATATCATCAATCTAAATTCTGATGTTATCTCTTATCTGTGGGAGGGCACGATCACGGGGATACTGCTGCTTGTTATTCTGGTAGCACAGTCCAAAATGCAATCGAATAAGTTAGGTGCGAGATGATTTTAGGGCCGTCACAGCGGAACTGCTGCGGCAGTCCGGCCAACGTCTGAGAAAAAAATACTGAAAGTAGGCTTATCGTTTGATTCCCCCTGAAATACAGATTAGAAAAGCCCCGGCATTCATGCCGGGGCTTTTCTTTTTCCGGGCTTCTGGGGCACGGTATCACTGGTTCAAATACAAATATAAAGGCCGAACCCGAATGCTTCCGGAAAATGGAATGCTCCGCGGATGCACAATACAACGTGTACAAAAAAGAATAAAGGGATAGTGTGATAAGCAAAATACAGCCATTAAAACGGCTGTATTGGAAAGAAATACGCTGTTGGATTTTGATATTTGCACAAAAGGCTGATACGATCTGCTCCGTTCCCAACGTGAGCAGTCGGCCTTGCCGACTGCTATGTTCGATCCAGACACAGGTTCACCAACCCGAAATGTCCCATGGCGGGTGCATCGAGGTGTCGGTTGAATTTCTTACAATGATTTTTGTTTTCAAATAGGTAGGCGCTAAATAATTAGGCTTTTCTTCACTGTCGATCAATTCTAAAAGTCTTGTGATCGCTGTTTTCCCTAACCGATAAGAAGGAATGTCGATCGTCGAAAGAGATGGAGAGATCAATGTGCCGGTATAGATATTATCTGTACCAATAATCGCAATATCATCAGGAACATGATATCCGGTATCCTTGATTGCCTTGATTGCGCCAATACCGATTTCGTCATTTCCAGCAAAAACTGCGTCGATATCCTCCTGTGTCAACAGATCCTTCATGTTGGAATAGCCGTTTTCCGGAAGAAACGGGCCGTAGCGTATCAATGCCGGATCAAAAGGGATTCCTGCGCTTTCCAATGCGCGTTTATAGCCGGAAAGCCGTTTTTGCGTTACGTCATACATCGCGCGGCCGGCAATATGCGCAATATTTTTTCTTCCAAGCCTGATCAAATGCTGAACAGCCTGAAAACTGGCCTCTTCATAATCGGATAATATAGATTCTACGCCAACGATCGGCAGATAACGCTCAATACTGATGATTGGTATATTCTTTTTCGATTTTGTAATACTCCTAAGAAGGCTATAGCATTTAGCACCGTGCTTTTCTGCGTCGTTTGCGTAGCTTGATATAATGATCCCATCAGGCTGGGAAGTCAAACAGATTCGAAGACATTGCTCCTCGATCTTTTGGTCCATGTCTGTAGTATATGTATTAATGATGAGATTCCTGCCAAAACAAACCTCCTGTATACCCTTTAATATCTGTGAATGAAAAATATGGGTATAAGAAGGGATAATGACGCCGATGATATGATTTTTTTTCCCGCGCAAACCACTTGCCATAGGGTTTGGCACATAATCCAATTCTGCGATCGCGTCATTGACGCGCTTTACCAATTCAGGACGTACATATTTATTGCCTGTTCTTACATTGGATACCGTAGATACAGAAACCCCCGCTAATTTCGCAACATCTCGAATACTCGGCTGCATAATGAAAAATCCCCATACTCTAAAGCCTGCTTTATTAATATATTATTAGTATATCGCAAAACAACAGAAACAGCAACACAGAAAAATGTTTTTCCGTTTTGGATACAGCAGATGATTTCAAAAATGCAATCATGATATATCGAGTAAAAGAAGACCATTCGATCTTGTCGGTCAAGCGGTTTTAAATGGAATAACTACCCTGTTTGAGAACTTTTTATCCGCGATAAATCGCGCCGCAGGCATACAACCGTAAAAAGGCGGAAGAACACCAGCGTGTTATGAGCGTATTTACCAAGAGAGCAGCGTAGCTTTTTTGCAAAAGAGGGGAGACATCAAGGCAAACAAATACCCCGCCATTCAGGCGGGGTATTGTAAGCGGAGCACGCTCCGATGTGGTTGCGGGGACAGGATTTGAACCTGCGACCTCCGGGTTATGAGAAACCGTTTCGTTGTACTATTATTTTATAAAGCGTCCTATAATATAGTATTATAAAGCCTTTCTCGGGATTGATTTATTATATTTTATTATTATCTCGCATTATCTCTCATCGTAATTATAAGGAAAATTATAAGGTTTTATATTTTCATCTCTTCATTTTCAGCGCAAAAAACAGTCGTTTTCACGACTGTTTTGAGTGTTGTCTAAATTTCATAATTCATGATTAAGTATCCAGTGCAGAAGCTGTTCATCGTTCATTGTGCCATCTGCAATCTCTAATCCTATGCGTATCAAATCGTCATCTTCACAGTCAATTTTTATTTCGTTTAGCTCAAGAAAAGACAACATTGCCATAATCCCTACACGCTTATTGCCGTCTACAAAAGGGTGATTGCAAATCAGGGAATATCCGAGCCTTGACGCTTTATGTTCAAGCGTAGGATATACATATACACCGTCAAAGGTCTGAAAAGGAGAATTGATTGCCGATTCAAACAGGTTTTCATCCCGCAGGCCATCTAAACCACCGGTTTCATCCAGCAGAATTTTATGCAGCAATTTGATTTGCTCGCCTGTCAACCGCTTCATTTTGCCAGTTCCTCAAAGGCATGCCGGTTTTTTGCAAGAATCCTGCGCCCGATTCTTTCGACCTCTTCTGTTGCGGCCTCTTCTTCTTTTTGAAATTGGCTGATCTCCATTAAAACATATTTTGGAGTATTATTTTTCAAAATCACCGCCGCACCGTTTTCGTCTACCAGTCTGGCAACACGAGAAAAATTTTGATTCGCTTCCGAAATAGATACAAGATTATTTGTATTGACATTCATCGTTCTCACCTCTACTAATATTATACGCATATTTTAGGATAAATACAACCTAAATCATAAAATAATATAGACGATTCGTCGTCTTGTTAGGGATTGACTGCGATTCCTGCTGATTTATTCTTCCTTTTCTTTTTCCGATATTCCCATGCAGGCGGCAATTTTATCCATGGCTTCGCTTTGTAGTTCAGGTAACACATGCATATAGGTATCCATTGTAATTTGTACCGACGCATGGCCTAAAAGCTGACTCACTACTTTTACTGGGATTCCTGCTTCCAATGCTCTTGTTGCAAAGGTATGTCTTAATGCATGAAAAGTATGATGTTTTACTCCCGCTTCGTTCAGCTTCTGCTGATAATGATCACGAAAAGTCGCAGGGTCAATATAATAACCGTCCTCCCGGGAAAAAATCATGTCTAAATGGTGATATCCTTTTCCAAATCTCCTTTTTTGCTCATCCTGCTGTATTTTGTACCTGTCAAACAACTTTATCAATCCTTCTGGAATAGGTATCGTGCGGTTTGAATTCTTCGTTTTTGTATCATCCTGTATTCCTAACCGTGTTTTGGCCTTTGCGTTTGGGTTGTAATCCTTTAATCTGTTTACCTGACGGCATATCGTCAAAGTTCTATTTTGATGATTAATATCTTTCCATTGAAGCCCCAATAATTCGCCCAGTCGCATACCTGTTAATAAGTCTACCTTTATAGCTACGCTATATACATCATCGCCACATGCATTTATTAGAGCTTCCTGCTCCTGTCGCGTCAAGACTTCTACCTCTTTCTTTTTTGTATTTGTACTTCGCAATGTTGGAACATCTGCTATATCTGCGGGATTCTTTATAATTAGCTCGTGCTTCATTGCCTCGCTTAACGCTTTATGTAAAACTAAAGCCACATTGTTCACCGTCTTAACGCTTAATCCGCCTTTACCATCTGCACGGCCTTTTTTCAATAGAGTAAGATACATTTCTTCGATATCAGCCTTTTTTAATTTATCCAACTTAATATGGCCGATATAAGGGATTAAATGCCTTTGAATAATAGTCTCATAACTGCTTTTTGTTGAAATCTTTACATTTTTATCCACATAATCATCAAACCATTTCAATAGCCACTTTGCGACAGTCATGTTTCCGTTGGATCTCGGTTCTATTCCTTTCTGATTTGCAATATAATTGGCTAATTTTGCGGCGACTACACTTCGTTTTTTTGATGTAAAGGTTTTGAATGTTGGTTTCCCCTTGACATCTCTGCCAATCATAATACGAGCTTCCCATGTACCATCTTTCAAATGATAAATTCCGCCTTCGCCATTGCCTCTTCTTGAAGCCATTTTTCTGTCTCCTCCAATCAATTTAATCTATTTGGGGGTGAACGAAAGAAAGCCCTCTTCTCCCCCGATCTATATAACGACTGAAGGAGTAACTTTCCGAGTAAGGAGGGGTTTATGCCAAATAGACTGTATTGATTTGTGGTATATTATGGATTTATGAGTTTTTTTCTTCTTTTACAAACTTATAAAATGTATTTGTTTTGAGACCTAATATTTTCATTGCCGCTACTGCGGTTATTTCCTTGTTTACCCATTTCTGATATATCTCATCCCAATTCTCCGGCCTTTTGGCCTTTGGTCTGCCGATAGGCACTCCTTTGGCCTTTGCATTTGCAATACCCTGCGCCTGCCTTGCCCTGATATTTTCGCGTTCTTTGGCGGCAACATAGGAAAGTATCTGCAAAACCAAGTCCGCGACAAAACGGCTGTCTATGGAATCTTTTTCCGTCCGCGTATCGAGCAAGGGCATGTCCAATACCTGTATATCCGCTCCCAATTCGTTTATAATATGCCGCCATTGTTCCTGTATTTCGGTATAATTACGGCCTAAACGGTCGATAGAAGGGATAATGATTAAATCACCTCTGCGTACTGCGTTCAACATTCGCTGATATTCCGGCCTGTCAAATGACTTTCCGCTGATTTTATCAATGTAGATATCCCGCTCGGAAACTCCGGCTTCCTTTAGGGAATTGATTTGCCGTTCCTCGTTCTGTTCCTTTGTAGAAACTCTCGCGTAACCGTGTATTCTGATTTCGCTCATATCCTTTACCACCTTTATCTGTGATAATGATATTATATAATAACTATTTACAAAAGTCTATGGATTTGCAAATATATTTATAAAATATTTTTAGACTTAAATCAATATAAATCCCTATGGAGATTTAGGGGAAATGACATATTTGTAAAGGTGTACTTTTATAAAGGGATAGGGGAAGGAGGGAAGCAGAAAAACAAATACCCCCGGATTTCTCCGAGGGTATTCGCTCAAATCAACATCGTTATTAGTTTACAATACGTCTAAAAGCATAGCTGTGATAGATTTCTCCAAACCATGTATAGGATAACAATTCTGCCGCCTGTGCAGGGTCAGCAAGAACCTCCGGCTCTATATCATACCAAGTTTCCCAATCTTCGCCTGTGCCTTGACGTTGCCAACCTGTCGTTTCCTCAAAGTAGACTGTTTGCAATCCAGTATTTCCGAAAGAAGAATTGGCAATTTCTGTTAAGCTTGCTGGAATTGTTAAAGTTGTTAAAGAAGTACAACTACCAAAAGCGCTTTCAGTTTCTATTGTTTGCAGACTCTTACTGAGATTTATGGATGTTAATGATTCACAATATTGGAATGCGCTGCTTTTTATAGTAGTAATTGTATCAGGCATAGAAACCGTTTTGAGATTGCGACAAGACTGAAAACCTGCCTCCGCAATCTGCGTAACTGTCCTGCCGTTATAGGTTTCTGGTATGACTACTTCTTCAATACTGTCTCTGTACTGCTCGGCTATGGCTACGCTGACCTCGGAATCATTCAGTATGGTAAACTTGAAATACTGCGGGTCAGTCGGTTCCTCCGGGTCAGTACCGGAGCCGGAAGAAGTGATCTTGCCGAGGTTGTCCTCTGTCCCATCGGTATAGGTTACAATCAGTTCGCCGCTTCCGTTTATCTCCATGTCAGCAATCCCGCGCCCATCTTCGCCGGGTTCGCCTTTATCACCTTTGTCTCCTTTGTCGCCTTTTGCACCTTTCACATTTCCAAGATTCTGAACGGTATTATCCGTCAAGGTAACGCTCAAATCTCCCGAAGCAGAGAGGGTAATGCTCTTGATTCCAACGCCGTCTTTGCCGTCCTGTCCGCTTGTTCCGTCCGTTCCAACTACTTTACCAAGATTCGATGTTCTTCCGTCTGAATAGGTCAAAACAAGCTCGCCGAGACCGTTTATCTCAGATTTTGTAATGCCGATTCCGTTCTCGCCCTTGATGTTTCCAAGCTCTAACCGCGTTCCATTGGTAAGCTCTACGGTCAACGCGCCTTCCGGGGATATGGTTACATCAGAGATACCAACGCCATCCGTTCCGTCTGCGCCGTTTTGCCCATCCGCACCAACAACTTTACCGAGATTGATACTGGAAGAATCCGAGAAAGTAAGCTCCAGTTGACCGCTTCCATTGATAGACGCTTCTGTGATACCGATTCCATCTTTGCCATCCTGTCCGTCTGCACCATCGCGCCCATCCTGACCGTCCTGTCCATCCGAACCGACGACAAGGCCAAGATTTTTGGAATCCCCGTTGGTATAGGTAATGACAAGCTCGCCGGACGGGTTGATTTCCGTTTTCTCTACGCCGATACCGTCCTCGCCATCCTGTCCGTCCGCTCCGTTTTGTCCGTCCTGTCCATCCATACCATCTTTTCCATCTTCGCCGACTACTTTACCGAGATTGGTGGAATTTCCGTCCGAATAGGAGATAATGAGTTCTCCTGCGGAGTTGATAGAAGTCCCTGTTACGCCGATACCGTCCTCGCCGTCCGCTCCATCCTCGCCGTCTGCGCCTTTGATTGTGCCAAGATTTAAGTTTGTACCGCTCGTCAGCAGGATTTCCAGTTCGCCGCTTGCGTTGATTTCAATCGTCTCAATCCCTACGCCGTCTTTGCCGTCCTGCCCATCTTGACCGTCCTGCCCGTCAAGGCCGCCGACTACACGGCCGAGGTTGTCCACCACATCATCCGAATAGGTCAACACCAGTTCACCGTTCTGATTGATTTCGGATTTTACAACGCTTCTTCCATCTTCGCCATCCTGCCCGTCAATACCGTCTTTGCCATCCGCGCCGATTACTTTGCCGAGATTGGATTTCTGCCCGTTGGAGTAGGTGAGTACCAGTTCGCCATCGGTATTGATTTCAGAGCCAGATACGCCGATTCCATCCGTTCCGTTCAGCCCATCTTCACCGACTACCTGACCGAGATTAACGGAATTGCCATCGGTATAGGTCAAAAGAAGCTCGCCGTTCCCGTTGATGGAAGCATTGGCAACGCTGAGACCATCTTCGCCGTCCTGTCCGTCCGTTCCGTCCTGACCGTCTGCACCTACGACCTTTCCTACATTGGCCTGCTGACCATTGGAGTAGGTGAGCACCAATTCTCCCTGCGGGTTGATTTCGGATTTTGTCACGCTTACGCCGTCTTTGCCGTTTACGACCGTGATTTTATCCAGATTGACAACACGGCCGTCAGAAAAACTGATAAGAAGCTGTCCCGCGTCATTGACGCTCGCGCCCGTAATGCTCACGCCGTCTTTACCGTCCTGTCCATCTGCGCCGTCTTTACCGTCGCGCCCGTCCGTTCCATCCTGCCCGTCCGCGCCGTTCCTGCCGCTTGCGCCGACAGCCCTGCCAAGATTCAGTTCGGTACCGTCAGTGAGGGTGAGCACTAAATCCCCGTCAGAGGAAAAATGCGCCGTTGAAATGCCTGCGCCGCCTTGCTCCGCCGCAGCCGCCAAAGAATTGACCCATTCCTGCTCTGTACCGGAATATCCGTTTTCAACCGCAATATCATAGGCAGATTTCCCGACGAGGGAATCCAGCCATTCCTGCACCGTTCCTTCATACCCATACTGCACCGCCAGTTCATAGGCTGATAAACCATTTTCTACGGGTTCAGCCGTTACGCTTTGGGCGTCTTCGGTATTACTGTTTCCCTGACACGCCGATACGCTGAATATGATAGCAAATGCCAAAACAGCGCATAATGCCTTTACAAAAATATGCCGTCCTTTTTTCATTCTGTAACCTCCGCAATAGTGATGATAGAAGCCCGCTTCCGGGCCGCTTTTCATTGTTTAGGATTTTGTATATCTGCATCTATCTTTTACTCTGCAAACATGGCAGTTGGGATAACTTTTCGTACAAATCCCGGTATATCCCGTTGCACAGTAAGACCACAGGATGTAATCTGTCTCGGCAACAGATTTTCCCGCCTGCTTCGCCAGTTCTTCCACAATTTTCAACGCTTCATATTCTCCGGCGTCTTCTTTCTCCGAAAGGACGAGCCGTTTGCTCCCTAAAATCCGCCGGACATGCCTGTCCGGCTTGGCAATGTCATAGCCGACATTCCGCAGATACTCCGAAACCAAAGCAATCCCCATCTGCTCCATTTTGCTGTTCGGACTGCCACTGCTGGCTTCAGATAAAGAACGAATCAAATCTTTGATCGTAGGAAAAGTATTGTAATATGCCTCGATACTGCCGTATTCAGCTTCAAATTCCTGTAATTTTGGTATGTTTGTTCTAATAAGAGCATCTAATTGCTTCTTCAAATAGGGGGTACCGCCTACGGTTTGTTGTATCTCTCTGTAAAGTTTGTCAGAAGTGGAGTTTAACACAAAATTCACTTCATATTGGTGGAAAATATTGTCAATTTTTGGGATTCTTCCGTGTTCTTCTATGAGTGGTTCCAGCCGCGTCCATATGATTCCAGAGCTGAGGAAAGAATACACCATTGCGCGGATGTGGTCTTGGATGAAAAAGGGTTTTTTAGCCTTTCTTCTGTCTATATGGTGTTTGATATGGGTATTCTCCCATGATTTTTGGGGATTCATACGCCAGACTGTTTCCCGCAGGTATTGTTCCATCTGCAAAACGGCTTCTGCCGCCAATTTCAGACTTGTTTTTCCCATTTTTCGCACAACCCCCTCCTGTATCGCTGAAATTCTGCAAAATACCTCTATTCAGTATAAAACTATTTTCTCGTTTCATCAACGAGATTTTAGTTTTAATAGGCCTTTTAGTTGTGCTCTATGGGAAAATAGAAAATAAAGTGTAGATTGGTGGTTATCATTATGACTTTAGGAAGGAAACTTCGTATTTTACTGGAAGACCGAAACATGACACAAAAACAATTGGCAACGGAGTTGAATATTGCTCCATCAACCATAGGGGGATATATTCAAGATAGTAGTGAGCCGGATTTTTCAACCTTAAAGTTATTGGCTTCCTATTTTCATGTAACTACCGACTATCTTCTGGATTATCACCACAATACAGCCGTTCATCAAAAAGAAATTGATGAATTATTACGCATTTTTGATTCCATGACACCGGAACAACGAGAATTGTATTTAGAGCAGGGAAGAGCCTTCTTGAAAATCAATTCTAAAAGAAAGGCCACATCATCCGGGTTGATTTCACAAAAAAATAAACAGATAAAATAGGAAAGATAAAATAGAATCAATGCCCCCTATAATTATATACCCGTGAGCCATTATCTTTTGTCTCTCGTCCTTCTGCAAATGCAAAACATATAAATTTTATGGATTTTACCTTGTATATGAATAGATAAGAGAAAACCTCTTTTTCAGCTTTCGTTTTGGAGAATAAAACCGTCATTCTCCCGAAAGAAAGGACAGGGAAACGCCTGTCTTTGGATGTTTGCAGGTTCTCTCTGGTTTTCAATCACAATACAAGGAGAATGATATATGAAAATATTAGTTAAGCCTGTAACAGCCGCAGAAACTGTCTGCGAGCCTTACGACGATGAAATGTGGGATGTAAGATATGAGGAAGTACGCGGAGAAATTATGACCGCGTTTCGGGAAGGGTATTTAAGCAAGGCAGATTTCTTTCATCTGATGGACTGTCTGGAAAATATCACGCCGGACCGTCCGTATGAAAACCTTTCGGATGAAAAACGGCAGCAAGCCTCTGATTATTTAGATACTTTATCCAATGATGTCCGCCAATGTATGCAGATGCAGTAATAAAGGAAGACCGCCGGAGGCCTTCGGGTTTTGCCTACCGGCGGTTTTTATATGCTAATAGTTATGCTTTTAATATTAACTTTTCAAAAGTTTATGTCTTCGGTGTCATCCTCCGTCATTTCTTGTTCTCGTGAAAAATTATATTCCGGAAGAGAATATACGGAATCCACCATTGGCATATCCTCGTCTGCAAGTTGCAAGCCTTTATAATAGGCTCCTTTACTATTTCTGTTCCACTGATATCCGGCTTCTACCAATGCTTTTTTGAAATCGCTTGCTGGTCTGACATACCGCTCCCCGGTATCTTCGCAATATTTTTGGTATGCCTTATACAATTCGCCGGATTTTACGGAAAGGCCCCCTCCTGTTTCGCAACGGTCAATGATAAAGTTATTTAACCAATCATTTTCCGCCCGGTATTGCTCTATTGCTTGCCGTACTACTTCGGGCTCTGTAACTTTGCAGTTTGATTGGATAAATTTTTTTGCGCCCTCTATCATCCATGATAGAATAGCTCCCCCTGCCTGATTGTAAAGAAATTCGGCGTAATTTTTTATATCATTCTGCTCCTCGATCTCCGCGAGAAATGGAATAACAACCAACCGCCGCCATGTGCCTTTGTCTATGGTACCAACTGCCGGTAAATGATTAGTATAAAGAACAATCGTATGTGAGGGAATGAACTGGAAGGGATCTTTATACTTTTTTTCCGCATAAATTGGATCAGTAGAGCACAGTTTTTTGACGACCGATGTATCGAGCCTCATGCCTTCTTCCAATTCAGCCGCAATGATAAAACGCTTCCCTCGCAGTTCTGCAAACTCAGGACTTTTGTTTTTTCTGCTTCGTGATGTCAGTATCTCTGCGGATACCATTCCTGCATAACTGCCCAAGACGAGGGAAATAGCATTGAAAAATGTACTTTTTCCGTTCCGCCCGCTTCCGTATGCAATAATAAGGTTTTCACGGAAAACCTTTCCGACCAGAAACATTCCTGCAATTATTTGCAGATATTCCTGTAAATCAGTATCACCGCAGGTAATTGTTTCTAAAAAGGTTTGAAACAGCTCGGCACCTTCGTTGTTTGGTTCTGCCGCCGTTATCTTTGTGCAGTAGTCCAACGGGTTATGCGGAGATGTCTCTCCAGTTCTCAAATCGACAAGGCCGCCGGGAGTATTCAGCTTCATTCCGTCAGCGTCAAGCAACGAAACATCAATCTCAACCATTGGTTGTACTTCACGCATAATGCCGGATATATGTCTGCTGTCCCTGCAACGCAGAATAAATTTATAATACGCTTTTTCCTTTTCGCCGTCTGCCGACTTTTTGCCGGTTAATGTCTGTAACTGCCATTCGGTTAGTTCCTGCGCCAATCCATGCACTTTGATTTCATCTTCAGACCAGACCGTGCCTGTATAATAAAGAAATTTTGTAGCCGCAGAATAACCAGTTATGTTTCCAAACACATTGGCTAAAACCCGTGCTTCTCCTACATCCGTAAAGTCGCTCGGTTTCAGTTTTTTGGCTGTAGGAAAATTAAATTGCTCCGGCGGGATATAGTCTGGTTTTATCTGTATATTTTCACAATAATATTTTTGTGCTCCCCGCCAAATTTCATCTATTTCCTGCTGCTCCAGTAAGGGAATACATGTTTTTGACTTTTGAAGATAGGCTTGACGGGCCGCCTCTGTATCTCCCCAACGCGTCAATACTTTCAGCGCGTATTTATGCAATGTGTTGTTTCTTTCCCCTTGCGGGATAATATCTGCTTCATGCTTGGAAGTGCCGTTCTGCGAGCAGGGGATGGAAACGGCAGAAGCCGTCTCCATAAAATTCAAAAGGCTGATCTCGCCGTCAACATACATGACCTGCGGATTTTCCACACCGTAAAAGAAACGCGCCACGTCCTTTGCGTTTTTATCGAAGCCGCAAAAATATCGGCATACCCTTTCTTTCAACTGTTCATATTCACCGCTATCGCAGATAGTATCATGCGGGAAATACACATGAAATTTTGGTCGCGGTCTTTTGCCGTCCTTCTCTTTCATGTGATTGCGCGAAAAAACAATGTAATGTTGTACACCGGGAAAGCTCTTTTTAATGTCCTCGGGTGTAAGCCATTCATTTGCGTTATCACTATGTATGTTATCAACATCAAACATACTGCAATCAGCCTGAACATAGTTTTCTTTCCTGCGCCGATTGTCCTTATATTGTACGCAAACATGGTCATAGTGTACCGCATCACGAAAGTCATTCTCATTCATAATCACCCTATGAAATGGATATTCCGCATTGGTGGCCTTTTGCTTGCATTGATTATAGAAAATTTTCATCTTAATCTCCTCCTATTTTTCGTAGCATACTACATTTTTTGAGACCCAAATCCGTAGCTCTGCTACGGGAACCATCAGCCGTTTGCCTATACGCAGAACGGGGAAGCCGTCTGTATGAGCCAGCCGATATGCAAGCGCTTCTGATACGCCGAAATATTCAGCTAATTCTCGGATGCTTAATATTTCTTTGTCCATTTTTTTCCCTCCCTTCTGATGTTTTGTATTGATATAGAAGGTCAAGGAAAAAGCTAAAATCGGTATTTTTTTAACAGAAATAAATTGTTTACAAAAAGTTCACAATTTTATGCCGTTTAATTTAAAAAGCAAAGGTTTTGACAAAAAATTAAAATTTTATTGAGAGAAATAATTTTGTTAGATAGTAAAATGACAAGAAATATTTAGGTTGATTTTTCAAAATTATAAGGGAAATTATAAGGAAAATAAAACAATAAGGCTTTCGGAATTTACCGAAAACCTTATTCTCATTATGGTTGCGGGGGCAGGATTTGAACCTACGACCTCCGGGTTATGAGCCCGACGAGCTACCAAACTGCTCTACCCCGCGACGTATTTTATGCTGTTTATTTAAGACAGCTTAATTATTATATAACAGGTTTATAGATATGTCAACCTTAACGCCATATTAAATTTCAATATCATAAATCCGTCAAATCATGGGGGCCAAATGGGGGCCTGATTCTGTACGGACAGGAAGCTATCTGTTCAGCCTGTCAGAGATGACGGCAAGTGTCTTGGCCGCACGCCGCAAGTCCGAAGCCTCCGCTTCGCTCAATGCAGCGTCATGATGGGTTTCGTAGAGTACTTCCAGTATCAGGTTCTTAGCCTCCCTCAGCTTATCGGACGGTGTGCTCAGTTCCGTAATCTCGATTCCATTCCCCATGCTATCCCTCCTCATTCCATATTTCCAGTTTCACATAATCCACGCAAACGGTCAACAAGTATCTCCAGTTTGAATCTCATATCCCGCAAATCGTCAAACTCCCGTTCCGAAAAATAGGGAGCGTCCACATTGGCAGACATAGCATCCGTAACATACTGATACGCCTTATCCAGATTATCCGCTAATGTCTTTTTGTCCGTTACTTCTTCCGTAATCTCAATCATATTCTGTCCTCCTTAACATATTACCTCACAGCCAGCACAGCGTCCAGCTTATCCGCCGCGTCGCTGTCCTTTGTCTTCAGGGCATGAGCATACACATCCAATGTGATGGATGTATTTGCATGACCTAACCTCTTAGAGACCGTACAGATGTCCACCCCCTCCGCTATCATAAGGGTTGCATTGGTATGACGCAGGGAATGGAGGGTTACTTTGGGCAGGTCATGGCGTTTCAGGAATTTGGCGAACCATTCCGTTACCGTATCGGGATAAATGGGTTCTCCGTTGCTTTGGGTAAACAGCCTGTCTGTATTCACCCAGCGTTCTCCTATACGAAGCCTCCGTGTATTCTGCCATACCCTGTAATCTTTCAGCAGAGTACAGAGGGTAGGACTGAGCGACAGCTCCCGCCGTCCTGAACGTGTCTTGGATTATTTCATGATAATATAATTTTATTATTTGATATCTTCTGCCTGACCTCCCTGAATGTTTACAGGATTTTAAAATGGTTAATAAATAGAACAACAGTTCAAAAGTTTAAAAAGATAGAACTATAAAAAATATAGGTAAAATCAGCATAGATAATGGTATTTAATTATGAAGATGGAGAACCGATAGCTGCTTTACAGAAATTAAATATATGAGGAGAAGATACAAATGTGCACAGCAATCACATATTACACAAAAGATCATTATTTTGGAAGAAATCTGGATTTGGAATTTTCTTATAATGAAACGGTAACGGTCACACCAAGATATTATCCATTTCATCTTCGCAATGGGAAAACGCTCGATCATCATTATGCAATGATAGGAATGGCTTATATAGTTGATGGGTTTCCGCTTTACTATGATGCAACAAATGAAAAGGGCCTCAGCATGGCAGGACTAAATTTTCCAAACAATGCAGATTATAAAGAGGAGAGGGAGGGCTGCGATAATATTGCTCCTTTTGAATTTATTCCATGGATCCTCGGTCAATGTGCAAATGTGAATGAAGCAAGGATCCTTTTAGAACGGATCAACTTAGTAGATTTGAATTTTAGTGAAGAGCTGCCGCTTTCTCCACTACATTGGATGATTTCTGACAAGGGAAATTCTATTGTGGTGGAATCGGTAAAGGATGGTTTGAAAATCTTCGAAAATCCTGTAGGAGTTATGACAAATAATCCTACGTTTGACTATCAAATGTTCAATCTCAATAATTATATGCATTTATCTAAAGAACCTCCTGCAAACACATTTGCTGCCAAATTGGAACTTGAACAATATAGCCGGGGTATGGGTGCGATAGGCCTCCCCGGAGATCTATCATCCGTTTCAAGATTCGTAAAAACAGCATTTACAAAAATGAACTCGGTTTCCGGTGATTCGGAATTGGAAAGCATCAGCCAATTTTTTCACATTCTTGGCTCGGTAGAGCAGCAACGAGGCTGCGTACATCTTGGTGGAGATAAGTATGAAATAACAATTTATTCTTCCTGCTGTAATATGGACAAGGGGATTTACTATTATACAACCTATGAAAACAGTCAGATCACAGCAGTTGATATGTATAGAGAAAATCTGGACGGAAACACTATAATAAGCTATTCGCTCGTGAAGAAACAGCAGATCAATTATCAGAATCGCTAATGCCTGCAAATTTTAATTATTTAGACTAAGCGTATTTCAAAGCCGTAAATATTTATAGTACGTAGATATTACGGAGCGACTGTAAATCAAAATTGCATTATTAAAAGTAATGCCAAAGCCCCGCCTAACATTTCATCAAGCGGGGCCTTGGCATGTTGAGGTCCATGGTTTATGATGGTGTTTGGCTGATTTTTTGAAAATTTTAACAAAAACGGGAAAGAAAGGACGGGGATGCGTATTTTGCAAAGATGCCCTCGTTCGGCTTTTTTAAAATTTGTATAGTATGGAAAAGGGGAACATATTTAAAGCAATACAAAAATAACAGTATCCCGATCTCTATACATACTTTACAATTATGGTTTTCCACGTTATTTTAATCGAATGGAAACACCCTTTTTATAAATAAGACATATTTTATCCACATTCTGAGGTTATGTTAACAATGCGTAGTGTAACGCAATAAAATAGGAGGAAAATATGGTTCAAAATATAACCTTACAAGAGGTGGAGGAGAAGAAAAAGGGATATCTGGAGCAGCTGCTTATGCAGGAAAAAGCGGCAAATACGATGTCAGCCTACGCTCGTCATATCGATACCTTTATCAGGTATATCCGTGAGGAAAAGGAGAGCGGAGAATTTGGAAAGATGGAAGTGGTGGCTTTCAAACAATGGTTGCTGCCTAAATATTCCCCTGCAACGGTCAATTTAGTGATTAGCTCTCTGAATGGATTATTTGCTTTTATGGGGTTGGATTTTATGAAGCTGAAAAAACTAAAATATCAAAGATCCAACAGCGTAGAAAACGTCCTGACGGTAACAGAATACAGGAAGCTCTTGACAGCTGCAAAAATGTATAATGAAAAGCTGTATTATATTATCCGTACCCTGGCAGGAACGGGGATCCGCGTTGGAGAACTGAAATATATTACAGTAGAGGCGGTGAAGCGGGGGGAAGCCAAAGTGATCAATAAAGGGAAGATACGGAATGTGGTACTGAAAGAAAATGTACGCCGAATGCTGGAAAGCTACTGCGAGCAGCAGGGAATACTCGGGGGGGTGATTTTTGAAGGCAGGAACGGACGGGAGGTGATCAGCCGTTCCTATATTTGCTCGGCCATGAAAGAGCTGGGAAAACGGGCAGGTATTGCGCGGGAAAAATTATTCGCTCATAATCTGCGCCATCTTTTCGCGAAACGGTTTATCGAGAAAACAAATGATATCGTAATGCTTGCTGATGTGCTCGGACATACAAGCATCGATACGACGCGAATCTATACAAGGACCTCCAATGCAGAAAAGAGGGCTAAAATCGAGACAGTCGATCTGTAAAAGCACCGGCTATCTGCACGAGGATACTGCCCGCCATTTATATCCAGTCCAATACGAAGCTCTATTGTTTTTTAGAAAAGTTGAAAGATACGAAAGGGGATTTCTGTGGTATAGTATAACCAGAAAAAAGGAGGGTGATGAGTGGTGCAGACCCGAAAAAGTAAACAAACCAGAAATAGATTGATCGATACGGGGATCGAGTTGCTCCGAAAAAAGGGAATGAAAAAGTTTTCGATTCGGGAGGTTGCGCGTGAGTGTGGCATGTCGCCGAAAGCGCCGTATAATTATTTTGAAGATGCAGCTGCATTTTTAGCAGGTATGCGGCATCAAATTTTTCGAGAGATGATGAAGCGTCTTTATTCAGACGAAGTGCTGAGGGAAACGGATCCTTTTAAACGGATTACAGAGCTGGAAAAGGAATTCTATGCATATCATGAAAAATATTTTCCGCTGCTGCGGCAAATATTTATAAAAGCACCTATGACACAATACTATATTGAGGAAGACGGAGCGATTTGGCAGTATGTTACAGATTATCCGGTCGTAATAGACGGACAGGATGATTGGAACCTCCGCTGGTATAAACAGATGATAATGGGCGCCTTGATCGAAGGGATGCCCTATACAGCCGGCGAATGGGACGATGGAACCCGCATCGAACGAATTCTGAAAACGGGAATGTCTTGTTTGGACAATAAGAGGACCGGAGGGGAAGGAGAATGACAAAGCACGGAACCATGAATCCCACCAAAGGGATCCTGTTGGATACTGCGCTCGCCATGGTAAAAGAGGATGGGATCGAGAATTTTTCAGCAAGAAAATTGGCGGAGCGCTGCGGCCTTACCCATCAGGCTCCCTACCGCTACTTTAAAAATAAGGATACGCTTATAGAAGGGATGGCGGAAGAGGTTTGCAATAGGCTGACTGTATATGTGAACCGGCAGATGAAACGGCGAAGCGGTGAAGAGGCGTTTCTGGTGCTGATCGAAGAGATGATACGTTTTCTTGTAAAGGACCCAAGCTATGGACTTCTATTCTATTCAGAGCACAGGACTGGTCCGGCGGGCTGTAGGGCAGGAGGAAGAGACCAGCGGTTTTATGCCCGGTTCAGGGATACGGCGCAGACTCATCTCATGAAGTGCTGCGTTCCGGAAGAAGAATGGGAGGATACGGCGGATGCCATCTATGCAATCCTTTCCGGCCTCATCATCCGCATCATTAATAAGGCTGTCATCATAGACGGAGCGCTTGCTCCGGTAGTCCGCATTATAATAGAAGATATTCTTCATTTGAAGCCTAAAAAATAATGGAAGCGCCGTACGGCGCTTCCGATCTATGAGGAAGAATATGAAAAAAACTTGATGTATTTATCATAAAGCAATTTTATGAACAGTAAATATTAAAATTATGAAAAATATATGAATATAATGCTCACAGCATGCGCAAATATTCTTTCTTATAATCGATATGCCCGGCCAGCGCACTATGCAGCTGTTCCATCATTGCACTGCGGTCTTTATTCAAAGTGCCGCGCAGGGAAATATAATTAGAAGCATGGTTGCTGCGGAAGATGCTTCCCTCACAATCCATGTGCTCCAGCATAACGAGAGTCTCAAGGGCTGCCTCATCCGGTGAGAGAACGGCAAATCTGCCGGCAGCGGCGTCAGAGAAAAGAGGCGTTCCTTTCTCGAGCATCAAGGTCAAAAGTCCGATATAATCGGGCTTTAAGGCAGTAAACGCCTTTCCGGTATCGACCGCATGCCCATGCCAAAGCGCTTTTCCGCCCAGACCGCTGATAGCGGTAACGGAAAGCCTGATGCCTGCACATTTGACCCGTTGCCCAGCGGAAATGATCTCTTGAGCGGAAACACCCTTATGGACGAGACGCAGAACCTCATCGTTTCCGGATTCCAACCCGAGATATACCATATCGAGGCCCGCCGCACAAAGGCAGGTCAATTCCTCTGCCGTTTTCAGCATGATGCTGCGCGGCGAAGCGTATGCGGAAATGCGCCGGCAGGCTGGGAAGCAGGTGCGAATATGAGAAAGCACAGTAAGCATTTCAGCAGTGGGGAGGATCAGGGCGTCGCCGTCCGCGAGAAAAATACGCTCCGCCCCGGGATACAGAATGGAAGCCTCTGTAAGATCGGCCAATATGTCTTCTGTTGGACGGACACGGAACTGTTTTGCTTTATACATGCTGCAAAATGTGCAGCGGTTATGGGAACAGCCCACCGTAGCCTGCACGATCAGGCTGTGCGCTTCGCTTGGCGGACGGTAAATATCGCCTTCATACTGCATAACATTCTCCTATCAAAAAACCTGCCCTGTGGCAGGTCTTGATTTTATTCAGCCGGTTCGGAGGATGGAACGGTATCGCTTGGAGCCGGTTCGGAGGATGAGTCCGCGGCAGGATCGTCGTTCTCTGGAAAAACATATTTTTTCTCACCCGGCTTCAGCCAGCCGAGGCGTTCCCGCGCTTCCCGCTCCACATAGTCATCGCTTCCAATATATTCGCGTTCATTTTTGTAATAATCGATTTCCTGATTGAGCGCTTCCTGCTCCGCCAATAATTCCTCCTGCTTGGTTTGTTGGGCGGCAAGAAGCGTTTGCTGGTTAAAAAAAGTCAAACTGGCATATACAAGCACGCCAATCAGAACGAATACTTTGATACGGCTAAAACGAAATGTTTTTTTCTTCTTTTTCGCCACAGAACAAACCTCCCTCAATTATTTATAACATACTCGGCTATGTACTGCAAGCGAAATGCAGATAAACGGGGAAAAGCGGAAAGAATCTTAATTTTTTACGGATTTGTTTAAAAAATATGAAGTAAGTGTTATAATAATAACCAGTTTTACAGGCAGCCGGATTGGCTGCAGGGATATGCGTAAGCAGATCTCCAAAAATGTTAAAAGAGGTTCTGTCTATATGAAAAAGTTTTTAACAGTGATGCTGGCTGCAATAGTGGCCTGCAGTATTTTTACAGCCTGCTCTCAGCCTGTGGAGGAGGAACCATCCGTACAGCCGACGGTGATCGAGGCGGCAACGCCTGCTCCTGCGGAAACGCCGGCGCCGGAAGCATCCGCCGACCCCACAGAAATTTCGCCCACGACGGGCCTGCCCGGAAATACAGTCTATAAACCAATCATGGTGCAGATCGACAATGCAGACGCCGCGCGGCCGCAAACGGGGCTCAGTTATGCTGATATCGTCTATGAAACGGACGTAGACGGCGGGGACACAAGGTTCACGGCGCTTTATAACGATGCGGTGAACGGAACGGATGCACCGGACGAGCTGATCGTCGGGCCGGTGCGTTCTTCGCGGTATTATCATCAATGGATACAGGAAGAATGGGACGCTCTCTATGTACATATGGGAGGGCCGGATACGACAACAGATGACGAGACCGATATTTGGGGCTCCAGCAGCGAGCATATCCGGCAGCGCATCAACGGAGCGGGGCGGCATGCCGTCAATCATGATCTCTTTTTTCCGCTGAAAGACGGATATTCCGAATCGGACTATGCAGGGATCGACCTGATGGAGGCGCTCGCGATTTATGATTATGAGCCGCAGGCGCTTCAGTCCTTTGCGTTTTATCCGGCGCAGGATTACACGGACCAGCCGGAGATTCAGGAGATCGGCCTGCATTTCTTTGGAGATAGAGAGTTCGCATCCTATGAGTATGATGCGGACGCCGATAGTCTGCTGCGCTTTACAAGAGGGAAAGAGCACAGGGACGATGCGACAGGCGAACAAATTACAGTTCAAAATGCGGTCATCCAGTTTGTTCACGATGCAAGGGCAAACGACGGCCCAGGCAGCGACCGCAGGATCGTTGATGTAAAGGGAAGCGGCGACGCGCTGTTCGTGATTCATGGAAAGCTGATAAAAGGCACGTGGGAACGGCCGACCTATGACAGCCCGACCTCCTATACGCTGGAAAGCGGGGAAGAGCTCACGCTCGCGCCGGGCAATACGTGGATCACGATGATGCCCTCCGGGCGGGAAGTGACTGTCACATACGCCGACGGTACGGATGAGACGATCGTCGGTGAAGCTGACTGATAAAGCAGAGCAGAAAGAGGGCAGCCGCGGCGCTGCTCTTTTTTCTGCCCGCCGCTCAGGGGAAGAGACGGTTGACCGGACAGGCGGAGGGTGCTACGATGAAAAAAAGGAGGGGGAATATGGAATTTGTACTCAGAAGATGGAAGGAAGAAGATGCGGCGTCCATACAGAGCTATGCGAATCATGAGAAAATTGCGGCAAACCTAAGGAATGTCTTTCCATATCCCTATCCGCCCGGCGCCGCTGCTCAATATATCCGTTCCTGTATAGAACAGGAGGGAGACGGACAGGTGACGCGCGCCATTGCAGTCGATGGAACAGCCGTGGGAAGTATCGGCGTTTTTTTCGGGAGCGATGTGTATGAAAAGAGCGCAGAGCTTGGCTATTGGCTCGGTGAACCGTTCTGGAATCAAGGGATCATGAGTGAAGCGGTCGTGAAAATGTGCCGTTATGTTTTCTCGAAATATAATATCGAACGGATTTTTGCGGAACCGTTTGCGGGAAACGCCGCTTCCCGCAGGGTGCTTGAAAAAGCAGGGTTTTCGTTGGAGGGCATCCTGAAAAACAGCATATATAAAAACGGCGTTCTGCAGGATTCCTGTATGTATGCGCTGACAAGAAGATAGCAGCTCCGCTCTGCACATGTTATAATAACTGCATGGAGAAAAAAACGAGCCGGCTCGTCCACCCGTTGAGACCGGTGTTTGATAAGCGGTCCAGAATATTGATCCTCGGAACGTTTCCGTCTGTTAAATCGCGGGAAACAGGCTTTTATTATGGGAATCCGCACAATCGTTTCTTTCCGGTGCTTGCAGCTTTGTTCGGCCGGCCTGTGCCGGAGGGAACGGAAAACAGGCGATGCTTTTTGCTGGAAAATAAGATCGCGGTGTTTGACGTGCTGCGGTCATGCGAGATCAGAGGGAGCGCAGATGCGTCCATCAAAGCGCCGGAGCCGAACGATTTGACAGAGATTCTTCAAACGGCCGACATCCGCGCTATTGCTGCAAATGGGAAAAAGGCGGGAGAGCTATATCGCAGATACTGCAAGGAGGCTGTGGAAAGACCGGCCCTCTGTCTGCCGTCGACCAGTCCTGCTAACGCGGGAATGACGATCGAAAAATTGATTGGCGCATGGAAAGTCCTGCTGGAGTATTTGAAAGAATAAACAGAAAAGAATGTGCACAGCACACGAAGGAGGGAGCAGACGGATGACGCTTTCCGTTTCCATTTCTTTATTTTTTGCGGTAGCAGTATTGTATATCTTGATTATCGATATTTTTACGATCCTGTTCCGCATGTCGGGCCTCACAGAGGAAAAAGCAAAATTTCAGGTGATATCCTTGCTTACAAACAGCGGATATACGACGCAGGAGAGCGAACTCATTATGGGAAAGCTTCTGCGCCGGCGGCTTGCGCGTACGATCATGCTGTTCGGCTACATTTTTTCCATTACGATCGTTACGGCATTTGTAAACGTCGTTCTGAACCTGCCAAAAGCGATTCAGGAAGATTTTTGGACGCTCACAGTCATACTTGCAGTGGTATTCGTCATATTTATGATTGTCAAGCGCGTGCCGGGAGCAAAACAAAGGTTTAATGACCTGATCGAAAAAATGGGACGCAAATGGATGTTCCGGGGCAGTGTCAATATCGTAAGCGTAGTGGATCAATACGCGAAGGGCGTAGTCGCGGGCGTCAGCATCGCGGCCGTACCCGACAGCATACAGGGCAAGAGCTTGGGGGAGAGCGGCCTGATGGAAAATTTTGGGGTGCGTATCATCCTGATCCAACGCGGCGGCGAGGTAATGGAATATATCACCCGGGATACGAAAATAGAGAAGGGTGATAAGCTCGTTGTCTTTGGAAAATTGGAAAAAATTCGGAGCCTGTTCGTGCTCGGCGACGCGCAGGAGACAATACAGAATACAGAAACTCTGTAAAGGAGCATGAGGGTAAGGCTATGGTAGGTATCATTTTATTTGCGGCAGCCTATTTTGTCCTACTGTCTTTCTATATTCGGGAAGACATTTTCGGACGGTTCAGCCGTGCGACCAAACTAAAAATGACGCTCAGCACACTTTTTTGTGTATTAGGTGGATGGGGGCTACTGTCATGGCCCGCCGGTCCTCCTGAAGAGGCGGTATTTATTTTATGCGGACTTGTATGTGCGCTCATAGGGGATTATTTTCTGCGCTTTATTCAGATCGATGCGCGGAAATTCAATTGCGGCATTTTGTTTTTTGCAGGCGCGCAGGCATTCTTTCTCGTTTCCATGTTTACTGTGCAGGGGATCGGACCCGCTGAATTCGTTTTCACAGCGCTCTTGCTCGCGGCAGCGCTGATCCTGATGAAAAAGCAAAGCTGGCAGCTTGGAAAAGCACAGGGCCCGCTTACGGTCTATATGATACTGCTTTCCCTTATGATGGCAAAAGCGCTCGTAACAGTACTCGCCCCAACTGCCGGTGCAGAGCTGTGGCCGTCCACAGTAAGCCCGCATATCCCGGCTTATTTTTTCATGGCAGCGGGAGCAGTCCTGTTTTGGACGTCTGACCTCCTGCTTGGAATATGGAACTATCACAGCAGGAAAAACAGCATCACCGCATGGAATTCGATCACCTATTTCACAGGCGTTTTCCTGATCGCTCTGAGTTTACAGTATACGCTTCCTATATAACGTGAGAATTTTTTAACCAAGCAAAATCCCAGTTCCGCCGAAAACAGCGGTACTGCCGAAAACAGCGGCAGGAGCCCCCGTGCTTTCGGGAACGTCGAGAGAATCGAGGAGAGTTCCCGAATTGTCTAACAGAACAGCCCGCCCCTCTGCAGAAAGGAATACTGCTGCCGCTCCGTCCGGAGTATAAATGGGAACCGGCGAATCGGACGCAGCAAGCCCTGTTTGATATTCCCATTTGATTTCCCCCGTATCATCGGCAAGCGAATAGACGGCGGAATAAGAGCCGTCTGCATGAGAAACTGTACAAAGCACAGCGCCGTCCAAGGAGCCATATCCCGGAACAGGCGTGGAAAGGACTCCGCCCGCTTCCCCGCATGAAAATTCGCGCTGCCAGATGATTTCGCCCGAAAGGCCTTTTATTTTGTAAAGAGAGGCGGCAGCGTTGGAGGCGCTGGTGCCAATGTAAAGATAAATACCGTCTGCTTCTTCCTCCAGAAGAGGAGCGGCAGCACAGGCTCCGTTCAGATACTGTATATAAACCGGGTTCATAGTGTTAAGGTCAATGCATTGCAGATAACCGCCGCTGTCCGTCACAAAGGCATATCCCCGCCATGCACACAGACCGGTGATCGAATAGCTTTCATTTTCCGCGCCGGAGGAAATGCTGTACCGGTATTTCACGGGCGAATCAGGATTGACGGACACGGTCCCTGCCGCACGGTCAAAGTCTGAATTTAGCACAAAGGTATAGAGAACGCCGTTGTTTCCTGCCCAAACAAGCGTATCTGCATCCGCAGAGACGAGGGGAGAGCAGGAGAACCCTTTTTCTGTATCTGCGGGAGAAAATGTGTCCGTCTGGCTGTCATATCGGTACAGAAGCTCGCCGGATAAAAGGCTGTAGATACGGATGGACGGGTCCTCCGTTCCGCCGCCGGCATAGAGCAGCGGATATCCCCGCGGATCGAGAGCGAAAGAGCTCCCGGAGCCAAGCGAAAGTGCATCACGGGTGGGACTGCCGTCTGAAAGGTCCTGAAAGGCAAGCGTTCCATCGTCTTGGAGCGAAAGCACTTCCACGAGGCCATCCTTATTTTGTTTTTCGGGATAAAGCTCCATCATCTGCCGCAGGTCAGCCTCCCATTCCACGATAAGCGGCTGTAAAGAAGAGGACGTGGTCTTTTCGTGCCATGCCGTCTCAAGTGAGCCGGCTCTTTCAGAAAGTGCGCCAAAGCTTTTTGCGGAACGATAATTGTTTCCGTTTGCCAAGGCGATCCCGGAAAGGAGGGAATAATCGTTTGCGGACGGAAATAGGATGTCCTTTGCGCGTACAGCGGATGAAACGGTATTTCCATCCTGCTCGATCTCAAAAGAAAGGCCGAATGCCGTGGGCTGCGTCGAGTCGGCTGCGGCCGGAGCAGCGTCGGCAGGCGCGGAAGCATAAGCAGGCTCAAAGGAGGAAACGGATTGACTGCCATCGGCTGACCGGGCAACATCCTCCGTCGAGAATACGCCGGTTTTCGTCAAAAACATGATACCAAATACGATCCCCGCAATGACAGCAGCAAAAATCAGGATCAGAAGAAGCAGACGGCCAACGCGCAGACGGCCTCGATGACGGCGGGGCCGGTAGCCTCCGCCGGAATAACTGCGGTGATAAGAACGCTTGCGGTGATAATGAGAATGGTACGGCATGTGAGTAGCTCCTTACAATAATCGCTCTGCTGTCATTATACATGAAATATGGGGAACATGAAAGTGCCGGCTGCCATCGCCTGTGCATATAGAAGAAAGAATAAATATTTTATGCATAAAAAGAATGGAATATGCAAGACGCTGTTTGTAAAAAAGGTGAAAAAACGCTGTCAAGTCCGGAAGAAATGTGTGCAGGTTTTCCGCATGCCAAAAACCCGCATATTTATGCGGAAAAGAAAAGTTATCCACAGAAAGATGTGGATAACTTTTTCTGCGAAAAACGGCTCTGTAAAGCTGTTCTTTCAGAAAATGAAGCTCCGGCAAAGAATGAGTTATCCACAAGTGCAAAAAACGCGCTGCTGTGCTGAAAACAGCTTGTCAATAGGAAAACGGAAAAAAGTTCTGAAAATCAGAAAAATTTTCTGATACAAGAATTTTTATTCATAAGAATGAATAAAAAGACCGCGGAAAAAGCCGCGGTCTTTTCTCATTTGTTTTATCCTTTCAACGGCTCAGATAGGCGTCGATGCTTTTTGCGGCGGTCTTGCCCGCACCCATGGCAAGGATCACAGTTGCTGCGCCCGTCACGGCGTCGCCGCCCGCATAAACACCGGGGATAGAGGTCTCTCCGGTTTCCTCGTTTGTAATGATGCCACCCCACGGCTGCGTTTCCAACGCAGGCGTAGAATTTTTGATCATCGGATTAGGCGACTGACCGATCGCTACGATGACCGCATCCACCGGGAGGACATATTCACTTCCTTCGATAACAACGGGTCTGCGCCGTCCGGAGGCATCCGGCTCACCAAGCTCCATGCGAACATCTTTCATGCCCGTTACGTTGCCGCGCTCGTCTCCGAGGATTTCGACAGGCGCCTCCAGAAGTCGGAATTCGATCCCTTCCTCCTTCGCGTGGTGGACCTCCTCCAAACGGGCGGGCATTTCTGCTTCGCTCCTGCGGTATACGATATAGACCTTGCCCGCGCCAAGACGCTTTGCGCACCGTGCAGCGTCCATCGCCACGTTGCCGCCGCCGATGACCGCGACATTGGAATAAGGCTTGATGGGCGTATCGTAGGACGGATATTCGTAAGCATGCATCAGGTTGATGCGCGTCAGAAACTCGTTTGCGGAATATACGTCATTCAGATTTTCACCGGGAATGTTCATAAAGGACGGGAGTCCTGCGCCGCTGCCGATAAAAATCGCTTCATAGCCCATCTCTTTCAGCTCGTCGATCGTCAATATCTTGCCGATTACCATATCGAGTTTGATCTCCACGCCCATTTCTTTCAGGACGTTGATTTCAAGGTCGACGATCTCTTTCGGGAGACGGAACTGGGGAATACCATATTTCAAAACGCCGCCCGCGGTATGGAAAGCTTCAAAGACAGTAACGTCATATCCCTTTTTTGCAAGGTCGGACGCACAAGTAAGCCCTGCCGGACCGCTGCCGATTACTGCGACCTTTTTGCCTTTTTTAGGAGCGATATCCTTTGCACCGAGCGCGCCCTGACTCATCGCAAAATCTGCCGCAAAGCGCTCGAGACGGCCGATGCCGACAGGCTGGCCTTTTTTGCCGCGCACACAGTATTTTTCGCACTGGCTTTCCTGCGGGCAAACTCTGCCGCACACGGCGGGCAGACCGTTCGTCTCCACGATCTTCTGATAAGCAGCCATAAAATTGCCTTCTTTGATCTCGTGGATAAATTCCGGGATATTGACCTGCACAGGGCAGCCCGATACGCACGGCTTATTTTTGCATTCGAGACACCGGTTGCTTTCCTCCTGCGCCATTGCAGGTGTATAGCCGAGTGCGACCTCTTCAAAATTGGTCGCACGTACTTTGGGGTCGAGCTCCGGCATCGTTACTTTTTCAAGAGACATATTTCTTTCCATGGTCATTTGTCCTCCGCATTATCTGCCATTTGAATCAATCTGCAATCCGCTTCACGCTCTTTCATGCCATCATACATGGAAAGGCGGCGCATAGCCGCGTCGAAATCGACCTCATGGCCATCGAAATCAGGACCGTCGATGCATGCGAATTTGGTCTTGCCGCCAACCGTCAGCCGGCAGCCGCCGCACATACCGGTGCCGTCTATCATCACAGGATTCATGCTGACGATCGTCTTGATCCCATATTCTTTAGTCAGCAGGGAAACGAATTTCATCATAGGGATAGGTCCGATCGCAACGACGATGTCGTATTTGACGCCGCTCTCGATCTGTTTTTTGAGGGCGTCCGTCACAAAACCGTGCATGCCGAACGAACCGTCGTCCGTCGTGATGATGAGGTTATCCGAAGCCTCTGTCATTTCCTTTTCCAGAATGATGATATCCTTGGTCTTAAATCCGGCGATCATATCTACAGAAACGCCCATCTGCTTCAGATGCTTTGCCTGCGGAAGAGCGATCGCGCAGCCGAGGCCGCCGCCGATCACTGCGGCTTTTTTGATGGAGGGGTCAAAGTGCGAAGCAACGCCGAGAGGCCCAACCACGTCGAGGATATTTCCGCCTTCCGGAAGCTCGCCAAGCTGCTGGGTCGATTTGCCGACTTGTGCGAAGATGATCGTTACCGTTCCGGCCTCGCGGTCAAAATCCGCGATCGTGAGCGGGAACCGTTCGCCCTTTTCATGAGTACGCAGAACGAGGAACTGGCCGCTTTGCGCTTTTTTAGCAATCAGCGGAGCATCGATGACCATTTTGGTAATGCCGTTTGCCAGTGTTTCTTTCTTTAAAATTTTAAACATAATGCACTCCCCATTATATAAGATTCGTGAATTGCCGTACCTAAATATTATAAACGAAACGGCAGCGCACTTACAAGGGGAAAATAAACAGTTGACATTGCGGGAGGGGCATAATAAGATGATAGATGTAAATGAACATGCGTTCAGTTTGCAGCGCCGCAGGAGAGAAACAGGATGGAGCAGACGGTTGATAAGCGCGCGGAAATGATGGGCACGGCAAAGGTGCCCAGCGCGATCGTACGGCTTGCGGTCCCGGCCATTGTCAGTATGGTCGTGATGGCCGTTTATAATATGGCGGATACCTATTTTGTCAGCCTATCGCCGGAAGGGTATCTCGGTACGGCGGCGGTGTCGGTCTATATGCCGATCATGCTTCTTACGCAGGCGTTGTCTGTTTTGTTTGCGGCAGGCGGAGGAGCATATCTTTCCCGGCTTTTAGGAGCGGAGGAAAAGGAAAAGGCAGGCCGCACGGCGACGGCTACTATTCTCCTCGCCTTTTTGTCCGGTGTGCTTGTTGCGGTTGTGGGAAGTATCTTTGCAGAGCCGGTTCTGCTTGCGCTTGGGGCCTCCGGCGATACGATCGGCCTTGCGCTCGATTATGCGCTGATCCTGCTGCTTGCGTCTCCGGTACAGCTCACGAATATGGCGTTCAATAATCTGCTGCGTGCGGAAGGAAGCGCGGTCCAGTCCATGACCGGCATGGTGATCGGGGCGGTGCTGAATATCATTCTCGATCCGGTCTTTATTTTTACCTTTGATATGGGCGTAATGGGAGCGGCAGCCGCTACGGCGCTTTCGCAGGGGATTGCATTTGTCCTCCTCGCTTCCAATTATTGGAGAAAAAAGACGGTCGCACGATTTAGGCTGAAAGGCTTCCGCTTCGAGAAAGAAATCGTCGCCTACATCGTCCGCATTGGTTCCTCGACCTTTTTGACTCAGCTTCTTGCAGCGGTGGGTTTTGCGGTCATCAACATCTGCGCAAAACCGTATGGGGATGCGGCGATCGCGGCGTTTGGGATCGTAAACCGGATCCAGTTTCTGGGATTTGCACTGATGTTTGGTTTTACGCAGGGATATCAGCCGGTAGCAGGATATAATTTCGGAGCGCACCGTTTTGGACGGCTGAAAACCGCCATGAAATTTGGGATCGCGGTCTCTCTTGTGATCGGGGCGCTTGTCACGCTGGCCTGCTATTTGTTTGCGCCGCAAATGCTGCGCCTGTTTACAACGGATGCCTATGTCATGGAGATAGGGGTGCCCGCGCTTCGCTGGTTCACCTCCGGATTTACGATCACCGCGTTCACACTCGTTATGCTCATGACGCATCAGGCTCTGGGGAAAGCGGGAGGAGCGCTGATCTTGTCGGTCTCACGGCAGGGAGTGTGCCTGATACCGACGGTCATGGTGCTTGCCAATGTGCTCGGCCTGCTGGGGATCATGCTTTCTCCTCTGGTATCGGATGTCATATCGGGGGGGATCGCCGTCGTATTGGCAATGCGCATTTTCCGGTTTATTCGGGAAGAAAAAGAAAAATATGCGGCTGCTCCGACAGGAGAAGACGCGCAGGGCTCAGGAAAGGAAGGATCATGCCGAAAAAAATAGAGGACGTAACACAGAAAATCATCAGCGCGGCGCTCGATATTTATCATAAAGAAGGGTACGACAGCCTTTCCATGCGTAGGATCGCTGAAGTGAGCGGGCTTTCCGTAGGAACGGTGTATACGCATTTCGACGATAAGGAAGCGCTGCTCGCACAGGTGCTCGCAGGCGAGATCGAGCAGATCATGAATGAATTTATGCGCAATGTGTTTGGGAAAGAGCCGAAGGAAGCGCTTTATGGGGCGATCTATTGCTTTATTGCGCGTATGGTAGAGACACCGCAGGATGTGATCAATCAAGTTGTGAACTTTGAGTCGGATAAAGAATATATTGAGCGGACACTATTTGGGATACGTAAGCAGGTGCAGCAGCTTCTGATCGAGCTCATCACCCGAGTATTCGCAGAGTGTGGAACAAAATTGACGGAGGAAGAGGCGGAGGTCCTCTCCGAGCTTCTGTTTGGCATGCTGAATGCGGTCTCGCTGCATGGTGCAGGAAATGTGGAGCGTCGTTCCGTGTTGGTGTACGACATGTTTATCGCCTATGCGGAGAAGCAAAGCAAAGCACGGAAGCTGCTGCACAGGCGGCGGACGAAAAAAGAAAAATAGTCCTGCAAAAAACACAAAAAAACGGCGAATCACGATTCGCCGTTTTCGTTTTTTAGGATGCGTTTAGTTGGAAGCCTGCGTAGAGGGAGTATAGACCCTCGATGCAGCGTCGCTGTCCATGTAGAGGATACCAGCCTCGCTGTTTCCGCTGATTTTCAGCTTCTCGATCAGTCCGCTGGCATTCTCTTCCTCTTCGACCTGCTCGGTCACGAACCATTGCAGGAACTGCTGCGTTTTGAAATCGCGCTCGTCAACAGCGTTTGCCATCAGATCATTGATCATTCCGGTCACCTTCTGCTCATGCTCCAGCGTCTTTTCAAAAATATCCATTGGCGATTTGAAATCCGTGTCCGGTGCCTCGATGGCGCGGAATTCTGCATTCCCGCCTACACGCAGGATATAATTCATGAGCATCGTGGCATGGTCGCGCTCCTCCTGCGCCTGTACGGTATACCAATTCGCAAACCCATTCAGGTTTTTGGAAGAGAACCATGCAGCCATCGAAAGATAGAAATAAGCGGAGAAAAATTCGTTCTTCACCTGCTCATTGAGCATATCTTCCATTTTTTTACTGATCATAATACTTACCCCCTTAAAATATAAAATCCAAATCCAGATACTATTATAATACCCCAAAATAAAAAACGAAAACTATTTTTTTGTGCGCTCCAAAAATTCTATGAAACGGGAAAAAGTCTTTATAGCTTCGGACCTGTGCATCAGAAATTGATACTCATGCGGCAGAAAAACGGAAGAGCGGGAGTAGAATACTGTTTCCACAGACGTGCCGCATTCCCGGAGCGCCTGCGCATAAGCGATCCCTTGCTCGGTGAAGGTGCCGATATTTCCATCCGTCAGGAAAACGGGAGGAAATCCGCAGCGAGGAATGTGGCGTACGACGGAAGCTTCTTCAAGCGCCGGGCCGTTTCTCCAATTTGGATCAGCCGTTACGCCCCAAAAAACACGCCGGACCAAATAGGAAAGAGGCGTGCGGCGGTCAAAGCGCGCGGCATAGGCTTCAGCGTCATATAAGCCGCAGAACAAAGCGGCACCGCGAATGGTATCGGGCGGAACGACCTGTCCGATACCGGCGGCGCGCGCATAGCTTTCATCGAGCTGAGCTGTTACGAACTGCGCTGCCATTTGCGCGCCGGCGGAGTCTCCGGCGAAATAGACGCTTGACAGATCGGCGTTCAGCTCAATGAGGCGCGAACAAATAAAACGGTATGCATCCGCGACGGCACGGACGCCGGACGGATAGGGAGACTCCGGTGCAAGCGGATAATTGATATTTGCCACAATGTATCCGCATGCGGCGATTTGTACGGCATAGCCCTCTACGTCGGATTTATCACCGCCGACATAAGCGCCGCCATGCAGCCAGAATAGGACGGGGAGGGGAGGAGCGGAGACTGCAGCGGGCGAGATGATATCTAGCCGGCTGCAGCGTACGTTACGTTCTCTATAGGGCAGGTCTCGTTCGATTCGGACCGACGCGCGCGCAAAAGCGTAGTCCCGCGGACGGATATAGGTCCCGAAGCGAAACAGATTGCGCAGGAACAGGCAGGCAGGTCTGGGAGAGAATGGAAAAATCAACAGCGGGAACGACAGCCCTGTCAATATGATCTTTATAAGCCATTTCAAAATATTCATAAACGGCAAAAATTTATTCCTTTTCCTTTTTTGCAGGCTGTTTTTGCGCGCCTTTCTTTGTAATGAGGAAAAATACGACCCAAACGGCAAATACAGACACGAGGACGACAATCCCCAGCGTAAACGGATGGTTCGCCGTCGGATTCTCAAATATGGTCGCGGCATTCAAAAGCCTCGAATTCAACAGATAAGTAACGCCCGGAGAGACGGAGAACGTTACATTCCCGGTATGATCGACCTCGATACCGTCCTCGTTCAGTGGCAGAATGTCCCGGTTCTGATCGTAATAATACAGATAGACGAGGGAACCGGGCGGGTAGACATCTCCGACGTAAATGCTGATACTGGTCTCCGGCGGGAGAGCGTCGTTTTGGGAGAGGTCGAGAAATACAGCCTCCGCGTCTGCAGACGAGGCAGTGCGCTTGCCCTGCGGAGGTTCCTGAGAAACATTGGCAGAGAGGCTTATATTCATTGGAACAGAAAGGTCTGTTCCGTTAAAGATAAAGGAGTAGGGACGGTCTCCCTGCATGGTAAAGGTCAGGTTCCGGTCCTGTCCGATCAATGGATAAACGACGCTTTCCGGAATGATGGAAGCTTCGTTTAAAAATACGTGAACGTCCTCGGGAACTTCCGCCTCCAGCTTTGCGGATATGCTGTCAGCGTCGATCGTTTCCTCCCATATCGTAAGAGGAGAGGGATCGGATAAGGATGAAAGCGTTTCCGCAGTTTCTTCGTTCAGATAATTGATGACGGTATCAAAAAGAGTCGGCCCCTCCTTAAGGAGCGGCTCGCTGAATGTGTAGCCGTCTCCGCCGTAATACATAAGATCGGTCACAGCGATTGTAAAACGATCCGTATCGGCGATCTCTTTTCCGTCCTTTGTGAGGGCTTGGACTGCAGCGGCGGATTCCCCGTCTTCATTGAGATATTTCCGGGCGGAAGCCTCAAAACCTGCAAATTGAGGAAAGGACCCGCTGCCCATAATAAGATGTTCGTTCAAAAGGTCTTTCAACTCCGCACCGGAGATCTCCGTCGTAACAATCGTGCTGTCATAAGGAATGGCATTATACAGGGCTCCGAAAGAGACCGCTCCCTCAGGAATGGAAGAAGACAGGATGCTGCTGCTCATAAGCGCGATATCAGCCCCTGTGGCTTTGAGCATAGCCTGCGTGCATAGCTGGCCGAAATTTGTACTTCCTGTGAGGACAAAGGCCGGATCGGCATTCAAAAAAACAGGCGTATAAGAGACCGTTTCGGTCATGATAGGCTGCTGTTCCTTTTCATATTCTATTACCGTCTCGGAAACTTTTTTATCGGGAGAATAGCCCGAAGCCTCCTCGATCTCCACAAGCCGTTCGCTTACACCTATCAGCATACCGTTGCTGTCAAAAGACAAACTGGCGATCCCGAAATTTTCAAAATTTTTTCCGGTCTGTACGATAAGAGGCGTACGTCCCTCGATATATCCGGGATAGCTTGTATAACCTGTTTCATAGACTGCATCGGATTGGCCGTCTATGATCAGATCGATCCCGCTCACATGTGTTGCCACATCGACGCATGCGGGCTGCCGGCGATCCGACGTTCCCAAAGAAGAAAGCACGACTACGGCGTTTACGTTCTGGGCGCGCAGGTCGTTTACGGCGTTCTGCACCGCAGTAAAAAGGGGCTCGCCATCAAGAAAGCTGGCGCCGTCCAAATTACGCGTATCGGCAAATTCAGCCGCCTCGGGAGAAGCGATGCCGATCACGCCGATCCGAATGCCGCTTTCCTGAAAGATATGGTAAGGCTCAAAAACAGGAGTGCCGTCTTTACCGATGATATTGACTGCAATACCGGCAGTGCCGGAGCTGTCCAGCAGGCTGAGAAGCGTCTCACTGCCAAAACTAAAATCGTGCGTGCCGGGAACCATGCCGTCATAACCGATCTGGTCCATCAGCGCGGCGATGCTCTGACCGTTGCTGAGGTTGGAAAATGCAGTCCCGGAAAAAACGTTTCCGGCATCGAGCACAAGGCGCCCGTCCGCATTGTCCTCCTTTAAAATGGTCCGCAGCCGCGCATAGCCGACGGCGGTTTCCGTGCCGACCGCGTGGCCGCGTACATTTCCGGTATGATAAATATTGATGACCGTCTCGATATCCGCAGCCGCAGGCTCTGCAGCTGCAAGACCGGGGAGGGCTGCAATGGCGATCAGGACCGCGATCAGGACCGCCCAAGCTGTTTTATGACGCATAATGCCTCCATGATTCCGCAAGGGTGCGTTTCCTGCATTATATCAAAAAAGCGTACGCTATGCAATTTTCGTCTTGCTGGATTTCTGTGCCGATGCGTGGTAAGATGAAAAAAATATCGTGGCGCGGCAGGACCGCCAAAAAAGACTGAAAATATGCTGCCGGGAGGGAAAAATGGAACTGAAAGAAACAAAATTATCTTCAGAAACGGTCTATGATGGAAAAATCATTAAGGTACAAAAAGATACGGTAGAGCTTCCAAACGGAAAAGAAGCGGTAAGAGAGGTAGTACGCCATTCGGGCGGCGTATGCGTATGCGCGGTGGATGGAGCGCTCAATTTGTTTTTCGTGCGCCAATACCGCTATCCATTCGCGGAGGAAATGCTTGAGCTTCCGGCCGGAAAGCTCGATGTTGAGGGAGAGGACGCTTACGACGGTGCGCTCAGGGAGCTTAGGGAAGAGACGGGGATCCACGCAGCAGATTTGATGCCGCTCGGAGAGATCTATTCCAGCGTCGGTTTTTGCGATGAGGCGATCCATCTGTATCTTGCGGTCAATATCGAGCAGGGAACGCAGTGCCTTGATGAGGATGAATTTATCAGCGTAGAAAAAATACCGCTTGGCCGGGCGGTAGAAATGTGCCTGAAAGGCGAGCTTCGGGACGCGAAAACGGTCGCGTGCGTGCTGAAAGCGTATATCATTTTGGAGCAGCTGCAGCGCGGAGCGGAGCAGGAAAACGCTTGAACACGGGAGGAAAAACCGTCTGCTGCAGAAAATGAAAAGACAGGCCGGGCACAGAAGGGCGCCGGCCTGTTTTCTTACCTATAGCGGCGTGCGGCGAGAAAATAAACGAGATAGACAGCCCCTCCCGCAACAGCGGAACGGATCAGCATATTCCGAAAATCAGGGGAATGGAGTGTGATGTTTTGTTCATAAACGCGCAGCATCAAAATGCATGTGACCACTACGGCGATCAGTTGCCCGGTGCACAAAGCGATCTTGGCAATGTGATACTGCAGCTCCACATTGTCCGCATTGATCTTTACCGGATACCGGTACAGGCGTGGAAAACGGGATAAAAGAAACAGCAGGCCGCACACTCCGCCGCCCAAAGCAAACAGAATAAACAGTACGGTCCGCATCCCATATTTTGCGACGAGTCCGTCCGCGTCGGGAGACGGCGCGGGAGCGGGCAGGATGCTCGCCGTAAGGGCAAAGACCACCACCATACAGATGATGCTGATAAAGGTCGCCCATTCCAGCAGAAAACGCCAGTTGCGCAGGACGTTTAAACGCAGGTCCGTTTTCATGACAAAATATCACCCGCGCAGATCGACATAATTGGTCGGATCGATGCAGCCCTCCTCAAATGTTCCCATATCCTCGAGCATGCGCAAAGATGCCTCGAGAATATAGAACATAAGCGGGCAGCCGCTGCCCTCGCCGAGGCGCATATCCAGCATGAGGGCGGGGGAAAGGCCGAGCGCCTTTGAGATCGCGGCATATCCCTGCTCGTAGCTCTTGTGCGACGCGAACATATAGCCGAGACTCATCGGGGAGATACGCATTGCGCACAGCGCGGCACAGGCGGAGATAAAGCCGTCGATCACGACAGGAACCTTATAGTGGGCGCAGGCGAGATACGCGCCGGTCATCGCGGCAATATCAAGGCCGCCGACCTTGGCGATCACATCTACCGGGTCGTTTGCGTCCGGCTCGTTCACTTCGATTGCCCGGCTGATTGCGGCGATTTTTTTCTGATACTGTTCTTCCGTGATGCCTGCGCCCTTTCCGGTCATCGCGCTGACGGGTTTGTCTAAAAGAACGGAAGCAACGGCAGCCGTTGTAGAGGTATTGCAGATACCCATTTCACCGAGGCCGAGCACGTCATAATCCGCATGCGCCGCGGCAGCCTCATATCCGGCTTTCATAGCGCGTTCGCATTGCCCGCGCGTCATGGCAGGCCCTTTGGTCATATCGTTCGTGCCGCGCATCACGACTGCGTCGATGATATTTTTCTGACGGACCTCCTTTGCGATGCCGACATTGTAAACGAATACATCTGCTCCGGCCTGCGCTGCGAAAGCGTTTACTCCCGCAATGCCGTTGGCGATATTGATCGTCTGCATCGGCGTTACGTCCTGTGGAACGGGGGTGATCCCCTGTTCATAAATACCGTTGTCCGCCGCGAATACGAGCACCGCGCGTTTTGCCAGCGTACCGCCCATAAACCCGCGGATCCCGGCGAGCTTCACGGCATAATCCTCAAGCTGTCCAAGGCTTCCGAGCGGTTTGGAAAGGGAGTCGATGCGCTGGCGCGCCTCCGTCATAGCGGATTCGTCTAACGGTAATACATCTGCATAATTCATAAACGGTTTTCTCTCCTTTTGAAGTGTATCCGTCTCCGGAACAGGCCAAGAAGCGAAAAGAGCCATTTGAAGTGTTCCGTTTTTATAAAGCGGATATTTTTTATTATATCCAGTATGGCATATTTTTTTCTTGTAATGCAATCTAAAAATTGGTAAGATTTCACGAAAAAGAGGGCGCATGCACTGCATACGCCCTCTTTCTGCACGTCAGAATACGAGCTTATCCTCGATAAACTGCTTGACAGCGTCCATCGAAATGCGCTCCTGCGCCATCGTATCGCGGTCACGCACCGTCACGCAGCCGTCCTCGAGAGAGTCGAAGTCTACGGTCACGCAGTAGGGCGTGCCAATCTCGTCCTCGCGGCGGTAGCGCTTGCCGATCGAGCCCGCAAGGTCGTAATCCACGTTGAAATGCTTCGCAAGGTCGGCGAACAATTTGTCCGACGTTTCCGCGAGCTTTTTCTGGAGCGGAAGGACGGCGGCCTTGAAAGGCGCGAGCGCCGGATGGAAATGCAGCACCGTGCGAACGTCACCGTTCTCCAGCGTTTCCTCGTCGTAAGCCTCGCACAGGAACGCGAGCGTCACGCGGTCCGCGCCGAGGGAAGGCTCGATGCAGTACGGAACATATTTCTGCCCGGTGGAGGGATCGAGATATTCGAGGCTCTCGCCGGAATGCTGCATGTGCGCCTTGAGATCGAAATCCGTGCGGTCCGCGATGCCCCACAGCTCGCCCCAGCCGAATGGGAAACGGTACTCGATGTCCGTCGTCGCGTTGGAATAATGGGAAAGTTCTTCCTGCGCATGGTCGCGCAGCTTAAGGTTCTCGTCGTGGATGCCGAGGGAGAGGAGCCAGTTGTGGCAGGTGTCCTTCCAGTAGTTGAACCATTCGAATTCCTCTTTCGGATCGCAGAAGAATTCAAGCTCCATCTGCTCGAATTCCCGAATACGGAAAATAAAGTTCCCCGGGGTGATCTCGTTGCGGAACGATTTGCCGATCTGGCCGATCCCCATCGGCATCTTGCGGCGCGTCGTGCGCAGCACGTTTTTGAAATTGACGAAAATGCCCTGAGCGGTCTCCGGACGCAGGTAGATCTGCGCCGCCGTATCCTCGTTGACGCCCTGAAAGGTCTTGAACATCAGGTTGAACTGGCGGATAGGCGTGAAGTCGTTTTTTCCGCAGGACGGGCACACGATATGCTCTGCGATAAACGCTTCCATTTCTTCTTTGCCCATAGCTTCCACCGGACCGATATCGAGGCCGTTCTCCGCCACATAGTCCTCGATCAGCTTATCTGCACGGAACCGTTCCTTGCAGCTTTTGCAGTCCATCAGCGGGTCGTTGAAGCCGCCCACATGACCAGAAGCGACCCATACCTCCGGGTTCATCAGAATGGCTGCGTCAAGGCCGACGTTGTACGGGCATTCCTGCACGAACTTCTGCCACCACGCGCGCTTCACATTGTTTTTGAATTCTACGCCGAGCGGACCGTAATCCCACGAATTTGCGAGCCCGCCGTATATCTCCGAGCCGGGATATACAAAGCCGCGCCCTTTTGCGAGCGCTACGATTTTGTCCATTGTTTTTTCCATCGTTTACCCTCCAAAATTTTGTAAAAAAAATCTTTCGCTCCCTATCGATCAGGGACGAAAGAACATCTTCCGCGGTTCCACCCTTTTTGGTCAAAAAACCCGCCTTCTTTGATGCGTTTCTTTTGCGCGGGGCGCCACACCCGCAAAACGCGCTATTCACTTACAGCCACAATCATATCAAGTTTAAAGGCGGATTTCAAGATTATTTTCCAAAATACCGGGGACCGGATTTTACGGAGACGCGGCATGTGATATACTGAATGGGAATCAAAAACATACAAAGGAGTACCATCATGACTGGGCTTGGCCTGTTTGGAATCATTACGGTATGCTCTACGCTGGCCGTTTTCATCGTATGCCTCGCGCTTTACTGCCGCATTCAAACAAAACGGCATTTTAAATGCCCCTATTGCGGCGCGCGCTTCAAGATGCCCGGAATGCGCACATTTTTTGCGGCGCGTCAGGGAACGGACCGTTTGCTGTTCTGTCCGCAGTGCGGACAAAGCGGATATATGGAAAATATTCCGGATGCGGACTATGAGGCGGAAAAAACAGAAGAAAAAGAGGACGGCAGAACATGACTGTGCTGCTGATCGGCCTCGGAGGCTTTGCGGGCGCGGTGGGACGTTATGGCATGAGTCTGCTGACAAAAGGACTGTCCGGAGATTTTCCGTGGGGAACACTCCTTGTGAATCTTATCGGATCCTTTTGTATCGGCTTGGTATATCAAATGACGCTTGCGTGGAACATAGACGAACGGCTCTCGAGCATGGTGATGCTGGGCGTTCTGGGCGGGTTTACGACGTTTTCCACTTTTTCACTCGAAACGCTGCGCCTTTTCGAAAAGGGCGATTTGCTTTTTGCGCTGCTGAACATTTTGTTGTCTGCTGCGGCATGCGTGTTTGCGGCATGGCTCGGGAGACTGCTGGTCCGTACGTTTTCATGACGGGGAACGGCCGCTTTTCTTGCGCAGCTCCGCGCATTCAGTTGAGCGCGAGGATCGAAACGTTGAGGACTGCCGCGATGCAAAGCCATATAAGATAGGGGAGCAGAAGAACAAAGGCAGGACGGTCTTCTGAAAAAACGCTGCGCAACAGGAAGAACAGATTCACGAGCAGGGCGGCCATAACGATAAGTGCCGGCAGAGGCGCATGGGCAAGAAAAAAGACGGGAGACCAAAGCGCGTTCAATATGATATTGATGATATAACCGGCTGCAGCGGCCCTGCATATACGGCGTTTCGAAACGATGCGGATAAAAGAAACGGCCAGCAGGATATATAAAACGGTCCATATAGCGGCAAAAGCCCATGGCGGCGGCTGAAGCGGGGAAAGTGTAAGGCCCGTATACCATGCGGACGAAGTATCCGTAGAGAGCCCGCCTATTACAGCGCCGGCGGCAGTTGCGGCGGCGGCGCCGATCATTCTGAAAACGCGCATATTTTTTTCGTGCTTTCGTTCCTCCATACTATAAGTCATGACAAACATAGCATATCCTCTCTTTCTCCGGGAAAAGAATCCCGGAATCTTCGATAATTCCTTGCAATATAACGCGTAGCTGGGCTATAATAAATCATTGGAGATCTGTCCGGCGCTATCGCGCAAGCAGTTTAATGATAACCGCGAAGCGCACGGGTAAACGGTTTTTCCATTAAAATTCACTTATGTAGGGTATCCGCCGTATGCGGAACCTGAGCGGAGGTAACAAATGAATAAGAAAACGAGAACGCTGACCCTGACGGCGATTTTGATCGCCATAACGCTGCTGTTTGGTTTCACGCCGATCGGTTATATCCAGACGCCTTTCGGCATCGTGATCACACTGATGTGTCTGCCGGTCATTATCGGAACGCTTACGTTGGGCTGGAAAGCGGGTCTTGCGCTCGCAGCTCTTTTTGCGGTCACGAGCATCGCAAAAATACCGTCTGACGTATTCGGGCCGACGCTGCTTGCCGCGGATCCGGTGCTGCTGATGGTCAACATCATTGTTCCGCGTCTTTTGATCCCGCTTGTGGTCGCACTGGTATACCGTGTGATGCATACAAAGCGGGAGCTTCTCAATATTGGAGTCGCGGCGGTAGCAGGATCGCTGACGAACACGGTGCTGTACCTCGGATTTCTGTATGCGTTCTTTTCCGGCATCGTGGCCAGTGGGATCATTATTTCAGTAGCGCTTCTCAACGGTATCATCGAGGCGGTGGTCGCGGCGCTCCTGTGCCCGCCCATCGTGCGCGCGCTGAGAAAGACGGTGCCGCCGCTTGGCAGGGGGGCGTCCGCGAAACAGACGGCGGCCGAATAAAACGCGCGGATAGCCGCGCTCAAAGGAGATTTTACAGCAGATGATATTTGTGATGGATGTGGGCAACACCAACATCAAATGCGGCATGTTTGAGGGGAATGTACTCGTACATTCCTTCCGGATGACGACGGATATCGACGCAACGTCGGACCAGTATGGTATTCAGATGATAGAGTTTTTTGATTATCTGGACCATGCGCCGATGGACATTGACGGGATCATCATTTCTTCTGTCATTCCGTCTATCAACTACACGCTTGACCACATGTCGCGCGAATATTTTAAAAAGAAGCCTATGTTCGTCGGGCCGGGGATCAAAACGGGGATCAATATCAAATACGATAATCCAAAAGAGCTCGGAACGGACAGGATCGTCAACGCGGTAGGCGCCTATGAGCTGTTCGGCGGCCCGGTCATTACGATCGATTTTGGAACGGCAACGAGCTTCGGCGCGATCTCCGCAAAAGGGGATTTTCTCGGCGGTGCGATATGCCCGGGGCTTCGCATCGCGTCCGATGCGCTTACGGAAAATGCAGCCAAGCTGCCGCGCATCGAACTCAAACGCCCGGAGACGGTCATCAATAAAACGACGGTCACGTCTATGCAGGCGGGCATCATTTATGGCTATGTCGGGCAGGTGCAGTATATCGTCGAGCGAATGAAAGACGAAATGGGCGGCGCAAAGGTCGTAGCGACGGGCGGCTTTTCCGAGCTGATCGCGCAGGAGACCAATTGTATTGACGAGATCATACCGACGCTCACGCTGATCGGTTTGAATAAGATTTATATGAAAAACTGCTGAGCAGTTTTCCGGAAAAGGAGTTACGGCTATGAAAGACATAAAAATAGCGATTCTGGGAATGGGTACGGTAGGCGGCGGTATCTATCAGCTCATCGAACAGGAACAGAAGAATATCGAACACAAGGACGGCATACGCCTTACGGTCAAAAAGACGCTTGCGCTTTCCTATGCGGTAGATGTGCCGGAAGAAAAGAAAGCCAAGGATATCGACGAGATCGTGAACGATCCGGAGATATCGATCGTTGCGGAAGTGATGGGTGGCCAGCATCCTGCCAAAGAGTTTATTTTAAAAGCGCTTGAAGCGGGCAAGACGGTCGTTTCTGCGAATAAAGACATGATCTCGCAGAACTGGCCGGACCTTGAGGCGGCGGCAAAGCGCAGCGGAGCCGGCTTTTATTTTGAAGCGGCTGTCGGGGGAGGAATACCGATCCTGCGGGCGCTAAACGATTCTATGCAGGCAAACAGCATCAGGGAAGTATATGGGATCGTAAACGGAACGACCAACTATATCCTGACTAAAATGGACGACGAGGGGCGCGATTTTTCCGATGTGCTGAAAGAAGCGCAGGCGCTGGGCTATGCGGAAGCAAATCCGGAGAGCGACGTGGAGGGCTACGATGCGCGGTATAAGCTTTCCATTCTTGCCTCTATGGCATTTCATGCACGTGTGCCGGTGGATAAGATATACTGTGAGGGCATCACAAAGCTGACGAAAGCGGACATTGCGATCGGGCGGGAGCTTGGCTATGTGGTCAAGCTGCTCGCTATCGGAAAAAAGGATGCAGACGGCAGCATCGAGGTACGCGTACATCCTACGATGATCCCGAAGGAGCATGCGCTCGCGAACATCAAGGGCTCGTTCAACGCGATTTTCATCGATGGCAGCGCTGTAGGGGAAATGATGTGGTATGGAAAGGGCGCGGGCGATTTCCCGACTGCGAGCGCTCTTGTATCCGACATGGTCTATGCCGTGCATAATGCCGGTCATCCGCGTTATGCGACATTTGACAACAGGTATGAAGCAGATCAGGTGAAATTCAATAACGATTGGATCACAGAATATTTCATCCGCACCGATGTGCAGGATAAGCCCGGTGTGCTCGCAAAGATAGCGGGGATATTCGGAAAGCATGACGTCAGCATTGAAAGCGTCATCCAGAAAGGCGCAAAGCCGGGCGAAGAGAGCGCGCCGCTCATTTTGGTGACGCATAAGGCGCATGAACAGGACCTTAGGGATGCAGTAAAAGAGATACAGGAGCTTGAGGCAGTCGTTGGAACTGTCAACTGCATCCGGGTGGAAAAATAGCAGTAGAAGAGGGGGCGGCCGCTGCAAAGCACGCAGCCTGCCGGAATTATGAAAGGAGAATCGAAATGGTAATTGGAAAACATGAAGCAGTAAATGCGGATAAGCTGGGCGGAAACGGCGAGGGAAAGGCGCAGCTTTATCACTGGCTGGACGGAGCCGAAATGTGTCCGAATCTTGAACTGCTCACAACGATCACGCTCGAGCCGGGTGCAACGGTGAGTGACCATCCGCATCACGGAGAAGCGGAAATCTATTGCCTTACGGAAGGCAGCGGGGAATATAATGACAACGGAAAGACCGTTGCCGTAAAAGCGGGCGATGTAACGGTCTGCTATGACGGGGAAATGCACGGACTTAAGAACACGGGAGACGGAACGCTTGTGTTCCATGCGATCATCGTAAAAGGATAACGCCTGCAGAGAAAGCTGTACCGACGAAAGGAGAAACAGAATGGAATGGTGGACGTGGCTCATTATTGCTGTCGTAGCTGTCGTTGTTATCATCGTGATTTGGTATATCACGGCGTACAACAGCTTCATCAAAATGAAAAACAGCATCGAAGAAGCGTGGGCGACAATCGATGTATATCTCAAAAAAAGGTTCGACCTGATCCCGAACCTTGTGGAAACGGTAAAGGGCTATGCGGCGCATGAACGGGGAACGCTCGATGAAGTGACCGCAGCGCGCAACAGCGTGGCAAGCTCGGCAACGACGGAAGAGAGGCTTGCAAACGAGAATATTCTTTCCGGTACGCTCAGAAGCCTGTTTGCAGTTGCGGAAGCGTATCCGGACCTGAAAGCGAATACGAATTTCCTCGATTTGCAGAACCAGCTTAATATGGTGGAAACAGACCTTGCAAACGCGCGCAAGTATTATAATGCGAACGTGAGAATGTTCAATACCAAGCTTGAGACTTTCCCGACACGCTTTATCGCGCGGAAGTTCAATTTCACGAAGCAGCCGATGTATGAAGTGGAGAACGCGGCAGAGCGCGAAAATGTGAAGGTGCAGTTTTAAAGAATATCGCTTATGGAAATACGCAGCCGCAAAGCGGCTGCGGTTTTATATAAGCACATAAAAGGGCCTGTATCGGCCTAAAATGCGGACCGCATCCGGCAGGAACAGGAATCGTATGCGGCCCCATCATAAGGGAACTAATATGAAAAAATTTTTAACCGGCCTCGTCATAGTGCTTCTGCTGTGCCTGTCGTTTGTTTCGACGGGGTTTGCAGCAGACGCTGATTATGTCATCGAGGACTATCACCGGAAGATCACGGTGCACGAAAACAATACATACAGTATAGAAGATACCATGACGGTAAACTGGCTTACGCCTGCCCATGGCCTGCGTGTGGATATCCCGACGAAGGCGGAGCTTACGCGTGAATATGAAGGGAAAAGCTATCGAGACACCTATCAGGTCCTTGTGAGCGACGTGCACGCACAGCGGCAGTATAGTACAGAAAAAAGCGGCGATACGTTTCTGATAAAGATAGGTGATCCGGATTCGTATGTAACAGGCAGGCATACCTATACCTTTGGTTATCTGTTTGACCCGGGCGATGATGGACATGAGGAGTTCGATGAATTCTATTTTAACCTTGTTGCACCGGCATGGGCGGCGCCGATCGAACACTTTTCATTCGAGATAGAGATGCCGAAGGAATTCGATACTTCGAAGATCGGATTTTCAACGGGGGCCTATGGAACCTCAGGCTATAATACGGATGCACTGCGATTCACAGCAGACGGTACGAGCATTGCGGGAGAGGTGACGCAGACGATAGCACCCTACGAGGGAGTGACTGTCGCTGTTCAGCTGCCGGACGGATATTATGTGGGAGCGCGGGACCCGCACAGCCAGATTTTTCCGTGGATCATCGGCGGGCTTGCTGCCCTTGGCGTCATAGTGCTGCTGTATGTTACGGCGGGACCGCGCCGCAGGGAGATACAGACGGTGGAATTTTATCCGCCGGAAGGTATGAATCCTGCGGATGTCGGCTATATCATAGACGGGATCGTAGAAGACCGGGACGCCGTATCCCTGCTTATCTATTGGGCCGACAAGGGTATCATCGAGATCTATCAGGAAGAAAAAGAAGAGCTGCGTTTCCGTAAAAAATCGGAGCTGCCCGCGGAGGCGAACGATTATGAGCGTATTCTGTTTGATAAAATGTTCAGCGGGCGGGAAAGCGTACGTCTGAAAGATATGCGGTATCATTTTGCGTCTACGGTCTCGGCCGTAAAAGACCGCATTCGGGATAAATACAGGACAGAGGAGAACCTTGTGTTTACAAAAGGCTCCGGGCCGCGGCAGACGGCGGCGTGCTTTTTTGCCGTGCTTCCGGCAGTCCTGATGTTCCTGTTCGGCAACTATATGGAAGAGTTCGACCTATTTACAGCGGTGTTTTCGGGTGTCGTTGCATGTGTATTCGGCTGCGCTTTCGTTTCGATGCTGTGCAGAAATATCAATAAATGGAAGTCGGAAAAGCTGGCCTCCAAAACAGGAGCGATGATTCTCAATATCGTATTGATCGCAGGCTGGCTGGGCGTGCTCCTGTTGTTCAGTATCGATAGCTTCAGCACATGGGCGCTCGTGCCTGCGGCGGCTTCGCTTGCAGGTATGGTCCTTGCGACGCAGATGCGCAGACGGACAAAGCGCGGCGCTGATTGGGCGGGCCGTATCCTCGGACTTAAGCATTTTATCGAAACAGTGGAAGCGGATAAGCTGGAAATGCTGGTGGAAAGCGACCCGCATTATTTTTACAATATTCTTCCCTATGCTTATGTGCTGGGTGTGACCGACAAATGGGCGAAGCAGTTCGAGAGCATCGCGGTCGAGCCGCCGGATTGGTATTACGGATATAACGGCTCGGTCTTTACGACGGTACTGTTTGCGAATATGCTTTCCCACAACCTCTATTATGCGCAGCAGAGCATGATGGCGGTTAAGAATTCCGGCGGAAACGGCGATTTCGGAGGAGGGATCGGCGGCGGAGGCGGCTTCTCCGGCGGCGGATTTTCCGGAGGCGGCTTCGGCGGCGGAGGCGGGAGCTGGTGACGTCGCAGCGCGCCTCTTTGCTCGCTTTACCGTTTTACGGTAAAGCTTCGCCTTTCCGGCGGCTGCAGCTCTGCATACCTTTATTTTTCCAATCGCGCGGCGCTTTCGCTTGCGCTCTTGGAATTACAGGCATCCTTTTCCCCACCCGAACCGCTTACGCTGGGTTCGTACGGGGACCCCGGCAAAGGCGTTAACAGCGCACCCCTTTGCTCGCTTCGCCGTTTTGCGGCCATCGGATCGGGGATGCAGTAAACAATTAGAAACTTTGGAGTGACAGTTATGAAAGGAACAGTCCTTATCACAGGGGCCTCGCGCGGGATCGGCCGGGCATGTGCTCTTGCGTTTGGAAAAGCAGGCTGGTGTGTCGCGGCAAATTATCATACGAATAAAGAGGCCGCGCATTCGCTGCTTTGCGAGCTAAAAGACCTGCATGTCAGCGCTGGGATATTTCAGGCGGATGTTTCCGATGCCGTACAGGTCGCGCGTATGTACGGCGAGGTCAGGGAACGGTTCGGGAACGTGACCGTTCTGGTCAACAATGCGGGGGCCGCGCAGCAAAAGCTATTTACGGATATTACCGAAGCAGATTGGCAGCGGATATTCGATATCAACGTAAAAGGAATGTTCCTGTGTACGCGGGCGGTCTTTCCGGATATGATCAGCCGTAAACAGGGATGTGTCATCAATCTCTCGTCGATTTGGGGAATAGCCGGCGCATCATGCGAAGTACATTATTCCGCAGCCAAAGCGGCAGTTATTGGCTTCACGAAAGCGCTTGCAAAGGAAGCGGGGCCGTCCGGCATACGCGTCAACTGCATTGCGCCCGGTGTGGTCGAAACGGATATGCTCGCCGGCATTGACGAAGCCGCCCGGCAGGAGCTTGCAGAAGAAACGCCGCTCGGCTGCCTCGGCACACCGGACGATATCGCACAGGCAGCGGTATTCCTCGCGGGAGAGGGAGGAAGGTTCATAACAGGACAGATATTGAGTCCGAACGGGGGGCTCGTCATTTAAAAAGCGTTTTGACGCTGGACTTTCAGTCCAAAAGGAGTACAATAAAAGCAAAAAGTAAAAGCGGGAGAATGGATATGAAGATAGAGACAAAATGCCTGCATGAAGGCTGGAAGCCTAAAAACGGAGAAGCACATGCGCTTCCGATCTACCAAAGCACGACCTTTAACTACGATTCGACAGAACATATCGGAGACCTTTTCGATCTCAAGGCAGAGGGTTATTTTTATACACGCCTCGCAAACCCGACGGTCGGCTTCGTGGAAGAGAAGATCGCGGCGCTTGAGGGCGGCGTGGGCTGTATGTGTACCTCCTCCGGACAGGCTGCCAATATGATCGCGCTCCTTAATATTATGGGTGCAGGGGATCACATGATCTGCGCTTCCGAGGTATATGGCGGTACGATCAACCTGTTTGGCGTGACGCTGGAAAAGCTGGGGATCGAGTGCACATTTGTAGATCAGAATGCGCCGGACAGCGAGCTTGAAAAAGCTTTCCGGCCAAATACGAAGCTTGTATTCGGAGAAACGATCGCCAACCCGGCCATTAGTGTATTTGATATTGAGCGTTTTGCGGGACTTGCGCACCGGCACGGCGTGCCGCTGATCGTGGATAACACGTTTGCCACGCCCGTCCTGTGCCGGCCCTTTGAATTCGGCGCCGATATCGTGACGCATTCTACCTCCAAATATATGGACGGTCATGCGGTACAGCTTGGCGGGGCGATCGTCGACAGCGGCAATTTCGACTGGAAGGATTATCCGGGACTCACGCAGCCGGACGAGAGCTATCATGGCGTGACTTATACGGAGACATTCGGAAAGCTTGCCTATATCACCAAGGCGCGTGCGCAGCTCATGCGTGATATCGGCGCGAGTCCGACTGCGCATGCGGCATTTTTGCTGAATCTTGGCCTTGAGACACTTGCGCTTCGCATGGAACGTCACAGCGCGAATGCGCAGGCGGCGGCAGAGTTTCTCGCGGCACAACCGGAAGTGGAGGAGGTCAATTATCCGGGACTCAAAGATGACCGGTACTACGGGCTGGGGCAGAAATATTTGCCGAAAGGTGCGAGCGGCGTCGTGTCCTTTTCCCTCAAAGAGGGGCGCGAAGCGGCCGTGAAGTTTATGGATAGCCTCGAGCTTGCCTCGAATGTAGTACATGTAGCGACAGTCAAGACTTGTGTACTGCATCCCGCAAGCGAGACACACAGGCAGCTTTCGGATGAACAGCTGATCGCCGCAGGCATCACGCCCGGCATGATACGCCTATCGGTCGGTATAGAGAATATTGATGATATCATCAAAGATCTGGAAAAAGGATTTCGGGCCGTTCGCTGAAAAGTTGTCCGGTTTGTTTCCTGCACGAAAAGCAAGAGGAAGACGCTTTCTGGATGAAAACGGCATCTTCCTCCGCGGAGTTCAATAAAAAAGCCGTTTTCCAAACGGCTTTTTTGATTTGCTCATTCTTTTTGACCGATCATATTTTCCCGGCCGAGCCTTTGATCGAGCTCCCGCAATATCCCGTCGCAGCCGCGTACGCCGAGACCAAAACGCTCCGCTCCTGCATCGGCCATTTCAAGAAGCGTATCGAGGCTGCGGATGCCGCCCGAGGCTTTTACTTTTACGGTATCTCCTACCGCGTCTTTCATGATGCGGACCATTTCTACTGTAGTAGGCTTTCCCTGAAATCCGGTGCTGCTTTTGACCCACGGCGCCCCTGCGCCCGCGACGAGCTCTGCCGCCCGCGCGATTTGTTCATCCGTCAAAAGCGCCGTCTCGATAATGACCTTGACGGGGATCTTTACGGCGTCGCATACTGCTGAAATGTCCTGTTTGGTATATTTCAGATTCCCTGAAAGAAAAGCGCCTATATTCATGACCATATCGATCTCCTGCGCGCCTAAAAGCTCGAGCTGTTTGGCCTCGTATACTTTGGCGGACGTGAGCTCGCCGCCGAAAGGAAAACCGGTCACACAGCCGTGCAGCAGGTCGTAGCCGATCGTATTCTTCAGCGTGCGGGAAAAATAACAGGGCAGGGTGATCGTAGAAGCACAATGATACGCTTTTGCGATATCACAGATGCGGTCTACGTCCGACAGGCGCGTATCCGCGGCAACTGCAGTAATGTCAATCATATTCGGTAGAGTTTCCAAAGAAACCATAGCGTGATCCTCCGATATTCAGGTCGAATTTAGCGGCTGATGCCTAAAACAGTATTATCATAGACCGTGGACCCCGGTGTTGTCAATGAATAAAAGTAAGAAATTTTCTATATTTTGCTGTATAATGAAAGCGGAACAAAAATAGAAACGGAGCATCAAAAATGAACATTGAAGCAGTTAAGGAATTTTTCAGGCAGGACAGATTCGTTCAGGCAGCCGGGATCGAGATCAAAAGCGCGGAAGCCGGGGCGTGCGAGTGCGTTGCGAAGATCAGGGAAATGCACCTCAACGCAGGAAATGTGGTGCAGGGCGGAATGATTTTTACGATTGCAGATTTTGCGTTCGCGGTCGCCGCGAACTGCCGGCACGGGAACGTTGTTTCTCTGAATAATAATATCACCTATGTGCGCCCGCCGAAAGGGAAACTGCTGATCGCCCGCGCGAGAGAAAAGGCGGCGACGAGAAAGACCTGTCTGTATGAGGTCGAGATCACAGATGAGCTCGAAACGCCGGTAGCGTTTATGACGACGTCCGGCTATATCAAGGGAGGCAGCATCGGCCTGCCTGAGAAATAAAAAAGAACGGGAGCATCTCAGCACTCCCGTTCTTTTATTATCCGGTCAAGCGGGCTTTTTTGCTGCATCGCGTTTCAGAGCCAGTGTTACGAAGATACCGGCAACGGATGCGATCGCCGGAACGAGGAACGTCCATGCCGTCGGGATGCCGCTCGGCGTTACGACGGTCGCGATCGCAGGGAACATGAGGCCGGAGGCGGCGAACGCGATCATGACGAGGCCGTAATTCGTGCCGTTGTTTTTGATGCCGAAATAATCAGCCGTCACGGCAGGGTAGACTCCGGCGCTCCCGCCGAATGCAAACGATATAAGCGCGATGAGTACGATGAAGAAATAGCTTTGCGCAAAGGTCAGAAGCAAAATACTCACGAGCGTGATACCATACAAAAGGAACAATACGTTCCTGCGGCCGAGACGGTCGGACAGCCATGGAGCGAGCAGTCTGCCGGCGGCGGAGGCCATACCTGTAGCCATCACGCCGGCAAGCGCCGCGGCTTCCGTGAGGCTGCGCAGCTCTCCCAACGATTTCAGCAAAGGATTGATGATAAAATAAGCGGGGGTTAAAAGCAGCATGCTGAAGAAAATAAAGTAATAATATTTTGTTTTGAGGACCTCGCCGGGCGTATATTGTTTTTGCGCGGAAAGATCGGGCAGCTTTGTCTCGAAACGCTCCATATATCCTTTGGAGGGATTTTTGACGAACCAACCGAAAATAAGAAGCACGGCGAGGAAAATAAGCGAAAGGGTCAAAAATGTCTGCGAGACGCCGACGGCTTTCAGCAGCGTGTTTGCGACTGGAGTGAACACAACGGTGGAAGCGCCGAACGTACAGACGATCACGCCCGTTGCGAACCCTTTTCTGTCCATGAACCATTTTTGCGCGCAGGAGATCGTAGACGTATAGGCCGCTCCTACGCCAAAGCCTGCAAGCCCGCCGTAGAACAGCCAAATCAGCTGGGGCATATCCTTTGGAACGAGGGACGAGAGGAAAATACCTGCGCAAAACAGGAGGCCGCCGAGAAATACAACAGGCCGCGGTCCTTTTTTATCGCCCAGCCGCCCGCCGAGCACGATGCCGAGGACGAAAGTTGCGAGCATGATCGAAAAGGTCACGGAAGCGTCCGCTGCACTCCATGAATAATATTCCATGACGGAGGGCTGGAAAATACTCCAAATATAGATGATCCCAATACAGAGCTGGATGACTGCACCGGCAATCAGGGGGAGAGCCTTGTTTTCTTTCATAGGGTACCTCCGAAAGCGTATTTTAATATGCTAACATAATAATAGACGATTTCAGCAGGAAAAGCAACGCTGCCGGGCGCATTTTACGGGCGGGAATATTTTTTCGGGTGCGGGGGCCTCTTGTGGATTCAGGCGGCAGGATGTAAAATAAGGAATAGGCGGAAGAGCCGGACGGCAACGAAAAAGAGGACAGAAGACGATATGCTGGAAGGAATCAAAATAGAAGTATATAAAGCGAATCAGGAGCTTGCAAAAAACGGGCTTGTTACCCTGCGCTGGGGTAATATATCGGCGAAAGACGAGAATACAGGGTATATTGTCATCAAACCGCGGCGGACGGCGAGCGCGCTTCTCCGGCCGGACGATCTGATCGTCTGCGATATGGACGGGAAAATACTGGAGGGAACGCACGCGCCGACCTCCGATCTATTTACGCATCTGGAGATCTATAAGGCGTTCCCGCAGGTCATGAGCGTTGCGCATACCCATTCCAAGTGGGCGACGGTGTTCGCGCAGGCCGGGAAGAGCATTCCCAATCTCGGCACGGCGCATGCGGATTATTTTAAATACGATATCCCCGTCACACGCACGATGCGCCCGGAAGAGATCGCAAAGGACTATGAAAAAAATACGGGCCGTATCATTGCGGATGCTTTTACTCTGAAAGACCCAATGACCACACCGGCGGTGCTCGTCAAAAGCCACGGGCCGTTCGTCTGGGGACAGAGCATCCATGAAACGGTAGATAATGCGGTGGCGCTCGAATATGTAGCGGAAATGGCGTTCTATACGCTGCGGCTCAATACGGATACGGATATGAATACGTATCTGATCGAAAAGCATGTACAAAGAAAACAGGGAGGGCGGAATGAGCAATAAGTCCACCTCGACGGAGCGGCAGCTTTTTATCCTGTCGCTGCTCTCGCAAAGAAAGAGCGGATATACGATTACCGAGATCATCGACAGCCTGAAGCGTATGGCGGATATCGACGCAACGCGCCGTATGGTCGCGCGGGATATGGATTATATTTCACAGAATTTCTTTGTGTACGAGGAAGAGCATGATGGGAGGCTCGTCTATAAGGCGGATAAATACGCCCTTTCAGATATTGATTTTTCCATTGCGGAGATCGTGTCGCTGTATTTTACGGAACAGGTCCTGAAGACCTATCGCTCTCTCGGTATGGCAAAGGATGCTCTTACGATTATACGGAGGATATTGGATAAGCTGCCCGGCCTATCGCGCAGCGCGATAGAAAATGTGAAAAAAATGATCAAGATCGTTCCGGAAGCAGGCGACGATCCGGCGGATGAGGAAGTCTTGGCGCTTGTGCAGGAGGCGCTTGAAGCGTCCCGCAGCCTGCGGCTCACCTATCGTTCTTTTTCCTCGGGTGAGACGGCGCAGCGCGTATTCGACCCATACGTGCTTGAAATACGCGAGGGCTGCTGGCACACGCTGGGCTTCTGCCATCTGCGGCAGGCGGTGCGCGATCTGCGCGTATCGCGCATTATAGCGGCGGAGCTCACAGATGAGACATTCACGCCCCCGCAGCGCTTTTATGAGGAATACCGTAAAACGCGGTTCGATAAACTGGCGGGAGAGGAGCTTTGCGATATCCGAATACGGTTCACAGGAGACGCGGCGCGCCTCGTTCGGGAATATCATGCGCGCAAGGCGGACCGTATAGAAGAAAACGAAGGCTCGATCTTATTTGAGAAAAAAGCGGCTGTCACGCCGGACCTGAAAAGCTGGCTGCTTTCTTTCGGCGGGCAGGCTGAGGTGCTCGCGCCGGACAGGCTGAAAAAGGAACTGAAAGAGGAAGTGGAGCGCATGAGCGCTTTATACGGGAAGGAGTAACCAATGAAACAGAGACAGATATTGAATACCCTCTCTCCTGATTTTAAACGTGATGGTCAGGGGCAGGAAGCATATATCCGAACGAAAAGAGCACAGACGGTGGATTTCGTGCGGCGTTATTTAAACAGGGCTCACGCCGGAGGCGTGGTGCTGGGCGTTTCGGGCGGGATAGACAGCTTTCTTGCGGCGGCGCTGTGTGCGCAGGCCTGCGCAGAGGAAGGGAAAAAAATGTATATCGTGCTCCTTCCGAACGGAACACAGAGCGATTTTGAGGACGCTGAGGCCTGTGCGCGGCAAATCAGGCAAATCAATCCGCAGACGGTATGCGATACGGTTTCCATCGCGGGCGGCTACCGGGGCGCGGTAGAAGACCTCTCTGCCGCGCAGGGCTTTTCGCAGGACGCCTATACGCTCGGAAATCTCCAGCCCCGGCTGCGCATGATGTACCAATACGCGCTCGCGAAAGGGATGCTCGTTGCCGGAACAGACCATGCGACGGAGGCGATCACAGGCTTCTATACAAAATACGGGGACGGCGGGAGCGATTTCAATCCACTGCAGGAGCTTGTAAAGGACGATATTTATGATATGGCGAAAACTTTCGGCGCGCCGCAGGCTGTGCTCGATAAGCAGCCCGCCGCAGGCCTTGGGATATCCGCAACGGATGAAGAAGAGCTCGGGATAAGCTATACGGATATCTGTGCATATCTGAAAGGGCATGTGATCGAAGACAGCGTACGGGAAAAGCTCGAAGCAGCATACGACCGCTCTGCGCATAAGCGCGCGATGGCCGCGTCGCTGAAAGATGAATATTCGCCGGTAAAGCCGGTCACGCATATCCATATTGGCCATGCGGACGAGCAGCGGGTGGAAAAAAGTACGATCGCCTATATCAACGCACATCCGGAGCAGAATGTGCTTTATGTAACAGACGGGCGGCTTGAAGATGCGTTTTATCATGAGATCAAAAAGACAGTCAATACGCCGGTCGCGCATTATAATTGCTTTGCGCCCGACGGAGACGGCGGAGTGAACAAAGAATTCGGACGGCTGGCGGATAATCTTGAAATGGACGTGGTGGTCTCCGGCAAGGTGGACGATACGTTCCGGCGCATTCTGCTGCACCTGATGAACAGCCGGTATCAGGTTACGCTCCTGAAAGACTGTCTGACAAAAGTAAAAAAATAAAAAGAGGGGCGGAGGCCTGCCAAAAACGGTAAAAGGGGAAAATTATGGATATTTTCAAGTATGTGGACGAAGTGGTCGATTATTACGAGACCATACAATATAAATATAAAAATATTGCGCATGACCTGAAGCACATGATGGAAGAAGCGGTATGTAAAAATTCAGAATATACGCTGAATATCTCTTACCGGGTAAAGGAGCCGGAGAGCGTGCGGGAAAAGCTGATACGCAACAGCTACTACCGCCTGCATACGACAAAAGAGGAGATCGTCGCCAATATACAGGATATCATCGGCCTGCGCATCGAGTGCAAATTCAACGACGACGAGGCCTACGTCTATTCGCTTATGCTCAAGCTGTTCAACCGGACGGACGACCAAATTTTTTATTATAACGATAAGTTCCCCAAAATGCGCTTCAAGCTGAACGAAAAACAGCCGGCGAAACAGAAAAACGGCTTCGATATTTATAAAATAGACGCGCGCTATGAAGACCATAAGGGAGAAGAGGACGAGATACGCGTCAACTTTGAAGTGCAGATCAAATCGATGGTCAACATGTTCTGGGGCGATATCGAGCATAAGATCATCTATAAAAATCCTTCCTACTTCATGGTAGAACAGCAGGTCATTGAGAACATGGTTTCTATCAAGGAGAACCTGAACCTTGTCGATCATCAGCTCCATGTGCTGTATAAGCGGTATAAGCGCGATAACAACTCCAAGCTGCATTACCGCAAGGAGAATATCCAGAATATCATCAGCAAGCTGATCCACGATACCATCGCGCGTAAGATGAAAAACGACCTCGGCTTCGTCGTGCAGTTCAAGGACAGCTGCGACAGCATCGTCGATTACATTTTCATCGTGAACAACGCGGCGCAGATGGAGGATTACGGGCGCGTTATGACGGAGATGTTTTATATCACAGGAACGATGAGCGGCGAAGAGCTCAATTTCCGCGAATCGCTTCAGCTCGAGCGTGAATTCAATACAGGCGATCCGTTTATCGATACGGTAGGGACGACGATCCAAAAGCTGATGAACGTGGATTTCAACTGGCATCTTTACTGTATGATCCTGTTCGAACTGGAGCGCGGCAGCCGGATCGACGCGCTCGAGACGTTTATCCGATACTATAAGGGGAGACTGACGGCGAATTCGGAGCTGCACCGCCTCGGGGAAGTATTCCCGTCGGAAACGGCGAAGAAGATCAAGGCGGATCTGCTCTCGGAAATGGGCTATGTGTTCCGCCGTCACGCGGATATCACCCTGCTGCACGAAGAGGGGATTCTCGAAATGACACGCGCCCTGAAAAAAACGGTATCCAATATCATCAAGGACAATCCGGACTGGAATAAAGAGAAATCCATCTATTTTCTGTATCTGAACAACAGTGTCAATCTGGAAACGCGAAATTGACAAAAGGCCCTGTGTGGCAGTAAGATTGTAAAAGAAATGCAAATAATTGAAAAAGAGGACGAGAGGCAATGAAAATCAAACTGGCTGACGGCAGCGTCAAGGAATTTAAGGATGGCATGACCGCTCTTGAGATCGCAAAAGAGCTGAGTCAGAAACTGGGCAAATCCGCAGTAGCGGCAAAAATCGACGGTACAGTCACGGAACTCACGGCGGTTCCGACGGATGGCGCTGCGCTCGAGATCCTGACGTTCGGCGACGAGGAGGGCAGAAAAGCGGTTTGGCATACGGCGTCCCATGTGCTCGCACAAGCGGTAAAGCGCCTGTATCCGGATGCGAAGCTGGCGATCGGTCCGGCGACAGACAGTGGATTCTATTATGATTTCGATACGGAAAAGCCCTTTTCAAACGATGACCTTGCCAAAATCGAAAAGGAAATGAAAAAGATCGTGGCGGAAAATATCCCGCTTACGAAATATACGCTTCCGCGCGCGGAAGCGATCGCGAAAATGAAAGAAGCGGGAGAGCCCTATAAAGTAGAGCTCATTGAGGACCTGCCCGAGGACGCGGTGCTGAGCTTCTATGAGCAGGGAGATTTTACCGACCTGTGCGCGGGGCCGCATGCGGCGGCAACCGGCAGGGTAAAAGTGCCGAAGCTCCTGCGGACAGCGGGCGCGTATTGGCGGGGCGACGAAAAGAACAAGATGCTCCGCCGCATCTATGGTATCGCATTTCCGACGCAGAAGGAGCTGGACGAGCACCTGCAAAAGCTGAAAGAAGCGGAAGAACGCGACCACAACAAGCTGGGCCGTGAGCTTCACTATTTCACCACCAGCCCGGTGGTCGGACAGGGGCTGCCTCTTTTAATGCCCAAGGGCGCGAAAACGATCCAGCTTTTGCAGCGCTTTGTGGAGGATGAAGAAGAACGGCGCGGCTATGTGCTCACCAAAACGCCGTACATGGCAAAAAGCGACCTCTACAAGATATCGGGGCATTGGGACCACTACAAGGAAGGCATGTTCGTGCTGGGCGACGAGGAAAAGGACGACGAAGTGCTCGCACTGCGTCCGATGACATGCCCGTTCCAATATACGGTCTACAACGCGGAGCATCATTCATATAAGGATCTTCCGATCCGCTACGGGGAAACGTCCACCCTGTTCCGCAATGAAGCGTCGGGCGAGATGCACGGCCTCATCCGTGTACGCCAGTTTACGCTTTCGGAGGGACATATCATTTGTACGCCGGGACAGCTCGAGGATGAATTTATGGGCGTGCTCGACCTTATCAAATACAATATGGGTGTGCTCGGGATCGAAAAGGACGTGACCTATCGTTTTTCCAAATGGGATCCGAACAATAAGGAAAAATATGTCGGAGACGAAGCGGAGTGGGAACGTGTGCAGGATGCGATGCGCCAGATTCTCGACCATACCGGCCTCAAGTATTATGAGGCGGACGGAGAGGCTGCGTTTTATGGCCCGAAGCTCGATATCCAGTTCAAAAACGTATTCGGCAAGGAAGATACGCTGTTTACGGTGCAGATCGATTTCTCACTCGCGGAACGGTTCCAGATGACCTATGTGGACCGGGACGGACAGAAAAAAACGCCGTATATCATCCACCGTTCCTCGATCGGCTGCTATGAACGTACGCTTGCTATGCTGATTGAAAAATATGCGGGCGCGCTGCCAATGTGGATGATGAGCGAGGAGGTTCGTCTGATGAACATTACAGAAGCGGCGGCGGCCTATTGCCACGAATATGCACAGCGGCTGCGGGCCGCGGGCCTGCGCGTCACGGTGGATGACCGTCAGGAAAAAATAGGCTACAAGATACGCGAAGCGCGGAATGAACGAATCCCCTACATGCTGGTTGCCGGGGAAAAGGAGATCACGGGCGGCACGTTTGCAGTACGCCGACGCGGCGAAGGAGAGATCGGCAGCATGACGCAGGATGATTTTCTGGAGATGGCGGTACGGCAGGATCGGGAAAAGACGATTTTCTGATGCAGCCGCAGGGCGGCATGGAAAAGTATAAAATGCATATAGCCGTATTTTTGCTTGACACTATGCCAAGCGCATGATATAGTAATAACGTTAAAACAAAGCAGAGGCTGCCCGCTTCTCACCTGTACGCAAGGGCGTGCATGGTCAAATAACAGACGAAAGCTTTATTTGTCGGTATTTTTGCGGGTAGTGTAAGCTGCCCGCTTTTTTGTGGGCAGAGGGTAAAACGACATCCGATGTTAGGGGGAAAAAACCATCGCAAACGAACCGCTCATCAATGAGCAGATCAGAGAACCGGAAGTTCGGTTAGTTGCCGAGGACGGAAGACAGCTTGGCGTGATGTCTTCACGCGAAGCGCAGAAGCTGGCGGACGAGGCTGACCTTGACCTTGTCAATATCTCGCCTAAGGCGAAGCCGCCGGTATGCAAGCTTATGGACTACGGCAAATACCGCTTCGAACAGAATAAACGGCAAAAGGAAGCAAAGAAGAACCAGAAGGTCATTACCTTGAAGGAAATGCGTCTTTCTGCCACGATCGACAAGCACGATATGGAAGTGAAGGCCAAAAACGTCAAAAAGTTCTTGGAAGCAGGAGATAAAGTAAAAATATCGATTCGTTTCCGCGGCCGTCAGCTTTCCCATACAGATCAGGGCCGTCAGGTCATGGAGCTGTTCCTTGAGATGCTCGGGGAAGCGGCAGTGGTCGAGAAGAATGCAAAAATGGAAGGCCGGAGCATGTTTATGATCCTGTCTCCCAAAGCATAAAATAGAGTACCAAACGAAAAGTTTTTATACAGAAGGAGGGCGTCAAGATGCCTAAGATGAAGACACACAGGGGCGCGGCAAAAAGATTCAGCCTCACGAAATCGGGAAAAGTCAAAAGAGCCAAAGCGTACAAGAGCCACATATTGAATAAAAAATCCTCCAAGAGGAAGCGGAATCTCCGCAAGGGTACTTATATCAGCGCGGCAGAGCAGAAGAACGTAAGAGTTCTGATTCCGTATAAGTGATCGGAAAAGAGACGAGGAGGTTTAAAAAATGGCAAGAGTAAAAAGGGCAGTAAGCTCCCATAAAAAACGCAGAAAAATATTTAAGCTCGCAAAAGGATATTTCGGAGCAAAATCCAAGCAATACAGGTCCGCAAAGCAGCAGGTAATGAAATCCATGCACTATGCTTATGCGGGACGCAAGCTTAAAAAGCGCGATATGCGCCGCCTGTGGATCGTGCGTATCAATGCGGAGGCGCGGCAGAATGGTATCAGCTATTCTCAGTTTATGAACGGTCTTAAGCAAAGCGGGATCGACCTCAACCGGAAAGTACTGGCTGACATGGCTGTAAGCGACAAAGCCGCATTCAAACAGCTTGCTGAAACGGCGAAGAAAAAGGTGCAGGCATAAAACGGAAATGTACGCAAGGGGGATAGTAGGCTAAAGTACTATCCCCATTTTTATTTATACATGCAGGATGCGGCATCTGTATCCGGACGGATAGATATGCGCAGGGTATACAGAGGGAAAACAATGAAAGAGATCAGGAGCCATTCCAACGAATATATCAAGATGCTGAGATCCCTGAAGCGCAAAAAATTCCGGGATGAACAGGGCCTGTATATTATTGAGGGAGCTAAGACCATTGAGGAGGCGGTTTCTTCAGGACAAGAGCTCGCCTGTATTCTGATATCAGATAAAAACGGCTCTGTTATGCGGTTTGCGCAGCAGCATAATGTAGAAACAATAACTGTACCATATGAAATAGTACAGCAGGTCGCGGATACAAAATCTCCGCCGAAAGAGCTTGCATGCGTGAAAAAACAGGAAAATCTTCCTGATCTCGGCGGCAGCTTCTATGTAGCGCTGGACGATGTGAACGATCCCAAAAATCTGGGTACGATCATTCGGACGGCAGATGCCGCAGGAGCGGACGGCGTGTTTATTTCAGAGACGAGCGCGGACTTCTACGGCCCGAAAGCGCAGCGGGCCGCGATGGGAAGCACCTTTCATATACCAATCGAGGTCTGTGATCTGAAAAAACGTCTTGCGGGGCTGAAAGAAAGCGGAGTAAAAATCGTTTCCGGCTCGCTTCAGGGAAAGGAAGAAATGCCGGAAGGCCTCACGGCGGCATGCGTAGTGGTCGGGAACGAAGCGCGCGGGATATCGAAAGAAATTGCAGACATGAGCGACGTGCTCTATAAGATATGCATCTATGGACAGGCGGAAAGCTTGAATGCGAGCGTCGCGGCGGGTATAATGATGTATGATGTGCGGCGCGCACTGAAAGAAGCTATTATTTAGTTTATCATAATTGATTTGTATTTTGATTTTGAGAGGAAACGAAAATGGAATGTGAGCAGATCGTAGCAAAGGCGCAGGGCGAGATCGCCGCGGCGCAGTCGAGCGCAGAGCTTGACGGCATTCGTGTGAAGTATCTCGGTAAAAAAGGCGAGATCACGCTGCTGATGAAGCAGATGGGCGCCCTTTCCAAAGAGGAACGCCCGGCGTTCGGGCAGGCAGTCAATGCGGCAAGGAAAGCCGTAGAAGAGACGCTTGCACAGGCAATAGAGAAAATTGCAAAAAAAGAAAACGAAGAAAAGCTGGCGGCGGAGCGTATAGACGTTACGCTGCCCGGAAGAAAACAGGCGCTTGGGGCGCTTCACCCACTGACGCAGGTATACCGCGAGGTGCGCGATATCTTCCTCAGTATGGGCTTTGATGTTACAGAGGGACCGGAGGTAGAGCTTGACCGGTATAACTTCGAGCTTTTGAATATTCCGAAGGATCACCCTGCCCGTGATATGCAGGATACGTTTTATGTCAGCGAGGATGTGGTGCTGCGGACACACACCTCCCCGGTACAGGTGCGCACGATGCTCTCACAGAAGCCGCCGATCCGCATGGTGTGCCCGGGGCGCGTGTTCCGTACGGACGACGTAGACGCCACGCATTCCCCTGTATTTATGCAGATGGAAGGGCTCGTCGTGGGAAAGAACATTCGTTTTTCCGATCTCAAGGGAACGATCAACACGTTCATCCGTAATTTTTACGGGGAGCATGTGAAAACAAAATTCCGTCCCGGCTTCTTTCCGTTTACAGAGCCGTCCGCAGAGGTGGACGTCACATGCACGGTATGCGGCGGTAAGGGCTGCGGAGCCTGCAAGGGCGCGGGTATGATCGAAGTGCTCGGCTGCGGGCTTGTGAACCCGGTCGTGCTTGAAAACTGCGGGATCGACCCGAACGAATATTCCGGCTTTGCGTTTGGACTGGGGATCGACCGTTTGGCGAATACCAAATACGGCATCACGGATATCCGTCTGCTGTATGAAAACGACGCGCGCTTCCTGCGCCAGTTCGTATAAAGAAGAAACAGGATAGCGGACGTTCGGCGCGTTCTTTATTGGAATGATAGAAAGAGGATAGATATATGTTAGCACCCTATAGATGGATCTGCGATTACGCAGATATAAAATCAGATCCGCATACACTTGCGGAAAAAATGGTCATGACCGGAAACGGCGTAGAAGAGATCGTAGAGCTGGGCAAAAATATTCAAAATGTGGTGGTCGGCCGGATCGAGAAGATCACAAAGCATCCGGACGCGGATAAGCTGCAGATTTGTATGATCGATGTGGGAGACGAAGAGCTCCTGCAGATCGTCACAGGCGCGGACAATGTGTTCGAGGGCGCCTATATCCCGGTTGCGAAAGCGCCGTCTATGCTTCCGGCAGGGCCGATCAAAAAAGGCAAGCTTCGGGGCGTGGAGTCGTTCGGGATGCTGTGCTCGGGCGAGGAGCTGAATTTAAAGGAAGAAGACTACCCGGGCGCGGGCGTAAACGGTATCATGATACTTGAGGGCGAGCCTGCGGTCGGAACGGATATCCGCGAGCTTTTAAACCTTTCGGGAACGGTGATCGATTTTGAGGTCGGCGCGAACCGGCCGGACTGCCTTTCCATTTTAGGAACAGCGCGCGAGGCTGCTGCCGCGGACGAAACGGCGTTCCGCCTCCCGGAAGTAAAATATGAAGAACACGGGATCAATACAGAAGATCTGGTCAGCGTAAGCATTCAGGCGCCTGAACTGTGCACGCGCTATATTGCAGCGGCGGTGACCGATGTTAAGATAGAGCCGTCGCCGGAATGGATGCGGGTGCGCCTGCGCGAGGCGGGCATACGGCCCATCAACAATATTGTGGATATCACAAATTTCGTTATGCTGGAAACAGGCCAGCCGATGCATGCGTTCGACGCCTCCAAAATACGCGGGGGAGAGATCATTGTGCGCCGGGCGAAGAACGGCGAGAAGATGAAGACGCTTGACGATAAGGAGCGCACCTTTACGGAAAATATGCTGCTGATCTGCGATAAGGAAGGCCCGATCGGCGTTGCGGGCGTCATGGGCGGCCTTGATTCGGAAATCACAGATCAGACCAAAACGGTCGTGTTTGAATCCGCGAAATTCATGTATGGAAATATTCGTCAAACGTCGCGCGGCCTCGGACTCGCGACAGAAAGCTCTATGCGCTTTTCAAAGGGCGTAGACGCAGTGACAACGCTGCTTGCGATGCAGCGTGCACTCACGCTGATCGATATGCTCGGAGCAGGAAAGGTAGCGAGCGGCATGATAGACGTGCTGAACGAGGACCTGAAACAAAAGGTCATCAAAGTCAATGCGGCGCGTGTCAACGCAAAGCTCGGCACAGATATCTCTGCAAAAGAGATGCAGCAGTATCTGAACCGCGTATTTATCCAGACGGGGCTTATAGGCGATGAGCTGGTGTGCACCATTCCGGCTTTCCGCGGGGATATTTGCGGTACGGCTGATATCGCAGAGGAAGTGGCGCGCATTTATGGTTATGACAATATCCCGGAGACAGACGCGCTCATGCATCTGTGCCGCGGGCGTATGTCCGCTTATGAAAAGAAAGCGGACGCCATAAAGGATTATTTAAAGGATATGGGCTTTCTCGAATGTGTGACCTATTCCTTTACCGGCCCGCAGGATTATGCGAAAATCGGTATGGGCGTGCCGGACAGCGTGAAGATCATCAATCCGTTGGGGGACGATTCCTCCCTTATGCGCACTACGCTCGTTCCGCACATGCTTTCTGTCGTCGCGCTGAACCAAAACCGGAAAAATGAAAACGTACAGCTTTTTGAAGTGTCGCGTGGTTATTTCCCGCAGGACGGGGAGCCGCTGCCGCATGAAGTGCCGATGCTTGTTCTGGCGCAGACAGGCAAGGATTTTTTCGATATGAAAGGGATCATAGAGAACATCGTACGCCTGACGGCCGGAGGGGATATCCGCTGCAGGCGGGCAAACGAGCCGTGGCTGCACCCGGGCATATCGGCGGATATTTTCGCGGGCGGACAGAAGATCGGCGTGATGGGAAGCGTACATCCGGATACGATGGAAGCGTTTGATATGCCGGAACGCGCGGTGATCGCGCAGATCGATCTCGAAGCATTATACGCAATAGAAAAACCGGAACGGAAATTCCATGCGCTTCCGAAATTCCCGGCTGCAACGCGGGACCTTGCGGTGATCGTAGACCGGGAGACCGGCGCGGGAGATATGATGGAAGCCATGAAAAAAGCGGGCGGCAGGCGCGTAGAAAAAGTGGAGCTGTTCGACGTATTCAGCGGCGCGCAGGTCGGAGAAGGAAAAAAGAGCGTAGCCTACGCCATTACGATGCGCAGCCCGGAAGGAACGATGCGGGATGAAGAAGTGGACGCGGTCATAAAGAAGCTTCTTAGAACGCTCGAAAAAGAGTTCGGGGCGCAGCTCCGGCAATAATGCAGGTTGTGGAAAAGCAGAGCCTGTTGTATAATAGAAGAAAACCCGGATGAGAGAGGGAATGCGGCATGGAAAAAACAAAGACGGTCGTCAGTATCGGCGGAAAAGAATATACGATCTGCGGAACAGACAGCGCGGAATATATCCACAGAGTCGCCCTGCACGTCAACAAGAAATTGACGGAGCTCAAAAAAGCGAATCCGGACCTGAATAATATCCAGCTTGCCATGCTTACTTCCCTGAATATCGCAGACGATTATATGAAAATCAGCGACGAGCTCGCAGCGGCAAAGCAGGAGCTTGAGCGGCTCGGGAAAAATACGGGAAACAGTCATCCGGCACAGTTCAACAGACGGTAATGAGACCATAAAAACAGGCGCGCGCGCCTGTTTTTTTTGTGCCCCGAACGGCGGAAAACGGCAGGCCGCGCGGGAAAGGAAACCGGAAAACCGCCTCAAACGGGAAAGAATCTCCATAAGTGAATCACCTAAAAGCCATATTTTGCATGATTTTGTAAGTACATATACAAAAAAACGTGCCCTTCACAGGAGGAGCGCGTAATTCTTATAAAGTATGCCTTTTGAAACAAAAGAGCAAAAATTATTATTATGAGAAGGAGAATTTCAAAATGAGAAGAAAAAAATTCTTAGCTGTTTTACTGGCGGCGCTTTTAGTGTTGGCGGCTCTACCAACTATGGCGTCCGCAGCTCCGGTATACGATGTAGTCGGAGTAGAGGTGGTGGACGGAACAGACGGCTGGACGCCTGTTACGGCGCCTGAAGCCGGACAAAAGCTGACGGCAAATATTTATACGACTAACCCGGATGAACCGGCGATCGGTTCCTATCCGGTGAATGAAAATGCGCGGTATAAGTGGTATTACAAGGAAAGCCCGGATACCGTGCTTGGTACCGAAGCGGTTTATACCGCAACGGCAGATAATACTAACAAAACACTGTGCGTGGAGGTGAGCGTAAACGGTTACAACGGCAAAGCGGTATGGGAAGCGCCCGGAACGGTGCGGTATAATGTAACCGGAGTAGAAGTGGTGGATGGAACAGATGGCTATACGCCCGTTGTCATTCCGAAGGACGACCAGAAATTGATTGCGAACATTAAGACGGATGACCCGGACAACGCGGTGATTGGTTCCTATCCGGCGAATGAAAACGCGCAGTATAAGTGGTATTACAAGGAAAGCCCGGATACCGTGCTTGGTACTGAAGCGGTTTATACGGCCACAACGGATAACTTTGGCAAAACGCTATGCGTGGAAGTGAGCGTAAACGGTTATACCGGAACGGCTGTATGGGAAGCGCCTAACACGGTCGGAGATAAAGATAATTATGATATAACCGGGATAGAGGTAGTAGATGGAACGGACGGCTATACGTCTGTTACTATTCCGAAATCCGGTCAGAAACTTCTTGCGAATATTAAGACGGGTGATCCGGACAACGCGGTGATCGGTTCCTATCCGGCGAATGAAAACGCGCAGTATAAGTGGTATTACAAGGAAAGCCCGGATACCGTGCTTGGTACCGGAGCATATTACACCGTAACGACAGATAATACTAACAAAACGCTGTGCGTGGAGGTGAGCGTAAACGGTTACAACGGCAAAGCGGTATGGGAAGCATCTGCGAAAGTGCCCTATAACGTGACCGGAGTAGAGGTGGTGGACGGAACGGACGGCTATACGCCTGTTACGGCGCCTCAAAATGGACAGAAGCTGACCGCAAACATTAAGACGGACGATCCGGACAACGCGGTGATCGGTTCCTATCCGGCGAATGAAAACGCGCAGTATAAGTGGTATTACAAGGAAAGCCCGGATGCTGTGCTTGGTACCGAAGCAACTTATACTGTAACGGAAGACAATGTTGATAAGGTACTGTGTGTGGAAGTGAGTGTAAATGGTTATACCGGAACGGCTGTATGGAAAGCGGATTCTGTTGTAACAAAGCCGGTTTATAGGATTCTCGGCGCGGCGGTAGTAGAAAAAGACGGTGTTACACCTGTAACGGTTCCACAGGTGGGAGATATCCTGACGGCTAATATCATTACGAGCGATTTTGAAGATCCGGTAATCGGGGCGTATCCGATCAATAAGAATGCAAAATACAGATGGCATTATGAAGATAGTGACAACGTACTTGGCACAGATCCGGTTTATACGGTAACAAGCGATAATGTCGGCAAAACGTTGTGTGTGGAAGTAAGTGTAGCAGGATACAGCGGAAGCGCTGTATGGACGGCTAAAGGAGCGGTAGAAGAAGTGTCGGTCGTAATTCCGGGCGATGTGAACAAAGATGGTCTTGTTGACCTTCTGGATATGATCCAGATCAATAACGTGATAAACGAAGAAGCGGAATTTGATGCCGATGCGTTTAAAGCGGCAGATATCAATGCAGATGGCCTGCTCGATCTTCTGGATATGATTCAGGTCAATAACATAATAAACAGCAATATCTAAAAAGCAGTAGGAAATTTGGAGGTAAATAACATGAAGAAAAAAACGATATTGTCGATTGCGTTGGCAGCCATTCTCGTGTTGGCTTTCGCGACGACAGGCATGGCGGCAGATGTTCCGGTAAAAGTAACGATTGACAATTCAAATCCAAATCCGGGAGATACGGTAAATATCACCGTATCCTGTACAGGAAATGATATAGGTGGATTTGAGGGAAAAGTCACAACGAGCGGCTTGAAATATATAAGTGATGATGGCCAATTCAGCAATGAAACGCAGCTGAGAGCGATGGGGAGCGGTAGCGTGACCTATACCTATACGGTAGAGGGACAGTCGGGAGATGCGATTAAATTTTCGCTGTCTGATGTAAAGGTTGGAGATGCAGCTGGTAGCTCTTGGCATAATCCGGTTGGAGACTTTGCCGTAAGCGGCACGGTAGAAGCGGCAGTAAATCCGCAGCCGAGCACGCAGCCGAGCGAAGACCTGCAGCCGTCCGAGGACCCGTCCGAGCCGACGCAGCAGCCGTCTGAGCCCACGGGCGAGCCGAGCGCACAGCCGTCCGATTCCCAGAACGCTGACGAACTGGACGACGTTCCGAAGACCGGCGACGCAACAACGGACCTTTGGGTGCTCGCAGTAGTTGGCATCGCAGCAGCCGCGACAGTGGCGGTCGTTGCAGGCAAAAAAGTGTTTTCTCATAAGTAATAACTTTATCCATACAATGACGCACAAGTAACCTATGAGCAGTAAGAACGCGGCGGGCGGGGATCACTCCCCGCCCTGCGGCGTTTTTGCGGGAAGAACGGAAAAGGAAGACCAATGGAGCGAAACAATAACGGATATCATAGCAATACGGGCGGCCGGCAAAGGCGCAGGGCGCAGGCCTCCCCCGCAAAGAAAAAACGGCCGGGCGGGAAAAAGAGGCTGTGGATCGTGATCATGGCAGCCGCAGCCGCGGCGGTATGCATCATCCTTGCCGCCGCCCTGCCGATGTCGCAGCCCGCGCCCCGGCCCGTGCACGTTACGACGGAAACGGCGAGCGTCAGCACGCCCGCGCCGAGCGCGGCGCCAACGGGAAAGAAGATGCTTCCCGCTATGCAGACGCTGTATGAGCAGAACAGCGATATTGCGGGCTGGATCACGATAGAGGGGACGGAGGTGGATTATCCGGTCATGTATACGCCGGAGGACGGAGAGTACTACCTGTACCGGAATTTTGAAAAGGAGGACGACCCGACGAAGGAGGGGTGCCTTTTCATCGATAAAAACTGCACGGTAGAGCCGCGCAGCACGAATCTTCTGATCCACGGGCACAACATGAAGAACGGAACGATGTTCCACACGCTCATCAGCTATCAGGACGAGGCGTTTTATAAGGAGCACCCGACGATACGCTACAGCACGCTCTATGAGGAAGAGGAATACGAGATCGCGGCGGTATTCCTGTCGAAGATATACAAAAAGAGCGAAACGGACGTATTCAAATTCTATCAGTTCTATGACGCGGAGACGGAAGAAGAATTCGATGAATTTGTGCGGAGCATCAAGGAGCAGGAGCTGTATGAAACGGGCGTGACGCCGGAATACGGCGACGAGCTCATCACGCTGACGACGTGCGAATATTCGCAGGAGAACGGCAGAATGGTTGTCGTAGCGCGCAAGGCGGAAAAGGAAGCGCAGGCTGCGGAAACGGCGGCAGGCTGAACGGAGGGAAGGGATATGCGGATCAAGGCGACGACGGTCTACGCTGTAAGGATATTGGGGTTCATGATGCGTCGGCCCGGGGTCACGACGGTAAGCGAACTCGTCCGGGGCGTCGGCATCACGCACCAGTACTGTATGAAGATATTGAACGAGCTGCGGCACGCGGGGCTGGTCGTATCGGAGCAGGGCTGCAAGGGCGGCTTTCGGCTGGCGGCGGAGGACGGGATCATCACCCTGTATGACGTCGTGGCGCTGTTCGAGCCGGAAAAGCAAAGTGAGAAAGGCTGGAAAGCCGCGGAGGGAGACCTTTTCCACAGCCATCTTCTGAAAATATGGGAGGAAAGCGTGGAAAGGCTGAAAGGGCTGAAGCTGAAAGAGATCTATGCGGGCTGTTCCGCAGAAAAAACATTTTGATTTGACCGCGGCGCTTTTTATGTGCAGATATAAAAAGCGCCGTTTTTATTTGGAAAGATTTCTGGACGGCATATTTTATGATATAATAACCATGCTATGAATAAGATGAACTTGCCAAAAGCATTGGAATTTAAAAAAATATTGGAACGGCTCGCGGAAAAGGCGGTTTCCGGGCCGGGAAAGGAAGCGGCACTTACGGTATGGCCGGAATCTGCTTTTGAAGCAGCGGAGCTTTCCATGCGGAAGACGATGGAAGCGGAAACGATGCTCATCAAGCGGCCGGGATACCCGATGCGCGCTTTCTCAAATATCGAGGCAGAGCTCAGACGGCTGAAAACGGGCGCGGCCCTTTCCTGCGGCGAGCTACTGCGCGTTGCGGGGGTGTTCCGCGCGGCGAAAGCGGCGGGTCCGCTCGCCAAGCCTGCAAAAGACGAAAACGTCACGCTCATTCCAGAGCTTGCGCGCGGGCTTTATTATGACGGAGCAGCGCTGAAGCGCATCACAGACTGCGTCCTTTCGGAAGACGAGCTTGCAGACGAGGCGTCCCCGGAGCTTGCGCGTATCCGAAAGGCAATGCGCAGGGAGAACGAATCGATTCGGGAGAAGCTGCAGTCTATGATTCGTTCGCAGAACGATTCCAAATATTTACAGGATGCGATCATCACCCAGCGCGGTGGCCGGTTTGTCGTACCCGTCAAAGCGGAATACCGGGGCAACGTGCCGGGGATCGTACATGAAAGAAGTGCTTCCGGTGCGACGCTGTTTGTAGAGCCGGCAGGCGTCGTAGAGGCGAATAACCGTATTCGGGAATTGGAGGGAGAGGAGGCACGGGAGGCAGCCCGTATCCTTGCGGAACTCACCTCTATGCTGTATCCATACCAAAAAGAACTGCGGGAGGATATCGAGATATTGACCGAGCTCGATCTGCTTTTCGCAAAGGCCTCGCTCGGCCTTGAAATGAAAGCCGTTCCGGTCACGTTCGAGCGGAAGAAAAACCTTGAGATCAATGAGGGCCGGCACCCGCTGATCGATACGCAAAAGGTGGTTCCGGTCACGGTGCACATGAAAAACGGCATACATGCACTGGTGGTGACAGGGCCGAATACAGGCGGAAAAACGGTCACGCTGAAGCTCGTCGGCCTGTTTGCGGCAATGGCGCAGGCCGGATTTTTCATCCCGGCGAAATCGCCCGTGCGGCTGCCTGTGTTTGACGGTATTTTTGCAGATATCGGAGATGAGCAAAGCATTGAACAATCCCTCTCTACATTTTCCGCGCACATGAAGAGTATTATTTTTGCTTTGAAGCATGCGCACGGAGCTTCCCTCGTGCTTTTGGACGAGCTTGGAGCGGGCACGGACCCGCAGGAGGGAAGCGCGCTTGCGCAGGCTGTCCTCGCGGAGCTGGATACTAAGGGCTGTACCATTCTTGCGACGACACACATCGGCGAGCTGAAGGTGTTCGCGGGGGAACGGGAAGGGTTTGAAAACGCCAGTATGGAATTTGACGCGGCGACACTCACGCCGACGTACCGTCTGCTGATGGGAGTGGCCGGGCGCTCCAATGCGCTCTCTATTTCGCAAAAATTAGGGTTGCCGAAGCATGTGCTCCAGAATGCACGAAATTATATGAACGAGGAACATGTGGAATACAGCAGACTCATTGAGAACGCGGAAAAGGCGCAATCCCGTGCGGACCGCATGATGAATCAGGCTTATCAGGCGCTGGAGGAAGCAAAAAAACAGCGCCGGCGCGCGGAAGAGGAAGCGCAGCGTCTGAATGAGAAGAGAAAGAAAATGCTCGAACAGGCGAATGAAAAGGCCATTGAGATCATAAACGAAGCCCGCAATACGGCGGAGGAAGCGATTAAGGAGACGCGCAGGCTTAGAAAACAGGACGAATCGCAGCGGACAAAGACCGTTCAAAAGGTACGCGATAAGCTTGAACATAAGAAACAGTATATTGAAAAACACAAAAAGCTGCAGAGAAAGGTCAAAACACTGCAGCCGGAGGACATCCATGCGGGCGATACGGTGACGATCGTTTCCATGGATGCGCCTGCAACAGTGCTCGAGCCGCCGAATGGGAGAGGAATGGTGCGCCTTAAGGCGGGCATCATGACGGTGGAGCTCCACTATACAGAGCTTGCGGCGGGAAAAGGGCAGGAACAGAAGCAGGCGGCGGAGCGCATGTCGCGCATCACGCTCAGCCGGGGCAAGGCGGTGCCGCTGGAGCTTGACCTGCATGGGCAGGCGGTAGACGACGCGCTTATCATACTGGATAAATATCTGGACGATGCGTTTCTGGCTGGCCACCATGAGGTGCGGATCGTGCACGGACGCGGAACGGGAACGCTCCGCAACGGCGTTCAGCAGTATTTGCGCACCCATCCGCATGTTGCAAAACAGAGGCTGGGAGAATATGGCGAAGGCGGGATCGGTGTGACGGTGGTCACCCTGAAATGATACCGGCCGGTCTGGGATGACAAAGGAGTTTTTGATGATCATAGTAAGCGCCTGTCTTGCAGGCAAACCATGCAGATATGATGGAGAGGCAAGGCCGAATGAAGAAACCGTGCGTCTCGTACGCGAGGGAAAAGCAGTATGCGCCTGCCCGGAGGCAATGGCCGGGCTTACGATACCGCGTCCTCCGGCCGAAATATGCGGAGGAGACGGTTTTGACGTTTTAAGTGGAAAAGCCGGTGTTTATAATAAAGAGGGAGCGTGTATCACGCAGGATTTTATAGAAGGGGCGCAGAAGTTTTTACAATATGCACAGAAAATAGGAGCGGAAGAGGTATGGCTGAAAGCCAAAAGCCCGTCGTGCGGCACGAGCCGCATCTATGACGGTTCCTTTCAGGGCGTGCTTCGCGAGGGCTGCGGCGTAACTTGTGCGCTTCTCAAGAAAAATGATATAAAAGTAGTGGAAATTCCATAAAGCCACCCGGGAATAAAGGAGGAGTTGGATGAAACAGAATATTTTAGTGATCGATGACGATAAAAATATTCGCGAGGTAGTAAAGCTATACCTGCGCAAGGAGGGATATGAGGTCACGGAAGCGGCGGACGGTGCGATCGGCGTGGACCTGTTTTTCGGCAAGCAGTACGATCTTGTGATCCTCGACATCATGATGCCGGTTCAGGACGGCATTGAGACGATCAAGCAGATTCGCGCAAAGAGCAACGTGCCTGTAATCATGCTGACGGCAAAAGGCGAGACGTTCGATAAGGTACTCGCGCTCGAGCTCGGCGCAGACGATTATATCGTAAAACCGTTTGATCCCAAAGAACTCGTTGCGCGCGTAAAGGCGGTCATCCGGCGCAGTACGCAGGATGAAAAAACGGATATTCTTGAATATCCGGATCTTAAGATCGATATGCAGAACTATCAGGTGATTTATGAAGGCAAGGAGCTGCAAATGCCGCCCAAGGAAATCGAGCTGCTGCATTTTCTCGCCTCACGTCCCAATAAGGTGTTCACGCGCGACCAGCTTTTAGAGCAGGTATGGGGATTCGAATATTTCGGCGATTCCCGCACGGTCGACGTGCATATCAAGCGTCTGCGCGAGAAATTCAAAGACGGGGAGCCATGGCAGATCAAAACGGTGTGGGGCGTTGGATATAAATTCGAGGTCTGACCCCGCGCGCATAAAAGTGTGAAAGAAGCGGAATGATCTGTATGCGCTGCATACAGATTATTTCATATTTTTTTCATATATTTGACATAAAGAAGGCCTATAATGACCGGAGAAGGAAACGAAAAGACGGGAAGAGCGGATGATTAAAACCATTTTTGGCAAAATAATGCTGCTGTTTATGGCGATCATTATGATAGCCCTGCTTTTGTCCGGCCTTATGATGAGTCAGGTCGTACGCAATGCCTATCTTGACGACAGCAAGCAGCAAATGACGGCGACAGCGGACGATGTGGAAAATTTAGTGAATCTTTATTCCAAAGGCGTGCTGTCCTTTTCCCAGCTCAATGAGCAGATCGCCGCAAAAGCGAAAGCCGACAATAATGCGATATGGGTCATCAACAGCAATCTGTTCGGGTGGCTGATGGAAGACCCGAGCGGCCGTACGAGCGTCACGAAGGAAGAGATACAAACCTATTATGAGGACATGATCACGGAACTGAATAAGGGAAATACTGTGCGCAAGATCACCGAAGCGAACAATGTATTCAATACACCCGTGCTGACGGTGGCAACGCCGGTCGTGAGCGGCGGCCAGATCGTAGGGTATGTTTTTGTTCATAAGCAGGTCTATGAAATGGAGCAGTCTCTTATGGCAATGTACCGGCAGATCGTGCTCGCCGCAGGCATATCGGCGGCACTTGGGATCGTATTGACGTATATTTTTTCCAAGAGTATGCTGCGGCCGCTTTCAGTGGTGACGCTCGGCGCACGTCAGCTTGCAAAAGGGGATTTCGATATCCACCTGCGGGTCAGTTCAAAAGACGAGATCGGGCAGCTCGCCTATACGTTCAACAGCGTGGCGCGGGACCTGAAAAAGTATGAGGCGTCGCGCGAGAGCCTGATCGCTAACGTATCTCACGAGCTCAGGAGCCCGCTTACCTCCATACAGGGGCTGGTACAGGCGGCTCTGGACGGAACGATACCAAAGGACGAAATCGACCATTATCTGGAAGTTGTGCTGGACGAATCAAAACGGCTGAATCTTTTGATTACGGACATGCTCGACCTTGCGAAGATCGAATCGGGGCAGTTCCCGATGCAAATGGAACGCATAGATATCGGAGAGCTGATACGCCGCGTGCTGATCTCCTTTGAAAGTAAGATCAGCGCGAAAAAGCTGGAAGTCGAAGCAGCACTCATGGAAGAGAAGATATATGTTTTAGCAGATATGAACCGGATCACACAGGTGTTGCACAATATCATGGAGAATGCAATCAAATTCGTTCCCGAAAATGGAACGCTGCGCGTGTCGGACGAGGTGCATGGCGACAGCGTGTGGGTGAGCGTTAATAATTCCGGTGAGCCGATCCCGAGCGAAGACATTCCCTATATTTTCGACCGGTTCTATAAGATAGACAAATCGCATACGCGGACGAAAGAGGGAACAGGCATCGGCCTTTCCATCGTCAAAAACATTTTAAAGGCGCATGGGCAAAAAGTTTGGGTGACGTCAAACGAACAGGACGGAACGACGTTCACCTTTACGCTGAAAAAAGCGAATTGAGCCATCTCAAAAATCAAATGCGTTTTTTCATTTGTTCATACATTTTTCATATAATTCGCGTATGATAATAATTGGAAATAAACGGTCTGAAGAAGGCGGCCGCGAGGAGGAAAACAGTTATGGACGAGAATGGGTTCAATCAGTATAACGGCGGGCAGGATACACCGCCCGGACAGGGACAGCCCTATAGTTATAGCGGCTATGGAGCGCCGCAGCCGGGTATGGCAGGACAAGGACCAGCAGGAGGAGAGCCGGCCCCTCCAAAGAAAAAAAGAAAATTTCCCAAGATATTGGTAGCCGCAGCAGCGGGCGTCGTAGCAGGCGGGCTCATTACCGGTTTTCTGATCGTACCGGCAATAACGGGGCAGTGGGTGCAGAGCAGCGGTCTGCAGCAGCTCCCGACAAAAGAGGAACAGGCGCAGGCAAATGCGGCGGAAGAAGCGCCGAACCTCGGCGGAGAGGCGGAGAATATCCAGAATACGCAGAATCCTGCAGTAGAGATCGCGGAAAACCTGTCGGGCAGCGTAGTGGGCATTACTGCTTATAACAAGCAGCTTGTTTCCGGGCAGGAGCCGGTAGAACAGGCGCTCGACGCAGGCACAGGTTTTGTGATATCCGAAGAAGGTCATATCCTGACCAATAATCATGTAGTCGCAGATGGAAACCTCATCAAGGTAACGACGCCTGACGGGCAGGAGCACATTGCGGAAAAGATCGGCGGAGATGCTGCCACGGATATCGCGGTCATACAGGTGGAGGGGCTCGGTATCAAAGCCGTACCAATAGGAGACAGCGATTCCATCAAAGCAGGCGAGCTCGCAGTCGCCATCGGGAATGTACGGGGAACGACGTTCAACAATTCCGTTACGGTCGGACATGTGAGTATCGCGGAGCTGGAGGTAGCACTCGACGGAAATAAAATGACGATGATCCAGACGGATGCTGCAATCAATCCCGGAAACTCCGGCGGCCCCCTTATTGGAGAAGACGGCAAGGTGATCGGTGTCAATACGGCGAAAAAGTTTTATTCCGGAATGGACGCCAACGGGAACCTGCTCGATTCGGAGGGAGTAGGATATGCGATCCCGATCAACCGGGCGGTCAGCATTGCACAGCAGCTGATTGAAAACGGCAGCATCCCGCGTGCGGGGATTGGAATCACCTATACGCTGATATCCGAGATCGATGCAAAGCTGTGGGATACGCCGCGCGGCGCTCTTGTGGTCGACGTTACGGCGGGAGGGCCTGCGGATCAGGCAGGGCTTCAGCAGAATGATGTGATCACGGAGATCGACGGGGTCGACCTTACGACAGGTGCGGATATGCCTGTCCTATCTGAAAAAGCAGTAGGGGAAACGATAACGGCCAAGGTATGGCGGGAGGGCAAGGAATATTCCGTGGAATTCACCCTCGCGGATATGAACAATCTTGGATGAAAAAGAGCCGTATGCCTAAGGCGGCAGGCTGAAGTATAGAACGGAGAAGAAAGGCACGGGGAACCGTGCCTTTTGTGTTTGCCCGAATAAAAAGTTATGGAGAAAGGTATTTATGCGCGGAGTATGCTATAATAATACAGATCAAATGAATTCTGAGGCGGCGGTTTTATGGAACAGGAGATATATTTAGATAACGCGGCGACAACGAAGCCGTTAGAGCAGCTAAAGGACGTTTATGCGGAATATGCCGCGGAAATGTGGCAAAACCCCTCTGCGTTGTATGCGGGAGCCACGCGCACGCAGAAAAAGATCGACGAGGCAAAGGAAACGCTGCTCCGTGCATTCGGCGCGCAGGAACATAAATGCTTTTTTACAAGCTGCGGTTCAGAGAGTGCGAATACGGTCATTTTACGTGGGGCAAAGCAAAAGAAAGCGATGCACTATGTATGCGGGGGAGCGGAGCACCCGTGCGTAGAGGAAAGCTTTAAGCTTCTTCAGAGCGCGGGATGCGAGGTGACCTTTGTGCCCACGGACAAAAACGGCGTGACTGCCCCGGAGGCAGTCGCGGATGCGGTGAATGAAAACACTGTGCTCGTCAGCATTATGCATGTCAACAACGAAACAGGAGCCAAAAACGATGTGGAACGCATCGCATCACTCGTAAAAGCAAAAAATCCGAATGCCCTGTTTCATTCGGACGGCGTACAGGCCTTTTGCCGGGAACGGCTGCAAAACACTTCGAGCATCGATTATTATACGGTCAGCGCGCATAAGCTGCACGCGCACAAGGGAACGGGCGCCGTATTCTATAAGGAGCATACGCCACTCAAGCCCTATATCCTCGGGGGAGGACAGGAAAGCGGCCTGCGGTCAGGAACACAGAATAATCTGGGTATCTTCAGCTTTGCGGCAGCAGTGGAATATTTTGAAAATAATCCGGCAGAAGAAAAGATACAGGAGATAAGGAGGGTGTTTTTGAACGAGTGTTCAAAAATACCGGATACCGTTATCCTGTCGCCGCAGGAGGAAGAACGGTCCTGCGGACATATCATAAGCATTTCTGTTCTAGGTGTGAACGGGGAAACGCTGCTGCATACGCTGGAAGCGCAGGGGATCTATATTTCGACCGGTTCGGCCTGTTCCTCCAAAAAGGGGAAGAGCCGGATCGCAGCAGCGCTCGGCCTCACGCCGGAAGAGGCGGCAGGCGCTGTGCGTATCAGTTTTTCGCCTTTCACTACGAAAGAGGAAGTGCGCGCCGCAGCGGACGCGATCGCAAAAAATGCCGCGCTTCTGCGCAGGTTCACACGGAAATAAATTTATGATGAAACGGGAGAGAAAAGTATGATATTACTGGTTCGTTATGGAGAAATACATTTAAAAGGCCAAAACAGGCCGCATTTCGAATCCCTGCAGTTAAAAGCGATCAAACGGGCGCTGCGGGAATTTCCGAATGCTGTGACACAAAAAGGATACGGGCGTTTTTATGTGACGGGCCTTACGGAAGAAGAGATGCCGCGCGCGGTGCGGGCGGTGTGCAAGGTTTTCGGGATCCATTCCGTTTCTCCGGCGGTGGAAATGAAGAAGGATATCGACTCCATCGGCGAAACGATGATTCGCCTTGTGCGGGAGTATATGGAGACAAAAGGAATCAAAGAGGCAAGCTTCAAGGTGCAGGCGAAGCGTGCAGACAAGCGGTTCCCGCTTTCCTCGATGCAGCTTGCCGCCGAGCTCGGCGGACGTATTTTAGAAGCAGTGCCGGAGCTTTTCGTAGATGTACACGAGCCTGATTTCAACGTTTACGTAGAAGTACGGGAGCAATGCTATGGATATGTGGATATCATCCCGGCTGTAGGAGGGATGCCTCAGCATTCGAACGGGCGTGCTATGCTGCTGCTTTCCGGCGGGATCGACAGCCCGGTCGCCGGATATATGATAGCCAAGCGTGGAGTGGAGATCAACGCCGTACACTATCACAGCTTCCCCTATACGAGCGAGGCGGCAAAACAAAAGGTGATCGACCTTGCGAAGCTCGTGTCGGAATATGCGGGCAGGATACATCTGAATGTGGTCAGCTTTACGGATATCCAGACGCAGATCTATGAAAAGTGCCCGCACGAGATGCTCGTTATTATCATGCGGCGTTTTATGATGCGCATTGCGCAGAAGCTTGCCGAAAAATGCGGCGCGCAGGCCATCGTTACGGGGGAGAGCATCGGGCAGGTCGCGAGCCAGACGATGGAAAGCATGTATGTTACGAACAGCGTCGTTTCCATGCCTGTGTTCCGGCCGCTGATCGGTATGGATAAGCTCGATATCATCGGTATCGCAGAGAAGATCGGAACCTATGAAACGTCCATTCTGCCGTACGAGGATTGCTGCACGGTATTCGTTCCCAAGCATCCGCTTACGCGGCCGAAGCTTGACCGCATCGCAGAAGCAGAGCAGGCGCTTGATATCGATGCTTTGGTAGAGGAGGCAGTTGAAAGCGTAGAGCATATCGTCATTGGCTGAACGGAAGAGAGGATCAATGCCGGAATTACCTGAGGTAGAAACAGTCAGACGGGTATTGGAGCCGCAGCTCGCCGGACGGCTGATCAAAAAAACAGTAGTAAATAGACCGGAGGTCATCGGCTGGCCCCGGTCGGAACGGTTCTGTGAAGGCGTTGCGGAGCAACACATCACGGGACTGGAAAGGCGGGGCAAGTTTTTGTTGGTATGTCTTGCGGGCGGAACGGTCGTCGTGCACCTCCGTATGACGGGCAGGCTCGTTGCCGTACCCTCCGGCTTTCCGGAGGAAAAGCATACGCATGTCGTTTTCCATCTGGATAACGGAACGGAGCTGCGGTTTATCGATACGCGCCGCTTTGGAAAGCTTTGGTGGATACCGGACGGAGAGGAAGACCGGTTCAGCGGGCTTGGAAAATTAGGCCCGGAGCCGTTCGGAACTGCGGCGGATGCCGGATATTTACAGGCAGTGTGCGGAACAAGGAAACGGGCCGTCAAAGAATGCCTGCTTGATCAGAGCATCATCGCCGGGATCGGAAATATCTATGCAGACGAGATTTTGTTTGCATCGCATATCCGGCCGGATAAGCCTGCCCGCTCTCTTTCCGAAGCGGAATGGAAAAGCCTTGCGAAAACCATTCCTGAACGGCTGAATTATTTCATCGAAAAAAATAGGGTCACGCCTGCAGAATATCTTGCCGGAAAGGGAAAGAAGTACCGCAATACTCCATTTTTGCAGGTATACGGACGGAAAGGGAAGCCTTGCCCGGTGTGCGGTGCTGCCCTCTGCCGTATAGTCATTGCGGGTAGGGGAAGCGTTTTTTGCCCGCACTGTCAGAAATAATGCATGGGGAAGCTGTGTGCAATTCTGGATGCGCCGATACAGGAATATATAGAAAACAGGAAATGTTCGTCCAATCTATCATAGCTTCCATTTTGCAGGATAAAGCTTGGCTCCCATAAGCGGGTTGGTTTTTCCCGAGGGGTTCCTTAATGATCGGACCAAAAAGGGAAGCGCGTGACCGCGTTTCCCTTTTTGTATCTGTTTTCCTTATTTCATCATTTCGAGCTTTAAGTCCTGCGGGCGTATCCATCCGGCTTTTCGCATGAGCGCTGCAAAAATCAAAGTAAAGATGGCCGGAAGTACGAAATGGACAAGGGCGATCTCGAGGATGAGCATCGGTGCGGGCGTCGCAGAGCTCATGGCAGCCCACGCACCAAACTGACCGACAAGGCCGGAGGTTCCCATGCCCGCGCCGGTCGGCGTATTCGTCATTTGGAACACCATCGTTGAAATAGGACCTACGATCGCAGATGCAATGATAGGGGGCAGCCATATCTGCGGGCGGCGCAGGATATTCGGAACCTGAAGCATCGATGTGCCGAGGCCCTGCGCCAGAAGGCCGCCCCAGCCGTTTTCTTTGAAGCTCATGACCGCGAAGCCGATCATATTGGCACAGCAGCCGGCAACTGCAGCACCAGCTGCAAGTCCGCTGATCCCCATCATGATGCACAAAGCGGCGCTGCTGATGGGCAGGGTGAGCGCCATGCCGACCAATACGGAAACGATAATACCCATCGGAAGCGGGGCAAGGACGGTCGCCGAATTGATGACCTCGCCGAGCCACGTCATGAACGTATTGAGCGGCGGCCCGACCAAAAGGCCGATAAAGCCGCCTGCAAGGATCGTAACGATGGGCGAAACGATGATGTCGACGGGCGTTTTGCCTGAAACGAGGCGGCCGACTTCAGCACCCACGAGCGCGGCCACATAGGCGCCGACAGGACCTCCCATGGCGTAACCGAACGCGCCCGTTGCCGCAGACGAAAAAATGACGAGAGGCTTGTTTTTCAAACCGTATGCGATCGCCACGCCGATCGCGGCGCCTACCACAGGCGACTGCGCGCTTAGTACCTCCGTAAATTGCGATAAGACAGAAAGTCCGGGGATCGTCGCAAGCTGTGAAATGATCAGCCCAATGATAAGACTGGAGAAAAGACCGAGCGCCATCGCGCCCATTCCATCGATGAACCAGCGTTTTGCATATTTTTTGATCGCTGCTGTTGCGTTTGCATGATTTTGCATAAAAAAATACCTCCCAAAAAGTTCATATTTGTTGCAATCAGCAAATATCGGTACTTCTCGAGCGGTACGTATACCGGAAACTATGTTTCACGACCCGGAAATCATGTGTCTTGAACTGCACATGATACCAATCAGCGTGTTTTATTATACAGAAAATCACTCTGCGATGCAAGTAGTGTTTGTGAAAAAAAGCTCAGCCTTTTTTCTGCTTCTTCTGCGGGAGAGGAAGGAGGACAGTAAAGCACGTTCCCTCTCCAAGGCGGCTGCGGACGGAAATTTTACCGCTACAGCTGTCTAAGATCTGTTTTACGATCGCAAGGCCAAGACCGTTTCCCTGTTTGGAATGGGAAGGATCACCCTGATAAAATTTTTCAAAGATACGGGGCAGGGCTTCTTCTGCGATCCCTGCGCCGTTGTCTGCGATCTCAGCCCTCGCAAAGGCGCCGTCGTTTTCGAGACGGACACGCAGCAGACCGCCGTCGTGTGAAAATTTGATAGCATTGGAGAGCAGGTTGATCCATATCTGCTGGATCATTTCCTCATTTCCCACATAGCGTATGGACTGCATCTCGATATCGAGCTCGATGTTTTTTTTGCTCCAGTCGTTTTCGAGCAGCAGCAGGGTCTTGCGAATCTGCTCGTCGAGAGAAAATTCGGAATCCTGTTCGGGTATCGCTTGATTTTCCAGCCGGGACAGGCGCAAAAGATTGGAAGAAAGCTTAGCGAGACGGCCGCTCTCGCTAATAATAACATCGGTATATTCATCAAATTCTTCAGGGGATAGGTCTTTGGATTTCAAAAGGCGCGCAAAGCCTTGAATAGAAGCAATAGGCGTCTTGAATTCGTGAGATACGCTGCTCACAAAATCCTTTCGCAGATATTCCATATTTTTCAGCTCGCGCGTCATCAGGTTAAAGTGGTGCGCAAGCTGGCCGACCTCGTCACACGATTCATAATCCACGGTCACGTCAAAATTACCTTTGGCAACTTCTTTGGTGGCCTGTGTAAGGCGCTTTACGGGCTTTGTCACCTGCATGACGGCTACAAGGATCAGAATAGCGCCGATCGATGCGCAGAACAGGAGTGCCGTCAGGGAATTGCTGCGGAAATAGGTCAGCTCATTGTTATCCGCATGCGGCGTCATCACTATATAGGAATCCCGCACTTTCAGAAACGCATAGGGAAATCGGTCTCCGTCCCGCGGTGCAAAATATATGGTGTTCTCTTTGAGGGAAGCAAGATTTTCAGAGGCTACACCTCCGGGCGGCGCGGCCGTATCCGGGTCATAAATGCTGATGGAATAAAAGGGGCTGGCGACCGTATCGAGTATCTCATCCATACTCAGGTCTGTGTCGGAAAGCCGGACGATATTTTCGGAGGTCGTCATGATCTGATTTTTCATTTCGCTGAGGATCGCCGACTGCACAACGCCGGACGCAAGAATCAGCGCGCCGGTGCATGCAATGAGCAAAATGCCCACGAATACGAACATGAATTTCAGCTGGATCGAGTGGAAATGCCTCATACGTACCGTTCCGCCTTGTAGCCGAGACCGCGTATCGTAATGATCTTAAATTCGGAAAGCTCTTCAAATTTTTCGCGGAGTCTCTTGATGTGCACATCTACTGTACGTTCGTCTGCTTCGGCATCCATCCCCCATATTTCGTCCATAAGCTGCTGGCGGGTGAAAATTTTTTTTGGATAGGAGAGCAGCTTGAATAAAAGATAAAATTCCTTTTTGGGAAGCTCATACAGCCTGCCGTGCGCGTGTACGGTAAGGCTGTCGTAATCGAGGAGGATATCGTCGCCGATCTGCAGCTTATGCTCGTTGGCGATATTCGCTCTGCGCAGGAGCGCGGCGACACGGAGCAGCATTTCCTCCATGTCGATCGGCTTGACCATATAATCGTCCGTTCCGGCAAGAAAGCCTTTCTTTTTATCCTCAAAGGTCTCCTTTGCCGTCACCATCAGGATAGGTATAGTGAACCCTGCGGCGCGTAATTCCTCCACCAATTCATAGCCGTCGATGTTCGGCATCATGATGTCGCTGATCATCAGGTCGATATGCGTGGAATCCAGAACGGTGAGCGCTGCTTCGCCATCCTCTGCATGATAGACCTCATATCCCTCCTGCTCGAGATAAGCGGCCATGAGCCGCCGCAGGTTTTTATCATCCTCTACAACCAGTATATGAAACATAGAAAACTCCAGCCAGTATATTTTTTACTATAGTATAGCACGATTGTGAATTGAAAATGAAGCGGCTTTCACTGCTCCCTGATCATAAAGGACAGCGTCGCGTTCTTTTTTGCAAACATTAAAATTTGGCACTATTTGTTTAGGCTGCGGAGGAGGCGTTACATATATGCATAATGATTCATGAATGGTCCACACTTGCGGACACGGTTTCAAATTTATTTTTTAGGAGTGATAAACATGCTACATACGAACAAACGGTTAAAAGAGGATCAAACAGATTCCCTGAATCTCGCGATTTTTGGAGCAGATGAGGGAATGCCGAAGAATGCTTTGAACGAAAAGCCGATTCCGGCGGAGGCGGCATACCGCCTCATTAAGGACGAGCTGATAGACGAGGGGAACGCCCGGCAGAATCTTGCGACCTTCTGCCAAACCTATATGGAGCCGGAAGCGACGAAGCTGATGGCTGAAACACTTGCGGTGAATGCGATTGATAAATCGGAATATCCGCAGATGACAGAGGTGGAGAACCGCTGTGTCAATATCATAGCGGACCTTTGGAACGCGCCGGAAGGAGAGGCGATGGGCACATCCACCGTGGGCTCCTCCGAGGCGTGCATGCTCGGGGGGATGGCTATGAAATTCCGTTGGCGTGAACTCGCAGAAAAAGCAGGGATCGATACGAAAGCAAAAAAACCGAATCTGGTCATTTCCTCCGGCTATCAGGTCTGCTGGGAAAAATTCTGTGTTTACTGGGATATCGAGATGCGTCTCGTTCCGCTCGATGAGCAGCATATGAGCATGAATATGGATACGGTCATGGATTATGTGGACGATTATACCATAGGGATCGTCGGGATCCTCGGTATTACCTATACGGGGAAATTCGACGACATCAAGAAGCTGGATAAACTGGTAGAAAAGCATAACAAATCGGCAAAGGTACCGATCGGTATTCATGTGGACGGCGCCTCGGGCGGACTGTTCGTGCCGTTTACGGATCCTGAGCTCGAGTGGGATTTTCGTTTGAAAAACGTACATTCCATCAACGCTTCCGGACACAAATACGGCCTCGTCTATCCGGGTATCGGATGGGTATTGTGGAAGAGCAAAGAATATCTTCCGGAAAAACTCATTTTTTATGTAAACTATTTGGGCGGGGAGCAGCCGACGATGGCGATCAATTTCTCGCGCTCCGGCAGTCAGATCATCGGCCAGTACTATATCTTTCTGCGGTATGGGCGGGAAGGGCTTCAGCTCGTACAAAAGCATACGCAGGAGGTTGCGCTGCATATTACGCAGGCAGTCCGCGATATGGGGATTTTTGAGATCTACAACGATGCGACGAACATCCCGATCGTGTGCTATAAGCTGAAAGATCCGGGCAAGCATAAATGGACGCTTTATGAACTGGCGGACAGGCTGGCGATGAAGGGCTGGCAGGTTCCGGCCTATACGCTGCCTGAGAATATGACGAACGTTCTGATTCAGCGTTATGTGGTGCGCGCGGACCTTTCCTACAACATGGCGGATTCCCTCATTCAGGATATGAAGATGGCTATCGAATACCTTGAAAAGAATACAAAAGAAGAAGCGCCGGGCAAGCAGAAGAGCGGCGCACAGGGCTTTACGCATTAAATGAGCTCCGGACGCTTTACGGCGCTCCGGCAGATCGATAGCTTGGGCAAGGTCTGCGGCTCTTCCGCCGCAGCCCCGGCCCGAATGAAAGAAAAAGAGTATGGAAATTTTTTCCAAAGGAGGTAATTTATGAAAAGTGTTGTGTCTGCCGCATCCGGTAATAAGCATTTAACACTGTTCGGATTTTTTGCGATCACAGCTTCCATGGTCATGACCGTATATGAATATCCGACGTTCGCATCCTCCGGATTTTCACTTGTATTTTTCCTGATCCTCGGCGGCGTTTTATGGTTTTTGCCTGTAGCGCTCTCCGCCGCGGAAATGGCGACCGTAAAGGGCTGGGATACCGGCGGCGTTTACACATGGTCTGGAAATATGCTGGGTGAGAAATGGGGATTTGCGAATATATTTTTCCAATGGTTCCAAATCACGGTAGGGTTTGTGACAATGATCTATTTCATATTGGGGGCGCTTTCCTATGTCTTGAACTGGGATGCGCTGAACAGCAACCCTGTGATCAAATTTATCGGTGTTCTGGTCATTTTCTGGGCGCTGACCTTTTCCCAGTTCAAAGGAACAAAATTTACGGCAAAGATATCAAAGATCGGATTTATATTCGGTATTATGATCCCGGCCATCGTGCTTTTCGCATTGGCGATCGGTTTCTTTACAACGGGAGGCAAGAGCCTCGTGCCGCTTGACGCAAAAGCGCTCATTCCGGATTTCACGAAGCTCGACACTCTGGTGGTGTTCGTGTCCTTTATCCTCGCTTATGCGGGAATCGAAGCGTCAGCAACGCATGCCAATGAAATGAAGAATGTGAAAAAAGACTATCCGGTCGCCATCATCATATTGGTGATTTTAGCGATCGTGCTCAATACGATCGGTGGTACCTCGATCGCCGCCGTAGTGCCGGAGAGCCAGCTTGGGCTTTCCACCGGCGTCATTCAGGGCTTTGAAGGCTTGGTGCACCATTTCGGAAGCGGAATGGACTGGATCGTCAGTATCATTGCGGTCCTTATTGCAGTCGGTGTGATCGCGGAAGTCTCCGCATGGGTGGTCGGCCCGTCGTGGGGCATGCTCGAAGCCGGAAAGAACGGGCTTTTGCCCAAAAAGCTGTCTGAAACGAACAAGCATGGAGTACCGACAAAGTTCCTGCTCCTTCAGGGCGTTATCGTAACGATCTGGGCGGCTGTACTTACGTTTGGCGGCGGCGGCAGCAACGTGTCGTTTTTCACGGCCATCTCGCTCACGGTAATCATTTATATTGTCGGTTACATCATCTTTTTCCTTGCCTACATCAAGCTGGTCAGGAAGCATGACGATCTTCCGAGGGCGTTTGAAATATCAAAGAAAAAGCCTGTAAAATTGATTATGGCGGTCATTGGCCTTGCGGTCTCTATTTTTGCCTTGGTCATCTCGTTTGTTCCGCCGTCTCAGCTTACCGGGCAGAATGCCGCTGCGGATTATCTGACGATCCTGATCATCAGCTTCGCAGTAGTCATATTCATTCCGTTCATTATCTATCATTTTATGCGGAAGAAAAATCCGCTTCCTCCGGGGGTGAAGATGCCGCAGACACATGAAGCTTCGGCAGAAAACGCCGCACCAGCGGATGGAAGCGGCAGTACACGAACGGCGCCTCATGCAGCCCCGGTAGGACAAAAGCCAAAAGAGCCGTAATGGGATAGCAGAGTGATCAAAAAATGCCGGGGGGATTTCCCCCCGGCATTTTTGCGTTCAGAGCGCGCACACGTTGCACGCCCTTACCTTACTGCTCCTCGCATCAAGCTCCGTATCGAACGTGACATGCTGACCGTCATTTAACGCTTTATAACCGTCCGTCTGGATCGCGGAAAAATGTACGAATACATCCTCTCCCGTGCTGTCGTTCGTGATAAATCCATATCCCTTTTCTGCGTTGAACCATTTTACCGTACCATTATTCATTGTGGTACCTCCTGAAATTAGTATTTGTAACGATGTAAAAAGAAAAACCCCATATTTCTGTAAACCATGACGCAGGATGATTTACACAAATACGAGGTCAATCAACTACATGAATACAATATTATTATAACATTTTCGGACGGAGAAGTCAAATTTTATGAAAAAAATAGTTCCGGCAGTTGACATATATCACGATACGATATAAAGTATATCGTAATGTGATATATATGAGGAAAGGAAAAATGGACGGGAAAAGAGCGGAAAACCGATATATCCCCATGAGTGAAACGATGTTCTATATTCTGTTTTCGCTGCGCAGGAAGCGGCATGGCTATGGGGTCATGCTGCACGTGGAGGAGCGTACGCATGGCAGGCTGCGTATTGGAGCAGGAACCATGTATCAAAGCCTGTCAAAGCTTGCGGGAGACGGGCTGATCCGCCCGGCGGGAGAAGAAGGACGGCAAAAGAAATATGAGATCACCGCGCTTGGCGAAACGATCTTGAAAAAAGAGGCGCGCCGGCTGCGGGAGCTATACGAAGCCGCGGAGGAACTGTTATGAAAACAACGAAAAGAGCGTGGTGGACGCCATATAAATACGCCGTGCCCTCCGATTGGGAACATTTTATGGAAGATATGGCCGCGCAGGGCTGGAACGTAGACAAGATACGGCAGAGCAGCTCTTTTTGCATGGTGTTCCGTAAAACGGAGCCGAAGCGGTACCGATATGTAATGGACCTCAATGCCTTTCCAAAAAAGGACTATACTGCGACCTTTGAGGCGTTCGGCTGGGAGCTTGTGGGGAAGATGGCGAGCGAGTATATCTGGCGGAAAGAATATGAGGGCGAGCGGCCGGAAGCGTTCAGCAGCGAGGAGAGCAGGATAAAACGGTCGATGAATATTATAAACGTGCTTCGTATCTTATTGCTTCTGATGCTCGCCGGGGCGGGGATAGTCACAGCGGTTCGGATAGCGGCTCCGCAGTATTTCAACCGTCCGGAAGAATATGCGGCGCCCGTTGTGATCTTTGGGGCAATGGCGGTATTTTTGGGGATATTCATCGGGAAGATATACCGAAAGCGGGAATATTGAAGCCTGCTACAGAAAACGGGCGATATCCACATGGTTCTCACGCAGGCGGACGAGAAACGCTTCACGATAGACGATACCAGCGGAAAAACGGTAGGTTTTGGCTGCCGTTTCCATCAGAAAAAGCCTGCGGGTGACGGTAACATGCCGGATATCCTTGAAATAGACCTGCCTTTTTCGTCCAAAGATGTTATAGGTCATCACATATTCGGAAAAGACCTTGATGCGCCATACGAGGGCAAGAAGCAGGACATATACGCCGCATGCGGCGAGGATGGAAAGAAGGATAACGCCCGTCCAGTCAAACGCATGCCAGATGAGGAGCAGCAGCAAAACGCAGGAGAGGAAACAGAAAAACACTACCGCGAGCCACACGAATACGCGGGGATAGCGGACAGTAAAATCCTGCCCTGCAGACAGTGCGGGAACACGCTCGTTTTTTCCGGCGGTTAAAATAAAATTGACCGCCACCGCGATGAGCACGGCGGCGAGGATGATTTGAAAAGCTGCTGACATGCCTGCGCTTCCTTTGTTGTTATTTTACCCTGTTTATTATAGCATAGAGAAAAGAGAAACGGAAAGCGGTCGCTATGTTTTGAAACGGTGTAAAAATATTTGCGCAGTCTTCTTGATAAAGTGATAAAATAGAAATAGAAATGTTTGGTTCTCAAAAGGGGGTTATACAAATGGTAACAGCTGAACAGGTGCAGCGTTTTTTAGGGAGCGCTTTTATCCAACGCAGCCTAAAAAAGCTGTCGGAGGCCGAGGGGGACGGCCGGATGCGTATAGACCACTTGATGGCCGCATACGCGCGGGAGGAGAAAAAACAGTTCAGGAATATTCCGTATCATATTTTGCTGTCTTTTCTTCCCTTGTTTTTTAAAGTGAAACGCAGCGAGATCGAAGAGACGTTTGCGCAGCCGTTCTACCGAAAGGCGATCTGTAATATTGCGAACAGCCTGCCGGAGTTCGGATTGAGTGCGCCGCAGTGCTTTTCTTCGCCTATCCTGATCGTGTGGAATTTTACAAATATCTGTAATCTGCGCTGTGTGCATTGCTATCAGGACGCGCATAAAGCGCTGCCTGACGAGCTTACGCTGGAGGAACGTCTGCATGTGATAGACGAAATGGATAAAAACTATGTGGCGTCGCTGGCGATCTCCGGCGGGGAACCGCTGATGCATCCGGATTTTTGGAAAGTAGCGGAATACGCACACCAAAAGGGCATTTATCTTTCCGTAGCGACGAATGGAACGCTGATCGACGAGGAAACGGCTGCGCGCCTCCACGAGGTCGGCGTAGATTATGTCGAGATCAGCGTGGACAGCGTAGACCCGGAAACGCACGATACGTTCCGCGGCGGGAAGGGGCTGTGGGATAAAGCAGTGCAGGGCATCAAAAACTGTGTGGCAACGGGAAAGCTCGACGTAGGTATGGCGTCCACCATTACGCGCCGGAATTTCGGAGAATTAGACGCGCTTATTGACCTCGCCACGTCGCTGAAAGTAAACTCTTTTTACGCATTTAACTATATTCCGGCAGGACGGGGAAAGAGTATAGAGGAAGAGGACCTTACTCCCGAAATGCGGGAAGAGATGCTGCATAAGCTGCATACGGCGCTGCTTGATGATAAAAAGGTGGATACGTTTTCCACCTGCACGCAGTATGGGCGTTATTGTATCGAAAATGCACCGGACGATAAAATAATCGTGAACCATTACGGGGCGTTCAAAGGACAGCAGGCAAAAATGCTCTGCGAATATATAGGAGGGTGCGGAGCCGGAAGATTGTACTGCGCGCTCCAGCCGAACGGTCTTGTAACGCCTTGCGTTTTTATCCCGAAGGTAGTAGGCGATCTGCGGAAGCAAAGTCTGAACGAGGTATGGCATGAATCGGAGGTCATGCAGCAGCTGAGGGACCGCACACTGCTGGAGGAACACTGTGTATCGTGCAAAAACCGCACCATTTGCGGCGGCTGCCGCGCACGGGCGTATGGCTATTATGACGACTATCTGGCGCCCGATCCGGGCTGTATCTACAATACAGAGGCATGGAACAGCCTCGCAGGAATGAAATAATGGCGGCAGGAGAAGCGCTCGCACACTGCACATTATGTCCGCACGCGTGCGGAACAAACAGGCTTTCGGGGGAAAAGGGAGCCTGCGGCATGGATGCCCGGCTGCGGATAGCGCGGGCGGCGCTCCACTTCTGGGAAGAACCGTGCATTTCAGGAACGGCAGGCTCCGGGGCTGTGTTTTTTTCCGGATGCCCTCTTCACTGCGTCTATTGCCAGAATGCGGAAATCAGCGAAGGCAGGGCGGGCGCAGTGGTAAGCACACGCCGCTTGGCGGATATCTTCCTCGAGCTTCAGGAAAAAGGGGCTGTGAATATCAATCTTGTCACGCCGACACAGTATGCGGTGCAAATCAGGGAGGCGCTTTGCGATGCGGACAAAAGAGGGCTTTCCATTCCTATCGTTTATAATTGCGGCGGATATGAAAGCGTACAGGCCCTCCGAATGATAGAGAGCAGCATAGATATTTATCTTACGGATTTCAAATATATGGATAGGAAGCTGGCCGGACGTTTTTCGCATGCGGAAGATTATCCGCTGTGTGCGCGGGAAGCGCTGAAAGAAATGGTGCGGCAAAAGGCAGAGGCTGTGTTCGATGAGACGGGTATGATGAAAAGAGGCGTGATCGTCCGGCATCTCTTGCTTCCGGGCTGCCTCGAGGATTCCAAACAGGTCGTACGCTATTTATATGAAACGTATGGAAACGATATTTATATCAGCCTGATGCGCCAGTATACTCCTGTGCATGCCGAAAACCTGCCGGAGGAATTACGCCGTACGGTGTGCACGGAGGAATATGAAGAATTGGTCGATTATGCGCTTGCGCTTGGTGTGGAAAATGGATTCCTTCAAGAGGAAGGAACGGCAAGCGAGAGCTTTATTCCTCCCTTTGATCTTACAGGAGTGCTGGAAAAGACGCGGAGATGAGGAAAATAAAAAGAAGACAGATAGATACACAAAAACCGCTGTATATAGCGGTTTTTATAACTGTATTATTATGCATAATACAGATTGTTCCGGGCAAAATGCCCGTTTTTCACCCGCTATATTCCAATCGCCTGCACCTGTTCCAAAAACTGCTTTGCCACACGGGGCGAACGTCCGCCGCGTTCAAGCGCATAGATCTCAGCCTGACGGAAAAGCTCGTCGCGTTCGGTCTTGATACTGTAAATATCGGCGAGATGTCCAACGATTGCAAGATATTGTTCCCGATTCGGACGGGAGAACGTGAGCGTGAGGCCGAACCGGTCCGAGAGGGAGGTAAGCTGCTGCACCGTATCGTTTGCGTGCACCTCATCGCCCTCGCGGTCGGAAAAGGTCTCGCGCACCAAGTGACGGCGGTTGCTGGTGGCATATACCGCCAGATTTTTCGTCCGCGCGGAAACAGAGCCCTCGAGGATCGCTTTCAGCGCGCCGAAATCATCGTCGTCCCGCGTGAAGGAAAGATCGTCGATGAACAGAATGAATTTCAGCGGATTTTCGCCCAAGCTATCGATCAGGCCGGGGATCATACGAAGCTGATTTTTTTTGATCTCGATCAGCCGCAGCCCTCTTCCGGCAAATTCGTTCACAACAGCCTTTACGGTAGAAGATTTTCCGGTGCCGCTGTCGCCGTACAGCAAGACGTTTGCGGCGGGCTTCCCGTCCAGCAGCGCAAGCGTATTGCGAATGACACAGCTCCGTTCATATTCATAGCCGGATAACTCGGAAAGCCGTGTACTGTCCGGATGCTTCACGGGAACAAGGTTCCCGTCTGCAACTGTAAAGAAATGATGATTTGCAAACGGGCCGTAGCCGTATATGCCAATGTGCGCGATATGCTCCCGATAGGCGCGTATAAAATCATGTTTTGATATTTCCCAGTCGGGCAGGAAACCATCGTAGGGAATGAGGCGTTTTACTTGTGCGCTGGAAACGGCGGATAATTCCTGAAGAATGGCAAGCTCATTCTTCAGGCAGCGTTCCAGCCCGTGCGCGGGCCGCTCTCCTTTGCCCTTTTTCAGCGCATACAGGTTTTCGCTTTCCAGTACGGCATTTAAAATATGATCGCTGAAATTCGTTCCATGTGCAAAAAGATGAGCGCAGAAGCCGGAATAGGCATCCAAGCATTTTTCAGGATTGCCCTGCTCGGCGGCGCGCATCAGTGCGGTGAATTTCCGCAGGACCGGAGTTTTCAGCAAATTGCGGAATAATACGAGAGAATGAAGCTTCAGAGACAATTGCTGCAAAGTTTCCATGATATAGCTCCCTTTCTGCCAAATCTAAAATACCCGTTTATTATACTGCGTTTTCTTTTTGAAAGCAAAGGCCGCAGGAACAGAAAAGGGGCCTGCACTAAGGTGCAGGCCCCTGCCGTTTGCGAACCGCTCAGCCCTGATTTACTTTCTGGCGGTATGCTTCCATTTCCCAGTTAGTAATGAAATCGATCAGCTCGGGCGTCATGTGCAGAGGACCTCCGAAGTTTTCCGAATAAACGGCGATCTTTACCGCATCAAGGAACAGCGCCTTTGAAGTCGCGATCTCCTTTTCCGTATTTCCGAGGATAAACGCGCCAAAACCCTTGATGCAGACGATCTTGGGAGCATAGCCGTTTTTGTCCATGAATTCCGTAAACTTTACGTCGAGCAGATCGGGAGCTTCCGTATACAGGAATTCAGCCTTGCAGTAAACGATATGGTCGGGCGTGAAAGCTGCCGAAAGAGGGGCAAAAGCGCTCTTTGAAGCCGTAAGGGATAAAATTTCCCGATTGCACAAAAGCTCGGCCTTTCCGTTCGGCGAATAGAGCGCGGCCAGTTCGCGCTTCAGGGCTTCCGCCTTTTCCATATCGCAGGAAGCTTCTGAAAAGTCCGGCGTGCGGCCGAGCCTGCCGTTTAGCTGCCCGATCACATGTGTCATCAGCGCGTCGATCTCCTCCCGCGTGTCGGCGGCAACAAAGATACCATGATTTTGCAGCAAGAGGATCTGCGCTTCTTTTCCGTGCTTCGCCTTATATTCCGCGAGCTTTTTCCGGCACAACAGCGATAACACATAGCCCGGGCGTGAAAGCGGGATCCATACATGCTCGCCGGGGAAGAGCTCCGCCGCGATCCTCTCGCCCTCCTGCCCGCAGGTGAGGCCGTTTACCAGCGCCGGATGTATGTGCAGGATCAGACGGAACGGGAACAAATTGTGAAGCGTCGTTTCAACGCTCGGGCGCTTTTCCTCAAAGCCGGGAAGGCGCGCGGCCATCATGTCCGCAAGAGAAGCCGCTTCCCGCTCTTTATCGACGGACGGGTAATCCGCCGTCATCATGGCGGAGAGCTTTGCACGGTCCATACCGACGAATCCGTCTTCCGTAATGGTAGCAAGCGTCGTCCCCGAGCCTTTGATATACATTTCCCGCTCGTCTTTCAGAGAAGTATTTCCCCCGCCTGCAAGAACGTAATCTTCGTTTTTGCCGTAATCATTCGAAAGTTTTACCAGTTCCGCAAGATTCAATTTCGTTACCTCTTTTCCTGAATTTTGTTTAGATTTTCCTATGAAAATCGTGAGAAGCATGATATAGTAAAGATGAGTTTGAACGTTTCATACACTACTGCTTCATTATATGTAATTTATTTGTGCTTTTCAATAAGAAAATTGTGAAAAAATAACACAATATTGAGGGGCAACAGAAATGGAGGAAGAGCGATGGATCAGGAGACATTGTTAAAAGGTTTAAACGCGCCGGAAAAGCAGCAGCGCCTTGAAGCTCTGCGCGGCCTGCGCAAAATGCTTGACGAAGGACAGATTGCGGAGCCGGAGCGCACGACGGACACGAACAATCACGTTCACACGACGTATTCGTTTTCTCCCTATTCGCCGTCTGCGGCAGTCTATTATGCTTACATGAGCGGACTGTGCACGGTCGGGATCATTGACCATGACTCGATCAGCGGTGCGCGGGAATTCATAGAGGCAGGGGAAATTATGCGTATCACGACCACGATCGGCTGCGAGGTACGCGTGAGCTTTGCGGGAACTCCTTTTGAGGGACGCACGCTCAACAATCCGGACGAGCCGACAGTCGCCTATATCGCACTGCATGGCCTGCCGCACAACAAAATAGACGAAATGGACGCCCTGCTCATGAAAATCCGCGCGAAGCGCAATGAACGGAATGCACAGCAGGTGCAGAGGCTGAACGGGATCATAAAGCCTTACGGACTCTCGCTGGATTTTGAAGAGGACGTGAAGCCGCTTTCCATGGCGCACGATGGCGGCAGCGTCACGGAGCGCCATATCCTGTTTGCACTGACGAAAAAGCTGATCGGCCGATATGGAAAAGGAGAAGGGCTGATCCGCTTCCTTGAAGAGCGTATGAGGCTCACGATCAAGCCGAATGTGAGGAAAATGCTCGAGGATACGGAGTTTTTTGCCTATGAATACGATGTGCTCAATATCTTAAAGTCGGAATTTGTTCCGCAGTTCTTCATTGCGGGAGGCGAAGACAGCTTCCCGGTGAAGGAGGTCGTGGAATATGCGCGTTCTCTGGGCGTGATACCGACCTATTGTTATCTCGGAGATGTGGCGGAATCGCCCACGGGGGATAAAAAAGCGCAGAAGTTTGAGGATGAATTCTTGGACGAACTATTCCCGTTCGTAAAAGAGCTCGGCTTTGAAGCGCTTTCCTATATGCCTTCGCGGAACACGATGGAACAGCTTGTGCGCGTGATGGACAAATGCCGTGAGCTTGACTTCTTTGAGATATCCGGAGAAGATATCAACCAGCCACGGCAGAGTTTTATCTGTATGAAGCAGCGCGACGAAGCGTTCCGGCATCTGTCGGACAACACATGGGCGCTCGTCGGACACGAAAACGCGGCGACCGCCGACCCGGAGGAGAGTATTTATTCGGATAAGATCAAAAAAGAGTATCCCGGGCTGAAGGAACGGGTAGCCCATTTTAAGGAGATCGGACTGCAATACAAAAAATAAAAACCTGTCAATACAAGAAAAGAGGCCGCCCGGCGGTCTCTTTTTGTGCCCGAAAAACAGTATGGAAAATTATCTGCGAAAGATTTTATGAGCCGTTTGAGCAGGAAAGATACAACTGTGAAACAAACGGGCGGTATCGTAGATAAAAATCCAATAGACAGAGGTAAAAAATGAAAAAAGTAATTGCAGCCATTCTAACGGCGGTCCTGCTCCTTTTCTGTACCGCCTGCCAAACGGAAAAAGCCGCGAAAGAAGGAGGAGCGGCGGTATTCCTTCCGGTGGAGAGCGGCCAGCCGGAGCGCCTTGCGGAAGAGACGCCCGCGCCGTCTTCTGACGCGATCCCGTTTCCCCAAGGAGGGGAACCGATTAACCGGTTCGATTTACAGTTTACGCTCGACGACGCTTCGCATACGCTGGTCGTACAGGAAAAGCTCAAGTATTATAACGGTACGGGAAACGGACTTACAGAGCTTTACTTCAATCTCTATCCGAACGCTTTCCAGACGGACGGCGGCGGAATCGAATTGAAAACGTTTGAGATAGAGGGAGAGGCGTCGGAGCTTGCGCAGGCGGATGGAACGGTTTGGAAGACAGAACTGCCGGAGGAGCTTCCGGCAGGAGAAACGGTCGGCATACAAATGGAATATATCGTCTGCATCCCCAACATCAACAACCGCTTCGGTTATCAGGATGAGGTTTATAATCTGGGGAATTGTGTGATCACGCCCGCCGTATATGGGGAAAACGGCTGGACGGTTGAGCCGTATGTGGACCTCGGAGACGCATTTTATACGGATATAGCGGATTATACGGCGGAAATAGAAGTGCCGGACGGCTACATGATCGCAGCGGGAGGAACGGAAACACAGCCGGGTATATTTGAGGCGCGGAACGTGCGGGATTTCGTGTTTTGCGCGGGTAAGGCGTATGAGCAGCGTTCCGCCGAGGTACAGGGGACGGAAATTCATGTTTTCTGCGATAAGGAACTGCCGGAAACAGGGGAATTTCTACTGGACGCGGCGTGTAAGGCGCTTACGCTCTATAATGAATTGCTCGGACGGTATCCCTATGATACGCTGACAGTCGTGAGCAGCGGCCTTACGGGAGGGGTGAGCGGCACGGAATATCCGACGCTGATTATGGTCGCGCCTGAGGTGCCGTTGGAGCAGTTCGAGATGGGGATATCCGGTTCCGATGGCCCGGGGAGAGAATATTATGAAGCACAACTCGCGGTTACGGTGGCGCACGAGGTCGCGTACCAATGGTTTTATGGAATCGTAGGCAACGACCAGATCCAGGACCCGTGGCTCGACGAGGGCTTTTGCCGGTTCGCGGAATATTTCTACGAGCAGGAATATCTGCCTGAGGAGATCGAAGGCTTTTATTGGAAGCGGGAACGGTTTAAAGATACGGACGTTATGCAGCGGGGCGGAAACGAAAACACGATAAGCGACCAAACGAAGATCGGCGGTTCTCTTTATGATTGGCTGAACGAGCCGGCCGAATATTCGTCCGGCGTATACGATAAGCCGGCGGCGATGCTTTATCAGATGATGCTGCAGATGGGCGGGGAACAGTTTCTGAACGCTTTGAAGGAATATGTCGCCGTGTTTGCGTGGGATTTTGTGTCGCCCGGGGACTTCAGGGCCTTTTGGAACGGAAAAGAGGATTTTTCCGAGCTGTTCGCTTTATATATGGGGGAAGCATGAACGGAAAGCGGCCTGAGCTTCCTAAAAAATGGTGTAAAATAAAGGAAAAGACGGTTGTACAGACAGGGAAAAAAGACTACAATAAATGCAATGAAAGAATTTTTGCCGCTCGCATAAAGGAGGAAGAGCAGATGCCGCAGAGAATGATATTAAATGAAACGTCCTATTTCGGGCAGGGGGCGCTTTTGAATTTGCCGGAGGAGGTGCGCAGGCGCGGTTTTCGGAAAGCGCTTATCATAACAGACGCCGTTTTGGTAGAACGCGGCGTTGTCGCTAAGGCAACGGCGTTTTTGGACGCAAACGGTATGCCCTATAATATTTTTTCGCAGGTGAGAGCAAACCCGACCGTAGACGTCGTAAAGAAGGGGCTCAATGCGTTTCGGGTGAGCGGAGCGGATTATTTGATCGCGATTGGCGGAGGTTCGTCTATCGATACGGCGAAGGCGGTGGGGATCATTGCCGCGAACCCGGAGTTTTCAGATGTCGTGAGCCTCGAGGGAACGGCAAATACGGCGCGTCCGGCGGTTCCGATCATCGCCGTTCCCACGACGGCAGGCACGGCGGCGGAGGTAACGATCAACTATGTTATCACAGACGAAGAAAGAAAACGGAAATTCGTATGTGTGGACGCGCACGATATCCCGCAGGTCGCGATCGTGGATCCGGATATGATGGCGTCTATGCCGCGGGGGCTTGCGGCGGCTACGGGAATGGACGCCCTGACGCATGCCATAGAGGGTTATGTGACAAAGGGCGCATGGGAAATGACGGATATGTTCCATCTGCAGGCAATCAAAATGATAGCGGAAAATCTTCGGGCAGCGGTGGACGGCAACGCGGCGGCGCGCGAGAAAATGGCGGCCGCTCAATATATCGCGGGAATGGGATTTTCAAACGTAGGGCTGGGAGCGGTGCACGGAATGGCGCACCCGCTGGGCGCGTTTTACGATACGCCGCACGGAGTGGCAAACGCGGTGCTGCTGCCCTATGTGATGGAGCATAATCAGGACGAGACGGGAGAAAAATACCGCGAGATCGCACGGGCGATGGGCGTTTCGGGTGTGGACGGCATGAGTCCGGAGGAATACCGCCGGGCGGCGGTCGAAGCGGTGCGGGAGCTTTCAAGAGCGGTCGGTATCCCGCAGACGCTTGCAGAGATCGGCGTGCGTACGGAGGACCTTGAAGACCTCGCAAAAGCGGCGCTGCGCGATGTGTGCACGGGTGGAAATCCAAAGGAGATGACGGAAGAGAGCATTCTCGGCGTGTATCGCTGGGCGCTTGGGATTTGATTTTAAAAGATAAAGAGGAGTATCAAAATAAGCCTCCGGCCTTATAGGCCGGGGGCTTTTAAATACTGTATGGCAGTTTTGGTATAGGTGCGGAACGCGGAGGGAAGCGCGTGCGTATGCGCCAGCTCCTCCCATGTGCACCATGTGAATCCCTCGCCCGGAGAGGACGTGTCCACGAGATAACCCGTCATGCGCCATTCGATGTGCGTAAAAATATGCTTCGCAGGCGCGAGCGGTACAATGCGGTACGGAACGATACCGGAGGCGCGGAGAAAATCTTCCGCCTCCGCAGAAGAAAGCGCGCCCTCTGTACCCGGAAATTCCCACAGGCCGGCGAGCAGACCCTTTTCTTCTCTTTGCCGTATGGCGGCGCGGCTGCTGCGAATGAGCACGAATATGGTGCGCGCCTCGATCCGCCGTTTTTTCTTTGCGGCTTTTACGGGGATATCGCCTGTGAGCCCCTCCGCATACGCCCGGCACAATGAAGCGAGCGGACATTTTCCGCATAGGGGCTGCCCGTTCGGCAGGCAAACGACAGCGCCGAGCTCCATCATCGCCTGATTAAAATCGCCCGCACAGCCGTGCGGGAGGATTGCCGCGATGTCTTCCGAAATACGGAGCTTTACTTTTGGATCGGCAATGTCGTCTTTGCTGGCGCGCAGGCGGGAAACAACGCGCAGTACGTTTCCGTCTACCGCCGGAACAGGAATGCCGAACGCGATAGATGCAATCGCGCCTGCGGTATAGGCGCCGATACCGGGAAGAGAAAGCAGAGCATCAAAAGAGGAGGGAAGCTCTCCCTTCCATTGCTCCACAATGATTTGGGCGGCTTTTTTCAGGTTGCGCGCCCGATTGTAATATCCAAGCCCCTCCCACAGCTTCATCAGCTTTTCGTCAGGAACCGCTGCGAGCTCCGCGGGGGAAGGAAGCGCATGCAAAAAACGCTCGTAATACGGCATGACCGCCGTAACGCGCGTTTGCTGGAGCATGATTTCAGATATCCATACGCGGTATGGGGAGGGTTCGTTCCGCCACGGCAGGATACGAGCGTTTTCGCCGTACCATTGGAGCAGCGGGGCGGGAATACGGGATAAGACGTCCACGGAGCTTCAGCCCTTGGAAGCGTGCTGCTTCAGATAGGCTTCGATATCCGCGACGCGCTGAAAAGAACGCAGGTCGTCGTTCGATATCTCCACGCCGAATTCGTCCTCAAACGCCACAACAATGTTGATCACGTCAAGCGAATTCAGTCCGAGGTCGGCAGTCAGCCGGGCATCCGGAACAATGCTGCCCCGGTCTGCTCCCGAATATTCCTGTAAGATGGTAACGATTTTTTCAAACATGATGCTTCCTCACTTATTTAAAACGAAACGTTTTATTTTTTTGGTCGTGGTCTTTTCAAATTCCACATCGCGGAATTTGACCGCCTGTATCTGCTTATATTGGGGAAAAGACGCGTTGAGCTTATCGATCTCCCCGCGCAGGAACGCCTGCACATCCGCGACCTTTTCACGTTCCGCGGCTTCGATATCCGGGAACAGCTCTGCTGTAACCGCGCCGCCGCTTTCATAGACGACAGCCTCTTTGATAAGCGGTATGCGCATCAGATAGGTCTCCAGCTCTTCCGGACTGATGTTTTCCCCGTTGCTCAAAATAATCAGGTTCTTTTTACGGCCGGTGATGTGGAGAAACCCTTTTTCATCTACACGGCCAAGATCGCCTGTGCGGAACCAGCCGTCCGAAAAAGCGGCCTGCGTCTCCGCGTCGTTTTTGTAATATCCGAGCATTACATTGTCGCCCTTCACAAGGATCTCGCCGTCCTCTATTTTCAATTCGCAGCAGGGAAGAGCAGGGCCCACCGAAGAATCATTATAATACTTTTCACGGTTTACTGCAACAAGCGGGGAGCACTCCGTAATGCCGTACCCCTGCAGCATCACGATGCCGAGATCGCGGAAAAATTCTGTGATCTGCGGGTCGAGCGCCGCGCCGCCTACAAAGGCTTTTTTGAAGCGCCCGCCAAACGGCTCGTATACGTCGCGGAACAGCCTGCGCGGAACGCCAAGGCCGAGCTTACGCATAAAATGGCTTAACTTTCGCCCAAACATCAGCTTTTTATATTTCCCCATCCGTTTGGCGCCCTCGATCACCTGCTTATACATCGTTTCGGAGAACATGGGAACGAGCGACATACCGGTTGGCTTAAATAATTTCAGGTTATCAAAAAAATATTTCAGATTTTCGTTGAAGCATACGACCGTGCTGGTGTGGAGCATTGCGAGAATGCCACAGTTGCTTTCGTAGGCATGATGCAGCGGGAGTACGGAAAGCATGACGTCGTCTTCTGTGAAGCTGACGTGCTTGCAGGCGCAGTCAAAGCTTGTGATCAGGTTTTTCTGCGACAGCATAACGGCCTTGCTGTTGCCGGACGTACCCGACGTAAAGAGGATAGCGGCCATTTTTTCCGTATCGGGCTGTATGTCCAGATAAGAACGGTCTCCTGCTTCAAGCAGCGCACGCCCCTCTTCAATGAGCGCGCCGAGCGTCACGCCGAACGTCTCTTCGCCGTTCGTGCTTGCAAAAAGCGTTATTTCGGGCAGCGAGGGCGCGAGCTCCTGCATTTTTGCTTCGTAGGTTTTGGAAAAAAAGACGGCCGTCGCATCGGAAAACCGCATTTGTTCCGCGAGCTTTTCAGCGGGCAGGTCACGGTCGAGCGGTACGATCACACCCGCGCCGCATAAAACGGCCATATAGACGAGCACCCATTCGTAGGAGTTTTCGCCGATCACGCAAATGTGCGCGTCTGCAAGTCCGCGGCGGCAAAGAGCCGTTCCAAGCGCGTTCACATCACTTTCAAATTGCTTCCATGAAATACCTTTATAATGATTGCGGTCGATACGCACGCGGAAAGCGTCTTTTTCGGGCGTGCGGGACGCAGGCCAAGAAATCACGTCCCGAAGTGTGGAAACGGGCCGCGTCTCATAATAAGGATAGGGTCTCAATGTTTTTCCTCCATTGCTTGCTCTTTTAACATACTAAATCATTATACCAGTTGGGAATGGTTTTGTGAATATAGCTGGCGGAAAAACAGTGCAGGAAAGATACGGATCGGAGGGCTGCCCTCCGGCCCTTTTATTAAGGCTTTAGCTAGGCGAGTACACAAAAGATGAGAAATATAAACCACCCATTATACGGATACGCGATAAAAGTTATATCTCAAAATTGCTGTTAGATTTTTGGAATGATACTTTGGAGTACCCAAGCTATCTATCCTGCTGTTTTACTAAATCGAAATGAGTAGAAGACGACAGTATTATATCGTATCGGAGAACGGAATCGCACTCGAAATTTTGTATGCATGGCAGAAAGGCAGATGAGGCAAATAGTTTATGACGATGAAAGACAGGGTATAAGTAACGCAACAGAAGGGATAAACGTTTTTGAGCCGGGAAAAATCAAATGATATAAATGAAACAGCAAAACACAGTTAAAAAAGAAATTTTTGTTATTTCTATCGGAGATATATCTTGACACAAGCGATATTGTTTTCTCTGCTGCACAAGAAAAGAACCGAATTGGTTCGGAAAGGAAGATTTTATGAAAAAAAGAAAATTGTTTGCCGTTATAGCGGCGGTAGGCATCTTATTTGCATTTGGAGCGACTGGATTCGCAGCGGGTGCGGATACGAAAACTTCGGAGGCTTCGATTGAATTCAAAGCCGGGATTCTGGAATTGAATTCTGTTCCGGCACTTGATTTTGGAGCGCATACGATCGATGGAACGACTACTCAGTTCCCAATGGCTGACGGCACCCCCTCTATGCAGGTGGCGGACGCGAGGGGAAACGGCGCAGGATGGAAAGTAACAGCTGCGCTTGGCGCGTTTTCCACAACAGGAGGCGCGACGCCTATTGAGAGTGCGACGATCACGTTAGGACAGGGTACCTCAAGAGCAACGGGGACCTTAGACACGGCTCCGACGGTCAAGCAAGCCGTTACCTTAGCGGCAAACGGCGCGTCGGATACGGTTGCAACGGCTGCTGTAAGCTCTGGACGCGGAACATGGAACGTGGACTGGACTGCGGGCAACATCATGATCGATGTGCCGATACAGCACCAGCGTACAGGAACGCACACGGCGACACTCACATGGACACTGGAAGATGCGCCGTAAGAGAAAAACGGAAAACGTGTACCCGGGTGAGACCGGGTACGCGTTTTATATGGACGATCTTTGTATAGACGGTAAACCCGGATCTGACAAGGAGAGGATAGAGTGGGGATAAAAGAAAATGGAAACGGTCCGAAGAAACGGATATATGAAAAAAAGAAAAATTGGAATAAGCAAGTGGTTTATCGCTTTGATCTTGGCTGCGGCTTTGCTTTTCGGATCAGTTCCGGCGGCGTATGCCTCCGGGGAACCGGAACAGGTGACATTCGCAGTCAGCGCGGTTTTGCCGGAGAATCAAATCAATGAGACGGTATCCTACTTTGATCTGCGCATGCAGCCGGAGGAAGAACAGGATTTGGCAGTCACAGTATATAATCAGGGTACGAAAGAAATAAAGGTGCGGGCAGAGGCGATCAGCGCGTCTACGAACGCGAATGGTATCATCGATTATAAAACACCGGATAAAAAGGATGAGACTCTGAAAATACCATTTTCGGAGATCGCGGAAGTAAAGACTCCCGTGCTTACTATTCCGGCTGGCGGTGAAAAAACGGCGTATATACATGTTTCTATGCCCCGAAGTTTATATGACGGCACAGTACTTGGCGGGATCGTTTTGACACAGGAGAAAGAACCGGAAGCTGCGGAGGAAACAAAACAGGGCGTAGTGATTCAAAACGAATACAGCTATGTAGTCGGCATAAAACTGTCTGAAACAGATGTGGAAGTGCTGCCTGAATTCGAGCCGGTCGAAGCTGTTCCGGGGATAGAAAACTACCATGCGGCAGTCACTCACTATATCCGGAACAGAGAAGCGGCGATCGCAAAGGATATATCGCTCGCGATCGAAGTATTCCGTGACGGAAAGCAGGAAGCAGTAAAAACTTCCGCAGCGACTGTTGATATGGCGCCGAATTCCGTGCTCCCTTATCCGATTCTATGGGAAGAAGAACTCCAGCCCGGGAAATATGTCAGCCATGTTGAGATGGAAATGGACGGCAGAACTTGGGAAATGGATATGCCCTTTGAAATAACCGCACAGGCGGCGCAGGAGATCGCAACTGGTTCTGTTGATACAGAGCCGGGCCTGCCATGGTGGGGGATCCTGCTTATCGTCTTAGTCATTGTATTGATCGTGATCCTGCTTCTGCTGCTTGCCGCAGTCAAGAGAAAAAAGAGGAATGATCCGGATGAGAATACCAGAGCGGGAAGACGAAAATAAGAAAGATATATTATGATGAAGCAAACGAGAAAAAAACTGTTTCCGGTCTTGGCAGCCGTTCTCCTGATAGTGATGGCACTGACGTTTGCCGGAAGTGCGTTGGCCTATTCTGAGGCGGAAGTTGGGAACGGAGAAGAGGGCTTTTCTGAAGAAGGTTCTAACTCAGAAGAAGAACCAAAGGAGCCGCCGGTGCCGGAGGAAGCGCCGGAAAAAAGCGATCCCCCCGAAACGGAAGAAAATGTCGGGGTAAGCCCTGATACAGAGCCTGAAGCGACAGGTGAACCCGTGCCGGATGAAGAAGTAAAACCGGAGGCAAGTCCTGAAACAAGTATGGAGCCAACTCTTATAGAGCAGGAAGAGGCTGTGCCGGACGCGGAAGAGAATGCCGTGCTCATGCCGGCTTCTATCATAACAGATGGACTCGCCGCAAACGAGGTAATGGTCAGCAGTTTTGCAGACCTTAAAACAGTTTTGACAGATTACAGTACTTATGCGGGGATAGACACCGTTTATTTGAACGGAGATATCGTTTATGAGCCGGGAGGGATTGCGATCCATGCGAGCAGAAGCAAACTCACGATCGTCGGACACCCGAAGGGTGGAACAGGACGGCATACGGTCAGCGATATTGCGGGAGGACAAGGCAACTTGATCCGCCCTCAGCAATCGGGCTTCAGCCTGACGGTAAAAGATGCTGTGATCGCCGGAAAAAATTATTACGGCGCCTTTACGGTCTCGGATTCCTACAGCGGGGTAACGACCAGCTATGTGAACGTTTCCTACCATGGCCCGCAGTTTTCCTATAACCGTCGGGGACTGGTACGCTATATCGACACGTCCATTACGATCGCGAATACCGGAGGAGACCCTGCGCAGGAGATCGCGGAGCTGGCGCAGCTTGAGATAGGCGGCAATACAACGCTTACGAATACGGCGGGCGGAAACGCAATGTTCTGGCTTGCGGGGAATTCGGGAAGCAATCAATATTTTAAAGTGTTGGACGGGGCGAATGTAACGGCTGTTCACAATTCCGCCAATTCTCCCTATGGCTTTATTTATGTGGAAGGCTCCGGCAGCACTGCGAATCAGAAGCCGGAAGTTACGGTCGGAACGAATGCGTCCTTATCCGTCACGACCAAGGTCGGCTTTACGCACAGCGGGCATCGTGTAGAGTCCATAACAGTGCAGCCGGGCGGTACTCTTACGGTCGCGCAGACGAGCAATTCGGGAGACTATCCCTCCATTTATGTAAATTCATCGGTGACGGTGCGCGAGGGAGGAACCTTGAGCGTGAAAAGAGGCGCGAATACCAGCTCGAATGGATTGGTTCGTTTTTACAATGCGGGCGGCGTGATGAAGCTGGATGCCCCGCGAAGGATTCTGCTCTATAATCCAAATGGGCGGCTCATTACAACAAATTCCGGAACAGCGGCTATAGAGGGCTCCATACAGGCAGTCAATGTATGGGATACGGATAAAGGCTTTACCGACAGCATGGAAAATATGCCGAAAAATATCTGGAACAAAAATGATTCGGGAGCAATGGAGCTGAAAGCGGTCCTGAATACTTCCGGCGTAACGTCCGCCGTTATATCGAACCGGACGGAAGACGATCCATTTACCGCGGAATTTAACGCTGCATCGTTCAATACCTATGCGATGCCGATGCTGGCGATGGGAAGCTATACGCTCGAACCTGATACGGTGTATACGAACAGCATCGGTATATCGGGCAGCAGCCGAGCAGGCGCTAAGATACAGGCCGGCTATCAAAATGCAGGAACGGCCCAAAAGCTTTCGGCTGAAGCGGATTCATCCGGACGGTATGATATGGCGATACCAGATGCGCCTCTCAGCGTGGGAACAAAGATACTGACATTATGCCACTCTGATTTTTTAAAAGTACAGAAACAAAATGCTGTACAGCTGCCTCCGGCGGTCCTTGAATTCGAAACAGTTCCGGATATTCTGTTTCAAACAACGATATCAGCGCTGCCGCAAACAGTGCAAAGGACTGATGCGGATTGGGCTATGTCCGTGTATGATACGCGCGGAGCGGGAAGCATGTGGAGGATAGAGGCCGCAGCCGCTCATCCGCTCACGGGGCTGTATAATGGAAGCAGCGTTACACTCCCGGAAGCGCTTGTATTTATAGACGAAGAGGGAGGAACGCATCCGCTTGAGAATGGATCTGTTGTAGTCCGGGAGGGAACGACGGGGAACACAGCGCTGAATGAAGTGCGGTGGCAAGAAAATGAAGGAATACTCGTATCGCTGAACGGCGGAGAGGGAAAGCCCGGCGTGACCTATAAAACCACGATCGAATGGACGCTGGTGGACGCACCGTAAAATAACAAATAAAAGCCGTATCCGGCAAAAATCTGGATACGGCTTTTATATTCCTTAATTTTTACAGGACAAAACAACAACGCACTCCACATGCGTCGTCTGCGGAAACATATCGACAGGCTGAACGACGCCCGCGCTGTAGCCAAGCTCGCTGAACAAGGCAAGATCGCGCGCAAGCGTAGACGGATTGCAGGAAACATAACCGATCTTCGGTACGCCGGACGCGGCGAGCGCGCGTACAACAGCCTCGTCGAGCCCTTTGCGCGGTGGGTCGACGATCACGGTGCTGACGGCTTCGCGTTCCAAAACGGACGGAAGCAGACGGGCGGTATCTCCGGCAAAGAAAATGGCGTTTTCAATGCCGTTCAATTTGGCGTTAAATTTTGCGTTTTCCACGGCTTCCTCCACAAGCTCGATACCGATCACCCTTTTTGCGCGTCGCGCGGCGGCAAGCGATATCGTTCCGGCACCGCAATAAAGGTCGAGGACGGTATCGGCCTTGGTAAGGGCGAGCATGCGCAGCAGCGTGTTGTAAAGAGCCTCCGTTTGCGCGGAATTGACCTGCAAAAAGGTCTGCGGCCCGATGCGGAATTCAAGCCCGCACAGCGTCTCGAACAGATAGTCTTTGCCATAGATGCATACAGAGCGGCCGCCCATGATAGTATTGGTTCGTTTTGTATTGAAGCTGAGTATGATAGATTTCACCTGTGGAAGTACAAATTCGAACAGCATGATAAGGTGCGCCTTATTCGGAATATCCTCCCCGTTGATACACAGGATCAGCATAAGCTCGCCCGCCTTGTTTTCACGCAGGACGATGTGGCGCAGAAGCCCGGTGTGCGTACTTTCATCGTAAATGGAAACCTTGTTTTTTACGAGCCATACCCGCAGCTGCGACATCACGATGCGGAGCGCGGACGGCTGTATCCGGCAGTCGTCCACATCGATCAAACGGTGCGAATGCGCCGCATAAAAACCGATGTCGATCTGCTCCCCGTTTTTTTGCACCGGAAAGGCCGCTTTGTTACGGTAACGGTATTCATTGCGCGTGGGCAAAGGAAAATTGACGGGAAGCTCCAGCTTCCCGATGCGCTGGATACAATTCCGGACAAAATTTTGCTTGAATTGAAGCTGTGCAGCATAGGAAAGATGCTGCAAACTGCAGCCTCCGCATTTTCCAAAAACGCGGCAGGGCGGTTTGACGCGCATGGGAGAGGCAGATAGGATCTCCTCCAGTTTGCCCACAACATAATTTTTTTTCAGCGCGATCACTTTTGCACGCACCCTTTCTCCGGGTAAGGCGCCGTCCACAAAAACAGCCGCTCCGTCTTTGTGCCCGATCCCCTGACCGTCCGTGCCGAGGTCGTCGATATCAAGTTCGATCCAATCATTTTTTTTCATACCGTTATTATATCAGAAGATAGAAAAAAGTGATAGGAAAACCTCATAAAAGGTAGTGAAATGCATTGACAAAGAGAAGAGGTATTTGTTACAATGAGAACATAAAAATGTTAAATTTTAACAAGAATGTGTCCGAAATTGTTGAATGAAGCGTTTTTAACATGTAAAATTAACAATTTTGGTACATTTTAACAAATTGAATGACGACGGAGGTAAATTCGATGGCAACAGCGGTAATCATGCCAAGACAGGGACAGTCTGTAGAGAGCTGTATCATTACCAAGTGGAACAAAAAGGTAGGGGACAGCGTAGCGGAGGGCGACATCCTTTTTTCCTATGAAACGGATAAAGCGTCCTTTGAAGAAGAAGCCAAGATATCCGGTACGATGCTCGCGATTCTGGCGGAAGAGGGAGACGACGTTCCGTGTCTTGAAAATGTATGCGTGATCGGAGAGCCGGGCGAGGATGTGTCCGGGTTTGCAGCGGCGGCGACGATCGGCGGCGAAGCGGCAGCTCCGGCTCAGCAGGAAGCGTCCGCGGCACAGGCGGAGGCAGCGCCTGCGGCAACTCCGGCTGCCGCTGCGACGGGCAGCATACAGGAGGGAGAACGCATCAAGATCTCTCCGCGTGCAAGAGGCATTGCGGAAAACCAGAATCTTGATATCAAAAAGGCAGTTCCGACGGGGCCGAACGGTCGTATCATCGAACGTGATATCTTAACGCTTTCGAAGCTCGGCGCGGATGCAATGGTCTCTGCGGCTCCAGCGGCGGCAAGCACAGCGGAAGCAGTGGCGCCGGCGGCAGAATATGAGGATGTGCCGCTGCCGAATATCCGGAAGGTAATCGCGAAATCGATGCACGCATCGCTGTCGGAAATGGCGCAGCTGACGCACTCGTTCTCGTTCGACGCGACACAGATCATGGCATACCGCAAGCTCGTGAAAGAGAACGCGGAAAAGCTTGGGCTGGCGAACATCACGTTCAACGATATCATCCTGTACGCGGTATCGCGCGTGCTGCCGAAGCATAAGGACCTGAACGCACATTTTCTCGGAGACAAGATGAGATACTTCACGGATGTGAACCTCGGTATGGCGGTAGATACGCCGAGAGGGCTGCTGGTGCCGACGATCTTCGGAGCGAACAGGATGTCGCTGAACGAGATCGCGCTCAAGGCAAAGGAGCTTGCGAAGCAGGCACAGGAGGGGACGATCTCGCCGGACCTTTTGAGCGGGGCGTCGTTCACGGTATCGAACCTCGGAACGTTCGGGGTAGAGCACTTCACACCGGTGATCAACCCGCCGCAGACGGGCATCTTGGGAGTGAACAATATCCAGACGCGTCTTAAGATGGTGGACGGGGAAGCGGTGCCGTATCAGGCGATGGGGATATCGCTGACGTACGACCACAGGGCGCTGGACGGTGCGCCGGCGTCGCGGTTTGCACAGGAGCTGTGCAAGACGCTGGAGAACTTCATGGCACTTTTGGCAAAATAAGAAGAGGTAAAGCAAATGAGTTACGATCTGGTAGTGCTGGGCGGCGGCCCGGCGGGATATCTTGCCTGCGAGCGCGCGGCGCATGAGGGCATGAAAGTAGTATTGATTGAAAAAAGGAACGTAGGGGGCGTATGTCTCAACGAGGGCTGTATTCCGTCGAAAACGTTCCTGTATTCGGCAAAGCTGAAGGACGGCGCGGCGCATGGCAATAAATACGGCGTGAAATGCAAGGGAATCGAGATCGACCATCCGGCAGTCGTCGCGCGGAAGAATAAAGTAGTCAAGACGCTGACAGGCGGCATTGCCTCCATGCTGAAAGGACTCAAGGTAGAATGGGTGAAAGCAGCGGGCGTCATCAAAGGGAAAGGGCCGGACGGCTATGAAGTGGAAGCGGACGGCAAGATCTATGCAGGTAAACGTCTCTTGATTGCAACGGGCAGCGAGGCGGCCATGCCCCCGATCGACGGGCTGTACGAGCAGTTTGAAAAAGGGTTTGCGCTTACGAACCGCGAGATATTGGATATCGAAGCGGTGCCGAAAAAGCTGGTCGTGATCGGCGGCGGTGTGATCGGCCTCGAAATGGCAAGCTATTTCAATTCGGCGGGCAGCGAGGTAACAGTCATCGAGATGCTCGATCAGATCGGCGGGCCGATCGATTCGGACATTGCGAAGCTGCTGAAAAAGAATTACGAAGCAAAGGGCATCACATTCAAGATGGGGTGCAAGGTCACGAAGATAGAAGCGGGTGCAGTCGTTTACGAGGAAGCGGGCAAGCAGCAGAAAGCAGAATGCGATAAAACGCTTGTGTGCATCGGCCGCAAAGCGAATACACAGGGCATCGGCCTTGAGACGATCGGCGTTCTTACGGAACGCGGCGCGGTCGTGACGGATGAACGCATGAAGACGAACCTGCCGGAGGTATATGCGGCGGGCGATGTGAACGGGAAGTCCATGCTTGCGCATACGGCTTACCGCGAAGCAGAAGTCGCAGTGAACAATATGCTCGGCAAAAAAGACATTATGAAATATAATGCGATCCCGGGCGTCATCTATACGAATCCGGAAGTTGCTGGAGTGGGCGAAACGGAACAGAGCGCAAAGGCGAAAGGGCTTGACGTGACTATCAAGAAAGTACCGATGCAGTTTGCGGGGCGCTACGTTGCGGAGAACGAAGGCGGCAACGGCTTCATCAAGATCATCGTCGACAATAAATGGAACAAGCTCGTGGGCGTGCACATGATCACGAATTATTCTTCCGAGATCATTTGGGGAGCAGACGCTCTCGTAGATAAGGAAATGAATATCGAAGCGATCAAGAAAATCGTGTTCCCGCACCCGACGGTCAGCGAGATCATTCGCGAAGCGATTTTCCAGCTGTAAATGATTAGTGAATTTATATAAAGGAGAAAAACAATGACGAAAAGTTTGGTAATCGAGCCTAAAAAGATGAGAAAACCGGGCAAGATCACGTTCAAGGATATCCCGATGAACGTCTATCAGAAAACGGTAAAAGACGAAGTAAAGAACTTCACAAAGGAACAGTTCAAGAATATTTACAGGGATATGTGGGTCGTCCGTGAATTTGAGACGATGCTCAATTCCATTAAAACGACGGGACAGTATGAGGGCATCGAATATAACCACCCGGGTCCGGCCCATCTTGGCATCGGGCAGGAAGCGGCCTATGTTGGTCAGGCGTTCGAGCTTGGCGTAGAAGATTTTACCTTTGGTTCCCACAGAAGCCACGGCGAAATTCTTGCGAAGGGCATGTCCTGCATTGAAAAGCTTTCCGACGACCAGCTGATGGAAATCATGGAAAACTTCTTCGACGGCGAAACGTTCGCGGTCGTAAAGGAGCATACACAGTATAAAGCGGTAAAGGATATGGCGCGCGAATTCCTGCTGTATGGCATGGTCGCTGAAACGTGGGGACGCCAGACGGGCTTTAACCGCGGCCTCGGCGGCTCGATGCACGCATTCTTCATTCCATTTGGCATTTTCCCGAACAATGCGATCGTAGGCGGCAGCGCTCCAATCTCGACAGGCGCGGCGCTCTTCAAGCGCGTAAACCAGAAGCCGGGCATGGTCGTCTGCAATATCGGCGACGGCTCCATCGGCTGCGGTCCGGTTTATGAATCCATGAACTTTGCTTCCATGGACCAGTTCAACACCCTGTGGGATAAAGATCACAAGGGAGGCCTACCGATTATTTACAACATCTGGAACAACAGCTATGGCATGGGCGGTCAGACAAGCGGAGAAACGATGGGCTACGGCGAAGTGGCGCGTCTCGGCGCAGGCGTGAACCCGGACGAGATGCATGCGGAGCGCATCGACGGTATGAACCCGCTGGCAGTAATCGACGCTTACCGCCGTAAACGGAAAATCATTGAAGACCGCAAAGGACCGGTTCTCCTCGACGTCGTGACCTACAGGACTTCCGGCCACAGTCCGTCAGACTCGTCCTCCTATCGTACGAAAGAAGAGATTGCGATGTGGGCGGAGATCGACTCCATCAAGGTGTTCGGAGAGCAGATGATCGAAGCAGGTGTTGCAACGGCGGAAGAGCTCAAAGAGATTGAACTGGGCATCCGCAGAGATATGACGTGGGCCGTGAAGCTCGGCAAAGACGAGACCATTTCTCCGCGTATCAACCTTGACAAAGACCCGAACGCGATTGCGGATATGATGTTTACGAATCTTGAGATCCCAAGCATGGATACGACGAGAAAGCCCGACGTTCTCATGCCGAAGGAAGAAAACCCGCGCGTGCAGAAGCTTGCCAAGAAAGTAAGAAGCGCGTTTGAAGCGGACGGAAAACCGGTCTCCAAAAACAGAACCTTCCAGAACCGTGACGCGATTTTCGAAGCGACGATTGATAAATTCTATCAGGACCCGACGTTTATTGCCTATGGTGAAGACAACCGCGACTGGGGCGGTGCATTCGGCGCATATACGAACCTCACGGAATCCATTCCGTATCACAGGTTCTTTAACTCCCCAATTTCCGAGGCGGCGATCGTGGGTACGTCCGTCGGTTATGCGATGGCAGGCGGGCGCGTGATGTCCGAGCTGATGTATCTTGACTTCATCGGCCGTGCGGGCGACGAGGTGTTCAACCAAATGGCAAAATGGCAGGCAATGAGCGGCGACGTTCTGAAAATGCCGTTTGTGCTCCGCTGCTCGGTTGGCTCCAAATACGGCGCGCAGCACTCTCAGGACTGGTCGGCGCTGTGCACGCACATTCCGGGCCTCAAGGTCGTGTTCCCGGCAACGCCTTATGACACGAAAGGCCTGCTGAACGCAGCTCTCAACGGAACGGATCCGGTCATCTTCCTTGAAAGCCAGAGAACCTACGACCTCGGCGAAATGTTCCAGAAGGAAGTACCGGCAGGATATTATGAAGTAAAAATTGGTGAGCCGGACGTAAAACGCGAAGGAAAGGATCTCACGATCCTGAGCGTCGGCGCAACGCTGTACAGAGTGACGAAAGCAGCGGATATCCTTCAGGAAAAATACGGTATCTCTACGGAAATCATCGACGCACGCTCCCTTGTACCGTTCAACTACGAGCCGGTCATCGAATCCGTTAAGAAGACGGGCAAGATCATCGTGACGGGCGACGCCTGCGAGCGCGGCTCGCACCTGAAAGACTTTGCGCAGTCTATCAGTGAGATGGCGTTCGATTACCTCGACGCGCCGCCGGTCGTTGTGGGCGCGAAGAACTGGATCACGCCGGCGCACGAGCTGGAAGAATACTTCTTCCCGCAGCCGGAATGGATCATCGATGCGGTGCATGAGCGCATCATGCCGCTGCCGGGCCATACGTGCACGACAAACCAGACGATCCTCCAGCAGATCGAAAACGATAAGAAAGGCGTATAACGCCAAGGATAAAAAAGGAACGGCGCATGCCGTTCCTTTTTTGTGTTGTCCGCGGCGTTTTTGCAGGCGTTTTCGGTAGGGCGTGTCTATCCGGACGGTATTGAGACTTGACCGGCGCGCAGAAAGAGAATAAAATGTGAACAACCCATCTGTTGGAGAGGGGAAAGGGGATTTATGTACCGTATTCTGATCGTCGACGACGAAGCCCTTGTGCGCAGGGGTATCAAGAAGAGCATCAATTGGAACGAGCTTGATATAGAAATGGTGGCCGAAGCGGAAAACGGCGTGGAAGCGTTGGAGCAGGTGCTTGAAAATGTACCGGATATCATTCTGCTCGATATTTGCATGCCGAAAATGGACGGCCTTGAGTTTGCCAGTATTGTCAAGCAGAAATATCCGCAGATGCGGATCGTTATTATTACCGGCTTCGATGATTTCGAATATGCCCGCAGCGCCCTGCGCGCCGGCGTTGACGACTATATTCTCAAGCCGATCACGCGGGAAATGGTGGAGGATGTCGTAAAAAAGCAGATCGAAAAAATTGCCGAGGAACGGGAAAAAAATATACCGGTAAAGCCGGACGAAAGTAAAGCCGCTGCTGCCGTTCTGAATGCGGCGCTGCGGCGTGAAGCGCGTGCGGGGCAGGACTTTTCGGTGTTTCTGGATTATGCGCAAATCCAAGACGAGCACATCTATTTTGTCATCATGAAGGATTATCTGTCGCGGTGTAAAATATGGGCTGATGCAGCGGCCGATGATCTTGCAGGCTTTGCGATCCTGAATATTGCAGAAGAGCTTTTGCGCGATACTCGTACGGGCTTTGCCTTTGAAACCTACCGAAACGAGCTGGCTATGGTGGTATCATGCGCCACTCTCCGCGGACTGGAGGAGCTTCTGGCCGATATCTACCATAATATTCTGGATTTTATCGAGATCCCCGTAGATTTTGCAGTTTCCGAGGAAGGAACGCTCGCAAAGCTTCCTGAGCTTGCAGAGCAGGCACGGGAGGCGCTTGAATGCACCTTTGTGCTTTCCGAAAAAAATATTATTCATTACGGGGAGGTAAAAGCACACGGCGCTGCAGATTTTCAATATCCAGAGAAGATCGAAAAAGAGCTTTTGGCTGTCATGTATTCCGGCGATGCGGAAGAAAGCAAGAGGCTGATCGAAGAGTTCTTTTCCCGCCTGCGGGAGGCAACGCCGGATGTGACACGTTGCAAAAGTATGCTGCTTCGCCTGCTTTTGAATTTGTCGAACACAATGGAATCCGTGAGCTCACGTTTACATATTGAGACGAGGAACGGTGCTGTGTTATTCGATCCGGTGAAAAGACTGGAACAATTCGAGACATTGGAAGAGGCGGAGGAATGGGTGAAAAAGCTTTATCAAGAGACGCTTTCCTATGTATCCGCCATGCGGTCGCGCAGCGGGCAGCTGTTTTTGAAGATCGTTCAATATATTGAAAAAAACTATGGAGACAGCGATCTGAATTTGAAAAAGTGCAGCGAAGACCTTTTTCTTTCCTCCGGATATATCAGCATGATCCTGAAAAAAGAATCCGGAAAGACGTTTGTAGACTACCTGAATGAATTCCGCATTGCGCGTGCTGTCGAACTGCTGGAGGAGCCGGAAAGCAAGGTGTATGAGGTGGCCGCGGACGTGGGCTTTACGCATCAAACCTATTTCAGCTCGGTTTTTAAGAAGATAATAGGTGTATCTCCCAAGCAATTCAAGGAAAGAAAATGAAAAAGGCGCGCGTTCCGAAACGCATCTCAACGATTATCATTTTATGCTTTTCCCTGTTTATGATAGCGATCCTAATTATCATGAGCGTTCTTTCCTATTATTATTCCTATGAAAGTATGCGGGAACGGACGATCGCAGATACAGAGGTGATCCTGTCTCAGGTCGGAAAAAACATAGGGCGCTACATCAGCAATATTGAAAGTATTTCCGAGATCATCAATGCAAATCAGGACGTTTTGACCTATCTGAAGGATCCGGATGCGGAAAATGCGGGGCTCACCCGGACGAATTTCAGCAATTTTCTCAACTATCTTCCCCAAATCGATGCAAACATTGTTTCCATCTTTATTTTTGACCGGGAAAATCGGCCCGTCTATGTTCCGGCAAACCTGCGTATGAAGAAGAACTATGATATTACGCAGGATAAATGGTATCAAAATATGGAAAATTATAAGGCGGGACAGCCAGCCTTAACGGGCACGCAGGTGCGCGTCATGACGGAAAAGGAAAATCCGTGGGTGCTCTCTCTCGCTCAGCGCATACTAAACACCGCGACAGGAGAGGTGATCGGTACACAGCTGGTAGAATTGAATTACAGTGTTATAGACGATATCCTAAACGATATCAGTCTTGGAACACGGGGTTATATTTTTGTGATCGATTCGGAAGGACAAATGGTGTATCATCCACAGCTCCAACTGATTTATTCGGGTCTGAAAACAGAGGAAACCGCGCAGGTATTAAGCACGCAGAGCACTACGCTGGAATTTCCGGAGCAAAACAAACTGTACAGCATCAGCGATATCCCGAATACTGAATTTAAAATGGTCGGAGTATCCTATCTTGATGAGATCGTTGCATCGGCACGCGAGATGATCACACTCTATATCATTTTTACGCTGGTCATGGTGCTGGCCGCGTTTATCGGAGCGGTCAAGATTGCCGAATATATCACGCGGCCGCTCTCACGGCTCGAGCTTGCGGTCAATGAGGTAGAGGCAGGTAATCTGGACGCAGATTTTGCCATACAGGGTACGGAGGAAATTGAGAAATTCGCAGGCTCTCTTTCGGCGATGACAGGAAATGTAAAACAGCTTATGAAGCAGATCGTTGTCGATCAGGAAATGATACGTACCAGCGAGCTGAAAGCGCTCCAGTCTCAGATCAATCCGCATTTCTTGTATAATACGCTGGATTCCATCGTATGGATAGCCGAAGAAACGGGAAACGAAAAGATCAAAGAGATCACAGTCGCATTGGCAAATTATTTCCGTATCGTTTTGTCTGCGGGAAAAGATATCATAAGCGTACAGGAGGAAGTGGAGCATGTCCGCAGTTATCTTGTGATCCAAAAAATGCGTTATGAAACGCTGGATTACCATATTGAGGTCGAAGAAGCCGCGCTGCCGTTTACCATGCCCAAGCTCCTCCTGCAGCCGATCGTAGAAAATGCGATCTATCATGGGATCAAGAACGAGCCGGATGGCGGGACCATTTCAATACGGGGTTTTGTAGAAGATGGAAAGCTGATTTTTATCATAAGTGATAACGGAAGAGGAATGCGTCCGCATGAACTGAAGCACATATTTGAACCAAGGCGGAAAAATAGACCAATACGCCACGGCGGCGTAGCGATGCACAATATCAAGGAACGGATCGATCTTTATTACGGACCGGAATATGGTATGAGGGTGGAAAGCGAGTACCACAGGGGAACGCGTGTTACGATCACACTTCCGGCAAGAAAGGGAAAGGAACCGAGATGAGCAGGAAAGTATTTTATACAGTGATCGCATTCCTGCTGGCGGGCATATTCGTTACATTCGGGATATTCCTGTTCCAGAGGGATATGACAGCAGGAAAGGTCGATGCAGCGCTTATCGTAAAATCGCGGCAGTCTGGTTTTGAATTTTGGGAGCAGCTCGAAAAGGGGGCGGAAGAGGGCGCCAAGGAATTCGGGGTCGATTTAAAGGTGGACGGCGCGTTGTCCGAAGACGATACGGAGGGGCAGATTGCCGCTGTGCAGCGCGCGATCGCAGAGGGACCGGATGTTCTCATTTTAGCGGCTGTCGATCAGGATGCCCTGCTTCCTTATGCAAAAGAGGCAAAGGAAAAGGGGATCAAACTGATCCTTGTAGATTCCGGTCTTCGGGAACCGGTAGAGGACTGCTTTGTCAAAACAGATAATTATGAGGCGGCCAATTATGTGGGAGATGTTATGGGACGGGAAATGAGAGCCGGCAAGGTGGTAATTGTTTCCCATGCGAGACAGACGACGACCGCGCAGCAGAGGATCGCCGGCTTTGAACGCGCGATCCTCAACTATCCGGAGATCGAGATCATAGGAGTGTACGATACCGGAGACAGTACCCGGCGGAGCTACGAGACTACGGCAAAGCTTTTGCAGGAAAATTCCGATATCACGGGGATATTTGCGACCAACCAAATTTCGGCGGAAGGCGTTTCGCAGGCGATCGAGGAAGCGGAACGCAGCGGTATTTACTTTTATGCGTTCGATCACTCTGCCGCGCAAAATGAAGCGCTCGAAAAAGGGATCGTAAACGGTTTTGCTGCACAGAATGCTTTTAATATGGGCTATACGGCCGTTAAAGCTGCGGCAGAGGCTTCGCGGGGCACGCTGCGGGAAAATGTGATCGATACTGGCTTTACATTTGCGACTCGTGAAAATATGCGTGAGGAGGAAATACAAAAGCTGATTTATCCGTTCGTATAACAAAAAAGCACAGCAGGACGCCGTATACACGGGCATAAGGAAGCGCTTTTCAGAAAATAAGGGCAACCACACAAGGCTTAAAGAGTATGGAATCTTTAATGTTTTGTGTGGTTTTGTTTATTACCATTTTTACTCCAACCCTTTATAGTATAGGCATAGAAAGCGTGCGGGAACATGAAGTCTAATAAAGGGGTGAACAGTATATGGCTGAAGTAGTGGTAAGCATGAAGAATATCCAAAAGCGGTTCCCCGGCGTGCACGCGCTCGACAACGCGCAGATCGAACTCAAAAAAGGAGAGGTCCATGGGCTTGTCGGCGAAAACGGAGCGGGCAAATCGACGCTTATGAAAGTGCTCACCGGAATTTATGAAAAAGACAGCGGAATAGTAATTGTGAAAGGACGGGAGGTCAGTTATAAAACTCCGGCCGATGCGCTTGAGGATGGGATCAGCATGATCCATCAGGAATTGAACCTGATGCCGCATCTGACGGTCGCGGATAACATTTTCATCGGACGGGAGCCTAAAAAAGGGCTTGTGCTCGATAAAAAGAAAACTCTTCAAATGACAAAAGAGCTTTTGAAGTCGCTGCATCTGGATATTGAGCCGGACGTAACGGTTGGACAGCTTACGGTGGCGAAGCAGCAGATGATCGAGATCGCAAAAGCGATATCACTCAACGCGGATATCCTGATCATGGACGAACCGACTGCAGCGCTTACCAATTCCGAGATCGACGAGCTGTTTAAATTTGTAAGCGATCTGAAGAAGAAAGGGGTCGGTATCGTATATATTTCCCACCGCATGGAGGAGCTGAAAATCATTACAGACGATATTACGGTCATGCGCGACGGACAGTATGTCGATACAGTAAGAACGAAAGATACGGAAATGGCACAGATCATCAGTATGATGGTCGGCCGTACGATTTATGAGGAACCAAAGACGCACAGCATGGTTCCTAAAGACGCTCCAACGGTCCTTCGGGTAGAGCATCTTTCGTCTCCGGTGGTCCGCGACGTCTCTTTTGAGCTGAAAAAAGGTGAGATTTTAGGGTTTGCCGGCTTGATGGGCGCCGGACGGACAGAAACGGCACGGCTGATTTTTGGGGCGGATCCGAAGACCGGAGGGAAAATATTCGTAAACGGAAGAGAGGTATGGATCGAAAGCCCGCAGGACGCGGTCGAGAACGGGATCGGATATCTTTCCGAGGACCGCAAAGCATTTGGGCTCGCGATCGGGCTTTCGGTGGCGGACAACACCGTTATGGCAAAGCTGGACGATTTTGTAAGCGGCGGCGTAGTGAACGAAGCGAAAATCGCAGCGGTCACAAAGGAATATGTGGAAAAGCTTGATCTAAAAACGCCCTCTATCCGGCAGCTTGTCAGAAACCTTTCAGGCGGCAACCAGCAAAAGGTGGTCATTGCGAAATGGCTGGTACGGGATTGCGATATCCTGATATTCGACGAACCGACGCGCGGGATCGACGTTGGTGCGAAAAGTGAGATTTATAAGCTGATGAACCGGCTTGCCGGCGAAGGGAAGTCGATCATCATGATATCATCGGAAATGCCGGAACTTCTGCGCATGAGCGACCGTGTGCTCGTCATGTGCGAAGGGAAGATAACGGGCGAGATCGATATCAGTGAAGCAACGCAGGAAGGCATTATGCAATATGCTACACAAAGAAGTTAAGAGAGGTGGAAACAATGAGTAATGAAGCGAAAGCATTGAAACAGCAGGGAACAAAGAGGATCGACCTGCAGAAGCTGTTGGCGCTGGGCGCGCTCGTCATTCTGTTCGTATTCTTCTTCATCGCAGCTGTATTTGGAAATAACGTAAACGGCCTCACGTTTATCACGAATGTTTTGGAATCATCTTACTTTGTCGGTTTTTTGGCGCTTGGCGTGACCTTTGCGATCATTACCGGAGGGATAGACCTTTCCATCGGAACGATCATGATGTGCGGTGCGCTGATCGGGGGCTATCTGTATAACGCCTGCGGACTGCCTCTTATTGCAGCGATCATCATTACCATATTGATCCCCACGGGCTTTGGGATATTGAACGGATTCATGATCGCACGGCTCAGGCTCCCCGCCTTTATTGCAACGCTTGGCACCATGATGATCTCGCAGGGGTTAGGCTCTATCGTAACGTCGGTACAGACGCAGCGCTGGCCCACGGCAGCCGATGTAGACGGGTGGTTCAAATCTGTATTCCTGAAAACGCCGGAGGGCTTTCCGACGGGGATCCTGTGGCTGGCCGGCTTCTTTCTGCTCGCCATGTTCCTGCTCAACAAGACGAAATTCGGGAAATATACATTCGCGATCGGTTCCAACGAAGAAGCAGCCCGTCTTTCCGGCGTGAACACCTCAAAGTGGCTCATACTCGTCTATACGGTAAACGGTCTTTTCTGCGGGTTTGCGGCCCTGATGTATGCGGCGACCTACACGACAGTGCTTCCCGGAACGGGCAACGGGCTTGAGCTTCAGGGAATCGCGGCAGTCGTGATCGGCGGAACCTCGCTCGCAGGCGGCGTCGGCTCCATGTCGGGCACTCTGATCGGCGTGTTCATCATGTCGGTCCTGAAAATGGGTCTTACCTCGATTGGCCTGCAGCCTCAATGGCAGACATTTTTTGTCGGTGTAGTCGTGATATTAGCGGTATTGATGGATATTTACCGCCAGAGATCCGCTAATAAAGTAAAGGCGGTATGATCGGTGCTTTTCAGGGAATCCCTGATTGTAATAAAGAAAGCTATTTCTGAAGGAGGAATAAAAATGAAAAAAAGATGGATCAGTATTCTTATGGTAGCTCTGGCATGTGCATTTCTGTTTGCGGCCTGCGCACCGGCAGCAGAGGCACCATCAGCGTCAGCTTCCACGGAAGCTTCCGCGGAAACATCTGCTGAAGCGTCTGCAGAGGCCTCGGAGCCCGCAGCCGCCGGAGATTTGACAGTAGAGATCGTTGCCAAAGGATTCCAGCACCAGTTTTGGCAAGTTGTTAAGCAGGGCGCGGACGCAGCCGCCGCGGATCTCGGAGTGTCAATCAACTTCCAAGGACCGCCGTCTGAAAGCGACATTCAGGCGCAGGTCGATATGCTGAACAGCGCGCTCTCGAAGAATCCGTCTGCGATCTGCCTCGCGGCGCTCGATACCGGGTCCGTAACGTCGCAGCTTGCAGACGCGCAGGCAGCAGGGATCCCGATCATCGGTTTTGATTCCGGTGTTCCGGACGCACCGGAAGGACAGGTCCTTGCAACAGCTGCGACGGATAATAAAGCGGCGGCAGGCATCGCAGCAGACGAAATGATGAAAGACCCCGCTTTTCTGGAAAAATTAAAGGCTGCAACGCCGGAAAATCCGGTGAGAGTAGCGGTGCTTTCACAGGATGCGACCTCCACCTCGGTCACACAGCGCACAGAAGGCTTTATCGAGGCGTTTAAAGCTGCTGCGGAAGAAATTTTTCCGGATCAGGTAGCGGTGGAAGGACATGACCTGTATGCACAGGCTGCTGCACAGACGCCGGCAGTTATCGTCTCCGTACATATCGCCCCCACGACAGATGCGGGGGATTTGAAAAATATTGGCAGCGCAGCCCTGCAGGAAGAAAATCTGATCGGCGTGTTCTGCTCCAATGAAGGCTCAGTCACAGGCTTCCTGAACGCGACGAACGACGGCGCGGATCTTGACCGGGAGAACGGTGCCTACAAGGATCTGACGGTAGCGGGCTTCGACGCGGGCAGTACGCAGAAGACAGCGGTACGCAACAATTGGTTCCTCGGCTCTGTTACGCAGGATCCTTACCAGATCGGCTATCAGGCAGTAGAGCTTGCGGTAAAAGCGGCGCAGGGAGAGAAAGTATCAGATGTTGATACAGGAGCAAAATGGTACAATTCTGAGAACATCGACAGCGCAGACATCAAGGATCTGGTATATGATTGAGCAGAAAAACTGTCTTGCACGAAGGAGGCGGCTGGAGCCGCCTCCAAAATTCTTTATAACTTCGTTCCGTCCTTCCAAGCAGGAGGACGGAACGAAGTTATAAAGATACGGCGGAAAATAAGAAAAAGGAGACGAAGCAATGGTAAAGATCGGGATCAGACCAACGATAGACGGACGGGAAAAGGGGATCAGAGAGAGCCTTGAGGAGCAGACGATGCGCATGGCGCATGCGGCTGCGAGGCTGATCAGCGGGAATGTGAAGGACGAGGACGGGAACGCGGTGGAGTGCGTGCTCGCAGACGGAACGATCGGCGGCGTGGCGGAAGCAGCGCGGTGCCGGGAGAAATTCGAACGGGAGGGCGTGTGCGCGACGCTGACGGTCACGCCGTGCTGGTGCTATGGGAGCGAAACGATGGATATGGACCCAAGGACGCCGAAGGCGGTCTGGGGGCTGAACGCAACAGAGCGGCCGGGGGCGGTGTACCTCGCGGCGGTCATGGCGGCGCACGCGCAAAAGGGGATACCGGCCTTTTCTATCTACGGACGGGACGTGCAGGACGCAGATGATGAGCGGATACCGGAGGATGTAGCGGAAAAGATCCTGCGGTTCGCGCGTGCGGCAGCGGCAGCCGGGCAGATGAAGGGGAAGTCATACCTGTCTGTAGGGAACGTGGCAATGGGGATCGCGGGAAGCATGGTAGACCCGGATTTCTTTGAGGAATATCTTGGGATGCGGTGCGAATATAAGGATATGAGCGAGATCATCCGGCGGGTGGAGAACGAAATCTATGACAAAGAAGAATATGAACGTGCGCTGGCATGGGCCAAAGAGAACTGCAAAGAGAATGAGGATATCTACAACGGAGAAAACGGACACAGCCGGGAGCAGAAAGACGCGGAGTGGGAATACTGCGTAAAGATGGCGATGATCGTGCGTGATATGATGCAGGGAAGCGAGGCAGTGAAAGCAAAAGGCTGGAATGAAGAAGGAAACGGGAATAATGCAATTGCGGCCGGTTTCCAAGGTCAAAGACAGTGGACGGACTTCATGCCGAACGGTGACTTTATGGAGTCTATCTTGTGCTCTTCTTTTGACTGGAACGGGATCCGCAAGCCGCTTGTGGTGGCGACGGAGAACGACTGCCTGAACGGTGTGGCAATGCTGCTGGGGCATCTTGTGACGAATACAGCGGCAGTATTCAGCGATGTGAGGACCTACTGGAGCCCGGAGGCGGTGAAGCGTGTGACAGGCTATGAGCTGGAAGGGCAGGCGAAGAACGGGATCATCCATCTGATCAACTCAGGAGCAGCTTCGCTGGACGCATCGGGCGAGCAGGAAAAGGACGGGAAACCTGCGATGAAGCCGTTCTGGGAGATCACGGAGGAGGAGGCGCAGAGGTGCCTTGATGCGACGAAATGGACGCCTGCGAATGTGGGATATTTCCGGGGAGGAGGATTCTCCTCGACGTTCCTGACGAAGGGGGATATGCCTGTTACGATGTGCCGTATGAACCTTGTGAAAGGGCTTGGGCCGGTGCTTCAGATAGCGGAGGGGTACACGGCAGCGCTGCCGGAGGAAGTGAACAAAGCGCTGTGGGACAGGACGGACCCGGGTTGGCCGTGCACATGGTTCGCGCCGGTGCTGACGGGCGAGGGAGCGTTCCGGGATGTATACAGCGTGATGTCGAACTGGGGAGCGAACCACGGAGCGTCGGTATACGGGCATGTGGGAGCGGAGCTGATCACGCTGGCGAGCATGCTGAGGATACCGGTGAGCATGCACAATGTGAGCGGGGAGCGGATATTCCGGCCGGCGGCATGGAACGCGTTCGGCACACAGGACCGGGAGGGTGCGGACTACCGCGCCTGCAGGACTTATGGCCCCCTGTATAAGTGAAACAGTATTTCCTTCCTGTTATATATAGCTCCAACAAGAAAGGATGCGGCAATAAATAGGCCGCATCCTTTCTTGTTGGAGGAAGAGGGCGTTTCAGCAGGAGGTTTGACAGACTATAAGAGGCAAGAAGCCGGACAAAAATTTGTGCATGAAATGCTCTGCCATTTGTAAACCGGATATGATAGGATATAGGATAAGCAAAGAAGGAGAAAACAATATGGAATGGATATTGATTTTAACGGCCCTTGCCGTGCTCGTTATACTCTGTGCTGCGATCTTGCTGCGGCAGAAAAGGGAAACGAACGATGATGCGGCCCTGCGGACAGAACTGATCAATCAGTTTCAGCTTTTGTCGGGCATGGTGCTCGATACCGTGGATAAGGCGTCCGCGGCGAATGGCAGAAACATCGGGCTGCTGCGGCAGACAGTGGAGGAAAAATTGGCGGAGATCCGTATCTCAGTGGACCAGAAGCTCGATACTACATTGAGAAGCGGACTTACGACTTCCTTTGCGCGTGTCAGCGAACAGCTTCAGCAGGTCTACAAAAGCATGGGAGAGGTGCGTGCGCTCACCAATGGGGTGGGCGATCTGAAGCAGATACTTTCGGGCGTCAAAACGCGTGGAATATGGGGAGAGGTGCAGCTTTACCGTCTCCTTTCGGACTTCCTTTCCCCCGGACAATTTATAGAAAATGTGCGTATTACGAATGATAGTACAGTTGAATTTGCCGTGTGCATGCCAAGCGACGAGGGCGAAAACATCCTGCTTCCCATTGACTCCAAATTCCCGATGGACCGTTATGCGCGCGTAGCGGCGCTCGCGGAAGCGGGAGACGGGCAAGCGCTCGCCGCAGCACAAAAAGAGTTTGTTCAGGCGATCGTAGCTGAAGCAAAAAAAATCAGCAGCAAATATATCCGGCCGCCTAAAACGACGGATTTTGCAGTTATGTTCCTGCCCTCCGAGGGATTGTACGCAGAGGTGATCCGTCTTGGGCTTGTGGACAGGCTGCAAAGCAAATACCGTGTGATGGTTACAGGACCGTCCACGCTCGGTGCTTTTCTGACCAGCCTGCAGGCAGGCTTCCGCACCTTATCGATCAGGGAGCATTCCGCCGCCATAGAACGGATGCTTGCGGAGATCCGAAGCGAGTTCGACGTGTTCGCGGATACGCTGCGTAAAACACAAAATTCTCTTGCAGCAGCTCAAAATCATTTGGATGCGGTTCAGAAACGTTCTGCACGAATCAAAACAAAGCTTTCGGACGCGGCGGGAACGGAACTTTAACGTTGACATTGTTACTGCATTTTGATATATTAAAACCATAAAACTGCATAGAAAAAGGCAGGGGAGCCGCCGTAAGCGGCTGAGAGTAAGCAGTAGCTTAGACCCTTGAACCTGACCCGGTTAATACCGGCGGAGGGAGCACAGATTTTGTTGGAAAAATCCTTTCCGTATGGCCGCGGAAAGGATTTTTTTAACGGGAATCGATACGGTGCTTTTTGCTATGCGAGTTCAGAAAAGAGGGAAGAATTATGAGTGGAAAAACAAAAAGGTATGCGTGGCAGCTAAAGGACATTATCATGATCGGAATACTCGGCGTCCTGTTTGCCCTGATCTATCTGGGGGCTTTTTACATTGGCATGGCATTGCAGGGAGCGCTGACACCGTTTGGGCTTGCGCCGTTTGGACTTGAATTCATGTATGGCGTATGGTTTATGGCGGCGACGCTCGCGGCGTTTATCATGCAGAAGCCGGGTGTTGCGTTTGTAACGGAGGTTTTGGCGGCGTTTCTCGAGCTGCTGATGGGAAACTTCCCAATCGTGATCACGACGGGGATTATTCAGGGCGCAGGACTGGAGCTTGGCTTTGCTGTATTCCGCTACAAGAAATATAATATGTTGAGCATGTGCGTATCTGCTGTATTTGCATGCATCCTGAGTTTTATTTGGACATATTTTACGAATGGATATGCTGCTCTGGAGGTCGGAATGCTGGTCGGAATGTTTGCGGTACGACTCGGTACATCGCTCCTGTTTGCCGGCGTACTCAGCAATCTGCTTGGAAAAGGGCTCGCGCGCACGGGCGTTCTGAAGGGCTATCCGGTCGGCGCGAAATATGTTCATCAGGATATTATGGACGACTAAAAAGGGAGAAATACAATGAAAACACTTCACATGGAATTGGATTGGTTCGCCAATACGAACCACACAGGTTTTTATGTGGCGCTGAAAAAGGGCTACTATCAGGATATGGGTATCGAATTGAAAATCAAGGGAGAATTCGGCGGCTGCGGGCACCAGTTTGCCGGAGAGCCGGACATCGTAGTCGCGCCGGAACCCGCGATGCTCGTCTATATGGATGAAACGCCGGAGGAAGAGCAGGTGCAGGCCATTGCAGTGCTCACACAGGTGAATGATTCGGGAATCATTTCCCTCAAGGAAGAGGGGATCACACGTCCGCGCGCGCTGGAAGGGAAGCGCCTCACGCACTGGACGCCGGAGTGGTTCCATAAGGTGATCGGCTACGCAGTAGAGGAGGATGGCGGCGACTATTCCAAGGTAAAACTGGTCAATAAGGACGTAGGAGATATTGCAGAAACGCTCGGAAACGACGGCGACGCGGTGTGGATCTATAAGAACTGGGAATGGTTTGTAATGAAGCACGCACATAAAGACTGTAATTATTTTGCCCTTGCAGATTTCGATCCGGTGCTTGACTTCTGTGCGCCTGCCGTAGCGGCAAAGACAAGGCTGGTCAAAGAGGAGCCGGAAGCGATCCGCGCTTTTGTGAAGGCGAGCGATCAGGGGTTCGTCGACGCAGCGAGCGATCCGGAAGAGGCTGCTAAGATCCTGCACGGCTATACGCCTCATTTTGCGCTCGATCTGCTTGTGGAAAGCCAGCAATATATTTCCGGGCTTTATCTCAATGAAAACGGGCGCTGGGGCACGATACGGCCGGAACGCTGGGACCGGTTCAGCACGTTTATGCAGGAAAAAGGGATGACGAAGAAAAATATTTCGGGAGAAAACGGCGGATATACGAATGCATTCCACGATTGAGCCGGGCGGGATACGGTGCGAGGGCCTCACATTCCGCTATATGGAAACAAGCAAATATAAGGTCGTGGACCATACGGAACTTGCGATACCAGAGGGACGGGTCACGATACTGACCGGCCCGTCCGGCTGCGGCAAAAGCACGCTTCTTTATTTGATGGCCGGGATATATCCTCAGAATGCGGGTGTAGTAGATGAGGGGCGCGTCACGGTAAACGGAAAGGAGCTCGGCAGTCTCTATCCGCACGAACGGGCGTCGGTCGTGGGAATGATGTTCCAGAATCCCGACCTCCAGTTTTGTATGGATACAGTGGAGAACGAGCTTGCATTCTGCCTTGAGAATAAAGGCGATGAGCCTGCGGGAATGCGGAAAAAGATCGGGGAGGCGCTTGATTTCTGCGGTATCAGGCATCTTGCGGAACGGTCCTTTCATACGCTGTCCGGCGGGGAAAAGCAGAAGGTTATGCTCGCGTGCGCTGTTCTGATACGGCCGCAATGGCTGCTTCTCGATGAACCGTTTGCGAATATCGATCCGGATTCCGCGCGCGGGCTGGTGGAAAAGCTTGGCCAGCTGCATCGGGAGCGGGGAATGAGCATCGTAGCCGTAGACCATCAGCTTGCGCCATGGCTGCCGATCATGAACGAAGCAATTTTGCTGGAGGAGGGGGCCCGCGCAGCGATACGCGGCATCATGCGGGAAAACCTCGCGGAGCACGAAGCGGATTTTTGTGAGCGTGGGATCGCCTTTCCGGGACGGCCTTACCGGGAAAAGCAAAAAGCGAACAGGCCGGATATTCCAGTGCTGAAGCTGCGCGGTGTGTGCGCAGGCTATGGCGGGGAAAGCATTTTGCATGATCTGGATGCGGATTTTTACCGGGGAAAGGTGCACGCCATAACAGGCGCGTCCGGCAGCGGAAAAAGCACGTTGTTTTCTATCCTATGCCGCGTCATACCCTATAAGGGAAGCATTCGTCTTGAAGACAGGGAATTAAAAGCTATCCGCAGAAAAGCGATGGCACACCGCTTGGGCTTTGTATTCCAAAATCCGCAGGATCAATTTGTCGCGCAGAGCGTATACGAAGAAATGGCCGTCAGCTTGCGGCAGACCTATCAGGGGGAAGAGCTTGAACAGAAAATCAAGGAATATCTTCAGGAGGTAGGCCTGTGGCGCTACCGCAGGATGTCTCCCTTTATGCTCAGTCAGGGTCAGCAAAGGCGGCTTGCAGTCGCGGCTCTGCTGGCATACGATTGTTCGGTGCTCGTGTGCGACGAGCCGACGTATGCACAGGATGCGCGTTCCCTTCAGGCAGTGATGGAGCTCTTGATGAAGCGCGTAGAGGAAAACGGCCTCACTCTCATTTTTTCAACGCACGACAGGCAGCTTGCCGCAGATTACGCGGATATATGGTATGTGCTTGAGGACGGCAAACTGAAGCGGAGGATGGATGTATGAAAAAGATCAATCCTTCATGGAAGCTGATCGGGGTCCTTGCACCTATTGTGATTCTCGCCTTTTTCTACAACATTACGCTCAATTTTGTTATTTTCGGCGGGTGCCTGATCGTTCTTGCATTTTCTAAAATACGGTGGAGCACGGCCCTGAAGATCATGATCCCTGTTGCCATACTGGCTGTAGGCATGTATGTAACGGGAATGAAATTTCATGCCGGGGCCAATATTGGGATAGGAACGAGCGAGGGCTTTCTTTCAGATGTGGCGGTGGAAAACGGGCTTCAGCTTGGAAGCCGTGTACTTGCGTTCGCAGGGCTCGGGCTGCTGTTTGTGACGACGACGGATATTATGGAGCTGGTACGTTCACTCGAGCAGCAGCTTCATTTTCCCGTAAAGTTTGTATATGGGCTGCTCGCCGCGTTTCAGATACTGCCGAATATGCAGCAGGAGTATCGGAAAACCAAAGCCGCGTTCTGGGCACGGGGCGTATATCCGGCGGCGGTGTCGCCGCGGCTGCTCGTACCGCTTATGGTCAAAGCGGTACGCTGGTCGGAGGCGCTTGCTGCGGCTATGGAATCCAAGGGGTTTGATGAGAAAGCGCAGCGGACGATTTACCGCAGGATTCCTGTGCGCCCGGTCGACTATGCATTTCCTTTTTTGACGACCGGGCTGCTCATTCTCGGACTGTTGTTTCTATGACAAAATCAATAAGGCGCTGAGGGCTATTACTGTTCGGCGTCTTTTTTAGTCTGTCTTAAAAACACATACCGTTCAGGAGCGGAAAGATCGTCCCGATAGGAATAACCGAGACGGTCGAAGTGTTTTACGTCTTCCGGTCTGCGAATATCGTTTTCCGCCATGAAACGCACCATTTCGCCGCGCGCCATTTTTACATAAACGCCCTTTTCTCGTATCTTCCCGTTCTCCTGCTCTCCGAAGATGCAGGTAATATAGGAAATATCCGGTGTAAGATGTTTTTCAATGCAGCGGCTGTATTCTGCCGAAGCGAGATTTAAAATCGTGCGGGTATTCTTGGTCAGTTCCCGAAAAATGCAGTCTCCCCAAAAATCATATAAATTCCGGAACGGAAGCCCCTTGGGTTTTGCCTGCATTTCGAGCCGGTAGGGAACTACCCCGTCGAACGGACGCAGAATACCGTAAAAGCCTGAAAGAATACGCAGATGCTTCCGTACATAATCAAAATAAGTATACTCGAATATGCGGGGCGCCATATATTGATATTGGATACCTACATAAGAAAGAAGAGCAGGCGAAAGGCCGCGCAAGAGGTCCATATTGCGGTAGCGCTGAAAATTAAGAGTTGCGATCTGGTCATTACAGCAGAGCAGCTTTTTCAGTTCGGGATAGGAAAGGCTGCGCAGATAATCCAGAAGTTGCTGCGCCTTTTCAAGAAAAACGGGAGTGTCCTGAAAGCCCGGCTCATCCGGATAATATTCCATCCCTTTTGCGGGTGAAATGATAATTTTCATCATGAACCCTCCTTACAGCCATTATAACAGAAAGGACGCAGAGATAGTATTTGAAAAAACAAAAGTAAAAAAATTTCAGAAAGCCTATTGACTTAGAGTAAACTCCAAGTGTTACTCTGGATAAGAACCGAGGCATAGTAAAATATTACAATAAACAAAAAAGGGGAAAAGAGATGGAATATGCTGAATTAGGAAAATCAGGCATTCGGATCCCGCGTCTTTGCGTCGGTTGTATGAGCTTTGGAGACCCAGCGAGCCAAATGCATATATGGACGCTGGACCCACGGGAAAGTGAAAAAATCGTTAGGCATGCGATTTGGGAATCAATTTTTTTGATACTGCCAACATCTATTCTGCAGGGCCGAGCGAGGAATATCTCGGAAAGGCGATTCGGAGCAATGTAAAGAGAGAAGACGTTGTACTGGCCTCCAAGGTCTATTTTCATGACGGACATCCAAAGAAGCGATCGCCCGCGGAGAGATACTGAAAAATGAAGGGGTCGCTTCTCTTGCGAAGAAATACGGCGTTTCCACTGTGCAGCTTTGTATCAGATATGTAATGGAGCTTGGAGCGGCAGCGCTTCCCAAAGCCGGAAGCAAAGAACACATGTGGGAAACCATGAAGCTTAGCTTCAATAGTTCGCCGGAGGACATGAAAGCACTCAAAAGCCATGAATATGATACGGGATCATGGAAAATACAGCCATTTTCCGGTATTCAGCGGAAAATAGAAAGGGAAGAAAATGATGGAACAAAAGAAAACATTGGTAGCATATTTTTCATGCAGCGGAGTAACAAAAAAAGCAGCGGAAGCAGTTGCAAGCGTTGCGGATGCGGACCTTTATGAAATCAAACCGGAGATACCCTATACAAGTGCGGATCTCGATTGGACAGACCCAAAAAGCAGGAGCAGTATTGAAATGAAAGACCCATCCTCACGTCCGGCGATCGCGGAAAAAGCGGCGGGGATGGACGGATATGAAACCATTTTTGTAGGCTTTCCGATTTGGTGGTATGTCGCACCGACGATTATCAGCACATTTTTGGAGAGCTATGACTTTTCTGGAAAAACGATCGTTCCATTCTGTACCTCCGGCGGGAGCGGCCCCGGAAAAACGGACGATATCCTGCACGCTCTTTGTCCTGATTCGGTGCAATGGCGTCCATGCAGGCTGCTCAACGGGCATCTGTCCGAGAAAGAATTGCATAGATGGATCGAAAGCCTCAGCCTATAAGCGAGGAAGTTCGTTTTACATGTAAAACTGTTGTTCGAACGATCAGAATAAAACGGAAAAGGAAGATAAATCTTTTGTAGCTACGTTCTTGGCGGCGGAAGCGGTGGATAGTACAGATATTATCTGTAACTCGTTTTGTACGGAAAGCCTATAGAATAAAAAAGCCTATACGTTTCGCATAGGCTTTTTTTGATGGAGTTAGGCGTTGGACTGGATTTGAACTTTGCAATGATAAACGCCGTACCGCGGGTGCAAACTGTAAAAAACTGACGGCGGTGAACCGTTATGAACAGACTTGCGGCCTGCAAACGAACGATTGAGCCAAGTGTGACTCTTATAGAAGAGAAAGAGCAGAAAAACACCTTGTTTTACTAAAGCTAAAAAAATAAGACGGAGCAAAGCGGATTTGCTCCGGTGCGGCGGAGGAGGAAGGGGTGCGGGTCAGAGCGTGGAATCCGCGCATAAAGAAGACCATGGGCGAACGAGTGCGATCCGGATTTCCCTACCGAACTGCTGGCAGACATGAAAGAGGTCGCAGCGTATGAATTGAACTACACGGCGATACATAAATGGTTGCCGTAGATGGAAAGCAGCATTTGGAAGCCGGCGGCGCTTACTCCAAAGCTCGAAGAATCTGCTCCCGTTCTCTGCTGCCATTGGTGGGAAGCCGTAAAAAAGGAATCTCATATTTTTTCAAAATGGAGTCCTTAAGTGCATCGCGCCGAAGCTGCTCCGGCCTGTTTTCATGGAAAGCAAAACCATCCACTTCCACCACTAATTTGCAAGACTTATCCTGCTTATAATATACGACAAAATCCAAAGAAGCACGGTTGTTGACGTAAGCCAATTCTTCGTCACTGAGATTTTCTACGGTATTTAAGAGGTTACGCAGCAGCATCCCCTGTGCGTAGTTAAAACGATTATACTGCGGCTGTGTGAGAATTTCCTCCAGCAGCACACGGAGCGCCTCTTCTGACTGGTACCGTGCCGCCGAGTCCATCTTGGCTTTCAAAGGGAGCAGCTTTTTGGAATACTGTTTGTACAACAAGTCGAAAACCGATACCACCTGACTTTCGATAACATTTTCATCGAGCGTACTGTACTGCATATAGCGAATCAGATCGCCGATGTTCTTTCCCTTTTTATAAAACAAATCATGATCCGTAACCAAAACAAATTGCCTGACAGCACGGGATACAGCTACATTTACCATATGAGGATCGTCCACGAATTCCAAACCTCGCTGCCCCTGCCATGAACCATCCAATACGGTGGACAATATCATCAAGTCTTTTTCACGTCCCTGATACTTGTGGACAGTATCACTTTCAATCCCGGCCGGCATCAGGCCGCTGGCAAGATTCGCCTGCTTACGGTACGGTGTCACAAAGCCGATTTGGCTATTCTCGGTTGCGAGATCAGGATTTTGTAAAATTTCTTCAACCGTTACATCCAGTTCCCGCTGATTATATGTTCCTTGTTTTTCTCCACGCGTAACTCTGCGCATATGGTTTCCTTCTGCCGTTTTATACAGTACAAGCGGGGTACGTGACAAATCTGGATTAGTATAAGGAATCAGCTTGCCGTCATAATATTTTTGATTGCAAAATTCGATGATTTGAGGGTGACAGCGGTAATGCTCCCGGAGAACCACGCGCGGCAGATGCTTGCCATATAACTCGATGACAGAGGACAGGATGCTGTGGTTAAAATAGTTGTATACAGGTTCCGGCGGAATATTTTTCAACTGCGGTTGAATTTTTTGATCGGTTATTTGAGGAAGCTGTTTTGTGTCGCCCACCACAATGACATTGCGGCAACAGGAAAAAGCCAGTACGCCGGTAATCAAGTCTACCTGTGATGCTTCATCGATAATGACATAATCAAGCAAATAGTTCTGTGGAATGGAACGGCGTAAAGCATGCGTCGTGCTGAGAATAATGGGATAAGCCTCAATAAACTGCCGGAATTTTGCCTTAAAGTTCTTTTTCGTAAAGCTGCCGGCGGTTCGTCCGCCATGACTTTGATACAGACACTTGCGAAACAGTTTTTCGGAAACATGTTGATGCTGTTCCAGTAGTGCGTCAAACGATGTGCCGTTCAACTGATCTTCCAAAGATTCGACATCGTTCTCCAGTTTTTGAATTTGTTTTTGGTAGAATACCCGTTCAAGCAACAGCAACACAGAAGCCTCCTGCCGCTGTAGCTTTCGGAAAGCTCCTCTGTATTTTATGAGCATTCTCAGTTTATACATCAGCTTTTCCGTGTACTCGCGTTCTTTCGCCAGCGAGGTTTCCGCAAGGAAAGAAATAATCCGGTCTGAATTTGCTCTTAACAGGGGAAGTTTTTCAATTTCAACTACATTCTGACGACTGTAATATTCGTTAAAATGCTCCTGCTCCAATTGCCATGCCCGCAATTCCTGTTTCAGTTGGGCTCTTTTTCTATCGAGCTTCAACAGGGTATTCAGTCGCACATTCAGGCTTTCAATCATTTGGACAAGCTCTTTCTTCTCTTCCGGACAGTTCCAATCATCCGTATGGGGCACCGGCAGTTCGGCGAAGAAAGCATCTTGATTTTTCTTTTTCCCAAGCAACGCTGTAAGAAAACTATACCCTTTCTTCGTCATTTTCTCAATAACATTCTTGACCGCCTCGTTGTTGTTGGAAACCACCGCTACACTTTTCCCATGGATAGCCACAAGATTCGCCAGGATATTTAAAATTGTTTGTGTTTTTCCTGTACCTGGTGGTCCCTCGATCACAGACATGGAATGGGTAAGGGCATTTTCAAGCGCAGATTTCTGGCTGAGATTAAAACGGAACGGAAAAATAATGCCGTCCATAGGCGGCGTTCTGTTTTCAACGGGCTGACGATTCAAATATTGTCCTAACACGCTTTCCGGATGAACAAATGTTAGCTGATCCATCTCCTGCTTTAAAAATGCTTCCTCCGCCGGATCGTTTGCTGTGTACCTTGAAATCTCACGCAGATACGCCAAGATTTGCTGAACATTTTTATCGGAGGAACCATTTTCCACAAGCGATAGCTCTTCGGGCTTTACTGATTGCATGGTACCGTTTTTTTGAATGATCCGTATGCGGTTTTTGAAATCAAGTATAAGCCGGGGGTCATAAACGGGCATCCCGTTTATATAGGCCACCCTTCCGTTCAGGTCGATGTTTTTGGGGTTTTCCAGAACCAGCACATTCGCCGAATTATAAGAATAGGAACGTCCGCCAATATATGTTACCTGTGTTTTCCGGCTTGCGGTGTCAAAGGAAACAGCGGCAACCGTCTCCGTTTTATCCTCACCTCTAACAAGAATCATTGTTTTTTCTATGTCCATACTGTCATGTCCTCTACGAGTCTTATACTTTTAAATAAAGTAAGAATATCACTTCAACAACTTGAACCTTGTCCGGAACCGTTTCAATTATCCAGTCGTTGTTTCGATGGAACCCATAACAAACTTTGCCGAAAATCTAAGATAATTTCATATCACGGTTTCCTTCCTGAATTGTATCATTAATTTGCGTTTTTTAACAATAATATAAAAGTAAATATTAGTGGATTTATGATTTCATTTGTCTTTTATCTTATGACTATGGCCCGCAAATTAATTATATAAAAGAACAGAATAAAAAACGACCTGTTTTTCATCAAAATCAAGCCACTATCAATACCATAATTCTATTTTTAACCTATTAGTTGATAAAAGAAGAGACAAACCTACTCTAAAACAAGTTTGCCTCTTTTTGGCGGAGGAGGTGGGATTCGAACCCACGTGCCCGTTAAGGCTACACGATTTCGAGTCGCGCCCGTTATGACCACTTCGATACTCCTCCGTATGACGAATTCCATTTTATCAAAAAATATGTCTGATTGCAATATGATAATGAAATTCGTATAATAGAAAGAAAAAAGTTGCGGAAAGGAGCGGAGGCATGAAAAAATATATTTGCTGTGTCGTTGCAGCAATGTTATTTCTGGCAAATGCCTGTGCACTCTCTTCTGCAGATCGATATGATAATTTCATCAATGATTTAGACGCTGTAACCCGTTTACAGACGGGTTTGCGGCAGATGGAGGAGGGAGAAATGACGCCCTATGTCCGTGCAGATATGGAAACGCTTGTACAGGACCTTTCCATACTGCAGACGGATGATGCAGAGATCCTGAAGATAAACGGGGCTTTTATCGATACAGCGTGTCTGCTGCAGGAAAGCATGGATGCAGCTGCAAGTGCGGAACAAAAGGCGGCACGGTCGCTGTATGAGAAAGCGGAAAAATGCTTTGCTATGGGCTATGAGTCATTTTTTGCGCTTTTAACGGGGGGAGGACGCGTCAATGGATGACGAACAATGGATGCGTGCGGCTATCCGGCAGGCGCTATTGGCAGAGACGCTCGACGAAGTCCCGATTGGTGCAGTGATCGTGCGTGACGGCGCTGTCATAGCGGAAGCGCATAATACGCGTGAAACGCAGAAAGACCCGCTCGGGCATGCTGAAATCGGGGCGATCGCACAGGCGGCCAAAATACTTGGAGGCTGGCGGCTTATCGGATGCACCTTATATGTGACCCTTGAGCCGTGCCCGATGTGTGCGGGAGCGGTGATCAACGCGCGTATCCCAAGGGTCGTGTTCGGCGCCTATGATAAAAAGGCGGGAGCCATGGGAACGGTATATGATCTTGCAGAGGGCAAATTGAATCATAGGCCGGAGGTTCGGGGCGGCGTGCTCGAAAGCGAGTGTGCACAGCTTTTAAGCAGCTATTTCAGAAACAAAAGAAAGTGAGATGATCGGTATGGAATGTAAGAGGGAACGAAATGAAACGATGTGTACTTGTTCGTTTTCGTGCACGAGAAAAGGACTATGCTGTGAATGCGTGAAGCATCACCGGGAAAAGGGTCAGCTGCCGGGCTGTTATTTTTCTGAAGAAATGGAAAAAACAGGAGACCGGAGCATTGAAGCATTCTTTCGGGATTGGCAGGCGCGTTGATGGCAAGGGCAAGATTAAAACGGATCAGCAGAGAGCGGGAGTTCCTTTCGGCGGCAGAGCTTGCGCATGCGATATGGAGGGAACATTATGCGGGGCTCTTGTCCGGCGACCAAATCGAATATATGCTTGAACGGTTCCAGTCGGCTGCAGCGATCAAAGAGGCGGACGCGCAGGGCTGCGAATATTATCTGATTCGCGTGCTGGGCGTGAATGTTGGCTATGCGGCATTTCAGCCGGATCATCCGCAGGGAAAGCTATTTCTCAGCAAGGCTTATCTGCTCAAGGATTACCGGGGAAAAGGATATTTCAGCAGTGTGATTCGCGAGGCATGTGAAATGGCGCGCACGATGCGGCTCAAAAATATATGGCTCACAGTCGCAAAAAACAACCGTTCGTCAATCGCCGTATATGAACATCTTGGATTTATTCATACGGAAGATATTTGTACGGATATCGGCGGCGGCTTTGTAATGGATGATTATATTATGGAACTCACCGTCTGAAAGGGACAATAGATGCGGAACAAAAAGCAGCGGATAGCGGCGATGTGTGCAGTTTTAGCCAAAAATCCAAATAAGCTGTATTCTCTCAATTATTTTCAGGAGATGTTCAGCGCGGCAAAATCGAGCATTTCCGAAGATGCGGCCGTTATCAAACAGGCGTTTGAAGACGTGGGCATCGGGCGAATAGAGACGGTGGCAGGTGCGCACGGAGGCATCCGCTACATTCCCAGCATGCCGCAGGCGGCAAGGGTACTCCTGTTGAAAGAGCTGACGGAAAAAATGACGGATACGTCGCGTATTCTGCCGGGCGGCTATATGTATATAGCAGATCTGTTTTGTACGCCATATTATGTGGATGGCATGGCGCAGATCATGGCTGAATGGTTTGTGGGCGCGCGCGCAGATTTCATCGTTACGGTCGAGACGAAAGGCATACCGCTTGCTATGAGCGTAGCCCGCATTTTGAATCTCCCGCTTGCGATCGCGCGCAGGGAAAGCAAGCTGACGGATGGCTCCGTCTTTTCGATCAATTATCTTTCGGGTTCGTCGCGGCGCCTGCAGACCATGTCGCTCTCTAAGCGGATGATCCGGGAGGGAACGCGGGCGCTTGTGATCGACGATTTTATAGCAGGCGGCGGAACAGTAAAGGCGATTTGCGATATGCTGGGGGAATTCATGATCGAGGTAGTAGGTATTGCGGCGGCGATTGTGAACCGTTATCCTCAGAAAAAGAGGATCAGCGGCTATCGGGCGATCTTTGAATTGGAGGAACTGAGTGAAACGAAAATAGAGATTTCAGCCTGCTGAAAGGCCGGAGGTTGCAATTTTCCGAGAGATATGTTAAATTTAACATAAGTGAAATCAATGGGGTGGATTTGCTTGGAGCCGCTTTTTGGAAGCGGAAAGCTCAACAACAAGGTGGAGGATTGAAGAATGGAGATCACAGATATTCGCATCAGAAAAATTGACGGTACGGGTAAAATGAAAGCGATCGTTTCGGTGACGTTTGACGATATGTTCGTGATTCATGATATGAAGATCATCGAAGGAGCCAGCGGTCTTTTTATAGCGATGCCCAGCAGAAAGACGCCGAGCGGAGAATATAAAGATATCGCCCATCCAATCAATTCAGATACGCGCGAGATGATTCAGCAGATCATACTGAAAGAATATGAGAATATGCCGGATGAGGCGTCCATACCGGAAGAGTATTGAAAGACATAAAAAGCCCTTCCAGCCGGAGGGGCTTTTTTCTATGCCCGGACCGCTTTGCATACAAGGCGGTTTTGTGTATAATAAAAAATTAGACAGAGAAAATAAGAGCATACAGGAGAGCGGACAGAGATGAAAAAATGCATGGCAGTCATCCTTGCGGCGGGCGAGGGGACTCGTATGAGATCAAAACGGCCCAAGGTGTTGCATGAGGCGGCAGGCCGCAGCATGCTGGAATGGGTCATGCGCGCGGCGCACGGCGTTGAGATGGAAAAATGTATCGTAGTTTGCGGACGCGGGAGTGAGCAGGTGCAGGAGCGCCTTGGAGAGAAAGCAGTCTATGTACAGCAGGCCGAACGTAAAGGAAGCGGACACGCGGTGATGTGCGCGGCGGAAGAACTGAAGGGCTTTGATGGATATACCTTGATCATCGCGGGCGATATGCCGCTTCTGCGCACAGAAACGATCGCTTCTCTTGCGAACATGGCGGAAATGGGCGGCTATGCCTGCACATTGCTGACGGCACAATTGGACGAGCCCTATGGATATGGACGGATCGTACGGGGAACGCACGGGGATGTGGCAGAGATCGTAGAGGAAAAGGACGCGACAGACGAGCAGCGCAAGATCACAGAGGTAAATGCATCGTGCTATTGCGTCCGTACGCCGCTTCTGCTGGACTGCCTGAAAGAAATAAAACCGGCAAACGCACAGGGAGAGTATTATCTGACGGACATCATAGGCATCCTGAATCGGAAGGGCGAAAAAGTAGGCGCCTGCATTGCAGAAGACGCGCAGGAATGTATGGGCGTAAATGACAGAATACAGCTTGCGCAGGCCTCAAAGATTTTGCGGGAACGTATTCTGGAAGAGCACATGAAAAACGGCGTGACACTGATCGATCCCCAAAATACCTATATCGATGCAGAGTGCGAGATCGGACGCGATACGGTCATCTATCCGAATGTTACGCTTGAGGGGCATACGAAGATCGGTGAAGATGTTATACTCTATCCGGGTTCCCGTATCAAAGACAGTATCGTTGGAGACGGAACACAGGTGCAGAATTCGGTCATTCTGGAGGCGGAGATCGGAGAGCATTCGACGGTTGGTCCAAATGCCTATATCCGGCCGGATTCACAGGTAGGCAGCCATTGCCGTATCGGTGACTTTGTGGAAATCAAAAATTCTAAGATTGGAGACGGTACTAAGGTGTCGCATCTCACCTATATCGGAGATTCGGATTTCGGAGAGCAGATCAACGTGGGCTGTGGTGTAGTGGTCGTGAACTATGATGGAAAGCATAAGTTCCGTACTGCGGTAGGTGACGGCGCATTTATCGGCTGTAATACCAATCTGATTTCTCCGGTGAACGTAGGTGACGGTGTTTATATTGCCGCAGGCTCGACCATTACGGACGACATCCCGGCAAATGCCTTTGCGATCGCGCGGAGCCGGCAGACGGTAAAGGCGGATTGGAAGGATAAGCGGAAATAGAGGCTTTGCTGCCGGAAGAAAAAGCGCGGAGCAAAGGCAACAAGGGGCCCCCGCGCGAGTCCAGCGGAAGCGAGTCGTGCGGGGAAGAGGAGCAGCCGCCGAAAAGGCGAAGGTTCGCCGGGGAACGGCGAAGCGAGCAAAAAGGCGCGATGCGACGAGCGATCGCGCGGAGCCGGCAGACGGTAAAGGCGGATTGGAAGGATAAGCGGAAGTAGGTACACAAATGTATTTTATCGCCGGCCTCGGTAACCCGGGGCTCAAATATAAAAATACGCGGCATAACGCTGGCTTTCAGGCGCTCGATGTCCTTGCCAAACGGCACGGGATCAAGCTGAAAGCTACAAAATTCGATGCACATGCCGGACAGGGGATGATCGGCGGCGAAAAAGTGATGCTGATTCGCCCCACGACTTTTATGAACAACAGCGGCTATGCTGTAGACGGTATTTTGCACTATTATAATGCGGAGCTTTCCCGGCTCATCGTCATGTATGACGATATTGATATCCCATTTGGCACGCTGCGTATCCGCGAAAAGGGAAGCGCCGGAACACATAATGGCATGCGCTCTATTATAAGCTATACCGGCTCGGGAGATTTCCCGCGTATCAGGATCGGGATCGGGAAGCCGCAGGGCGATCTGATCGGACATGTATTAGGAAAATTCGAAAAGGAAAAACGCGAACAGGCACAGGAGCTGTTTGCACGTGCGGCGGATGCCTGTGAATCTATCCTGACGGAAGGCGTTGCAAAAGCACAGGCCAAATTCAACTGCTGACCGTACGGGAGTAAATAAAGGAAAGGACGGAACCATTGGGAGATACGGTAAGTCCGCTGATCATGAAAAGCGGCGCGTTTCAGGACATACTTGACGATATCCGGGGAGGGCGGCTGCCTTGCTCGGTTTTTGGCGTTACGCCGCATGCGAAAGCATATTTTGCGGCGGCCGTTGCGCGAAGTATTCAGAGGCAGGTCGTTTGTATTACGAATACGGAACAGGCGGCGCGGGAATATGCCGCCGCCGCAGGCGTGCTCTTTCCCGAAAATGAATTTTCACTGCGTGCCGCGGAAGCAAAGGGACGTGACGAAGAGCTTGTGCGCGTCAAGATCATGAAAAATGCCGCCGCCATCAAGAAACCGGTGTTTCTTTCCATACGCGCCTTTCTCGGACGCGTCGTTCCTCCGGAATACTTCAGAAAAACGTGTTTTGAGCTTATTGCCGGCAAAAGCTATAACGGCGAAGAACTGATGAAGGAGCTCGCAAAAAACGGTTATGAACGAGTAGGAACGGTTTATTCGCGCGGAGAGTTTGCGCGCCGCGGAGAGATACTGGATATTTACCCGCCGGATTCGAGGATGCCGCTGCGCATCACTTTTTTCGATGATGAGATCGAAAGTATCCGTCCGTTCGACAGCGAGACGCAGCGTTCGGTAGGAAAAGCACTGGAAGCCTATCTTGTTCCGCCTGCGCGCGAGGTGGTGCTCGGAGAACGGGAAAAAGAAAAGCTATTTGTCTATCTGGAAGCACAAGATAACCGGAAGCTTGCCGATTCCATTATGGCGGATGTGGAGGAGTATGGCAACTTTGAAAATGCCGATACTTTTCTTCCGGTCTTATTTGCTCCGGCTTATGTGAAAGATTATTTTCCGGACGCGCTTCTGCTGTTTGATGATTTCGAGCGGATCTACGGTGAATCGAAGCGTATTCTGACAGAGTTTACCGATATGGCAGCCGCCCTTGAAGCGGAGAAAGAGGCCTTTCCTGTGCAGGGCGAGAGCATGGGAGAACTGCGGAACCTGATCCGCACAAAAACTGCGGACCTGATCGACATGGCAGGAACAAAGAACGCGCAGCTCAAAACTGTATCTGAAGTGGATATGGATATGCGCGGCGCCATAGAATACCGGGGACACGTAGAGCAACTCGCGAAAGACCTTCTTACGCGGCGGGAGCATGGATATTCCGTGCGCATGTTTGCGGGAGGAAAAGCGCAGTCGCTTTCGGCAGCGCTGGCGGAGCTTGACGTTATCGTACCGGTAGAAAAGGAAATGACTGCGCCGCTCAGTATAAGCGAGGATTACGTTTCTTACGGTTTTGAGCTTCCCACGGGGAAGCTGCTCGTGCTTGGAGCAAACGATATTTACGGACGTGTGCGGAAGACAGGGGTACGCAAAAAGCGCCGGCGTACGGAAGAAGATATATTCAGCGATCTTTCGCCGGGTGATTTCGTTGTGCATGAAGTGCATGGGAAGGGAAAATATTTAGGCCTTAAAACGCTGGACGCAGGCGGAGTCACGGCGGAATACATGGAGATAGAATATCGCGGAGGAGATAAGCTCTATATCCCAACCGCGCAGATCGACCGTGTACAGAAATACATTGGCAGCGAGGATGCGCCGCCGCAGCTTTCAAAGCTCGGGGGGCGCGAATGGGAAACGGCGAAAACAAAAGCGCGCGAGTCGGCCCTGAAGCTTGCTTTCGATCTTGTGGACCTGTATGCGCAGCGTTTTGAAAGCAAAGGGCATGCGTTCCCGAAAGATACCGTGTGGCAGAAACAATTTGAAGAGGCTTTCGAATATGAGGAAACGGAAGGACAGCGTGAGAGCATCGAAGAGATCAAAAAAGATATGGAATCTCCCCGCGTGATGGACCGCCTCTTGCTTGGAGACGTAGGCTACGGAAAAACGGAGGTCGCCATGCGTGCCGCGATGAAAGCGGTGACAGACGGAAAGCAGGTTGCTGTGCTCGTGCCGACGACGCTGCTTGCACGGCAGCATATCAAAACGTTCCGCGAGAGGTTCCGCGATTTTCCTGTGACGATCGAAGGCTTGACCCGCTTCTCAAAAGGAAGGCATAAGGAAGTGTTGGAGGAACTCCGGCGGGGCAAGGTAGATATCATCATCGGAACGCACCGTTTACTTTCTTCAGACGTACAGTTCAACGATTTGGGGCTTCTTATCGTTGACGAGGAGCAGCGGTTCGGCGTGACGCATAAAGAGAAGATCAAGCTGCTGAAGCAAAGCGTGGATGTGCTGACGCTTTCAGCTACGCCGATTCCGCGCACACTGGAAATGTCGCTTGTAGGGATACGCGATATGAGCACGCTCGATACGCCTCCGTCTATGCGCAAGCAGCCTTATTCCTATGTGATGCGCTACTCGGACGGACTGCTGCGCGACGCAGTCATGCGCGAGATCGGACGCAACGGACAGGTTTATTTTGTCTGCCGCAGGATCAATGAGATGGACAAACTCGTAGCTGATGTAAAACGCAATGTGCCTGAAGCGCGCGTTGCGGCGGCTCATGGACAAATGAGTGAAGCGGAGCTGGAACGTGTGGTCGGCGGGTTCATCGACGGAGAATACGATGTACTCGTCTGCACGACGATCATCGAAAGTGGGATCGACATTCCGAGCGTCAACACGATCATCGTATATGAAGCGGATAAATTCGGACTTTCGCAGCTCTATCAGCTCAAGGGACGCGTCGGGCGTTCCGATAAAAACGCGTACGCTTACTTCACCTATCTGGGCGACGGCGGAATGAAGGAAAATGCAGCGAAACGTATGGCGGCAATCCGGGAATTTACTCAGCTCGGAAGCGGCTTTAAAATCGCTATGCGGGACCTGCAGATACGCGGCGCGGGGAATTTGCTCGGCCCGGAGCAAAGCGGGCATATGGCAAACGTAGGCTATGCGATGTATTGCAAGCTGATGCGCGAGGCTGTTGCAACGGCAAAAGGCAAGCATGTCGAAGCGGAGTTTGAAACGGCGGTGGAACTCGGCGTTCCGGCCTATATACCGGACAGCTACATCAGCGGGCAGACGGATAAAATGGATATTTACAAGCTGATCTCAAAGATCAGAACGGTTGCAGATGCGAAAGCAGCGGCAAAAGAGCTCGCCGACCGGTTTGGGAAAATACCGCGGGAGGTCAATAATCTGATCGTGACCGCAACCGTCAAGAGCTATGCGGCAGCGGCGGGAATCGCGAGTGTGATAAAAAAGACGGATGGTATCGAGCTGAAATATTCGGAAACAGTCGATCCGAATGTAAAGAAACTGTTAAAAATCGTGAGCGGCAGGGCAAATGATGTTATACTGAGACCGTCTACCCCGCCGGCATTGATCTATAGGACGGACAAAGGGTTCGACACAAACGCATTTCTGGAATTTCTGGGTGGGATCAAGCTGCGCCGGCGGAAAAGATAGGAAGGGCTTTATCGTGGGTTTGCGTTGCAAATTACAGGGGCTTCCTGTATAATAATATTCGTTGCGTATTTATTTTGGAAAGGAAAAAGAGGAGTATGAGTCGGATAAAAAAAATCATAACTGCTGCGGTATGTGCAGTTTTATGCATGACATTCGTTTCGTGTTCTATGGTGTCGGTCAATGAAGAGAAAGACCGTGCGCAGGTAGCGGCCGAGGTGAACGGAACGCAGATAACCAAAGGAGAGGTTTTGGATCAGGTCGATATGACGATCACAGGATATGGCATGACGTCGCGGGAAGCGTTCGTGGAGCAGTATGGAGCGGATCAGTTCACTTCCTTGAAAGAGAGCGCGCTGGATCAGATGGTGGAGAATGAGATCCTGTATCAGCATGCGCAGGCAGATGGGTTGGCAGACGATTCCGAAGAAGCAAAAGCGGAAAAGCGGGCGGAGATCGAAAGCTCGCTGGAGAGCCTGAGGGCAAGTATTGAAAGCGTAGCGGAAAATGACGATTCGATCACGGATAAGGAGGCCTATGTGGAGGAGCAGTATAATGAGTACATCAATACATACGGCTATGCGGATCTCGACAAAGCAGTAGAGACTGCCCTCCGGTCGGATGCTATCAATGCCGAGGTCGGAAAGCTGAATGATGAGGTTTCCTATACAGAGGAAGACGCAAAGGGCGAATATGATTCTCTGCTGTCGCAGCAACAGCAGCTGATCGATCAGGATCCGACCAATTACACGACCTATGAGCAGCTTGGAACAGTAGTATATGAGCCGCAGGGCTCGCGTTACATCAAAAATCTGCTCATCGGACTGCCGGAGGACGTACAAAGCGAGATCAAAACGCTGCGCCAGAACGGAGACGATGAGGGGGCAGATGCGCTGCGGGATGAGGAGCTTGCAAAAATCAAAGCCGATGCTGACGCTGCGCTTGCGCGCGCAAAAGCGGGAGAAGATTTTGATGCGCTCATCGAAGAACTGGGTACGGATACGGGAATGACCCAGGAGCCGGCAAAGACAAAAGGCTATCTTGTGTTCGAAGGCTCGGGCATGGTAGCGGAATTTGAGGAAGCGGCATTGGCGCTGCCGTCGGTCGGCGCGATCTCCGAGCTGGTAGCGACCGATTATGGCTATCATATCCTCCAGTATACGAGCGAGGGAGGCGGCGCGATCCCGTTTGAAGAGGTAAAAGAAACGCTCATGAGCGACGGGCTCAGCACGGCGCAGTCTGCGCATTTAAACGATACGCTCACGCAGTGGAAAGAAGCGGAAGATATCAAAACATATCCTGAAAGGCTTTCGACCTTTGAGGGCTGACAAAAGAAAAGGCGTAAGGGCCGTGCGGTTGCGTACGGCTCTTTTTTGAAAAATGGGAGAGAAAAAGTATGATGGATCTGCAGATCATAGAGCTTGCCGGAGAACCGGACCTGCTTCCGGTGCGCGCGGTGGAAGCGATAAAAAAAGCGGACATCGTGATTTTACAGAGCGAACGGGCGGAATGTGCAGGGGAACTGGCAAAATGGAATAAAAACCGGATAACGCTTGACAGCCTGTTTGAAGAGGCGGAGGATTTTGATACTCTGTATGCTGCGGGCGCACAGCAGATCATACGGGAAATGAAACAGGAAGACCGAGCTGTATTCTGTATACTTGGCAACGCGGGAACGAATGGATTTGTAAGGGAACTCGCGCAGCGGAGAGTAAAGATGGAATACATCTCCTGCGGCGGGGCAACGGCAGCAGCGATCGCAGCGGCACGCAGCTGCTTTGAGATAGCCGAATATTCTGTGTTCGACGCACGCAGCCTTTGCGAAGCAGTATTCGATACATCCGCAGCGCTCGTGATCGACGGGCTCGACAATACCTATTGTGCGGAAAACGTAAAATGTGTTTTATCGGACTATTATGCGGAAGAGACGGAGGGACTCCTTTATGCGGGGGGAACGGCACGGCGCGTACGGCTGTATGACCTTGACCGGGATGTTTCGCTTGGAACAGGGGGCGTATTCGTGCTTCCGGCGGTATCCTTATATCAAAAGGAACGTTATGGGCTGTATGATCTTGTTCGCATCATGAAAGTCCTGCGCGGAGAAAACGGCTGTCCGTGGGACAGAGAGCAGACGCATGAGAGTCTGCGGCAGTATATGCTTGAGGAGGCTTATGAAGCGGTAGATGCGATCGATGCAGACGACATCTGTGCCTTGTATGACGAATTGGGAGACGTGTTCCTGCAGGTGGTGTTCCATGCGGAGGTTGCGCGTGAGTGCGGAGAGTTTGATATTGATGATGTTGCGACAGCGGTGTGTAAGAAGATGATCCACCGCCATCCGCATATTTTTGGGAACGGAAAAGCGGATACTGCGCAAGAAGTAATAACAAACTGGGAAGCGATCAAGCGCAGGGAAAAGAACAATGAGAATTTTGTATCTGTCCTGCGCGATGTGCCGCGTTCGATGGGCGCGATGATGCGGGCCTATAAGCTGCAGAAAAAGGCGGCGTCGATCGGGTTCGACTGGAAGGATGCAGAAGCGGCGCTTCCCAAGGTGGAGGAAGAGCTTGCAGAATGGAAGACGGAGCTTTGCAGCGGAGAAAACGACGCGATGGAAGGAGAAGCGGGAGACCTGCTGTTTGCAGTTATCAATGTACTTCGCCTTAAAAAAACGAATCCGGAATTGTGCCTCAACAAGACATGCGAAAAGTTTATTGCACGTATGGAATCGATGGAGAGAAATGCAGGGCGGGAACTTGCGGGCATGACGCTTGCGGAACTTGACGAATTATGGGAGCGTGCAAAGCGGGAAAAAGCGGATAAAATAGGGAAAAATGCTGAAAATATGGGTTGATTTATGAGGGAGATTGTATTATAATCATCACAGTGTCAAACCGCGCGGAGTGGCTTCCGCCCGGAAATCTATTAAAAATCTCAAGGAGGGTAAAGTTTTGAATAAGACTGAACTCGTAGCTGCTATCGCGGCAAAAGCCGGAATTTCTAAAAAAGATGCAGACGCTGCTCTGAGTGCATTTGCAGACAGCATTATCGCAGAGATCAAAAAGGGCGGAAAAGTACAGATCGTGGGATTCGGCACGTTTGAGGCAAGAAAGCGCGCTGCAAGAACGGGTATCAATCCGCAGACGAAAGAACAGATCAAGATCGCTGCTTCGACGGTTCCCGCTTTCAAAGCCGGCAAGGCTTTCAAGGATGCTGTAAAATAAGTGATTCTGCAAATAAAGCGCTCACCTATAAAGTGGGTGCTTTTTTGTTGCGGTGAGAAAAAACTGATGAGGAGCCTTAGAAACCGGATTTCCGAGCGCTGGTATGCGCGCGGGAAATCAACCTTGAGCAAAGGGGGCCCACGGGGGAAATGCAATTTCCTCCCGTGAAGCGACCGGAGGGAGCGCTTCGGGGTGTGGGTGCTTTTTTGTTACGGTGAGAAAAAACTGATGGGGAGCCTTAGAAATCGGATACCGCCTTGATGCGAGGAAGATGCGGGCATTGAATCCGGACGCAAAAAAAGATATAATATATCTATCTATATGCTTAAGAGAGGAATTGCATTGAGACTGGATAAATATCTGAAGGTGTCCCGGCTGATCAAACGGCGTACAGTAGCGCAGTCTGCCTGTGCGGGCAGCCGGGTTTTCGTGAATGGGAAAGAGCGTAAGCCAAGCTATGCCGTGAAGATCGGAGACGAGATCACGATCGAATTCGGCTCAAAGCCTCTGCGTATCCGTGTGCTTGCTTTGACGGAGACGACGAAAAAACAGGATGCCGAAGGAATGTATGAGGTGCTTGATTAAGCGATGAGGATATGTGCGATCATTCTTGCGGCAGGCAGCGGCCGCCGCATGAAAATGGATACCAATAAGGTTTTTATCAAATTTGACGAACAAAGCGCCGTGGTCCGGTGTATGAAAACATTCGAAACGACGGGACTTTTTTCGGATATCATCGTTGTGTGTAAGCGGGAAGAACGCGAGATGATGGAGCGCAAGGCAGCCCGTTATATTAAAAATATGCGGTGCATCTTCTGCGAGGGCGGCAAGGAACGTCAGGATTCCGTGGCGAATGCTCTCCAGCTTGTACCCGACGATGCGGACATCGTTATGGTACACGATGCGGCACGGTGTTTTGTAACGGAACGCATCATCCGCGATTGCGCGGCAAGCGCCATTCGCTGCGGGAGCGGCGTAGCGGCGATCCCAGCGACCGATACCATTAAGCGGGCAAGACGGAACGTGGTGAAAGAAACGCTCCCGCGGGAAGAGCTTGTATGCGTACAAACACCACAGGCGTTCTCGCGCGACCTTATCATGCGTGCCTACGCGCAGGCGGCGGAGGATGGCTTCCTCGGGACAGATGATGCGTCGCTTGTGGAGCGTATTTGCGATGAAGTCCACATCGTGCCGGGTTCTCCCGATAATATCAAGCTGACGACGCGGGCCGATGTGGAGCAGGGAAACGACATCGCGCGCAAGCAGCAGGCATCGGATATCCGCATTGGCAACGGATTCGACATGCATGCGTTTGCAAAGGGCCGCAGGCTGATCCTCGGTGGTGTGGAGATACCGTCCGAATATGGCTTGGATGGGCATTCCGACGCAGATGTGCTGGTGCATGCCATTATGGACGCGCTTCTCGGCGCGGCGCGCATGGGCGATATCGGCGGCTTGTTCCCGGATACGGATCCCAAGTATAAAGATATTTACTCGATCGCTTTGCTTGAGGAGGTAGGCAATCTTCTGACGAAATATGGGTACTGCGTCGTGAATATAGACAGCACGCTCATTATGCAGAAACCGAAGGTCATGCCCTATCGTGACGCAATGGTCGAAAATATTGCAGGCGCGCTCGGTATGCCGCGTTCGTACGTGAACGTAAAAGCGACGACGACGGAATATCTTGGCGCGGTAGGACGCGGGGAGGGTGCTGCGGCGCAGGCGGTATGTATCCTGCAAAAGAGGAGATAAAGAAAAAAGGATGCGCAGACACAGACATAAAAGCATGACGACCGTCCGGCAGCCGATGATGCTCAGCCGGATCAAGAGAAGTAATTTCTGGGCGCGCTTCCGTATTATCCTGCTGGTCGCAGGGATCGCGGCGGGCATCCTTGCGGTAATATTTTTTGGATTCCCGCTCGTGGAGGACCTGATCAAAGGAGTAGATCCTTCTCTGCGTTATCAGCCGAAAGTAGAGGCGAGCTTTACGCATGAGGAAGAGAGCGTACCGCAGAGCATCGAATCGGCAGAATTATATTTCGATAAAAAATACCAGCTGAAGAATGAGCCGTATATCGACGGTGACCAGATCATCTTCACGACGCAGGCGCAAAAAGGCGTGTCGCAGAATCTTGACGGAGTCGTGGTCTATAACACCCAAACGGGGGAAGAACGGCTGCTTGAGAATACGGAAAAGAAATACGATAATTTCATTTGTCCGGTGCTCTCGGGCAATATTGCGGTGTTCCTTGACAGCATGGAAGCGGGCGGAGGACGTATTTTAGGCTACGATCTTGAAACGGGGGAGCAGTTCCTGATCAAGGAATACGCCTATGCGCCTCCGCATCTTTCGATGAGCGGCGACTTGCTCGCCTTTATGCAGTGGGCAGGAGAGGAAACGCAGCGTCTTTATGTGTATAATGTGCAGACGCGCGAGCCGGTTACAGTCAAGCTATATGAAGCGGCAGCCGGGAACAGCGATGTGGATATTTCAGATTCCGATATGGTATGGGCGGAAAAAGACGGCAAGGGAAACAGCGTGCTGAAGCGCGTTGTATTCCGTAGCGACGGCACGTCGGAATTTGAGAATTATAATTTCGGAAACGCCGTCTATGGGCCGAAAACGAACGGCAGGCAGATCGTGTATAAGACGGAGGAAAACAGTATCTCCGGTACGCTTATGATCTCTACGGAGGGCGGAGAGCCGACTAAACTCGCAGAGGGCGTGTTTGATTACGAGATCGGCGATAATTTTGTGGCATACTCGAAAGACGGGCAGATCTATGTGGCCTACACCAATGCGGCGGATACGGTCCAGCTCACGAATGAGATCACGCGCAACTTGCTTGCGTCGGCAAACGGAAACGGCGTCTGCTATTATGATATTACGGATAAATCGACGGAAAATGCGGTGCTGGACGAGGTCGTCCAGTATGCGTATGTGCCGGAGACATAACGGCGGGATAAAAAATGGCAAAGACAAAAACACAATTTGTATGCAGCGAATGCGGATATGCCAGCGGAAAGTGGTCGGGGCAGTGCCCGTCCTGCGGGAGCTGGAACACGATGACGGAGGAAATGGTGACAACCGCACCGCAGGGAGCAGTACGTCCGGCCTCTGTGCCCGGGCGTATCGTGACTTTCGATAAAATACCGCTTGAATCAGGAAAACGCTTTAAAACCGGGATCGGAGAATTTGACCGCGTTCTTGGCGGGGGCGTCGTTTCCGGCGGGGTGACGCTTGCCGCGGGAGAGCCGGGGATCGGGAAATCGACCTTGTTTCTGCAGATCGCCAAAAGCCTGACCGCATACGGAAACGTTCTCTATGTATCCGGAGAGGAATCGCCTTCGCAGGTCAAAATGCGTGCGAAGCGGCTTGGGATCGAGGATAATATCTATTTGATGGCTGAAACGGAAGTGGGAAGCATTCTTGCCGGAACAGAGCAGCTTTCCCCGAAGTTTTTAATTGTAGACTCCATACAGACGCTGTATGACGCGTCTCTTTCCTCCGCGCCGGGAAGCGTAGGACAGGTGCGCGGCTGTGCCTCGCGCATCACGCAGGCTGCAAAGCACATGGGCATAGCCGTTTTTATCGTGGGGCATGTAACGAAGGAGGGTGCGATCGCCGGGCCGCGTGTTCTTGAGCATATCGTAGATACCGTATTGTATTTTGAAGGCGAGCGGACCTCCAACCTCCGGATCCTGCGGGCGGTCAAAAACCGTTTTGGTTCAACGGACGAGATCGGCGTTTTCGAGATGCGGGATGCGGGTATGATGGAAGTGAAAAACCCAACCATGCTTTTTGAAGGGGATTTCGGGCAGGATATGAGCGGTGTTTCTATTTTTGCAGCTACGCAGGGCACACGGCCTATGCTGCTTGAGATGCAGGCGCTGTGCACGCACACGCAGCTCAATATTCCACGCCGTCTTGTGTCGGGCATCGACCAGAACCGGCTTTACATGGTATGTGCGGTGCTGGAGAAAAAGATCGGCCTGAAATTGTATCAGCAGGATATCTTTATAAACGTTGCGGGCGGGATACGGGTGCGCGAGCATGCCGCAGACCTCGCAATGGCAGTGTCTATCGTGTCGTCTTTGCGCAATTTGGGGCTGCCGCGGGATACGGCTTTTATTGGAGAGGTGGGCCTTTCGGGAGAGATCCGGCATGTGACGCAGCTTTCAAGGCGTATTTCCGAATGTGAGAAAATGGGGATACGCAGGGTGTTTGTTCCGAAAACAAGCTTGGAGCGCGGCGCGTCATACGGCATACAGGTGGAGGGTATGAATACGCTTTCGGATGTTCTGGCAAGAGCCTTTTGAATTTCGTAAAGGGCCGTTCATAAAAAAGACATAAATTTCCGCTATACTAAAGCTATCAGCGAACGCGCTTCGCGGAGCTGAATAAAAATTAAATAACAGAAAGGAGTGGTGAAATGTTTTATAAACTGATGCGGCTCTTTGTCGTAGTAGTCGGCTGTTTCATCGGGCCGGGGCTGGTGCTCCTCGGGGTGACGCTGTACAACTACTTCGCATCGGCGGATCTTTTCAGCACGCTTCAGACGTGGGTGCCGTTCGTATCCTATATCGCCAGTGGAATCATATCCGGAATCATATTTTTTATTTTATCCAGACGGCTGGCAAACGCGTTTGATAAAAACACAAAGAAGGTAGAGGCAAAGCTTGCGGCAACGCCGTCGGCAACACTTCTTTCCGGAACCATCGGATTGATACTTGGGCTCGTGGTGGCGGCTTTGATCTCCATTATTATCGGTCTGATCCCGATTGCGTGGATATCGATCCCCCTTACGATCCTTGTGTACCTGATGTTTGGCTCGATCGGCCTTTCCATCGGTGTGCGCCGCCGTTTCGATCTTTCGGCATTTCTGCATACGCGCAGATCGGGAAAAGGAGCGGAGCCTAAAAGGGAAACCGGAAATGGTGTTTCGCCCAAAATATTGGATACCAGCGTCATTATCGACGGGCGCATCCTCGATATCTGTAGGACAGGAATGTTTGAGGGAGACATTATTGTACCGGAGTTTGTGCTGAAAGAGCTGCAGCGGATCGCGGACTCGAGCGACTCTATGAAGCGGACGCGCGGCCGGCGCGGCCTTGACATATTGGGCAGTATGCAAAAGGAACTGAAAAATGCGGTCAAGGTCGTTGATACAGATTATGAAGACGTTCCGGAGGTGGATATCAAGCTTTTGAAGCTGGCAAAAGACCTTGGCGGCAAAGTCGTGACGAACGACTATAATCTGAATAAGGTAGCGGCTGTGCAGGATGTTCCGGTATTCAATATCAATGAGCTGGCAAATGCCGTAAAGCCCATTCTGACTGCGGGCGAAGAGATGAAGGTCACTATCGTAAAGGATGGAAAAGAGGCGAACCAAGGCGTTGCCTATCTTGATGACGGAACGATGATCGTCGTGGAGGGTGCCAAGGGTATGGCGGGTGAGACGCTTGAAGTAGCTGTAACGAGCGTGCTTCAAACTGCAGCAGGACGGATGATATTTGCGAAAATGAAATCATGACGGCTTTCGGGAAGCGCGGGTCAAGGGTCCGCGTTTCCTGCTTTGGGGAGGGGAAAAAGATGAGGTTGAAAATGATTGCGTGTAAGGCCCTTTACCGTGAGTTATCTCTGCTGACGGCAAAATGCGGGAATTTTGTCGATATGACTTATATGCGGCAGGGACTGCACGATACGCCTGTGCTTCTTGCGCAGGCGCTTCAGGAAGAGATCGATAAGATAGATGCGGGCGAAGACCTGCATACCTATCATTCCTACTATTCCAGCCGGGATTTTGATGCGATTTTACTCGGATACGGCCTGTGCTCCAATGGAACAGTGGGACTTTCCTCCAAGCGGTATCCGCTGGTCGTACCGCGGGCGCACGACTGTATCACGCTGTTTCTCGGTTCGAAGGAAAAATATAGGGAATATTTTGACCGGCACAGCGGCACCTATTGGTACAATGCTTCGTGGATCGAGAACGGAGGAACGCCCTCGGAGGAAACGGAAAAGGATATGCTGCGGGTATATGCGGAAAAGTATGGAGAGGAAAACGCAGAGTTTTTGCTCTATACTGAGCTTACGGGAAATTACAACCGGTGCGCGTATGTGAAATGGAAAGAGCTGCCGTTCCCGCAATATGAGGAATATACCCGGCGCGCGGCGGAGCATTACGGCTGGGAGTTCGACTGTGTCGAGGGGGATGCCCGGCTGATGGAGGAATTTCTGAGCGGAAACTGGCGGAACGAGGATTTTCTCGTCGTACCGCCGGGAAAGAAGATCGCTGCGGATTATCTGGACGGAGACAGGATACTTTCCTATGAATAAATGCGTATGCTGCCCGCGGTCAAAAAGATTTAAAAAATAAGGGATTTTTTTGTTGACACCTTGATTTTTCTATGATAATATAGTAAACTGCATTAGCATAGTTGTACTGTGGTGAACTGGCTTTAGCAGTTTGCCCTGAAATGCCTTTGAGAAGCCACTTTCGGGGCGTTTCAAAAAGCGGCGCAGCAGATGTGTCCGCGTTTTTGGTCGTGAATAATCAATTTAAATATAGGAGTTGTTGTTTAGTATGCATGAAGTTAAGTTTGGAACGAATAAGAGAATGAGCTTTTCCAAGATCAAAGAAGTTCTTGATATGCCGGACTTAATCGAAATCCAAAAGAACTCTTACAAACGTTTTTTAGAGGAGGGGCTTGGAGAAGTACTGAAGGACATCTCCCCCATTACGGACTATTCCGAAAACCTCGTGCTTGAATTTATCGATTATCGTATTTCAGACGCGCCGAAATATGACGTGGAGGAGTGCAAGGAACGCGATGTGAATTATGCCGCGCCTTTGAAGGTGCAGGTCCGCCTGTTCAATAAGGAAACGGGTGAGGTCAAGGAACAGGAAGTGTTCATGGGCGATTTTCCGCTGATGACAGAAAAAGGAACTTTTATCATCAACGGCGCGGAGCGCGTTATCGTGTCTCAGCTCGTAAGATCGCCGGGCGTATATTTTGGAGCGGCAAAGGATAAAACAGGCAAAGACCTGTTCAGTTCGACGGTCATTCCGAACCGCGGCGCGTGGCTCGAATATGAAACGGATTCCAATGACTGCATGTATATCCGCGTGGACCGTACGAGAAAGCTTCCCGTAACGGTGTTTTTGCGTGCGATGGGGCTTTCTACAGATGCAGACCTGCGTGCGTTCTTCGGCGACGACGTCAATCTGGAAGCGACCTTGAAAAAGGATAATACATCTATTAAGGAAGAGGGCCTGCTTGAAATCTACAAGCGTCTGCGCCCGGGCGAGCCGCCGACGGTAGAGAGCGCAAATATTCTTATAAGCTCACTGTTTTTCGATAACAAACGGTACGACCTTGCGCGTGTCGGGCGGTATAAATTCAACAAAAAGCTGGCGATTTCCAGCCGGATCGAAAATCAGGTGGCTGCGGCAAATGTAATCAATGAAGATACCGGCGAGCTGCTTGCCGCTGCGGGCGACGTCATTACGCCGAAAGCCGCGCTTGCGATCGAGAACGCGGGTATCGCCTCCGTGGATATTTCCGTCGGAGAATCGGTCGTGCGCGTACACGGAAACCGTTTTGTAGATGCGAAAGCGCACCTCGACTTTAAGCCTGCGGACGCAGGGATCAATGAAAAAGTATACTATCCGGCCCTGAAAGAGATACTGGACGAGTGCGGACAGGATAAAAAGAAGCTCAAGGAAGTCATTCGCGAGAACCTGCACGTTCTCATCCCGAAACATATCATCATTGACGATATGTTCGCTTCCGTGAGCTATTTTCTCGGTCTCAAGCATGGGATCGGCGTGACGGACGATATCGACCATCTGGGCAACAGGCGGCTGCGTTCGGTAGGCGAGCTTTTGCAGAATCAGATACGCGTCGGCCTTACAAGGCTCGAACGTGTCGTGCGCGAAAGAATGTCGATTCAGGACATGGATGTCGCAACGCCGTCGAACCTGATCAATATTCGGCCGGTGACGGCTTCCATTAAAGAATTCTTTGGTTCCTCACAGCTTTCGCAGTTCATGGACCAGACGAACCCGCTTGCAGAGCTGACGCACAAGAGAAGGCTGTCGGCGTTGGGGCCGGGCGGACTGAACCGTGACCGCGCGAGCTTTGACGTGCGCGACGTTCACCATTCGCATTACGGACGCATGTGCCCAATCGAGACGCCTGAAGGTCCGAACATCGGCCTCATTGGCTCCCTTTCGACGTACGCGCGGATCAACGAATATGGGTTCATCGAAACGCCGTTCCGCATCATTGATAAGAAGAACGGCATCGTAACGGATAAAGTACAGTATATGACGGCGGACGAGGAGGAAGAGCTCATCGTTGCGCAGGCAAACGAGCCGATCGACGAAAACGGGCAGTTCGTACGCGAGCGTGTTATGTGCCGTGTGCGCGATCAGATCGTAGAGGTCACGAGAAACGAAGTGGATTTGATGGACGTTTCTCCGAAGCAGCTCGTTTCGGTAGCAACGTCGCTGATCCCCTTCCTCGAAAACGACGACGCGAACCGCGCGCTGATGGGTTCGAACATGCAGCGGCAGGCGGTTCCGCTCCTGATCCCGGAAGCTCCGGTGGTTGGAACGGGCATGGAATATAAAGCGGCCTACGATTCGGGCGTGTTGTCTATTTCCAAAAAGAGCGGCGTTGTCAAAAAGGTGGACGCCAAAAACATTGTGATCGCAAACGACGATGGAACGGAATCGGAATTCCATCTGATCAAATTTGCACGCTCTAATCAGGGAACCTGCATCAACCAGCTTCCCATCGTTTATGAGGGACAGCGGATAGAAGCGGGTCAAGTCGTGGCGGACGGCCCGTCTACGGCGAAAGGCGAGCTTGGGCTCGGCAAAAATGTCCTGATCGGCTTTATGACTTGGGAAGGCTATAACTACGAGGACGCAATGCTCCTTTCTGAGCGGCTTGTGAAAGACGACGTATTCACTTCCATGCACGTTGCAGAGTATGAAGCGGAAGCGCGGGATACGAAGCTCGGACCGGAAGAGATCACGCGGGATATTCCGAATGTCGGAGAGGACGCGCTGAAAGACCTCGATTCGCGCGGCATTATCCGCATTGGCGCGGAGGTGAGAAGCGGAGACATATTGGTCGGCAAGGTTACGCCCAAGGGCGAGACGGAGCTGACGGCGGAGGAACGCCTGCTGCGCGCGATCTTTGGAGAAAAAGCACGCGAGGTGCGCGATACTTCTCTGCGCGTTCCGCATGGAGAGGGCGGCGTGGTCGTCGACGTTAAGATATTTACACGCGAGAATAAAGACGAGCTGACGGCAGGAGTCAACAAGCTCGTGCGTGTTTACATCGCGCAGAAACGGAAAATTTCCGTGGGAGATAAAATGGCGGGACGTCACGGCAACAAGGGTGTTATCTCGCGCATCCTCCCGATGGAGGATATGCCGTTCCTGCCGGACGGACGTCCGCTGGACATTGTGCTGAACCCGTTGGGTGTACCTTCCCGTATGAACATAGGACAGGTGCTGGAGGTCCATCTTGGAATGGCGGCCCGGCAGCTTGGTTATGATGTTGCAACACCGGTATTCGACGGAGCAACGGAGGAGGACATCGAGCAGCTTCTCGAGCAGAGCGGACTCTCGCCGGACGGCAAAACGGTGCTTTACGACGGGCGCAGCGGCGAACCGTTTGAAAACCGTGTAACGGTCGGCTATATGTATATCTTAAAGCTCCACCATTTGGTAGACGATAAGATCCACGCACGCTCCACAGGCCCGTATTCCCTTGTTACGCAGCAGCCTCTCGGCGGTAAGGCACAGTTCGGCGGACAGCGTTTCGGAGAGATGGAAGTGTGGGCGCTTGAAGCGTACGGCGCGGCAAACACGCTGCAGGAAATTTTGACTGTGAAGTCGGACGATGTAGTCGGGCGTGTCAAAACGTATGAAGCCATCGTCAAAGGTGAAAATATACCGGAGCCGGGAGTACCGGAATCCTTTAAGGTCCTCATCAAAGAGATGCAGAGCCTTGGCCTTGACATCAAGGTGCTGTCTGAGGATAGAGGAGAGATTGCCATCAAGGAAACAGATGAGGATGACGGCATGGCGATCGATATCAACATCGCGGGTGTGGAAGACCTGCCGGAGGGAGAAGAAGAGTTCGACGCAGGAGATATGGTGATCGAAGACCTCGACGATCTTTCTATGGATGAGCTGGATCTGCCGGATATCGGACTGCTTGACGACGAGGAGCTTGGCTTTGACGACTTCGAGGACGATGTGATCGGAGACCTCGACGATGATATCGGCATCGGCGATGTCGACATCGATGCCGGCGGTATGGATGATGATATGTGATTTTAGCTGGCGCGAAGAGCGCATGGGCATACAAATAGTTTATAATTTTTTTGAGATAGCAGAGAGGAGTGGAGTTACCTTTGTTTGAACTCAATACATTTGATTCGATACAGATTGGTTTGGCATCTCCGGAAAAAATACGCGAATGGTCGCACGGCGAGGTAAAAAAGCCGGAAACGATCAACTATCGTACTTTGAAGCCGGAGAAGGACGGACTTTTCTGCGAACGCATTTTCGGACCGACAAAGGACTGGGAGTGCCACTGCGGACGCTATAAGCGCATCCGCTATAAAGGCATCGTATGCGAAAAGTGCGGTGTAGAGGTGACGCGCGCGAAGGTGCGCCGCGAACGTATGGGCCACATCGAATTGGCCGCGCCCGTATCGCATATCTGGTATTTTAAAGGAATCCCGTCCCGCATGGGCCTGCTTCTCGATATGTCTCCCCGTTCGCTCGAAAAGGTGCTTTATTTTGCGGCCTTTGTCGTTACGGACCCGGGAGAAACTCCTCTTGAATATAAGCAGCTCCTCACGGATAAGGAATACCGCGAAGCGCAGGCAAAGTTCGGTGAGAATTCATTTTCGGCAGGGATGGGCGCGGAAGCGGTCAAGGTATTGCTGAAAAAGGTCGATCTTGAAGAAGAAGCAAAGGCTCTGCGCGAGGAATTGAAAACCTCCACGGGACAGAAGCGTATCCGTGCGATCAAGCGCCTCGAGGTGGTGGAGGCGTTCCGGCAATCCGGGAACAAGCCCGAATGGATCATTATGGACGTCGTACCGGTCATCCCGCCGGAACTGCGCCCGATGGTACAGCTTGACGGCGGCCGTTTCGCGACCTCCGACCTCAATGACCTGTACCGCCGTGTCATCAACCGCAACAACCGCCTCAGCAGGCTTTTGCAGCTGCGTGCGCCGGACATCATCGTGCGCAACGAAAAGCGTATGCTGCAGGAAGCGGTAGATGCGCTGATCGATAATGGAAGGCGCGGACGCCCGGTGACGGGCCCCGGCAACAGGCCGCTGAAATCCCTTTCGGATATGCTGCGCGGCAAGCAGGGGCGTTTCCGGCAGAACCTGCTCGGAAAGCGCGTAGACTATTCCGGCCGAAGCGTTATCGTAGTCGGGCCGGAGCTGAAAATGTATCAGTGCGGCCTTCCGAAAGAAATGGCGCTCGAGCTGTTCAAGCCGTTCGTCATGAAAAAGCTTGTGGAGGAAGGCTTTGCCCATAACATCAAATCCGCAAAGCGGATGGTGGAAAAGGTGCGCCCGGAGGTTTGGGACGTGCTTGAGGAAGTGATTCAGGGGCATCCGGTGCTTCTCAACCGTGCACCTACGCTGCACAGATTAGGCATCCAGGCGTTCGAGCCGATCCTTGTGGAAGGGCGGGCGATCAAGCTCCATCCGCTCGCGTGTACGGCATATAATGCAGACTTTGACGGCGACCAGATGGCCGTGCACGTTCCGCTTTCCGTGGAAGCGCAGTCTGAAGCGCGGTTCCTGATGCTTGCGGCAAACAATATTTTGAAGCCGCAGGATGGAAAGCCCGTCGTATCGCCTACACAGGATATGGTCATTGGCTCGTATTACCTGACGATCCATAAAGAGGGCGCTAAGGGAGAGGGCAGCATCTTTGCTTCACCGGATGAAGCGATCCTTGCCTATAATACGGGCAACATCGATTTGCAGGCAATGGTGAAGATCCGTGTGACCAAAGAAGTGAACGGCGAAATGAAAACGGGCATTATCGAGACGACGACGGGCCGCGTGATTTTCAATCAGGCGATTCCGCAGGACCTCGGATATATGGACCGGTCGATACCGGGGAACGAACTGAAATTCGAGGTAGACCGGCTGATCGACAAAAAGCAGCTCGGTAAGCTTGTTGATCTTTGTTATGCAAAGCTCGGACCGACGAAAACGTCTTATGTACTGGACGATATCAAAAAGCAGGGCTTCCATTATTCGACGATTGGGGCAATTACGGTCTCCGTATCGGATATCAAGATCCCGCCGGCGAAGAAGAAGCTGATCGCGGAAGCGGAAGACCGCGTTTTGACGATCGAAAAGCAGTATAAGCGCGGTCTGCTGACAGATAAAGAAAAGAAAGACAATGCAGTTAAGGTTTGGGAAGAGACGACCAATAAGGTGACAGATGCTCTGATGAAGAGCCTCGACAAGTTTAACCCAATCTATATGATGGCGAACTCCGGTGCACGTGGTTCTACGAACCAAATCAGACAGTTGGCTGGGATGCGCGGCCTGATGGCCGACCCGAACGGCGAGATCATCGAGATCCCGATCCGTGCGAACTTCCGCGAGGGGCTTACCGTTTTGGAATTCTTCATTTCCTCGCACGGCGCGCGGAAAGGACTTGCAGATACGGCTCTTAGGACGGCAGACTCCGGATATCTGACGCGCCGCCTCGTTGACGTTTCCCACAATGTCATCGTGCGCGAGGTGGATTGCTTTGAGAATCTCGGGGAACAGGTGCAGGGCATGCCGATCCGCAAGCTGACCAACTCGAATGGCAAGGAAGTTATCGAGCCGCTTGCTGACCGCATCCGCGGACGTTATACATCGCAGGATGTGATTGGCCCGGACGGCGAGGTGATCATCAAGGCAAACGAGATGATCACGGCAGAGATTGCCGACCAGATTGAAAAAGCGGGCATCGAAGAAGTCTACATCCGTACGGTATTCACCTGCAAGAGTGAGCACGGTGTATGCGCAAAATGCTACGGCGCGAATATGGCAACGGGCAACCTCGTTGACATCGGCGAAGCGGTCGGCGTTATCGCGGCGCAGTCCATCGGCGAGCCGGGTACGCAGCTTACGATGCGGACGTTCCACACGGGCGGCGTTGCCGGCGGCGATATTACGCAGGGTCTTCCGCGTGTCGAGGAATTGTTCGAAGCAAGAAAGCCGCGCGGCCTTGCGGTCATCTCGGAGATTGCGGGAACGGTCGCCATCAACGATACGCGCAAGAAGCGCGAGATCACAGTGGCGAACGATTCGGGAGAGGCAAAGACGTATCTTATTCCGTATGGCTCCCGCGTGACCGTTACAGACGGACAGGTGATCGAAGCGGGCGACGAGCTCACCGAGGGCTCGATCAACCCGAACGATATTTTGAAGATCAAGGGCGTGAAGGGCGTTCAGGAATACCTGCTGAAAGAGGTACAGATGGTTTACCGGATGCAGGGCGTTGAGATTTCCGATAAGCATCTTGAGATCATTGTGCGGCAGATGCTCAAGAAATGTAAGATCGAAGATGCCGGAGACACGACGATGCTTCCGGGAGAACTGGTCGATATCTTCCAGTTCGACAAAGAGAACGAACAGATGCTGCGTGAAGGAAAAGAACCCGCGACTGCGTCGCGCGTGCTGCTTGGTATCACCAAAGCGTCGCTTTCTACGAACAGTTTCCTTTCGGCGGCTTCTTTCCAAGAAACGACGCGTGTGCTTACAGAAGCGGCGATCAAAGGCAAAGTCGATCCGCTCCTCGGTCTTAAGGAGAACATTATTATCGGTAAGCTGATACCGGCCGGAACGGGAATGAAGCGGTATAAGAACATCGACGTGATCAGCAATGTAGTGAACGACGATATCGCAGCACAAATAGATGATGATATCGCGGATATGGATATCTAAGTAATAGATGTGCAGCGCACATAGGGCGGGGGCGGCAGCGTCCCCGCTTTTTGGAAAACGCCGGATAAAAATGGGCGCTTCTACAGGAGGAATGAATGGAACATACAAACTATGATTCGCGCGGTAATGAAGGACTCAAAAAGCATTGCCCCATCAGCGACAGCGAGCTATGCGATTGGTTAGGGAAAAAGGGCTGCTATCAATGTTATATCAGCACCTTGAAAACGGAGACACAAAAAACAGATGCGCTTGAACGCTGGAAAGTGACGCTTTCCTATCTTCCGGATAATATCGACGACCTGCATACGTCGGACGAATGCCAGTTCTGTAAAGACGAAAAACCGGAAAAAGCGCAGTATTATGCGACTTTTGAGATGGCTCATCCCGAGCCGTACGCAGAAAAAGGAATGATACTCGGCTTTGGGAAAAAGGTGCGGACGCCGGTGGGTTCTCTGCTGACGATTCAGGCCGCGATTGGAAAAGAGTGCAAAAAAGCGTTCCGTATGGCGGATATTTTGCAGCTCGGGATATTTATTGGATTTATGGCCGCGGCGTTCCTGATGCTGATGATCCCCCAGCTTGGTCAAACTATGGCCAGCTGGACGCCGCTTATGCCCTATATCTTTATTGCGCTCATGCTGGTCGCGGGGTATTTTCTGGGGCGTAATCTTGCATCGGCATATATCAGAAAGGCAAAGCAAAAAGTTAAGATCGATCTATCGGAGATCCCGCTGATAAAGCAAATGCTGAATCTGGGCTGGTTCTTTTTCCAGACGGGGAGCGATGGAATGCCAAAGGTCTTCTTCCACAAGGAAAAGACGTATGATAGAATCGTAAGACCACGAAATGATGAGGATGAAGACGAGCCGCTTGACAACATCAACATTTGAGTGGTATTATATTTAGGCGCGCTTTTTTGCGTTTTTGTGGGGAACAAGGATGTTTGAAGAACTAAAAAATGCCGAAAATAAGGTCGTCGGCTTAAAACAGCTTTTGCGCGGCCTTGCTGCAGACGATGTCTCGGTCGTGTATATCGCGGACGACGCAGACAGGCATGTAAAGGAGCAGATCTTAACGGCGATCGGTGAAAAGGATATCCACATCGTGAATGTGGAATCGATGCGCGAGTTAGGCGAGCAATGCGGGATCGATGTTTCGGCCGCATGTGCTGCGATCCTCAACAATTGATTCTCTTCAGGGTTGCGGAGAATTTGAACGATATGTTGCATAAATTGACGATGAAAGAAAGGAAGGTGCGTGTATGCCTACCATAAATCAGTTGGTAAAACACGGCAGAAAAACTCAGGTTTCGAAATCAAATTCGCCTATATTGAAGCAGTCGCCTCAAAAAAGAGGCGTATGTCTCGCAGTAAGGACGATGACTCCTAAAAAGCCGAACTCTGCGCTTCGTAAGATCGCGAGGGTCCGTCTTGTAAACGGGATGGAAGGTACCGCCTATATCCCGGGTATTGGCCACAATCTGCAGGAGCACAGCGTTGTTCTCATCAGAGGCGGAAGAGTCAAAGACCTCCCGGGTGTAAGATATCATATCATCCGCGGTGCGCTTGATACAGCCGGCGTTGCGGACAGAAAGCAGGCGCGCAGCCGTTATGGCGCGAAAATGCCGAAAAAATAAGTCGCGTATATGCTTGGATGCGGGCTGAACATCTTGTTATGCTTGCTTATGTTTGTGCGAACGGAAGACGAAACATTTTTTGTCGCGGCAGGCAGGAAATAGAAAGACTTTAGAGTGCATCCGAAGAGTATACGTTTGATACAGATCGGTTCCGAAAAGACCGAATCGTGTCAGTGTGCTGCAGAAATGGTGGGATATTGCCGAAAATGTTTCCCATCGTTGGTGGCAACTTTCATTATTTATTAGATTAAAAGGAGGGCTTTGAAATGCCTAGACGCGGTGGAGTACCGAAACGTGAGGTAATAGCGGATCCTATGTATAACAGTACGGTCGTGACCAAGCTCATCAATCAGATCATGGTTGACGGAAAGCGGGGAACGGCGCAGCGGATCTGTTATGACGCTTTTGAAATAATCAAAGAAAAAACAGGGCAGGATGCGATGGATGTATTCAATTCCTGTATGGAAAATGTAATGCCTGTACTGGAGGTAAAAGCACGGCGCGTTGGCGGTGCGACCTATCAGGTACCGATGGAGGTTCGGCCGGAGCGCCGTCAGACGCTTGCGATTCGTTGGCTGGCACTCTTCTCGAATAAGCGTGGAGAGCGTACGATGCGGGAACGCCTTGCGGCGGAGATCATGGATGCGGCCAATAATACGGGCGCAAGTGTGAAGAAAAAAGAAGATATGCATAAGATGGCGGAAGCGAACAAGGCATTCGCGCATTATCGGTGGTAAGCGCCGGGCATATCAACTGAATGGCAACAGGAATTTTGCGGAAGCGGTTTTGCGGGGGAACCCTGTAAAACCGCCGATGCTTTACGGGAATCTCCTGCGGCGTTGCGCAGAGAGCAGAGAAAAAGAGCGCGCATGGGAAGTTCACGCGAAAGCGGAATGGAGCAGGCGGGCTTTGCAGCGTTAAGCGAACACGCGGCTGCGTGTGTCGGTTATTTTGCGGCTCGCAGCCGTAAATTTACCGTAAACGGAGCGTAAATTTTTCGTGAAAACACTGGCGGCTGCCAAAAGGAAACGCTATACTGTTGTCTGTTAGAGGGAAAGATTTTTTCATATAAATTTTAAGTGAATTGGAAAGGAGATACAATGTCTGGAAAATTTCCGCTTGAAAAAGTAAGAAATATCGGCATCATGGCGCATATCGACGCAGGCAAAACGACTGCGACGGAACGAATCCTGTTCTATACGGGCCGGACCTATAAGATTGGCGATACGCATGACGGAAATGCCGTTATGGACTGGATGGAGCAGGAGCAGGAGAGAGGTATCACGATCACCTCCGCTGCAACGACCACGCAGTGGGAAGGCCATCAGATCAATATCATCGACACGCCGGGCCACGTTGACTTCACAGTTGAGGTGGAGCGTTCTCTGCGTGTACTGGACGGCGCTGTTGCCGTATTCTGTGCAAAGGGCGGCGTAGAACCGCAGTCTGAAACGGTATGGCGTCAGGCAGAGGGCTATGGTGTTCCGCGTATGGCGTTCGTCAATAAAATGGATATCATGGGCGCGGATTTCTATAATGTAGTAGATATGATCAAGGAACGCCTTGGCGCGAATCCGGTGCCGCTTCAGCTCCCGATTGGTGTGGAAGACACCTTTTCCGGAGTGATCGACCTCGTGGAGATGAAAGCGATCACTTACCCGGACGACGACCCGACAGGCACTAAGTTCGTTGTGGGCGATATTCCGGAAGACATGAAAGAGATTGCCGATGATTACCGCGAGAAGCTGATCGAAGCAGTTGCAGATCAGGATGAATCTATCATGGAAAAATATTTCGCGGGCGAGGATATCACAAAAGAAGAGATCATCAAGGTGCTGCGCAAAGGAACGATCGCTGGTACGATCATTCCGGTATGCTGCGGCAGCGCCTACCGGAACAAAGGGATCCAGCCTTTGCTCGATAAGATCGTCGAGCTGATGCCCTCTCCGCTTGATATTCCGGCCATCAAGGGGATCAAGCCGGGAACAGAGGAAGAGATCGAGCGTCCGGCAGATGTAAACGGCCCGTTCGCGGCTCTTGCATTCAAGATCATGGCAGACCCGTTTGTTGGAAAGCTGGCGTTCTTCCGCGTTTATTCCGGTAAGCTGAGGAGCGGTTCATATGTTCTCAACTCCACGAAGGGCAAGCGCGAGAGGATCGGACGTATCCTGCGGATGCATGCAAACCATAGAGAAGAAGTAGACGAGGTCGAAGCGGGCGATATCGCGGCGGCTGTCGGCTTCAAGGATGTGGGAACGGGCGATACGCTGTGCGACGACAAGCAGCAGATCATACTTGAGAATATGGTATTCCCGGATCCGGTCATTCAGGTCGCGATCGAACCGAAGACAAAGGCCGGACAGGAAAAGATGTCTGTTGCGCTCCAGAAGCTGGCGGAGGAAGACCCGACATTCCGTGCTTACACGGACGAAGAAACGGGCCAGACGATCATCGCAGGAATGGGCGAGCTCCATCTTGAGATCATCGTGGACCGTATGCTCCGCGAGTTCAAGGTGGAAGCGTCGGTCGGTAAGCCGCAGGTTGCTTACAGAGAAGCGATGACAAAGCCGGTCGACGTAGAAGGCAAGTATGTCCGTCAGTCTGGTGGTAAAGGTCAGTATGGTCATTGTAAGATCCATGTTGAGCCTCTTGAGCCGGGCAGCGGCTATGAATTTGAAAACAAGATCGTCGGCGGCGCTATCCCGAAGGAATACATTCCTTCCATTGACGCAGGTATTCAGGAAGCGGCCAAGAGCGGTCTTGTCGGCGGTTATGAAGTAGTAGACTTCAAGGTCACGCTGGTCGACGGTTCCTACCACGAAGTCGACTCCTCTGAAATGGCATTCAAGATCGCAGGCTCTATGGCAATCAAGGAAGCGTTTGCAAAGGGCGGCAGTATTCTGCTTGAACCTATGATGAAAGTGGAAGTTGTCGTTCCGGAGGAATATCTCGGCGACGTCATGGGTAATGTCAACTCCCGCCGCGGGCGTATCGAAGGAACGGAAGCGCGCGGCGGCGGACAGATCATCCGCGCGATGGTGCCGCTTTCCGAAATGTTCGGTTATGCGACAGACCTGCGTTCGAGAACGCAGGGACGCGGTCAGTTCACTATGCAGTTCGACCACTATGAACCGGTTCCGAAGAGCATGGTAGAAAAGATCACCGGAGAAAAGAAATAAGTTATTATTAACGAAAGAAAAGAAATAAGGAGAAAAGAGCAATGGCAAAGGGTAAGTTTGAAAGAACGAAGCCGCATGTAAACATCGGAACGATCGGGCACGTAGACCACGGGAAAACGACGCTGACAGCGGCGATCACGATGGTGCTGGCAAAGAAGGGCCAGGCGGAGGCGACGAAATATGACGAGATCGATAAGGCGCCGGAGGAAAAAGAGCGCGGGATCACGATCAACACGGCGCACGTAGAGTATGAGACGGAAAAGAGACACTACGCGCACGTAGACTGCCCGGGGCACGCGGACTATGTAAAGAACATGATCACGGGGGCGGCGCAGATGGACGGAGCGATCCTTGTGGTATCGGCGGCAGACGGCCCGATGCCGCAGACGAGAGAGCACATCCTGCTGGCGAGACAGGTAGGAGTACCGTACATCATCGTATATATGAACAAGACGGACCAGGTAGACGACCCGGAGCTTCTGGAGCTGGTCGAGATGGAGATCCGGGAGCTGCTTTCGGAATACGACTTCCCGGGCGACGACACGCCGATCATCAAGGGAAGCGCGCTGAAGGCGCTGGAAGCGGCGCAGGCGTCGGACGACATCGCGGACAATCCGGACTGCCAGAGCATCTTCGAGCTGATGGATGCGGTAGACAGCTATATTCCGGAGCCGCAGAGAGACGTAGACAAGCCGTTCCTGATGCCGGTAGAGGACGTATTCTCGATCACAGGGCGCGGGACAGTAGCGACGGGCCGAGTGGAGAGAGGAACGGTCAAGGTACAGGATACGGTAGAGATCGTAGGGCTGACGGAGGAGAAGAGAAGCGTCGTGGTAACGGGCGTGGAGATGTTCCGGAAGCTGCTTGACGAGGCGATCACGGGAGATAACATCGGAGTGCTTCTGAGAGGGGTACAGAGAGACGAGATCGAAAGAGGCCAGGTACTGGCGAAGCCGGGCTCGATCCATCCGCACACGCACTTCAACAGCAGCGTATACGTGCTGAAGAAGGAAGAGGGCGGGAGACACACGCCGTTCTTCAACGGATACCGTCCGCAGTTCTATTTCCGTACGACGGATGTAACGGGAGTGATCGAGCTTCCGACGGGAACGGAAATGGTAATGCCGGGAGATAACGTAGAGATGGAGATCAAGCTGATCACGCCGATTGCGATCGAGGAAGGACTTCGGTTCGCGATTCGTGAAGGCGGCCGCACGGTAGGATCCGGTGTCGTAACGGGGATCATTGAGGACTAAGAGGACCGGCAGAAAAGAGCTGAACAGAAAAAAGGGAGCGCACCGCGCTCCCTTTTTCTATACGAATATCGGATGAATAGAGCTGTCTGTAAGCCGATGCAAATGAAAACGCTTTGTAAACAAACGGGAGGCAGATTGATTTTAAACGGCAGATATAGTATGATTATGATATCAAAAAACAGGAAGAACGACGTATGGATTCTCTTTATATCGTAGTTCCGTGCTACAATGAAGAAGAAGTGCTGCACGAGACGACAAGGCGGTTGACGGATAAACTGAATAGAATGGTAGCGGACGGAATGATTGCAGGCACGAGCCGTATTATGTATGTGGACGACGGCTCTAAGGACAAGACGTGGCAGATCATCGGGCAGCTGCATGCGGAAAACCCGTATGTGACGGGGGTGAAGCTTTCCCGCAACCGGGGACATCAGAATGCGCTTCTGGCAGGCCTTATGACGGCGAAAGACCTGTGCGATGTAACGGTTTCCATGGATGCGGATCTTCAGGACGACATTGAGGTGCTGGACGAATTTATCCAAAAATACCGTGAAGGATGCGACATTGTATACGGCGTGAGAAGCAACCGGGATACAGATACAGGATTTAAGCGCAATACGGCGCAGGCATTTTATAAGCTGCTCAAATTTTTTGGAGTGGACGCAGTCTATAATCATGCGGATTACCGACTGATGTCAAAACGGGCTCTCGACGGCCTCGCGGAGTTTGGAGAAGTGAATCTTTTCCTGCGTGGAATCGTACCGCAGATCGGATATCAAACGGCGGTCGTGGAGTATTCCCGGGGCGAACGCTTTGCAGGAGAATCAAAATATCCGCTGAAAAAAATGATGGCCTTTGCATTTGACGGGATCACGTCGTTTTCCATTAAACCGATCCGCATGATATTAACAGTGGGACTCGTGATTTTTCTGGTGAGCCTTGTGATGCTCATTTATTCTCTTGTCGTCAATGCTTTGGGACAAACGGAAACCGGATGGACGAGCATGATGATGTCGATCTGGCTCCTTGGAGGCTTGCAGCTGATGGCGGTCGGTATCATTGGGGAATATGTCGGCAAGGCATATCTGGAGACGAAAAAACGGCCGAAATATATCATTGAAACAGTATTGAAAGACAGGGAATAGGAGCGGCGGGAAAAAACCGCCCGTTCCTCTTAAAAGCGCGAAAAAATTCGTATAGTTTTATAATAAATGCGAAAAGGTAAAAAACCTTTCCGCATTTTTTGTTTTATAAGGGGATTTTTACGATTGAGAAAGTACAAAATGCTTGACTTTCAAGACAGAAAAATGATTGAAAAAATGTATATGTCTGGGGCGCATGTTTTTGATATTGCCGAAGCGTTAGGCGTTCATCAAAGTACGGTATACCGCGAACTCGAAAGAGGGCGAACGGGAAGAATTGTGAACGGCAAGCGAGCTTATAACCCCGACGTGGCGCAGAAGATTATAGACCATAATTTGAAAACAAAAGGCCGGAAGGGAGCGAGAGTACAAGGTATTTAAAAATATAGGACAAGAAATGAGTATTGCGAGTTATGCCGTGAAAGTTAATTCGGCGGGATGCCACCACTGCCCACACTAAACCCTTACGGTTTTTGTGCGAACGGTTGTCCGACCGCCAACAGTGCTACGAGTAGTAACCGTGGCGGTACGTCCGTTAACTCGGACGCGGGACGACACCCTGACGGGTACACGCTTAATGCGAATCGCCATATACTTGTCCTCCTTTGTACCATATTTGGGCTTATGGCCCTCGCCTATAGCCAACAGCCACAAGGTACAAGCGGCAGCAATTCCCGCCGAAACTGTATTAAATAAAAGGAACGGGGCGGAGACAAAATTTCTGGCGTTAGGCTGAAATTCAGCGTTATCAAGAGAATCGCCTCCCTTCCGTCTCCGTTATGGAGGCACCTAAAGTATACGGCAATCACGGCATAACTGGCAATACTGGAGATAAACGGAATTGGGTAAGAAAGGAGTAAGAGTGATGCTTATTCAAAATATTCGTAGCTTTTTTCATAAATTGCGGAGCGCATGGCATGATCCTCAATCCATTTTTTATCCTGAACCTCAATCTGCGGAAGAATGCACACGCGTTTTCCCCGAGAGGTTAAGAGGGAAAGTGCCGCCCGAGAAGTGGTTTTCTTTTTGGAAAGAGGAAGTTGAAATGCGCGCAACACATAAGGAGGTTTGCGTACCGAATGATTTTCCGTTTCGAGAAGGCGACGCAGTAACGAAGATAAATGCTGGCTTTGAAACGATAGGATCATATCTCTGGATTCGTAGGGAGCAAACATTAAGGGAAGTCGCTGAACAAAGGGGATATGTTTTACCTGAATTCTGGGACGATCAAGCGTAACGTTGAAAACGACATCGGATTTTCTTGCTGAATGTTCATTACAAGATAATTCTGCGGAAAATAGCGAGAATGGTAAGGATGATTTGTTTGAAAGCATGATGTAAAGAAATAAAAAACCATCATTTTTGGGGCTGAAAATGATAGTTGATTCCTCAACCTTAATTCTAAGAATGTTTCTCCGAACGGCCGATATTGCTAATACAACGGAAAGGATAAAAGCGGCTAAAGCAATGATAGAAGAAACTGCATCGTTAGAAAAGAAAGCCCATAAATACTCAAACATCGAATCCCCCCTAATATTTAAATATTACCACAGGGTAACAGAGAGGGCAAGAAAGGAGTAAGACAATGAAAAAACGACAACCATTCAACGCAGAAACGGCACTTCGGATTTATTACGCCTATCCAAACGAAATAGGAAACACAGAACTCAAAGAATTGTTTAACGTTTCGGGCAGTTCGACGGTAGCGGCTATAAAGAAAGCGGTCCGCAAGCTGATGGCAGAAAAGGAAATCAAGGTTTGGAATCCAAGGAACGTCGACACCAAAACGGTGTATGAGTATGCGGGAATCGACATTGCGGCGGTCGAGAGGAGCTATTTGAAGATGAAGAAGCTGGGATTGGAGGCACAGGCATGAAGATGATCGCAGAAGCGCTGATCCTCATGCTGATACTGACGCTTGCGGGATATGGGCTGTGGAGGCTGCGGCTCATGATCCTATGGGCGTGGAGGAAGCGGAGGGCGCGGAAATATGAGAAAGAGAGGAGAAAGAGCGGTGCAGTACAAAATATGCGGCGGGTGTGACAACCATTGCAGTCTCGACCCGGGCGAAAAGCCGTGTAAAGAAAAATCCGCTGTCAGACGGGAATCTAAACAAGCGGATAATCCGAGAAAAACTCTTGCCTATAGTATAGGCGCGGAAAGGAGCATTGTCAAATGAAATTCAAAGTAGGGGATCGAGTAAGGGTAAAAGAGGGGCTTATAAGCAATAAATCATACGACGGTATTCGCTTTGCGCCAGAAATGCAGGAATATTGCGGAAAAAAATATATAGCCGAAAGCTTTGTCACTGGAAATCGTGTGTGGCGGTTGGAAGGTATCGAGCATTGGGTCTTTAGCGACGAAATGCTTGAACCTGCGCCGTTCGGAAAGTCGGATTTAAAGACGGGTATGCAGGTGCGCACTAATGCAGGTGGGCTATATATGGTTTTGGAAAACATCGATACGAAGGTCTACGGAAAACAGCAATTTATATTAGCAAATTTTGAGGGAGGATTCCTGTGCGGCAGCGATTACGACGATGAACTCAAACATGCTGACCATAGCAAATATGACATTGCAAAAGTATATGATGTACCCGTCACTGGCTCGATTTTGAAACCACTCCGTTGCGCTGCACCTATTTGGAAACGCGAGGAAGAGCCTATAGAAATAACGGTCAAAGAGATCGCGGATTGGAAAGGCGTATCACCAGAGCGGATCAGAATAAGGGAGGACTGACGATGCATATCAGAGAGATCAAGCAGCAGCTTTTGAACGGCGCGCAGCGTGTCGTGTGGGATAACAAGATCGCGTTCCCAACCTATAAAAATAAAAAATTAGTCGGAGCAGATATCTTCGAGGAAAAGCCGGGTGAGCTTAAGATGTGGAAGCGGGTGACGTTCTCATGATGCACATTGCGGACGCGCCATATATCCAGAACTATATGGGTACGGGAGAAGAATATCCGGGGCCTTACAGCCCTGAGCTCGAGCGTTTAGAGGAACGGCTTGAAATGCTCCAAAACGAGCGGGAGGATATCAAAGCTCTTGAATGCCTGCCGGAAGAAGATAAAGCAGACCTGCTCAAATTTTATGACTGCAAGATTGAAGCTTGCCTGTCGGAAATAGAAAATCGGGAGGGAAAACATGCTTAAACCATATAATGAAATGCGGAAGATAGACGTTCTTCCGTTTTGCGAAGTCAAAGAGGGAAAAGACGACAAAGGAAAAGTAATAGATATCCCTTATCTTAACTGGGCAAAATGTGTAGATCTGCTGCATGAGAACGGCGCGGAAAAAGCATACTTTATCCCACGAAAAGCAGAAAGCGGTAGCTACCTTTTCGAGAGCCGCGAGGTTTCCAATAAAGACGGAAGAAAAACAGGATGTTATTTTGTCTCGGTGAAAATTGTGATCGACGATCAGGAATATTTCATGGACGCGCCGCTTATGAATGGGAATCTTGTAGTCTACGATGATACGCTTAACCAACTACGAATTGCGAACGCTCATGCGCGCGCGTTTGTAAAAGGCGTTGCGATCTATACAGGTCTTGGATTTGACCTTTGGGTAAAGCATGGTGACGATGACACAAGCGCGCCGTCTGATGATTTGAGCATCCACAGTATTTCAGCGATCAAAAAGCGCGTTGAGGAGTTGATCACAATAAAGCTTCAGAACGGAATGACGCAAAAAGACCTTTTATCCGGGTTGGGACTGAACCAAAGACAGTTTGACGATCTTATGAAGAGTTTTGGCCGCATTGCAGGATTTGAAAAGGCGCTGAAAAAACTATGATCGCATCGCAAGACCGTTCCGGGTGGTTTGGAGCCTCCGACACTTCCATGATCATGGGGAACTGGAATACAAAAACATTCGCCCGATTTTGGGCGGAAAAGCTCGGTTTTGTGCGAAGTACATTTGTAAATCGAGCGATGCTTGCCGGAACTTATTATGAACACCCGATCCTTAAGGCGATTGGCGTTAAGCAAATGGACAGACAAATCAGGATCAGGCGGCTGCGGCTCCGTGTTAATCTCGACGGCGAAACAAAAAGAATGATACACGAGGTTAAAACGCATAGTGCGGAAACATTCGTTATATCTAAATCATATTGGCAGCAATGCCAAGTAGAAATGTTTGCGGCAGGCAAGGCATGTGAGATCGTATCCTATCGGCTGTTACCTGATGACTATACTAATTTCTTTAATCCAATCGATATACAGCGGATAGGGCGGCATCCGATAGAAAGAGACGATGCGTTTATTGAAAGATATTTGGATAGACTTGAATACCTAAGTACATGCTTGAAAAATGGGAGGTTTCCTGATGGAGATCATCAACGGCAAGATAACCGGATATGACGAGCGGGCCGGGGTGCTGCGCATCGAAGCCCCGTACACGAATTATGACCGTATGACGCTGCGGCAGTATGGCGAGGTCGAGATCGGCCTTGCCGACGGACGCAGGATAACGCCGGAGCAGCGGAAGAAAGCGCACGCGCTGATCGGAGAGATCGCGGAGTGGTGCGGAGACCTGCCGGACTATGTGAAGCGGCTTATGAAAATGGAGTTTATCGTAAACAGGCTTGAGGGCTTGGAGAAAAACATATTTAGCCTTGCGGATTGCGACATCACCACGGCGCGGGAATTTATAACCTACCTTGTGGATTTCATTCTTGAGCACGATATACCCGTCAAGGTTCCGCTCGTATCGCTCTGCGACGATATAGAGAAATATGTATATTCCTGCCTGATGCACAAACGTTGTGCTGTGTGCGGCAGAAAACCCGTTGACCTCCACCATGTAGACAAAATAGGAATGGGGCGTAACAGGGACACGATCTTTCAGCTTGGCATGAGGGTGCTCCCGCTTCATCGAATCTACCATGCGGAAGCGGAAAGTACGCCGCGGGATGCGTTTTTGGAAAAATATCATCTTGTCGGAATCCCGCTTACGGTAGAGATCGGCAAAGTTTACGGGCTTACCAAAAAGAATCTGGGGGCATAGCAATGACGGCAGAGGAAGCAAGAGTATATGACGCGATACCGATAGGGCAAAAGAATGCGGTTAAGCTCCGCGACCTATGCGCAGAGCTCGGCTATCCGCTTGATGGGAGGCTGCTTCGCGAGGTTTTTGAAAGGCTTATTTACGCCGATCATCCGGTGTGCAATTTGCGGAGCGGATACTTCCGCCCGGAAACACGGCGGGAACTGGAAGCGTATCTTGCGATCATACGGTCGTATAAATGTAAGTTTGGAAAGAAAGAATACAGGCTGAACAAGGCACTGGAGCATTTTGATACGGTTCCTATGGATTTACCGGAGAACGGATTGAAACAGCGCCGTAGGAATTTACAGAAAGCGAGAGAGCATATATGAATAAAGCGATATTGGTTGGAAATTTAACGAGAGACCCGGAGATGAGGACGACGCCAAACGGCGTTTCCGTGACGAGCTTCACGGTCGCGGTAAACCGCAGGTACAAGTCGCAGGACGCACAGCAGCAGCCGAGCGTGGACGATCTGTTCGCGGAGGAGTTGTCGGACTTCCAACTGGCTGAAGACGTGGAATTACCGTTTTAGATAATACGGCGCAAGCCTGTTATACAAATTCTCCGTGGAGCCTATACGGATAGTCGGATGGGGTAGGAGCTCCTGAACGATCCCCCCGGAAAGCGCCCCGGTAATAGTGGGCGAGCCAAATGCCCAAGCAGCGCTGAAAGTCAAGGCTGACAGCCCGGAAAGACGGACAATAACAAAGCGAAGTCCGCGCCTCACATTGCCATCACCTCCAATTTTTCGTGGGGCGCGGATAGATTAAAGAAAGGATAGAATTATGGGCTGCGATATACATATTTATACAGAAGCAAATATTACTGTTAATGGTAAAGAAAAATGGTGGAATGTTGATGATTGGAGGCTGAATCCTTATTTTGGAGAAGATTATGAGCCAGAATATTCGCATAAATCAGTATATTCCGGTAGAAATTATGAATTATTTGCATACATTGCTAACGTTAGAAATTATGGAGAGGTAGAAAGTGCTGGATTTGATCGAGGATTACCCGAGAATGTTAGCGAGGCTGTTAAAAGAGAATTTGACTGGTGGGAGTATGATGCACATACTCCCGGATGGTGTACTTTAGCGGAGCTTAAGAAATTATCACGAAAAACACTCACTACAAAAAGACAAGGGTATGTTGCTAAAGAAGAAGCGAAAAATTTTAAGGAAAATGGAACTCTACCTACTGCATGGGCTCAAGGAGTAAGTAATAAAGAAAATTATGAATGGCTTAAATGGGAAGATAAATGCAATTGCTTTGACAGCCTTATAGAAAATCTTGATGAACGAAAAAGAGAGGTTTTTTGGATTTTTGATAAGGAACGCGACGATAACAGTATGGATGATAAAATTCGAATAATATTTTGGTTTGATAATTGAGGGATACAATGAAAGACAGCTTTATTATGCAAACTAAATACGAGAAACATTTTCGACGCCTCGGAGAAAAACGCGGATATATGCTTCTAATGGCAATTTTTGAATACGAGCAGACGCGGATCATTCCAGAGCTTAATGAATCGATCGAGGACGCATTTTACTTTATCAAGGACGATCTCGACAAGGCATACGAGAATTACCAAAAGGCAGTTGACCGCAACAAGGCAAACGGCAGCAAGGGCGGGAGGCCGAAAACCGAAAAAACCCAAGAAAACCCAAAAAACCCAGCGGGTTTTCCAAAACCCAAAAAAGCCGATAGTGAATGTGGTAGTGATAGTGATATATCTGCTGACGCAGATATAAGCGCGCGTGCGCGCGGGGAGCAGCCACAGCGGGAATGTATCCGGTTTTATGAAGATAATATTGGGGCCATTACCCCGTCCATCGTGAAAGAGGCCGAATCTTTCATTCGGGACGACGACATGGAGGACGCTGTTATCGTCATGGCTTTGAAAGAATCCGTTGATGCAGGAGCAAAAAACTGGAAGTATACAAAGGCCGTACTTTCTTCATGGCTTGAAAAGGGCGTTAAGACGCAAGGCAAGGCGAAAGCCGCGCTTACAGAGTTTAAAAACCGTGTGCGGGGAAAGCCAAAGGACACGGCGGAGCGGAGCTATACGGCAGAGGATAAAGAGAAACAGAGGAGGGCCGCGCTTGCGGACATGGAGAAATTAGCAAATGGAATTTGAAATACCGTTCCGGCTTCCGGGGCTGAATGAATATATTAAGGCCTGCAAAGGGAACAAGTATCATGCGGCAGCGATCAAGAGATATACGGAGCGGGATATAGCGCTGTGCGTGAAAGGAAGAGTAACAGAGCCTGTCCATGTAACGTTTGTATGGCTTGAACCAAACTACAGGCGCGACAAAGACAATGTCTGTTTCGCAAAGAAATTCATTCTGGACGCTTTGCAAAAGAAAGGTGTACTGCCAAACGACAACAACCGTTGGATCACAGGCTTTACAGACGAATTTGTCTATGGAGAGGGCGAGGGCGTGATCGTGACGCTTGAGCCGGATCAGATTTTAGTGGAGACGAGATGACAGACAGTGAAATGGCGGGGAACGCCGCTGAAATGGCGGTTATTCCGGATTTAGAGGACAATACCGCGAAATACTACACGACAAAAAAATACATGAAGAAATGCGTAGTGTGCGGAAGGATATTCTATGCGACGGCAGACTGGGCGTACAAGATTGAGGGAAAAAGCAAGTGGTTCTGCTGTTATACGCACTATGTACAGGGCGGCGGCGACGGCGGCATGGACAGGGTCAAAGGAAAACGGAAGAGATCGCGGAGGTATGGTTCAATGGCTGAAAAGATAAGCCCGCTCATAGAGCTTCTGAACAGAAAGGACGCAGAGATCGCGAAGCTGAAAGAGGAGCTTGTGGGAGCGCGGGAGGAGATAGTGATGCTACACAAAAATTTATCTCCCGAAGAACAGGCGATGATGCGCGCGGCAATGGATCGGGCGTTTGAGGAGGAAAGGAAATGAGATTGAAATATCAAAACGGATTCATATTCGAAGGTCATACATTCGTCGTGGATAAATCCGACATACGAAATGCGAAAGATGAGCAGTTTGTGGAAGGAGTGGCACTCTTGCCGGAGGTACATGGGCGGTGGATATACGTGCCAAAAGAAACTGATGAAGGCTGTGATACATGGCGGTGCAGTGTTTGCGGTGCGCGTTTCGTAACTGAGTTTGGGTTTGAGGAGCAAAGTTTTTGCACAGAGTGTGGGGCGGAGATGGACGGAGGAGAGGGAGAATGAAATCAAATGATACTATTTCTGTGATAGAAAAATTAGTATTCGTGTACGAAAACTTAAATATTTTAAACAACGAATTCATTAGGGAACATTTAGATTTTGCAATAAAATCCATAAAAAATATGGAAAAAGAATTTGCGGCATATAAGCAGGCAAAGAGCGATGGACGGCTTGTGGTGCTGCCGTGCACCGCAGGAAACACGGTGTGGGTATTGGACCGGGACGGAGCGCCACGGGAAATGATATTGGATGAACCTGATATACGGTGTCATTGCAAAAAAGAGGACAATTTATGTATGGCATTATGTGACGCGAAAAATACAGGAGTATGCGCTTATCGTTTAAAAAATGATGGATCAGACCTTGGCAAAAAAATATTTCTCACCCGCGAAGCAGCCGAGGCAGCGCTTTCAGAAATGGGGGAGCAGGAATGACACGCAAAACCAAAACAGCGCTTAAGATCATCGGCACGGCGATATTAGCCCTCATGGTGCTTACGCTGATCGCGAGAGGGGCGGGGTGAGAAGATGACGGTAACAGAACTAAATCATACAGATGAAAAAAGAAAAGAGACGGCGCAGCAGCTCGGAATATCCGAAGCGCAGTTGGAGACGATCTATAAACAAATAAAAGAGGCGAAGCCATTATATCATTACGGGTACGACTGTGATCGGATATTGGCTTATATCAATAAAAATGCCGGACGAATAACGATTTGAGATTGGAGGAACGAAATGAAAGAACTGAAAGAGGCGGTAAAAGTGCTGATGCACGAGGAATACGAGAGAGCGGCGGAGAGATTCGGGGAGAAATTCAACAGCCCGCATGAAGCGTATGCGGTGATTAAAGAGGAAGTGGAAGAAGCGCAAAAAGAAATGAGGTATACATTAGGCCAAACGGAAGTATATTGGATCAGAATAAAGGAAAACAGGATAACGGACGGTACGCTTGAAGTGATTGAAGAGCGCGCTCTAAACGCCGCCTGCGAGTGCATACAGGTTGCGGCTATAGCGTATAAGGCGAGGAAGTAAGAACTGTTATGAATGAAATGTCGAATATTGAAGGACTCGATGAACAATTGAGGAGTAAACATAAAACGGAATTTGGAATACTTTATCCATGCGGATATTTGGACTATTGCGACTATTGCGATTGGGACGATAGGGATTACCCATGCGCAAAGGCTAAGTTAAGAATGGAGAACGAGGCATGACCAGAGACGATACCCGCGCCAAAGGCGCGAAGAAGCACGAGGAAACAAATTACGAGCGGTATTTTTCTACGCCCCAAAAGGCGGCAAAATCAATAGTAACACTATCAGAGATGTGTGTGGATTTTTGCCTGAATAAATGCGACGACTATGACAGCATTACTGACGAAAAGTGCGAAAAATGCGCGCTCGAATGGCTTATGCGTCCTGCGGAGGAATGATATGTGGAAGAAAATCGCGTTTACATTACTGATCGTGTTAGCTTTGATCATGATGACCTCCTGTTCGGACTCGATCAATGAGGGGGATGTCTACGATAAGGAGTTTAAACCAGAATATACGACAGTATCGGTTCTGCCAATGACAATAAGCAATGGAAAAACGGTAACCACAATTATGGTACCATACGCCATTCACTACCCGGATAGATGGGTGATCTACATAAAGGCTTACGATGAAGAGACGTGTAAGTGGATCAATGAAGATTTTTATGTATCAGAAGAAGTTTATGACAGCGTAAATATTGGTGACTATTTCGTATTTGATGAAGACATGGGAACTCGTGATGAACCGTATACTAAAACAAGAAAGTGAATAGGGAATGAGAAGAAAACGATTTATAAGGTTACTTATGGCAAATGGGTATCAACGGAATCAGGCAAACGAAATTGCAAAAAGCGTACAGGATATATGTGCGAAACGATCATATGATTCGATATGGAATGATCCTGTCTTTCGGCTTTCATATATATTTATATTTGGAGTATGCAAATATCTTGCAAAATTAAGAACTGCGGCGGATCGTGTTTCTGATGCTGCCAAAAATATGACACAACAGATAAGGCCATAGAAGTGGCAAAACAGAAAGAGCGGCATAGAGCCGCCCAATCTGTGTCTATAACGATTCGCTGAATTTATTATATCACAGGGAGGGCGGTTTGTGCAGACAAAATATAAAATAGACCGGGACACGCGGACGCTTATCTTGAAATATATCCGTAAATATGATGAATACCGGAAATGGTACGAATGTGAGCGCGACAGGATTCTCTATCCAAGTCCGAAACAAGCGGACGGTATGCCGGGGAGCGGAAAGTTAAGCGATCCTACGCTTTCATCGGCGGAGAGGTTAGAATTTCTTGAAAAGGAACATAAGTCAAGAGTAATAAGGGCGATCGATCAGGCGCGGCACATGATAGGGACGGACATAAGCCAAACGTTGGAGCAGGAAGAGACACTTCGGCGGTGTATTTGGCTTTCCTGCCTCAATGCAAGGGAATATCCGTTTGAGGCATTTGACGGACTTATATTTGTATCGAGGAGACAATTTTATAGATACAAGAATCAGTTTATGAACGATATAAAATATTTGCTTGGATTGTAAAGTTGGCACTGGGCGTCCAAACTGTGGCTTATAATAATAGTGTAGAATTATAGCCGCAACGAGGTGGAACCACTTTCAAGGTGCAAAAATCCACAAGGAACACCTTATAAGATTCCCTGCAGGGAATTGAGAAAGTCACGTGAAAGCGGGTAGGCGCATACCGCTATAATCAGACGGCATTTGGGAAGCTGTCGAGTGCCAGCGGGAACAGCCGTGCGCCCAAGCTGGCTGATACCCGAAAAAACCAAGCCGTAGGTTTCCTACACAGATAAGAGCAGGTTTTAGAGCGGAATAGGATTAAATGATTGCCGCTTGCCCGCAGCGACGAATAAATAGCGGGCTTGAAACAAGGCGGTATAGCCGCAACGATATAAAGTGATCGCGTTGTGCATGCTTGCGGGGCGCACAACCCTTAAAGACTCCTTAGGGTGTCTTTTTGTTTTGGAAAGAGAAATTGGGAAATGAACAAATGCTTATCTAAAAAAGCGCTTCAAATACTGGAAGAGGAGCGGATATTTAAGATAAGAGAAGAGAGTGGAAAGTATTTCATCATAGAAAACTGTGATGAATATTTTTCATTAGAACTCACACCGGATATATGCAGGGGATTGATGGAGGCATTCAGTAAGATATGCGACATTTTAGAGTAGAGAAGTATAACCCGGAGCATTATATAGATTTGACCGCCGCAATCGCGGTTTCAAGAGCAGACCGAAGAAAGACGATTGCGTTTGTGGCACGAGGCGGGAGTTATCGCATCGGAGATATTTATCGGTTTGAGTGGAAGAATGGGGTGCTTCATATATGGGAATACAAATGACGACAAAGAGAAGAGAATTTCTACTAAAGCTTGGATTCTTTCCGGTAACTGATGACTTCTGGTATGGAGCAGATGAACCGTATGCGGCCGGTAAATTTACATGGGCATTTAGAATGCCGTTAAGTCCAAATAGGATAATGCCGTTTAGTGAAGGCTATTTTGAAAAGCACACGGACGAAGAATTACAAAAAACAGCAATGGATCTGCTTTTACGTAAATGGTGAACTACAACGGGATTCGATGGAAGAACGTCAGGGCGGCAGTGCTGCGGCGTGATGAATATCTATGCCAAGAGTGTAAACGGTATGGCAAGAGCACAGAAGCAACTACTGTCCATCATATACTGCCTGCAGATGAATGCGCAGGAGAATATGAACGATTCCAGTATAACAGCCGCAACCTTATATCGCTATGCCGGAAGTGCCATGAGCGGATGCACATAAGGAACAGCCGGGAGTTGAGCGAAGCAGGGGAAAGGCTATTGAGACGCAAAAGGATATTGAGGACGACAGAGGAATAACGACAACTTACGGGATAAGAAGGAGAAAGTCATGATAAGCAGAGCAGAGTTTGCAAATAGCAGAAGTGGGCGTAATGAAGCTAAAAGGCGCAGAAACGCCAAGACATGCAAATGGATCATTACTGTATCTTACTTTTTTATCGGTATATGCGCCTATTATGCGTGCATACGCTTAATACTTAATTCATGTGATGATGTTTTAAGCTGGATGGGAACGGCTGCAGCAGGAAATTTAATTCTTTGTGCCGCGATAGAAAATATTATGCGCCCATATACTGACAGGAATAAATCATCGCCCCCCCTCATTTAGATTTTTCGGAAGAGCCGCGGGATACCGGGGAGAGGGAAACATTTCCAATAGAGCGCTAAATGACAGGCTTGTGGTAAATCTATGACAAAAAAAGACAAGATAGAGAAAATAACCAAATATAAGACCGCCGCGCGGGAATCTGTCGTGCAGGATATGAAGCGGCTCGGAGTATATAAACCGGAGTTCGATGGGATCATCGATCTGTATGCGGATATGGTCGCGCAGTACAATCTCGCGTGGGAAGAGTTTTTACAGGGCGGCTGTAACGCAGAGTGTAAAACAAAAGCCGGAGGCGTGAGAAAAACGGCGGCGGTAACCACAATGGAGGAATTAAGGCGGCAAATTGGCGCATATGCAGACAGATTGTGTATCACGCCGAAAACGCAGAGCGCAGGAGAAAAGAAAGCAGGGAGCAAGCTTGAAAAAGTCTTTGCTGAGATCACGCAACTTCAAGGAAGCGTATGAATACGCAAAGGGGGTAGCGGACGGAAGCATCATAGCAAATAAATATAGGGTCAAGTGCTGTCAAAGATTTCTTGACGATCTGGAAAACGAAGAATATGATTTCCGGCTGCATGATGCGGAAACAGTCGTCATGATAATCGAAAGGACGTTTGTGCATAAGCAGGGGCAGAAGCTGGATGGTTCACCGTTACGCGGTGAGCCTTTTTTATTGGAGCCGTTCCATAAATTTATTATTTTTAATCTGCTTGGATTTTTCAAAGCCGGAACGAATATCAGACGGTTCAAGGAAGCCTTTATATATATCCCGCGTAAGAACATAAAAACGAGCTTTGCGGCCGCGCTTGCATGGGCTATATCGCTTTTGGAAATGCGGAGCGGCTCAAAATGTTATATCGTAGGCGCCGCGCTCAAGCAGGCGCTTGAAAGCTTTGATTTTATCCTGTTCAACGTACGCCAGATGGGGGAAGAGGAAAACTTCCGCATTCTGGACAACAATCAGGAGCACACGATCTCACGGGAATTTGAAAACGGCTCCATATATATTCAGGCTCTTGCGGCGAACCCGGACAAGCAGGATTCGCTGAACTGTAATATTGCGATAGCGGACGAGATGCACGCATATAAGAACGCGAAGCAGTACGACATCATCAAGGAGGCGATGAAAGCCTATACGAACAAGCTGATGATCGGGATCACGACAGCCGGAGATGATATGAACTCCTTTTGCTATAATCGGCTGCAGTATTGCAAAAAGATACTCGATGGAACGGCAGAGAATGATTCATACTTTGTCTTTTTATGCGAAGCTGATGCGGACGAAAACGGGGATATAGATTTTACGAGCGCGAGGGTGCAGCAGATGGCGAATCCGGCTTACGGCGTGAGTATAAGGCCGGATGATATCATGAACGACGCGATGATCGCGCTGAATGACCCGCAGATGCGGAAAGACTTTTTATCAAAGTCGCTCAACGTTTACACGGCATCGACAAAGGCGTATTTCAATATCGAAGAATTCAGAAACTCGGATGTGGGATATAACTGGACGCTCGATGAGCTTGCGCAGCTTCCGGTGGAATGGTACGGCGGCGCCGACCTTTCAAAACTGCACGATCTCACGGCAGCCGCGTTATACGGAACCTATCAAGATGTAGATATCATCATATCACACGCATGGTTCCCAATCGTGGCCGCACGGTTGAAAGCGGAAGAAGATAACATCCCGCTCTTTGGGTGGAAAGACGACGGCTGGCTGGATATGTGCAACAGCGCGACGGTCAATCATGCCGATGTGGTGAAATGGTTTGTGGATATGCGGAAAAAGGGTTTTCGCATCAAGCAGATAGGACACGACCGAAAATTTTGCCGTGAGTATTTTATCGGGATGAAAAAGGCCAACTTCAAGACGATAGATCAGCCGCAGTATTTTTATAAAAAATCGCAGGGCTTCCGGCATATAGAGGAAAAAGCAAAAAACAAAAAGCTGTATTATCTGCACTCGGAAGCCTTTGAATATTGCGTGCAGAACGTCCACGCGATCGAAAAAACGGACGACATGATACAGTACGAAAAAGTGATGCCAACGCAGCGGATCGATATATTTGACGCCGCTGTTTTTGCGTGCGTAAGATATCTGGAAAATCTGGAGCAGCGCGCGCAGCTAAAACAATGGCTGAAAAAAGGAGAGTAGGCATGGGAATCTTACAGAAATTCATGGGTAAATTCAGGACAAGAGCGGAGCCGAAGCAGGTGACGGTAGGGCTTGCGGATTTCGAAAATCTTGCCTGTATGGGATATACACGGCTCTCGGATAATCCGGAGGTAAGGATATGCGTTGACCTCATATCCGACCTTGTATCAAACATGACGATCTATTTGATGCGGAACACAGAGCAGGGGGATGTGAGGATAAAAAACGGGCTTTCCCGAAAGCTGGATATTGAGCCGTACACGAATATGACAAAAAAAGACTGGCTGTATAACATCGTTCATACGATGCTGCTTGAGGGGAACGGAAACGCTTTCGTGCTTCCGAAGATACGCAGAACGGGCGGTGATTCGTATATCGCGAATCTGAAACCGATGCAGCCATTCATGACGTCGATCATACAACGCATAGACGATTATTCGGTCACCTATGGCGGAAGAATTTATAGCCCGGATGATGTGCTTCACTTTGTGCTGAGCCCTGACCCGGACTATCCGTACATGGGGCGGGGGTACAGGATCACGCTGTCGGACATCGTGAACAATCTCCGACAGGCATCAAAAACAAAAGCGGATTTCATGACAGATAAATGGAGGCCGTCCGTCATCATATCCGTAAACGGCATGACGGAAGAATTTGAAAGCGAAGCAGGCCGGGAGGAGATATTAAAAAAGTATATCTCGGAAACGGGAGGCGGAACAAAGCCGTGGGTAATACCGGATGAGCTTATTAAAGTCGATCAGGTAAGGCCGTTAAGCCTTGCGGACCTTGCGCTCAACGACGCGGTGCAGCTGGATAAGAAAACAGTGGCGGGAATCTTCGGAGTTCCGCCATTTTTTGTGGGCGCGGGAGATTTCAAGCGGGATGAATACAACAATTTCATCCAAACGAAAATATTGTCGATCGCAACGATCATCCAGCAGGAATTGACTGCCAAGCTGCTGATCGATCCGGCGTATTACTTCAAACTAAACTACATGAGTTTGTACAGCTATTCGCTTGATACGCTCGCAAACATGGGAATGAACCTCTATACGCGCGGGATCGCGACCGGAAACGAGGTGCGGGATTTGATCGGCATGTCTCCGCGAGATGGATTGGATCAACTAGTGATCCTTGAGAATTATATCCCGCAGGGGATGATCGGAGAACAAAACAAACTGAATGGAGGTGAAACAAGTGGAGCACAGGAATGAACGGCAGATCAGGACGATGCCGTGCGTCCTGAAAACGCGGGACGAGCAAAACCCCGTGATCGAGGGGCACTTTGCCGTGTTCGATGTAGAGACAGAGCTTTATCACGGCGTGTTTGAAACGATCGACCGCGGGGCGTTTGACGGAGCGCTCGTAGACGACGTGAGAGCGCTTATCAACCACGACACGACATTGGTATTGGGCCGGAACAAAGCGGGCACTCTCGAGCTTGCAACGGACGATATAGGGCTTTTCGGTTCTATCAGGATCAACGTCGCTGATACGGACGCTATGAATCTTTATCACAGGGTGCAGCGCGGCGATGTGACGCAATGCTCGTTCGGGTTTGACATTCTGGACGAGGATTCGGAATACCGCGACGATGGGACGGCGCACTTCAAGATCAAAAAAGTGCGTTTGTACGAGGTTTCAGTCTGCACATTCCCGGCCTACCCGGACACCGGGGTAACGGCAAGAATGGCGCAGATCGAGGAACATAAAAAACGCGCTCTTGAGGCGTGGAAAGAAAAGCAAAAGGAGAGATTAAAAAAATGGCATTGAGAATGTTGATGCTCGATAAGAAGCTGCGCGAAAAGCGCGGCTTTTTTGATGAGTTGAAAAGCGTTGATTTTTCGCAGCGTGAAGCCGAGCTTGCCCAGTCTATCGAAGAGGCAAAAACGGATGAGGAACGGGCGGCCGTAGAAGAAGCGATCGCGGAATTTGAAAGCGAAAAGCGCGAAAACGAAGAAGCGCGCGCCGCGCTGGAAAAAGAGATCGGAGAGATCGAATCGGAGATTGCCGATCTGGAACGAGATGACCAACCGAAAGAACAGGAAGATAAAAAGGAGGAAAACAGAGGAATGGAAAAAGCTACGGAAAAGCGCGGGCTGCTCTACAGAGTGCCAGAAGAGCGCCGCGCAATGATACTGAACGCGCCGGAAACGCGGGATTTTGTAGAACAGATCAAAACGGCTGTTGTGGAAAAAAGAGCGATCACGGGCGCAGGGCTTACGATCCCGGTCGTGCTGCTTGATTTGATTCGCGAGAACGTATTTGAATACTCCAAACTCGTGAACAGAGTGCGGCTGCGCTCCATTAGCGGAGAAGCGCGGCAGACGATCGCGGGCACTGTACCGGAGGCAGTATGGACAGAGATGTGCGCTAACCTGAATGAGCTTTCTTTTGCGTTCAATCAGGTAACGATCGACGGCTACAAGGTTGGTGGATATGTGGCGCTTTGCAACGCCATATTGCAGGATTCCTACCTTGATATGGCGGCGGAGATCGTAACGATGCTCGGTCAGGCTGTTGGATTTGCGCTTGATAAAGCCATTTTATACGGCAAAGGCGCGGCGGGAAAAATGCCGCTTGGTATCGTGACGCGGCTTGCGCAGACGCAGAAGCCGAGCGATTACCCCGTAAATGCCCCGGCGTGGGTAGACCTGCATACGACCAACATTCTGCAGATCGCGACAGGTAAAACAGGCGCGGAGTTCTTCCAAGAACTCATTAAGGACATTGGAGCGACGCGTACGCCTTACGCGCGCGGCAATATGTTCTGGGCGATGAACTCTGTGACGTATAACCAAATGATGTCGAACGCGACCGTGATCGACGCGACGGGCGCTATCGTAGCCCGCGTAAACGGCGTGATGCCCGTTGTAGGCGGGGATATCGTCGTACTTGAATTTATCCCGGACGGAGACATCATCGGCGGCTTTGGCGACCTCTATCTGCTCGGCGAACGCCGGGGGATCGTGGTAGATCAGTCCGAGCACGTACAGTTCATTCAGGACAACACAGTGTTCCGCGCGACGGCGCGCTATGACGGGCTTCCGGTCATTCCGAAAGCGTTTGTTGCGATCAACATCAACGGGCAGGCCCCGACGACTGAAATGGACTTCGCGTATGATTTTGCGAACCGTTCCGCGGCGCTGTCCGCTCTGTCGATCGCTTCCGCAACGCTCGCGCCTGCGTTTGACGAGGACGTGACGAGCTATACGGCTTCTACAACGGAAGCGAGCGGAAAGATCACAGCGACCGCAAAAGACCCGAGCGCTACTGTAAAAATCTACGTGAACGGCGCGGGCGCGGCAAGCGATACGCCTACATGGAATGACGGTGAAAACGTGGTGCTTGTGAACGTGACAAACGGACTTAACGAGCAGAACTATACCGTTATTGTTACCAAGACGGCTGCAGCAAAAATGGCGGCAAAGGCCGCGTCGAAATAATGGCGTGGGGTGATACCGCCCTGCCTTTGGTAAAAGCCAACTTGAACATCACGCAGGATGTGAGAGACGAATATCTGACGGCGATCATAAACGGCGTGGTGAAGCAGCTGCAGGATGAACAGGGGTTAGCTTTGGACGAGGCTGACCCCTATCATTTGCAGTTTGTCGTTGACTTTTGCGCGTGGCGTTACCGTGGCAGGGGCGAGGACGGCCCTATGCCGCAAAACCTGCGCTTCCGGCTCAATAACCTTATGATCCATTTAAGCGGCGGTGATGGCGGTGTATGATTACGAACTTACGCTGATCGGCGCGTCGGAATGGGCACGGGATGACAGCGGAAACTATATCCCGAAAGAAACGCAGACTACCGTTTTATGCGACCTAAAAAGCGTGACGCGGAGCGAGTTTTATTCCGCGGCGCAGGCAGGCCTGAACCCGGAACAGGTATTTGAAATAAATGGTTTCGAGTACAACGGGGAAACGGAGGTCGAGTTTTTGGGGGAACGGTATTCCGTCATCCGTACCTACAGGACAAGCTATGAAACGATAGAGCTTACTTGCGAAAGGAAGGCAAAGCATGGCGAAAAGTCTGGAACAACAACTGAGTGACGTGCTTGTGCTCTATTCTCAAGAAGTGACAGAGCAAGTAAAAAAAGACGCAAAAACAACAGCGTATCATACGAAGGGAAAAATACAGAAAAATTCCCCGAGCCGTTCCGGGAGGTACAAAAAGAACTGGGCCGTAAAAAAAGCGTATGAGAGCGCAAACGAAGTCCGGTATGTGATTTACAACAAAAAGCCGACCTACAGGCTTACCCATTTGCTTGAAAGCGGTCATGCCAAAAAGGACGGAGGCCGCGTAAGGGCGTATCCGCATATCCGACCCGCCGAGCTTTGGGCGCAAAAGGAATTTGTAAATTTGGTTAAAAAGGCGGTGCAGAAATGACTTTAAAGGAAATGATCGCCATGCTGGAAGAAACGGGGTTCCCGGTGGCCTACGGCCACTTCCCGAAAGAGGCCCCGCCGTCCGTTCCGTATATAGCGCTTACGATCCCGTATACAGACAATTTTTTTGCGGAAAACAAAGTGTGGAAGCAGATAGCATACGGAGATATTGAGCTTTGCACCGAACATAAGGACACGGAAGCGGAGAAAAAATTAACGGACGTATTGAATAGCCACAATATAACGTGGCAGAAAACGAGCGAGGACTTCATCGAGGACGATGGGGTCTTTTCTATATTCTACGAATTTGAGGAGGTATACGATGGCTAACAAAGTACAATTCGGTTTGAGCAACGTATGGTTTGCCCTGCTGAATACTGGAGATGATGGAGAAGTAACATTCGGTACGCCGCATAAACACCCGGGCGCGGTCAATCTGACGCTCGACCCGAACGGCAGCGACACACCGTTTTATGCGGATAATGTAACCTATTACACAGCGTCGGCGAATCAGGGCTATACCGGGTCTATTGAAATGGCGCTGTTTGACGAATGGTTCCAGACAAACGTGCTCGGGAATACGCTGGATGAAAACGGGGTAATGGTCGAGAACGCGAACACGAATCCAAAGCCTGTGGCGATCCTGTATCAGGTGGAGGGAGACGAAAAGGCCGCGCGGCGCGTTCTGTACAACGTGCAGGTGAGCCGTGGTTCCGATACGGCGGCGACCAAGGGAGAGACGACGGAGCCGCAGACCTCTACCATGAACATTACGGTAAGCCCGCTCCCTGAAAACGGTATCGTAAGATCGCATACTACGCAGAACACCGACGAGGAAACATTCAACAATTGGTACAGCAAGGTTTATGTTCCGTCCGGGGAATTTACGCCGGATGTGACCCTGAAAAGCCTGTCGCTTGGGGCTTTGACGCTTGAACCGACGTTTGCGCCGGAAACGACCGCATACACGTCGACAACGACGAACGCGACGAACACGATCAACGCGCAGGCTAACGATTCAAATGCTGCGGTGTCGATCATGGCGAATGACGCGCCCGTATCAAATGGCTCTGCGATCACATGGCAGGAAGGCTCCAACACCGTAACGGTAACGGTGGAGAACGGCGGGCAGTCTAAGGTATACACGATCACCGTAACAAAGGGCGCTTAAGCATTGACTGCCAAAACCTGAAATGGTATATTTAAGATGCCGAAAAACCTAATAAGTGACATAGCAAGAGTTTGCACAAGGGCGCTTGCTTATTTGGACATAGCTTTTGTTATGTCGCTTAGGTTTTTCGGCAAAAAACTAATGAGCAAACGCCCTTTTGCGTTCGCTCCATTTTATACCAATGGAGGGTTTGGGTTATGAAAAGGTTATTGTGTGTCGTTTTGTGTATTTTACTGGCTGTCGCGATCGTGGGATGCGGTGCGCCGGAAGCAGAACCGAGTGAAAGTGCGGAGGATCAAGAAAATAAAGTATATGACAATGATTTTATAGCTGATCTTGTGAAAGGCTGTGAAGCACGTTGGGATTATGCCAATAGCGAAGAAGCGGCAGAAGGCGATGAACCTACATACTTAAAAAATGGTATAAACATCGAGCTTGAGGCAATAAGTAAATATGCAAATCTTCCATTTGAAGATAACGTATTAAAAGAAAAAGCGCTTGCATATATAAACGAATTAAACAACGGTATTGATGTTCTATCTACTTACGGAGCAGATGCTTTTTATGACAACTGGAGCGCTCATTATGACCATAGAACGCAGTTGCTTGTAGAAATAGATGAATTGTACCCGTTGACATTCGATGAAGAGTATCAAACAATATTTAATGAACTTACGAGCAATGGAAGCCAAGTGATAGAGAATAACGAAAAAGAAGATGCAGCCAACAGTCTTCTAAGTCAGTTTGAATTCGTTGAAGCCGAGAATGAATCATCATATTCTGGATTCAGGACATTTGAGGCTACCGTAGAGAATGCGACAGATTTTGACTTTGAAAATTATGGCGTTAATATAGATATACTGAATGCAGAGGGGATTGTTATTGATACGCAATATTGTTCTGTGGATAACTGGACGTCTGGTAAAAAGGTAAAAGTGGAATTTGCGGTATTTGATGATGAGTTTGCTTCGTATGAAGTCAAATTAGATTATTATGCGTAATATGCCCGATTGGTAATGTTGCAAGTAAATACAAAATCGCTTTATTACAAACGGAGGGATATTATGGCAAAATGTATAAAGTGCGGAAAGAAATCTTTCTTTCTTGAAGTAGCAAAAAATGGCGAGTGTTGTGACTGCTCTTTGGAATCTGCAAAAGAAAAATTGACTGATGAAATGTCTATTTCAAAAATAGCAGTTCAAAAATCATTTGAGTGTCCAACAAAATGCATAGCTGTGGCCATTGATGACGATAATCAAAAAATTGCAATTAGTGGAGTAAATACTACAGCCGACGAATCCTTTTTCGATTTTAAAATATATAATTTTATGGATATTGTTTCGGTTGATGTAGTTGAAGATGGAAACTCTGCAATTTCCGGGAATGTTGGTTCCACTATAATCGGAGGAATTTTATTTGGTGGGATTGGAGCTATTGCAGGCGCAGCGAAAGGAAAGAAAATAAAAAAAATATGTAAAACATTAGAAATCGAGATGCGGTTTGATAGTTTAAATGAGCCAGTACGCCAGTTAGTATATATTGATAAGACAACTAAAACAGATAGTTTTATTTACAAAAAAGCAATGCAAAATCTTAAAGAAGTATATGATATATTAAATTATGTCGTAATTCAAAATAAAAAATGTTCTGAACATTCATTGGAGAAACAAATTTCTCCAATAGATGATATACGAAAATACAAGGCTCTTTTTGATGACGGTATCATAACGCAAGAAGAATTTGAAACGAAGAAAAAGCAGTTACTTGGTATATAAATACAGTTGTTTATAGGAGAGTGAATTATTTATGGCAAAATAGAACGTTGGTTTTATTTTGCGAATGGTTTGACAATTAAAGTAAAATAATATAGAGGCACTCACACACGTGAGTGTCTTTTATTTATACAAAAAATCAAGAGGTGTGAAATGGAAAAGGTAATAAAAATCGGAGAAAAAGACGTAAGGCTAAAAGCTAACGCAATGCAGGCAATCATCTACCGCCGTGAATTTGGGCGGGATATCATGGAAGTTCAGGGCAGCATCATGAAGATGATGAAATTTGACAAAGCAGGAAACGCTGCTTTTAATTTAGACGGCATCGGCAATCTGGACAGCGTGGGGATCGTTCAAGTGATCTGGACAATGGCAAAGGCCGCTGACGCTTCCGTACCGCCGCTTGAGCAATGGCTTGAACAGTTTGATGCATTCCCCATCATGGACGTGTTTGCGGAAGCCTACGAGCTTATTTTGGCTAACTTTATTTCTACAACAAAAATAAAAAACAGAAAAGCGGCGGGGAGCTCACAACGCAAGGGTTGATTGCGGCTGCGGTGAACAGCGGGTTTTCCGTCGCGGACTTTGAATTTATGACAATAGGAATGTTGCAGGACGCTCTTTCGGAATTTACGCCCGAAAAGGACAGGATATATATAGCAACGCAAGAGGACATCGACAAATATCTGTGAGGTTAGGATATGGCACAAAGAATCAAAGGGATCACCGTTGAGATCGGCGGTGATACGCAGCCGTTAAATAAAGCGCTGAAAGATGTAAGCAAAACTGCGGCATCTTTAAACAGCGAACTGCGCATTATAGACAAGCTGCTTAAATTAGACCCGACCAATACGACGCTGTTAGCTCAAAAGCAGGAAGTGTTGGCAAAGTCTATAGAAAATACAACCAAAAAACTGAATGCCCTTAAATCAGCGCAGGAGCAGGCAAAGGCACAGCTTGAACGCGGAGAGATCGGCGCAGACCAATACAGGGTCTTGGAGAGGCAAGTCATATCAACCGAAAATTCGCTGAACCGCTTGCAAAATGAAGCGCAGCAGACGGATGAAGCGCTCAATAATGCGGGAGACGCTGCGCAAAAAACCGGAAAAGATATGAACTCCCTAAGCGTGGGCGGTGTGGCTCTTGGTACGGTCTTAGGCAATGTTGCAACAAAGCTGTTAGAGTTTGCCGGGAGTGCGGTAACATTCTTGACCGATGCGGTAGAGGAAACAAAGGAGTTCCGCTCGGACTTGTCAAAGCTCGAACAGAACGCAAAAGCGGCGGGCACGGGCATAGACGATGTAACTGACGATCTGGAATATTTTGTCGCAATCACCGACGAAACGGATTCCTCTGTAGAGGCTTTGTCTAACCTTTTAAAAGCGGGATTCACAGGGGAAACGCTGACCGACGCTGTGAACAATCTTTCCGGCGCTGTCGTTGCGTTCCCGGACACGCTTAAAATAGAATCCCTTGCAGATTCCTTGCAGGAAACGCTTGCGACCGGAGAGGCGACGGGGCAGTATGGGGAGCTGTTAGAGCGCTTAGGCGTAAATCTTGAGGACTTTAACAAAGGATTGCAGAAATGCACGACCTCCGCGGAAAAACAGCAATATGCGGTGGATATCCTCGCCAAAAACGGCATGGCAGACCTCAACGCGCAGTATAAAGAAGCGAATGCGGATTTGATCGCGTATTCTACGGCGCAGACGCGATACACGGAAATGCTCTCCAAAGTAGGCGCGGCGATGCAGCCTGTTATGACGGCGCTCACCGATACCAAAACGTTACTTCTCGAAGGAATGATACCTGCGCTTGAAACAACAGGGCAGGCATTGAGTGAAAAGCTCGCAAGCCCGTCCGTGCAAAATTCATTTAAAAAACTTGGTGAAGGGTTGGCTGAGGTTGCCTCTGCATTTGCGAATTTTGCCGTATTTATTATAGAGAATGGCGAAATGATTATAAAAATTATAGGAAGCATAGCAGCGGGCTTTGTTGCGTGGAAAATTTCGAGCATTATTCAGTCAATGGGTGGACTAAAGGCGGCTTTTCAGGCCATCATACCCGCCATAAAAAATATGGGAAAGGCAATAACGGCAGTATCTTCGTCCACAATAATCGGGGCGCTTGTTACGGTTGCGTCGATTATTGCAACTATTGCGGAATCGTTCTTGGGAGCGAGCGATGCAACAGAAACATTTAAGGATGAAATGGCTTCTTTAAAAGATGAGGCCGAAGGTATGGCGACTGAATTCGCTGCTACGCAAGAAACGCTTGCGATAAATGGAGAGACCATGAGGGGGCTTGTTACAGATATACAAGCATTAGATTCTTCTATAAAAAGCGGGAACCTTTCAGCGGCAGAAATGGCAGTTGCGCAAGGGCAACTTGCAGCCAAAACAGCAGAATACAATGCGGCGGCAGGTGAAGAAGTTCTAAAAATAGATGCCGCAACCGGAGCGATAGACGGTAGCACATCAGCGCTCGCCGATAATACGGAAGCTCTAATTGAAAACGCTCGAAAGGCAGCAGAAATAGAGGCTCTGCAAAAAGCGTTTGAGGCGCAGACCGAAGCGCAGGCACAGCAGGCGACGCAGCTTGCTGAAATTGATAAATACTACGACCAGCTTTCAGATGAACAGAAAAAATATATTGACCAAATGAAAGAAGAGGGTGTCAGCGTTGAGGCACTTTCTAATTTATGGTATGCGTCGCCTATTTGGGGAGGACAAGTAAATAATGAGATACGCGGAATTGTAGAAGGGCTGGAAGATTCTATCGACGCAGAGAAAGCGGCGGGGGAGCAGGCTGAATATTACACAGAAAAAGTGGGTGAAAGTGCGGCAGCTGATGCTCAAAGAAAAAATGCTATTGACGAGACAAATGAGGCTCTCTCGGGATTAGGAGAAGCAGAAGCGATCTACCTTATGCAACGTCTGGCAAATAACGAAGAATTAAGTCAGTCAGACCAAGATGCTCTTGACCTATGGAAATCAAACAATGCCGAAAGAGCCGCAGAACTGGAAGAACAACTGGCGAGAGAGAAAGAGATATATCAGGCCAGAGTAGACGCAGCGACGGATATGAATAACAAAATCGACCTTTCCAACCAGACATCATTGAAGCAAGCAACTGAGAATTTGGAACATAACACGCAAGTGACGCAGGAAATGGTCGCAAATCTCGATTCTTTGTATGGGAAAATACCGGAATCGCTGTATACCTATTTAGAAGAGGCGGGAACAGATCAGGCAAGACTAATCTCACAATTAGCTAATGAAATGGAAGGTGGTGGAAGTGATGTAGCCACTCGTTTTGTGAACGCTTACCTCGCAGCGATTAATGCTGGGAAATCCCCTGCAGAAGCAGCGGCGTATGCATTTGGATCGGATACGCAGACAAGTGCTGGACAGGGTATTGATTCAAACAAGGCTGCACAGACAGAATTTGAATCCACCATGCAGGAAACGGTAGATAATGTCAGCGCAATGATAGGTGCTGATGGGCCGTTCTACTGGCTCGGTATCGGCATCATAAACCGCCTTGCGTCCGGTATGCGGGATATGGCATGGAAGCTGTATGATGTGGCGGACAATGTCGTCAATACGCTGAAAAGCAAGTTTAATTTCGAGATATCCGTATCGAGCACAGGACGCGGCGCAAAGTTCCAAGGCTTTGCAACAGGCGGTATCATCTCGCGTGAACAGATCGTGCGGGTAGCGGAGCGCGGACCGGAGGCGATCATACCGCTTGACCGTTTAGGCGGTATCATTCAGGGCGTATTAGATAACAACGGAGGCGGCAGCGGCGGCAACACGTATCAGCTCAATGTATATACAAGTGATTTAAGTGACGGCGCCCAAGTACGGCTATTCAAGAACTTCAGCAAATGGGCAGGCAGGAGGTTAGATTGAGAAGATTCTATTTAGAGGACAATACAGGGCGGCGGCTTTCCCTGCAGGACAATAAACGCTTCATGTGGGAGCCGTCCGGCCTCGGCTATGCGGAGGACATCGGTTTCGCGCAGGTGGAATACGGCTTTTTCTCGGAATCCTCGCGGGATTACGCGCAGCCAAGCATCAGCGGGACAATGGTATTTATGCCGGATGTGCAGGAGCCGTATCAAACCTATCAGGAGTTTGTGGACTGGGTGAACAGCGCGGAGGGCCTGCAGCTTGTCTACGTACCGTATGGAACGCAGGAGTTGTATGTAGATGTGATCGTAACGGGGCTTGAGCTTTCGGAAAAGGAGCTGACAGGCGTCCTCGAATGCCCGGTCACATTCACGGGCACAAGCCCGTACCACAAAAAGAACCCGCTGACGTTTCTGTTCAGGACGGAGGAAAGCATCAATCCAATGAAGTTTACGTTCAAGTTTCCGTTTAAGTTCTCGGACAGCGGAGCGGGAGACGCGCAGGTCTTTACTCCGCAGGGGCATTTCCCGGCGGCAATGGAGCTGTATATCAACGGGCCGTGTTCGAACATCTACTTCAAAGTGGAGGACAGCGCCACAGGGGCGCTTATAGGCGCGCTCGACCTGTCCGGCGTATCGGTCGCGGCGGGAGACTACATCTACTATTCCTCCCGGCCAAACGCTGACGGCGTGTGGAAAGTGAGCGGCAACACACGCACCGACCTTGTGGAATCGCTCAACGAAAACGTGGCAAACTTCTTCACGATCCCGGTCGGAAAAGAAGTGCGGGCGACGCTGACAGCGGACACAACGGCAGGAACGGAGATCACGCACATTCTGCATGTGCACGAGTATTTCAAAGGGTGAAGTCATGATAACGTACATACGAGATAGACATACATTCGCACTTAAGCATCACGCGACGGCGCTCACATACGACATGACCGTACAGTCAATATATGATGAGGTATCGGATTTCAAGATACGGGGGAACGAATCTTCGGCAAAGGCCGGGGATTTTTTCTTTACGGATGGATTCTTCGGGATCATCAAAGAGGTGGACAAGGACAGGGAAACACTGGACATCACCTGTAACGACATTGATACGCTCTTTTCCCGGGATATACCGGATGATCCCGGAACGGTCGGCGGGAGCATCGAGCAGTATATAAAATCGCTCATAGATAAATATTATGTGAACCTGTCCGATGCGGTGTACGCCACGCCGTTTTTAACGGTGATCGCATCTACATCGACGGTGGGAAGCGCATTGCCGGACGTGGAAAACGGCGTCTGGAATGTGAAATCGTATCTGTCAAAGGTGCGGCGATTATATAACATTCATACTTCGTATTCCGTAGTAAACGGCGGCCTTGTGATGCGGCTCTTCCATCGCGACAGACAGACGCACAAAATCTTCCTCGACCTTTCGGACTATGAGGTTTTAGAGGAATCGTTCGCGCATGAGGCGATTGGGAAGATAACGACCATAGAGGAGGACACAGGAGCGCGGCGAGATTGGTACTTACTCACAGACGGCACTATAACGAACACCTACACCGATGAAAACCGGGTGGATGGCACATGGGAAATATTAAATGTGAGCGAGGCTGCAAACGCTGCGGAGGAGGTCAAAAACAAATTCGCAGAGAACAGCGATTCACATCTCATAGAGTTTGCATGCAGCAAAGATTATAACTTCTATGACGATCTGATCGTCCGCACAAAAGACGGGCAGGTTCTATCGAGTTACATCTCCGCGATCCGCAAAAGCAGCGACCGGAACAAGAACGTATACAAGAGCGGCGAGCTGCGGATCATGCTGGACGAAAAGCTGAACCTTTGGAAGCGGGAACAGCCGCAGACGGCAGCGGGCGGAACGGGAGAGCAGGGGCCGCCCGGCCCGCAGGGGGAACAGGGCGAGAAAGGCGATACGGGAGCGGTGTTCACCCCGGCGGTAGACGCGGCTGGAAACATATCATGGAGCAACAACGGCGGGCTTCCCAATCCTGCTACGCGGAACATACGGGGGCCGCAGGGGGAACAAGGCCCACAGGGAATACAAGGGAATACAGGCCCGCAAGGCCCGGTCGGTGCAACAGGCCCGGAGGGGCCGCAGGGAGAAGCCGGACAACCGGGCGCGGACGGAGCACCGGGAGAAAAGGGCGATCCGGGCGCTGTATTTACGCCGTCATTAAATGTAAATGGCGATTTGAGCTGGACAAACAACGGAGGGCTTGAGAATCCGGCTACGGTCAACATAAAAGGCCCGAAAGGCGATACAGGAGAGCAAGGGCCACAGGGAGAAACCGGGCCGCAGGGACCAAAGGGTGATACCGGACCGCAGGGGCCTCCGGGGTCGAGCGCGACGGTTGAGATCGCGCAGAGCACGGGAACGTCCGCTGCTGCGGTCATGAGCCAGAACGCGGTAACGAATGAGTTGAACGAGAAGATAGGGATAAGGACTTTTTAAAGGAGGGCATACATGGCATTAAACGGGCTAATATTTGACCAAAGGAACAACGATTCCAAAAACTGGCGGCGTATTCTGCATGGCATTCTCGGGGATGGGATCATAAGGGATTGCGATATCACATTTACAGCAAATTCTATCACAGTGGGAGACGGGCAGTTCATTCTGTTGGGGGGCGTGATCGCAAATGACGGCGCGGAAACGATCTCCGTAACGCCAACGCTGACAGACGGGTATGTGCGGCTTAAGTGCAGAATAGATTTAACAAAAGAAGCGCAGGAAACTGGACCCGGTCCCGTCGAATGGCTGACGGATTTTTCCACAACAACGACGTTTCCGGCGCTGACACAGGAAGATATAAACGGCACGGGGAGTATCTATGAGGGCGAGATCGCTGTCCTGCAAATAGTGAGTGGGAACATAACGGCGCTTATCAGTATGATGCCGAATGTGAGCGGAATGAACACAAGGGATTTTTAAGGAGGAATAACATGGCAAATAACAGATGGATTCAGCAGGGCTCCGCGACCACACCAAGCGGGGCACAGTATGGCGACGACGTGATCTTAAAGGACGGGTCGTTTGCAGTAATAAATAGCAGTAATGTTCCCATATGGTTTGCAATACAGGAGGAGAGCCTTGTATATAAAGGGCAACTGACATCGGCAAGCAATCTGGACAATTATTTTGGCGAACCGGGTATCTATCAGGTGGCGGCAGCGCAGGGAACGCCAAGCGCGGATGCTTACGGAATATTGCTCGTATGCAAGGCGAATACTTATTCAATGCAGTTGTATTTTTCCCGTGTGCAGAACAGGGCGTATTTCAGAACGCAGGAGAATGGACAGGCGATCACGGCATGGTTCACACTTTTTACCGCTGGGAGTAACGGAACCGGGTCCGACTTCAACAACATTGCGAAAAGCGGGAGCTACGGGATATTCGGTTCCGGAACAGATAAACATGCGCCCTATGCGGGGGCGTACGGAACCTTGCAGGTATATCAGTCCAATCAATATATCACACAAACGTTTATCAGCGTCACGGATGCAAAGACTTCTGTCCGCGCATATAACGGGAGCGTGTGGACGGCATGGAAAACGCTTTGAGGAGGAAAAGACATGTATAACCTTTATGTTAGAACGGACGAAAGCAATATCGTTACGGCTATGTATCTTGACCTGTTTGAAGAACCGAAAGAGGGAGATATCCCGGTAGAGAGCTTCGAGGGGGAATATGATTTTTCACTTCATTGCGACCGGGTATTGCAGGATAATGACGGACACTATAATTATAAGGTTTCGGACGGCAGGCTTACGCTGCGTACCGATTCGGAAAAGGCGGACGATACATTACCGGAAACAGCAGAGGAAAAGGCGGAAAAATTCGATGCGCTTTCCGCGCTCCTTGTGGAAAAAGGGATATTGACGCAGGAAGAAATAGACGGGCTGGGGGAGTGAGCGATGGGCATCGTAGAAGCAGTCGTAACGGTAGCCGTGGCGATCTTGGGAGCGGGCGGCATCGTGACGATCTATCTAAAGCACCGACTGGATAAAGAGAGGGATGAAGAGCGCCGGAAACGGGAAGCGGAGGCGGAGCACCGAAAACAGCTTGTGTTGATCGAGAATGACATAGACCTTGCCAAAAGCAAGGAGTGGATGGCGCTCGGCAAGATATTGAAATCCATCGTGGACTGCCTGCACGGAGAAAAGCCGAACGGACAGCTTACAGCGGCCTATGATAATTACTTAAAATCAGCGGAAGAATCCGAGCTTCTCTACAAAAAGAAGCGGATATTTCTGGATAGTGAACAATGACGCATCTGCGTCTTTTTTATTGGAAAGGAGTTTAGTATGCAAAAAATAGCAAGACAGACAATGATCGATTTTGTCAAACAGGAAGCGGCGCGCGGCTCAATTTATGTATGGGGCGCGCAGGGGCAGCGCGGCGGACAGATCACCGAGGATTGGATCAGAAAAATGGAAACGTCCGCAACGAACGCGAACAGAGCCATTTCTCTTTGGAAGAAAAATAAGGGGAAATACGATCCGAACATGATCGGCGCGTTCGATTGCTCCGGCCTGATCGGCGCGTGCCTCAACGCGAACGGAAACGCGGGATTTGACGATACGGCAGACGGCTATAGGAATCGGTGCGTTTCCATAGATAAAGGCGCCCTGCAGGCCGGCGATCTCGTTTTTGAGTACAGCAACGGAAAGTCCGGCCACGTCGGTGTATATATTGGAGACGGAAAGGTCATAGAGGCACGGGGCCGTGATTATGGAGTTGTAGAAACAGACCTGAATGCGCGGAACTGGAAGAAATACGGCAGACCGGATTTCATGTATACAGATGGAAATGCTCCGGCCGCACCCTCGAAGCCGACATACACCAAAAAGTCATTTACACTTGACCATGTTGTGAAGAAAGGGAGCAAGGAAGCGGTTGTTGGCTCTATCCAGAACAATCTAAAGGCGATCGGCTATGATATTGGCGCAGCCGGGCCGAATGGAGACGGGATCGACAACAACTTCGGCACAAAGACGGATGCCGCTGTAAGAGACGTACAGAAGAACGGCGGCGTGAAGATAGACGGACAGGTTGGAAAGAACACAACGCCGCTGCTCGGCGGGACATGGACGGAAAAGAGCGCACCCGCGGCGTCTATCCCGAAACTGAACAGGGTACTTAAATATGGCTGCAAGGGCGACGATGTGCGCATGATGCAGGAGCGCCTCAATGCACACAAGGCAAATGTGGGGAAAGCGGATGGTGAATTCGGAGATAAAACAAGGAGAGGGCTCCATGCGTTCCAACAGGCGAGAATCAACGAGGGCAGAGATGTTGGCTGCGGCTATAACGGAAACAAGCCCGATGATAAGTGCGGAGAATTGACGTGGGCAATGCTGTGGGAGCCCGCGCCGGGGGAATAAGGAAAGGAGAAAGTAAAATGAGTAAAATCAACTGGAAAGTACGGGCGAAAAGCCCGCAGTTTTGGATCGGGCTTATTGGTGTGGTCATGTCGCCTGTCCTTGCGTATCTTGGGCTTGGGTTTGAGGACCTGACAACATGGGATAGTGTGGCGAACGTATTCGTACAGTTCTTCACAAATCCGTATCTGATCGGCACAGCGGTCATGGCGGTCCTGTCGTTTATCGGGGTGCTGACCGATCCGACGACGAAGGGAATTGCGGACAGCGAACAGGCGCAGGAATATACCGAGCCGAAGGGCTGATTGAACTCAAAAGAAGCAAAATGCGGAGATTTTCTCTCCGCATTCTTACTTCTTGAAATCAAAGGTATATTTTAAATGCCTTCTTGCCGTAGTTTCGGGCATAGTATGTAATACCGTTTTTGGTAAACGATGCCCGGAATATATACTTTTTCATTGTTCATGCTCGACCAATCCTTTCTGGCCAAGAATTTGTTCTTGCACATATTATCATATTGTGGTATAATAATGCTACATATTTTAGGGTGCAAATTGGGTTGTAACTTGGCCTTTGTTCCCATCTATTTTAGCAGCGGCTCCGCAATAGTCGCTGTTATTTTATTTTACTTAACTGATAACTGGCCGCATCATACGACACTCCACAACGCTGAACGACCTCATCTAATTTCATACCACGAACCAGATGCGCGGGTATCATGATTTCTCCTGCTAAACATTTGGCTTGCCATTCTGGATCGCAATACGTTGGTAAAGTTTCGCTGTAGTTTCGCTGTAGTTTTACCCCACTAATCTTAAGTAACAACGCGTGCGACATCTCGTGCATTACGGTCATGCGATCCCGACCAATCCCATTACATGCGCCATCATAAACGCTTTGTCGAATCCTGATACAATTATGCTCGAGTGAGTAATCTGCATGTACACCAGGGGGGAGATCATTTTCCTCAACCACAGCATAGTAGAAATCATCTTCTCCAATTATTTCGGGATAAAATTCTAAAAAATTCATGACGGGGAATCGAAAAATATTTTCTATCTTTAATTCTTTTCTTATATCAAAAGCATATCTTCGTAGATCATTTCGGCTAAGAGGTTCCGCCCTATAAAACGATTTTGCCAATTACATTACCTCCCGGATGAATTCTGCACAATTTGCAGAATCTTATCGGCCAAGTCATCTGGCATAGTGTCAAAAGCACGGGCGAAAACTAATGCCGCTTCTCGTTGTTTGTTTTTAGAGTTTTGCAAATTAAGCTTTATAACTTTGGTCGTTTGATCCGCGAGATCCATTAGTTCCATTTTTTCAGAACCGGATAACTCATAGTGATCAGCAATTCTGTCTACCCAGTCGAGAGGGACACTCTTTTTACCCGTTTCAACAGCAGATAAAAAAGAAGTAGACACATCTAAAAACGTCGCCATATCCTTTAATATCTCCCCACGATCAATCCTTAGATGCCGCAGATATTTTCCAAATTCGGTTATCATGGTATCTCCCTTTCTTTGATTCCCTTTATGCAATATAACATATTAATGAAAAATAGTCAACCTATTGGTTGAAAAATTTTATAAATCGTAATTTATACGTGTCCGGAACCGGATTAGACAACTAAAGACCGCCTGCATCGGGTTGATGTGGGCGGTTTTTTGATTTTATAAACCTATGTAGATAATTCTAATTTTATATTGCTTTCATTAAAAATGAGGATTAAAATGAAAGCACAAAACAGTTTTTACATACATCAGATACAAGGGAATAGTGTTTGAGATTGACGGCTGCCATTCATGCCGCCTATGCGTAGAAGCGCGAAAGGAGAGAGGCTTTATGGAGTGGAAATTCATGGTTGTTCAGCGGCGCTATTGTAACGGGGAATACGAAGCAGATATCTTTGATAAGAGGGATTTTTGCAAAGAGGATTTTCCCGAAAGTAAACAGTATGAGCAGAGATTCTGCCCGTGCGGGAGTTTTGAAAAAGCGGTGCAGGAGATGATGCACTGGCATTCGGATGCTTGATACATAATATGGAGAAAGGGCCGCTTGCGCTGATGCGTGAGCGGCCTCTTTTTTTTTACAAAATTTTTAATGTTTTTTAGTATTTTGCTTGACATACTTATATAAGTATAGTATAATAAAAACATGGAAAGGGGGTGAACAAGATGTGAAAAAGAAGACAAAAAAGAAGCTCTTAAAACTTCTGGAAATCGTAACAATGTTCGCCACATTGACCGAAGCGATAATCGAAGTAATAAGGCTTCTCAGCGGGGGCTAAGGCCCCCGCCCCTTATAGGGTGACTTAAGTATAACAGGATAAATTGAAAAATACAAGGGGTGATAATATGATAATGGATATAATATCTTTAGTATTAAGTTGTATCGCCGCGGTTGCGAGTATTGCGGCGCTGGTGATCGTAAAACGACTTGAAAAAGCGGGAGATGATGAATAATGGCTGGAACGTCAAGTACTGTAAAAAACAGATGGAATAGGAAGAATTATGATTCGGTTCTTGTTATGCTTCCGAAAGGCATGAAAGAGCGGTTAAAAGCAGCGTGCGAAAAAGACGGGATCAGCATGAACAGTATTTTTGTAAAAGCGGCTAAGAACTATCTGGGGGAGGAGTGACCTCCCCCATTCTTTATTAATTAAGGGGTCGGGGCATTATGGGACGGAGATTCAGACATTTATCCTTTACGGAAAGATTAAAAATTGAAACCTATTTAAAGTGTGGGAAAAAGCCGTGCGAGATCGCAAACGAGATAGGAGTACATTTCAGCACGATATATAGGGAAATCAAGCGTGGACAATATGAGCACCTTAATACCGATTGGACGACGGAAAAGAGGTACAGCCCGGACAAGGCGCACGAAAAATATAAAATGAATCTGAAAGCGAAAGGGCCTGAATTAAAGATAGGTTCGGATATTCGGTTAGCACAATACATTGAATATAAAATCATATATGAGAAATATTCTCCGGGGGCAGTATTGGGTGAAATTCGTGCAAAAAACATACGCTTCGACACCACGATCAGCCGGGCAACGCTATACAGTTATATTGATAAAGGTATTTTTTTGCATCTTACAAATAAAAATCTTCCGGTCAAGGCAAACAGAAAAAGAGGATATAAGCGCGTACGCCCTGCAAAAATACCGCGTGGCGAGAGCATAGAACAAAGAGCAAAGGAAATTGACAGCCGCTGCACATTCGGACATTGGGAGATGGACACAGTAATAGGAAAGCAGACGAAAGGCCGCGTCCTGCTCGTTCTCACAGAGAGGCTCACAAGATGGGAAATTATAATACCGATGAAAGATAAGACGGCGGGAAGCGTAAAGCGGATCATTGACAGACTGGAACGGAAGCATGGCGCGGCGTTCCGCTCGATATTCAAAAGTATCACTGTGGATAACGGCCCGGAGTTTTCGGATTGTGCAGGTATAGAAAAATCCAAATACACGAAAGGAAAGCGAACGAAAGTTTACTATTGCCACCCATATAGCAGTTGGGAACGCGGCAGTAATGAGAATCAAAACAGAATGATTCGCCGGATGATTCCAAAAGGCGCGGATTTGAATAAAATACCCGTCAAGGTAATAAAAGAGGTTGAACGATGGCTAAACAACTATCCAAGAGGAATCTTCGAGTACAAGACATCAGAAGAATTATTCCAAAAATACATAAAAGGAATTGCTTGAAAAATTTTTTGCATTTATATCTTGACTTTGGAAAGCGCGAAAAAATTTGGCTGAAATCTTGACAACAACGGGGTTTAATGGTATCATATAAAAGCATCTTTGATAAAAGGCAGAGAGTGCCTTTTTTTAGATTGCCTAAAAACAAAAGACCGGAGGAAAGAAAATGCGCACGAAGATCACGCTTGCTTGCACGGAATGCAAACAGAGGAACTATGATACGATGAAGAATAAAAAGAACGATCCGGACAGACTTGAAATGTCTAAATACTGCAAGTTCTGCAAGAAGCATACCGTACATAAAGAAACCAAATAATTTTGAGGTGGCATTACGATGGCTAAGACCAAACTGCTCGGCGAGGAACGGGAAAAGCACCTGAAGGAGCAGAAAAAGCTCGCCAAAAAAAAGAATAAAAAGCAGAGAAGGAGCCCTGCCCGTTTCTTTAAAGACGTTTGGGGCGAAGTGAAAAAGGTAACGTGGCCGACGCGCAAGGACCTCTTTAAAACGACGTTTGCGGTTATTGTTTTCATTGTTATTTTTGCGGTTATCGTCGGACTGATGGATTGGGGCTTTGGTTCACTGTTCAGAACGTTCCTGCAGTCTTAGGAGAAAAAACTGTTTATGAGTATGGATAAAAATGGACCGGAAGACGTCCTGATCCCCGAGGGGAATACGAATATCGAGAGGCCTGCCGAAGAAAAAGAGGAGCGTCCTAAATTCCTGAAGCAGGAAAAGACGGATAAGCCCTATTGGTATGTTGTATACACCTATTCCGGTTATGAAAATAAAGTAATGGATAACCTCCTGAAAACAGTGGAAAACCATAATCTTCATGATACGATCATGGATGTCAAGGTACCGATGGAGGAATCTGTAGAAGTCAAAAACGGAAAGAAGCGCCATGTTTCCCGGAAAATGTTCCCCGGCTATGTCATGGTGAAGATGTTTCTGACCGATGAATCGTGGTATGTCGTACGGAACACACGCGGCGTGACCGGGTTTGTCGGACCGTCATCCAAGCCGATCCCGCTTTCTGATGCGGAAGTGCGGGCAATGGGAATCGAAAATGTACGAATCAGCCTTGATGTTGAAGTCGGAAATAATGTGATCGTGACCTCAGGGCCGCTCGAAAGCTTCGTCGGCGTAGTAGAGGAAGTAAATACGGAGCGCCAGAAAGTACGTGTTCTGGTTTCTATGTTCGGGCGTGATACTTCTGTAGAGCTTGACTTCGTACAGGTAAAACGGATTTAACAAAGGCTGCCGTACCCGGGATATTGCGGTGGAAAACGCCGCAGAGGAAAGAGGATGGCAGGAAGATAATTTGTTTCAGAGTGGGAGGCGTAATCCTCACGCCGCGCACCACATCACATAAAAGAAGGAGAAAAGAAAATGGCAAAAAAAGTTGCAGGGTATATCAAATTGCAGATACCCGCAGGAAAAGCGACGCCCGCGCCGCCGGTAGGTCCGGCTCTTGGACAGCATGGCGTCAACATTATGGACTTCACAAAGGCGTTCAATGAAAAAACGGCGCAGCAGGCCGGACTTATCATTCCGGTTGTTATCACAGTATATGCAGACCGTTCGTTCAGCTTTATTACAAAAACGCCTCCGGCAGCCGTACTGATCAAGAAAGCCTGCAAGATCGAGAAAGCTTCGGGCGTTCCGAATAAGCAGAAGGTCGCGAAGATCACGCGTGCGCAGCTGGAAGAGATCGCTACCCTGAAAATGCCCGACCTCAATGCGGCCAGCCTTGAGGCAGCGGTCAGCATGATCGCAGGAACAGCGAGAAGTATGGGCGTAGAAGTGGAGGGCTAAACGATGAAAAGAGGAAAGAATTATCAGGACAGTGTAAAGTCCTATGACAAAATGAATCTGTTTGACCCGGAAGAAGCGGTAAAGATCTGCAAAGAGACTGCCAAAGCGAAATTTGACGAGACGATCGAGCTTTCGGTAAAGCTGGGTGTAGATCCTCGCCATGCAGACCAGCAGGTCAGAGGCGCGGTTGTGCTGCCGCACGGAACGGGTAAAACGGTACGTGTGCTCGTGATCACCAAGGGGGATAAAGCAAAGGAAGCGCAGGAAGCCGGTGCGGATTTCGTAGGCGCAGAGGAAATGATCGAAAAGATCCAGAAAGAAAACTGGTTTGATTTTGACGTTATCGTAGCGACGCCCGACATGATGGGCCAGATCGGCCGTATTGGTAAGATCCTCGGACCGAAAGGCCTTATGCCGAACCCGAAATCCGGTACGGTCACGATGGAGGTCGCAAAAGCGATTGCCGATATCAAGGCCGGTAAGGTTGAGTATCGCGTCGATAAGACGGCAATCATTCACGTGCCGATTGGAAAAAAGAGCTTCAGCGAGGATCAGCTGAAGGAAAATCTGAAGGCGATCATGGACGCGATCGTCAAGGCGAAGCCGTCCGCAGCAAAGGGCACGTATTTAAAGAGCGTCGTTCTTTCCGCAACGATGGGTCCGGGCGTGAAGTGCAATCCGCTGAGATTCATCTAAAGAGTGTATATAAAGAAAAGGAGACTCGTGAAGAGTCTTCTTTTTTATAACCGCTATAGCAAATTCGGTGTGCAAAGAAAGGGCCGCCTGTAAAGACGAGCGGCCCTGATATTGCGGGAAGTAAGAAAGTGCATTAGGACAGCCCGGCAGTCAAGGCCTCCTTGATCTTATCAATATTTTCTATAAGCTGGGGGTTCGCTGCAAGCGCTTCCTGTGCGGCTTCCCGGCCAACGTTGAAATAACGCCAGTCGCCGGCTGAAGATTCGAGACTGCGCATCATGCGCCGCAGATGCCAAGCCTGTCTGAGCGTTTCATCATCTTGATACAGAAGTATCCTGTCGTTGCCTAAATATTGATAGGCCGCGGTATCATATTGGAATTCGTCCTCTGGAATGATCGTTATGGTGAAGTCGCTTTCATCCAGCAAACCAATATAATAGGGAAGCGCATCTGCACTGAGTGTGGTCAGGTAGGAGATATCTGCTTTTTCTCCTTGATTTTTGATATTTTCCCGTGCGATAAATGCGTCGATATTCCAAAAAGCAAGAATAAGGTAGCAGGTCATAAAGCAGAAAAAGGCACATTTTTTCAGATCGATGCGTGGGAGCCACAGTCGCAGGATAACGATGATCAGAAATGCGAAAAGGGCGGTCATAAAAAACTGTGTAAAGAGGCGGAGCTGGGAAAAGCCGAAAGCCTGTTCGTAAAGCGTCATGCGGGAAAAAGACGATAGAAGCAGAATGAGAGTACAACCGAGAAGAAATGCGGTTAAAATGCGCCGAATCTGAAACGCGGCAGGCGTGCACGGACAGCCGAAGCGGAGCAGCAGGAGGACCGTCAGCATGACGATAACAGCAGCGCCGAGGAGCTGCCAGAAGCCGCTGCGGGCATATTCCGCATAGGTCACTCCCGCAGGAACACGGCTGGAGAACAAATAGAAAAACTGGATGGCGCAAAAAACGGCAAGCACTGCCGATAACGCAAACAGTATGATCAAAGAGGCAGAGAAAGGAAACGTTGTTTCTTCTTTTGCCGCTGGGGCAGCGGACGGCTTTCGCGGGGCCCTATTTGCAAGAGACCAGAATAAACCGGAGAAGAGAACAAACAAAGCAAGGGCGATGAGTACGCGGCCAATAATGTCGCCCCATTCCAGACTGCCGAATGCCGCGGTAAAGAAGTGGGCGAATACGGCGTCTCCAGATAAAAGCAAAGGAATGACAGCGAAAAGAATGGGAACGGCTATCGTGATCCCGATCAGTATCCCGGAAAAACGGCTACCGTTCTCATTTCTATATTGGCGGAACGCTCCGCCGATGCCGCCAAAGGAAAGGGAAAACCAACAGGAAAGGCTGTCGCCCACCATGTGGACAGAATAAGGCGCGTAAAGCGCCTGTCCTGTGCCAAGCATGATTTGCTCACCCACAAGCAAAATGATCAGGCAGGCGTTGATTGAGAGCAGAACAGGATCGTTGAACAGAACGAACGTAATGGAAAGAAGAACGGCATAGACAGAATGAAACGGTGCACGTACAAGAAGACGAAAAAATTTTTTACCGAAGGCTGCTGCCATAAGCAGATAGAAAGCTGCGAGGCTGAGCGGAACGTTGAGCCCGAACGGCTTTAGATGAAACAGATTATCGTAAAACAGGATGCAAAATAACAGCGCGGGAACCACACCCGCAAGAAGAAGCTTTAAAGTACTGATATTGTTTTGGTTTGTGGTATTCATAAAAATACTCCTTTTGTTTACTAAGGTATGAGGGAGGTACGGTTTCCTTTTATATACAGCCCCCGATCACGGTCATTTTTGCGTACCAAAATCCAATTGCCATGCACAAAATGAAACTGTGGGCAAGAAAGAGCAGATTTCATTGCAGAACAGGATATTACAGCTCCTCGTCCGGAATGTATTCAAGGAGCTCGGACGGCTGACAATCGAGCGCCTTGCAAAGCGCATTCAGCGTAGAGAAGCGTATTGCCTTACATTTATTATTTTTTAAGATAGAAAGATTGGCAAGCGAGATATCTACTGCGGCAGAGAGCTCGTTTAAGCTGATTTTTCTTTTTGCCATCATTACGTCAAGATTTACTAAGATCGCCATACCGTCACCTCACACAGTCAGGTCGATCTCTTCACGGTACTCGGCAGCCCGTTCGATCAGATGAGCTAAAACCTGCGCACACAGGATACCAAGAAGCAGGACCGCGATGCAGAGAAGCTTTGAAATAGAAGGAACAAAACAGAAAATAAAAATGAAATCAGCCATCAAAAGTCCAAGCGCAAGAGAAAGACGCTTTAAGCTTACTACGTTGCGCCGAACAAACGGATTTCCCGCTTTTACGCTCAAAATCAGCCTGCGCAGTTCCCATAAAAACCACAGCGCGATCGCGCCGGCGGAATAAAAGAAGATCATGCTCGGAACCAGATAAATGAAGTAGTACAGCACATAATCCGTCATAAAAGGCAATGCGACAAACAGTGCGGCGATTACCGCCATACAAATGAGCAGGATAACATTCAATATCCCTGCGATTTTTTTCCCGCCTGTTTTCATAGAAAAGGAACCTCCCTTTTGTACTTTCCTGTTTAGTATATGCGAATAATTATTATATGTCAATAAAAATTTATTGAAAAACAATAAATTAATAGTGAAAAACAATATATCAAGAGAGAAATAAGAACTCTCCATATTTCTGCACGAAAAGAAACGCACAAAAAAAGGCGCAAATCTTTTGCGCCTTAAAAAAGTATTTTTATTAGAAAACAGCGGCGATACATCCGAGCGGAAGCAGAATGACCCAGAACAAAACGCCGAGGATAGCGAGTACGATACATACCGTGCCGATAGCTTTTCCGGCGCGTGCGTTTTTGTCGTTAGGGTCGACCTTGATGATCTTGCTTCCGGTCGCAACTGCTACGATCGCTAAAACAAAGCCGATGAAAGAAAGATATCCGAGATCTAAAACAGGGATCCACCCGAGGATATCGCACAAAAGGGCAAGCAGACCTAAAATCAATGATACCATAAGAATTCAAAACCTCCATTCTATAGTACAATAACCCAACCGAAAGGTGGGCAAACGGAAAGCTCAATGCTTGGCCCTTGCACATACCGTTTCATAATCGAACATCTCATCCATTTCACAGATTTCGTTTACCATAAGGGCGCGGATATAGTCGCTGTCTTTGGAAATAGAATGGATATAATATCCGTTTTTTAGATAAAAAGCAACTGTGGAGCGCATTTTAGAAGCCGTATGCAGCGTGATGGCACGTACTCCCATGGAAAGACACTCGATACGCACCTTTTCAAGCAGAAGACCGCCAATGCCAAGATTCTGCGCTTCCGGATCGATGGAAAAACGGCTGAGGTAGGCAATACCGTCTGAGAGCAGCTCAAAACGGACGCTGCCTACGGTCTCCCCGTCGATCTTAGCGACGAATACATTTTTGTTATGAATATCCGAGAGAACGTCACTGAGCGTTTCGTACAGCGCAGCTACGCTCTCACGTTTGCGTATCTCACGCGCATACAAATCGAACGCACGTTTTGTGATCTCAAGGACGTCCTGCGCATCCGCGTCGGTCGCGCGGGTGAGCGTGATCTGATCCATCATGGCGCCCGCCCCCTTACCTATATTCGCCGAGCGGGATAATGCTCAGCTTATCGTCCGATTGAAGCACTTTCAGCATAGAGTTGACCGTATCCATAGATGTGATGCACGGCACGTTGAAGCTGACCGCCGTCCGGCGCAGCTTAAAGCCGCTGCGCGTCTTTTGTTTCCCGCGTGTGGGAGTGTTGACGATGAGCGCGAAATCCCCGGTCTTGATGCGGTCGAGGACAGTCTCATTCGGAACAAGCTCCGTTTCGAAGCCGTGCCCGCTGAAATATTGATGCGTGCCCGGAGTAGCAGCCAACTCAAAGCCGCATTCCCGCAGCTGCTTCGCAATGCCGAGCGCCTCTTCCTTATCGCGGTTCGCTACGCTGACGAGTATCTTTCCCTCTTTATCCGGGATGCTGCTTCCGGAGGCAAGGAACGCCTTTTTAAGCGCCTTGATGAAGGTCCGGTCCGTTCCCATTACCTCGCCTGTAGATTTCATTTCAGGCCCGAGGAAGGTGTCTACCGTAGCAAGCTTGGAGAACGAGAACACAGGCGCTTTTACCGTGACGAGGCGGGATTCCTTGTGGACGCCCGTCGCATAGCCCATACCCTTCAGCGTTTCCCCCAGCATGATGCGCGTTGCAAGGCCGACCATAGGCACGCCCGTCACCTTGGAAAGGATCGGAACTGTCCGGCTCGCGCGGGGGTTGACCTCAATGACATATACGTTGTCTTTTTCGTCCATGACGAACTGAATGTTGAACAATCCCTTGATATTGAGCGCACGTCCGAGAGCGATACCGTAGTCCGCGACCTTTTTCTTTGCTTCCTTGGAAATCGTCTGCGTGGGATAGACGGCAAAGCTGTCGCCCGAGTGAACGCCTGCCCGTTCGATATGTTCCATGATCCCGACAATGAGCACGTCCTCGCCGTCGCACACGGCGTCGAGCTCGATTTCTTTTCCTACCACGTATTTGTCGATCAATACGGGCTTGTCCGGCGATACCTCCGCTGCCATCGTCATATATTCCGTCAGCTCCGCGTCGTTATATACGATCTCCATAGCCCGTCCGCCGAGCACATAGGAGGGGCGCACGAGCACCGGATAACCGATGCTTGCCGCAGCCTCGAGGGCATGCTCGAGAGAGAATGTCGTATCTCCCTTAGGAAGCGGGATATCGAGCTGCTTCAGTACGTGCAGGAACTTATCACGGTCCTCTGCACGGTCGATGTCCTCAACGGTCGTCCCGAGGACGGTTTTACCCGTGTCTACGATCGGCTTGGCAAGATTGATCGCCGTCTGTCCGCCGAACTGGACGATGACGCCCTCCGGCTTTTCTTTATCGATAATGTCGAGCACACACTCTTTGGTGAGCGGCTCGAAATACAGCTTGTCGGACGTATCGAAGTCCGTAGACACCGTTTCCGGATTGGAGTTGATGATGATGGACTCATAGCCCATTTCCTTTAAGGTATTGACCGAATGAACGGAGCAGTAGTCAAACTCGATACCCTGACCGATCCGTATCGGCCCGGAGCCGAGCACGATGACCTTCTTTTTGTCCGTGCGCTCCACCTCGTCCTCGTTGTCATAGGTGGAATAATAATAGGGAGTAACGGCCTTGAATTCACCTGCACATGTGTCGACCTTTTTGAAGGAGGGATGGATGCCCGTCGCACCGCGCATATAGGTGATTTGCGACTCATGTGCGCCAATACAGTCAGCAATATAACCGTCGCCAAACCCGGCCTTTTTGCACTTGCGCAGGAACCATGCGGGGAGATTCTCGATGGTATAGGTACGCAACTCCTTGGAAAGGTCTACGATATTCTTCAGCTTATTGATAAAGAATTTATCGATTTTTGTGATTTCGTGCAGCTTGTCGACAGAGTAGCCATGTTCGAGCGCCTTGGAGAGCACGAAGATACGTTCGTCGTCCGGATTGCGGAGGGATTCATCGATCTCGCTCAGCGTCCAGTCATCGATATTTTTCATGCCGAGGTTGTAATTGAGCTTTACGTCGAGGCAGTCTATTGCTTTCAGGAGCGATTCCTCGATGCTCCGCCCGATCGCCATTACCTCGCCCGTCGCTTTCATCTGCGTACCCAGCGCGCGGTTAGCGCCCGTAAATTTATCGAACGGCCAGCGCGGCACCTTGGTGACCACATAGTCGAGTGTCGGTTCAAAGCAGGCGTAGGTTTTCCCGGTCACGGAATTTTTGATCTCGTCAAGATTATAGCCCACCGCGATCTTGGCCGCGACGCGGGCGATCGGATAGCCCGTCGCTTTGGAGGCGAGCGCGGAGGAGCGGGAAACGCGCGGATTTACTTCAATGACTACGTAGTCGTAGGAATTTGGATCGAGCGCGTATTGGATATTGCAGCCGCCGCGTATGTCGAGCGCGCGGATGATCTTGATCGCAGAGGTGCGCAGCATCTGATATTCCCGGTCGGTCAGCGTCTGTGAGGGGGCAACGACGATGCTGTCGCCGGTGTGAACGCCGACAGGGTCGATGTTTTCCATGTTGCATACAATGATGCAATTGTCCGCGTTGTCACGAATCACCTCATATTCGATCTCTTTCCAGCCCGCGACACTTTGCTCGAGGAGGACCTGATGAATGAGGCTCATCTTGAGACCGCGCGCCGTAATATCCATCAGCTCGTCCATGTTATGCGCGACGCCGCCGCCCGTGCCGCCGAGCGTGTAGGCAGGACGGACGATGAGCGGGAAAGGACATTCCTGCGTGAATGCCTCCGCCTCTTCAAGGGAAGTGACGATGGTGGAGTGCGTCGTTTTCTGCCCGGTCCGTACCATCAGATCTTTGAACATTTCGCGGTCTTCCGCCAAACGAATAGATTCAAGCTGTGTTCCAAGCAAGCGGATACCAAGTTTGGGAAGAATACCGCAATTGTCAAGCTCGATCGCCATATTAAGGCCGGTCTGGCCGCCGAGCGTGGCGATGATGCCCTGCGGCTTTTCTTTCTTCAGGATGCGGATCACCGTATCGAGGGTGATCGGTTCGATGTATACCTTATCCGCCATGTCAAGGTCGGTCATAATGGTGGCGGGGTTGGAGTTGATGAGTACGACCTCATAACCCTCTTCTTTCAGGGCTTTGCAAGCCTGCGTACCGCTGTAGTCAAATTCTGCGGCCTGCCCGATGATGATGGGGCCGGAGCCGATCACAAGGATTTTTTCAATATCTGTCAGTTTTGGCATCTCGCATTCCTTTCTTTTGCAGGTTTAATCTTTTAAAAAAGCAGACGCCTGCGCCTGCTTGATTTATCATGAAAATAATTCGCCGAGCGCGCCGATCAGCAGATCGATCTGCCCGCGGCTGATACAATACGGAGGAGCGAAACGAAGCGTATTCGAACCGGCCGTACCGATCACGAAGCCCTTTGCGATCAGAGCGTGCTGCACTGCATGCGCGTCCTTTTTTTCCGAAAGCTCGGCGCCGAGCAAAAGCCCCATGCCGCGCACATCGGTCACGATCTTTGGAAAGCGCTCCTTGAGTGCAAGCAGCTGCTCTTTGAAATAGCCTCCCATGCTTTCGATACGGGAAAGCATATCGGAGTCCAAACGTTCCGTTACATAAAGCCCTGCCGCACAGGCAAGCGGATTGCCGCCAAAGGTGGAACCGTGGTCTCCCGGACCGAAAGCGTCTGCAAACGGAGAAGAGGAGAGGCATGCGCCGATGGGCATACCGTTCCCGAGCGCTTTGGCAAGCGTTGTGATATCCGCATGTACGCCGTAATGCTCCTGCGCGAGAAGCTTTCCGGTGTGCCCCATGCCGGTCTGGACTTCGTCGATGATAAGAGGGATATCCTGCTGTGTGCACAGGGTGCGAAGCAGGGAAACGAACTCTTTTTGCAGCGGAAGAACGCCGCTTTCCCCCTGTATTACTTCGAGTATTACACCACATTTATCCGCTGTAACAGCGGCTTCCGCAGCTTCGATATCGTTTGCGTCGATATATGTGAAGCGGTAAGCGCCGGGGCGGAACGGTTCATGGAATTTTTCCTGCCCGGTTGCCGAAAGCGTCAGAAGCGTCCGGCCGTGAAAGCTCTTTTTGAGCGCAACGAACCGGTCGGAGCTGTTCCCCTTATCGGCCGCATATTTTTTTGCCAGCTTCAGGGCGCATTCATTTGCTTCTGCGCCGCTGTTCGCGAAAAATACGCGCTCAAAGCCTGTACGTTCGCACAGAAGCTGTGCGAGCCGCGTCTGAGGCTCGTTATAAAAATAATTACAGATATGTATCACGCCGCTGTCGATCTGCCCTTTCAGAGCGGACGCAAAGCCCACGTCGGCATAACCGAGGCAGTTCACCGCGATACCGGCAAGAAAATCGATATATTCCTTATGGTCAGAATCCATAAGGACGGCGCCTTTCCCCCCGGTAAAAACAACGGGGAGGCGTGCGCCGAACGTTTTCATATAATACTGCTCGTCGATCTGTTTCAGTTCCTCGTACGTCATCAAAAAATCCTTCCTTTAGCCCGTCACCATCGTACCGATACCGGAATCTGTAAAGATTTCAAGAATGATCGGATGAGGGATCGTTCCGTTCAGGATATGGGTGCGTTTCACGCCCTTTTCGATCGCGGCCAGACAGCTCTGCACCTTGGGCAGCATACCGCCCGTGATCTTCCCCTCGTCGATCATATTAAGTATATCCGTTTTGGACGCTACATACAAGAGGGATTCGGGATCATCTTCATTGGTGCGTATGCCGTCTGTATCCGTCAGGAAAATGAGCTTTTCCGCCTTGAGAGCTGTGGCGATCGCTCCGGCAACGGTATCCGCGTTGATGTTGTAGCTTTCGCCGTGATCGCCCGTCCCGACCGGCGCGATGACCGGGATATACTGGTCGTGGGCGAGGGTGTTGAGGAGCGTCGTATTGATCGACGTGATCTGCCCGACGTTGCCGAGGTCAACGCCGTTTTTCGGCGGCGCCTTGACCGCCTTGATAATGTTGCCGTCGATACCGCAGAGGCCGATGGCAGACGCGCCCATACCGTTCAGCTTGGCGACGATCTCTTTATTGATTTTCCCGGTAAGCACCATCTGTACGACTTCCATCGTTGCGTCGTCCGTCACGCGCAGGCCATCGACGAAGTTCGGCTTGATGTCAAGTGAGTCAAGCATGTGATTGATGTCCGGCCCGCCGCCGTGTACGAGGATGGGATTCATGCCCACGAACTTCAGGAGGGTAACGTCCTCCATGATCTTCTGCGTAAGCTCATCGTGCATCATGGCTGCGCCGCCGTATTTGATAACGATCGTTTTTCCAAACAGACGCTGGATATAAGGCAGAGCCTCGATCAGCACATGAGCACGTTCCAGATATTTTTCCATTTTTTGATCTTCCATACTATTCACCATTTCCTTTAATAAGAGGCGGCAATACCGCCGGTAGTTACAGATACCATGCCGTCCGGGGCAGCCCCAGCGTTTCATCTAAGCCGTTCATGAGATTAAAATTCTGGATCGCCTGTCCTGCGGCGCCCTTGATGAGATTATCAGTACAGGAAACGATAATGATCCTTCCGGTACGCTCCGAGAGTTCAAAACCGATCATGCAGTTGTTGGAGCCGACTACATATTTCAGCTCAGGCAGCTTTCCGTGCGGCAGAACGTGTGTGAAAGGGGCGTCCGCATAGTAGCTTTCGTATACTTTGGAAATTTGCTCCGCGGTAACGCCCTCCGCGAGCTCTGCGTAAATCGTCGCGAGAATGCCGCGTTTGACGGGCAGGAGATGCGGTGTGAACAGGAGGCAAATATCCTTGCCGGAGAGCTTGGAGAGCTGCTCCTCGATTTCCGAGGTATGCCTATGCAGCGGTACGGAATATGCTTTGAAGTTATCCGCCGTTTCACAATAGGAGAAAGCGAGCTTTTCTTTCCGGCCCGCTCCGGTCACACCGGATTTCGCGTCGATCACGATACCGTTTTCCCGAATGACGCCCTCCGCAAGCAGCGGCGCGAGCGCCAAAATACTCGTCGTCGTATAACAGCCCGGATTGGCTGTAAAAGAGGATTTTTTCACATCGTCTCCGAAAAATTCGGGCAGTCCGTAAACGGCGGAAGCATTTTCCTGCTTCGCGGTATGCGGGATACCATACCATTTTTCATAAATATCGGTATCGTCATAGCGGAAATCCCCCGAAAGGTCGATGACCTTGTGCCCGGACGCAAGCAACGCGGGCGCGGCCTTGAGAGACTGGCCGTGCGGCAGACAGAGAAATACGAAATCACCCGCATCCGGACCGCTTTCCTCTCCGGTGAGCCCGACGCTTTGGTTCGGAATAAAATTTGCATAGATATCTTTCATCTCTTTTCCGGCAAAGCTTTTGGATACAGCCTTATTGATATGCACGTCCGGGTGCGCAGAAAGGAGGCGCAAAAGCTCCGCGCCCACATAGCCGGTCGCCCCGATCACGCTGACATTTACCATAATAAAAACAACTCCTTTTGTAGGGGAACCGTTTTGCGTGCCCCTGAATTTCAAACTGATATTAATAATTATACATTCAAATGAATAATTATGCAATAGGGGTTATAAGAAAATAGTGCCAAATAAGAGAGAAAATTCCATTGTATGAAAAATTTTTTTGTGATATATTTTAAAACATAAATAAAATCGATTTTGGTGCCGGGAAACCGGATAATAGGGAAAGCGTATGCCGCTGCAGCCCACCGCTGCCGTGTGACGGAGCAACTGCGCCGGACTGGAAACAGACTGGAGCTTGCGGGAAACCGTATAAATGCCACTGGCCAAAAGGCCGGGAAGGCGCGCAGGATGCGATGAAGTCAAGCCGGAAAACCTGCCGAATCGTGAAACGATGTTTTTTTCTTCGGCGGGGAGAAAGGAAAACGCACAGTGCCTTTTCTGCTGTTTAAGCCGGAAAGGTATTTTTATGTACGCAGGCCGCGCCCGGGAAAAGCAAGCAGTTACTATTTTATACAGGAGGACAGTTATGAGGAAAAGATGGATCGCACTATTTTTGTGTGTCGTGCTCTGCGCTGCGGCGCTTGCGGGGTGCGCTGCGCAGCCGGCGGAAGAAACAGGAACGCCGGAGACGTCTGAAAGCCCGGAGGCAAGTGTTTCCGCTGAAGCGGCTGAACCTTCCGGAACGGCAGAGGCAGACGGCGTGACCGTAACAGATATGGCGGGAAATGAAGTGACGGTCAAAAAGGCAGACAAGATCGTTTCCCTTACGCCCGCGGGTACGGAGATCGTATGCGCGCTCGGCGCGGCGAAGCAGCTCGTTGGGGTGGACGCATATTCGGATTATCCGGAGATTACGGAGTCTATAGAGGTCGTCGGTGATTTCAACGGACCGGACGTGGAAAAAGTGGCGTCTCTTGAGCCTGACGTTGTGCTGGCAGGAACCGGCTTGCAGGAAGATGCTGTCGCCCAGCTTCAGGAGCTCGGGATCGCGGTCGCAGTCGTAGAGGCGACGACGTTTGACGAAATATCGGGTTCGATCGAACTGATCGGAGAGATCATCGGCGCGCAGGAAGAGGCCCAAACGGTGATTGGAGAGATCGACGCTGCGGTAGAAGAAGCGCAGGCGAACCAGCCGGCGGAAAAGAAAACTGTTTATTACGTCATGAGCTATGGTGAAAACGGCAACTGGACGAGCGGCCCGGGAAGCTTCATCAACACGATGATCGAGCTTGCAGGGGGAAAATGCGTGACGGAGGACGCCGAATATCCGTGGATCGAATATCCGGTGGAGGACCTTGTGGTCGCAAATCCCGACATCATACTCGTAGGAGAGACGATGGGAAGTGAAGCGGACGGATTGGCGCAGGCGCAGGGCTATCAGGACCTTGACGCGGTCAAAAACGGAAAGGTCTATGAGATCGACGCGAACGTGTTCACACGTCCCGGTCCGCGGATCGCGGAAGCGATTGCGCAGCTCAGCGAGATCTTAAACGAACAATGATCCGGCGGAACAGGATATGAAAAAAAGGACTGTAAAATTCGGAATACTTCTTTCGGCGCTCATCATAGGCGGCATAGCCGCCTTTGTGTGCGCCTTTTTCATTGGAAGCTCCGGGTTTTCGGTCGCAGAATTCGGGCGGATCATAGACGGCTCTGCCTCACAGACCGTATATAATATTTTCCTGAATATCCGGCTCCCGCGCGCGGTGGGAGCATTTCTTGTCGGTGCGGCGCTTGCCGTTTCCGGCTGCTGCCTTCAGGGCGTATTTAAAAACCCAATGGCAGATTCCTTTGTGCTCGGCGTTTCGTCGGGAGCGGCGCTCGGCGCGACGGTCGCCATGACGTTTCTGACGGGCATGAGCCTTTTCGGCGCGGGAACAACTGCCGTATTCAGCTTTGCCGGTGCGCTCGTTGCCGTATTTATCGTGTATAACATTTCACGCATACGCGGAAAGGTATCGACGTTTTCCCTGCTTCTTTCCGGTTTTTCCATGAGCGCGCTGTTTTCGGCGATCATTTATCTTATTATGCTGCTCAACCGGGACAAGATGGAAAATGTCGTCATGTGGAACATGGGAAGCCTTGCGAATATGACATGGGATAAGATATGGGTCGCGCTTCCCGTCATCCTTTTATGCTCTGCGCTGCTGATGTTTCATGCAAAGCCGCTCAATATCATGCTGAACGGAGACGAGGTCTCGCAGAGCCTCGGAGTGGATACGCATAAGACGCGCAGGAATATGCTTATTTTAACGTCTTTGCTTTCCGCGGTCGCGGTGTCGATCAGCGGGATCATCGGCTTTGTCGGCCTGATGGTGCCGCATCTTCTGCGCATGATCGCCGGGCCGGACAATAAAAAGCTGATGCCGCTCTGTTTTGTGGGCGGCGGCATGTATCTGCTCATTTGCGATGTGATTGCCCGCGTGATCCTGAACGGGCAGGAGATGCCCGTGGGTATCGTAACGTCTATCTTCGGTGTGCCGTTCTTTATTTTTCTGCTGCGGCGCGGAAACAGGGGAGGGATCTAAGTGGGAATCTGTATCAGGAACCTCGATTGCGGAGTAGGCGATACGCCGATCCTGCACGATATCTCCCTTACATTGAATACGGGGATGATAGGCATCATAGGACCGAACGGCGCGGGAAAGACGACGCTTCTGCGGACGATTTCCGGCTATTTAAAGCCCGAAAGGGGAAGTGTGGAGATCGACGGAACGAACGTGCGGGAGATCGGTGTTAAGGCGCTGGCGAAAAAGATGGCGCTCGTGCCGCAGAATTATGCCTTGGAATATGATTTTACCGTGCTTGAAACTGTGCTCATGGGGCGCAATCCTCATAAAAAGACATTTGAGGGAGACAGCATGGAGGATATCCGTCTCGCGCGGGCGGCGATTGCCAAAACGGGGATCGCGCACCTTGAAAACCGGTCTGTGATCGGGCTTTCCGGCGGGGAATGGCAGCGCATGATCATTGCGCGGGCGCTTACCCAGCAGTCGAGCATCCTGCTGCTCGACGAGCCGGTCTCGAGCCTCGATATCAAGCATCAGGTGGGGATACTGTCTCTCGTAAACGAATTGGTACGGGACAGCGGGCTTTTATGCGTATGCGTCCTGCACGATCTGAATCTTGCAAGCCACTATTGCAGCGAGATCGTGCTGATGAAGCAGGGGCGCATTGTCCGGCACGGGCCGACCAGAGACGTTTTGCAGAAAGATATCCTCGAGGAGGTCTACGATACGAAAATCCGTATGCTGCATGAAAATGACGGTTCCACCTATATTTTCCCGGAAATGCCGTGATCAAAACAAATAAAGGAAGCCGCACCGGTAAGGAGCGGCTTTTTTGTTATATCCGGCGCATGTATGAGGAAGCGTCGAAAGGATTTGTTTTGTACATCGATTTTGATGCGGATATGCGGCAGTCATGCTATAATATCTGTAGTATAAAATGAACAGGCGTGCGCATGTGCGGGCGCATAGGATGGAGAATCGACAGAATGAAAAAAACAGTAAGCTTATTTTTAGCGGTGGTTTTGGCTGTAACGGCAGTATTTTCCTGTGCGCCGCTTGCTTTTGCATCGGAGTTTCTTGTCGTGGAAAATTGCGAAGAACCAGACGAAAGCGGCCTCTATACGGCGCAGGAGGATACAACGGTAAGGATTGCGGATCCTGCCTCCGTGCAGGGGCAGCCGCTTCACTATATGCTGATCTTCACGTTGAAGAACAAGGAAATGAGGGTCACGGAGCAAATAGAATATGAACCGTCGCAACCGCTGCGCCTCACCGATGCGATCATTCGGGCAATAGAGGACGGCGTGCTTACGCAGGAAGAGCTTGAGGGCGTCAGTGTTGCCATTCTGAGCATGACAGTCGGAGATGAAGACGCGGCCCTGTCGGAGGATATACGTTTTCTTCCGGCGGCCTGCGCGCCGGTCGAATTTTTACAAGAGGAGGGGCAATATCCTGTTTCTGAGGAGATCGGTCTTTCTACACAAACGCAGGACGCAGAGATACGCTATACGCTGGACGGGACCTCTCCGCTCCATGAAAGCGCGCTGTTTTACGATAGGAACACGGGGATCGTATTGACGGAAGATATGAATATCCGCGCAAGCGCGCGCAAGGCTGGGCTCAAAAGCAGTGAAATAGTACAGGCGGCCTATACGGTGGCAAAAAGCGGAGCGGTCGCGGCTTCTCCCGTGCCGGGAACTGTTCCTGCTGGAACGGAGGTCACTCTTTCGGCTGCTGAAGGAGAAACTATCCTCTATACGACGGATGGAAGCGTACCGGAAAAGGGCGCGGCCGGAACGGAGGACGCAGGAACAAACCGGGCGTCCGTAACGGTAAACGGGGATATGGTGATCAGCGCCCGAACCTATAACGGGGCTGCCGCACCGGGAGATGTGCAGCGTTTTTCCTATCGGGTGTCGGGTGCGGGTGACACTTACGAACCAAACGACAGCGCCGTTTCCGCAACGGAGGTCTCCTTTCCCGCAAAGCTGAAAGCGACGCTCCATACCGCTTCCGATGTAGATTATTATAAATTCCACTACAACTACCAAATGCCTGTAGAGCTGCTGCTCTTTCAGCCGGATGATGACAACGCGGCCTATACGCTCAGCCTGCTTGACGAAAGCGGAACAGAGGTCGCGCGCAGCGAATTGGAGGGCGATCAGCGCATCACAGCAAAATTGAGCGAAGGAGACTATTATGCCGTTGTACAGGGAAACGGCGGATATTTTACGGAGCAGGAATATACGCTCGTGCTTTCCAAGCAGGCTGCGGAGGGGATCGATCTTTCTGAATATAACATGCTGAACGCGATGCTCAATGCAGACTCATCTGAAGATTGCTACACGCCGACGGAGGGGCGCGGCGGTATTCTTTCAGGCGGGGACGTCTATATGGCGCTCGCCTATCTTGCGCGATGGAGCGGCCCGGTCCTCGAGGCAGACGATCCGTATATGCTGGATGAACTGGATTATTTTGATTTTACCTATAACGAGGTGCCCGCGCGGTATCATTTGCGGCAGGCGATCCTGCTGCCCGACCGGGAGAAGAACGCGGAGGATACGCTGCATTATAAAAACGCGATCTATACCTACGGGGCGATTTACTGCGGGCTGCGGCATATAGAGGGAGAAAACGGTTATTACGACGAGACGGGCTCCTACTATTATAAGCCGGAGGAGGATATGGCGGGCGGCGGCCACGCGATCTCGCTCGTAGGCTGGGACGATACGGTCCCGGCGGAAAGCTTCACCGTAACAGTGGACGGAGAAACCTATACGCCGGCGGGAGACGGAGCGTTTATTGCGAAAAACAATTACGGAACAGAAAAGGGACAGAACGGTTTTTTCTATATCTCCTATTATAGTGCGGACCTTTCGGCAAACTCGGCCGCGGCAATTTTTGTGGATGATCCGGCAGACAGCTACGATAACATCTATCAGTATGACATGCTGGGCTATACTAATTATTATGAGCCAAGCCAATATTCGCGCGGAAAGGTGCTGTACACAAAAAATGTGTTTGAAGCGGCGGGAGATCAGGCGATAAAGGCAGTCTCTTTCTATGCGATGCATGAGGAGCAGGACTACGATGTCTATATCGAAGCGAATGGGGAGACGAAGCATGTCGCCAGCGGAACGCATAAATATAAGGGATATTATACGGTAGAGCTCGGTGATGGGATGCTGGTTTCAAGCGGTGAAACATTCAGCGTGATAATACGCCTGCAAAACCGTGACGGAAGCGATGTTGCGGCGGCGATCGAAATGCCGATATCGGGGAGGTCGGAACGGGCGAAAGCGCAGGCCGGACAGAGCTTTACAAGCGCGGACGGAAGGACGTGGACAGATATCTCGCAGCAGTATTCGGCCAATAACTGCATCAAGGTATTTACGGACGGTGAAGGAGGCGGCACGAACGAAGAAGACCAAGGCGAGCCGGGAACGGCGCTGCGCGTCTCCCAGCTTTCCGGAACCGGCATTTCTGCTCCGGCAGCAACGGCGGATACGGCTTCGGCGAGCGGTCAAAACCGGACGGCGGCTCTTCCGCAGGGAGAGACGGCAGCGCCGGCTACTGAGCTTCCGGAGAAATTTGACCTGCGGGATGCAGGCGCGGTCACACCGCCGAAAAATCAGGGCTGGATCCCCTCGTGCTGGACGTTCGCGGCAATGAGCAGCGCGGAAAGCATCCTGCTGCGGCAGAATAATATCGCGGAAAAGCTTGGGGTGGAAAGCATAAGCATAAACAGCGCGGATTCAGTAGACCTAAAAGCGGAGGGAACGGCCGAGTTTACAGCGGCGGCGGTCGTCATGCCGGATGAAGAAGAATTTTCCGGTGTGAAATGGAGCTATGCGGGCGACCTCGACAGTATTGAGATCAAAATGGAGGATTCGGTAAGCGGAGAGCAGACAGTCCTTTTTACTGCGAAGCTTCCCGGAACGGTGACCATTACGGCAACGAGCACGGCGGATGATACGAAGTCAGTCAGCAAGACGATAGAGATCACACAGGCAAGTCCGCAGCCTGCACCGGGTCCAAGTTCTCAGCCGGACGGAAACGGCGGAACGGGGCAGGATACGGCTGGGGTACAAGATTCTCCAAAGACGAACGACGGCAAAGATATGACGCTGTGGATCGTGCTTGCCGTTGCTGCGGCCGCGGCAGTCGTTGTGGCTGTCATCCTGCTGAACCGGAAAAAGAAGCAATAGCATGGCGCGGGACGCTTGAAAAAAGCGTATCAAAATGATAAACTATTAGAGTTTCAGTACATATTTGAAGGAGAGAGCTATGGCAAAGCAGACAGGCGGTTTTGTGGAACACATCACGCCGCAGAGCGAAGATTTTTCACGGTGGTATACGGACGTCATCAAAATGGCGGATATGGTCGACTATTCCGAAGTGAAGGGCTGCATGGTCATCAAGCAGTACGGTTATGGAATATGGGAGCTGATCCAGCGTCAGCTTGACGACAGGTTCAAAGCGACGGGGCATAAAAACGCGTATTTTCCGTTACTGATTCCCAAACATTTGTTGGAAAAGGAAGCGGAGCATGTAGAGGGGTTTGCTCCGGAGGCTGCATGGGTCACGATCGGCGGAAAAGAGAAGCTGGCGGAGCCGCTGTGCATTCGTCCCACGTCCGAAACGATCATCTGCTCCATGTACTCCAAGTGGGTGCAGAGTTACCGCGACCTGCCCGTGCTGCTCAACCAATGGTGCAACGTTATGCGTTGGGAAAAGAGTACCCGTCCTTTCCTGCGGACTTCTGAATTTTTATGGCAGGAAGGGCATACCGTACATGCAACACAGGAGGAAGCAGAGAAAGAAACGGTGCGCATGCTGAACGTTTACCGCGAATTTATGGAAAATGTGCTTGCAATCCCCGTGATTGCAGGGCAGAAGAGCGAAAAGGAAAAATTCGCGGGCGCGGACCACACCTATACGGTGGAGGCGATGATGCTGGACGGAAAGGCGCTCCAGATGGGAACGTCGCATAATCTCGGACAGAATTTCGCTAAAGCCTACGATATCCAGTTCCTCGACCGGGACGGGCAGCTGAAGTATGCATGGCAGACCTCATGGGGGGTTTCCACCCGTATGATCGGCGGTCTCATCATGGTACACGGGGACGAACGCGGATTGAAGCTGCCGCCGCGCGTCGCGCCGATCCAGTGCGTGATCGTTCCGGTGGCCGCGCATAAAGAGGGCGTATTGGAAAAAGCGCAGGAGCTTTACGATATTTTAAAAGATGCGGGAATACGCGTAGAGCTTGACGACCGCGACCAAAGCCCGGGCTGGAAGTTCAACGAATGGGAGCTGAAGGGCGTTCCGGTGCGGCTTGAAATCGGCCCGCGCGATATCGAAAAGGGCGCGTGTATGCTTGCTCGCAGAGACACCTGCGAAAAGGCAGCCTATCCACTTGAAAATATCGGGGAGACTGTGCAGGAGCTGCTCGACCGTATCCACGACGATATGCTTGCGGGCGCGCTTGCGCACCGTGAGGAACGCACGTTTGATGCGCATAACTGGGAAGAATTTATGCAGGGAATCGAAGAGGGACACGGATTTGTCCGCGCAATGTGGTGCGGAGAGACAGAGTGTGAGGAAGCGATCAAAGAAAAAACAGGAGTGACGACCCGTTGTGCTCCGTTTGAGCAAAAGGACCTCGGAGAGGTCTGCGTTCACTGCGGAAAGCCTGCAAAGAAGATGATGTATTTTGCAAAATCCTATTGATCCTGCGCTATATTGCCAAAAGAGACCTATAAGGCCGCTCCGGACAGATGTTTCCGGACGGCCTTTTTTATGCGAAATACCGGTTATTGTGAAAGTATTAGCCTCAGAATTTAATATTGTGCTATAATAAAAAACGGGAGGCAACGGAAATGGTGGAGATACGGTATTTTTCAAAATCGGGCAATACGAAGGCGATCGCCCAGTCCATTGCTGCTGCAGTCGGCGCGGAGGCGCACGACATAAGCACGCCGCTTTCAGGCAAGGCAGATATTTTGTTCCTTGGAGGCGCAGTATATGCGTTTCGCATTGCGGGAAAGCTGAAAAAATTTATCAAAACGCTTTCACCGGAAGCGGTAGGAAAAGTCGTGGTTTTCAGCACGGCCGGAAATCCGGCAGGCGCGTCGCAGCTCATCAAAAAGCAGCTGCGGAAATGCGGTATCGTGCCGGCCGCAGAGGAGTTTCACTGCGTGGGCAGACTGGCAGAGGATGAAGCGGTGCAAAAACAGGCGGCACAGTTTGCGCGGGAGACTATAGACAGGTTGGATCATGACAAAAGATAGGAGGTATGCTATATGGGCTTTTTAGAACTTGCAAAAAAAAGGTATTCTGTACGGAAATATAAAAACACGCCGGTAGAAGAAGAAAAGCTGAAACGGATACTCGAGGCGGGCCGCGTCGCGCCTACCGGAAAAAATAATCAGCCGCAGCGGCTGATCGTGGTAAGAAGCGAAAAAGGGCTTGAAAAGATCGGTAAGGCTGCGCGTATTTACGGCGCTCCCTGCGTGATCATCGTATGCAGCGATACGCAGGAAACATGGGAGCGTCCGTTTGACGGGAAGAAGCTGACGGATATTGATGCGAGCATCGTGACAGATCACATGATGCTGCAGGCGACGGAGCTCGGACTCGGCACCTTGTGGATCTGTTGGTTCGACCCACAGGTGCTGCGTGCAGAATTTGAGATACCGGAGCATCTGGAGATCGTGAGCCTGCTCGCCGTGGGATATGCAGACGGCGAGCCGCAGAGCCCGGAGCGGCACGGCAGAATGCGCCTGCCGCTCGAAAAAACTGTATTTTATGAAAACATGTAACAGCCTTCGGGCTTCTCGAATAAGCTATTTGGTTTTCAAATCAAAAGGACGTGCTGAAGCACGTCCTTTTTGTGCGGCAACGGATAAGCGGCAACTGCGGGCGCGGCATTTATTGCTCTTGGACCGCGCGGTCAAAATTGGCGACGCCGTTATAAAGAACCTGAAAGATCAGACGTGAAACTTGGTCTGCAGACTCCGGCGTTCCATCCTGAAGCCACTTTTGCAGGATACTGATGCAGCCTGTGATGCCGAACACAGACAGATAGTCTTTTGTACGCGTGTCGAGGCCGGAATAGATTTGTACGGGCATGATGTCGGGCAGCTTCATGATCTCCCGCTGGATATCGGGCTCGCAGTGATCGCTTAAGAGCGCTTTGAAAAGCGGCGCGTTTTCCTGAACGTATTCAAGGATCAGGCTGAGGACCTGAAAGGAAATAGGGCTTCCGCTGCCGACCGTCTGCTGCTCCAGATGCTTTGTGATGTTTTGCAGCACCTCCTGCTCCATGTGGTGCAGGAGGTCGTATTGGTCGTGGAAATGCGCGTAAAACGTACTTCGGTTAACGTCGGCCAGCTCGCATAACGACTTCACGGAAATTTTAGAGATATGCTCCTCCTGCATTAATGTGATGAGCGCGTTTTTTAAAGCATCGAGCGTATATTTCACACGGCGGTCTGTTTTTCGGGTGTTCATATTAAGCCTCCAAATTTAAAAATATTGTAACAATCCAACGTTTTTCTGCGTTCTGTTGTATAACCGACATATCAAACGGGATTGTTGGTTGTAATCCAACAGTGTGTTGATTATAATACAAATCGTATCATATTACAACAGGACGCTGTGGAGGAGAAATGAACGGGCTAACAGGATTCATCATAAAACGTAAAAAAGCGATCCTGATTTTTTTTATTGCCGCAGCGGTAATATGCGCGGTGCTGCAGTCGTTTGTAAAGGTGAATTACAATATGGTGGACTATCTTCCGCCGGACGCGCAGTCTACGAAAGCGCTCGAGATCATGGAAGCGGAATTCGATACGGATATGCCGAACGCGAGCGTAATGGTAAAGAACGTATCTGTCGAAGAGGCGCTGGAATATAAAAATGCGCTGACGGAGCTTCCCGGCGTTTCCGGCGTGATGTGGCTGGATGACGTGCTGGACCTAAAGCAGCCGCTTGAGGTGGCAGATCAGGATACAGTCGCAGAATATTACAAAGACGGTACTGCTTTATATACTGTAACGATCGAGGACCAGCGGGAGCAGGAAGCGTCGGATGCGATCAGAAATTTGATTGGCACGGAAAACGCGCTTGCCGGGGAAGCGCCTGATCTTGCGACGATGCAGGAGGCGACGAGTGCGGAGGTTGGCAACGCCATGGCGATCCTGCTGCCCATCATTATCGTGATCCTGATCCTTTCGTCCTCCTCGTGGATCGAACCGCTGCTCTTTCTGGTCACGATCGGCGTGTCGATCCTCATCAACATGGGAACCAATATTTTCGTGGGCGAGATATCCTTTATGACCAATTCGGTAAGCCCGATCCTGCAGCTTGCGGTCTCGCTCGATTATGCGATTTTCCTTTTGCACAGCTTTGCGGCAAACAGGGAAAAATACAGCGATGTGAACGACGCCATGCGCCATGCGGTCAGGGAATCGATGTCCACTGTGGCGGCCAGCGCGGCAACGACGCTGTTTGGGTTCCTCGCGCTCACCTTTATGAACTTTCAGATCGGCGCCGACCTCGGATGGAATCTTGCGAAAGGCATCATTCTGAGCTTTGTGACAACGATGGTGTTCCTGCCGGCGGTCACGCTGTGCACATTTAAGCTGATCGACAAAACAAAGCACAGGCCTTTGCTGCCAAGTTTTCGGAATATCAATAAGGTGTTTTCCCGTGTGGCGGTTCCGGCGCTGATCCTCGTCGCCGTTCTCATCATACCGAGTTTCCTCGGGCAGGGGCAGACCGGATTTGTATATGGGAACGGCAGCGCGGCGCAGGCCAGCGAAAGCGGACGGGATAAGCTGGAGATACAGGAAGAATTCGGGCAGTCTACGGTTATGGCACTTCTTGTTCCGCGGGGAGATGCGGCAAAAGAGCTGGAGCTCAGCCGGGAGCTTGAGCGGATGGAGCATGTGACGGGTGTGATGTCGTACGCAAATACGGTGGGAACGGCTATTCCGTCCGGATTTTTAGATAAAAATATAACAGGACAGTTTTATTCGGATCATTACGCACGGATCGTGGTATACACAGATACGGAAACGGAAGGGGATCTGGCGTTTCGCGTCGTGGAAGAGATCACGGCGGCAGCAAAGAGCTATTATGGAAATGAAGTATATTCCGTGGGTGAGAGCGCCAATCTCTATGACATGAAAATGGTCGTGCAGACAGATAATCAATTCGTGACGCTGCTTGCGGTTGCTGCGATTTTCCTTGTGCTGCTCGTCACATTCAAATCGGGCACATTGCCATTCATACTGCTGCTGACGATCGAGGCAGGAATATGGATCAACTTGGCGATCCCCTATTTCACAGGCACGTCTATCAATTTCATCGGTTATCTGGTGCTCAATACGGTACAGCTCGGAGCGACGGTCGACTATGCGATTTTGCTCACCAACACCTATACGAGATACCGAAAAGTTATGCCGCAGAAAGAAGCGATGCACAGAGCAATGGGAGATTCCTTCAAGTCGATCCTTGTGTCGGCCGCAACGCTGTCGGCTGCTGGCTTCACCTTATATGCGACGTCTTCGAATCCGGCGGTCTCCGATATCGGACTGCTGCTTGGCCGGGGAACGCTGCTGTCTCTTTTCATGGTGATCTGCTTTCTGCCCGGTATGCTGCGGCTGTTTGACAAGGTGATCGCTAAAACTACCTATAAAGCGGGGTTTTATCAATGATAAGCAAAAGAAATATAAATCGGAAAAAAAGACTGGAGCGGAAACAAAAGCGAATGAAATACACGGTATCCGTCAGCATCGCTGTTGCGCTTTTATTGGTAACCACGATAGGGGCGGGCATATCGTCCGCTGCCACAAGCCCGGAGCAAATTCCGGAGCGGACCTCCGTGGGAAGCAACGGTCCGGCACAGATCAAGGAAAAAGACGAGATCGTCTATGCGGCTCTTTCAGCAGAGGGGAATGCCGAAGCCATTTATGCGGTGAACCATTTCGAGCTGCAAACAGGCGGAACAGTAACGGATTACGGTACATATGAAAGCGTTGTCAACCTGACGGACAGCAGGGATATCACGCAGGACGGTGAGGCGGTGACCTTTTCCGCGAATAAAGGAAATTATTATTATCAGGGAAACATGAAAAGCACGGAGCTGCCATGGCGTTTTAATTTCTCCTATTCGCTGGACGGGCAAAAAATGAGCCCACAGGAAATCGCAGGAAAGTCCGGCGCGTTGGAGCTCAAGATCACATCCGCTCAAAACAGCAGCACAGACCCAACGTTTTATGAGAACTATATGCTGCAGATCACGGTAACGCTGGATACGGAGAAGTGTACGGATATCGATGCGCCGGGGGCGACAGTCGCGAGCGCGGGAGCGGATAAAGCTATCGCCTATACGGTCCTGCCGGGCAATGATGCGGATTTCACCTTAAAGGCAGACGTAACAGATTTTACAATGACGGGAATATCCGTCTCCGCCGTTCCCTATTCTATGAGCATGGAATTTCCCGACATCGAGGGACAGCTCGGCGAATTGGAGCAGCTTCCAGATGCGGTCGCACAGTTAAATGAGGGCGCGAAAGAGCTGAAAAGCGGAACAGAGAAGCTGAAAACCGGAAGCGCCGGGCTGGTGGATGGTTCACAGAGTATAGAAGTGGGGCTTGCTCAGCTTGCCGGAAACGCAGAGCAGCTTACGGACGCATCGCAGCAGATAGATACTGCGCTCGTGCAGATCGCTTCTGCGCTTCAGACGGGAGGAGAGGTAGACATCAGCCAGCTTGCACAGCTTCCGCAGGGGCTCGCAGAGCTTTCGAATGGGTTAAAAGCAATATCCGGACAGATTGGAACGCTGAAAGACGGTTTTGCACAGGCCTATGGCGGCCTCGACGCGGCAATGCAGGGCATAAAGGCTGCAGTCAGCGAGGAACAGATCGCCGCGCTGGAAGCGGCGGTCGCCGGTCAGGAGGAAGAAGAAACTGCAAATGCGCTGATCGCGCAGTATCGGGCGGCGCAAACGGCAAAGAGCGTCTATGATAACGTCAATGCGGCGTTTGACGGTGTGAATGCTGCATTGGAGCAGCTGCCGTCTTCCGTCGAGACGATAGCGGGCATGCTGGATGCAGTTTCTGCACAGGCAGGCAGCGCACTGGAAGAAATGGGAGGACTCGAGCAGCTTGGTATGCTGACAGAGGGGCTTACGGCGCTTTCGGAGAGTTACGCTTCTTTCCATAGCGGCCTTACGGGATATTTGAATGGAGTACGGGAACTGGCTTCGGGCTATGCGGATTTCCATGCAGGGCTTGAATCCTTTGATGGCGGCGTAGGAGAATTAGATGACGGCGTAGGAGCGTTTTCCGACGGTACCGAGGCGATGAACAACGAAATGGCGGATCTGCCCGATATGATCCAAGAAGAGATCAATAAGATGAAAGAGGAATATATGCCGTCCGATTTTGAGCCGGTATCGTTTACTTCGCCTCAAAATACGGATACGGACTTCGTACAGTTTGTGCTCCAAAGCACGGGGATCGAAAAGCAGGAAGAACCCGAACCCACGCAGAACGAAGAAGAGCCGGAAACGTTTTGGGACCGCCTGATTGCGTTGTTTCAGTAAAAAGATTACGGGTAAAAACTGATTTTTTGATTTGAAAACCGGAACGAAAGAAAGCAGGAAAAGGCCTGTAACCTTTTCCTGCTTTCCTGTCGCGGAGGCTGCTATTCTGTTTCATAGTATAAAAAACATGTTCCAAACGCCGTCCATTCCCGGCTTGATAGTTCCGTGTATAACTCGTTATATAAGGCTCTTTCATTTGCTGCGCTTTCGTTGTAGATTTTTATGTTGCCTTACTGGGTAATACCCTGTTTATACGGATATTCTCAAATTTTTAACTGTATTATAAAAAAGGCATAAACAAAAAGGGTTTTGTTTATGCCACGGTATGGTGGAGCATACCGGATTCGAACCGGTGACCCCCACACTGCCAGTGTGGTGCGCTAGCCAGCTGCGCTAATGCCCCGTTGCGCACTATTATATCATACAAAATTTTACTTGTAAATTGTTTTTAAGCGCAGGATTATTTTTGCAGGCCGGACACATCGCGTTCAAACTTCGTTCATACGCGGAAGTTATGATATAATAGTAAAAACGGATGATCCCCGAAGGACAGGGAAAAGGACGGATGCAGGAAATGGGATGCTTTGTTGAAGTAAAAGACGTATACAAGAGATACCGCATGGGCGAGGTGATGATCACCGCGTCGGACGGCGTATCTTTTGAAATAGAAAAGGGAGAATTTGCGGTGATCGTAGGTTCTTCCGGCGCAGGAAAAACAACGGTGCTGAATATTCTCGGCGGGATGGACCAATGCGATGAAGGGCATATCATGGTGGACGGAAAAGAGATCAGCCGTTATTCTCCGCGCGAGCTTACGGAATACCGCCGCTTCGATATCGGCTTTGTATTCCAGTTTTATAATTTAGTACAGAATCTGACGGCAAAGGAAAATGTCGAACTTGCGACACAAATATGCCGGGCGCCCAAAGATGCGGAGACGGCTCTGCGGGAAGTAGGGCTTGCGGAACGTATGGATAATTTCCCGGCACAGCTGTCCGGCGGGGAGCAGCAGCGCGTCTCTATTGCGCGCGCCCTTGCAAAAAATCCGAAGCTGCTTCTGTGCGATGAGCCGACGGGCGCGCTTGATTCCGAGACGGGGAAAACGATCCTGAAGCTTTTGCAGGATACTTGTCGGAGAGACCACATGACGGTGATCGTCATCACGCATAACCATGCGATCACCCCGATGGCTGATCGGGTCATTACGATGAAAAACAGCAAAGTCGTGGATATCAGCTTGAACAGCAGCCCGACTCCGGTGGAGAAAATAGAGTGGTAAGGATATGAAATCGAAACTAGTCAAGGAAACGCTGCGGGAAATATGGAGGAGCCGCAACCGTTTCTTCTCAATCATGGGGATCGTCGCGCTGGGAGTAGGCTTCTTTGCAGGCGTAAAAGCAAGCTGCCCGGATATGAAGCTCACAATGGCGCAATATTACGAAGATACCGCGCTTGCGGATATCCATCTTGTTTCTACGTATGGCTTCAACGAAAACGATTTAGAGGCGATCAGCACAGACGGGGATATCCGCGCGATGATGCCTGCCTATTCTGTCGATGCATTTGTAGACGTTGGGGAACGGTCGGACACGATCGTCAAGGTGCTTTCTCTTAACGCGGAAGAGCTGGACAGCGCAGACACGCTGAACAAGCCCGTGCTGAAGGAAGGACGCTGGCCGGAAAATACAGGGGAATGTGTAGTCGAACAGAATATCCATTCTCCGGAAGAATTTCAGATCGGCAATACAGTAACGCTGGTCGCCGGGCAGGAAGACGAGGATATCGGAGATACGCTTGCACAGGATACGTTTACTATTGTGGGGATCGTGGAATCTCCGCAATATATTTCCTTTGACCGCGGAAAAACACAGGTCGGGGACGGAGAGATCGACACGTTTATGATGGTCCCGGAAGAGGATTTTACGCTGGACGTCTATACGGACGTCTATCTGACGCTCAAGCAGACGCAGGGCCTTTCACCGTTTGAACAGCCATATAAAGATGCAGTGGAGGAAGCTGTCGGACGTTTTGAGCAGATCGCAGAAACGCGCGAACAGGAACGGTATGATGAAATCATAGACGATGCGCAGGCAGAACTTGACGATGCGAAACGGCAGCTTGCAGATGGAGAAGCACAGCAAACAGCCGAGCTTGCGGACGCCCGGTCGCAGTTAAACGCCGCGCAGACGGAGCTCGACAGCGGGCGCGAGGAGCTGAACGCAGGAAAAAGGAAATATAACAGCGAGATCACGGCGGCGGAACAGCAGCTTGCAGACGCAAGGGCAGAGCTCGACAGCGGATGGGAGCAATATAAGACGGGTCTTGCAGAATATCAAAACGGTCTTGCGGAATTTGAAGAACAGGAGCCGGAGGCGCTTGCAGCTCTGCAGGAGCTTGAGAAGCAGCGGGACGCGCTGAAAGCGCAGGTACAGGATGGAGAAGCGCAGATCGCGGCAGGACGGAACCTCGTGTCGGGAATCGGGAACATCGCGGACGCTTATGCGGATATAGCGGGCGACCTTTCCAATCTGCCGGCAGACGCCGCGGCGGTGGTGCAAAACGCGGGAGCACTGGACGCCATGCTGCCGCCGGGCACGCTGCCTTCCGGGATTACTGTGAAAGGCACGTTGGAGCAATATATTTCCGCACAGCCCGGGAGCGCAGAGAAAAGCAGGGCAGGGCTTATCCTCAGCATGGCGGAAAGCGGAATAAGCAGCTATCTTGATACGCAGGAAAAGGAGCTCGCACCGGCAAAAGAGGGGCTTGAACAGCTTGCGGCAGGCATTGCGGACGCACAGCAAAAGCTGAACAGCGCACGGGAAAAGCTGGAAAGCTCCAAACAGGAACTGAACAGTGCAAAGGCAGCGCTTGAAACGGGAGAAGCGGAACTGGCGGCAGGACAAGAGGAATTGGAGAGACAAAGAGCGGAAGGCCTGCAGTCTCTGTCCGATGCGGAACGGTCGCTTGAGGAGGGACAGCAAGCGCTTGCCGATGCCCGGACAGATTATGAAGAAGGGAAACGGGAATCTGATCAGGAACTCTCTGATGCGCGTACTGAGATAACCGATGCAGAAGCAGAGCTCTCCGGCCTTGAAAAGCCGGTTTGGTATGTATGGGATCGGGATGAAAATCCGGGCTATTCCAGCTATCAGGAGGATGCAGAAAAGGTCGATGCGGTCGCGCAGGTATTTCCGGTATTTTTTATCCTTGTGGCGGCGCTCGTCTGCCTTACGACCATGACCCGCATGGTAGAAGAACAGCGGACGCAGATCGGAACGCTGAAAGCGCTCGGTTATTCCAACCGGACGATTATGGCGAAATATTTATGGTATGCCATTGCGGCGAGCCTCATCGGCAGCATTGTGGGATTGCTCGTTGGCTTTACGCTGTTCCCGACGACGATCATCCATGCCTATCAGCTCCGTTATTTTATGCCGGAGCCTATCACGCCGTTCCGGTGGGATTATGCGGTATGGTGCACAGTCGTGGCGGTATTGGTCACGGGCCTTTCCGCGTGGGCGGCAGGATATGCGGAGCTGAAAGAGCAGCCGGCGCAGCTGATGCGGCCGAAATCGCCTCCGTCCGGCAAGCGTGTGCTGCTCGAAAAATGGACGTGGCTGTGGAACAGGCTGAATTTTACCAAAAAGGTAACGGTACGCAATCTGTTTCGATATAAGAAGCGCGTGCTGATGACGGTGGTCGGCATCGCAGGCTGCACGGCGCTGATGCTGACAGGCTTTGGCCTGCAATATTCGGTCGGGGCGATCGTTCCCAAACAATTTGAAGAAATATTCGTTTATGACGCGATGGGCGCAATGGAGGAAAACATTACGCCGGATGAAGTCGAAGCGGTGCGCGGACAACTGGAAAGCACGCAGGGGCTTGAAAGCGACATGATGATCCTTTATCAGGGAATGGATGCGGAAGCGGGAAACAAAAAGGCAAGCGTGACCACGTTTGTGCCGGAGGAACCGGAGCGCATCGGAGAATATATCACGCTGCGCACACGGGAGGGCCACGAACCCATTGCGCTCGGAGACAGCGGCGCGGTCGTCAACGAAAAGCTGGCGAAGCTCCTTGGCCTGAGGGAGGGCAGCAGCTTTACGCTTACCGACGCGGACGGCAAACAGGTGGAGCTGCAGGTGGCGGCTATCACGGAAAACTATGCGATGAATTTCGTTTATCTGTCTCCTGCATATTATAGTCAGGTGTTCGGCGAAGAAGCGGCTATGAATACGTTCGTATTCAATACGGCGGACGGCGCGGACCTCAGCTCGCTTTCAGAGACGATACTCGGCTATGAGCATGTGCAGGGGATATCCTATGCGGAAAGCTCTGTCACGCAGTTTTCCGATATTGCGGACAGCCTTGGGAGCATCGTTCTTGTGCTGATCCTATCGGCGGGGCTGCTCGCATTTATCGTGATGTATAATCTGGTCAATATCAATGTGACGGAGCGGATACGCGAGCTTGCGACGATCAAGGTGCTCGGTTTTTATGACAAGGAGGTATCGGCCTATATCTATCGGGAAAACAACATCTCGGCGGTAATCGGGATGCTCGCCGGCCTGATAGGCGGGATATTCCTTGAACGGTTCGTGATACAAACCGCCGAGGTAGATATCGTGATGTTTGCACCCGAGATCCCGTGGACGGCGTTTGTGTACGCAGGCGCGCTTACGCTGGCATTCACCTTTATTGTAAATTTTGTCCTGCATTTCAAGCTCAAGAAGATAGACATGGTGGAATCCATGAAATCCATTGAATAAGACGGAAAATATCCGGTTTTTCTGAACGGAGAAAAGACGCATGCAGTGAGCGTGCGTCTTTTTGCTTAGGATACAAGTTTGATGCAAGGGGGCTCTATAATATGAGAAACGATAAGCAGGGAGGGAACGGTAATGAGCCATTCAAAAGCGGTCAAAGTGCTGCTGGGAACTTTGGCAGGCCTTATTGCCGCTGCAATATTGCTTGCCTGTCAAATAGCGGGAGTGTGGCAGGCGCTGCGTGCGGACCCTGCGTCGGTCTTTGTGTCACAATACATTGGGAACGGCGAAACCGGCGAAAGGCCAGCATTTGGAGACAGCTTGGGCGCGCAGACTGTGACGTATAACGGAGCGGAATACCGTAAAAAACAAAATGTGGTCACAGTATTGCTCATGGGGATAGACTGGGACGGCTCGGAGCAGCGGGCGGACGAGGGCAAGCGCAGCGATATGACGATGCTTTGTGCCGTGGAACTGGACAGCGGGAAAGTAGCCTTATATTCGCTGCCCCGTGATACCCGCACGAACGTTTATAAAGTAAGCGGAGAAACGGGCGAGGCAGAGGGAAAAGCCTATGAGACCAAGCTGTGCCACGCCTATCAAATGGGCTATATCGCAGCCGGAGACGAGGCAGGCGCAAGAAATCAAATGCTTGCGGTCAGGGAGCTGATCGAATGCGGCGGACAGCTCAATATTCCGGTAGAATATTATGTGTCGATAGACCTTGAGCATCTTCCTCAGCTTGCAGAAGCACTGGGCGGCGTTGAGGTCACGCTGGAGCAGGATATGAAGGGCGTGGGAGAGGAGGGAGAGACCGTCGTTTTGAATGAAGAGACGACGCGCCTCTATCTCCAAAACCGCAAGGGCGTAGCAGACGGAGAAATGGACCGGCAGAGGCATCAACAGCAGTTTATGAAATCCTTTATCGGCTCTGTGAAAAAAATGGGCGCTGCGCAGGCGGCGACGCGGCTTTTTCCACAGCTTTCCGGCAAGGTCATACAGACGGACCTGAAGCTCGAACAAATACTTGCGCTGGCAGACGTGATAGACAGCGTAGAGAACGTAGACGATATCGCATTAGAGACGTTTCCGGGCCCGGAAGACTGGGAAACGCTGCACGATCCTCTGCTCGGGAAGAACACGGATTATTTCATGATGGATCGTGATATTTTGATGGAGGAAATGCTGCGGCTCTACTATGACAAAAAATAAAAATGAGCAGAGCAAAAAGACGCCGTACCGGCGTCTTTTTGCTCTGCAGGATATAGATTAAAAATCGTATTTCCAGTGTAAAATGTGGTATAATATAGGGTAATCGTTTTTTAGACAATGGAGGTACTATGGAGCGTTTTGAACTGCATTCCCGCTACGCGCCGGCAGGCGACCAACCGAAAGCGATCGACGAATTGGTGCGGGGGATCGAAGAAAAGAAAGAGGCGCAGGTTCTTCTCGGCGTTACGGGAAGCGGAAAGACGTTCACGATGGCGAACGTGATCGCGCGTACACAGCGGCCGGCGCTGATCCTCGCGCACAATAAAACGCTGGCGGCGCAGCTATGCAGTGAATTCAAAGAATTTTTTCCCAACAATGCCGTGGAATTTTTCGTGTCCTACTACGATTATTATCAGCCGGAGGCCTATATTCCCGGCCGGGACCTCTATATCGAAAAAGACGCCAGCATCAACGATGAGATCGATAAAATGCGCCATTCCGCCACTTCATCGCTTCTCGAACGGCGGGATGTGATCGTTGTGGCAAGCGTGTCGTGCATCTATTCGATTGGCGCGCCCGAAGATTACGGAAAGCTTGCCGTCGCCCTGCGGGAGGGAATGGAATATCCGCGGGAGGAGCTTCTTGAAAAGCTGGTGTCTATCAATTATACGAGAAACGATACGGATATGTCGCGCGGGACGTTCCGGGTACGCGGAGAGATCGTAGAGATATTTCCGGCCGGGCAGAGCGAGAAAGCTGTCCGCGTGGAATATTTCGGAGACGAGATAGAACAGCTCTCCGAGATCGACGCGCTTACCGGCAGAAAGTTGAGTATTTTGAAATACACCATCATTTTCCCGGCATCCCACTATGCCATGGACCATGAAAAGGTGCTTGCACACCTGCCGGATATCAGAAAAGACCTCGCGGCTCAGGTCGAACTGTTCAAGGAGCAGGGCAAGCTGCTTGAAGCGGAACGCATCCAACAGCGCACCCTGTATGATATCGAGATGCTCAAAGAGCTGGGTTATTGCTCGGGCATCGAGAATTATTCGCGCTATTTCGACGGGAGGTTGCCCGGGCAGCCGCCCTATACGCTGATGGATTATTTCCCGGATGACTATTTATTATTCGTGGACGAATCCCATGTGACGCTGCCGCAGGTGCGGGCGATGTATAACGGAGACCGTGCGCGTAAGCAGATGCTGGTAGATTACGGCTTCCGGCTGCCATCGGCGTTCGATAACCGTCCGCTGCGGTTTGAAGAATTCAATGAAAGGGTGCATCAGGCAGTATACGTTTCCGCGACCCCGGCGGAATACGAACGGGAGCGGGCCGGAGGAAGCGTAGTAGAGCAGATCGTCCGTCCGACGGGGCTTCTCGACCCGGCGATCGAGATACGCAAAACGGAAGGACAGCTTGACGATCTGCTTGGGGAGATCGGAGATATCGCCGCGCGCGGGCGGCGCGTGCTTGTGACGACGCTCACCAAACGGCTTGCGGAGCGCCTGACAGAGTATTATACGGAAATGGGTATCCGCGTGAAATATATGCACTCGGATATCGACACATTAGAGCGGATAGAGATCGTGCGCGGCCTGCGCCTTGGGGAGTTCGATGTTTTGGTGGGCATCAATCTGCTGCGCGAAGGACTTGATATCCCGGAGGTGGAGCTCGTCGCAATACTTGACGCCGACAAAGAGGGGTTCCTGCGGAACGAGACTTCGCTGATCCAGACCATCGGCCGCGCTGCGCGGAACGCGGAGGGGCGCGTGATTTTATATGCAGATACCATCACGCGGTCGATCAAGGCCGCCGTAACGGAAACAGAACGCCGCCGCGCGCTCCAGAAAAAATATAATGAGCAGCATGGTATCACGCCGACGACGATATCAAAAGAAGTGAGCGAGGCGCTGGCCATCTCGCAGAAAGCGGAGCCGGAGGATATCGCGAAGCTGCCGAAGGAAGAACGGGAAATGCGCATCGACCTGCTGACACAGCAGATGAAAGAGGCGGCGGCAGAGCTTGAATTCGAGGCGGCGGCCAAGCTGCGGGATATGATAGAGGAATTGAAGAATAACGCATAAATCAAGAGCAAAACGGAGCGCGGCCAAGGCGCCGGCGTATCCGCCCGATAGATTTGAAGGAATATTTTGGAGGAAAAATGGACTATTTACGCATCAAAGGCGCACGTGAGCATAATCTGAAAAACATTGATATCACGCTTCCGCGCGACAAATTTATTGTCATCACAGGGCTTTCGGGCAGCGGAAAATCGTCGCTCGCGTTCGATACGATCTATGCCGAGGGCCAGCGGAGGTATGTGGAGTCGCTGTCCGCGTATGCGCGGCAGTTTTTAGGGCAGATGGAAAAGCCGGACGTAGACCTCATCGAGGGGCTTTCCCCCGCGATCTCTATTGACCAAAAGACGACGGCGCGCAATCCGCGTTCCACGGTGGGAACGGTAACGGAGATACACGATTATTTAAGATTGCTCTATGCCCGGGCGGGGGATGTATACTGCACGAAATGCGGAAAAAAGATCTCACGGCAGACTGTGGACCAAATGGTGGATCAGGTCATGAAGAACCCGGAGGGAACGAAGCTGATGATACTCGCCCCTGTGATCCGCGCCAAAAAGGGCGAGCATAAAAAAATATTGGAAAACCTTGCGAAAGAGGGATATGTACGTGCCGTAGTGGACGGAGAAACACGGGAGCTTGACGAGGAGATCAAGCTGGAAAAACAGAAAAAGCATTCGATTGCCGCCGTGGTGGACCGCATCATCGTAAAGCCTGAGAGTGCAAAGCGTGCGGCGGATTCCATCGAAACGGCGCTGCGCATGGCGGGCGGGCTCGTTGTTATCCGCGATATGGCAACGGGCGAAGAAACGCTGATGAATGAAAACTTTGCGTGTGCGGACTGCGGTGTGAGCATCGAGGAGTTAACGCCGCGCATGTTCTCTTTCAACAGTCCGTTCGGCGCGTGCCCGGAATGTACGGGGCTCGGGATGCTGCTGAAGATCGACCCCGATCTCATCGTTCCGGACAAGACCAAAACGCTGCGAGAAGGGGCGGTCAAGGCCTCCGGCTGGAATTTTGGAACAGTGGGAACGATTGCGAAAAATTATCTCGACGCGATGATGAAGCGTTACGGCTTTGATATGGATACGCCCTACGAAGAATTGTCCGAAGAAGTAAAACACGCCCTGCTCTATGGCACAGACGGCGAAAAGCTGCGCGTGGAATATGACGGCATGGGCGGAGCAGGCTATTATAATGCCGCATTTGAGGGCATCATTCCTAATCTGGAGCGGCGGTATGCGGAGACGACGTCCGAATATATGAAGGGCGAGATTGAAAGCTATATGGTGGAAACGCCGTGCCCCGTATGCCATGGGCAGCGCTATAAGCCGGAAACGCTCGCCGTAAAGATCGGCGATAAAAATATTGCGGAGCTGTCGGATATGTCGATTCGCGCGGCGCGGGAGTATGTAAATACGGTCCAGCTCAGCAGCAAGCAAAAAATGATCGCGGAGCGCGTCCTAAAGGAGCTCAACGCCCGGTTCGACTTCCTAATCAACGTGGGGCTCGATTACCTCACGCTTTCGCGCGCGGCGGGTACGCTTTCGGGCGGGGAAGCCCAGCGCATTCGCCTTGCGACGCAGATCGGGAGCGGGCTGATGGGCGTGCTGTATATCCTCGATGAGCCGAGCATCGGCCTGCATCAAAAGGATAACGATAAGCTCCTTGCGACGCTGAAGGGCCTGCGTGACCTCGGAAATACGCTCATCGTGGTGGAACATGACGAGGAAACGATGCTGAATGCCGATTATATCGTAGATATCGGACCGGGAGCGGGCGCGCACGGCGGAGAAGTCGTTGCAGAGGGAACTCCGAAACAGATCATGGCCAATAAAAAAAGCATTACGGGGCAATATCTTTCCGGCAAAAAGCTGATCCGCATCCCGGCGAAGCTGCGCGAGCCTAAGCAGTGGATCACGGTGCGAGGCGCGCGGGAGAACAATCTGCAGAATATAGACGTTTCTTTCCCAACTGGCGTTATCACGGCGGTGACGGGCGTTTCGGGCAGCGGAAAATCGTCGCTCGTGAACCATATCCTCAAAAAAGCGGCGATGCAGAAATTTTATCACTCAAAAGACAGGCCGGGCAGGCACGACCGCATCGACGGCCTCGAATATGTGGATAAGATCGTCGATATCGACCAGTCGCCCATCGGCAGGACGCCGCGCTCGAATCCGGCGACCTATACGGGCCTGTTCGATATGATACGTGATATTTTTGCCATGACGCAGGACGCCAAAGCGCGCGGCTACCAAAAAGGCCGTTTTTCCTTCAATGTCAAGGGCGGCCGCTGCGAGGCGTGCCGGGGAGACGGCATCATCAAGATCGAGATGCATTTCCTGCCGGATGTGTATGTGCCCTGCGAGGTGTGTAAAGGGCAGCGCTATAACAGGGAAACGCTCGAGGTGCGCTATAAAGGGAAAAATATCTTTGAAGTGCTGGATATGACGGTGGAAGAAGCCTATCATTTCTTCGAGAATATCCCGCGCATCGAGAGCAAGCTCAAGGTGCTGATGGACGTAGGCCTTTCCTACATCAAGCTAGGGCAGCCGTCCACAACGCTTTCGGGCGGGGAAGCGCAGCGCGTAAAGCTCGCCACGCATCTCGCCAAAAAGCAGACCGGGAATACGCTCTTTATTCTCGACGAACCCACGACGGGCCTGCACATGGACGATGTAAAACGCCTTGTTAAGGTACTGAACCGCCTTGCGGATAAGGGCAATACCGTAGTGGTCATCGAGCATAATCTCGACGTCATCAAAAGCGCGGATTATATCATCGATATGGGCCCGGACGGGGGCGATAAGGGCGGAACAGTAGTCGCGGCAGGCACGCCGAAAGAGGTCGCGGAAACGCCGGGCAGCTATACGGGAGAGTATTTGAAACGCATCTTTGACAATGCTACGCCCGAGCATTATTTGCAGCCGAAAAAGCACAAATAAAGAGAAAACGCCGGCGAAAAAGAGCGCTTTTTATCCGAAAACCAAGCCTGCGGCACATTGTAAGCAGGAAAAAGGAAAGGCTATTTTCCCATTTCCGCATATTCATGCGCACGATACGGATTTTGCACTTTGAAGAATCCGCCGTCTACCCCGATGATCTCGCCGGTCACATAACCAGCCTCCGGAGAAGACAGGAACGCGACGAGAGCGGCGGCTTCTTCGCCCGTGCCGAAACGCTTGAGGGCGATCTGCTTTACCTGCTCATCGCCGCGTTCACGGATCATGCCGTCTGTCATATCGGTATGGATGATACCCGGCGCGTAAGCGTTTACTGTGATACCGTAAGGCGCAAGCTCGCCCGACATGATTTTGGTGAACATATTGACGGCGGCTTTACTGCATCCGTAGCCTATAAGACCTACGTCCGCAAGGGTACCGGAAATAGAAGACGCATTCACGATGCGCCCGTAATGGTTCTTTTTCATGTAAGGCAGAACAGCCTGTGTCATCAGGAATTGGCTTTTAAAGTTGATGCTCATGTAACGGTCGAGATCGTCCTCCGTCATATCTTCGAGAAAAGCGAAGCCGAAGATCCCTGCGTTATTGATCAGGATATCGATACGCCCAAAGCGCTCGCCCACTGTCTTTACGATCCTGTCTACGTCGGCTTTTTTGCCGACGTCGCCCTGAAGGATATCTGATTGGGGAGAGAAAGCCTGCAGTTCATCCCGTACCTTGAGCGCGGCTTGTTCGTTCGAACGATAAACCGCGATCACGATGTCGCCGCGCTGCGCGAGGGCGATACTCATGCTTTTTCCCATGCCGCGTGTTCCGCCGGTTATGATTGCTACTCTTTGTTCGGTCATATTCTTACACTCCTTTGTTTTTTGTGACAAGAGTTTCATGCAGGTTTAACGGATAAAACCAACATTTTCACAAAAAAATGATAATTTAGAACAAAAATTTATCTCATTCTACCAAGACGAAATGCAAATTGTCAAATATTTTTTTAGGCGTTTCCCCAAAATTGATTTTTTGAAAAAAGGTGTTGCTTTTAAAAAATGTTTGTGATAGAATAAACCCAACAAAGTGAATGGAACGTTCCAAAAGGGAACTGAGATTCGCGGCGGGATTGAAGAAGCATTTAAATTTTTTATATATTTTATATCAAGAGCACGAACGAACTGCATAAAGATATTTGAAAAAGGAAGATTCCAACATCTTGTTTGCAGTGACAACTGGATTATTACGTACAGATTTTTGACCAACCCCATCTTGGAGTAGCGACAATGGAGAATCGCAGGCAATGCCTGCGTTTTTTATTGCCTTTTTTTATTTTTCGCGTCTGACCGGACACGGAAAATAAAGTGTATATTTTTAACCTTCCATACGCAGCGGAACTTCTGAAAAAATCCGGAGGCTTTCAAGATGGATGTAATGGACAGATTCTCGATGAAAGGAAAAGCCAGTGTTGTCACGGGTGCGGCGCAGGGGCTTGGCAAGGCAATGGCGGAGGCGCTTGCGTCCGCGGGGTCCGATATTGTGATCGCAGAGATCAATACTGACCTTGCCGCGGAGACAGCAAGGGAGATCGCAAAGAACTATGGAGTCAAGGCCGAAGCGGTGAAATGCGATGTGACTTCTCCGGAAGATAATCAAAAAGTGGTCGAGCATACGGCAGCTGTATTCGGAAAGATAGACGTTATGATCAATAATGCGGGGATCGTGAAGCATATCCCTGCGGAAGATGTGAAGCCGGAGGAATGGCTGGCGGTGATCAATATCAACCTGAACGGCGTCTTTTTCGGTGCACAGGCCGCTGGGCGGGCAATGATCAAACAGGGCTACGGGAATATCATCAATACATCCTCTATGTCCGGGCTCGTCGTCAATACGCCTCAGCCGCAGGCTTCCTATAACGCGTCTAAGGCGGGCGTGATTCAGCTGACCAAAAGTCTGGCGTGCGAATGGGCGCCCTACAATATCCGCGTGAACGCGATCTGCCCCGGCTATATGCAGACCGATATGACGAAAAAGTTTTTCGAAGACGGCGGAGAATGGGTGGATAAATGGATGGCGATGTCACCGATGAAACGGCCGGGAACGCCGGACGAGCTGCAGGGCGCGGTCCTGTATCTTGCCAGTGATGCCTCTACCTTTACGACAGGAACAGCGATACCGATCGACGGCGCATATACCTGTTGGTAAGGCGTAAAAGTGGTTGCGGTTCATGATACGGCAGTGCCGTATATGAAATATTTAGGCGGAAACGCCATGGCATTATCATTATAGGGAGGAAAATTATGAGTAATCAGACTGGAACAGAACTCACCGCAAAAAGAAGCGGAACGTTTGGAAAGTTAATGGCAAAGCCGGAAATGACGGCCCTTGTTGCCCTGATCGCATTATTCGTGATCATGTGTATCGTGCGGCCGGCGACATTCCCGACAACGACGAATATCTTTGTTATTATCCGGCAATTCTCGCTGAATGCGATCCTTGCGGTCGGTATGGGCCTTATCATCATCACGACAGGCATCGACCTTTCCGTTGGGTCGGTCATCGCGGCATCGGCGGCGTTTGGAACCTATTTCGCCCGTGCGACCGATTATGCACTTCCCGGTATCGTCGTATTGCTGCTGATCCTCGGTATGGGTACTGCATTCGGTCTTGCGAACGGCCTGCTCGTTTCCAAGGTCGGCCTTCCGCCGTTCATCGCTACCTTAGGTATGATGAGCGTAGGCGAGGGTGTGGCGCTGCTGATTACAAATGGTTCGCCGATCCGGTATGAGCCGACGTGGATCTCCGTATTCGGCGGCGGTTACATCGGACCGGTACCGGTCACTGTTATCGTAATGGCGGCGATCGTCATCATCGGTTTTATCTTCGCGAACAATACAATGACCGGCCGAAATATTTACGCAGTGGGCAACAGTGCTCCGGCGGCGAAATTGTCCGGTATCAAGGTAGACAAGATATTGACGCTCGTATATGTCATCGAAGGCTTCCTCGCTGGCGTATGCGCCCTGCTTCTTGTTGGGCAGATGAACAGCGCAGACCCGTCCTTTGGTAAGGGGTACGAACTTGATGTTATCGCAGCAGCCGTGATCGGCGGGATTTCGATGTCCGGTGGTGAAGGGAATATCCTCGGCGTAGTCGTCGGCGCAGCGCTCATGGGCATTCTGAAGAATATGTTTACACAGCTCGCGGTATCCGGCTATTGGCAGACAGTCATTCTGGGCCTCATTATCATCGGTGCGGTCGCGATCGACAGCGTGCGCAAAAAACGCGCGGCCCGTTAAGCGGAAAGCGCTCCTGAACGTGTATTCAAACCGGAAAACCGGTTGAATAATAAAAAATCTGGGAGGAAAGATTATGTTAAAGAAGACCTTAGTAACCCTCGTTGCAGTGATTCTCTGTGTAGCGATGCTGGTTGGCTGCTCCGCACCCGCTGCGGAACCGAGCACGGAAGCCTCGACTGAGGCGTCCACGGAAGCTTCGGCTGAAGCGTCCGAACCGGCCGCTGAAGAATCGGCGGAAGCTCCGGCTGACGGAGAAGCGGAATTTATGGCTGAAGCAGACCTTGCGGAAGCAGTGCCGGCAGGCAAAAAACTGCTGTCTCTGCCCGTTGTGCAGAACGCGGAAGAACCGATCAAGATCGCTACGATCTGCGTACAGAACAACCCGTGGGGTGCGGCTGTGCGTGTAGGTCAGGAATACGCGAAGGCGGTACTCGCTGACAAAAACTGCACGGTAGACGTTCTGGCGGTCGAAGACTTTGATCCGCAGAAATGGACGGCAACGATCGAAAACTGCATCGCTTCCGGGTACAATGCAATTTGCTTCTTCGGATTGTCCGAAGCGATGCAGCCCGTTGTGGACAAAGCTGTTGACGCAGGAATTCTGGTATATGTGTTCAACACGGAGCCGGGTCCGGATTCCAAACGTCAGGCTTATTATGGCCAGAGCGGTACATACGGCGGTGAAGAATGCGCGAAACTTCTGGAAGAGCTGATGGGCGGCGAAGGCAAATATGCCATCATCACAGGAGACTTCACGGTTCTCGGGCATGAAGAACGCCGTCAGGGCGCGCACAGCATTCTCGACGCGAACGATAAGCTTGAGTGCGTGGCGGAAGTAGAAAACAACGACAAAGCGGAAGAAGCATATACGCAGACGCAGAATATCCTGATGGCGAACCCGGACCTCAAAGGCCTGTATGTAACCGCAGGCGGCCCCTCCGGCGCTGCGAAAGCACTGGTAGACATGGGCCTGCAGGATCAGGTGATGCTGGTATGCCACGACGTCCTTGAAGAGACTGCTCCGTATATTGCAGACGGAACGATCAAGGGCTGCATCGACCAGGATCCGTTCAATCAGGGCTATCAGCCGGTCATCGACGCATACAACAAGCTTGTAGCGGGAATCGACCCGGCCGAAGAAGTAAACTGGTATGAAGGCGTTATGGCTACGCCGGATAACGTAAAAGAGCTGTTCCCGGAATTCTTCTAAGAATCGAGACACAGCGAGTACAAGGATATGGGCTGCGCTGAGCGCAGCCCCATCCTTTCAAAACGGAGGTTATGAAATTATGAGCAAAGAGCTGATTTGCAAATTAAACGGCATATCTAAGATCTTCCCGGGTGTTAGAGCTCTTGACAACGTAAGCTTTGATATCTACAGCGGTGAAGTGCACGCGATCGTGGGGGAAAACGGCGCGGGCAAGTCCACGCTGATGAATATACTGTCCGGCGTTTACCCGGCGGACGAAGGAACTGTGGAATTTGAAGGGAAACCGGTTCACTTTCGGGAACCGAAGGAAGCGCAGCTGGCAGGGATCGCGATGATCCATCAGGAGCTGTCGCTTGCTCCTCACATGACGGCTGCGGAAAACGTATATGTTGGACGTATGCCCAAAAAAGGGCTGCTCATCGACAAAGCGAAGATGTACCGGGATACGCAGGCATTCCTCGATGAATTGGGGATCGACTATATCGACCCGAGCGTGGTCGTCAAAAATTTGAGCGTATCGGAACAGCAGCTTCTCGAGATCGTAAAGGCGATGTCTTTCCGCTCCAAAATGCTGATTATGGACGAACCGACGGCGTCGCTTACGGAAGGAGAGATCAAGTTCCTGCTGAAAATCGTAGATAATTTACGCAAAAGCGGCGTTGCGATCCTGTATATCTCCCACAAACTGGAGGAGATCATGGAGATCGCGGACAAGATCACGGTCCTGCGCGACGGGAAGCACATTGAAACGCGTGAACGGAAGGATATGGACGAACAGACGATGATCAATCTCATGGTCGGCCGTGAGTTTGACCAGTCCGCGCACCGCGACTTTATGACCGGTTATGAAACGCGCACACCTGTCCTTGAGGTGGAACATCTCTCCGATGTGCGCGGCCGCGTGAAAGACGTTTCCTTTAAGCTGTACGAAGGAGAAGTGCTTGGGCTCACCGGCCTTGTAGGCGCGGGACGTTCTGAGCTGTTGGAGACGATTTTCGGCGCGCATCAGAAAAAAGAGGGCACGATCAAACTGAACGGCAAGGAAGTGAACATCAAAAACACGGAAGATGCAATCGAAAATGGTATGGCGCTGATCCCGGAGGGCCGGAAAATACAGGGGCTGTTCCTCAAGATGTCCGTGGAGGACAACATGACGATGGTCTATTTGAAGCGGCTCAAAAATAAGCTTGGGATTCTGAATAAAAATAAGGTAAAAGGGATAGCCGACGAATATGTCGATAAGCTGAGAGTAAAAACACCTTCTTTGCAGCAATGCGTCAATAATCTGTCCGGCGGGAATCAGCAGAAAACGATCGTTGCGCGCTGGCTGATGAACGGGCCGAAGATCCTGTTTATGGATGAGCCCACGCATGGTATCGATATCGGGGCAAAATCGGAGATATACCGTATCATTGATGACCTTGCAAAGCAGGGTGTGTCTGTTATCCTGCTTTCGTCGGAAATGCCGGAAGTGCTGTCTATGTGCGACAGGATCATGGTCATGCATCATGGAGAACTCAGAGGAATCCTCGGGCATGGTGAAGCAGATCAGGTGAAAATCATGTCCTATACGCTTGATTCAGCGGCAAATAGCAAAAAAGAGGACCGGACCGCTTAATAGAAACAGAAAGCAAGGCAGGCTTATGATCTGTTTTTATGCTGCATAGGATAGCCTGACCGCAGGCAAGTCTGCGGCGGTAGAGGCTGGGACAGATAAGGAGGATAACAGATGGCACACAGGGAATTCAACGAAAATTTTGACCTTGCGGGGAAACGGGCGGTCATTACCGGAGCTGCAAGCGGGATCGGCTTTGAGATAGCCAAAATGTATGCGCGCAAGGGCGCGGATATCATCGTATTCGACCGTACGGACTCGGAAGAACTGAAGCAGTACGTGGAAGGACTCGGACGCGAATATCTTGGCTATGCGGGCGACATTACAAAAGGAAGCGACCGGCAGGGCGTTGTGGATGCGGCAATCGCGCGTTTTGGAAAGATCGATATTCTTGTGAACTGCGCGGGTGTGGGCCTGATTGAAAAAGCGGTCGATATGACGGAAGAGATGTGGGACCTTACGATGAACGTAAACCTCAAGGGCATGTTTATGTTAAACCAGATCGTAGGACGCACGATGATCGAAAACGGCGGCGGAAAAATCATCAATATGGCGTCGCAGGCAGGCATTATCGCGCTTGATAAGCATATTGCCTATGGTGTAGCAAAAGCAGGCGTGATTTATATGACAAAGCTTTTGTGTTATGAGTGGGCGCAATACAATATTAATGTAAACGCGATCTCACCGACTGTGATCCTGACGCCGATGGGCGAAGCGGCATGGGAAGGAGAAGTGGGCGAAGTCTTTAAAAAGAAGATACCTGCGCGCCGGTTTGGTTATCCGGAAGAGGTTGCGGCCTGCGCCGTATTCCTTGCCAGCGATGCGGCAAGCTTGATCAACGGAGAAAATCTGGTGATCGACGGCGGCTATACGATCCAATAACAGAGAGGAGATCATTATGAACGATCAGCTCACCTTTAAAACCCTGCCTAAGATCGTCGATATCAGTGCGCTCTCCGTACCAACGACGGAAGAGGATGTAAGGAAACTGGCCAAAGCGGCAAACGAATATGGTTTTATTGCGGCGTTTGTCATGCCGTGCAATATCTCCTATTTAAAAGAACAGCTTGGAGCGGATACAAAAGTGATCATGGGCGCTCCGGTCGGCTTTCCGACCGGAACGGATCTTACGCAGGATAAGGTGTTTCAGGTAAAGGAAATGAAAAAGCTCGGCTGTACCGAGTTTGATATGGTAATCAGTGTATCCAAACTAAAATCGAACAGGCTCGATTATGTAAAGGATGATATCGCGGCGGTCATCGAGGCTGCAGACGGTTATCCGGTCAAGGTGATCCTTGAAGTGACCTATCTTACGGACGACGAGATCAAAACAGGCAGCGAGATCGTAGCGGAGTCGGGCGCGCAGTATGTAAAAACGGGCACGGGTTATTCCGCGAAGCCGACGGAAGTGCGCCATGTGGAGATCATGAAGCAGATAGTAGGAGACCGCGTTAAGATCAAAGTGGCCGGAGGCGTGCGCGATTTTGATGCGCTGAAAGCTTTCTATGACGCAGGCGCGGAACGCTTCGGGATCGGGATGAAGTCTGCGGTCAGCATTATAGAATCGATCAGAAACCAATAATTTAATTTCATTTTCCTCTTAACAGGGCGCTTTGGGGAACGGAGCTGCCGTTCCCCGGACTGCCCGCATACATTATATTGTTTCAGATGAGCTTCAAAATTAATATTATATATAATAGAAGGAGAAAAGTATTATGGAAAAGAAAAAAATCACCGTACAGGAAATAGCGGATGCACTCGACCATTCTCTCCTGCGCCCGGACATTACGGTCAAGGAACTGAAAGAGGGCTGCGATCTCGCGAAAGAATATAAATGTGTTTCCGTATGTGTGCGTCCTTCTGATCTCCCTATCGTTGTTGAAGAACTGAAAGGAACAAAGGTGCTGCCGACGACGGTCATCGGTTTCCCGCATGGCACGTGCACGACAGAGACAAAAGTATTTGAGACAAAAGACGCAGTCGCAAAGGGGGCTGTGGAAGTAGATATGGTCATGAACATCGGAAGATTTCTGTCCGGGGAATACGATTATGTGCTGGACGAGATCAAACAGGTCGCGAAAGCGGCACATGACGGCGGCGCATTGCTCAAAGTGATTTTTGAAAACTACTATTTGAACGATGACCAAATCATTAAGGCAAGCGAGCTGGCAAAGGCCGGCGGCGCGGATTTCTCAAAAACATCGACTGGATATGCCGGCGGCGGCGCGACGATCCATGATTTGAAGATCATGGTGGAGCATGCGGACGGCATGAAAGTAAAGGCTGCCGGCGGCGTAAAAACACTGGATGCGGCGCTCGCGGTCCTTTCGACGGGAACTGTACGCATCGGCACACGCTCTTCCAAAGCGATTCTGGAGGAAGCGGTGGAGCGTGAGAAAAAGGGAGAGCTTTTCCTGAGCGATGAAGGAGAGCTTGGAACAGGATATTAAGCCTAATATAGGCAGGATAAGGCAGGCGAAGCGGAAGAATGGCCACGATGAAGGATGTTGCGAAATTGGCGGGCGTATCGCATGGCACGGTTTCCAACATTATAAATGGGGCAAAAGGAGTCAGTCTCGATAAAGTAAAGCGCGTGGAAAAGGCAATGAAAGAGCTTGCCTATGAGCCAAACGCGATCGCGCGCAGCTTGAAACTGAGTAAATCAATGCAAATCGATGTCATTTTGCCCAACATCGTTGCTGCGGCTATGGCCCAAATTTATACGAATCTATCCGGGCTGTTTGCAGAAAGAGGGTATGTGACCAATCTGCATATCACCAACGAGGATGCGGAGCTGGAGACGCGGCTGCTCAATATGTCTCTGATGCATAATGTGGACGGCGTGATGCTCAGTACCTGCCAACCAAAGAATACCGGGTTGTTTCGCAGGCTTGCACAGAGCGGGCTTAAGATCGTTTTTCTCCAGCGCCAGCCTGACGACGAACAGAGGCACTATGTCGGCCTCGATGCACAGGAACAGGCGAGGGGCACGGTCTCCCAGCTGATCGAAGCGGGATATCGGGATATCGGCATCTTACTGAGTCCGATCCAGTATACACTGGAGGAACAGACATTCAATGGATATGTGGAGGCACACAGGGACCATAAGATGACCGTTCGGCAGCATCTGTGCGCGGTTTCGAGTTACGACCGCGAAGGCCTGCTGAAAGAAGCGATCAGGCTGACAGCCTCGGGGAAACCGCCGCAGGCCATATTGGTGATTTGCTCTCAGGCAATGGACGCGGTGCTGAAGGCCTGCGAAATTTTGAATATCCCAAAGGAAAAACGGCCGCTTATTGTGGCGAATATGCCGACGTCGTGGACTCTTACCGCGCGGGATGGCGTCATATATGTACCGCATCCCTATGCTAAGCTGACAGAAATCGCCGCAGCGATGCTGTTCGATTATATCGAGCAGGGAACAGATTTCCCGGCAGATACTGTTTTCCTGAAATTAAAGTCGAAGCCGCTCAAGGAGCTTGCGCCGAAGCAGGAGATCAAGGTAACTGAACCGGGAAAAACGCTGCGGGTCCTGCTGACGATAGACCGGGCGCGCTATGCGATGGAAACGATGAAATCCGGCTTTGAAAAAAGGACGGGCTTCCGGCTCGAAATCGACGCGAAAGCGCAGACGAACATGTATCAGGCGATTCGTGACGAATGGTATAAAGACCGTTATGACGTCTTTGACGTCGATATCCCGTGGCTCGCGGAATTTGCGCAGAAAGGGGTCGTAGAAAATTTAGACGGCTATATCGCGGAGGATCCCGTATATTACGATGATATGCTGCCCAGTATATTTGAGAAATATTCTATACGGCAGGGCTCTGTTTACGCAATTCCATTCACATTCTGTACGCAGCTGCTTTTCTATCGGAAGGACTGTTTTGCGGATATACGGATGCAGCGGATGTTTTATGAGCAGTATAAAAAGGAACTGCGGGTCCCGCGTACATGGGAAGAATTTAACCGGATCGCAAAGTTTTTTACAAGAAAATACAATCCGGATTCCCCGACGGAATTCGGAACGACGCTTGGAAGCCGGATGTCATCCGGCGGCGTATGTGAATACTTGCCGCGGCTATGGTCGTTCGGCGGAGAAGTACATGACGGAACGCGGTTCACGCTGAACAGTAAACAAGCGGTGGAAGCGTTGGAAAATTACCGGGAAAGCTTCCGCTATGCATCAGCGGAATCGTGCGACAACTGGTGGGGAGAGCAGGCGGCGGAATTCCGCAGCGGGAAAGCCGCGATGATCACGCTGTTTACGGATAACATGTCTACCGTAACGGAGTGGAGCAAATCAAAAGTAAACGGGAAAATTGGCTTTGACTACATGCCGCACAAGGTAAGCGTAGACGGCGGATGGGCCCTCGCGGTCAATGCGTACAGCAGGAAGAAAAAAGCCGCGCTGGAGTTTATCCGCTGGGCGACAGACCGGGAAATATCGGTCCTGAGCACGATACTCGGCGGTTTTGCACCGAGACGGACAGCGATGGAAAACCTCGAGGTGGCGAATGTTTATCCGTGGCTGCACCGGACGGTGGAAGCGAGCGGCTTTGGACGCATGAGAGAGCTGCCTCTCCGTGCAGACGGAATCTGCCTGTCGGAACAAATGTTTGAGGATATTTTAGGAAAGGCGGTTTATGATGCCGTAACGGGAAAAGCAGAGGCGTACGCCGCACTCACGGCGGCGAATAACGAGCTGAACGCTTTACTGGAAGAAGATGAACTGCTAAAAGCGGAATAAAAGACAAAGGAGCAGGGGAAATGGAACAAAAAATCATTGCATGGGACCTTGGAACAGGCGGAAACAAGGCGTCTCTTTATGACAGCGAAGGCAACTGCATTGCGGCGGCGTTTATGCCGTATAATACGACCTATCCGGCGCACGGATGGCATGAACAGAAGCCGGAGGATTGGTGGGACGCGATCGTAAAAAGTACACGCCTCCTTCTCGAGAAAACAAAGGTAGACAAGAGTGACATCGCATGCTGCGGCATTTCAGGACACAGCCTCGGCGCCGTGCCGATCGGGAAAGACGGTTCGCTCCTGCGCGAATATACGCCGATCTGGTCAGACGGCCGTGCGACGAAGCAGGTTGCCGATGTGTTCGAGCATTACAGCGAAGAAAAATGGTATATGACGACGGGGAACGGATTTACCCCGGCATTTTATTCGGCATTTAAAATTCTCTGGTATAAAGACAACGAGCCGGATATCTACAATAATATTGGAAAAGTGATCGGCACGAAAGATTATATCAACTATAAGCTTACAGGCCGCCTGTGCACAGACCCGTCCTATGCGTCGGGAAGCGGTGTATGGGATCTTGAAAAATGGGAATATTCGTCCGAGCTGATCGAAGCGATGGGCCTGCCTGCCGAGATTTTTCCGGAGGTCGTGGCATCCACCGACGTGATCGGACAAATCACTCAGGAAGCGGCGGAAGAGCTTGGCCTTACGACGAATGTGAAGGTCGTTTCGGGCGGCGTGGATAATTCCTGTATGGCACTTGGCGCAAAGGCGTTTAAGGAAGGACGGGTATATAACTCCCTCGGTTCCTCCTCGTGGATCGCGGTATCTTCCCAGAAACCGCTTTTGGAGGCAAATTCGAGGCCGTATGTATTTACGCACGTGGTTCCCGGTTATTTTGCTTCCGCACTGTGCCTGACGGCAGGCGGAACCTGCTTCCGTTGGATGCGCGATCAAATGTGCCGGGAATTTGTGGAAGAGGCGGAAAGAAACGGCGGGGATGTTTATGACCTTATGACGCAGGAAGCGGCAAAATCTCCGGTCGGTTCCAACAAGCTGCTGTTTAATCCGAGCCTCGGCGGCGGTATGCCGATGGATAAGAGCTATAACCTGCGCGGCGCTTTCATGGGGCTTGACCTTATTCACACGCGCGCGGATGTCATACGTGCCTCGATGGAGGGGATTTCGATGGGGCTGCGCGCCTGCCTCGATAAGCTGCGCGAGCTGACGGATATCGCAGATGAGATGCTTTTGGTAGGCGGCGGAAGCAAAAGCGCATTGTGGCGGCAGATTTATGCAGACATTTATAAGATGCATGTGCTGAAGTCTAATATCGACGAGCAGGCGGCAGCGCTTGGCGCGGCAGCCTGTGCTGCGGTCGGAACGGGAATATGGTCTGATTTCGACCGGATCGACGAGCTGCATAAAATTGAAGAAGACGTTGCGCCGATCCCGGAAAATATGGCGTATTATGACAAGATGATGAAGGTTTACCACAAGGCGTCGGACAGCCTGTCTGACCTCGGCGATATGCTGATGGAAATATAAAAAAGCTGGACTGAACGGAAGCGCGGCTTTCGATCTAAACAAAATATTAAACTATCTGAAAGGGCTGAATTCTGTACGGAACAGGATTTGGCCCTTTCCATGTGAAACGAAACGTGTTCATATATTCATTATAGGTACTGGCAATACATACGCATGATAGATGTAAGCAACAATAAAGAAATATATCCGTAAACAAAGAAAATAAGATATAGCATTGAACAAGCTGAATATAAGTGCGGCGCTTCCTTCAGCGGATAGGAAAAAATGGCAATAGAGATACTCCTTGGACGCCGATTGGGTGTCGCCGGCTTTTGAAATCCCATGCCGCTCTATGGAATTTTTTTATGGACCGGAAACCGTTTGCGTGTCGATCATGATGACAAGGACGATATTTCCCTGTTCCTCTGCTATCTTCCCGGCAGGCGTAGGATGGGGAATGCTTTTATGGCCGGCTTCTCTATCATACAATAACAGAAGAAGCTCCTCTTCCGCCATTTCATAGGCGTCCTCAAATGAATGGCCGAATGCGATAGGGCAGTCAAGATCTGGGAAATGACCGATATAAAGAGTATGTTCCTTTTTAAAAACAGCAGGATAACTATATTTACACATTTTGAACAGCCTCCTTTCCGGCAGCGGCGTTTTAGTCATGCTGTTGCTGTTTCATATATACGGCTGGGCCATTGAGCATAAAATTAAATTTATCGTTTATTGCAGAATGTCGTTTTTTGTGATACAATTCAAACAATAGAAAACGCGTATAATGGTTCAGCGTAAAATCAATTTGTTTTGGTTTTACGCTTTTCTGTTTTCAGGAGGAAAAAATGGAATTTTATATGAAATTGCCGCGCAGCAAAAAGGAATTTGCTATATTTATAGGAATCGTTTCGATTCTATCTGTAAATATGATAGCGCCCTTGATTACCTGCCCTGAAGCGGGGTTTTATCTGTCTGTTTGGCAAGACGCTTTAACTGTACTGCCTTTTATCTGGATGAGCGTTATAGCAGCTGTATTGCTGACCTATGTGCCTGCTGAAAAATTGACCCTGATGATCGTTTCTAAAAAAGACAGCTTTCGTGCACAGATTGTAGTGAATACCTTGTGTACGGTTTTGCTGATGTCGATTTTATTAACCATAATTGGATCACGGATAGGAACACGGTCTATCACATTAGAACCAATTCGGCTGTTTTTCTATAAATGGCCGCGCAATTTTGCCATATCTCTATTTGTAGAACTATGTATAGCCCAGCCGACCGCGCGTTTGGCGATTTTGAAGCTTCATTTGCGAAAGGAAGCGGGAAAGGAGGAGTAATCTATGGAGGAAGATAAGAGGTATTATTTCTGTGCAATATGTAAACTTATATTTTTTTATAGTTTACAATTAAAACGGAATATGTTATTCTGATAAAGCACAAAAGAATGGAGGCCGAAAATGGAGAAAACGATGGAAAAAAGACGAATCGCGACACGGAATATGATCCTGTGCGCCTTGTTTGCCGCGCTGATTGCGATCGGCGCATTCATCAAGATACCGATCCCCTACGTACCGATCACGTTCCAAGGCTTTTTTGTATTGCTTGCGGGCTTTCTGCTCGGCCCGAAATATGGCTGTATTTCCATGCTGATCTATATTGCAGTCGGCTTAGTAGGATTCCCGGTCTTTACGGCCGGCGGCGGTATCATGTATGTTCTTCAGCCAACGTTCGGATATCTGGCGGGCTTTGCCGTATGTGCTTATGTTGCAGGAGCGCGTGCGCGCAGGCTGGAACGGCCGGGAGTGGGCAGCCTGTTTCTTTCCGGTATGCTCGGCATGGTCCCTGTCTATATCATTGGGACCTTGTATTTCTATTTTATCATGAATTATGCTCTTTCAACACAGATGGGAATGTGGGAAGTGCTGTGGTCCTGTGTGATCGTCTTTCTGCCGGCAGACATACTGCGCTGTCTGCTTGCATCATGGATTGCAAAACGTCTGCTGCCCGTGTTGAAAAGAAGAGGGGCGGCCGCGTGATGGAAAGGATAGAACTGCTGTATCGCAAGGCGGAACAGGGGCAAGCCATCTCAAAGACCGAAGCGCTTTTTTTAGCGGAACAAGAGCTCGGCATACTGTGCGCCGCCGCAGATAGTCTTCGAAAGGAAGCATGCGGCGACGATTTCGATTTATGCGCCATCATAAACGGGAAAAGCGGCAGGTGCTCCGAAAACTGTAAATTCTGTGCGCAGTCTGCACACTATAGGACCGGAGCAACGTTTTATGAGTTATTGGATGAACAGAGTATTCTCGCCGCTGCGCAGAAATGCAAAGCGAGCGGTGTGCGGCGTTTTTCTGTCGTTACCTCCGGCAAGCGGCTGACAGACAGTGAGGTGGAGCGGCTGTGCGGCATCTATCGGCGTATTGGAGAAGAATGCGGTCTGAAAGTATGCGCATCTCATGGCCTGCTGACCCGGGCGCAATTCAATATGCTCAAACAGGCGGGCGTATCGCGCTATCATAATAATCTCGAGACCTCCCGCAGATATTTTCCGAAAATTTGCACTACGCATTCCTATGATGATAAGCTTGCGGTGATCCGCGCGGCACAGGAAGCCGGACTTGCCGTATGCAGCGGAGGGATCATTGGTATGGGAGAAACGATGGAGGACCGTATCGATATGGTACTTGACCTGAGAACGCTCGGCATACGTTCCATACCCATCAATATACTCGAGCCTATCGATGGAACGCCGCTGAGCAGCAGGCCGGTTTTACATGAGGCAGAGGCGGCGCGTACCGCTGCGGTGTTTCGTTTCCTGATGCCGGATGCACAGATCAGGCTTGCCGGCGGCAGGGCACATTTGAGGGACAGGGGAAAGACTTTGCTTGGCGCAGGCGTCAATGCGGCGATCACGGGCGACATGCTTACCACGGCGGGAACAACGGCGGAGCAGGATGCCGAAATGATACGCTCATGCGGGTTTTGTCTGTAAGCACGATTAAAATACAGACGGAAGCCTTGCGAAAAAGTAAGCAGAGTGCTATGGTGATAGATAAAGGAACGAAATGCACGATGACGTAAAAAGGGGATATGCAGAAGCCTATCCCCTTTGTTGCGTTAATTCACGTTACAGTAGCCCATCGTATATTCTTTTCATGATCATTTTCTGTTTAAAAGATAACATTTTATACTAATGTTGTCAAGTATTGTGTGCAATTTTCAAAAATATGGCTTATTTTCCGGGCAAATAGCAAAAAAATAAAGTATTGAAAAACGAAAAAATAAACTACGGTAGAAAAAGTCTCTGTTTTACAGTTGCCGAAGTATCCTTAACGTGAATTAACGCAACAAACGAAAGAATTTACACAGGAACTGAACTGGAGCTTTGTTAAATGTAAAGGGATATTCAATGAAATTATAGGATATACCTGTAAATAAGTCAAATATCATGAAAAATCGTATTTATGGAGAGTATTGCGATGAAGGTCACTACGATATATGCCGCGCAGATACTTGGCTATCTTACGGCTAAAGAAGAACCTTTGGCGACCGCGAAAGAGATCGTGGCACAGGTAGGCGTCACCTATCAATACTGTATGAAGATATTGAATGAGATGCGGCATGCAGGGCTGCTCGTCTCGGAACAGGGCTGCCGGGGCGGATTCCGCTTGGGAAAGGCCGCTGAAAAAATCAGTCTGTACGACGTAGTCAGCCTCTTTGAGCGCGACTATGCGAAGCTGCACGGCCGGGACTTTTTGCCGGACGATTCGTTCAGCCGTGTAATGGACTATATTCTTGAGATAGAGGCCGAAAAAATGAAGCATCTTACTATCCGCGAGATCTACAGCTGTGATAAATGCAGGTTGAAAATGTTGGTTGAGTCCTGCGGGCAGGAGATATGAAAGCAGGATGCGTAAAGCGGCGCAGCCTTATGCAAAAATATGAGATATGGCCGCGGCAGGGCCGTTAGAGAAGAAAGCCCTCTCTGTCCATGCAGTAGAAAAGTGACAGTGAGGCAGGGGAACACGCAAAGAACGATTTTAAGTAAAAACAAAAGAGGTGCGGGCCGATACCTGCGCTTCTTTTGTTTTCAGAAGAATATACAGGTAAAATAGAAAACGCTGTAAAATAATAAAAAAGGATACCTGACTACAGAATATTCAAAAATATCCACTTTACGGGCCGGATATTTTCCCGTAGAATGTAAAATAAAGCTGATTTCATTTTGGAGGGAAATAATATGGGGAAAAAAATCATTGTATTGACAGGCAGTCCGCGCAGAGGCGGGAACAGCGACTGCATTGCAGAGGCGTTTATTGCAGGAGCAAAGGAAGCAGGACATGAAGTCATAAAAATCGAAACGGGAGCTCTTGACGTAAAGGGATGCCGCGCGTGCGACGGGTGTTACCGCGGAGACAGGGCATGCTTTTTTAACGACGATTTCAACAGGATAGCGGAGGATATCCTTACGGCGGATGCAGTCGTCTTTGCAGCGCCGCTGTATTGGTTTTCTTTTCCGGCGCAGCTCAAGAATGTGATCGATAAATTTTATGCTTTCGTGGCAGGCGGAAAGAATTTCAAAGGAAAGGAATGCGTACTCCTCGTCTGCGGAGGAGATGAAAGCGAAACAGCCTTCGACGGCGTGACGGCGAGCTATGAACGCATCGCATCCTATCTGGAATGGACGGACCGCGGAAAACTGATCGTGACCGGCGTAAATGCAAAAGGCGATGCGGCCGCGACCGATGCCCCGCAGCGCGCAAAAAAAATGGGATTAGAATTTTAGAGGTTCCAGATGTCGCATACCTACCGATCAACTATATATGCATGCTATCGCGGCTATATCGTACAGGCGGCGGTTGTAAATCTTGCTCCGCTGTTGTTTGTTATTTTTCAGCAGCAATTCGATCTTTCTCTTTCCATGATCGGGAATCTGATTTTTCTGAACTTTGGAACGCAGCTTGCCGTAGACGCGATCGCGGTCCGGTTTGTGGATAAGATCGGTTACCGTACCTGTATGGTGTCGGCGCATTTCCTGTGTGCTGCAGGGCTTGTTGCGCTTGGACTGCTGCCCGGGCTCATGGAGCCGTATGCCGGGCTTTGCACAGCGGTGTTTCTATATGCGGTGGGAGGAGGCTTGATTGAGGTGGTCATCAGCCCTATCGTCGATTTGGTTCCCGGGGACAACAAAGCCTCCGCTATGAGCCTGCTGCATTCCTTTTATTGCTGGGGACAGGTTCTGGTCGTTCTGCTCTCTACGGTATTCCTTTCCGTATTCGGACACGGAATGTGGGTGATATTGCCTGTGCTGTGGGCGATATTACCGGTATATAATGGGATCAGGTTCATGCAGGTTCCTCTTCCGGCACCGGTAGAGACGCATGAGAAAATACCGGTGCGGAAACTGCTGGTATCTAAGATATTTATGATCGCGATGCTCACGATGCTGTGCGCCGGCGCGGCCGAGCAAGCTATGTCTCAATGGTCCTCGCTTTTTGCGGAAAGAGCGCTCGGGGTGTCAAAAGTGATGGGCGATCTGCTTGGGCCGTGCCTTTTTGCCGTGTTTATGGGGATCGGAAGAACGATCTATGGCCTGCGGGGTAAACAAATCAATCTAACGAGCGCGCTGCTCGCATGTTCTATTCTGTGCGCAGGCTCCTATCTGATCGTTTCCCTCACGCGCCTGCCGCTCCTTTCGCTGATGGGGTGCGCGGTCTGCGGCTTTGCAGTCAGTCTGCTTTGGCCGGGAATGCTCAGCTATTCGGCGAAGTGTTATCCAAAAGGCGGAACGGCAATGTTCGGTATTCTTGCGATCTGCGGCGATCTCGGCTGCTCGGTCGGCCCGTGGATGACGGGGCTCGTATCGGAGAACGCACAGTCGTCAGGCATCTTGAACTGGGATATTTTGTCCGGGTTTTCACCGGAACAGGCGGGCCTTAAGATCGGACTTTTATCAGCGATCATTTTTCCGGCCGTCATGACGATCGGCATCTTGATCATGAAGCGCCTGCGCAGAACGGAACGAGGGCGTACGGCAGCTGCGGACACAGCTTCGGAAAGCGGAACAAAATAAAAAAACCCCCTTTGCAGCAGTGTGCGAAGGGGGTTTTTGCAATGTCAATGTATTATTTTTTCCGCAATACATATACGGCAGGATATAGGCCGCCTGCGTCGAAGGTCGTACGCTTCAACGTCTGGAATCTTCCGTTGTTCCTGATCAGACGTTCGGTCAGTTGCTTTTCATGCGTATAAAGTACGGCAAGACCCTCCTCTGTAAGGATATCCGGGAGAATAGAGAAATAGGATCTGTAAAGCCGTTCATTTCTGGAATGGTTTCCCACCCGCAGCCCGAATGGCATGTTGACGATCACTTCATCATATTTTTTTGCCGTGAACTTCAGACAGTCGATATAGTGGAACTGCGGATGCACATGCGCATACCGGCTGTTTTCCTTGGCAGCCTCCACAGCCGTCATATTGATATCTGCTCCGGTCAGGGAATGATGCGGATAAAAGCCCCTTTCATACAGCATGGTTCCGCTCCCGCAGAAATTATCGAGGACGCGTGCGTCGGGGTTAAAAAACTCGCTTGCATATGCGCACACGCTTGCTGCAACTCCGGGATGAATACTGGCGGCGATCGCTTTTTTACGGTAGGAGAAGCGGTCGTCCGTAAGCGGATTCAAAAACACCTGCGCCTTATCGCCATCTAATTCGATCATGATCTCAATGGAATACGAAGAAGGCGTATTCACAAGCTCTTTCATAGAAGAAACGCATTTTTTGATGATGTCGAGACGGACCTGATGGGTCACGCTGCGTACCTCAAGTCGGTAACCCGTGACTCCTGTGCGCTGCAGAACCGCGCGTTCACGCTGCGCCAAGAATGCCGGAAGCTCAGCGACGGGAGAAGAACCAAGATAGATATAGGCATCCGTATAAGCGCGGAGCTGATAAATGTTATAAAAATCAGAAAGCCCGGAAACGGCAATATAACGCCCCAGTTTTTTAGGAGACAGCCCCGCGTCTGCACATTGAGAATATGTCACGTTCGGATTTGGCGAGGCGAGCAGCACGATATCCGAGGGGAGTATGCGTACGCGCGCTTTTTTTCGGATGATAAATCCGGCAAGCGCCTTATCAAGAGCGGCCTTTTCCTCTTCGCGGTGCTTTTCAAGATCGCTTCGAAGCTGATAGGAATCGAGAAACCGTTTGGCGCGGTCGCTTTTAGCGCGGCCGATAGCAAGCAAATAAGAGGGAAGAGCAAACATCGTCTGCTCGTGCATGATCGCCCCGATCAGCTCGTCGAGATATTCGCCCGCGCAGGTATTGCCGATGATCTGAGCGGCATGCATGCGGACTTTTGCGTCGCTTGCATGCAAAAATTTCAGGAAGCTTTCGGCGTTCGACTTTACAAAATCGGAGGCTCTGCTGCCTGCATCTGCAAGAACGCGCAAAGCTGCGCGCGTGTTCGCGCCCTTTGCCAAATTGAGGACTGTTTTGAATTTTTCGCCTTTGACGATGTCGGAAAGGCCTTCCTTACGTTCGGCTGACGGCAACTCATGATAGTTTTCTACGAAATTCTGAATGTTCATTTGACTCCAATACTTTTTAAAATAATAGTAAGTACGTTATTTGTTCCATCCGCTTCCACACTTCGGGACATATTGCCGATTAGCTCTTCACGGTGCGCCTCCAGCTCACAAAGAGCGGAAAGAAGCGTTTCCGGCGTGAGGTCTTCCTGCGCGATCACCTCAGCATAGCCGCGTTTCTTGAAATAATCCGCATTTAGGATCTGATCGCCGCGGCTGGCGGACAGCGGCAGCGGAACGAGAAGAGCGGGAAGCCGCAGGGCAAGGAACTCAAAGATCGCGTTTGCACCCGAGCGCGAAAGCGCAAGGTCGGCAGCGGCAAAAATATCGTTCAAGCCCTCCTCGATATATTCGAACTGCCGGTAATCAGCTTTTCCGTCGAGCGTGGGGTTCAGCTTTCCCTTTCCGCGCAGATGAACGATGCTGTAACGGCTCGTGAGTTCCTCGATATCCGCATCGACGGCATCGTTTACTGCCTGTGCGCCCAGAGACCCTCCCATTATTAATAACACCGGTTTATCGCCGCTAAACCCGAGTTTTTTAAGCCCGGCAGTCCGGCTTCCGGTCAAAAGGCCGCTGCGGATAGGCGAGCCGGTAAGAACGCCCTTTCCGCCGGCCGCTTCGCGCGTGTCAAAGGAAAGACATACCGTTTGCGCTTTTTTCATACATAAACGGTTGGCGAGACCGGGCGTATAATCGCTTTCATGCAGAATGACAGGGATATTAAGCTTGGCTGCCGCCCATGCCACAGGCACGGAGACGAAGCCGCCCTTGGCAAACACGATATCGGGCTGGAGAGAACGCAAAATCTTTTTGGCCTGCCCGTAGCCCTTGATGATCTTGAAAATATCAGTGATATTTTTAGCGCTTGCGTAGCGGCGCATCTTGCCCGCCTCGATCACATGGTAGGGAACGCCATGCACAAGCGTATGCTCGATCCCGTCCTGTGTGCCGATATAGTGCACTTCAATATCGTGTGCCTGCAGACCGGGGATCAGCGCGAGGTTAGGCGTTACGTGCCCGGCGCTGCCGCCGCCGGTAAGTACGATCTTCTTACTCATATCATAACCTGCCTTAACAGTGAATTTATAACCTTACCCATGATAGCATAACGGATACGTGCGGGCAAGGCGGCGAGACGGCTTTTCCGCAAAATAATAAAAAGAACAGGAAGAAAAACTTTATTCGGGTAAAAACAGTATATCGTATTGATGCCGATATACTGCGGGCTGCTCTGGATTTTTTAAAAGAGCGCAGGAGCCGGTGCGGAGACGATATCGACTCCTTTTTCTGTAAAAATGGTTCGTTCTGTATCAGGCATATGCCAATCGGTAATGACGCGGTAAATTTGCTGGAGAGGAACGATCTGGACAAGAGAATCATTCCAAAACTTCGAATAGTCTGCCAAAATATAGTTTTGCTTCGAAGCCTGTATAATGATCCGCTTCAATTCCGCATCGAGCATATTCGGCGTAGTGAAGGAATGCTCCGGAGAAATATGCTCGACCCCAATAAAGCCTTTATCAAAAATAAGCTGGCGGATCACATCATTTGTTATATAACCGCTGCAAGCTCTGACATCAGGACGTATCTCTCCTCCGACCATAATAACATTCAAATCGGCCCGCGCCTGTAATTCACGCGCGTGGTCCAACGCATTTGTTGCGATCAGCAGGTTTTGTTTATTCCCCTGCGCGATCAGCTTGGCAAGCTCTAATGTCGTCGTTCCGCTGTCCAGATATACGGCATCGCCTTCTTCGATACAATCATATGCGACTTTTGCGATCGCGATTTTCTCGGAAAGATTGCGCGTTTCACGTACCGGATAGGAAAGCTCGTTGGTCGCACGGGTCAGCTTGGTCGCGCCGCCCCAAGTGCGCTGCAAAAGGGCTTCATTCTCCATTGTGATCAGCAGCTTGCGAATGGAAACATCAGACATCTGGAAACATTCACTGAGCTCTGATACTGTAACAGAGCCTTGCTTATCCAAAAGAGACAGGATATATTGTTTGCGCTTTTCAATACTGAGTCGTTTTTTATGGTCCATTTTAAATTCCTATGTATGTTATAATTCGAAACCTAAATAGATGATATCGAATTTCAAAAAAAAAATCAAGTGAATTCATGATTTGTTTTAAAACATCTGGAAAATACGGCTAAAACAGTAAGGAGAACAGCGTTTTTTATACTGCCGGAATAAATATAAAAAGTAAAAAACGAAACAAAAAGAAGTGGTTTTATGGATTGAAATTGTGTAATAGAAATATTTTCGTAAAAAACCGAAAAAAGTATTGACATAAAAACGAGATATCGGTAATATATGAAACATAAAACATTCGAATTAACAGATTTCAAAACATAAAACGAAAAAATACGAGATATAAATTTTGAAATAAACAAAACGAAACAATTTCAAAAATGATTTGCAAAGAGAAAATTATCTTTGCAATAAAAAATAAGGAGGAAGTATAAAATGAAAAAAATTGTCGCTTTAGTATTGGGAACCCTCTTAGTGTTTAGCTTGGCAGCGTGCAGCATGAGCTCGCCCGCTGAGAGCTCTGGAACAGAACCGGCTGAATCGCAGCAGGCTGCGGCCAGCGAAGACGGCGCGGCTGCGGACGGTGAATATACGGTAGGCTTCTGCCCGATGGACCTGTCGAATAATTTCTGGGCCGCGATTGCGAATTCCTTTGAAGAAGCCGGAGAGGAAGCGGGAATAAAAACGATCGTGACAGACGGGAAATCTGATGCGGCCACACAGGTTACGGCCTTAGAGAACTTCATTTCACAAGGAGTGGATGTTATTGTAGTCGGGCCGGTCGACGCGGAATCGTTGCAGGGCGTGATCGGGGAAGCGAAGAACGCGAATATTCCTGTTATTACGCATACGACTGCCTATGATGATGCGACGTGTAATATGAATGTAGACGAGATAGAGATGGGAACCGCCATCGGACAGTTGGCCGGACAGTGGATGGTAGATACGTTCGGCGAAGAGGCGGGCTGCAAATATGCTATCCTTACGCAAAGCCAGCTGGAGCAGACCATTGGCCGCGAAAACGGCATTCAGGCCGGTATTGAGGAGTTTGTACCCAATGCAGAATGTGTGACGAAGGTCGACGCACATACGACGGACCTTGGCATGACTGCAGCTGAAAACATTCTTTCCGCACATCCGGATGTCTGCGCGATCATCGGCATCAACGATTCCGGTGCATTAGGAGCCTATGAGACGGTCTCGGCACGCGATATGGGGGATGAATTCTTTATTGGAGGCGTAGACGGAACAGATCAGGCCCTTGAACTGATCAAAGGAGGAACTATTTACAGAGGTACGGTATACCTGAATCCGGTCGGAACGGGACAACAGTTTATCGATTATGCCTTGGCACTGAAGAATGGGGAAGAAATTCCGGAATCCTATATGGTACCGGTCAATGCGATCAGTGCGGAAAATATCGATGAATATATCCAATAGATCGCTATAAAGAAGAGAGCTTAGAGGGAGCGGAGCGTCTTATAACGCTCCGCTCCCGAAACGAGACGAAAACACGAGGTGTCATACGTGCAAATGGAAAACAACGATCTCAATATCAAAATGGTAGATATCTGTAAATATTTTCCGGGGGTAAAAGCGCTCGACCACGTTGATTTTGAATTGAAAAAAGGCGAAGTACATGCATTGCTCGGGGAAAATGGAGCCGGAAAATCGACGCTGTGCAAAATCATTGCAGGCGCCCAGCCGATGACGTCGGGCGAATACTATTTATTCGGGGAAAAAGTTACGGGCCTGACGCCGAATGCGGCGAAAGAAAAGGGAATCAGCATGATCTATCAGGAATTTAACCTTGTTCCCTATCTGAAGGTTTACGAAAATCTATTTTTAGGGAAAGAAATCACAGCCGGGCCGAATCTCAATAAAAAGGAAATGATTGCAAAAACAATAGAAATATTCGAACGTTTCCAAATCAAGATCGATCCTGAAGCGCGGGTATGCGACTTGCCAAATGCATACAAACAGCTTGTAGAGATCGCTAAAGCGGTACTTGAGAATGCGCAGGTCCTTTGTATGGACGAGCCGACGGCGCCCCTTTCGAACCGGGAAGTTGAAATATTATTCTCATTGATACAATCGCTGAAAAACGAAGGGGTTTCCATCATTTATATCTCCCATCGGATGGAAGAGATATTTGAAGTTGCGGACCGGATCACCGTGATGCGGGACGGGAAATATATCTGTACGATGGATGCCGATAAGACCAACAGAAAAGAATTGATCAGTCTGATCGTCGGACGGGATCTAACGGAAGAATATCCGAAACGGGAGAGTGTTCCGGGCGAAGAGATCCTTCGGGTCGAACACCTGTCAACAGATCTGACAAAGATACACGATGTTTCTTTTTCTCTGCATAAGGGAGAGATCCTTGGCTTTGCCGGACTTGTAGGCGCAGGAAGAACGGAAGTGATGCGCGCCCTGTTCGGTGCAGACCGGAAAACTGCGGGGGAAATCTATTTATATGGAAAGCGGATAGAGATACATAAACCGGAAAATGCGATCGAACAGCGTATCAGTCTGATTCCGGAAGACCGTAAAGGACAAGGTGTTTCTCTGACGCTGAGTATCAGAGAAAATATATCGCTTGTAAAACTGAAGGGAAAAGAAATTTGCAGCTTTATGGGCATCAATAGGAAAAAAGAAAGAAATCTTGCGGACGAGTATATAAAAGCCCTTAATATCAAAGCGCCCAGTATGGAGCAATTGGCGAGCAACCTATCGGGCGGAAATCAACAGAAGGTAGCGATCGCGAAATGGCTGGCAGTCGACGCGGATATTCTCATTCTGGACGAACCGACCCGGGGGATCGATGTTGGGGCGAAGTATGAGATTTATCTTTTGATGAACGAATTGATCAAGGCAGGGAAATCGATCATCATGATTTCCTCTGAAATGCCTGAACTGATCGGGATGAGCGACAGGATCCTCGTCATGCAGCAGGGGAGGCTCGTTGGAGAAATATCTGGAGACGAGGTGTCTCAGGAAAAGATATTGGAAATGGCATCGTGCGGCTGATGGCCGCGCTGCCGAGGGAGGAACGATTATATTATGAAAAAGAAGCTTTCATTCAGCAACGTATTTGTATATGTGATCTTGATTATCGTACTGGCATTTTTCTCATTCTCTGCGCCGGACAGCTTCCTGACATCGAACAATATTTTTAATATGCTTCGTCAGGTCTCCATGATCGGAATATGCTCAGTCGGCATGACGATGGTCCTGTTGACAGCGGGAATCGATATTTCGGTTGGTTCCGTCATCGCGCTTGTCGGCGTCGTATCAGCGCTGCTCATCGTCAATACCGGAATGCCGGTTGCATTGGCGATGATAATAGGAATTCTGGTAGGAACCGGCTGCGGAACCGTAAGCGGCATCATGGTAGCGAGATTTCAGGTGCCTGCTCTGATCGCAACGCTTGCCATGCAAACGATCGCCCGCGGATTTGCATTTATATTGACGGAAGGGATTCCTGTCTATGGGCTGCCGGAAGATATCAAGTTCATAGGGCAGGGCTATATGGCGGGGATTCCGATCCCTGTTATCATTATGGCGCTTGTATTCCTGTTCGGCTGGTGGCTGCTCGAGAAAACAAGGTTTGGCCGTTATGTTTATGCTATTGGCGGAAATGAAGAGGTTGCCCGGCTATCGGGGATAGATGTAAAAAAGGGCCTTCTGAAAGTATATGCACTCAGTGGATTCTTTGCGGGTCTTGCGGGCGTTATTATGCTCTCGCGGATCAATTCCGGCCAGCCCAACACCAGCGAAGGATTTGAGATGGATGTCATTACAGGAGCTGTTCTGGGCGGCGTAAGTGTCGCGGGCGGTGAAGGAAAAATACTCAATGTAATTGCCGGCGTTCTCATTATGGGGGTGCTGAGCAACGGTATGACATTGCTGAACCTTGATACTTATTGGCAGTGGGTCGTAAAAGGGGCGGTACTGCTGTTCGCAGTCGCGTTCGATAATATGCAGCGTGCACGGAGCGCGCGTATCGCGGCGGAAGCAGCGGGCGCAGAAGCCTGATAAGGAGGAAAAATTTTATGGATGCGAAAACATGCAAGGCGGCAGTATGGTCGGGAAGGCAGAAAATAGACGTTAGGGATGTACAATTGCCAAAGTGTCTGGACGACGGACTCATCATTAAGCTGGAAGCTGCAAGTATATGCGGAACGGATCTGCACCTTTTCCGGCAGGAGCCGCCGGAACCGATGATCTTAGGACATGAAATGTGCGGCAGGATCGTCGAAATGGGAAAAAATGCCGCACAGGCAATGCGCTGCTATACGGGAACGGTCAAAATAGGCGACAGGATATGCCTATATCCATGGGTCGTATGCGGAACCTGTTCAAATTGCCTTACCTACGGTATAGGAGCGTGCGGTATTTGTGAAAATGCTTTCGTATATGGCGTACCCTTTGAAGAGCTGGGTGTCGGCGGCAGTCCGGTCCGTTCCAACTCCGTTGAGGAAGCGCCCTATATCAAGGGCGGATTTGCAGAATATATGTATGTATTTCCCGGAACATTCATGTGGCAGGTGCCGGAAGAAATGCCGAGCAACGTTGCCTCGCTGCTCGACCCGACTGCAGTCGCAATGCGGGCAGTCGAGCTGGCGATGCGGTCGCCGGGCATATTTGAAGATTCTTTCAATTTGGGGTCCACAGTTCTTGTGATCGGAGACGGACAGGTTGCAGCACTTACGGCTATGATCGCTCGTACGCTGGGAGTACAGAATATTGTTATCAGCGGCTTCAGCGATCAGAAACTGGCCTTGGCACAAAAGCTGTCGCAGGCCGATGTCATAATGAATTCGGCAAAGATGTCCATTGAAGAGCGGCGGGATATTATTATGGGCCTGAACCACGGAAAGGGTGCGGATGTCGTATTCCAATGCGCCGGTTCGCCGCAGGCATTCCGCGACGGGATCGATCTGATGAAAAATGTGGGAACGTTGATTGAGGTTGGGAATATCGTAGGGAAGAATACGGTGGAATTCGATCCTGCACGGGATCTGTGCAGCAAACATGCAACCTACATCGGGATGAGCGTAAATACGGCAAGTGCGTTTCACAAGGCCTTTCAAATGCTGTGCAAATTCAAAAAATTAGGATTTGGAGCTATCTTTACACACAGATGTACGCTCGACACCTTGCAGGAAACGATGCTGAAAGGCGGAGACCCGGATTATATGAAAGGCTGGGTCGATTTTGGAAGCTCAATATAAAAGACAGAACAAAAGGAGAGAGAAAGATGGCGAAAAAAGTCGTTTGTATTTATGACAGAGGGATCGACAAGGCAGCGATGAGCGGCTTTTGCGAACTGGAAGAATATGGATACGAGGTGGAATTGATCGAAAAAACAGTAGGCGAGACACCGCTTGAATATCAGAATTCCATGCTGGAGGTAGAAGTAAACGGGCCGGATAAAACGCCGATCAACCCCGAAGCATACCGGGCGGTAGCAGATGCAGAGATCATCATTACCCATTTTGCTCCGGTGGGGAAAAAGCTGATGGATTCCGCCCCCAATCTGAAGATCATAGGAACATTGAGGACCGGCGCAGAAAATATCAATCTCGGAGAAGCGGCAAAAAGAAATATTAAAGTGATCAACGCCCCGGGGCGCGCGGCGGCGGCTGTAGCGGACTTTACAGTCGCGGCAATGCTGTGCGAGATGAGAAATATCGCAAGGACGGACGCTGATATCAAAAGAGGACTGTGGACAAAGAAGTTTGATAATATGTCCTATTCAGATAACATGTGCAACATGAAAGTGGGGCTGATTGGCTTCGGAGATATCGGAAAAAGAATCGCAAAACGCCTGAAAGCGTTCGGTTCGGCTATTATGGTATACGATCCCTATTGCGAAAAGAAAGATATTGAGGCGCTGGGCTGCATCGCGGGCAGCATGGAGGAAGTGGTTTCGGAATGTGATTTTGTATCGCTTCATATGCGGCTGACTCCGGAAACGAAAGGGATGTTCAGCAGGGAGTGGATCAGCAAGATGAAACCGACTGCAATTTTCGTAAACACCGCGCGGGCAGGCTTGGTAGATGAGAAGGCATTGATAGAGGCGCTGCAGGAGAAAAAGATCGGAGGAGCGGTTTTGGATGTTTTTCAGGAAGAACCGCTGAGTGCGGACCATTTACTGCGAAAATTGGATAATGTTACTCTGTCGGCCCATCTTGCCGGAACATCGATCGGCACCTTCACCGCCTCTGTTGCGATCGTTGCAGACAGCTTAAAAGACTATTTTAAAGGACAACCTCTGCGCAATACGATCGCTTGAGGACTGGAGAGAGGGGATGGTTTTCAATGGGCAAGCAGGCATGCTATCTGGCAATTGATTTTGGGACCTCAAACGTACATGTAACGCTCTTCGATCGGCAAACGATGAAAACCGTTGCGGGAACAAGCAGAAAATACTGCTGGTATACTCCTGCGGCAAATCAAATCGAGCTCGACGCGGAAGAAATATGGACGGCGTCCGAGACGGCCGTGGCCGAAACGATACGCTTAGGAGGCGCCGTAGAAATCGCTGCTGTTACCTTTTCGTTTTTTGGAGATAATATTACGCCGGTCGACGGGAAAGGAAACGCGCTATACCGGATGCTGCCCGGATTTTGCGGAAGGTCTTACCGGGAAGTCGAGACACTTGCGCGGGAGATCGGCGCAGAACAATATGGAAAGATCACCGGAAATACGCTGAGCACGCTAAGCTCTGCCTCTAAAATCCTGTGGCTCAAGCGGAACTGCCCAGACGTATTCGCACGATCAGAAGCTTTCTATACGAATCAGCAATATATTATGCACAAGCTTGGATTCGGAGATATACAGGACAGGACAATGGCGGCAAGAAAGCTGGCTTATGACGTGCAACGGGAACAGTGGTCAGAACCGATCCTCGATGTGTGCGGAATGACGGAGGAGCAGCTTGGAACAACTATCGTGGAATCACAGACCGTTGTGGGGAAGATCCGTTCTTATGGGCGGGTGGAACTGGGCGGCCCGGTTCCCGTGACGATCGGATGTCACGATGTATCGGCTTCTCTTTTAGCCGCAGACGTAAAAACAGATCAAATCGGAACGCTGGGCGTACTCATGGGGACTTACGAACAGATCGGGTATTTTTCAGACGAGTTTGTAACAGGCTGCAATGAGTTTGGGGATTCCCTTATTTTTTCGTGCTGCTATAATTCGCCTTTTCGGGGGAAATATACGGTGATGGACGCATTTCCGACAGCAGGGGCAATGCTGGAGTGGTATTGCAAAAATCTTTTAGCGGATACAAAAGCCGATATCGGGCAGATGATAGCGAAAGCAGACTTGCAAAAAGAAAGCCGCCTGTTCGTGCTTCCTTATATGGAGAACTATCACGGCGCGATTCTGGGCATGAGTATGGCGACGACATTGGAGGATATATTTGAAGCGCTGCTGAAAAGCCTTGCTTACCAATTTGTCGCCTGCATCGATTATATCAAAGGAACTACGAATGGAGTATTCCATAATATCCATTTTGGCGGCGGCGGTTCGCGGTCGGATAAACTGATCGGGCTGCGGGCGGATCTGCTGAACACGAGGATGGGAAGGATGAAAAATATTGAATTGCCGTCGCTTGGAAGCTGTATTTTAGCCTCGCTGGGAAATGGATGGAGCAAAACAGTGGATGAAGCGCAGGAACAGGTCAAAAATGATGTGGTTTATTTTGAACCGGACTGTGTGAACGGAAGAAAACAGAGGGAAAACTATAAAGTCTATAAAGCGCTTTCAGCCGATTATTTAAAAAATTATTAAGGAGGGCGTTGGTTATATGGAAGCAAATACAGTAATAAAAAAGGCACGCATGATCGGAAAGTGTATTCCGGCATTCAATATTCCCCACATTCCCATGGTAAAGCCGATCGTGCAGGCCATCGTTGATGAAAACAGTGTGGCGATGCTTCAGGTCGCAAGGGTAGAATGGGAGAAAATGCAGGCAGAATCTCTGGAGCGTGTAGCAGAGGAGTATGAAAAGTATAAAAACGATGAACATACGCTGCTCCATTTGGACCACATTCCTGTAATTGACGAGGATTATAAGCCGGTTCTCTATATGCAGCTGATCGAACGCGCGATCATCGCAGGATATCAGTCTATTATGATCGACGGCTCGCGTCTCGATTTGAATGGGAATATTGAAAAAACAGCGGAAGCAGCTGCGGCGGCCCATGCGGCTGGTATACCATGCGAGGCGGAACTGGGAGCGGTCATGGGACACGAAAGCAAAGAATTGCCGCCATATGAACAGATATTCGCAGAAAAAATAGGATTTACTAAAATAGAGGAAGCGGTTCGATTCGTGGAAGAAAGCGGCTGTGACTGGCTTTCAGTCGCCGTAGGGAACATACATGGCGCGGTCGCCGAGTTGGTCCGCAACCAGAAAAAACCGGAAGCGAAACTCGATGTGCAGCACATTGAATCCCTGTTTCAGGCAGTCAAAATACCGCTGGTCCTGCATGGCGGTTCAGGGATCAGGCATCAATATATATTGGATGCGGTCAAAGCGGGGATTGCAAAGATCAATGTCGGCACGGAATTGCGGCAAACCTATGAATTCGCATTGGAAGAACGTGCAAATGACATTGAATATGCGAGGGAAAAAGTGTATGCGGCAACGAGGGAATATATTGCGAATTATTTGAAAAATACAGACTTGAAAGCCTTACTGGGCGAATAGAAAATAAATATGGGCGCCTCTATAAAGCGGGCGGCGCATACAGAAGTCTGATCCCTGATTTCGTTTGTGCACCTTTGGGAATAAAGCTGAGAAACGGTGTGAATATTCGGCACACCGTTTTTTAGCGTTGTGATGATGGCGCAGCCTGAAGGGGCATTGTGGATTTTTGGACAAAATAACATTTCTGCCGGTTTTTTAAGAGAGATTGCACAGAAAGTATAAATAAGAGCAAGGCATAAGGAATTTGTAAGAATTCTTTGGGACTTAAAGCGTTGATAATAACATTTGCCTATGCTATATTAAAATAGGATCGTTGGGGTAATGTAAAATGCGGAGGTTGGACGATGAAAGTGCTGGTCTTAAGTATGACCGTCGGGCAGGGACATAACTCAACCAGTAAAGCTCTGCGCGCCGCCCTTGTAAAAAGAGGACATGAATGCAAGATTCTTGATACCTATAAATTTCTGAATAAGGCAATCGGTCTTGGGTTCGACAAAGGATATGTTGCGATGGGGCGTTTCGTCCCGAAACTGAATGAAACGATTTATAAGGGAGCGGAAAAAGCGAATGGCCGTGCGGACATGAAGCTGTATTTCCCATGGGCCTTTGCCAATCTTGCCAAAAACAAGCTGCAGAAATATATAGATGAAGAAAAGCCAGATGTGATCGTGTGCTCGATCGTGATGACGGCAATGCTCGTCACGGCGCTGAAAGAAGCGGGGATGTATGACGAGCGCATCAAAAGCATCGGGATCGTGACGGATTATTCCCTCCATCCATTTTGGGAATATACGGCGATGGATTATTTTGTGGCGGCAAACGAGCTGCTTATTCCGGAATTTACACGGAGAGGTATTCCGGAAAGTAAGATATTGCCGACAGGGATCCCCGTAGACCCGAAATTTACGAGAGCCTTGCCGCGCAACGAAGCGCGTGGGCAGCTTGGACTCGATAAGGAGAGATTTACCGTACTTTTGGCGTCGGGAGGAATGGGATTTTCGGGCATGGTGCCCGTTATACAGGATATTGACCAAATGGAGGATGTGCAGATCGTCGCAGTCTGCGGTTCCAATAAACGGCTGAAAAATAAGCTTGCTTCCGTAGCTTACAAAAACAGCGTGGAAGTGCTGGGCTTTGTGGACAATATGGAAAAGTATATCGATGCGGCGGACGTTGTTATCACAAAGCCGGGAGGCCTTTCGACCTCTGAAACGATCGCCAAATGCAAGCCGCTTTTGCTGATGAAGCCGATGCCGGGGGTGGAGAATATGAATCATGCGTTTTTGCTCAACCATTCCCTCGCGGTGCATTGCAGCCAATATCAGTCGGTCAGTCAGGTGATCATGCAGCTGCGCCTCAATAGCCTGAAGCTGAAAGAAATGGAGCGAGCGCAGAGAAAATGGGGGAAAAAGCACAGCGCAAAAGCGCTTGCGGAATTTATAGAAAAACTTGTGTAGGATAGGAGAGAAGAAAAAGATGGAACGGTGCATGAAATTTAAAGACAAGGTAGTCGTGATCACTGGCGCAGCACAGGGACTTGGGCAGGCGCTCGCTCAGCGTTGTTCAGACGAAGGCGCGAAGGTCGTGATCGGCGATATGAATTACGAAGGCGCATGTGAAACGGCAAAGCTTTTGAAAGATGCGGTCGCGGTAAAGCTTGACGTAACGAAATACGCAGATTGCGAAGCGCTGATCAAGACGGCGGTCGACAAATATGGAAAAGTGGATATCCTTGTTGCAAATGCAGCGATCGTTATTTCCGGAGCAATCGAAGAATTTGATCCGGAAAAATGGAAATTCGTCATCGACGTAAACCTCTGCGGCTTCTTTAACACTGTGAAAGCGGCTATCCCGGTCATGAAAAAGCAGGGCTATGGCAGCATCGTACAGATCAACAGCAAATCCGGCAAAAAGGGTTCTGCAAAAAATTCCGCGTATGCATCCTCGAAATTCGGGGGTATCGGTCTCGTAGAGAGCCTTGCGCTCGAACTCGCAGAAGACAACATCCGCGTGAATGCGATCTGCCCGGGCAACATGCTCGACAGCCCGCTTTGGGTCAACAGCCTGTTCAAGCAGTATGCAAGGAATCAGGGTATCACAGAGGAAGAAGTGCGCCAGAAATATATCAATCAGGTACCGATGAAGCGCGGCTGCCAGTATGAAGATATTGCAAATTGCCTCGTATTCATTGCAAGCGACGATGCGTCCTACATGACGGGACAGGCGCTCAATGTGACAGGCGGACAGCAGATGCAGCCGTAAGGACGATCAGAATGCAATATAAAAGAGACGGGATAGCCCGTCTCTTTTATATTGAAAAATTTAATCTTTGAATTTCACTGCGGTGCCGTAGGCAATGATCTCGGCCGCTCCCTGTGTGATGGAGGAAGAAGCATAACGCATAGCCACGATAGCGTCCGCACCCATTTTGGAAGCTTCGGCAACCATACGGCCGGTAGCGATCTTGCGGGCCTCCTGCATCATCTCGGTATAGGAGGTAAGTTCCCCGCCGACCAGCGTTTTGAAGCCTGCCATAAAATCTTTGCCGATGTGCACGCTTTGGACTGTACTGCCCGTAACGATACCAAGCTCCTCCAACGTTTTTCCCGTAATACTTTCGCGTGTTGTAAACAGCATATCCTTTCTCCTGTCTGATAGATTTTTAGACCCATTTTTATTATAGAGGGGGAAGATATGGTTTGTAAACAGATAAAAAATACGGCATGACTTTCGCCATGCCGTAAAGTAGATTGTTGATTTTTATTTCAGGTTTTCCGGGATCTCAGTCGCTCTGTCGCACGGAACATGTCCGCAGTTTCCGCAGCCGGCAGCGCCCATTCCATTCGTTGTATCGACACGTTTGCCCATCGCGTGGTTGATGATGCCATTGAACGGATAATGTCCGCAGGACCAGATCTCGTCTGCTTTTACTTTCCAGTTTTCAGCGATTTTGTCCGTTTTAGCCGTCAGCACGTCGACACCCTCGAGGTCAAGGTCCTGTGTCGGATGTGCACCGGATTCATGGACTGCCTTTCTGAGGCCGTCCGGATTATCGAGCAGCGGGCACGGACGCAGAAGGTTATCGGAGAACGGCTGACCTTCCTGATACTTGCGGAAGAGCGGGCTGCCGAGAGCCTCTTCAAGCGTGCATTCGTTGATATTATGCGTCGCATAGTGGATAAATGCGCACGGCTCGCAGTCGCCGTTGGAATTGATGTGGAAGTAGCGGCGCCCGCCGGCGATGCAGCCGCCGACATATTCGCCGTCGTTCCAGAAGTCGAGGATAAAGATCGGCTTATATTCACGCATCTCACGAACGCGCTGATACATGTGAGCCCTTTGCTCGGGCGTTACACACAGGTCCATAACGGCGTCTTTACCAATCGGCATATAGGTGAACAGCCAACCGAACAGGCAGCCTGCCTCGATCATCGTGTCGTTCCATTCGTCGCTCGCGATGGTTTTGTAGTTCTGGCTGTGGTAGCAAGCGGAATAACCGAACGGAATACCCGCATCCTTCAGCAGCTTCATGGCCTTCATGACTTTATCATACGTGCCTTTTCCGCGTCGTGCGTCTGTTTCTTCCGGTGTGCCTTCTACGGAGATCATGAAAGTAAAGTTGCCAACGCGCAGCAGATCCTGTACAAAGTCTTCGTCGATCAGAGTAGCGTTTGTGAATGCGCCGAACGCACAGTCGGAATGCTTCTCCGCAAGACGGATCAGGTCTTTTTTACGAACCAGCGGTTCGCCGCCTGAGAACAGGTATACATAGATGCCGAGCTCCTTGCCCTGCGTGATGATCTCGTCCATCTTTTCATAGGTCAGATTGTAATGCTTGCCATATTCTGCCGCCCAGCAGCCGATGCACTTGAGATTGCACGCGGAAGTCGGGTCCATGAGGATCGCCCACGGGATCTGAACGCCCATCTCTTTACCCTTTGCCTGAGCGATCGGCATACCCTTTACGCCGGAGTTCAGAAAGAAGTTCAGAATGAAGCGCTTCAGGTAGTTTACGTTAACATCGGTGAGGACGCGTTTCATCAGAACGCCCTGCCACGTCTGCTGATCCCACCAGTTCTGGAAATTCTTAACGGAATTGTTCCACTGGTTGCCTTTCGTGAATCCGTCCGCCCACTTCAGCAGCTTCGGAAGATTCTTGACCGGGTCTTTTTCGAGGTACTTGAACGCTGCAGAAAACGCAACGTTAGCCCCCGCGCTTTTGATCGTACTTTTGATTGCCATGATAAAACCTCCAAAATAAGTCCTTCATAATAAATTCTTGGTCCGATACGGATTGATACTAACGCCCGCAAAGGGCGGTAAGATGCGCAAACGTGATGCGGATTTTAATACGAACCATAGTTCATTTAATAAAATAATACGGATTTCCGGAGAGGTTGTCAAGGCAAAAAATCCCTTTTTAATGCGGGGTTTTGATATTTTGAAACGCTGTGAACGTGCGTTCAATTTAAAAAAGCGTAATAATCGCATTTTTGGAATTTTTCGGAGGGGTGTTCAAATAAAACAAAAAAAGAAAAATTTTTGGTAGGTAGGGGGGAGTATTCTAAAAATCAGACAAAAATGTCAAAAATTTTCACAAATTTGTTGAGAAATGAACATTTTTATGTTACAATATAAAAAACAATGCGGAGATACTGTTATGAATACGGAAAGACGGGAAGAAATCAAAGAGCTGCTGCGGGAGCGCGGCGAAGTAAAACTGAAAGAATTGGAGCAGCATTTTCCGGACTGTTCCAGTATGACGCTGCGGAGAGACCTGAAGTATCTGGAAGATAACGGATATGTAAAACGCACGCGGGGCGGTGCGGTTGCCATGAGCAGGCTTTCCATCGCAGCAGAGGATATTTATTCCGAACGGGCGCTTGAGAATGTGGCGGAAAAGTATGTCATCGCTAAAAAAGCGCTCCAGTTTATCGAACGCGGGAGGTCTATTTATGTAGACGCGGGTACGACTCTCATGCTGTTCACGCGGGAAATGGAAGACGAATACCTGTCCATCATGACGTCCGGCGTAAATATAGCGATGGAGCTGATCAAAAAGCAGAAACCAAGCGTTACGCTGATCGGCGGGCAGGTGAACCGCAACACGATTTCCGTATCCGGGATCAATTCCTGTAACTTTATCCGTGAAGTCAATATCGATATCGCTTTTATAGCGGCGAGCGGTTTTTCCGTGGAGAACGGCTTTACGAGCGGAACTTATACGGAATGTGAGATCAAAAAAGAAGTTGTCAGCCGCGCGCGCAAAACGATCGTTTTGATGGACAGCAAAAAGATCGATAAGATCATGCCGTTCACATTCGCCTATATGGAGGATATCGATGTGCTCGTATCGGACGACGGCCTTGATGAGGAAGTCGTGCGCGAAGCGCAGCGCAGGAACGTGCAAATCGTATAAACCGCCGCAGTGCGGCGTTGAAACCATTCTACTAAAAAGCAGGGCTTGGAGGAAAACAATGAAAACAAAAGCGGTTAGATTGTATGGAAAATCGGATTTGAGGCTGGAAGAATTTGAACTGCCGGAGATCACGGACGATGAAATGCTTGCCAAAGTAGTGTCTGACAGTCTGTGCATGTCGAGCTATAAGGCGGCGCTTCAGGGCGGCGACCATAAGCGCGTTCCGAACAACGTTGCGGAAAATCCGGTCATCATCGGTCACGAATTCTGCGGAGAGGTCGTGAAGTGCGGAAAGAACGTAGCGCATCTGGCAAAGCCGGGCGATAAGTTCACGGTACAGCCGGCTATGTTCTATAAAGGTTCACTCGAAGCTCCCGGTTATTCTTATCAATATTATGGCGGTGATGCGACCTACATTGTCATCCCTTCCGAGGCTTTTGAGACGAACTGTTTCCTGAAATATGAGGGAGAGGCGTTTTATCATGGCTCGCTTGCGGAGCCAATGAGCTGTATCGCAGGCGGCGCGCATGTGAATTATCATACAAAATTCGGCTCCTATGTTCATGAAATGGGCATCAAGGAGGGAGGAAAAATGGCGCTTCTCGCAGGCGTAGGCCCGATGGGGCTGGGAACCATCGATTATGCGCTGCATTCAGACAGGCGGCCGTCACTCCTTGTGGTAACGGATATCGATCCTGTCCGGCTGGCTCGTGCAGAAGTGCTCTTTCCGGTGGAAGAAGCGAAAAAACAGGGCGTCGAGCTTCATTATGTCAACACAGCGGAAAAGGACGAGGCTTACGTAATGGAGCTTTCAGGCGGCACGGGCTATGATGACGTTTATGTGATGGCGCCCGTTAAGCCTGTTGTTGAAATGGGAGACAATATTCTCGGCATGGACGGCTGCCTGAATTTCTTCGCAGGCCCGACTAATACGGAATTCAAGGCGGAATTCAACTTCTATGACGTGCATTACGCGGCGACGCATGTATGCAGCAATTCCGGCGGAAATACAGATGATATGCGCGAAGTGCTGAAAATGATGGGAGAGGGCAAACTGGAGCCGTCGGTCATGATCACGCATGTCGGCGGTCTGAACTGCGTACCGGAAGTAACGCTCAAGCTGCACGATATCCCGGGCGGCAAAAAACTGATCTATACGCAGATCGATATGCCGCTTACAGCGATCGATGATTTTGCAGAGCTCGGGAAAACAGACCCGATGTTTGCAGAACTCGCAAAGATCGTGGAGAAATCAAACGGCCTGTGGTCTGCAGAAGCGGAGCGGTATCTGCTTGCGAATGCAAAACCGATCGGCTGATCAAAAAAGAACGGCGCGGCAGTAAGCCGCGCCTTTTTTATGCGAGGGAAAATATGGTGCCGGAGAAACGAACCGTTAATCTGTTAAAGGGAATCGCTCCCGCGTTTCTTCCATTGATCGTCTTTCTTTTTTGGGGGCTATTTCAACCGGATTTCTTTTCAGGCGCAAATATGTTAAATACCGTTAGGTCCTTTGTGCCGTTTGCGGCGCTCGCGGCAGGGATGGCGATCGCTGTCCGTGCGGGAGGACCGGATTTGTCGTTGGGCTCTGTTCTGCTGTTGAGCGGAACAGCTGCGGCGCAGGCTGTATCTGCCGGCCTGCCGTTTGCAGCAGGGGGCGTGCTTGCCGTTGTACTGGGCGCGGCGATAGGAGCAGTAAATGGGCTGCTCATCGTACGTCTGCGGTTTCCGGCAGTATGGGGTACGCTTGCCGTGTGCATTGCTGTGCGAATGATAAACAGCCTGTTTCCCCGGAGACTTCCTGTGCCGGAACTCGCGGCGTATGCGGAGGCGCTTTTTCTGCCTCTGCTGATTGGGATACCGCTTGCGGCGCTTTTTCTGCTCGTGCTGATCCCGCTGAAAGGAAGGGAGCGGCATGGGCTGAGAATTTGCGTTTCAGTCTATGCGGCTGCCTTTGCGGCCTTGGGCGGGATTTATTTCTGCGCGAGAACCACAGGAGTCATTATGGACGGAGGGATCGATTATGAAATATGCCTCATATTCCTTGCCGGCGGTCTCTGTTTGGGCAACGCGGCGGGCAGAAAGCTACTGCCGCTTCCGGCCGCGCTTTTGCTTGCTTTTTCATGGTGTACGCTTATGAATTTATTGACTCTCTATTGCGTCAGCTCCTATTGGCAATTGGTGCTCCAGATACTGCTTGCGGCGGTATTTGCGCTCGCGGCCTTTTTCTCGAATAAGAAAAAACAGCATTCTATGGGATAAGAGCAAAAAGCAACAGAAAATATAAAATCCCGGAGGAAGCATACCGGGATTTTTATTTTAGATCAGAAAAATCAAACATTTGGGGGGATCAAGAGCTTATCCGTCCTTGCGAAAAGAGACATTTCAGAACGACTGCAAGGCCCGCATTCTGCAGTTTGCCGGTATCTTCAGCGAGCTCTTCCGGGGATAGGAGGGCAGCACCGTCGCCATCGTACAGGAGAACGGCAAGAACCGTTTCTTTTGCGGCGGAAAGCTCGTTTGTTCCGGCGGGAAGCTGAGAAACGGAGAGCTCAGAAAAGGAGCCGGAAAATTCACCGGGGTCATTATAGCTGAAAGCGGAACCCCCGCTGGTACCCGCATCGTTCGTCAGGCCGATCGCCCAATGAGGAGCCTGCGTATCGTGGGCTAATAGATAAATCATGCCGGATTTTCCATTCATCTCATCCAAATAGGTCCTAAGAGGCTCGGACTTTTCACCGTTTTGATATACCTCAAGCCATACGGCCGCCTCCGGCGTGGGATTTTCCCACTCGTAGCGAAATGCGAATATGTCCGAGCTTCCGACCGGAAAAGCTGTGGATGCGGAACGCAGATCCTCCGGGGGGATCTGTGATTCAGCTACCGCTTCGACCGTTCCCGGATTGCGAATGGAGCAGGAGACAAGAAAAAGTGAGAAAGATAGAAGTACCAAAACCAGAACGATTGTTTTTTTCATTTGGTGTTCCCCCAAAGATACTGATCCAGAGTCCTGCAAGTGCTTCGGGCGCAGAGCGTAACAGATAAACGGCCACAGATAAATGGCCGGCCGTTAAAGAAAGTATAGCGCCCCCTATATCGCATTGCAATAGGGATCTTGACGCCTGCGGGCTGTCGGGAAAAGACTGAAAGGAAACCGGCAGCGCCATTGTACGGAAAGTGGATTTATTTGTTAGTTTGTAAGGACAATAAGCCCGCCGGAAAAATAGCAGGGATGGAAAGCAAAAAATGCCTTTGTCACAGCACTTTTGCAATAGGAGGAGCAAGCGTAAAAAATTTGCAAAATATTCTTTAAAAAACAAGAATTTGGATTGCTATTTCCGTAAAAAAACGATACAATAAAAAGGCATGTTAAATAATTAACAATGTTTGCGCGGAAGCGCAGGGAATTTTAGGAGGTCTTAGATTTGGAGAACGCGGAAATGCGGCAGGTTCTGGATACGATCCTGTCCGAGCACACAAAAAAGTCGGAAATCATTCCTATCTTACAGGCGATACAAAAGGAATATCGCTATCTTCCCGAGGAAGCGCTTTGCTATGTTGCGAAAAAGCTGCATGTGGGAGAGGCGAAAATTTATTCGATCGCAACGTTTTATGAGAATTTTTCTCTCGAGCCGAAAGGAAAATATGTCATCAAAATTTGCGACGGAACGGCCTGCCATGTGAGGCGGTCGATCCCGATCTTGGAAGCGCTGCGCAAAAAACTCGGGCTTTCCGAACAGAAAAAAACGACGGACGATATGCTCTATACGGTAGAGACGGTCTCATGCCTTGGCGCGTGCGGGCTGGCGCCGGTTCTTACGGTAAACGATAAGGTCTACCCCGCTATGACGCCGGATTCGGCCTGCGAGCTGATCGATACCCTGAAATAAGGGCGAAGAATAACGACGCAAACGACGGAAGGAACGGATATGATACATAACGTAAGGGAACTGAATAAGTTTAAAAATCAATATAAAAAGTCAATGGAAGCCCAGTACAAAAAAGTATTGGTCTGTGCGGGAACCGGTTGCGTGGCGGGCGGTTCGCTCGAGATATTTGAACGGCTGAAACAGCTTACCGAAGAGGCGGGAATGCCCGTTTCGGTCGAGCTCAAGAAAGAGCCGCACGAGGAGATCGCTTTTAAGAAAAGCGGATGCCACGGTTTTTGTGAAATGGGGCCGCTCCTCCGCATCGAGCCGTTTGGCTGGCTGTATGTGAAGGTAAAGCCGGAGGATTGTGAGGAGATACTCGAGAAGAGCCTCAAAGGAGATGAGCCGGTGGAACGTCTCCTGTTCCATCAGGACGGGAAAGCATACGCGGCAGAGGAAGAAATACCATTCTATAAGAAACAGACGCGTATCGTGCTTTCCAATTGCGGCCATACGGATGCGGAAGCGATCGAGGAATACATCGCGCGCGGCGGCTATCAGGCTGTTGCAAAAGCGCTCTTCGATATGAAAACAGACGATATCGTGCAGGAGGTGATGGATTCCGGCCTGCGCGGACGAGGAGGCGGCGGCTTCCCCACGGGCAGAAAGCTGCAGCAGGTGGCAAAGCAAAAAGAGGTGCGGAAATTTGTCGTGTGCAACGGCGATGAGGGAGACCCGGGCGCGTTCATGGATAGGAGCATCATGGAAGGCGATCCGCATAAGATGATCGAGGGCATGATGATCGCCGGGATCGCGACGGGCGCGCACGAGGGATATATTTATGTCCGTGCGGAATATCCGCTGGCAGTAAAACGCCTGCAAACAGCAATCGCTGCTGCGGAAAAGCAAGGGCTTTTGGGAGATAATATTTTAGACAGCGGATTCGACTTCACGCTGCGGATCAATCAGGGCGCGGGCGCGTTCGTATGCGGCGAAGGTAGCGCGCTCACCGCTTCCATCGAGGGCAACCGCGGCATGCCGCGGGTAAAGCCGCCGCGCACGGTAGAGCAGGGCTTGTTCGGAAAGCCTACGGTGCTGTCGAATGTGGAGACGTATGCCAATATTCCGATGATCATCCTAAACGGCTCGGATTGGTTCCGCAGCATGGGAACGGAAAACAGCCCGGGCACGAAAGCGTTTGCGCTGACGGGAAACGTCAATAATACAGGCCTTATAGAGGTGCCGATGGGCACGACGCTGCGCGAGGTCATTTTTGATATCGGCGGCGGTATCAAAAACGGTAAAAAGTTCAAGGCGGTGCAGATCGGCGGGCCGTCCGGCGGCTGCATGACGGAGGAACACCTCGATATGCCGATGGATTTCGATTCCCTCAAGAAAAAAGGCGCGATGATCGGTTCGGGCGGCCTCGTGGTAATGGACGAGGATAATTGTATGGTGGAAGTGGCGCGGTTCTTCATGAATTTTACCCAGAATGAATCGTGCGGGAAGTGTGTTCCCTGCCGCGAGGGCACGCTGCGCATGCTCGAGATACTGGAACGGATCGTTGCAGGCAAAGGAGAACGGGAAGACCTCGATATGCTCGAAGAGCTCGCGGATATGATATCCAAGACCGCATTGTGCGGGCTCGGGAAAACAGCTCCGTCTCCGGTCATCAGCACGATGAAATATTTTCGGGACGAATATCTCGCGCACGTTGTGGACAAAAAATGCCCCGCGAAGAACTGTCAGGCCATGAAGCGCTATGTGATCATAGAAGAAAAATGCAAGGGCTGCAGCAAATGCGCGCGCCAGTGCCCGGTAAACGCGATCAGCGGAGAAATCAAGAAGCCGTTTGTGATCGACGCGGATAAGTGCATCAAGTGCGGCGCATGCGAGACCGCGTGCAGCTTCGGCGCGGTCACCGAGCAGTTTTGACGAGATGGACGAAGCGCTGCATACAGAAAGGAAATAAGTGGTATGACTGACAAAAAACACATGATCATAGATGGACAGATCGTTAATTTTGATAAGGAGCAGAATATACTCGCGGTGATCCGCAAGGCGGGGATCGATCTGCCGACTTTCTGCTACTATTCAGAGCTCTCTATTTACGGCGCGTGCCGCATGTGCGTAGTGGAAGACGAATGGGGCGGGATCATCGCCTCATGCTCTACGCCGCCGCGCGATAAAATGAAGATCAAGACCAATACGCCGCAGCTGTTCCGTTACCGGAAAATGATTTTGGAACTGCTTCTGGCAAGCCATTGCCGTGACTGTACGACATGCCCCAAAAACGGGAAATGCCGCCTGCAGGAGCTGGCGCTCCGGTTCGGCATCGACAGTGTGCGTTTTGAAAATACAAAAAAAGAAGCGGTGGTAGACGATTCCGCGCTTTCCATTATCCGAGATTCCTCCAAATGCATTCTGTGCGGTGACTGTGTACGTATGTGCTCAGAGATCCAGAATGTAGGCGCGATCGATTTTGCATACCGCGGCTCGGACATGACGGTCTCCACCGCGTGGGGAAAGCCGCTTGCCGAAACGAACTGCGTCAACTGCGGCCAGTGCGCGTCGGTCTGCCCGACAGGCGCGATCGTGATCCGCAACTGCACGCAGAAATTCTGGGATGCGATCTATGACGACTCGAAGCGTGTTGTAGTACAATTCGCGCCCGCCGTCCGTGTAGCGCTCGGCGACGAATTCGGCCTCGAGCCGGGCACGAACGTTGCAGGCAAGATCGTGGGCGCGCTCCGGAAAATGGGAGTGGACGAGGTATACGATACGACGATGGGCGCAGACCTTACGGTCATGGAGGAATCCAAAGAGTTTGTGAAAAAGTATAAGGCGGGGAAAAAGCTGCCGCTCTTTACATCCTGCTGTCCGGCATGGGTAAAATATGCGGAACACGAGCATCCGGAGCTTGTAGAGCAGATCTCCACCTGCAAATCGCCGATGCAGATCTTCTCGGCGGTCATCAAGGAGCACTTCAAGCAGGTGCAGGAGGTGGACGGGAAGGAGACGGTCGTGTTCGCGATCATGCCGTGTACGGCGAAAAAAGATGAACAGGTACGGCCGGAATTTATTTATGAGGATGGCTCGCGTGATACGGACGGCGTTATCACTACGCAGGAATTTGCGAGCATTCTAAAACAGGCAGGCATCGTCTTCGAAGACGTCGAGCCGGAAGCGGCGGATATGCCGTTCGGCATCACGTCGGGCGCGGGCGTGATCTTTGGCGTGACGGGCGGCGTTGCGGAAGCAGTCATTCGCAGAGTAGTAGATGACAAAAGCAATAATATGTTGCATAATATAGCATATACCGGCGTGCGCGGTATGGAGGGCATCAAGGAGGCCAGCATTCCATACGGCGAGGGCCGTGTGAAGATCGCTGTAGTAAACGGTCTTGCCAATGCAGAGAAGCTGATCGAACAGATCGAGATCGGGGAGGCAGAATACGATTTTGTAGAAGTCATGGCCTGCCCGGGCGGGTGCATTGCAGGTGCGGGGCAGCCGTTTACCCGCATGGAAGGGAAAAAAGAACGTGCGAAAGGCCTTTACGATGCGGACAAGCTGTCGCAGGTCAAGCGTTCGGAAGAGAATCCGGTCATGATGGCGCTGTACGGAGGTATCTTAAAGAATAAGACACACGAGCTGCTGCATGTGGATTACAATAAAAGGGAGGAAGTTGCAAAATGATGACGATCAACATTTGTATCGGGAGCGCGTGCCATTTAAAAGGCTCGTATAATGTGGTGAGCGAGCTGCAGGAGATGATCGAGGAGTATAAGCTCGGAGACAAAGTAGAGCTTACGGGCGTGTTTTGTCTCGGGCATTGCACCGATGCGGTCTCCGTACAGATCGGAGACGAGATTTTTTCCGTAAATACGGATAACGTAGGAGATTTTTTCCAGAAGCAAGTATTGGAACGGATATGAATGAAACGAAAAATGGGGGAAAGATGTGCGCCGGAGGCGCACATCTTGTATTGCTGTCAATTTTAACGGCGTAAGGAGCGGATGTTATGTCGATCATTCAGTTTAAGGAAGCCAACTGCAAGAACTGCTACAAATGTATCAGAAGCTGTCAGGTCAAATCGATCGCTTTTAAAAATGAGCAGGCGGAGATCACGGAAAAGGAATGCATTTTATGCGGGCATTGCTTTTTGGTCTGCCCGCAGAACGCGAAATATGTAGAGAGCAGTATCGATAAAGTAAAAGGATTCATCAGTAACGGAGATAAAGTATATGTTTCGGTGGCGCCGTCTTTTTCGGCTTGTTATAAAAATGTGACGTTCCCGAAAATTTCTTCTGCACTCAAAAAGCTTGGATTTACGGGGGTGGAAGAGACCTCGATCGGCGCGGCAAAGGTTTCGAAAAGCTTTATGGAGCTGATGGAAAAGCATGAAATGAAGAACATCATCACGACCTGCTGTCCGACGCTCGTTCTGCTGGTGGAAAAATACTATCCGGAGCTGATCCCCTATCTTGCACCGGTGGACGCTCCTATGACGGCGCACGGGAAAATGATGAAAGAGGTTTACGGGCCGCGTATCAAAACGGTGTTCGTTGGGCCGTGCATTTCGAAAATACACGAAGCGCGGGAATCGGACGGTGCGATCGATGCGGTGCTTTTGTTTGACGAGCTGATGCAGTGGCTGGAAAGCGAGGGGATCGACCTCGAGGCGGAAGACCCGGATGTGCGGGAAATGAAAGCGACGGTGAACCGCTTATATCCGGTTCCCGGAGGCATCATCCAAACGATCGATAAGCCGATACGTCAGAACTACAAATGTGTGGCGGTCGATGGGATCGACCGTTGTGCGGAGGTTTTGGATTCCCTGCGGTCGGGAGAGCTTGAAAATTTCTTTTTGGAGATGAACGCATGTCCGGGAAGCTGTCTTGGAGGGCCGGGCTCTAAAGAGATCGCGATCCCATTCCTGCATGTAAAAGACCGTACGCTGCAATATGCAAAGAACCGTACCGCATGCAGCGTGCCGGTAACGGAGGATATCAGTTTGGACATCAGCCGGGAATATACGGACCGTTCGCTTCACCGCCGTGTTCCGAGTGACGAAGAGATCAGGCAGATATTCGTGCGTATGGGAAAAACGAGCGAGGATAAAATACTCAATTGCGGCGGCTGCGGTTATCCGACCTGCCGCGATAAAGCGATCGCCGTCCTGCAGGGAAAGGCGGACATCAAAATGTGCCTGCCGTTCATGCGCGAAAAAGCGGAGAGTATTTCAAACGTAGTGCTTGACAACACGCCGAATGCGATCGTGATACTCGACAGCGATTTCAACCTGATGGAATACAACAAGGCTGCGGCGGAGCTGTTCCGCTTGAATGAAAGGAACTATGTGGGCAGGCCCGTTTCCATGATCATCGACTGCGATGATGTCGACGAAGTGAAAAAGACGGGGGAAAATATTTTCGACCGTAAGGTGTTCTATAAAGACCTCGGTATTACGGTCAAGCAATCGACGATCTTTATCAGAGAAAATTCTATGTACCTGCTGCTCATAAAGGATATTACAGAAGACGAACGGCAGCAGAAAAAGATTGGAGAGATGCGCGCGGAAACAATGGAAGTAACGCAGGAGGTAATCAATAAGCAAATGCGCGTAGCGCAGGAGATAGCAAGCCTCCTCGGCGAGACGACGGCAGAAACGAAGCTGGCTCTCACCAGCCTCAAGAAATACATTCAGGAGAGTGAAGATGAGCGTATTTATTGAGACGAACAGCGAAAGCCTGTTTAAACACGGAGAAGAGCTGTGCGGAGATAAGGTGGAGATCGTCCGCAAGGGCGATGTTACGACGATCGTTCTGGCCGACGGGCTTGGAAGCGGCGTGAAAGCGAATATCCTTTCTACGCTCACCAGCAAGATCGCTGCGACGATGCTTTCCGAAGGTGCGGACATCTATGAAACGGTAGAGACGGTAGCGTCTACGCTCCCCGTATGTGCGGAGCGCGGTTTGGCTTACTGTACGTTTACGATTTTGCGCGTCAATACGGACGGGAAAGCGCACATGGTGGAATTTGATAATCCGCAGGCTATCATTCTGCGCGCGGGAAAAGAAGTGCCCGTGGAGAAAAAGGAGATCACGATCGGAGATAAGCAGGTCCTCGAAAGCCGTTTCACAATGCAGGAGGGTGATATGTGCCTTGCTTTTTCCGATGGGGCGATCCATGCGGGGGTGGGGCAGACCCTTAATTTCGGATGGCAGCGCGATAATATTGTGGAGTATGCGTGCCGCGCCTATCGAAAGGATATGCCTGCCCGTGCGATGACAAAGCTGATGCTCTCGGCCTGTAATTCGCTTTACGACGGCCGCCCGGGGGATGATACGACCTTCGTTACAACGAGGATACGGCATGCGCAGCCCGCTTTCATCATGGTCGGCCCGCCGGTAGATCCTTCGCGCGACAAAGAGTTAGTCGAACGGTTTCTGAAAGCGGACGGCATTAAGGTAGTATGCGGAGGAACGACCTCACAAATCGTCAGCCGCGTATCGGGCAGAGATCTTAGGGTCAAGATCGACTATAAGGATACAGGCGTGCCGCCGACCGGAATAATAGAGGGGATAGATCTTGTTACGGAAGGTGTCGTGACGCTTGCGAAGGCGTACGAGATCATGAAGATCTATATGTCGGAGGAAAGCGAGATGGAGGAACTGTTCGACATCTTCAAGCAGGACGGGGCTTCGCGGCTCGCACGGCTCTTACTGGAGGATTGTACGAGCGCGCATTTTACGGTTGGGCGTGCGGCGAACCCGGCGCACCAAAACCCCGATCTTCCCATTGACCTCAGCCTCAAGCTGCGTATGGTGAAAGATATTGCGAAGATCCTCCGGCAAATGGGAAAAGAGGTAGAGGTAGAATACTGCTGAATGGTCATCAGGACGCTTGTTTTAAAACTGCATAGGCCAACGGCGGCCAAGCGTTTACTGCTCGATCAGGCAATCATGCGGTATAACCGGGCGCTTTCCTACCTGTTTGAGCATACGCAGGATAATATGGAGACGGTTCTGAAAGAAATGCAGGGCGGCAGGGCGCATCTCACGCGGCGTATCATGGGCCTTTTGAAAAAGGAACTGATGGATAAGCTGAATGTATTCGGCGTACAGCCGTTTAAGGATGCACTGAAAATGGATTATGCCATGATGATGGTCGCATGGCTTTCTCTGCGGCGGACACAGAGAAAGGCGCGTTATCCGCAGGTACTGGATGAGGAACTGTTTGAACGCCGCTTTTGGGAGACAATTCGGGAATTTGACGATGGAATGATTGGGCGGGATGGACTTAAGGCCCGGGTCAACAGGCTGTATAACGGCTATGGCATCAGTAAACCGTTATTTTTTGGCCGGTATGCAAAAAACAGGGATTATTGCCTGCTTTATGATGAAGAGCACGACCGGTTTTACGCTAAGCTATACCTTCTCAATGTAAAAGCGCCGGAACGCCGCGGAGGCATTGCGCGGGGAAGCTGCCGGCTGAGGTATGTGACGGCGGATAGAGCTCTTCTTGAAGAAGATAACCGCCGGGAACGGTATATCGTGGCGCCGCTTTCGTTTGGAAAAGAGCAGGAGGCCGTTCTTAAGGAGGGGCTTCAAAATCCCGGTATCTTTAAGACTGCACGGTTGCTTCGGAAAAACGGCGCATACTATCTTTCCGTCAATATAGCATGTGAATGCAGGCAAAAGGAAAGAAGCGAAACCTATATGGGCATTGTGCGTAGCCTGAAAGAGGCGGTGCGGTATGCGGTCGTGGACCGGAAAGGAATACCTGTCGCAGAAGGCGGGCTTCCATACGGGGAGAAAATAACGACTAAAAATGGGATGCATGCCGCGGCAAACGAGCTGGTACGCGTCGCGCAGGAATATAAAAGCCATATCGTCTCTTACCGCATGGGAAATATCGGCGATAAGCTTACATACGGCGCGGAGAGGGCAAGGCTTACAGCGGGAACTTTCAATCAGCTGATGGCGATGGTGAATTATAAGGCGGAGCTCAAAGGCTTAAAAAAACCGGTATTCGTAAGTCCGCGGGGTATCTTTACTACTTGTCCGCGATGCGGGACCAATACACAGCGGAACAGGTTCCCGGGCGGCCGTATGATATGTGTAAAATGCGGCTGCGCGGGAGACATCGAAAAAAACGGCCCGCTGAATGCGGCGCGCAGGCTGTTGAAATACAGGGGAACCACTTTGCTGTTTTATGCAAAAAAAACGGAAGCGGGGCTGCTGATCCATAATGACGTCCTGCGGCTTGCTTATCTTGCGGAACCCACGCAGGAGGGCATAAAAGGCTTTTTCAAATTTGTGGAAGAAAAGGTACGGGAGATGAAGCGGCAGCAAGACAGACTATGCGGTGGAACTGCACGCGAGGTCAGCTATCGGAAACGGTTTATGAATATTCAAAGCGCGCGTGACGAGATATCGATCGTTGATGAAGAATAGTCAAGGCAGGATATTTATAGTATAATTGTCATAGGCGCATTTTGCTGCCGCGCCGGCCTACTGGGCTCTTGCCGAAAGACGGGGCCCGGAGGGAACTTCCGCCGAGCGGAACGCGCTACGCGCGAAAAGTGCAGCTATCTGTCCGGAAAAGGCGGAGTGGCTGCACTCCGCCTTTTTGCTTGCGGTGAAAAATTGGTTAATACCCATGCGCTGTGGGTATCTATATATCTGAAAAATTATTTTTTCAATATGCAAGGGGAGAAAAATGAAACACTTTTTTTCGGGAACAGCAGGAAAAGTAACGATCGTAACAGCAGTTCTCCTGCTTGTTTTATGCGTTTTTCTGGCGAAAACGATGCAGGAGGAGAAAAAGGCAGATATAGAGCCTGCTCAGGCTATGCAGGAATGGACGCAGGACGGTTTGCCCGTTTTCGTCGATTTTACGGCCGACTGGTGCTCTTATTGCCGGGAAATGGAACCGGTGATCGAGGAGCTGCGGGAAGAATATCGGGGAAAAGTATCGTTTGAAACAGTCGATATAGACCGGCAGAAGAAGCTGGCAAAGGAATTTGGTGTTGCCAGCGTTCCGTTTTATTTACTGCTTAGCGCAGATGGAGAGCCTATCGCTTACTATCCGGGAGCCGCGGAAAAGGAAACGCTTGCATCTATGATCGACGATGGAACGGCAGGATTGCTTTCGGGGGATAATGAATGACAGACTTGCTTGCTCAGTTAGGAGAATTGATTTCTCAGAATTTGTGGATCGGTCCGCTTGCAGCGTTTGCCGCAGGCGTGCTGACGTCGCTCACACCATGTTCGCTTTCCACATTTCCGCTCGTGATCGGTTATGTGAGTGCCGGGAAGAGCGGAAAGCGGTCTGCGTTCCTGTATTCACTTTTGTTTTGCCTCGGGATGACTGCAACATTTACAGGCATTGGCATCGTGCTTGGAATATTAGGGCAGCAGCTCACCGCTATGGGAAGCTGGTGGTATCTCATATTAGGAGCTTTGATGGTCTTTATGGCGCTTGTGATGTGGGATGTGATAAAGCTGTTTCCTGCATGCGGCGTGCGGCAGACCACTACGAAAAAGGGCGGGCTTGGTGCGTTTTTGCTTGGACTTCTCGGAGGTGCGTTCGCGTCGCCGTGCGCGACTCCGGCGCTTGCAGCGATTCTGGCAGTCGTTTCAAGCGGGATCAGTCTTGGGTTCGGAGCATGGATGCTTATTACCTATTCGATAGGCAACAGCCTGCTCATTATTGCAGTCGGAACGGGAATCGGCGCAGCCAATCAGCTTGGAAGCTCGGGACGGTTCGCGGCAGCAGGAAAATGGGTACGGCTCGCGCTTGGCGCGGCAATTTTGATTCTTGGCCTATATCTGCTTTATTTAGGGTTCTGATGGAATATACGCAACGGGGTAGCTTATGGACCACAAAAAGAATTGGAGATTAAAAAATATCAACGCCCTGCTTATCGTGGTTGTCGTTATTATTTCGCTCGGTGTGTTTGCATTTGCAGGGATGACCATTATCAATACAGATAATCTTGCAACTTATACCGCCGAAATCTACAGCAGGCCTTATGCGGTCAATAATGCTGCATGGCAGATGCGTGCGCAGATATTGTTTGCACGGAATACGATGCTCAATTTACTGCTTGACGATGAGTATGGAGTAGACGCGGAAGAAAAGCTGCAGGCTTTATACAAAATGCGCGAAGAAATACCCGGATTGGAGCAGACTCTGCAGACGCAGTATGAGGGAGATGAGGAGACGGTCGCCCGGCTTATCAGCGAGGTGGAAAGGTTAAGACGGCTTCATGACGAATGTATTGAACTTATAAAGGCCGGAAACATACGGGAAGCGGGTGAAATATTGTATGGAAGCGCCTATCCGCTCTATTCGGCTGCGGAGATGCATGCACAGGAGCTGATCGGCCATTCACAGGAGAAGATAGACGCCTATGTCGCACAGTCGTATGCCCTGAATGAGCAGACCAATCAGCTGGCATTGATCTGGGGCCTTGCTCTTGTTGCGCTCGCAGTATTGTTGTCTGTAGTCAGTGTCCGCACGATCACGAAACGCAACGGGGACATTTTCCGCAGCAATACGCTTTTCCGCATTATTTCTGAAAATGTAGACGACGTATTTATCGTTTATGATATAGCACGGAAAAGCGTGGAATATGTCAGCGACAATGCAGAGCGTATTCTGGGTTTTTCTCCGTCGGAATACAGGGGGGATCCCCCGCTCGCAAGGGAATATCTCGATGAAAAAACGTTCCGCCGCCTGCGTGACCATTTCTGGGATGCAGAAGGCGGGGAGATACAGGAAGAGTTGTTTTTGATGACCGATCCTAAGACGGGGAGCAGACGGGAATGCATCAGCCGCAGATATCCGATCGTGGAAAATGGGAAGATCACAAAAGCAGTTTTTGTGACCAGCGATCTCACCGAACAGAAACGCACCCAAAATATGCTGCGTACAGCACTGGAAAGAGCGGAAAACGCCAATGTTGCCAAACGGGAATTTCTGTCACGTATGAGCCATGAGATCAGAACGCCCATGAACGCAATGACGGGAACGCTTCGCGCAATGGAATATGATATAGATAACTCCGGAAAAATGAAAGAGCATTTGCGCAAGCTCAATATGTCTGCCATGCATCTGCTTGACCTGATCAATGACATTCTCGACATGTCGAGGATCGAGAGCGGGAAAATACAGATAGAATCACGGCCGTTCAGCCTGAATGCCATGCTCAGTGAGCTTACGGACATCATGCAGACAAAAGCGGAAGAAAACAGGCAGGCTTTCAATGTTTTGCTGAAAAGTACGAGCTGCGATATGGTGAAAGGCGACGACACCCGCATCAAGCAGGTGCTTCTCAATTTTCTGTCCAACGCGATCAAATTTACGCCGCCGCACGGTAAGATAAGGATGTCCGTGGAGGAGATCGAGAGGCGTGGGAATCAGGTTCTGCTGAAATTTGAAGTGCGGGATACCGGGATCGGAATGCATGAAGAATTTTTAAAGCGCCTGTTTGAGCCATTCGAGCAGGAGCAAAATTCCACCTACCGTAAATATGGAGGAACGGGTCTCGGGATGGCGCTCTCCAAGGCGCTTGTCGAGTCGATGGGCGGAGAGATCATGGTAGAGAGTGTACCGGATATGGGGAGCGTGTTTTCTTTCTGCCTATGGCTCGAAGCTGCCGGCGCGGGAGGAAGTTCTGTGCAGATATCAGATAAAGTAAAAAATCTGCGCGTATTGGTGATAGAAGATGATGAAGAGATGCGGGAGCATCTGAAGCTGCAGTGCAGGCAGCTCGGTGTCGAGGCAGAGGCAGTCGCATCCGGGTTAGAGGCGGTCAGAACGCTTCGTAATACGAAGAGAAAATTCGATTTGTGCCTCATAGACCTGTATATGCCGGATGTAGACGGCATCCATACTGCGGAATGGATACGCAAAAGCGCGGGAAAAGATACGTTCATTGTGCTGATGTCCGCGTATGACCATAAAAAGATAGAGAAAGAGGCGGTTGCGGCCGGAGTAGATGCATTCCTAACGAAGCCGGTCATGCGGGCAGATATCTATCGGGTGCTGCAGGATATGAGCGGAGAGGAAGTGACGGTCAGTGAAGAGGACGGCATGGAGGACTATGATTTTGCTGGGAAACGGCTTTTGATCGCGGAAGACAACGAACTGAATATGGAAGTGGCGCAAGAGCTGTGCGAGCATGTGGGCTTTGAGGTGGAATGTGCATATAATGGAAAAATCGCTGTAGAAATGTTTGAACAGTCGCCTGTAGGTTATTATGACGCGATACTGATGGATGTGCATATGCCGGCCATGAACGGGAACGAGGCGGCACAGACTATCAGAAATCTGAAGCGGAAGGATGCCGGTTCGGTCGTAATCATCGCAATGACGGCCAATGCGTTTTATGAGGACGAGGTGGAGGCGCTCAAAAGCGGGATGAACGCACACATGGCAAAGCCGATCGAACCGGAAGCGATATTTGCGGCGTTGAAAAAATTCCTGTATGATAATAAAGAAGAATGATAAGTGGAGGAAAAGAGAATGGAGATCGGAGAGCTGAACCGTGCCGGGATCGATTATGCGGATGGGCTGAGGCGCATGAGCGGAAATGAGGCCCTGTATCATAAATTCCTGAAAAAATTTCTGCAGGACACGAGTATGATCCGGCTGAAAGACTGCCTGCGGGAAGGCGACATGCAGGGAACTTACGAGGCTGCGCATACACTGAAAGGAACGAGTGGAACACTCGGGATGTATGAACTGGCGGAATGCTGTGACGCGGTATGCAAAAAAATCAGAAACGGAGAAGCCGATTTTGATATAGACGCTGTGTATGACCGCTATGATATTGCAATACAGGCGATCGAAAGAATTGAATAAAGAGGCGTGCTATGAAAGAAAAATTGCTGATCGTCGATGATGCGGAGTTGAATCGTGCCGTTTTGGAGGAACTGCTTTCACCGGAATATGAGATCGTGTGCGCAGAAAGCGGAAGGGAAGCGCTGCAGATATTAGAACAGGAACGGGATGGATTTTCCCTTGTGCTTTTGGACGTTATGATGCCCGGCATGAACGGATACGAGGTTCTGGAATATATGAATTTCAATGGGATGCTGAAGCGGACGCCTGTTATCATGGTAACGGCAGCTGATTCGGCAGAGGACGAAGAAAAATGCCTGCGGCTGGGAGCGATGGATTTTGTCCGCAAGCCCTATGTGACGGATATCGTAAAGCGCCGTGTGAAAAATGCCGTGGAGCTTTATCGCTATCAAAACGGGCTTGAAGATGTATTGGAGCAAAAAGCGGAGACGCTTTCCAATGTGAATGAGATCATCGTAGCGGTCCTTACCTCTGTACTCGAAACAAAAACCGAGGAATCGAAAGAACATATCCAGCGGGTGCGGCTTTATACCCGCGAGCTCCTGAAATTTATTTATGAACACAGCGACGACGGAAACGGCCTGACTCCGCAGACGATCGAAACGATCTGTATTGCATCGGTACTGCATGACATCGGAGAGCTGCTGATACCAGAGGCGATCCTGCATAAAGAACCGGGAGAACTTACAGACGAGGAACGTCTGATTTGGCAGCAGCATACGGTAAAAGGCTGTCAGATCATCGAACCGCTTAAGAATATAGAAAATAAGGACTATATCCGGTATTGCTATAATATCTGCCGCCATCATCATGAAAAATGGGACGGCTCCGGGTTTCCGGATAAGCTGGTTGGAGACGATATACCGATTTGTGCGCAGGCAGTTGGGCTGGCGCATTATTACGACAGGCTCGTTGTCACGAAAGGGTATTCTCACGAGCAAGCAAAAGAACGCATCCAGAACAGGCTGTTCCGTTCCTTTTCACCGGTCCTGACAGAGACGTTCCATCTCGTTGCGGACCGTTTTAAAGCGATACACGAGCGGAATCCGGAGCCGGCCCGCACATTTTGAGTATGAAGTGACTGTCGGCTGGTTTATGACGAAAGGCGGGAAAATGCTGAATCAAACTATGGGATCATGCGCGGAAACGACGCATATCGTTATGTCGGAAGACATCAATCAGTTAGGAAATCTGCATGGCGGAACGCTGATGCAGTGGGTAGATATCGTAGGGGCAGTCGCGGCGATGCGGCATGCGCGCTGCATGGTGACGACTGCGGCGCTCGACAGCATGGATTTTAAGCATCCGGTGCCGTTGGGGGCAATCGTAACGCTTCGGGCCGCCGTAACATGGACGGGACGTACTTCACTCGAAGTGCGGGTAGACGTATACAGCGAGAAAATGGGAGAAACAGCCAAAAAGCATACCAATACAGCCTATCTCGTTTTTGTAGCACTCGGCTATGACGGGAAGCCGCAGGCCGTACAGCCGTTCGTTCCACAGACAGAAAGTGAAAAACAAGAATATGAACGCGCAGCGCAGCGCCGGGAAGCGCGGCTTGCCCAGCGGCGCAGTGCCGGGGAACGGGAGCTCCGGTAAGAGCATAAAGATAAGCAAGGTAAGAAACAGGCGGAGAGTATCCTCCTGTTTCTTTTTGTGGTATGATATAATACTGGAATCGATATACAGGAGAAAAACGCAATGCTTGCATCGCTTACAGACGTGACCGTAGCCTATGGGGATACGGAAATTCTAAAGAATATTACGGCAAATATCAACACGGGGGACCGGATCGGGCTCATTGGTTCAAATGGGGCAGGAAAAACGACGCTTCTCAATACGCTCGTGCGCCGGCTCCTGCCGGAAAAAGGAACTGTGACGCATAAGACCGGACTCATAACCGGTTATCTGGAGCAAAACAGCGGTCTCGATACAGATAGTACGATCATAGGGGAAATGCGCAGCATATTCCGGGAGGTGATCGCCGCAGGGGAGCGTATGCGCGCCATCGAGCAGGAGATGGGCGAGCGTCCGGAAGATAAAATGCTGCAGGCCGAATATACACGTGCACAGAACCGGTTCGAAGCAGGCGGCGGCTATTCGTTCGAGGTGGAGATCAAAAAAATACTAAACGGTATGGGCTTTTCGGATAAGCACTATGAAACGAATATTGCGACGCTTTCGGGCGGGGAAAAGACGCGCCTTGCGATCGCGCGGCTGCTTTTGCTCGATCCGGAGCTTCTGATCCTCGACGAGCCGACGAACCATCTGGACTTCAAGACGCTGATGTGGCTGGAGGAATATTTAAACGGCTATAAGGGAGCGGTGCTTATCGTGTCTCATGACCGGTATTTTCTCGATAAGCTGGCAAAAAAAATATGGGAGCTCGATGAAGGAGAGCTTACCGAATATACCGGAAACTATACGCAGTACAAACAGCTCAAGGCGGAATATGTTTCGTGGCAGCTTAAAGAATATGAAAAACAGTCACGGCAGATTGCACACATGGAGGACTATGTTGCACGCAATCTGACGCGCGCGTCCACGGCAAAAAGCGCACAGAGCCGGGTAAAGCAGCTCAGCCGCATCGAGCGTATCAAAAAGCCGAAAACCAAGGTGCCGGTGCCATCTTTTCAATTTGATTTTTCACAGCGTTCGGCCAGCGACGTGCTGGAGGTGCAGGACCTTGAGCTTGCGGTCGGACGCGAGCGGAAGATATTGGCGCGCCATGTGGGGCTCGAGATGAAGCGTGGTGAAAAGGCGGCGGTCATCGGAGATAACGGAACGGGAAAATCTACGCTCATCAAACGGCTTGTTGCCGCGGCGCGGCAGCCGGAGGAGCATATCGTGTTCGGGAAAAATACGCTTGTCGGCTATTATGATCAGGAAAACAAAAATATGACGCCGGAAAAAACAGTGGTACAGGAGGTCTGGGATGCTTTTCCGTCTCTTATGGAATATGGCGCCCGGTCTATGCTTGGACGGGTCCTGATCACCGGAGAAGAGGTCTATAAGCATATCGGAGACCTGTCCGGCGGAGAACGGGCCAAAGTAGGTCTTGCGCTGCTCATGTGCGGGGGATATAATGTTCTGCTGCTCGACGAGCCGACCAACCACCTCGATCTGCCCGCGCGGGAAAGTCTTGAAGCGGCCCTGAAGGAATATGAGGGGACATTGCTTTTTGTATCGCATGACCGCTACTTTATCAATGCGCTCGCGGAGAAGATATACGAGATCGCAGACGGCAGGGTGGAAGAATTTACCGGCACGTTTGACGAATACCGGCAAAAAAAAGAACTCGAGGAAGAAAGGAAGCCTGTGCACAGGAATACTTCTGCGGAACGCCCGGCAGCGGAAATGAAAAATCCAAAGCAGCGCCGCGCGGAAGAGGCGCGGCGGCGGGAGCGCGTTTCACGGGTAGAAAAGCAAATCGCAGAGGCGGAGGCGCGCGAAGAGGAGCTCGGGAGGCTGATTTCCGAAAATCCGGCGGATTTCGAATTGGTCGGGAAATGCTGTGCGGAATTGGAAGAACTGAAGCGGGAGCACGATGCATTGCTGGAAGAATGGCTTGCCCTTGAATCATAAATATTTTAAAAAGATAGTTGACAAAGGCCAGTGTAGGTGATATGCTTATTGCAAACGATATCAGAAAACGTTTGCAGAAATAGATATCGCATAAGGAGCCTGATCGTATGGCCAGTTCGAACACGCTGAAAGATATTGCTGAAAAACTGAATGTATCTGTTTCGACAGTATCGCGTGCGGTCAACAATAAGGCTTATGTGAAAGAAGAAACACGCCGTAAGGTCCTGCAAGCTCTCAAGGAATATCATTACGTTCCAAACGAGATCGCAAGATCGCTCAAATCCCAGTCCACCAAAACGATCGGCGTAGTCATTCCGGATATTTGCGAAGTGTTTTTCGGACAGATCATCAAAGGGATCGATGAGGTCGTATCCCGAGAGGGCTATACGATCATCGTAGCGGATTCCAGCGAAAATAAAATAAATGAAGCGCGCGACCTTGAAATGCTGTTTCAAAAGCGGGTGGACGCCTTGGTTCTGGCTACGGTCGAGCTGAAAGGCAAAAAAGTTTTCCGGTTCCTTGAAAATGAGATCCCTGTAGTATTCATTGATAATCTTCCGGAGATAGACCGCGAGATCGATTCGGTCATGATCGACAACGTGAAAGCAAGCAAAATTGCGATGCATCATTTGCTCGCGCTCGGGCATAAAAATATTGCAGTCATCATCGGCTCGATCGAAGAAACAACGGGTTACGACCGCATGCTGGGATATAAGGAGGCTCTTCAGGAAACGGGGCTATCCATTGATGAAAGATTGATCGCATATGGGGATTATAAAGAAAAAACCGGCTATGAATGCATGAAAGCGCTGCTTGCGCAAAGAGACGAGGCGCCGTTTACGGCGGTTTACGTCACATCTGAAATGATGACGTTTGGCGCCATAAAGGCGATCAATGACTGCGGACTGCGCATACCGGAGGACATCTCTCTCATTGGCTTTGACGTACACGACAAAACGGGGCTTGTGGTTCCGGGGATCACAACGGTACGTCAGCCGGAAAACCAAATCGGCACGACGGTAGGCAAAATACTTCTGAAGCATATAAAACAAAAGAACAGCCGGGAAGCCCAAAAACTCCGGGAACAACAAAAGGTGCTGCTGGAGCCTTATCTTGAGATCGGGCAAAGCTGCAAAAAGCTCTCTGTTTCTGAAAAATAGGATAATCACTATTTATTATTTTCTCGTACAGCTAAATAAGTTTACCTTGATAACCACCGCAATACATTGCCGTTACGCGTTCAAAAGGCGCGTTTTTTTTATGGTCAAAAATCTAAAGGTTTAAGACCATTTAGAAAATATTTTGTACCCATTTCTGCAAACGTTTACAGAAAAATGAAATGGTTTTTTTAGACAAAAAAATAATAAAAGCAGGTGAAAAATTTGAGAAAAATGATTTTGAAGATGGAGGGCATATCGAAGAGCTTTCCCGGTGTAAAAGCCCTTGACGGCGCCGCGATCGCGGTAAAAGAAGGTGAAGTCCATGCCCTGATGGGAGAAAACGGAGCGGGAAAATCTACATTTATGAAAATCCTCAACGGTCTGCTGGAGCCAGATGAAGGCAGTATAGAATTTGCCGGACAAAGGGTTCAGATACATAGCCCGGCAGAAGCGCTGAAACTAGGGATCGCCATGATTTATCAGGAGCTCAATCCCATCAAAGATATGACGATCGCAGACAATATTTTTTTAGGACGTGAATACACCCGGGGAAACAGTGCGTTTGTCGATAAGAAAAAAGCAGAAGAAGAGGCCGATAAACTGCTGAAAGAATTTGGGCTGCCGGTCGGAGCAAAGACGCACATGCGTGAGCTTTCTATTGCTCAAATGCAGATGATCGAAATCATCAAAGCAGTATCATCCGGAGCCAAGCTTATCGTGATGGACGAACCGACCTCTTCCCTTACGGATGAAGAGATCGCGATATTGTTTCAGACGATACAGGATTTAAAGCAAAATAATGTCGCGGTCATTTACATCTCACATCGTCTGGAGGAGATTTTTCAAATCGCGGACAGAGTGACAGTGCTGCGAGACGGAAAATATATAGACAGCCGGAAAACAGAAGAACTTGATAGAGATTCTCTGATCAATATGATGGTAGGACGTAAATTAGATAATATTTTTCCCAAAAAAATCGTTGATATCGGAAGCATTGTATTGGAAGTAAAAAAACTTACAAGGAAGGGTGCGTTTGAAGATATCAGTTTCGATGTGCGCGCCGGGGAAATCGTAGGATTCTATGGACTGGTGGGCGCGGGGCGCAGTGAAGTCATGCGGGCAGTATTTGGACTGGACCGGGCCGACCAAGGAGAAATATGGATGGACGGCCGCAGGATAAGAGTGAAAAGACCGCAGGATGCGATTTCGAATGGGATCGCTCTTGTTACGGAAGACCGGAAAGATACGGGGCTCGTCCTATGTCGGTCGATCCGCGAAAATATTGCGCTCCCCAGTTTGGGAGAATTTTGTAAAGGCGTATTTCTCGATAAAGAAAAGGAAAGCAGAATGTGCCGCGAAATAGCAGGAAAGCTGACGGTGAAAATGAGCGGACTTTCTCAGGAAGCGGGCAATTTATCCGGCGGGAACCAGCAGAAAGTAGTTTTATGCAAATGGATGATGAAAAGTCCAAAGCTTTTGATCCTCGACGAACCTACGCGTGGGATCGACGTGGGAGCAAAGGCAGAGATACATTCCCTGATGGGGGATTTTGCAAAGGCTGGAATGGCGATCATAATGATTTCCTCTGAGCTGCCGGAGATCATCGGAATGAGCGACCGGATTATCGTGATGGGCGAGGGGAAGATCAAAGGAGAATTTAAGCTCGGAGAATATTCGCAGGACGATATTTTGAAATGTGCACTGGGAGGTAAAAAATAATGATGGCATTTGGAGGCAATAAAGAAGGGGTACTTCAGAGAGGAAATTTCAGACAATATATTAGAAGCTATGCGCTTGTGATCATATTTTTAGGCGTGTGCGCCATTTTTGCGATCGCATCGCCTACTTTCTTATCGCCTACGAATATTGTCGGTGTCTTTCGGCAGATAGCGATCAATGGCGTTCTGGCTCTCGGAATGACATTGGTTATTATCACGGGAGGCATCGACCTTTCAGTAGGTTCCCTCATGGCGATAACCGGCGTCGTGTCAGCCATGATTTTGGAAAACGATCCGAACATGCTGGCGGTTGCACTGATCGTAGGGATCGGCGCAGCTGCAGTCGTGAGTATGTGGACAGCCGTTCTGGTGGCAAAGATGAAGATCGCGCCATTTATCGCCTCGCTTTCTACTATGACCATTGCACGCGGTATCGCGCTCGTATTGGCAGACGGGATACCGCATACGATCAAAAACGCAGAATACAGCCAAATCGGAAATGGATATTTGTGGGACGCCTCTTTAACAGGCGGAGTAGGATTTCCCATATTAGTGCTTATATTGATCGTGATTGCCGTTATAACGACCATTATCTTATATAACACGAAATTTGGACGCTATATTTATGCGGTGGGAGGAAATGAACATGCGGCAGAGGCCTCCGGAGTCAACGTTGTAAAGATAAAATTTTGGACCTATGTGTTGAACGGCGTGCTTTGCGGTGTAGCAGGAATGATGCTCGCAGCCCGTATCACTTCCGGACAGCCGAATGCAGGAGATGGCTATGAGCTCGATGCGATCACTGCGGTCATTATCGGCGGAACGAGTATGGCGGGCGGCAGCGGAAAAATCAGCGGAACGATTATAGGGGCGTTGATCATAGGCGTTTTGGATAACGGTTTGGTTTTGCTGGGCGTGTCTTCATACTATCAGCAGATCATTAAAGGTATCATTATTGCAGTCGCAGTGCTGCTTGATATGAAAACCAAAAAAAGATAATCAAGGAGGAAAATGGAATGAAGAAACTGGTAGCTGTAATACTGGCCATCCTTTTGGTGGCGATGGTGGCGGGATGCTCGGGAACAGTGGAACCGTCCGCATCTGCAGATACGTCTCAGCCTGCGGAAAGCAGCGGAGCCGAACAGCCTGCGGAAGATGCGGAAAAAGTATGGAAAATCGGGGTATCGACCCAGTCATGGGAACATGAGTTTCTGAAGAATATGGTCAACGCCTTGCAAGCAATCGATGAATCGATGCCGAATGTGGAGCTTGTGATCGTTGATAGTGAGGATTCGGTTGAAAAACAATTGAACGACGTCGATACGCTCATTGCGCAGGGAGTAGACGGTATCATTCTGAATGCCGTCAATATGGAGGGCAGCAGTCAGGCTGTGGTAGCAGCGAAAGAAGCGGGCCTACCGGTCGTCGAATTGGTGGCTTTGACGGAAAATGAAGATTATGACACCTTCGTAGGAACCGACGTAAAAGCATCTGGTATTCTCGCAGGAGAAATAGCTGCGGAAATGATGGGAGAAAAAGGGAAATTATTCGAGATACAAGGACAAATGGGGCATTCTGCGCAGATCAACAGAGGCGCAGGGATCGCTGAAGTGTTAGCGGAGTATCCGGATATCGAGCTTGTTGAGTCGCAGAGCGGCGAATTCACAAAAGACAAAGCGATGTCGGTCACCGAGGCATGGCTTGCAAAATATCCTGCCGGCGAAATAGACGTCATTATTGCCCATAATGACGGAATGGCTCTCGGAGCAATGAATGCATGTATTTCGGCCAACCGTCCGGAAATCAAGATCATCGGTATCGATGGAGATGCTGAAGCCTTACAAGCAGTTATTGACGGAACTTTAGCGGCAACTGTTGTTGACGACGTTGAAACGGAATCACAGCTTGCAGTAGATGAAATGGTCAGCATTCTCGAGGGGAGCGCTCCGGAAGGACAGATATTAGCGGAATATATTCCCATCACAACGGCTGAAGATGCAGAAGTATGGCTCGAAAAGAGACAATGATCATAAGAAAAAGTATAAAGGCAGAATGCTGCAGGACGGGGAAAGGATACCTTTCCCCACAGCCTGCGGCGGAAAGAGGAATGCTCTGATGAAAGTTTTGACAGGTTCCTTTCAATGTGAATCAAATTCGTTTTGCGATGACGTAGCAAAGGAAAGCGATTTTGAAGTTTATTATGGAAAAGACGCGGCGCAAAAATTAGCTGCGACACGATATTTTGAAGAAAACGGTATAGAAGCTGTTCCCATGGTATTTGCCAGCGCATTGCCAAGCGGCGAAGTCGCTTATTCGGCTTACCAATATTTTGAGCGGATATTTCTTGAGAAAATCAGAGAACAGAAAGATTTCGATGGGCTCTATATCTATTTCCACGGTTCCATGTATGTGGAAGGGCATGGCTGCGGGGAAGAGCTTCTCACAACGGCGATCCGCAAGGAAATCGGAGACAAAATACCGATTTCGGCAGCGTGCGATTTTCATGCGACGCTATCAGACCAGTTTTATAAGAACGTAAATGCCGTAAACGGCTTCCGTACGGCGCCGCATACAGACCATGACGATACGGAACGGCGCGCCGCGCGGTCATTGATTGAATGTATGAAGCGGAATATCGCGCCGAGATTGCAGCGTGTCCGTGTTCCGTTCTTAGGAGCGGATGCATCCGTCACGGCAAACGAGCCCTATCTTTCCGTTACCAAGGAGCTTCAAAGGCTCGACGCAGAAGAACATGTTATCTCATGTGCATTTTTTAACGGACATGCATGGTATGATGCGCCGCACACGGGAGCCTGCGCCGTAGTGGCGGATACAGACGGCGAAACGGCATTCGCGGAAGCAATGAGGCTCGCAAAAATATTTTGGGAGCATAAGGAGGGCGCGGTGTTTGAAGGCGCAATGCCTACGGACGAGGCAGTCGACCGTTCCCTTGCGCAAAAAGAGGGACTTATTTTCGTGAATGATTCAGGAGATAATACGACCGCCGGCGCTTGGGGCGCAGGAACGCTTATGCTCCGCAAATATATGAAAAAGAATGCGAAGAATGTACTGATATGCGGGATCTTCGATCCGGAGGTCACGACTGCGCTTCTGGAAGACAAACCGGGTGAAAAAAGACGCATCGTGCTGTGCAAAGGCAAACACACCGCACAGGAGATTGAGACTGAGCTTGATGTCACTGTGAAAAGCGCCGGAACGGTATGCGGCTGGGCAGGTGATGAAGTGGGAAAGGGCGTCGTGGTCAAATGTGGAGGGATCGATATTTTGATAACGGATGCCCGGGCAGCATTTACGACTTCAAGGCATTTTGAAAAAATGGATATCGATCCTTACGATTACCGGATCATTGTATTAAAAATGGGATATTTGTTCCCCAAACTGAGGGAAATATCGGACTTGGCTGTTGTTGCATTGACGCCGGGACAGAGCACAAATGATTTTTCACAAATTGATTTCAAGCGGGCGCCGAAGCGGCTTTATCCGGCCTGTAAGGATATCCGCTGGGAAGAGATAGAAACGAAAGCGAGGCGAATGCGTTTATGAAAAAGATCATGCCGCAGCCGAAGATCATGTACAAGCTCCCGCCGCGGGCAGAGCCTTTCACCGGGCTTTCCATTCGCTCAAATTGCAAAAATACGGAAGGAGCGGAGCAGTTGTTCCGGTCACGGTTCTGGAACATGAAAAGCGTTCTGCAGGACGAGACGGACGGTTATCCCGTCTATCTGAACGATGCGCCCAGCAGCATGAACGACGAACGGCTGTTTCGCGAGCAGGGCTATGTGCTGCATGCACAGGCGGATAGAGCGGAGGTCTATGCTGCGGCAAAGCAGGGGTTTGCCTATGCTGCGGCTGCGTTGAAACAGTTGATTTCACATGCAGAGAGCGGATATACGGTCGATTGTGCGCACGTTGAGGACTACCCCTCTGTTGAGGTGCGGGGCATATCCATTCCATTTACATGGTATGCCGGTTATGGGAGGATCGGTTTTGATTCCCAGCTTTGGAATTTTGAGCAGTGGAAACAGTTTTTGGACGTCTGCTCCGATTACCGGATCAATCAACTCAACATGGTATTATACGGCTTCTGGCCGTTTGAGTTTCCCGAATATCCGGAGACTGTGCTCAGAGATCTTGAAATGCAGGTGTACGATCCGGAAAACGACGGCTGGCTCACCGTCAAATATACGCATCCGAATGTAGAAAGCCCTTTCCTCAAGAAACTCATCGAGTATGGGCACGGGCTTGGGATCCGGTTTTTCGCTTATACGGGGCTCAACAGCTATAGTGGAGGCTATGCCTGCCGCCACCCGGAAAAGCGGATGAAAAAGGAGGCAGGCAGTAAATTTATCAACGATTTCGACAGCCTGTGCCTGAGCGACCCGGAGACGATCGAGTATTTGAAGGCAAGCATCCGAAAAATCGTGGAACAGGGCTTTGATGGGATCGATTTTGAGGAAAGCGAAGAAGCTTTCTGGTATTGCAGCTGCGAGCAGTGCAAACAGACCTTCTGGAAGAATGCAAACACACCGGAGGAAGCGCTCCATGCGGCAAATACGACGCTGCTGAAGATACTTTATGAGGAGATCAGAAAGATTTCCAAGGATTGTGTGATTGGATTGCGGGCATGGCGGCAGCCGCCGTTGGTCCGCAGCGAAGAACTGATCGAAAGTATGGTAAAAAGCGTGCCGGACGATATCGTGCTGTTTTGGGCTCCCGGCCAATATGTACCGGATGAGGAATTCGAAAAATGGGCCAAAGCCTTTGGAAAGGAACGGATATGGGGGCGCGATACGGAAGCCATTGGCTTTGCGGCCTGCTTTGGCAGACTCCTGCGGCCGTTTCGGTGGAACGGACTGCGGGCAGAAGAAGAAACGATCACACAATTTGTAGAAGAGGACATTCGCCAGCATAGGGGTTCTGTCGAGATGAAAGTCAAGGGGATCAACGGATATCAATTTGAATGGCACGGATTCTTTATGGCGCTTTTTGCCCACTCCTATTACGGCTGGGGCGGAACCATGGAAGCGGAAGCGTTCTATCGTTATTCTCTTGAAGCAGCTTTTGATCAAGCGGCAAACGATGTATGGTATGTCATGAAAAATATGCTGACGATCCATGAGAGTCAAATGAAAATATACCGTGCGGAATTCCCTATGGCACGCAACAAGGTGGAACAGCAGGATATTCCACGCATCAAACGGGCGATCGAAGAGTATCCGGATATGATGGAGCGGCTCGGCAGGATACGTGAATATGTACGCGCGCATGAGGAGACGGCGCATTTTGACCTGCATTTCAAAAAATGGGAGATTGCGATGCGTAGATTGAGAATCATTTATGATATGGCGCTTGCGTCTGTTGCATACGATAACGCACAGGCGCCGGAGGAAAAACGGAAGCATCTGAAAGAAATGTACAGGCTGAACGAAAAGGAATTCGAGATCATCCGCAGCAGCTATTTTGATGTGAACCCAATGACTGAGGCGGACGTGAAATCCTGCTGCTTCCCGTATCATGAGATGAAGCGGATCCTGACGAACGCGCTTTATCCTGAACGGGAAGATAACGAACCGATCTATGCGGGCGTGGAAGCGCTCGGATGGTTATGGGCATAAATAACGAAAAATCTAAGCAAAAAGGAGAAATGGTATGTCTTACTATAACGAACAGGAAACGAAAAACAGGATCGAAAAGGTAAAGGGGATCCTGAAAAGCAAAGGTCTTGATGCAGCGCTGATCTATTATGACGAGCTGAACATTGCGAACGGTTGGTATCTTACGGGCTGGTGCCCCCAGTTTGAAAAAGGAGCCGTGCTTCTGCCGGTGGAGGGAGAAGCGCTTCTGTTAGGCGGACCGGAAAGCGAACCCTTTGCAAAAATGAGCAGCGCGGTCAAGGAAACACGCAATTTTTCGGCGTTCATGGTACCGGACGAGGAATATCCAAATGCAACGATCATGGACTTTACCGGACTTGCAGAAGAACTAAAGGCCAAAAACTGCATCCTGAAAAAGGTCGGCGTCGTTGGAACGAATGCAATTCCCTATCAGGTATACACGCAGTTTAAAGAGGGCTTCCAAGGCGTAGAGCTCATTGATATCACGGGCGAATATGAAGCGCTGCGGGCTTATAAATCCGCGTGGGAGACGGAAAATGTAAAACAGTCCTTTGGAATATGCTATGAGGCTTTCAAGGCCATGAAAGCTGCTGTAAAACCCGGTGTATTCGAGCACGAGGTCGCAGCAGAGGGTGAATATATCTGTCGGAAGCAGGGAGCCAGCAGCTTTGCCTATACGACGATCGTCGGCAGCGGAGAACGTTCAGATGCGGTCGTTCCAACGGCAATCAACAAAGAAATGAAAGCCGGGGAATGGGTCATGATCGGCATTGCGCCGCGTATGAATGGATATGCGGGAACAGTGGGCGAGACGCTTCCGGTATCGGGAGAATATACGCCCGAACAGCGCGACGCAGTCAATACCCTAAGAAAGGCGCTGCGTGTTACAAAGGAGATATTGAAACCGGGTATGAGCGGCAGAGAGCTCGATATTCCGGCACGCAGACTTTTTGAAGAAAAGGGGCTGATCGAATATCTGGTATGTCCGTTTGTGCATACGATCGGCTTGATGGAAGCAGAAGGGCCGTTCTATGGTCCGAACAGCGACGATAAGCTGGAGGAAGGCATGACGGTGTGCATCGACGTCAGCTTTTTCGGCCATCCGACGCTCCACGGCGCACGGATCGAAACGGGGTATTTGATCACCAAGGACGGCTGCGAGCCGCTTAGCCCTGAAATGGATGCGGTTTTCATGGAAGACCTGTAAAAACCGGAGGAAAACAGAATGGAGCTTGGGAAAAAAACGTGGGTGTTTGCGGACGGCGATTTGCCGCCGCAGGGAGAAAGCGAGCCGCTGGGACATGAGGCCTTGATGATCGTAAACAATTGCGGAGAAACGGCCGAGATAACGCTCGATCTGCTGTTCGAGGATAAGGCGCCGAAGGAGGGGATCAAGATCGCAGTTCCCGCAAAACGGGTAAACTGCTTCCGCATGGATTTTCCAATCGGCGAAGAGGGCTATCAGATACCCAAAGGGCAATATGCGGTAATACTGACATCGAACGTTCCGGTCGTGGCTGCATTCGGCAGATTGGACCGGAGGAAAGATATGGCCTATTACCCGGTTGCAGGCTACAGCATATAATAGGAAGCACAGAGCGCAAAAGCGTTTTCCCATTAGGGAAAACGCTTTTGTCATCCTGTGAAAAAGACAGGAAGCCCCTTGTGGATTTGTGCGCCATATATTATAATAACAAAGTATGGTAATTTAACAGACAAGAGGGTTTGACTTTGAAGATTTTCAATTCGATGACGGGCAAAAAAGAGGAATTGGTGCCTCTCCATCCCGGACAAATCAATATTTATGCCTGTGGGCCGACGGTATACAATTATTTTCATATCGGGAATGCACGGCCGTTTATCGTGTTCGATACACTCCGCAGATATTTGGAATATCGGGGCTATCAGGTGTCCTTTGTGCAGAATTTTACTGATGTGGACGATAAAATGATCCGCGTGGCAGCGGAAGAGGGAATCACCGTAAAGGAACTGGGCGAGCGGTATATCGGTGAATATTTCAAGGATGCAAAAGCGCTGAACATCCGTCCGGCTACTGTGCATCCTAAGGCGACGGAGCATATCGGCGATATTATTGCGTTGGTGCAGAAGCTGGTCGATACCGGACATGCCTATGAGCTGAACGGCGACGTATATTTCGATACGCAGAGCTTTCCGGGGTATGGAAAGCTTTCCGGGCAGGACCTTTCGGAGTTAGAGCTTGGCGCGCGCATCGATATCAACGAAGAAAAAAAGAATCCTATGGATTTCGCTCTTTGGAAAGCCAAAAAAGAGGGAGAGATCGCATGGCAGAGCCCGTGGGGAGAGGGAAGGCCGGGTTGGCATATCGAATGCTCGGCCATGAGCATGAAATATCTCGGCGATACGCTTGATATCCACGGCGGCGGGCAGGATTTGAAATTTCCGCACCATGAAAATGAAATCGCCCAGAGTGAAGCTGCGACGGGGAAGCCTTTTGCAAATTATTGGATGCACAACGGCTACATCAATATCGACAATAAAAAAATGTCAAAATCTGCGGGCAACTTTTTTACCGTGCGCGATATCCTGAAAGAATTCCGCGGGCCGGCGGTACGTCTTTTCATGCTGAGCGCACATTACAGAAACCCGATCAATTTTTCGCGCGAGCTGCTCACACAGTCGGAGACGGCCTACGACCGCATCCTCAACTGCCGGGAAAACCTCAAATTTATCATGGAGCATCCCAAAGATATCGCAGTGGATGTAGCGCCTGCGGCTACCGCCGCAAATGAAAAATTCAACGCGGCTATGGACGACGATCTGAACACAGCGGATGCGATCGGCGGCATTTTTGAATATATCAAGGAAGTCAATACGCTCTTTGAAAACGGCGGGCAGACTGAAGCTGCAAAGGCAGCGCTTGCGGCGCTCGACATATTGCTGGATGTGCTTGGGCTCCTGCCGGAGGAAGCGGATGAAGCGATCCCGGAAGATATCCGGAGGATGGCGGACGAGCGGCAGGCTGCGCGCGCCGGCAAAGACTGGGCCGAGGCAGACCGTCTGCGGGATGAGATCAGAGCGCGGGGCTATGAACTGAAAGATACGCCGGACGGCGTTAAAATCAATAAAATTTAGGGGGAAAACAGGTAAATATGGAAGGCGCTTTTAATTTTATGATGATATTCGACATCTTTATCGCGATATACTTATTATATTATGCGATCAAAGGGTCGGGGAAAGCATACGAGAACGATTATCCTGAAGAGATGCAGGAAGCACACAGAAAGCTTCTGCGTACGTTCTGCTGGATCACAGGTGTGCCGCTGCTCGTGCTCTCTATTTTGGAATATACGAGCGCAGAGGGGATCCAGTCGCCGTGGAGCATCGTCAGCATTATTTATATTCTGGCGTGCGTCGTAGCATATTTCATCATCTTCCGGGTAAAATTCAAGGAATATCTGCGCGATCCGCGTAAAAATCTGCCGAAAAAATAAGGGACGGCCCCGCGGCAGCTGCTGCGGAGGAAAAAGCTGTGAAAGGTCCGGCGGCGTTTGCCGCCGGGCTGTTTGCATTGGCAGGGGAACAGGTATATAGGATCGAAAGGAGAAGCGTATGGAATTTTTGGCGCCATATCTTGATATCGTTACGACCGTTCTATATCTTTGTTCGATCACAGTCCTGCTTTGGGGCATGGTTCTGTGCCTCAGGGATTTTCTTGCTTCCCATCTCAGGAGGGAAATAAGAAGCGGCAGGATGCGGGAGCTCACAGAGATCAAAAATAATCTGGGACGATATGTCCTGCTCGCGCTTGAGGTTCTGATCGTAGCAGATATCATCGATTCTATCGTAAAGCCTACCTTTGAAGATATTTTGCGGCTCGCTGCGATCGTGGCGATCCGTACCGTGATCTCTTATTTCCTGAATAAGGAGATCAGAGATTCGGAACAATGGGGAAAAATAAACGAAAAGAAACGGAGTGAACGACATGAGTGAAAATTGTACGCACGACTGCGGAAGCTGTTCGGAAAGCTGTGAGTCGAGGAAGCAGAAGCCGGAGGACTTTTTAGAGCAGCCAAACGAGGCAAGTACGATCAAAAAGGTGATTGGTATCGTCAGCGGAAAAGGAGGAGTCGGCAAGTCGCTCGTCACATCGATGCTGGCGGTCCTGCTGCGCCGGAAAGGTCTGAATACGGCCATACTCGATGCAGATATCACAGGCCCGTCCATTCCCAAGATGTTCGGCCTGACGGAAAAGGCGAGAGGAACGGAGAACGCGATATTCCCAGTCTATACGAAAGAGGGCACGCAGGTCATGTCTGTCAATCTGCTGCTGCCGGATGAGACCGACCCGGTCGTATGGCGCGGCCCGGTGATCGCGGGAACTGTGACGCAGTTTTGGAAAGATGTGATTTGGTCTGATGTGGACGTGATGCTTGTGGATATGCCGCCGGGCACGGGCGATGTACCGCTCACTGTATTCCAGTCGATCCCGGTGGATGGGATCATCGTAGTCACCTCTCCGCAGGAATTGGTGTCCATGATCGTGGGAAAAGCCGTTAAAATGGCGAACATGATGAATATACCGGTTTTAGGGCTTGTGGAAAATATGAGTTATCTGGAATGCCCGGATTGTGGAAAAAAGATCGCTGTTTTCGGCGAAAGCCATCTTAACGAAACGGCGCAGAAATTCGGACTTCCGGTCCTCGGAAGAGTACCGGTCGACCCGCAGATCGCCCGTGCGGCGGATGAGGGCAAAATAGAAGAGCTGCGCGGCGAATGGCTCGACGCGGCGGCGGAGCAGGTCGAGGGCCTATGAGCGGGAAAGCGGAAGAGGCCAGCGGTTACTTTCGTCAAGGCTATAACTGCTGTCAGGCAGTGGTTCTCGCATTTGCCGAGGAAGCCGGACTGACTGCAAAAGAAGCGGCGCTTCTCGGTTCCTCCTTTGGAGGCGGAATGGGACGGCTGCGCGAGGTGTGCGGAGCTGTAAGCGGTATGCTGATGGTTGCAGGCTTATTGAAAGGGTATGTTTCACCCAAAGATAGAGAGGGAAAAACAACCCATTATGCGCTTGTGCAAAAATTAGCGGATGAATTCAGGAAGAAAAACGGATCCATCGTCTGCCGTGAGCTTTTAGGGATAGAGGGCAGGAGCCCACACGTTCCCGAAGCGCGTACGGATGCCTATTATAGAAAAAGACCGTGCGGCGAACTCGTGGAATGCGCAGCAGATATCCTTGCGCAGGAGCTTGGAGTAAAATGAGCAATTAAAAGGCGGCGCAAACCTACGCCGCCTTTTAATTGCCGATTATTTTTCGAAACGAGAAACGCGTTCAAATAAGGAGAGAAAAAGAAAGATAAGACCGATGGCCGTAAGGATATGCCCGATCCCGGCGATCCCTGCGACCGCCGCGCTTTCGACGATCCCCTGCACCTGTAGAATACCGCGTATCAGCATCAAGGCCGCTGTTAGTGCAATACCAATATTGTAAAAGTATAAAAAGGGTCTCCATTTTTTACTGGAAGATAAGGAAAACGCTTTTTCGAATAGGAGCAGCAAAAGGAACATCAACATTCCCAATATCAAAAGATGTGTATGCACAGCAGCAAGCGCTGTTTCCCCCGCAAAGCCGTAAAGCTTGGTAAATTCCCGGAAAAATACGCCGGCAGCGAGTCCGGCGATTAGATAAGCCAAAGAAAATTTAAGTAAATTTTTCATCAGAAACTCCTCCTGAGAGCTTATTTGCTGTACGAGGCCATTTCTATTATAGAGCATCCGCGTAGAATTTGGAACGATTTTGTGAATAATCAAAGCGGCGGTTGAAAAAACAGATGAAAATCACTATAATAGACACTACGGAATGAAAAGGCAAAACTTTGAAAATATGAGGTGTTTAAAATTAAAATAATCGATATTACCCGTGAATTAAATAGCGAAACGAGAGTGTACGAGGGAGATCCGCACGTGCGTCTCGAAAAGTTTTTTACCGTGGATAATTACGGTTATGCCGTGACAAAGCTGACGATGGGGTCGCACAGCGGAACGCATATCGATGCGCCGGCCCATGTTGTGGCCGGAGGGAAAACGGCGCGGGAGATACCGCTTTCCACCCTCATCGGCGACGCGGTGCTCGTATATAAAAAGGATTTTCGCATTCCCCGCGGTACAAAACGCGTCATTTTGAAAGGCTCGGAGGAAACGGAAGGGCGGCTGTCCGAAAAAAGCGCGCGCAGCCTTGTGGATGCGGGCGTGTGTCTGATCGGAACGGACGCTCAGTCTATCGGAAACGACTCTGTGCATAAAATATTGCTTTCCGAGGGGATCGTCGTGCTGGAATCCCTCGATCTCAGCAAGGCGGAGCCGGGACAATATATTTTGTGCGCGCTTCCGCTGAAGATCGATACGGATGGTTCGCCGATACGTGCTTGCCTCATCCGGGAATGGGATGAGGAATGAGCGGTACGGGAACGAAGAGAAGCGGCTTATGGGCTGTAAGACTGCTGGCGGCAGCGGGAGCGGTCCTGATCATCTTTTCGGCTGCTGTGGCGTGCATCAGCGGCACAGCGTTTGACAAAGCTTTTTACCGGGAAGAATACCGAAAAATGGATACGGCGGCGTATGTGGGCGTTACTGATTCTGTTCTTGGACAGGCGACCGATACGCTGCTTGACTATTTACAGGGCAATGCGGCTTCTCTGGACCTTGCGATGGAAAACGGAGAAGAATACTACAGCCAGCGCGAAAAAGACCACATGGTAGATGTAAAAGCCCTGTATCAGGGGGCGGTGTGCTTTATGACAGCGGGCTTCTGCGCAGGAGGCGTGTTGCTTGCCGGCTGCTTTCTGTGGAAAAGAAAAAATGCGCTTAAGCCTGTTCTGCAAAGCTGGTTTTGGGCGGCAGCCGGCGTGCTTGTATTTTTTGCATGCATCGGTATTTGGGCGGCAGTAGATTTCAATAGCTTCTGGGTCAGCTTTCACCATGTGTTTTTTACAAACGACCTGTGGCTGCTCGACCCGGCCTCTTCCCGTATGATACGCATGTTTCAGGAAGAATTTTTCGCCGCTATGGTAGCGCGCATTCTGGTATGGTTTTTGGCCATTGTAATAGGAAGTGCGGCCGCTGCGGGGATCGTTTACCAAAGGATGAAAAAGCATGGAAGATATCAGCATACTTGCAATTGAGACCTCGTGCGACGAAACGGCGGCGGCGGTCGTTAAAAACGGCCGGGATGTCGTTTCGCAGGCGCTTTATACACAGATTGAGATCCATAAGGAATACGGAGGAGTCGTTCCGGAGATCGCTTCGCGCAATCATGTGAAAAAGCTTCCGCATGTTGTGGAAGCCGCTGCGCATGATGCGGGAGGATTTGAGCAGATCGATGCGATTGCGGTCACGAACGGGCCGGGCCTTGTAGGGGCGCTGCTGACGGGCGTTTCCTATGCAAAGGGGCTTGCCTATACGCTGAAAAAGCCTCTTATTCCTGTTCATCACATAGCGGGGCATATTTGTGCGAATTATATTTCTCATCCGGAACTTGAGCCGCCTTTTTTATGCCTTGTGGCGTCGGGCGGCCATACGCAGATCGTGTGGGCAAAGGATTATACGGAATATGAAACGCTTGGCCGCACGCGGGATGACGCGGCAGGCGAGGCGATCGATAAAGTCGCGCGCGTGCTGGGGCTTCCTTATCCGGGCGGCCCGAACCTACAGGAGCTTGCAAAGCACGGAGATGAAACAAAATATAAATTTCCGCACAGCTTCCGCGGCGAAACGCATTTGGACTTTTCCTTCAGCGGCCTCAAAACAGCGGTCATCAATCTGCTGCATAAATTTGACCAACAGGGGCAGACGTACCGAAAAGAAGACGTTGCCGCGTCGTTTTTGAAAAATGTCGCGGATACGCTTGTAAAAAACACCTTTGAAGCGGCGCACAGAACAGGAGCGCATGCCCTTGCAGTGGCGGGCGGTGTTTCCGCAAATGAACAGATCCGCGGGGCATTCGGGAAGAGAGCGCGGGAAGAGGGCGTTTCCCTCTATTTTCCCGAACCCCAATATTGTACGGACAATGCGGTGATGATCGCTTCCTGCGCGTATTATGAATTTTTAAAGGGAACGCGCGGGGGGCTTGAACTCAATGCGCGCCCGGTCATGGAGCTTTAAAGAGAAATGATGAGGCTGAAACGATCGCTGCTCATCCTGCTTGCAGGAGTTATGCTGCTTATACTGTCCGCATGCGGAGCGGAAGCCGACCCTAAATATTCTTCCGTGAGCCTTGAGGGGATGAAGATCATCGTAGATCCGGGCCATGGCGATACGGATGTCGGAACGATCGGCGTATCGACAGGCCGATATGAAAAGGAAGTCAATCTTGAGATCGGACTGAAGCTGCAGGCAATGCTTGAAAAAGAGGGCGTTACAGTAGTCATGACCCGTGAATCAGACGGGCCGATTGCCGCGGCGGCGGAGACGGATATCGCCAAGCGTAAGGAAGCGGACATGCAGAAGCGCGAGCAAATCATTCGGGAAGCGCAGGCGGATATGTATATCGGAGTCCACCAAAACAGCTTTGAGAACGAAGACGCATGCGGCCCGCAGATTTTCTATTATACTGATTCCAGCCAAGGGAAAAAACTGGCGGAGTGTATTCAAGCGGTCATGAATGAAGAACTGGAAGTGCAGGAGCCGCGCAAGGTGAATTTCGGGCGCTACCGTCTGCTCGCACCGGGGAGCCAGCCAAGCGTAACGGTGGAGTGCGGCTTTTTTACAAATCCGGAGGAAGAGCAAAGGCTGCAGCAGGATGACTATCAGGATAAGGTAGCTGCAGCTATCGTGGACGGGATCAAATATTATCAAATGGAAAATGGAACTGTATGATAGGCGGGATAGATAAAACGTTAAGACTCACAGAAGACAAAGCGGCTCAGATGCCGCCGCTGACGCTGGCCTATATCGGCGACAGCGTGTTTGACCTTTATGTGCGGACAAAATATGTGCTCGGCTGTTCCAAAAACGCCGGAGCACTGCATGCGATGAGCGTTCGTCTCGTGAATGCGCGCGCACAGGCGGAATTTGCGCATCGCTGGATGGAACACTTCACGCCGGAGGAGGCAGACGTTTTCCGCAGAGGCCGGAACGCCAAAAGTCCCTCTCCGCCTAAAAATATGAGTATCGCAGACTATAAATACGCGACCGCTATGGAAGCGGTCATCGGCTACTTGTATCTGACAGGACAGGACGAGCGGATCGATGAGATACTCGGAACGCTCGCATTCGAAGTATGAACGCAGGAGGAAAAGAAGATGCCCAAAACAAAGCTCAAAACAGTATTGCTGGCGGCAACGCCGGATCCGGAGCTCATCGTCTCCATGGGGGCGAAGCTGTGCTATTCAAAGGCGGATATCGCCGCGCTTGAACAGACGGCAAAAAGTCCGGAATTTATCGACAGGCTGACGCAGATGGGGCATCTTTCGCCAATCGAGCATGCGGTCTTTTCATTTGGAATAGAAGGCGTATCGCGTGCGCTTCTCGCGCAGATCACGCGGCACCGCATCGCGAGTTTTTCCGTGCAGTCACAGCGGTATGTGAACCAAAGCGCGAAAAAGGGCGAATTCTCCTATGTGATCCCGCCGAGCATCGAGGCGCTCGGAACGGAGGCAGTGCAGAAATTTGAGAGCCAGATGAATACCATGCAGAAGTGGTATGACGAGTGGGTGGATGCACTCGGAAACGCGGGAGAAAAGTCCAACGAAGACGCACGGTTCGTTTTGCCGAACGCATGTGAGACAAAAATGATCGTTACGATGAATGCGCGTGAGCTGCTGCATTTCTTTGCGCTTCGCTGCTGCAATCGGGCACAATGGGAAATACGCGAGCTTGCATGGCAGATGCTTGCCCTTGCCATGGAAAAAGCGCCTGCGCTTTTCAAAAGCGCGGGTCCCGCATGTGTAAACGGGGTATGCAGCGAGGGGAAGATGAGCTGCGGGCGTATGGCTGAGGTTCGGGAACGGCATCGGAAACTCATGGAGGGCTGCGGACATGAATGAGCAGGAATACATATTTGGACGCAACAGCGTGCGGGAAGCGATCAAAAGCGGAGAGCAGATCGACCGTATCTATGTACAGCAGGGACTTGCGGACGGAAGCATTCGGGAGCTTTTGATGCTGGCGCGCCAAAACAGTCTTGTGGTGTCGGAGGTTCCGCGCAGCAAGCTCGACAGTATGTGCGCGGGGCTCGGCCCGGGAGAACGGCCGGGAAATCATCAGGGTATCGTTGCACAGGCACCGGCATTCCGGTACAGCGAGCTCGAGGATATCTTTGAGCTTGCACAGGTGCGCGGAGAACAGCCGTTTATCCTCATTTTGGAAAACGTTCAGGATCCGCATAATCTTGGCGCGGTGATACGAAGTGCGGAGGCGCTTGGGGCACACGGCGTGATTATCGGGAAACGGCGGTCGGCGTCGCTTACTGCGGCGGCGTTCAAGGTATCCTGCGGAGCGGCGCAATATATTCCGGTAGTCAAAGTAGCAAATATCAACCAGACGATAGAAAGCCTGAAAAAACGCAGCGTATGGGTCGCCGCAGCGGATATGGATGGCCAGCCGCTTTCGGTCTCAGACCTTACCGGAGCCTTTGCGATCGTGATCGGCGGCGAGGGCGAGGGGGTCGCGAAGCACACGAAAGAATTGTGCGATCTGACTGTGAAGATCGAAATGGGAGGGCGGACGACATCGCTCAACGCTTCCTGCGCGGCAAGCATACTCATCTATGAAAAGCGCCGGCAGGAGCTGGTCAAGCGGGAAAGGAAGAGCAATTGACGGAAAAAGAGACAGTGAAGGCATTGGAGCCGGAAGAGCAGGATGTCATCGTACACGCAGGCTTTGAAAGGTATGCTCTCATGACGGACGAACAGGTCGTGATCATGGCAAACGAAGAAGAAAGCGGAACAGCGCTCGAGTATATCCTGCATAAATATAAAAATTTTGTCCGTGCAAAGGCAAGGTCCTACTTTTTGATCGGCGCGGATAAGGAAGACATTGTGCAGGAAGGAATGATTGGGCTCTATAAGGCGGTACGCGATTATGACGCGGAGAAAAAGGCGTCGTTTCGTGCATTTGCGGAGCTTTGTATCACCCGGCAGATCATTACAGCGATCAAGACTGCGACGCGGCAGAAGCATCAGCCGCTCAATTCCTATGTATCTCTCAATAAGCCAGTCTATGAAGAAGAGTCCGAGCGTATGCTGGTGGATATCATCGCGGCGTCTAAAGTATCCAATCCGGAGGAGATCGTGATCGATCAGGAGGATTACGCCAGCATGGAGGAGGAGATCGCTAAAATGCTTTCCAGCCTCGAAAATCAGGTGCTTACCTATTATCTGCACGGGCTTTCCTATCAACAGATCGCGCGGCTCTTGGGACGGCACGAGAAATCGGTGGATAATGCACTGCAGCGGGCTAAGGGGAAGATCGATAAGTTCCTTGAAGAAAAGAACAGGAAATAGCGCGTTATAAAAGGGAAAAACAGGCGCGCACGGAGAGGGCTCGCCTTGACAAAACAAGGATTTTCTCTATATAATAAATGACATGTAAATTGGATAAGTGCGCGCAAACGCACGGCGAGGAGTAAATAAATGGCAAACGAGGGTGTAGTATTAACGCATCAGGGCGTAAAAGAACTGGAAGAAAAATTAGAATACCTAAAGACTGTAAGACGTCTTGAGATCGCAGAAGAGATCAAAACGGCACGGGCGTTTGGCGACCTTTCCGAGAATGCGGAATATGACGAAGCCAAAAATGAGCAGGCTAAAATAGAGGGCGAGATCGTGATGCTCGAAAATATGCTGCGGAACGCGACGGTCGTAGATCAGGAGGACGTGGACGTACAGCGCGTCAATGTAGGAACAACGGTCAAGGTGTTGGATAAGGAATATGACGAAGAGATAGAATATAAGATCGTAGGCTCTGCGGAAGCGGACCTCAGCACGAATAAAATATCGAATGAATCTCCGGTGGGCAAGGCTTTGCTCGGAAAAAAGGTGGGCAACCTTGTCAAGGTGGAAACGCCCGGCGGCATCGTACGGCTTAAGATTTTAGACATCCACAGGTAAGGAGAAAAGACATGAGCGATACACAGGAAAAGCAGCAGGAATTGAGCGAGGTATTGCGCGTACGGCGGGAGAAGCTCGCGGCGCTCAAAGAGGCGGGCCGCGATCCGTATGAGATCACGACGTTCGGCAAGACGCATTCCTCCGACGAGATCATCAGCCGCTTTGCTGAAATGGAGGGGGATACCGTATCGGTCGCCGGAAGGATTATTTCAAAGCGCGTGATGGGAAAAGCAAGCTTTTTTCATATTCTCGACGGGAAGGGAAAGCTGCAGATCTATGCCCGGCGCGATGTAATGGGCGACGAGCCATACGCGGAATATAAAAAATTCGATATCGGCGATATCGTCGGTGTGACGGGGGAAGTGTTCAAAACGAATGCGGGCGAGATCTCCGTCAAAAGCCACGAGGTCGTCTTGCTTTCCAAATCCTTGCTGCCGCTGCCGGAAAAATGGCATGGCCTAAAGGATACGGACCTGCGGTACCGTCAGCGGTATGTGGACCTGATCGTGAATCCGGACGTAAAAAATACGTTCTATGCCCGCTCAAAAATCATCCGTGGCATCCGTGATTTTCTGGATGGGCAGGGCTATATTGAAGTGGAAACGCCCGTTTTGCAGACGAATGCGGGCGGCGCGGCGGCACGGCCGTTTATCACGCATCACAATACGCTCGATATCGATATGTATCTGCGTATCGCAACGGAGCTGCATTTGAAGCGCCTCATTGTAGGCGGCTTTGAACGTGTCTATGAGATCGGCAGGATATTCCGGAACGAGGGGATGGACCCGAAGCATAATCCGGAATTCACGACTGTGGAGCTTTATCAGGCTTATACGGATTACAAGGGAATGATGGAGCTGTGTGAAAATCTGTTCCGTTATTGCTCGCGGCAGGTGAACGGCTCGGATGTGATCACTTATCAGGGAACGGAAATAGACCTTGGCTCTCCGTGGAAGCGGTTGACGATGGTGGAAGCGGTGCGGGAGTATGCCGGCGTTGATTTCGGCGCATGCGAAACGGACGAGCAGGCGCGTGAGCTTGCGAAGCAGGCGGGGATCCATTTTGAGGGGCAGCCTTCGCGCGGCGCTCTGCTGAATGAAGCGTTTGAACAGAAGGTGGAAGAAAACCTGATCCAGCCGACGTTTATTTACGATTATCCAATCGAAGTTTCGCCGCTTGCCAAGAAAAAGCCCGGTTCGGATTGGCTTGTGGAGCGGTTTGAATTGTTTATTACCGGCAGAGAGCTTGCGAATGCGTTTTCGGAGCTCAACGATCCGGATGATCAGCGGGAGCGCTTTATGGAACAGGCAAGGAAGCGCGCTGCGGGCGATGAGGAAGCAAACATGATGGATGAGGATTTCGTTACGGCGCTTGAATATGCAATGCCGCCGACGGGCGGCATGGGAATCGGCGTAGACCGCATGGTCATGCTCCTTACGGACTGCTTCTCGATTCGCGACGTGCTTCTGTTTCCGACAATGAAGCCGAGAGAGTAAAAAATGCCTTGGCAAAGGGAGATTAAGCGCTGAATAAACAAAATTAACGACATATTTACGACAATGAAACCGAAAGATACCGTTTGATCGAATGGAAACCGGAACGAGGTAATTATGGTGGCAAAAGAAGGCGGCAATAAACCGGCCAGAGGCATCCTATATATATTATCGCGGTTAGCGATCGTTGTGGTGGCAGCGGCGGTCGTCGTCGTTGCTTTTTACGCTGCGATGAATACGATGAATATCCGAATGGTGGCTAAGGACGCGCTTTCCCTGCGCGCAGAGGTCGTATTGACGCACGATGAAGAGAAAGTGGATTCGTCTCAGCTTCAGAATTATTTTACGGAACGCTTTCTGACGGGTGATCCTGTGCTGAATAGCTCGACCTATTCAGAATTTCAGATCACGAATTATTACCAGCGTGCAGACATCAGGCCGCCGGTCATATGGCCGTGGCAGACAGAAGCAAAAGTACCCGCGGACGATATTATTACTGAAATATCGGGGCACTTAGCCGCACAGACGGAAGAGGACGGGGAAGATACGACGAAGCCGCCGGAATGGCAGAGCGGAACGTATGAGCTTTCTATGGTGAAAGTAGACGGCGTTTGGATGATAGACGGGATGGAGCTCGTTCAGGCCGTCATGCCGGAAGAGACAAGCATGCCGGAGGAAACGCCGGCAGCATCGGAATAGATGGAAAAGCGCGCTCGGCTGCGCGCTTTTTTGCGGAAAAAGGACTGTGAAAATGACCGAACCTAAAATCTATCTTGCTCCTATGGCAGGCGTGACAGATACGGCCATGCGGGAAGTATGCGTCTCATGCGGGGCCGAGATGACCTTTACGGAAATGGTCAGCGCAAAAGGTATCGCCTATCGGAACAAACGTACGCAGGAGCTGCTCGCAGTCTCGCCGCTCGAAAAGAAAATCGGCGTTCAGCTTTTCGGCAGAGAGCCGGATATTCTCGCGGAGACGGCGAAAGAAATATGCGGTTTGATCGGAGAGCGTCTGTTTACTATAGATGTAAATATGGGTTGCCCGGCGCCAAAGATCGTAAATAACGGAGAGGGAAGCGCGCTTATGCGGGAACCGGCGCTTGCGGGGCAGATCATTTCCGCCCTGAAAAAAGCGGTGAATATTCCGGTGAGCGTTAAATTTCGGGCCGGATTTACGCAAAAAGAAAAAAATGCGGTAGCTTTTGCGAAAATGGCTGAAGATGCGGGCGCAGATGCCGTTACGGTCCATGGCAGAACACGCGAGCAATATTACAGCGGGAAAGCGGACTGGAATGTCATAGCTGAAATAAAACAGGCCGTGAAGATCAAAGTGATTGGAAACGGGGATATTTTTACCGCGCAGGACGCGGCGGAAATGTTCCATAGGACAGGCTGTGATGCCGTAATGGCGGCGCGCGGTGCGCAGGGGAACCCTTTCCTGTTCACCCAGATCCGCGAGCTTCTTTCAGAGGGCAAGGTAAGGACATATCCGACGGAAGCCGAACGAATTGCCATGTGCCTGCGGCAGGCGCGCATCGCCGTACGAGAAAAAGGAGAAGCGCTTGCCATCAAACAGATGCGCGGGCATGCGGCGCATTACGTGAAGGGAATGAAAGGCGCGGCCGGCCTGCGCGCTCAAGTCGTACATGCCGAAAGCTATGCGCAGCTTGAAGAGATATTAAATGGTTGGCTCGCGAAAAAATAGTTGCAATTTGCGCCGGTTCATGCTATCATATCTCTGTTACGTATTTTAACTGGAGGTTGTTATGGAGATATTATCTCTTGTTATTAAAATAGTATTGGTTGTTTTCTCTGTGTTCCTGATTGTAGTCGTGCTGCTTCAGTCAGGGGCGAAAACAGGCGTGCCCGGTGCGATAGGCGGCGGCGCGGAAGCAATGTGGGGCAAGAAGAAAGCCCGCGGCATGGAAGCCACTTTGGTACGGTTGACAAGGATCGCCGCGATCGGCTTCATGGTGCTCGCAGTATTGCTCGTCATTATGCAAAAGTATTGGATGTAAGCTGGTTTAGAGAAAACACCCGCAAACGGCAGGGTGTTTTTTTTATGAAAAGCATACCGGGTGCTTATAAAAAACAAGAAGATATCAATTGAGATTGGAGATTTATTTGGATAGGAATGAAGAGATTTTAAAAGAAATCGGAGAACGGATCTATATTGGGATAGACGAGCTGGCAGAGCGTGTAGAGCTGCCGTCAGATATGCTGAGGGGCATCGTGGACGAGCTGGAGCGGGAATATCTTGTAGCGCGGACAAAGAGCGGAAAATATGCGCTTGCGTCCACGATGGGGCTTTTCCGCGGAACCATTGATTGTAAGCGGGGCGGTTTTGCTTTCCTGCGCACGCCGGAAAATGTGGAAGATATTTTCCTTTCACCCTCTCACAAGGGAGGCGCGTTCGATGGAGAAGATGTGCTGGTACGGCTGCTCAAGCGGCAGAGCGGCGGCGGTCATTTGGAGGGTAAGGTAGTCAAGGTTTTGTCTCCTTTGCCGGTCGAGGTGGTCGGAACAGTTCAGGCGCGCAATGGAACCGTGTTTGTCGCGAACGATGCGCCCGGCTCAGACGATGTATATATTCCCAAAAGGTCGCGACGGGGAGCAAAAAATGGACAGAAGGTTGTAGCACGAGTGACACAGCGGGCCTTTCGGGGGAAAAGCGCGGAAGGCGAGATCATAGAAATACTCGGAAAAGCGGGAGATGCAGGGGTAGATATCCTTGCCTATGCACGGCGGTTCGGACTTGTCTCTGAGTTTCCAGACGCATGCAGGCGGCAGGCTGAAGCCCTGACTGCGGAGCAGACAGCCATGGAGGGGCGGACGGACCTGCGGGACCGAATGGTGTTCACCATAGACGGCGCCGACGCAAAAGACCTTGACGACGCGGTATCGCTGCGTATCCTTGAAAATGGAAATTATGAGCTTGGCGTGCATATAGCAGACGTGAGCCACTATGTTCGCGAGGGTTCGCCGCTCGATAAGGAAGCGCTTCGCCGGGGAACAAGCGTTTATTTGGTGGACCGCGTTGTGCCGATGCTTCCGAAAGAGCTTTCAAACGGCCTCTGTTCTCTTAATGCGGGGGAGGATAAGCTTACGCTTTCCTGCATAATGGAAATCGACCGGCGCGGGGAATTAGTCGCGCAGAAATTAGAAAATACGATGATACGGTCTTCCTATCGGCTGACATACGAAGGCGTGAACCGCCTGCTCGCAGGAGACACGGAAGAGTGCGGAAGATACGCCGAAATCAAAGATACGCTGGCAGAAATGAACAAGCTTGCCAAAACGCTGCGGGCACGCCGGTTTGAAAAAGGAAGTATCGACTTTAACATAGACGAGGCACAGATATTGTTGGATGGGAAAGGCATACCGAAAGCGGTTACCGTAAGAAAACGCGGCGATGCGGAAAGGATGATCGAAGAATTCATGCTCCTCGCCAATATTACAGTCGCGCAGCAGTATTATTATATGGAGCTTCCCTTTCTGTACCGGATCCACGAGCAGCCGGATGCTCAGCGCATGAAAGAGCTTGCGGTATTTCTCGGCAATTTCGGGATACATTTGAAAGGATTTCAAAATGTACATCCTCATGCCATACAAGATGTATTGACGCAGGCAGAGGGAAGACCCGAAGAAATAATTGTCAATACGGTGACTCTGCGGGCGCTCAAAAAAGCGCGGTATGCGGTGCAGCCGATTTCGCATTTCGGTCTTGCGGCGGACCAATATTGCCATTTCACCTCCCCAATCAGGCGCTATCCGGATCTGCAGGTGCACAGGATCGTAAAAAGGCTGATCGGAGGAAAGATGGACGACGGGTATATCCGGCATCTTGAAACTGTGCTTCCAGAGATTGCTACGCAAACGAGTGCGCGGGAACGGAACGCGATAGAAGCCGAGAGGGCGGTACAGGACCTGAAGATGACGGAGTATATGGCGCGGTATATTGGAGAGGAGTTTCCGGCGGTCATATCGGGCGTTACGAATTTCGGTTTGTTTGCAGAGCTTGACAACACGATCGAAGGAATGATACCTCTTGCATGTATGAACGATGATTATTATGTATATCACGAAAAGGAGTATTGCGTGATAGGGGAGCATACGAAGAGAAGGATAACGCTTGGGGACAAAGTGCGGATAAAAGTTGCGGCAGCAGACGTAGCGGTAGCAAAAATTGAATTTACCTTTGCGGATATTTGAAGTATAATAGTGTTGACAGGAATGGTAAGGAAAACGATATGGCGGGAGAAAAGCTTCTTGCACAAAATAAAAAAGCGCGGCATGAATACTTTATAGAAGATTCCTATGAAGCGGGGATCGAGCTTGTAGGCACGGAAGTAAAGTCCTGCCGTATGTCGAAGGTCAACCTGAAGGATTCCTATGTGCAGATCAGGAATGCGGAAGCGTTCGTGAACAATATGCACATCAGCCCGTATGAAAAAGGGAATATCTTCAACCGCGATCCGCTGCGTGTGCGCAGGCTGCTTCTCCATAAAAAGGAGATCACAAAGCTTCTCGGACTCACTGCGCAAAAGGGATATACGCTCATTCCGCTGCGAATGTATCTGAAATGCGGAAAGGTCAAGCTCGAAGTAGGCGTTTGCCGGGGAAAGCATTTATATGATAAGCGGCAGGACCTGAAGGAAAAAGCCGTAAGGCGCGATATGGAACGGAGGATATAGCTCCGTTTCATATAGAAAACGGCATCGCACACCGCATGCCGAAAAAACTGAATATGGGGATGTACTGGTTTCGACGGGGGCATTTGTGAGGGTAATAAGCAAGCCGCAGTTGAGTACTCTGCGTTAAAAAGATTCATCTAAATATAAACGCAAAAACAAACAAAACGGCAGAAGTGGGTTCTCCCGCTCTGCTCGCTGCTTAATTTAAATTAGCAGCCTTCCGGCCTCTCTTTCCCTGTTTGGGAGAGGATCGGGAGTCAATTTAAAACAGGCTACTACGCTGCCAAAGCTTTGCGGCAGCGCGGAGCTTATGAAGCTACCTCTTTTTGGTTTTTGTGGCCGGGGGCTTTAAAGAGGGAAATAAACAAAGGCCAATAAGCTTGTAGAAAGTTGCCCGGGCAGGCTTTCGGACAGGGGTTCGACTCCCCTCATCTCCACCAAATATCAAAGAAACCCGCTTGAATAGCGGGTTTTGTTTTGTGTGTACACGTTTTTTACACGATTTTGTTTAGAATTTTGATGGCGCGCTCTTCTTCTTTTGGATAAAGATGGGAATAGGTATTCCATGTCATTTCAATATTGGAATGGCCGAGCCGGCGGGCGATCTCTTGGATATTGATCCCTTTATTGGCCAGAAGTGACACATGGGAATGTCTGAAATCGTGGATGCGTATCTTCTTTACACCTGCTGCCTCCGCAAATCTTTTATTGCGGTTCTCGACCGATGTGTCGCGCAGGCACTTTTCTCCGCCGCACACCCGATAGGATGCGCTGAAACCCTCGTGTTTTTTCCAACGCTTTTTATGTTCCTCCAGTATAGTGAGCAATGGAACGGGGATTTGGAGCGTCCGAACAGACGCTTTGTTCTTAGGAGCGGTTTCCCGGTCTCCGCCTTTCAGTTTCTGCGCGATGCTGCGTTTTACGGATAGGAAGCTGCCGGATATGTCGTTCCATTGCAAGGCGTGTATTTCACCTTTTCTGAGGCCCGTATAAAACGCAATGGCAAAGAACACATAGTAATCCCATTCAGACAGGAAGCCGCGTTCTTCGGCCTCCTGCGCATTCTGACGGGCTGCTGAGAGGAACCTTTTAAATTCCTGCGGCGTGTAGAAGTCCATTTCCTTTTTGATATCGCCCGAACTTTTGAAATTCCCGACCTTATCAAGCGGATTCTTTGGGATATATTCCATTTTTACCGCGTAATTCAGCATGGCGCGAAGCGGGGAATAGGCGGATTGCTTTGTTGCAAGAGCAAGCCCCTTGCCCTCTATACTCATTTTCCATTGCGCCAATATTGGGGGCGTGATCTTGCTTAGTTTCAGACCGCCCAGCTCCGGCAGGATATGATTCTCTGTGATATGCTTAAATTTATCCAGCGTGGATTCCCGCATTTCATTTTTACGGATATTACAATACTCACAGAACAGCTCGCGCAGCGTCATGCGCTTTGCCGGCGCTTCCTGCCGGATATCCTGCTGCAGCTTCAATTCGAGCAGTTTTGCTTCATCGGAGCCATAAGTTACGCGGTCCACCTGCCGGGCCTTTCCGAGAGCGTCTATGTAGTTGATGCGCACACGGTATTTTTGCTTTCCGTCGCGCCGTCCGTTCATTTTATAGATTGGCATTGCTTTCTCCTGCGCCTGCTTTGCTCCTCTTGTGTTGGCAGCATGGAGGGGCGTTTTATTTATAGTTTTGACTGGATTTTCAGTATATCCAGATTAGGCTTTAATTTTCCTGCCCGCACAAGCGATAAATAACGTTTTGCTTTTGTCATGATGGCCTTAATGAGCGCTTTGTCCTTTACAATGTACGGTACGCCTTTTATGGTAAATGCAGACCTTATATATTCTATTTTTACCGGAATAATATTTCCGATCAAAAATACACGCTCACGTCCTGCGATTTTTCCGATATGATAATATAGGCAATTACCATGTTTTCCTTTATCCTTTTCTATTTTTAATTTATATGATTCAACTTGTGTACTTAACGGTATGAACCATATTATTCCGTCTGCACTGCGTATGGCGCAATAAAAAGGGCGCTTTTCGCTTTTGTTCTGAATAAGAAACTTACTTGAAAATTTTTCAAAATAGGAATCTTTTAACTTATATAGGCCGCAATCGATTATATTCAAGGTTGTCCTCCGAATATAAACACCCCTGCCAATGAGGACAGGGGTGTAAAATTCTTTCAAGCCTACTATTTATATGTCGCCGTAGGCAAGCGGCAATCACAAGCAAGTTGCATATTTGTATGTCGCCTTGCAACAGGCGGCATTTAGGCGATGACACAGAACACGGGGTTCAAATTCATCGTACACAGTATTTCTACTGTAAATTTATTATACCACAACTTGCGGTAGTGTTAACCCCCCAGATATAGTTTTCAAAATCTGTTTACATACTTACATGTTGTATTTTTCCTCCCTGTAGTGGTGGTGATGCCTGCTTTGCTCCTCTTGTGTTGGTAGCACGGAGGGGCGTTTTAAATATCAAAATATTGCAGAGCGCTATACTTTAGTATACTTTTACTTCTTGGATTATCTTTGTGCTTCAAAGCACGTTTATATTGCCGGACGTAAGATCGGAAAGCGTGGAATATAGCGTTTTCGTCTCGCTTTACCTTATTCCATTCCTGACTGTCTACCCACGGCATATTTGCTGATATATAAGAGCTATCTTTTATAACAACGGCTTTTGTGTAATCCAACCCGCATTTTCCGTAAGTAATATATGCGTAAGAGTGGCTAATATGATGCCGGAACGGTATGGCATACAGTATATCGTCTATTTTTACCATCATGCAGACATACGGTCTGTTGGCTTTCTTTAATATTTCCGGGCAGCTTCCGTATTCAGTATAAAATTTTTCCGATAACTGTATTAGCCTCATTTACGCCCTCCAAAAAACAAAACCCTTACCTGTTACAGTAAGGGTTATCATCAATTGGGCTTTCTTTTGTTTAAGCTCCTTGCGCCCTACAAGGAGAATCATCAATTGAGCCGTCTTATTTTTACCCTTGCCCTGCTCTCAGGCAAGTATCATCTTACTGTAATTATAACACGATATTCAGCTTTGTAAACAGTTTTATCTCACAATCCTTATTAGCCGCCTGACTTCACCGAGCACGCGACATTCATTCAAATCCCAATTTTCAATGCGTTTTGTTTGGTATTCGGGATTACGTGGGATAAGCTCTACCCAATCTTCGCCTTTTTTGTAACGCACTTTTTTCAGCGTTGCGACCTCGCTATCATACAACATGACCGCGACCGCGCCGCTGTCCACAGAGTTCTGGCGGTGTACAAGAACGTGATCGCCGTCCTGGAAGTCTGGGTACATAGAGTCGCCTTTCACGCGTAGAACAAAGAAGTTATCCGGATTGTGGCCCCGGAGCCATTCTATAGGTATCTGCTCATAATCTCCGGTTTCTTCTTCAACAGCCTCACTTCCGAATCCTGCGGCTACTTCGCCGATTACAGGATAGGAGCGGCAGGCACTTTGTTCTGCCAAAGCTTCTTTAATATATGGGTCATTACTCCATCCCATAAGGTATACAGGGGAGCAGTTCAGTATTTCAGCTATTGATACAACGGTTTCATACTTAATATTCTTAATGGCACCGCTTTCGTAACGTTGCACAGTAGCTTCCTTGACTCCAAGCAATTCAGCAAGTTGTAATAATGTGAGATTACGTTTTATGCGCATCTCTTTAATTCTTTCATTAAGTATAGCCATGTATTTACCGCCTTTCGTTATTAGAAGTATAACATTTACTTACGCATAACGCAACATTTTTTTGGCAAAAAGTTAAAAAACTTACGCAATAAGTACTGACATACAAATCATACTATGCTATCATAAACTTACGTAATACGAAAGGTGATGGATATGGCTATTAGAAATATTCGCTACAGGGTCAATACGATAGAATTGCAAAAATCAGCAATTGAATGTGGGATGGGTAAAATCAAAGACCTTTCTGAAGCATCTGGTGTTGATAGAAATACGCTGAGCAAGGTATTAAATGGTAAAATTACTCCATCAGCAAAAGTAATGTATGCATTAGTTGCTACATTACATCTATCTGAAGAACAAGCGGGAATAATTTTTTTTAGCAGAGACTTACGTATTGAGTAAGAAAGGGGCAAGCACATGACAGATATACAAAAATGGAAAGAAATTATTATGCCGCAAAGTGAAGAACGGGAAGCGGTAACCCAAAAGGAGCATGAATGCGTAATTGAAACAGCGAGGTTTGTTTCAAAGATGGGGGTAAGTGTGCGTTCGGCGGAGCGCATATTGAACGGAGCAATCGAAATCATACGCGCTACCGCCGACACGCAGAAGACATTAGAGGTTCTCGGAGATGCGGCCGATTAAATCCTTATAATCATTTAGAACATAGTCCGCCATATCATAAAGTCCCGGCTCATTGCCGGAGGAAGCTATTTTATCCTGAATCATGCTGTCCAAACGAGATTTCAGGATAATGACAGCAAGGTCATGGGCTACTTGTTCTTTATCCACGCGAATCACCTCCCTCCTACCCCAATATTACCATAGGGAGGTATGGAGGACAAGAAAGGAGTATTGCAAGTTATGCCGTGAATTACAATGGGCGACTCATGCCCTACAACAATGAACCGCCCACGCCGAATTTATTTACCTCTTCGCCTTGCAAGCAGCATTAAACAGCTCTGCGGTAGTGTAGGCATCCGGCGCGCCGCACTTATGCGGTTACGATTCCGCTGAAAGGTTAAGCCCTTTTGTACGCGGCGGTTGTGCAGGCTTGTCCGCGCGTTTCCTCCGCGCGGGTGGTACCAGCATCAACAAGGGGAACGGGGCAAGGACAAAAATTCTGGTGAGAAGCTGAAATTCAGCGTTATCAAGAGAATCGCCCCCTTTCTGTCTCCGTTATGGAGACACTTAAAGTATACGGCAATCACGGCATAACTGGCAATACTGGAGATAAACGGCATTGGGTAAGAAAGGAACAAGACAATGAAAAAACGACAACCATTCAACGCAGAAACGGCACTTCGGATTTACTACGCTTATCCGAACGAAATAGGGAACGCGGAGCTGAAAGAGTTATTTCAAGTGGAATCAGGCTCTAAAATAGCATCTATCAAAAAAGAAGTCCGCAAGCTGATGGCAGAAAAGGAAATCAAGGTTTGGAATCCAAGGAACGTTGACACCAAAACGACGTATGAATATGCGGGAATCGACATTGCAACGGTCGAGAGGAGCTATTTGAAGATGAAGAAGCTGGGATTGGAGGCACAGGCATGAAGCTGATCGCGGAAGCGCTGATCCTCATGCTGATACTGACGCTTGCGGGCTATGGGCTGTGGAAGCTGCGGCTCATGATCCTATGGGCGTGGAGGAAGCGGAGGGCGCGGGCATATAAAAATACCCGCCGGAGTTGCAGCTCTGGCGGGCGGTGAAAATAACAAGACAATTATCTTCGCCTCCATTATGAGGCAGAAAGGACGGAAAGTCAAATGAAATTCAAAGTTGGAGATATTATCAAAGGGATCGATAAAAACAGATACTCACGCACAAGCACCGACATGACAAGGGGAACGGTCACTGAAGTATTTGAAAATACTAAAGATGGTTGTGATATCGAGGTTCAAATTCTGGAACATACCGACCCGGATGAAATAGGCGAATTATATATCGTCGAATCTAAATATTTCGAACTAATAGAGCATGCGCCGTTCGGGAAGTCAGATTTAAAGACGGGTATGCAGGTGCGCACTAATGCAGGTAGGCTATATATGGTTTTGGAAAATATCGATACGAAGGTCTACGGAAAACAGCAATTTATATTAGCAAATTTTGAGGGAGGATTCCTGTGCGGCAGCGATTACGACGATGAACTCAAACATGCTGACCATAGCAAATATGACATTGCAAAAGTATATGATGTACCCGTCACTAGCTCGATTTTGAAACCACTCCGTTGCGCTGCACCTATTTGGAAACGCGAGGAAGAGCCGATAGGAGTCACGATCAAAGAAATAGCGGATTGGAAAGGCGTATCGCCGGAGCGGATCAGAATAAGGGAGGACTAAGTTATGACCTGTAAACGATGCGGACAGACGGGGTTATTGGAATCCGATCTGTGCGGGGATTATGGGTGTGTTTCATGCTGTGACGGCACAGTGGCAGACCCTTGCAAGCGCATAGACGAGATAGTCAAAAAATACGGCATTTATGACAGTCGGAAAGATCAGGAGGGATATTATGAGCACGTTATATGAATTAACGGAACAATGGGCGGCAGTACTTTCGCTTGCAGAGGAAGGTGCAGACGCTGAGGCAATAGAAAACGCCCTTGCAGATATTGGCGGAGAAATCGAGGACAAGGCAGACGGCTACGCGAAGGTCATCAAGGAATTGGAAGGTCAGGCTGAGATCGCCAAGGCCGAGAAGGAACGCCTCTATGCACGGGAAACAGCGTTCAAGAACTCTGCAAAGAATATGAAAGCCCGGCTTGAAGAGGCAATGGTGCGCTGTGGCAAGCCTAAATTTAAAACGGACCTATTCAGTTTCAATATTCAGAAAAATGCACCGTCCGTTAGGATAGACGATGAAGCCCGGCTTATGGAAGCGTTGAAGATGGAAGCGCCGGAGCTTTTGAAAACAAAAATTGAGATCGACAAAAAGGCACTTTTGAGTGCGCTCAAAGCGGGAGCTGCTTTCAAGGGAGCCGAGATACAACAATCTGAAAGTTTGAGGATAAGATGATGTTTGGTGAAAAGAAGGAAGAATACGATTCTGTGAGTAGAGCGAAGCTCCCCGTTTTCCAAATGCCAAAGTACATAACAGGGCGAGAGGCGGCGGTCAAGCTGCTCAAGGAAAAGGATTATATGTCCGAGGCAGATTTCTGGATTCTTATGAATCGGAGTAAGGCCGGGGATAAGATGCTATATTCGGGGCTTATCATCTCTCACAACGGCTGTCTTAAAATCAACGACAATTTGCCGGATGAACAGAAATTCCGACCGGAATGCGTCAGCGTAAATGAAAGCGGCTACGGCGGAGCGCTTGTATTCACCTATATGTGTCCGGAACAGAGGATATACGAAGTAGGAGAAGTAACGCCGAAAAACTGTAAGAACGAATATCCTTATGCTATGGCGCTGAAACGATGCTTCGATCGCGTCGTGCTCAAACAATGCAAATTAGCGTATTACGGGGTATATTCGGACAGCGAGGCGGACGAGTTCAAAGAGAATCCTCCAAGTTCTTCAAAAGAAGAAACTCAGACTGACAGTAAAAAGGCCGACGAAATCAACAAGGAGTTTTCCGATGCGCTGAAGCGATCTGGGATGGCGGCGGATGAACAGATAGAGGCGATCAAGGCCGCGGCTATCGCGACAAAAACAGACGTACTGAGTGCAATCCGGCGCAAGGGGAAAGCGTCGCTGAAAGAACTTACCTATGAGGAAGCGGAAGCATTGTTCGGGACTTTGAAAAAGAAGGCGAACGCTGTATGAAACAGATATATTTTGAGAAATGGAAGGCTTTGTAAATGGAAGTGATAAACGGCAGGATAACCGGATATGACGAGCGGGCCGGAGTGCTGCGCATCGAAGCCCAGTACACGAATTATGACCGTATGACGCTGCGGCAGTATGGCGAGGTCGAGATCGGCCTTGCTGACGGACGCAGGATAACGCCGGAGCAGAGGAAGAAAGCCCATGCGCTGATCGGGGAGATCGCGGAGTGGTGCGGCGACCTGCCGGACTACGTGAAGCGGCTTATGAAAATGGAGTTTATCGTGAACAGGCTTGAGGGCTTGGAGAAGAATATTTTCAGTCTTGCGGATTGTGACGTGACAACGGCGCGGGAATTTATAACCTACCTTGTGGATTTCATTCTTGAGCACGAAATACCCGTAAAGGTGCCGCTCGTATCGCTTTGCGACGATATAGAGAAATATGTGTATTCCTGCCTGATGCACAAACGCTGTGCCGTGTGCGGCAGAAAGCCCGTTGACCTCCACCATGTAGACAAAATAGGAATGGGGCGTAACAGGGACACGATCTTTCAGCTTGGCATGAGGGTGCTCCCGCTGCATCGAATCTACCACGCGGAAGCGGAAAGTACGCCGCGGGATGCGTTTTTGGAAAAATATCATCTTGTCGGAATCCCGCTCACGGTTGAGATTGGGAAAGTGTACGGGCTTACCAAAAGGAATCTGGGGGCATAGCAATGACGGCGGAGGATGAAAGAGCATTTGGATAAGTTTTATCCGGGATTCCCGGACGAGGACAGAGTATACCATAAATTGCCGGAGGAGCTGAGGCTATGAATTTAAAAGAACAGTTGCGGGAGAAAGGGATCACATATAACGACATCCTAAAGGTATACGGTGATCCCAAAATGACAAAGCCGCTTTTAACGGCCTGTTTCAATGGGACGGTGGGTTTTCCCAAAAAGCTATACAGAATCATTTTAAGGATGCTCGGCGTATCGGCAAGGGATTTTATCGGGGACGATATAGAAAGCGGCGAGAGCGGTGTTATAACACCGGATTACGAGCTTTTAAACCTGTTGGGGGTGGGCAAGAAGAACGCGGTTAGCCGTTACGACCTTACAGAGCGGTTATATCCCGGACACGGGCACTCAAAGGAGTATGACAGGAAGATGCGAAGACGCGTCGAGCAGCTGCGCCGTGATTATGTGATTATAAATGAACAGGACGGCGGCGGATATTATATTGCGGACGATCTGGACAGAATAGACAAGTTTTACCATCAGGAATTTTCACGAGCCATGAGCATATTGTTCCGCTTGAAAACGCCGCGAAAGATTTTGAGAAAGGCAGGAATGCTATGAATAAGGCAGTCATTGTAGGAAATTTGGTGAGAGACCCGGAGATGAGGACAACGCCGAACGGCGTTTCCGTGACGAGCTTCACGGTCGCGGCAAACCGCAGGTACAAGTCGCAGGACGGACAGCAGCAGACGGATTTTATTAACTGCGTGGCATGGCGGAGGACGGCGGAGTTTATTGCGAAATATTTTACGAAAGGCTCTAAAATCGGGATCGTTGGCAGTATACAGACGCGCACGTACGACGACCAGAATGGGAACAAGCGTTATGTAACGGAAGTTGTTGCAGACGAGGCCGAGTTTGTAACAAGCAAGGCGCAGAACACAGGAGCAAAACAACAGGAAGCTGCACCGGACGGGCTGGAGGAATATGAGCCGCTGGATGATTCCGAGTTTCCATTTTGAGGTGAAAGATGAGTGAGTTTTCAGAAAAAATGAATGAAAGTTTTGTGTTTTACGCGAGCTTTTTTGAAGCAATCGAGGGTTTACCTGCAAAAGATCAGTTAAAAATGTACCAAACGATTGCGAAATATGCTCTAAAAGGAGAGGAAAACGAGCTGAAACAATCTCTGAAAAACCTATGGGTACTCATCAGACCGCAAATCATCGCAAGCCAGAAGCGGCGCTGTAATGGGAAAAATGGGGGAGCTCCTGTCGGAAATGCAAACGCAAAAAAACAACCAATGGTTGATTTTGAAAACAACCAAAGGTTAAGCGAAAAACAACCTAATAATAATGTAAATGTAAATGATAATGGTAATGATAATAAACCCCCCCATACCCCCCGCGAGCGGTGGGATACCGCCCTTGAAGAAAATGAGGCCTTTCGTTCCTTACCGGATAGAGCGCGGAACGCTGCGAGAGAGTGGCTTTGTTACAAGAGAGAAAAACGGCAGGGGTATACGGAAAGAGGATTGCGGTCGTTTATGACAGAGTTTGCGAACAGAGTAAAAGAGTACGGCGAGAGCGCGGTCTGCGGCCTTGTGAACGAGTGTATGGCGAATAACTGGCGCGGCATCATCTGGGATAAGCTGGCAAGGGGAGAGCCGCGGGCAGGGGGCGCACAGCTCGTCAAAAATCCGGCGGGAGGCTTTGACTTGAAATGAGCATCACGAGAGACGAATATTTCCGGCTTCGGGAAATATACGCGAACATGAACCCAAACGACATCACGGACGCGGAGATGAAAGAGTTCATCCAGTACAGCGAGATGCTGTCCCGCGTTCCGGGGGCTTCGGTGCTGTTTGGCGGAGATCAGTTCCGGCAGGTAAACCGCATGTTTTACCGGATAGACGAGATCGAGGCGGTGGACCGCTCGAAGCTCGTTACGGTCAAAAGCGGGATAACCGCCATTGACGGCAGGCTGCACGGGTTCATTAAGGGGGAGCTTACCATCGTGAGCGGAACGAACGGGAGCGGGAAATCCACATGGCTTTCGCAGGTAGCGGTTGAAGCGGCTGCACAGGGCTTCACGTCTGTGATCTTTTCCGGGGAGCTTCCAGCTCCGAGAGTCAAGGAGTGGCTGATGCTTCAGGCTGCCGGGCCGGATCATATCGTGCGGGACGGATGGTCGTTCCATGTGGAGAGCGGCGCGGCGAAACAGATCACGGAATGGATGCGGAAGAAGATATTTATTTACAACAATGAAAACGGCACGGAGATCGGCCGCGTGCTGAAAGCGCTTGAATACTTCGCGCTCGTGCTCGGCGTGGACGTGATCGTCCTCGACAACCTGATGAGTATGGATTTGAGAAGCATAACCGGAGATAAATATGAGCGGCAGGCGGAGCTCACTCTGCGGCTGTCCGAATTTGCGAAAAAGCGGAACGTGCATATTTTCTTTGTCTGCCACCCGAGGAAGGCGATGGGATTTTTACGCAAGGACGACATATCCGGTACGGCGGACATCACGAACGCGGCGGACAATGTGCTGATCGTACATCGGGTAAACAATGATTTCAAGAGCCGGACAAAGGAGTTTTTCAAATGGGGCGACGACGCGGAGATGTACCGCTATTCCAATGCGATAGAGGTCTGCAAAAACAGGGACTTGGGGGTACAGGACGCGTTTGCCGGAACATATTTTGAGGAATGCAGCAAGCGTTTTTTGAACGCTGCGGGAGAGGCGAAGCATTACGGCTGGGAGCCGGAAAAGGAGGAATGGAACGATGGGACGCCGTTTGATTGACGTTAGCCTGATGGAGGAGGCGGAACGGTATGCGGAGGAGCGCATGCAGCGCGAGGACTGCCGCTTGTTTGTCGCGAAATATGCGGAGCTGAAAGGATCGGTGCGTCGCATGTTCATCGCGCGGTATCTGAATGGGATGCTGTATGAACAGTCGGAGCAAGGGTAAAAGGGGCGAGCTCGAGCTCGCGAAGGAATTGCAGAAATATGGTTTCGAGACTCGGAGAGGGCAGCAATACTGCGGAGGCAACGGAGACGCGGACGTGGTCGGTGTGCCGGGGCTGCATATAGAGTGCAAGCGTGTGGAACGGCTGAACGTGGAAAATGCCCTGCGGCAAGCGGAACGGGATTCACAGAAAGGCAAGATACCCGTCGTGATGCACCGGGCGAACCGGGAGGAATGGAAGGTCACGCTGCGACTCAAGGATTTTATGGAGATATGGAAAAATGACGGAAACGGAATTGATCGGCGATATAAGTGAAATGGAGATTATCCCGGTAGAGGAGAATGCGAATAAACCCAAATACTACAATAAGGCCAACACGAAAGTGTGCCCGGTTTGTGGAAAGAAATTTGAGAGTACGCCCGGCTGGGCGTTTCGGAGGTCGGGCAAGTGGTTCTGCTGTTATACGCATTACGTTGAAGGCGGAGGCGATGGCGGAATGGACAGGGTCAAAGGAAAACGGAAGAAGTGGGGTAGGTACAGGTGAGCGATAAAACAAAAACGATGCTCAAGATAACCAGCACAGCGATCCTTGCCCTTATGGTGCTTACGCTGATCGCGAGAGGGGCGGGGTGAGAAGATGACGGTAACAGAACTAAATCATACAGATGAAAAAAGAAAAGAGACGGCGCAGCGGCTCGGACTATCCGAAGCGCAGTTGGAGACGATCTATAAACAAATAAAAGAGACGAAGCCATTATATCATTACGGATATGACTATAATCGGATATTGGCTTATATCAATAAAAATGCCGGACGAATAACGATTTGAGATTGGAGGAACGAAATGAAAGAACTGAAAGAGGCGGTAAAAGTGCTGATGCACGAGGAATACGAGAGAGCGGCGGAGAGATTCGGGGAGAAATTCAACAGCCCGCATGAAGCGTATGCGGTGATTAAAGAGGAAGTGGAAGAAGCGCAAAAAGAAATGAGGTATACATTAGGCCAAACGGAAGTATATTGGATCAGAATAAAGGAAAACAGGATAACGGACGGTACGCTTGAAGTGATTGAAGAGCGCGCTCTAAACGCCGCCTGCGAGCTGATACGGGTTGCGGCTATGGCGTATAAGGCGAGGAGGTAAACACTATGACCAGAGACGATACCCGCGCCAAAGGCGCGAAGAAGCACGAGGAAACGAATTACGAGCGGTATTTTTCTACGCCGGAAAAGGCGGCAAAATCAATAGTAACACTATCAGAGATGTGTGTGGATTTTTGCCTGAATAAATGCGACGACTATGACAGCATTACTGACGAAAAGTGCGAAAAATGCGCGCTCGAATGGCTTATGCGTCCTGCGGAGGAATGATATGGGAACTCGTGATGAACCGTATACAAAAACAAGAAAGTGAATAGGGAATGAGAAGAAAACGATTTATAAGGTTACTTATGGCAAATGGGTATCAACGGAATCAGGCAAACGAAATTGCAAAAAGCGTACAGGATATATGTGCGAAACGATCATATGATTCGATATGGAATGATCCTGTCTTTCGGCTTTCATATATATTTATATTTGGAGTATGCAAATATCTTGCAAAATTAAGAACTGCGGCGGATCGTGTTTCTGATGCTGCCAAAAATATGACACAACAGATAAGGTCATAGAAGTGGCAAAACAGAAAGAGCGGCATAGAGCCGCCCAATCCGTGTCTTGTTTTATAGTAAATATATTATACCACAGGAGAGAAGATTGTGCAGACAAAATATAAAATAGACCGGGACACGCGCACTTTGATTTTGAAATATATCCGAAAATATGATGAATACCGGAAATGGTATGAATGTGAGCGCGACAGGATTCTCTATCCGAGTCCGAAACAGGCGGATGGTATGCCGAGGGGCGGATATGTGAGCGATCCTACGCTTTCATCAGCGGAGAAGTTAGAGCTTCTTGAAAAAGAGCACAGGTCAAGAGTGATAAGGGCAATCGATCAGGCACGGCACATGATAGGGGTTGACATTGACCAAACTTTGGAGCAGGAGGAGACGCTACGGCGGTGCATTTGGCTTTCCTGTCTTAACGCGAGGGAATATCCGTTTGAGGCGTTTGACGGTCTTATATTTGTATCGAGGAGGCAGTTTTACAGGTATAAAAATCGGTTTATGAACGATATAAAATATTTGCTTGGATTGTAAAGTTGGCACTGGGCGTCCAAACTGTGGCTTATAATAATAGTGTAGAATTATAGCCGCAACGAGGTGGAACCACTTTCAAGGTGCAAAAATCCACAAGGAACACCTTATAAGATTCCCTGCAGGGAATTGAGAAAGTCACGTGAAAGCGGGTAGGCGCATACCGCTATAATCAGACGGCATTTGGGAAGCTGTCGAGTGCCAACGGGAATAGCCGTGTGCCCAAGCTGGCTGATACCCGAAAAAACCAAGCCGTAGGTTTCCTGCACAGATAAGAGCAGGTTTTAGAGCGGAATAGGATTAAATGATTGCCGCTTGCCCGCAGCGACGAATAAATAGCGGGCTTGAAACAAGGCGGTATAGCCGCAACGATATAAAGTGATCGCGTTGTGCATGCTTGCGGGGCGCACAACCCTTAAAGACTCCCGCGGGAGTCTTTTTGTTTTACAAAAAGGGACGGTACATCAATGAAAATACTTGGCACAAAATATGAAATTGTTCGCAAGAAGCGTGAGGATGATCCGAAGCTTGTTGAAAATGACGGCTACTGTGACCCGACGAGCAAAATAATTGTAATTGTGGATGGATATACTCCTGACATAAACAATGTTTCCGATTTAAGCGTGTATGATAACAATGTTTTAAGACACGAGATAATACATGCATTTCTTCATGAAAGCGGATTGCGCAATTATTCAGCGGACGAAACGCTTGTTGACTGGTTGGCGGTACAGTTTCCGAAAATGCTCGCCGCGTTTGAAAATGCAGAATGTGCAAGGTAAGGGTTATGGATATTTACAATATGAGCCATTGTAAAGATTTGACTGCTGCCGTTGCGATCTCACGGGCAGATAGAAGAAAGACGATTGCGTTTGTTGTGAATGGGAGTTACCGGATCGGGGAAGTGTATAGATTTGAATGGAAAAATGGGATGTTGAAGCTCCTTAAATCTCCGCGTTCATGGAATTAGGGGAATGGTAAAGGTCGTTATGAAATGGCAAAAGGAAAATATAGGGAATGGCTTGAACCGGATAACCTGAAGCTTTTGGAGGGCTGGGCGAGGGACGGCCTGACAGATGAAGAGATCGCCCGAAACATGGGGATAAATATAGCGACGCTTTATCGTTGGAAAGAAAAGTATTGCGAGATTTGCGAGGCCCTAAAAAAGAGCAAGGAGGCCGTGGATTATAAAGTCGAAAACGCGCTGCTGCAATCGGCTCTTGCCGGAAACACAACAGCACAAATATTCTGGCTGAAGAACAGGAGGCCAGACAAGTGGCGGGATAACCGGAATGATGCGCCGGAGCAGCAGGAGGCCTTGAAGAAACTGGATCATAATCTCGCCGGAATAGACAGGGTAATGGAAGATGGCTGAGTTTTCCACAATGCAAAGAGAATACTGGAACCGCGCGACGCACAGGTGGAACGTAAAAGCAGGGGCGACACGCTCCGGCAAAACGCATTTGGATTATTACATGATACCAAAGCGGATAAGGGCATGCAGAGGCAACGGCCTTATTTTATTGCTCGGCAACACAAAGAGTACGCTTGAGCGAAACATTCTTGATCCAATGCGGAATCTATGGACGCCGGCGCTTGTAGGGAATATCAGCAGCAATAACACTGTGAACCTTTTCGGCAGGAAATGTTACGCGCTCGGCGCGGACAAGGTAAGCCAGGTAACAAAAATACAAGGCGCTGGAATAGAGTATTGCTACGGTGACGAGGTAACGACGTGGAACGAGGAAGTATTCCAGATGCTGAAATCCCGCTTGAGCACACCAACATCATGTTTTGATGGAACATGCAACCCTGGCCCGCCGAGCCATTGGTTCAAGACGTTTTTAGAGAGCGACGCGGATATTTATCAGCAAAGCTACACAATAGACGATAATCCGTTTTTATCCAAGAGCTTTGTCGAGAACCTGAAGCGTGAATATGCGGGAACTGTGTATTACGACAGATATATATTAGGCCTGTGGGCGCTTGCCGATGGGCTTGTTTATCCCATGTTTGACAAGGACAAACATGTTGTAAAGGAAGCGCCGGAAAAAGGGGAATGGTATATCTCGGTGGACTACGGAACAATGAATCCATTTGCGGCTGGATTATGGTGCACTAATAACGGGGTTGCGTATTTAGTGCGTGAGTATTACTACGATGGGCGTAAAAACAGACGCCAGAAGACGGACGATGAATATTATAGAGATATTGAAGAATTGGCTGGAGATAAGGCAATCAGATATATTGTTGTTGATCCATCGGCAGCATCATTTATTACCTTGATACAGCAACGCGGTAGATATTCAGTAATAAAGGCGGATAACCGCGTATTAGATGGAATACGGACAACAGCGGGGTTATTAAACGCAGGGAAGATTAAAATACATGAAAGTTGCACGGATTGTATTAGGGAATTTAGATCGTATAGTTGGGACGAAAGAGCTGGAGAAGATAAAGTGGTAAAGGAATCAGATCATGCGATGGACATGATGCGGTATCTTGTTATGACAGCAATGAGGCGAATCGGCGAAGTGTATGACGTGTATGTATGATTATGCGGCGCAAAAACGAAGCGTTTTCATGTAAAATATGCAAAATTTAGCATGGGTATGCATCAAAATATGAATAAATATTGAAAAATAGACGCTAAAAGCGCTCAACACTTCGCTAAAGTTTAGTTTTGCGAATAGTTGAAAAAGGGGTAAATATGCTAACTGATTTGAATTGGATTACGCCGGGCCAGCTGTTCCCACCAAGAGGGGAAGAGGGTAGATTAAAGGCGTACGAAAAATACGAATATATGTTTTCGGGGGAATATGAACGAGTATTCGGGAGTGGATTTGCAAATAAGGCGATGGAGCTCCGAATGAGAGATGCAAAAGTTTCTACTGTAATCAACTACCCGCAGCTTCTTAGTAAAAAAACAGCTGACTTTGTATGCGGCGAGCCACCTATTATTGATGTCGGAGATAATACGGATGCCATGCAAGACGAGTTGGATGGAATGAATTTTTCAAACATTCTTTATGAATCGTTCATGGACGTTTCACGGTTTGGCAATTCTGTTGTAAAAACACTTGATGACAGAGTATCTATCACGCCGCCAAAGTATTGGTACCCTATTGTAGATATATACGACAAGAAAAAAATAAAACAGCAGGTGATTGCATTTGTGGCAGATAGGACGATTTATGTTGAGATTCATGAACCCGGAGTATATGAAAAGCGGATATATGAAGCTGAACCGGGAGAAAATAAACAGTATCTAAAATTTGGAAAGCCGATTGGGGGATTTCAACGAATCGCTACAAATATAGACGAAAATGCGGTTCAGGTGCTTTCTAATGTAACAAGCTCCGATAGTCTATATGGGGTAAGCGATTATGACATTATCAAAGATACGCTTAAGCAGCTGCTTTGGCGTATTTTTTGTGTAGAAAGAATTTTAGATAAGCATTCTGCGCCATCTATTGTAGGGCCCGGTACAATGCTTGAAAAAGACCCGATCACGGGGCTCACATTGATAAAGGCCGGGAACTTCTTCAAACGTGATAGTGCGGACACTCCTGCACCGGAATATCTAACGTGGGACGGAAACCTTGATGCGGTTCGTTGGGAAATCGAATGGCTGACTAATCAAATGTATACATTATCGGAAATGGGCGCTGCATTCCTTGAAGGGGCTGGGCAGGGCGAAGTAAACAGCGGAAGGGCGCTGCGCCTGCGTATGACATCCCCGCTTGTAAAAGCAAAGCGCCTTGTTGGCATCAACGAACAGACCGTTAAGAAGATCATCCGTAATGTTGCGCTTTCAAGAGGGATGAGGGTTGAGATCAAGGATATATCTACGGTTTGGAACGATGGAATTCCAAACGATACGATAGAAGATAGCGAACTTTACGAAAGGGCTACAGGCGGGAAACCGTTCATGAGCCAACTAACAGCAGTAAAACGGTTTGGCAATCTTGATGATCAAGCGGCAGAGGAGGAACTTGCAGCAATTGAGGGAGAACATGTTTCCGTATTTGAACCGATGGAGTTAGCACATGGACAGGATGGACGAGCTGATACAGGAATACAGACGGGCACAGGAAGAAATAACGGCGGAAGTAGAGAAAAATCCGAACGGTACGGAGGGGGAATATCAGGAGCGCCTGCTGATTAAGATAACGGCTATCCTTGCGGCGCTATATGCCTACACAGAGCAATGGGGTAAAAAGAATATTCCGGAGCTGTATGAAAAAGGGATGAATGCTGCTTATGCTTCTGTAAGTGCGCAATACAGAGAGTCCGGGAAAACGCCGCCGGAAATGGCAGGCGCGACTGCGGCGGATGATGCAGCGGTTCGGGAGGCAAGGATAAATATGAATTCCTACCTGACAGATGCGGTCGAACAAACGCGGGAACATATGCAGACGGAAATCAGGCGGGCTGCCCTAAAAGCGACAGAGGAATCGATCACAAAAGGGCAGACAACAAAGGTAATGCAGGAAAATCTGATCGCTATACTGGAAGCGAATGGAGTACAATCTGTACCCTATATCCGAAACGGGAAAACGTGTTATATGCAACTTGACGCATATGCGGAACTTGTGGCGCGGACGACAGAACATGAAATCCGGAACACAGCAAACATTAATATGGGTGCGCGAATCGGCAATGACCTTGTTAAAATGTCGGAGCATTGGGGGGCCTGTCCGATATGTACGCCGTATCAAGGACGCGTATTCAGTGTAAGCGGGGTAAATCCCCATTATCCGTATTTATATGATACCCCGTGGTCGAGCGTGTACCAGAATTTTCATCCGCGTTGCCGCCATGTGCTGACACAGTATATAGAGGAACTGCACACGCCGGAGGAAAACGCGAGAATGCAGGAATTTTCAGGGCGTTCGTTTGAAGTCGGAGGAAGCGGATGGACAAAGCAACAGACGGAAGCGGCGAATAAGAGCCTTGCGAATTATCGGATAGGACAAGAACGTAAACGGAAGCTGTATACCGATCGGAAGCAATATGAACGGTATCAGCTTGTATTAGGGGAAGACGCGCCGAAGACATTTTCCGGTTTCCGCAGGATGAAGGCGGCGAACAGCGAACGGTGGCAACTTACAGAACTGGATTATAGACGACGTAACAAGCTGATTGACAACCCGGAGCTTGCGCTGCCGAATGCGGAAAAAGCGACGGCAGCAGACACGAAATTTACAAAGTATTTGTTTAATAAAGATAATGCTGACGGATGGGCGAAAGGCCGTGCATTTGAAAGCCGTTTGGGGTATAATATATCTAACTGGGAGGAACTGCAAAAGCAGCTTATCGATAGGGCGCGGATTTACCCGGCGAAGATTAATGGGAAAACGCCGCAAGGTAATGATAAATATGTGCAAAATATAGTGGTGTACGGGCAGAAAGGAAAGCCTGCCAATGTTAAGATAATATGGGCACATGAGGAAGAAAAAGAACGCTTGATAACGGCTTTTATTGAGGAGATTGAGTAATGAAATTTACGAAAGAATTGAAACAATACGATGCTGTTATATTAAAAGACGGCAGGCGTGGAGCAGTAGTTGAGATATGGGGAGACAAAGGTTTATCTGTGGATGTTGGATCATCTCCAAAAGATTGGGACAATATAGATGTTTCGTGGGATGATGTAAAAGAGATTATTCACAATTAAAGTAGCGATAGACGATATAGAAAAGGTAATACACGACTAAAAGGAACGCTTGAGGGCGTTCTTTTTATATAGCAAATAAGGCCACCCTTGGGGTGGTTTTTTATTACCCTTTTACGGTGTAGGAAAAACCGGGAGATAACGGGCGACGGCCCTAAAACGGGGAGGCAATATGCTGAAACATTTATTTCCTTTCATGGACGCGGACGGCGGCGCTACGGGCGCTGCAAGCACTCAGGACGGCGGCACGGGAACGGCTGCCCAGACTGATATTATGCAGGCCGGAAGCGCACAGGAGGGGGCTGACGAGCTTAAAACGGGAATGGACGTAAAGTCGGAAGCGCAAAAAATTGCCGACGCTATGGTGGCGAAAAAGCTGAAGGGTATGCCGAGCAAGGAAGAGATTGCTGAATACCGCAAATGGAAAGATGAACAAAGAACCGAAGCGGAACGGTTGGCAGACATCCAAAATAAAGCAGCACAGGCATTATCAGCAGCGGAAGAGCGCGAGGCGAAAGCAAGCGCGATGATTGCGGCGGCAGAAGCCGGCATCAGACCGGAGCATATCGATGACGCGGTCATTCTGGCGATGGCGCGTGTGGATGACGATACTTCCATTGAAGATGCGGTTGCAAAAATCGTACAGGCGAACCCGTCATGGAAGGCGGGAACGAATCTGCCGAAAATGGGCGGGAATCCGGCAGAGGACGAACAGGAGAAAAGAAAACCGCCGATATTGATTTAAAAGGAGAATGACAAATGGCAAGAATTGAAAGTTTAAACGTATTGCTTGACCCGTCGGGGAAGGATTTCCTTGCGGAGCTTTACGGGAAAGTGATTGAGAACATCCAGAAGAATACCATTTCTTCCGCGTTGAAGAATCAGGATTTGTCCGGACAGCCCACTAGCGGCTCTGTGGAGGCAAAACGCTTTGCAAACGCGCAGTCTAAAGATTACGGCACAGCGCGCGCAGCGGGAAAAGGCAATGCGGTGAAGGCAAAACCGGTGACGGTACAGATCGACCAGGACAAAGAGATTGTTGAGGAATTAGAGGAAAAAGACATCATGCTGTACGGTGTGGACGGCGTTATGACGCGGCGCTCGTCCAACCATGTACTAACCATGACACGGGAACTGGAACGCGCGTTCTTCCAGGAAGCAGTGAGCGCAGGCTCGCAGTTTACCACTGAAGAGACTGAGGTGGATTCTATATTGGAAGCGGCAATTCAGCAAATTGAAACTACGCGCAACGACTATGTGGACGGTGTGCCGAGGGATATGATTGCGGTAGTTGCAACCCCGAACTTCTACGGAAAGGTGCGCAAGTTCTTAGATGATACCGTACATAACGCGAATGTAGATACCGCTGCCGCTGAGTTTTATACATTCCACGGCGTGTCTGTTCAAAGCTCGGTTTATCTTCCCGACGGCGTGGACTTTGTAGTCATGGTGCGCGGCGCGGTAGCGCAGCCAGTGCTTCCCAGACCGTACACTGCGGAGAAAATTCCGTTGTCCGAAGCGTTTGCGGTAGAACTGTTCTTCTATTACGGCACAAAGGCTGTTATGCCGGATTTAATCCTATATAAACCGGTAGATGCGCTAGGAGCGCTTACGGTCACGTCTGCGGCGGGGGCTTCTTCCGGCACGACTAAGATCACCGTCACTCCACCCAAAGCTGGCAGCAGAAGCTATGTATATAAAACCGGCGCCTCCGTAACCGCACCGACCTATGATCAGAACCTATCTTCCGGCTGGACGGCATGGGACGGGACTTCCGACATCACAGCGACTACCGGAAACAAGATCGGCATTGCGGAAGTAGACACGGATAAGAAGTGCAAGAAGTATGGAGAAGCGACGGTTACATCCGCAGCGTAAGCAGGTGATTTGATATGAGTCTGACAGTAGGCGTGGACAGCTACGTGACCATAGAGGAGGCAACAGAATATCTGAGCGCGCATTATCCGTCTACTGAAGAGCGTATGCAGGCGTGGGGAGAACTTTCAGAATCTGATCGGGAGGTTTTCTTACGCCGTGCGTGCGCCGCGCTCAGCCAACTTTCTTATCGCGGTGTTACATTTGAAGCGTTCCAACCGCTGCCGTTTCCGCGATACTTCTATCCGGGAGCAGTGATGGCATATCGGGAGCTGATTGCGCCCCTGGCGTATCTCTATCCGGAACTTGCAGAAGTGCCGGATGACATTAAGGCGGCGCAAATCGAAGAAGCGTTTGAACTGGCATGTCCGTCTTCTGACACGGAGAAAAGCGCTGCACTTAATGGGGCGGTTCAGTCATACAGCATCGGACATTTATCCGAAACACTCAGGACGGCGGGAGCGGGAACGGCAGAAGCGATGTTGAAAAGCGGGGTGGCGCAAAAGCTCGTTGAGCAGTATGTTGGAGGCGCTTATGAGATACTCTGATAGGCTGGCTCTGTACCTCAATCAAACAGTGCAGCTTCAAAGACAAGCCGAACCGGACGGGTACGGAAATATGCAATACAGTAATCCACAGGTGATCAAGGCACGAAAAGAAGGAAGGACTCAGATGGTACGCGATACAAACGGTGAGACGGTAGTGTCTTCTACTACGCTTTTCACATTGGAGCGGGTAAGCCCGATGGATAAGATAGACGGTGTGATCGTTATCAACTCCATGAGTATGGTAGACCGCTATGGAAACATCGTTGGCTGGGAGGCGTATCTATGAGTTTTGAGTGGTACGGCGGCCAAATACTGGACGCAATCATTGAAGCGGGAGACAATGCGCTCCTGACGTGTGGAGCGGACTTGCAAAGCAAGTCTATTGACCGTGCGCCAATCGACACCGGAAAGCTGCGTGAATCTGGTGTTGTGGATGATGCTGAAATAGCAAGCCATGTTGTAAAGGTTGGATATTCGCCCGAGGTCGACGATTATTCGCTTGTACAGCATGAGCGCTTGGATTTCAATCATCCACGCGGCGGGGAAGCCAAGTATCTGGAAAACCCTTTCAACGAAAACGCGCAGCAGTATATTGAAAAGATTGGAAAAGATATAGGGGAGGTGATCAAATGATTTTTCTGGACGATATGAAAAGTTATCTGGAGGAACAGGAGATCGGAGTCCCGTTTTTTGTGGGCAACCTTCCGCCGAATCCTGTGAACTGTATCGCATTATTTGAGTATCAGGGCTTGCCTCCTGAGATGAACGCCGCCGTGACGCCTGCTATGCAGCTGCTTCTGCGCGTAGAAGCGGAACGGTTTGCCGAAGGGTATGAACAGCTTTATGCGGCGACAACCACACTATTGGAGATTGGACGGCGCGACGGAGAGCTGTCAAAAGGGATCGAGATCAACGGCTCCCTTTATTTATTGGTCTATACGCCGGGATCGGGATTTAACCAGCTCGGAAAGGACGAAAACGGAAACTCTTTATTGAGTAAAAATTTTTATGTGGTAAGAGGAGGAATTTAAATGGCAAATAATCAACCAATGCCCAGAATCGGAGTAGACGAGCTATTCGTTGCAAAGATTTTGCAGGATATATCGACCGGAACTTCATACGCTGTGCCGATATGGCTTCAGGGCGTAAACAATATTGGGTATGATCCTGCGACACAAAGTGCAACATATGACGCTGATGACGGTGCATATGCGACGGTATCTGGAGATGGGAATTCACAGGCGACTATCAGAGTGGCAGATTTGCTGCCTGAATATAGAGCGTTGCTTCTTGGGCTGATTCAAGATGCACAAGGTGTTGTCGAGAGCGGAATTTCTGATAATCCGCCGGAGTTTGCACTTGGGTGGCGTTCGCAAAAATCCAATGGAGCCTATCGATTTGTATGGTTACTCAAGGGTAAATTTTCGAAGGGTTCCGAGACATACACAACGAAGGGGAGTGCAGGGGTCACCTTTAACGACACAGAAATCGTGTTTACCGCCCTGAATCGTGCTTCCGATGGGAAAAAACAGCGCCAGATCGACAGCGATGATTATGCGCATATTCCGGCAGGGCTGACGCTTGATATGCTGTCGAGCAAAGAAACAGGATGGTTCTCGTCACCGAATTACATTCCGACGGTAACGGGTACACCAATCAGCGACCTCGTGGCAACAACGGGTGCAGGAGAAAACGGGAGCATTGACCTTACATTCTCCGCTCCTGAAGGTGCAACTTCGGTGAAGGTTCAGGCCAAGCAGATAGATGGCTCGTGGGTAGATGTGCAGACCTCAGCATCAATCACTGCAGTAAGTACGACCGCTACTGTGATCGGGCTTACAGATGGTAACTCATATACAATCAGACTTGTTGTGATGGGTGGAAGTAAAGCAGGGGCCTCAAATGAACAGACAGCGAAGGCAAAGGGCGGTGCGTAATGTATATGCTTGAAAAAAAAGGTGTGATCCGCGTCACGGATGACCCTGAAAAAAGAGACGCTTTGATTGTTCAGCATGGTTTTACACTTAAAGAACAACCGAAGAAAACAGTAAAAAAGAAAGAAGACGAATAAGGACGCGGGGCGGCGAAAGCTGCCCCTCTCCCTTATGAAAAGGAGAGGTTATGAAAGAGATCAAAATCACCGTAGGTGGGGAAAGATACAGCAAAAAGAATTTTACAGGAGAAGACTGGATCAGATTCTTGGATTATATAGAAGTAGCAGGTGAAAAACCGCTCTCAAAGGAATTTTTTAATGCGCGTTATGATTTTATTTCAGACGTCATGGGAATTGATCGAGAGGCGTTGATGAGCGCAGACCTTACGGAGGTAACGACTGCATTTAAGGAAATTGAAAAAGGAATATCAGCGGCTTTTTTCGGTATTCCGGCGACAATAGAAAACGAAGCGCCGGAGACGCAAGAGTAAGCTTTTTAAAACTGGCGCATGACATGATGGTAAATCACGGAATGCGGATAGACGATTTTTTGTCGCAGGATCTGGAATGGCTTTTGCGTACAAGCCGTGCGGCGGATCAACCAGAGCTTACATTTATTGATGAATTATAACGAACGGTTGATTCTTTTTTATTGTACATGATATTATATGGAAAGGGAGGGGCGGTGTCATGGAAAACAATAAAATCAGAACTGCGGCAGATATGCAAAAGGCAGAAGATGAGTTTCTAAAAAAGGTCAATTTTGTAGAAGATTTTGGATTAGAATTTACTGATGAAAAATCTTTTACACGATGCTTTTTGATTAGTAAGGACCGACGCTTTTATTGTACTCCGATTATGAGTAATCCAATATTTCGTGTAGAAAGATTAGATGATATTGTAGATGTTTCTATAAGCGAAAATAATACTCAAATCCAAGGATTGCATGACATGATGATTGGAAACGCTTTATTTGGAGCAGTTGGCGCATTAGCAGCCGGGATAGGAAAAGGCGGGAAAATAAATGATTTACATCTTGATATCGTATTAAGAAATACGGACGATGCCCATATGAGGATCGATTTCATTGATGACCCTATACGAATAAAGAGCGAGATATATCAAGTTGTTACCCTGACAGCAGAAAAAATATATGCGCAACTCAAGTCTGCTATCACTTCATCGGTTGATAGTATGTCCATCGCGGATGAGATACGAAAATTTAAGGAATTAGCAGACGAAGGCATCATAACACAGGAAGAGTTCGAGGCGAAGAAGAAGCAATTGCTCGGAATATGAATGAAAATCGCTCAGGAATGGGCGGTTTTATTTTGCAGCCATGCATGATATAATGGCATAGCAGGGATACATAAGCGGGCGGTTGGCCACTACTCCGTTTCTAACGGCTGGAAAGTGGTGGTGCCAATGGAATATCTTGTCATTTTGACAGTGATTCTGATCATTGTTTGGCAAATTTCAAAGGATAAAAAATAAACCGCCCTCCGGCTCAAGGTTGGCGATTTATTCTAACCTATAATCTGGGCTAACCGCTTTGCGGTCGTATCCCTGCTTTTATTATACCACGGAGAAATAAAAAGTAAACAGCATTTTGAGGCACCTGAAAAGGTGTCTTTTTGTTTGGAGAAAAACAATGCAGAGTGGAATCGTAGGAAGGCTATATGTAGAAATAGCTGCAAATTATGAAAAAATGAATACTGGCCTTAAGCAGGCAGAAGAAGCTGCTAAAAAGGCGCAGCAAAATATGGAAAGCGGTTGGCAGCGGGCCGCAAATAAGATGAATACCATTGGAAACGGACTTACTGCCGGGCTTACCGCACCATTGATTGCCGGCGGCATAGCCGCAATCAAATATGCATCTGATTTGGAGGAAACATTAAGCAAAGTCGATGTAGTGTTTGGAGACAGCGCAGATCGGGTCAAAGAGTGGGCCGATACTGCAGTCGAACAGATGGGGCTTGCGTCGGAAACAGCCATGAGTGCAGCATCTACCTACGGAAACATGGCAGATGGAATGGGAATCGCGTCGGAGACAGGACTTGAAATGGCAATGAGCCTTACTCAGCTTTCCGCAGACCTCGCGTCCTTCAATAACACGTCGCAGGAAACCGCACAGATAGCCTTGAACAGTGTATTTACCGGAGAAACGGAAACGCTGAAGCAATATGGTATCGTCATGACACAGACAAACCTGCAGCAATTCGCCATGCAGCAGGGGATCACGAAAACTATTGCTGAAATGACACAAGCGGAACAGGTACAGCTTCGGTATAATTATGTACTTGCGAATACGGCTAACGCGCAGGGGGATTTTGCCCGGACGTCGGATAGTGTAGCCAACCAAACCCGAATGGCAAAAGAGCAGTTTAAACAGGTTGCTGCGACACTCGGCCAGAACCTGCTTCCGATGGCAACGAAAGTGCTTAAGGGCGTAAACAGCCTGTTGGATGGGTTTAATAATTTAGATAAAGACACTCAGCAATTACTTATAACGCTTGGTGGAATCGCTATCGCTGCAGGCCCTGCTATGAAGATTGGCGCAGGGGCGATCACTACAATCCAGAAATTGCGGGATGGATTACGCAATCTGAAAAACCCAGCGGCAGATGCGGCTTCTGCTGTTGGAGGAATTGGGACGGGAGCTAAAGCGGCCGTTCCGGGCGTGAAAACACTTGGCCTAACACTTAATTCCGCGCTCGGGATTATTGGGCTTGTTGGCGCGGCAGCAACAACGCTGATCGCTGTTTTTTCCGAGTTCTCCAAACCATCGGAGGAAGCGCAGGCACTTAAAGATAATACGGATGGGTTGATAGAATCACTGAATAAAAGCGCTGCAGAATTTGAAAATTCAACAGCTAAGATAGACGCGCAAGCCGCTATGGCAAACACGCTTGCTGGGGAGATCGAGAATCTGAACAGCGATATTCTTACCATGAATGAGGCCGACGGTGCTTCTGTTGCGCAAAAAGAGCTGCTAAAACAAAAGGCGAATGAATTAAATTCCATATTGGGGAAAACGGTTATTACGATTAACGATCAAACCGGAGCAATTAATGAAAACGTTAACAGCATTTATGACGCGATTGAAGCATACACAAAGCAGGCGCAAACGCAAGTATTTTTGGAGAGATATAACGATTTGTTGGCCGATATGAACAACCTTCAAATTGACAATGCAGTTGCAGTACGAAAGGTGCAGGATGGATTTGAAAAAATGCATCCAGCGTTACAGGAAGATGTAAAACTGGCATATCAATTAGGGGGTGCAGGCAGAGCATTAGAGGAGCTTGCAGCAGTTACGAATGATAACGATTTGCGTGCTTATGCTATAACGGTTAGAGAGTCGCAGGAGGCTTTAGCGAGTGCAGAAGATGAAATGCAAACTTTTAAGGATGCCGCTAAAGACCTCGGTATCGATATTGATTCTCTGATTGTATCGACTCAAGGAGAATCAGAGGCGCTCGAAACGCTTTCTGCGGCGACAAAGCAGATTACAGAAGATGAAGCCGCATTATTTATGCAGCGACAGGAGAACGGCGAGAAATTAAACGAAGAAGACGCGGCCAATCTTGAATTATGGAAAGCGAATAACGCAGAGCGTGCAGTTGTATTAGAGGAAGAGGTCAAACGCGAGGCAGAACTTTATCAACAACGCGTAGATGCCGCTACAGATATGAACAACAAGATCGATGTCGCGAATCAAACGTCTCTTGCAAAGGCCACCCAAAATCTGGAACATAATACACAAGTTACACAGGAAATGGTCGCAAATCTCGATTCTCTGTATGGAAAAATACCAGAATCATTGTATACCTATTTAGAAGAGGCGGGAACAGATCAGGCAAGACTAATCTCACAATTAGCTGATGAAATGGAAGGTGGTGGAAGCGATGTTGCAGAACGGTTTGTAAACGCATATCTCGCGGCGTTAAACGCAGGAAAGTCACCCGCGGAAGCGGCATCGTATGCTTTTGGATCAGATGCGCAAACAGCTTCCGGTAAAGGTGTCGCCGACAATACTGCGATACAGACTGAAACTGTAAACCAAATGAACGATACGATCCAATCTATGCGTGATATTATTGACGGTGGAAATTTTTACTATCTCGGCATGGGAATTGCAAATAATATGGCACGCGGCTTACGTCTTGCCGCGCCCAACTTATATTCTGCGGCAGATACGATGATGAATAATTTAAAGAGCAGATTGTCTATTACAGTAGAAGCAGCAACAACATCGAGCGGGGCGAAAATACATGCTTACGACGTTGGCGGATATTTTACAAATCCACAGCTTATACAAATTGCAGAAAAGCGTCCTGAGTTTGTAGGAGCTGCGTCTGATTTGGAATCTTTCATTGATAAAGCTGTGAATAATGCTTTTGTAGGAGTCGATCCAATCGTAACAAGGCCAATCGCGCTTTCTTCACGAGACATCGCCTCAAGTCGAAATATTGAAATAAATGTACCGGTTCAAGTAATGGTATCGCAGTCGCTTTCAGATGTGGATATCAAAAGAAAAGCAAAAATGATCGGGGAAGTTGCGAATAGATATATAGGCAGGAGGACAAATTGAGAAGATTCTATTTAGAGGACAATACAGGGCGGCGGCTTTCCCTGCAGGATGACAAACGCTTCATGTGGGAACCGTCTGGCCTCGGCTATGCGGAGGATATCGGTTTCGCGCAGGTGGAATACGGCTTTTTCTCGGAATCCTCGCGGGATTACGCGCAGCCAAGCATCAGCGGAACAATGGTGTTTATGCCGGATGTGCAGGAGCCGTATCAAACCTATCAGGAGTTTGTGGACTGGGTGAACAGCGCGGAGGGCCTGCAGCTTGTCTATGTTCCATACGGAACGCGAGAGTTGTATGTAGATGTGATCGTGACGGGGCTCGAGCTTTCGGAAAAGGAGCTGACAGGGGTGCTCGAATGCCCGGTCACATTCACGGGCACAAGTCCATATCACAAAAAGAACCCGCTGACGTTTCTGTTCAGGACGGAGGAAAGCATCAATCCAATGCGGTTCACGTTCAAATTCCCGTTCAAGTTTTCGGACAGCGGAGCGGGCGACGCGCAGATTTTTACTCCGCAGGGGCATTTCCCGGCGGCAATGGAGCTGTATATCAACGGGCCGTGCTCAAATATCTACTTCAAAGTGGAGGACAACGCCACAGGGGCGCTTATAGGCGCGCTCGACCTGTCCGGCGTATCGGTAGCGGCGGGAGACTACATCTACTATTCCTCCCGGCCAAACGCTGACGGCGTGTGGAAAGTATCGGGCAACACACGAACGGATCTTGTGGAATCGCTCAACGAAAACGTGGCAAACTTCTTCACGATCCCGGTCGGGAAAGAAGTGCGGGCGACGCTGACAGCGGACACAACGGCAGGAACGGAGCTGACGCATATTTTGCACGTCCACGAGTACTTTAAGGGGTGATGCATCGTGATAACCTACATAAGAGATAGACATACATTCGCCCTCAAACATCACGCGACGGCACTCAACTATGATATGACGCTTTGCTCTATCTATGATGAGGTATCGGATTTCAAGATACGCGGGAAAGAATCTTCGGCAAAGGCCGGGGATTTTTTCTTTACGGACGGATTCTTCGGGATAATAAAAGAGGTAGACAAGGACAGGGAGACGTTAGACGTTACATGCAACGACATCGACACGCTGTTCTCAAGGGATATCCCGGACGATACCGGAACGGTAGTCGGTAGCATCGAGCAGTATATAAAATCGCTCATAGATAAATACTATGTGAACCTATCTGACGCGGTATACGCCACGCCGTATCTAACAGTCATTGCCGCTACATCGACTGCGGGAAGCGCATTGCCGGACGTGGAAAACGGCGTTTGGAATGTGAAATCGTATCTCTCCAAAGTACGGCGGCTCTACAATATTCACACTTCGTATTCGGTAGTAAACGGCGGCCTTGTGATGCGGCTCTTTCACCGCGACAGGCAGACGCACAAGGTGTTTCTGGACTTGTCAGATTTTGAGGTGTTAGAGGAATCGTTCGCACATGAGGCCATCGGAAAGATCACGACCATAGCGGAGGACACCGGAGCGCGGCGGGATTGGTACCTGCTTACAGACGGCACGGTCACGAATACCTATACGGACGAAAACCGGGTGGATGGCACATGGGAAATATTAAATGTGAGCGAAGCTGCAAACGCTGCGGAGGAGGTCAAAAACAAATTCGCGGAGAACAGCGATTCGCACCTCATCGAGTTTGCGTGCAGTAAAGAATATAATTTCTATGACAATCTGATTGTTCGCACGAAAGACGGGCAGGTTCTATCGAGTTACATCTCCGCGATCCGCAAAAGCAGCGACCGGAGCAAGAACGTATACAAGAGCGGCGAGCTGCGGATCATGCTGGACGAAAAGCTGAACCTTTGGAAGCGGGAACAGCCGCAGACGGCAGGAGCGGCGCAAAGCATTGCGGTCGACGCGGAAGCAATTACAAATGAAGAATTGGAGGGAATGCTGAAATGAGGAGGAAAGACGGATGGCGCTGAATGGGATCATTTTTGAGGAAAGGAACAACACGGCAAAGAATTGGCGCAGGATATTTCAAAATATGCACGGAGACGGCATATTGAGAGGGTGCGACGTGACCTTTACGTCCAACTCGATCACAGTAGGAGACGGAGTGTTTATACTGGCCGGAGGGATCATATCAAACGACGGGGCGGACACGATCACGGTAACTCCAACGCTTACAGACGGATATGTCCGTCTTAAATGCCGGGTAGATATGACGCAGGAAGCGCTTGAAACAGGGCCCGGACAAGTAGAATGGCTCACGGAGTTTTCGACGACAACGACGTTTCCGGCGCTGACACAGGAAGATATAAACGGCACGGGGAGTGTCTATGAGGGGGAGATCGCGGTCTTACAGATCGTGAGCGGAAACATCACGGAAAAGGTAAGCGTGATGAATACGGTATATGGAGCGAATAGTGAGGATTTTTAAAAATGGCAATCAAATATTTGGATAGCAACGGTGTTTTATATTTATGGCAGAAGCTGAAAGCGCTTGTCAGCAGCGCAATTTCAAATAAGGTGGATAAGGTAAACGGAAAGGGGCTTTCCGCGAACGACTATACGACAGCGGAAAAAGAAAAGCTGGCGGGGATAGAAGCGGGGGCAAATAAATATATGCACCCGGATAGCCACCCTGCCAGTATGATAAGTGGTCTCGACGCGGCGATACAAGAGAAAGTAGCGGCGGCCGGACATTTAAAGCGTGAGATCGCAGCCGCTCTGCCGGAGCCTTCGGCGGCAGATGGTAACACGATCTATATGATCCGGAAATCATCGGGCGCCGATGGGAACCTATACGATGAATATATGCTGATCGACGGAGCGATGGAACGGCTCGGAGATACTGCGGTGGATATGACGGGATATGTGAAAGAAAGCGACCTTGCTGCAATCACGAATGGGGAAATAGATGAGATATGCGTATGAGGTGAACGATGTTTGTTTTTTTGAATAAGGCGGGGCTTGCCCGGCTATGGGAAAAGATCAAAGCGCTCGTTGCGGCACACGACTGCGGCGAAGATTTTTAGGAGGAAGCTATGTTTAAAAGGCACAGACAAATGACAGGCGCGGCAGCGCCGGAAAATGCTGAATATGGGGATATCGTCATTTTAAAAAACGGATCATTTTTTGTCGTAGACGAAAATGGTGATCTGATAGGGTTCATGACAAAAGACGGCGGAGTGTTCACAGGGGATATCAGCGTAAAAAACGTGATACCAAGCGTTGGAGGAGTAAGCACGTTAGGTACTGCTGCAAAAGAATGGAACAATATCTACACGCAGAACGTTTCAAGGAACGCGGCGGGATATTTAGTCTTACGATGCGACGATGATGTCATGGTAACGGACGAAAGCGGGGCATATCTGCGTGGTATTCGGGTAGGAGCGGGCAATGTGTCAAACGGTAACGCGCTGTTCGTGGGGGATTACCAAAGCTCATGCGGCGTGTTGTCTACGACGGCGTTTTACGTAGGGAATATTCAAGGGACTGCGCTGCAAACGATCTATGCGCAAAATATAAGCGGTTCTGCGAAACGGTTCAAAGAGGATATCCGGGAGCTGACGCCGGAAGAAGCGGAAAAGGTACTTAAAATGCTCCCGGTGGCTTTTAAATGGAAAGAGGGAGCGCCGTGGTCGGGCGAATCCATTTCATTCATTGCGGACGACGTGGAGGAGATCGACGACCGATTCGTCTTTTATTCGGAGGACGCGGACGGAAATAGGCAGGTAGAGGGATTGCAGGTAAATCCGTTCCTTGCAGCGTTTGGGTTCCTGATAAAGGAAAACCGAAAAAGAATTGTGGAGCTTGAGGAAAAGGAGAAAAAATTCGATGCGCTTTCCGCGCTCCTTGTGGAAAAAGGGATATTGACACAGGAAGAGATAGACGGGCTGGGGGAATGAGACATGGGGATCGTAGAAGCAGTCGTAACGGTAGCCGTGGCGATCTTGGGAGCGGGTGGCATCGTTACGATCTATCTAAAGCATCGGCTGGATAAAGAGCGGGACGAAGAACGCCGGAAACGGGAAGCGGAGGCGGAGCGCCGGAAACAGCTTGTGCTGATTGAGAATGATATTGACCTTGCCAAAAGCAAGGAGTGGATGGCGCTCGGCAAGATATTGAAATCCATCGTGGACTGCCTGCACGGAGAAAAGCCAAACGGACAGCTTACGGCGGCCTATGATAATTACTTAAAATCAGCGGAAGAATCCGAGCTTCTCTACAAAAAGAAGCGGATTTTTTTAGACAGTGAACAATGACGCATCTGCGTCTTTTTTATTAGAAAGGAGTTTAGTATGCAAAAAATAGCAAGACAGACAATGATCGATTTTGTCAAACAGGAAGCAGCGCGTGGCTCAATTTATGTATGGGGAGCGCAGGGGCAGCGCGGCGGACAGATCACCGAGGATTGGATCAGAAAAATGGAAACGTCCGCAACGAACGCGAACAGAGCCATTTCTCTTTGGAAGAAAAATAAGGGGAAATACGATCCGAACATGATCGGCGCGTTTGATTGCTCCGGCCTGATCGGCGCGTGCCTCAACGCGAACGGAAACGCGGGATTTGACGATACGGCAGACGGCTATAGGAATCGGTGCGTTTCCATAGATAAAGGCGCCCTGCAGGCTGGCGATCTCGTTTTTGAGTACAGCAACGGAAAGTCCGGTCACGTCGGCGTATATATTGGAGGCGGAAAGGTCATAGAGGCACGGGGCCGTGATTATGGGGTAGTAGAAACAGAACTGAACGCGCGGAACTGGAAGAAATACGGTAGGCCGGATTTCATGTATACAGATGGAAATGCTCCGGCTACACCCTCGGAGCCGGCCTGCACCAAAAAGTCATTTACACTTGACCATGTTGTGAAGAAAGGAAGCAAGGAAGCGGTGGTCGGTTCTATCCAGAACAATCTAAAGGCGATGGGCTATGATATTGGCACAGCCGGGCCGAATGGGAACGGGATCGACAACAACTTCGGCACAAAGACGGATGCCGCTGTAAGAGACGTACAGAAGAACGGCGGCGTGAAGATAGACGGACAGGTTGGAAAGAACACAACGCCGCTGCTCGGCGGGACATGGACGGAAAAGAGCGCACCCGCGGCGTCTATCCCAACGCTGACACGCAATTTAAAGCTGACCTCTCCCATGATGCGCGGCGACGATGTGCGGCAGGCGCAGGAGCGTCTGGAAAAGCACCTTGCGCAGCCGGGCAAGATAGACGGCGTATTCGGGAACAGTACGAAAGAAGCAGTCATACGGTTCCAGCAGGCGAGGAAAAACGAGGGCCGGGATATTGGAGAAGTGGACGGCGTGATCGGGCCGAAAACGTGGGCGATCTTGTGGGAATAAGGAAAGGAGGATTAAGCAATGGAAGTATTAGAACAGTACGCAATACCAATTGTTATGGGTATCTGCTTTGGCCTTGGGTTTGTGCTGAAGCACGCGGTCACAAAGCTGCCGAATAACTGGATTCCGGCGATTCTGGTTGTTATTGGCGTGATCGTCAATTCGTGGCTCGAAGCGTGGGCATTCACGCCGGAGATTCTGATTGGAGGTATTGCAAGCGGACTTTTGAGCGTCGGTTTGTTTGAGACGGCAAAGACGCTGATTGACCGGGTGAAGAATGCATTTAGTACGAAAGAGTAACAAATTGGCGGGGGCGAAAGCTCCCGCTTTTTTTGTTTGAAAAATATTGATAATATGAGATAAGTTATATATTATTTTATATAGAAACAAATGATATAAACGGTGGAGGTATTTATATGAGCGCCGGGGTATGCATAATGAATAAAAATGGAATTGCCCTCGCAGCAGATAGCGCCCTTACAGTTAGGGGACGTGGGCCGCAACGTATCTATAATAATGGGAATAAGTTGTTCTCGGTATCCAAATATCAACCAATCGGAGCGATAGAATATAATAATGCTCAATTTATGGGGATTCCGTTTGAAGTTATTATCAAACAATTTAGAATATATATCGGGAATCGTAAATTTGAAACAATAGAGAAGTGTGTTTCATGTTTTAAAGATTTTCTTGTAAAAGAACCAATGCTATCGCAACTAGCGAAATATGAAAAGTATTTTGTTGAGAGGGTCGCGCAAGACTTTATTGCAGGCGCTGGAGTTGATTTCAACAAATTATATGGTGAAGCTGTTGAAAAAAATGGTAGCGAGTTAAAGCCAGAAGATTTACAGTCATTACTTGAGCAAACAGTAAGTATCAGCGAACAATATGTTAATGCATTGCCAGAACTGGGAACAGATATAGATATCAGCTATATAAAAAATAACTATGCGGAAAAAATATATGAAATTATTGATAACAGTTTTAATTTTGATCTTAAAACCATAAGTAATGATATACGCTTACGGCTATTTAATGCATCTATAAAGATATTTGAAAAACGCTTTGATAGAGCGGGGTATTGCGGAGTGCTTTTTGCGGGATATGGGGAAGAGCTCCTTTTGCCTAGTGCATGTCATTTTTATATATATGGCATTATTAACGGAGTTTTAATTTCACAACCCATTGAAGAGATAAACGTAACTAATGAAAAATCCTGTGCCATAATACCACTTGCCCAAGTAGACGTTATGCGAATATTCATAACAGGATTAAGTGATAATATCCTAGACGCAATCAGCAAGAGTATTTATAGCAGTATAGGCGAAGTAATTGAAAAATCTTGCGACGAAATCCAAAAGAAAGAAATTGTGCGCAAGTGTATTACATCAATTAAAGAAAAAATGGCACTAGAGTTTACACAACCTGTCCTTTCAACGGTTTCTGCGGTTCCGGTGCAAGAATTGACTCAGTTTGCGGAGATGTTGGTGAGTCTTACTTCCATGAGAAGACATGTCGAAGACAATATGAATTTAGATACGGTAGGTGGCCCAATAGATGTTTCGGTTATCACGAAATCCGATGGATTTATTTGGATTAATCGAAAACATTATTTTGATAAAGAATTAAATCCTCAGTATATGTTTACACACTACAATTATGGTGATAAAATAGTTGAAAAGACTAAAGAAGAGGGAGACGATGAAATATGAAAAATGAGAAGCAGTGTATTTCCTCTTATAGCAAAGCAGAAGTTGCACAAAAAATATATTTAGAGTATCTAAAAAAAAATCCGCCTTATAAAGAGAGTGGAAGAAAGCCGATAAAAGAAGTCGGAAATTTTGTAGAGCAACATAAATCTTTAACACAAATGTAATATAATACTAAAGAGATTTTCGGGGTAGGCAGATACTACCCCTGATTTTTCATAGCACAATGTCAAACTACCCCGACCGCAACCGCATACTCTTATCCCTCAACCGCGCCGCCATTGAACAATGGGATCGCGAACATGGCGTTCCGCCCATGTTGGACGATGACGGTAATCCCGTGCCGGACGAGATATTCTTCATGGCGGTGCACCGTTTGATTTTGCACATCACGACGATCTCGGACGAGGACAAGCAGCGCTCCATCGATTGGCTCACCTCCCACGGATGGGGAACCGGATTAGACAATTAAAGACCGCCTGCATCGGGTTGATGTGGGTGGTTTTTTGATTTTATAAACCTATGTAGATAATTCTAATTTTATATTGCTTTCATTAAAAATGAGGATTAAAATGAAAGCACAAAACAGTTTTTACATACATCAGATACAAGGGAATAGTGTTTGAGATTGACGGCTGCCATTCATGCCGCCTATGCGTAGAAGCGCGAAAGGAGAGAGGCTTTATGGAGTGGAAATTCATGGTTGTTCAGCGGCGCTATTGTAACGGGGAATACGAAGCAGATATCTTTGATAAGAGGGATTTTTGCAAAGAGGATTTTCCCGAAAGTAAACAGTATGAGCAGAGATTCTGCCCGTGCGGGAGTTTTGAAAAAGCGGTGCAGGAGATGATGCACTGGCATTCGGATGCTTGATACATAATATGGAGAAAGGGCCGCTTGCGCTGACGCGCGGGCGGCCTTTTTTATTATTCCTGTACACGATTCTTACACGTTTTTTCCGAATATCAATATTTTCGTTGAGAACATTTAAAAATGCTTTCCTGCGAAAATGCCTACATAATGCACTTTTTATAACATTAAAAAATGTATCGAGAAGCGAAAAAATAGTAGAAATAACTCCCCTCATCTCCACCAAGTCGCGGTGGATTCCGCGATTCATAACCTGCTCGGGTTTCCGAGCGGGTTTTCAAATCGCTTCATCGCCGCTCCTTTGCCGCGAAAAAGCCCGGCGACGCTCTGGCTATTCGCTTGCAAGCGCGCGAATAACGCTTTCGCTGCCTACCACTTTTTCGCGGTAGCGCGCCTCCGGCGCGCGTGATTGACGAAATAACAATTCGTTTTGACGGAAACGGGAGGAGAACCAAATTGCGAAGCAATTTCGGTTCGTCTTTAGCCCGCGCAAAGCGCGGGACTCCCCTCATCTCCACAACGCTGCAGCAAACTGCGCTGTGCTTGAAAGCCCCGTTAAAAGTGGGTTTTTTACGTTCGCTCCGTTGCTGCGCATCTTCCGCAACAAGTCGTGTTCATGCTGTCCAAGCCTTTGCAAACGCGGGTGCTACACGGTAACTTGCTCGCTGTTAACTTTTTGCGGAGTATATATGCGACAAGCAGCTTTTTTAAGAGAGAAAATATACTCAAGCAAAAAAATTACGCATGCGCGCTTGCTTCGATTTTCTTCATTGAATCCATTCCGTCTTACTGTATTGAGCCTCGGCGGTTCCGCGTTTGCTTGTGCGCTATTAGGAGAGAGCAAATTTCAGAACGGCTTTTGAGTGATCTTAACATAATAAAGAACGTTCCCTTTTTCTGTATACATATCTGTCCGTTTTTTTATTTCCATGTACTATTTACAATAGGAAGAGTGCCTTTATCGATACCCGCTTGTGTGACCGAATCACAGAAATAATCAAAAAAATAAGCTAATATAAATAACAGGAAAAGGAACAGTACCCATACGAGATATGCAAAAGATGAAAGAAAGGAAACGCGATCAATAATGAAACAGGAAAAAGCAAATATTACAGTAGATCTAAACCGCTGTCCGCAAAACCATCCGTGTCCGTCGGTCAATATATGTCCGACCGGAGCACTGTACCAAAACGGATTTGACGCTCCCGCAGCGGATATGGAGCAATGCATCGGCTGTGGCAAGTGCGTAAGGTATTGCCCTATGGGCGCGATCAGCTTGGGATAAGACAGAGGAAGGAAAAGCTATGGGCAGGAAAATATTGATCGTCGGAGGCGTGGCTGGGGGAGCTTCGGCTGCCGCACGGCTGAGGAGACTGGACGAGACAACAGAGATCGTCATGCTTGAAAAAGGAGAATATATCTCTTTTGCGAATTGTGGACTGCCGTATTATATTGGCGGCGAGATCAAAGAAAAGTCAGCGCTGACGCTGCAAACACCGCAGAGCTTCCATGCGCGTTTTAACATAGATGTCCGGACTTCTTCGGAAGCAGTGGCAATAGACCGCGTGCATAAAACTGTTTCGGTCAAAGATAAAAAAACAGGCCGCATCTATACGGAAAACTATGATAAATTGATTCTTTCTATGGGAGCGGAACCGATGCGCCCGCCGGTCGACGGTTTTGAACTGGAGCGCGTATTTACTCTGCGGACGATTCCGGACACCTATCGTATCAAGGCATATATAGAAGAACGTACGCCTAAATCTGCGGTAATTATTGGGGGCGGCTATATCGGCGTAGAAATGGCGGAAAACCTGAAAAAGTCCGGCCTTGACGTTACGCTGATCGAAATGACGGAGCAGGTGATCGCGCCGCTGGATTATGATATGGCAAGCGATGTGCACAGACATATGGAAGAAAACGGAGTCAAGCTGCTGCTCAATCATACAGTCCGTTCGATTCAAATAAAAAAAGGAAAATTGGCGGTTACCGTAAACAATGGGGAGCTTTTATGCGATATGGCGGTTTTGGCGGTCGGCGTCAGGCCGGAGACAAAGATCGCAGGAGAAGCAGGTCTGGCTCTCAGCAGCAGGGGAGCGGTCATCGTAGACGCCTTTATGAGAACGAACGATAAAGATATCTATGCGATAGGGGACTGTGCGGAGACTGAGGACTTTGTGACGGGGGAAAAGACACTGATTCCATTGGCAGGCCCGGCAAACAAACAGGGGCGGATTGCCGCAGACCATATTTGCGGAGAGAAAAACAGCTATACAGGAACGCAGGGCTCGGCGATCTTAAAGGTGTTCGATATGACTGCCGCGGCAACGGGAATGAATGAAAAGACGGCTAAACGTATGGGAATACCCTATGAAAAGTCATTCACCTATTCTGCAAGTCATGCCGGATACTATCCGGGCGCGGCAAATATGTCGGTCAAGGTCCTGTTCCACCCGCAGACCGGGAAATTGCTGGGTGCACAGCTCGTAGGATATGAGGGGGTGGACAAGCGGTGTGATGTGCTCGCAACAGCGATCCGCGCAGGGATGACCGTCGAAGACCTAACCAGATTAGAGCTGTGTTATGCACCTCCATATTCTTCCGCAAAAGACCCGGTAAATATGGCGGGATTTGTAGCTGAAAATATCCTGCGCGGAAAAGTCAAAAATATCCATTGGCACGATATTCCGGAGCTGCCGCGTGACGGAAGCGTACAGCTTGTGGACGTAAGAAACGAATTGGAATATGCGGGAGGACATATCGGAGGCTTTATCAATATTCCCCTTGATTCTCTGCGCGGACGGCTTGGAGAGCTGGATAAGAGGAAAAAAGTATATGTGACCTGCCAGATCGGGCTTCGGGGATATATCGCCGCGCGGATCCTGATGCAAAATGGATTTGAGACCTACAATTTAAGCGGAGGATACCGCTTATATCAGTCGATTTTCGGAACGGACGGACCGCCGCCGTTCACGAAAGCTATAGAAACACAGGCGCCGGAAATAGCGGAACAAAATGGCGGAAGGACGATAACGCTCGACACCTGCGGAATGGCCTGCCCCAAGCCCATGGAAAAACTGGTTTCAGTCCTGAACGAAGCGGAAAACGGAGAGACCGTTCTGTTCAGGACGACAGACCGGACTCTTGCACAAAATCTGGAAAACGATCGTGTGTCTGCGGGGAGCCGTGTAGACAAGGCGCAAAACGATAAGGGAATTTATACGGTGTGGCTTAAAAAGGAAGAGGACGGCAAAAAAGACGAACGATATAAAAAAGGAGAATGATAAAATGAACGTATTTACTATTACAGAAGAAAATTTCGCCAAAGAAGTGCTGGAAGCGGACCGGCCCGTACTGCTCGATTTTTGGGCGGCATGGTGCGGCCCGTGCCAGATGGTATCTCCGGTGATCGATGAGATCGCAGACGAGAATCCGCAGATAAAAGTAGGAAAGATCAATGTGGATGAGCAGCCGGAGCTTGCCGGACAGTTCGATGTCATGAGTATTCCGACCTTGCTGGTCATCAAAGATGGAAAAGCAGTCAGGAAGACAGTCGGCGCCCGGCCCAAGGAAGCAATATTGGATATGCTCAAAAGCTTTTATTGATAGCTCATAGCAAAAGGCAGTTCAGTTCTCGAAATATGAAAGAATTGCCTTTTTATGTTGTAAGATCGCGCAGATGCTTTTTGTCAAGAAGCGTGATGCGGCCGCGGGAAACAGAAACGAGCCCTTCGCGCTCGAATTGCTTCAGCATCCGCGAAACAACTTCACGTGCGCTGCCAATATATTTTGCGATCTGCTCGTGTGTGAAAAACAGCGTATCAAGACCGCTTTTATTGCTTTCATCCAGCAGAAATGCTGCCAGCCTGCCGTCTATTTTCATGAACAACAATTGCTCCATTGCCCACATGACGTCTGAAAAACGGTCGGCGGCCGTGCGCAGCACGTAATTTTCAACCGCCATATTTCCGGCAATAAGCTCGGAGACTGCAGCGCTTTCTACCATATAAAGGTCCGTATCCTGCTCGGCGTCGATATGTACGTCAAACGTAATATTTTTTAATATGCAGGACGCGGAGAGCACACAAACGTCTCCGGCCGACAGGCGGTAAAGCGTAATATCCCGGCCATCGTCAGAAAGCAGGTAGGTGCGCAGTCCGCCGTTTTTTATGAGGAACATACCCATACATTGATACGCCGGACCATAAAGGCTTTGACCCGCGTGATACCGTACAGCTGAAGCATGGGCAAGCAGATAGTCCTGTTCGCCGGAAGAAAGCATCTCAAAAAAAGAAAGCGTTTGGCGCAGATAGGCAGCGTCGCCTGCATTTAGCATAAAAACCCCCGTAATGATTCTATATTCTTTATTATTGTAACATAAAAAATTCAGATATATATTTTTTCAAATAAAAAAGCTGCAGGAATTGTCCTGATTGGCGAAAATAGACGCATTTTATAGGAATTTATGATAAAAGTAGACAAAAAATAAAACGCTTCCTGATATTGACTTGTGAATTTATTGGGAATAAACTAATCTATGGAAAAGAAACGGGTACGATTTAAAGATATTGTATCCGGTTTGTTTTGAGAAAGAAGGTATTGGACTATGGCGTGTTTTTTAGTACCGGTAGCAGAAGCAATCGTTGTTACGGCAGTCAAAAGAAAAGTGGAAAAGAAAGAGCGTGAATCAGCGCTCTGTCAGAACGGCCTGCAGGAAGAACTGCAGGCAGAGAGCGGAAAAATCAGTGAAATAGCGGAAAAAAGCTCTAAGATTCCATGGGGCAGGAAGCTGAGATGGCTGTCTAATCTGCTGTGGGGTGGCAGCTTTTTGTTGCTGATCGAGCATATTTGGCATGGAGAGGTCGTGCCATGGCCGCCATTTTTGACCGCAATGGGGAATCCGGCCGATATGGCAGGGATGTTTCAGGAAATGGCCATGGTTGGAACGGTCATGACGCTTGCCGTTACAGGCGTATGGGCGCTTATGGTATGGTTTGCGGAGCATAAGCTGTCGGATAAACAGCTCGCGCCTGCTAAAAGGCCGGCAGAAAAGTAAGGGTGAAACGATGTATTTGATTATTACAGCAGCTGCAGCGGTTTCGGCAACAGTGGCATGGTATGCTACTGCCCCGCAAAACCGCTATAAACTCAATGTATTGTGTCTGATTTACTGGGGCGCGGCAATTATGTGGCTTTGCGATTTTATTGTTGCCTATATCAGCGAGGGCGGGCCGTTTCCGGAAATGAGTGCGGAGGCGGCGCTGCTTGGGATCGTAGTCGTGATATGCGGTGCAGCCGCATGGCTCGTTTATCTTTTAGTTTGCGATCCCAAAGGAGTGTTCAAGAAAATATTGAAAGAAGAACCGCAAAAATAAGGATGGATACTGAAAAAAACATCTGAAAATGCGGAGCTAACGGTCGGCGCCTGTTTGTATCAAAAGCTTCGGGCTGCAGGACCGCCGGGAGGATGGCCTTGACGATTATTTCATTTTTGATTTTATTTCCATTTATTGCCGCACTGATTTTGGCGTTTATGCGTAAAGGAACGCCGGTACGGAAATATACGCTTTTTGCCTGCTGCGCATTGATCGTAGCAGGTGCAGTCTATTTTGTGGTAAACAGTCTTTCGGACGGGCATACGATGTCGTTTTTGACAGAGACCCATACGCTGGATACGGTGATCCTGATTGCAGAATGGGGGCTTGCAGCGCTTGTTTGCTATTATAGCTTCCGTTACCGGAAATATTATTGTGCGGCCCTGTCGCTTGTACAGACCGGACTGATCACGTGGCTGGAGCTTGGCGGTCATGCAGAGGTCCTGCCTGCCGCGCATATTTTTTCAGACAATCTCACTATTGTAATGTGCCTGATCATCGGCATCGTCGGCTGCCTTATCTGCGTGTATGCGATGGGATACATGAAGGATTATAAAGAGCATCATACGGAATTCAAAGACAGGCGTTCCTTTTTCTTTGCGATGCTGTTTGTGTTTTTAGGGGCTATGTTTGGGCTCGTATTTTCCAATAATCTTACATGGATCTATTTCTTCTGGGAGATTACAAGCATTTGCTCTTTCCTGTTGATCGGCTACAATCAAACGGAGGAGGCGATCAAAAATTCGTTCAAAGCCCTATGGATGAATCTGCTTGGCGGACTCGGCTTTGCAATCGCAATCGTTTATTGTATGCTTGAGCTTCATGTGGCTGATCTGCAGAGTCTCGTGGCACTTGCGTCGCAGCCCGGTTCCGCGGCGATCGTTTCAATCATTTTGCTGGCCTTTGCGGGGCTTACGAAGAGTGCGCAGCTTCCTTTTTCGGGATGGCTCCTTGGAGCGATGGTCGCGCCTACGCCGACCAGTGCGCTGTTGCATTCCGCAACGATGGTAAAAGCAGGCGTCTATCTTCTGCTGCGCCTTTCTCCGGCGCTGTGCGGCAATTTGGCCGGACTTATGGTCACTACGATCGGCGGATTCACATTCTTTGCGACCTCTCTGCTTGCCATATCGCAGAGCGATGCTAAAAAAGTATTGGCTTATTCTACTGTTTCCAATTTAGGACTTATTACGGCCTGCGCGGGCGTGGGGATGTATGAGGCCGTTTGGGCAGGGATATTGCTGATGATATTCCATGCGGTGTCTAAGTCGCTGATGTTCCTTTCGGTCGGTGCGACGGAGAACAGCCTTGGAAGCAGGAACATTGAGGATATGCACGGTTTGATCGTTAAGCTCCCGCGGCTTGCCTATGTAATGATTATAGGTATCGCCGGAATGTTTTTGGCGCCGTTCGGCATGCTGATCTCCAAATGGGCTGCGCTCCGGGCGTTTGTGGATTCCAATAGTATCCTGTTGGTCGTATTTCTGATTTTCGGCAGTGCGACGACGCTCTTTTATTGGACGAAATGGCTGGGAACGCTTGTGGCGGTACATCATAATTCGGAACCGATCAAAAATATTACCAAAAAGAGCGAATGGTTCTCGCTCATCTGCCATAGTGTCATTATGGTCGCGCTGTGCGTATCATTCCCGCTCATTTCCGTCTCATTGATCGAGCCGTTCCTTGAGGGGATGTTCCACGTAACGATGCCGCCGATCATAGGAACGGGCAACGTCATCATCATGATCATGATGATGTGCCTGATCGCGATCCTGCCGATCGCGGCACGGTTCCTGACATTAGGCAAGAAAAATCAGGTCGTCATGTCTTATATGGGCGGCGCGAATACCGGGGACGACCGAAGCTTTACGGATTCCTTTGGCAAACCAAAGCGCCTGTATTTGGCAAATTGGTATATGACGGAGCTTTTTGGCGAGAAAAAACTGCTGAATGTATCGCTCATTCTTTCAGCCGCGGCCTTGGTGATCTTGACAGTAATGGCAATAGGAGGTGCGGTCTGAGATGAACTGGTCAGTTATATCGATGCTCTTATTTATTGTTTTAGCGCCGTTTGCAGGCGGACTGCTTCAGGGGGTCGACCGGAAGATCACTGCGCGTATGCAGGGCAGGCAGGGTCCGCCGCTGCTGCAGCCATTCTATGATTTGCATAAGCTGTTTTCCAAGCAATCCGTCGTGGTGAACCATCTACAGGACTTCCTTGTATGCGGATTTCTTGTGTTCATCGTGTTTACAGGCGCATTATTCTTCTGGGGCGGAGATTTGCTGCTGGTATTTTTTGCGCTGACGCTGGCGGAGATATTTTTCATTATGTCGTCCTGCTCGGCAAATTCGCCGTACAGCTCCATGGGGGCGCAGCGTGAATTGATGCAGGCGATGGCCTACGAACCGATGGTGCTGATGGTTGCGATCGGATTTTATATGGTGACGGGAAGCTTTGGCGTTTCGGATATCATTGGCAATAGCACTCCGGCGATCGTGTGGCTCCCCGGTATTTTTGCCGGGTTCCTCTATATCCTGACGATCAAGTTTCGCAAATCACCGTTTGACCTGAGCACCTCGCATCATGCCCATCAGGAAATGGTACGCGGGCTCACAACGGAAATATCGGGCAATATCCTCGGACTGGTGGAGCTGTCGCACTGGTATGAAAATATCTTTCTGTTGGGAGTTGTTGCGCTTTTCCTGCTGGATGCGAATTGGTGGAGCGTACCGGTCGCAATCGCAGTTTGCTTCGGAGCGTACTTTTTAGAAATTTTGATCGACAATGTGTTCCCGCGCGTGAAGTGGCAGAGCATGCTGAAATCGGCATGGCTGGTGACGCTCGTGGCAGGCGTAACGAATTTTATGGTTTTGGTGCTTGTAAAGTAGTTTGAAAGCGGATTGAAAAGAGGTTGTTGAGATGAAGGTGTCTAATTCACCGTGGCTGCTCCACTATGACGGTTCGAGCTGCAACGGCTGTGACATAGAGGTATTGGCTTGCCTGACGCCGGTCTATGATGTAGAGCGTTTCGGCGTGATCAACACGGGAAATCCGAAGCATGCGGATATCTTTCTGATCACAGGCGGTATCAATACACAGAATAAGGCGGTAGTCGAGCAAATTTATTCGCAGATGCCGTCTCCGAAGGTGGTGGTCGCAGTCGGGATATGCGCATGCAATGGAGGCATATTCAAGGAATGCTATAATATTCTGGGCGGCGTAGATACTGTGATACCGGTCGATATCTATGTGCCGGGCTGCGCTGCACGGCCGCAGGCGATCATAGACGGAGTCGTAAAAGCGGTGGCGCTGCTGGACGAGAAAAAGAAGAAAAGAGACCAAAAAAAGGCGCAGGGAGGAAGCGGCAATGCGTGACGGAATCATTATGGAGGTCGGTGCAGGCAGTCTGGTTCCGGAGGTGCTGATGCTGAAACATGAGGGCTACCGGCTGGTTCAGATATGCGCGACCAAGACGGAAAAAGGATATGAGTTGACTTATTCGTTTGGGCAGGCTTATAAGCTGGTGAATCTGCGCTTGAAATTAGCGCCGGGAGCTGAAGTGGTGAGTATCAGCGATATCTACGAGCCGGCATTCCTGTATGAAAACGAGATACACGATTTGTTTGGCATCAAGGTGCGGATGATGGCGCTCGATTATGAGGGGAATCTGTACCGGATCGACCAAAAAAATCCGTTTCAATAAACAAGGGGAACGGCTGCTCTGCAGCAAGGAGGAATTTTCATGTCTACACGCAGTATAGTCCCGTTCGGGCCGCAGCATCCGGTCCTGCCGGAGCCCATCCATCTGGACCTCGTACTGGAGGATGAAAAAGTGGTAGAGGCGGTTCCGTCTATCGGCTTTGTCCACAGGGGACTGGAAAAATTAGTTGAAAAAAAGGATTTTCAGGAATATGTTTATGTAGCGGAGCGTATCTGCGGTATTTGCAGCTTTATGCACGGCATGGGCTATTGCGAGGCGGTGGAACACATCATGGGTATAGAAATACCGCCGCGGGCCAAATATCTGCGCACGATCTGGTGCGAAATGTCGCGCATACACAGTCACATGCTCTGGCTCGGCCTGCTTGCCGATGCATTCGGCTTCGAAAGCCTGTTCATGCAGTCGTGGCGCATTCGTGAAAAGATATTGGATATGTTCGAATATTCCACGGGCGGCCGCGTTATTTTCTCTGTGAATAAGATCGGCGGGCAGCGCAAGGATATGGACGGCGATATGCTGAAGCAGTTCATGGAGGTGTTGAGCGGCATTGAGGCGGAAACAAAGGTGATCGCAAAAACGTTTCTGGGTGATAAAGCGGTCAACAGCAGACTGCGCGGCGTCGGCTTTCTGACAAAACAGCAGGCGCATGATCTTGGCGCGGTAGGCCCGTTTATGCGTGCGAGCGGGATTGCGCTCGATAACCGAAAATTAGGCTACGCGGCATATCCGGACATTGATTTTGAGCCTGTCACCAGTGAGATAGGCGATTGCTATGCGCGGTGCGATGTGCGCATTCGGGAGATATTCCAATCAATCGACATCATTCGTCAGGCGGCAGCGAAGATACCGGAGGGAGAGGTCGCAGTTCCGGTCAAGGGATTGCCGGACGGCGAATATATGATGCGTGTAGAACAGCCGCGGGGGGAAGCGATTTATTACGTAAAGGCGAACGGAACAAAATTTTTGGACCGTGTCCGCGTCCGCACCCCTACGTTCGCAAATCTGCCGGGAATGCTGGAGACGCTGAAAGGCTGCGATTTTGCAGACGTGCCGATCTTGATCCTGACGATAGACCCGTGTATCAGCTGCACAGAGAGGTGAGGCAGTTATGGGATTTATGAATTTTACGAAAACGGTGATAACAAATCTGTTCCATAAGCCGGTAACAACAGCCTATCCATTTGAGCCGGAAGCCTACCCGGAACGCACGCGGGGCAAGGTCGGTATTGCGATCGAGCAGTGTATTTTCTGTGGCATGTGCGGCAGGAAATGCCCGACGGGAGCGATTCGCGTCGATCGGGCCGAAAAGCGGTGGACGATCGAACGGTTCGGCTGCATCCAGTGCGGCAGCTGTGTGGAGAATTGCCCCAAAAAATGCCTGTTTATGATGCAGAACTATCCGCAGCCGGCGGCAGATAAATATGAGGAAAGCTTTGTGCAGCCGCCTGCGCCGGCAACGGAGGAAGCGCCCAAAAAGGAAGAAACGAAAGGAAAGGTAGATTGATATGCACGAATATCATGAGGCGATCCATATTATTGAACATGCGATAGAGGAAGCAAAGGAGAAAGGCTACCGGAAAGTGACGAAGATCAATCTGGTGATCGGGGAAAGCTCCGGTTATTCCGGAGACAGTATTCGGATGCATTATGAAGATGCGGCGCAGGGTACGATATGTGAGGGCGCGGAAATTTGTGTGCGCCCGGTAAAAACAATGCTTCGGTGTCCGAAGTGCCATGAACTCTTTGCCCGCAAGCCCTTCCACTTCGAGTGTCCGCATTGCGGAACGGAGGGGGAGCCGAGCGAGATCGGCAAAGAGATGGCGATCGAAAGTATAGAAGGAGAATGATGGATGACGGTGTCCATTACCGTGCTGGGTATTGTTCAGGGAGTCGGGTTTCGGCCGTTTGTAGCACGAACGGCGGAAGAGCTCGGCATTGCGGGAACAGTACGCAACAGCGGGGGTATCGTAAAGATCATTGCAGCAGGTGAAAGGGAGGCGGTGGACGAGCTTGTTCACCGCCTCCGGTTTCAGAGCCCCAAGGGTGCACAGGTAACGGAGGTTCTTTGCGCGCCTGTCGAATGTGCAGAGAAACCGCCGGGGTTTCGTATTGTGGAGAGCGACGAGGACAGAAATCCGCTCCCCATGCTCCCACCTGATTTACCGGTCTGCGAGGACTGTCTGCACGAAATGAGGGACCCGAAAAACAGACGGTATGGATATCCGTTTATCAGCTGCGTTGCCTGCGGCCCGCGGTATAGCATCGTAAAACGGCTTCCCTATGATAGGAATACGACGACGATGGAGGATTTTCCGATGTGCGGCGCCTGTGAAGCCGAATACACGGGAAAAGGGAGGCGCAGACATGCGCAGACGATATCCTGCCACGATTGTGGTCCTCAATTGATTTTTGAAGAAAAAGGCTGCATACTGCAGCGGCAGAAAGCGCTTGAGCGCGCAGCGGAGCTGCTTCAAAGCGGTGCGGTATTGGCTGTCAAGGGAATCGGCGGTTACCAATTCATCTGCCTGCCCTACTGTGAAACGACAGTAGAACAGCTGAGGCTGCTGAAAAAACGGGATAAAAAGCCTTTTGCAGTCATGTTTCCGTCACTGCGGGCGGCCGGAGAGCTGTGCATCGTCGGAAAAGAGGAAACGGAGCTCCTGACTTCACCGGCACGGCCAATCGTATTGCTGGCTAAAAAGAAAGATATATTTGCGCCGAATGTTGCCGGGGAAAGCCGAAGGATCGGGGCGTTTCTGCCATATACGCCTCTGCATCAGATGCTGACGGATATTTGCGGACCGTTGGTCGTAACAAGCGGCAATGTGTCGTCGGAACCAATTATCACAGAGGACCGCGAGATGCTGGATGCGGTTTTGCCGAATCTTAACGGTATACTATATAATACCCGCAGGATCGAAACGCCGCTCGACGATTCCGTGGCGCGCGTCGCTGCGGGGATAAAGCAGCTCCTGCGCCGCAGCCGTGGCTATGTTCCGCTGCCTGTTCGGATCAAAAAAAAGACGAGGAAACCTTTCCTTGCTATGGGCGGCGATCTGAAAGCGTGTTTTGCGCTGTGCATGGAAAATCAGGTTTATCTGAGTCAGTATTTCGGTGATGTGGAGGAATATAAGGTGCTGCGGGAATTTCGCCGCGGAATTCAGCGGATGGAGGAGATATTCGGTATCCGGCCCAAGGCAGTACTCCATGATCTGCATCCCGCTTACCAAACCTTTGCTTTGGCGCAGGAGATGAATGAAAAACAAGCTGTTCCTTTACGCGGGATACAGCATCATCATGCGCATGCGGCGTCCGTAATGGCGGAGCATGGCATAGAGCATTGCATTGGCGTAGTGTTTGACGGAACAGGTTATGGACCCGACGGAACAATATGGGGAGGGGAATTTCTCCGGTGCCGCGGCACGGAATTTGAGCGTATAGGGCAGTTGGAGGAGATCGTTTTATGCGGTGGGGATGCCTCGGCGCGGGATGCGGAGCTGACAGGCTTATGCCATAAATATGCGGCGGGACTGCCGGATGGCAGCAGCCGGTTCGCTGTGGCAGCGGCCGCCATAAAACAGCGGGTCAATACCGAACGAAGCTCCAGCATGGGCCGTCTGTTTGATGCGGTGAGCGCCCTGCTGGGCCTAAGACAGTATAACAGCTATGAGGGGGAATGTGCGGTCTCTGTGGAGAATGCCGCGGCAGACGCGCAGGAAAAGGGCGATACACCTTTCCCGCTGTGTTTTGATATTGTAGAGCGGGAGGGACGGTTCAAGGCTCTGCGTACTCCGGTCATTCGGGCGATAGCGGATGCAGCCGGCAGAGAAGATGCAGGCAGACTGGCGTTAGGATTCCATGCGGCTCTTGCGGACATGGTCGTGCGTATGTGCAGGATGATACGGGAAAAAACAGGCGAGAACAATGTTGCGCTGACGGGCGGCGTATTTGCGAATTTGTTGCTCACCGAACGGTGTGCCGATTTGCTGAAAAATGAGGGATTTCATGTGTGGCTGAATTCTGCTGTGCCGTGTAATGACGGCGGGCTTGCGCTTGGACAAGCCTATCTTGGCGCACAGTGGTTTTGATAGGAATGGAGGAGAAAGCGGTATGTGCGTTGCTGTGCCGGGAACGGTAATATCTGTGGAGGGAACGGTCGCTGCGGTCGATTTCAGCGGAAATGTGGTACGGGCGGAGGCCGGACTCGTTTCTGTGAAACCGGGTGATTTCGTACTGGTCCATGCGGGCTGTATCCTGCAGGTGTTGACGAAACAGGATCATGACAGCCTGATGGAGCTGTTGAAGGAGATAGACGGATCATGACCGATAGAAAGGATTTTCTGAAAGCATACAGTGGTGAGCCATTACGGTTCATGGAGGTATGCGGCACACATACGGCGGAAATTTCACGCAATGGGATCACAGAGCTGCTCCCTCCTGAGATCAGCCTGATCTCAGGTCCGGGCTGTCCTGTATGCGTGACGGTCACAGACTATATCGACCGTCTGGTCTGGCTGGCGCGTCAGCCGGAAACAACGGTCGTTTCCTTTGGCGATTTACTGCGCGTGCCCGGGAGCCGGGAAAGCCTTGCGGATGCGCGCGCGGACGGCGGGTCTGTAAAAATGGCCTATTCTCCTCTCGACATCCTGAAAATGGCAAAAAGCGAGCCGAAGCGGACCTATGTGTTTGCGGCGGTCGGCTTTGAAACGACAGCGCCGGTCTATGCGGTGCTTCTTGAAAATGCGATAGCACAGGGGATAGAGAACATTCGCCTGCTCACTTCACTGAAGACAATGCCTCCTGTGATAGATTGGGTGTGTGGCAACGGAAGCAGGATAGACGGCTTTCTTGCCCCCGGGCATGTAAGTGTCATTACGGGAAGCCATGTGTTTCAAAAGTTGGCGGAAAAACACGGGCTTCCTTTCGTAATTGCCGGCTTTGACGGAGAACAGCTTTTAGCAGCTGTTTATACGCTCGTAAAATGCCGGGGCAGGGCCGGTGCTGTGAATCTATACCGGTCTGCCGTAACGGAAGAAGGAAATAAGCGGGCGCAGGCGGCTGTTGAGCATTTTTTTGAGCCGTGCGGTGCAGCGTGGAGAGGTATCGGCATTATCCCAAGCTCGGGCTTGCGCCTGCGGGAAGCGTATGCGCGTTTCGACGCGGGAAGCATGGGCCTTGACAGCGACCGCGAGCATAATCCCTTGTGCAGATGCGCACAGATCCTAACGGGCGCGCAAACTCCGGTCTCCTGTCCTTTGTTTGGAACGGAATGTACGCCGCAGCATCCGCAGGGAGCCTGTATGGTTTCGGCGGAGGGAAGCTGTTACCAATACGCAGTCCATCACAGGAAACGCTGAAAGGGGAAGAATGGTTTAATGAAAATCACAATGGCTCACGGCAGCGGAGGAAAAGAAACAAGCGGCCTGATCTCGGAAATTTTTGCACATTATTTTGATAATCCGGTCCTCGCACGCATGGAGGATTCCGGTATCGTGGATGGAGCGGAGCGTATTGCGTTAACGACGGACAGCTTTGTGGTGACGCCGCTTTTCTTTCCGGGCGGAGATATTGGCCGGCTCTCAATATGCGGCACGGTGAATGATTTGCTCATGAGCGGCGCAGTTCCGAGATATCTGACCTGCGGTTTTATTTTGGAAGAGGGCGCGGATACGGAGGTGCTGAAACGAGTCGCCCAGTCTATGGCGCAGACGGCAAACGAGGCGGGCGTTTCGATCGTTGCGGGAGATACTAAAGTGATCGAAGGCAATGGAGGGATCTATATCAATACGGCGGGCGTCGGCTTTGTACGAAGCGGGATAGAGATCGGTGCAGGAAACTGCCGCGGGGGAGACGCGGTGCTCGTTTCGGGAGAGCTTGGAGACCATCATGCGGCAATCTTAAGCGCCAGAATGCAGATCGAAAATACGATTCGAAGCGACTGCGCACCGTTAAACGATATGGTGGAAGCACTGATAAAAAATGGTATAGAGATCCATGCTATGCGTGATATCACACGGGGCGGATTGGCGACGATCGCAGGCGAATTTGCGCGGGCTTCCGGCTGCTGTATCGAGCTTGAAGAGAAGCGGCTGCCCGTCAACGAACAGGTGAAAGCGTTTTGCGGGATATTAGGGCTTGACCCGCTTTATATGGGAAACGAGGGAAAAATGGCGGTGGTCGTCGCAGAAAAAGACGAGCAGCGTGCTCTTCAGTGCCTGAAGGAAAGCAGATATGGTGAAAATGCAGCGGCCGTCGGACATGTGACGCATCGGGAGAACGGCATGGTGCTGATGAAAACAGCGATTGGAGGAACGCGCGTCGTCCCTGAATTGATGGGGGAGGGGCTTCCGCGTATCTGCTGAACAGCCGGAACGCTTTCGGCGGCTTCGGGCAATCACAAGAGGAATACCGCGTTTGCCATTTTCCAGAGCAGAAAGGCGGTTTGCTCCAATACACGGTTTGTGTTACACTATAGAAATGAATCAGGCAGACAGAGGGAAAGGCAGGCGGCTTGTTTGTATAACGATATTTTGACGATCGGGTCCGTAACGATACACGGTTACGGCCTTATGATAGGGATCGGGATCATCTGTGCGCTGTTTATTGCGCTGTTCCGGGCCAAAAAGCGCGGTCTGAGTCAGGACGCCGTTCTGACGCTTTGTATTTTTGCCGTATTGTTTGGCTTTGGAGGCGGAAAGCTTCTCTATATTTTTCTGGACTTTCAGAATTTTATCAGGAACCCGTTAGAGGTCCTTTCGGGCAGCGGATTCGTAGTATATGGCGGGATCATTGTCGCTATTATTGCCGCGGTGCTCTACTGCCGTAAAAAAGGCTATAGCTTTCTTGCTTATTTCGATCTGTATATGCCGTCTGTTGCTGTGGCACAGGGGTTTGGGCGGATCGGATGCTTTTTGGCGGGCTGCTGCTATGGTGCGGAAACAACGAGTCCGATCGGCGTAGTGTTCCCGCCCGGTTCGATTGCGCCGAGCGGCGTGAGCCTGATACCGACACAGCTTTTTTCTGCGGCGGGAGATTTCCTTTTGGCACTGCTGCTGATTTTATATGCGCGCAAAGACAGGAGAGAGGGACGCGTAGGCGCCTTATATCTGATTTTGTATGCGGTAGGAAGATCGGTCATAGAAATATTCCGTGCCGATTATAGGGGCGCGATAGGGATTTTTTCCACATCGCAGTTTATTTCTATCTTTGTAGCGGTGATCGGCATTGTATTATTTGCCGTAAAAAAACCGCCGGCCTTTCTTTCGAAAAAAATATAAATCGATATTTGCGTTTATAAAATGATATTGGGACGTTCGGGTGTGAAAACTGCGGAATTTTGTTAAAAATACACAAAAAAAATGTGGAAAACAATAGGACTTGACAAAGGGAAAGACCCTCTCTATAATTACAAAAGGTCGGCAGTGTGCAGGATGATCGCCGTGCGGACGAGCCGGACAGAAGCGAATAAAAGCCGGGGAGCCGTTTCGATTGAAAAGAAGCGGCTGATTTTTTACAAAATATGGCGAAATGTATCGAAAGAAATATAGGAATAGAATCGCATGATATTGACGAACGAACAAGCGAAAACGATATATGAACAAATGTTCAGCGCAAGGATATTTGAAGAACATGTAGACGCGCTGCTGCGCAAGGGGATGATCCATGGAACGGCGCATCTCGCGGTCGGGGAAGAAGCGACGGCGGCCGGAGGTGTGGGCGCGCTCTGTCCGGATGATTATATTATGAGCAGCCATAGAGGGCATGCGCATTGTATTGCAAAGGGCGCAGACCTCAGGCGGATGATGTGTGAGCTGCTTGGAAAACGCGAGGGCTATTGCAAAGGGCTGGGCGGCTCTATGCACATCGTAGACATCTCTGCCGGGAATTTTGGAGCGAATGGAGTTATGGGTCCGTCGATACCCATGGCGACGGGCGTTGCACTCGCGATCAAAAAAGAAAACAGCGGAAAGATCATTTTGGATTATTTTGGCGACGGCACCTCAAATTCCGGACTTTTCCATGAAGCGCTCAATATGGCGGCGCTGTGGAAGCTGCCCATCGTATATTTGTGTGAAAACAATCTGTATGGATTATCTACGCATGTATCGAAGAGCGTATCCGTGACGGATATCGCCATGCGTGCAAAGGCGTATGGCATGCCGGGCAGGATAGTCGACGGCATGGATGTTCTTGCGGTCATGGAGGCCGTGCGGGAAGCTGCCGACAGAGCGCGCCGCGGGGAAGGGCCCACGTTGATCGAAGCCAAAACCTATCGCTATCTCGGACATTCAAAAAGTGATAAGCGTATTTACCGCAGCCGTGAGGAGGAAGAGGAATGGAAGAAAAAGGATCCTATTCCGGCTTTCGCAAGGTATATGCTTGAGCAAGGTATATCCAAAGAGGAGATTCGGGAGATCGAAGACCGGTCAAGAAAAGCGTGCGATGAAGCGGTGGAATATGCTTTGGCGGCGGATCCGCTGACGTTTGAAGAAGCGAAAAAGCTTGTATTTACGGCGGAGGAACAGAAATGAGCAGGGTCACTTACGCGCAGGCAGTCTCGGATGCGTTGCGGGAAGAGCTGCGCCGAAACGAAAAGGTATTTCTCATAGGTGAGGATATGGGCGTATACGGAGGCTGCTTTGGGATCACGCGCGGCTTTCTGGAAGAGTTTGGGCCGGAACGGATCATAGACGCGCCGATATCGGAGGGCGGTTTCACGGGAATGGCTGTAGGCGCAGCTATGGCAGGATTCTATCCGGTCGTAGAGTTCATGTTTTCGGATTTTTTGACCTGCGCGATGGATTTGATTTGCAATCAGGCGGCAAAGCAGCGTTTTATGCTGGGAGGGCAGGTCTCGGTCCCGCTTGTGATCCGTACGCCGATGGGAAGCGGAACAGGCGCCGCAGCGCAGCATTCGCAAAGCCTTGAGGCGTGGTTTTGCCATGTTCCCGGTCTGAAGGTGCTCGCGCCCTCCACTCCCTGTGATGCAAAGGGGCTCTTAAAAGCAGCCATCCGCGAAAAGGATCCGATCCTGTTTTTTGAACATAAATTTCTTTATCAAATGGAGGGAGAAGTGCCGGAGGAAAACTATCTCCTGCCCATCGGAAAAGCGGATATCAAGCGAAGCGGGAAAGACCTGACGATCATCAGTTACTCCTACACCCTGCATAAAGCCCTGAAAGCGGCAGAAATGCTCGAACAAGATGGAGTAGATGCGGAAATCCTTGATTTGAGGACACTCTCCCCCCTTGATACAGACGCTGTCATTTCCTCCGCGCGCAAGACTGGAAGGGTGCTCGTGGTGCATGAAAGTGTACAGGATTTTGGCGTGGGAGCAGAAATAGCGGCTGTCATTGCGGAAAGCGAAGCATTTTTCCATTTGAAGCAGCCAATCAAGAGGTTTGGCGGAGAAAATATGCCAATGCCCTATGCGGAGCCTCTTGAGGAACAAGCCGTTCCGCAGGCCGAGACGGTTTATGAGAGGGCGAAAGAGCTTCTGAAATAAAACCCGGACAATAAAGCGGCGCCGAGATATTTACGGAATAAGCCGCTTTTATATTTAAGCGAAAAGATTTTCTGGTATAATCTATCTATGGATAAATTACATGGAAATACAGCGGGCCTCAAAGCCCGGATAATTGAAGAGCTGGAGCAGCTATACGACTTCAAACTTTCCTCTCAGGAATTTGTTTCCGAAGCATTGCTGGAAGAGATGGCGCGCCTTACGGAAGTCACCGGAAAAGAGATATCCGTGTTTCTTTCAAGAGGGGGCAAGGTTCTCGATGTATCGATCGGAACGGATAAAGATGTGACGCTGCCTTTCATGCGGAAACGGCGCGGTATGGCAGGTGTGTCGGGCATCCGCACGCTGCATACGCATCCGAATGGGAGCCCGATGCTCTCCGATGTGGACATCGGCTCTCTTATTTCCAGCCGGTTCGACGCGATGGCTGCGGTGGCCGTACGGGCGGGAAAGGCTGTCTCTGTTTGTATCGGATTTATAGGAGAAACGCTTGAGCAGGCAAAGATCGCCGGGCCTTTCTATACAAAACGTATACCGCAGCAGGCGCTTATGCACGAGATCGCTGCTGCAACGGAACGGGTGGCACGGCTTGTCCGCGTGCAGGAGACGGAAGATATTCCCGAACGGACGGTTTTGGTGGGCCTCAATGTTTCGGAGGAAAGTATGGAAGAGCTTGCGCGTCTTGCGGAAACGGCGGGAGCGCAGGTCGTGGGAACGGTCACGCAAAGCAGGGAACGGGACAGAGCCTATTATATCGGAAAGGGAAAAGCGCGGGAGCTGGCGCTCTATCTTTCCGCGGGCGATGCGGATATGGTCATTATGAACGATGAGCTTTCCCCGCTTGAGGCGCGAAATCTGGAAGAGACGCTCGGTGTCAAGGTCGTAGACCGGACGATGCTGATCCTTGATATCTTTGCCGCACACGCACGTACGCGCGAGGGAAGACTGCAGGTCGAATTGGCTCAGCTGCAATATACGCTTCCGCGCCTTGCGGGAGAGGGCGTTTCCTTGTCGCGGTTAGGCGGAGGCATCGGTACGCGCGGACCGGGAGAAAAAAAGATAGAAATAGACCGCCGGCGTATCCGGAGGCGCATATTCGAATTACAGAAAGAAATAGAAAAAGTGACGCAGCAAAGGGAGCTTCGCAAAACTGCCCGGCGGGAAAGCGGCGTGCGGGAGGTAGCGCTCGTCGGTTATACGAATGCAGGGAAATCGAGCCTGCTCAATGCTTTGGCGAATGCGGGCGTATATGCGGAAGATAAGCTGTTCGCGACGCTCGACCCGGTCGCACGGCGGGTAAAGATACCGGGAATTGGCGAGACGGTGTTTATAGACACGGTAGGTTTTATTGAAAAATTGCCGCATGAACTCATCAGCGCGTTCCGGTCTACATTGGAGGAAACGGCGCATGCAGACCTGCTTTTATGCGTAACGGATGCGAGCAGCAGGAATGCGGAAAAGCAGATGGAAGTCGTGAGGGAGGTGCTGTCCTCTCTGCATGCGGAAGAAACGCCGCAGATCACCGTAATGAACAAAACGGACCGCCTTGCCAGCGTGCCGGAGACGGAACGGGATACCGTTTATATTTCGGCCAAAACGGGAGAGGGGATCGAGGAGCTGATCGCACTTGTTGCTGAAAAACTCACGCCGCGGCTCACAAGCTATAGCGGGATGGTCGGGTATGACAGGGGCGACCTTTTGGCGCTGGTGAATAAGCATGGAAAGGAAGTAAAGCTGGATTACAGTCCCGAAGGGGTGCGTGTCGAGGCGAAGCTTCCGATAGAAGTGATAAAAAAGCTCAAAGGGTGAGCCGGACGGCGGCATGCTTGCGGAAAGGGCGGCTTTTTGGTATGATAGGAACAGACGCCGGGAGGGAATTTTATATGTACCGGGAAGAAATGGCACATAAAAAAATAGGTCCGCTTGCGGGCATCTTGATCACGGTCGGCATCGTCGCAGCGATTCTGGGTACGATGTTCGTTTTGTCGTTTATCGGCTTTCTGCTCGATTTGCCGTGGCTGCAGCTTTTTGCTTTTGTTATCGTCGTATGCGCGGGTTTTATCGTTATCCGGCGCTATATGACGGATTACATCTATATCGTGGGAGACGGAAAGCTCCTGTTCGGCAGGCGGATAGGCGCACGGGAAAAAGAGCTTTCTACGATCCCTCTGCGTAACATCAGAAAAATGGGCGGTTATGCGGAAATGGAAAGCGGGCTTTCCGGCAAAAAAAAATATAAATATACGTTTCGCAAAAAAACAGAGGCTTATGTGCTCGACTGCGGAGATATTGCTATTTTGTTCAGCCCTACAGAGGAATTGAAAGGGAAGCTGAAACGGCGGTAGGAGGAATGCGCATGGATACACCGATTGTTTCTATGCTGGACCGCGTTTCGAAAGAGACGCGGTTGCGTTTTTGTATGCCCGGGCACAAGGGGAAAAAAGGATTTCTTTCCGGCACGGTCAATGCACAGGATATTACGGAGCTTCCGGGTGCGGATAACCTATATTGTCCGCAGGGGGTGATTCGGGAGGCGCAGCAGCTTCATGCAAAGTATATCGGTGCGCGCGAAAGCTGGTTTCTCGTGAACGGGAGCACCTGCGGTGTACAGGCGTCCGTGCTTTCGGCGCTCGAACCCGGAGATACGGTCATCGTTGCGCGGGATATCCATCTTTCAGCGGTCCATGCATTCATCATGGCGGACGTAAAGCCCGTTTTTGTGTACCCCTCCGCACAGGCTGCGGATGTGCCGTGCGTGGTGAGCGTGCAGGATATGGCGGCGGCCATTGCGCTTCACAAAAAAGCAAAAGCCGTTTATCTCACGTATCCCAATTATTATGGGCTGTGCGCGGATCTGAACGGCATTTGCGCAGTTGCGCACGAAGCGGGAATGAAAGTGATTTGTGATGCAGCCCACGCGGCCTTATTTGATTTTTCCGAGCTGCTGCCGACGGCGCCTGCTCAGGCAGGATGCGATATTTGGACGTGCAGCCTGCATAAAACGGCCGGGGCCATGAACCAGTGCGCGGTATTGAGCGCAGGTGAAGAGGCTGAGCTGCAGCCGGAGGTCATACAGTCCCGCGTCAATCTGCTGCAAACGACGAGTCCCTCCTATCTGTTGCTTGCTTCTGCCGACTATGCGCTCGGCTTCCTGCGCGGAGAAGAAGGAAGGATACGGCTCACCGCAGCGATTCAGCTTGTAGAGGAAAATATGAGGCGTATCGAAGCGCTTGGCGGTTATCGGTGCATCCTTCAGGATATTCCCAGAGATACGGGTGCGTTCGACCGGGATGTTCTGCGCCTCGTGATCGATGTGACAGACAGGGGCGTAAGCGGCTTCGGAGCGGCACGCTTTTTGCAGGAGAGAGGGATCGCGGTCGAAACGGCTGATATCTCCAATATCGTTCTGATTTGTACGGCTGCGGATACGGCCGAAGATTTTGAGGCGCTCAAAGCGGCGCTTGCCGAAATCAAGGGCTCTAATTATAAAATACGGCGGATGCTGACGGCGGGGGATCTGAAGCAGGTCTTTTTGCCTCAGATATCAGTACCCATGCGCAGGGCATTTTTTGCAGAGCGGCGCAGCGTTCCGCTTGAGGAAAGCGTTGGATGTATCGCGGCTGTTCCGGCAGGGGCCTATCCTCCGGGAACTCCGGCGGTCCTGCCCGGCCAAAAGATCACAGAGGATATGGTGGATTACTTGATCCTTCTGAAAAACCGGGGCTATAGCCTATTTGGAATTTATCGGAACGAGATAGAAATTGCTTGTATTTAAGAAAGGATAAGGATATTTTGAAAGGCCTATTTATTACGTTTGAAGGCGTAGACGGCTGCGGAAAAAGCACGCAGATGCGTTTTTTATCGGAATATTTAACGAAGCGCGGGATCGAACCGGTCTTGACGCGCGAGCCGGGAGGATGTAATATCTCGGAACAGATTCGGGATATGGTGCTTGATATTGAGAACCGCGAAATGGGCGACAGGACGGAAGCGCTGCTATATGCCGCAGCGCGGGCGCAGCATGTCGAAGAGGTAGTCAGACCGGCTGTAAAGGCGGGGAAAATCGTGCTGTGCGACCGGTTTATCGATTCGTCTCTTGCCTATCAGGGGGTAGGACGCGGCCTTGGGATCGATAAAGTGATGGATATCAATCGTTTTGCGATGGGCGATATGATGCCGGACAAGACGTTTTTTCTCGATTTTCCGCCGCAGCTCGCTTTCGGGCGGATGAGCAAAAAACGCGTGCACGACAGATTGGAAACGCAGGAAGAAGAATTTTATGTTATGCTTTACAACGGATTTGTAAAGCTGGCGGAGCTGTATCCGGAGCGTATCATTCGTATCGACGCTTCCGGAGACAAGTTCACAACGCAGGAAATCATTCGCGGCGAAATGGAAAAGATTCTGGAGGCAAATAGGTCCCGGCATGAATGAGATACTGGAAAATGCACTGAAAACAGGAAAGATCGCAGGCGCATACCTTATCGCAGGGTCTTCGCCGGAAGCGGCGCAGGAACAGATAGACGAATTCCTGCTGCGCGTATTCTGCCATACGGGAACGGGCTGCAGAACCTGTCCGGGCTGCGTGAAATATCTGCGCCGCAGCCACGCGGATCTCTTCATGATCGAGCCCACGAAAAACACGATCAGTATCGGCGATGTGCGGGATATCCCCGCCGCTATAGCAAAAAAGCCTTACGAAGGGGGCTTTCAGGCGGTCGTCATCGCACGGGCGGACGCAATGACGCCGCAGGCACAGAATGCGCTTTTAAAGGCGGTCGAGGAGCCGCCCGACCATACGGTGTTCATGCTGGGGGTGCAAAACACCAAAAATATATTGCCTACCATTCTTTCGCGGTGTATAATTTTAAAGACATCGTTTTCCCCAGCGGAAACAGAAAGATTGCTGCACGAAGAGCACGGAGTGCCTACTTTGCGTGCGCGCGTGCTGACCGCCGCGGCAAAGGGAGATTATCATCTGGCGGCGGCCTATCTGTCAAAAGGTTTTTTTGAGATACGCGATGATATGATACTTGCCTTAAACCGTTTGTTTACGGCAAGAAATATGGCGACGAGCGCAACTCTGGAGCTTTTTTTAAAGCATGAGGGGGCACTGGACTTATGCTTCGTAACAGCGCAGCAGTATATAGCGGACGTACTGCTCTATAAGCATACGGGGCGGGTGTCTGTCTATGAGGACAAGCTGCGGGAGATAGAGCAGCATGCGCAGATGCGTGATTTCGTGCTTGTGAATATACAGCGTATCCTGCTTGAATATACGGCAAAGCGCGCTCAATGCGCGGGGCTGAATGTGAAGCTGGCATTGGAAAGTATGCTTTTCCATATTTTGGAGGTTATTTTATGAGTTTTATTATCGGCGTACGGTTTGCCGAGGTCGGGAAGATATATTACTTTGACCCGGGCGAGCTTGAGCTTGAAATGAATGATAAGGTCGTCGTAGAAACGTCGCGGGGCGTGGAGTTCGGAGAGGTCGTTCTGGCGCCGCGGGAGGTGGCGGAAAAAGAGATCACGAAGCCGCTGAAGAAGGTGCTGCGTAAAGCGGATGATAGAGACCTAAAAAAAATAGAAGCGAACAGGCAAAAAGAAAAAGAGGCTTTCCGTACGTGCAGCGAGCGTATTGCAAAGCATAAAATGGATATGAAGCTGATCGACGTAGAATATACGTTCGATGGAAGCAAGATCATTTTTTATTTTACCGCAGAGGGCAGGGTGGATTTCCGGGAGCTTGTAAAAGACCTCGCCTCAGTATTTAAAACGCGGATCGAGCTGCGGCAGATCGGCGTACGCGACGAGGCGAAGAAAATAGGCGGCCTCGGGCCATGCGGGCGTCCGTGCTGCTGCAGTGCATTTTTGGGCGATTTTCAGCCGGTGTCTATCAAAATGGCAAAGGAACAGAATCTTTCTCTTTCTCCGACTAAGATCAGCGGGCTATGCGGGAGGCTGATGTGCTGCCTGAATTATGAGCAGGAGCATTATCACGATATGTGCAAAAAGCTCCCGCGTGTGGGCCGTACAGTCAAAACGCCCGACGGATCGGGAGAGGTTGCTGAAACAAACGCGCTCACAGGCAAAGTAAAAGTCAAACTGCCGCTTGAGGACGGAACGTTTGAGCTTGTGGTCTATGATCATTCGCAGGTGCGCACGATAGGCGACGGACCGAAAAAAAGCCGCAAAAAAGAAGAAAAAGGAAACGCTGCGGAGACGGAAATAAAATCTTCAGATGCCAAATAAAACTATTGCTTTTTTATGGGTGGATGGGTAGAATAGAGATGTATTAAGTATGGAGGTGAAAAGACATGGCATATAAAATTTCGGATGCTTGCATCTCTTGCGGTTCGTGTGCGGCTGACTGCCCGGTAAACGCGATTTCCGACGGCGGCGATCAGTATCAGATCAACGCTGACGAGTGCATCGATTGCGGAGCGTGCGCTGCTACGTGCCCTGTGGAAGCGATTTCCGAGGCGTAAGCAAAAGTAGACGTGCAGAATAAGAGAGGCCTGCCTCTGCGGCGGGCTTCTTTTTTTATAGACGGCAGCGGATTTATGCTATAATACAGATATGGAAAGAATCGACGATCTCCAGTTAAAGGGCTTGAAGATATTGCAGGATACGGAGTTGTTTTGCTTTGGGACAGATGCCGTCCTGCTCGCAGACTTTGTGCGTCTTAAAAAGAACGCGCGTGTTGCAGACCTTGGAACAGGAACGGGGATACTGCCCTTGCTCCTTTATGGGCGGCAGGAGGAGATCTCCGTGCAGGCGCTTGAGCTGCAGGAAAGACTTTGCAATATTGCGCGCCGCAGCGTACGGATGAATGGGCTCGAGGATAGGATAGAAGTGCTCCGCGGCGATATAAAAGAGGCACGCAGTCTGCTTTGCGGAGAATTCGACGCAGTTGTATCAAATCCGCCCTACGAAAAGGAGAAGGCGGGAATACAAAGCACGGATGAATCCCATCGGCTGGCCCGCTTTGAATGTACCGTTACGTTTGAGCAGCTTTGCAGATCGGCATATAAACTGCTTCGGTCGGGCGGACGCTTCTGGCTCATCCACCGCGCGCAGCGGTTGGCAGAGCTGTTATGCTGTCTGCGGGAAAGCAGGCTGGAGCCTAAAGAGATACGCCTGATACACAGCTTTGCAGGACGTCCTGCCGCGCAGGTTTTGCTGTCGGCCGTAAAGGACGGAAACGAGGGACTTACCGTACATCCGCCGCTGATCGTCCATCATGAGGACGGAAGCGAAACAGAGGAGATCAGAAAAATATATCACAGGGATGGGATCTAAATGGAATATGGGAAACTGATGATCGTCGCGACCCCGATCGGCAATTTGGGAGATATCACGCTGCGCGGCTTGGAAGCATTGCGTACAGCCGATATCATTGCAGCAGAAGACACACGGCGGACGCTCAAGCTGCTCAGCCATTACGAAATCAAAAATAAACTGATCAGCTTCCATGAATACAGCCGTGAAGCACGTTTTGAGGAGATCATTAAGCTGCTGATGGAAGGAAAGACGGTAGCTCTCGTTTCCGATGCAGGCACGCCTGTTATTTCAGACCCCGGCTATGAGCTTGTCCGGCGCTGCATATCACAGGGGATCGGAGTCGAAACCTTACCCGGTGCGTGCGCAGCGGTCGCGGCAGTGACGCTTTCGGGTATGGACTGCGCACGGTTTTTATTTTGGGGCTTTTTAAGCGCCAAAGGGCCGGCGCGCAGGAAGGAATTGGAAGAGATACGAAAAAAAGAGATGCCCTGTATCCTTTATGAGAGCCCCAACCGTATCGTAAAAACATTGGACGATATCTGCGAGGTCTTCGGAGAAGAAACGGCGGTCTGCATTTGCAGGGAGCTTACGAAGCTGCACGAGGAATGCCTGCGCATGAATGCGGTACAGGCAAAGGAAATTTTGGAACAGCGCGAGGCTGTCAAAGGAGAATTTGTGCTCCTGATAGGAAAGGCGGAAAAAGAAGAGAAAGAGCTGACGGAGGAACAGATTTTACGGGAACTGAAAAAAAGGATGAAAGAGGGACTGACAAAGAAGTCTGCGGCTGCGGCTGTTGCTGCGGAATATGGGCTGCCTAAAAATAAGGTCTACAAAATAACGCTTGGGAAAATACCGGGGAAATAGCGCGGATGGGTGAGGAAAATTTTATAAATCGCGTGGGAAAAGCTTTTTCAGCAGGAGAATGCTTGTATTTTGGAGTGATATGTAGTAAAATAATAAATCGGACAGTAGAAAGAAAAACAAGTAAGGGGTAATTATGAAAGTAGTTTGTTCAGCAGTTTTTCGTGACCTGCCAGTCCATGAATTGCCGGATAGAACGGCTGTTATGGTAGATGCGCTGCGCGCGTCGGCAACGATCGTTACAGCAGTATCGAACGGCTGCGACCGTATCGTTCCTACGGGTGAAGCGAACGAAGCGGCGGCCATCAAAAAAATATCGGAAGGGAACGTCCTTTTGTGCGGAGAGATCGCAGCCCAGAAGGTAGGCGGCTTTGATCTTGGGAATTCTCCTCTTGAATATACGCAGAATGTGGTGGAGGATATGGTCGTTCTATATTCCACATCGAACGGCTCGATCGCGATCAAAGAACTTGCGGCAGCGGAGGACGTATTGATAGGCAGCTTCATCAATGCGCAGGCAGTCGCAAAAAAAGCGCTTTCCTATGGGCGTGATATCGTGCTTGTATGTGCGGGAACGAAGCGTAAATTTTCGACAGATGACATTCTGGCGATGGGCTGTATCCTTGACAGAATGCTGAAGCTCGACGATACGCTCGAGCTTGATGATATGGGACGTGTCGCGCTAAAGCTGTATCACGACGCAAATCATGATATTCTGGGGGCGCTTGAGGGAAGCACACAGTTCGAATACCTGAAAAAGCTCAAGCTGTATGACGATCTTGAATATTGCACGCGGGAGGATATGTTCGACGTTGTTCCGATTTATCAGGAGGGCGTCATCATTAAAGGATAACTTTGCGGAGAATCCGGGGGCACAGCCGCGCAAAGGCTGTGCCCTTTCTGTTGAAAAAAAAACAGTAAAAGGCTATAATGGGAACGATACTGGAAAAAGGAGCCATGGGAATGAGCGAAAAATTTTATATTACGACGCCGATCTATTATCCGAGCGATAAACTGCATATCGGGCACGCCTACTGTACGACAGCAGCGGACAGCATTGCGCGTTTTAAACGGCAGACCGGCTATGACGTCATGTTTCTGACCGGAACGGATGAGCACGGTCAAAAGATAGAAAAGATCGCGACGGAAAAGGGAATGTCGCCGAAAGAATATGTGGACGGGATCGTCGCACAGATCAAAGAGCTCTGGAAGCTGATGAATATCAGCAACGACGATTTTATCCGCACGACAGACAAGCGGCATGAGGAGTGCGTACAGAAGATTTTTCAAAAGCTCTATGAACAGGGCGATATCTATAAAAGTGAATATGAAAGCTGGTATTGCACCCCCTGCGAGGCGTTCTGGACAGACCGTCAGCTTGTAGACGGAAAGTGTCCGGACTGCGGGCGCGAGGTACAGCGGGTGAAGGAGGAGAGTTATTTCTTCCGCGCTTCGAAATATGCCGACAGGCTGATACAATATATCAAAGACCACCCGGAATTTATTCAGCCGGAATCCCGCAAGAACGAAATGCTGAACAATTTCCTGCTTCCCGGCCTTGAGGATTTGTGCGTATCGCGTTCCTCTTTCAAATGGGGCATCCCGGTCCCATTCGATCAGGAACATGTGATGTATGTTTGGATCGACGCGCTGTCTAACTATATTTCCGCACTTGGCTATCTTTCGGATGACGACAGCAAATTTCAAAAATATTGGCCGGCGGACCTGCATCTGGTGGGCAAGGAGATCGTACGTTTCCATACGATCACATGGCCGACGATCCTGATGGCGCTGGGGCTTCCGCTTCCGAAACGGGTATACGGGCATGGTTGGCTCACATTGCAGGGCGGCAAGATGAGCAAGAGCCGCGGGAATGTAGTCGATCCGGTCGTGCTCGTAGGGCGCTATGGGGTAGACGCGATCCGCTACTTTCTTATGCGGGAAGCGCCGCTCGGGAGTGACCTTATGTTCTCAAACGAGCTGCTGCTCTCCCGTATCAATGCAGACCTTGCAAACGACCTTGGCAACCTGCTTTCGCGGACTGTTGCCATGATCGGAAAGTATTTTGGCGGCAGAGTGCCGGCGGCAGGCATGCTGGAGCCGGAGGACCGCGAACTGGTCGGGTTTGCTGAGCAGCTTCCGAAGCGGGTAGACGTACTTATGAGCGATTGGAAAGTCTCGGAGGCATTGACAGAGATTTGGCAGTATATCGGAATGCTGAATAAGTATATCGACGTCACGATGCCGTGGTCCCTTGCCAAAGATGAAACGAAACAAGAGCGGCTTGGAAGCGTGATGTATCACCTCGCGGAAGGTCTGCGTATCGTAAGCGTGCTGATCGAGAGCGTGATGCCGGAAACGGCGGTGCGCATGAGGGAGCAGCTTGGTGTGGCTCAGGATAAAAAGCTGACCGACTGGGCGAGCGTAGCTTCTTATGGAACGCTGCCGGATGGCACGCAGACAAGCAAGGGAGAGGCGATCTTCCCGCGCATCGATATCGAAAAAGAGCTTGCAGAGCTGGAAAAGCTGATGGCACCGAAGCCGGAAAAGCAGGAGATGAAAGAGGACACAGCAGAGCAGATCACGATTGACGATTTTAGGAAGATACAGCTTAAGACAGCCCTCGTTACGGAATGTGAGAATTTGAAGGGATCGGATAAATTATTGAAGCTGACTGTAAAATGCGGCGAGGAAACACGGACGATCGTTTCCGGCATTCGGGAGAGCTTTACGGCGGAAGAAATGGTGGGGAAAACGGTCGTGATCGTAGCGAACCTGAAACCGGCCAAGCTGCGGGGAACGCTGTCTGAAGGGATGATTCTTGCCGTAGGTACAGGTACGGATATTGCGCTCGTAACAGCCGATGCAAAGGATGGGCTGGACGTTGGGTAAGGAAATGCTCTTTGATACGCATGTACATCTGCTGGACGAGCGGTTCGATGAAGACCGCGAAGCGGTTCTTGCCGGGCTTGCGGGAAGCGGGGTGGGAAACGTGGTGGAAGCATCTTCCGGTCTTGCGGACAGTATACGCGCGGCAGCGCTTGCCCAAGAGCATGCGGCTGTATATGCTGCGGTCGGGATACATCCGCATAGCGCGGACGAATGGAGCATGGCCGTTAGAGAGGCGCTGCACACGCTTTTACAAGAGAAAAAAGTAGTGGCTGTAGGCGAGATTGGGCTCGATTACCACTATGATTTTTCACCGCGGGAAAAACAAAAAGAGGTATTTGAACAGCAGGTGGAGCTCGCGCTTGAGACCGATATGCCGATCGTGGTGCACAGCCGTGAGGCGACTGCGGATACAATGGAGATACTGCGGCGCCATCCAAATGTGCGGGGAGAGCTCCATTGCTTTTCCGGAAGCGCCGAAACGGCGGCAGAGCTCGTGAAGATGGGCTTTTATATCGCGTTTGGCGGAGCGCTTACCTTCAAAAATGCGCGAAAAACACTGGAAGCTGCGCAGGCCGTTCCGCTTGACCGCCTTTTGATCGAAACAGATTGCCCCTACATGACGCCCGTACCTTTTCGCGGAAAACGGAACGAGCCCGCCTATGTAAAATATGTGGCGGAAAAGCTGGCGGAAGTGAAAGGGGTTCCTGTGCAGGAGATCGTCCGCATGACGGAAGAGAATGCAAAACGGTTTTTTAGGATCATATAAAGGGTATGAAAGAAAAGAAAGGAACCATCGGGCGCTGAAAGATGTGTACGTGGTATGATAGGCTTTGGATACATATATTTATAAGATAGGAAATCAAAATTACATTAATCTGACGAACCGCTGCACGAACGACTGTGAATTTTGCGTCAGAAGGACGGAAAAAGGCGTAGCAGGATATGACCTGTGGATGGAGCGCGAACCCTCTGCTCAGGAGATCATCCGTTTGCTGGAGAAAGATAAGACGGATGTTGTATTCTGCGGCTACGGAGAGCCGACAATCAAAATCGATGAGCTCAAGGAGATCGCCGCTTACGTAAAGGGATACGGCGGGCATACGCGCATCAATACGAATGGGCATGCAAGCGCATATCATGGACGGGATATCGCCAAGGAGCTGGTAGGCTTGATAGACGAAGTGTCGATCAGCCTCAACGAAGCGGATGCGAAGAAGTATGAGGCGGTAGTGCACAGCCGCTATGGAGAAGACGGCTTTCGCTATATGTTGGATTTTGCACGGGACTGTGTACGGTATGGAATCAAAACAACGCTTTCTGTGGTAGATGTGATCAGCCCTGAGGATATTGAAACGTGCCGGAAGATCGCAGAAGACGTGGGCGCACATTTCAGGGTACGGAACTATATTGCCTGAACATATTGTCGGGAAAAGAAAAAGCGGACGTATGATAAACGTATGTCCGCTTTTTGAATAGAGATTTGATCCTGTTTAGCCAGCGGGTTGCTGTTGTCTGATTCCTGCCCGGCGGGTGACGAGCCAACCAAGAAAAAGGAAGAGAGCCGCAAACAACAGCCAGAAAAGCGCTGCGTTCATAATGCTGGCAAGCATCCACTGCAAGAACAGCGGAAGCGGCTGGACCTCCGGACCAACAGGAGCGGCTGTATTCATGATCAAAACGAAGCAGGTGATCGCAGCGGCAGGAATGATGATGGAGACGGTGATTTTTGCCGCTTTATTCATCCGGTAGTATGCCCCGGCGAGAAAATAACCGAACGCCATAAAGCCGAAGTTTAGCGTGAAGTAAAAAAATATCTGCATGCCGGGCGTATCTGTGAGCAGGGGAATATAGGTAGACGGCGACAGACTGGGGATCATATCGATCAGTACGCAAACAAAAGCGGTCAGCGCGCTGGAAAAAGCGGCAAAAAGCAGAAAGCTCAGGAAATGCGTTCTGCGGGAGACGCCGTTCCCGAAAGCGATATGAAGGTTTTCTGCAAAGGAGGCGCAGCCGACGACGAACAGAAAAAACACGCCGATGGAGGCCGCGGCCATATTGAAGGTCCCGTTGCCATTCCGGGCAAACACAATGGTAAGGACCGTTGTTAAAGCCGTAATAATGCAGAAAAAGATGATAAAAGCAGGAAGGCTCGATTTCAGCTGCCATAAAAACATTTGTTTGATTTTCATAAAAGGGATCCTCTCTTTCTTTCAGGAATTTGTCAGGTGAATAAAAAGCTGCTGCAGGTCGAGCGGCGTGGCGGTGAGAGAAGCGGGGATATCGCTGCGCCTACCAAGAATATGCGCCAGCATCAGCCCGCCGATCTCCTGAGAGCCCAGTATATTTTTGCCGGCACACCATTTTTCCACCTCGTCTTTTTTGCCGGAGACCGTAAAGCCCATATTATGTATTTCTTCTGCCGGACGGTCGAGAAGAATACGCCCGTCCTTTATGATGACGACATGTTCGATCAGACTTGCGATCTCTTCAATGAGATGGGTAGAAAGAATGACCGTACACGGCCGTTTGGAATAACGGGCAAGCAGCTCCTCATAAAAAAGCTGACGGTGATTCGCATCGAGGCCGAGAACCGGCTCGTCGAACAGCAAATATTCCGCTCCGGAGGCCAGTGTAAGAACAAGCTTGAAAATAGAGCGGTAGCCTGTGGAAAGCTGCCCGACCTTTTTTCTGGTATCAAGCCCAAACTTTTCAGCCAATGCAGCCGCATACGCAGTATCGAATGCGGGATAAAACATGGCGGTCCATTTGAAAATACGTTCTACCCGCACAGACGGTTCATATAAAGTGTTCTCACTCATACAGAAGATCTTTCCAAGGACTCTGTCGTTTTCCGTAAGAGGAAAACCATCCAGATACAGAAACCCCTCCGTCGGGATCAAACGGTTCGTCATTAGATTCAGCAATGTAGATTTTCCTGCCCCATTCCGGCCAAGAAGGCCGTAGATACGGTTTTCACCGAAGCTGACATTTAAGGACCGCAGTGCTGTGACGTTCCGAAAATTTTTTGTGACATTTCTTACTTCAATCATTTTTCGCTCCTTCTTTTATCATGCTGATGACCTCATCGGGACTGATGCCAAGCTTTTCTGCTTCTGAAAGAAGACTTGCGACATAGTCGTCAAAAAAGGACTGCTTCCGCCGCGCCTGTATCTTTTCCTTCGCACCTGTGCATACGAACATGCCTACGCCCCGGCGTTTATATAGGACGCCATTGCCTGTAAGCAAAGTGATTCCTTTCAGAACGGTCGCCGGATTGATCTTGTAGAGCGTGGAAAGCTCCGTCGTAGACGGCACCTGCGTATCCTCCGGGAAAATACCCGAAAGGACTGCATCCTCGATTTGGTCTGCGATTTGAAGATAGATGGGAATTCCGCTTTCAAAATCGATCTTCATTACAAACTCCTTAATTGGTTAATTACTTATGCAACTAACTATATAAGAGAAACGGAAATTTGTCAAGAAAAAATAAAAAAAGCCGCCGAAAGCGGCTGAAACGGCTCTCTATCAAAGAACCATGACAAGAGTACCGAGCGTGATGAGTATACCGCCGACCACTGTTTTTGTTGTCACGGCTTCCTTTAAGATGATAAACGCAAGGACCATACTGATGACTACGCTGAATTTATCGATGGGAACGACCTTAGAGGCGTCGCCGAGCTGAAGCGCTTTAAAATAAAAAAGCCATGAAAAGCCGGTCGCGATACCGGAAAGGATGAGGAATATCCATGATTTCGCCGTGATATTCGGAATATTGCATTGCGCTCCCGTCATAAAAACGATCCCCCACGCCATGATGAGGACCACTACAGTACGGATCGCGGTCGCGAGGTTCGAATCCATACTCTGGATACCGATTTTGGCAAGGATCGCGGTCGCTGCAGCAAAGACGGCCGAGAGAAGTGCGAAAACAAGCCACATGTTTTTTCCTCCGCGTATACTGCGCATAAATGAAATGCCTCCACAAAAAAAGCCGCAATATCATGCGGCTTTGAGCTTTGAAAGCGATCATAGCTCCTTTTGCAGCATCAGGATCTCTTCACCATCCAAAAATTCGCTTTGCATACTGTCGCTGGCTACAAAGCCAAGCTGTTCCCGATAGATCTTGAGCGCCCGGTAATTGGACGGGTCGACATTTACCTCCACCAGCTTGATGCCAAAAGCGCGCATGTCGGCGAACGCGATATTCAAAAGGGAAGTACCGAGGTTGGGGAAAGCCTGCGGATCCAAAATATTGATGCTGTGCAGAAAAACTTTATCCGGATTATCAAAATTCCGCATAAAATAGACTGCGCCTAAAATCTCGTCATACTCCACGGCAACATAGACGCGCGCATGCCTAAGCATCGCGATCAGGTCGAATACGTCGAGAGCACCGCTGTCATAAGAAGAATTTTCGATCTGTATCAACTGTTCCACTAAATCGAAGTCCCGCTCTTTTATATGGAAATATTCAATCGCCATTTTTATCCTCCGGTCGCGCAGACTGCGCGTTAAATTCTATAATACATAGAAATTATAGCGAAAAAGTTTACGTATTGCAAGTAGGCGCAGACTACTGCTGATCTTCCGCATGCAGCCATGCGGGGAGCTCCTGCATCACATGACCTGAATATTGTGCGGCGCGGGCATTTGCGGCAGGACGGCCGCCGAGGGTAAGAAGCTTTTCCGAAAAACTGAACGCCTCATGCTCGCCGATAATGATATGGTCGAGCAAAGAAACGGAGATCGCATCCATTGCGGCTACGACTTGTTCCGTAATAAGCAGATCTTTTTTGCTCGGATGAGCGCTTCCGCCCGGATGATTATGGGTCAGAAGTATTTTTTCCGCTCCGGTACGAATAACGGTCTCTGTAATTTGACGAACATAAACAGGTGTTTCTGTGGCACTGCCGCGGGAAAGACGGTCGGTATGCCGCACACGGAAGTGTGGATCGAGGCATACGACATATAGTTCTTCTTTGGTTTTGCCGCGCAGGAGGAGGCTCGCATATTCGATCGCCGATTGTATGGAAGAAAGCATAGTATGCTCCTCGATATCGGAGAGCCAATATTTCCGCGCAAGCTCGGATTGGAGCTTGATGAGGACTGCTGCATTCTCGCCGATCCCCTTGATGCGGGCGATATCCGCCGCGTCAGCATCAAAAATGTTTTTCAGACTGCCAAAGCGGGCAAGGAGCTCGTGCGCAAGGGAATTGGTATCCCTGCGCGGAAGCGCATAAAAAAGCAGCAGTTCAAGCGCTTCGTGCTCCTCAAAAACCTCGAGGCCGTATTTTAAAAACCGGCTTCTGAGCCGGCTGCGGTGTCCGTCGTGGATAGAGATACCGATCACACTCCCTAAATATCGTTCAACAAATAAATTCGCCGTGGCGGGGCCGGATTCCTTTTGCCCCGGAGAGATGCCTAAAAAAGAAAAAAAGCGGTATATATCCTTTCTGAAATCTGTTATAATAAATGATAGCTTAAGACAGACGGGAAGAAGCGAAGGAGAAAAATCTGATGCTCGAATTTACGGCAGCTACACGCCGGGATGAGATGATAGAAGCGCTTTGCAAAATACTTGCAATAGAAAGCGTAAAGAGCGCTCCGCAGGGAAACATGCCCTATGGAAAGGGCGTATTCGATGCGCTCATCAAAATGCTCGGTATTGCAGAGAAGCTTGATTTCGACAGTGTGAATTTCTATTCCCACCTTGGTTATGTGGAATATGGCGACGGGGACGACCTTTTTGGCATCGTAACGCATCTCGACGTCGTGCCGGCGGGGGACGGATGGACGGTGCCGCCTTTTGCCGGTACGGTAAGGAACGGACGCATTTATGGACGGGGAGCGATCGACGACAAGGGGCCGGCGATCGCGGCCCTGTTTGCGTTGTCTGCAATAAAAGAAAACTGTATCAGCCTTAATAAACGGGTACGCATCATTTTTGGGTGCGACGAGGAAAGCGGTTGGTCTGATATGGATTTTTATAAGAAAAACGGAGGGGAAATTCCCGGGATGGCTATTTCACCGGATGCGGAATTTCCTATCATCAATGCCGAAAAAGGCCTGCTGCAGCTTCGGGCGGTGCGAAAGGCCTATCCTGTCACGCAGGAAAAAGGCGGGCTTGTCGTGGAGGCGCTTCATGCGGGTGAACGGGTGAACGTCGTACCCGCGGTATGCTCCTGCAAGATCAGGGGAAATGCGGAAGTGGTACGGCGGATGCTCGATATCTTCAACGAGGATTCCGCGGTGAAGATCACTGCTGAAGAAAAAGACGGCGCGCTGCTTCTTACCGCGCACGGTCTTTCAGCTCACGGCTCAAAACCGGAGGAGGGCAAAAATGCGCTTTCCTATATGCTCTCGTTCCTAAATATGCTGCCGCTGCAAAAAAATGCAGTATCAGACGCAGTCTATGAGCTTGCACGGTATGTTGGTCTGCAGACGGATGGAACAAATTTGGGTATTGCTTCACATGATGAATCCGGCGCGCTTTCTCTCAATCTCGGCTATTTTAAAACGACGGAAGAGGGCGTTGAGGCAGGCATCGACATTCGGTATCCGATCCACACGGAAAAAACACCGGTCCTTTCCGCGATACGCGGTAAAATAAAAGAGCTTTCTATTGAAGAAGTATTCTCACGCCCTCCGCATTATGTGCCTGAGGATTCACCGCTTGTTGCAGGGCTCAAACGGGCTTACGAGGAAGTGACGGGGGAAAAGGCCTATTGTATGACGATGGGCGGGGCGACATACGCGCGGGCTTTTCCGAATTCCGTTGCGTTTGGCGCACTGTTTCCCGGACAGCAGGGAACGGAGCATCAGGCTGACGAATATATTGAGATCGATTCGCTGGTAAAAACGGCGGATATCATAGCCAACGCCATTTTGGTGCTGTGTAAATAGAATAGACGACAGAGGAGTTTTTTGGATGAAGTGCTTAACGAGTGATGAATTGAGACAAATGTATTTGGATTTTTTCAAGAGCAAGGGGCACGCGGTCATTAAAAGCGCGTCGCTGATACCGGAGAACGATCCGACCGTGCTCTTTACGACAGCAGGGATGCACCCGCTCGTTCCCTATCTTTTGGGGCAGAAACATCCGGCGGGCACACGGCTGACCGATGTGCAGAAATGTGTGCGCACGGGAGATATTGACGAAGTGGGCGATGAGAGCCACTGCACTTTTTTTGAGATGCTGGGGAACTGGTCTCTCGGAGATTATTTTAAAAAAGAGGCGATCACATGGAGCTTTGAATTCCTGACAGACGAAAAGTATCTGGGGATCGATAAGGACAAGCTGTATTTCAGCTGCTTCGCCGGAGACGACGACGCTCCGCGCGATATGGTGGCACACGATACATGGCGTTCTCTTGGCGTAGCGGAAGACCACATCTTCTTTTTGCCGAAAGAAAATAACTGGTGGGGCCCTGCCGGCATCACCGGACCGTGCGGCCCGGATACGGAAATGTTTATCGATACGGGGAAACCGGCCTGCGGACCGGATTGCAGCCCTGCGTGTGACTGTGGAAAATATCTTGAGATATGGAACGACGTGTTCATGGAGTACAATAAGCAGGCAGATGGAACCTTTGCTCCCCTTGAACAGAAAAATGTGGATACGGGAATGGGGCTTGACCGTACGATCGCGATCCTGCAGGGCAAGGGTTCCGTTTATGAAACAGATGTATTCGCGCCGATTATTGCCAAGATAGAGGAACTGTCCGGGAAAAAATATGAGGGCGCAGACGAGGAGACGAGGAAGGCTTTCCGTATCGTTGCGGACCACATACGCTGCGCGGCCTTTATGATCGGCGACGAACGGGGCATCACGCCGTCGAATGTAGATCAGGGCTATGTTCTGCGCAGGCTTCTGCGCCGGGCGATCCGTTTTTCCGGGAAGTTAGGGATCGAAGAGGGCAGTCTGCCTAAGATCGCTCAGGTCGTTATTGACAAATATGCGCATGCATACGAAGAACTGAAAATCAATGAAACGAAAATACTTTCCGAGATCGCAAAAGAAGAAGAACGCTTCCAAAAGACGATCACACAGGGAATGAAGGAATTTGAGAAAACAGTGGAACGGCTCGATGGAGATACAATCGACGGCAAAAGTGCTTTCCGCTTATACGATACGTTTGGCTTCCCGATCGAATTCACGCTTGAGCTTGCGGCGGAACGTGGGCTCAAGGTGGACAAGGACGGATTTGACAAAGCGTTCCAGCATCATCAGGAGCTTTCGCATGCGGGTGCGGAGCAGCGTTTTAAGGGAGGCCTTGCGGATACGAGCGAGCAAACGGCGCGCCTGCATACCGCGACGCATCTTCTGAACGCGGCCCTGCGTAAGCTGTTGAGCGAGGATATCGTCCAGAAAGGCTCCAACATCACGGCGGAGCGCCTGCGGTTCGACTTTAATTTCCCGCGCAAGGTGGAGCGGGACGAGCTCGATAAGCTTGAGGCTTACGTCAATGAGGCGATTGCCGCGGGGCTTGATGTAGTGGAAGAAGAGATGTCGGTGGAAGAGGCAAAAGCACAGGGCGCAATGGGCGTGTTCGATTCCAAATACGGCGATGTCGTAAAGGTCTATACGATCCCCGGATATTCCAAAGAGATATGCGGCGGACCTCATGCGAAAAATACGGCGGAGCTGGGGCATTTCAAAATCAAAAAAGAACAGAGCAGCAGCGCAGGCGTGCGCAGGATCAAAGCGGTGCTCGACTGACGCCGGACTGATGCAAAAATAAAAAATCCACCGGGTTTTAGCCGGTGGATTTTTTATTTGCTTATTTCGTACATGCGGTATAACTGGATCGAGGCGGAAAGGGCACGCGCGATCTCGGGTTGTTCGAAATCGGCTTGCAGGATTTGGAAAATACGTTCCAGACGATATCGAAGAGTACCGCGGTCGATAAATAGGGATTTTGCCGCCGCCGAATAAGAATTGCCGTTCCTTAGATATTGTTCCAGTGTTTTCAGGTAAGAGGTCTTGTTTTCCTGATCGAACAGGATCAATTTGTTGATTTCGGATAAAAGCAAAACAGGAACGCCGAATCGTTCTGCCGCGCTTGTCAAGAGCAGTTCTGTATAAAAATCGATATAATGATAAAGATATTTTTGTGGTGCCTGCCGTATACCGGTTTTCAAGACTGCCAACGCCTGCTGTTTAAAAAAACGCCGTTGATTTATGTTTTCAAAAGGGTCAGAAACGGCGGCAAAGAGCTGCTGCTGGTAACAGAAGTTCTCTATCTCCTCCAGTTGTGCCTGCGTATAGCCATAGAAAAATGCCAGCAGTCGATTTCTGTGGATCAATGAAAAACTATTGGGAAAATGGTATTCCAATTCATAGAGAACACGAGTATAATCCGGTATCTTCTCTTTGCTGCTGCGGAATTGCAGGGCGGCGATCACGAAGGGCGGCCGTACGGGACCGCCTTTTGTTTTCTGCTTTAAAAAAGCTTCATATTTTTGAAGACTGTTTTCGGATAATCTTTTTACAGTACCATTGTCGTAAAGAAGCAACTCCCGTGCGATCATGACATCCGTTATGTCTTTTTTTAGAGGAGGTCTTGCAGACATCTCGTGAAATTGTGTTTCGCACAGAACGGCGATAAGCGAAGCGGCCTCTTTGGCAACCGTCAGCAATTGCGGGTCATCAAACTTAAGGATCAATACCCAAGCGGGACGGTCATCCTTTCGGATCGGATAGAAGACCGTGCAGTAGGGATCTTCCGGCGTGATGGACACAATATGGGGTACAGAATCCTCAAAAATCTGTTTTGCAATATCAAAAAAAGCAGCCTCGCTGTTATCGACATAACAAATAAAATCTTCCTTACCGAGATAGGAGGAGGGGAAATAATTTGGGAGTGCTTTCGCGGCAGAGTGGAGCATCAGACGGCCATCAAGATCGAGCACAAAAATATTGAGCGGAATATGGTCGCGGACATGCTGTAAAATGATGGGAAAAGGATGCCCGTTTATAAGGTCCTGAAGGATCACACGATTTAATTCATAAGAAGCTGACGGATTCAAAACATCACTCTCCATTTTGATTTTGCTCCGGAACATGGTAATGCTGCAAAACACGCATCATATTAAGACCGGTATACAATTGCCGAGCGACCTCGAAATCCCGCACATCAAGTCCGATCAGCTCAGTTATTTTATTCAACCGCAGGCGTATGGTATTGGGATGTACGGCGAGGGCGGAAGCTGTTTCGGAAAGATTGCATAAATGGTCAAAATAACAGGACAAGGTAGTGAGGAAATCGCTTTGCTCACGCTTGTCGAAAGCTGCAAGTTGACGCAGGGCATAGGGAAGAGAAGCGTTTTCCCCTAACCTTTCGATCGTATTATAACAGATGATATCCATATACGAATCGCGAAAAGAAAAACGTTTCCGCGTGGGATTTAAACTGCTGCCTACCGATTGCGTATGGATCGCCTGCACCCTGTGATCCGGTAACGTACGGATATCCGAAAAGAAATCGGATAAACTGTAGCAGAATGTCTGCTGCAGGGAGAGCCGGAACAACAAATCTTCAATTTCTTGCAGGACTGCATGGCCGGAGACAGATGAAAACAACAGATAAAGATACTGGCTTTCAGAAGAACAGCCAATTGTATTAGGATCGGTCTTGCATATATATCCACGGGTATACTGCAATTCCACTTCGTTTGCATTCGGAAAGTAAAGGACCGCCAGCACATAAGGTGGTGAAAACTGAGACTCGTAGGCATTGATCACCTGTTGGTCGGGAACATCGGAAAGCAAAAGCTGCTGCGCATATTGCTGGGGCGAAATAATTCCCCTATGTTCGTCGTCAGCTTCATAGAGCAGGCAGCCAAGAGTTCCCGCCATTATTCCGTTGATTTCCATGACCACATCTACAAAAGGAGAATCACCCAGATCAATGCCAATATAACCGTACAAAAAATGATTATGAAAAATCGGACAGCAGGTTTGAGGGTGGTTTTCACAGGTGCCCCATGTGATGAGCGTCGGTTTCCCGTTGCGGTAGATGATATCCTGATAATCAAGCTGAGTATCGATTATTTTTTGCTGCGGCGCGCTGCCGCGTTCTGCGATTTCCTCCCAATCCTGAAAATAGAACGGACGGGAAAACGCATAGGTGATCAGGGTAAGTGTTTCATCGAATACGATGATCGGATAACGTAATTCGTTATATACATTGCGCACAAAAATATCGACATCCTGTTTTTTTAAGATTGCTTCCATGCAAAGACGCTGAATTTTAACGATATCCGGCCGGCTTTTCATGCGATTTTCCTCCAATAGTCAACATTATAATACAGGAAAGATTAGATATCAAACCGTTATTTTCTTCACAAAAAATGAGAATGGCGATTGTGTGGAAGGTGGTGAAACTATAAAATAAATTTTCACGAAATATACAATGCTTGTGAAAAATATAGCGGTTTAACGGCTTTTTGCGATGGAAGAGCCGGAAAAACGATGCAGATACGAGCGGCAGGAACTGTTTGTGATGGAAAATGTGGAATTTTAAGGAGCTGTAATTCAGCAATTCATACATTGATAAAATATTATCAAAAAGATACGATTGTATAGACGCAAAAACAGATATTTGTTCGTCTATTAAATAATGTAAACAAATAAAAAAGGGGGAAATTACAATGTTTGATCTAAAAGGAAACGTTGCAGTCGTTACCGGAGGAGGCGGCGGTCTGGGACGCCAGTTTGCCTTGGCTCTCGCAAAAGCAGGTGCAAAGGTCGCCCTTCTTGCACGCAGGCAGGCGAAGCTGGATGCAGTAAAAGAGGAAATAGAGGCTCTGGGAGGAGAGGCGCTTGCGATATCGACGGATGTTACGGAGGTAAAAACCATTATAGCGGCCCGTGATAAAATTTTGGAACAATGGGGCCGGGTAGATATCCTTGTAAATAACGCTGGCGGGGGCGTCAACGTACCCATTGAAGAACTTTCAGAAGAAGACTGGGCGGCGAATCGGGCGCTGGACTTTGACGGAGTTTTCTATTGTATGAAATATTTCGGACAGGTCATGCTGAAACAGGGATATGGGCGGATCATCAATATTGCTTCTATTCTTGGAAAAGGCGGACTCAAAGAGATGCCGATCATCGCTTATACATCAGCAAAGGGCGGCGTTGTCAACATGACGCGCCACGCAGCCGCTGAATGGGCGACTAAAGGGATCACCGTGAATGCGATCTGCCCGGGATTTTTTGCATCGGAAGCAAACAGTGAAGAAGCGATGGAGATCATGGCGGATATGATCAAGACGCGTACTCCCATGGAAAGGCCCGGGAAAGAAGGAGAGCTCGATTCTACTGTTGTATATCTCGCAGCTCCAGAATCGTCCTATGTTACGGGAGTCATCCTTCCCGTGGACGGAGGCTGGACCTGTATTTAATGTTGAACCATAAGGAGGTAATGATATGGCCTACAACTACAACCGGCTTTTTGAGCCCATAAAGATCAATGGGATGCGGCTCAAAAACCGTATTTCCCTTTCGCCGATGGGAACGTTTACCCCTAATATCGACGGAACGGACAGCGAAGAAGGGATCCGTTATTATGAGGAACGGGCCAAAGGGGGAGCGGGGCTGATCCAGACAGGGGCGATGTTCCTAACGAGTAAGCTTGCACAGGGCAGCCCGACGATCGCCGTAGACAGTATCCGCTCGATCCCGAGGCAAACGCTTATGATCGAGCGCTGCCACCGGTGGGGAGCAAAAGTCAGCCTGCAATTAAGCTGCGGTACGGGCCGCAACGGTGCGATCACCGTAACGGACGACGTGCTTGTTTCCGCTTCTGCGGTACCGGCATATTACGATCCGAATATGATTTGTCGGCCGCTGACCGTTGAAGAGATCAAGGAATCGATGAAAGATTGGGAGAATGATACGCGAATCGCATTGGAAGCAGGCTACGACGCTATAGAAATTCATGCGCACGCCGGTTACCTGATCGATCAATTTATGTCTCCGATTTGGAACAAACGTACGGATGAATATGGCGGAAGCTTTGAAAACCGGGCGCGTTTCGCTGTGGAAATCGTGCAGGCCATTCGTAATGTGGCAGGCCCCAAGTTCCCCATCTTATTCCGTATTTCCTTGGATCATCGTTTCAATGGCGGGCGCACGGTAGAAGAAAGCATGAAGCTGCTGCAGGTTCTCGAAAAAGCCGGCGTAGATGCGTTCGATATCGATGCAGGCTGTTATGAATCACAGGATTACATTTTTCCGACCTGCTACACGGGTGAGGGATGTATGGCATATGTATGCGAAGAAGCGAGGAAGCACGTCAGCGTACCACTGTTAAACGCAGGCAATCACTCGATGGAAACGGCAGTTGAATTGCTGGAGTCGGGTAATTGCGATATCATCCAGTTCGGCCGCCAGTTCATAGCCGATCCGGATTTCCCCAATAAGCTGAAGGCAGGGCACCGGGAAGATGTTCGTCCGTGCATCATGTGCAACGAAGAATGTATTGGCAGGATATTCGGACGCCTGACCCAGCTTTCCTGCACTGTTAATATCCAAACGGCGATGGAAGACGCAATGAAGATCACTAAGCTTGAAAAAACCAAAAATGTGGTTGTGATCGGCGCGGGACCGGGGGGACTGGAAGCGGCGCGCGTGGCTGCTATGCGCGGCTGCAAGGTAACGGTTTACGAAAAAGCCGATAAGATTGGCGGCATATTCCGCGCAATTGCTACAGCTGATTTCAAAAAGAGGATACGCGACCTGATTACATGGTATGGCGTACAATTGGAAAAATTAGGAGTTGAGATCAAATTCAATACGGAAATCAAACCGGACGATCCGGTGCTGCAGGACGCCGATGAAATTTTTGTGGCAACAGGTTCCGTGCCATTCCTGCCACCCATCAAGGGAATCGATCTTCCGAATGTGATCGACGTTACGAAAGCGCATCAGTTTGGTGTTGACGCTGAAAATATTGTGATCTGCGGTGGAGGCCTTTCCGGATGTGATACCGCTATCGAGCTGGGAGAACGCGGCAAAAAAGTTACGGTTGTGGAAATGCGCGATGATGTAGCTCTGGATGTTATGCCGATCAATAAGATCAGTATTACGCGCCTGCTGGATGAATACGGCGTGGATCTGCAGGTCGGGAAAACGGTTATGAGGATCGAGGAGGACGGCGTTATTGTAGTCGATAAAGAATGCAATGAAGTCAAAATTCCGGCAGATGCGGTGATTACCGCTTTCGGACAGAAGCCGGCGGCAGAGGTACCCGAAGCGATCCTTGCTAAATATCCGATGAAGACGACGCTGATTGGGGATTGCGACGGCGTATCTAAGGCTGGGAAAGCAATTCGGGAAGGCTTCTATGCCGCAATGGCATTGCAATAGGCAATCATAATAAAAAGGGGAATGTATCATGGAAAGCACGAAAAAGTTCTTTGGCTATAAAGCGTCTCTGGGCGCGTTTTTGGTCATCTTTGTGAATCTTGGAATCTGCACCTGCCTGGGAGTATTTCTCGCGAGCATCGCGGAATATATTGGTTGGGATGTAGGAACAGTAGCGATTCTGGGCACCCTGAACACGGTTGGGAATATCTTCCTGAGCCTTGTGGTCGTTCAGGTCGTGAAAAAGATAGGCGTGAGATGGACGATGCTTATTTCCATCATTGCATGTGCGCTGCACATCACGCTTTATACTTTTACTACCCCCGGACAAAACCCGGGAAGCCTTGCGCTGATGTATATTGGCGGTCTTATCGCTTCCGTTGCGATCACTTTCGGTTCGCATGCAGTATGTACAAGCCTTGTGGCGGAATGGTTTGCGGATACGCACGGGCGGGAAAAAGTGACCGGCATGGTCGTTTCCGGAGCAGGCTTTGGTGCTGCGATCTGGGTGTTCTTTGCGGGGCAGCTTCTTGCTAATTTTTCATGGCAGGACAGCTATCATATTATGGCCATCGTGGGTCTTGTGATCGGCCTTGTGGCAGTATTTATCTTTATTAGGACGCCCAAGCAGGTTGGGCAGGAACCAAAAGGACTCGAGCTTGCCCGGCAAGAAGCCAAAGTTGCCGAAGGACAGGAGCTTCCGGGCGTCACGAGAAAGCAGGCGCTTAAGACGGCTTCTTTCTGGCTTTTGTGTATCGGCATGGTGCTTGCTATTGCAGGCGCATCGGGCTTCATTTCCTATAACGCGACATACTGGCAGTCAATGGGGATGGACATCACGGAGTCGGCGAACTGGAATGCTGCATGGCTGATCCTTTCTGCAGTAATTATGCTCTTTGTAGGCAATATGTTCAAGAAGATCGGCGGAAAAGGCTTTACGATCTACGTAAGCGTTGCCTTTGCCCTTGCATGCGTATTTATGATATTGTGGGGCAACCAGCTCCAGACCTACCTCGTTATTATTACGATCATCTTCGGAGCGCTTGGTTATCCGCTTTGCGCAGCATATCCTACGTTGGTTACGCACAGCATGTTCGGACCGCGGGATATCGGCGCGATCGTCGGCACATCAATGGCGGCCGTTTACATCGGTCAAATGCTTGGGCCTCTGACACTGACGGCATTTCTCCCGATGGGCTGGACGACAGTATGGGCAATTTGGGCTGTTATGGCGATCATCGGTATGGTGATTCTTTTGATTGCAGTCACGAAATCGCCGATGAACCAGCTGGTAAAGGAAAAGAAATTAACGCAGAATTAAAAATGTTTTTATTGGATTTGGAGGGAAAATATGAAAGGAACGATGAAAGGATATGGCGTCGTCGTACCGTTTAAGGAATTCGGCTTGATTGAAGCGGAAGTTCCGGTATGCGGACCACTCGACGCAATCGCACAACCGGTCGTGATGGCAACGTGTTCTTCCGATCCGCATCAGGTTCATGCTGGCCTGCCGGCGGGACTGATTTTGGGACATGAGGTGGTCGCACGGATCGTAGAGACCGGTTCCATGGTAAAGGATTATAAGGCTGGCGATGTGGTAGCGGTCGGAGCAGTAACGCCCGACTGGCTGAAGATTGAAGGGCAGGATAATCTGCATCAGCATGCCGGCGGACAAAACTACGGAATGAACTGGTGTGTGTTTGAAAATGGAACTTTTGCAGAATATTTCCGTATCCGTCAGGTAGATCAGAATGCTGCGCGTATCCCGAATGGCCTGACCTATGAGCATGCGCTTATGACGGGCGATATGGTAACGACGGGATTTCACGGCGTTGAACTTGCCCATGTCACATGGGGAGATACGGTCGTGGTCATGGGCATCGGACCGGTGGGCTTGATGGCGGTAGCGGGGGCTGCCCTGCGCGGAGCGGGAAAAATCATTGCGATCGGAAACCGTCCGAATACCATGCGGCTTGCAAAGGAATACGGTGCGACAGATGTTCTCAATTATAAAGACGGACCGATAGATGAGCAGGTACAGGAGCTTCTGGGAGGAGGACAGCCGGATAGCTGCATTGCTACGGGCGGTACCAACGATACGTTTGCACGCTGCTTGAAAATGGTCAAACCGAACGGTTATGTGACGAATTTGCAGGCGCAGACGTTCGATACGGAAATTCCGGCGGATTATACCTTGGCATGGTGCGCACACAAGCATCTTAACGGCGGACTGTGCCCGGGTGGACGCAGAAGATTGGAACGTCTGATGGCGATTATGGCAGCAGGACGGCTTGATCCCACAAAGATGATCACGCATCGGTTCCATGGTTTTGAGCATGTCATGGATGCATATGCGCTGATGGATGCTTATCCCAAGAACGATGAGGTAATCAAACCGATCATCTATTTTGAATAATTCTATAACAGATGTGTAGATCGGGGCAGGAAATACCCCGGTCTACACAATATAAAGACAGCGAGAAATCGGTGCGTATGTATTGCCGGATTTGGCAATGCTTTTACGCACAAGAGGGGGATAAGCAGTAATGAGATGCGAAAAATTGACAGCCAAGGAACTGGGAAGCTCATTTGGCGTCGCAAACGTATATATCGGCGCGCTTGTAGGGCCAGCATTAGTGGCGGGAACCTATGCGACGACATTTTTCCTGCCGGATGGATGCAATTCATTATGGTTGCCGTTCGTCGCCTTGGCAATCGTAGGCCTTATGTGTTTTCTGGCGGCAGAAGTCATCCGGCGTTTTAAAATCTACGAATATGGTTCGCTAGCGAAAAAGATTTATTTTAACAAAAAGTTCTTTTATACGTTATTTGAAATATATGTTCTTGCATCCAATATCGTTGGCGTTGCGATCGTACAAAATATGTCGGGTACTTTCATGAAGGAATTATTCGGCATGCCGGATTTTGCAGGGATGATCATCATTGGTGTGATTTCGCTTTTTCTGATCCGTTATCGGGATTCCCTGATTCGCATTGTCAACAGCGTTATGTCAGTCGTAATGTTGGTAGGCTTTGTGATCATCTCAGTACTGGTCATTTTGCTGTTTGGACCGCAGGTAAGCGAGATACTGTCGGACTGGACCGTTCCTGAAACGGCGAATATGGGTGATGCACTTTTACGCTGCTGTCAGTTTGCATTTGCTTCCTCAGCCTTTGCAATTACTTTATGCTGTGTGGAACAACCCATTAAAAAGCATAAACAAAGTGTATGGATCGGACTTTTCATTATGATTTGTGCAGGTTTTATGATGGCGCTTTCCTGCTTTAGTTTCCTGCCTTTCCAGAGCGAGATCATGAATGATCCGGTTCCGCTTGTATACGTCATGAACAATTATATTGCCGGTTCCTATCCATGGATCCCGGTGGTGTATTACATTGTTATGCTGCTGGCTATTATTTCTTCGGTGATTCCGGCAACCTATATGATTTCCTCCAGATGGCAGAATCTTGTGCCGGACATTGGACCGATCAAAACGGATGATAGGAAGAATGTTTTTGTCGCCGCGATTTTTATTGCGATCTGTACGGCGATATCCCTGCTGGGGCTCACCAATATCGTGAACATTGGCCTGAGTATGCTTGCATATGTGGGCATGCCACTGGTTGTGATTCCGATTTGCGTGATCTGGCCGATCCTCCTGCACAAGGAAAAGAAAAAACAAAGAATGCAGGAAGAAGAGCCGGAAAATATCTGAAAAAGATAAAAAACATAAAAATCCGTCGAAACCGGCGGGTTTTTTATGTGCGGCGAAATCCTCACAATAGGCGGGGAGATTGAAAAAAGGCGGAATAGTTGTGATAGAAAAGTGTTCTGAACCTATTAAAATAGGAACTGGCCGGCTGCCAAGCGTCTTAAGGTGCTGCAATAGCGAAATGCCCTTACAGGGTTAGTACAAACTGCACGTCAGATGCGCAATTATGAATATACTTTTCTGAAATATTATGGCTGCGCTGCCCATTCATAAAGAGCGGGAGATGTGAAGTCGGCGATCACCGCATCGGCGGTATCCGCAAACGCGGAAACACCCAGACTGGATGAGACCGCGAATACCATAGCGATCCCGGCACGCCGCGCGGAGAGTGTACCAAGAGGGGAATCCTCGACCGCAAGGCAGCTGCCGCCGTCTGCGTTGAGGCGGGCGAGGGCGCGAAGGTACAGGTCGGGCTCCGGTTTGCCGCGTACCGTTCCGTCATTATATACGATCTTGTCTGCGTCAAACCAACGCAAAAGCTGGAAATGCTCAATATAAAAATCAAGATTCGATTTACCGGCAGCAGTTGCAATGGTACAGGGGATGCGTTCTTTTTTCAGATGATCCAGAAAAGCGGGTACACCTTCCGCAAGGTGAAAATGTTCCCGGTCTTCCAAACATAATGCCCGGTAGATCGCCTCTTTTCGTTCGGACAGCCTGTGCGCTTCGCTGTCGGAGAGAGCGCGTTCCATAAAATGTTCGAGGATCGCCTTGTTGGCACGCCCGTGAATATTGTAACGGCTCATTTCTTCCATAGATATTTTCCGGCTGCATACAGTGTTCAGGACCTCATGCCATGAAGCGTTGTTTTTATCCGTATCAAAAAATAAAGTGCCGTTAAAATCAAGAATAACTGATTTTTTTGTCTGCGTTTTTGGTGGTGTTTCCATCGTAGTCGAACAGAAAAAACGGTGTTTGCCGTTATAGCTCCTTTCGTTTTGCCTCATGGACAAGCCTTTTGTATGCCGTATCATTGCACGGAATGGATATTGTCGAGCGGCCAGATGACAGACAGAGCGTGGCCGACGATCTCGGAACGGGCGATCGGCCCGACTGTTCGGCTGTCTTTAGAATGCGCACGATTATCGCCCATGACAAAAACGGTATCCTCCGGCACCGTAACAGCAGCCATATCCAGATAGGGATCGGTAGTATTGATATAGGGCTCCGAAAGAGCCGTACCGTTGATATAGACGACGCTGTCCTTGACCTCTACGGTTTCACCGGGCAGTGCGATCACACGCTTTACATAGGTCGCGTCTTTCGTGTCCTCATCTTCATATTCGTCCGGGTAGTGAACGATGATGATATCTCCGCGTTCAGGCAGGCCAAAATAACGGCTCACCTTTTCGACTGCCAGCTTTTCATCTGAATAAAGCGTGGGGTACATAGAGTTTCCGTCTACTACGATGATCTCAAAAAAGAAAGCGCGTATGATAAACGCGACTGCGACCGCTATGATGATGGAAATGATCCATCCCCAGACTGCGCGGGATCTCGTCATAAGCTTTTCTTCATGGATGCGCTTTTTTTTGCGCTTGCGTCCGAATTCGTCATAAGTAACGAGATCGTCGTCAAGCGGCTCGAACTCCTGGTAGAAACGGCGTGCCTTATTGGGATTAAAAGCAGGCTCGTCCGGAGCGGAGAAATAATCTTCCTCCTGCTGGCTGGTGTCCGGTTCCTCGCTGACCGTTTCGTCCTCATAAAAGCCGTCTGTATCAAAATAGGAAGTCAAAGGCTCTTCAAGCTCACTGCGCCTGCGGGAAGCAGACATATGGGGAATATGCCGTCCCGTTCCGGAGGAAAGCGCGCCGGAATCCGATTCGTACGAGTCGTTGTAAGAAGAGGGCAATTTGCGGCCGTACGTTCTTGGCATATCGGCGCGGCGGGGTGTGTGGTCCCGTCCGCGGTGCACGGGATAGTCGTTTCTATGATCCATTTGTTAAAACCTTTTTCATTCGTTTTATAAATGCCGTATAATCGAGCATCACAATATGCCCGCAGCCAAGGCATTTCAGCTTGATATCGGCGCCGGTACGTATGATCTTCCATTTGTCGCTTCCACAGGGATGCTTTTTTTTCATAACGACGATATCGCCGCAGGAAAAATTTTCCGTCATTTTATCGCCCGGTCCGTTTCATTCTTGATCCAGTTTATTATACTATACGCGCAGGGAAAATAATAGATAAAAATTACTTGCGGATCTTCGAAATGAGACTTGCGCAAGCAGCAGGTAAAGGATATAATGATAAGCGGACAAATTCGTGTCGATTCCATTCACAGGAGGTGGGAAATACGTGGACGCAGACCCTAAACGAACGAATCTAAAACATACAGACAGCGGGTCGCGTAAGGTATTTCCGCGCTTTTGACCGCTGCCTGCTTTTGAAAGTAGGTGAAATATTTGATCAAGATTTTCAGTTCTGCGGAGAACAACCAATTTAAGGAAATTGAAACGATAGAGCCGGGCGCGTGGATCCATCTTCTCGACCCCACGGAGGAAGAACTGGTATATGTAAGGGATACGCTTCACATTGAAGATGAATTTATCCGCGCAGCGCTGGATGAAGAGGAAACAGTGCGTATCGATACGGAGGACGACCAAACATTGGTGCTCGTCGATATTCCGCTTGTCAGTGCGGAGCGGAATTCCTTGATTTATACGACCCTCCCGATGGGCATTATCATTACTGCGGATAATATCATTACCGTGTGTCTTGAGGAAACGGCTATTTTAGAGGCGTTTTGGAATGGCAACGTACGCGGCGGGTTCGATACATGCAAAAAGACACGCTTCCTGCTTCAGATTTTATATAAAAACGCGGGAAAATATCTGCAATATCTGAAGCAGATCGATAAGGCTTCCACGCAGGTGGAAAACGCATTGCATAAGTCTATGAAAAACAGCGAACTGATACAGATGCTCCGCTTGGAAAAATCGCTTGTCTATTTTTCTACCTCTTTGAAGGCAAACGAGATCGTATTGGAAAAAATGCTGAAATCCAAGGTGATCCAACGCTATCCGGACGACTTGGATCTGTTGGAAGACGTTATCATCGAAAATAAACAGGCAATCGAGATGGGAACGATTTATAGAGATATCCTTTCGGGAACGATGGATGCATTTGCGAGCGTCATTTCGAATAACCTGAATATCGTCATGAAGATACTCACCTCGCTGACAATTATCCTCGCGATACCGACGGTCTTTGCCAGCCTGTGGGGAATGAACGTGGGCGGGATACCATTTGCGGAAAACCCATTCGGCTTTCTGTGGGTAACGGTGATTGCGCTTGGCGGAACGGCTGTAGCCGTCTGGATACTCTGGAAAAAGAAAATGTTTTAATTTTGCGGAAAAGCCGGGACCTCCCGGCTTTTTGTTGTTTAAAATGGCTATGCACAGCGTATTTGAAGCTGGCAGACCTGAAAAGGAATGTTTGCTTGAAAAAAAAGGCTTTCAATGGTAAAATATAAGAAAAAATTGCAGTCTGCGATTGTGAAATAAAGGAAGTATCCAATTTTATGACAGAGAAAATTGTGATCAACGGCGGGATACCGCTCAAGGGCACGATTGAAGTAACGGGTGCCAAAAATGCGGCGGTAGCGATTCTGCCTGCCACGATTCTTGCGCGCGGAGTGTGTGTGATCGAGAATCTTCCCAACATTGCGGACGTGCTGATTATCAAGCGTATTTTGGCAGAGATCGGCGCGGAAGTGGAATTTGAAGACGGAACGATGACGGTGGATACCACCAATATCAATACGAGCAAGGTAACGATGAACCTTGTGAAAAAAATGCGTGCCTCTTATTATCTTCTGGGGGCGCTTCTTTCACGTTTTGGCGACGCGGAGATCAATTTGCCCGGCGGGTGTACGATCGGTGAACGGCCGATCGATTTGCATATCAAAGGAATGCAGGCGCTCGGTGCGAATGTAAAGACGGAATATGGCCGGGTCGTGGCGAATGCGCCGGACGGCCTCCGCGGATGCGATATTTACATGGATAAGGTTTCCGTAGGCGCGACGATCAATGTGATGCTTGCGTCGGTTTGCGCAGAAGGGCAGACGTCCATTATCAATGCGGCGAAAGAGCCGCATGTAGTGGATGTGGCTAATTTTCTGGTATGTATGGGCGCGAAAATCAAAGGAGCCGGAACGGATGTGATCCGTATCACAGGCGTAAAGCAGCTGCATGGCTGTAATTATTCCATCATACCGGATCAGATCGAGACCGGAACATTTATGATCGCGGCTGCGGCAACGCGCGGAGATGTGACGATCAAAAATGTGATACCGACCCACATGGAGGCATTGACGGCAAAGCTTGAAGAAATGGGGGTCACCATTCAGGAGGGAGCAGATTTTATTCGTGTGACATGCGATAAACGGCCGAAGGCGGTGAAAATCAATACCATGCCTTACCCGGGGTTCCCGACCGATCTGCAGCAGCCTGCGACGGTACTGCTGTCCACCGCGCAGGGAACGAGCATGATCACGGAAACGATTTTTGAATCGCGTTTTAAGCATATCAAAGAGATACGGCGTATGGGGGCGCAGATCACGACGGAGGACCGCGTAGCGGTCGTAGAGGGAGTAGAGCGGCTGACGGGCGCTCCTGTCAGCGCTACAGATCTCCGGGCCGGCGCTGCGCTTATCGTTGCAGGGCTGATGGCGGATGGTACAACAGAAATACAAAATGTAAAGTATATAGACCGGGGCTATGACCATATCGAAGACAAGATGCGCAAGCTTGGAGCGGATATACGGCGTGAGGAAGTCGTACATACGGAGGATGACGATCTTTATTAAGGAGACGGTTTTAAGGACCGGGGCGCGCGGGCTTCGGTTCTTTTTTTAGAAAGTATTTATAATCAATAACGTTGTTTATGTTATAATAGCGGTAATATCATGATTGAGGAGGATATTTTTTTGGACGACCCTTTAATATGGCAGCTTCTTTTACAGGTGGTTTTGATTGCAATCAACGCTTTTTTTGCTTCGACGGAGATCGCGGTGATTTCTCTGAATGCGAATAAGGTACGCCGGATGGCGGAAGAGGGGGACCGAAAGGCAAAGCAAATGCTGAAGATGGTAGAGGTGCCGGAAGGGTTTCTTTCTACGATCCAGATCGCCATCACTTTAGCGGGTTTCCTTGGAAGTGCATTTGCGGCGGACAACTTTGCCAGCAGGCTAACGGACTGGATGATAAACGTACAGGGAGTTGCGATCGCGCCGGATACGCTGAATACGATCGCGGTCATACTGATTACCCTTATTCTTTCCTATTTTACATTGGTGTTCGGGGAGCTTGTGCCAAAGCGTGTGGCGATGCAAAAGCCGGACCAAGTTGCACGGATGTCGGCAGGCATCATTACGGCGCTTTCTATTATTATGAAACCAATCGTCTGGCTGCTGTCTGTTTCTACAAATGGTGTCCTGCGCCTTATGCGAATGAATCCGCATGCGGAGGAAGAGACGGTAACAGAAGAAGAGATACGCTTGATGGTGGATATCGGGGAGGAAAAGGGCGCGATAGAAACTGTTGAAAAGGAGATGATAGAAAACATCTTCGAATTTAACAATACAACGGCTAAGGACGTCATGACGCACCGCACCAATGTGACAGCGATTTGGAAGGAGGATACCCCGGAGGATATCATGACGGCAATACGGGAAAGCGGTTTGTCGCGTTTCCCCGTGTATGACGAGGACATCGACGATATCATTGGGATACTATCTACACGCGCTTATCTGCTGAACGAAAAAAGCGACCATCCGAAGCCGCTTACGGAAATCATCTATCCGGCTTATTGTGTGCCGGAGTCGGTCCATACGGACGTATTGTTTCGTGAAATGCAGCGGCAAAAGATCCACATTGCGGTCGTGGTGGACGAATATGGCGGCATGAGCGGTATCGTAACGATGGAAGACCTTTTGGAAGAGATCGTCGGCAATATCTATGACGAATTTGATCCGCAGGACGAACAGGATATCCTTGAGGTGAAACCGGGCCTCTGGCGCATTTCAGGCGCGGCAGAAATAGAGGATATTGCAGAAGCGGTCGGCGTGGAGCTGCCGGAGGACGAGGATTTTGATACGCTGGGAGGTCTTGTATACAGCCAGCTCAGCACGATACCGGAGGATGGAAGTCATCCGGAAGTAGATGCCTATGGCCTCCATATCCGGGTAGAAAAGATAGAAGACCGGAGGGTGGAGTGGGCTCTTGTTTCTAAAGCTGCTCCGGAGAAAAATTCGGAAAAACAATAGCTGTATTTCATATTGCGGTCACAAAAAGGAAATAAACTAAAAATATAAGATTTTTTAGTTTCCTTACAAATGTCTGCAAACAAAGAACCTGCGGTACTCCTGCAGGTTCTTTGTTTGCAGAAGAAAAACAGTCAAAACCATACCGCACAAAGCGATTGCGCAATATCGCGCAGCACTTCCGCCGAATAACCGGAATAGCCGGCAACGATAGTCGCGGGCGGTGCGGAACGAGAGGCATAGTAAGCAGACAGGGGAAATATTTGGATATTTTTTTGAGAGGCGGCCGTAACAAGCTCCTGTTCCCGCATCCCGTTCCGTACGGTGAGCAAAAGATGAGGCCCGGCTTCAAGGCCGGTCAGCGTGATCTGCTCCCAATGTTCATGAAATCCATCCACAAAGGCGTCGCGCCGTGTACGGTAGATTTTCCGCATACGGCTTAGGTGCCGCTCAAAATGTCCGCGGTTCAAAAAAAGGGCAAGAGTACGCTGTTCAAAGCTGGGTATAGTACAGGAATAAAAAAAGAGGTCTTTGCGGTATTTTTGAATCAGATGAGGCGGCAAGACCATATAACTGATGCGCAGGGAAGGAGCAAGCGTTTTTGCGAACGTGTTCATATAGATAACACGTTCATTGTTGTCCAGACTTTTCAGGGCCGGTATCGGCCTGCCGGAAAAACGGAATTCGCTGTCATAGTCATCTTCTATGATGTACCGTTCGCCGTGGGAGGCCCATGCAAGCAATTCCTGACGCCGCCCTATAGGTGTTATGATGCCGAGCGGAAAATGGTGGGAGGGCGTAACGTGTGCAACGTTGGCGCCGCAGGCTTCGAGAGCAGAGATATCCATGCCATAGCGGTCCAGAGGAACGGCGAGGGCCGGAAGACCATTTGCGGCTAAAATGCGCTCTGTTTTCCGGTAACCCGGATCTTCATAGGCATAGCTATATTGCCGTGGCAGAAGCTGAGTGATGAGGCCGAGCAGGAATTCCGAACCTGCGCCGAGAACGACTTGACCCGGCTCGGCATCGATGCCCCGAAAATCATGAAGATACCGGACGATACCCGCCCGCAGATCCGCATCGCCCTGCGGATCGACCGGACCGAGGAGGCTGTCGCGGTCTCCGTTTAAAATTTCCCGCATCAGCTTTGCCCATGTTGCAAATGGGAAGTTTTCCGTATCTACACGTGCGGTCGAAAGAATAAAACGGCAGGGATTCGGAGAGGGCGGCAGGGCTGCGGGGCTTGCAGCAGGCCGGGGCTGCTGAAGAGAAACGTTTCCCTCTAAATGGCAAACATAATATCCGCGCTTTTCCCGCGAATAGATATATCCTTCCGCCATCAGCTGAGAATAGGCAGCCTCGATCGTTCCCTGACTGACTTTTATGTGGGAAGCAAATTTTCGTTTGGACGGGAGCCGGTGATTTTCAGGGAGCCGGTGTGTTTTGATTTCTTCGCGCAGATAGCGGTATAGCTGTTCATAGATTGGAGTTTTACGCGTGGGATCAAGCGTTGGCGTCAGCATATCTATATCCTCTCCTCAAACTGGCATTGTCAAAAAAAGCAAAACTGGCGTTTGAATATATATCAGTCATGGGTATAATCATACTTATAATACATAAAAATGTCAATGAAAAGGAGAAGAAGATGGAACAGACCCGATATGAACTCAATAAAAATCTTGCACAGATGCTGAAGGGTGGGGTTATCATGGACGTGACGACACCTGAACAGGCAAAGATCGCGGAAGAAGCGGGCGCATGTGCGGTCATGGCGCTTGAACGCATCCCGGCGGATATCCGTGCTGCGGGCGGCGTATCGCGCATGAGCGACCCGAAAATGATTCGGGGGATACAGGAGGCAGTCAGCATTCCGGTCATGGCAAAGGTGCGGATCGGCCATTTTGCGGAGGCGCAGATCCTGCAGGCGATCGATATCGATTATATTGACGAAAGCGAAGTGCTTTCTCCGGCTGATGATGTGTATCATATCGATAAAACAAAATTTGACGTACCCTTTGTCTGCGGTGCGAAAGATCTTGGAGAGGCCCTGCGCCGGATCGCGGAGGGAGCCTCAATGATTCGTACAAAAGGGGAACCCGGAACAGGAGATATTGTGCAGGCAGTACGTCACATGAGAAAAATGAACAGCGAGATACGCTGTCTCGCAGGATTGGCGGAAGACGAGCTTTTTGAAGCAGCTAAACAAATGCAGGTACCGTTGGAGCTGGTCAGATATATACATGAAAATGCAAAGCTTCCTGTCGTCAACTTTGCCGCGGGCGGCGTGGCGACTCCGGCGGACGCAGCCCTCATGATGCAGCTTGGAGCAGAGGGCGTTTTTGTAGGCTCGGGCATCTTTAAATCGGGCGACCCGGCCAGACGTGCCGCGGAGATCGTAAAGGCTGTTACGAATTTCAGCGATGCGAAGATACTTGCAGCGCTCTCCGAGGATTTGGGAGAAGCCATGGTGGGGATCAATGAGCAGGAAATTGAAATCCTGATGGCGGAGCGCGGAAAATGAAAATCGGGATACTGGCCTTGCAGGGAGCTTTTATAGAACATAAGACTATGTTGGAAAGGCTTGGCTGCGGCAGCTTTGAAATACGGAAAAAAGAAGATGTCAAAGCAATGGATGGCCTGATTCTTCCGGGAGGGGAAAGCACCGTGATGACAAAGCTGCTGCACGAGCTTGCGCTATACGAGCCGCTGAGCTGCATGATACGGAACGGTCTCCCAGTATTCGGAACATGCGCCGGATTGATCCTGCTTGCGAAGGATGTAATAGGAGGAAAAACATGCTTTGGATGTATGAATATTACGGCGCGCAGAAATGCCTACGGGCGCCAGCTTGGGAGCTTTCGGACGAAAGGATATATGGCGGGGATCGGAACGATTCCCATGGTATTCATACGCGGCCCATACATCGAACATGCCGGAGACAGAGCAGAAGTCCTTGCACGGGTAGAGGGGCATATCGTTGCTGCCCGGCAGGATAATATGCTGGTGGTCTCATTCCATCCGGAGCTTATGCCGGATGAACGGCTCCACAGTTTTTTTCTTGATATGGCGGCAAAGCACCGGGCAGAGAAAACGGCGCGGGCAATATAGCGTAAACCATGAAAAAGGCTTCGGCAGCCGCCGAAGCCTTTCCGTTTTTATTTTGAAATAATGGGGGACGGAGTAGCGTTGTAAACGGTAGTATGCGGTTCGATGGAATGGGTGAGCCATACGTTTCCGCCGATGACCGATCCCTCGCCGATCACCGTATCGCCGCCGAGTATCGTCGCGCCGGAATAGATGATGACATGGTCTTCGATATCAGGATGGCGTTTCACTCCCTTGACGGGATGACCGTTATCGTCCAGCTCAAAACTCTTTGCGCCAAGAGTAACGCCCTGATAGATCTTTACATGCCGGCCGATCGTACAGGTCTCGCCTATGACTACTCCGGTGCCGTGGTCTATGAAAAAATATTCGCCGATCTTTGCACCGGGATGGATGTCGATTCCCGTAGCGCTGTGGGCCTGCTCTGTCATGATACGCGGCAGCAGCGGAATATGACGTTCATACAGAGCGTGCGCCAAACGGTAAATACTGACTGCCTCAAAGCCGGGATAGGAAAGCAGGATCTCCTCATTTGAGATCGCTGCAGGGTCTCCGCAGTAGGCCGCCTCGATATCCGTATTCAAAAGCCGTGCGATATCGGGAAGCTGCTGCATGAAATGCAGCGTGATCTTTCGGGCGTTTTCGCGGCATTTGTCGCAGTCGGTACGCCTGCGGTTCTGCAAATGGCACTGGTTCACCATCACTTCCGCGATGATGCAGTCGAGAAGAACGGCGGCCTCCTGCAGCCTTTTTTCTACGACTTCATCGAGAGCGGATTCTTTTATGACCATATTATCATAAATATTCGGAAACATTGCGCTGCGTATCAGCCTGACAACAGCCGCGACCTTTTGCTTCATACCAAAACCGCTGATCGTTTCCCCGGTAATATTGTGGGAATTGATCGAAACGATCTCATGGGCAAGATCACGAATCGCCAGTTCATTCAGGTCTTTGAGCATACTTTCCTCCCTATATAAAACTGCCAACTGGTCCGCAGATGGCGAAAACAGAGTATAATTTCGATTTCATAAAAACGTATTCTTATTATAGTTTCTTCCGCACAGGAACGCAACTGAAAGCTTATGGTTTTAAGGAATGTATTATAAAGATTTTGTTTCTGCAGCGCTATGCTGCCTCTGCCTATAGATGAACGTGGAGCAGACAGAACGGCGTTTATTTTTAAAAGCAGATTTGCTATAATAATATCAAATGTCGGTGAGTACGGGGAAAATATAATGGAATGGAACCAACCGATGATCGTTTTCAAACGAATTGCGCTGCTGTTTGCAGGCCTTGTTATCGCGCATTTCGGAGTTACGCTTTTCTTGCTGACGAATCTTGGATCAGATCCGTTTAATGTTCTGGTTCAGGGGATATCACGCCAGATCGGTTGGTCACACGGGAACACGCATATCCTTGTGAATGTATGCATCATAGTCATCTTGTTGCTGACAGCGCGAAGATATATTAAAATCGGCACGGTTATCTGCATGCTCTGTGGGGGGCCCATCATCGACTTTTTTACATGGATAATGGCAGAGACAATATCGGACAGCCTGCCGTTTCCGTTTAAAATCATTTTGCTGTTGGCCGGATGCGTTATCTTAGCGTTTGGAATGACGGTGGTGATCAAGTCAGACGCAGGGACTGGTCCGAACGATCTGGTTTCCGTAGTGATCAGTGATATAACGGGAAAAAAATTTGGCGGTATACGTGTGCTGACAGACATCACATTTGTTGCTGTTGGTTTTTTGTTGGGCGGCGTATTTGGCGTGGGAACAGTCATCTGCGCATTTTTGGTTGGTATCGTTGCCGGAAAATTTATGCCATATAGCCAAAAGCTTGTAGAGTATGTTTTGGGCAAAAGCTGGAAAGTAAGCTCAACCGAATAGCAGCAGGGAAGCAGATGGTTTTCTGCTTTTCATATTCGGATATTTCCGGTTTTTGGCATGCTTTTTCACAAAAAGCTTCGACGATATGATATAATTCATATATTGTGAATTATTTATATTAGCTTTAATCGATCAGGGAAAAGGAGGAATGCGGATATGCCGATCAATATCAACAGCAATTTGCCGGCGGCAAAAGTATTGGCGCAGGAGGGCATATTCACGATGCCTTTTGAGCGGGCGGAGCGGCAGGATATCAGGCCGCTGAGGATCGCGATCCTGAACATCATGCCAACAAAAGAGCAGACGGAAACGCAGCTTATGCGCCTGCTTGCCAATTCGCCGCTGCAGATCGAGATCGTATTGCTGCACCCGGCTACACATGTATCGAAAAATACGCCTATTGAGCACCTGAACGCGTTCTATCAAACATTCGAGGATATCAAGCACCAGAAATTCGACGGGCTTATCATTACCGGCGCGCCAGTGGAGCAGATCCCGTTCGAGCACGTTACTTATTGGAAAGAACTGGAAGAGATCATGGAGTGGAGCCGGACAAATGTGTATTCCACTATGCATATCTGCTGGGCAGCGCAGGCAGGGCTCTATTATCATTACGGTATTCCGAAATATCCGTTGGAGCAAAAACTTTCGGGAATCTATCTGCATAAGCGTACCGACCATAACAGCCCGCTTATGCGCGGCTTCGACGACGTGTTTTGGGCGCCGCATTCCCGCCATAGTTACGTGAAGATGTCTGATGTCCAAAAAAATCCGGAATTAAATATCTTATGCGAATTTGGGGAAGACGGATTATATCTCGTTTCAGCAAAACGGGGACGGCAGATTTTTGTGACCGGGCATCCAGAATATGACGCGAATACGCTGAAAACGGAGTATGTAAGAGATCTTGCCAAGGGGCTCGATGTACCCATGCCCGCGCATTATTTTACAGATAATGACCCGAAAAAGCCTCCGCTCGTACGCTGGAGGGGGCATGCGAACCTTTTGTTCAACAATTGGCTCAACTATTATGTTTATCAGGAGACGCCGTATGATCTCCAAGCAATCCAAAACGAGGAGTGATCGTAATCATGAAACTGGCCAAGCAATTAACGGAACTGATCGGCAATACGCCGCTGCTGCAGCTCAATCATATCAATCCCGCGATCTGGGCGAAATTGGAATCCTTTAACCCGCAGGGAAGTGTAAAGGATAGGGCGGCTTACTACATGATCCAAGACGGACTCGAAAGGGGCCTGATTCGGGAGGACACGGTGATCGTTGAGTCTACAAGCGGCAATACGGGAATCGCACTTGCGTATATCTGCACCTGCCTCGGCCTGCGGCTCATCATCACAATGCCGGAATCCATGAGCGTCGAACGCAGGAATTTGCTCGCGGCGCTGGGCGCAGAGCTCGTTTTGACGCCTGCTTCGGAGGGGATGCGCGGCGCGATCAGAAAGGCAAAGGAGATCTGTGAGCAAAAAAACGGATATATGGTAGGACAGTTTGAAAATCCGGCCAATCCCAAAGCCCACAGAGAAACGACGGCGCAGGAGATCATGCGCGATCTGGTAGACGATGTAGACATCTTTGTTGCGGGAGTAGGCACAGGCGGAACCATTACGGGCTGCGCGGAAGCATTTAAAGAAAAGCTGTCAGATGTTAAGGTCGTTGCGGTGGAACCGGCAGAAAGCCCGGTGCTCTCAGGCGGAAAGGCCGCACCGCATAAAATACAGGGGATCGGTGCGGGTTTCGTTCCTAAAATTTTGAAGCGTGAATTGATCGATGAGGTGATGCAGATCAGTGCGCAGGAGGCATATCATGCTGCGCGTATGCTTGCAAAAGAAGAAGGCGTGCTATGCGGCGTGTCGTCGGGCGCAGCGCTCGCAGCGGCCTTGAAGCTTGCAGAGCGGCCGGAAAATGCAGGGAAAAAGATAGTAGTTATTCTTCCGGACACGGGCGAGCGATATCTTTCCACAGATTTGTTTTCTGGAGAATAAGCATAGAATAGAGGAGGGAAAATATTATGCTGAGGAATATACCGGATATCATTTCGCCGGAGCTTATGTATGCTTTGATGAGCATGGGGCATGGAGACGAGATCTGTTTTGGAGATGCTAATTTTCCGGCGGATTCTATGGGGCAGCGGGTCATCCGGGCAGACGGACATAAGATCACGGAGCTTTTGGATGCGGTTCTGCAGTTTTTTCCATTGGATGCATTTGTGCAAAAGCCATGTGTGCTTATGGATGCACCGGTAGGAAATGAGCCCGCCGTATGGAGGAAATACAGCGAGATCATCCATGAAAATGATTTCGCGAACGCTTTCAAAAACGGATTTGAAAAGATAGAGCGCTTTGAATTTTACGAACGGGCGAAAGAGTGCTACGCAGTCGTTGCGACGGGCGAATATGAAGGATACGCGAATATCATTTTGAAAAAGGGCGTTATTTTTAAATAACGGACGGCGGGAGGCCGAAGAAATGGAATTTCAGTTTCAGGTTCCTACAAAAATCATTGTGGGCAGGGATTGTGTAAAAAAGAACGCAGCGCTGTTCGCTTCCATGGGAAAGAGGACCGCAATCGTCAAATCAGGATCGGCCGGGAAAAACGGCGCTTTGGAAGATGTAGTGCGGACGCTCGAAGAACAGGATATTTCCTATCATGTATGCGAAAATGTTCCGCCGAACCCAACCCCGGAGGACGTTGCTTCTCTTCTCGGATATGCGCCGGATTTTGACTTTATCGTTGCGGTCGGAGGGGGCAGCGCGATGGACGCTGCAAAATGTGTGGCTGTGCTCGCAGTAAACGATATCCCGGCAATGGACCTGTATAAAAGGCCATACGCACACCGCCCGCTGCCGGTAGTGGCCATACCGACCACATGCGGAACGGGCAGCGAGGTGACAGCAGTATCGGTCCTCGAGGTAGGGGATACGAAGAAATCTGTTTCAGATCCGGAGCTGTTCCCGGCGGCAGCTTTGCTGGATGCTGAATATTTGAAGACCCTGCCGTGGGAGATAACGGCGGATACCGCGCTCGACGCGCTTGCGCATTGCGTGGAGGGCTATTTGATACTCGATTCATTAGCGGCGGAGATGTGTGCGGAACAGGCGTTTACTTACTTTGCCTCCTATAAAAAATCGCTCATAGGGCGTTCTTTTACGGAAGATGAACTGGAGCTGATGCTCTATACATCCACGCTGGGCGGAATCGTGATCAGCATGGCGGGCACTTCCGCGGTCCACACGATCGGCTATCCGCTGACCGTACATCGCAATATTCCGCATGGCCGTGCCTGTGCGCTTACGCTTGGCGAATACGTCGCATTTTCCTACGATGTAAAGAAGAAAAAAATAGACAAAATGTGCGCTCTGCTTCAGGTGGATGGCGTTGAGGGCTTTCAGGAAATGATTCGCAGGATATTGCCGGCGTTTCCGTCCTTTTCCAAAGAAGAAATCATCCGGTATACGGATATATCGGCTGCGGATGCGGCAAGGAAAAAGAATACAAAGCCGGTTTCCAAGGAAGACATCCTGCGGATCTATTCTGCATCTTTACTTGGATAGATGGGAGAGGGATGAAATATGAACAAATCTTTAGGAGAAGTATTCCGCTCTGCATGGGGAACGACAAAAAATAATTTTGGACCGTTGCTCGTGGGGATCGTGGTCTATCTGGCGCCAACGCTCATACTTTCACTTATTGAAACGGCGCTTGAGCCGACAGAGGCGGCTGGGGCAATATTGCCGCTGCAGCTGTGCAGCCTGCTGTATACCCTGTTTGTTTCGCCGCTTTATCTTGGATATATGACCTCTGTGCTGCGCTCGTGGCATTTGATGGGCGTTCCGGCGAAGATATCGGCTGCGTGGGCGGCGGCGAAAGCCAATTACGGGCGCTACCTGACGACTGTGCTCGCCGCTATGGTCCTTTCTTTTGCGGCAGTGCTGGTCATTGTTGTAATGATTTCAGCCGTAACAGTCGGAACATTATTTTCTGTAGGATTCCCGGATACAGCGGCAATGATCGGTATATTTATGCCCGCAACGATCGTGATGCTCGCACTCCTTCTGCTGTATATGCTTTTCATCAGCTTTGTCCAGTTTATTCCGGGCATGGAATTTCCAAGCGCATTTCAGGCGGTATTCAAATCCTTCCGTTATGTCGCGCGGGGAAATTTTTTGAAAACGCTGGGGCACAGCATTCTGATCATATTGATTACCGTGGGGATCACGGTGGGGCTCTATTTTGCGATGGCAGGAGGGTATATTGCGGAACTTTATTCGACTCCTTCGGCTGTGGAGGGATTGGAAATCAGCAGGAGACTGATGGCGATGCTGCCGGTTTATACGACGGTTATCATGATCGTCAGCATTTTCCTCCAGACCTTTACTGTGCCTTATATGTTTGAGGTATACCTCAACGCCAAGCATATCAGTGACGGCAAGGATTCGCATAAACTTCAGAATACCTATGGGGTGCCCTATGCAAACTTTACACAGAATAAAAACGGGGCCGGGCCGGGCGGCGGCGGAAACGGAACTCCTCCGCAAATACCGCCGCAGGCTTGAATGCGCAAATTAGTGAATCGATCAAAAAAGACCGCCCGCGGGCGGCCTTTTTGATATTGCTCAACTTAAAACTCAACGTCTTTTCCGTAGTAGGCACAGTCAAGCACTTTGCGCATAGATTCGACATCTGTCTCGCGTGGGTTGCTTCCCGTACAGGGATCTGCGACTGCATTTTCCGCAATGAAATCAGCGACTTTCAGATATTCCTCTTCGGAAACGCCATTTTCGCGGTAGGTCTGCTTGATTCCGAGCTTTTTGTTCAGATTTTTGATCGCATCCACAAGGGAATTGACAAGCTGCCGTGTCGTTGCGCCGGGAAGCCCGAGCGCATGTGCGATATCCGCGATGCGGTGGCGGCATGCCGTCGCATTATACTCGATCACATAAGGCAGCAGGATCGCGTTGCAGCGGCCGTGCGGGATATCGAATTGTGCGCCGGTCTTATGTGCGAGCGAATGGCAGATACCGAGCAGAGCGTTCGAAAAAGCCATACCAGCCATACATTGTGCGATATGCATGCGGCCCCTTGCTTCCACATTCCCTTCAACGGAAGCAACAAGATTTTCATAAACCATCTGAATGGCTTTGAGCGCAAGCGCGTCGGAAATAGGGCTGTGCAGCGCGGCAACATAAGCTTCGATCGCATGCGTAAGAGCGTCCATGCCAGTGTCGGCAGTAAGCGCCTTTGGCATCGTAAGGGGAATATTGCTGTCAAGAATAGCGATATCCGGTGTGATCTCAAAATCTGCCAAAGGATATTTGATGAGCGTTTTATAGTCTGTAATGACGGAAAAGGCAGTGACCTCGGTCGCTGTGCCCGACGTCGATGGGATAGCGACAAAAATTGCTTTCCGACGGAGCTTTGGCATTGTGAAAGGCTCTTTGATGTCATCAAAAGTCTTCTCAGGATATTCATAGAATACCCACATTGCCTTCGCAGCGTCGATAGGAGAGCCGCCGCCGATCGCTACGATCACGTCGGGCTCAAAGTCCCGCATTGCCTGTGCGCCGCGGTAAACGGTCTCTACCGACGGATCGGGCTCAACGCCCTCAAACAATTTGGTTTCAAGGCCCGCTTCATGCAGAATATTCTCGAGCTTATCGAGAAACCCGAATTTCTGCATAGAGTGACCGCCCGTTACGATGATCGCTTTTTTGCAGCCTTTCAGGCAGGAAAGCTCATTCATCGCGTCGGGACCGAAATAAAGGTCGCGGGGTAATGTAAATCTTGCCATAATAGTTCCATCCTTTCCGATTTGTTTTATACTTATATTGATAACCACGATCGTTATCTTTTATATCTCCATTTTACACTTTGTTAAATAAATATCAATTATTATCCGAATACTTTTTTAAAAGAGAAGAGCTCCGCATCTATATTAATATGGTAAAAACTATAAATAAGAAAATTGTTACAAAGGAACCGTTTTGTGCTACTATTATAAGGACGATTCGGTTGGGACTGTGCTGTCGGCACAGTTAAAGGAATATTTCATGTGGAAGCTTGTAAAATATCTGAAAAATTATAAAAAAGAAGTGATTTTAGGCCCCATCTTCAAACTGGCAGAAGCAGTTTTGGAATTGATTGCTCCGCTTATTATGGCAGATATTATTGATACGGGAATCAAAAATGCGGATGCGGATTATGTTTTGCGGATGGGGGGGATCATGATCCTGATTGCAGCGATCGGCCTTGTTTGTGCGCTTATCTGCCAGTATTTTGCGGCCAAAGCATCACAGGGCTTCGGAACAGACCTAAGAAACGAAATGTTCGCCCGCATCAGCGCGCTTTCCCATGCGGAGATAGATGCAGTCGGCACGCCCTCCCTCATTACACGTATCACGAATGATGTCAATCAGCTTCAGGTCGCAGTCGCCATGCTGATACGGCTGGTGATACGCGCGCCTTTCCTTGTGATAGGGGCGACAGTTATGGCCGTGCTCATAGACTGGAAGATGTCGCTGATTTTTGTGGCTGCTGCGGCAGGGATCGCGGTCATTCTGTATCAGATCATGTCACGCTCCGTACCTTTTTATAAAACGATACAAAAGCTTTTGGACCGTATTTCACTGATCACACGGGAGAATCTTTCCGGGGTACGCGTCATACGGGCGTTTTCCAAACAAGAAACGGAGCAGGAGCGTTTTGAAGAGGGGGCGGACGACCTGAAAAGGGCGTCCCTGCGCGTAGGGAAAATTTCTGCTCTCCTGAATCCGCTCACCTATCTGACAGTCAATATCGGAATTATCGCAATTATATGGTTTGGCGGCGGTGCAGTCAATACAGGTATGCTTGAACAGGGCGAGATCGTGGCGCTCGTGCAGTATATGACACAGATATTGCTTGCGCTCATTGTTGTTGCCAACCTGATCGTTATCTTTACCAAAGCGTCCGCCTCCGGGGTGAGGGTAAATGAGATATTGGAAATGCAGGCGGCGGTATCAGATACGGGGAACAGGGAAAAGCATCCGCAGAAAACGGATGCAGTTCCCAAAATCGAATTTCAGAACGTATCATTTTCCTACGGCGGAGATGAGATGGATCTTGAAGATGTTTCCGTAAAGATCATGCGCGGGCAGACTGTAGGTGTGATCGGCGGGACCGGCTCGGGAAAAACGACCTTTGTGAATCTTATACCGCGCTTTTATGATGCTGCGCGGGGACGCGTATTAGTAGACGGGGAGGACGTGCGGGATTACCCGCTCAAGCAGCTGCGCGGACAGATCGGGATCGTGCCGCAGCAGGCGGTGCTTTTTTCGGGAACGGTACGGGATAATATGCGTTGGCGGGACAGAGAAGCTACAGACGAAGAAATATGGGAGGCCCTGCGCACGGCGCAGGCCTATGATTTTGTGAAGCGGTCACCCGAAAAGCTTGACATGCCCATTCTGCAGGGGGGAAAAAATCTTTCGGGCGGGCAACGGCAGCGCCTCACGATCGCACGCGCTCTCGTCGGCAGGCCGGAGATATTGATACTGGACGACAGCGCTTCCGCACTCGATTTTGCGACGGATGCAGCCTTGCGGAAAGCGCTGCGGGAGTATGGACGGGAAATCACGGTGCTTATGGTTTCCCAACGTGCGGCAACGCTCAGAAATGCAGATAAGATCATTGTTTTGAGCGACGGACGGGCCGTGGGGATCGGAACGCACGAAGAGCTGTTTGAAGCAAATGAAGTATACCGGGAGATATGCCTTTCTCAGCTTTCGGAAAGCGAGGTAAAGGGAAAGTGAAACAGAATGTCATAAGACGATTGCTAATCTTTTTAAAGCCCTACCGCGCCTATCTTGTTCTTGCGCTGCTTGCCGCTGCCGCAAGTGTGGCTATGTCTCTTTGGGCGCCGGTGCTGATAGGCAGCGCCGTAGATTTGATCGTCGGTACGGGAAAGGTAGACTTTATAGGAGTCGCGGGTGTGCTTTTGAAAATCGGGATAGCGATTGGAGCCTCTGCGTTATTTCAATGGCTCATGACGCGCAGCATAAACCGCGTGACCTATTACGCCGTACGGGATCTGCGCGTCCGGGTATTTGAAAAGCTGAAAGCTGTTCCGCTGAAATATATTGATACGCATGCGCATGGCGATCTCATCAGCCGCGTAGTAAACGATATCGACCAAATCTCAGACGGCCTGCTGCAGGGCTTCGCACAGTTGTTCACGGGCATCGTGACCATTATAGGAACGCTTCTCTTCATGCTGTCTATCAGTGCCGAGATCACGATCGTAGTCGTTCTTATCACACCGCTGTCGTTTGGCGTCGCGGCGTTTATTGCGAAAAAATCTTTCCGTTTGTTCCGGCAGCAGGCGGCAGCGCGCGGAGAGATCAGCGGATACGTGGAAGAGCTTGTGGGAAATCAGAAAGTAGTGAAAGCTTTTGGATATGAGGAAGAAGCGCAGAAAAAGTTTGAAGAGATCAATAGCAGATTATATACGAGCGGCGTACGTTCCCAATTTGCATCTTCACTTACGAATCCCTGCACGCGGTTTGTGAACGCCATCGTGTATGCGGCGGTGGGGATCGTTGGAGCGCTGTCCGCTATAAGCGGTAATATTACGGTAGGACAGCTTTCAAGCTTCCTTATTTATGCGAACCAGTATACAAAACCGTTCAATGAGATATCCGGCGTGGTAACGGAGCTTCAAACAGCGGTCGCATCGGCAAGACGGATATTTGAAGTGCTGGACGAGCAGGATGAAATACCGGATGCTCCGGAAGCGGCTGCGGTAAAGACCTGCCGGGGAAATGTGCAGATAGAAAAAGTCTCGTTTTCCTATCTGCCGGACCGGAAGCTGATCGAAGGGCTGAGCCTATACGCACAGTCCGGACAGCGCATTGCGATCGTCGGGCCGACGGGCAGCGGAAAAACGACGATCATCAATCTCCTGATGCGGTTTTACGATGTAGATAAGGGAGCAATACGGATCGACGGAACGGATATCCGTCTTATGACGCGGAATTCGCTGCGGGCTCTTTACGGAATGGTACTGCAGGAGACGTGGCTGTTTTCCGGAAGTATTCGGAACAATATCGCCTATGGAAAGCCGGATGCGGGGCAGGAGGAAGTTATCGCCGCGGCAAAGGCTGCGCATGCACATAGCTTTATCCAAAGACTGCCGAACGGCTATGATACCGTCATATCCGAGGACGGCGGCAATCTGTCGCAGGGTCAGAAGCAGCTTTTGTGCATTGCGCGGGTCATGCTGACAAAGCCGCCCATGCTGATTCTGGACGAGGCGACGAGCAGTATCGATACGCGCACGGAGCTCATGATACAGAAAGCGTTCCAAAAGCTGATGGAGGGACGCACGAGCTTTGTGGTAGCGCACCGTTTATCGACGATTCGGGAATCGGACCATATTCTCGTTATGGATAAAGGGCATATCGTAGAGCAGGGAACGCATGAAGAACTGCTTGCCAAAAATGGATTTTATGCCAAGCTCTATAACAGCCAGTTTGAACAGACGATATAAAAAAGAGCCCGCTTTTGGGCTCCTTTTATTCAGTAAATATCTCCGCCGCCATATTCCTCAATGAATTCATCATAGGTGCCGAGGCGGTCTATGATCCCGTCCGGTGTAAAGCGGATGATCCGGTTTGCGACCGTATTGATGAACTCATGATCGTGCGAGGCGAATAAAACGGCACCCTTAAAATCCACAAGCCCGTTGTTTACAGCCGTAATGGACTCAAGATCAAGATGGTTGGTCGGTTGATCGAGAAGCAATACGTTTGAGCCGAACATCATCATGCGTGACAGCATGCAGCGGACGCGCTCTCCGCCGGAAAGAACGTTTACCTGCTTGAACACATCCTCGCCTGAAAAAAGCATACGTCCGCAAAATCCGCGAAGATAAGTTTCCGTTGTGTCCTTGGAATACTGACGCAGCCAATCGAGGATCGTAAGCTCGCAGCCGTCGAAAAAAGAGGAATTATCTTTTGGAAAATAAGAGGTCGACGTGGTGCCGCCCCATTTGAAGGAGCCCTCATCCGGCTCAAGCTCACCGGTAAGGATTTGGAATAAGGTAGTCGCGGCGATTTCGGTATTACCGATGAATGCAATCTTATCGTCTTTATTCATACGAAAAGAAACATGCTTCAAGACCTGCTCACCGTCGATCGTTTTGGAAAGGTTTTCCACGGTAAGTACCTCCTTGCCGATCTCACGGTCGGGCGTAAAGCCCACAAACGGATAACGGCGGGAGGAAGCGGGCATTTCCGAAAATTCCAGCTTTTCCAGCAGCTTTTTGCGCGAGGTCGCCTGCCGTGATTTTGATTTGTTTGCGGAGAAACGCTGGATAAAGGTTTGCAGCTCTTTCGCTTTTTCCTCGTTTTTCCGGTTCTGGTCGCGCATCATCTTCTGGATCAGCTGGCTCGACTCATACCAGAATTCATAGTTGCCCACATACATTTTGATCTTTCCGTAATCGATATCCACCATGTGCGTACATACCGTATTCAAAAAGTGGCGGTCGTGTGATACGATAATGAGCGTGCCCTCGTAGTCGAGCAGAAAATCTTCCAGCCAATGCACGCTCGCCACGTCGAGGTGATTGGTCGGCTCGTCAAGCAGGATGATGTCCGGTTTGCCGAACAATGCCTGCGCGAGCAGCACCTTGATTTTCTCGTTATCTGGCAGGGAAGACATCGTTTGATATAAGATGTCCTCGGAAAGGCCGAGCCCTTGTATCAGCTTGGAGGCATTCGATTCAGATTCCCAGCCGTCGAGCTCTGCGAACTCTGCTTCCAGCTCTCCGGCCCGTATGCCGTCCTCTTCCGAAAAATCCGGTTTCGCATACAGCGCATCCTTTTCACGGGTGATCTCGGCCAGTCGGGGATTCCCCATGATGATCGTGTCAAGCACCGTAAAATCATTATAAGCGAAGTGGTCCTGCTTTAAAACGGACATACGTGCTCCCTCTTGGATATGCACATCGCCTGTCGTAGAATCGAGGTCGCCCGAAAGGATACGCAGGAAGGTGGATTTTCCCGCGCCGTTTGCCCCGATGATCCCATAGCAGTTTCCGGGCGCGAATTTAAGGTCAACGCCGGAAAAAAGATTTGTTCCGCTGAAATTCAAGCTTAAATTGGTTACTGTTATCATTACATACTCCTTTTGCCCAAGTTCGTCCATTATATCATAAAACCGGGAAATATGGTAAAATAGACATACTAATTTAACAGAAGGCAGTCATGGAACGCAGAGAAAATATTTCCCTATGGGAAGCCTTGAAAAATAACGATAAGCCGATCGTACTCTATGGGATGGGCGATGGTGCGGACAAAATATTGAACGAGCTCGGCCGCCGCGGCATTTGCGCGGCAGGCGTTTTCGCGAGCGACGAATTCTGCCGGGGACAGTCTTTCCGAGGCTTTCCGGTCATGAGCTATGCACAGGCAAAGGAACGTTTTGGAGACATGACGGTGCTCGTTGCCTTTGGAACACATCTGCCCGAAGTAATGGAGCGAATCAAAAGGATCGGATATGAGCAGGAGCTTTATGTGCCGGACGTGCCGGTGTATGGGGAAGAACTGTTCGATATGGATTATCTTAAGAAGCATGAAACAGAACTCGGTCAGGCGTACAGCCTGCTTGCGGATGAAGCCTCACGGCAGGCGTTCCGGGATATCGTGGACTATAAGATAAGCGGAAAGCCGGAGTATCTGTATAGCTGCGAAAGCAGCATAGAGGAAGCGTATGAGCGGGTGCTTTGCCTTGGCCGGCGGGAATGTTATGTGGACGCAGGCGCATATACGGGTGATACCATTCGGGAATTGATACGATATACAGGCGGGTATGAAAAGATTTTTGCTTTTGAACCGGACGAAAAAAACTATAGAAAATTGAAACGCTTTGCAGAAAGCCTGTCTAATATAGAATGCTTCCGCGCGGCAATATATTCGCAGAAAGGGGAGCTTTGCTTTCGGCAGCGCGGGGGACGCAATTCCGCGGCAGGACAAAGCGGCGTCAGGATACCGGCCGATACGCTCGACCGCTTATTGACAGGCGAACCTATCACCTATATCAAATATGATGTAGAGGGAATGGAGCAAGAGGCTGTGCGGGGAACGGAAAATGTGATACGGGAGCGGAAGCCTAAGCTGTTAGTTTCCGCCTATCACCGCAGTGAAGATATTTTTCGTATCCCGCTTCTTCTGCGGGAGATACGGCCGGACTATAGAGTGTACCTCCGGCATCATCCCTGTCTGCCTGCGTGGGATATGAATTATTATTTTGTATAAAAAATTTGCGGAAAGCGGCCGGGATAGGGATATCCCGGCCGCAACCGTTCATTCCGCCCGCAGCGCTTCGATCGGAGGCATTTTTGCCGCTTTATTGGCAGGATTGATGCCGAATATAATGCCGATCGCCATAGAGAAAAGAACGGCGAGCAGGGAAATACCGGCGGACATGGTATAAGAAGTTCCCATTGCGGCCGACAGGATCGCCAGCAACACCCACGACAATCCGAGCCCGATCAGACCGCCGATCGTGCTGACCATGAGCGATTCGATCAAAAACTGAAGCAAGATACGTCTGCGTCCGGCGCCAATGGCCTTGCGGATGCCGATCTCGCGCGTGCGTTCCGCTACGGAAACGAGCATGATATTCATGATGCCGATCCCGCCGACCAAAAGAGATATTCCGGCTATTCCGCCAAGCATCATCGCCATCGTATCCGTAATGGAATCCATTGATTCGAGAATCGTGGATTGATTCATTATGGAAAATGCATCCTCGTCTCCGAAACGTTCCATCAGGATGCTCGTGATGTCTGCTTCCGCTGCGTCGACAAGCTCGCTCGACTGGGCGGCAAGCGTAAAGGAGGTCACGCCGGAAACATAGAACATGCGCTGCGCCGTCGTATAGGGAATGATGATGGTGCTGTTTTCACTGCCGGCGAGAGTTTCTCCGGCATCGGCAAGCACACCTACCACAAGAAAGCTGCGTCCGTCTACAGATAAAGTCTCACCGACGATATCCGTATATCCGAACAGATCCTCCGCTGCTTCATAGCCTACAACGGCAACTGCCGAATTATTATCTATGTCCGGAGATTTCAGGAAACGTCCGGACTGTAGGGAGAGGTCGTTAATATCAGCATAGGCTGCTGTAGTTCCCGTTACTGTTGCTGTTGTACTGGTATCTCCGGATTTCAGCGTAGCGCTTTGCGTCGTAGTGGGAGCAGCGTAGGCGATACTTTCATATTCCTCAGGCAGATCCGCAATATCACTGACCGAGAGCGGCTGGTAGCGGGAGGTGGTGACTGTGACAGATAGCGTGTCGGCTCCGAGGCTTTCAAGCTCGCCTTGCACAGACTCGGTCGTGCTTGAGACGATCGATACCAACACGACTACAGCCATAATACCGATGATGATTCCAAGCATCGTCAGGAAAGAGCGCATTTTATTGGAAAGAATAGAGGCAAACGCCATTCGGAACGATTGTATCATCATGCTTTGGCCTCCTCTGTTACCTGTCCGTCTAAAATGCGCAGGCGCCGCTCCGCCTTTTTAGCCACACCGTCGTCATGGGTAATAAGCACGATCGTATTCCCGTTCCCGTGCAGCTCACGGAATAGTTCCATGATTTCTACTCCTGTTTTATGGTCAAGATTTCCGGTCGGTTCGTCAGCAAGGATTAGGGAAGGCGAAGTGACGAGAGCACGCGCGATCGCTACGCGCTGCTGTTGTCCGCCCGAAAGCTCGGATGGCCGATGCTCCAGCCGCTCGGAAAGCCCCATACGCTCAAGCGCCTGCCGCGCACGGGCGCGGCATTCCCTGCGTGGGACTCCCTGATAAATAAGAGGGAGCTCTACGTTTTCAAGCGCTGTGTTTTTCGGAAGCAGGTTGAAATTCTGAAATACAAAACCGATCTTGAAATTGCGGATACGGGTCAGATCGTCCTCTGTATAGTCTTCGATCTCCTGTCCGTCCAAAAAGTATTTGCCCTCATCGGCAACGTCGAGACACCCCATGATATTCATAAGCGTGGATTTTCCGCTTCCAGACGGACCGACGATTGCGACAAATTCTCCATTCCCAATGGAAAGAGACGCATGGTCCAGCGCATAAAGTGTTTCGCCGCCGATCCTGTATATTTTTGAAATGTTTTTCATTTGAATCATAGGAAAACCTCCGTCAGCCCATCGGGCCGCCGCCCATATCACCACTTGGAGGAGTGAAGCTGCCCATATCCATATTACCGCCCATACCACCGGGGAACGAACCGCCGCCTATATCGGGCATTGCGTTTTGCTCGTCGGTTTGGTTGGAAATGGATTCGGTGTATACGATCTGCTCTCCTTCAGACAATCCGGACAGTATCTCAACGTTCGTACCATCTGAAAGCCCGGTCTCTACCGCACGCTGTTCGTTATCTCCGTCTCCATCTCCGGCGATATAGACGAATTGCTCCGCGCCGCGTTCCTGCAGCGCGTCGAGAGGGATCAGAAGTACATTTTCGCTCCTTGCGACGGAGATCGTTGCAGTAGCGTTCATACCGGAAAGGACGCCCGAATCCGCTGCATCGTCAAGCGTGATCGTTACAGGATAGGTGGTCACACCGGATTGCGCCGTGCCGGAGCCGGACACTTTCGTTACGGTCCCGTGGAACGTATCATCAGGCAGCGCGTCGAGAACAACGGAAACTTCCTGCCCTTCCTCTATGGAAAGAATATCGAGCTCATCTACATTTACGGTAAGGGAATTGGCTTCCCCTGTTTGGATCGTGATTATAGTCTGCATAGACAGGCTGCTGTCAGACGAGGTCGAATCGGCCGTGCTGACTGAGGAAGAAGCGCTTCCGCTTCCTACGGATGCTGCTGTACCGGAGGGGAAAGACGTTCCTGCACCGTTTCCATGGACAGATATATCGTTTTCAGTATTGGGAAGATGGCTATCCTGTGCGCCGTCGTTAGACGGCTCCGGCTCGGAAGCATCACCGGTTGCCTGCGTGGCGGGAAATACTGCGCTGAAAGATAGCGTATTTGTTTCGCTTTCCGCACTGACCATTACATTTTCCACCGTTGCTCCCGTAACACTTGCTGTAGCATCCTCTGAAAAACGGTAACCGTCCTGCGCGGTCAGTACGACATTTGCGGTGTAAACCGTTCCGGATTCAAATTTTGAGGCGGATGGCTGCCATGTGATAGTTCCGGTGTATCCGCTTCCGGGCATGATCGTGCTTTGCGGAGTATCACCGGTCACAGGATTATTGATATATACCTGTACCGTTCCGGAGATATCAGTAGCTGTATGATCGGTGCCGGACAGCAAAACAGGCGTGTCGGCCATTCCGGATCCGGAAGAAAGTAGGCTGGCGGAATTGCCCGCAACAGTTGTAGACATGATTTGTGCCGATGTTTCCGATGATTGTGTGACAGATGAGGAGGAAACGGAGGATACGGCCTCGACGATCGTTCCAGAAGCGTCTGCTGTGATAGAATTTGTCTGTGCATATTTTAGCAGAGCACGCAGTGTGTCAGCGTATTCGGCACGCTCGGACAGGAGCGCCGCATATTCCTGTGATACTGCGCCTGAAACGGTAAACAGAGCATCTCCGCTGTCGACCATCTCATTGAGAGAGACCTCTACGCTTTCGATCGTTCCCGTTCCGCCAAGGATACTGATCGGAGCATTTACCTCAAGCGTGCCTGAGCCAAGCGCCGTACCGTTTACGGAAATGGAAACGGTATCGCCGTAAGCAGGGCCGTCGTCTGTCAGTGTTACGGTGCAGGTATCTGCAGAAAGAGCTGCGACCGTTCCCGTTACAGTACTTCCATCGGAAAGAGTGATCTCGGCCTCCGAACCGACAGTGATCCCATCTGTGGAAGACGGGGTGAATAAAACTTTCATTTTTCCGTCAAGAGATAGTATGGCAAGCGCACCGTTTTCGCCGAGCACTTCGCCGGAGTCGTCTCCTGCCGATGCATAGATTTGCTTGACACGTCCGTTTACGGAGGCTTCGACGGAGTAAGACTCCTCGTCGGTCGATATATCACCGAGCTCCGAATCAAGCGCATCAAGCTCACTTTGAAGATTGGAAATCGCACTTTGCAGGGAAACGGCGTTGAGTGTTGCGAGAATGTCACCCTCCGATACGGAATCGCCGGCCTCTACAAGGACGGATTCTACCGTCACGCTTGAGGGAAGGGATATATTTAGTGTGCTTTCAGCGGAAAGGTTGCCCGAACCGGTCACAGTTGTCTCGATCGTTCCCCTTTCCACGGTGACGGTACGTGTTGCAGCTGCAGCAACGGCATTTCCCGCGACAGAACGAAAGAAGAACTGTGGTAATAAGAAAACGGCCAGTAAAATGCCGACCGCAGCTACAGCTGTTATGATGATCCACTTTTTTTTCTTTTTTGGTTGTTTTTTCCCTGTTTTATCCATAAAGACCTCCTGTATTCCAAAGCGTTTACGATAAATGATTATTGCCGAGCCATGTGAAAAATATGTGAACGCAGAGTGACAGGGTTCTAAAAATTGGACAAGAAGAGAAGATGTAAAATAATCCTGAAAATCGTGAATTTACTGTAAACAGATGGAGCCCAAAACGACCTGTGCGGTAAAATAAGCAGGGGAGGAAAGGAGGATATATGGTTTTTCTATTTCATTTGCATATCCCGCATTACGAAAAATATATAGAGACGGTAGCGCTCGTCATTTACTGGATCAAAGGAGCGGCCCGGGCGCGGGAACTGAAAGAGCTTTGTGAAAATGATTATATTTCCTATAAAAAAGAAGTAGCGGATGTATTGGGGCTGAAGGATGAATATGATACCAAACGGGGAAAGATGTTTCACAGCTACGAGATGTATCAGACGGGACAGACGCTGTTCCTGTATGATAAGATGTCCTATAATCCAGTATAAAAATGCCGTTCCTTACGGGGAACGGCATTTTGAAAAGATTATGAGTGTTTGACCTGATGCTTTACTTCGGTGGAACCATCTATTTTCTTCTTCGCCGTTGTCTTTTCGACGCGTTTACCGGCGGCGGTTTTTGTTTCTACCTTTTTTACGCTCTTATTCGGCGTGCTTTTTGTTTTTAACTTTGTCGTCATTTGTATTCTCCTTTCTGATCGGGGCTGCCCGGAACCGGCTGCTCATCATAAGAGGCTTTGGGGTCATCTTCATTTGCATGCTTTACCTGAAGCTTTTCTGTTTCTGTTCCTGTAACGGAGTTTTGCTTGTGTTCGTATTTTTCTTTTTCTATAGAGGACGATGAAGAGGAAGAGGAATCTGAAAGAGGCTCCTGCGCTTCTTCATCTGCCTCTGCCTTCATATCGATCGATTTTGCTTCCACCTCGGGAACGCTGTCCGCATCGTGGTCATTCTTCGGCTCCTGCATATTGGCTTCCGCCTTGCTTTCAGGAGCTTCGCTTTCCATTTCGGCCTCAAGCTTTTGCAGCTCAGCTTCATTTTCATCGATTTTTTTACTGATCGCTTTCATCTCATCTGTATATTCTTCCTGTTCTTTTATCATTTTTCCAAGCTGCTTATAATATTCTTCATTTTCACCCTCAAGCTGGACCTTTTGCGTGTTCAGCTTTGCGGATTCATAAGCTTCCTTTGATTTATTCGCGATCGTCTCGCCGAACGACATCAGGCCGTCCTTTGCCTGAGAAAATACATCGCTTAATACATCGCCTGCACTTTTGTGTTCCTGTGCCATTATTTGTTCCTCCTTTTATGTGCCGGAAACTCCGGCTGTGATCTGTTTCAGGGTTCAAAGAACCGCCTCAGACGCGCGGTATCTCCTTGATATTCTGATGAATATCCTGAGCGGTCTCCACCTCGTTTTGTTTTTGTTCCATTACGATATCGTTTCCGCGTTTTGTCGCATCCAGCTTCGCTTTTTTCAGTTCGACATCCCGTTCGCGTTCCAGTTTTGTGACCTTTTTTTCGGTCTTTAACTGTTCCACATGGATTTTAGAGTCGAGCCTATCCAGTTTGTCTTTTGCTTTTTGTTTTTCTTTTTGTATATCTTACTGAAGTCTGTCTATTTTACTGTCGTTATACATAACAATTGCCTCACTTTCTGTTTGTTTTTAAGTATCTGCAGATTCTTGGGTGCAAAATCTTTACACAAGCGGCAGGGGAGGTAAACGGAAAAAATGATTAAAATTTTTTAATTTAGGATATCGGTTTATGACAAAATCCGGCTGTTTATACTTGGCATGCAGACAGCCGCCCCGAGCGGCAGAACAAAAGGAGGAACTAAAAAATGACTGAAATGGTGCAAAAAGAACATGGAAAAGCAAAGGCGGCTTCCGGAAGCGCGATGATGCTGGTGCTCAGTATCGTGCTTCTGATCGTAGGGATCGCGCTGATCGCAAATCCGGTAGCAGGCCTTGAAGTCGTGATGATGATTTTGGGAATTATTCTGATCGCTTATGGTGTGATCACTATTCTGACGAACGCAATGAAAGGAATACGCGATGCACGTACGTTTGTCATACCGGCGATCCTTATCATCGTGGGGATATTGCTGATCGCATTCCGAGGGCCTGTTGCAGGTATCGTATTGCCTCTTATTCTGGGGATCGCAGCAATCGTTTATGGACTTGTCAACCTCGTGAAATCGAACCGTGTAAAACATGACGGGGGCTATTGGCAGGCATCGTTTATTCTTGCGCTTATCACGCTTGGCTTAGGTATCGTTATGCTGGCCGTTATGTTCGCGGGCGGAAATGCGGCCGGCGTTATTGTGGGCGTGATACTTGCGGTTTTTGCAGTCGTCAGTATCATACAATGGTTCATTGAACGGTCTGCCGCTAAAAATGCGGGATGAGCCCGGAAACGGACCATAAGGGGCGTGAAACATAGTTTCATGCCCCTTTTTCATCAAGATGCAAAAGAAAGAATGGAGGAAAACATGATGTGCGAGCGATATTATATGGACGGTAGCATGCCGGAAATTCATTCTATCTTAGAAAGAATTCAAAATATAACGGGCTGCGGCAGAACAATAAGGCCGGGAGATAAAGAGCCGCGGCAGATCGTTCCGGCGCTGGCAGGCCGGGCGGAAGACATCCGATGTATTCCGGCGCTTTGGGGGATACAAGAGCATGGACCGGGCCGCAATGGCCTTATTTACAATGTTTGGACAGAGCATGTGCTGCATGATAAAATGCTTCGGCGGGCGCTCATAGAGCATCCGGCCGTACTTCCGGCTACAAGCTTCTATGAATGGAAAAGAGTACGGAGGAACATCGTAGAACAGTATCGTTGCTACGACGAGGAAAAATCACCGGTCTATCTGGCGGGCTTCTACAGAACCGGACAGGACGCTTCCGGGAACGATATAAAAATGGCGGCGCTCCTGACTGTTATCGCTAACAAAGATATGCTCCCCTATCAGTATAGGATGCCGCTTTTATTGAAACAAAATGAAGTGGCCGCGTGGCTGAACGGAAGCTATACCGAATATTTTCTGAACCGCGTACCGCCACGTGTAGAAATAAAGCTGGCAGCACAGGAAATCGGGGAAAACAGGCAATGAGAATGAAGCTGAAACGATTTTTTACCGGCAGGCTGTTTTTGTTCCTGTTGATCGTAGGCATACAGGTTGTCCTGCTGCTTTTTTTCCTCTTCTGGTTCAGCGATCGGCTTCCGGCTGCAGAAGCCGTGCTGTTTGCCTGCAGCCTGATATTGACGCTGCATATTATCAATAAAAGGCAGGATCCTGCCTATAAGATCGTATGGATCATTCCCGTGCTCATTTTTCCGATCGCAGGCTTTTTACTCTATTTTTTCTTCAGCCAAAGAAGGATACGGAAGCGGGATAGGGAATATGCGCTGCAGATCCATCGGGAAACGAACGCCTGCTTGGAAGATGGGGACGGAATTTGCCGATTGATGGAAAGCAGGGAGGAAGATAGGCTCGGATTGATAGCCTATATCAGAAAAGCACGGAAATATCCTGCGTTTACCGATACGGAAACAGAATATTTTCCAAAGGGAGAATTGTTCCTCGAACGTTTTTTAAAGGAATTGGAGCAGGCAAAACGTTATATTTATCTTGAATTTTTTACGATCAAGCACGGAGTGATGTGGAATGCCGTTTTAAAGACGCTGAAGAAAAAGGTGCAGGCGGGAGTGGAGGTGCGGCTCATCTACGATGATCTGGGCTGTGCGGGTTCTTTGGAAAAGAAATATGCGCAGGAGCTGGAGCGGCAGGGGATCAGGTGTGCGGTTTTTAACCGTTTGAATCCGATGTTCGCATCGATGTTCAATAACCGGGACCATCGGAAGATCGCGGTAATAGATGGGGAAACGGCGTTTGTATGCGGAACGAATATTGCCGATGAATACATAAATGCGATCCATCCGTTCGGCCTCTGGAAAGATGCCTGCCTGATGGTGAAAGGTGCGGCGGCATGGGGCTTCTTGGTTATTTTTTTGCAGACATGGGATTTTCTCTGCGGGGAAAAGACATCTTTGATCGGCTTACGGCCGAAAATAGGCGAATGGAAGAAAGACGGTTTTGTACAGCCGTATGCGGACGATCCGTTGGACGAGATGCATTTGGCGGAGAATGTCTATCTGCATTTGATCTATGGTGCCCATAAGTATCTCTATGTAACGACGCCTTATCTCGTACTGAACTCCGCATTGACCGCTGCTTTTTGTACGGCGGCTGAAAAAGGAGTTGACGTAAGGATCGTGACCCCGGGGATACCCGATAAAAAGACTGTATTTATGGTGACGCGTGCGAATTACCGTGAGCTTCTGGAAAGCGGCGTAAAAATTTACGAATATACGCCCGGCTTCATTCATGCAAAAACATATATATGCGACGGGGAATATGCGGTCGTAGGGACTATCAATACCGATTACAGGAGTCTGTTCCTGAATTTTGAATGCGCGGCGCTTTTGTATCGGAATTCGGCGATCGGGGATATGTACAGCGATTTTTTGGAAACGGTGGACGCATGCAGACCGATAACATTAGAGACAGTAACTGCTGCGGCATGGCCTGTTAGGCTCGCGCAGTCTTTTTTGAATGCATTCGCGCCGATGCTCTGATTTGCCGCAGATAGGATGGGAGCGGCATAAAAGGGCAAATAAAAGAAAAGACACTGTCCGCTTGTCTGTGCGGACTTAAAACCCGAAAGGTTCCTCTGTATACGCTGCGTATGGCCCGTGGGAATTCACGGCAGACCTGATTTCTTTTGTCTACCGTTGACGGTGATCTTCATTTTTTAAGTGCGGTCTTACAAAAGGTCAGCGGCAATCAGGAGCATCTGGAAAAGTATCTTGCGCAGCCGGGCAAGCCCAACTATATTTGAACGATACGAAAGCAACAGTCATGGCGGTTTTGCCGTTTATTGGAGTGCTGACCGACCCCGACGTCCAAGGGCCTTTCAGACCGCAGACAGGCACGGGAGTATACGGAGCCGAAAGGATAAAAACATGGGTGGGGGCTTCGGATTGGTTTTTTTGTATTTGATAAAAAACGGATAGAAAGAAACGAGAGGCAGCTATAATATAAATTATGGTTGCATTTCTGGCTGCATCAAACGCCTTTATAACGCAATTATCGTATTTTTAGCTGCGTTTTTGGTTACGTTGGAAGAATTGGAGAATACGGAAAAAATGGCCTTAATAAAGAAAAACCGCTTCACAAGCGGTTTTTCCTTTGGTGCCGAAGGTGGGAATCGAACCCACACGGTATTGCTACCACAGGATTTTGAGTCCAGCGCGTCTGCCAGTTCCACCACTTCGGCTTATTTGATTGCTTTGAAATGATAGCATAACAAAAGGGAAAAGTCAATGAAAGAATGAGAATTTATGGTATACTGGAGGCATAGAAAAGTTGGGAGACGCCATAATGAAATCAAAAATAACAGCATTATTTTTATGCGGAGCGTTTTTTTTGGCGGGCTGCGCTGCGGGCGGAATATCCGAGAGGTCGGTAATGCCCACGGAGGTGAAGGCTGCTGAAGACAGCGTGACTCCGGAGGACACAGCTGCTCTTTCGCCCATGCCTACGCCGGAACTAAAAACGCTGCTTGGAATGATAGTGGAAATAGGAGAGAGCAGTTTCGTGCTAAAGGAGAAGAGCAGCGGAGAAACGCTTTCCTTTCTGTTTGGAGACGGATTGGATAGGGCGGTGACACATTCTGTTCATTCTGCTGAAACAGCGGCTGCAGAAAGCCTGCCGTCTGTACGGACGATAGAAGCCGGCGATGTTGTAGAAACGCTTTATTTTGAAAGTGCAGGAGAACGTATTGCAGCACAAATAGAGCTAAAGGAAAAGGCGCCGGATCCGCCGTTCAATCTTTACGAGGACCGTGCGGAAGAAATTATGCGGGAAATGACAGTCGAAGAAAAAGTCGGGCAGTTGTTTTTTGTACGCTGTCCGGAGACAGATGCGGCGGAAACCGCAGCAGAATACCATCCTGCGGGTTATATTTTGTTCGACCGCGATTTTAAAGACAAAACAAAGCAGGAAGTACGTGCTGCGGTCGATCGATATCAGCAGGCTGCGGATATCGGAATGCTGATCGGCGTAGATGAGGAGGGAGGCACGGTCAAGCGTGTCGGCAAATATGAGCAGCTGTGCGGAGAAACCTTTCTGTCACCGCAGGAGCTTTATGCACAGGGCGGAACGGAAGCCGTATTGGAGGATACGGCAAGAAAATCGGAGATTCTCCTCGAACTGGGAATCAATGTAAATCTCGCCCCTGTGTGCGACGTTTCCACGAGCCCGGACGATTTTATTTATGAACGTACGCTGGGAAAAGACGCTGTCGAAACGGCAGAATATACAGCGGCAGTCGTAGAGCAGATGAATAAAAGCAGCATAGGCTGTACGCTCAAGCATTTTCCGGGATACGGCTCCAACGAAGACACCCATACGGGAATCGCACAGGATACGCGCCCCTATGATGAATTTGCAGAAAACGACTTTCTGCCTTTCGAGGCGGGGATCGCGCAAAATGCAGGCAGTGTACTCGTCTGCCATAATATCGTAGAGTGTATGGACGGGAATAGGCCTGCGTCGCTGTCGCCTGAGGTCCATGAGGTACTGAGGGATGATCTGGGATTCTCCGGTGTGATCATGACGGATGACCTTTATATGGACGCGATACGCGGCGAATACGGAACAGGAGAGGCGGCTGTGCTTGCTGTTCAGGCCGGAAACGATCTTGTACTGAGCTCGCAGTTTGAAGCACAGTATGACGCTGTGCTGGAAGCGGTGAAAAACGGAACGCTTACGCAGGAACGAATCGATGAATCTGTAAGGCGGGTTTTATGCTGGAAGCTGTCTTTAGGCATCATTGATTAATTGGATGCACAGCTTTTGGAACAATAAAAATCATGTGCGGCAGTATGGCGGGCATTTTCCGTGCAGGCGGTCTGCAGAAAAAGGTTGCCTGCTATGGAAAAGGGGACTATAATGCCAAAGGGATATTTTAACGGCATGGGGGCAATCAATGAAAAGTTTATTCCAAGTGGGCGTCGTGCTTACCGTATGCCTTGCAGGTGAATTGATATCGGGAGTACTTCCGATCACGATCCCTACAAGTGTTGTCAGCATGATACTGCTCTTTGTATTATTGCTCGTCAAATGGATAAAACCGCGTCATATCGAGCAATTCGGAGATTTTCTGCTGAAAAATATGGCGTTCTTTTTTATTCCGGCAGGAGTTGCCATCATCGAACAATTCGATCTTTTGAAAGAATGCCTGTTTCCTTTTCTGCTCATCTGCTTTGTGACGACGATCATAACCTTTGCGGCTACGGCCTATACGGTAAAAGCAGTTATGGCGGTTCAAAAGAAAGCGCGGGAGGGACGCAGAGATGAGTGAATTTTTCGCTTCCCCGTTTTTTGGAGTCGTTTTGTGCATCTGCGCGTATGCAGCCGGCTTGTGGATCAACCGCAAAACGGGTTCGCCCATCGCAAATCCGCTTTTGATCGCGATCGCCATTGTGATCGTGGTGCTTCTGACCTTTCATATACCGCTTGAAAGCTTCAACCAAGGCGGAGACCTGATCGCATTTTTTCTGGTGCCGGCAACGGCGTCTCTGGCCCTGTCTATTTACCGGCAGGTATGGCTTCTCAAACGAAATTTTCTGCCAATCATAATTGGAAGCGCAGTCGGTTCTCTCGTGTCGATGGGAAGCGTATACGGTTTATGCAGGCTTTTTCATTTGGATGAAGTCATGCTGTATTCTCTGCTCCCTAAATCGGTCACGACGCCAATCGCGATGGATGTCTCCGCAGGACTTGGAGGGGAGCCGTCCATTACGGTTGCCGCGGTCGTCGTAACGGGGATCGTGGGGGCGATGCTCGCACCGTCGCTGATCAAATTGTTTCGTGTGGGGAATTCGATCGCAGCAGGCGTAGCGATCGGCACATGCAGCCATGCGCTCGGCACGGCAAAGGCGTTGGAGATAGGCGAGGTGGAGGGAGCTATGAGCGGTATTGCTATTGGGATATCCGGGATCCTCACGGTGCTCTTTGCTATGGCGCTCATGTAGCGCTGCGGAAAAGTAAAAATTCAAAAAGTTTTTACAGAATTTCCTGCCTTGCCGGGCCGGAAAGCCGTGGCCGCGGTTTGATTTTACCTATTAGGCATGATAGAATATTAGCATTGCAGCGCGGCTTTAAGGGAGGATATTATGGCGGATACATTACTTGCGATCGATGGGAACAGCCTTGTGTTCCGGGCATATTGGGCGCTGCCCACAACGATGCAGGATAAGGAAGGCAGGCCGACCAACGCCATTTATGGCTTTTTCACGATGCTTTTTCATGTCGTGGAAGAATATGCGCCTACCTATATTGCGGTCGCGTTCGACCGGCGGGAGAAGACATTCCGCCATGAGAAATACGGCGAATATAAAGCGGGACGGCGAAAAACGCCGGACGAGCTTTTAGCACAGATCCCTATGCTGCAGGAAGCGCTCGAACATATTGGCGTACATTGCGTGGATCAGGCCGGATATGAGGCGGACGATATTATCGGCGCACTTTCCGTGCGGGCGGAAAAAGAGAATATTCCTTCTTTTATTTTTACGGCGGACAAAGACCAGCTCCAACTGATCGACGATCATATCAGCGTTGTACTTACTAAAAAAGGCGTTACGGAAACGAAACTGATGTCGCGGGAAACGTTGCTCGATGAAATGGGGCTTACACCGTCACAGATACCGGATCTTAAGGCGCTTATGGGAGATGCGTCCGACAATATACCCGGGATTGCGGGCATCGGCGAGAAAACGGCGCTCAAGCTGCTGCACGAATATCCGACGATAGAGGCTCTTTACGATGCGCTCGAGCAGCTCCCTAAAAATAAGCTGTATGAAAAGCTAAAAGCAGGAAAAGAATCTGCGTTTATGTCAAAAGACCTTGCGACGATCGATACGGGAATGCCGCTGAAAAAGGATTTGGATGACTTCCGGTTCAGCGGATTTGACAGGGACGGGCTGCGCGAAATGAGCAGCCGATACGGCTTCACATCTTTTCTCAGACGCTTTGCGCTGGAAGAGGCGGAAGAGAAAAAGGTGGAAACCATACCGATAGAATTGTCGGAGCTCGGGATGCTTGACGATGCATACGAATTCTCCTTTTTGCTTCGGGACGGGATACGGCTCGCCATCGACGGGGAAACAGAATATGTTATCCCTTTGCGGCAGAGTCTGTTGGATGACGGCTATGACTTGAACGAAGCGATGCGTGCCCTGAAGCCTTTTCTGGCTGAGAAAAGGGTGATCGCGCACGATGTCAAAGCGCTTATGCACGAATGGGGCGGGGAGATTTTTCAGGATTTTTATGATACGATGCTCGGCGCATGGGTGCTTGACCCCTCCCGCTCGAAATATGACCTCGCAAGCGTCATGAAGCGGGCAGAGCTTGGTGAGAATGCAGCTGACCTATTCACGCTTTCAGCGCGTCAGCGCGATGGGATAGAGCGCAGCGGGCTTGAAAATATCCTGTACGAGATCGAGCAGCCGCTTCTGCGCGTGCTCTATGGAATGGAAAAAGAGGGCTTCCATGTGAGCGGAAAGGCGCTTGAGACGCTTGGGGAAAAATATGATAAGCAGATCGAAACGCTCACGGAAAAGATATTCGGGCTTGCAGGAGGAACATTCAATATCAGTTCGACGAAGCAGCTGGCGGAGGTCTTGTTTGACAAGCTGGAGCTTCCTGTTGTGAAAAAAACAAAGACCGGCTACTCAACGGATATTGAAGTGTTGGAAAAGCTGGAGAACAAGCATCCGATCATTCCGTACATCATTGAGTACCGGTCTCTTACGAAGCTGAAAGGTACGTATATAGACGGTTTGATCGGCATGATACGGGGTGGTGTCATCCATACGACGTTTCTCCAGACTGCGACGGCAACCGGACGGCTTTCAAGCGCGGAGCCAAATCTCCAGAATATTCCCATCAAGTCTGCAATGGCGAACGACATTCGCAGCGCATTTGTTGCACCGGACGGATTTGAGATCGTTTCCGCAGATTATTCGCAGATCGAGCTGCGCATCCTCGCGGCTATCGCGGATGACAAGCATCTGAAGGACGCTTTTCTGAAAGGGCAGGATATCCACGCGCGTACCGCGGCGGAAGTACTGAGTAAACCGATAGAGGATATCACTCCTGCGGAAAGGGCAAGCGCAAAAGCAGTCAACTTTGGAATCGTTTACGGGATCAGCGATTTTGGCCTTGCACGGAATCTTGGCATCACACGTAAGCGGGCAGCAGACTATATCGCACGCTATTTTGAGGAATTCGGAGGCGTGCGCAAATATATGGATGAGGTGATTGCACAGGCGCATGAGGATGGTTTTGTGAGGACCTTGTGCGGACGGATACGCTATATACCGGAGCTTTCCTCGGGGAATTATAACATTCGTTCCTTTGGGGAGCGCGCGGCGCTCAACACGCCGATACAGGGCAGTGCGGCCGATATCATTAAGATCGCTATGAATAGGGTCCAAAAGGCGCTGGAGGAAAAGAAATACGTCTCTAAACTCGTGCTGCAGGTGCACGACGAGTTGATTTTATACGCAAAAGAAGAGGAGCTGGAAGAGGTGACCGAGCTGCTGCGCGATTGTATGGAAAATGCGATGAAGCTGAGCGTGCCGCTTCGCGTCAACATAGCGCGCGGGAAAACGTGGGCGGAGGCGAAATGAAACGCACGATAGGACTCACGGGAAACAGCGGAGCGGGAAAAAGCACAGCTGCGGAATATATGCGGCAGCTTGGGGCAGAAATCATTGATGCCGACCAGATCTCGCGCGATCTCTGCCGCCCGGGGCAAAAAGGTTATTTAGCCGTACGGGAAACATTCGGGCCGGATTTCTTTCTGAAAGACGGAACGTTAGACAGACGCAAGCTGGGCGCCCGTGTTTTTGCGGAACCGGATGCCCTTATGCGGCTCAATGCTATTTTGCATCCGATGATACTGGATGAAGTGCGGTGCCGGAAGGCTGCTTCCAAAAAGGAGATCGTCGTCATAGACTGTGCGCTCCTGACCGATACGGGGCTTGACAGGGATGTTGACGAGATATGGCTGATTCGGGCCGGCGATGCGCAAAAGCTTGAGCGGATACGCGCGCGGGATGGGATAGACGGGGAACATGCAAAAAACCGGCTGAAAAGCCAGACAGCGGAAAAAGAGATGCTCGATAGGGCCGACGTCGTGCTCGTAAACGACGGAACGCCTGAGCAGCTGAAAAAACAGATTGAGGTTCACTTTTATGGGAAGAGTCGGGTATAGACGGCAGGGCCGCGGCAAAAAGGCTGCGATCGCAGTGATTTGCATCACGGCAGCGGTCATAATAGGATTAGTATGTATTTTCGCATTGATGCCGGAACTGGAAAAAAGCCAGTACCGGTTGGAATACGAGGACTTGATTGAACGCTATGCGGGGGAATATGGCCTTGACCCCTATTTTGTGGCGGCGATCATCCATACGGAAAGCGGGTTTGATCCGGAGGCGGTCTCAGGAGCCGGAGCCATGGGCCTTATGCAGATCATGCCGGAAACAGGCGAGTGGATCGCAGGAAAATTAGGATCAGAGGGCTTCACAGCGAATGATCTTTTAGACCCGGAGACCAATATAGAGATGGGATGCTGGTATCTGCAGTTTTTGCAGGAGCGGTTCGATTCGCTTCCTGTCATTATGGCAGCCTACAATGCCGGACATAACCGGGTCATGGAATGGCTCGATGATCCGCAGTATTCGGATGGTACGAATCTGACGAATATTCCGTACGAAGAGACGGACCATTATGTAAAAAAGGTAACAAAAGCTTATGAAAAATATAAAGAGCTGTATGAGCTTGGGTAAAAAAATGACCGCATGTCTGCTTGCATGCGCAGCGGTTGTTTTGTGCGCATGCGGCAGTATAGGAAATGACGCAGAGGGAAATCCCGGAACGGCAGCATCTGCCTCCGCTGCAGTCTCCGCAGAGCAGACGCAAAAGCAGGTGGGAGGAGAGCTTTTTATTGCGATGCCTGCTGATATAATTTCTCTTGACCCGCTTGAAGCAACGGATGAAGACCTTGTTAATTTGCTCGGCCTAATCTATGAGCCTGCGGTACGTATCGGTACAGGCGGCATGCCTGAACCCTGCCTGATCGAATCGTGGGAGACGGACGAAAGCGGCCGGATATATACGCTGAAAGTGCGGCAAAACGTTACATTTTCCGACGGCACCCCGCTTACGGCAGAGGATATCGTCTATAGTGCGCAGCAGGTCGGCGCGTTGAGCGGAACACAGTTTCAGGCTCCGGCAGAGGAGGCGCCCGAACCTGAAAGAACGCAGGAGCCGGACGCACAGGCGGGCGGTGACGGTACAGAGGAAGCAGAGGGAACGGCAGAACCGTCGGATACACTTTCGCCGTCAGCTTCTTCTGATTCGGCTGATGGGACCGGAACGCCGGACGGGTCGGCGGCCGTGGAGATTCCGCAGACCAACCGTTATACGCAATATAATTCACTTGTTGAAAGCATAGAAGCAGTAGACTCGGCTACAGTCAGACTTACTATGACGAAACCCGGAATGGAAGCATTATATTTTCTGGCGTTTCCCGTATTCAATCAGTCTCTGCACGAAGCGGAACAGACGGTAGGCACAGGCCCTTATCGCGTGGAATCGTTCGATGCGGCGAATGAGATGGTGTTGGTCGCAAATGAAGCGTGGTGGCAGACTGCACCGAATATCCCGAGGATCGTAGCAAAACCGACGGTAGGCAGCACGGCGAAGCTTGAGGCGGTATCAACAAGCGTTCTTGATTTTATAACGACAGATGTTCTATATGCGGGAAATTATAAGAGCTCCGGAAAGACGAAGGTAGTAGATTATATGACGAACTATTACGATTGTCTGATCCCTAATTTGAACCGTTCGGCACTTGGCGTCACTGAAGTGCGGCGGGCGATATCTTATGCGATAGACCGCAGAGAACTCATTTCGACGGTGCTTCTGGGGCACGGGATCCCTGCCAATATGCCGATATCACCGGATTTCTATGCATACGATTCCAAATATAAGCAGGATGACGATCTCAAAACGGCGCGTGCGCTTCTGGAAAGCGCGGGCTATAGGAGCAGCAAGGACGGGCAGGGAAATATTCTTTCGCTCACGCTGATCGTACCCGATGACCGGGAGCTTTCCTACCGCATGGAGGCCGCAAAGGCCATCAAAAAGCAGCTTGGCGAAGTGGGCATCGAAGTGACGGTAGAGGAATTAGACCAGCGAACCTATTATGACCGCTTACAGACGGGGGCGTTTGATCTTGCGCTGTGCAGCTTCTATTTGGATGAAGACCCGGATATCGGTTTTATGTTTAATCCGGGAGGCTCGGCAAATTACGGCGGTGTGAACAGTACGGAGATCACCGCCGCGATTGATGCGGCGCGTGCAGCCTTTACGGAAGAAACGGTGAAAAGTGCCTATAGTGAGCTTCAGCGGCTGTTGATCGAGCGCATGCCGCAGATAGGGCTTTATTTCAGAACGAACTCTATTGTATGCAACGATTTATTGACGGATATCGGGGAGCCGCTGCAGGGCCAGATATTTGCAGATATAAACGCTTGGTACTACAGGAGCTGAGAAAAATCAATAAAAAAACGGCTGTTACAGCCGTTTTTTTACGTTCAACCATCGTTTTACTGTCCGGCCCGCAGCAGCGCTTGAATATGTTCCTCATCTGCAAGCGAGAAAATATCCGTCTTGCTATTATTAAAATATAGGAAAGTGTGTCCGTGCATACCGCTCCCATAAAGATCGTCTCCGCCGGTCGGCATACCGAAAAGAGAAGCCGCGTATGTATGACCGTTCAGAGTGACCAATACGGCGCGGTGCTCCCATGTATCGTCTCCGCCGAAGATAGAACGGTAAGTTTCATAATCTGCCGGGGAGGGAGTCGCCACCTGTGCACAGTTTATGCCGCCGGTCCGTACAAGATTAAATGTACTGCCTGTGTTAAGGTCCTGCACGGAAAAGGAAGTATCGGCCGGGAGCAATGGATCTGCATCTTCCCAAGACAAAAGCTCGCCTCTTTGCTGGACGGAGCCGGAATATGCCGGGCCGGATACCTTTTTGACAGATGGATTCATCGGCGCCCGTTTCGCGTCGGCGGAAAACAACGCCTGATAGGTCTCGCTGCCGACCTGCCCGTCCGGTGCGATGCCGCTTTGCATTTGAAATTTTTTTACGGCCTCTGCCGTCATATCGCTGAATTTCCCGGTGGGCCGGTAATTGAGATAACCCAAATCGCGCAATCTGGCTTGGATCAAAGCGACCTCGTCTCCGGTGGAAGATTGCTTGATGGCAGCGTCCTCCTGTGCCGAAGCAAGAACAGGGAGCACTGTTATTAGGCAAATAAGCAATAAGATACCAATCATCTTTTTCATATCGCCATTTTACAAAAAAACAGGAAAAAATGCAAATTTATTCCAAATCATACCCGTTTCCAGTATAATAGTTGTATGGAAAGGATAACGGATATTCGCGTCGGGCAAAAAAATAAGGAACGCGTTCATATTTATACCGGGGGAAAGTTTGCGTTCGCAGTTTATGCGGATACCGCCGTTTCTCACCGTCTGAAAACAGGAGCATATATCACAGAGGAGGAGAAAGAACGTATTCTGCAGGAAGACGGAGAAAAATACGCGCTTTCCTGCGCAATGAAACTGCTTTCCTACCGTATGCGTACGGCAAAGGAGCTGCGCGATAAACTGCGGGAAAAAGAGATCGCGGAGGAGACGGTCGGGCGCGTGATCCGGAAATTAGAAGAGATCGGTTATCTGGACGACGGCAGATTTGCAGAGCTTTATGCGCAAGAGCTTTCCCGGAAATACGGACGCTATGTCGTGATACAGAAATTGATGCAAAAAGGCATCCCGCGCGATATTGCACAGGCTGCGGCACAAAGCACGGAGAAGGATGAAGACGTGATTCGCGGGCATATCGGCAGACTCAAGCAAAAATACCGTGCAGAAAACGAAAAAAGCGCGAAACAGAAAATCATGCGTGCGTTGATGGCAAAGGGCTTCGAATACGAAGAGATCAAACGCGCGCTTGAAAGGCATGAAGAGGAATGAGAAAAGATATTTTAAAACTGCTTTTCGATGCGGATGACTTTTTATCCGGAGAGCAGATCAGCGAACGGCTGGGCGTCTCACGGGCCGCCGTATGGAAGCATATCAAGGCGATCAAGGAGGACGGGGCGGAGGTCGAGGCACATACGAAGCGGGGATACCGCCTTGTGAAGCTGCCGGATGTCCTCAAGCCGGAATACATCGGGCTTTTTACCGAGCGGGAGCATGACGTCACATGGCTGGAGGAGACCGATTCAACGAATGAGTATGCCAAAAGACAAGCGCGGGCAGGCGCTGCTGACGGAACGATTTATATTGCGGAGCTTCAGACAAAGGGAAAAGGACGGCTCAGCCGGGGCTGGGTATCTTTGCCCGGGGATTCCGTCCAGATGAGCATGCTTTTCAGACCGGGCTTTGAACCGCCGAAAGCACCTGCGGTGACCTTTGCCGCAGCGCTCGGGGTGATCAGCGCGGTCAGGAGGATATGCGGTGTGGACGCAAAGATCAAATGGCCGAACGACGTCGTCTATCAGGGGAAAAAGCTATGTGGGATCTTGACGGAAATGTCTTCTGATATGGACCGGGTGGAATATATTGTCTGCGGGATGGGGCTGAACGTCAATCAGAAGGAATTTCCCGGCGAGCTTGCGCAAAGGGCCGTCTCTCTGTTGACGGCGACAGGGAGAGAACAGAGCCGCCTGAAGCTTGCGGCCGCTATGGCAGATGACGTATCGGCCTATTGCAGCCGGTATATTTCCGGAGGGATCGACGCGATTTTTGACGAATATTGCGCAAATAGTGCTATAATAGGAAAAGAGATCAGGGTACTGAGCGGAGAAGAAACGTTTTCAGGCGTGTGCAGAGGATTTTCCAAGCAAGGAGAGCTTCTGCTGGATATCAATGGAAAAATAAGAGCCTTTATGGCGGGGGAAGTCTCGATCCGCGGGATCGGGCAATATATCTGACGGAGATTTTTATGTACAGCGGAAGCATTACGGACATTCAGGGCCTGTTGGTGGGCCATGCGCAGGACCATGCGGGCAGCACGGGGATCACGGTCGTTCTCGTGCCGAATGGGGCGGTATGCGGCGTAGACGTGCGCGGCAGTGCGCCGGGCACGCGTGAGACGGATTTTATGTCTCAGGGAAAGGCAGTACAGGAATGCTATGCGGTGCTGCTTGCGGGCGGAAGCGCATTTGGGCTTGCTGCTGCCGATGGCGTTATGATCTATTGCGAACAGCAGGGAATGGGAGTGCGTACAGACGATGCCGTCATTCCGATCGTTCCGGCCGCCGTGATCTATGATCTTGGGTATGGAAGAAGCGATATCCGCCCTAATGCAGGCATGGGATATGCGGCCTGCATCAACGCATGCACGAAAGTACCGCAGGGAAGCGTGGGCGTTGGCATGGGAGCGACGGTAGGTAAGGCGCTCGGTATGAAGCATGCGCAGAAAAGCGGCGTCGGAACTGCCAGCCTGCAGCTTCCGGGCGGCGTTTTTGCAGCAGCGCTCGTCGGAGTCAACGCATTTGGAGATGTTGTGGAAAACGGCAGGATATTAGCCGGCACGCAAAAAAACGGTATACATATCAATACGGCTCAGCATCTGCTCGAGCATAAGGCGCAGGTGGAATTTATGAAAGGCAGAAACACGACGATAGGCGTGGTGGCGACAAACGCCGCGCTTTCCAAGGATGAAGCGGCAAAGCTTGCGCAGGTCGCGCACGACGGTCTTGCAAAAGCGATCGATCCGATCCATACGATGGTGGACGGAGATACGATGTTTTCGCTTTCCTATGGAACAAGAACGGCGGATATGAACGCGCTGATCACGGCGGTGATCGAGGTGACGCGGCGGGCCGTTGTCAATAGCGTGCTTGCCGCGGGAGAGACCAAATGATCGCGGGCGTAGGGATCGACAGCCTCCGTATCGCACGTATGGAACAGGCGATGAAACGGGAGGCTTTTCTAAACAGGGTATTTACTGAAAAAGAACGGGATTATCTTAAAAAAAGGGCGCTTGCGGCGCAAAGCGCGGCCGGAATGTTCTGCGCCAAAGAAGCGGTCCTGAAAGCGTTGTCGCTTGGTATTACAGACGCCCGGCTGACAGATATTGAAATATTACATAGGGAGAGCGGCGCACCGTATGTCGTTTTGCATGGTGAGTTGGCTGGAAAAGCAGCGGCTTTGCATATCAGTATCACACATACGGAAGATACGGCAAGCGCGGTCGTCATACTCGAAAAGGAGGAAAAGGCAGAATGAGGACATTACTGACGTCACAGCAAATGAAAGCGGTAGACCGCTATATGATAGAACGGATGAAGATACCGGGGCTCGTATTGATGGAAAATGCAGCGCACGGGGTCTATGAAGCGATACGCGCAGAGATGGAGCCGTGCAGTGTGCAGGTGTTCTGTGGAACAGGAAACAACGGAGGGGACGGGTTTGCCGTTGCGCGGATACTCCTTGCGAACGGATACGACGTAAAGGTCGTCGTGCTTGGAAATCCGTCCGATATCTCCGGCGATGCAGCGGAAAATTTTGCTTTTTTTAAAGAAACGAGAGAATTCTATACCGTCATAACGAACAGGGAGGGGCTTGAGGCGCTTCCGGAAGCGGACGTTTATGTAGACGCAGTTTTTGGGACCGGGCTTTCGCGTCCGTTGGACGGGATATACCGTATTGCCGCTGAATTTCTGAATGAACGGGATGCGTTGGTCGTCAGCATAGATATCCCGTCGGGGATCAGCGCGCAGACGGGCGCGGTCCTTGGAACGGCAGTGAGAGCGGATATCACGGTCACGTTCCAATATCCGAAGATAGGACACTTTCTTTATCCGGGCAGGGAACATTCCGGCGAGCTTCAGGTCGTGAAGATCGGTATAGATGATGGATGCGATATCCCTCTGCAGGCGGCAGTCTGTGTTTATGAGAGCGACGATCCCGATATGTGTCTCGGACAGCGTCCGCTCGACTCCAATAAGGGGAGTTATGGCAGATTGCTTATGATCGCGGGCAGCTATGGAATGGCAGGAGCCGCTGTGCTTTGTGCTCGTGCCGCTTCCCGCGCGGGCGCAGGGCTCGTTACTGCCGCGGCCTGTGGAGATGTGGTGGATGTTCTGCAGCATACTGTGCCGGAGGCGACCTGCTTTGAACTTGCGGACGAGAATGGAGTTTTGGCAAAAGAGGCGGCAGACATGGTCCTCAAGCTGTCACAGGGGAAAACGGCGGTTGCTGTAGGGCCCGGACTCGGACGCGGCGAGGCGGTCGAGGAGGTGGTAAGCCGTATCATTGCAGAATGCGATTTACCAAAAGTGATCGATGCAGACGGACTGAATGCTCTTGCGGGTCATCTGGAAGTATTGGAAGAGAAAAAAGGAGAAGTGATCCTTACCCCTCATCCAAAGGAATTTTCCAGATTATGCGGCCTTTCTGTGGGAAAAATTTTGGAAGATCCCGTTAAGGCTGCGGTCGATTTTGCAGCGGAATATGGTGTGACTCTGGTTTTGAAAGGAAGCACGACGATCGTTGCGGACCAGTTTGGGAACGCTACGCTTCTCTGTGTAGGAACTCCGGGAATGGCAAAGGGCGGCAGCGGAGATGTACTGACCGGTGTGATCGGCGGTCTGCTTGCGCAGGGAAAGGATGTCTATGAGGCTGCGATAACCGGAGTATATATTGCCGGAATGGCGGGAGAAACAGCAGCAGAGCAGGAGGGAGAATACTCTATGACGCCAATGGACACCGTAAGGTACATTGGAAAGGTCATAGACGATATGGTAGTAGAGTATATTTCCGCAGATACGATCCACGGATGCGGCGGCGGGGAATATATGCCGCATAGGCTTCAACAGCCGACGGAGATCGTTATGGAGCCGATCGGAACGCCGGTTTTTCAGGCTTCTGAGGCCGATGCTGCGGAAAAAATGGAGGCGGAGGAAACGGCAGAGAGCCCGGCTGCAAGTGCAGAAGAAGCAATGGAAGAGGAGGAGCCGACCATTGTAGTACCGCCGGTCGGAGAAGCGGAGGTGCAGCCGGACGAACCGGCAATGGATTTCCTCGAAAAATATGCGGACGATCCTAAGCCCGCAACGCGCGCGCAGCGCAGGCGGCTTGAAGGTCTGCAGGAAAAAGAACGCCGGCCGTTCTTTCGGCACAGAGCCAAAGAGGAAACGGAAGCGGCGGACGATATGACAGAGGAAGAATTAGTAAACAAAGTCCGGGAAGAGTTGCCTCCGGATACGCCGAAAGGACCAACGCGGCGTAAAATCGGTTAAAGGAGAACGAAAATGACAGATTTTAAAGAGTTTGAACTAACAGAGTGGAAAGAAAATCCTTTCCAGTCGATCGGAAAAGACTGGATGCTCGTCACGGCTGAGAGCGAAGGGAGAGTAAACGCAATGACGGCCTCGTGGGGTGGCCTCGGCGTTATGTGGGGAAAAAACGTGGCTTTCGTCGTGATACGTCCCCAACGCTATACAAAAGAATTTATAGATATGACCGATCATTTTTCGCTCGCATTCATGGATGAGAGCTACCGTAAGACGCTGAATTATTTCGGAACAGTATCGGGCAGGGATGAAGATAAGGTAAAAATCTCCGGCCTTACGGTCATACATGAAGAGAAAACGCCCTGCTTTGCAGAGGCAAAGACAATTCTTATATGCCGTAAGCTTTATGCGCAGGAGTATGCTCCGGAATGCTTTCTCGATAAGGAGCCGGATCAGAAATGGTATCCGGATAAGGATTATCACACGCTGTATATTGCCGAGATCGTCAAGGCGCTAAGAAAATAACAAACAGGCGGAAAAATCCGGCGGGCATCTTTGCCCGCCGGATTTTTGCTGCGCTTTGTTCCGATAGGAAAGGCGGAATGTGGCAGAGGAAGAACGGCATCTAAAAGATAAGGAAAATATATAAATTATAATATTATGATTTAAGGATTCCTTTTAGAGCAAGAGTATAGTAAAATATTTTGAGACGATTGTAGATTCATAAAATTGATAATGGGGTATTGGTCGTGGAAAAACGGAGTCTGTTTTCAAGTAAAATCGGGTTTGTATTGGCTGCTGCCGGTTCGGCGGTAGGATTAGGGAATATTTGGCGTTTCCCTTATCTCGCTGCAAAATATGGCGGCGGGATATTTTTGTTAGTATATATTATTCTGGTATTGACATTTGGGTTTACACTGATGGTCACAGAAATCGCTTTAGGCCGGAAAACGGGCCTGTCCGTTATTGGAGCATACCGTGCGCTAAATAAGAAGTGGGCTTTCTTGGGTGTGCTTTCGGCCGTCGTTCCTATTATCATTGTGCCGTACTATAGCGTGATAGGCGGTTGGGTAACGAAATATTTTGCGGATTTTATTTCCGGCGCGGGAACGGCGACTGCAGGAGACGGATATTTCAATGCTTTCGTCAGCAGCGAATGGACGCCTTTATTTTGGTTTGCGGTGTTTATCGCGGCGACTTTCGTGATCGTATTTATGGGGGTGGAAAAAGGCATCGAAAAAGCGAGCAAGATATTGATGCCTGTATTGATCGGCCTTACGGTCGCGATCACGATCTATTCCCTTACGCTTCCCGGCGCGGGCGCAGGCGTAGCTTATTACTTTATGCCGGACTTTTCCAAGTTTTCCGCGGAAACGGTGCTTGCCGCGATGGGGCAAATGTTCTATTCCATGTCTCTTGCCATGGGCATTATGGTCACGTACGGTTCTTATATGAATAAAAAGCAGGACCTCGAACAATCTGTAAAACAGATCGAAATATTTGATACGGGCGTAGCGATCCTTGCCGGGCTGATGATCGTTCCGGCTGTTTTCGTGTTTTCCGGCGGTGACGAAGCGGCACTGTCTACAGGACCATCCCTGATGTTCCAGACAATGCCAAAGGTATTCGGCAGCATGGGCGAAGCCGGAAACATTGTAGGCGCGGCATTCTTTCTGATGGTTCTTTTCGCAGCCCTCACCTCTTCCATCTCCCTGATGGAGACAGTGGTTTCCATCTTCAAGGACAAATTTAAAATATCCCGTAAAAGATCGTGCTTTATTTCGCTTGCGATCATTGTCGCACTGGCGATCCCATCCTCTCTTGGCTTTGGCATGTGGGATCATATCACGTGGAATGGAATGACGATACTGGATATGTTTGACTTTACAAGCAATTCCGTTATCATGCCGATCGTTGCAATGCTGACCTGTATCTTTGTGGGCTATGTCATCAAGCCGAAAGCGATCATTGGGGAAGTGGAGCTGTCCTCTCAATTCAAGCGGCGGAAAATGTATCGGGTGTTTATCAAATACATCGCGCCGTTTATTATGGCGGCGATCCTGATTTGCTCCGTATTACAGGGTATTGGCGTTATGCCCGCTTTCTAAACGGGATAACGGTATGTATAAAAGGTTCGATCAAAATATCCGCATAGAAAATATGCGGATATTTTTTATCTTCATAATAAGGTTCGATCAAAATATCCGCATAGAAAATATGCGGATATTTTTTATCTTCATAATATGGAGCGGACTAATGGGCCAGTATGATCTCAGTGCTGTCAAAGCCGTCGATAAAAAGAACACGCTGCCCGCCGCGCTTTACCCATGTGCCTTGCATAGAACCGCTGTATGTCCATGTACCGTCGGAACGGATAGACAGCTCGCTGGTATGGAATGGGGCGTTTATATGGCCACAGGCCAATATAAACAGACAGATAACGACGGTCACTGCAAGCAGGATTATTTTTTTCATACTAATTGCTCCTTTGGTGATCCAATGATATTGAAAGCCGGAACAGCACGGGCAGTAAATATCCAAAATGATTTTAGTACAAATATTTACTAAAGTCAACAGTAAATATATTTACTACCTTATGATAGGAGCATGAATAGAAGAAACACGATGAACGAGCTGCCCGGATATATCAAAAGACTGCGGGATCTTAGAGAAGATTGTGATCTGACACAGGCTCAGGTCGCGCAGAAGCTTGGCACTTCACAAACTATGTATGCACGATATGAACGCGGGGCCAATGAACTGCCGGTACGTCATCTGATTACTTTGTGTCGTCTGTATCATGAATCTGCAGATCATATTTTAGGCTTGGATGAATCTAAAAAGGCAGGAGATATTTAATCGGAAAATACCGCTCATAGACCGTCTGCCGCCTTTGTATTATGTTTGATACAGAACAGCTTTTGAAGCAGGGGAAGAAAACGGAGTAACAAGAAAGGGCGGGGGCGAAAGCTCCCGCCAATTTGTTTATAAAAAAAGTGTGGTCAAAAGCGTGGTCAACGAGAAAATAAAAAGCCTTTAAACCGCATGGTTAAAGGCTTTTTATTGGTGCGGTAGATGGGACTTGAACCCATACGTCATGGACACACGCCCCTCAAACGTGCCTGTCTGCCTATTCCAGCACTACCGCGAGCAACACAAAATATTATAGTATACGAACTGCATGAAGTCAAGGATAGAACCTGTTTTTTTTACAAAAACAGGACTATTTTTTCTTCCGGCCATACCGCTCTACGCGCGAGCCGACTTTGGGACGGGAAAAATCGCGAGAGGGAGAGGGAATAGAATCGTGTTCGGAAAACGCAGCGTCTTGCTCCTCCGGCTCGGTCGGAACAGGATTGGCAGCGGACGCTTCCTCTATCCGTACCTCTGTCTGCCGTGTGCGGCGGGATAAAGCTTCCTCCGCGATCGTAGGACGGGTGATTGCCGAAGCCGGCATATTATCACTGAGGGCATCTGTGCCGCCCTCATCTGCAGGCTCCTCTGTGGTGGCATTTTCTCTGTCCTCTTCATATCCATCCATTTTATCCCGTCTGCGCCGGGCAGCGATCAAAATAATAATGATGATGACAAGAGCGGCAACGATACACGCTCCGGCAACGTAGATCGGAAAATAAGGATCGTTATAGTATGCATAGGAAAGACGCTCGCTGAAATTGCGGAAAAACTGTGAAGCGCCGCCGGAGACTGTCGAGACCGTGACCTTAGGGCCGGCTTCATCGGAAGAGACCGGCAGCGGAGAAACGGAAAGTGCATCACTTTTCAGAGAAGACGGAGATGCGGCGGGGGAAACGACCGGAGTACTATCAAAACGCAAAGTTGCTAAAACATTTTCAGCCTGTTCAAGGGCAATACCCGTACCGTCGTTTTTATAGCGCAGCGTGATAGAAAATAGGCAGTTATTATCAGCGGCGAGATAAAGAACAGTCGTGTAAGGGTCTTCCGTCTGACCGCCCAACACATCGTCGGTAAGGCGGCCTGTCAACACAAGCGCAGTTTTTCCGGCTAAGGAAGCGATATCGTCCGCCCCGAATGCGTAAAGAGAACCATATTCTGCTTTTTTGCTTTGAGAGAGCAGATCTATCTGCTCGTCGGAAAGCTCAGACAAATCGGTGATGTTTTTCCCGGAAAGCTCAGGAAGAACAGTCTCAAGCGAAACAGCTGTCATATCGAGCGAGTAGGAAAGTCTGAGATTTTCATAAGCTGCCAGCAGAAAACAAGCCGGAGGATTTTTAGACTGCGCAACAGTAAGGAGATCTTCCGGCATATTTGAACTTTCCTGCGTATAGTAGTAGGTATCTGACCCTTCCGGGAGATCGATGCTGTAACGGTAGGTTTCGTCTGAGTAAGATACGGCCAATGCCGGCGCGGCGGTAAACAGAACCAATAGAAACATCACGAACGGCAGAATTCTTTTCAAAATAACTCCTCCCAGAAGCGGCTATGATTTGTTATTATATAATAACAGCGGATAATTTTCAATGAACGGTGCCTTTGCGCGCACAGACGGAAAAGCGCATTATTTTATGCGTTGTTTTTGCGCTGCTTTGCTTGGCTTTAAAAATCTCCGGTCAAAATCGTCCGTCTGTTTAACGATCACATTGCTGAGCACGAGCAGGCAGATAAGGTTCGGGATCGCCATAAGGCCGTTTGCCGTATCCGAAAAATCCCATACGATCTCAAGCGTCGTGATCGCGCCGACAAAAATGAAGCACGCAAAGATAACGCGGTAAACATAGCGCGCTTTAACGGAATGCGTAAGATATTCAAGGCTCTTTTCCCCATAATAGCTCCAGCCGAGAATGGTAGAAAAAGCAAAGAGGATCAGGCCGATCGTTACGATATAGCTTCCTGCTGGCCCCATGACGCTGCCAAAGGCCGCGATGGTAAGGGAAGCGCCGGTGACGAGCTCTCCCGCTGCATCAAGGGTGCCGAGCACACCGGAGCTTGCAATGGCAAAACCAGTCAATGTACAGACGATGAGCGTATCGAAAAATGTCCCTGTCATGTTGATATAGCCCTGACGGCACGGATGGTCTGTTTTAGCGGCTGCAGCGGCGATCGGCGCGCTCCCGAGGCCAGCCTCATTCGAAAAGACGCCGCGGGCAACGCCGAAGCGAAGCGCGCTTGCAAAAGTAAAGCCGGCGACGCCGCCGAGCACCGACGTGGGCGCGAAAGCGCTGCTTAGGATCTGGCCGATCCCAGACGGCAGCGCGTCAAGATTGGACAGAATAATGATCAGACAGCCTGCGGCATAGAAGACAGCCATAACTGGAACGACCTTGGCCGACACTTTCCCGATGGATTGGATACCGCCGAGCAATACGACGCCGACCAATACGGCGATAACGATTCCCGTGATCCATGTTGGAACATGGAAAGTTCCGGAAACTGCATCTGCAATGGAATTGATCTGGGTCAGATTTCCGATCCCGAACGACGCGATCACGGCAAATACCGCGAATGCACCTGCAAGCGCGGTTCCGAGCCATTTGATCTTGAAGCCGTTTTTGATGGAAAACATAGGACCGCCCGACATTTCTCCGCGCTGGTCCTTCTCGCGGTAATATACGGCAAGGACCGATTCCCCATATTTGGTCGCAAGGCCGAACAGGGCGGATATCCACATCCAGAAGAGTGCGCCGGGTCCGCCGAGCGTCATTGCAGTCGCTACGCCCACGATGTTTCCGGTCCCGATCGTAGCGGCAAGAGCTGTCATAAGCGATTGAAAGGGAGAAATATCACCCGCATCGGTATTATGCTCTTTTTTAATGCTGTGTTTGGAAAAGACCTGCCCCAGAGCATAGCCAAGATTGCGCAGCGGACGGAACTTTAAACGGATCATCAGAAAAACGCCCGTGCCGACAAGCAGAACGAGCATAACGGGCCCCCAAACAAAATCGTTTACGCTGCCGAGTATCCCGGAAAAAGAGGACATAAACGCTTCCATAACATACCTCAAAGATTTTTTAGATAGATACTTCCTTATATTAAACAAAAAGGGAATCCATGTCAAATAACGGGATTGACAGGAGAAAGAGGAAAGCATATAATAGATACCGAAAAGTGAATGAGTCTTCGGGGCAGGGTGAGATTCCCTACCGGCAGTAAAGCCTGCGAACTCCTGTAAGGAGCCGATGCGGTGGAATTCCGCAGCCGACAGTATAGTCTGGATGAGAGAAGAAAAATATGGTCGCATATAATTTCCGGGGATTTCGATTCACGGAAATTTTTTATGTGGAGGTATTGATCTCATGAACACTTTAGCAAAGCCGCGTTTTACGACGCGCAGCATCACATCCATCGCGGTCATGGCGGCGTTATCCGTCGTATTGGTGGCCCTGATCCATATCCCGATGTTCCTGCCGTTTCTTGAATACGATCCGGCGGATATCCCGATCTTTATTACGACCTTTGCGTTCGGGCCGTTCGTCGGCTTTATTCTTACGGTCATCGTTGCGGTCCTTCAGGGAATTACGGTAAGCGCCTCGGCTGGTCCTATAGGGATCATGATGCATATCGTTGCGACAGGCGTTTTTGTGATCGTGGCGGGGAATATCTATAAAAGGAACAAGACGCGCAAAAATGCGGCGGTGGCGCTGGCCGTCGGCGTCGTTGCATGGACGGCGGTCATGGTCGTATGGAACATCATTGTAACGCCTCTTTATATGGGAGTTCCGCGTGAACAGGTGATCGAGCTGGTCGTTCCTGCGATTCTGCCGTTCAACCTGATCAAGGCGGGCATCAATTCGGTGCTGACATTCGCGCTTTACAAGACGGTAGGACGTTTATTCGGGCTGAAAGAAGTAAAAAGCGTGCGAGAGTGCCCGGCAGAAAAATAGGTGTGCGCAGGTGTGGATTTCGTGCAGAAACCTTGCAAAAACGGCTGTTTTCCTTTATAATAAAAAAATGTGCAACGCACATAAGAGATGAGGAAACAGGCGCAAATGCAGGAATTTTTCAGCGACAGCGAACTTAAAACAAAAGAATTTGCAAAAAAGCTGGCTTCCCATCTGGTTCAAGGCAGCTTTCTTGCCGTTTATGGGGAACTTGGCGCGGGAAAGACCGCCTTTGTACAGGGCCTCGCTGAGGGGCTCGGCGTGCGGGAGAGCGTCGTAAGCCCTACCTATACAATACTTAGGGTGTATGAAAGCGGACGGCTTCCCCTATACCACTTTGATATTTACCGTGTGGAAGACGAGGACGAGCTTTACGAGACCGGCTTTGAGGAATATGCTGCCGGAGACGGCATCTGTGTGTGCGAATGGGCCGACCTGATACCGGAAGCGCTTCCGGCGCCGCGGCTCGATATCAGTATTGTAAGAACAGGAGATGCCGGACGGCATATAACCGTGCGGGAGGTAGAAAAGTGAGACTGCTTGGGATAGATACAACGGGCAATACGCTTTCCGCCGCCGTTATGGAAAACGGGAGAGTGCTTTCCGAATTTTATATCGATGCGGGAAAGAAGCATTCCGAAACGCTGATGCCCGCGGTTGACGGAGCGCTGCGCGCGGCAGGATATGGAGCGGCGGATATGGACGCTTTTGCGGTAGCCTGCGGCCCCGGTTCTTTTACGGGCATACGGATCGGCACCGCGGCCTGCGCGGCCATGGCTCATGGGGCAGGGAAGCCCGTGATCGCGGTCAACACGCTGGAGGCGCTCATTGAAAATGCGGGGGCGGAGGAACGGCCCGTCTGTGCGGCAATGGATGCACGGAGGGGCGAAGTCTATACGATGACGAAGCATAATGGCAGAGTGCTTGTGGCGGAACGTGCGGTACCGCTTACGGTGTTGCTGGATCAGCTGCTTCCGGAAGGGCCGGTGGTATTCGTGGGAGACGCGGCCGAGCGGTTCCGCGAGGAAATAGCCGCACACAGGCCGGACAGTGTGTTCCTGCCGCAGCAGTTCCTGCTGCAGCATGCTTCTTCCGTATGCGCGGCTGCTGAAAAAATATATGTGCAGGGCGGTTTGCTTAAATATGATGAATTAGAGCCCCATTATCTGCGGGAAAGTCAGGCGGAAAGGCTGAAGAAACGTTGAGAGCTTTAAGCGATGTAGTGATTCGGCGTGCGGAGCGCGGCGATCTGGAAGATATCCATTACTGTGAGAACAGCAGCTTTGACCTCCCGTGGTCTTATGCCATGCTGTATGACGATATCATCGAAAACGATAATACGGTCTATCTTGTCGTAGAAAAGGACGGAACGATCGTCGGATATGGCGGCATGTGGATCATTCTTGACGAGGCGCATATCACGAACGTATGCATCCTGCCCGCTTATCGGGGAAGAGGTTATGCCTACGCTCTGATGAAAGAATTGAACCGCGCCGCAAAGGAGCACGGAGCGGACGCGATGTCGCTGGAAGTCAGAGTGTCGAACAAGGCAGCGCTCAGGTTATATAAAAAATGCGGTTTTTCGATCCACGGGATTCGAAAACGGTATTATTCCAACAACGGGGAAGACGCGTATGTTATGTGGACGGAACGCGGCCCGGGATTGGAAGCCCTGTAGGCAATCGCACAGAGTGCGTGAAAATAAGATTTCAGGAGGAAAGGATATGCAGAAAATAAAAATGCCGGTGCCCCTTGTCGAAATGGATGGGGATGAAATGACAAGGATTATATGGGATATGATCAAGCAGGACCTGCTTTTGCCATATATTGAACTGAATACGGAATATTACGACCTTGGGCTGCCCTACCGGGACGAAACGGACGATAAGGTAACCTATGACGCCGCCAACGCGATCAAAAAGTATGGCGTAGGCGTAAAATGTGCTACGATCACCCCGAATGCGCAGCGTGTAGAGGAATACGGCCTGAAAGAGATGTATAAGAGCCCGAACGGTACGATTCGTGCGCTTCTTGACGGTACGGTGTTCCGCGCGCCCATTGTAGTAGACGGTATTTCTCCGTCCGTAAAAACATGGAAAAAGCCCATCACGATCGCGCGTCACGCGTATGGCGACGTATACCGCAATACCGAGTACCGCGTACCGGCAAACACAAAATTTGAAATGCTGTTTACGGCGCAGGATGGAACGGAAACCAAGCTTCCCGTGTTTGATTACGAGGGCGGCGGCGTTGCACAGGGCATGTACAATACGGATAAATCCATCGGCAGCTTTGCACGCAGCTGTTTCAATTATGCACTTGATACGAAGCAGGACCTTTGGTTTGCGACCAAAGATACGATCTCCAAGATCTATGACCATACGTTCAAGGATATTTTCCAAGAGATCTATGATGCGGAATATAAAGAGCGGTTCGAAGCGCTTGGCATTGAATATTTCTATACGCTGATCGACGATGCGGTGGCCCGCGTGATCCGGTCGGAGGGCGGCTATATCTGGGCGTGCAAAAATTATGACGGAGATGTCATGAGCGATATGGTGGCAACGGCATTCGGCAGTCTTGCCATGATGACGTCCGTGCTCGTTTCGCCGGACGGTAACTATGAATATGAAGCGGCACATGGTACGGTCACGCGTCATTATTACAGGCATCAGGCAGGAGAGGAGACGTCTACAAACTCTATGGCCACGATCTTCGCATGGTCGGGCGCACTGAAAAAGCGCGGGGAACTGGACAAAAACGAGGCTCTCGTGAAGTTTGCAGATGCGCTTGAGCGGGCATCGGTCCGCACGATCGAAGAGGGTGTGATGACCAAAGACCTTGCCCTCCTGTGGGAAAAAGGAGAAAAAACGGTCGTGAATACACACGATTTTATCCGGGAGATCGCAAAACGGCTCGACAGGGAGCTTGAGGAGGTGCTGTAATGGCTTTATATGAACAGTGGAAAAACCTTGCGCAGATGGCGCAGACTCCGGCGCAGCAGCAGGCATTCTGGGACGATTATTTTTCGGCGGAAACAGATGTTTATGAAAAGATTCTGGAAGATACGTCCGTTTCATACGAAGGCGCTTTGAAGGACGTGGCGGAAAAGGTCGGAATGGAGCCGGTCGTTTTCTGCGGTTTTATCGATGGCATCAATACGAGCCTTAAAGAGGAGATCGACCTTGACGCACTGGAGGAAGATACGCCTATCAAGCTGGATATCGACTTTGAAAAGCTATATTTCAATATGCATGAGGCAAAGGCAAAATGGTTATACACACTGCCCCAGTGGGACGGTGTGCTTTCCGCAGAGCGGAGAAACGAGATCACGCGGGAATGGCGCGCTTCCAAGCAGGCTGTGAGCGAAAAAACAGTCGGGCGGAACGACCCGTGTCCATGTGGCTCCGGAAAGAAATATAAAAAATGCTGCGGCAAAAATGTGTAAGAAAAAAATGCCTTTCCGCATGAGTGGAAAGGCATTTTTGCAATAGAGCGGCGAAAATGCCGGGAAAATGTTGTTTGCGAAGCGTCAGAAACACCGATATAAAGTAGACGGCGGTAAAGTATATTCGACAAAGATATATACTTTTAAGACAAAAAAATATATAATAAAGGTGTAATGAATTTGACGGAGACAAATCTATGAAACGGGGAAGCGGGATACTGCTGCACATATCATCCTTACCATCTCCTTATGGGATCGGAACGCTGGGAAAGGCGGCCTATGATTTCGTAGACAGGCTTCATGCGGCAAAACAATCCTATTGGCAGGTTCTCCCCTGTACGCCTACGGGCTATGCAGACAGCCCCTATTCCGGCACGAGCGCTTTTGCCTATAATCCATATTTTATTGATTTCGATCTTTTGGAAGAAGACGGCCTGCTGCGCAAAAGCGATTACGAGGCGCTCAACTTTGGAAAGGATGAATCCAGCGTAGATTATGAGGCGCTTTTCCAGCTAAAGCACGGCGTATTGGAAAAAGCCTATGAGCGCGGGATAGAGAAATATGCGCATGAATTTTCCGCTTTTCAATATGAAAATGCAGGATGGCTTTTTGACTACGCGCTATTTGTCGTCTTGAAAAAGCATTTCCATTATTTGCCTTATGGGCAGTGGGCGCCGGATATCGTAGAGCGTGAACCGGCGGCGATCATGGAGCTGACACAGCGATATAGCAGGGAGATCGAAGCGATCCAGTTCACGCAGTTTTTATATGAGCGTCAATGGTTTGCCTTGAAAGAATATGCGAATAAAAATGGGATACAGATGATTGGAGATATCCCGATTTATGTGGCGCTCGATTCTGCGGAAACATGGGCGCATCCCGAATATTTTTTGAAGGATGGAAGCGTTGCGGGAACGCCGCCCGACTATTTCTGTGACGAGGGTCAGCTTTGGGGCAATCCATTATATGACTGGGACTATATGCGTGAGCATCATTATGAATGGTGGGTACGGCGCATGAAACGCAGCCTGCATTTATATGATATCCTGCGGATCGACCATTTCAGAGGCTTTGAGGCTTATTTCAAGATCCCCAAAGGCGGCGTTCCGAAAGATGGAGAATGGGTAAAAGGACCGGGCGGCGCACTCTTCGATGCGATAAAAACGGCGCTCCCTATGCCGCCGATCATTGCGGAGGACCTTGGGGCAATAGACGATGCAGTCAGAGGATTCCTCGATTATTGCGGCTTTCCGGGATTAAAAGTGCTCCAGTTTGCGTTTGACGAACGAAACAGCGATTATCTGCCGCACAATTACCCGCGTAACAGTGTAGTCTATACAGGTACACACGACAACGATACGACGCTCCATTGGTTCAAAACGAGTCCGCCGGAAACGAAGCGCTTTTTGGCAGGCTATATTGGAAAAGCGACGGAGAAAAATGTGGTGCGCAAGCTGATTCGTCTCGCCATGATGAGCGTCGCGGACATTTCCATCATTCCCATGCAGGACATATTGGAGCTTGATGGGGAAGCGCGTATGAACTATCCGTCAAAGGCTCTTGGAAATTGGAAATGGCGTATGAAAAAGGGTGCGTTTGACAAAGAAAAAATAGACTGGCTGCGTTCCGTAACGGAGATCTATGGCCGGGCGGAATAAGATATTGTGTGAAATGGCCGGAAACGGCTTCAAAATATTTGAAAATAACAAAACGGAGGATCAGAAATGAAGATCGATTTTAACCACATGCTTGTTCAAACGATCGGAGAACATGGAATTGAGGAGCAGGATATACAGAAAATGGCGCTGAAAATCCCGCAGATCCATCAGAACATGTGCGCAAAAAAAGATGCTATGGCGTGGCGCAGTCTGCCCTATAATCAGGCCGCGGTCGTTGCGGATATCAAAAAGGAAGCGGAGCGCATCAACGCAGGCTTTGAAAACTTTGTCGTGCTCGGAATCGGCGGAAGCGCACTTGGCTCAAAGGCATTGTTTACCGGCATCAAGCATTTGAAATATAATGAACTTCCGCGCGAAAAACGCGGCGGCGTACGCTTTTATGTAGTCGATAATGTAGACCCGGATGGGATCAACGCATTGTTTGATGTGATCGACGTAAAGAAAACGTGTTTTCATGTGATCACCAAAAGCGGAAATACGGTAGAGACGATGTCTCAGTTCATGATCGTTCTCGGTAAGCTGAAAGAAGCGTTGGGAGACCGTTTTCAGGAGAACATCATCTTAACAACGGATAAGGAAAAGGGGATACTGAAAAAAATATCCAATCAATACGGATTCAAGACGTTTACCGTGCCGGACGGCGTCGGCGGACGCTTTTCCGTATTATGTCCGGTCGGTCTTCTTTCCGCAGCTGTACTCAACATTGATATCGAAGCGCTTTTTGCGGGCGCACAGGAAATGGACGAGGCATGCACCAAAGAAAACCTTTGGGAAAATCCGGCCTATATGTATGCGCTTCTTTATTGCGCGGCAATGAAAAAAGGCGCCAATATTTCCGTCATGATGCCATACGCAGACGGACTGCTGAATATGGCGGAGTGGTACGCGCAGCTATGGGCGGAATCGCTCGGAAAACGCTATGGAAATGATGGAAGCATCGTCAATAAGGGGCAGACGCCGGTCCGTGCGCTTGGCGTGACCGATCAACATTCCCAGATACAGCTTTATACGGAAGGGCCGTTCGATAAGGTGATCGCGTTTATCGATGTGGAAAAATTCCATACGGAGCTTAAGATTCCGCAGGCGCCCATCGATATGCAGGACGCATCTTATCTGCAGGGGCAGACGATCAATAAGCTGATCGCTTCGGAGATGCGCGCAACAGAATATGCCGTCACACAGGCTGGCAAAATGAATATGCGTATCACGCTTTCGGAAATGAATGCAAAAGAGATCGGAGCCTTATTTTTCTTCCTTGAAATGGCAACTGCCGCAGCAGGGGAATTTTTGGAGATCGATGCATTCGACCAGCCGGGCGTAGAGGCGGGCAAGATTGCGACTTTCGCTCTGATGGGACGGGATGGATATGAGGAAAAGGCAGCGGAGCTGAATCAGGCTTCGCAGAAGGACGAGAAATTCGTTTATCAGGTGTAAAACGTTGTCGGGGATATTGAAAAAGGACGGTGAGCACGATGAAAGAGAGCTATCAGGCGTACTTGCCGGAGTATGACATCTATCTGTATAATACCGGGGAAGCGCAAAGGGCATACGAGTTTTTTGGATGCCACTATATTCCGAAGCTTCGTATGCACCGTTTCTGCGTGTGGGCTCCCAATGCAAGGAGCGTGAGCGTCGTAGGGGATTTCAATGGCTGGGACATCGAAAAGAACCCGATGGAGCCTTGGAAAAATGGCGTATGGACTGCATTTATCCCCGGCCTTGCAGATGGAGATAATTATAAATACTTTATATACGGATATGACGGCAGCAAGGTCATGAAGGCCGATCCTTTCGCATTCCATGCGGAGGTTCGGCCGAATACGGCCTCTAAAGTTTGGGAGCTCGGCGGATATGAATGGCATGACTCATCATATATGAAACGCCGGCTCAAGAAGAATATATTGAAAGACGCCGTATCCATCTATGAGGTGCACATTGGGTCGTGGCGCACGAAAGAGGGATATCGCTTTCCGAGCTTTCGGGAGGTGGCAGATGAGCTGGCTGACTATGTGAGCGATATGGGCTATACGCATGTGGAGATCATGCCGGTAGCGGAATATCCCTACGATGGGTCATGGGGCTATCAGATCACCGGCTTTTACGCCGTCACATCACGCTATGGAACGCCTCAGGATTTCATGTATTTCGTAGACAAGCTCCATTCGCGCGGGATCGGCGTTATTATGGACTGGGTTCCCGGGCATTTCCCGAAAGACGAACACGGACTTGCAAAATTCGACGGCACACATTTATATGAGCACGAAAACGTTTTGCAGCGGGAGCATCCCCAGTGGGGAACGCTGATCTTCAACTACGGCCGGCCGGAAGTGGTAAGCTTTCTCGTATCGAACGCCATGTTTTTTATGGACAAATATCATATCGATGGCCTGCGGGTAGACGCAGTCACCTCCATTCTGTATTTGGATTATGCGAGAGACGGCTGCTTTGTTCCAAATGAGGAAGGTGGGAACATCGACGGCCATGCAGTAGAGATGCTGCGCCGGATGAACAGTACGGTGCTGACAAATTATGCGGGAGCCATGACCATAGCGGAAGAGAGCACGGCTTACCCGATGGTCACAAAACCCCCGTATGACGGAGGCCTTGGCTTTACGTTCAAGTGGAACATGGGATTTATGCACGATACACTCGATTATATGAAAATGGATCACTATTTCCGGCAGTTCGAGCATAACAAGATATCTTTCTCCATGTATTATGCCTTTTCCGAGAATTATATCCTGCCTTATTCGCACGATGAAGTCGTGCATGGGAAAAAATCGATGGTCGATAAAATGTTTGGGGATTATTGGCAGAAATTTGCGTCGCTTCGGGCACTTTATGCCTTTATGTTCGCACATCCCGGAAAGAAGCTGATGTTTATGGGGGATGAATTTGCGCAATTCATAGAATGGGACTATAAAAAACAGCTTGATTGGTTTTTGCTGGAATACGATTCCCATGCGGGCATGCAGAGGTTCGTGAAGGACCTGAACCATATTTATACCGCATATTCTGCCCTCTATGAGCTCGACGACAGCTGGGATGGCTTTCGGTGGCTGAATGTAGACGACAGGGAGCAGAGTACGTTTGCCCTTATGCGTATGAGCGGGGAGGAGGCAGTCGTGTGCGCCGTTAATTTTACTCCTGTCGTGCGGGAGGATTACAGAATAGCGATGCCGCAGAGAGGGAGCCTTGAAAGGCTGATCTGCAGCGACGATGAGATCTACGGCGGTTCGGGCGTGATGCCGGATAAGAAGCTTCAGACGGAAAAGCTTGCCTTAAACGGCATGCCGTACAGTGTAAAAATAACGCTGCCGCCGCTTGGAGCAGTGTACTATCGGTTCACTTTGAAAAGCAAAGGGGATGGGAAAAGATGATTAAAAAGAAAAAATGTATCGCAATGCTTTTGGCCGGAGGGCAGGGAAGCAGGCTCGGGGTTCTCACCAAGCACCGTGCCAAGCCAGCCGTTACCTACGGAGGAAAGTATAGGATCATCGATTTTCCGCTTTCCAACTGTATCCATTCGGGCATCGATACGGTCGGCGTTCTGACGCAGTATGAGCCGCTCGAGCTGAATGCATATATCGGAACAGGCTCACCATGGGACCTCGACGGGATTACGGGAGGCGCTTTTGTACTGCCGCCGTATGTGAAAGGCGAGCGGGGCGAATGGTATTCCGGAACGGCAAATGCGATCTATCAGAATATCTATTTTATCGAGCAATATAATCCGGATTATATCCTCGTGCTATCGGGCGACCATATCTATAAAATGGATTACAGCCAAATGATCGAAGCGCACGAGGATAACGAAGCCGATGCGACGATCGCCGTGATCGAAGTACCGATGGAAGAGGCGGCACGGTTCGGTATCATGAATACCGATAAAAATCTTCGTATCGAAGAATTTGAGGAAAAGCCGAAGAAACCGAAAAGCAACATGGCATCTATGGGCGTTTATGTTTTCAGCTGGAAAAAGGTGCGGGAATATCTGATTGCAGATTCGAAAGATGAAAGATCGAGCAACGATTTTGGAAAAAATATCATTCCTGCTATGCTGGAAAACGGAGAACGTCTGTTTGCCTATCCCTATAAAGGATATTGGAAAGACGTAGGAACGATCGATTCCCTGTGGGAGGCCAACATGGAGCTGCTGCACGATGAGCCGGGGCTCAATCTTTACGACGACGCATGGCGCATTTTTTCGCGCAATCCGAATAAGCCGCCGCATTTTGTCGACCGTGGGGCGAAGATTAAAAACTCTCTTATTTCAGAAGGATGTTATATTTATGGAACTGTAGAAAATAGCATCCTTTCGGCAGGTGTCATAATAGAAAAAGGGGCGGTCGTACGGGATAGTATCATTATGCAGGAGACGGTGATTGGAGAAAAAAGCAAGGTGCTGAAAAGTATCGTGGACGAAGAAGTCTCCGTAGAGCCGGGTGCTGTCGTCGGCGGAAAAGGCGAAATTACGGTGGTGGGCCATAAGGCGGTCATACGGGCCGGAGCGAGCGTTGCGGCCGGTGAAAGCGTGGCTGCAAAGAAAGTGATCAAAAATACGGCAGGAGGTGCTTCCTGATGCTTCGGAATACATTTGGTTTGATTTATGCGGGAGAACAGAATATCAATCTGCGTGAGCTCGTTTATCTTCGGACGGTTGGGGCGCTTCCGGTAGGGGGACGCTACCGGGCGATCGACTTTATTCTTTCCAATATGGTCAATTCGGGGATACGAAATATCGGTGTGATCGCGCAGCGTTCCTATCATTCCTTGATGGATCATCTCGGCTCCGGAAAAGAATGGGACCTCTCCCGGAAAAACGACGGGCTCTTTATTTTGCCGCCCTTTTCCAGTTCGGAAAATATGGGGACCTACCGCGGTGTAGTAGATGCGATCAAGGGCGTTATGAGCTATATTACGCGTTCTAAGCAGCAATACTGTATTTTGTCCGGCTCCTATACGATCTATAACCGGACGTTTGATGATTTGGTGGAATATCATCTCGATAACGGGGCGGACATCACGATGCTGTACAACGAAGACGAGGCGGACTATTTCCGGGGAGAACGCTATAACGACGTCCGGTTGCATCTGAATGACGAAGGAAGAGTCGTTGATTTGGAAATAAACGCAGCCGCGAGCGATTCGCGGAAAGTAGGAATGGATACCTATGTAATGCGGAAAGATCTTCTGGAATATCTGGTGGAGGACTGTGTATCGCGTGGAAAATATAATTTCGTCAGTGACCTCCTAATGGGGAATCTGAGCCGGATCAAGATCATGGGCTATGAGCATAAAGGCTATGTAGGACGTTTGCACTCGGTTGCTTCATACTATAAAATCAATATGGATTTTCTCGACCGTAGTGTTCAGGACCATCTTTTCAACGGAGACAACCAAATCTATACGAAGATCAAGGATGAGGTTCCGGCAAAATATGCAAAGACCTCTAATGTTAAGAATTCGTTGGTCGCAAATGGGTGTATCATCGAGGGGGAAGTGGAAAACAGTATCCTGTTCCGCGGCGTATATGTCGGAAAGGGTGCAAAGATAAAAAACAGTATTATTATGCAGAACAGCGAAGTATACAATAATTCGGACCTTGAATATGTCATCCTCGATAAATCCGTCAACATCCGGCAGGGAAGAAGGCTGATCGGAGATGAAGTATTTCCGGTCATTATCCGCAAGGGGGCGATCGTATGAGCAAACTGAAAGTATTGATCGCAGGAGCAGAGGCAACGCCCTTTGCCAAAACCGGAGGGCTTGCCGATGTGATCGGGGCTCTTCCGCGGGCGCTTTGTGCACAGGGGATAGACGCGCGTGTCATATTACCCAAGCATAAGACGGTTAAAGAAAAGTACGGGGATCGGCTGCGCGTGCTTGCAACGATGAATATCCAGCTTGGCTGGAGGACGCTGTATCTTGGTATTGAGACGATGGAGCTTGAAGGCGTCACCTATTATTTTATCGACAATGAATATTATTTCGGCTGGTGCATTTATAAAGGCGGCGAAGCGGAAGCGGAGCAGTATGCGTATTTTTGCCGTGCTGTGCTTGAAGCGCTTCCGTTTCTCGGATTTGAGCCGGATATTATCCATGTCAACGACTGGCATACGGCAATGATACCGTTTCTCATACGCACCCAATATCAGGGAAGACCGCAGGGAAATGTGAAAACGGTGCTCACGATCCACAATCTGCAATATCAGGGGCAGATATCCTTTGATTTTGCCAAAGATATTCTGGGGGTGGAAGACAAATATCTTACGCCGGAATATGTGGAAGCGTACGGCAGCGCCAATATGATGAAAGCAGGCATCGTCTTTGCCGATAAGATCACGACGGTAAGCCCCTCCTATGCACAGGAAATACTCGATCCTTATTATGGACGTGGTATGGAAGGGATCTTGCGGGCGCGCAGCAGCGATTTAGTCGGTATTTTGAATGGGATAGATACAAAAGAGTTCGATCCGGAGCACGACGCTCATTTGAAATACCGCTATGCGCCAAATGACCTCGGCGGGAAATACCACGATAAGGAAGAACTCATGCGGGAACTCGATATCAAAGTGCGTCCCAGCATGCCGCTTATCGGAATGGTAACGCGCATGACAGAGCAAAAGGGGCTTGATCTTGTGCGCGCAGTGCTTGAGGAGCTTCTATATGAGAATGTGGCGTTTGTGCTTCTCGGCAGCGGCGAAGAACAGTATGAAAGCTTTTTCCGTTATATTGCGGATAAATATCCGGATAAGACGGCAGTATGCCTTGGATACAGCGATCCGCTCGCGCACCGGATCTATGCGGGAAGTGATTTTTTCCTAATGCCATCAATGTTTGAGCCATGCGGGATCTCTCAGATGATCGCTCAGCGCTATGGAACGCTGCCGATCGTCCGCGAGACCGGCGGCCTGCGAGATACAGTCATACCCTATAACATTTATACGCGGGAAGGCAACGGTTTTTCGTTCACAAATTATAATGCGCATGATATGCTGAATACGATTTGGTTTGCTTTAAATGTTTATCAGGATAAGGCAAATCTGGCGGAGCTCATTCGGAAGGCAATGGCGGCCGACAATAGCTTTGACCGGTCTGCAGCGGAATACATTGCACTGTACCGTATGCTCTTATAGCAGGCGAAAAGCCGGGGATAAGACCAAAATAGAGTGCTCGCGCGGATGGGAACGCAGCATATTGACGAAAAAACATTTTTTTAATACAATATATTGTAAATCCGGTGTGACGGCTGCAATGCAGCGTATGCAGGCAGGACGGTCTTGCCGGGCAGGATTCTAAACGACACGAAAGGAAGAATAGATTGGAACATACAAAAGATGAGGCTGGAGGCTGTTGGGGCAATATAGGCGAAAAACGCGGGGCAGGTCGGGAAGCGATCGGCGAGATAGCGCGGGAGCTGGAGCAGGAGCAGCTTTTGGAAGAAAAGATAGATGAAGCGATCCATGTAGATGATTATACGATCCCGGAGGAAGCCGAAAATGAACCGGCAGTCCGGGCGGCAGAGGAAACGGAAGAAATATTTGCCGTTTTGGAACGGGCGTCCGATCGTTTAGCTGAGGAAGAAGAAGAAATATTCAGCGTATTGGAAGAGGATGCCTCCTGAAAGTAAGATGCAGCGACGGGAAAATACATGGGAAAGAGGCGAAGGCGCCGGAGCTGAGAACAGCTGCAGAACGCCGTGGAATAGGGAAGAAATGAGGAAAACTGCCGTTTTCGGCAGTTTTTCTGTACGTAAAATTATTGTGAATAATCGTATTCCCGCGAGGGTATATGATATAATATTGACATGATTGCTGAAAGCAGGATAAACAGGAGGTTCTTATCATGGCCGATCCTATCGTAAAAAAAGAAGAGATCAAGGAGCAGATTCTGGGCAAGCTGAAGCGGCATTTTGGCAAGACACTGGAAGAAGCGACGAAAGACCAGATTTATAAATCGTGTGCACTTTCTATACGTGACGTGATCGTGGAAAAGTGGACGGACGCCAATAAGCAGGTGCTCAATCAGGGACTGAAACGCCTGTATTATTTATCGGCAGAATTTCTGATGGGCCGTGCGCTCGTCAATAATATGATCAACCTGCATCTTTTAAAGGATTATCAGGAAGTTTTAAGTGATATGGGGCTCAGCTTGGATGACATCGAAGAGCAGGAAAGAGATGCGGGGCTCGGAAACGGCGGTCTCGGGCGTCTTGCGGCATGCTTTTTAGACTCCCTGTCTACGCTCGATCTTCCCGTGACTGGCTGTAGCATCCGATATGAATATGGATTATTTAAGCAGCGCATTTTAGACGGCGAACAGGTCGAGGTGGATGATAACTGGCTTGAAGCGGGAAATGTGTGGGAGATCCCGCGCCCGGAAGAGCAGGTGGAAGTCCGTTATGGCGGCGAAATAGAAGAGATATGGACGGAGCAAGGCCTTAAGATCGATCATAAAAATTATTACAGCGTGCTTGCGATCCCTTATGATTATCCGGTCATTGGATATATGAGTGAAATGCCCGCAACGCTTCGCTTGTGGAGCGCAAAAGCCAAAACAGGGCTCGATATGCATTATTTCAACCGGGGCGATTACGCCCGTGCTATGCAGGAACGGGAACTGGCCGAGGTCATTTCCAAAGTGTTGTATCCGGAGGATAATCATGAACAGGGGCGGCAGCTGCGCTTGAAGCAGTTTTATTTCTTTACATCCGCGACGATGCAGCACATGGTGCATAAGCATAAGGCGAATTACGGAGATCTTCACACGCTGCCTAACTATTTTACAGTCCAGATCAATGACACGCATCCGACGCTTGCCATTCCAGAGCTGATGCGTATCCTTATGGATGAGGAAGGTATGGGCTGGGACGAAGCGTTTGACATTTGCAGCAGAATATTCAATTATACCAATCATACGATCATGTCGGAAGCGCTTGAGTGCTGGGAAGAAGAGATGTTCCGGGAGCTTTTGCCGCGTATTTATGAGATCATCAAGGTAATAAACGATAAGTTTTGCAGTAAGCTATGGGACGTATATCCGGGACAGTGGGATAAGATCAGTAAAATGTCTATCATTGCGTATCATGAAATACGCATGGCGAACCTATGTATCGCCGTATGCAACAAGGTGAACGGCGTTTCCAAGCTGCACGGGGAAATATTGAAGGCGCGCACGTTCCGGGATTTTTATGTGGTATTTCCGGATAAATTTTTGGGGATCACGAATGGTATCACCCATAGAAGGTGGCTTGCAAAGGCAAACCAGCCTCTTACACAGCTTCTTGCAGACCATATTGGAGACGGCTTTCTAAAAGATTACAAAGAGATGGATAGGATTGCAGACCTTCTCGGCGATGCGCGCTTCCTCGATGATTTCATGGAGGTCAAGTACCGGAATAAGGTGCGCTTTTGCGAGCACCTGAAAAAGAAGCAGGGGATCGAGATCGACCCGGATACGATATTTGATGTGCATGCAAAACGGCTGCACGAATACAAAAGGCAGCTTTTAAAGGCGCTCCATATCCTGCATCTGTATAATTTGAAGAAGGAAGATCCCGCGGTCCACATAGAACCCTGTACGTTTATTTTCGCGGCGAAAGCATCGCCGGGCTATGTGCGGGCAAAAAATATCATACGCCTCATTCTTGCCGTGGCAGAGCTTGTCAATAACGATCCGGCAACCAAAGGCGTGCTTCAGGTAGTATTCGTAGAAAACTACAGCGTATCCGAGGCCGAGCTCATGATACCGGCGGCGGACATCAGCGAGCAGATTTCTACGGCAGGACTGGAAGCATCCGGAACGGGCAATATGAAGTTTATGATGAACGGCGCCGTTACGCTTGGAACGATGGACGGCGCAAATGTAGAGATTTATGAAGCGGTAGGAGAAGATAATATCTTTATCTTTGGTGCGACAGAACGTGAGATCAGCCGAATGGAGCGCTATGGAACCTATAAACCGGGAGAGTATTACGAACAAAATACGGATTTGCGGCTCGCGCTCAACCGCCTGATCGACGGAACGCTTCATATCGCGAATGACCGCCAGTTTTCTGATTTATATCATTCTTTGCTTTTCGGAGATATGGACCGTGCGGATAAGTATTACCTGCTGTATGACTTTGCGTCCTATTCGCAGGCATACGAGCGGGCAGTCGCCGCCTATCGGGACAGAGAACGCTGGAAAAGGATGGCGGCGACGAACACCGCGAAATCAGGCGTATTTTCATCCGACCGGACGATACGGGAATATAACGATAAAATATGGCACCTGCGGGAATTGACCTGACGCAGGAGGGAGAGGTATGCAGGAGATCGATTTCTCAAAGCAATTGATGCATGATTCGGCCGAGGAAATATACCGGGTACCGCTTGGAGCAGTCGCCGCCGGAACAGCGGTACGTCTTTCGCTTGCGGCGTATGAGCTGGATTTTAAAAAGGCCTATTTGATACTGATGACAGACGGAATGGAAGAATCGGTCGAAATGCGGCAAACCGAGAACGGATTCTGGCAGGCGGAGTATACGGCGCCGGATATACCGGGGCTCGTTTGGTATTGGTTTCGTATCTGCTTAGACGAAAACTGCAGTATCTATTATGGCGCCCGTTCGGGATATACAAGCGGTACGGGAGAGGTCTACCGGAATCCGCCGCCGCCGTTTCAGCTTACGGTATATGATGGAGCATTTACAACGCCGGATTGGGCAAAGAGGGCGAATTTGTATCAAATTTTTCCGGACCGGTTTGCACGGGATGAGAGCGATACGTTCCGCCGCGGGGCAGACTATCACCGCAGTCTTGGCCGGAACGTCCTTGTGCATGAGGACTGGAATGAGCCGGTGCTCTATGAGGCGATAGAAGGACAGGAGCATTATGAACCATGCGATTATTATGGCGGAACGCTCCGCGGGATCATGGAAGCATTGGATGAGCTGTGCGGCATAGGAATCACTGCGCTCTATCTTAATCCTATCGTAGAGGGAGCCTCCAACCACCGCTATAATACGGGGGATTACAAAAAAGTAGATCCGATCCTTGGAACGGCAGAGGACTTTGAGCAGTTAGTACGTGAGGCGCATAAGCGGGGAATACGAGTGATACTCGACGGCGTGTATTCCCATACGGGGGATGACAGTGTCTATTTCAACAGATATGGACGGTATGATTCCATAGGAGCCTATCAGAGCAAGGCGTCGCCTTACTATTCATGGTACCGGTTTACAGACTATCCGAATGAATACAAATGCTGGTGGGGCTTTCAGACGCTTCCGGAGGTGTGTGAAACGGAGCCGGAATGGATAGATTTTGTGATCGAAGGAGAGCAAAGCGTATTTTCCACATGGCTCGCGCACGGCGCAGACGGCTTCCGGTTGGATGTGGCGGACGAGCTGCCGGATGAAACGATCGAAAGAATGCGTGTGAGCCTCAAGCGGGAAGCACCGGACAATTTTCTGCTCGGAGAGGTTTGGGAAGATGCGACAACCAAGCAAAGCTATGGAAAGCTCCGAACCTATGCGCTGGGTAAAGGACTTGATTCCGTCATGAATTATCCGCTTGCAGGTGCGGTAACGGAATTCCTGCAGGGGAAAAAGAATGCGTGGGAGTTCAAACGTTTTTTAGTCGGGCAAAGCCAGAATTATCCGCGCGAGATGTATTACTGCCTGATGAATCTGCTTTCCAGCCATGATATCGCCCGCATACGGACGGTCCTTGGAACGCGGATCGACGCGCGTTCTCTTTCGCGCGAGCAGCAAGCGCATTTTGTCGTATCGAAGGAACAGGATGAATATGGTGCAAGACTGCAAAGACTCGCTGCAGGCATCCAGTTTTCGCTGCCCGGGATGCCTTGCATTTATTATGGGGACGAGACAGGCATGCATGGCCTGCTCGACCCGTTCAATCGGGGTCCTTATGAAGTGCGCGACAGAAATATGAAGGAATACTATAAAACATTGGCGCTCTTGCGGAAAGAAAACGACGCATTCAAAACGGGCTGCTGTATATTTTATGTACAGGAGGAAAACGTTTTGGGTATTCTGCGTTATTGTGCGGAGGGAAAAGACGCGTTTGGAATGCCTGCGCGGAACGGCCTGTTTTTGACATTGATCAATCGGGGAAAAGAAACGCGCCGTGCAGCAATAGACCTTTTTGCGCGGGAAGAGCTGATGCCGGAGAAACACCGCTTGATTTTTCGGGAGTTGGAATTTGAATGCGCTGAATGCAGGCTGACGGGAGCAATATATCCCGTTCGCGAAGGGCTTGTGCAGGCCGAGATCCCGGCAGAAGGCATCAGAATATTAGAGATCAAATAAATAAAAAGAGAAGAACATAAAACAACGGGAGTGGAGACAAACGGGCATGAAGTATAGGACGGTATTATTTGACTTTGACGGCACTTTGATGGATACGAGCAGAGGAATATTGTATTGCGCAAAAAAGACGATCAGTGATTTGGGATTTGAGATCCCGGACGACGCAGCTCTGCGCAAATTCATAGGGCCGCCGCTGAAGCTTTCCTTTATGGGGGTATGCGGGATGGATGACGAGCAAGCTACGCGGGCAGTACAGCATTATCGGGAGCGCTATGCGGAAAAAGGCATGCTGGAGGCGGATATCTATCCCGGTATGGAGAAATTGCTGAAAAGCTTGGGTGAAGGAGGAGTGACCTGCGCAGTCGCGTCTGTCAAAATGGAAAAGATCGTACGGAAAACGTTGGCCCATTTTGGATTGACCGATTATTTTGATGCGATCTGCGGCGCACCGGAAGATGTCAATATCAAGGGGAAAGAGGCGATCGTCCGGGAGGCGGTCTCGCGTACTGATTCAAAGCCGGAGGATTGCCTGCTCGTTGGAGACAGCGATTATGACGCAAAGGGGGCAGAAGCCGCAGGGATCGATTTCTGCGCTGTACTTTGGGGATTCGGATTCAGTAAAATGGAAGATGCGGCGCAGTTTACCTGCCGGTATATTGCGGAAGATGTTCCGACGCTTGAGCGGTTTCTGCTGAAATGATAAAGCAGGAGACGATAGACCTGCCGGAATATGCAACATACAGCGCGCGCAATGCAGCTTGCGGAAAATGCATTGACGCGCGTTTTTTTATTTCCTATACTCAAAAGCAGGAAAGGAGAAACGACATGAAAATAACGCTCGATATCGATCCGAAGTATCTGCAGGAGGAATTGATCGTCCGTTGTCCGGAAATAAGCGATGAGCTTTCAAAAATCATTGCGCTTGCGGGCAGTACGCAAAAAAAAGTTGTCGGCAGCCGGGAACGTCAAACCTTTCTGCTCGAGCCGAAAGATGTTTACTATTTTGAAAGTGTGGATGATAAAGTATTTATCGCCACAAGAGATGAGATATACGAATGCGCACTCAAGCTATATGAGATCGAAGAGCGGTTTCCGAGAACAGATTTCCTGCGCGCAAATAAGTCTACGATCATTAACTTGGCCAAAGTACGCAGCCTGAACCCGGTTTTGAATGGGAAGATAGAGGTAGTATTGGAAAATGGAGAGAAGCAGATCATATCCCGGCAGTATGCTCCGATACTAAAAGAAGCGTTAGGACTGGAAAGGTGAAAGAAATGAAAAAAGCGATTCGTTTGTTTGTAACAGTATTGATCACCGCGTTTTTGATCGCATTGACGATCAGTACGGTCATAACCTGCGCCTTAGGCTGGGATGCAGTACTGATCGTTGAAATAAGAAATGACCTGCTCCTTGCGTTGTTCATTGCATGTGTGCAGCTGTTATGGGTAGGCTCCGATAAGAACAATAAAACCTATATCATACGTACAGTGATTCACTTTGCCGTATTGATGACAGGCTGCACCCTGCTTATGGTATGGTTCGGCTGGCTTCCGTTGGGGAATTGGCTTGCCCTCTATTACGTGACCTTTACGGCGCTCTATGCTGTTATCTGGCTCATTATCTGGAATTTGAACCGGAAGAAATGGAAAGTGCTGAACCGGAAGCTGGAAGAATATAAAAAGAATATACAGGAATAGAGAAAGGATGGCTCAGACCTCCTTTCTCTATAAAACCAGCCCTTACAGGCCGGAGGCCTTCGCCTGTTCCAGTCGCTTCATAGCTCTCATCTCTTTTGAAACGAAAAGGACCGCGACGAGTGCGGCGATTCCATCGGCAACCGGACCGGCATACATCACGCCGTCTATCCCAAGAAAGATAGGGAGGATCAGTACGAGGGGGAGCAGGAAAATGATCTGGCGTGTCAGGGAAAGCCAAATTCCTTTTGTTGCCTTTCCAATGGAGGAAAAGAAGTTGGACGTAACTGGCTGAATGCCGTTTACAAAGGTAAATAAAAGGAAAATACGGAAGCAGCGCTCGGCAAAATAGAAATACTCCTCGCTGCCGGAACCGAAGATGCTGATGATCTGGCGCGGGAAAAGCTGAAACGCAAGGAATGCACAGATAGAGATAATAGTGGCAGCGGTAATCGCTTTGCGGTATGTCTCGCGTACGCGGCCATATTTTTCCGCCCCGTAGTTGAAGCTGGAAATAGGCTGAAGCCCCTGCGCGATACCGATGATGATGGACATGAAGATCATATTGACTTTCATAATGATCCCTACAACGGCAAGCGGGATCTCGCTTCCATAAACCGACAGAGCTCCATAATATGTAAGAACATTATTCAGAGCGATCTGAACGACCATCATAGCAAGCTGATTGAAGCATGCGGCGGCGCCAAGCCCCATGATTGCACGGCTTTTTTTCCATGTTGCACGGAACGCGCTTTTTTGGAGACGGACGGTTTTAAAGCGGACAGTCAGATAATATGCCGCCAATACGGCGGAAGCGATCTGCCCGAGGATCGTCGCCCATGCCGCCCCTGCGATCCCCATTCCAAAACCAAAAATAAATAAGGGATCGAGTATCGTGTTGATGACGGCACCCGTCAGCACGCAGGCCATAGAGAATTTCGGACTGCCATCCGCGCGAATCAAATTGCTCGCTCCGGTCGAAAAAATCAGAAAGGGAAATCCCAAAGATGTAATGCCTGTGTATGTAAGCGCATATTCAAGGACGTCTGGCGTTGCGCCGAAAGCATGCATCATTGGATCCAGAAAAATACGTACGACAACCATGAGGGCGATACCGCATGAGATGAGCAGGATGATTGCGCAGCCGGCGAATCCGGCCGCTTGCTTTTCCTTTTTTGCCCCCATGGAAAGATTGAAATTAGCGGCTCCGCCAATCCCGAGAAGCAAAGCGATCGCCGTGCATACCGTCGTCAGAGGAAAAGCGACGTTGGTAGCAGCGTTGCCGAGCATTCCGACACTTTGACCGATAAAGATCTGGTCCACGATATTATAAAGAGCGCTCACGAGCATGGCGATGATGCTTGGAACGGCAAATTTGATGAGCAGTTTCCCCGGCTTTTCTACACCGAGCGGGTTACTGGACGTTTGCTCCATCATCGCGCCTCCTTTTCCGGTGAGAGAGCGTTTTCTACCATTTTTGCGAGTTGCCCGCGCAGACTGGAAAGCTCTTCCGGCCGAAAATCCCTGAGCAGCACTTTGTCCCAGTCCTCAAAGCTTTCGAGCAGGAGAGGGATCGCTTTATGCCCGCGCTCAGTGAGAAAAAGGGAAAAAGAACGCATATCGCCCGTATCTTTTTTTCGCATCACAAATCCGCCGTCTGCAAGTTTTTTCACAGCGCGTGTTACCGCTGCCTCATCGATAGACAGCATGGCCGCAAGGCAGCGCTGATTGATCCCTTCGTTTTTTGAGATATGAATAAGAAAAAGATGATCCGAAGAGGTGAAGCCAAACGGCTGCATTCTTTTGTTGATGTATTTCTGTGCCGCGCGGTGAAGAATGGCGATATATCTGCCGATCCGTTCGACATAATCTGCATTTTCCATAGAAGCCTCCTAATAATTGATAAGTCAATTATTAAGATAGCGGAATATAATTGACAAGTCAAGCAAAAATAAAATACAAAATAACGTTCTTTTAAAAAGAACCTGAAAAGCAAAAAGAGAATAAAAATGCAGAAAAGCTCGGTTTTACGAAAGCATCAGCGGCTGTCCTCCGGTAAGGGAACAGAGCCCTTGCGCACAAGCCATTCCGGAAGAGGATTGCCTGCCTCAAGATAGGCACACCGGAAGAGCTCGATCTGGCTGTCGACGGACGGTGCTCCCGGCGGTACGGGAAGCTTCTGATAGACTCCTTTTCCTATTTGGTGCCGTGCTTTTACATTATCCATAAGCTGGATATCGATCAATTGGTCGATCTCTTCCTTAAGATCGGGATCGAGGATAGGAACGGCGACCTCTACCCGCCGTTCGGTATTACGCGACATAAAATCTGCGGAAGAAATGTAAATTTTCCGCCGTTCTTTTGGGCCGAACATGTAAACGCGCGAATGTTCGAGATAACGGCCGACAATACTTGAAATCTCAATATTGCGTGTTTTACCGGTCTTTTCCACGTTCAGACAGCAAATGCCGCGTACGATCATTTTAATTTTGACGCCTGCATCGGACGCCGCGATCAAACGCTTTATGATGTCGGTATCATTGAGCGAGTTTATTTTAAAGATAAGCTCTGCCGGCGCGCCGGATTTTGCCATTAAAATTTCTTGATCGATATAGCGCAATACGGACTGCTTGAGCGTCAAGGGGGAAACCATCAGAATATCGGAATTTTCAACGAGACTCCCCATGCACAGATTCTTAAAGACATCCTGCGCGTTCATAGCAATCTCTTCGTTGGCTGTTATAAGAGAAAGATCTGTGTAGAGCTTGGCTGTACTTTCGTTATAGTTACCGGTACCGATCTGCGTAATAAAGCCAAGAGAACCATCTTTCTTCCTCAGTGTGATCAGCAAAAGCTTGGAATGGACTTTATAATCCTCGATACCGTAAATAAGGGAAGCACCGGCTTCCTGCAGCCGCTTTGACCAATCGATGTTGTTCTGCTCGTCGAAACGGGCGCGCAGTTCTACGACGGTAATTACTTCCTTTCCGTTTTCTGCGGCACGTATCAGAGCGTCGATCACTTTGGAATTGCGTGCTACACGGTATAAGGTGATCTTGATCGACATGACATTCGGATTGACAGCCGCCTCATCCAAAAGACGGATGAACGTCTTCATATCCTGATAGGGATAGGAAAGAAGTAAGTCCTTTTTCTGGAGCTGAGGGATCAGCTTCTTGTTTTGATCGATCTTTCCGGACGGCTGCGGAACGAGGGGAGGATAAAAAAGAGGCTTATATTTTTCATCCGTAAGCTGATTGCGCAGATCGGATACGAAAGAAAGGATCGTAGGCATTTCGTTGAAAAATACATCCTCCTGTGTGAGACCCAGATGCTTCATCAGACGTTTGGTGATCTCGTCGCTTTGGCTGCGGCAGATATCAAGACGTACAGGCTCGAGTTTTTTACGTTTCTTGACGATGATCTCCATGATATCCCGATAAGACATATCATAATCAAAGAAAGCCTCGTCGGCATCTATATCCGCGTTGCGCGTGATAGAAAAAATACTGCGCGCCTCTATCTTGTGCCGCGGAAAGACACGCTCCGCAAAATGATAGATCAAATCTTCGATCAGAGTGAATTTGATATATTTGCTGGGCAGGAGCAAAAGACGCTCGAAATATCCGCTTGCCGGAATGATGCCAAGCTGGCTTTTTCCTTCCTTTGATTTCAGCAGTACGGCGATATATACCGTATTGTTTTGGAGAAAAGGGAACGGGTGGTGCTTATCTAAGATGTGCGGAGAAAGCAGCGGCAGCACGTTCCGCTCAAAATAGCGTTCCAGAAAACGTTCTTCATATTTCGTAAGATGCGCACCCATACGGTAAAAAATCTGATAGTCCTCTAATTCCCGGAGAATTTCGATCAGAGCTCTGTTCTTGCGCGGTGTCAAGCGGTGTATTTCCCGGTTGATCGCACGAAGCTGCTCGAGCGTCGTCATACCGGAACGCGGATCTATTTCATCTTTTTTTAAGAGAAGCCGGTCATGCAGACCGCCGACGCGGACCATGAGAAATTCACTGAGATTGCTGTGATAGATCGCAATAAAGTTGAGCCGCTCGAACAGAGGATTAGATTTATCCTCAGCCTCTTCGAGGACACGTTCGTTGAATTTGATCCAGCTCAGGTCACGGTTTATGAGATGCTTATATTTATTCTCCGCCATAATACACTCCCGAATAATACGATCTTTTATTTTTATTATACCCCAAACACTGAAAAAACGACGAGGAAAATCATGGCCATACAAAAATTTTACAATTGCCGATTCCCTTGCTAATGGGGAGGAATAACGGTATAATAAAAAAGTATGTAAACAGGAGAAGCCATGGAATTTTTTGCAAATATCACAACGGTACAAATCGCGGGGCTTATTTTATTGGCGGGAGGCGCGGTGCTCAGCTTTGCGGCAAAATGGATCGCCGGCAGGCTGCGGCATAGGCATGCGGATATCGCTGTTAAAATAGCGGGTCTTTGCGTTGTGATTGCAGGATTTGTCATGATTTTTATTTAAGAGTGGTTGGAGGCAGAAGAATGCGCAAAGAGCTGAGCAAAACATACGACCCAAAGCAGGTGGAAGAAAAGCTGTATCAGAAATGGCTTGACAAGGGATATTTTCACGCGGAAGTCGACCACGGCAAAAAGCCTTTTACGATCGTGATCCCACCGCCGAATATAACGGGGCAGCTGCACATGGGGCATGCGCTCGATAATATGATGCAGGATGCGATCATCCGTACCAAGCGGATGCAGGGATATTCTACGCTGTGGATGCCGGGAACAGACCACGCGAGCATCGCAACGGAGGTAAAGATCGTAGACGCGCTGCGCAGCGAGGGAACGTCTAAGGAGGAGCTGGGACGTGAAAAGTTTTTAGAGCGTGCGTGGCAATGGCGCAGCGAGTTCGGCGGACGGATCGTTGAGCAATTGAAAAAACTGGGCTCGTCGCTCGATTGGGAGCGGGAGCGCTTTACGATGGACGAGGGCTGCAGCAGAGCGGTACGCGAGGTGTTTGTACGCCTGTATGAAAAGGGGCTTATTTATCAGGGAAACCGCATCATCAACTGGTGTCCCGAATGTATGACCGCACTTTCAGACGCGGAGGTCGAATATGAAGAACAGGATTCACATCTTTGGCATATGCGTTACCGGGCCGAAGACGGCGGAGAGGGCATCGTAGTTGCGACGACGCGCCCGGAAACGATGCTCGGGGATACGGCGGTTGCGGTCAATCCGGCGGACGAACGGTATAAAGACCTCGTCGGAAAAAATGTGATTCTGCCGCTGCTCGATAAGCCGATCCCGGTCGTGGCAGACGAATATGTCGATATGGAATTCGGTACCGGCGCGGTGAAGATCACGCCGGCCCACGACCCGAACGACTATGAAGTGGGCGAGCGGCACGGGCTTCCGATCGTGCGCGTCATGAACGATGACGGCACGATGGCGGATAATGCCGGAAAGTATGCTGGGCTCGACCGCGATGAGGCGCGCAGGCAGATCGTGGAAGACCTTGAAGCGTGCGGAGCGCTTGTGAAAATTGAAGAGTATAAGCATAACGTCGGACATTGCTACCGCTGTCATACTGTGATTGAGCCAATCATTTCGAAGCAGTGGTTTGTTCGCATGAAGGAGCTTGCACAGCCTGCGATCGAAGCAGTGGAAACGGGCAGAGTGAAATTTGTGCCCGAACGGTTCTCAAAGATATATTTCAATTGGCTGTATAATATCCGAGACTGGTGTATTTCCCGTCAGCTTTGGTGGGGGCACCGCATTCCAGCCTACACGTGCGCGCAGTGCGGAAAGCTCATCGTAGCGGCAGAGAAGCCGGACGCTTGTCCGGAATGCGGCTGTAAGGAATTCGCGCAGGACGAGGATGTGCTCGATACATGGTTCTCATCGGGGCTTTGGCCCTTCTCTACGCTTGGTTGGCCGGACAAAACGCCGGAGCTCGAATATTTTTATCCGACGAATGTGCTCGTGACGGGCTATGATATCATCTTTTTCTGGGTCGCGCGTATGATCATCTTCGGGCTCGAAGTAATGGGCGACGTTCCGTTCCATACGGTGGATATTCATGGCATTGTACGCGACAGCGAGGGGCGAAAAATGTCAAAGTCGCTTGGGAACGGGATCGATCCGTTGGAGGTGATTGGGAAATACGGAGCGGACGCGCTGCGGTTCTCGCTTGCTGTGGGTAACAGCCCGGGAAACGATATGCGTTTTTATTGGGAAAAAGTAGAAGCAGCCCGTAACTTTGCCAATAAAATATGGAATGCGTCGCGGTTCGTGCTGATGAACATCGGAGAGGACGCAATAGAGCCGATCAATGAGAGTAAATTAGATATTGCAGACCGCTGGATCCTTGCAAAGCTGAACGACGCTATCCGCGAATGTACGGCAGACATCGAGAAATATGACCTCGGCCTTGCCGCGCAGAAGATATATGATTTCTCGTGGAGCGAGCTGTGCGACTGGTATATCGAGATGGCGAAGCCGCGCCTATACGGGGAAGATGAAGCGGTGAAAAAAGCGACGGTCAGCGTGCTCGTTTATGTACTGGAGAACACGCTGAAGCTGCTGCACCCATTCATGCCGTTTATTACGGAAGAGATCTATACGAATTTGCCCGGAGCAGACGAGACGATCATGCTGGGGCCATGGCCATCCGTCGCCTATGAGGGCGAAAAAGAAAAAGCGGATATGATGAACGGCGTGATGGATATGATCCGTTCTATCCGCAATGTGCGTGCGGAGATGAATGTTCCGCCGAGTGTTAAAGCTAAAATCAATGTGCTGACAAAGCATCCGGATGCTATCCGTGAATGCTCGGAGTATTTGAAGCGCCTTGCCTATGCGAGCGATGTAGAGATCGTGGAAAGCAAAGAAGATATCCCGCGGGACAGCGTGTCCGCGGTTTGTGCGGTCGGGGAAGCGTTTATGCCGCTTGCGGAGCTGATCGACGTCGAAAAGGAGCTGGCGCGGCTCACAAAAGAAGCGGAGAAAAATGAAACCGAGATCAGGCGGGCAGAAGGCAAATTGGCGAACAAGGGCTTTACGGAAAAAGCACCGGCCAAGGTCGTGGAAGAAGAACGGGCCAAACTTGCGACCTATCTTGAGATGCGCACCAAACTGTCGGAACGCATTGCGTTTTTGGAGGGAATGAAATAAAGATGCGGTATATCCATTTGGCGGGAACGAACGCCAAGGGGTCCACGGCGCAGTATATTGCCGAAATGATAGCGGGGGAGTACAGCTGCGGACTTTTTACATCGCCGCATATCGTTTCCCCCCGCGAACGTATGAAAATAAACGGTCAGGAAATATCCCGGACGGAATATGATGCATATATGCAGCGCGCGAGAGGTGACGGAAACAGGCACCTCTTTTGTGTCTGGACAGATGCGGCGCTCGCATGGTTTAGAGACAGGCAGGTAGAATACGCTGTGATCGAAACCGGACTCGGCGGCCGTTTCGACCCGACTAACGTGGTTCCGGCAGATATACAGGTGCTTACGCCCATAAGCTATGACCACATGGCTGTGCTCGGAAATACTCTCACAGAGATCGCACGGGAAAAATGCGGTATCATCAAACCGAATGCCACGGTGTTTTCTCATCCTCAGCCGGAAGAAGCGATGCGCGTGATTCGGCAGACATGCAGAGGAAAGCATGCGCAGCTTATTGTGCTGGACAAATCAAAAATACATGTGAAGGAAAGCACGCCGGCGGGCCAAAGATTTGATTTTTCTTATGACGGGAAACAGTATCGCGACCTTGTGATACGGGCGGCTTCTCCCATGCAGATAGAAAATGCATGTGTCGCGCTTATGGCGGCCGTCCAAGCAGGAATCGGGGAAAGCCCGGTTCGGGAGGGGCTGCGGCGGACTGCAATCACCGCCCGCGCTCAGATTGAGGGAAAAATAGTGATCGATGGAGCACATAATCCGGCGGCAGTAAAGGAATTGGCGCGGATGCTTGAAAAGTACTATCCCAACGAGGACGTCACGGTCCTTACGGCTGTTATGCAGGATAAAGACCTACAGGGCATTGCGGACGAGATCGGCCGTTTCGCCGATAGGGTTGTGTGTACCTGTGCAGAGAAAAGAAGAGGGCTTCCGGCGAAAGAAATGGCCTCCTATTTCCAGTGCTCCACTGCGGTGGAGGCGCCGGATCATGCTTTTGCGGAAGCAAGACGGCAGGCAGAACAAAAAAAGGGCCTGCTGGTCGTGTGCGGCTCCTTTTATTTGGCGTCCTATGTGCTCGAAAGCTTAGCCTAAACGCAGGATCACATCTTTATAAATATTGACCGCATTTTTTCGCCAGTTATCTACGATGTTCTGTGCTTCGGTCTTTGAATATACGATACTGTTGATTTCGAAGATAGTGCGGTCATGCTCAAGAACTTTCAGAATGACCCGGTATTCGTTCTGCGAAAGCTTGATATATTCGCCGACTAACTGAGATTCCAGCTCCAGCTCGCCGCGATGCTCCTTGAGATATGCATCGACTGTTTCACGAAAAGAAAGGCGAAGATCGTTCACAAGCACGTTCAGCATATTCTCGCCCGCTTCGGTAATACCATAGACGGTATTTTGAGGGGTCATTTTAGAATAGAGGTGTCCGCCTTGCTCAAGCTCGAAAATACATTCCTTCAAATCGAAATAGCCCATGAACGAAAGCTCGGCCATGATGCGGACCAATTGCAGCTCAGAAAGAGCCATTCCGCTTTTCTGAAGCAGATAAAGCAATAATAATTTATTGTGTGCCATCGTTTGCTTTGGCTTTATTTGCATAATAAAAATCCCTCCGGTTTTTATTATACCATACCCGAAAATCTTTCGAAAGGAATGCTTGAAATTTACATGATTTTATGTATAATAAGAAAGGTAATGAAGCTTGGGGTTGTAACTCAGTTGGTCAGAGTACCACGTTGACATCGTGGAAGTCGCTGGTTCGAGCCCAGTCAACCCCACCACGTCGCGGTGGATTCCGCGATTTATAACCCGCTCAGAAAACCGAGCGGGTTTTCAAATCGCTCCTTTACCGCAAAAAGCCCGGCGGCGCTGCGGCTATTCGCTTGTAAACGCGCGAGCAACGCCTTCGCTGCTTACCGCTTTTTCGCGGGATGCGCGCCTACGGCGCGATTTATTACAAGCAAGGAGTTCATATTTGGTAGGTGTACCCATACCGGAGCAAAACAGGTCTTGCTCCGGTTTTCTTTTCGTGAAATATTTTTTGAGGATATCCTTGTGCTGCCATTATACGAGAAATGCGGCTGTTTTTATAGGGAACAGGCGCCGCCTGTTAGAAATTGGAACGGATCATCAGACCATACGGATCGTTTCAAATTGCTGGGAACGTGGGAGCTTCCATATTTTTGCGTCAGGCGCGTTTCTGTCGTTATCATACAGACTGATCTTGCAGATTTGACTGTTATTATATGTCTTAAAATAATAGGTACACGTATCACAGAACATAGCGGAAGAGTATTGCGTATAATCCGGAATCTTCCGGTCGGTCATAACACTGCCTTTTGGGATATCCACGGAAGCTAAAATGTGGAAAGCGGCAGTTAGGGTCTCCGTTTCAGTTCGCGGATGCTTGAGCGTTTCTTTTCCAAAAAGGACACGGAGAAATCTGGAGGGCGGAGTATAGTCTCCCGGAAGGCCGAACGTTCCGGAGCCTTGACTGAACGGAGCAAAGGAATAGCCGCCCAATGTGATTGGCTTGAGTTGATTCGGACGCACGCCGATATAGTTCCGAATATTTGTCAGATGCCAGTTAAGGTCCGGGCTGTTCGACATGACGCCAACGGGATTATCATATATCTTAAGGCCGTCTTCGAGCGGCTCTATCACGATACAGGCCCCCGTTTTGTCCGTAATGATCCAATGGAAGGGCGGAGTGAGCCCAAGCATTTTGACCTGCATATCAATGATATTGAGTTTTGGGAGCGCCTCGCGGACCTCGTCGACGCTTGCAAAGCTCGATAAAAGCCAAAATACTACCTCGTGCGGAGCGAGATTCAGCATTCCTTCCGAGATGGTATCGTGGTAGGATGCATAACCGGGAAAATAGAGAACAGCACAGCAAAGCCCGCGATCGTTGATGCCGTCGGCAAAGATATATTCCTCCTGAAACCTTCCCAGTCCTGTAAAGGCATATTTTGTCTTATACATTTTTTCATCGGGTCCTGCACGCCACGAATAGTTTCGTGGGACCAAGACCACGTCCGGGTCTAATTCAAACGAAAAGTCCATTGTACGCGCGAGCATATTAGGGCCTTCCGGTGTTTGATAGGTAAAACTTGTACACATAATTCCATCTCCTGCTTTCTGTTGATACTATAAGTTAAACTGCGAAGCGAAGCGTTAAACGGGAGGCTGCTGTGCAGCATAGCGAAAAGAAAATATATTTTTGTGTAGTCCGCGCCTGCCGAAAATGATATAATCGTTATGGATAAAATATGCAACGGAGGAAAAAGCAGTGGGCGGCGTATTTGGAGCGGCGAAAAAAGGGAATTGTGCTTACGACTTGTTTTTCGGAACAGACTATCATTCGCATTTAGGCACATACCGCGGAGGAATGACGGTCTATTCAGACGGAAAATTTCTGCGGGCGATCCACGGAATACAAAATTCGCCTTTTCGTACAAAATTTGAACGGGATGTAGAAGACCTGACGGGCCCGATGGGGATCGGAAGTATTTCGGATACGGCTCCGCAGCCTCTTACCGTGCGGTCTCACCTCGGAACCTATGCCGTGGCTACGGTGGGGCGCATCAATAACACGGATGAGATCATCGGGAGATGCTTCAGCAACCATTTTGCCCAGTTTTCCGAAATGGGGAACGGTCAGGTGAACCCAACGGAGTTGGTGGCCGCGCTGATTGGCAGTCAGGAAACGCTTGCGGAAGGAATACGTTATGCGCAGGAACTGATAGACGGCTCAATGACGATGCTGGTGCTCACCAAAGAAGGCATTTATGCGGCCCGGGATAACGTCGGACGCACCTCTTTGGTGCTTGGCGAAACGGAGGATGGCTACTGCGTGGCATCGGAGAGCTTTTCCTTTTTGAATCTTGGTTACCACGATGTGCGGGAATTAGGACCGGCAGAGATCGTTCTGATCACGCCGGAGGGGATAGAACAGATCCTGCCGCCCAAGCAGGAGATGAAAATATGTGCCTTTTTATGGACCTATTACGGCTATCCAACGACCTATTACGAAGGTGTAAATGTGGAGCAGATGCGCTATGAAAGCGGACGGCTGCTTGCTTCGCGGGATAAGGGCAGTGTACAGCCGGATTCTGTGGCAGGCGTGCCCGATTCCGGAACGGCGTATGCAATTGGATATGCGAACTGCTCGGGCATTCCGTTTGCGCGGCCCTTTATTAAATATACGCCGACGTGGCCAAGATCGTTTATGCCGCAAAAGCAGGATTTGAGGAATCTGATCGCGCATATGAAGCTGATTCCGGTAGAAGGGCTCATCAAAGGGAAAAAGCTGCTGATGATCGACGATTCTATCGTCCGCGGAACACAGATGAGGGAAACGACGGAATTTCTGTATCAGAGCGGTGCGCGCGAAGTGCATGTGCGTTCAGCCTGCCCGCCGATTTTATTCGGATGTAAATATCTGAACTTCTCGCGTTCGACTTCGGACCTCGCTCTGATTGCGCGGAAAATGATCGCACGGCGCGAAGACCACGTATCTATGGAGCTTTTGCAGGAATATGCCAATCCAAACAGCGAATGCCATGAATGCCTGACAGATATGGTATGCAAGGAATTACACTTCACCTCGCTGCGGTATCATCGTCTGGACGATTTGGAGAAATCGGTTGGGATCGAGCCGTGTAAATTGTGCACCTATTGTTGGAACGGAAAGGAGTAACGGTGGGGATATAGCTGTGGAAGCGTTTTTGAAAACAAACGAAAAGCGGAGTAGGATCGCAGGAAATAGTATGATAACGGGCGTGGATACGCCCGTTATTTTATGAAAAAAGAAAAGCATAGAAGGGCAGTTTATTCGTATTGAAAACGAAAAAAATCCTATTGACATATAAAATAATTGTTTTTATAATAAGTAACATGCTACAGAATAAAAGTGTAGCACACTACGAAAAAGGAAGGCTTTTGGATGGATACGCACAGTATTGGCGGGATGATAAAAATATTGAGCGAAGCAATCGGTCAGAAGACGAATGCCGACTGCAAGGAGTTCAATCTGACGATGCAGCAAATGAAGATACTTCGCTTTCTGAAGCTGCGTGAGGGAAAAAAAATAACGAGTCAAAAGGATATACAAGAGTATATGAAGATATCACATCCGACGACGGTGAACATCATTCGCCTGCTGAGGGAGAAAGGATTTATCCAAACGTCGACAAGCGAGAAAGACAAACGAATGCGGATCGTCTCGCTGACGGGGCAGGAAGAACGGTTTTTTCAGGATATCATACGGTGCAGAGACGCCATGGAACAGGAGCTCATCCGAGGGTTGACGGAAAAGGAACAGGATGATCTGCGCCGCTATCTGAAGCATATTTATAGAAATATCTGTGAACCGGACAAGCAGGATATCAAAGGAGGGAAACGAGCTATATGAACAGATTATTGATGAGATCCTTGCGCGAATATAAAAAACAGTCGTTTCTGGCGCCTGTCTTTGTTATTTTAGAGGTGCTGATGGAGGTTCTGATCCCATTCCAGATGGCCAAGATCATAGACACCGGTATTCAGGGACAGGATATGAATTATATCATCCAAGTAGGTCTCGAACTCGTTGTCATGGCTATGCTTGCGCTTCTGTTCGGCGCTCTGGCCGGAAAATATGCAGCGGAAGCAGGCGCAGGCTACGGCAAAAATCTAAGGCATGATATTTTTTATAAAATACAGGAATTTTCCTTCAAGAATATCGACCATTTTTCAGCGCCGAGTCTTGTGACGCGAATGACGACGGATATCACCAACGTCCAGATGGCATATATGTTCACGATCCGTCTGCTTGCCCGCGCGCCGATCATGATCATTCTTTCGATGGTCATGACATTCAGTATCAATACGGATATAGCGCTGCTGTTTTTGATCGCAATACCGGTGCTTGGCATTGCACTGATCGCCATTGCGAAGATAGCGCATAAATATTTCATCAAGGTTTTTGATGAATATGATGTGCTGAACAACGATGTGCAGGAAAATGTCAATGCGGCCCGTGTCGTTAAGGCCTATGTGCGGGAAGACTTTGAAGACCGGAAATTTCAGAAAATTTCTCAAACGATTTTCAAGCTGTTCACGAAAGCAGAAAAGATCGTCGCGCTGAACGGGCCGGTCATGACGTTCGTGATGTATGCGGTCATCCTGATCATGGTGCTGATCGGCGGAAAAGCGATCGTAGGCGGAAGCATGGAAGCAGGCGAGCTGACAAGCGTTTTGGTATATGCGATGCAGATACTGATATCGCTGATGATCGTATCGTTCGTTTTTGTTATGATCATGATCGCGGAAGCATCGACAGACCGCATTACAGAGGTCATGAAAGAAGTGCCGGAGATGCAGGATAAAGAAAATGCGGTAAAAGAAGTAAAAAACGGAGATATCGATTTCGAAGATGTGAACTTCAGTTATGCGGGAAAGGGCGGAAAGCTTGCGCTGAAAAATGTAAACCTGCATATTAAGTCGGGCCAAATGATCGGCATATTCGGAGGAACCGGAAGCGCTAAGACGACTTTGGTGCAGCTGATACCGCGGCTTTACGATGTAACGGAGGGCAGCGTTAAGGTAGGCGACGTCGATGTGCGGGAATATAATCTGGAAGCGTTGCGCGATCAGGTGGCGGTAGTTCTTCAGAAAAACGTACTGTTTACCGGAACGATTTATGATAATATCCGCTGGGGCGACGAGGAAGCAAGCGATGAAGAGGTACAGCGCGTGTGCCGGCTCGCGCAGGCGGATGGATTTATCCGGGAGTTTCCAAATGGTTATGATACGATGATCGTGGAGGGCGGAAACAATGTTTCCGGCGGACAGAAGCAAAGACTTTGTATTGCGCGTGCACTCCTTAAAAAACCGAAAATATTGATTCTGGATGATTCGACGAGCGCTGTGGATACCAAAACGGACGCACTGATCCGTAAAGCTTTCCGGGAAGAGATACCGGATACGACAAAGATCATCATTTCTCAACGGGTCTCCTCTATTGAGGATGCAGACCAGATCATCATTATGGATAATGGAGAAGTGAACGGAATCGGTACTTCGGAAGAACTGTTGAAAACTAACCAGATCTACCGTGAGGTTTATGAATCGCAGGTAAAGGGGAGGTCTGAAGATGAATAAGAAAAAGCAGGGCAAGATGAGCAAAAATACGCTGAAAACAGCGGGCAGACTGCTGAAATATGTTACGGGGACCTATAAAAAAGAATTCGTCATCGTTATCGTGTGCATTATTCTTTGCTCGATCGCGACGATCGCAGTATCGTTTTCCATGAAATATTTGCTGGACGATTATATTCTGCCGCTTGTCGGGCAGACAGATCCGGATTTCGGAGGCCTATATCAGGCGCTCACGGTTCTGGCATGCATCTTTATCGTCGGCGTAGTCGGCTCTTTCCTGTACAGCAGGCTGATGGTAAAGATCGGGCAGGGTGTTCTGAAACGGGTGCGCGATGAGATGTTTGAACATATGCAGACCTTGCCGATCAGGTATTTCGATCAGCATACCAATGGTTCTATCATGAGCCTTTATACGAATGATACCGATACGCTGCGGCAGATGATCAACCAGTCTGTTCCGCAGGTGCTGATGTCTGCAATTACGATCATTGTTACGTTTATTGCCATGCTGGTACTGAGTCCGCTTCTTACCCTGCTTGCAGTCGCTATGATCTTTGTGATGTTCCTTGTCGCGAAAAAGCTGGGCGGAAGCAGCGGAAAGTATTTCATAAAGCAGCAGATGGATGTTGCCGATGTAACGGGATATGTGGAAGAACAAATGAATGGGCAGCGTGTTGTCAAAGTGTTCAATCACGAAGAAAAATCGGAAGAGGAATTCGACGTGCTGAACGAGAAATGGTATCATAGCTCTTCGCGGGCGCATACCTTTGCAAGTATCATGGGCCCGGTCATGGGGAATATTGGGAATATCCTCTTTGTGCTGACTGCTATATTAGGAGGCGTGTTGCTGCTGGAGGGGATCGGCGGTCTTACGATTGGTACGATCGTCGCCTATCTCCAGTTTACCAAAAGCTTTACGCAACCGTTCATGCAGGTCGCGCAGCAGTTCAATGCCATTATTATGGCGCTTGCAGGTGCGGAACGGATATTCCGCATGATGGATGAGGAGCCGGAGGTGGACGATGGATATGTTACACTGGTAAATGCGAAAAAGGATGCGGACGGCAACATCATAGAGTGCGAAGAAAGGACCGGGATGTGGGCATGGAAGCATCCGCATCAGGCGGATGGAACTGTTACCTATACAGAACTGAAAGGAGATGTGCGTTTTTACGATATGTCCTTCGGATATACGCCCGATAAAATGGTGCTGCACGACTTGACGTTATATGCAAAGCCGGGCCAGAAGCTGGCGTTTGTCGGTTCCACAGGGGCCGGTAAGACGACGATCACGAACCTCATCAACCGTTTCTATGATGTTCAGGACGGCAAGATACGCTATGATGATATCAATATCAATAAAATCAAAAAAGCGGATCTGCGCCATTCCTTGGGTATCGTCTTGCAGGATACGCACCTGTTTACCGGAACGATTATGGAAAATATACGCTATGGGAAGCTGGAGGCAACAGACGAAGAGGTATATGAAGCGGCAAAGCTTGCATACGCGGACCAGTTTATTCAACGGCTTCCGAACGGCTATGACACCATGCTGACCGGAGATGGGGAAGAGCTTTCACAAGGCCAAAGACAGCTTCTTGCAATCGCGCGGGCTGCGATCGCTAACCCGCCTGTGTTGATTCTGGATGAAGCGACTTCCAGCATCGATACCCGTACGGAGGCGATTGTACAAAAGGGTATGGATAATCTGATGAAAGGCAGAACGGTATTTGTCATTGCGCACAGGCTTTCTACGATTCGGAACAGCGATGCGATCATCGTGTTGGAGCATGGAAGGATCATCGAACGCGGTACACACGAAGAACTGCTGAAGCTGAAAGGAACGTATTATCAGCTTTATACAGGAAAGCTGGAACTTTCCTAAGAGGAAAAAGAGCACGGACTAAAATCCGTGCTCTTTTCTCTATAGAAGCTTAAGATTTCATATCGCGGTATTCGATATTTCCGCATTTTTTGCATCGGATCTGGAGCCTGTTTACAGACGGACAGCCGATAATGTCCCAATCCTTGCAGCCGCATTGATTGCATACGGCATATTTGTTGCCATACCAATGATGCTCTGGATTGACTTCGACTCCGCCGTTTGCCTCCTGCAACTCTTCCTCTGTGAGCGGCACTCCTTTTACATCTGTAATTTTCATTTTTGCTGACCTCCTTGTATCGATTTCAGGTTGTTTTTCCTGTATCAAATTGATGATATAATATACGAATCGATTTTACAAGCATCTCAAAACGAGACAGGAAAGGAGCGCTTATGGAAAAGATGAGCGCACTATAGCTTATATGTATGAGAATGATTACGGACAGAAAACAGGAATGGAATATCGTACTGAAAGGATATGCACAAGGAAAGAAAAAGAGGATAAAATACTCTGTGTATGTTTTAGAAATAGATAAATTCTGTCAGTCGTTTTCCATAGAAAAACTGATTCATGCCCGAAGTGCAAACCGAAAATAGATACTGTAATATTTGCACTCATCGTGGACATGAAATGTGGACATGAAATAAAGAAGGGGATGGGTCGATTTGCAAGGGATAATATAGTAGAAAATATGTATTAAAAGAATTCGGAAATAGTAGAAAAATGCGAGCTATAAATTATCTCTTTTATATTTGATTTGGTATGCATAAATAAAAATTCCCCGGCGTAGTCAGGGGTATTTTTATTATTGATTTGAAGTGACCCGCCCCTTGCGGCGCAGGCATATGCTTATAAAGGTTGGCAACGACAGTGAGCCGTCGCGAGGGCACCTATAACAGAACGGCGAGCCGAGCGCGACTTTTTGCGGAAGAAGGAGGAAGCGTGGAGCAAGCAGTTGATTTTTTATAAAATAAAAAAATCGGAACGAGTACAACCCGTTCCGACGTGGCAGCGGAATAAGGGCTCGAACCTTAACTAAACGAGTCAGAGTCGTTTGTGCTACCATTACACAATTCCGCTATCTTTTCTAAATTACCCCCAAAGTGCCGTCCGCCTTGCTTCTAAAACCCGCCTCACGGCAGGTGGGTATCCTGTTTGCAGCTTCAGGCTTTCTGCCCGTAACAGACTTGCTCACTGCTGTAAAACCCGGATTCCCGAATTTAGAATGTGGGTTTAAAATACAAAGCGTAACGCACACCCCAGGAAAACAATATCTAATTTTCGTGTATTATAATATCATAGGAGGCAGGATTTGTAAACCCTCATTTTCTGATATCGGCTTTGTTTTTTATTCATATGGAACAAAGGGGCTGAGGAACTTGATATGGAAAATATAATTATATGCATAAATACAGCATTTAAGAACTATTCTCAATCAAGAAAGCAACCATTTCGCCACGAATTTATCATGATTGAATGAGCCTTGATATGACAAAAAGAGCAAGAAGAGGTTGCGCTAAAACACGTCTCTTTTTTTCTTATGGCTACGATTATGCTTTGCTTCAGGCATAAATTTCAACACGGATTTCATAAGCTCGTTTTGTATTTCATCCTCTCATTCTCCGTCTGTCCTTATGCTGACCTTACCGTTTTCATAGCAGGAGGAGCGCAAATATAATTTTGATATATCCGTCATAAAGCCTAAAAATTTCTTTGATTGCCTGTTCGTTACCGTTGTGTCGGACGTATTGATGATCTTACCATAAGCAGGGTAACCACAAGCTTTTATTATTTTCTTTCATTCACCGACGTTTGCAATTTTTACGTTCATCTCTTGCTTGTACAGCTTGCAGAAGAATGCAATACATGGGTAAGTAAAGCCCGGAAAAAAGGAAAAGCCCGTACAGGACATATAGTTTGCACGAGCTAAGCCAATATAACAGCTTCTGAGAATACGCAAGAAATCAGAGTGTTATTTTGCGAAAAAAATTCCATAAACGACAATAACGGCAAAGAAAACAAGAGCTGCAGCTCCAATTGCAAGACATACTTTGATAAATTTTTTGCCTTCATTCATGTCGTTATATACTGAAGATAATTTTTCGCTATTTATATTTTTTTCTCTTACTTCCTGCACATCAATATCCTTTACCAATTCATCTAATGACAAGCCGAAATAATCGCTCAATAATACTAAACGCTGAAAATCCGGATAGGATTGGCAAGATTCCCATTTTGAAATAGTTTGTCTCGAAACTTTTAATTCATTCCCCAATTCCTCTTGTGAAAGCCCTTTGGATTTTCTTAAGCTTATTAGCTTTTCATTGAAATTCATAAACTGCCTCCTAATATTGTTTTGATTTGCGGCCGCAGGAAAAGTATTACAGATACAGACGGTTTCTTCAACCAACCTTTGTTGGAATTTTGTCAACCAATTGTAACAAAGACATTATTTTGCGTTTTCATTAAAACAGAAAAAGTGTATATAGCACCCGAAATGGGTATCTATCTTCAAAGGGACAAGGAGGAGCAGGACATGAGAAGAGAATACGAAATCATTTCCGTAAGAGGGCGCGAGATCATAGATTCACGCGGAGAACCTACAGTAGAAGCTGAAGTAGAACTGGCGGGCGGGGCGGTTGGCAGGGCCAGCGTGCCTTCCGGCGCTTCCACCGGGATATTTGAGGCGCACGAGCTGCGCGATGAAGATGCGCTGCGGTTTCATGGGCACGGCGTTTTAAAGGCAGTCGGGCATGTAAACGGAACGATTGCGGATATTGTTCGGGGCATGGACGCATCGCGGCAGGCCGACGTTGACCGCGCGATGCTCGCGGCGGATGGAACGGAGAATAAAACGGTGCTGGGAGCCAATGCGATTCTCGCGGTATCGCTGGCTGCTGCAAGAGCGGCGGCTCGTGCGATGCATATACCGTTCTACCGCTATTTAGGAGGAACAATGGCGCATATTCTTCCCGTTCCGATGATGAATATTTTAAACGGAGGCAAGCATGCCTCCAATAATATCGATATCCAGGAATTTATGATCGTTCCGGTAGGCGCCCACAGCTTTCGTGAAGCGCTTCAATGGGGAAGTGAGGTTTATCATGCGCTTGGGGTGCTTTTACGGAAACGGGGACTGCCGACTGCTGTAGGAGATGAAGGCGGATTTGCCCCGGATCTCAGAAATGACGAAGAAGCGCTACAAATGATTGTCGAGGCGATCGAAGCCTCCGGCCGTACTACGGACGAGATAGGACTGGCGGTCGATGCGGCGGCCAGTGAGTGGTATGCGGACGGGCAGTACACTTTGCCAAAGCGGAAGCAGCGGTTAAAGACAGACGAGCTGATTGGCTACCTTAAGGAATTGACACGCAGGTTCCCGATACTTTCTATAGAGGATGGCCTTTCAGACCGGGACTGGAGCGGATGGAAAACGCTCACGCAGGAACTGCCGATCCAATTAGTGGGCGACGATCTATTTGTCACTAATACACGACGGCTGCGGAAAGGGATAGGCGAGCGGGCCGGAAATTCTATTTTGGTGAAAATAAACCAAATCGGGACTCTGACAGAAACCTTTGAAGCGATCGATATGGCTCGGGATGCGGGATATACCGCTGTTATATCTCACCGGTCGGGCGAAACGGAAGATACCAGTATCGCAGATATCGCGGTGGCTGCAGGAACCGGGCAGATCAAGACGGGCGCGCCTGCCAGAACGGAACGGACTGCAAAATATAACCGTCTGCTCCGAATCGAAGAGGAACTGGGAGAAGCGGCGGTTTATGCAGGAAAGAGCGTCATGTGGTACAGAAAATAAGAAGCAGGCAAACGATTTGCGGTCCTGCAAATTGCCCTGTGTGCGCGGCAGACAAAATGACGCACATGCGTTGGGCAGAAAGAATCATGAAAAATGCGGAGAGCGGGTTGGTGTTCTCCGCATTCTTTTTAACACCCCATGTTGCGCGCAGCCTCCTTTTTTGATAAAATATACAAGTTAAAGTTTGAATCAATTTTCAAGGGAGGCAACGATATGTCTGCATTGATGGAAATAACGATCGGAGACCTGCTCGAGAAGCAGGCGGCTTTATATCCGGATCAGGATTGTTTGGTCTCGCCTTATCTTGGTGTCCGTTATTCGTACCGGGAATTTAACGAACTGACAGACCTTGTGGCGCGTGCATTTATGGGAATGGGCATAGGAAAAGGCGATAAGGTCTCTATCTGGGCCAGCAATTACCCGGAATGGATGATCACCCAGTTTGCCACCGCCAAAATGGGTGCAGTCATGGTTACGGTCAACACCAACTATAAACAGTTTGAACTGGAATATCTTCTGAAGCAAAGCGACACGATGACGCTCATCATGATGGAGGGCGTAAAAGACAATAATTATGTGAATCATATTTATGGGCTGTGCCCGGAACTCAAAGAGTCGGAGCCGGGACAGCTTTCCTGCGAGCGCCTGCCATTCCTCAAGAACATCATCTTTTTGGATGAAGAAAAGCATCCGGGTATGTATCAGTGGAACGACATTTTTGCTTTTGCAGATAAGGTGAGCCCGGAGGAACTGGCTGCAAGGAAAAAAGAGCTGGATATACACGATGTGATCAATATGCAGTATACGTCCGGGACCACAGGCTTCCCCAAAGGCGTTATGCTGACGCATTACAATCTGGTCAACAACGGAATGGCGATCGGCGACTGCATGAAGCTCACGCATGAAGACCGGCTGTGTATCCCAGTACCGCTTTTCCATTGCTTCGGCTGCGTTTTGGGCGTCATGGCCGCATATACGCATGCGGCGTCTATGATATTGATCGATCATTTCAATCCACTTAAGGTCATGGGCGCGATTCAGAGCGAACGGTGTACGGCGGTGCACGGTGTTCCTACGATGTTCATTTCCATGCTGGATCATCCGGATTTTAAGAAATATGATTTTTCAACACTGCGGACGGGGATCATGGCGGGTTCGCCCTGCCCGATCGAATTCATGAAGCGGGCGATGGCCGATATGAATATGCGGGAGATCACGATCACCTACGGACAGACAGAATCTTCCCCGGCGATCACCATGACGAGCACGGACGATCCGATCGAAGTGCGCGTAGCTACTGTCGGAAAGAAGATACCGCATGTAGAAGCAAAGATCGTCGACCCGGAAACGGGGGAGGACGCGCCGTTTGATACACAGGGCGAAATTGTTGCACGCGGCTACAATCTGATGAAAGGCTATTATAAAATGCCGGAAGCGACTGCGCAGGCGATTGATGCGGACGGTTGGCTGCATACGGGCGACCTTGGCACTATGGATAAAGACGGCTATTTCAAAATCACAGGCCGGCTGAAAGACATGATCATCCGCGGCGGCGAGAATATTTATCCGCGCGAGATCGAAGAATTCCTGTATACGAATGCAAAAGTACGCGACGTGCAGGTGATCGGTGTGCCGGATAAGCGGTATGGCGAAGAAGTGCTAGCCTGCATCGTGTTGAAGGATGGCGAAGAGGCAACGGAAGAGGAAATGATCGAGTTTGTGAAAAACGGACTTTCCAGATTCAAGGCGCCGCGCTATGTGCGTTTTGTAGAAACGTTCCCCATGACAGCCAGCGGGAAAATACAAAAATATAAGATGCGCGAATGGGCCATCGAAGAGCTGGATCTCAAAGATGCGGCAAAAATAGAAACTGCGTGAGGAAGTAAAACATGGGAACGCCGGACAAAATAGCGATCCACAATTTATTCGGGATAGAAGGCCTCGATATAGCGTGGTATGGAATACTGATTGCCGCAGGGATCGTTGCGGGCGTCATGCTTGCGGTCCACGAAGCGAAAAGGCGGGGCTATACGTCGGAGCTGCTGGTAGATTTTATGATTTTGGCTCTTCCGCTTGCAATCATTGGAGCGCGCATCTATTATGTGGCGTTTGAATGGGATTATTACTCCCAGCACCCCGATGAGATCATCGCGGTCTGGAACGGCGGTATTGCGATCTACGGGGCGGTCATCGGCGGCATCGTCGCGGCGCTCATTCTTGCCAAATGGCGGAAATTCCCGATGGGACGGCTGCTCGATATTTGTGCGCCCGGCCTTATTTTAGGGCAGGCGATCGGACGTTGGGGAAATTTTGTAAATCAGGAAGCATTCGGGAATATCGTAACAGACCCGAATCTCCAGTTTTTTCCATATGCGGTGTATATTGAAGAGCGTTTCACCGGTACAGAATGGGTGATCGATCAATGGGTGCAGGCGACGTTTTTCTATGAAAGCATGTGGGATATTGGCGTAATGGTCCTGCTTCTTGTGTATGCACGCAGGACAAAGCATGACGGGAATGTATTTGCCATGTATTTGATTGGATATGGGGCAGGGCGCTTCTGGATAGAGGGGATCCGCGTTTCAACACTACAAACAGGCTTCGGAATGCCCGTCTCGCAGCTCCTTTCTCTGATATTGGTCATCATAGGGATTCTGTATATTCTTATTATGCATAAAAAGAATAAGCCAAATGCGTTCTACGATGGGAAATATTGCAGGGAATACCAGAAAGCGCAGACACAGGAATAACGAAGATGGGCGGATCTCTCCGCCCTTAAATTTTAATGGCAAGAGGTGGATGGTGTGAGAAATTTAACGATGATGACGGATCTGTACCAACTAACGATGATGTACGGATACTTCAAAGCAGGGAAGCACAAGGAGCGGGCGGTCTACGACCTGTTTTTCCGCCGTCAGGGAGATGAGACCAATTATGCAGTCTGTGCGGGCCTTGAGCAGGTGATCGATCTGATCAATAATCTGCGTTTTGAAGAAGAGGATATCAAATATCTGCGTTCCCTGAAGCTTTTCGATGAGGAGTTCATGGCGTATTTAAGAGATTTCCGCTTCACCGGAGAGATTTATGCGATGCCGGAAGGAACTGTTGTGTTCCCGATGGAACCGCTGGTGCGTGTCAGCGCACCCATTAGTGAAGCGCAGCTTGTGGAAACGGCGCTTCTCAATATTGTGAATCATCAGACACTTATCGCCACAAAAGCAAGCCGTGTCGTCTATGCGGCGCAGGGAGACCCGGTGCTGGAATTCGGGCTGCGCCGGGCGCAGGGGCCGGATGCCGGCATCTACGGTGCGCGCGCAGCGATCATCGGCGGTTGCACCTCGACCTCCAATGTGCTTACGGCGCAAATGTTTGGCGCGACGGCTGCGGGCACGCATGCGCACAGCTGGGTCATGAGCTTCCCGGACGAGCTTTCCGCATTCCGCGCCTATGCGGATACGTTCCCATCGGGTTGTATGCTGCTTGTGGATACCTACGATACGCTGAAAAGCGGGATCCCGAATGCTATTACAGTCTTTAAGGAGTTGCGCAAAAAAGGATATGAGCCGGTGGGAGTGCGGCTTGATTCGGGGGATTTGGCCTATCTGTCAAAACAAGCGCGTAAAATGCTGGACGAGGCGGGATTCCCGGCTGCAAGGGTCTTTGCATCGAGCGATCTTGACGAATATACGATTGCCGATCTGAAGCAGCAGGGAGCGAAAATTGATGTATGGGGCGTGGGTACGCGCCTTATCACCGGACACGACCATCCGGCGCTCGGCGGCGTCTATAAATTGTGCGCCAATACGGAGGACGGAAAAATGGTTCCCAAGCTCAAAATCAGTGAGAATGTGTGGAAGATCACAAACCCGGGTATCAAAAAGGTCGCTCGTATTTATGGAAAAAAAGACCACATGGCGATCGCAGACCTCATCATGCTGGAGCATGAAACGATCGATGAAACGAAGCCGCTGACGATTTTTGATCCAATCGAGACATGGAAGAAAATGACGGTTACGGATTATGAGATACGCGAGCTGCTCGTGCCGGTATTTGAGGATGGGAAGCAGGTCTATCGATCGCCGTCTTTAAAGGAAATACAGGATTATGCGGCAAACGATATGGCGACGTTCTGGGACGAGTTCAAACGGATCAAGCGGCCGCACCTCTATAAGGTGGACCTTTCGGACGAGCTGTATAATCTGAAAAAGAAATTGCTGAATGAACAGAAATAAGAGGATAACAGATGAAAACAAGTCGTTGGTTTCGGATTTTTATGATGGCGCTCGATACAGTCGTGCTCTTCTTCCTGCGCATGTTCCGCAGGTTCGACCACGTCTATCAGTATGAAAATATAGAGGGCGGAACGATAAACGAAAGACCGCGTGCAGTCAAAGGAACCGCACAGGCGGACCTCGGGATCGAGTGCGAGCTGGAGCTGAATGGAACGCCCGTGCAGGAATATCAACGGGGAAAGAAGATGGATTTTCCGATTGGCCGTTCCTATACGGATATGGAAGGGATCGTAACGTTCCGCGGAGATAATTTCAGGAGCGGAGCGGCGTTCGGAACGCTTTCCCATACGCCGAAAGCGTTGGAAAAGGCATGGTCTGTTTCCACCGGCCGGCTGCAAAAAGGATATGGAAAAGGATATTGGACCGGGAGCGGATGGACGGGGCAGCCGCTGATCGTCCGGTGGAACCCGGAGCTTCGCAGGCTCATGAACATCTATCCGCATAAAAAGGAAAAAGATGGGCTTACGGAAGCGATCTATTCCACGATGGATGGAAACGTTTATTTTATTGACATTGAGGACGGTGAAAAAACACGCGACGATCTCTATGTAGGGCTTCCCTTCAAGGGAGCGGGAGCGCTCGACCCGCGTGGAATCCCAATGCTTTATCTTGGGCCGGGAGATTCCTGCGGAGATGAGCCTGCGCGCGGCTTTATTTACAGCTTGATCGACTGCAAAAAGCTGTATGAATTCGGGGCAAACGACCCGTTTTCTCTGCGTAAATTTCATGGATATGACAGCTCGGTATTGATTTCGGAAAAAACGGATACGCTGATCGCGCCCGGAGAGAACGGCATCCTGTATACGATGAAGCTGAATACGAAATTCGACCGGGAGACGGGCGAGCTATCCATCGCTCCGTCGGATATTCTAAAGCTGCGGTATAAAACGTGGCGCTCCAGTGAGCAACGCTATTGGCTGGGCATGGAAGACAGCGGCGTGATGTGGAATAATTATCTCTATATTGCGGACAATGGCGGGAACCTGATGTGCATCGATACCGATACGATGAAGATCGTATGGGCGCAGGATGTGGTGGATGATACGAATGGTTCGCCGGTGTTCAGCGTCGAAGATGATGTACCTTATATTTATATCGCGACTTCCCTTCATTGGACGGCAAGCCGCAGGCTGAAGCTTGGAGACGTGCCGATATTCAAGATCAACGCGGTCACAGGAGAGTATGTGTGGCGACATACCTATCTTTGTAATACGGTTGCCGGTATCTCGGGCGGAGTACAGGCAACATGTGTCAATGGCAAGCATAATATCTCCGATTTAGTCCTTTTTCCTGTCGCACGTACGCCGCAGGTGCGTGCGGGGATCCTCGTGGCGCTGGATAAGAAAACGGGACGCGAGGTATGGCGCTATCATACGGGCAGATATGTTTGGAGCTCGCCCGTTGATATTTATGATGGAGATGGAAACGCATATATTATTGTGTGTAATTCGGCAGGCGATATGGACCTGCTTGAGGGACGCACAGGCAAACTGATTTCGCGGCTCAACTTTGGAGCGAACATTGAGGCGTCTCCGGCGGTTTTTGAGAATATGCTGGTCGTAGGTACACGGGGGCAGGAGATCGTTGGCGTAAAAATTTCATAATTAAAGTTTATGGCAAATAAAAAAACGGGCAAAGGCTCTCTGCTGGTAAGACAGTAAAACTCAAATTTCTTGGAACAGGCATGATCTCGGTCATGCCTGTTCCGCTTTTAGCAGCTCATCCACGGGAATGTAGCCCACAAGGTCGTACTCGATATGTACCTTCTGCCTGCGCTTGCCGCTGGACTTGTCAGGTGCATCCACATAGACCGCCTTGACAAGCTCTCTGAGGGCATAGGGGGTCAGCTCCGTTAAGGTGCTGTTCCTCTTTACCCGCTGAACAAACTGCTCTATATTCTCTGCCTGTTGTTCCTGTTCATGAAGTTGCTGTTGCAGACCTTTGACCTCGGCTTTGAGTTCTCTCTGTTCCTCGGTGTAGTTCTTGCTCATCATGGCGAAGCGTTCATCGTCCAGCCGACCGGCTACATTGTCCTCGTAAATGCGGATGAAAAGACGGTCAAGCTCTCCGATCCGCTTCTCAGCCTGTGTCAGCCGCTTCTGATGCAGCCGCAGCGATTCTTCGCTCTGCATACGGAGCTTTTGCTCCATTTCAGAACGGAAATACGCCTCATAGCGTGTGACTACCGATATGACCTCCTGAATGTGCTTCCAGACGATCTGTTCCAGCACAACAGCGCGGATATAATGTCCGCTGCACTTATCCTTGTTGGCACGATGGGTAGAGCAGATGAAGAAGTCCTGCCGCTTTTCAAAATAGCTGGTGGTAGAGTAGTAGAGCTTCTGCTTGCAGTCGTTGCAGAACACCAAGCCGGAGAACATATTGCTCTTTCCCGTCGCTGTTCTGCGGTGCCGCTGCTGCCGAATCTCCTGCACCTTATCAAAGACTTCCAGAGAGATAATCGCCGGGTGGGTGTTATAGAAAATCTTGCGATTCTCCATCGGATTCTCCCGCTGCTTCTTATCCCAGATGGAGTTGGTGTAGGTCTTGAAATTGACCGTGCAGCCCGTGTACTCCATGTATTCAAGGATGTAAGCAACGGTGCTTTCGTGCCAGCGATACTCGTTCTCCGGAGTCTGATGCGGTGTTTTTCTGCCCTCCCGCTGCTTGTATGCGGTGGGGTTCAGCACCTTTTCCTTTTCCAGCAGGGCGGCGATCTGGCTTGGTCCTTTCCCCTCCATGCAGAGTGCAAAGATCCGCTTCACAATCTGCGCTGCTTCCTCGTCAATCACCCATTTCTTAGGATCGTCAGAGTCACGTTTGTAGCCGTAGGGAACGTTGGTGGTCAAGCGCTCTCCACGCTCTCCCTTTGCCTTGTTGACGGCACGGATTTTGCGGCTGGTATCTTTGGCGTACCACTCATTGAACCAGTTCTTGATACCTGCCATGTCGCTGTCGGTGCTGTTGGGGTCAATGGTGTCGAAGTGGTCGTTGATGGCAATATACCGCACGCCGTACTGAGGAAACGTGTAGTTGATATAAAGCCCTGTCAGCGAGGAATTACGACCGAGCCTACTGAGGTCTTTCGTAATCACCGCTTCCACATGACCGGCTTCAATTTCCGCAAGCATCTTCTGAAAGCCGGGGCGGTTGGAAAAATCCACGCCGCTGTACCCGTCGTCAATGAAGAACGTCAGATTCGGAAAGTGCTGAGATTTTGCATACTCCATTAACATGATCTGCTGATGCTGGATGGAGTTCGACGGGTCATCCTTGCCGTCCTTTTCTTTGGTGTCCTCCACGGACAGTCTGCAATAAAGCGCTGTGATTTTGTCGGTTGCCCTTAACATATTGTTGTCCTCCTTCGGTGGGGCAACGGCCTGAACAGGATTGGATTTTTGGTTTATATCAAGAGAAACGTCGTTACTCATCGGCGTCCTCCGTGATACCGTTTTTATCATCGGCGGCGTTCTGCTCCATAATGCGTCTGAGCTTCTTGTCGAGGGTTTCCGCTCCCTCATAGCTGCCAGTTACTGTGTATTCCGTGCCGCCGTGTTCCTCCACGATTTTGACATCGGGCAGCCAAAAGGCAGACGGATTTTTCACAACAATGTTGCCCTTTTTATCGAAAGAAAACTCTCGCTTGGGGGCATCGTCGGGGCGTGGCTTGACCTTGGCATACGGGTCAGGATTGGAGAAATGAAACGAGCGGATTTCACCGTCCTCCTCGCCGTTATCAAAATCATCATCGGCAAAAATCTCGTCCAGTTCCTCATCGGTCAGCTCAATGATCTCATTGTCTTTTTCTTTCGGATTCACTTCGTCAAGCCTCCTTCGCTTCGGTTCATTTCATTCAAAATTATAGTCGGAGTAGCAAAACTGACAAACGTTGTCAATGGTCAAGATGAACGGCTGCGCCGCCATTGACAGCGTCCGTCCGTTTCGCTTTTGGGCAGACAAGGCGGCGGTTGCCGCCGATTTCCATTTGGGAAATGGCGCTTACTAACATGGGAAACGGAGAATAGCAAGCACAGCAAGTGTATGTACACTTGCGAAATCCGGCGTGGTACGACCGGGATTTCCTTGCAGAATAGCAAGCAAATCCGGTGAGTACCCACACCGGAGCTTGCCATTCTGGCAAGCAATGCGCGTGTTTATACACCCGTGCAATCTTGTTGGGGAAATACCCCAAACCCCTGAACGATTTCAAAGAAATCGGCTACGCTCCTGAGGAGCTGAACATCACTCCATCTTGAAAAGTGAGTCAAGGATTTTTCGGCTCACGGTGTTCAGGCAAATCCGTTTTTTCCTCATATCCGTCGATTGCCATTTTGCGAAGGTATGCGCTCATATTCTCTATTCCAAGCTGCGCCATCCTCGCCTTTATCAAGCTGAGTTCTCTTTCATCTACGAAAAATTTGACCTGTATCGGTCGCTTGCGATTCCTGTTGTCTGGCATCGGGATTCCTCTTTACGTCTTGAAGGTGTGTACACACATTATATCACAACAGCAGCGGAGTTTTCAATAGTACATTCAGAAGTTGTAGTTCAAAAATACGCAGGCAAGCATACTGGGTCGCAGTAAAAGTGTTTTTGATTATCGAGGTAGCTGCGTTCATTGAAAATTTGCAATTTGCGAACAACTCGCATATTGACTTTCTTGCTTTCTTGGCGTACAATATTTTGCGAATGAAATGCAAATTGGAGGCGTGGTGACTTGCCGAGCTACAGCACACGGCAGCGGAAAGTTCTGCTTGCCTATTTGAGCCAGCACCCGGACGAGCTGCTGTCCGCACGGCAAATCGCGGACGCGCTGGCAGATGAAAAAATCAGCTTGAGCGCCGTGTATCGCAACCTTGCCCAGTTGGAGGCAGAAGAAAAAGTGCGCCGCAGCAGCAAGAGCGGCACACGCGAGGTCTACTATCAGTACCTTGACGCCGAGAGCTGCAAAGGTGCGCTGCACATGAGCTGTATCAAGTGCGGCAAGACCTTTCACATGGCAGACGGTAACGCTGCTTTACTTGCAAAGCATTTGGCGCAGAGCGAACAGTTTATGTTAGACACAGCCGACACGATCCTCTATGGAACCTGTTCAGACTGCAAAGGAAAGTAACGATTGGAAAGGAGGACAGAGCATGACAAAGAAATTTCGTTTTATGACGGGCTTGCTTGCCGTAGTGCTGGCCTTTGTTATGCTGTCCTCTGTTGCCTATATCGCAGCGGAATCCGACCATGACTGTACCGGCGTGGACTGCGCCATCTGCCATCAGATCAACGTCTGCGAAAACTTGCTCAAAAGCATTGGGCTTGCTGGATCCGCCGTAGCTGCCGCAGCGGCGATCCTATATATTCTGTGCCGGATCATTCCCTCCTGCACAGAAGTTGCCCGTACCTTTACGCTGGTTTCTCTCAAGGTCAAACTTTCAGATTAAAATATAAGAGCTTTTTACAAGGGTGTAGTCTATCTATTTTCGGATAGGCTTTTGCGGCGTTGCTGTTACCCTTGTATTTTTGCGCCCATTTTTAAGCTCTTATCATAATCTGGAGGTAACAATCCCTATGAAAAAAATAACTGCGCTGCTGCTTGCGCTTTTGACGCTCGTCGGCGTTCTTGCCGGCTGCGGAAAGCAGAACGATACCAATAAGACTGACAAACTGAGCATTGTCACCACCATCTTCCCCGAATACGATTGGGTCAAAGAAATCCTCGGTGACAAGGCTGACAACGCTGAAATCACAATGTTGCTGGACAACGGCGTTGACCTGCACAGCTATCAGCCAACTGCTGATGATATTATCAAAATTTCCGACTGCGACCTGTTTATCTATGTCGGCGGTGAGTCCGACGGCTGGGTGGACGATGCTCTGAAAAATGCCACCAACAAGAATATGAAGGTCATCAACCTGCTGGATGTCCTTGGCAACAGCGTCAAGACCGAAGAAGTGGTCGAGGGTATGCAGGAAACGGAGCATGATCACGACCACAGCAAGGAAGTCTCCACCTTTGAAGACGATGAGGTTCAGGACAGAAGCCTGTCTGACTGGGCGGGCGACTGGCAGTCTGCCTACCTCTTTGCGCTGGATGGAACGCTGGATGATGCGTTTGCAGCGATGGCAGAGGAGGGCGAGATGACTGCCGATGAGTACAAGACCTACTATCAGAACGGCTACAAAACGGACATTACCAACATCGACATCGAAGGCGACCACATTGAATTCACCTATGAGGATGGCAAGAAGGTCGGCTCTGACTACAAGTATGTCGGCTATTACATTCAGAACTGGTCTACCGGCACGAAGGCGGCCATGTACCGCTTCGAGGCGGAGGACAAGAAATCCGGTGCACCGGTCTACATCGAGTTCAACGACCACATGATCGAACCGGCCGCCGCCGAACACTTCCATATCCGGATGAGCAACGAGAGCTTTGAGGCGATCGTCGATCCCGAAAACTCCTGGCCGACCTTCTTCCCGGCGGACATGACCGGCGAGGAGATCTGCGAGCACATGGAAGGTCATGACCACGACGAGGACGAAGAACACGAGCATGAGGAAGAAAAGGACGAGCATGTTTGGCTCTCCCTGAGAAATGCCGAAACGCTTTGCGATGCAATTTCCGATGCGTTGCAGCAGATTGATCCTGACAACAAGGATACCTATGCTGCTAATTCTTCCGCTTATATTGAAAAACTGTCTGCCCTTGACGCTGACTATCAGGCCGCCGTGGATGCTGCGGCCTATAAGACCGTTCTGTTTGGTGACCGTTTCCCGTTCCGCTACATGGTGGACGATTACGGTCTGAGCTACTATGCCGCCTTTGTGGGCTGCTCTGCCGAAACGGAAGCCAGCTTTGAAACCATTTCGTTCCTTGCCAAGAAGGTAGACGAGTTGAAACTGCCCTGCGTGCTGACCATTGAGGGCGCACAGCATAAGATCGCCGAGACCATCGTGCAGAATACCGCCGAGAAGAACCAGAAGGTGCTGACGATGGACTCCATGCAGTCCACCACTTCCAAAGATGTGGCAAACGGCACCACCTACCTTTCCGTGATGGAGAAGAACCTCTCCGTGCTGAAAGAAGCATTGGGTTAAGGAGGTAGGTTTATGGCTCAGCTCACTTGTCAAAATCTCTGCGTCGGCTATGACGGAAAGTCCGTTCTGCAAGACCTCAATTTTGAGGTCTTTGCAGGCGACTACCTCTACATTGTAGGGGAAAACGGCTCCGGCAAGAGTACACTCATGAAAACGATTCTCGGCTTGCAGCCGCCCATCAGCGGCAGGATTTTGACGGGCGACGGGCTGAGGAAAAATGAGATCGGCTATCTGCCGCAGCAGACCGTCGTACAAAAGGACTTCCCGGCATCCGTGAGAGAAATCGTTCTCTCCGGGTGTCAGGGACGCTGCGGCAGCCGCTCCTTTTATAACAAAGAAGAAAAGCAGCTTGCGGAAGCTGCTATGGACAAAATGCAGATCACCCAGCTTGCAAAACGCTGCTATCGGGAGCTGTCCGGCGGGCAGCAGCAACGGGTATTGCTTGCCCGTGCGCTGTGCGCCACACAAAAAATGCTGCTCCTGGACGAGCCAGTTTCCGGGCTTGACCCGAAGGTGACGGCAGAACTATATGCGCTTATTGAAAAGCTCAACCGCGAGGACGGCATTACCGTGATTATGATCTCCCACGATATGGCCGCCGCTGTCAAATTTGCCAGCCATATTCTGCATATCGGCGATACTGTTTTCTTCGGAACAAAGGCGGCATATCTCCAAAGCCCGCAAGGGCGGCTGTTTGCCGCAGAGAAAGGCGGTGAGGATCAATGACCGCCGTCTTAGAAAAGCTGACCCTCTATTGGGCATATCCCTTTGTCCGCTATGCGCTCATTGTCGGTGTGCTGATTGCGCTCTGCTCCTCTCTTCTGGGCGTAACGCTGGTACTGAAACGGTTTTCCTTCATCGGCGACGGCCTGTCCCATGTGGCATTTGGTGCCATGGCGATTGCCGCCGTGCTGCAAATCACCAACGAAATGCCGTTGGTGATGGTCATCACGATCATCAGCGCCGTGCTGCTTCTGCGCACCGGGCAGGACACGAAAATCAAAGGCGATGCGGCGATTGCTATGATTTCGGTGGGAGCGCTTGCCATCGGGTATCTTCTGATGAACATTTTCTCCACCTCGTCCAACCTTTCGGGCGATGTGTGCAGCACACTGTTCGGCTCCACTTCCATCCTGACGCTGTCCCCGGTGGAGGTGTGGCTTTGCGTGGGAATGTCGGTGCTTGTCGTGGCGGTTTTCATCCTGTTTTACAACAAAATCTTCGCCGTGACCTTTGACGAGAACTTTGCAAGGGCAACCGGAACAAAAGCAGGACTTTACAATCTGCTGATTGCTATCGTTGTTGCCGTTATCATCGTTCTGGCGATGAACCTTGTCGGTTCGCTGCTGATCTCCGCGCTGGTAATTTTCCCGGCACTGTCCGCTATGCGGATGTTTAAGAGCTTTCGCAGCGTGACGATCTGCGCGGCAGCCCTTTCGGTTTTCTGTGCGCTGATCGGCATTTTGGTATCCATCCTCGCCGGTACGCCTGTAGGGTCAACAATCGTCGCCGCTCAGATTATTGCGTTTGGTCTGTCATGGTTGGCAGGCGCTGTTATTGGAGGTGTGAGAAAATGAAAAAGCTGTTTTGCGTATTTCTGATCATCCTAACGCTTTGCTCGCTTGCAGCCTGCGGAAATCAAATTGACCGCGATACAGCCGTGAGCAATTCAACCAATGATCCAGCACCGAATCCCTCGACATCACAAGTACAGCCCACAGAAGAAGAGCCGCAGGGAGCGACCTCCGATCCTGTGCAAAGCGCAGACGGCATTGATGTTGACCTGACAAAGCTCAGCAGCACAATGGTCTATTCTGAGGTCTACAATATGATGTATACCCCCGATGACTACGTCGGGAAAACCATTAAAATGGAAGGACAGTTTGCGATCTATCAGGCCACCGATGAAAACGGTGCGCTGATTCCGGACCAAATCTATTTTGCCTGTGTGATAGCGGATGCTACCGCCTGCTGCTCACAGGGACTTGAATTTGTCCTTGCGGGTGAACATACCTATCCCAATGATTATCCAGAATTAGGCAGCGAGATTACGGTCACCGGCACATTCGAACTGTACGAGGAAGATGGCTACCAATACTGTCGGCTGGTTGATGCAGAAATGATTGAATAAGAGCACGACACCCAGCAAAAAACAGGCAGCTTTCCACCAAAACCGCATTTCTGCGTAATGGTTGACGAAAGCTGCCTGTTTTGCTATATTATGCTCGTCGATGCAGAATATATCCGATGCGTGGCATCCTGCATCGAGCGAGCTGGGTGGTATTGAACAGCGCTGTACAGTCACCCGGCGGTTATCGTCCTATAATGTAGCTCCTCTGCAAATACAAGCTGATTTTCAGTTTCCCCAGTATCGAACATACTCTGCATCGAAATAGCCACCTATCGGCTTTACGATTTTGTGGGATATTTTGCACAACCGCAAATATACGCACTCCCCAGCGAATGGTGTTCATTCCGTAGCAATTCACTGTTTTATAAAGGAACTTCACAAAGGCGATAATTACTTCACCCTTTTCATTATCCTTGCTTTACAGAGCAGAAAATCGGTGATTTTCAACCCTTAGATGTACAAAAACAGGCAGCACCCAACTTCGGTTGAGTGCCGCCTGTCTTGCTGTCCAATCCTGCTTGGCAGATGCCGATTTTGTAGTTTTCTCAAATTACTGTCTTATCGGCACACGGCAAACTCCCGCCCGTTTTTTATTTGGTTTTTCACTCAATGACGTTTTTTTTCTGCCTGCGCTTTTTATGCGGGCTTTTTTGGATCACATCTTTAGGCGTGGTATATTTTTCTGCCGCGACACCTTTCTTTTCGAGCGAACGGTTGATGCAGGCTTTGATAAGAGAATAAATGATCGTAAAGACGGGAACACCGAGCAGCATGCCCCAGAAACCGAATAGACCGCCGAACAGGATGAGTGCGAACAGGACCCAAAAGGCAGACATGCCGATGTTAAGCCCAACAATTTTCGGCATAATGATATTGCCGTCTATCTGTTGGAGAATCAGAATAAAGATAACAAACGCCAGTGCATATAATGGATCAACGATCAACAGAATAATTGCGCTCGGGATCGCACCTAAAAAAGGGCCGAAGAAAGGAATGATATTGGTACAACCAATGATGACCGCAATAAGAAGCGCATAAGGGAAGCCGCATACGGTCATGAAGATAAAGGTCGTAACGCCTACGAAAGCGGCATCGATCAGGGTTCCGTTGATAAAACCGAGAAAGACATTATTCGAATACCGGAGAACATCGAGAAAACGATCGGCAAAGCTTTCCGTAAAGACGGCGTAGACAAGTTTTTTGGCCTGCCTTTTGAATTTCTCGCGTGCGAATACGACATAAATGCTGACGATCAAGCCGACAAAAAAATTAAAAAGACCAGTTCCCACGCTCGTTATCATAGTGGGCAGGCTGTCTATCAGCTTATCGAAAAAGGAGGTAACGTCGAGTACGGTGTTGCGCAGGTTTGAGATCTGATCGGCGACCTGCGGTGTGTAGATCCCCCACGAATCCAAAAAGCCAACGACCGTCTCCTGAAGCTGGTCGAGATATGCGGGGATATTATTGAAGAGCATGGTCAGGCTGGCGAATACTTGGGGAATAACGGAATAAATAAGCAGAGCAAATAGTGCAAATGCGATCAGGATGACAGTAAGAATAGAAAGAGAACGGCGCAGACGCGGATGCGGTTTCCTGCGTTCCACGAAGCGAAACCAATGCTTTTCTACAAAGCGGCAGGGGCGCACAAGCAAATAAGCGATGGCGAAACCCACGATAAAAGGCATGAGTATCGTGAAAAAGGCAGCGACCGCGCTGCCGAAGAATTGGATGTTCAGGAAAAACAAAACGATCATTGTAATGATTGCCGCAGCAATAATAGCGTAAACGGTAATGGTCGTATATTTTTTATTCCACTCTACTTTCATGAACAGCTCCCGTATCGAATTGATTTCATCATTATACACTATATAAGAAGGGGATGACAATGGAACAGTGGGGGTTTTTTACGAAAATACAAAAGCAACACCGCATAAGCGATGCTGCCTCCGCAATTTATTGGTCCCCACCAATATATAACGAATCAACTATTTTTATTGTAGCAAAATCATACGGAAAAGGCAAGTGTGTTGCAAATTGAAACAAAATATGAAAGAAAAGACAAAAAAAATTGCAAAAAATTGCAAAAAATACTGTAAAAACCATTGAAATCTACTTGTTTTTGAATTTTACAAGTGTTATAATGTCAAAGTAATATTAAAGAAAACACAAAGCAATGGAGGTTTGTGAAATGTCTTACGTGCAAAATGTATTAAGCAAAGTGAAAGAAAAAGATGGCGGACAACCGGAGTTCATTCAGGCGGTTACAGAAGTGTTAGGAACGCTGGAGCCGGTATTTGCAAAGCATCCGGAATATGAGAAAGCAGCGTTGCTCGAGCGCCTTGTAGAGCCGGAGCGTGTCATTATGTTCCGTGTTCCGTGGGTGGATGACAATGGCGCTGTTCATGTGAACCGCGGTATGCGCGTACAGTTTAATAGCGCAATCGGGCCTTATAAGGGAGGACTTCGCTTCCATCCGTCGGTCAATCTTGGTATCATCAAATTCCTCGGATTCGAGCAGGTGTTCAAAAACAGCCTGACAGGAACGCCGATCGGCGGCGGCAAGGGGGGCAGCGATTTTGACCCCAAGGGAAAGAGCGATAATGAGGTGATGCGTTTCTGCCAGTCTTTCATGGCAGAGCTTTACCGTCATATCGGGGCTGATACGGACGTACCGGCAGGCGATATCGGCGTCGGTGCGCGGGAGATCGGCTATCTTTTCGGCATGTATAAGAAGATCAGAAACGAATACAGCGGTATACTGACCGGAAAAGGGCTTGAATATGGCGGCAGCCTTGCACGTAAGGAAGCTACGGGATACGGCCTCGTATACTTTATGAAAGAAGTGATCGAAGCAAAAGGGAAATCCTTTAAGGATGCAACGGTCGTTGTTTCCGGTTCGGGCAACGTTGCGATCTATGCGACGGAGAAAGCGCAGTCCTATGGTGCCAAAGTTGTTGCGATGTCGGATTCAAACGGATATATTTATGATCCGAACGGCATCCGGCTTGACGTAGTAAAAGAGATCAAGGAAGTACGCCGCGGCCGCATCAAAGAATACGCCGATATCGTGAAAGGCGCAGAATATACGGAAGGCTGCAAGGGCATCTGGACGGTAAAATGTGATATCGCACTTCCGTGCGCTACGCAAAATGAACTGGATGAAGAATCGGCCAAGATACTTGTGAAAAACGGCGTATATGCGGTTGGAGAAGGCGCCAACATGCCTACGACGATCGAGGGAACGGAAGTATTCCAGTCGTCCGGCGTTCTGTTTGCACCCGGAAAGGCTGCAAATGCAGGCGGAGTTGCGACATCGGCGCTTGAAATGACACAGAACAGTATGCGCCTGCCGTGGACGTTTGAAGAAGTGGATGAGAAACTTCACCAGATCATGATCAATATTTATAAGCAGTGCGAGCAGGCAAGCACAGAGTATGGGTTCAAGGATAACTTCGTCGCCGGAGCGAATATCGCAGGCTTCCAGAAAGTAGCAAATGCAATGATGGCACAGGGGATCGTTTGAACGCTCATAATAAAAGGCATGAAAAACAGGAGAATTCATTTCTCCTGTTTTTTTCGTTTAATGAAAAGAAAGAGTGTTTATCAATAACAGAACAAGAAATGAATCTTATTTGGAGGTACGATTTTGGATATTCGAGTAAATTTCGATGAACAGGCAAATAAAATCATAGTAGATCTGGACGGAGATCTTGATCTGAACAGCGTGGGCGACTTCAAGCGCAGAATGGACGAGGAGATAGATGCACATAAGACTGATATCATGGTAAACTGTGAAGCGCTCCGTTATATCGATTCCACTGGGCTTGGTATTTTGGTAAGCATATTGAAAAAAGTTAGGGAATGCGGCGGCACAATGGAAATCAAACAGCTGAAGCCCTATTTGTTTAAAATCTTTGATGTAACGGGCCTTACGAATGTTTTTAAAATTGAGGTGGCTGAATAATGGCAGAAACAGTTAAAATGCAATTTCCGGCAAAAAGAGAGTATTTAAAGGCGATCCGCCTTGCGGTATCTGGTATCGCATGCAATATTGCATACGATGTGGACGAAATAGAAGACCTGAAAACATGTGTTGCAGAGTCGTGTATCTTGTTTCTTTGCCGGCAGAAAAGCGAGGAGCTTGAAATCAGCGTGGAATGTAAAGATGATGTACGCGTCATAGTGCGCGGTCAGGGCAGGCAGATACTGTGCGAGGAATGTGCGGAATGTACGGGATTCAGCGAGGAGATCAGCAGGCTGATGATACAGTCGTTGAGCGATGCTGCAAGCTTTGAAGAAGAAAACGGAATGCTGAAGTCGGTTTCATTCAGCAAAAAACCGGCAGCTTAAAGAACGAGGAGTTTTCAGTGACGGATTATACGAAAATAGACAGTGACGAGCTGTTTCGGCTATATACGAAAAATCATGATGTAGAAATTAGGAATATACTGATCGAGCGGTATTTATATATCGCGGAGATCGCGGCAAAAAAATTTGCTGGGAGAGGCGTGGATTATGAGGACTTATTTCAGGTTGCAAGTCTTGCGCTTGTCAAGGCGATCGAGCGATTCGAACCGGAAAGAGAGATCAAATTCTCCAGTTATGCGACGCCCTCGCTGATCGGTGAGATCAAAAATTATTTCCGGGATTCTTCACGCGTGATGCGTCTTCCGCGCCGGGACACGGAGCAGCTTAAAAAAATCAAGCTTTATACGCAGGAATATATGGCGCGGAATGGTAAAAAGCCTTCTCCGAAAGAAATCGCAGACGAGATGGGGCTTTCTGTGGAGCGTGTCCTCGAAGTACTCGAAATGCAGCAGGCGGATAATATTCTTTCGCTTGACAACGCACTCGCGGCTGACAGTGAGAATTTCTCGCTTGGGAATATCTTGGGGCAGGAAGATGCAAGCTTTGAGCATGTGGAGAATCATGATTTTATTAATTACTGTATGAGCCTCCTGAATGATACGGAAAAGAAAATAATCGAACAGCGCTATCTTGGCAACAAAACGCAGAAGCAGGTTGCTGATATGCTTCATGTTTCCCAAATGCAGATTTCGAGGATGGAGCGTAAGATACTGAACAAGTTGGCTATGGTCTACAAAAAGTAAGAAGCTTTCAAAGGAGTGCAGGAAAGCAGAAGACACTGCGCTCCGGCATCCAGAAAAATCGGAAACGTACAAGAAAACGGTATTTAGAGATTATTTACATTTGTTTTGTTAGTTGCTTTTTCTTAGGGGGTATGAATACTCTGAAAAAAGCAATAGGGGTATGAAACGTTGTTAGTAAGAAAAAAACTGTTCAGTCTAAGTGAAATGAATGATGCGATTGGCTCGGTAATAGATGGAGTAAGAAAGGAACGTGAGCTCGATGCGGGACAGATATACCGCATTAGGCTCGTGATGAGTGAGCTCGTTGTCAATATTTTTAAATATTCAGATGCCCGTGAAGTGAAACTGAGGGCAGAATATGACGAAAACAGCCTGCATATTGTATTGGCGGATGATGGCGGTGGCTTTGAGACAGGTCCTGTTTTATCACGGAACGTATCATCGGGGGAATTTCTGATGCGCGAAACCGGGAGAGGGGTTTTTCTGGTACGCATGATGACGGACAGTTTTCATTACAGCGAAGCAGGAAATGTTGTAGATGTAACATTAAAGCTATGATAATTCTTCAAATTGTGGTATAATAATATATAACTACTGGATATAGTGGTGATAGGAAAAAATTTGGAGAAGGTTTCCGAAAATGGCAGTGAAGCGGAGAAGACGCGCAAACACTAAATTTTACATTTTTATTGGTGCGGTCGCAGTGGTTGCGGCTGTCATCCTTTTTTTTATTTTTAATATGCAGACAGCGGAAGTTGAGACGGGCACCATTCCTTTCGAAACGGAAGTGGCGGCTATTGTTGTACGGGACGAGCAGGTCGTTTCAGCGCAGAACTATGGAAAGGCCAACTATCTTGTCTCAGAAGGGGAACGCGTAGAAGCGGGCTCACCCGTTATGCAAGTGTATAAATGGGGCTATAATGAAAAGGTCATGAACGATCTGATTGATTATCAAACCAAGATAGAGCAATATCAGGAAAACGGATTTCAGTCGGAAGAGCTGACGGGGCTTCAAAAAGCGATCGCAGAAAAAGCGGCGGAGATCCGCGGTATCGTAAACGGCACGCAGGATGGCGATGCTGTTGTGGCAGAACGCGAGCTTGAGGCGCTCCTCGCACAGAAGCAGCAGTATCTCAAGGAGAACGTTTCGGCGGATCAGCAGCTGCAGGAATTTTATGCGCAGGAGCAGGAGATACAGGGAAGGGTAGATAACTGGGTGCAGGAATTGACGGCCGATTCGGCAGGAATAGTCAGTTACTATTTTGACGGTGCGGAAGACGCGCTGAATGCTGCAAATATTGAGAATATCAAGTCAGAGGACATTTTGGATATCTTAAATGGCAACGGAGCGCCGAAAGGACAGGAAATACAGGATGCGGATGCGGAAAAACCTGTTTATCGTCTCGTAAACAGCTTCCGGTGGTATCTGGTCGTATGTTCGGAGGAAGAAATACCGGAATTGGTAAATGAACAGGAATTTTCCATCGCTTTCGACGATTATCCCGCACGGCAGTATCAGGGAACGGTAACCGGTACGGTAAAGGAAGAAGAAGATTATCTTTATGTGATTGAGATTTCCGATGATATCGGGGAATTATTGAATGTACGCCGGGCCGATGCAAAGGTATTTACGCAGTTTGCAGGGCTTAAGGTGCCGGAAAAGGCTTTGAAAGAGCAAGATGGAGTAACGGGCGTAAATGTCGTGATCGAGAATACAAAGACATTCGTACCGGTGACAGTAAATATCATAAAGGATGGAAATGCGATCATAACGCCGACAGAGGCAAACAGCCTTCTTGCGGCGGGGCAAAGGGTCGAGGTGTAAAATATGGGACTTTCAGAAAATATTGCTATCGTGCAGGAAAAAATCGCCTGTGCCGCTGAGAAAGCCGGCCGCAGCGCGGAGGATATTACGCTGATTGCCGTATCGAAAACGGTAGATGCCGAGATGGTGAAAGCGGCGTATGATTATGGACTCAGGAGCTTTGGAGAAAACCGGGTACAGGAATTTCTCCGGAAAAAAGAAATTTTGCCGGAAGATATACAGTGGAACCTGATTGGACAGTTGCAAACGAATAAAGTTAAGTATATAATTGATAATGGAGTAGCGTTATTACATTCGCTTGATCGTCCGGCTTTGGCATCGGAACTGCAGAAAGAGTGTATAAAAAAGGATACGAGTATCGATGTGCTCGTGGAAGTAAATTTTGCAAAGGAAGAGAGCAAATCGGGCCTGTATCCGGAGGAAGTAGATTCCTTTTTGGAACAGCTTGCGGACTGCCGGCGGATTCACCTGAGCGGGTTTATGACGGTAGCGCCTTATACGGACGACAGGGTCTATTTACGGAAGCTTTTTGCGCAGGCAAGAGCTCTGTATGATAAAAAGAAGAAAGAATTTCCGGAGATTCGCTATCTTTCAATGGGAATGTCAAATGATTATGAGGACGCGATTCTGGAAGGCTCGAATATGGTACGTGTGGGGACTGCGATATTCGGGCACAGGATATATCAATAAACGGGAGGCTTGATGCATGGCTAAGATTGGAGAAAAATTGCTCAATTTCATCGGGTTGGAGCCAACAGATGAAGAAGAATATGATGATGAATTCGAGGAACAGGAAATGATGGACGACGATATGAGCTTCCCGCCGGATGATTATGAGCCGGCCCCGGTGGAAGAAAAGAAGTTTACGAAAAAAGGCAGAGAGCATAGAGGAGATACCGGCAAGGTGGTCGGCATACCCGATACAAGCAAGGTACGTGTGCTGATCTATAAGCCTGTTTCGTATGAGGATACGCAGAGCATTATCGATAATTTGAAGGAAAAGAAACCGATCATTATCAATCTGGATGAGTTGGATACCGATGTTGCCCAGCGCATTCTGGATTTTGTGAGCGGCGCTGTATACGCGTTGAACGGAAATATTCGGAAAGCAGCGAGAAATATTTTTGTTGTTGCACCCTATAATGTCGACGTATCTACAAACGCAGCCGAATCGGTTGACGATTTTGGATTTGGCGGCTATCTGGAACGGGATTAAACGGATGATTTGAGGTAAATCTGATGAATATCACACCGAAAGATATACTCGAAAAGGAATTTTCTAAAAAATTCAATGGTTACGACCAAGAACAAGTCGATGAGTTTCTGGACGAGATCATTAAACAATTTGAGTCCCTGCTTGAAGAAAACGAAAATGTGATCGCGAAAAATGAAGAACTGAAATCGGAGGTCGCACGGCTGAAGCAAAAAGCGGATAAGCTGGAAAATGTGGAAGAAAAGCTGATGGCCACTGTTATTACTGCACAGCGGAATGCGACGCTCTATATTGAGAAAGCCGAGCTTCAGGCGCAGAAAATCATGGATGTTGCTAATCAAAATGCAAAGACGGTGATCGAAAGTACGCAGCTGCGGATGGAAGCGGCTAAACAGGAAATCAGGCGTTATGAAAAGCAGATCGCAGATTATAAAAAGCGTTTTCGTTTGTTTCTCGACGAGCAGATGGCGTTCGCCGAATCTAAACTCGACGATGAAGAGGTGCTCAAGCATCAGGCTACGGAGATCAGCCAGTCGATCAGCAATCTGACGAATCAAATGGCGGATATCGATCATGATTCCCAGAACACGTCGATCCATCTGAACGAGATATTGAAACAGTCTAAAGAAGAGACGGAGCATGATTTCAAGCAAAGCACTGCAAATTTACAGGAAATCGTAAATGAAATCATTGATGACTAAAGCATGGGATACCGCTTGCAGCGCAGGCGGTATTTTTTTTGCGCGGAATATGATATAATACAGTCTGACTATAAAAATGGAGTGCTTACTTATGATTTATGCATTGTTGATCGCGGCGATCGTGATAGGAGATCAAATAGCAAAATATTTTACAGTGGCTAATTTGGCGTTGGGAGAAAGCATTACTTTTATTCCCGGCTTTATGGACTTTACCTATGTGAAGAATACCGGAGCGGCATTTAGCATGTTCAGTGGGGCAACGTGGCTCCTTGCTTTGCTTTCAGCCGTCATGGCGGCCGTTATTATTTTCCTGCTTTTTAAATATAAAAAGCAGGTGAATTCCCAATTGTTCAACGTTGCTATGGCGTTCATTGCGGGAGGCGCGATCGGCAACTTGATCGACCGGGTAGCACAGGGCTATGTAACGGATATGCTGCAGTTTACCTTTGTGGACTTTGCAGTCTTCAATGTAGCGGATAGCTTTGTATGTATTGGGGCTGTACTGCTTGGTATTTGGGTGATTTGGTTCTGGGATAAGCATAAAAAAACGGAAGTGGCAGATGACAACGCTCAGAAAAAAGGCTGAATTGCAAGGAAAACAGCGTTTAGATGCATATCTCGCGGAAGTTTATCCGCAGTTTTCACGTTCTTTTTTAAAAAAATTGATCGAGCAGGAGAGCATCCTGCTGAATGGCCGGGCGGTAAAAGCCGGAAATAAGGTGAAAGCCGGTGATACGATAGAACTGGATGTTCCGGAAGCGGAGGAGATATCTGTTGTTCCGCAGGATCTCCCGCTTGATATCGTTTATCAGGACCACGATATTGCAGTTATCAATAAACCGCAGGGTATGGTAACGCATCCGGCGCCGGGCAATTATAAGGGTACGCTGGTCAATGCGCTTCTGTATCATATAGGCGATCTGTCCGGTATCAATGGACAGCTGCGCCCGGGAATCGTCCATAGGCTGGATAAAGACACCTCCGGTCTGCTTATTATTGCGAAAAATGACGGGGCGCACAAGGCTCTGGCGGAGCAGATCGCCCAAAAAACTGCTCAACGCATCTATCTCGCGCTTGTTTATGGAAATATAAAGGATGAGGAAGGAACGATAAGCACCTTGCTTGGACGTGATGTGCGGGATAGAAAGAAAATGGCCGTAGTACGTGCAGGCGGCCGGGAAGCAGTCACGAATTACCGCGTGCTTGAGAGATATGGAAACTATACGCTCGTGGAATGCAGGCTCAAAACAGGGCGTACACATCAGATACGCGTACACATGAAATATATCGGACATCCGGTAGTCGGAGATCCTGTATATTGCAGGCAGAAGGACCCGTTTGGACTTTCCGGTCAGCTTCTCCATGCGAAGAGGCTGGAGATCATACATCCGCGTACCGGAGAAGAGATGGTTTTCGAAGCGCCCTTACCAGCGTATTTTACAGAGGTTTTAACGCAGCTGAAAAAAATATAAAAACACATTGAATCTACAGGGAAAGTTTGATATACTATTGAAAAGAAAATCCTGCCTTTAAACAGGTCCGCTGAGAGGCCGTAAGGTGAACAGATCAAAGTAGCTTTTTGTGTGCCTTGCTGTGCCCTGCGGCGCAGCGAGGTTTTTTTGTGGAACGGAGACGTACAGACGCTTGGGTGTATGTAGTCGGAGGGAAAAATTGGACGCAAAAAGAAAAGCCACGATCATGGATAAAGAGACGATGCAGCGGACGTTGAAGCGCATTGCTCACCAGATAATCGAAAATACGGATGGAGCAAAAGAGCTCGTTTTTATCGGCATTGCCCGGCGCGGAGTTACGATCGCCGAGCGTATAGCAGACTATATTCGGGAATTTGAACATATCACTATTCCGATCGGAACGTTGGACATAACCTTTTACCGGGACGATCTTTCACATGACTCCGAGCAGCCTGTCGTGGGAACGTCAAATATTGGTTTTGCCATAGACGGCAAGCGGATCGTAATGTTTGACGATGTGCTCTATACCGGCCGTACCGCACGTGCCGCCATGGATGCGATCATGGACATGGGACGCCCCAGTTTTATTAAATTTGCGGTGCTTGTAGACCGCGGGCATCGCGAGCTTCCGATCCGTGCGGATTTTGTAGGAAAAAATGTACCGACGGCGGCACACGAACAGGTTTCGGTCAGGGTTGCGGAATTTGACGGCGAAGAAAGCGTCGATATTTGCGACCTAAAAAATGATGGATAAGCCTTATCGCACCGATAAGGCTTTTTCATGCTTTTATACTGCTTCAAGCAGTATAAAAAGAACTTATATATCATATCATTTGGGAGGTATTGTATGGAAAACTCATTAGACCAACAGAGCAGCATGGGGAAAAAGCTGATCCTTGGATTCCAGCACTTGTTTGCCATGTTTGGCTCGACAGTATTGGTTCCACTCCTCACGGGTCTGAATCCTGCGGTGGCGATTTGCTGTGCGGGGATCGGCACGCTGATCTTTCATCTGATCACCAAGGGAAAGGTTCCGGTGTTTCTTGGCTCCAGCTTCGCATTTATTGGTGTCATCGTACTTGTAGCGACACAAATAAGCGGCGTGGACCCGTCGGTGGAGGGCTACCTCGCGTCGCCGGAATATCAGGCGGCTCTTCCGTATGTAGCAATAGGGATCATGGCGGCCGGAGCGCTGTATTTGATTCTTGCGCTTGTCGTTAAGTTCGTTGGGGTAAAACGCGTAATGTCCGTATTCCCGCCTATCGTAACGGGACCGATGATCATGGTGATCGGCCTCACACTGGCGCCGACGGCGTTCGACAACATCGTAACAGCGCCCGCAGCGGCAGGCGTGGCGGATGTTCTGTGGATGCGTTGGGTCATCGCGCTGATCGTCGTTGTGACTATGGTCGTGATTTCTATCTTTGCGAAAGGCTTTTTTAAGCTGGTTCCTATCATTATCGCAATCGGAGTCGGATATGTCAGCGCCGCGCTGATGGGGCAGGTAGACTTCTCGGGATTTCAGGATGGGGCGAATCTGGGTTTCCAAATCCCCGCATTCAATATTTTCCTGACGCATGAGCTCGACCCGCAGGGCGTTATTACCTCAGTCAGCATTATCGCGCCGATTGCGATCGTGACTTTTATGGAGCATATCGGCGACATCACAACGAACGGCGCCGTGGTCGGCAAAAATTTCATTGAAGATCCGGGCCTGCACAGGACCTTGGCGGGAGATGGAATTGCAACAATGGTTGCAGGTTTCCTCGGAGGCCCGGCCAATACCACCTATGGCGAAAACACCGGCGTGCTGGCTGTAACGAAAAATTATAATCCGGCGACTCTCCGAATCGCAGCAGTATTTGCAATCATCATAAGCTTTTTCGGCGTATTCACGACGTTTCTCGGCTCCATTCCGGGAGCGGTCATGGGCGGCGTATCGATCCTGCTGTTCGGTATGATCGCGACGATTGGCCTGCGTACTCTTGCGGAAGCCAAGCTTGATTTCAGCCATAGCCGGAACCTGATCATTGTTTCCTTGATGTTGGTGATCGGGCTCGGCCTTTCGGGCGGTATCCAGTTTTCAGAATCCTTTACGCTCTCCAATATCTTCCTGAGCGCTCTTGCAGGAATTATTCTGAACGCAGTGCTTCCCAAAAATATTTGAAAAAAGCGGGCGGGGCGACCCGCCCGCTTCTATGCATAAAGGAGCTATATGTCAATACTGATCCGGAATATTACGGCTGTAAATGCAGACGGAATACAGCAAAATACAGATATCTATATTGAAAAGGACCGTATTGCGGAAATCGCGGCGGGAATTTCTCAAACGGCGGAGCGGGTGATCGATGGAACCGGGCTGGTGGCGTTCCCGGGTTTTTTGGATCTGCACTGTCATTTAAGGGACCCGGGACTCACTTACAAAGAAGACATCAGATCGGGTACGCGCGCGGCGGCTGCGGGAGGCTACACAGCGGTATGCTGTATGCCCAACACCAAGCCGGTCATAGACTGCGCAGAAGTGATACGCTATGTTTTGCGGCAGGCAGAGGAAGCCGGATATGCGGAGGTACTGCCCGTTGCTGCAATAACACGCGGTATGAGGGGAAACGAGTTGACGGATTTCCCCGCGTTGCTTCGGGCGGGAGCAGCCGCTTTTTCAGACGACGGACTGCCCGTTGCGAAAGATGAGGTGATTCTCGCGGCAATGCGGCAGGCGAAAGGATGCCGTGCGCTTTTGATGCTGCACGAGGAGGATCTCAAAAACCGGGGACAGGGTATCGTGCACGATGGGCAGAACGCCAAAAAAGCGCGTCTTGCAGGAATACCGCGTGCGATAGAAGAGGACATGACGGCGCGCGATATTGCTTTTGCCGAGCAGGTTGGCATTCCAATCCATATTTGTCATGTTTCGACAGCCGGAAGCGTTCAGCTTGTGCGTGATGCCAAAAAAAGAGGCGTGCGTGTGACCTGTGAAACGGGTCCGCATTATTATTCCATTACAGATGCAGAAATTCTGGATGGTAATCCGAATGCGAAGGTGAATCCCCCTCTTCGTGAAGAAACGGATAGAGAAGCAGTCTGCCGGGGGCTCGCAGACGGAACGATCGATGCGATCGCCACAGATCATGCGCCGCATAGTGAAGAAGAAAAGGCGATGGGGATCGCAAAGGCGCCATTCGGCATGATCGGATTTGAAACGGCATTTCCCCTGACGGTGACGCATTTGTTTGAAAGCGGGATCATCGGGCTCACCGATATTGCAAGGCTGCTGTCAAAACGGCCGCATGAGATATTGGGCAGAAACGGCGGGGAGCTCAAAAAAAATACAGCTGCAGATATTGTGATATGCGACATGAACGAGAAATTCGTGTATAATAAAGATAGCGTTGTTTCAAAAGCAAGAAACAGTCCGTTTTTGGGAATGGAGCTAAAAGGACGCGTATGTTATACGATCAGGAAAGGGAATTTTACCTATGATAGACAAGCTGATTGAGCGGATTGCAGAAAAACAGAGCCCGATCTGTGTAGGGCTTGATACGAAGTTTGATTATATTCCGCAGGAGTTTTTATCGCGCGAATTCGAAAAGGACGCGCTTACCTATGCGGCGACGAACATATTTCAGTATAATTGTGCTTTGATCGATGCGGTTGCAGATATCGTGCCGGCGGTAAAGGTTCAGATCGCCTATTATGAAATGTATGGCTGCGAGGGAATGAAGGCGTTTCGGGATACGATCCGCTATGCTAAAAATGCAGGGCTTATTGTAATTGCCGATGTGAAGCGCAATGATATCGGCGCGACGGCTACGGCCTACTCCAGCGCCTATTTGGGGAGGACTAAGATCGGCGAGGAAGAGATCCCTGTGTTTGATGCTGACTTTGCGACTGTTAACGGATATCTTGGAACGGATGGGATAGCACCTTTCGTAGAGGATTGCCGGAAATATGAAAAAGGGATATTCGTGTTGGTAAAGACATCCAATAAAAGCTCGGGAGAGCTTCAGGATATTGAGATTGAAGGGAAAACCATCTATGACCGCATGGCCGACTACGTTGCCCGGTGGGGGGAAGATTGTATCGGCGTTTATGGATATTCCTCCGTTGGAGCAGTCATAGGGGCGACTTATCCGCAGCAGGCGGAACGCATCCGCGAGACCCATCCGCATATCTTTGTCCTGATTCCGGGATATGGCGCGCAGGGCGGCAGCGCAGAAGGGCTGATACCAAATTTTGACAAAAAGGGGCTTGGCGGGATCGTCAACAATTCCCGGGCGATCCTGACCGCATATCAGAATGAAAAATATGCGGGCCTGTCGTTTGAAAAAGCGGCGAGGGAAGCGACTCTCGCAATGCAGAGAGATATTTTAGAAACATTCGCAAAGCATGGAATAGCTTATTAAATGGGCTGCATAGAAAAAGGAAAGAAGCCTTACGGAGGTGGCAGAAAAGAATGGCATATTTGACACTTGAAGATGGAACGATCTTTAAAGGAGAATCCTTTGGTGCAAAAGTCGATATTATGGGCGAGGTTGTTTTCAATACGGGAATGACGGGATATCAGGAGGTTCTGACCGATCCTTCCTATTGCGGACAGATCGTAACGATGACCTACCCGATGATCGGAAATTACGGGATCGACGAAGCCGTTTCGGAATCAGCGAGGCCACAGGTGCGGGCATTTGTGATGCGTGAAGTGTGTAAAGAGCCGTCGAACTGGAACTGTAAGGAAACGCTGCAGGAATATTTGGAGCGTTATCAAATCGTTGGCTTGGCGGGGATCGATACGCGCGAGCTGACGCGCAAGATTCGTGATAAAGGAACGATGCATGGCATCATTACACAGGTTCCTCCATCCGTCCATCAGATCGAGGAGATGAAAGTGTTTGAAGTGGAACGTCCCGTGGAAGTAACGACATGCAGGGAAAAATATTGTTATTGTGACGGGGAACGCAAGGTAGCCGTATTGGATTTCGGACTGAAACGCAATATTTTGCGCAGCCTTGAAAAGCGCGGCTGCGCGCTTACTGTATTCCCGGCACGCACGGCGCCGGAGGAGATTCTTGCAGGCGGCTTTGACGGCCTGATGCTGACGAACGGGCCGGGAGACCCTAAGGTCAATACGGAAATCATCGAAAACCTAAAGCAGTTGATTGGGAAAATGCCTATTTTTGGGATTTGCCTCGGACATCAGCTGGTGGCGCTTGCAATGGGCGCTGATACGGAAAAACTGAAATATGGCCATAGGGGAGCGAATCATCCCGTCAAGGATATGCAGAAAAACAAAGTCTATATCACGTCGCAGAACCATGGTTATACGATCATGAGCAGGTCGCTTCCGGCATGCGCCGTTGTGTCGCACAAAAACTGGAACGACCAGACGATAGAAGGCGTAAAATATATCGGTTATCCGATGTTTACGGTCCAATTCCATCCGGAGGCAGCGCCGGGGCCGGAGGATACAGCCTATTTATTTGATGAGTTCATTGAATTGATTGACAGGAAGAGACGGACATGATAAAGAAGCAGTTTGCGGAGCGGGTGTTGGAGAACCGCTTGATTGCTGAAAACACCTATCTGATGAGGCTGACGTGTGCAGAAGAGGTTATTCGTCTTTTTCGGCCGGGACAGTTTGCGCATATAGAGATACCAAACGCCGGAGAGCTTTTGCTGCGCAGGCCGATCAGCATCAACTATGTTGACAGTACAAAAAAAGAAGTGCATCTTGCTTACAATGTTGTCGGAAAGGGAACCGAGCGTCTTTCATACGTACATCCGAATGATGTGATAGACGTGCTTATGCCGCTCGGAAACGGTTTTCAGCTTACAGACAGCATGAAAAAAGTATGGCTCGTTGGAGGCGGTATCGGGATCGCGCCTTTAAAATCCCTGACGTGTAAATATCCGGACAGGGAATATACGGCATTTCTCGGCTACCGCAGTAAAAGCTGTGTATATGAGGTGAAAGATTTTGAAGCGTTTGCCAAAACGTATGTGACGACGGATGACGGGAGCTATTGCAGAAAAGGATTCTGCACAGACGTATTGCTTGAGGAAATCGAAAAAAGCGGAGCGCCGGACGTCATTTTGGCCTGCGGACCGCATTTGTTCTTTCGCTCTCTTGCGCGGGTGGTGGAAAAGATAGGCGGTATTCCTGCATTTGTTTCTTTAGAGCAGCGTATGGGCTGTGGTACAGGGGGCTGTGCGACCTGTGTCTGCAAAGTGGGCGGAAAGCACAAAAAAGTGTGTCTGCAAGGACCGGTATTCCCAATACGGGAGGTGGATTCCCTATATGACTGATATGCGTGTTGAGATCGCCGGAGTTGAATTGAAAAATCCGGTCATTACCGCCTCCGGCACATTCGGATTTGCGGAAGAATATGCGCCGTATATGGAGCTTTCCGGCATTGGTGCGGTTGGCCTGAAGGCGCTTACGCGCGGGGAACGACAGGGAAACCCGCCGGTACGTATAGCAGAGACCGCAAGTGGGATATTGAATTCGGTCGGGCTCCAAAATCCGGGAGTGGACGAATTTCTGCGGACGATTTGGCCGCGCATCAGAAATATCGATACGGTCAGGATCGCCAATATCGCAGGAGCATGCGTTGAGGATTACCTTTATGTTACGGAACGTCTTAACGATACGGAGATCGAGCTTTATGAGATCAACGTGTCCTGCCCGAATGTAAAACATGGCGGCGTCAACTTCGGGACGGATGCAAAAACATTGTATGGAGTAGTTTCAGAAATCAAGAGGATATCAAAAAAGCCCATTATCGTGAAACTGACGCCCAATGTCGCACATATTGCAGAAATGGCGCGTGCGGCTTCGGACGGGGGAGCAGATGCTCTGTCGCTCATCAATACTCTGACGGGAATGGCGATAGACGCACATACGAAGCGGCCTGTGCTGGCAAATATAACGGGCGGCTTATCCGGGCCGGCGGTAAAGCCGGTCGCTCTGCGTATGGTATGGGAAGTCTATCAGGCAAAGCTTGGCCTTCCGATCATCGGTATGGGAGGAATCATGACAGGAGAGGATGCCGCAGAATTCATGATCGCCGGAGCAGACGCAGTTATGGTGGGAACAGCAACGATGCGTGATCCGGCTGCGGCAGAAAATATTGCAGGAGAACTGGAGCGCTTCGCGCAGGAAGAAGGACTTCAGGCTGTCCGGGAACTGACCGGTTCGCTGAGTATAGAATAGAGAGGGAGATACAATGACGAGAGAAGAGATTATAGCGATTTTTAAAGAAAAGGAAGTAATGCTGGAGGGACATTTTCTGCTTACGTCGGGAAGACATTCCGATAAATATATGCAATGTGCAAAATTATTCCAATATCCGGACGTATCGGAAAAGATTTGCGCGCAGCTGGCAGAGCAGTTTTCTGATATGAAGATAGACCTTGTAGTTGGCCCGGCAATCGGCGGGATCATCATGGCCTACGAAATGGCTCGGCAGCTTGGCGTAAAAAATATTTTCGCAGAGCGGGAAAATGGAAAAATGACCCTGCGCCGCGGATTTTCTGTAGAAAAAGGTACGCGGGTATTGGTCACGGAAGATGTTGTAACGACGGGAGGCTCCGTTAAGGAGGTTATCGCGCTTCTTACAGAAATGGGAGCAGAGGTCGTTGGCGTAGGGAGCGTAGTGGACAGAAGCGCCGGGAAGGTGGATTTCGGTGTGCCGTTCCGGGCGGTGCTCTCCATGGAAGTAAGATCCTATGAAGCAGATGAGTGCCCGATCTGCAAGACGGGGATGCCGCTCGTAAAACCGGGCAGCCGGACACTGCCGGTAAAGTAACAAAAACAGAAAACAGCCGTGGAGACTCACGGCTGTTTTTTTACAGCTATTCACTCTAAAGAAGAGGGAAGTTCGGAATATTTGGGAGCGTGAAAGCGCAGGCTGCGCTGGAACCATTGATTGAACGGCCAGATGCCGTCGATGTGCGCAGGAAGAGAGCCATGATATAAAAGACGCTTGTCATACAGGCGGGCATCATAAAAGCCTTTCCCTGCACCTTTTTCTCCGAGATTTACATAAAAACTGCGAATTTCCCGCCCCAGAATATTATCTGCGCATATACTGCAATATTTACGCGTGAGAACGGTAGGAGGTATCCTGCGGCGTATGATAGATGTGATATGGAGATCCCCCTCAAAATAGGCGCGCGTGCTTCCGTCCGGATAATCGGCATAAGCGATTATTTTCCTTAAAATATCTCCGTCATACCAAAGAAACATCAGCTCATTCAACTGAACATAATCCCACGTATTTACAACAGGAGAAAGCTGAACGCGGATACGGTCTTTGTTGGAAAGGGAATACCATCCATTTGGGGAATGGCCGCGCTTGACGATATATTTATCCGGAATCAGAATATTCCGGTTTTCATTTCGATCTATCCCGCTTGTAAATATGTCATAGATCTCACTGCGGATATCCATCAGCTATCCTCCGAGGGCAAATATGTTTTCCCCTTTTCCGCATCTATATAGACGGTAAAATAATCGTCATAAATCACTTTGCCCGGTCGTGCAGCCGGAGGCTTTTTGAGGTTTTTACGCTGTGTATAATCGACAGGCGTTTTGCCGGACTGGCGAGCGCGGGAGTGCGCTGCGGCAAGCTCGGCGGCCATCACAACGGTCGCATCGTCGAGTTGCTCGAGCGGGGTGCCGTTTGTTACAAGCAGTACGTGAGAGCCGGGGATTTTTTGTGCATGGAACCAAATATCCTCGCGTGTAGCCATCCGCATGGTGAGCCAATCGTTTTGCCGATCATTTTTTCCAACGAATATTTCGTATCCCGACGGAGAACGGAACCGCAGGGGAAGCGACTGTGTTTCCTGCGCCTTTTTGCCCTTGGGGGGAGCGGCGAAATAACCCGCGCGAATCAAAGTATGCCGAATGTCGGCGATATCCTCAGACGTTTCCGCATTCTCCGTAAAATGAAGAGCCCCCTCTAAGAATTCGAGCTCTTCCCGCGCGTCCTCTAATTTCTGACTGCTGATAGCGGCGGCGGTTTTCAGTTTTCCGATTTTTTTATATAGCTTTTGCGCCGTTTCCTGCGGTGTGCGCGACACGTCGAGAGGAATCGTCACGGTGTTTCCGGTTTCATAGTCAACGGCTTCAAACTCTTTCATACCCTTTTTGAGACGATAGATGTTCGCTGTAATGAGATCGGCACGCTTTTGCAGTTTGGATTCCTTGGCAGCGTCGCGCAGGGTCGCTTCGTAGATTCCGGAAAGCTTTTGCAGTTTGGTATAAATTTTGTGTATCGACTTATAGAGGGATTCGCGCTGCTGCCGTATCCGCGCAAGCTCTAAACGTCGGCCATAATAAAAATCCAGCATTTCGTTGACAGATATAAATTTTCTGCGCGTTTCGGCAGGATAGATCTCATAAGGAATGCAGGAAAAAAAGACGGGCATTTTGTCAGCGTTGAATTGTACGCAAGGCTCCGGATGCTCTGCCGCCTCTGTAAAAAAGCAATGGATATGCTCTGCAAGACGGTCTGCAAGGCGCGGCGTCAGCTCGGAGGTGAGCGACGCTTCTATTTTGGATCTGTACAGAATTTCTTCCGCAGTCTGCAGAGACATACCGTCAAATACAGAAACCATGTGATGAACGATCTTAGTTTCCTGCCGTGTTCTGAGCGCTTCGGACAACGTCGTCAGAGAGAGCGCGAGGGGGTCGAACTTTGTCTGCGGGGGATCCTCATAATGTACCCCCGGGAGGATTTGCCGCTTGCTGCTCATATCGATGGATACGCGGCGTATACTGTCCAAAATTCGATCGTTTTCGTCTGTCAGGATAATGTTGGAATATTTCCCCATGATCTCAATAATAAGTTTTAGCGTAATGGGGTGCAGGAGCTCGTCTTTGGTTTCCAGTGTAAAAATGACGATCCGGTCAAGGCCGCGTTGGCTGATATCTGCAATGCGCGCGCCTGTAAGATACTTTCTCAAAAACATGCAGAATACAGGAGGGACCTTTGGATTTTCCTTTACCTGCTGTGTGAGATAAAGGGAGCAATCGCCGGCGTTGGCATTCAAGGCAAGGCGCAGAGTTCCCTCGGCCGCTGAATAAAGCTGCAGGACGATCTCCTCACGGCCGGGCATCAAAATCTTTTGTATTTTAGCATCTGAGCAGCGTTTGCGCAGCTCGGAAACACATATATGTAAAGTCAATCCATCTAATGTCATAATACGCCTCCGTTCGTTTTATTATACCACATCCAATTGTATGAACACAGGAATTGTGTTAAAATGAAGCAAATAAGAAACAGGAGAAAACAATGCGAAATAATGGCAGAAAACTCGACGAGCTGCGAAAACTGGATATTGAAGTTAATGTTTTGAAAAATGCACACGGAAGCGTATTGATCAGTACGGGGAATACGAAGGTATTATGTACGGCTATGCTGGAAGAGGGAGTACCGCCGTTCCTTGCAGGCACAGGCAGCGGTTGGCTTACAGCGGAATATTCCATGCTGCCCGCTTCAACGCCGCACCGCAAAAAACGCGACGGTATGCGGCAGGACGGCAGGGGAGTCGAGATACAGCGGCTGATAGGCCGTTCGCTCCGCAGCGTATGCGATTTTGCAGACATGGGGGAGTATACGGTCTATATCGATTGTGACGTTTTGAATGCGGATGGAGGGACACGGACTGCTTCCATCAGCGGCGCATTTTTAGCGGCCGCCCTGTGCCTTGCGCATGCGCGGAAAGCGGGAACATTACAGAAAATGCCGGTCAAAAAACATATCGCAGCTGTTTCCGCTGGAATCGTGGGAGACGTTCCTATGCTCGACCTCTGTTATACGGAGGACAGCAGCGCGCAGGCAGATATGAATATGGTAGCAGCAGACGACGGAAATATCGGGGAAATACAGATCTGCGGGGAAAAACGTACTGTTACGGAAGACGAATTTATGGCGCTGATGGCCCTGTGCAAAAAAGGGATATATCAAATCATAGAGCGTCAGAAAGAAATTTTGAAAGAAGAGGGGATCACGATATGAAAAGGCTTATTATTGCGACGAATAATCAGGGAAAGGTTCGCGAGATCAAGGCGATCCTTGGAGATTTTTATGATGAGATACAATCCTTAAAAGACGCAGGGATCCATGCTGAGGTTGAAGAGGACGGAGACAGCTTTCACGCAAATGCGCGGAAAAAAGCGGTTGAGATCAGCAAAATAGTGGAGGGAGATGTGTTAGCCGACGATTCCGGCCTGTGTGTAGAAGCGCTCGATATGGCGCCGGGGATTTACTCAGCCCGTTTTTCGGGAGAAGGCGCAAATGATAAAAAGAATAATGAAAAGCTTCTTGCGATGGTAAAGGATAAGGAGAACAGACGGGCGTGGTTCGTTTGCGCCCTTGTTCTTGCGAACAGCGGAGAGGAAAAAATATATGTAGAGGAACGGGCCGAGGGTGAGATCATCGATGAACCCCGCGGAGAAAACGGCTTTGGATACGATCCGCTGTTTTTCGTGAAAGAATATGGGAAAACCTTTGCGGAGATCGCGCCGGAGATCAAAAATAAAATAAGTCATCGTGCAAAAGCGCTTGCAAGCTTGCAGAAAAGAATACAGGAGAACTGAGTGGAACAGTATATACATGCGCTTGTCTTAAGCGATACGCATGGAAATAAAGGCGCGGTCGACCGGATATTACAGCAAAATACGGATGCAGACTATATTTTCCATTTGGGGGATTATATTGCAGATGCGCGCTATATCGACCGAAAAACCCGGGCAAAGGTGATATGCGTAAAAGGAAACTGTGATTTTGGAGATGCGGGCAATACCGAAGATGAGATCACGCTGATGGGAAATAAACTACTGCTTACCCATGGACATCTTTATAAAGTCAAATATTCTTATGACAGGCTTTTCTATCATGCATGTGAGCGGGAAGTGAAGGCGGCGCTGTTTGGACATACGCATACGCCGTACTGCGAATTCGAGGAGGGCGTATGGCTTGTAAACCCCGGAAGTGCAGGCGCATCAAATGACGGGCTGCTTCATTATGCGACTCTGCTCATTGGAAAAGTGGGGGTCATACCAAAATTAAAAACTGCAGACGCAATATGAAAAGCAGGCCCGCAGGGGCCTGTTGCCCGTATGTTTGAAATATTGTATAATATATAAGATAATTCAACCCACGACGACATCTGAAAGGACCGATGGAATGAACCCGGTATATTATCAGTTAAAATTGGACAGGGATATTCCTGTTCCATTGTATTACCAATTGAAGCAGTTTATGATCACGAATATAGAGAACGGAAAGCTAAAAGAGGGAGATGCCGTTCCGACAGAAGAAGAGCTTTGCAGTATATTGAACATCAGCCGGGCAACGATTCGGCAGGCATTCAGCGAACTCGTAACGGAAGGGCGTCTGAAACGGCAGAAGGCAAAGGGAACGTTTATTGCTAAGCCTAAAATAGAGGGGCGTTTTTTTCAGGTTATAGAAAGCTATAACGACGAAATGCTGAAAAAAGGGCTGCAGCCGTCTACGATCGTAGTGGATTCCGGGCTTACGCATGATAGGGATATCTTGGAGAAATTAGGACTGGACGGCCGTTCCTCCTGCGTATATATCAATCGTGTACGATATGCGAACAACGAGCCTATGGTATATACGAGGACCCACCTTCCGGCAAAACAGTTTAAGGGGCTGCTTGCGGTCGATTGGGGAAAGAATTCTTTGTACAAAACATTGGAGGAAGAATTTGGGATAGTCGTACACCGGGTATCCCGCAGGCTTCAAGTAGCTCTTTCAGATGAAGAGCTTTCGAAGCTTCTTGGAATACCGGAAGGTTCTCCAATCTATGTAGTGTATACAACGTCTTACACAAAAAATGGAATGCCGGTAGAATATTCTATCGCAAAATACAGAGGAGACCTCAACGAATTTCGAATCGACCTCGAACGGGGATAACACCGCTTTCATACATTTACGATTCAAATCGTATATAAATTTGAAAAAACGGGGCTCTGCGATTTAAGCTGCATTCCAAAAGCGGAGGAGTCTTATGCTTTTTTACGCGTCAAGACGCTCCCGATGACCGCGCCGATAAGGATAGCCGGTGCGAATCTGACAAATAACCATTCAAATGCGTGAAAAGCCGCTCCGGCAACGGCGGTTTCGGGGTCGCTGTAATCCCAGTTCAGGTAAGGACTATTTAATATGATCAAAACTACCGAGACCGTTGCTGTGAACGCGCACAACGAGATAAGCAACCAATGAAACATCTTCCGCCTCGCAGCCTTTCGTTGCGCAAGCTGCAGGTTTATGATCTCCAGTTTTTCGGAAAGCGTTTTTAAATCATCGCTTCCCGACTCAACAACAGTTTCTCCAAGCAAAATGCTTACGGGGGTTTCAAGCGCTTCTGCTATGGAAATCAGCATATCGGAATCCGGGACTGACAATCCGGTATCACATAGTTAAAGATATTGGTATCATTCAATCAATTTTGCCGATAAAGCGGTAGAAGATTTCTACCTCCTGTTCCCGGCTTCCGTCCTCGCCCTTGACCGCTTCATGGACAACGATTTTTTCAATCAGCGTATTCAAAAGTTCGGCGGTCAGTTCCGTGGGATTGACATACTGTTTCATCAGCGCAATCCAGCTTTCCGCGTCTGCTACGGTCTGGCTCTCGGCAGCGATAGCGGCTTGAAGCTGTCCGATTTTTTCGTCCAGTTGCGCCTGCTCCGTCTGATATTTCCCGGACAGCATATTGAAGTTGTACTCCGTGATACGCCCAGCCACCCAGTCCTCATACATGCGGGAAAACAGCTTGTCCACCTCGGCTTTCCGCTTCTCCGTCCGCTTCAATTCTGCGGCCTGCCGTTTCCTTGCGGCGGCCTGTTCCTTGTCGCTGGCGTTCAGCAGACGCTTCATCAGTTCCCCCTCGCCGTTCTGCACCAGTCCAGACCAGTATTGCAGACGGGAGAGGACATAGGCGTAAAGCACATCATAGCGGATATAGTGCATGGAGCATTGGCGTGTGCCCTGCCCGTACTTACTGCAATGGTAATGGCCGTAGGGCTTACTGTTCTGCCGGTTCTCCCCATAGGACAGCGACCAGCCGCAATCCGCACATTTTACCAGCCCAGAGAAAATCTGTGTCGTACCGTCCTTGCACTTCCTGCGGCGGCTTGCTATCTGCTCCTGCACCTGATTGAAAACCTGCTCGCTGATAATCGGCTCCTGCGTGTTCTCCACCCGCACCCAATCGCTTTGGGGCTTGCGTATTCTCCGCTTGTTCTTAAAGGAGATGTTTGTTTCCCGGTAGTGGACGGTATGGCCGATGTAGGTTTCATCTTTCAAAATGCTTTTGACCTGCGCTATCGTCCATGCGTAGCTTTTTTCCTCCGGCGCATTCGCATAGATATTGGCGAAAGTTTTGTCCCGCCGGAAGTTGATATATCCCGGTGTGGGTACTTTTTCCTCAATCAATATCCGTGTGATACTGGCCGCACCTCTGCCGTGGACGGCAAGGTCAAAAATCCGTTCCACAATCCAGCGTGTTTCCTCGTCAATTATCAGCTTGTTTTTAATCTCCGGGTGTTTCCTGTACCCGATGGGAGCATAAGCGCCGATACGCTCGCCTACGGCAAATTTCGCTTTGAAAGCGGCCTTTACCTTGCGGCTCGTATCTTTTGCAAACCACTCGTTGAACAGGTTTTTGAAAGGGACGAAATCGGACAGTCCTTTTTCGGTGTCCTCGTTTTCTGCAATGGCGATGTAGCGCACACGCTTCTCCGGGAACAGAAATTCCAGATAGTAGTCCATCATCACGTGTTCCCTACCAAATCTGGATAGGTCTTTCGTAACAATACAATTCACTTTCCCTGCGTCCACATCGTCCATCATGCGCTGAAAATTCGGACGCTCGAAATTCGTCCCACTCCAGCCGTCGTCCACATACTCACCGACTACATGAAGCCCCTGTTCCTTTGCGTACTGTTGCAGGATTGTCCGCTGTGTTTCAATGCTCACGCTGTCGCCGTAGCTTTCATCGTCACGGCTTAAACGCAGATAAAGAGCCGTGTTGTAAATGGTAGTATTGTAAGGTTGTTTCACCGTAAAAAATCCTCCTTTTCAAAGAAACAACCCACGCTTACAATACTTTTGCTCTGGGGCAATTATACCATAAGCGTGGGCGTATATCAACGCTGGGCCGTCAGGCGGAAATGGCTTTTTCCGCCGTATGCCGGACTACATCAACGATCAGATCGCCAAGCGGCTGTCCAGCGGCGGCGAAGTGTTCGGAGATTTTGATACGGTTGTTCCCACATACAAAATACTGCGTTCCGTTCTCTGCCGTAATGACCTGCCCGGTGCGGGGTGTGAAAATCATGTCGCTTTCGCTTTTTACCATCCAGTGTCCTCCATATTATAAAAATTTGTGATGTAATCAGAATATCTGCCCATAGCGTTTACCTCTCTCTTGTGTGCCGCTGCTGCCGTTTCAGTTCCGCCAGTATATCCGGCGGGATACGGTCAACCAGCCGCTGTAAATCATCCAATTCGCTTTTCAGCTTTGCCCGTTCCATCGTATCTTTCATCTTGCCTTTTTCGCTGGCCTTTGCCCTTGCTTCCAGCTTCTCATTTTCCGCCAGCAGGTCATTGATTGTGACCTTGTATTTTTTCAACTGCCCGGAGAAGTTCTCCATCTGCGGGAACCACTTTTTCAGCATGGAGAGGGCTTCCTCTTTTTTCTTTCCGGCGTTCAGCGGGTTAATGCCGTCCAGCGTGGCTTCAATGGCTTTTGCCTGCCGGGAGAGGGAAACCGCCTGCTTGAAAAGCCGGGTGGGGATATGCTTCCGGCCTGTCTTGCTGGCGCTCTCCCCACGCTCCAAGTCGGGATATTTCTCCACCATATAGGCGTGAAAATCGTCCTGCCACTTCGTCAGGTTCGCCCGGTTGCCGATAATCTCCTTTGCACACAGGCGGTTGTCCTTTGTCAGCGGAACAAAGGTCAAATGCAGGTGGGGCGTTTTCTCGTCCATGTGTACCACCGCCGACACGATATTTTCCCGCCCTACCCGGCCAATGAGGAAAGCCGCCGCCCTCTGGAAGAACGCCTGTATCTCCTTTGGGGATTTCCCCTTGAAAAACTCCGGGCTGGCAGTTATCAGCGTATCGACAAACCGTGTGCTGTCTTTCCTTGTCCGGCATCCGGCCTGCTCGATACGGCTCTGAATGAAGTGGTAATAGCGTCCCTCCGGCTTGACGATATGGAAGTTGTATTTACTACGGCTGGTGTCAATGTCGGGATTGCTGGCGTATTCGTCTTTCTGCCTTTCGTGATGGGCTTCCAGCGGCCTTGCCGGGTTGCCCTTGTGCTTCTCAAAACGCAAAATTGCGTGTTGTGCCATTCTGCTCCTTTCCCCATTCCTTTCCTATCCGTTGGCTTTTCTCTGAAAAGCCTGTTTTCACACAGGGAAAATCCCGCCGGAATTATCTCTGATACGATAGGAATGGAATGGATATAAATCAATCATTTTAATCTTTGTATTTCTATATACCGTCCGGTTTTCGTACTTCAGGGGGGGCGGTTTCCGTACTTCATGGGTACGGTTTTCAGCCCTCCGGCGTACCAGAACGGGATTTCTTGAAGTCGGTGTTTGGAACCGCTTCATAGGATTTTGGGGAAATTCGGTTGGGTTTTCCACAGCCCTGCTTCTGGATTTCCATCAGTCCGGCGTATTGCAGTTCCCGCAGTGTGTTCACCGCTTTCTGCCGCCCACAGTGGAGTAGGTCAACCACCTCGCAGATAGGGTAATACAGGAAAATCCGTCCGCAGTCATCCGCCCACCCATTCTTGCGGGATAACTCTGTCCGGCGCAGGATAAAGGCGTACAGAACCTTTGCCTCGTTGGACAGGGGCTTGAATGTGGGGGCTTCAAAGAGAAAATTCGGGAGCCGGGTGAAGCTGAACGCCTTTTCCGGCTGATGGATATAGATGGTATTTGTCATAGTGCGTTTTGTGGACGGTTAGAAGCCCGTTTTCCGGGGCGGACGATACTTTATACCACCCACCCCGGTTTGGGGCTTGCGGAGCCTGATAAATCAAGGCTTTTTTCGCTCCTAACTGTCCACAGCAGACCTCCTTTTCCGTTCACTTTCTGTTTTCTGCCGCCTGTGAACTCTGACGGCACAGCCGGGGCAGTATTTTGCCCGGTTGGATTTGGGGACGAACACACCGCCGCAGACCACACAGCGTTTCAAGTCCTTATCCCGGAAAATCTCCGCTTCCAGCGTCCCGTCCAGCGGCAAGACCGCCCAGCGGAACCACTTACAGCAGACCGAGAAAGAAATCGTCTGCGGGCAGGTGCAGGTATCCCCATCGTCAAGGACAATGCAGTTACCGTCCTCAAAGCAACAGCACTCCCGGCGTATCAGGCTGGCCGCCTGTTTCCTTTGCGCCGATGTCATGCGGTAAAGGGAACCGTCCGGCCTGCGTTCCAGCGGCGGCAAGTCTTTATAGGGGTTATCTCTCATGCGTTCCCTCCATTTTGCTTTCCGTTGCCGTTCTCCCCGAAAAGTTTTCCTGCCTCGTCGTCGCAAGCTGCGTATCGTTCGTTTCACCGCAAGCGGCAAAACTCACTCGCTCCGCTGCTCCTCCTCTCCCCACAAAGCCATGCGGCTTTGCGGGGGCCCCGACAATAGCGGCGTGTTCCGGCGTTGGCACGCTCCCCGCAGCTTCGGGACATTTTGTCCCGAAGTCCGGCTCCTTGCGGTGCTTCCCCAGCCGGGGTATTCCTTTTCGGACGGTCATTCTGTTTTCAAGGTGCCGTTCATCGATGAACTACCCTAAGTCTACACCTAAATGGCCGCCCGTCCCGTATATCCGAAATGTAGGAAATCCGCCTGAAAATTCCCCTATTTCCGCGCTCTCGGAATTGTGGTATAATATAAACGAGAAAAAGAAAGCGAGTTTAACCAATGGATATAATCAAAATGTCGAACAAACACATTGATGAATGTGTGGATTTATTTATTGATGTGTTCACAAAAGCTCCATGGCATGATACATATAGTTCCAGAAAACAGGTAGTGAGTTTTTTCCAAAATTACATGACAAACAATTATTTTGTGGGCTATGTTTTGAAAGAAGAAAGCAGTATTATTGCTCTGAGCATAGGAATGAAAAAACCGTGGATTAACGGTATGGAATACTATATCGACCAATTTTGCGTAAAATCAGACTTGCAAGGGAAAGGAATTGGAAGTTACTTTCTGAAATTAATTGAATACGAAATACAGAATGAAAAAATGAATGCGATTATACTAAATACCGAAAGCGGATTTCCATCTGAAAACTTCTACCTAAAAAACGGCTTTCAATTAGTTGATGGGCTTATTACCCTTATAAAATAAAAATCATTAATTTATCATACAGACAAGGGGAGGATAGCATGGCTCTAACAATTCAAGAACGCCTAAAAGATTTGCGTGTAGAGCGTGGCTTAACGCTGGAACAACTTGCGGAGCAGACCCATCTCTCCAAGTCTGCGCTGGGCAGCTATGAAGCGGAGGACTTCAAGGACATCAGCCACTATGCCATTATCAAGCTGGCAAAGTTTTACGGCGTGACCGCCGATTATCTGCTGGGGCTGTCCGAAACCAAAAATCACCCAAACGCCGATCTTGCAGACCTGCATTTGAGTGATGGCATGATAGAACTATTGAAAAGCGGGCTGGTGGACAATTCTCTTTTGTGTGAGCTGGCGACACACCCGGATTTTCCCCGGCTCATGGCCGACCTTGAAATCTATGTGAACGGCATAGCGGGAAAGCAGGTGCAGAGCGCAAACGCCATTGTGGACGCTGTGAGTGCAACGATTATGAAACAACACAATCCCGGCTTGACTGACCCGCAGCTGCGACAGCTTATCGCCGCCCACATTGACGACGACAGCTTTTGCCGCTATGTGATACAGCAGGACATAAACAAGATAGCCTTTGACCTGCGGGAAGCGCATAAGAACGATTTTTTCAGCGTCCCGGAGGACAACCCGCTGGAAGATTTCTTGCAGACCGCCGAGGAAACCGCCAGAGAGGACAGCGACCCGGAGCAAGCGGCTTTGGCGTTTATCTGTAAGCGGCTCAAGTTAAACTATGGGAAACTGTCAGAGGAAGAAAAGAAGTGGTTGAAAAAGATTGCACAGAAATCGGATTTGCTGAAAAATCCAAAGCCCCAGCGGGGAAGAAAGTAGGAGAACAGAAAATCAAGATTTGGAGTGGTGAACTATGAAACTATTTGATTGGGGTGGGAGAGAATAAAGACATACTTCTTTGATGAACCGGACTATAAAATTTAAGGAGAGCAAGGAAGTATGAACACAATAAAGTTAAGACCAATCATTACCGTTGAAGAAAAAAACACATTTGTAAGTGAAATACAAGAGGCTTTTCAAATTTCTTATGTGTCAGAGTTTGGAGAATTTGAAAAGCAAGTTCTTCCTGCGGAAGATATAGAAGAATCTTTTAACGCAAAAGGCGCTGAAGCATATATCGCAGAAATTGACGGAGAAAGAATCGGCGGAGCGGTCATTGTTATAGATGATAAGACCGGCTACAACTCACTTCACCTTTTGTATGTGAAATCAAGCGCACAAAATGCTGGAAACGGATTTAAGATATGGAAAGCGATTGAAGAACTACATCCTGAAACAAAAATTTGGGAGACGCATACCCCATATTACGATAAGCGAAACATTCATTTTTATGTAAATCGTTGTGGTTTTAAGATTGTAGAATTTTTTAATCCGAAGCACAAAGACCCACACCAAATAGGTGAAACCGCAGGCAACATTCCAAAAGAGAACAATTATTTCTTTAGATTTGAAAAAGAAATGAAATCCAGATAGTAATTTATCGGAGAGATAGCAAAGCCAGCCGAGCCAGTCAACGGTCAAGATGAACGGCGCATTTCATTCGCCGCCGTTGACAGTCCCGCCCGTCTTTGCTAAAGGGCAATCAAGGCGGGAAAGCCCTAAAATGGTTTCACACCTATTTCAATAATTGGAGGAGATAAAAATGAGATCAGAAAAGGAAGTTTATGATATTGTTTTGAATTTTGCAAAAACAGATAAACGCATTCGCATGGTTACTTTGGAAGGATCTAGAACAAATACAAATATTCCGCCTGATGATTTTCAGGATTTTGATATTACTTTTTTTGTTACGGATATGGACAGCTTCACAAGTGATGATAAATGGCTAGATATATTTGGTGAAAGGTTGATTCTGCAAAAGCCGGAAGATATGGAATTATTTCCAGCTGTAGAAAAGGGATTTTCATATTTAATGCTGTTTACTGATGATGTTAAGATAGATTTAACTTTGCTGCCGCTGGAACTGATAGACGAGTATTTTACATGGGATAAACTGGTAAAGTTACTGTTGGATAAAGACAACCGTATCGTAAAGCCGCCAATACCAACGGATATAGACTACCACTTGCAGAAGCCTACTCAAAGAATGTTTGACGATTGCTGTAATGAATTTTGGAATACTACAACATATGTAGTAAAGGGCTTATGCCGCAAAGAAATTCTTTTTGCTATTGACCATATGAATGATATAGTACGAAAAGAATTGCTTCGCATGATTTCCTGGCTGATTGGTATCAAACAGGGATTTCATTTCAGTTTGGGAAAAAACTATAAATTTATGAAGCAATATGTCCCAGAGGAATTGTGGGAACGACTTATGTCCACTTATAATATGGATTCCTATCCCCATATGTGGGAATCCTTTGAACAATGTATGGCATTGTTCCGGGAGGTTTCGTCAGAAGTGGCATGCCAGTTGGATTACCAGTATCCACTATATGATGAAAAAATCAGTAATTATGTGATTCGGCAAAAGAAAAAATATGGCATTGAATATGATAACAAATAAAATTTTTTCAATCGAAAAAATTTATTTTGATTATTCAATTTTGAAAAACTGAATACCTCAAAATCAGAAAGAGCGCGGACAAGCACTTTGAGGGATTGGCCGCCTTGTCCACCCATTCAGTGGGACGGCGGGTGGCGGTCAAGGCCGGGTGTAAACCCGTTCATTTCAGCCTTGACGGTTACCCGCTGTCCTGTTACTTTTCCGGGAGTGTAGCCACAACTTCGGGACACTTTGTCCACAAGTCAGAGCGTAGGACGAAGAACGGGGGCGTTCATATACGCCCTGTCTGCTGGCGAAAACAGACCTGCGCTTGCGGCTCCACGCCACACAAGCACAGCCCTGTTTTCCTGCCGCTTCAAATGCCCTTGCCCTCCCCGGCGGCAACGGCATTTTCACGGCAACGCCGACAGAGCGTATAACACACTACACTTTGCTTCGCAAAGTCGTGTGCCAAATGGGGGCGTTGCCCCCTTTGGAAACCCCCACAAGAAAAGGCGGTACGCTACCCCTCCACGGGGCGCATACCGCCTTTTCTTGTTATCCAGCCCTCCGGCTGTATCGGTTGAGCAAAAGTCAGCGTGGGATTGGTGTGGTATCTTTATCTAAGCGATACCCCCTGCTCCCATTTAGAGATCGTTTGCCGCACCACATTCAGCTTGACGGCAAGCTCTTCCTGTGAGAGTCCCTTTGATTTTCTGATCGCTTTTATATTGGCATTTAACATTAAGAATCCCTTCTTTCTTTCAGTCTTTGCGGCTATTGTATAAGGAACTGACCATTGCTACAAGCAACGCATATTAACATTCCGGAATTGAAACAAGAAAAAAAACGCTTATCAAGCGGTTTTTACCTTATATATCATCTTTTCGCAGCCGCTCTACCAATTCGGTTACGATTCTTACGTCATCATCTGACAACCCTTTTACATTGATACTTGGCTCTTTGCTATAGCCTAAAAGATAATCTGTTGACGTATGGTATAGATGCGCAAATTTTAGAAGTATTTTATAAGATGGCAAACGGTGCGTTACTTCATACGAACTAACCATAGACTTTGAAATGCCTAAACGTTCCGCAACCTGTTGTTGTGTTAGATTATGGTTTTTTCGCAATTCTTTTAATCTTTCGTTTAACTGGTTCATGGCTTACCTCACAAACATTCTAAAAGAAATATGTACCTAATAGGAGTACACGAAAATATATATAAGTTGACTATTGCGCTGATTTTATATAGAATTAAAGAAGAATACTGATAGTGAGGAAGAAACATGAAAAAGTATATTGATGATCTGAAAAGGAAATATGCAACGCGGTATATAATAAGCAAACAAGAATACGATGCCGCGAAGCGAAAGACAATGGAAAAAGAATTTTGGGAATCCTATGAAGAAGATGCAGGGGAGTACTATTATTTGGAATACCCTAATGACGCAGAATTGAAAGCTATGATTTTAGATGACAGGTTAGGGGAAATATCAAACGATATTAAATTTTTTAAGAATCTTACAATTGCTGGAATGGTGATTGTTGCCATCAGATTTATTATATGGTTGTTCGAGATATTGCCATCATAAATAGGATAAAAGCTACGCTGCTGGGGATGATTAGCGGGATTTTCAAGTCTTTCTTTCCTGCTTTTCACTTATGGTTATATATGCCGTATAGCTCTTTTTGTAGGATAATGAAAAAGAAAATTCCTATATTTTATAGGAATTTATCTTTTTATATATTTGTCTTTTCAGATTAGAGCAATTTATTCTTTGATTCAGATGTTACTAATAAAAAAACTGCCTGAAACCCTTTGTTCAAGCAGTTTTCTGGTGACCCACCGGAGACTCGAACTCCGGACACCTTGATTAAAAGTCAAGTGCTCTACCACCTGAGCTAGTGGGTCGTCTATATGAGACGTGAACTATTATATCATAACTGCAAAAGTATGTATAGTCTTTTTTCTTTCGCAGAAATTTTTTTTTGGCTGGGGTAGCAGGATTTGAACCTACGAATGCTGGAATCAAAATCCAGTGCCTTACCGCTTGGCGATACCCCAACGCTCAAGATAAAAGAAAAATGGGGTGAGTAGTGGGATTCGAACCCACGACCTCCAGGGCCACAACCTGGCGCTCTAACCAACTGGGCTATACCCACCATGTCCTTATTATCTTTCTGGCGCGCCTGAAGGGATTCGAACCCCTGACACACGGCTTAGAAGGCCGTTGCTCTATCCAACTGAGCTACAGGCGCATAGCACTTGCGGCACAACGTTTTTAAAACATTCCAGCCTCGGCTGACAATTAAAAATTATAGCAAACAGCCCATTAAAAGTCAATTGCTTTTCTATGATTTCCTAAGCGAAAAACGATATATTCCTGCTTTATCCTATTTTTAACGTTTTATTCTCAGGGCTTTCCGGTTATATTAAAGCGGTAATCCGGCATCTTGCCGAAGTTAATGAAATGTTCAAAATTTACGTATGGAATTAGACACATTACCGTGCTATAATTTGGACTTGTGTGAAAAAGTCGGTTCCGCGAACCACATGGCGAAGGAGGTCTTAACTTGCTATCATTCATTACTAACTTCAATCTGGCGATGTTTATACTTTTCACCGCGCTTTATTCTTATCAAGCGATTTATGTTGTGATCGCCCTGTTTAAAAAACCGAAAAAGCCTGAAAAGGCATTGAAGAATCATCATTTCGCCGTATTGATCGCGGCTCGCAATGAAAGCGCTGTGATCGGTCAGCTGATCAGCAGTATCAAAAAACAGAAATATCCACAGGATAAAATCGACATTTTTGTAGTCGCCGATAACTGCACAGATGATACGGCCGATGTTGCACGAGAGGCAGGGGCGACTGTTTATGAGCGCTATAATAAAAAATATATCGGAAAGGGTTATGCTTTAAGCTTTGCCCTTAATGCAATCAAACGCGATTACGGAAAGGATGCCTTTGAGGGTTATTTCGTATTCGATGCCGATAATCTGCTCGATGAAAACTATGTTGCCGAAATGAACAAATTATTCGATAAAGGCTATCGTGTGCTCACCTGTTATCGCAATTCAAAGAATTATGGCACGAATTGGATATCGGCAGGGTATTCCTTATGGTTCCTGCGCGAATCCAAATATCTCAACAACCCGCGCATGATGCTGAAAACGAGCTGTGCGATATCGGGGACTGGCTTCCTGATCCATAATGATATCATACAGAAGAACAATGGATGGAAGCATCATCTGCTGACGGAAGACATTGAATTTTCTGTGGATAGTATTATCCATGGAGAGACGATCGGCTATTGCGGAGATGCTAAAATTTATGATGAGCAGCCCTGTACATGGAAGCAATCGTGGACACAGCGTCTTCGGTGGTCCAAAGGTTTCTATCAGGTGCTTGGAAAGTATGTAAAGGGTCTTGTGAAAGGATTTACAGTAGATAGGCGCTTTGCATGCTATGATATGTTTATTACGATCGCGCCGGCGATTTTTGTTTCCCTTGCCAGTATTTTGGTAAATGCCTGCTTTCTTGTAAACGGTATGATGAATTCCAGCTTTTATCTGCAGCATTTGATTTTTTCGACTACGACGTCCGCTATTTTGACGTCTCTGTTTAATTTCTACATCATGCTCTATTTGGTTGGACTCATCACGACGATTACGGAGTGGAAAGAGATACATGATACTAGTCCGGTCAAAAAAGTATTGTATACATTTTCTTTTCCGTTTTTCATTCTGACCTATATCCCGATCTCGATCGCAGCGTTATTCAAGAAAATCGGCTGGGACCCGATACCGCATAATATTTCAAAATCGATCGAAGATTTTGAACGTCCTTGACCGCAATGTGAAAAAGCTGTCCGATGCCTAAGGGGCAGGACGGCTTTTTATATTACGGGCGGCAGCCGATATCGATAGAATCAGAGGAGCAAAAATTTTTGTTCAGCCCTATTGATTTGACAGCCATGGCCCTGCGTGATACAATCAAAATAAAATTTATGATTACGGTTTCATTCGGGTGAACACCTACCGCAGACAAAAGGTTTTTTGTTTGCGGTTTTTTGTTCTGGAGGGAGGAGATTCTATGTGGAATATGCTTTGGCCGATTTTGCTTGTTGTAGGAGCAAATACATTCTATAATATCAGCACAAAATCGATGCCGGGAAAAATAAACGCCTTTGCATCGCTTACGGTGACTTATTTTACCTGCTTTGTGCTTTCTATTTTTATGTTTTATATTACATCCAGCCAAAAAAATTTGATTGCCGAGCTGTCTCATATAAACTGGACCTCTTTCGTACTGGGGATCTCAGTCGTAGCGCTGGAATTTGGTTATATCAGTCTTTACCGGGCAGGATGGAAGGTAAGCGCGGGTTCTTTGGTCGCGAATATCAGCCTTGCCTGCGTTTTGCTCATTGTAGGCTTACTGGCCTATAAAGAATCGGTATCGCCTCGGCAGCTTGTGGGGATCGGCGTGTGCGTAGTTGGTCTGCTTCTTATCAATAAATAAGAAAATGGACCGCTGCCTGAAAATAGGAGTGTGTGTTTCAAATTTGCCGGCACAAAAGCTTTTGGAAGCAACGTTTATTCAATTGACATCGGGTGTATATCATAATAGAATAAATTTAAACAAACCGGCACAACAGCCGTAAACAGGAGGAACGCCTGAATGGATAATGATATTTTTTATAATCCGACAAAAGTGATATTCGGCAAAGGAACAGAGCTGCTTTGCGGACAGGAAGCGGCAAAGTATTGTGACAAAATGCTCCTGCACTACGGCGGCGGAAGCGCAGAGAGATCGGGCCTTTTAGATAGGGTGCGTGCATCTCTGCGGGCTGCAGGCATCACGGTATTTGAACTGGGCGGGGTAAAGCCTAATCCTCGTCTTGAACTGGTATATGAGGGCATCAATCTCTGCCGTGCAAAAGGGATTGGTTTCATACTGGCTGTAGGCGGCGGAAGCGTGATCGATTCAGCGAAAGCGATCGCCTGCGGCACGCCGAACAGCGATGATGTTTGGGATTATTTTCTTGGAAAGAAAACCGCACAGGCATTGCTTCCGATCGGAACCATACTGACGATACCGGGGGCGGGTAGTGAATCTTCGGACGGTATGGTCATTACAAATGAAAAAACGATGGCTAAGCTTGCCTATGGAGACGAGCGGTGTCGTCCTGTTTTTTCTATTTTGAATCCGGAACTGACTTATACCGTACCTGCCTATCACACAGCGGCGGGGATCGCAGATGCGATCGCGCATGTTATGGAGCGTTATTTTACAAAAACAGAGCATACAGACGTGGTAGACAGGATGTGCGAGGGAGTCATACGCTCTTTGGTACGGAACGCAAAACAAGCCGTAACAGACCCTGAAAACTATGACGCGAGGGCCGAGATCATGTGGGCCTGCAAGATCGCGCACGACGGAACGCTTGGAATGGGGCGTGAGGAAGATTGGGGGTCACATAATATTGAGCATGAGCTCTCCGCTAAATATGATGTGTCGCACGGCGCGGGTCTATCTGTTGTTTTCCCTGCATGGATCAAATATGTATATAGAAAAGCGCCAAAGCGCTTTATCCAGTTTGCAATGCGCGTATTTGATGTTGAATACGATGGAAACGACCCGGATTGGACCGTGATGCAGGGCGTGAAGCGGCTGATGTTCTTCCTGCAATCCATCAGTATGCCGACTTCTTTGCGTGATCTTGGCATCAATGATAAATCTGTATTGGACGAGCTTGCACATCGCTGTGCTGAAAATAACGGAGGAACGGTAGGCCGGTTCGCCGTACTAAATGAAGCGGATATCCGCAATATTCTTGAATTGGCATATTAATCGCAGAAAAGCTCCCGGATACGGGAGCTTTTCTTAGGATGCCCGCTTTGTGATACGCAAATAAAATATGATATGATATTTCCGGAGGGAATTTATGCGTATTCTACACACTTCAGATTGGCATCTGGGGATCACTCTGAACAACATGCCGCTGCTGAGCGAGCAGGAAAAGTTTCTTAAAGCGCTGTACCGTATCACGGTTGAAGAAAAAATAGATGCGGTCATCATAGCGGGCGATATTTTTGACCATGCCGTTTCAAATGCAGATGCGATCGCACTTTATAATGAAGCGATGACAGAGCTTTGCGCCGTGCAGAAAAAGACGGTGATGGTCTGCGCAGGGAACCATGACGGAGCCGCACGCCTTGCGTCCTGCAATGCCTTGCTCGAGCAGGCGGGATTATTTGTTGCGGGAAGACTACGGGATGGCATAAAGCAAATCGAGATAGGAGAAAATATTTTTTATCTCCTGCCTTATTTTTCCATCGATGAGGTACGCTATCTTTATCCGGAGTGCGAGATAAACGGATATGATGCGGCGATGAGGGCTGTAATAGACCATATAAAAACAGATCAGAAAAAACACAATATATTGGCAGCGCATTGCTTTGTGACGGGGGCGGAACCAACCGAAAGCGACCGCTCGGCAATGGTAGGGGGAGCCAACATGGTGGGCGCGGCGGCTTTTGCGCCGTTCGATTATGTTGCGCTTGGACATCTGCACCGTGCGCAGGATATTGGAGAAAATATAAGATACAGCGGTTCGCCGGTCAAGTTTTCCTTTGCGGAAGCAAATACGAAAAAGAGTGTAACGGTTATCGATACGGAAGATTTTTCAAGAACAGAGATACCGCTCGCGATGGAACATGATCTGCGCGTATTGAACGGAAATTACGAGGAGCTTCTCAATCGGGCCAAAACAGATGATAAACGGGAGGATTATATCAAAATCGAATTAAAGGATGAATATCCACATGTAGAAATTCTGAACCTATTTCGCAGCTTCTATCCTAATCTGCTTTCTCTTTCGGGAAAACAGTTAAAAAATATGGAATCGTCTCTTTCTATAGAAAAAGCAGAAAGTCTGCAGCCGGAGGATATCATGAAAATGTTTTACAGGGAACATACAGGCGAGGAACCGAACGAACGCCAGCTTGAATGGTTTCGGAGAGCGCTTTCCGCGCAGGAAGAGGACGGTGATATGCAATGATGCCGGAGCGGCTTGTGTTTGAGGCATTCGGCCCTTATGTGGAGCGGCAGGAAATCGATTTTTGTCCGCTTGAACGCGCGGGGCTGTTTTTGATCCACGGTAAAACCGGTTCCGGGAAGACGACGGTGCTCGATGCGATGGCCTATGCTTTGTTTGGGGAAAGCAGCGGCGGTCTGCGGGGAGATATCACAGCTATGCGAAGCGATTTTGCGGCAGATGAGCAGGATACAAAGGTGGATTTCATCTTTCGGATCAACGGGAAGAAATACCGTTTTCTTCGTACGGTACGCACCCGCATCAAAAAAAACGGCGAAAAAGAGCTGCAGGTATCCCAAAATGCTTTTTTCTTGAATGAAAGCGGGGAATATGAACCGTTTTTTGAAAATCCGGGGATCAAGAATATACGCCAAAAAGCAGAAGAATTGTTAGGGCTTACTTACGATCAATTCAGGCAGGTGATCCTCCTGCCGCAGGGAAGGTTTGAGCAGCTTCTGGTCGCAGATTCGGCCGAAAAGGAAAAAATATTAGTGACTCTGTTCAAAGCGGAAAAATGGCAGCGGGTCACAGACTGGCTTTGCGGGCAGGCGCTGGAATGCAGACGGGAAAAGGATACTGCAGAGCAGGGAATCGAATCTGTTTTGCATCAATATGATTGCGAAACGCAGGAGGAGCTGGAGAGCTGCGCCCGGGAAAAAAGAGAATTGCTGGTAGAGTTGAAAAAACGCTGCGAGGAGGCAGAAAAACAGGCTGCGGCAGCTGAAAAAGCTGTAACCGGTGCACAGACAGTAGAAAGTATGTTTCAGGAATGGAAGCAGGCTCAGGAGAAGGCAGCCGTTATACGGGCGCAGGAAAAGGAGATCAGACGTTTAGAGGAAAGCTGCAGACTTGCGGAAGCGGCGGCGCAGCTTCTGCCGTTGCGCAAAGAAACGGTCGCGCTGCAAAAACGGTGGCAGGAATGTGATCGGAAAGCGCAGGAAGCTGAAAAAACGATAGAAGACTTTAGCGGAAAAATAGAAGAATGCATAGAAGCGCTTTACGGAGTTCTGTATGAATTGCAAGAGGAACGAAAAGAGGAAAATGAGAAAAAAATACGCAGCGAGGTCTTGTTAGGGCAGAAGGAAAGGCAATATCAGGAGCTTTTTTCAGGCTATATCGAAAATACGGCGGGGATGCTGGCAGAAGCCTTGGAGGAAGGAAAGAAATGTCCGGTATGTGGGAGCATCCATCATCCACATCCAGCTGTACGCGCGGGCCGTATTGTTGGTCAGGAGGAGGTCAAAGCGGCAGAGCAGGATTTACGGAAAATCAGAAAGGAGATCGCCGAACAGGAAAAGCGGTTGTTTGTTCTTGAGCGTCAGGAAGAGAGCTGTAAAAATGGACTCCGGAAACTGGGTGCGGAATCACAAAAAGGGGAAAAAAGCAAAAAGGGTGGCGGAGACCCGAAGAAATGGCTGGAAAGGGCGGAGGAATTCAAAACAGGACGGAATACAGCTGTCAATTCCCGGAAGATATTCCGGGAGGAAGCGGAACAGGCGCATGCGGCATTTGAAAGTGCTATGGAAAATTTTCGGACAGCCTGCCGAACGCAGGGCTTTGAGACAGACGAAGAATTCCGAGCGGCCTGTTTGCCGGACGAGCGGCTGAAAGAGCAAAAAGAGAGGATACAGAGCTATGCTATCGATCGGAAAATAACGGAAGAAAATGAGCGGACGCTGGCAGAACGGTTACATGGCGTCGAACGTCTTGATATTGAGCAGATGCAAAAGGAATGGGAGCAAAAAGCCCGGGAGAAACAGAAAGCGGACGCGGAATTTGCAAAAATAAAAGCGGAGGAGGATCTGCTTCTCAAAGCAGAGGGTATCATAAAGAAAAAGGCTGGGGAGTTAAAGAAGATAACAGAAAAATATGTGGAGCTCGACCAGTTTTCCAGAATTTTGCGGGGCTCTAACGGCGTGGGGTTACAGCGGTATGTTTTAGGCGTTATGCTCAGCGCAATCACGCAGGAAGCGAACAGGCTCCTCCAAAAGGTCCACGATGGGCGGTATCAGCTTTGCCGCTCTATAGAAAGCAGCGGACGGACAAGAAAGGCAGGGCTCGATTTGGAGGTGTTCGATGCATATTCCGGCGAAAAGCGGAATGTTAAAAGCTTATCCGGCGGCGAAAAGTTCTTGGTTGCACTGGCCCTGTCACTCGGGCTTTCGGCGGTCGTACAGGCGCAAAGCGGCGGAATACACATCGATGCTCTTTTTATCGACGAGGGCTTTGGTTCTCTTGACCCCGCATCCATCGAAAATGCGCTTGACGTATTAGCCAGTGTAAGAGGAGGCTCGAAGCTTATTGGCATCATATCCCATGTGCAGATGCTGCAGGAGAACATAGAAACAACGATAGAAGTGTGTAAAAACCGTACGGGAAGTACGCTGGCAGTTACCTGCTGATCAGCATACGCTCGTGTCCGCAGACACATGATATGGAAAGGATGATTTGAATGGCTGTAGATAAAATGGATTGGCACGCCGTAACATTCCCGGACAGTATTCCTTACGAGAATGCAGGAACGCATATTGGAATGTATTTAGCGTGGCTGATTTTAAATGATCATGTACAGGAGGACTGGAAAGAAGAATTCTCCAATGCTTTGGACCGCGTTAAAAGCCGTGAGATGACAGGGCGGGATTTTTTGATGGAGTACTTGGATGAAACGCTGCCGGAAGAATTTATGACAGATGAAGCGCTGGAGTTTACCGGCGAATATTATGTTTCTTCCTATATTGATGATTTTGCGAAAGCCTTATCCGGCGAAGACACGGATTCCGAGTTTGCAGTCTATCTTCATGACGATACATGGGAAAATTATGACAAGGTAGAGCCGCTGATAAGTGCGAAATTTGAGCGGTGGAAAAATAACGAGTGGGAATGATCTGCTGACGCTGCGGGATAGAAAAATAACAACTGAAGCAGCCTCATACAGAACAGGGGCTGCTTCTGTTTTACAGCAAGGAAAAAACTCGCTTACTTTACTCCCCGTGTAAAATGACCGCGTGTGAATTCACGCGGAAGCGCGCGGGGGGCTTTGCCGTGCATGGCATCCCGATATTCCTGAACGAGACGAGCGCACTGCTTGGGAGTCTCCGTCGTAAAAACGAGCCGCAGAACATTGGCGCTGATCAGGGGCAATTTATCTGCCATATAGATGGGAGCGGAATTCAGAAGAGCGATGCGGCAGCCGGGCCCGAGATATAAGATGGGGAATTTTTTGCCCATACGGTCGGTCAGTACCGCTTTACCGGCTCGCGCGGCACAGTGCTTTGGATCGCCGCAGCGCAGCGGACAGCGGTTTGTCGTCATTAGGGTAAGCCTTCCATAAGCAATCACTTCAGTGGGGAGGACATCTGATAAATCAGATATCTGCGCCGCGTTCAGCTCGACACTGACCGTTGCCCTTTCACAGCCGAGCATACGCAGCGCTTTTAAGGTCTGGCTGTTTGCGGCATGCAGAGAAGCGTCGGATATTCTATGAGGTGCATCCGAAGCGCCCAAAGTGGAAACCAGCTCCGTCTCAAACCCGGAAGCGCAGGCGCTGTGCTCACCGTCATGCGAAACAAGGGAACGGACGCCGACGATCTGCGCTTTATTCTTGGCAAGCGCTCCAGTCCAGCCCGCATGGCAGGGAACATAAAGAATGTCAACCAATGGAAGAACGGCACGGGCCTGTGCTTCCGTTAAGACCTGCGCCGCAAGCTTGCGCGGCTTTTTGGGTTTACCTTTTTTAAGAGGCGCGTATTCACTGAAACCCGCACCAATACTTGCGGCCCCGGACGGGTGTGCTTTCAAGGCGGAATGGCTCCGTGGAAGAATATCGGGGATTTCGGCCGAAAAAGGACGGTCTGTGAAACCGCGTCTGCTGAATACGCGCAGAAGCTCGGCTTTATCCTCTTTCGTGATTGGCTTACCGTCGAGCGCTTTTCGATAAATGCGGGTAACGGTACCAACATATTGCGCCGGCTTCATTCGGCCCTCGATTTTAGCGCTGGCGATACCGGCCTCGTCCAGTTGGAGAATATGATCGATCAGGCATAGATCGCGGGGAGAAAGCAGGCGCCCCTTTTTTCCGTTTGCGGAATAATCGAGGCGGCATGGTTGAGCGCAAAGGCCGCGGTTAGCGCTTCTGCCGCCGATCAGGCTGCTCATCAGGCACTGCCCTGAATAGCATACGCAAAGGGCCCCGTGAACGAATACCTCGAGATCGATATCGACATTTTCCTGTATCCGGCAGATCTCAGAGAAGGAAAGCTCGCGCGCGAGTACAACGCGTTCAAAACCAAGTTCTTTCAGGGCGCGTACCCCGGCGGTGCTATGCGCGGTCATCTGTGTGCTTGCATGCAGACGGACGGAAGGACAAAGCTCTTTCAGAAGCATCGCGCAGCCGAGGTCCTGAACGATGAAGGCGTCTGCACCGGCTTCTGCGGCTGCTTTGGCGGTATCCAGCCATGCGGGGATCTCCCTGTCGCGTACAAGCGTGTTGAGGGCGAGATAAAGCTTTACACCGGCACGGTGCGCAAACGAAACTGCTTTTGCGATATCTTCGAAATTGTCTGCTAAGTTCCGCGCGCTAAAATTCTTAGCGCCGATATATACGGCGTCCGCGCCGTTCTCAACCGCCGCTTTCAGACTGTCCCAGCCGCCGGCAGGAGATAAGAGCTCCATTATACGCCTCCCATTTCTTTTTTCTACATTATAACATATAGATATACCGGCTGTATCCCTTGCATACAAGCGTTTTTTGATATATAATAAATTGTTTTGAAGAAAGGGAGAATGAACGTGTTAAGAGAAGATTTAAGAAATATAGCTATCATAGCGCATGTAGACCACGGGAAGACGACTTTGGTGGACGAAATGCTGAAGCAGGGCGGTTCTTTCCGGGAAAATCAGGTGGTAGCCGAACGTGTGATGGATTCGGGAGATTTGGAGCGGGAACGCGGCATTACGATTTTAGCAAAGAATACAGCTACTTACTACAACGGTGTCAAGATCAATATCGTAGATACGCCCGGACATGCAGATTTCGGCGGAGAAGTGGAGCGCGTCTTGAAAATGGTGAATGGTGTGCTGCTGCTTGTGGATTCGTTTGAAGGCCCGATGCCGCAGACGCGCTTTGTGCTGCAAAAGGCGCTTGAGCTCAATCATCGCGTTATTATTGTAGTCAATAAAATGGATAGGCCGGATGCACGCCTTAATGAGGTGGGGGATGAAGTGCTTGAGTTGCTTCTCGAGCTCGATGCGACAGATGAACAGCTTGACAGCCCTATCATCTATTGTTCCGGACGTGAAGGCACGGCAACAATGGACCCGAACCGGAAGGGAACAGACTTAAAGCCGCTGTTTGATACCATATTGGATTATATCCCGGCACCGGAGGGAGACCCGGACGGCCCGTTGCAAATGCTGGTATCTTCAATCGATTATAACGATTATGTAGGCAGGATCGCCGTCGGCAGGATAGAACGGGGAACGATCAAAACGGGGCAGGAGGTATCTCTGTGCGACTATCATGTGGAAGACCTGTGCACCAATGGACGCGTTACGGCGATTTATCAATATGACGGTCTGAAGCGTGTGGCGGTGGAAGAAGCGAAAGCGGGAGATATCGTAGCGTTTTCCGGTCTCGAAAACGTAAATATCGGCAATACCGTATGTGCACCATATGAATTCGAACCGATCCCGTTCGTCAAAATATCTGAACCGACAGTGGAAATGACGTTTTCCGTAAACAATGGCCCGTTTGCAGGACGCGAGGGAAAATATGTGACGTCCCGGCATTTGCGCGACCGCTTGATGGCAGAGCTGCGCAAGGATGTTTCGCTTGGTGTGCACGAGACGGAAAGTCCGGAAACCTTTCGGGTGCTCGGACGCGGGGAAATGCATCTTTCGATCCTGATCGAAACGATGCGCCGCGAAGGATATGAATTTATGGTAGGAGCACCAAAAGTGCTTTATAAGACCATAGACGGGCACATGTGCGAACCGATCGAACGGCTGCTTGTAGACGTACCGGCGGAAAGCGTTGGCAGCGTGATCGAAAAGCTCGGATCGCGCAAATCGGAAATGGTCCACATGACACCGCAGGGAGAGCGTATGCGCATCGAGTTTAAAATTCCTGCCCGGGGCTTATTTGGGTACCGCGGAGAATTTTTGACGGATACACGCGGAGAAGGGATACTGAATACGGTTTTTGACGGCTATGAACCGTATAAGGGCGATATCGAAAAACGTTCCGTAGGTTCGCTGATCGCCTTTGAGACGGGCGATGCGGTAACGTATGGCTTGTATAACGCACAGGAGCGCGGAACTTTGTTCATTGGAGCGGGCACTCCTGTTTATATGGGCATGGTGGTAGGGTCATCACCGAAAAATGAGGACCTTGTGGTCAATGTCTGCAAGAAAAAGCATGCCTCCAATGTACGCGCGTCGGGAAGCGACGATGCGCTGCGGCTGATTCCGCCTAAAAATATGAGCCTTGAAGAAATGCTCGAATTTTTGGGAGATGACGAGCTTTTGGAGGTGACTCCTGAAAGCCTGCGCATCAGAAAGAGGATACTGGACCATCAACTACGAATGAAAGCGAATAAGAAATGAAGACACCCGATGAAATATTGCAAAACTGCAAAAAACCGGAAGGCGCTTTGGGGGAAGAAACGATTTTGCGCATGAACGAGAGCCATGCCGAGCTGACCGCATGGGGGATTTCGCAGATCGAGATAGCCAAGCAGGCAGTCGTACTCGATATCGGCTGCGGCGGCGGCAAAGCGCTGGGAAGACTTTCGAAGAAGGCAAAAGACGGCAGGCTGTATGGGCTCGACTATTCCGAGACCTCTGTTGAAATGGCCAAACAGGAGAACCGGGAAGATGTTGAAATGGGAAAGATGGAGATCGTCCATGGGAGCGTTTCCGCTCTTCCGTTTCCGGACGGTATGTTCGACATCGTAACTTCTGTAGAGAGTTATTATTTCTGGCCCGACCTTTCCCATGACTTCAGAGAGGTTCGGCGTGTTATGAAAAACGGCGCCGTTTTTGCGGTCATTGCTGAGATGTATAACCACGAAGGGCAGAGCGAAGAGGATAAGTACATCGTCAAAACGCTCCAAATGCATAATAATACGCCGGAAGAACTGGAAGACATGCTGAAAAAGGCAGGTTTTCGGGAAGTACGCATAGAGCTGGAACAAAACAAAGGCTGGCTGTGTGCGGTCGCCGTCAGGTAGTCAGGCTATCAAAAAATATAGACGGATCAAAAAGGCCGGAGTAGATTCGGCCTTTTGCATACAATGATCTCAAACGGAGCGTTTCTGCTTCGGTAAATTGCTTTTGCAATACAAAAGCATATTTATGCAACAGTGTTTTTAGAAAAAGCCATGCAACGGAAAAATAAAGCTTTAAATGACAGATCAAGCCTAAAATTTTTCTAAAATATGTTTTCAATGAAATGAGAGAATGCTATACTGTTTTTGGATGTTGAAAAGTAAATATTACGACAAAGGAGAGACCAATGGAATTTTTGGTGGAAGGTTTTGCTGCGCTCACATGGCAGCAAGTGGTCATGTTTATCGTGGGAGGCGTATTGATTTATCTCGCGATTTCCAAAAAATTGGAACCCGCCTTGCTTTTGCCTATGGGGTTTGGAGCGATTTTAGTCAACATCCCTTTTTCGGGAGCCGTCGATCAGGTAATGGAAGGGATCGGCCCGGTAACAGGGATCGTGGACTGGCTTTTTGATGTGGGGATCCACGCATCGGAGGCAATGCCGCTTTTGCTCTTTATAGGAATTGGGGCTATGATCGATTTCGGACCATTGCTTAAGAATCCTAAGCTGCTGTTTTTTGGTGCGGCGGCGCAATTCGGGATTTTTCTGACCGTATTCGCGGCGGCAGGAATGGGGTTTTCGCTTACAGACGCTGCTTCTATCGGTATTATCGGCGCTGCGGATGGCCCGACGTCTATTCTGGTTTCGCAGGTTCTGGGCAGTAATTATGTCGGACCGATCGCCGTGGCGGCCTACTCATATATGGCGCTCGTTCCCATCATACAGCCGCTTGCGATCAAGCTGGTAACGACTAAAAAAGAGCGTGCGATCAAGATGGAATATCACGGAGAAGATATTCCGCGAATCGCGAAAATTTTATTCCCGATCGTCGTAACGATGATTGCCGGTCTTGTAGCGCCGTCTTCCATCGCGCTCGTTGGGTTCCTGATGTTCGGCAATCTGCTCAGGGAATGCGGTGTGCTCGATTCACTTTCAGATACGGCACAGAAAGTATTGGTCAATCTGATCACCTTGCTTCTTGGGATCACGATCGCTTCTACGATGCGGGCCGAAGCGTTCGTAAATGTGCAGACGATCCTCATTATGTGCCTTGGCCTCGTAGCATTCTTCTTCGATACGATCGCGGGCGTTTTGTTTGCGAAGCTGCTGAACATATTCAGCAAGAAGAAAATGAACCCGATGGTAGGAGCGGCCGGGATCTCCGCATTTCCAATGTCTGCGCGCGTTGTACAGAAGATGGGACTTCAGGCGAACAATCAAAACCACTTGCTGATGTTCGCGGTAGGAGCAAATGTTTCCGGACAGATCGCTTCCGTCATTGCGGGCGGCGTTATTCTTGGACTTGTACCAACGCTGATTTAGGAGGAAAAATAATATGGATGCAATTACAGGCTCGCTTCAGCTTATGTGGCAGGGCATGGTATCGATTTTCGTGGTGATCGCCGCAATCTGCGTGGCAGTCGTCATTGTGCAGAAAATAAGCAAAAAGAAAAAGCAGTAATGATATCGGATTATATAAAAATCTTGGAGGGCGCTTATATTACATTGTATGGGAGCGCCTTTCTGCCTTTTCGGCAAAGAGTATATGAAGAACTGCCTTATGTGATCTCCTTTGCTGTTCCCCTACCGCGTGCAGTCGTGCGGGAGATCGCAGCCGAGGGTCCGACCAAAACATATTTTCATCATTACCGGACCTGCAATTCCTACATCGACCACGTTTCCTACCGGCTGACGCTTGCGATTCGAAAGGCCGGCTATGATGCGCTGTATGTTCCGGCTTCGCAATCTGTCAGCAAAGATGGATTTCAAGGACTTTTCCCGCATAAAACAGCAGCTGTGCTGTGCGGATTGGGAGGGATCGGAATGAACGGGCTTTTAGTGACTGCGAAATACGGGGCGGCGGTGCGCCTTGGAACCGTAATGACAGATATGCCGGTTCCGCAGGCAGAGCAAATTGAAAATCCGTGCAGAAGATGCGGGTGCTGTGTAAGGGCATGTCCGAGCGGAGCGCTTTACGGAACGGCATGGAAAGACAAAACGCCGGTTCAGGATATATTAGACGTGCAGCTGTGTAGTGCATATATGAAAAAAACGTATCGTGAAATCGGCAGAGGAGCCGTGTGCGGGATCTGCATGGCGGCCTGTCCGGTAGGAGCGGAATAGAAAGCATTTTATTTTTTCTGATTTTTCGGAAAATTGTATTGAAAGCTATGGATTTGAAAGAACTATGAATAATTTATTACGAAACTATTTACAATTGCGCAGAAAGGAGGTATAATAAACAAAGTTATAAAGTCTGGTCGATTTATAACTTCGTAAAAAAGCAGAGGAGATTAATATGAACCATATTATATCTAATGTTAAAGAGGGGCTCTCTAAGGCCGGAAACGCAGTAAAAGGCGGGCTTTCCCGGATAAAGGGTTCACTTTCTCAAACGGTGGCAGGACCTGCCGCAGGAAGATCAGGAAGAAAAACAAGAATAACAATGCAGCATCCTGTGCGGCGGCAGACCCGCAGATATGCGGCGAGGAAAGTAAATCAGAAGAGATTTACGGTCGTTGTGGCAGTTGCAGTCGTAGCGGTGATGGTACCTGTTATGGTTATGGCTGCGAATGGTGATACCGCTCAGACAGTGGCGCCGGAAGCGGCACCGGAAGCGGTACAGGTCGCTGATTATACAGTAGAGGAGCCTGAAACACAGGCGGTTACAGCATCTGCTCCAGAATTAACGGAAACGACGGAGAGTGCAAGCGCGCTTGAAGAGAGCACGGTAGCCGAGGATAAGGAAACGGAAACGGATGTTGTGGAAGCAAAGACAGCGCCGGAACCGGAACCGACTCCGGAGCCGACTCCTCAATATATCAATCTGACGGAAGGTGTTACGGATGATTCCGTAGCCGCTTTGCAGCAGAGATTGATGGAATTGCACTATATGAGCGAGGATCAGCCGACAAATTATTTTGGGCCGGCGACTTTAAGAGCGGTTCAGGCTTTTCAGAGAAAGAATGGCCTTACGGTTGACGGCGCGGCCGGACCAGAGACACAGGCTCTTATCTTCTCGGACAGCGCGAAAGAGTATTCGGCTGCTTTTGGTGCTGAAGGCGACGATGTATGGGAAATTCAGGAACGTCTGCAGGAGCTTGGATATGATGTGTCTCCGACAGGATATTTCGGTGAGGATACAGAAAAGGCAGTTAAATATTTCCAGAGAATGAATGGACTGGACGATGACGGAAGCGTAGGGAATATGACGAAAGAAGTGCTGTTCTCCGATAATGCTGAACCGTCTGAAGAATTTACACAGGAGGAAGAAGAGGAAGAAGAAAGCTCCTCCGGTTCTTCCGGAAGCAGTTCGTCCGGCGGCAGTAGTTCTTCAGGCAGCGGCAGCAGCTCGGGTGGAAGCAGTTCGTCCGGCGGCGGTTCATCTTCCGGCGGCAGCGCGCCGTCCGCAAATCCGGGTGATGTAGAGGCGTTTATCGACGCAGCGCTTGCGCAAGTCGGAAAGCCTTATGTGCTTGGCGGAAAAGGTCCTGATGTGTTCGATTGTTCCGGTTTCGTATATTATGCATTGAAGCAGAGCGGAAACGGCATTGGCTACATGACCTCCGGCGGATGGGCAAACTCGGGTTACACCTCGGTAAGCTGGGATAATCTGCAGAGAGGCGATATCGTCTGCGTAACAGGACATGTAGGGATTTATCTTGGCGGCGGACAAATCGTTGATGCCTCCTCGAGTTCCGGGCAAATTGTTGTTAGAAATATGGGATCTTGGTTCCAGAGCAGATTTATCTGCGGAAAACGGGTTCTGTAAAACAGACATAAATTGAACAAAAGAGCGGATGCGAAAGTATCCGTTCTTTTTTGTGTTCTTGTATAGTTCACAGATATTTGCTATAATATTTTCTCAGCGGGAGGTAGTTATGGCAGGATATAGATTAGGCCTTGATATTGGCTCAACAACGATCAAGATCGTTTTAATTGATGATAATGACCAAATTTTGTTTGAAAGATACAGAAGACATTTTTCAGATGTACGGGGAGAGCTTTTAAACCTTTTTAAAGAAATCGCGGAGGAATGCGGGGAATATACGGTAACGTCAGCCATTACAGGTTCCGGAGGACTTTCGGTGGCCAATCTTTTAGGATTGCCTTTTATCCAAGAGGTCGTTGCCGGGGCACGGGCGACGCAAAAATATATTCCGCAGGCAGATGTTGTATTGGAGCTGGGCGGAGAAGACGCTAAAATTACTTATATGAAGCCGTCGCTTGAGCAGAGAATGAATGGAACGTGCGCAGGCGGCACAGGTGCTTTTATTGACCAGATGGCGACCTTGCTCAATACGGACCCTATGGGACTGAATGAGCTTGCCAAGGGCTATCAAACGCTTTATCCGATTGCGGCACGCTGCGGTGTATTTGCAAAAACAGATGTTCAGCCGTTGATCAATGAGGGGGCAGCCAAGGAAGATATTGCGGCTTCTATTTTTCAGTCTGTCGTAAATCAGACGATATCGGGCCTTGCATGTGGAAGACCGATACGCGGCAATGTGGCGTTTTTGGGCGGGCCGCTGCATTATCTGACAGAATTGAGACAGCGTTTTATTGAAACCCTAAAGCTGCAGGGCGAGGCGATCATTCACCCGGAGAATTCGCATCTGTTCGTAGCGCTTGGTTCAGCTCTTATGGCGGAAGGGCGGGAATTTCAAATCAGCGATTTGCCCAGCATGCTGGAGAACGCGGGCGATGGAGAGCATGAAACGCGCAGATTGCGGCCTCTGTTCAAAAATCAGGAGGAATTTGACGCTTTTCAGCAACGGCATGCACAAAGGAATGCTGAGCGTTCAGAGCTCAAGGCTGCGGCAGGAGAATGCTATTTAGGCCTCGACGCCGGCAGTACGACGATCAAAGCGGTATTGATCGATGATAAAAGCAGGATATTGTACTCCCATTATCATTCGAACGAGGGAAGCCCGCTCGATTCAGCGGTAGAGATCGTTCGTGATATTTACCGTAAGCTGCCCAAACATGCCTATATTGCAGGCGCATGCGTAACGGGATATGGGGAAGCGATCATCAAAGAAGCATTGAAGCTCGATCTTGGAGAGATCGAGACAATGGCGCATTATAAAGCGGCGGAATTTTTCAACAAGGACGTCGATCTGATCATCGACATTGGCGGACAGGATATGAAATGCCTGCGGATTAAAAATGGAGTAGTGGACGGGATCATGCTGAATGAAGCCTGCTCTTCCGGCTGCGGAAGCTTTTTGCAGACGTTCGCTTATTCCTTGGGAATACCGATTCAGGAATTTGCGCAGGAGGCGCTGCGGGCGCAGAATCCAGTAGACCTTGGAACAAGATGTACTGTGTTTATGAACAGCAGGGTAAAGCAGGCGCAAAAAGAAGGCGCTACGGTTGGGGATATTTCAGCCGGGCTTTCCTATTCGGTCGTGAAAAACGCGCTATATAAGGTCATCAAAGTAAAAGACCCGGCTGATCTTGGAAAAAATATCGTGGTGCAGGGCGGTACTTTTAAAAATGACGCTATCCTGCGCTCTTTTGAGCTTGAGCTCGGCCGTGAAGTTGTGCGGCCGGACATTGCAGAGCTCATGGGAGCATTCGGCGCGGCGCTGCTTGCCAAAAAGGAAATGGCTGGCAAGCGCTCGGGTATTTTGTCTGCGGAAGAGTTGGAACGGTTTACCTATAAAGGAAGCTTTGCACGGTGCGGTAAATGCGAGAACCGCTGCATGCTGACCATTACGACGTTTGAGGACGGAAGGAAATTCATATCGGGAAACCGCTGCGAAAAAGGGAGCGGTATCATACGAAAAAACGATATGCCGAATCTGTTTGAGTATAAATTGAAACGGGTGTTCGACTATACCTCCTTGAGCGAGGAAGAAGCAGTCAACGGAACGGTCGGCATACCGCGCGCCTTGAATATTTATGAAAATTACCCGTTTTGGCATACGATGTTTACGAAACTCGGGTTCCGTGTTGTACTTTCCGATCCGTCCAGTCATTCCATGTTTGAAAAGGGAATGGAGACCATTTCTTCGGATACGGTATGCTATCCGGCCAAACTGATACACGGGCACATAGAGAATCTCGCGGAAAAGGGCGTCAAACGTATCTTCTATCCCTGCGTTCCGTTTGAACGCAAGGAGTTTGACAATACCAATAATCATTACAATTGTCCGATCGTGACCTCGTATCCTGAAGTCATCAAAAATAATATGGATGTTCTTCAGGAACAAGGGATCGAATTTATCAACTTCTTTGTAGCTCTCGATGAACCGGACTTCATGCCGCAGAAGATCATGAAGGAATTCGGGAAATATGGAATCACGGAGCAGCAGGCAAAGGAGGCAGCAGAGGCTGCATACGCCGCTCTTGACGCTTTCAAGCAGGATATGAGGGAACAGGGCGAAAAGACCATCAAATGGCTCGAGGAGACCGGAAATACGGGCATTGTGCTTGCAGGGCGGCCCTATCATGTGGATGCGGAGATCAATCATGGAATCCCATCGCTTATCACTGGATATGGACTTGCGGTACTGACAGAGGACAGCGTTGCTCATCTCGGGCATTTAGAGAGGCCAATCCGCGTGATGGACCAGTGGGCGTTCCACACGCGTCTTTATGAAGCTGCGGCGGCAGTTGGACGTTACGACTGTCTTCAGCTTGTGCAGCTCAATTCTTTTGGCTGCGGTCTTGACGCGATCACGACCGATCAGGTGCAGGAGATCATCACGGCGGCAGGAAAAATATATACGCTGCTGAAGATCGACGAGATCAGTAACCTCGGCGCGGCGAAAATCAGAATACGTTCACTCATCGCCGCGTTAAAGGAGAAGCGGGAAGAGGAACGCGAGCAGCCGAAGCAGGAAAAAAGAAATGCCGTATGGCACCGCCGTATTTTTACAAAAGAGATGCGGGAAAAAGGAACGATCGTATGCCCACAGATGGCGCCGCTGCAATTCCAATTTTTAAAGCAGGCGTTCGACCCGACGGGGTATCATTTTAAGGTCCTTACGGAGGTCACGAAAGAGGATATCGACGTTGGCTTAAAATATGTGAATAACGACGCGTGTTACCCTACGATCATCGTAGTAGGACAGCTTGTGAATGCGTTCCTGACCGGGAAGCTCGATCCGGACAATACGGTCATCATGCTGACGCAGACGGGCGGAGGCTGCCGCGCGTCCAACTATCTCGCGTTTTTGCGCAAGGCGCTGAAAGAAGCGGGGTTCCCGCAGGTCGTCGTGGTGTCGATCAATTTTTCAGGACTCGAAAAAAACCCGGGCTTCCGCTTTACCGCCGGGCTTGCGATGCGTCTTTTACTCGCGATCCCGTTGGGCGACCTGCTGCAAAAATTATTGCTGGCAACGCGGCCGTATGAAAAAAATAAAGGGGAGACAGACGCTCTGTTTGATAAATGGGTGAAGAAAGTACAGGATATCGTAGAGCATACCCGCTATTTTGGTTACCGCAGGGCGGCCAAACAAATGGTACGGGATTTTGAAGCGATAGAACGCACGGGCGAGGTGAAGCCTAAAGTTGGTATCGTTGGAGAAATATTAGTGAAATATCACCCGGATGCGAACAACCATGCGATCGAAGTGATCGAGCGGGAGGGCGGAGAAGCCGTGATGCCAGCGCTGATGGAGTTCTTCACCTACAGCCTGTATAGCTGCAAGTTCAAGCATGAGGAAATGGGAAAATCCAAAGGCGTTTATAAGGCCGCCATGTTTGGAATATGGCTGGTAAATTGGTTTAGAAACCCAATCCAGCGTGCGCTGCGCAAGAGCAAATATTATGAGCCGTATCCGAAAATACAACACCTTGCGGAACGGGCGGAGGAGATGATTTCCTGCGGGAACTGCACGGGCGAGGGTTGGTTCCTGACGGCCGAGATGCTGAGTCTCATCGAAGAGGGAACGCCAAATATCATCTGTGTACAGCCGTTCGCTTGCCTGCCGAATCATGTAGTCGGCAAGGGAATGATACGGGGGATCAGAAATAAATATCCGCAGGCGAATATTGTCGCGGTCGATTATGACCCCGGTGCGTCGGAGGTCAATCAGCTGAACCGAATCAAGCTGATGATCTACAGCGCGTTCGAGAATTTGAAAAAGCAGCAGGCGGAAAAGGCCGCGGCAAATGAACGGGAATAAAAGGAAAGAAAAACCGGTATTGCTTAATGCCGGTTTTTCTTTTCCGCAGAACGGGCGGCCCGTGCTTTGTGTCTGCGGCGGTATAGGATTTCAAGGGCAATTCCCGCTAAAATACAGGCGAGATATACCGCACCCCAAATAAGCCATAGATCGTCTGTTCTTCCACCGCCGGGATCCGTTCCATAAGAATGGAACAGGATACCTGAGAAAAAACCGGAAGCATAGCCAATGGGTACGGAAAACCGTATGGCATGAGAGACGGACGGGAGGGAAAGGAAAATCACTCCCATACCGAAAAGAAACAGCAAAAGCGGAAAATCCTTCATGCCATGCCAATCAAACAGAATAAAACGGCAGAGCAAAAATTCAACCAGTAAAATAATGGCGGCGAAAATTGCCTGAAGGAAATGCTTTCGGGTCATTTGGCGGCCTCCTTATGTATCGGTCAGGAAACAACCGGAAGTTCGGACTCTGAAACAGGTATTTCCTCATAATCGAGGCTTTCCCATAATACATCGCATGCTATGGGAGTGATAGAATACAGCTTGCCGTCCTTTCGCAGAAGAGAGCCGTTGCCGCCAATGGAAATAACGATATCTGCTCCGTCCGTTAAATGGAACCGCAAATGCAGGCCGATCCCGCCGGCAACCTCGTCCTCTTGGGAAGCGCTTCCAAGAAATTTGATTTGATTGACTGCTTCAGTGAGCCGTTTGATATCCTCTTTGTGCGAAACTGTTTTTTGTACCGCCGCAGCGGGAACGCTTCCCGTAAAAACATCGACCGACTGCACCTCCGCAGGGGAGAGTGAAAAAGCAGATTGGCAGCCTGTAAGCAGCAAAAGAAGACCAACGGAGACGGCCAGCAGAAAAAATTTTCTCACGATCGTTTCCCTCACTTTGAGTATGGTTCAAAAATGATCCAGCGAAAGCGGTCCTCCCCCTCCGGCATATAGACCTCTATCGTATCGTTCGAGCCGAACTGATATCCGAAGCCGGTACCGAAATTGGACTGGCCGTTTTCAGCGGGAAGCTTTGCACCGTCTACGGAAGAAGTGATCTCGCCGTCCAAAGTTCCGCAGCGGTCATGGACGGCGCTCCCGCGTCCGGTGCTGCGGTAGAGAATGCCGTCTACCATGAGCATCGGAGGTTTGTCCTGCTGCGCTTCCTGTTCAAAAATGATCCATTTGCCGTCCATATTGACGTAAAGCGTTTCATCTTCGAGGACATAGCTGTTTCCGACAAAGCCAAAATTGCTTTGCCCGTTTTCCGTTGGAAGCTCCGTGACGCCGGTAGAAGAGCATATCTCGCCCGATATCGCCGCGGAAGCGCCCATCGGGCTTTCCCTGCCTGTATCCAAATAGAGCATGCCGTCCACCATGACCATTGGACGCCTAGCCGCCGGGGATTCGGAGCCCTCATGCTCCTGAACGGGCGGAGAAGAAGCGCCGCGCAGCCGATACCATTCGCCGTCGAGAACGAGATAGCGCTCCTCCGGGCCAAAATCCTGAAATGAAAAAAGCGTCATGCCGTCCGGCGTCCTGAAATAATAGCTTTCGCCGCCGTCTATGGTTTGCCCCGGATACTCGCCGTCCTTGAATTTCTCTTTCCGTTCCACGTCAAGATTTAAAAGCCATTCGCGCAGATCTTCGAGCGTTCCCGGTGAGACCGTGAAGCTTCTTTTCTCCGCATAGATAAAGTGATCAGCGTTTACGGTATTTATGTCTTCCGGTATGATCTCCAGAAGTCTGTCTTTCGATAAAACAGTACCGCAGGACGCGGAAACCAACAGAACAGGAAGCAATACGGCGCACAGCACGGCATTCCATCGTTTCATGGTGTATCCTCCGGGTAAAAATGAGTGTCTGCAAGAGAATGAAAGCTTTTATCTATTATATACCCTGATATTTCATGATTGAACAGTCTTTTTTGAGAAAATTCATAAACTGTTCAGAAAAGAGCCGCTATTTGCGCAGCTCCACATTTTCAAGGCCGTCGGCAAAAGCAAGCAGCTTATCGCGCATTGCCATAGCGTCGTCATAGCCGACCTGATACTGCGCAGACAGTTTCGCAGGATCCTTTTCCATACGGCCCGCGATGATTGGCTTGGTAGGACGAATGATGAGAGCGTTTCCCGCCCGTTCCTGCTGCTGTGCGATCTCGATGCTCTTGTTGTAGTATTGCCAGCGTGTGGCGACCGTGTGTGCGAATGCCCTGTGAGCAGGGTAACGCAGGTAGGGAAACCAGCTTAACCTGCTTTTCTGATGCCGGAAGCCTTCGCATCTGGTCAGCACGATGATATTCTTGGCGTTGCCTTTCGCAAGAGAATATTCGATTGGAATGGAATCAGAAGCCCCGCCATCCATGAGCTTATAGCCCTCTACCTTTACGATGGTGGAAGCCATGGGGATAGCAGCCGTCGCACAAAGATATTTCATATCCGCATCCTGCTCCAGATCGGTGAGCTGCTTATAAAACGGTTTTCCGTCCTCCACGTTCGTGGCGACTATCGTAAGCCGTTTTTTGGAATTTTTGAACCTATCGTAATCAAACGGGATGATATTACGTGTCACTTCATAGAAAACATATTTCATACCGAAAAAAGAACCGGTAGTCAGAAAATTCCACGTGCTCAGATATTTGCGGTTGATGCAGGTATTGTATATAGTAAGGTTTCTGCCGCGCTGCTCAGAAACATAAGAGATACCGTTTGCGGCGCCGGCAGATACGCCGATAATGTCCTGCATGTGAAGCCCTATATCTAAAAATGCGTCCAATACACCTGCGGTATAAGAGCCGCGCATACCGCCGCCTTCCAAAATCAAACCTGCTTTTCCCATAAGATCCACCTCATATTTATTATAACTTTTCTGTAGCAAAAAATCAAAAGTATGATACAATAGAGCGCGGGAGAATTTGGATATGTTTTGGATCATTTTAGCGGCAGTTGTAGTTGCGGGATTTTTTGCTCTTTATCGGTTCATGACAGCCGGCCGGCCGACAGATTCGTGGCTGGCAGATTTTGACTATGCGCACCGCGGACTTCATTCACAGGAAGCGCCGGAGAATTCGTTGGCGGCTTTTCGCCGGGCCATGCAGAACGGATATGCCATTGAGCTTGACGTTCACCGGTCGAAAGACGGAAGGATCATGGTTTTTCATGACGATGATTTAGAACGTATGACGGGAACGCGCGGGAAAATAGAGGATATGACGGCAGAGGAGCTTAGAGCTTTGCGGTTGAATAAGAGCGGGGAGCGTATTCCGTTTTTAGAGGAAGTACTGGAATTGGTAAATGGGAAAACGCCTCTGCTGATTGAATTGAAGAATACGGGAAGAGCCGGAATGCTTGAGGTAGACGTATATAAACAGATGAAAGACTATCATGGGAAATATGCGGTTCAGTCTTTTTCGCCGTTTTCTATCCGCTGGTTTTATAAACATGCGCCGGAGATATTGAGAGGACAGCTTTCCGCGACCTTTACGGAGGGAGCGGAAGCGATCCCTTTATGGCAGCGATGGGGTCTGCGGCATCTTTTGTCTAATGTCCTTTGCAGGCCTAATTTTATCAACTATGAGAAGCAAGGTCTGCGGGAGACTATTCTGAAAAGACTGAGAAAAAATGGCTTGCCTGTTTTTGCATGGACGATTCGAACAGAGTACGAGGCAAAGCAAGCGCTTTCCTTTGCCGATGCGCTCGTCTTTGAAAATTTTGAGCCGGAGGAAGAAAAGCGTGCATAAGAAGCTTTGGGCTATATTGGTGCTTGCGTTAGGAGCGTTTTCCTTTCTGATCATGATCCCGGAGCTTTTATGGCTGGGACTTGCATTTGCAGGCGCTGGAGTGATCGCGGGTGCGGCAGGTCTCAAGAGGACCCCGGTCTGTTCGGGCATCGGCATCGTTCTTTCGATCATTGCGTGCGTACTCTGCCTGAACAGCATGATATGAGCAGAAAAATTTCTGCCGCTTTGATAAAATCTGGTTTCGCAGTTCGTTCCGAATGGTATCAATAAATAAAAATGATAGTATCAGGAATGGAGCGAGCGAATGAACATCTATGACTTTACCGTAAAGAAAATGAACGGGGAACCGCAGCCTTTAAAGGATTATTCCGGAGAGCTGCTGCTGATCGTCAACACGGCGAGCAAATGCGGTTTTACGCCGCAGTTTGAGGGGCTGGAAATGCTCTATAAAAAGTACCGCGATAAGGGATTTATGATCTTAGGCTTTCCATGCAATCAATTTGCAGGACAAGATCCGGGAACGAATGAGGAGATACAAGAGTTCTGTTCCCTTAATTTTGGCGTAACGTTCCCTATGATGGCTAAGATCGAAGTGAATGGGGAAAATGAGGAACCGCTTTATCAATATTTAAAAGAGCAAAAGGGCTTTGGCGGCTTTGACATGGCGCATCCGATCGCAGCAAAGTTAGACGAGATCCTACGCGCAGATGACGAGGATTATGACAAAAATAGTGATATCAAATGGAATTTTACAAAGTTTTTGATCGGCAGGGACGGAACGGTGCTCGAGCGCTTCGAGCCGACTACGACTCCGGAACAGATCGAAGCAGTTTTGGAACGGGCGCTTGCCCAATAGACAGCAAATAAAAACACCGCCTAAGCGGTGTTTTTATTTGGAATAGTACCAACATAGCTAAAAGAGCCCAACTATTTCGCCCGCTTCATCAAAGCCGATCGCTTCTGCGGCAGGCCGTTTGGGTAACCCGGGCATGCGCATGATCGTTCCGCACAGCGCTACGATAAAACCAGCGCCGGAGTTCAGCGTCACATCACGCACCTCCATCACAAAAGCTTCCGGAGCACCGAGCTTTTTCGGGTCGTCAGAAAACGAATATTGAGTCTTGGCAATACAGATTGGAAGATTAGAATAACCCTGTGCTTCATACATTTGAAGCTTGCGGAGAGCTGCTTTAGAGAAATCGACGCGCTCTGCTCCGTAGATCCTTGTGGCGACATCGGTGATTTTCTGCATAAGCGGCGCGGCATAATCGTATGGATGGCTGGGCGAAGAGTGAGTGAGCATAGAATCGACGACTGCATCTGCAAGCTCAAGCGCGCCTTCGCCGCCCTTGGCCCATACATCGCATATCACAGCCTTTACACCTGCGGAATGCGCCTGCCTGCAGATCTCTTCCAGTTCTGCATCTGTGTCGGACAGAAAACGGTTGACTGCAACTACAACGGGCAGACCATAGATATTTTTCAATGTATCTATATGACGGCGAAGATTCGCAGCGCCTTTTGCGAGCGCTTCCACATTCTCCTCTGTCAAGCTTTCGCGAGGAACGCCGCCGTGATATTTCAGTGCGCGCGCCGTAGCGACAAGAACGACGGCATCCGGCCAAAGATCAGCGGCGCGGCACTTGATATCGAGGAACTTTTCTGCGCCGAGGTCTGCGCCGAACCCCGCCTCGGTCACTGTGTAATCAGCGAGATGATTCGCCATCCTTGTAGCAATAATGCTGTTGCAGCCATGCGCAATATTGGCAAAGGGACCGCCATGCATAAAGATAGGCGTATGTTCAAGGGTTTGTACAAGATTCGGCTTGATCGCTTCCTTGAGAATGACGGCCATGGCGCCGCCTGCACCGATATCCTTTGCGAAAACCGGCTCGCCGTCTAAATTGTAACCGATCGTGATACGGTCGAGCCGCCGGCGCAAATCGTCTAAATCAGAGGCAAGACACAAAACGGCCATGATCTCGGAAGCAGCCGATATATCGAAGCCGTCCTGACGCGGAATACCGTCGGTACGTTCGCCAAGGCCGCAGACGATGTTGCGCAGGGCGCGGTCGTTCATGTCCATACAGCGCTTGAAGGTAATGCTTTTTATATCGAGCCGCAGCAGATTACCATGATAAATATGATTATCGATCATTGCACACAATAGATTGTTGGCAGTCGTTATCGCATGGATATCTCCTGTAAAATGCAGATTGATATCTTCCATCGGAATAGCCTGCGCATATCCGCCCCCCGTCGCGCCTCCTTTGATACCGAATACAGGCCCGAGAGAGGGCTCGCGCAGAGCAAGGCACGTTTTTCTGCCGCTGCGCGCAAGACCATCCGCAAGGCCGATCGAAACGGTCGTTTTCCCTTCGCCCGCAGGGGTGGGGTTGATTGCTGTAACGAGGATCAAACGTCCCGACTGCTTCGATTTTTCAAGCTGCTCCAGATAGGAAAGCTCTACCTTGGCGATGTTTTTGCCGTAAGGCAGCAATACATCGTCCGGGATCCCCAGCGTCTCAGCGATTTTGGCGATAGGCTCCGGTGTTATGGAATTTGCGATTTTCAGATCGTTGTTCATGGGTGTCACTCCTACTAATGATTGGCTTATTTCTTCTATTTTCATCTATCTGACTATGTTTGTCAATGTATGTTATAATAAATACTATGGAAAAGGAACTTGCATTTTTTAAAATCGATGGAAGCTATTACGGCGGAGACCAGAACTGGCATACACATCACATGATGAAGCTTGGAGGCTGTTCGGCGGTATGCGCATGCGAGCAATGTATTTCTGCGGCAAAGACGTTCCCCGCGCTGACCGGATTATATCCGTTCGATCCGGAGCGTGTGAGCAAAGACGATTTTTTGAGGTTTTTCGAAAAAATGTTCCGCTATATCCATCCGGGGATCGGCGGCCTGACCAGTATCGATAAATTTGAAAGAATGTTTTTGAAATATGCGCATGCCGCCGGGGTCGATCTGGCATTAGAAAAGCTTGACGGACATGCGGACGTCAAACAAGCGGGAAGATTCGTACAGGAGGCCATTTCATACGGCGTACCCGTTATGTATCTGATGCTGAAGCACGCGGACGCTGCATTTGACGAATTTGAATGGCATTGGTTCAATCTGACCGGCTTCAAAACGCAGGAGGAAAAAATGGATGTGTCATTCGCCACGTGGGGAAGAAGATGTACCTTTGATTTTATGCGTGCGTGGGATACCGGGAAATTTTGGAGAGGAGGAATGCTGCGTATTGCAAAAAGCTGTTTAAAATAGCTGTATGCAAATTTGGATGGAAACGGGCGGTAAAACTCTTTACATCCGGAGCGGTTTTTAATATACTAAAAGAATCGGGTCTGCGGCCGGACCAAATTTGAAAAAGCAGTCACGGCAGATGCGGCCCGGCGAAAGGGGCATATATCAAAGAAGATGAAGAAAAAACTGATCGTACTATTTGTTATTGTAATAGCGGCGGCCGTTGTCTTTACCGGCTGCGGCGGCGCGCAGCAGATCGCGCGGCCGGAGGCGGATTCAGAGACGACATTTGAAGTGACGGGTTCCTGCACGGCGGAACTCGTGGATGGGAAACTGGTCGTTTCCGGAGAAACGAATCTGATGGATGGAACAAACGGCATTATCAGCGTTCTCAATTCCGACGGAACGCGCATTGAGCAGCAGAAAGTAACAAAGGAAGGCGATAACCTGAAAGCGGAATTTACAGTAGGAGAAGACTGGCCCGATAAGGTCTATGGATTCCTTATGTTCGATACCTCAAAGTCGGACGGACAGCCGGACGAAGTAAAAGAGGCTTATGGAAAGAAATTTCAAAACCTGACGGGAGACGACCTCATCTGGGATCAGAACGGCATCATTGTCGTTTTCCAGAGCGAAGCGGTCGAGATCAATTAAAAAATGAGACAGCATAGGAATACCCCGCGCTTTTAAACGGGGTTTTCCTTTTTCAGATAGGAGTTTTAAAAATGAATGAAATCAAAGAGATCGCACAGAGGATCAGTGTCCTGCGGGAGATCGAAGAGATCAGCATTGAAGAAATGGCTGAGCTTACCGGAAAAACAGTAGACGAATACCGCGAGTATGAGTCGGGAGAAAAGGATTTTTCGTTCAGCTTTCTGTATACGCTGGCGAACCGCTTCGGCGTAGACATTACAGAGCTTCTGACAGGAGATAATGCCAAGCTTAAGACCTTTACTTTGGTAAGAAAAGGCGAAGGACTGAAAATGGAGCGGCGCAAAGCCTATAAATATCAGCATTTGGCGCCCATCTTCAAAGAAAGAGCGATGGAACCTTTTCTCGTAACGGTAGAGCCGAAGGATACGGATGCCGTCAAGAAAAATGCACACGAGGGACAGGAAATGAACTATGTTGTGGAGGGAAGCATGACCATTTTCATCCATGACGCAGAGATACGGCTGAACGAGGGCGATACCGTGTATTTTGACGCTTCCACTCCACACGCGATGCGGGCGGAAGATGGGAGACCCTGTAAATTTTTGGCGATCATTTCAAAGTGAGGGCAAATATGAGGATATACGAAAAATTCAGTACGACAGGCTTTACCAGCTATGAAGATTTTGCAAAGAATTACAAAACGATCGTTCCCGAAAATTTTAATTTTGGCTTTGACGTAGTCGATGTGCTTGCACACGAAAAACCGGATAAACGTGCGCTCCTGTGGACGAATGATGCGGATGAGGAACGGACGTTTACGTTCGCGGATATCAGTAGGCTTTCCAATCAGGCTGCTAATTTTTTCCGGGGAGAGGGAATCGGAAAAGGCGACAAAGTAATGCTTATTTTAAAGAGGCATTATGAATTTTGGATCTCGATCATTGCACTGCATAAATTAGGAGCGATTGCGATCCCCGCCACGCATCTTTTGACGAAAAAGGATATCGTCTACCGTAATAATGCAGCGGACGTTAAAATGATCGTCTGTACGAAAGACGGCGAGCTCAAGGAGCATGTGGAGGACGCGGAGGCGGAGTCGCCTACGCTTGAAAAAAAAGTTATTGTAGGGGAAAAAAGGGAAGGCTGGCTCGAATTTTGGGAAGAAATGGAACGGTATGGGCAGGATTTTCCACGCCCACAAGGCGATGAAGCTACGCATAATGATGATATTATGCTGTTATACTTCACGTCGGGAACGACTGGGATGCCGAAAATGGTCGCGCATAATTTCACCTATCCGCTCGGGCATATCGTGACTGCGGTCTATTGGCATAATGCCGACCCGGAGGGACTGCATCTTACCGTTGCAGATACCGGGTGGGCGAAAAGCGCATGGGGAAAGCTTTATGGGCAATGGCTCGCGGAAACGTGCATTTTTGTGTACGATATGGATAAATTTGTGCCGGATAAGCTCCTGAAAAAGATAGAGGAATACCGCGTAACGACATTCTGCGCGCCGCCGACGATCTATCGCTATTTTATCAAAGAAGACCTTACAAAATATGACCTTTCAGCGCTGAAATATGCGACGATCGCAGGAGAACCGCTGAATCCGGAGGTCTACTATCAATTTAAGGAAGCGACGGGCCTGAAATTGATGGAGATATACGGGCAGACAGAGCTTACCGTAACGATCGGGAATTTTATCTGGATGGAGCCGCGGCCCGGTTCTATGGGAAAACCGAATGCGATGTACGACCTTGATATCGTAGATGAAAACGGCGATTCCTGTGCACCCGGAGAAACGGGGGAGATCGTGGTATATACAGATAAGGAAGTCCCTACGGGAATGTTTCTTGGATATTACCGCGATGAGGAACGAACGCAGAGCGTATGGAACTATGGCGTATATCATACGGGAGACGTGGCTTGGAAAGATGAAGACGGTTATTTCTGGTATGTTGGACGCGCGGATGATGTGATCAAATCATCGGGATACCGTATTGGCCCGTTCGAAGTGGAAAGCGCACTGATGGAGCATCCTGCCGTATTGGAGACCGCCATCACGGGAGTTCCGCACCCGGAAAGGGGACAGATCGTTAAAGCAACGATCGTTTTGGCAGAGGGCTACCAGCCGTCTGAAGAGTTGAAAAAGGAATTGCAGAACCATGTGAAAAAGACGACGGCTCCTTATAAATATCCGAGGGAAATCGAATTTGTAACAGAACTGCCGAAGACGATAAGCGGAAAGATCCGCAGGGTAGAGCTTCGGGAAAAGGACAACAAGAAAAAATAGAAAGGTAAGAATATGGAAACGACAGTAAATAGAACGAAAAGAGCACCATTTATTATTTTAGCCATTATCATTCTGGCAGCCTGCGCAGTTTTCTTCACGGGATTCGGAGGATATATGCATGAAGCTGCCGCCGCTTCCGGAATGACGCTTGGAATTCAAATGATACTCTATTATTTGTACCTGTACGGCGGCATGATGGTCGCCTGCATTGCAGTCCTCATGCTGATGGTATTATTGCTGAAAAACAAACGCGAATTTTTTGCAAAAATATTCGTATGGGGCGCTTTCCTTTTGGCCATGCTTGCGAGCGCAGGCTTTTTCGGGAATCTGGTTCAGGTTTCGAGCTTCACCACGACCGAACAAGGAGTTGCCTATTTCGCCACCTATATTCCCTATGTGGTGTTTGTTGTATCCTCCATCGCCCTGATCGTACAGTGGGACAGCAGCAGCCGCAGGGCGGTTAATCTGGTCTCGCTTGTCAGCCTGATGGTTTCTGCGGTTTTGACGGTTCTGCTCATCGCAAACATCATGACACAGATGCAGTCTATGCTGGATACGTTGGGAACGATCCAAACGGCCTATATTTATCAGTATATGTTCATGATCGCGATAGGGATCATCTGCACTCTCATGTGTGCGCTCTATTTTTCTGTTACACTCGACAGAAGAAAATTTGACTGCAATATGATCGGAATGACAGACGAAGAAGCGGCGATCGTGGAGCGGATCGAAGCACGGGTCGACGAGATCGCCGATGAAGTCGAGGAGCTTGCGGCGGAAGGAGAGGCAGTCATCGCGGAAGAAAAAAAGATAGAAGAAGCGAAAGCCGACCGGCAGAAGCAGGAAGAAAATGATCCGGAAAATGAAAAATAAATAAGCTGCGGCAAGAAGCGCTTCGGCCTTTAGGCAGGAGCGCTTTTTCAATGAAATCGTTTTGCGCTATGGTATACGCTATGGTATAATATAATATCTGGCAATAAGGAGATGAAAAAATGAAAAGTTATCGCAGCGTATTGGAATTCGATTTGCCTCAGCGCAGGCAATTTGTCAATATCACGCCTCAGGTAGAACAGGCGCTGAAGGAAAGCGGCGTTCGGGAAGGACTGTGTCTTGTGAATGCCATGAATATCACAGCAAGCGTTTTTATTAACGACGATGAAAGCGGACTCCATGCCGATTTTGAAAAATGGCTGGAGCGGTTGGCGCCGGAAAAACCATATAGCCAATATGCACATAACGGTTATGAGGACAATGCAGATGCCCACATGAAACGGACGGTCATGGGCAGGGAAGTCGTTGTCGCGGTTACGGACGGGCGGCTTGATTTTGGAACGTGGGAGCAGATTTTTTACGGCGAATTTGACGGGAAGCGGAAAAAACGCGTATTGATCAAAATAATAGGAGAATAACGTTTTTGAAACCAGAAGAGGAAGATTTGAATAGACAGGAGTACAGCGAGCCGAAAACAGAACTGGAAAAATTACGCGAAAATGGCAAGCGGCGAAGAAAGGGCCCGGCAGAACGGATGTGGGCGCCTATTAAATTGCACCTTGATGAAGATTATCAGTATGTGACGAAAAACTGGGGCCTGCGTTTTTTATATTATTTTGCGATGTTTGTCGGAATGCCTTTTGGCTATTTGTTTTTCAAGATACGCTGGGGCTTCGGCGTGATCGGAAAGAAAAACGCAAAGCTTGTAAAGAAAACGGCGGCGATCACGGTAGCGAATCATGTGCACAATATGGATTCTCCCATGCTGACCTACGTATTTTATCCAAGTGCGCCCTATTTTGTCGCTCTAAAGCACAATTTTGAGGCATTCATCATTGGCGGCTTGGTGCGGGTCCTGCGAGGCGTTCCGTTACCGTCGGACATAAAAAATTTCGAGCATTTCTCTGAGCAGATGAATCATGTGCTTCAGCATACGACGCGGAAAGTTCATATGTATCCGGAGGGAGAGATCGCGCCTTATTCACGCGAGCTGCGTTCCTTTAAAAATGGGGCGTTTCATTTTGCCGTAAAAAACGACGTGCCCGTGCTGCCGATGGTGTTTGTATTTCCAAAGCCTAAGAAAGTAAAGCTGATCGTCGGAAAACCGGTTTATTTGAAAGACGTACCGGGGACGGAAGGGGTAAAAGCACCGCGGCAGACTGTTATGCTGTGCAGATATGTGAAAGAAAGAATGCAGGAAATGCTGGATGAATACTATGGAGGGCTCGAACATGAAAATTAGGAAAGCCGTGATTCCCGCGGCAGGGCTTGGAACGCGCTTTTTGCCGGCAACAAAAGCTCAGCCGAAAGAAATGCTTCCCATCGTAGACAAGCCGACGATACAATATATTGTTGAAGAAGCGGTCGCGAGCGGAATAGAGAGCATCGTTATCATTACAGGACGCAGTAAACGTGCGATCGAAGATCATTTCGATAAGTCGATCGAGCTTGAGCTTGAATTGACGAAAAAGAACAAAACAGAGCTTCTGCAGCTTGTGGAGGATATTGCGCACATGGTAAACATGATGTATGTGCGGCAAAAGGAGCCTCTTGGCCTCGGACATGCAATACTGACAGCCAAAGATTTCATTGGCAATGAACCGTTTGGCGTGATTTTGGGCGACGACGTGGTAAAGGGACAAGCACCGGCACTGCGGCAGCTTATGGACGCTTATGAAAAATGCGGAACAACGGTCCTTGGCGTACAGAAGGTAGATATTATGGACACGGACAAATATGGAGTGATCGCAACGGACGATAAAACCGGACGGCTGCACCGTGTCACAGATCTTGTTGAAAAGCCGGGGCCGGAACATGCGCCGTCCGATATTGCCATTCTTGGGAGATATGTGCTCACCCCCGGTATCTTTGAGGCGATCGAAAATACACCGCCGGGAAAGGGCGGCGAGATACAACTGACAGATGCGATCAAAAGACTGAACGGCGAAGAAGACGTTTATGCATACGAATTCGAGGGAAAACGGTATGATGTGGGGGATAAGCTTGGTTTTTTGAAGGCGACCTGCGAATTTGCTCTTGACAGAGACGACCTGCGGGATGACTTCACACAATATTTGAAGGAATTGGTTGGTAATTTGAAATGAGTGATATCAGAGATATAAAACTTGCACCGGCGGGAAAACAAAAGATAGAATGGGTCAAACGGTATATGCCGGTCTTAAGCAGCTTCCGGGAGGAATTCGCTTCCCAAAAGCCTTTCGAAGGCTATCAGCTTTGCGTATGCTGTCACCTTGAGGCGAAGACAGCCTATTTGATCCAAGTGCTTCAGGCATGCGGGGCAAAAGTCGCGGCATGTGCCTCCAATCCACTCTCCACGCAGGATGATGTAGTGGCGGCGCTCGTTGAGGGGGGCGCAGATGTATATGCGATTCACGGTGAAACGATGGAGCAGTATGAAGCACATATCAAAAGTGCGCTTGCGGCAAAGCCAAATTTAATCGTAGATGACGGCGGCGATGTGATCACGATGCTGCACAGAGAGTTCCCGGAGTTGCTTGAGAACGTGATCGGCGCGAGCGAAGAAACGACTACGGGGGTGTTGCGTCTCAAGGCAATGGAAAAAGCGGGAGAACTCAAAATCCCTGTGATTCCGGTCAATGACGCGCAATGTAAATATTTGTTCGATAACCGTTATGGAACAGGGCAATCTGTCTGGGACGGTATTATGCGGACAACGAACCTGATCGTCGCAGGAAAACGTGTCGTAGTCGCCGGATACGGCTGGTGCGGCAAGGGCGTAGCAAAGCGGGCGGCAGCACTCGGCGCGCGTGTGATCGTAACGGAGGTAGACCATATCAAAGCGGTCGAAGCATTAATGGACGGCTTTGATGTAATGAGCATGGATGAGGCAGCGGCGCTTGGGGATGTGTTCGTGACGGTCACGGGCTGCGAAGATGTGATCGTGAAACGGCATTTTGATCAGATGAAAGACGGCGTGCTTCTTGCAAACGCCGGACATTTTGATTGCGAGGTCAACGTTGCGGAACTTGCGGCAACCAGCGAAAAAGTGATCGAAATGCGGAATAACGTAGAGGGTTACATCCAGACGGACGGGAGAGTGCTCAATGTCATCGCGGGAGGACGCCTCGTTAATTTAGCGTCGGGCGACGGACATCCGGCGGAAATCATGGATATGAGCTTCGCGCTGCAATTTTTGGCGCAGAAATATATTCGGGATCATTATGCTTCTATGAAGCCGGGGCTGATGAATCTGCCGGAGGACATCGATTACAGCGTGGCGGTCCGGAAATTGAACGCGCTGGGAGGATCGGTCGACGTACTTACCCCGGAGCAGCATAAATATTTATATGGAGACTGATGATATGATAGAAATTCGGAACGCGGTAATTATCACCAATAGCGATACAGGCGATGTAATAAAAAATGCGGTCGTGCAAGTAGCAAACGGAAAAATCGCTTATGCCGGGGCTGCGGAACATGCGCCGGACTTTGAAGCGCAGCGCGTGATCGATGCACATGGGAATATTGTGATGCCCGGCTTTGTAAATATGCATACGCATGTTCCCATGAATCTTTTCCGGTCGTATGCCGATGACCTTGACCTGATGACATGGCTGAATACACGGATTTTTCCTGCCGAGGACCGCTTGACGGAAGAAAGCGCCTACTGGGCCAGTATGGCGGCTATGTGCGAGCTTGCCGCATCTGGAACGGTCGCATTCAATGAGATGTATTTTTTTATTGATTCCATAGCAAAAGCGGCTCAAGAGAGCGGACTGCGGGCGTTTTTGTCCCGCGCGGTCGTTACGCCTGCCCCGGGCGTAGGCGAGCGGATGCTGGATGAGAGTGAAGAACTGTTCCATAAATATGACGGAAAGGGGCGGCTGCGTGTATTCATGTCGCCTCATGCCCAATATACAGTAGAAAACAGCATGCTGGAAAAGATAGCGGAAAAAGCAAAAAAGCTTGGAACAGGCGTTCACATGCACATATCAGAAACAAGAGGAGAACATGAAAATTGTGTGCAGGAGCAGGGCATGACGCCGATTGAGCTTTGCAAAAGCGTCGGACTGCTGGATGTTCCGTTTTATGCTGCGCATTGCGTATGGGTGAGTGAACATGATATGGAACTGATGGCGGAACATGGAGGCACGGTATTATCCTGTCCGAAAAGCAATTTGAAGCTTGCAAGCGGGATCGCTCCGCTTTCCAAAATGATGGAAAAGGGGATCAGCGTGACTTTTGGAACAGACGGAGCATCGTCCAACAATAAGCTTTCTATGATGGAAGAAATGACGTATGCCTCTTTCCTCCAAAAAGGAACGACCTACGATCCGAAAGTGATGCCTGCAGTACAGGCGCTGAAGATGGCCACACGCGGCGGAGCGGAAGCGTTAGGCCTCGAAAGCGGCGTGATCGAAGCGGGCAAAAATGCCGATATTATTATGCTGCGTACGGATGGAATACGGTATACACCGGATTATGACCCGGTATCCCTTGTCGTATATGCAGGCAGCGATGCGGACGTATGCATGACTATGGTGGGCGGCGATATCATCTATGAAAACGGAACATTTTCCTTTGCAGACATAGACGAAGTAAAAGCGAAGATCGCAGAATATGCGGAAGATATGAAAAGGATTTAAGGATAGATTCTATGCAAAAAAAGTTCAGCTGCATTTTAATGATTTTGCTTGCGGCGGCTTGTCTTTTTGTTTCGTGCGCACAGGAGGGGCAGCAAACGCCGAGTGAGCCGCAAACCGAAAAGCAGGTCGCTGGAACTGTGACAGGCGGGGATCCCTCTTTAGGAGACGCGGTAAATCTAAAAGATATCAATGTGGAACAGCAGGGAGAAAATACAGTTATTACGATGTATTTCCTAAACGGCTCAAGGCTATCGGGAGTAGATGAATCCAAGCTTTCCGCTGTACCGGGATACAGTGTAAAGCTGTTGTCTTCTCCTTACCGTTTGCAGGTAGACCTTTCTGTTGGTTATTGGGATTATGTGGAAAATAACGAGACTTACGACAACAGTATTTTATATGGATTATTCAGTGCGATCCATTCGGAGGGAGAGAAAAAGCTTTCCGTATTTTTTCAGCTGAATAATAATGCGAAGGCTGTATTGAGCGAAGAAGACGACAAACTGGTCATCACCTTGTCACCGGACGAACAGGGAGCGCGAGAGGCCTATTTTGTAGGTCTGAACGCCTATGAAGCGTATGAGCAGGGGCTGATCCCGGAAGATGCGGGTCTGACACCCACGATGTGTGAGGGGCTTACCGATGTTACTTTGGTTTCCGCACCTCTGCGGGATGAGACTTCGGCACAAAAGCTGGCTGAGGAGATCGACCTGAAGATCGCAAGTGCGGTGCCCGCTAAAAAGGCTTATGTATTCACAATGAGCACGGATGGGCTTCCGGCTTATAATAAAGATGCAGATACGGAATCGGTAAAAGAAGAGCCGGTTGTTTTGAAAGATGGAATGCCTGCAGTATTGCCGGTATTGGTAGAAAACGGACGCTATCTTTGCACAACGGTTCAGGGAAATATCATTTATGCGCGTTCTTATGTACCGAACAGCGGTGAAGACACGGAGCAGGTATTGAAAGAACGGCTGTGGATGATTGAGACGAACGGCAAAAAGACGCAGTTTGAGCTTCCGGACTTTTATGGGATAGAGAAAGCTGCGGTCTCGGCTGATGGACGCTATATTGGGATATTGGATTCCGGTATTGAAAACAAAGTGCTCTATGTTTACGATATGCAGGACAATATCCTGCATAATCTTGGAGAAGAAGGACTGGGCACGATCACAACTTCCTTTGCGTGGGATGCTGAAAGGCCTGTTATTTATGCAATGTCCGGAGTGGGCGCGGCGGAGGGAACGAGCTCCCTGCAGCTTGTGAAATATGATTTTTCACGAGAGGGAGGGGAGCGGGTCGAAGCGATTGGCGGAGATATGCCGGGCACCGACAGCAAAATAACTCTTGTGAACGGAAGTATTTACTTTGCAGATAAAACGGCCGGAGAAATATATGCTGTTGACACCGCCGCGGAGGAACGGCGTAAAGTCGCTGATGGGATCGACTTTGCCGTATCGCCGGACGGCAATCATATAGCGGCAGTCGTGCCGGTCGTAGAGGCAGAGGAAGAGGGGAGCTCCGTCACGTTTAATATCACGGTCACAAATCTGGCGACCGGAGAGAAGCGGGATGTGTTTCAGGGGATCGGCGAGGGAGAGAGCCCAAGTATTGGATTTGATGCGGGAAGCGATATCCTGTATTTTACAACCTACTCCTATGAGGGCGTGACAGAGGATTATCAGGTAGCGATCATGGAATATACGATCTCTTCTGATGAGCTGTCCCTGATGGAATATTCGAAAACAGAACGTATCATGCCGGGGGTGAATGTTGGAGAGATCTATGTGATCAATTATTACAGTCAAAATGAAGACAGCTTTTATGTTACGTATGTCCAGACAGAAAAATAAAAAAACCGGCCAGGCCTATCCTATAGAAAATGTGACAAAAAGGGATCAAGGCCGGTTTTCTATTTGCTGTAACGGAATATTTTTATGAAAAATTTATTGGTTGCGTTAAATTCCAGTTATATCCATACAAATCCGGCGGTCCGCTCGCTTTCCGCAGCCTGCTGCGGAAAAGCCTTTTTTTCGGAATATAATATCAATGAGGACAGTCATAACGTTCTGCGGGATATTCTTGAACAGCATGCTGATGTCGTTGCTTTTTCCTGCTATATATGGAATATTGGGAATGTACTGCAACTTGCGGAGGACCTCAAAAAGGCGGCGCCCGAGACGATGGTCGTCTTGGGAGGCCCGGAGGCTTCCTTTCGTGCAGGGGAACTGATAGAACTGTGGTACATTGATTTTTTGGTATGCGGCGAGGCGGAGGAGAGCCTGCCGGAGCTATTTTTGGCATTGGAGACCGGAAGCGGAATAGAGAGCCCGGGGCTCCTCTATAAAAAGAACGGGCGGCCTGCGGGAGAAAAAGTTTATCGTATCGTAGAGAAAATGGAAGCTCTGCCTGCGCCGTTTGCTGCCGGAGACGAGTATGACGAAAATAAAATATATTATTACGAATCGTCGCGGGGATGTCCGTTTTCCTGCGCATACTGCATGTCTGGCATTGGCATCCCTATACGCGAGAAAGCTTTGGAACAGGTAAAGAAAGAAATCAGACTCTTTACTGAACGGAACGTAAAGCTGGTAAAGTTTACAGACCGCACCTTTAATGCACATGTATCGCGTGCAAAAGAGATACTGCGTTTTGTGATGGATGATACGGGAGAAACATGTTTTCATTTTGAAGTCGCGCTCGATTTAATGGATGAGGAAATGATTGCGCTTCTCCAAAAAGCGGCGCCGGGTAAAATACAGCTCGAAGCGGGCGTGCAGACGACGAATGCACGTACTCTGCAGGCTATTATGCGAAAAACGGATTTGAAAAAAGTAAAAAAGAATGCGAAGCGGATCATGGCGCAGGGCAATATCCATCTGCATTTGGACTTGATTGCCGGCCTGCCCTATGAGGACTATCACAGCTTTCGCAATTCTTTCAATGAAGTATACGGCCTCTATCCAGACGCGCTGCAATTGGGTTTTTTGAAGCTGCTTCCGGGAACTGCGTTAAGAGAAGCGGCAGAGCAGTATGGGGTCGTCTATCGGAGCTATCCGCCGTATGAAGTGATCGAAACCAACGACATTTCAGCAGGCGAGCTTTTGCACTTGAAAGAGATCGAAGGGCTTTTGAACCGTTATTATAATACAGGGCGGGCGAGAAACGCGCTTGATTTTCTTACTCAAAACGCTGTAATGGAGCCGTTCGAGCTTTATGACACTTTATGCAGCTTTTGCAGACAAGAGGGCTATGCGAGCCGGCCCTTAAGCGCAAGGAACCAATTTGTCGTTTTGATCGAATTTGCAAAAAAGAGTCTTGCAGCGAACCTCTTGCCCCCCTTTTTTTCTTTGCTGAGACAGGATTACGACCGCGTCAGGATCAAGGGAAAAATTCCGGAAGAATTGGAAAAAAATGTTTGAAAAATATGTTTATTCTGTTGAAACAGGGGTATTATTAAAATAAAGGTCAAAGAAAGTCAAAGAAAGGAGAGGAGGAAAAAATGTCGGTGCTGAGCGACCATATTGAAGATTTCATTAAGGAGCTGATGACGGAAGAGGACGGAACAGCAGAACTGCAAAGGAATGAATTGGCACAGCGGTTCCAATGTGCGCCGTCACAGATCAACTATGTATTGACCACAAGATTCTCTCCTAACAGAGGATATATAACGCAGTCAAGACGCGGAGGAGGAGGTTATATCCGGGTCATTCGCCTGAATGTGGATAAATGTGCTTATATCTCGCAGATCATAGAGCAGAACCTAAGACAAGGGATCAATATGAGGCAGGCAGGAGAGCTCATAGAGGGGTTTGTACAGACTGGCGTTATAAACGGGAATATGAAGAATATGCTGCTGGCCGCAGTTTCAGACAAAGCGCTCACAGGTGCCGGAGAACAAAAAGACGAGCTGAGAAGTTCGATTTTGAAAGAAGCATTGACTTCTGTTTTATTAAAGGAGGATTGAATAATATGTTATGTGATAAATGCAAGCAAAGAGAAGCGAATGTCCATATCAAGCAGAGTATCAACGGTGTGACAACAGAGCGCAATCTATGCGAAGTATGTGCGCGGGAAGAAGAGGGGCTGATGAATGCTTTTTCAATGGACGGCCTTTTCAATGACCTGTTTGCGACAAGTCTGATGAAACGGGGAAGAGGCAGACTCGCCAGCATGTTCGATATCATGCCGCAGCTCCCGCAGACGGCAAACGAACGGTATAATGCAGAGTTTGCAGGCGTTGAACAGCCGTATGTAAGCGGGATAGAGCTTCCCGAAATAAACCTTGCGCCTCATGGAAAAGAAAAAACGCAAAAGGTGGAAGAAAACGATTTGAGAGCGCAGCTGGCACAAGCAATCAAAGAAGAAAATTATGAAAAAGCAGCAGAGATACGCGATAAAATGAAAAAAGAAAAAGAGGGCCGCGAAGAAAAGGCCTGAATTGTTTGAATAAGGGCAACAGCGGTTATTTTATAACAAAAGATAAAATAGAAAGAATAGGCTTGCCGTTTGCTGAAAAAAGCGGTGGCTTTCTGAAAGAAAGCCTAAGGGAGGAATCAATATGAGCAACAATATGTCGAGATTTACCGCGGGGGCGCAGGAAGCTGTGAACCAAGCGGCACAATTTGCAAGCAGTATGGGAGAAAATTATGTAGGAACGGAGCACTTGCTTTTGGGTATGATCTTAGAGGGCGGCGCAGCCGCCGAGATCCTGCAAAAGCAGGGGATCGATGCCGAAAAGGCAACGGAATATATTCGTTCGGTATCTACGGACGGCGGCTATGGAAATCCGCAAGTGATCGGATATACGCCGCGTACTAAAAAAATCATCGAAATGAGCGTCGTTTTTTCGCGACAGCTCGGACAGAATTTTATTGGAACGGAGCATATGCTTCTGGCAATCATCAATGAGCGTGAGAGTATGGGATTCCGTATGCTGCGCGACCTCGGAGCAGATTTAGCCGCTATGCAGCAGGAGATACTGGCTGTTGCGCAGGGCGCGCCTACAGGCAGCGAAGAGAACAGCAAATCGAGTACGCCGAAATTGGATAAGTTTGGCCGGGATCTTACGCTTGCAGCAAAAAACGGTGAGCTTGATCCTGTGATCGGACGTTCAGAAGAGATAGAACGGATCATACAGATACTGAGCCGCCGTACGAAAAACAACCCTGTTTTGATCGGTGAACCGGGCGTTGGGAAATCTGCAATCGCAGAAGGCCTTGCAGAAAAAATCGTGGAAGGTAATATACCGGATATGCTGAAAAACAAGCGGGTCGTGATGCTTGATCTTGCTGGTATGCTGGCAGGCTCAAAATTCCGCGGAGAATTTGAGGAGCGCTTAAAAGACGCGCTTGATGAACTGAAAAAGGCGGGAGACGTTATCCTGTTTATCGACGAGCTCCATACGCTGATCGGCGCAGGCGCGGCAGAGGGCGCGATGGATGCGGCAAATATCTTAAAGCCGATGCTCGCGCGGGGCGAAATTCAAGTGATAGGCGCGACGACGATCGATGAATACCGCAAGCATATCGAGAAGGATGCGGCTCTTGAACGTCGTTTCCAGCCGGTCAATGTCGGGGAGCCGACACCGGAAGAGGCACTGCAGATTCTGGAAGGACTGCGCGATAGATATGAAGCGCACCATAAGGTGACTATTACGGATGAAGCGCTGAAGGCAGCGGTAGACCTGTCTACGAGATATATCATGGACAGATTCCTGCCGGACAAGGCGATCGACCTGATCGACGAGGCTGCTTCTAAAGTGCGGATCGCGATGTTTACCTCTCCGCCGGACCTCAAAGAATTGGAAGACAAGCTGGAAGAGATCGGAAAAGAAAAGGAAAGCGCGGTCGCGCATGAAGATTTTGAAAAAGCAGCGAAGCTGAGAGACGAAGAAGCGGATATCAAACGTGATATTGAGCACTGCTCCGAGGAGTGGCGTAAGGCTGTGGCAAAAGAGAAGGGCGTCGTTACAGAGGAAGATATTGCGCAGATCATCTCAAGCTGGACGCATGTTCCGGTCAGTAAGCTTACAGAGGATGAGAGCAAAAAGCTGCTGAATCTTGAAAACATGCTTCATGAACGTGTGATCGGACAGGATGAAGCGGTCACAGCAGTCGCAAAAGCGATTCGCCGTGCGCGTGCCGGACTGAAAGACCCAAACAGACCGATTGGTTCCTTTATCTTCCTTGGACCGACCGGGGTAGGCAAAACAGAACTCACGAAAGCACTCGCAGCGGCGATGTTCGGTGATGAAAACGCAATGATCAGGCTTGATATGTCGGAATATATGGAAAAGCACTCCGTATCTAAGCTGGTAGGTTCGCCTCCGGGATATGTAGGATACGATGAGGGCGGACAGCTTACGCAGGCAGTGCGTACCAAGCCTTATTCGGTCGTGCTGTTTGATGAGATAGAAAAAGCGCATCCCGACGTATTCAATATGCTGCTTCAGGTTCTGGAAGACGGGCGGCTGACGGATTCAAAAGGCCGGACGGTCGATTTCAAGAACACGATCATCATCATGACATCTAACGTAGGCGCGCATGAGATCGCAAAAGGGAAGATCGGCTTCGCAAAAGAGGACGACGGAGATAAAGAAAAGCTGAAAGAATACGACGAGATGAAAGAGCGTATGATGGAAGCGCTGAAGAATACGTTCCGGCCGGAGTTTATCAACAGGATCGACGATATCATCGTATTCCACAAGCTCACGGGCGAAGATACGGAACGCATCGCAGAACTCATGCTGAACAGTGTCGCCAAACGCCTGCATGATAGGGAGATCGATCTTACCTATACGAAAGACGCGGCAAAACTGATGGCCAAAGACGGCATGAGCGACCAATATGGTGCACGCCCGCTGCGCAGGATGATCCAACAGACAGTAGAAGATAAATTGTCTGAAGAGATCCTCGCAGGGAAGATCAATATTGGCGATAAGGTAAAAATGTATGTAGAGAACGGAGATGTTGCATTTAAAAAGGAAAATTGATATAATGTAGCAAAGCACAAGTGCGGCAAATAATCTTTGCCGCTCTTGTGATATTTACTACTAGTTACGGCATGGAAAGAGGAATCGTCTATTATGGATGTACGCTCGGGCATTTTGATTGTGATCGCGTTGCTGTTTACGTTTTTTGTAACGTACACAACGACGCCGCTTGTCCGTAAGCTTGCGTTCAGAGTGGGCGCCGTTGATATTCCCAAAGATGAGCGGAGAATGCATAGCAAGCCGATCCCGACGATGGGAGGGCTTGCTATATTTGTCGCTTTTGCGTTTGGCATTCTTGTATTCGGCGAGATGGATCCTACCTTTATTGGCCTGCTGGTCGGTGCTTTCATGATTATCATTTTAGGAATATTAGATGATATTTATGATCTGAAGCCGTATATCAAGCTGCTTGGACAAATCGCTGCGGCACTTGTCGTTTGTTTTTCGGGCGTGCTGATCACCCGGGTAACGCTTTTCGATCAAATCATCTATTTCGGAAATTGGGCGATCCCGATTACAGTACTCTGGATCGTAGCCATCACCAATACGATCAATCTGATTGACGGCTTGGACGGCCTTGCCTGCGGCATCGTAGCGATATCATCCTTTGCGCTGTTAGCGGTTTCCCTGCTTTCAGCCTATGCACCTACAGCGTTTACTATAACGGTGATTGCCGCGGCGCTTGCAGGCTCGTGTCTCGGATTTCTGCCGTATAATCTAAATCCTGCAAAAATCTTTATGGGAGACGCAGGCTCCATGTTTTTGGGATTCGTTCTTTCAGTCATTTCGATACAGGGATTTTTCAAGATCAATGCAGTCGTATCGTTTGGTATCCCTTTTCTTGTTCTGGGATTACCTATCGCAGATACGGCGTTTGCGATCCTAAGAAGACTGCTGAAAGGGCAGCATCCGTTCCATGCAGATCGGAAGCACTTACATCATAGACTGATCGATATGGGGCTCAATCAGAAGCAGTCAGTTTCCTTGCTTTATGCGATCTCGGCGCTTCTCGCGATTTCGGCAGTCTTGTTTGCAGAGCGTGAATTTACAGGCGCGGTTCTTGTATTGGTGCTGTCTTTTGTAGTAGGCTCGATCAACTGGATCGTTTTGAAGCGGGAGCATCAGCACTCTCTTGCGGAAGAAGAAAGACAAAAAAAAGAAGAAAATAATATGCCGCCGCATTGACATGGATGCGCGTGCTTTTTTTATACCGCAAAATAAGCTGACAGCATTGTGCCCGGCGCATAATGTTAGGATAAATTTATATGAATGACCAGAAAGGAAGAAACGCACATGAAAATTACGGAAGGCCTTACATTTGACGACGTTTTACTGAAACCGCAGAAGAGTTTTGTTACGCCGAATGAAGTAGACGTTTCGACGCATATTACGCCGAACATCAAACTGAATATCCCAATCATGAGCGCTGCGATGGATACCGTTACAGAAAGCGGGCTTGCCATTGCGATCGCCCGTGAGGGAGGAATGGGAATTATTCACAAAAATATGTCGATCGAGCAGCAGGCAGATCATGTGGATAAGGTGAAAAGAAGCGAGCATGGCGTTATCAGCGATCCATTTTCGCTCTCTCCGGACCATACGGTAAACGATGCGGATCAGCTGATGGGACGTTATAAGATTTCGGGTGTGCCGATCGTAGAAAAGGATGGAAAACTGATTGGGATCATCACCAACCGTGATATGCGTTTTGAAACAGACTATTCACGCAAGGTAAGCGAAGTAATGACAAGTGACCATCTGATTACTGCACCGATCGGCACGACGCTCGACGAAGCACAGCAGATCCTGCGCAAATATAAGATCGAAAAGCTGCCCTTGGTAGACAAAGACGGAAAACTGATGGGGCTTATCACGATCAAAGATATCGAAAAATCGATTCAATATCCATTGTCAGCTAAAGATAAGGGCGGACGCTTGCTCGTCGGTGCGGCGGTAGGAACCGGGAACGGAACGATCGAACGTGTGGAAGCACTGGTGAATGCAAAGGTGGACGCGATCGTGATCGATACGGCGCACGGTCATTCCGCTTATGTACTGCAGGTACTGGAAAAGGTGCGCACGAGATTCCCGGAGCTTGATATTATTGTAGGGAACTGTGCGACCAAAGAAGCAGCGCATGATTTGATTGCGGCAGGCGCCAGCTGTGTAAAGGTAGGCATTGGGCCGGGCTCGATTTGCACAACGCGTGTTGTTGCCGGAATCGGCGTTCCGCAGCTGACTGCAGTTATGGACTGTGCGGAGGAAGCGGCAAAATACGGTGTCAAGGTGATTGCAGACGGCGGGATCAAATATAGCGGGGATATTACAAAAGCGCTTGCAGGCGGTGCTGCAGCCGTAATGATCGGGAGCCTCTTTGCAGGAACAAAGGAAAGCCCGGGAGAGATGGAGATTTATCAAGGAAGAAGCTTCAAGGTATACCGTGGTATGGGTTCGATCGCTGCAATGCAAAAGGGAAGCGCCGACCGGTATTTCCAAGAAGGAACGCAGAAATTGGTGCCGGAAGGCGTAGAAGGCCGCGTTCCGTTCAAGGGGCCGCTGGCGGATACGACTTACCAGATGGTAGGCGGATTAAAGTCCGGCATGGGTTATTGCGGGGCAGCGACGATCGAACAGCTGCAGAAAAATGCGGAATTTGTAAAGATCACAAATGCAGGGCTTTTGGAAAGCCATCCGCACGATATTAATATTACAAAGGAATCACCAAACTACAGCGCGAAGTAAACAGAAAATGACGGCGCAGAAGAAGTTCAGCCGACTTGTTCGGCTTATTTATGAGCTCGATCATGTGGCAGTGGCGTTTTCAGGAGGAATCAAATCGTCACTGCTGCTTTGTGCCGCACAGGAAGCGCATGGGCGTGACGTGTGGGCTTTGACTGTAAATGCAGCGTTTTTTACAAAGGAAGATTTATATTGCGTCCATGAGGTGCTGGAAGATTATAAGCTGAATGATGCCCGTATCCCGGTATATGTACTGCAGGAACAGGCGGTCTCCCGCAATGGCAGGGAGCGATGTAAAGTCTGCTCCGGAATGATGTCTGCAGAGCTTGCGCGATATGCGGAGCAGGTGGGCGCAGAGGTATTGCTGGATGGCTGTCTTAAAGGAGGCAAAAGCTGTATTGCTTTGCAGCGCTCGGAAAAGCTGGAATGCAGAAGTCCTTTTATAGAATTGGGATATGATATGCAGGATATCTGTGATATGCTTCAGGCAGTAGGAAGAGGCTACTATATCCGCAAGCCTGCCGGATGCCTTGCGGACCGTTTTGCACCGGAGGAGTATTTGACCGCGGAGAAGCTTGATTTTGTGGAAGAGGCGGAGGTTTTCATTCGGAAATTCGCGGGAAAGGAACGTCGCCTGTATTTTACAGATTGGAACGTTATAGTGTATACTAAAAAGGATTTATTGGAAGCGGAAAAGGAGAGCATTGGTGCTGAACTAAGAAAAAGAGGCGCAAAAAATGTGATGTTTGCTTCTTTGCAAGAGGATGGAGAGGAAAGATGCCTATGAGAGAAACGATTATTGTGTTGGATTTTGGCGGACAGTACAATCAGCTGATTGCCCGCCGTGTTCGGGAAGCCCATGTATATGCTGAGCTTATGCCATATCACACGGACGTCCAAAAAATCAAAGAAAAGAACCCGATTGGAATCATCTTTACAGGTGGTCCTAAGAGCGTATACGAAGCGGAAGCGCCGGTGTGCGATGAAAAAATTTTGTCGTTGGGGATCCCGATTTTGGGGATTTGTTATGGAAGCCAGTTGATCAGCATGCAGTTAGGAGGGCATGTCGCTTCAGCTCCGGCAGGAGAATATGGGAAAACAGAGATAGAGTATCAGACAGCAAATCCATTGCTAAAAGATATGGAAGTCAAATCAGTTTGCTGGATGAGTCATATGGATTATATCGATAAAGCTCCGACGGGCTTTGAAGTATTGGCGAAAACGACCTCCTGCCCGGTTGCTGCCTTTGGAAACCGGGAGAAGAAAATCTACGGTGTGCAGTTCCATCCAGAGGTACAGCATACGGCAGGCGGACAAAAGATACTGGAGCGTTTTTTATTTGATATATGCGGTGCAAAGGGGGATTGGGATATGAATGATTATGCAAAGCAGGCAATTGAAGAGATTCGGGAAAAAGTAGGCGATAAAAAAGTCCTATTAGCTCTTTCGGGCGGCGTAGACAGTTCTGTCTGTGCAGTCCTGCTGCATAAAGCGATTGGCAAAAATCTGACCTGCGTTTTTGTCGATACAGGGCTTATGAGAAAATATGAGCCTGAAGAGGTGGAAAACGTTTTCAAAAAACAGTTTGATATGAATCTGGTTCATGTCAAGGCAGAGAAGAGGTTTCTTGAGAAACTGGCTGGCGTCACAGAACCGGAACGGAAACGCAAGATTATTGGTGAAGAGTTTATACGCGTCTTTGAAGAGGAAGCGAAGAAAATCGGGAAAGTGCATTTTCTTGCACAGGGAACGATCTATCCGGATGTCGTTGAGAGCGGCGTAGGCGACGCGGCGCTTATTAAAAGTCATCATAATGTAGGCGGACTGCCGGAGCATGTTGATTTTGATGAGATTATAGAGCCTTTGCGCGAATTATTTAAAGACGAAGTGCGGGAACTCGGCGAAGAACTGGGACTTCCGCGCCATATGGTATGGAGACAGCCATTCCCGGGCCCGGGCCTTGCGATTCGTGTGATTGGTGAGATCACAAAAGAAAAGCTCGACCTTCTGCGAGACGTAGACTTTATTTTCCGTGATGAAATCGCCAAAGCAGAACTGGATGAAAAAATATGGCAGTATTTTGCGGTGCTGACCGACATGCGAAGCGTAGGTGTAATGGGGGATGAGCGGACCTACGATTACACGGTCGCCCTGCGCGGCGTGACGAGCGTGGACGCAATGACGGCGGACTGGGCCCGTATTCCGTATGATGTGCTTGGAACCATTTCCAACCGCATCATCAACGAGGTGCCGCACATCAACCGTATCGTTTATGACATTACGAGCAAACCGCCGGCAACGATTGAGTGGGAGTGATGTTTTTGGCTTAACCATGCGGGTTTGAGCCGGACGGCGTTTGAGTGGGAATCGCATCAAAATTCAAAAGATAGGTGGTAATCATGACCACCTATTTTTTATTTTTGGAGGTGTTATTCCTTATGGAAAAACAGACGAAAGAGCCACAGGTAACAAGAAGAAAAAAGTTATTGGATTGTAAAGTAACGGATATTGGTTATGATGACCTGTACCGTCTTTACGAACAGGAATGTAAATTAAAGAATTTAGCGGACGTAACAATCAAAGGATATGAATTTGCGCACAAGCATTTCTGCGCGTGGGCAGGGAATGATTTACGGTGTTCAGATATCACGCAGGATTTAATCAATGAATATGTATTGTATCTGAAAGATAGGTTAAAACCCGAAACCGTTAATTCCTATCAATTCAAAATATCCCCTGTTATTAAGTACGGCATCAAACGGGGGTACATCAAAGACAATATCCTGTTTGTACATTTAATTGAACAGGAACACATCAAAGACATTTATACGAAAGAAGAATTAGAAACCCTTTTGAAACGTCCCGAAACAAATAATTTTGCGGAATACCGTTCATGGATAATAGTCAATGTATTGCTTGCAACGGGCATACGGGCGCGGGAATTGCGAAAATTACAGGTACAGGATGTGGATATGGACGGGAATATTATTCATTTGCGACACACCAAAAACAGAAAGCCGCGCATCGTACCGATACCGACGACTTTAAGAATCCGTTTAGCAGAATATTTAAGGATACGGAAGGGGACAAAGGAAGAACCGCTATTCTGCAATATTTATGGGGAAGAATTGCCGCGCACCACCCTACAAATCAGTGTTACAAAATACTGCAAAAGACGGGGCGTGGAAAAGCACAGTTTGCATCTGTTCCGGCATACATTTATCACATTAAGTGTAAGAAATGGAATGTCGCCCGTATTGCTTCAACGGATAACAGGACATCAAAGTATGAAAATGCTGAACAATTATTACCAGTTTAACCCCGCCGATTTGGTGAATGTGGTAGACACATTTAATCCACTGGAAGGATTCAACATAAAAAAGAAATTATTTTGACCTATGATATACGCCAGACATCACAGAAAACGGCAGGACAAAGGATATGGTTGAAGGAATAGGATTATAGGATTTATCAATCAGAAAGAAAAAACGGTTACAGGGCATCTGGGGCAGGCTGAACACGAATAGCGGGATTATAGCAAGAAACAAGCGGGGAAATTTCCCCGCCTGTTTCTTAGGGGATATTTCCTTAAATTAAGACGAAAAACACGCGAGAGAAAATATCCTTGCGGAACGAACGGCATTTTTCTTTGATGAAAATTGCCGAAAAACCTGTCAACCATGCGGGTTTCGCGGGCTTATGCAAAGCCAAAGCCCTTGACAATCCCCCTTTTTCATGGTATAATTATACATAAAGAATGAATAATGCGCAGTGTTCATTCTGCACGCTTCCGAAGTGCAAGGAAGTAAAGGGCTGTAGTATAAGGATATCCAGACAGCCCGAAATCCATGCATGGTAAAATAGAATAGTAGGGTAAACAGGTGCATTGCAGTCCTTTGTTGGATAAAGGGATATGATGTATTATGTTTTGTGTACGCTTTTTTCTGGAAAGGGGTGACTATAGCATGAAATACATATAAATAGATACACGCGCAAGCGAAAATGTGTTATACAAGGTGGAAACAGCGGGTGCATGGAACGCAAATCCCTTGACATCATATTTGTTTTATGGAATAATCCAAACAAGGCAGGGCGAAGGACGTTCCTTTTATCTGCGGCATTTTAGAAGCAAGGTTACAGCCGTAACCAATAATTCAAATAAAAAAAAGAATGGGCATATAATGTATAATATAATGAATTTTTATTCATTTATATTTGTGCGCCTAAAAACAAGAAAGAAGGTAGATTATATATGGTTTAAAATAGAATGATATTTAAAATTAAGAATAAATGAAAGGTAGGAAACAAAATTGATAAATCTAATTATAAAACATAAATCATTAAGGAGGAATCAACTATGATAACAGAGCATGATTTTAATATTATGAAGGCTCACTTTACTTGCCTTATGGAACATAATAGTAGGGATAAACATTTAGTATTGACTGATGATATAGACAGTCTAATGACATGTTTATTCTTAAAAAATAGATATAATATTCCTATTGGTGCTTTTTTTGACTTTCGGACAATGGTATATAATCCGTATGTGTTTCAGCCATGGTACTGTGATGGGATACGGCGCAATCATTCCATTTTTGTAGATTGTGCGGTGGTGAATTGGGAATACAATGTAGACCAACATGTAACATGCAGGAATATCCCGGTATCTTTGAATGTGAATACAGGAATTGCCATAGGAAATAACAAATATATTTCAAAATATGCGGGTTCAACCTATCTTACCACATTGATTATGGCAGGTATCAATGTCAATGAATTGCCGGAAAATGAATTGTTATTCTTACTGCTAATTGATTCATTCTATGCACAATATTACCGCGAATATAATAATACATGGGATACATGGGTAAATCTATTGGGATGCCAAGCAATGACAGAAATTGTCCGCGCACACCCTAAGGAATATTTTGAAAATTTACAGCGGGAATTTAAAATTGCCGGATATGGTGATGATAGGAAAAGATTGGGGAAAATATGGATAAAAGATGATGGGCATTTAGATTCTAATATCGACTTTGACGGAATCAGAAATCATTTTGGCATAGAAATTGAATTGCCCGATATTCAATTTAATTATGCGCCGCGTAGGTTTAGAAGGGATGTAAATCTAATAAAATGGATTGATGATAGGGAAAAATACGGAAAAAAATGTAGGCAATACAGAAAGCAGCTAAAGGTAGTTACCCCAGAAGAAGTAGCGACAATGTATACATGCGCTATGGTAGGAACAGATGTTATACGGTATTCAATACCTGAATTTCAGGATTTACGGGTTATATGTATTGATGAAAATCAATCTAACGCCAAAAAGCAAATAGATGTAATTAACCGCATTAATAATGTCCAAGATGCAAAAATAAGGCATTGCTACCAAGATCAATAATCTAAAAAATAATTGAATAAGGGTATGCGAACGGCGCATATTGAATTGCGCTTTGTTTCGTATACCCTTAGAAAGGAATTTAGATATGTATGTATCGGATTTAATAACGGAAGACATCATTGATACATGGTGCGGGAACGACAGGATTTTAATAAAATCGCCCTGCGGAACAGGTAAAACAAAATTTATCACAGATACGTTTTACACCTATGCGAAACAGCGCAGTAAAAAAATATTGATATTAAATAACCGCCGTTTCTTGAAACAACAGACGGAAAAGGAATGTGAAGGAAAAGAAGATGTTATTACTGTCAAGACCTATCAGTCATTGGAACAAAATTTAGATTATGCCAATATGATGTTAGGCGAATATGATTATATCGTTGGGGATGAAGCGCATTATTTCTTTACCGACAGCGTTTTAATGAACAGTAAGACATATAAATTAATGCCTATACTGGAAGAAATAGACCGCCCCGTTATTTTTATGACGGCAACGCCGGAAACATTGGAACAATGGATAACATTCAATGCTAACAATATATTTGACACTGAAAAGCCGCCGCAGATAGAAAAATTGTATTATTTCAGAAAGCGTAAAGCGATAGATAAATTATTGAAAGTGATACCACTGGATGAAAAAGTGATATATTTTTGCAGTGATTTACGGTATATGGAAGAATTATATAATCAATATAAAGATGAATGTATGTTCGTGTGTTCGGAATCGCAGGAATATTATTATAAAAAATATGTTGATAAAGACAGGGTAGAACATGAAATTATCTGCAATGAAACATTTTCCAAACATCTTTTGTTTACTACAAGCGTCCTTGACAACGGGGTTAATTTCAAAGACAGGAATATCAAACATATTATCTGCGATTATGCGGATATTACAACGATGATTCAATGCATTGGACGAAAACGGTATATAGATGAAACCGATACAATCAATTTATATATCATGGATTATATACAGGAAAAATTACAGGGGCGAATCGGATTGATGCATGAATTTTTTCAAAGGATTTCTGAAATAGAAAATATGTCAAAGGAAGAATATGCCCGGAAGTATGAAACCAATTATTTCCATAATGGATTGATATTAAATACAGATGAAACCGAGGAATTATGTTTTACACCGAAATTATCGGTTCAATTAAAATATCAATATGATATTGATTTATATGACGTGATTTTCAGCCGCTATGATAACCGCCATTTTACAAAATATTTATGCGATAAATTAAGATTAGGAAATATGGCATTACAATCATTGGAAGCGGAATACGATAATCAAAAAATAATGGAATTATTTTCTGAAATAGTGAATCAAAAATTATTCGGAAAAAAAATAGAATCCGTCAAGGATTTTTTTCAAAATACTTTAGTGGATGACTGTACGGCACGAAGTATAGGCGGCATCAATACCTATCTACAGAAAAGGGAATTGTACTACTACTTTGAATCAAAACAGGAAAAATCATACAAAGACGGAAACCGTGATAAAACATATTGGATATTAAGGGATTATTCGGATGTTATGGAAGATGTGGGGTAAAAATGGTTAAAATCCTTATAAAAGGCATAAAAAATACCCCAAAATTTTATTTTTGACTGCGGAAGTATTCGGCCAATTCAGTCAACATACCGACTTCTTTATCGGATAAGTCATTTGCATCAATCAACATATTCGTTTCTAGCCCAAGCAAATAATCGGTAGAAACATGGAATAAATCAGCCATAGCAATCACATATTGCACGGTAGGACAGGAAACGCCCATTTCCCAAGCGTTCACGGAAGCGCGGGTTATTTCTAATTGTTTGGCTAATCCTGCCTGTGTCATATCATATTTTTCCCGAAGCATTTTGATGCGGTTAGCAATTTTATCTTTGATTATCATGGCAATATCCTTTCTGATTATTTTGATGTTATATAATCAAATAAAATATTGCATTATCTAAAAGAGGTTTTGAATTGACTTAACGGAATATGACATTTATAATTTGATTATCAAAAAGAGGTTTATAACATACTATGAAGCAAAGTATTTTTGATTACTGCGAATGGAATAATATGCAGATTCAATTTCTGTTGGAAGAATTGCGGGCAAATAATATTGCCCCGCAATATGGTTTTGAATTACAAAAGACAGTCAATTTGAACCGCCGCAGAAATTGGGTGAAATGGGATTCGTGTAATGTAATTGATTTACCACGCATGGAAGGGATAGCCGTTGATGATATCCACCGGAAAATAATTTTGTTTTTTTATTCGGGTGATTTACTGCAAACCAATGCTCTTGAAGATGAAAGCCGCGCTTATGACTTTCTGCTATTTGATTTTGACGATATATTAGGTGTCCGATTGGAAACGGACGCGCGGCGCATTTATGAAACAACAGTAGACGAAAGCATCTTACCGCCTGCGCCTGCCCGAACGCTTAAGGGGATTATCAAAGAATTATATCCAAATGAAATTATTTTAACATTGGCAACGCGCCGCGCGGATGCACAGGTGATACGGTTGCATATACAAAGGGCAGAAGATGGTTCGCTTGATAAATATATTTCAAATGCGATGAACGGAATATTTTCGGCATTAAATAAGAAAATAGCCGTTTTATCGGGAACGGACGAAAAATCCTATATATTAAAAAGGGTTTATAGGGATGACTGCCGGGATGTTCAATTACAGGGAATACAGGATATCAGAAATATGCTTTGCTTATTTGCGGTTAGAATTGGCGCGGTAGTTAATAAGAATATAGGGACATCATACCATTATAAATCTATAAATTAAAAATTTATTTAAAAATAAATTTTTTAAAATCCAAAAAAGGAGAAAGTAAGATGAAAAGGATAATCTGTCTGGCAGTTGTATTGCTGATGATTGTTTTCTCAATAGCAGGATGTACTCAAGAAGGGCAACAGCAATCGTCAGAACCTACAGAAACGACTACCTCAAGTGCTGAACAACAGGAAAGCGAAGAACAGTCAAATGATGAATATGAAGATGAACTGTTTGCGGAAGCGGCACAATTCTTAAATAATAAGGATTATGTTTCGGCGCATGAAGTAGCGGAAAAAAGCACATCGGGGAAATGCAGGGATGCGGTTGAATATGCTATTGCAGATGCGTTTTCAAGGGAAATGTTATATGGAGTGAATGTTATTACTGAGATTCTTAATACGGTAACCGCTGAAAGCAATGTGATAAATGACACGATGTTAAAAGCGGTAGCTAATGTACCCGTATTGGCTGAAGAGCGGGTAGAGCCGTTATATCGGATTACGAGTGAAATTCCGAAAGATATTTTACCAGAGGAAGTACATACGAACTACGATAGTTATCTACAGTTGTTGGATTTAGGCAAGCAAATACTGTCTACTTTACCGGACTGTTGGAATGATTCGGGGGAACAAACGGAATATATGACTGAATGGAACGCTATATCTGCAACTTATAGCGAAATGTTGACACCAACCTTAGATACTACTCAATACCTAAACGAAGGATATACACTTCCGGCAGAGTACCGTGAATTATTGGATGCGAACGTTTTCTTTAATTATGGGTCGGGTACAAGTGCATTAAAGATAGATGATGATAGTTCGCAGGCTACGGAAGGCGATTTCCGAAATGCTGTATGGGGAATGTCGCAGGATGAAGTAAAACAGTCGGAAACCGTAGAATTGATTGATGTGAACGGCGTATTGGGCAGCGGTGAATTTTCAAATTGGGAAGATGACATCGTACAGCGAGAACTTGATGGTAGTACAGATGTATACTTATATGGCGCGGTAACCGATAATGAGGGAGCGGAAAACATCATTTCGCATGTTTTCTACGGATTCAATACGAACGGGCAACTATCCAACGTAAGGGTTTACATTGGGAAAGACGTAGGAAGTTATGCCGATGCAGAAGAACAAAAGGCTATTGCCACGCAACTTTATAATACTTTTACGGAAAAATATGGGGAACCGGTATCCGCTTCTGATGAAAAAGATAGTGGCGCATGGCAAACGGACAGAAGTGTCGTTGCATTAAATTGCCAAAATAACGAAGAGCGGGGATGGGAAGGGATTTGGTTACAATTTATATCGCAGACGATTGACCTATCGTCATCTGTAGAAGATTCTGATGTACAGGAAGATAAATCGACAAATAAAAGTACAACGGTCAGTCAAAGCAACGCGGTAAATAGGGCAAAAAGTTATTTAGATTATACGGCGTTTTCGAGACAGGGATTGATAGAACAGTTGGAATACGAAGGATTTTCAAATGCAGATGCGACCTACGGCGCAGATCATAGCGGTGCAGACTGGATGGAACAGGCGGTAAAAAAGGCAGAAAGTTATTTAGAATATTCGTCTTTTTCAAGGTCGGGGCTGATAGACCAGTTGGAATATGAAGGATTTACGCATGAACAGGCAGTACATGGCGTTAATTCAGTCGGATTATAAATACGCTCTATGCTGAATGACAACGGAATGCGGGAAAGGAAAATGAAGATGAAAAAGATTGTAGGTTTGATTTTAACCATATGTTTTATTTGTGTATTCCTGATTTGCGGATGCTCTCAAGCACAGGCAATACAAGAGGCCATCGGTAATAAAGATTTTGGAATGGCACGTACGCAAATTGAAGAAATACAGGGCGGTTCTGAAAAAGATGAAATCACGGAGAACTACGAGGATGCGTTGTTTGCTGAAGCCGCGCCTTTATTAAATGACCATCGGTTTATAGAAGCAGATGAATTAGGAAAGCAAAGTATATCAGGAAAAGCACAAGAAGCGATTACACATATCATTTTACAATATTATGTAGCTAGCCTTGGTGATGGATTTACTGCGATTACAAATTCTACATCAAGTGCGATGGATATGATGAATATCGATAAGTCAGCGTCTATGAGCGCGTTTTCAACATTTGCAGAAGCATTTACACCTTATATAGAATTGAATGACGAAGTACCAAAAGATATACTACCGGATGAATTTTCAGAACTTCATGAGCTCGCGGGAACGCTATTTTCAGATGTTTATCATGTATTTGCTGAAATTCATAACCATATAGATGAAAATGGGCAAGTAGATAACGAATTTAATGAATTATTTGCTAAGGTTAGTAGTTCGCTATCTACTATATCCATCATGCTGCAAGATTTATCACAGCAATATACGGGCTTCGCCTATCAATTGCCGGAGGAGTACAAAGAGTTGATAACTTTACCATCCATATCCTAAAAATGACTAAACCGTGATGCAGAAAATAATATCGGAATAGAAACGGGCAGAAATTATTAGCGGATATTTTTATTATGTTACGAAAAAAAGATGTACTAGTATAGGATGATTAGCGGGATTTTTAAGTGATATATTCCCGCTTTTCACTTATAATAACAATGCCGTATAACATTTTTTTACGGTATAACGCAAAAGAAAATGTCTATATAATTTATAGGCATTTTTTATGCTTATATTTATACGGAAGCAAAATCATTTTTTTGATTTTGCCTGTGAATGTGTATTTTGCGTTTTAAGGTGTTTTGACAGGCATGTGGTGCTTTTGATTGCTTGTATCATAAATCTGTTCTGAGGAGGTTATATGAGACGACAACGCTATATCTGATTGATTTATGTCTATAAAGGTATACCTTTACAGATAAGAAAAAAGAGGACTGAATCGTAGGAAATAACCGTCTTTAAATTATAAAAAATAATTTAAAGATATATCTGTAAACATATTGACATTTAGAGATATACCCGATATAATTCCGGTATCAAACAAGGACGGTGGTCTACAATGTGTGAAATGAGAATACACGGATATGCGAGAGTATCTTCTAAAGACCAAAATGCGGAACGGCAGATTGCGGCATTAAAGGAGTTTGGCGTACATGACAGGGATATTTACACAGATAAAATAAGCGGGAAATCCTTTGACCGTCCTGCTTATAATACAATGATAAATACGCTCCGCAAAGGGGATTTACTTGTTATCCAATCCATTGACCGATTGGGACGCAATTATACTGAAATACAAGGGCAATGGAAACATATCACGGAAGATGTAGGAGCGGATATTAAAGTGTTGGATATGCCTCTTTTGGATACACGGACAACAGGGGAAACGATAGACAGCCGTTTTGTTGCTGATTTAACGTTACAAATACTTTCTTATGTGGCGCAGAAGGAACGGGAAAGCATCAAGGTAAGACAGGCGCAAGGCATAGCGGCGGCAAAGGCGAAAGGAAGGGTGTTAGGCAGACCAAAAGCCACTTATCCCGATAATTGGAAAGAAGTATACAAAGAATGGAAAGAGGGGGCTATAACAGCGGTCAAGGCGATGGATAAATTAGGGTTGAAACGTTGCACGTTCTATAAATTGGTGAAGCGGTATGAAGCGCAATAGTGGTATATGATACAAGTATGAAAGGCAAATTATGAGCAAGCAAGATTTTTTGTATAGCTTTGAAATAAGTTACCAAGAAGCAATAGACACTATCAATAGAAGTTGTAGTAATTCAAATGGTGTTTCGCTTTCAAAAGAAGTACATCATAAATTAGGAATTTTAATACACTCGATGATGGATTTATGGGGCAGAATAGCGCCAGACAATAATAACATGCTTGAAGAAGAAAAAAAGATTATGCAGGCTTTTAGGTTTATTTGCAATGAATTGAAGCATAACAAAGAATATATTAGTATTCACAAGAGGGTTAGCAGTTCAACTTTTCCCTTTTCTTTTCCTTTTCGGTTTGGTAGCAACTCTTATATCGAATGGAAAGAGGCTGACGTTAAATCTAATATCAAATTTGAAAACCAACGAAAGGCCTATCAATCGATGTTAGCGGGGAAATCGGTAATAGCGACTATTCAAACTGCAAGAGAGATAATCGAAAAATATATCTCTGGAAGTCGTTGTGATAATTTTTAAATAGACAAGCAAATTTATTTGACTATTAGCGAAAATAGGTTATAATAAAAGCAGGGACACAACCGCAAAGCGGTTAGCCCGCGAAGTTATTTCAAGTGAAAATAACTGCCCGTGCCGGGGCGGTTATTTTTTATCCTTCGAAATCTGCCAAACAATGATTAATATCACTGCAAAAACGACAAGATATTCCATTGGCATCACCACTCTCTAGCCCTAAATAGGGAGATGTGGCTAACCGCCCGCTTTTGTATCCCTGCCCTTATATTTTATCATAGCGTGATTCAGCCGACAATTAGTAACATTAGAGTGGGAATAGGGCAAGGGGATGGTAAACATTTTTCACCTTAATTGAAAAATAGAAGATTCTAGTTAGTAGGTAAATTCCCGAACGCTGATGCTAAAACAATAAATCAATATTCGTGACATATTAGATGATTTCCCACTGCAACGTAGGCAATTCCCACTGAAAAAAGGGGCTGTTTTTTAGTGGGAAAGGGCTCCAAAAGAGGATTTCATATGGTATGATATAAATGGTACATGGAAACCACCTAGATTTTGAAAAACATGGTGGCTTTCCCACTACAAACAAACCAATAGTGATGGGCGTAAATGGTTTTGTTATGCGGTTATTTTCCGTGATGAAATTGCTAAAGCAGGGCTAGATGAGAAAATATGGCAGTATTTTGCAGTGTTGACAGATATGCGTTCTGTTGGTGTGATGGGAGATGAAAGAACCTATGATTACACAGTTGCGCTTCGCGGTGTAACCAGCATAGACGCAATGACGGCAGATTGGGCGCGTATCCCATATGATGTGCTCGGAACAATTTCAAACCGAATCATTAACGAAGTGGCCCATATTAACCGTATTGTTTATGACATTACGTCAAAGCCCCCGGCGACAATCGAGTGGGAATGATTTCTCTCCTTTGAAGAGCCCGTAAATAAAGGCTTTTCGCCGCTTTGAAGCCCTTAATGGCAACATTATTTGGATGATTGCAAAAGTAAAGAGCTATCTGATTTCAAGTTGAAGTCAGATAGCCCTTTTTTGTTGATATGTAAAATTGATTTATATTTTCTGTCGAATCATGCCGCTAAAAGTAAAGGTGAAATGCTGTCCTATAAAAATGGAAAAATTGTTTTCAATATCCGCAAGCGTTTGAAAATGATGCGAGATAAGGAAATCTTGTGAATAAAAAAGGAGTACAGAAATGGATACTATCATTCTGGATATGGAATGGAATCAGCCGTTTAGCAAGAAAAGAATGGTGAAAAGCCCCGTGTGCTTAACCGGAGAAATTATACAAATAGGGGTAGTTAAACTGGATAAGAACTATTGTATTGTAGATACTTTTAAAATAATGATCACGCCGCAATATTATACCAAAATGCACAAAAAGGTTTCTGATCTCACGAAAATTACAACGGAGGAGTTGCAATATGGTTTTTCATTTCCTGCTGCATTGAAATATTTTAGAGCGTGGTGCGGTAAAGAATTTATATTTCTGACATGGGGAACTGATGATATCACTACACTTCATGCTAATCTGGAGCTTCACGGATTAGATTCCGCTTGGATTCCCGAATCATATGATATCCAGCCTATTTTTGACGAGCAGATTACGAAAGAAAAGCGTCAAGTATCCCTTTCCGATGCAGCAAAAAAATAGGTGCGCCAACACTTGAAGCTCATGATGCGTTACATGATGCAATAAATACAGCCAGTATTTGCCGATACCTTGACATGTCCAAAGGCATTGACGCTTATGATAAAATTCAAAAGAAAGGACAGAGCAATAAAAACTGCGTATTGTAAAAAAATTCGATAAGCTCTATTCTGCGAGGATGGCGGCTCTTGGAGATCCGCAATTGACCCGGTTCTATTGTGGATCATGCGGTTCACAAATTGTCTGCAAAGAGACTATACGGCAGAATACTGATAAGTATATTGGGATTGGCTACTGCGAGAATGGAGAGGAAATATTTATTAGATTTTAAATTTAGAAAGTGCCGGAATGGCAATTTTTATGTTTCGCGTATTATCTATCAAATGAATGGGAACAATAAACAATATCATTTGCTGAAAAAGCAGAAAGTCGAAGAAGCTCTGGATACCTATTAATAAAATTTATCAGTTTGAAGATCTGTCCTATAGCTTATAGCTATCGCTCAAAAGCCAGATATTTTGGAAATACAGAAGGTAGGGAAGGGGGATGAAATAAATTATATTCGGAATATATCGAACAATAAAGATACGATTGGATAAATAGTTCGATAGTATATTGCGCTATGTTTCCCTTTCAAGTATGATAAATACGTAAGCTTTTTGGCTTATATATCATATTTGCAGGAGGTATCATAATGGAAAGGTTTTTCAAGCTGAAGGAAAACGGAACCAAGGCATCGACCGAAGTGATCGCCGGATTAACGACGTTCTTCGCGATGTCCTACATCATTTTTGTCAATCCGAGCATTCTTTCAGCAACGGGCATGCCGACACAGGCAGTATTCTTGGCAACGATCATTGCGGCGGCGATTGGTACGCTGGTAATGGCGTTGTTTGCAAACGTACCGTATGCGCAGGCGCCGGGTATGGGGCTGAATGCGTTTTTTACGTATACAGTATGCTTTGCACTGGGCTTCACATGGCAGCAGGCGCTGGCAATGGTCTTTATTTGCGGTATCGTAAATATCATTATTACGGTAACAAAGCTCCGCAAAGCAATCATCAAATCTATCCCTGAATCATTGCAGCATGCGATTGGAGGCGGTATTGGTATCTTTGTCGCATACATTGGTATCAAGAATGCGAATCTGATCAATTTTACTTCCGATCCGGGTACGATCATGTCTATCAACGGCTCTGCATTTGCAGCTGACGCGACCTATACGGGGATCACCAGTGTTGTATCAAGCGGCGGTGCGGTTCCGGCACTGGCGACATTCAATACGCCGGCTCTGATCCTCGCACTTATCGGTGTGATTATCACGATCGTTCTTTTGGTTGCAAAAGTAAAAGGAGCAATTTTGATCGGTATTGCGATTACAACCGTTATTGCGATCCCGATGGGCGTAGCAGATGTATCCTCTGTAAGCCTCAGCGCAGACAGCCTTGGCAATTCGTTCAGCGAATTGGGAACGACGTTCGGTGCCGCCTTTGGGCCGGAGGGGATGCAGAGCTTATTTGCAGACCCGTCCAAGATCGTTTTGGTCATTATGACAATATTTGCCTTTAGTATTTCTGATACGTTCGATACGATCGGAACCTTTATTGGTACAGGACGCCGCAGCGGCATCTTCAGCGCAGAAGATATGAAGCAGATGGAGACCAGCAAAGGCTTCAAATCCAAAATGGACAAAGCGTTGTTTGCTGATGCGATCGCGACCTCCGTTGGCGCGATCGTAGGCACTTCCAACACGACGACATTTGTAGAAAGCTCTGCAGGAATAGGTGCCGGCGGACGTACCGGACTGACCAGTTTAGTGACGGCCATTGCACTTTTGGCCTGTATGTTCCTTGCGCCGGTCATGGGCATCGTTCCATCAGAGGCAACTGCTCCGGCGCTGATTGCCGTAGGTATTATGATGATGTCTTCCTTTAAGGAGATCAAATGGGGAGAATTCGAAGAAGCGGTTCCAGCATTCTTTGCAGGAATCTTTATGGCTCTGTGCTACAGCATCTCCTATGGTATTGCAGCAGGTTTCCTGTTCTATTGCATCGTCAAGATCGTGCGCGGCAAGGCGAAAGAACTCCATCCTATTCTGGTGGTGTCCACGATTTTGTTTGTGATCAACTTTATCATATTGGCAGTAATTTAATGAGAACGACGTTAAGCCGGCGAAAGCCGGCTTAACAGTATGTTTTATATTACGAATGAGTTTTAAAGGAGAAAGAAATGAAAGCAGCAGTAATTATGGGCTCAAAAAGTGATTTGCCGGTCTTAAAGCCTGCAATAGACACATTGAGAGATTTTGGAATCGAGGTAGAAGCGCATATTATGTCTGCGCACCGTACGCCTGAGCTTGCGGCGGATTTTGCCAAAAACGCGAAGGATAACGGTGTTGAGGTAATCATTGCCGCTGCAGGAAAAGCGGCGCATCTGGCCGGAGTGATCGCGGGGCACACGATTCTGCCCGTCATTGGCCTGCCAATCAAATCATCTACTATGGATGGTATGGATTCCCTGCTTTCCACCGTCCAAATGCCGGAAGGGATCCCGGTCGCTACGGTAGCGATCAACGGCGGCAAAAATGCCGCGCTTTTAGCAGTGCAGATTCTCGCATTGAAGTATGATACGTTAAGCGATTTATTATATAAATTTAAAGAAGAGATGCAGCTCAAGGTAGTAGCGGCAGACGCTGAACTCAAGGAGGAGTTATCGAAATGAAAAAGATGGAGCAGTTGTATGAGGGCAAGGCGAAAAAAGTATTCAGAACAGAGGATCCAAATTATGTGATTGTAGATTATAAGGACGACGCGACGGCGTTCAATGGGCTGAAAAAGGGAACAATCGTCGGAAAAGGAGCCGTAAATAATAAAGTATCGAATCATATGTTCAGAATGCTGGAAAAACACGGAATACCCACACATTATGTGGAGGAGCTTTCTGATCGTGAAACGGTCGTAAAGAGCGTCTCGATCGTTCCGGTAGAGGTGATCGTACGTAATATTGCTGCGGGAAGCCTTTCCAAGCGGCTCGGGATTCCGGAAGGAACCAAGCTGAAATCGACGGTGTTGGAATACAGCTATAAAAACGACGAGCTCGGCGATCCGATGATTAACGATTATCACGTATATGCGATGGAGCTTGCGACGCCTGAGGAAATGGAAAAAATTGCGGAATATTCGTTTAAAGTAAATGAGATCATGACAGATTATCTCAAGCAGTTTGGGATCGAACTGATCGACTTTAAGCTTGAATATGGCCGGTGTCAGGAGTGCGGCGGAAAAATCATCCTTGCCGATGAGATATCGCCGGACACCTGCAGGTTCTGGGATTCCAAAACGGGAGAAAAGCTTGATAAAGACCGTTTTCGTCAGGACCTCGGCCATGTGGAAGATGCTTATCAGGAAATTTTGAAAAGACTGATGGGAGAATGACATCTATGTGTAAGCTCACATCCTGTCAATATGACCGCTGGAAACCAAAGGACGATGTGATGCCGGAAGAATGCGGCGTATTTGGGATCTTTATGGACGATCAGCGTTACGACCCGGCAGAGGCGGCCTACGTAGGACTTTATGCGCTTCAGCACAGAGGACAGGAAAGCGCGGGAATTGCCGTTACAGATGGAAAAGACGTTAAATTCCATAAGGGAATGGGCTTGTGTTCTGAGGTGTTCAAGGATAATCTTGGGAAACTATTGGGAGGACATATCGGGATCGGCCATGTGCGGTATTCAACAACGGGGGACAGTAGAGCGGGAAACGCACAGCCCCTCGTTATGTCGTACCGCGGCGGGAGACTTGCGCTTGCACATAACGGCAACCTGATCAACAGCAGTGTTTTACGGGAGCGGCTGGAAGAGGAAGGCTCTATTTTTCAGACCACTCTTGATACGGAAGTCATGGCAAATCTGATTGCACGGCAATCGAAAGAAGGGATTTTAAAAGCGATCACTGCAATGATGAGGGTCGTAAAAGGCTCTTATGCGCTTGTCATTATGACACAGGATGAATTGATTGCAGTCCGTGACCCGTTAGGCATTCGCCCTCTTGCGTTAGGGAAACTTGACAACAATTATGTAGTAGCCTCTGAATCGTGTGCATTCGATGCGATCGATGCGGAATTCGTACGGGATATCCGGCCGGGTGAGATCGTCGTTGTTAATAAGAATGGTTTAAAGTCTTATCAGGCCCAATCGTCGATGGAAACGGCATTGTGTGTATTTGAGTATGTCTATTTTGCCAGACCGGATTCAGATATTGATGGGATCAGTGTATACCGTTCAAGGGAAAACATGGGAACAAGGCTTGCACAGGCTTTTCCGATCGAGGCGGACCTTGTTAGCGATGTGCCGGATTCGGCAACACCGGCCGCATCGGGCTATGCAGCGGAAAGCGGGATACCTTATGCGAAAGCATTGGCAAAAAACCGCTATGTCGGGCGCACGTTTATTCAACCGTCACAGGCACTTCGGGAACGCGGCGTAAAGCTGAAGCTGAATGCCATGAAACGAAATGTGCATGGGAAGCGGTTGATTTTGATCGATGATTCTATCGTCCGCGGCACAACGAGCCGTAAGATCGTAGAAATGCTGAGGCTCGCAGGGGCGCGGGAGGTGCACATGCTGATCAGCTCTCCGCCGGTCGTATGTCCCTGTTTTTTCGGGATCGATACACCTTCCCATGACCAGCTGATTGGGTCCAAAAATTCCGTGGAGGAGATACGGAGGATCATTGGAGCGGATACGCTGCATTACCTCTCGATCGACGATCTGCTGAAAACGGTGGAAGGAGCGGGATGTAATTTTTGCGTAGGTTGTTTTAACGGATGTTATCCGATCGATATTCGGAAAGCTCTGAAAGAGACAGAGCAGCTTGACTTAAAGACGATTGAATAAAGTAGAGGAGCGAAAAAATGTCAGTAACCTATAAAGATGCCGGCGTAGATGTGGAACGCGGATATGAGGCCGTAAGGCTGATGAAAGAGCATGTGAAAAAGACGTTTGATAAAAATGTGATTACCGATTTAGGAACATTCGGCGGGATGTATGACATCGGAAACGGCCAAGTACTGGTATCAGGAACGGACGGAGTGGGAACAAAGCTAAAAGCGGCATTTGCTATGGATAAGAACGATACGGTAGGGATCGATTGTGTAGCAATGTGTGTAAACGATGTTGTGTGCCACGGTGCAAGACCGCTTTTCTTTTTGGATTATATTGCGACTGGGGCGCTTGTTCCGGACGTTGCAGCAGATATTGTAGGCGGAATCGCAAATGGCTGTACGCAGGCGGGCTGTGCTTTGATTGGAGGGGAGACGGCCGAAATGCCGGGCTTTTATCCGGAGGGAGAGTATGATCTTGCAGGCTTTAGCGTCGGTATCGTGGAACGCAATAAAATTATCAATGGTTCCGATATAGCGGCGGGAGATAAAATCATCGGCCTTGGTTCTACGGGTATTCATTCGAATGGATTTTCGCTCGTCAGGAAGCTCTATGCAATGGATGAAAGCCTGAAAACAAAAAAGATAGACGAAGCAGGCAAAACACTTGGGGAGCTGCTTCTTGAGCCGACAAAAATTTATGTAAAATCGATTTTAAGTCTGATCGAAAAGATAGCTGTAAAGGGGATTGCGCATATCACAGGCGGTGGTTTTTACGAAAATATCCCGCGTATTCTGCCCAAGACAGCAGATGCGAAAATCAAGCTTGGGACGTGGGAGATGCCATATATTTTCGATATGCTGGTAAAAGACGCTCAGCTCTCACAAAAAGATGCCTATAATACGTTCAATATGGGGATTGGCATGGTCGTTGTAGTGAAAGCGGAAGATGAAAAAGAAGCGCGCGAGGCATTACTTGCATCAGGAGAAAAGGCGTTTTTGATTGGTGAGATCGTACCCGGCAGCGGAAAGGTTGAATTATGTTGAAATTCGCAGTAATGGCTTCCGGCGGCGGAACGGATTTTCAGTCGCTGATCGATGCGGTATCAGCGGGGAAAATCAACGCGGAAATTTGCTGCTTGATTGCCGGAAAGCCGGGCATTTACGCAATAGAGCGTGCACGTAAAGCCGATATTGCGGCTGAAGTAGTACAGAAAAAGGAATTTGCCGGAGCGGATGAGTTCGATGAAGCGGTTTTGAAAACATTGCAGCGGAATCAGGCTGATTTTGTTGTGCTTGCCGGATATTTGAATATCGTTGGGCCAAAAACGATACGTGCTTATAAAAATAAAATCATCAATATCCACCCGGCGTTGATACCCAGCTTTTGCGGGATGGGAATGTATGGAAAGCACGTGCACGAGGCAGTCATTGATTATGGAGTCAAATATTCCGGAGCAACAGTGCATTTTGTAAACGAAGAGGCGGACGCCGGGCCGATTATCATGCAGGAAACAGTTCCGGTGCTCGAAAACGACACGCCGGAGACTCTTGCGGCACGTGTTCTTGAGACGGAACATATATTGCTGCCGAAGGCCGTGGCTCTCATGGCAGATGGAAAGCTTAGGGTAGAAGGAAGAACCGTTAGAATCTTAAAATAGTTTGGAGGAAAATAATATGGCGAAAAAAGCTTTTTTGAGTGTGTTTGACAAAAGCGGGATCGTAGATTTTGCAAAAGGACTCGTAAAATTGGGATTTGAGATACTCTCCACAGGCGGAACGCAGAGAGAATTGGAAAATGCGGGCATAGCGGTGACGAACGTTTCGGATATTACAGGATTTCCGGAATGCCTTGATGGGCGGGTAAAGACGCTGCATCCAAAGATTCATGCAGGCATTCTCGCAATGCGCGGGAACGAAAAACATATGCAGCAGCTTGCGGAGCTGGGAGTTGATACGATCGATATCGTAGCTGTCAATCTCTATCCGTTTAAGCAGACCATCTCAAAACCGGATGTTACGTTGGAAGACGCAATAGAAAATATCGATATCGGAGGCCCGACGATGCTGCGCGCAGCGGCAAAGAACTGGCAGGACGTTGCGTCGATCGTGGACAGCGCCGATTATGAGACCGTGCTGCAGGAGCTTGCAGAAAAAGGGGAAGTGTCGCGGGAAACAAAATTCCGGCTGTGTGCCAAGGTCTTTGAAACCACAGCAGCCTATGATGCGCTCATCAGTCAATATTTGAGGAAGCAGATAGGTACGGAAGAACTGCCCGAAAAGCTGACTCTTACTTATGAGAAGCAGCAGGGGATGCGCTATGGAGAGAATCCGCATCAAAAGGCAGCATTCTATCGGGAACCGCTTTATGTGCCGGGAAGTCTTGCAAACGCGGAGCAGCTGAACGGTAAGGAATTGTCTTTTAATAATATCAACGATACGGCCGGGGCGCTCGATTGCTTGAGAGAGTTTGAGGAAACGACTGTCGTTGGTGTAAAGCATGCGAATCCCTGCGGCGTAGGGAGCGCCGAGACCGTATACGACGCTTATATGAAAGCCTACGAATGCGATCCGGTCTCCATATTTGGAGGAATTGTGGCCTGCAACCGGGAGATAGATGAGAAAACAGCGGCGCAGATGAGCAAGATATTTCTTGAGATCGTCGTTGCTCCGTCCTATACAAAAGAAGCGCTCGACATTTTATGTCAGAAAAAGAATCTGCGTGTTTTACGCTTGCCGGAGATTTCCGCACCGCTTCCAAAAGACGGATTGGATACCAAGAAGGTGCTGGGCGGCCTGCTTGTGCAGGGCTTGAACAACAAGATGTTCGACGGCGAATTTAAGGTCGTCACAAAGCGGAAGCCGACGGACGAGGAAATGGAAAATTTGGAATTTGCGTTCAAAGTGGTAAAATATGTAAAATCCAATGGGATCGCAATCGCGAAGGACATGGGAACGCTTGGGATCGGCCCCGGGCAGACAAACCGTATTTGGGCTGCGGAAATGGCGCTTGAAAGAAGTGGAGAAGAGGCAAAGGGAGCGGTGATGGCTTCAGATGCATTCTTCCCATTCGACGATTGCGTAGAAGCGGCAGCGAAAGCTGGGATCACTGCGATCATTCAACCCGGCGGCTCGATACGTGACGAGGATTCTATCAGGAAATGCGATGAAAATGGAATCGCCATGGTATTTACAGGGATTCGCCATTTCAGACACTAAGAGACGGGAGAGACGAGCGTATGAAAAAGGTATTGGTAGTCGGTGGAGGCGGACGTGAGCATGCGATCCTGTGGAAGCTGAAGCAAAGCAAGGAAGAAATGGAATTGTTCTGTGCTCCGGGAAACGGCGGGATCGCACAGATCGCAGCGTGTGTGCCGCTGAAAGCAGATGATGTAGACGGGATCGTGAGCTGGGCGAAAGAAAACGCAATGGACCTTGTCTTTGTCGCGCCCGATGATCCGTTGGCACTTGGCATGGTGGATGCTTTACAGGAAGCTGGGATCCGGGCATTCGGACCGACAAGGTCTGCTGCGGAGATTGAGTGGTCAAAGGCTTATTCAAAGTGGCTGATGAAAAAATACGCAATACCGACCGCAGATTTTGAAGTATTCGATGATGCAGAGCAAGCGACTGCTTACCTTTCCGGTGCGTCTTATCCAATCGTTGTAAAGGCTGATGGCCTTGCGCTGGGAAAGGGAGTCCTGATTTGCGAAAATTTTGCTCAGGCAAAGCAGGCAGTTCAGGATATCATGCTGGATAAAAAGTTTGGCAAAGCAGGAACACAAATCGTCATAGAAGAATTCATGACAGGACCGGAAGTTTCTGTGCTTGCATTCTGTGACGGGAAAACGATTTTACCGATGGTAGCCGCTCAGGACCACAAAAGAGCCTACGATAATGATGAAGGCTTGAATACAGGAGGAATGGGAACCTTTGCACCTTCGCCTAAATTCACGCCTGAGCTGCAGGAATATGCACAGAAAGAGATATTTGAAAAGACGGTAGAGGCTTTGAATGCGGAAGGCCGTGAATTCAAGGGCGTTATATTCTTTGGACTTATGATTACACCGAATGGACTTAAAGTATTGGAGTATAATGCAAGGCTTGGCGATCCGGAAACGCAGTCGGTTTTTATGCTGCTGAAGACGGATCTCGCGGAGGTCATTGATGCTGTTATCGACGGAACGCTGGACAGGATATCTCTTGCATGGGAAGAAGGCGCTGCAGTATGTGTTGTGATGGCATCGGGAGGATATCCCCAAAAATATGAGAGCGGAAAGCAGATCGAAGGCCTTGACACCGTTGACAAAGATGTCGTTGTTTTCCATGCAGGTACACGAACGGAGGATGGAAAATTCTATACTAGCGGAGGCCGTGTTCTTGGTATTACGGCAGCAGGGAAGGATATTCCGGCAGCGCGGGAAGCAGCTTACCGCAACTTAGAGAAAATCAGATTTGACGGAGCGCATTATCGGAAAGATATTGGCATCAAATAAGAAAAGCCGCACTTCTATGATTTGAACAAAAACGGTTGTATATGAATATAACCCCACCTGTTTTGCAGGTGGGGTTATTATAATAGTTCTGATTACGGTCACATGGTTTGAGAAAGGAGCTTATCCGCCACATACAACCCATTTGCAGCTGCCTGCGAAAGGGAACGTGTGAAGCCTGCGCCGTCTCCGGTCGCGTAGATATGTTCAAAGCCGTCAAGCTCGAAATCATGAGCGAGCGGCCGCGCCGAATAATATTTGCATTCGATGCCGTACAGAAGAGTATCGTAATTTGCCGTACCGGGCGCGATCTTATCAAGTGCATATAATGTTTCAATGATATTATCCAACTGCCGTTTAGGGAGGCACAGGCTGAGATCGCCGGGAACAGCGTGGAGAGTTGGCCTCGTAGTAGACTGTGCAAGACGTTTTGCATCTGTGCGCCGCCCTGCGAGGAGATCGCCGAAGCGCTGAACAAGTACGCTGTCGCCGCTAATCAGATTAGCCAGACTGGCGACATGCCGCGCATATTCGATCGGCTCCTTAAACGGTTCTGTGAACCGAATCGTAGTAAGCAGGGCAAAATTCGAATTCTCTGTCTTGCGTGATTGGTCACGATAGGAATGCCCGTTTACGGTAAGCACGCCGCTTGTGTTTTCCGTAACAACGTTCCCGCGTTCATTAAAACAAAACATACGCGTCGTATCACCATATCCCTTGCTGCGGTACCAAATCTTAGGTTCATAGATTCGCTTGGAAAAATGCTCCCACACACTGGAGGGAAGCTCGACGCGCACACCGATATCGACCTGATTGTTGATAAGTCCCACCTTGTTTTTCTTGCACCACTGTGTGAAAAATCGACTGCCAGCGCGGCCTACGGCAAAAATGATATCCTTTGCGCTGAATGCCAAATCACCGGAGCTTGTCTGCACAAAAATGGTATGTGCCGAGGCATCCACATCAGTCACGTTAGAATCGGTGTAGATATCACATTTTTTCGCAATATATTCAATCATTTTGCGCATCGTATCAAAGTTTTCGTCGGTGCCCAAATGCTTCAGCTGCGCCTGCGACATGTGAAGATCGTATTTCAGACATTCTGCTTTCAGCGTATTATCCGGCATAAAGCGCTCTGTAGTAGCTCCAAAAGAAACAAGCAGTTTATCTGCCTGCTCGATATAATCGATCACCGTCTCGGGAGGAAGAAAGTCTGTCAGCCAGCCGCCGTATTCTGTTGAAATAACATATTTGCCATCGGAAAACGCTCCGGCCCCAGCCATACCCTCCATGATCGCACAGGATGGACATTTGATGCAATGATCGGCTTTCTTTTTGATAATGGGGCAAATACGGCCTGTGATCCCGTGCCCTTTCTCAAACAGTGCGACCCTAAGAGCCGGATTGGCATCGGTCAGGCGGTATGCGCACATGATTCCGCTGATACCGCCGCCGATGATAGCTATGTCATAGTTTTTCAATTGATCGTATACCTCCGGATGGGGGATTATAGGTCAAAAGCCTGCGTAACAGCCTTGATTGCTTTGGTCACATCGGTACTTTGCAGGCAGAAAGAAATCCTCGTATGTGAATTCGTTATGATATAGGTCTTGATACGGTCTGCGGCAAGTGCCGAGAATAGTTTGGAGGCCACGCCATATTGACGGGCCATACCATCGCCCTCGATTACAAGCGTCGTAATACCGGAGATCGCTTTATATTCCAAGCCATCCACTGTATCCAAAGCAGCTTTTACAGCATCGAGCGCAGGGCTTGCAACTGAGAACGTAATATCAACAGTTCCGTTCTGCGGATATGCTTGACTGATCGTATCGATGTTGATGCTGTTGTGGGCAATGATGTCAAACACGTTTGCAATATAGGCAGGATCATGCGGAACATTGATGAGCGTAACGATCGCATTGTTTTCCTCCTCAGCGTAAATACTGCTTACGATTTTCTTTCCGGAAATGATATCTTCCATGGAATAGAGACCGGCAGAGCGGCCTGCGATAAATTGTGCTGCCCGCACCGCTCCTTCCGCAAAAATCTGTTTGGAAAGAGCGCGGTGATGCACCTCTATGATTTCATCATTGCCAAGAAACAAAACATCGTGATCGCCGACGACCGTACCGCCTCGTACAGCGTGAATACCGATCTCGCGGGGATCGCGTTTTGCACGGACCTTAGGTGTACGGCCGTAAATATATTCTTTTTCGCCGGAAAAGACGCCGTTGATCTTATCGGCGATGGCGAGGGCGGTGCCGCTGGGGGCATCGACCTTTTGATTGTGATGCTTTTCGATGATCTCAATATCAAATTTTTCGCCTAAAAATTCTGAAGCCATTTTACAAAGCTCCATTTGAAGATTCACACCCAAAGACATATTGGCCGAGAAGAACAGCGGAATATGCCCGGCATATTTCACGATCATCATCTTATCGTTCGCGGAATATCCCGTAGTTGCAAGGACGGCGGGAATTTGCCTGCTCTGCGCAAACTCCAAAAGCCCATGCAGTGCATCGGGGCGTGAAAAATCGATGATAACATCGACGGCTTCCACAACATGTGAAAAATCACCATATACAGGAAACGGATTTTCACGGATATCCGGCATTTTATCGACACCGGCAACAACGACCATATTTTCTGTTTCGGATACGCAAGCGGCGACCGTCTGGCCCATTTTGCCGTTCGCGCCGCTGATCAATACTTTTATCATGTTAGGACCTTTCTTAATCGCAGAGACCAAAGCTGCGCATCTGCATCAGGAGATTCTCATAATTTTTCTGCTCCAGTTCCGTGAGGGGAAGACGGAACGGCCCCATATCGAAGCCAATCATCCGGAGAGCGGTTTTTATGGGAATCGGATTGACCTCCGTAAACAGAGCGCTCACCAAAGGATTGATCTCAAGCTGCATCTCGCATGCTTCCCTTATTTTACCGTCAAGATAATTCCGCACCATGTTATGCACATATTTCGGCATAATATTGGCAAGAACAGAAATCACGCCGTTGCCGCCAAGAGAAAGCAGCGGAACCACCTGATCGTCATTTCCGCTGTAAAGAGCGGCTTTTCCGCGGATACGGCGCGCTGTTTCAACAACCTGCGCAATATTCCCGCTTGCCTCCTTGATTCCCGCTATCTTTTCATGGCAGCAGAGGCTTTCGTAAATGGCAGGGGAGATATTGACTCCCGTACGGCTGGGAACATTATACAATATGACGGGAAGATCGGTGGCGTCGGCAAGGGCCGTAAAATGGGCCAAAAGCCCCGCGTTCGTGCATTTGTTATAATAGGGAGTCACGGCGAGGAGAGCGTTCGCACCAAGCGCCTGCGCGGCTTTGGCACTGGTGATTACATGAGCCGTATTATTGCCGCCGACGCCTGCAATGACAGGAACTCTGCCCGACGCGGTTTTCACTACGCATTCGATGACAGAACGCTGCTCATCATCCGTCATGGTGGCAGGTTCGCCCGTCGTGCCGCATGCGATCAAGGCATCGGTGCCGTTTTCGATTTGGAATTCGACAAGCTTTTCAAGCGTATCGTATGAAATTCCATTTTCCGTAAAGGGCGTTGCCAAAGCAACGCCGGAACCTTCAAAGATCATGATTGAATCTCCTATGAGCTAAATTTATTTGTTCTGCATGTCGATCCACTTTTGAGCGATCTGAACGGCGTTGGTAGCTGCGCCTTTCCGGATATTATCCGCAACGACCCAAAGATTCACACCGGATTCTACCGAACGGTCACGGCGAATACGCCCGACATAGACCTCGTCTTTTCCGGCGATCTCGACCGCCATGGGATAAATACCGCTGCCTTCTCCCTTTTTTACTTCATCCATTACGATGAGGCCGGGGAAGTCGGCAAGCGTTTTCTTGAGGTCGTCAAGATCGTAATCCTTCTCAAATTCCACATTGATGGATTCGCTATGCCCGTGGAACACAGGAACACGCACAGTAGTTGCCGTTATGCGCATATCGTCGTGATGCAGGATCTTACGAGTCTCATTTATCATCTTGAGCTCTTCCTTGGTGTAATCGTCCTCGTCAAATACATCGATCTGCGGCAGACAGTTGCCAAAGATCGGATAAGGGAACTTTTTGGGGGCATCACCGTTGATCCCGTTCTCAAGATCGCTGTATCCGCCCATGCCTGCGCCGGAAACAGCCTGATAGGTCGAATAAACGACGCGTTTGATTTTGTATTTATCATCAAGAGGCTTCAATGCGACCATTGCCTGAATCGTGGAGCAATTCGGATTTGCGATAATGCCGCTGTTCCACGCGATATCCTCGGGATTGACCTCCGGTACGACGAGCGGGACCTTAGGGTCCATACGCCATGCACTGGAATTATCGATCACAAGAGCGCCGGCCTTTACCGCAACAGGGGCGAACTTTTCGCTTGTTCCGCCGCCCGCGGAGAAAAGGGCGATATCGATGTCCTTGCCGTCAAAACAAGTTTCCGTCAGTTCTTCCACGGTATACTCTTTTCCCATAAATGCAACCTTTTTTCCGGCGCTGCGCGCGCTGGCAAAAAGATAATAATTTTCTACCGGAAGTTTGCGCTCTTCAAGGACCTGCAGAAATTTTCTGCCTACCATACCCGTTGCGCCAACAACAGCAACATTATACTTTTTCATTTCAAGCTCCTATTCTTTGCCGCCATGCGGCATTTTTAAATATTTTAACGGTCTCCCGCTTTATACAAAAAACAACGGCGCATTGCTGCGCCGCATTCTGCATTCCTGATTTATCTGGTAGCAGCAGCGCAACACCGCGGAGCGGTGACAGTGATACGGCTATTGACCGCATCCCCAGACCGCTACGCCCGGCGTGCATAGCGTCTTCGGCGTTAAGCCCTTTCCCGCCTGATGCGACCGCTCCGCCGAGAGCTTGTCATCCTGCGGTACTGATGCTGTAACGCGCCTCTGTCTGTCCTTTTGCCATTATACAACATCGTTTTCAGCATGTAAATACTTTTCCCGGCACTTGCGAAAAATACCTGAAAACGGTATGATTTAATTGGTGGCAAGGAGCGGGAAAGGAGCGGAATGAATGAAGATACGGAAAACAGTAGAACAGCAATTTGATGAATTGATCAGAGTACGCAGGGATCTGCATAAAATTCCGGGATATTCGTTTGACGTTTCCGAAACGCGGGACTATCTGACGGATTATCTCCGGGAGTTAGAGCCGGATATCCTGCAGCCTTGCGGAGAGGGCATAAAAGCGGTATTCCGGGCGGAGAACGCACAGAAAACCGTAGCAATACGGGCGGATATGGACGGCCTGCGCATACGGGAGGAAACAGGCTGTGCATTTGCCTCAAAAAATAAAGGCATGATGCATGCCTGCGGACATGACGGCCACATGGCGGTCGCGCTTGTATGTGCGCGTATGATTGCGCAGGCCAGAAACCGTTTGGATAAAAATTATGTATTTCTGTTTCAGCCGGCAGAAGAGACGGTAGGCGGAGCGCAGCCTATGATCGAGGCAGGCGCGCTCAAGGAGCCTGATGTAGACGAAATCTATGGGATACATCTGTGGCCATATCTGCCGCTTGGCATTGTTGGCACGAAACCGGGGCCGATCATGGCGCAGATGTGCGATTTTATCATCGATATTTATGGAAAAGAGAGCCATGGCGCTAAGCCGCAGGACGGCAGAGACGCGCTTGTGGCGGCGGCAGATTTTATCATGGGGATACAAAGCATCGTTTCAAGAAATATTGATCCGTATGAAACAGCGGTGGTCACAGTCGGACATATAGAGGGAGGACAGGCGCAGAATATAGTTTGCGGGCACGTACGCCTTGAAGGAACGATGCGGGCATTCGAAGCGGAGGTCATGGACCGCATAAAGAAAAGGATGAACGATATGCTGAGGGGGTTTTCCGCTGCGTATGAAGTAAAATATGAATACCGCGAGCCGATGACGTATCCTGCCGTTGTCAACGATAAAGAATTGTTTGAACGGGCTGCAGAAAAGATGGACAAGGATGAAATGCAGATCGCAAAGCCTTTTATGATGGCGGAAGATTTTTCTAATTTTCAAAGAGCTGTTCCGGGGTTATATTCATTTATAGGTGTTGGAGACCCGGAGCATAAGGAACCGCTCCATTCGGGAAAATTCGATTTTAACGAACAGGCTTTGCTGAATGGTGTAGAATATTTTCTGAGGGTGATCGAATTTGACTGAACGATACAGCGCGCTTGCGCAGATATACGACCGTCTGATGTATGACGTCTCGTATGAAACATGGGCAGACTATTTGTTGGGGTTTCTGAAAGAGCAAGGAATAGGAAAGGGAGAACGTATTTTGGAATATGCCTGCGGTACGGGGAATATTACGCTTCCGTTGGCAAAAGCCGGATATCATGTGATTGCACTTGACGCTGTGGAAGAGATGCTCTTTATTGCACAGGAAAAGACGAGGAAAAAAGCACAGCAGGTGGAATACGTATGCGGAGATATGGAGCGATTTGTTTTGAACCGACCGGCCCGGGCGGCAGTATGCGCGTGCGATGGCGTAAACTATTTGCCGGACAAAGACGCGCTCAGACGTTTCTTCCGGTGCGTTCATACGAATCTGCAGGAGAACGGGCTGTTCTTGTTCGATATCAGTTCTGCTTATAAGCTGGAAAATATTATCGGGAACGAGTTCTTTTACGACGACGGGGAAGAGGAGACGGTGTTCTGGAAAAATCATTTTGATGAACAGAACAGGATGGTGACGATGGAACTGACCCTTTTTATCGCGCAGGGGTCTCTTTATGAGCGGCAGGACGAAGAACATATCCAGAGAGCATGGGAACGTGCGGAAATAGAAGAGATGCTGAGTGAAACGGGCTTTACAGATATTCGAGCCTATGGCTTTTTAGAAAAACAGGAGCCAAAGGAACGGGAAGAGAGGATACAGTTTCAGGCGATCAGGAAAGGAACGAATCATGGGTGATATATTGATAAGGGCGATGCTGAATAATGAAGCATCGGTATGTGCATGCGACATCAGTGAGATGACAGAGACTGCGCGGAAGATACACGGCACGATGCCGGTTGCAACGATCATTCTTGGCCGCGCTCTTGCGGCGGGTACGATGATGGCCTCGATGCTGAAAAACAAGCAGGACCAACTGACCCTTATGATAAACGGAGGAGGGCCCGCGGGAACGATTATGGTAGCGGGAGATGCGAAACTCCGAATGAAAGGATATGTGGCAAATCCGGCGGTGAACCTTCCTGCGAATGAAAAGGGAACGTTCGACATTGAGGGAGCAGTTGGACGGAAGGGATTTGTGACGGTAGTAAAGGATTTGGGACTGCGGGAACCATATACCGGAAAAACGCCGGTGCTTACCGGAGGGATCGGAGAGGATATCGCAAATTACTTTTTGGTATCGGAGCAGCAGCCTTCGATCGTTTATGTAAACACATGGCTGGAGACGGATATGAGCATTGTAAACGCAGGCGGGGTGATCGTCCGCCCGCTTCCGGGATGCAGCGAAGAGACGTTGAAAGAAATCGAAAAGAGGACTGGAGAGATTGCCAATTATGCAGTTTATATGCTGCCGAAGGGGGTGCGCGGCGCGCTCGAACAAATCTTTGCAGGAATGGATATGGAGCTGTTGGAGAAGCAACAGCCTGTATGGAGGTGCGACTGTTCCAGAGAGAGGCTTAAGGAAGTAGTGCTGTCCCTTGGGAAAAGCGAGATAGAGGATATGATCGAAAAGGATGGAGGAGCAGAGCTTGTTTGTCGTTTCTGCAATACGAAATATTGGTTTTCGGCAGGCGAGTTGGCCGCTCTTCTGAAGCAGAGCACAGAGGAGTAGGATGGAAAAACAGGAACAGAAAATTTTAGAATTTGACCGTCCGGCGGATTTTTATTTCCAGTCCGCGTTGAAAATGGCAGAGCGTATGAATTATCTCGGTGCACTGCCGATGATACGCCGCGCGCTTGAAAAAGACCCCGGAAATATCGAATATATGCTGAAACAGGCGGAGGTCTTGACAGAGCTTTCCAAATATGAGGAATCCAACAGCATCCTGTTCGAGGTGCTCTTAAAAACAAAAGAGGCGCGCAGCGAATGCTTTTTTGGAATGGGATGCAATTTTATCGGTATAGGAGATTTGGATAAAGCAGGGGAAAGCTTCGAAAAATATCTCGCTATATCGCCGGATGGAGAATTTCGTGATGATGTGGAAGACTTTCTGGCTCTATTTGGCGATATGGAAGAAGAGGAGGAATACGTTCTCGAGGATGTACACGATGCAAAACAACAGGAGCTTGCCGAGGAGGGAAAACGGCATTTGGATAATTGCGATTACCAAAAAGCTGCGGAGGTCCTTGAGAAGATCGATACGAAAGATCCGGAAATGCTGTTCGCAAGAAATAATCTTGCGCTTTCTTACTATTGCCTGAAAAAAGTTGATAAAGCGGTCGATATCACTCAAAAAGTATTGGCCTGCGATCCGGAAAATATACATGCAAACTGTAATATGGCGATGTTTTTGAATAAAGAAGACCACGAGGCAGCATGTAAATATATAGAAAAAGCGATCGACAGACAAAAGAATACGCAAGACGACCTGTATAAGATTGCGATCACCTATTGCGAGATCGGAGAGCATGAAAAAGCGCTTCAGTATTTAGAGAATATTTTGAAGATGGCTCCGTATGATGAAAAAGTATTATTTTGCGCGGCAGTTGCCAGCTTCAATATGCGGCGGTATACCGATGCAGTAAATTATTTCGCGGATATTATTAAAATGGAACCGGAAGAAAGCATAGCCGGCTACTATCTGAAATATGCGAAAGACGTTATGGCCGGACGGAAGCAGCATCAGGAAATCGGATATGTCTTTCAGGTACCGCCCCAAGAAGCGAGAAAACGAATCAGATATCTGAATGAAAAAATGAAATTACCGGAACAGGAATTCAGAGAGTTATGGAACAGGGAACGAAAATTAAAGGATATTCTTCTGTGGGGCCTTGAATATGGAGATAACTTCATCAAAAAAGCAGTCGTTGAGATCATAGGAGGACTGGGAGGAGAAAAAGCAGAAAAGATATTTCGGCGGTATATTCTGAAGCGGAATCAACCGGATGAAATCAAAAACGAGGTATTCGTGACCTTGAAAAAAATGAAGGCTGCCGAACCCTATGTCGCTTATTTTAACGGGAGTATCGTAGAAGTAAAAGTCGGAATATTGGATCATATCGAGGAATCCGGTACAGAGCAATTCAATAAGCTGTTTGATTTGGTCATAGGGATCGCCGGTGAGAGATATTCCGAACAGCTGGCAGGACAGGCGGCTGGACTGCTGCAGGGTTTTATTGAAAAAGGGACGGGTAGCCGTTATTTGAATGAAATAAATGAGCTTGCCGGTGCAGTCGTATTCGCAGCGCTGTACTTTAGGGGAGAAGTGGAAAAGCCGCGTGAGATAGCGGCTCTTTTTCAGGCGGACGTGAACAGAATGGCTGCCATCGCAATGGAAATCATCAATACGGCAGAGAAAGGGAAGGAAATATGATGGCTAAGATATCATCGGAAGATGTTCAGAAAAATTCAAGAATCAGGATTCTTGTAGAGCAGGCAAACGCATGCCTTGAAACGTTAGGATATACAGATCACGGGCCGCGGCATGTAGGATATGTCAGCAAGATCGCAGGAGAGATACTGGAAAAGCTTGGATATCCGGAGGAACGTGTCGAATTAGCGCGCATCGCAGGATGGACGCACGACGTGGGCAATATGATCAACCGGAAAATGCATTCGCTTACAGGCGCGACGCTTTTGTTCGACGAGCTTCAACGAATCGGGATGGATCTGCAGGATGTATGCGATATCTGTTCGGCCGTAGGCTCCCACGATGAAGAGACGGGAACGCCGGTGAGCGATATTTCGGCTGCGCTGATCATTGCCGATAAGGTGGATGCCTATAAAAAACGCGTGAAGAGAAAGGATATGGACGATATCCACGACAGGGTAAACCTCTCTATTTATGAGACCGATGTCCGGGTATCTCAGGAGAAAAATCAAATCACGTTTGAGCTCAAGATGAAAGAGCATGCAACGCCTATGGAATTTCTGCAGATTTATCTGGGACGGATGAAAATGTGCGAAAAGAGCGCGAAGTTTCTCGGATGTACATTTAAGCTGGTGATCAATGGACTCGTAATGAACAAAGTAGGAGGACAGCAAGCATGAACTATAGATGCTATGCTTCCTGTGCTTTTGGAATAGAGGGTATCCTTGCCGGAGAACTGAGGACACTCGGCTTTCAGAATGTAGCCGCGAGAGATGCAAGAGTCTATTTCGACGCCAATGAGCAGGAGATCGCAAAAGCAAATATTTTTCTGCGCACGGCAGACCGGGTTTATCTGATATTGAAGGAATTTCGGGCGGTCACTTTCGAAGAGTTGTTTGAAGGAATAGCGGCGATACCCTTTGGTGATATCATGCCGTCAGATGCAAGATTTCCTGTCGATGGGAGCGCGGTGCGCTCCGTGCTTGGGAGTGTATCGGATGTACAGGCAGTCTCTAAAAAAGCGGTCGTAAAAGCGATGCAGCGTGTTTATCCCCAAGAACACTTTGAAGAAACAGGCAGTATGTTCAACTTATATGTGAATTTGCTGAACGATCAGGCGACCGTAGCACTCAACACCAGCGGAGCAGGGCTTAACCGGCGCGGATATCGTTTAAAGAATGCGCAGGCGCCGCTTAAGGAAACACTTGCTGCGGCGCTCATTATGATTTCCCGGTGGAGGACGCGTGATTTTTTCGACCCCTTGTGCGGCAGCGGTACGATCGCCATTGAAGCGGCAATGCTGGCCGCGAATATGGCGCCGGGCATCAAGCGCAGATTTGATGCGCAGGGATATGGCAATGAATTCCGGAAAGAGTTTGCAGAGATGAAAGAGTACGCTAAAAGTCTTCTGAAAATACCGGAAATGGAAATATATGCGAGCGATATTGACGGACGCACACTTGAGCTTGCCAAAGAGCATGCATATAATATGGACGTAGCGCAGTTGATTCGGTTTTCGCGGAGAGATGTCAGAGACTTTGAACAGCCGCAGCGTCAATCCACTATCGTCACAAATCCACCTTATGCAATGCGAATGGGGGCTGAAAAAGAGGTTGCGGAATTGTACCGCGCAATGGGAGAGCGCTTCTGCGGACTTCAGGACACGGTAGTGTTCGTAATCACCGCAGACGATAAATTTGAATCGAAATATGGGGAAAAAGCCGATAAGAAAAGAAAATTATATAACGGGAACATAAAATGTACCTATTACCAATACTTCAGAAAGAAACGATAGAGGAAGCATTCTGTTTGGAATTTAAAATTCTGTCTGTAATTTTTAAAAAAGTGGTTGATTTTTATGATAAATCTGATAAAATATTAGAAGTCGGCACAAATAGGAATGCCAACGTGGCTCAGTTGGTAGAGCAGCTGATTCGTAATCAGCAGGTCAGCGGTTCGAGTCCGCTCGTTGGCTCCAGATTCGGGGTGTAGCGCAGCTTGGTAGCGCGCTTCGTTCGGGACGAAGAGGTCGCAGGTTCAAATCCTGTCACCCCGACCAACGCGAAAGAAAATCAAAAATGGTTTTCTTTCGTATTTTTTATACACATATTAAACAATAGGGTCTCCTACACTTAAATGTTGTTTTCAAAGAGAATAAAAAACGCATCATCCTATTTTCAAGACCATAAAAGCGAGACATACATGCCTTGCAGTAGCTTCCCCATGTTACAGGATATTTTATTTCTTAATAAAGTATTAACAATCCATGAAAACCAGACACTCAAATTGAATTTAGCAGAAGTCCATGCTATAATTCAGCTATATTAACTGATGAAAGGTAGTTCCTATTATGTTAAAAAAAATAATTGCAGTTGTGCTTACGCTCGTATTAGCGGTATCCTTTGCAGTTCCGGCATTTGCCGCCGGTCAGGAAGCGCGTGTTGTGATCGGGGCGGATAATTCGGAGGAGCAAATTGCGGATGTTTACAGTTCTTTTGGAATCAATCGCGGAGATGTAACGGAGTTGCAGGTAACGAACAGCGAGGAACGGCATTATCTGGAGGGACTCGTTCCGGATCAAAAGATTGGTGACGTCGCCCTTTCCTGCGTATATATACAGCCGAATGACGGCGGTGGGATCGAGCTCGAGGTCAATAATATCAATTACGTAACGGAAAAAATGTATATGGCAGCACTTTCCACGGCGGGAATAACCGACGCAAAGGTAAAAGTTTCCGCTTATAAGCCAGTATCCGGTACGGGAGCGCTTGCGGGGATTTATAAAGCGTATGAAGATATGACAGGTACGGTTTTAAGCGAGCTCGCGAAAGATACGGCAGTAGAGGAGCTTGTCGTTACAGGTGAGCTGCAGGAGGCATTAGGAGATGTATCGGTCGATATCATCAACGACCTGAAAGGTAAACTGAAAGAAACAAAGAATATGACGGATGACCAAATCATTGAGTTGATTCGGGAGACCGCCGATAAATATGAAGTGACGCTGACGGATGATCAGGTACAGCAGATATTGCAGCTTGTTAAAAAGTTCAATGAATTGAATTTAGACCCGGATACATTTTTGAACCTGTTTCAGGCGAAGGAGGGCGTGGAGAATTTCTTCACAAGCGTAGGGGATTTCTTCAAGAGCATCGGGGACTTCTTTGTAAATCTCTTTGGCGGAGGAAACTGAATAGATATTCAGGATAGAAGAGACTGATCAAAAACCGCTTCCATAAGAATTCCGGAAGCGGTTTTTGATTGATGAAGTGTTCGTTCAGATGGAAACGTTGCAGAAACTGTGATAAAATAGTGTTAAAATAATCGGGAGTATTACGATTTTGGAAGACCGTTTTTTATCTGGAAAAAAGGTTGCTATCCTTGGGATCGCAGCCAATATTATCCTGTTGCTGCTGAAACTGACGGCGGGGTATGCGTCGGACAGTCAAGCGATGATCGCAGACGGATTCAATAGTTTAGGAGATGTGTTTGCATCGACTGTGACGCTTTTGGGCAGTATCTATGCAGCAAAGCCAAAAGATGCGGAGCACGTCTGGGGGCATGGCAAAGCAGAATATATTGCTTCCATGATCATTGGATTTTCTATGATCGTAATGGCGGTCTATACAGCTGTAGGATCGGTGGAATCGCTTGCGGCAGGGGAAAAACTCGAGTTTTCATGGTGGCTGGTAGCGATTGCCGCTGCTACGATCGTGACCAAATTGAGCCTCTATTGTTATTGCATTGGAAAAAGCAGGCAATATAACAGTGTATTGATCAAAGCAAATGCGCAGGATCATAGGAATGATGTGTTTGTCACATCAGGTACGCTTGCTGCGATTTTTTTAAGTTTCGCGGGCTGGTATTTTATGGATGGCGCGATCGGTATCGCGATTTCGGTTTGGATCGTATACAGCGGCGTTATGATTATTTTGGAATCGGCACGTGTTTTAATGGATGCGGGAATGGACCGGGATACGTTGGAGCAGTACCGTAAAGAGGTATTGCAAATAGAAGGGATCGATCATGTCGATAGTCTGAATACAAAACCGGTTGGGGCAAAAGCGATCCTTGTGGTAAAAATATCGGTAGATAGGGATATGACCGTAATCAAAAGTCACGAAATAGGTAAAAAGGTCGAAGACGAATTGCTCGCATGTCATCCGGAGCTGGATGACGTGATCGTGCACATCAATCCGGACCTTCCGCACGATCTTGAAAAAATGGAATTTAGAAAAAAATAAGAATATGCAGCAAGAAAAAAATCTGCTATTCAGCAGATTTTTTTCTCGGAAGTATCATATTTATATATGTTTAACGCCTGCCGGCGGTCTTACCCAAAGGCCTTTCGGCCTTTTTAGAGAAAGAAGATTTATGAAAAGTTGTGACTGCTTTTCTTTTTGATGTACTTATCATAACAATGAAATATGAAATGCGTATGAATGAAATATGAATAGAAAATGAATAATAGAATATTCAGGAAAAAATGATGAAAGCGTGTTGAGCACGGACTGCTTGCCTGAGGGATTTTTATTCAAAAAAAGAGAAAATAGTATAATAAAAGAGAAAATATTCGCAGTATCATTATAGTAAGGTATATTTCAAAATAAAAATTGCTGAAAGGCAAAAAGGGGAGGAAATTTGGAAATGAGCGTTTATGAAGATTTGAGCACGTTGGTTCAGCAGGGGAGAGCGAACAACGTCAAGGAAATTATTGCGGCAGAGCTTGAAAAAGGGACCAATGCTCAGGACCTGCTGCAGGACGGCCTTCTTGTAGGGATGTCCATTATTGGTGAGAAATTTAAAAATAATCAGGTATATGTACCGGAAGTGCTGATTGCTGCCCGTGCTATGCAGGCCGGAATCGATTCTCTTGCGGGTGCACTTGCGTCTGAAAAGGTGGAATCGAAGGGAAAAGTTGTGCTTGGAACGGTAAAAGGCGACCTGCACGACATCGGTAAAAATCTGGTCAAGATCATGCTTGAGAGCAAAGGGCTTGAAGTAATTGACCTTGGTGTAGACGTATCCGCAGAAAAATTTGTCGATACGGCAATTGCGGAAGGAGCTCAGGTCATTGCGTGCTCTGCGTTGCTTACGACAACGATGGCGGTCATGAAAGAAGTGGTGGATGAAGTCAATGCGAAAGGCGTAAAGGATAAAATCAAAGTCATGGTCGGCGGAGCGCCTGTAACGGAAGACTTTAAGAATAAGATCGGCGCAGACTATTATACAGCAGATGCTTCGAGTGCAAGCGATGTCGCTTTGCAGATCTGCCAGTAAGTCATGTACTATTTTAAGAGCTGCCGGGTGTGGCAGCTCTTTTTTCATAAAAGCAGAACTGTATCGTTTTGGGGGGAAGAACATGGAAAAAGAGCCGGTATGCAGGGGAGAATGTCTGTTTGGGAAATGCCCGCATAAGCGCTGCATTAAATTCGCGCAGCGGAATGCCGAAGCAAAAGATTTGCGTGCGGAAATGGAAATCTTAACGGAAGGGATAATGCCCGTACTAAAAACAGGCAGGCATGGTTTCGGCATAGCCGTTGATATTGGAACAACAACAGTAGTGGTTTATCTCTATCGCTTAGATGAAGCAAAATGCGTTTGTGTAAAAAGCCGGATCAATGCGCAGGCATCGCTTGGTTTAGATGTGATATCACGTATCAAGTTTTGTGCGGATCATGAAGACGGATTGCAAAAAATGAACCGTGCGATCGTTCGGGAGTTGGATTCCCTCATTGGAGAAGCGGCGGAAGAGACGGGGATCAAAACAAGTGATGTGTCGGAATGCGTGATCACGGGAAATACGACCATGCTGCATCTGCTTGCCGGCTTGTCGCCGGTCTCGATGGGCACTTTGCCGTTTGAACCAGCTTCTAAATTCGGAATATCCATTTCTGCGAAAGAGATAGGGCTCGATTTGCCGGGGGCTGATTGTTATTTAACGCCTTGTATGTCTGCATTTGTCGGAGGAGACATTACGTCAGCTCTCCTTGCGACGGGTTTCGTTCATTCAGACGATATCTGTTTACTGATGGATATCGGCACGAATGGGGAAGTTGCGATTGGAAACAGCGATTTCATTTTAAGCACATCGACCGCTGCAGGTCCGGCTTTTGAAGGCGCGCAGATCAGCTGTGGAATGGCGGGAGTCAAAGGAGCAGTCAACAGTGTAGATGTTCTCCAAGGGAAATTGCAGGTCCATGTGATCGGAGGAGGTGCTCCGCAAGGGTTATGCGGTTCCGGCCTTTTAGATGCGGTCGCTTTGATGTGCAATGCGGGAGTAATCGACGAAACAGGACGCATCGCAGAAGAAACGAAAAGCCGCTATATTATTGAGAAAGAAGGAGAGCCTGCTCTTTTGATCGCAGAAAATGTATTTATCACGCAAAAGGATATCAGGGAGCTGCAAACAGCAAAGGCTGCGATTGCCGCAGGTGTCCTTTCCCTGGTAAAGGAAGCGGATCTCGAAGTCGGGGATATTAAGCGGGTCTATCTGGCAGGAGGATTTGGCAACTATATGAATCAACAGAGCGCGATGCGGATCGGCTTGCTGTCAAAGGATTTCAGGGAGATCATCAGTGTTGGAAATGCAGCAGGAGCAGGAGCAGGAATGGCTCTGTTTGATGATGAATGTGAAAAAGATATGAAACACATTTGCAGCCTTGGAAAGCATGTAGAGCTTGGAAGCAATCCCTATTTCATGGAAAAATATGTAGAGTGCATGTATTTTTGAAGCCTGAGATCTCGAGCGGGCAGGAAAAGCTTGTGAGCTTTATCAGCCGGACGATAACACCGGAGAATTCCTCGTATGCAGGCAGGAGAATCTGTCGGCCGAGCGGATAAAGGCAAGAGACACAAAAGGTTTCTTCATTGATAGGGATTTTTTCAGCAGTGTATTGGTACAGGGTGGAGTGAGCATTTTTTGCGTTTCCATCATCAGACAGATCATATTTTTTGAGTAGAGCACGGCTTCTGAGTAAGGCGGAGACTTTGCGAAAAAAGGGATAATGACGTGAGGAGAAAAGCGCTATAGGAGCTGCAGGTGCATGAGCAAAGCTCCGTAAAGGTTAAAAAGTATGGCGAAAGCCCCGGTAATGATTTCCCATTTTCGGGGTTTTTGTTTTGGAGAGAAAAGAAGATAAGACAAAACAAAGGGTAAAAGGTCTACCGTATAGCGTGCACCGAATTGCCAGCCCCCAAATGTTTTATGAATGAGAAGAAGAAAAAGATTCAAGGCGAGGCTCACGGCCAGAATGGCCTTTTCGGGTGTCATCTGTTTTTGAATGATGTCGGCCGCCAGTCTGACAAACCATACGATAAAAATCGGATTGGCAAGATAAAACATAAAACCATCAAACAAGGGGAGTACAATAGCGCCGTTTTCCGAAAAAGATGGCAGGCGAAGAAAAATATTATAAGCATTTGCCGGAAGATACTCTAAACCGAACTGTGCGTTTCCCACACCGGTAAATTCAGGGAGATAATTGTGTCCAAATTCAAACGGGTCCTGAAACCGTATGAAATTATAGAGTAGATATCCGGCTGCAATACACGCAGGGATTATTAGATATCTTGTCTGCCGGAGGACACAAAGGAAAAACTTGTTATGAGATTTGCGGGATTCAGAAAGTACAAGATAGAGAAAAACGGCGAAAAAGAAACAGACAGAGAATGGACGGCAGCCGACCGCAAGTGCCAGCAAGGTCAGACATAATGCTTTTTTATGATAAAGTAAGCTTAAAATAGCAGCAAAACAAAGCGTCATATTCAGCGCTTGGGCGAGAAACCACGAGCCGCCCGAGGTCGACATCCACAGCATATTGCTGCCTAATACAAAAAAGAGCGCCCAAAACATTGCAGAGAGCTTCCGCAGCCCGGTCCTTTGAAAACACTTATATGCAAATGTAATGCTCAATAGAGAATAGAGCATGATGATGAAATTACTTGGTACGAGACCCTCAAACAGGAAAGTGAGAGGAAACATGACAAGAGAGGGAACGGGAGGAAAGGACACGAAATAATTTCCGTTATATTCGGCCAATTCAAGCCATGAATAGTTTTGCGGTAAGGAGACTGCGCCGTTCCGCCATGCAAGCGCCTGAAGCGTATAGCTATCCCAGTCATTATAGGAGAAAAGAGTCCCACCAAACAGCGAATGGAACAGCAGATATGCAAAAAATAAAAAAATAAGTGTGACGATCAGAACCCAATCGATCTTATGCTGATATACCGGCGACACCTGAAAAGAATTTTTCATAGACTTATTATAGCACTACAGAGAGAATGAGGTAAAGACAGGAAGCTTTAGAAAACAAAAATCCTGCGATAAGCAGGATTTAATTGGTGGAGATAAGCGGATTCGAACCGCTGGCCTCTTACATGCGAAGCAAGCGCTCTACCAACTGAGCTATACCCCCATGACAACGATATGATTTACTGTGCGAAATATATTTTACCAAACAATGATGAAAAATACAAGTACTAAATTAGAAAAAACAGCTGCAAAATTTGCAGCTGTTTTCAGATATCATATCGTTCAAAAGACCCGTTTTGCTCCAAGAAAATTGCGGGCGTAATAGCCGGACGACATACTGCTGACCGCCACGCCGCCGGAGGAAGGAGCCGAATGGATCATACTGCCTCCGCCAAGATAAATACCAATGTGACCAACGGACGGGCTTTTATCCGACCTAAAGTAGACGAGGTCTCCCGGCTGCAAAGCATTCACATCCTTTATGGTGTCCCACCTTGAAACAGTCGAATACCCGGCAGAACTCAGTCGGCTGGCAGCAACGCCGGAATTCTTTAAACAATAATATACGAATCCGGAGCAATCATAAGAATTCGGACCACTGGAGCCATACGAGTAGGGCTTCCCGATTTGTGTATGCGCGATCTCGATCATACGGTCGGCGCTGGAGTTCCCGCTGCTTCCGGCTGAAGAAGATGATGAGGCGGAAGAACTGCCGGAGCTTCCTTTTTTAGCATCGGAAGAATAGAGATATTTGCGGGTGTCTTTGCCGACTACACCATCTACGGCTAAACCGTTTGCACTTTGAAAGCTTTTAACGGCACTTGTTGTAATACTGCCGAAATAGCCTGTAGAGGTCGCGTCGAAATATCCAAGCTCGCCTAATCTGTCCTGCATTTCCCGAATATCGTCTCCGCTGTCTCCGGGATACATCGTGTAATATTTACTTCCGGATTTTAGAAGCTCAAGACATTTCGAATCCATGATGCCGTTCACCGTAAGATGATTGGTACGCTGAAACCGTTCTACAGCTTCGGTCGTGACCGGACCATAGTATCCGGTAATACTGGAATAGTCATAATATTCCAGATCCTGTAAACGCTGCTGAAGGTCGGAAACCTCGCTGCCTTTATCTCCGGGATTGAGGGAAGTACCGGAAGAAGTCTGCTGTACCGTCTGGGGGCTCGCGGAGCCTTTTACCTCGCGGCTGGGATCAATCTCAGAATATTCGTCGCCGAAAAGTGCTTTTCTGGTGTTCGGGCCGGCCTTTCCATCAACAACAAGACCGTTATCTGTTTGAAATCGTATCACGGCATTCTGCGTATCCGTTCCGAAATAACCGGTAGGATTACATTTCAGATAGTCTGTTTCATGAAGCTTTTCCTGAAGCTCTTCTACCCATGCGTCTTCATCTCCAATCTGTAATACTTCATATCGGGAGACGGCCAATGCGGAAAATGGCGCCAATACAACGATGGAAAGACAAATGGAAATACTGAGCATTAACTTTTTAAACATAAACAGACCTCTACTTTTAGCATGTTATAACAATATGAAATAATTGTAACAATTTCTTAACAATTATACAATCATTACATACACATTCCAGAAGCGGAAAAACATTAAAATCGTAAGATTGCATAAAATAGCGCCGGTTTACTAACGAATACGCCGAATATCAGCCAAAAGCTGATACGGCGATAAAATAAAACAGCGGCATTTCAGACCGCTGTTTTATTAAACCTGCTGCTATTCCAAGGTTTTGCTTTCCAGTTGCATATATGCTTTCAAAGATTTCATTACTTCTGAAAAGCGAGTAGGTGTGAGGGATTGTTTCCCATCTGAAAGAGCGTGTGGAGGGTCATTATGGACCTCGATCATAAGGCCGTCGGCACCGGCTGCGATCGCAGCTTTAGCAAGAGGCTCGACCATCCAGTCGAGCCCAGCGGCATGGCTGGGGTCTGCAATGACTGGCAAATGAGAAAGCCTTTTGAGCATGGGGATGGCACTTACATCAAAAGTATTGCGCGTATAGGTCTCAAAGGTGCGAATACCGCGTTCACATAGTATTACGTTCTCATTCCCGCCAGACATAATGTATTCCGCGCTCATTAAAAGCTCTTCGATCGTATTCGCCAATCCACGCTTTAAGAGAATGGGTTGTTTTAATTTTCCAAGTTCCTTTAGGAGACGGAAATTTTGCATATTGCGCGCACCGACCTGAATGATATCGACATCTTCAAACAACGGGATATCTGAAATCCCCATGATTTCGGTTACAATTGGAATACCATATTTCTTTTTGCATTCCAACAGAAAATCTATTCCATATTTTTCAAGACCCTGGAATGCGTAGGGTGAGGTCCGCGGCTTAAAAGCGCCGCCGCGCAGAAAGGTCGCGCCGCTTTGCATAACGCTTTCAGCGACTTCAAGGATCTGCGGCTCACTTTCAACAGAACAGGGACCTGCCATTACGGCAAAATGCCCGCCGCCTATCTTTTTCCCTAATACTTCAACAATAGTATCATCCGTATGGAATTTACGGTTCGCTTTCTTATACGGCTCGGAAACGCGCCGCACATCCTCTACGATATCACGGGCTTTCAGGCTATCGATATCCACGAGAGAGGTATCGCCGACAAGGCCTATGATCGTAGTATTTTCACCCTCGCTCAAATGTGTTTTAAAGTTCTGTTCCTCCAAAGAATGGATCAGGGAAGTGATTTTTTCCTTGGAAGTGTCTTGCTTTACGATAATGATCATTGCATTTTTACCTCGCTTTTCTGTCGACTTTATTATATCGAAAAGGAAAAGAGAAAGCAAAAAGAATATTATCAAATCAAAACTTACAAAAAATCTTACAGAAATTTTACGCAAAAAGAAAACTGCGGCATTGCCGCAGCTTTCTTCAAAAATTATGATACTGGAGGAACATTATATTGAAAAAAATCATTAACTCTGTTTATAGATTATCACAAGAAATTTATCTTGTAAAGAGTTTTTTGTAATATTATCGTAATATTTTTTGCGCAGTCATGAAAAAGTGAACCTTTGGCTGAAAAAGCAAAAAATACAGCTGCGCAAAAAAATCTTGAATTACCGGTTCAAATCACATATAATAAAAAACAAGGAGCAATAAAACGATGATGGCAACAGTATCGACACGATTTTTTAACATGTTTTGCTTTAACGGCTTTTACCGTTGGAGCTTTTTTGCATGTTAATTTCTGTCGGTATGCACATATAAACGAATAGCATTGGTAATATGCTGTGAGTGCCGGCAGGTGCCCACAGCTTTTTTATTTTAAAATCTTGAAGAAATGAGGATGAGTCAACATGATCGTAGTAATGAAAAACAGCGCGTCTAAAGAGGAGATACTGCGAGTGACCGATGCGTTAGTCAAAAAAGGGATGCAGGTACAGACGAACAAGGGCGTAGATTGTACAGTACTTGGCGTTTTGGGCGACACCTATATGGTGGATAAGGAGCGCGTGGGTATGATGAACGGGGTAGACAGGGTGGTATCCGTTCAGGAGCCCTACAAAAAAGCGAACCGCAAATTTCATCCGGAAGACAGTATCGTTCATGTAAGCGGCGTCGATATCGGCGGCGGAACGCTTACGGTAATGGCAGGGCCATGTTCGGTCGAGTCTTTTGAGCAGCTTGAGGGGATCGCCAAAAGCTGCAGGAAATCCGGTGCAAAAGTTCTTCGCGGCGGTGCCTTCAAACCACGGACTTCTCCTTATGCGTTCCAAGGACTGGGAGTAAAAGGCCTTGATATTCTGACCGAGGTCAGACAGGAAACCGGAATGCCGATCGTAACGGAGATCATGGCGCCCAAATATGTTGAATTGTTTTCAGAAAAAGCGGATATCATACAAATCGGTGCACGTAATATGCAGAATTTTGATTTGCTGAAAGAGGTAGGGCAGACGAAAAAGCCGATTCTTTTGAAGCGCGGACTATCTAATACGATTGAAGAATGGTTGATGAGCGCGGAATATATTATGTCGGGCGGAAACGAGAACGTAATACTGTGCGAGCGCGGTATTCGCACCTTTGAGACCTATACGCGCAACACACTCGATATCAGTGCGATCCCTGCAGTCAAAAAGCTGTCACATCTGCCCGTTGTCGTTGACCCAAGCCATGCATCCGGGCTATCCTATATGGTAGAGTCTCTTGCGCTCGCCGCCGTTGCAGCCGGGGCGGACGGACTTTTGATCGAAGTGCACAACGACCCGAAGCATGCCCTGTGCGACGGTGCGCAGTCGCTTACACCCGATCAGTTCGACAGCATCATGCATAAACTCACAGCGCTCAAGAACGTCATGTCCTAACGGGAGGAATTATGAAAAAGGTTTTGGTAGACGCGGATAATGGAAGATATGATATAGTAATAGGAAACCGTATCATTTCGGATGAACCGCTGAAAAGATATACAGATTATGCCGTTATTACGGACGATATCGTATATCCTTTGCTGCATGAGTATTTTCCAGAGGCAAAATGGATCATTCTGCCTGCCGGAGAAAGCTCGAAAAGTATGCGGAATCTGGAAATGATCTATCAGAAATTGATGGAATTCGGGATAGACCGTAAAGGCGCGGTCGCTGCGCTTGGCGGCGGTGTCGTAGGAGATATCGCAGGCTTTGCGGCGGCTACCTTCAAACGCGGTATTTCGTTTGTTCAGTATCCAACGACGCTGCTTGCGCAGGTAGATAGTTCGGTAGGAGGAAAGGTAGCGGTCAATCTTCCGGAGGGGAAGAATATGGTGGGCGCTTTTTATCAGCCGGATATTGTTATAGCAGACACTGGAACGCTTGCAACACTTGATACGCGTCAATATGCAGCGGGCATGGCGGAAGTCATCAAATATGCGTATATATATGATGCAAAATTGCATCAAACGCTTGTTTCAGGGAGGGCAGATATCGCGGATATCGTAAGACGCTGCTGCGAGATCAAGGCAGATTATGTGAAGCGCGATCCCTATGATACAGGCATCCGTATGCAGCTCAATTATGGTCATACGCTTGGGCATGCGATTGAAGCAGCGGCAGGCTACGGAGCCTTTTTGCATGGAGAAGCGGTTGCCATAGGAATGGTATACGCAGCACGAATCGGGGAGAAGTTAGGAGTATCTCCGGCAGGCTTAACGGAGGACACAAAGTCGCTCTTGGAACAAAACAGGTTGCCGGTCGAAACAGAGGGCAATATACTGCATAAAGCGCTGGAGCTTCTGCTTGCAGATAAAAAAGCTGAGGGCAGAAAGATCAACTTTATACTGATCGATGAAATCGGGCATGCGGTCATCCAAAAGCTCGATGTAGAAGAAATACAGAAAATATTAAAGGAATAGAGTTTATGAAAAAGATAATCCCATCAAAAATTCGAGGAAACATCAAAATGATCCCATCGAAAAGTGTGTCACATCGTGCGCTCATCTGTGCCGCGCTTGCCAATGGAAAATCGATATTGAGGAATATGGCCTTTTCCGAGGATATAACAGCTACGGCTAATGCGTTGCGGGATATGGGACTATGTAAATATGAAACGGACGGAGATGTATGCACTGTATACGGCGGCTTTCACGAAGCGGGAAAGAAAATGATCGATTGCGGAGAATCAGGCTCTACGCTTCGTTTTCTGATCCCGCTCGCGCTTGATGGGAAAGAACGTACTTTCATCGGGCACGGAAGACTGATGCGGCGGCCGCATGACGCGTACGATAGGGTTTTTCTAAGAAATAACATAAGAGCCGAAAAGCAAGATAATGCACTTACGCTGTGTGGAACGCTGGAAAGTGGAGAATATGCCATGCCGGGCAACATATCCTCCCAGTTTATATCGGGGTTACTGTATGCATTGCCCCTTTTGATGGACGATTCCGGTATTCATCTCACGACAGAGATCGAATCGCGGCCCTATATCGATCTTACACGGGATATTCAGCGGGCGTTTGGTGTGGAGACCAAATGGCGGGGGAATATTATCGATGTGTTTGGGAGACAGGGCTATCGTCCGTGTGATATGACGATAGAAGGAGATTATTCCCATGCCGCTTTTTTTGCCGTCTCAGCGGCTCTTGCGGGTGAGGTGCTTCTTACTGGCTTGAAGCAGGAGACAAAGCAGGGGGATAAGGAAATATTGGGGATATTGAAATGCATGGGGGCAGACGTTGAATATCGGGCAGACGGAATCCTTGTGAAAAAAAATTCCCTGAAACCGATTGAAATAGACGTAAGTCAGATACCGGATCTTGTGCCGGTGCTGGCTGTTCTTGGATGTGCAGCAGAAGGAAAGACGCGCATTTATAATGCGGGACGGCTGCGGTATAAGGAAAGCGATCGCCTGCATGCTATAACGCAGGAGCTGGAAAAGCTTGGAGCGGATATTATAGAATATGAAGACAGCCTGACGATCCATGGAAAAGGGATGTTGAATGGAGGAGAGGTGGATAGTCACGCCGATCATCGGATCGCTATGGCATTGGCTGTCGCTTCTTGTATTTCAAGGGAGCCCATATTACTGAATGGTTCAGAAGCGGTCGGGAAATCGGCTCCGCTTTTTTTTGAAGAATTTGCCAGCGTAGGAGGTTGTGTAAGATGAGTGCAACATTTGGAAATAATCTGAAGGTAACGATTTTCGGCGAGTCTCATTCGGCAGGAATTGGTGTTGTCATAGACGGACTTCCTGCAGGCTTGAAGATCGACGAAAAAAAAATAGCAGAAGCGATGAAACGGCGTGCACCTAACCGCTCTGTCGCTTCTACAAAGCGGCAGGAAGCCGATATTCCGGAAATAGTGAGCGGGTATTTCAATGGGAGAGCGACGGGAACGCCGCTGACCGCACTGATCCGCAACACGGATACACGTTCTCAGGATTATGAGAGAACGGTCGAATTGCTGCGCCCGGGCCATGCAGATTACACCGGATTCGTTAAATATCACGGGTTCAATGACTACCGGGGGGGCGGACATTTTTCGGGCCGCCTGACTGCCCCTATCGTGTTTGCGGGAAGCATTGCGCGCCAGCTTTTAGAACAGCACCATATCCATGTTTCAGCCCGAATCAAACAAATAGCGGACGTTATGGACCCGGGGCCATATTCTGCGGCGGAAATGGAGGAAACAGAGAGGAAAGATTTTCCGGTCGTAGATATGGATATTGGACGGAAGATGCAGGATAAGATACGTGAAGCGCATAGCAAGGCTGACTCGGTAGGTGGAGTGATCGAATGTGCCATCAGCGGACTTCCGGCAGGCTTAGGAGATCCTTTTTTCGACAGTGTTGAAAGCACGCTTGCACATATTATGTTTTCGATTCCCGCCGTAAAGGGCTTGGAATTCGGAGATGGATTTAAAATAGCGGGCATGCGCGGCAGCGAGGCAAACGACACTCCCATTCTAAAAAATGGAACTGTTTCCTTTGCTTCAAATCACAGCGGAGGGATCGGCGGCGGCATCACAAATGGAATGCCGGTTTTGTTTCGTGTTGCGGTCCGGCCGACGGCATCGATCGCCCAAGAGCAAAAAACGGTCAATATCCGCACAATGGAGGAAGCATCTCTGCGGATACACGGACGGCATGACGCGTGCATCGTGCCGCGCGCAGTAGAGGCGGTAAAATGTGCAGCTGCGCTTGCTGCGGCCGATCTGTGGTTGGAGGTGAACCATGACTGAACTTGAAAGCCTGCGCAGAAAAATAGACGAAGTAGACGCTGTAATCGTACAAGCGTTTGAAAAGAGGATACAGATCGCAGAAGAGATCGCAAGATGCAAGATAGAACGGGGACTGCCTGTCCTAGATAGGGGACGTGAGGTGGAGGTGCTGAAAAAGCGCGAGGAGATGCTTTTCGATAAGCGGCTGTGCGGAGACATCGACAGGCTCTATGAATTGCTTATGAGCATGAGCCGTGCCTACCAAAGACGAGTCGTCGGAAAACATGCAGTAGAGAAAAAAAATTGCAGCGGAAGCGGAAAGGTTGGGTATTCCGGTATTCGCGGCGCTTATGCGGATATGGCGCGGAACAGGTATTTCGGAGAACAGATGCAGGCAGTCGGCTATCAGGGCTTTGAAGATGTCTTTGCTGCTGTGGAATCAGGAGAGGTCGAATTTGGCGTATTACCGATCGAAAATTCCTATGCAGGAAGCGTACAGCAAGTCTATGACCTGCTGGAGAAATACGATGTTGCCATCACAGGCGAACAGCTGATCCACATCAGCCATGCACTGCTTTGCGTTCCGGGTGCGTCGATAGACGATATCGAGGAAGTATATTCGCACGATCAGGGTTTGATGCAGTGCGCGGAATTTTTAGACCATTATCCCCAGTGGAGGAGAATACCGTATTACAATACTGCCGCCAGCGCAGAGTATGTCTCCAAGACGGGCGATCCGTCCAAGGCGGCGATCGCCAGTGAATATGCAGGGAAAATTTATGGGTTGGAGCCTTTGGAGAAAAATATCAATACCAGCGGAGAAAATACTACACGGTTTATTATGATTGGTCGGACAGAAAAAGCGGACGGGAGTGGTAATAAAGCAAGCATCAGCTTTGTATTGGAGCATAAACCGGGAGCGCTGGCCTATATTTTGAACGTATTTGCGGAACGCGGTCTCAATATGGTAAAAATCGAATCGCGTCCACTGAAGCACCGGACCTTCGAATATCGGTTCTATGTGGATTTTGCGGGAGATGAGCTGCAGGAACAGATCGAAAAAGCAATCGACGGCATCAGCCGCTATTGTTCGCAGCTAAAGCTGCTTGGTATCTATGAGAACGGTTGTTGATATGAAACATATTTTTTTGATTGGCATGATGGGATGCGGAAAATCCGCAGTCGGACAAGTATTGGCGCAAAAGCTGAGGCTTCCGTTTACCGATCTTGACTCCAAGATCGAAAATGAACAGGGGAGGACGATCAGCGATATTTTTCAAGCGGAGGGAGAAGCATATTTCAGAACTCTTGAAACGGAAGCGCTTGAAGAAATGGCAGAGGAAAAAACAGATCACGTTATTTCCTGCGGCGGAGGGATCGTGCTGACAAACCGGAATATTGAGATCATGCGAAAAACGGGAACGGTTATATGGATAGTTCGGAACGTAGAAACGATCGTAAATACTGTAGATACAACAAAACGCCCTCTTTTGAAAGAAGGCGCCGGACGCGTACGGCAAATATTTGAAGAACGCAGGAGCTGCTATGAAAAGGCAGGCGATATTCGTATCGAAAACGACGGTACGGTAGAGCAGACGGCGCAGAAAATCATGTGTGCACTAAATCTTTGAGCAAAGCTGCTTCGACTGCCTGATAATCTCCGCGGTCAGGTAAGGTCCCAAACCACTTCTCAAAAGAAAAAAATGCCTGCCAGATCAGCATTCCAAGGCCGTTCATCGTTATGAGGCCGCGATTTGCCGCGTATTGAAGAAAAGACGTCTGAGCGGGAGAATAGATAAGATCGCACACAGCAGCACGGACAGGAAGAGAATCCAAAAAGGACAAGTCTTCGAAGTCCTGCCCTGTTCCGTGCATGCCGAGCGGGGTAGTATTGACCAGAAGCTCGCAGTTTTTTAAATGCTTTGCAATGTTCGGAAGAGAATCAAAAGAAGCGTTGATCTCCCGCGCTATGCCTTGCGCTTTTTCGGGCGTACGGTTCACGATGACAACGCTTTTTGCACCCTTTTGAACAGCGTCATGCGCAAGCAAGCGAGTAACGGCTCCGGCGCCGATGAATACGACATTCCGTCCGTGATAACCGGAACCAATATTTGTAAGAGACGCATAAAAGCCAGCTGCATCGGTGGAATAGCCAAAAAGTCTTCCGTCAGCCTGAACAACGACGGTGTTGACGCCTCCTGATGCCTCGGAAGAGATCGAGGAAAGATACGGGAGGATCGTTTGTTTGAGCGGCATTGTGATGTTAAACCCATAGATGCCGCGGGCGTCCAAAGAGGAGAGAAATCTTTCCAGCGTATCAGGCCGCACCAGTTCTTTTCCATACGAGCATTCAAGCCCATACCGGGCGTAAAGCATGTTATGGATCGCAGGCGATAGGCTGTGGGAGATAGGGGAACCGATCACACAATAATTTTTCCGCATGACAATAGTAAAACTCCTTCGGGTTATGATACAATCAAGTATATTATATTTCAATGATTTGGGAGAAAGCAATGAAAAAAATTTTAGTGATGAATGGGCCGAATCTAAATATGCTCGGTATTCGTGAAAAAGGAATTTATGGCGTAAAGACGTTAAATGAAATCAATTCGTTTATTGCGGAGCAAACAAAAAATATGGAGGTGGAGCTGGAATTTTTCCAGTCCAACCATGAGGGAGCGTTGATCGATAAAATCCACGAAGCCTATGGAGACAAGGATGGCATCGTATTGAACGCGGGGGCTTATACACACTATAGCTATGCGATACGCGACGCTATTTCGTCCGTTAGTATTCCGTGTGTGGAAGTACATCTTTCAGATATCCATGTGCGCGAAGCCTTTCGGCACATTTCGGTGATTTCCGATGTGTGTATTGCACAGATATGCGGAAAAGGAGAACAGGGATATGTAGACGCGATCGCTTTATTGACGGAGGAGAGAAAATGATAAAGAGCTTGCAGGATACGGTACGGGTCGCAGACGGCGTGAATATGCCCGGATTCGGACTCGGCCTTTATAAGGCAAGGGCCGGAGAGGAGGTGTACCGAACGGTGCGTTTTGCACTTGATTCGGGTTACCGGCATATCGATACGGCTACCTTTTACGGGAATGAAGAAGATGTTGGGCGCGCCATACGCGACAGCGGGATTGCGCGGGAGGAATTGTTTATAGCGACAAAGCTATGGCCGACCGATTTTAAGAATGCGGAAGAGGTGTTCCAAAAAAGCCTTGCTTCCCTTGGCGGGGACTATATCGACCTTTATATGCTTCACTGGCCGGGAACGGATGAAACGCTTCGTTACCGCACGTGGGATACGCTTCTCTCCCTGCGTGGGAAAGGCTTGATCCGTGCGGCGGGCGTCTCTAATTTTACGGTAGAGCAGCTGCGGGATATGCATAAGAAGACAGGGGCGTATCCTGCGAACGATCAGGTGGAGCTGCACCCGTGGAATCAACAGCGGGAATTAAGAAAGTTTTGTTTGGAAAATAAAATATCCGTTACAGCATGGGGGCCGATCTTTCACGGGCATCTCAGTGAAGAGCCGCTTATGGAAGAGATCGGGCGAAAATATGGAAAAAGCGCGGCACAGGCGACCCTGCGCTGGCATATTCAGAACGGCATCACTGTGATACCCAAATCTGTAAAACCAGATCGCATCGCTACGAATGCAGATATTTTCGATTTTGAGTTACAGGAGGAGGACATGAAAAAAATCGATGCACTCGACGGTAAAAAGACGTTTGCGTGGGATTCGGCAAAGTTTGACGGGAAAGTTGAATAACATGTAGCGCAAAAGGCTGGTGAATTGGAAAAAAGCTCGAAGAAATACGCAGTTGCGCTGCTTTGAAAGGAAAGAAGATTATGATAGATGGCACGTTTGTAACGGTGACAGGATTTCGACATTATCGGGATAGAGTACCGTTTTCCATTGGTGCGGAATTGTTGTGCTGTAAAGAGCCGGAAAATGCTTACGACACAGAGGCGATCAAAGTAGTGGCTGAAGATGACGGCAGTAGGGTCGGATATATTGCGAATAGTGCCAATACAAAAGCAAACGGTACAATGTCTGCGGCACGGATTTACGACAAGGTAGGCGATTTTTTTCTGGTTGAAGTTTGTTTCTCCACTCAGACTAAAATAATATGCCGGATCACAGACTTTAATGTTACAGATGAAACAACGCTGGAACGTTTCCGGGATAAAAATGAAATAATAGAAAGCAGTTTTGGAGAACCTATAGACTGGTATGATCTTGAAGAAATAAAATTTTAGCAATAAAAAACGGGAGAATTTTTCTCCCGTTTTTTATTACTTATTGATTCTTAGTACATTCCGGGCATTCCGCCGGGAGCGCCGCCGCCCGGCATTGCCGGCGGTTCCGGCGCCGGAAGATCGGTCACGATGCTTTCCGTCGTGAGCAGCATAGCCGCAACGGAGCATGCGTTCTGGATCGCAGAACGGGTAACCTTCGTCGGGTCGATGATGCCTGCTTCGATCATATCTACATATTCGCCCGTAGCAGCGTTGAAGCCAAACGTCTTAGATTTGTCAGCAACGATTTTCTCTACGATAATGCTGCCCTCAAGACCTGCGTTTGCAGCAATCTGGCGGACAGGCTCTTCCAAAGCGCGCAGTACGATCTTAGCGCCCGTTTTTTCATCACCGGTCAGTTTTTCGATCAGCGCCTTGATATCGTCTGTTACCTTCAGCGGGGCAGTACCGCCGCCCGGAACGATACCTTCTTCAACAGCAGCGCGCGTTGCTGCGAGAGCGTCTTCGATCCTCAGCTTTGCTTCCTTCATTTCCGTCTCCGTGGCTGCGCCGACGCGGATAACAGCTACGCCGCCCGCCAGTTTAGCAAGACGTTCCTGAAGTTTTTCCTTATCGTAATCGGAGGTCGTTTCCTCGATCTGAGCCTTGATCGATTTGATGCGGCCATCAATATCCTCTTTTTTGCCCATGCCTTCCACGATAGTCGTGTTATCTTTGTCGACCTTGACCTGTTTTGCGCGGCCGAGCATATCCATCGTCGCTTCCTTAAGATCGATACCGACCTCTTCGGAGATGACCGTGCCGCCCGTGAGTGTTGCGATATCCTGAAGCATCGCTTTTCTTCTGTCGCCAAAGCCCGGAGCTTTTACTGCAACACAGTTAAACGTGCCGCGCAGCTTGTTGACAACGAGGGTAGCGAGCGCTTCGCCCTCAACGTCTTCAGCGATAATAAGCAATTTTTTACCCTGCTGTACGATCTGTTCAAGAATAGGGAGGAGATCCTGAATATTGGAGATTTTCTTATCTGTGATCAGGATAAGAGCGTCGTCCAGAACGGCTTCCATTTTTTCCGTATCAGTTACCATATATGCGGAAGCATAGCCGCGGTCAAACTGCATTCCTTCCACAACGTCGAGATCTGTCTGCATCGTCTTGGATTCTTCGACCGTAATAACGCCGTCGTTCCCAACCTTTTCCATAGCGGAGGAGATGAGGGAACCGATTTTTTCGTCGCCTGCGGAAATGCTCGCGACCTGAGAAATCGCTTTGCTGTCTGCAATCGGCTTGGAAAGAGCTTTCAGACTCTCAACTGCCGTTTCGCATGCATTGAGGATACCTCTCTTAACGCCCATCGGATTTGCGCCGGCAGCAACGTTTTTAAGTCCTTCACGAATAACAGCCTGTGCAAGCAGGGTGGCAGTCGTGGTGCCGTCGCCGGCTACGTCGTTGGTCTTGGTCGCAACTTCTTTTACGAGCTGCGCGCCCATGTTTTCAAAAGGATCTTCAAGTTCGATCTCTTTTGCGATGGTAACACCGTCGTTTGTGATCAGCGGTGCTCCGAATTTCTTATCCAGAACAACGTTGCGGCCTTTCGGTCCGAGCGTTACTTTTACGGTATCTGCTAACTGGTTTACGCCTTTTTCAAGCGCGCGGCGTGCTTCTTCGCCAAATTTTAACTGTTTTGCCATAATTGATCAGCCTCCTTACTTATTTCACGATTGCAAGAATATCGGATTGACGAACGATCATCAGTTCTTCGCCATCCAATTTTACTTCCGTACCGGCATATTTGGAATACAGGACCTTGTCGCCCTTCTGTACTTCCATTTTGATCTCTTTGCCGTCCACGACTCCGCCGGGACCTACTTCTACAACTTCTGCGACTTGCGGCTTTTCCTGTGCCGAACCGGGCAGAACGATGCCGCTTTTCGTGGTTTCTTCCGCTTCAACGGATTTGATGACGACTCTGTCACCCAATGGTTTGATTGTCATATCTCATGCCTCCTGTAATAATAAATATCTGTGTTCTGTTAGCACTCGACTTAAATGAGTGCTAATTTTTCTAAACCTAATGATATCTATAAACAGAAAATAAATCAAATAACATTCATTATTAAAAATATGAAAATATTATGTTTAAATGAAAATATTTTTGAAAAACGCAAAAATACTTCATATATCTCTTGATATCTATCAAATTTAATCCCGACATATAATGTGAAATAATGTACAATAAAAATCATAGAAAGCCATACAAATTTATATGACGGAAAATAACTTCAAACGATTTCAACAATCTATCTTTAAAAGGGGAACAGAATGGATAAGTGGGATAAAAGGTTTATGGGCCTTGCAGAAGAGATCGCACATTGGACGAGCTGTTATAAAACCAATCGAAGCATTGGAGCTGTGATCGTAAAGAACAAAAGGATCGTCACGACGGGTTATAACGGCGCGCCCGCGGGGATCGACAGCTGTAAGGAGCGTGGAGAGTGCCTGCGTATCAATTTGGGGATACCTTCAGGGGAACGTGCGGAACTGTGCTATGCGATCCATGCCGAGCAGAATGCGATCATACAGGCTGCAAAGTTAGGAGTAGCAATCGACGGAGCAACAATGTACTGTACGCATCAGCCTTGTTCGATTTGCGCGAAGATGATCGTCAACGCGGGAATCGTACGCGTTGTTTATAAGCATCCGTATCCGGACGAATTTGCGAATAAAATTTTTGATATGGTAGATATTCAGATCGAGCAATATAAGGAATAGGGGAACGGAGGAGGATTTATGAAAGTAGCGGAAATTGCAAAGCTGTTGGATGCGGAATTTCTCTGTGGCAGCGATAAGGCGGAAACGGAGATCCTGTGCGCGTGTGGTGCAGATATGATGAGCGATGTGCTTGCTTTTACAAAACACGATGCGATCCTCATGACCGGCCTTGTCAATAACCATGTGATCCGTACTGCCGAAATGATGGATATCCCGTGTATTCTTTTTGTACGCGGTAAACGGCCGGCGCAGGACATTGTCGATATGGCGCAGGAGCGGGATATGATCCTTCTCGCGACCGATAAGCCGATGTTTACGACCTGCGGAATATTATATGAAAATGGAATAAAAGGCGGAATGCGGGGGGAATGATATGATCTATACCCGGGATTATGCAATAGAAAAAGATGATTTTGCAGCGGCAGGGGAAGTCTCTGCGCGTATTAAAAATAAACTGAAGCAGATGGGCGTGGATCACACGCTGATCCGTAAAATAGCGATCGCTTCCTATGAAGCGGAAATCAATATGATCATACACAGCTTTGGCGGACACATGCAGCTCGATATCGACGAGGATTCCATCACGATCATTTGTGCCGATACAGGGCCGGGAATACCGGATATTGACCTTGCAATGCAGGAGGGATATTCGACAGCATCAGATACTGTGCGTGAAATGGGCTTCGGAGCCGGTATGGGGCTGCCCAATATGAACAAAAACAGCGACAATATGCAGATCGAATCCAGTCCTGCCGGAACGACGGTGACTCTGAAATTTAAAATGTAATAGAAATAGAAAAATGGCGGTTGACGATCATGGAGAAATATTTTCATTCCGTACGCCTCGAAAAAGAGAAATGCTCGGGATGTACCAATTGTATCAAGCGGTGCCCGACGGAAGCCATTCGGGTACAAAAGGGCAAAGCAAAAATTTTAAAGGAACGGTGCATTGACTGCGGAGAGTGTATCCGCGTATGTCCTTATCATGCCAAAAATGCAGTCACAGACCCGCTCTCAAGCATTAGCCAGTTCAAATATAAGATCGCGCTTCCCGCGCCCGCGCTTTATGCGCAGTTCAAAATGGTCAGCCAAGTCGATAAAGTCGACAGGGTCCTTTCAGGACTGAAAGCAATGGGGTTCGATGATGTGTTCGAAGTGGCAAAAGGGGCGGAGATTTGCAGCAAAGCGATTGCCAAGGAGCTGGAGAAGCCGGGCATACGTCCTCTTATTTCGTCCGCTTGTCCGGCTGTTGTCCGGCTGATACAAGTGCGTTTTCCGGAGCTCCTCGATAATGTGGTAAAGGTAGATGCACCGGTAGAGGTTGCGGCAAAAGTGGCAAAGCAAGAGTTTGCACGGAAAAATAACGTGGATATCAGCGATATCGGCGCCTATTTTATTACGCCTTGCCCGGCAAAGATGACCAGCATCAAATCACCGCTTGCCAAAGAAAAAAGCGATGTGGACGGAGCGATCTCTATTTTGGAGGTTTACGGCCTGCTGACAGGACAGCTGAAATCGGCTGACGCTAAGCGCTTTGAGGGAGACAAGGCCTCTGCAAAGGGGATCGGTTGGGCAAACAGCGGAGGCGAGGCGTTTGCGGTGGGCGAGAAAAATGCGCTTTCCGTGGACGGGATATCAAATGTGGCGCGGGCACTTGAGGATATTGAGAACGATAAGCTGAAAGATTTGGATTTCTTTGAGGGACTGGCATGTACGGGCGGCTGCGTAGGGGGCCCGCTCGTATTTGAGAGCGCATTTGTGGCACAGTCGCGTGTGCAGAAGATCTGCGACGAGGTTGGGTTCAATGAAAGCATAGAGCAAAAGGCCCGCGAATACGCAGAGACGGGCGTTGCAGCAACAAAGAAGCAGATGGAAGCCATAGATGTGATGAAGCTGGACGACGACCGGATGGAGGCGCTTCGGAAAATACAGAAGATCGAGGAGCTTGCGAACAAGCTGCCGGGAATGGACTGCGGAAGCTGTGGAGCACCCTCGTGCCGTGCGCTTGCGGAGGATATCGTGCGCGGACATGCACAGGAGATGGACTGCGTTTTTATGCTGAAAGAGAAAGTACGGTATCTTGCGGAAGAAATGGTCGACTTGGCAAGTAAAGATAAAATAGCGGAGGATGATGGGGAATGAAAACAGCGGAAATAGCCGAAAAGATGGGACTCAAGCTGCTTACGGACGGACTTTCGGAGGATGCGGAGGTAACGGATGGCTGCGTATGCGACCTTCTCAGTTGGGTCATGGCGCGCGGCGAGGCGGGAATGGCATGGATAACGGTGCAGACGCATCTTAATGTGATTGCTGTGGCGTGTCTGCATGATTTCGCATGCGTGATCGTACCGGAAAATATCGAAGTGCCGCAGGCGACGATCGAAAAAGCGAAGGAAGAGGGCGTTGTGCTTTATTCATCGCCCGATACGTCGTATGCGGTCTGTTGCAAATTATACGGACTGGGGATCGGCAAATAGCGTTATGCTCCTTTATTATGACCTTCATATCCATTCGGCGCTTTCACCTTGTGCGGACGATGATATGACGCCGAACAATATTGTTAACATGGCGAAATTGAAGGGGCTTGACCTTATCACAGTGAGCGACCATAATTGTGCGCGGAATGTAGAGGCGGCGGCAAGAGTGGCTGCCGATGCCGGGCTCCTGTTTTTGCCCGGGCTCGAGATGACCACCTCCGAGGAGGTGCATGTACTGGTTTTCTTTGAGGAAGCGCGGGCAGCGCGGGAGTTTGGCGATAAATTATATGCCGAGCTTCCAGATATCCGAAATCAGCCGGATTTTTTCGGGAACCAGTTTATTTTAAATGAAAAAGATGAGGTCGTAGGAACGCTTGATAAGCTTTTGATCTCTGCGCTTCCCTATGATATCGACGAGAGCTGTGCTTTGGTTCGTGAATATGGCGGATATGCGGTTCCCGCGCATATCAATAAAGGAGCAAATTCCGTTTTGGCAAATCTCGGCTTTTTCCCGCCGCAGCTTTTTTTCAAAACGGTCGAGACGGTTCCGGGGCTTGCGATCGAAAGCGATATATCGCGTTTTGAGCAGATACATTCGTCTGACGCGCATAATTTATGGCAAATCGCGGAACGGGAGCGGACGCTTGAAGTGGAGATTGCAAATGTCCGAACAATTCTACAAAAATTATGTGACTAATTTCACAAAAACTAATGCAAAAGAAATTATTATATGGTAAAATACTTCTCGGACACAATGAGATCAAGAGGTCGATTATTTTAAGGAGGCACTTTTCATGGGGAACACAGCGGAAGTACAAGCAAAATATGACGAACTAAAGGGCTTTATTGCGGAAACAATGAAAAAGCCGGGGCCGTTAATGCCGATCATGCAGAAAGCACAGGATATTTTCGGCTCTCTCCCGTTTGACGTTCAGAGGTTCATTTCGGAAGAGATGGGGATCCCGATGTCTGATATTTATGGAGTTGCGACATTCTATTCCCAATTTGCACTCGAGCCGAAGGGAAAACATGTCATTGGCGTATGCATGGGAACGGCCTGCTATGTAAAGAAAGCGGAAAGTATCCTCAATGCACTTGGCGACGAGCTGCAGACGGCACCGGGCGGAACGACCCCTGATGCGCTGTTTACACTGGAAGCGACGCGCTGCCTTGGGTGCTGCGGGCTTGCTCCCGTCATGATGATCGACGATCAGGTATACGGCAGGCTGAAAGCGGAGGATATCCCCGGGATAATCAGCCTGTATAGAAATAAACAGTAACGCGCCGGAAAATCAATGAAAGAGATTTCCCTACACATCATGGATATCGTGCAGAATTCGATCACCGCAAACGCTGCGCTGATCGAGTTGTTTCTCAATATCCAAAGGTGTAAAAACCGTCTTTCCATTATCATAAAAGACAATGGAAAAGGAATGAGCAAAGAAATGGTAGCGAGCGTAACAAGTCCATTCGTAACAACACGGACGACACGCAAGGTTGGGCTTGGGATACCGTTGTTTAAAGCAGGAGCGGAAAACGCGGGCGGGATGTTCGAAATTTCTTCCGAGCTCGGCAAAGGAACGGAGGTGAAGGCGGTCTATGTACTCGATCATATCGATCGTCCGCCAATCGGCGATTTTGCCGGAACAGTGCACTCGATCATTGTTTGTAACCCCGGTATCGATTTTGTAGTCAGCGTTACGCTTGATGAAAGGGAAGAGGTGCTCGACACGCGTGAAATAAGAAAGATACTGGGCGAAGATGTACCGCTTGATCTTCCGGATGTTTCGGCGTGGATCAAAGAGAGGCTGGACGAAATATTCCCAGCCGAATATGGAATGCTTTAAAAAGACCCGGTCTTTGAGACCGGGTCTTTCAGTGGCGCTGCCGAAGTGTTATAGCATATATGAAAATCAGCTTCGAATGGTACGAATGTAAGTACAAATAGAAATAAATTGATAATATGGTTAATTTTTCACGAAAGAAGTTGATTTGGCAGGATATTACTGCTATAATAGCAAATGGAGAAATTGTCTTTTTTTTCACTAATCAAAACATGAATCGGATATTTATGTGAAATATACCGCATAAATAACATTTCATATCTCGGCTGACCGCTTGCCGGAAAAGCGGCCCGCGGCATATGGCATATAAAGAGATAAGACTGCCGCGTGGTATGGGGAGTAGAACATGAAGTCACTTGAGGAGCTGGAAGCAATCAGAAAAAAGATGCAGGGAAGGGTAGATATCCGTAAGAGCGATGCCGAAAAGCGTGTAGTAGTGGGTATGGCGACCTGCGGGATCGCGGCAGGCGCACGGCCTGTCCTCCAAGCGTTTGTTGACGAAGTCGCGACGCGCGGGCTTTCCGACGTAGTCGTCTCGCAGACAGGATGCATTGGCGTATGCCGGTTGGAACCGATCGCAGAAGTATTCATGCCGGGGCAGGAAAAGGTCACCTATGTAAAAATGGACGCTGAAAAAGCCAAACGCGTCGTTGCAGAGCATCTGGTCAACGGGAATGTCGTAACAGAATATACGATTGGCTACTACGAAAAGAACAACGCTTGACTTTGTATATTTAATTGGAGGTTTAGGATAAATGGATTTTTATCGTGCGCATGTATTGGTATGCGGAGGCACAGGATGTACTTCCTCCGGTTCAGCGGAGCTGATCGAACGTTTCGAAAAGGGACTGGCGGAGAAAGGTCTGGAAAAAGAAGTTAAGGTCGTCAGAACAGGCTGTTTTGGACTCTGTGAAGCCGGACCGATCGTGATCGTGTATCCGGAAGGCGCATTTTATAGCCGGGTACAGCTTGAGGATGTTGACGAGATTGTCGAAGAGCATCTTCTGAAAGGGCGTATTGTTGAGCGGTTGCTGCATAAGGACGAAAAAGAAGAAGATGTCGCAACGACTCTTGACGATATAGAGTTTTACAAAAAGCAGAATCGTGTCGCGTTGCGCAACTGCGGTGTGATCGATCCGGAAGTGATAGATGAATATATCGCATTTGACGGATATAAAGCACTTGGAACCTGCCTGACTGAAAAGACGCCGCAGGAAGTGATTGACATCATCAAGGCCTCCGGTCTGCGCGGCCGTGGCGGCGGTGGTTTCCCGACAGGCGTGAAATGGCAGTTTGGCCATGATGCAAAGGGAGATCAAAAATATATTATTTGCAACGCCGACGAAGGAGACCCGGGTGCGTTTATGGACCGTTCGGTCTTAGAGGGAGACCCGCACAGCGTTATTGAAGCGATGGCGATCGCCGGTTATGCGATCGGCGCGAATATGGGGTATGTATATGTACGTGCAGAGTATCCAATCGCAGTAAAACGCCTTCAGATCGCAATCGATCAGGCGCGGGAATACGGCCTGCTCGGCGAAGGGATATTCGGTACGGATTTCCAATTTGACATCGAGATCCGTCTTGGCGCAGGCGCTTTTGTCTGCGGAGAGGAAACGGCGCTGATGGAATCGATCGAGGGACGCAGGGGAGAACCGCGCCCGAAGCCGCCGTTCCCGGCAAATAAAGGACTATTCGGCAAACCGACCGTTATCAACAATGTAGAAACGCTTGCCAATATCCCGCAGATTATTTTGAAAGGCGCGGATTGGTTCGGTTCCATGGGAACGGAAAAATCCAAGGGCACGAAAGTGTTCGCGCTCGGCGGAAAAATCAATAATACGGGTTTAGTAGAGATACCAATGGGAACGACACTGCGTGAAGTCATTTATGATATCGGCGGCGGAATACCGGATGGAAAGAAATTCAAGGCAGCGCAGACAGGCGGCCCCTCCGGCGGTTGTATTCCGGCCGAACATCTTGATCTTAAGATCGATTACGATACCTTGACCTCCATTGGTTCTATGATGGGTTCGGGCGGCTTGATCGTAATGGACGAAGACAACTGTATGGTGGACGTCGCAAAATTTTTCCTCGATTTTACCGTAGACGAATCGTGCGGAAAGTGTCCGCCGTGCCGGATCGGCACAAAGCGGATGCTTGAGATCCTGCAGCGCATCACGGATGGTAAAGGAAAACCGGGCGATATCGAAAAGCTGATCGAACTCGGAGAGAGTATCAAAGCGGGCGCACTTTGCGGCCTTGGAAAGACAGCTCCGAATCCGGTGCTTTCTACCATTAAATATTTCCGGGACGAATATGAAGCGCATATCTACGATAAACGGTGCCCGGCGGGTCACTGCCAGCAGCTTTTGGTTTACGAGATCATTCCGACAAAATGTATTGGGTGTGGAATGTGCGCACGTGTATGCCCGGCGGAAGCAATTACCGGAGAAAAGAAACAACCGCATCACATTGATCCGGATAAGTGCATTAAGTGCGGCGCTTGCATCGAGAAATGTAAGTTCGATGCGATCAAAAGGTAAAAGGAGGATTATGTGATATGGTATCATTGACGATAGATGGCGTAAGAGTAGAAGTTCCGGAAAATTCTACCGTGCTTGACGCCGCAAGAAAAGCAAACATCGATATTCCGACTCTCTGCTTTCTGAAAGGGGTCAACGCGATTGGCGCATGCCGTATTTGCTTGGTGGAAGTAAAAAACAACCCGGCATTGCAGGCAGCCTGTGTTCTTCCGGTCGCAGAGGGAATGGAAGTATTTACAAAAACGGAAAAAGTGCTGAAGGCGCGTAAGGTGAGCCTTGATCTTCTGCTTTCCAATCACGACCGGGAATGCCTTACCTGTGTGCGCAACCGGAACTGCGAGCTGCAGACTCTGGCGGAAGAATTTGGTATCCGCAATATTCAGTACGAGGGTGAGAAAATACATAAAGATATTGATGATAAATCGGTATCTGTTGTGCGCAATCCCAACAAGTGCGTATTGTGCAAACGCTGTATTGCAGCCTGCGAGAAAATACAGACGGTAGGTGTCATAGGTTCTACGAACCGCGGCTTTAGAACGATGGTAGAGCCGGTATGGGGGAAATCTCTGGTCGACGTACCGTGCATCAACTGCGGCCAATGTATCGTATCCTGCCCGGTCGGAGCACTTTCTGAAAAAAGCGAGATCGATCAGGTGTGGGCCGCTTTGCACAATCCGAATATGCATGTGGTCGTGCAGCCTGCTCCGGCTGTGCGTGTAGCTCTGGGAGAAGAATTTGGTATGCCAATGGGCACCCGCGTGACGGGAAAGCTTGCAGCGGCGCTTCGCAGAATGGGCTTCGATAAAGTATTCGATACGGATTTCGGTGCAGACCTGACCATTATGGAGGAGGGGTATGAGTTCATTAACCGTGTGAAAAACGGTGGGAAGCTCCCGATGATTACCTCCTGTTCTCCGGGATGGATCAAATTCGCAGAATATTTCTTCCCGGATATGCTCGACAACCTTTCCAGCTGTAAATCTCCGCATCAGATGCTCGGTGCAATCATAAAATCTTATTATGCACAGGAAAACGGTATCGATCCGGCAAAGATCTTTACGGTATCCGTCATGCCGTGCACTGCTAAAAAATATGAGAAAGACCGGGCGGGAGAAGATGCCACCGGGTATCCCGATGTAGACGCGGTTCTTACTACGCGTGAAATGGCGCAGATGATCAAGGAAGCCGGAATCGATTTTGTTAATCTTCCCGATGAAGATTTTGATCCTGTTCTTGGTACGTCTACAGGTGCCGGCGTTATTTTCGGTGCGACGGGCGGCGTTATGGAAGCGGCTCTCCGTACCGTTGCCGAAGTTCTCACCGGACAACAGCTTGAGAGTATTGATTTCTGTGATGTACGTGGGATCGCAGGTATCAAGGAGGCGGAAATCATGGTCGGCGATATGCCGGTAAAGGTAGCCGTTGCAAGCGGAACGGGTAATGCGAGAAAGCTTCTTGAAGCGGTGCGTGCAGGCGAAAAAGAGTATCACTTTATAGAGATCATGGCCTGCCCGGGCGGCTGTGTCAACGGCGGCGGGCAGCCTATCGTTTCGGCACGCGTTAAGAATGTTCTCGATCCGCGCGTCGTACGTGCGAAAGGGCTATATGATGAGGACTGCGACAAGCAGCTGCGGAAATCTCATGAGAATCCGGATATTCAGAAATTGTATCAGGATTTCCTCGGAGAGCCGAACGGACATAAGGCGCATGAGCTGCTGCATACATTCTATGAAGCGAAGCCTAAATATAGGGAACAATAACTAAAAAACGGACAGCAAAAACGCCCGGTATTTTCCGGGCGTTTCGTTTATTCGAACAGATTTTAACAGAAATTTAAAGGATTTAACGTTTTATACGTGTAATATTATAGTATAAAATATGCAGAGGATTCGGTTAAGGGAGGCATAAATGCCGTTTTTTCCAGAAGAATGGATTCAAGATCTGCTGTCTAAGGTCGATCTTGTCGATTTGATCAGCGGATATGTTACATTACAAAATAAAAGTGGGCGTTGGTGGGCGTGCTGCCCGTTTCATAACGAGAAAACGCCCAGTTTTTCTGTAAATCCGGAAAAGGGCTTTTATCATTGCTTCGGGTGTGGAAAAGGAGGAAACGCGATCCAGTTTGTTATGGAACAAGAAAAAATGACGTTTCCTGAGGCATGTCAGTATTTAGCGGAAAGGGTCAAGCTTCCGCTCCCGGAAAACAGCGACGATACCGGATATGAAAAACGTAAGCAGCAGCGGAAGCGGATTCTGGAAATGAATAAAATAGCCGCACGGTATTTTCATCAAAATTTATATTCGCCGGATGGAAAACAAGCGCTGGATTATTTGCAGGGCAGAGGGATAACCGAGAGGACCATCAAAACTTTCGGAATGGGCTTTGCACGAAACGGTTGGGATCATTTGATGAATTTGCTTGCGGAAAACGGATATACCAAACAGGAAATGCAGGCAGCCGGGCTCATTAAACTAACGGACGGGAAAAGCTATGATATGTTCCGTAACCGCGCCATGATCCCGATTATCAATGCGTTTGGGGATATCATTGGTTTTGGCGGGCGCGTGATGGATGACGGCATGCCCAAATATCTGAATTCGCCTGAAACGGCGGTATTCAACAAAAGCCGCAATTTATATAATTTAAATCTGATCCGGCGGCAAAAAAATCTTTCTCATTTAATATTGGTAGAAGGATATATGGACGTGATTGCGCTTTTTTCCTATGGAATACCGGAATGTGTCGCAACGCTCGGAACAGCACTCACACAGGACCAAGCCCGGCTTATCAAGCGGTATACGAACCATGTATATATTTCCTATGATGGAGACGGAGCAGGGCAAAAAGCGACGCTGCGCGCGCTTGGCATATTGACGCAAGAGGGGATAGAACCGCGGGTCGTTGTGATACCGGACGGGCAAGATCCGGATGAATACTTGAGAAAGCAGGGACGGAACGGTTATATTCAGCTGATGAAAACGTCCTTGCCCGAGATGGATTACCGTTTTCGGAATGTAGAGGCAAAATATGATCTTTCCGATGGGTATCAAAAAGAAAAATTTGCACAGGAATGTGCAGGGATATTGAAAAGTGTGGACAGCGCGGTCACGAAAGAAAAATATGCGCGCAAACTGTCAGAAATAACAGGCTTTTCTCAGGCTTCTATTCTCCAAGATGCCGGCGGTACCCAAAAGGAGGTGCCAAAATGGATACCTCCGAAAGCGGAAACAGGTGAAAGAACGGCTGAGGAGAAAGCAGAAGTTTGCCTTGTCCGCAGGTTATATGCAGATCCGCAGTTTGCGTTGAAGCTGGATGGAAAGCTTTCAGAAGAAGATTTTCAGAAGCCGGCGAACAAAAAAATATTTTCTTATATTATGGGGAAAGCAAAAAAAGGGATTTTTACTGCAAACAGCGAATTATTATCCGTACTGAATGAGGAGGAAGGGGTCTATCTTAGGAAAATATTGAGCGCTGAAGATGCACAGGAGCAGACAGACGAGTTTATGAAGGGATGTGTAAAGCAGCTGCGGATTAGTAGATTGGTGCGTCAGCGAAAATCACTTCTCGCAGCATGCGGAACTGAGACACAGCCTGAAAGGAAGCGCGACATACTTCAAAGGATAGACGAATTGGGAAAAGAGCTCCATAAGCTTAAAAATAGTTTTTAATATTTTAATATAGTAGGTGAAATTTATTGACAGAGAAAAATGAAAAATTACAGAAAGAATTAAACGATGTTTCCATTGAAGCCGCAGCTGCGGTAAAGCAAGACAGCACGGCAGAAAGAAAAGGACAGCAAAAACTGTCAGATGAGCGAATTATAAAAATCGTTGAGATTGGAAAAGCAAAAGGCGTCTTGAAATATGCGGAGATAGCAGAATATATAGATGATGCCCATGCTGCTCCCGAGCAGATCGATAAGCTGTATGAAGCGCTGGAAGAACAGAATATTGACGTTCTTGATGACGAGATCGAAAAAGAAGTACCCAAAATCGAGGAGGAAACGGTCGATTTTGAGTTGTCTATGCCGGAAAATATTAATATCGACGATCCGGTTCGCATGTATTTGAAAGAGATCGGGAAAGTTCCATTGCTGTCCGCTAACGAGGAAGTTGAACTGGCAAAGCGGATGGGAGAAGGAGATCAGGAAGCCAAACGGAAATTAGCAGAAGCAAATCTGCGTCTTGTCGTCAGCATAGCCAAACGTTATGTGGGCCGTGGAATGCTTTTCTTGGACCTTATTCAGGAGGGAAATCTGGGGCTTATTAAGGCTGTTGAGAAATTTGACTATCAAAAGGGCTATAAATTCAGCACATATGCCACATGGTGGATACGTCAGGCGATTACACGGGCGATTGCCGATCAGGCACGGACGATTCGTATTCCTGTCCACATGGTAGAAACGATCAACAAATTGATTCGCGTATCACGCCAGTTGCTGCAGCAGTATGGGCGGGATCCGTTGCCGGAAGAGCTGGCAAAAGAAATGGATATCCCAGAGGAAAAGGTGCGGGAGATATTGAAGATCGCGCAGGAGCCCGTATCGCTGGAAACACCGATTGGTGAAGAAGAGGATAGTCATCTGGGTGATTTTATCCCGGATGATGATGCGCCAGCTCCGGCAGAAGCAGCAGCCTTTACGTTACTCAAAGAACAGTTGATGGACGTGTTGGATACGCTGACACCACGCGAAGAAAAAGTATTGAAGCTGCGGTTCGGTCTCGAGGATGGCCGTGCACGGACGTTGGAAGAGGTTGGCAAGGAATTTCAGGTAACGCGCGAGCGGATCAGGCAGATCGAGGCAAAGGCACTTCGCAAGCTGCGGCACCCATCGAGGTCAAAAAAACTGAGGGATTTTCTGGAATGAGGATATTACTTGTTGCCGGTTCTTGCGGGCGCTATGCTTCATTATTCCAAAAGTCCGGAAAACGATCGAAGAGTGCTTGTTTGCTGATAGGCAGATAAGCACTCTTTTTTGATGCGCAAAAAGAGTGGTGCGAAAAACGTTTTCATATCAAAAAGGATTAAAAATAAGATGAACATTCGAAAACGGTCCGAGAGTGAAAGCGGATAAATGATTTTTAACTTGATTTTTTATTCATAAGCTCATACAGCTTGCGCAATGAGAATAAACACCCCCATATGATTATCGAATGTAATTTTTTTAAAAAACGCTTGACTATTGTAATTCGATTTGTTATATTATCATTGTACTAAATACATATAATATTTTAAAGAGATATCCACTAAGTGTTAAAATGAAGAAAAATATTTTGATATAAATAGTTTAAAATATTTGCGTTGAAATTACCGGAGAGTGGTAAATTGTTTACACCTTGATAACCACTATTATATCGTGCCTTTATGCGCTCAAAAGAGCGCATTTTTTTATGGTTAAAATTCTGTAGTTTTTTTAACAGGAAAACGTTTTTATTTATAAATAATACTGTTGAAGAAAAGATAAGGAGGAGAAGAAATTGCCGGAAAAAGCACTTGAGATGAAAAATATATCAAAAAGCTTTATGGGTGTGCATGCGCTGCGAGATGTATCTTTCAATGCATACCGGGGTAAGGTCAATGTGCTGATAGGTGAAAATGGAGCCGGTAAGTCAACGTTGATGAAAGTTTTATCGGGAGCGCATACTATGGATTCCGGTGAGATATATATCGACGGTAAACTTGTCGACATCAAAGATCCTACGTCGGCTATGGAAAGCGGCGTAGCAATGATCTATCAGGAACTTAATCTTTGCTCCGATATGACGGCGAAAGACAATGTTTTTCTGGGAAGAGAAAAAGTCAACGGTCTTTTGGTAGACGAAAAAGAATGTGAAAGAAAAACCTTGGAGCTTATAAAAGAGTATGAGATGGGCTTTCATCCCAACGATAAAGTTGGAGATCTGCCGCTTGCAAAACAGCAGATGCTGGAAATCGTAAAAGCTATTTCCAAAGACGCAAAGATCGTTGTAATGGATGAACCTACATCTTCCCTTACTGTAGACGAGGTCGAGCACTTATTCAGGATCATAAAAAAACTTAACGCAAACGACGTCACTATTATATATATTTCCCATCGCATGGAGGAGCTCTTTGAAATAGGCGACTATATCACCGTCATGAGAGACGGAGAATTAGTAGGAGAATGGCCCATAGAAGAGGTAACGAAAGATTCACTCGTTGCTTCTATGGTAGGACGTGAAATAAAAGATATATTCCCAAAACAGCAGGTGCCGATAGGCAGTACTGTACTTGAAGTCAAGAATCTCACGAAGGAAGGCGTTTTCAGGGATGTAAGCTTTTCTGTAAAAAGCGGAGAGATATTGGGAATGTCGGGTCTTGTGGGCGCAGGCAGAACAGAGGTATGCATGTCGATTTTCGGTGCGTTGAGCAGAGACGGCGGGGACGTTTATCTGAAAGGAGAAAGGGTCGATATCAAGTCTCCTGCGGATGCCATGAAGAAAAAAATAGCTTACCTCTCGGAAGACAGAAAGCTTATGGGGATCAGCCTTATGAATACAATAAGAGATAACATAAGTCTTTCGAATATGGAACAGGTCTCGAAAAACGGTTTTATGGTAAAAGCGAAAGAGGAAGAGTTGAGCAATAATGCAGTAAAAATGCTTAGCATCAAAACTCCCTCTATCTATCAGCTTGTTGGTAATCTTTCAGGCGGCAACCAACAGAAGGTCGCTTTGGCTAAATGGATCGAAAGAGATATTGATGTTTTGATACTCGACGAACCTACCAGAGGCGTGGATGTAGGAGCAAAACAGGAAATACATTCACTCATAGGCGAGATAGCAAAACAGGGTATCGCCATTATATTGATATCCTCAGAGCTTCCGGAGATACTGGGTATGTCGGACAGAATAATCGTTATGCACGAAGGTGAAGTAAAAGCCGAAATAAATGCCGAGGAAGCCACTCAGGAATCCATTATGTCTTATTCTGTATAAAAATTGGAGGAGTTAAAAATGGAAGAGAGATCGTTAAACAATGTTTCGTTCAGCGCAAAGCTGAAACGATTCCCCCAGCTTACTATATTGATTGCATTCATTGCGCTGTTTTTAGTTTTTGCGTTCGCAACAGATACGTTCCTGACACCCGGAAATATGATGAATGTTTTCAGACAGGCAGCACCAAATCTGATCGTTGCAATCGGTATGACATTTGTACTCATTTTGGGTGAGATAGACCTTTCGGTTGGATCGGTAGCTTGTATGTCCGGTATACTCGCGGGCGGATTCATGGTCAATCAGGGTATGCCTTGGGTGCTTGGCATGGTATGCGGTATCGCCCTTGGAACGCTTATGGGCTTTATCAATGGTATTCTTGTCGCAAAGGTAAAAATGCCTTCCTTTATAGCAACGCTTGCGATGATGAGTACCGCGCGCGGTATCGCTCTTGTATATACAGGCGGTTATCCTGTATCGGGAATCCCGGATGAAGCTCTTAATATCGGCCGCGGATATGTTGGAGAGCTTCCGATCCCTGTGATCATAATGCTTGTCATCGTAGTTTTAGCATGGATACTTCTCTCAAGGACAAAATTCGGAAGATATGTTTATGCAACGGGCAGCAATTCCGAATGTGCAAGACTTTCCGGCGTTAAAATCGGAACGATCAAAATATTGGTGTTCACCCTTTGCGGACTGTTTGCTTCTATAACAGGCTTTGTTATGGCGATGCGACTCGGTTCCGGGCAGCCTACTATGGCGGACGGCCTTGAGATGGACGCTATCACAATGGCGGTCCTCGGCGGCACAAGCCTTTCGGGCGGCAGAGGATTTATGCTTGGTACGATCATAGGCTGTATGTTTATGACAGTACTTTCAAATGGATTCAATATCATTGGAGTTTCTTCTTTCTGGCAGCAGGTACTCACAGGCATCATTCTTGTTGCAGCTGTATGCATGTATGGAAGAATGAATAAAGGTAAAGTATGAGAGACTTAAGTTTGGCAATCTGCCAATAAACAATATAAATTTCAGGAGGAAAGCATGAAAAAATTATTGGTACTAGTACTTGTTGTTGCAATGGTAGCGGCCATGTTTGTCGGATGCTCTTCTGCTCCGGCAGAAGATGCGGCGACTGAGAGCAGCGCGGCGGCAGAGGAAAGCGCAGCAACCGGGGAAACGGCCGGCGACGGCGCTGCAGCAGACGGTGACATAACCATAGGTGTTACGCTGATGGATTATCAGTTTGCATTCTATCAGGATATGCTTGCCATGATGAAAAAGACGGCTGATGAGCTTGGGGTTACTATCGTAGACGTTGACGGTGCAGGAGATGTTCAGACACAGCTTACGGCAGTTGAAGACCTCATTTATGCAAAGGATGTTGATGCCATCGTGATGTGTCCTGTTGATACGGAAGCGATCAGTACAGCTACGCTTGAGTGCAATGAAAACAATATTCCGGTCGTAACGGTTGACGTTAGATCGGCTGACGGGGACGTCGTGTCACATGTCGCTTCGGATAACTATCAGATCGGTGTAGAGGCTGCTAAATATGCAGAACAGCTGCTCGAAGAAAAATATGGTGAAGTAAAAGGAACGGTCGCTTGTGTAGGCTATCCGCAGATTACGACGATCGCAGAAAGAGCAGACGGCTTCACAGAGTATTTCGCTGATAATCCAAATGTTGAAGTGGTTGTTCAGGACCCGATTTCCCTTGACCCTGATACGGCACAAGGGGTTGGCGATGACCTGCTTCAAGCATATCCGGAAGGCTCGCTCGATATAATATTCGGCGCTAATGAAACGAATGCGGTTGGCGTTATATCTGCCGCTGAATCAGCAAACAGAACAGATATTGCAGTCATTGGCGTTGATAACAGCCAGGTATTCCTCGATGCTCTCCAGACGGATACAAGCGTACTGGTCGCTACGATCGCACAGGCTCCAACTGAAATGGGCAAGATCGGTATCGAAACGGCTGTCGCATATCTCAAAGGCGAGGATTATGAAGAAGAAGTCGGCACAGAGCTCACAGTCATAACGAGAGATTCAGTTGCAGACTATATTGCTTCTCAGGAAGAATTGCAGGAATCCATTTCATCCTACAAAGCAAGCTAATCGGCAAAACGAACGAAAGGGCAGGTTTACCTGCCCTTTTTATATGCCCGTTAAGCGGAAAGCGAAGTATAGCAGCGCGTTGTACAATAGACTCACTCTATGTATATGTACCGGCAGAAAAGTAAAAGGCATAAGCAGTAAGCGATGTTCCCATAAATGGTATGATAAGGGCAAAAACAAAAGCATTCAGAAGGAAAAGAATATTGTGATCGTCTTGCTGAAGTGATATACTTGTAATGGAAAAAACGCGATGATATTTGCAGGGAAGCACGGCTCTGCAGTTTTTCCAAAACGGAGTAAAATAGTTGAGAAATTTTGTGAATTAAAGCAAAAAATATTTTTAGTAAATGGCTGCGCTTATAGAAGCGCAGATTAAAAAACAGTTTTGCAGGACTGATAGGGATTTGAGACAGTTGAAACGTGTGGAAAAATGGAGGGAGCATAAAGGCGGCGCAAGGCCGCCTTTCATATCTGAATGGAACTGACAGACAGATTGAGGGCAATATTAGACTTTGTGGAACCTGCTGATACAGCTGCTGACATCGGGTGTGATCATGGCATGATATCGGCGGCGTTGATTGAAGAAAAAAAAGCGCGCCATGTGTTTGCCTGTGATATCAGCCCAATGTCACTGAAAAAAGCGGGATTACTTGCTGAAGAGCGCGGATATACGCAGATTGAAACGAGGCTTTCAGACGGACTGGCTGCCCTCAAGGGAGAGGCTATAGATACGGTTATTATAGCGGGCATGGGAGGGCTTTTGATTCGCGATATTCTTGCAGGAGGTTTGGAAATAGCCGCACATACCCGCCAGTTTGTGCTTGGACCGCAGGGAAATGAATATGAGCTGCGCAGATTTTTATATGAAAATGGATTCGTCCTTGAAAATGAAGCGATCGTAAGGGACGATGGGAGATACTACCAGATTTTGAATGTAAAACATGGTAAATCGTCTTTACCAAATGAATTTTATTTGTTTTTCGGATATTATCCGGTACTGCGCAGGGAAGTTCTGCAAAAAGAATTTCTGCAGTGCAAACGGAATGAACTGGCTACGATCATCGAACGGGCAGGAAGCGGGAAAAATACGGAAAACTATATTGCAAATAAGAAAAAACTTCTTAGAGAGGTGGAGGAGGTATTGAAATGTCTGTAACGATGCAGCAGATGGAACTGATTTTAGAGAAGATCGCCCCCGTGCGCTTTGCAGAAGAATGGGATAACAGCGGTTTTAATGTAAATTTTCATAATAGAGAAATTACAGGAATCATGATTTGCCTCGATGTTTTGCCGGAAATTATAGAAGAAGCAGAGAAAAAAGGCTGCAATCTGCTTATTTCACATCATCCGCTTTTGTTTCGTGCAACGAAAAGGATCGATTCGGAGCGCTATGAAGGAAAATGCATACGAATGCTGGCGGAACGGGGTATCTCGTTATATTGCGCGCATACAAGCATGGACAGTGCTCCGGATGGCATCAATACGTGGCTGGCCGATCAATTTCATCTCACAGAGCGCGAATATATTCAAGATGGAGTGGCCGAACATTTTTATGAAATAGCTGTGCACGTTCCGTGCGAGCATGCGGATAAAGTCCGGCGCGCGATGACCGCGGCAGGGGCGGGAAGATTAGGAGAATATGAGGAATGTACTTTTAATATTTATGGAGAGGGAACGTTTCGGCCCAATGAATATGCGCATCCCTATATAGGAAAGACAGGAGAAATGGAAACTGTAAAAGAAGTGCGTATCTCGGCGATATGCAGTGAATCTGATACAGAACGGGTGCTCCGCGCCGTGCGTGCAGTTCATCCGTATGAGGTGCCGGCAATCAGTGTATTGAGGACTGAAGAGCCGAAGACGCTCCAGTCGGGGCTCGGGATCGTCGGCGATCTTCCCCAGCGGCTTCCCGTAAGAGAAGTGCTTGACCAGCTAAAAAAGATATTGCAGACAGACAGCGTTCGTGTAGCGGGCGACATCGAAAAGTCGGTCGCGCGTATCGGAATATGTGGGGGCGCAGCGGGAGATTTTGCAGAAGCAGCCCGTAAAAAAGGCGCAGAGCTTTTCATCACCGGGGAGATCAAGCATAATGAGTATGCGGCGCGCAGCGAAATCATTCTGGCAGAAGCAGGGCACTTTGACACTGAAAAGTGTTTTTGCAGGATCTATGAGCAAGGTTTACAAAAATGTTTGGATGATGTAAACTATAACATAGCGATTTATGTGACGAATTTACGCAGACCATACGTAAATTATTAAGGAGGTCTATGTTGAGTAATGATCTGAAAGCGTTGTGGGATTATCAGGCAGCAGAAAATGAGCTGGAATCCTATGAACGTACGTTAATGAATACTGAAACCAGAAAAAAATTAGTGCATCAGCAGCAGGTTTATAAGAACAATCAGCAAAAGCTCAAGCAGCTGGAGCAGGAATCTATGCTGCGTCAGAATAAAATGAGCGGCATTGCTTCCCAGATCGATACACTGCAGAAGCAGATGCAGGAAAAGAAAGACGAGATAAACGAAGTTTCCGGATATGATTTGGAGGATATGTTCCTTGAAGACGTACGGGAAATGATTCAAGAATGCGAAGAAATCAAAGCGTCTGTAGAGGTAAGCAAGCGTAAAATCGTAGAAATTATGCATCGCCTTGAAAAATCGGAAACAGAGATCAAAGAGACGCTCATAAAAATGAGCAACGCCAAAAAACAATTTGACATTCTGAAAGAGCAGCATGCCAAAGAGGTTGCCGCAGGAAAAGATGATTTGGATAGGCTGAGGGCGAATGTTGTGCAGGCTGCAAAAGGGATCGAGCCTTCTCTGATGGAGCGATATAAGGCAATCAAGCAGCACCGCGCAAATCCTATGGCAAAATTGGTGGGAGACCGTTGCGAAGGCTGCAAAATGCAGCTTCCGTCAGGAGTTCTCCAAAGCCTGAAAGTAGAAGGCAGTATTGTAGAATGTGAAAATTGCGGCAGGATTCTTTTTGTGGCGGAGGATTAAATATTTGAGCAGACTGGATGGCTGCGCGCTTTGGCGTGAGGAAAGTCCGGGCTCCGCAGGGCAGAGCGCCGGGTAACACCCGGTGGAGGCGACTCCAAGGAAAGTGCAACAGAAATAAACCGCATCTCTCTGGATGCAAGGGTGGAAAGGCGAGGTAAGAGCTCACCGGCGTTATGGCAACTTAACGCGTCAATGTAAACCCCGCTTGGTGCAAGATTGGTATGAGGACATTTAATGGCGGCCCGTCACGTCCTTTGTAATCGCATGAGCCGTTTGGCAACAGACGGCCTAGATAGATGGTCATCAAAACAGAACCCGGCTTATAGGTCTGCTCAAATCATTTATAAAGCATGTGCGGCAACTCGGAAACGAGTTGCCTTTATTATTGCTGCAGATCATTTAATGCACTTGACACAGGCATTTGCAGGATGTTATAGTAGCCTTAAAAGGTATTATATATGCGCTGTTGTAAATCTGATCAATATAAAAGGATAAAATAAAATAATACCAATTAAAGATGGTATAATTATAATAAAAATGATATATAAACATAAATAGGAAAGGAATTTCAAAATGAAAATGGGTCAGCATAAAAAATTAATGTCTGTGATTCTGTGCATCGCTATGTGCCTGACATTATTTGGAGGGAACATTGCGCTGGCGCAGGGGAAAGAGGACGAACCCGTTCAGGAAATCGCCTGCAGCGAAGGGTGTATATTGGAAAGCGGCCATGAGGGAGATTGCGTAATGGCTGTCGATGATGACACGGAATCCGTATCGGAGCAGGACGCAGGTGCAGAAGAAGCAATAGAAGAAACTGAAAAAACGGAACCGGCAAATGACGCCACGGAATCCGAGAGATTGCCTATGCTTTCAAGAGAAGCGGTTCCAATGGCTGAACCGTCTTCAACTGTTGCAACGATAGGCGAAGACAGCTATGCTTCTTTGAAATCGGCCTTTGAAAATGTAAAGACCGGAGAAACGATCATACTTCAGGAGAACATTACCGGTTTGACGACAGACGGCATTGCAACATTAGCTGCTGGAAAAAAAGCGACGTTCGATATGAACGGAAAAAGCATTACAGTAGCTCCTGATTTTGCGGGAAGACCGATCGTAAATGAAGGTGAGCTGACAGTCGTGGGGAATGGTGTGATCGATGCTTCTGCCTCTGAAAGCGACGGACTTGGCGCAATCAATAATAAAGGAACTCTGACAATCGAAAACGGAACCTATCGCGGAGCTAAATATGCATCCGGAGCAGCTATACGTAATACTGGCAGCGGCGCCGTTTTAACCATCGAGGACGGAACGTTCGAAAACGCGACCTCCGCTGTTTTCAACGAGGGGACGGCCACGATCAATGGCGGTATCTTTACGGGAACGACATGCAGTCAATGCAATGGTGATATTTGGTCCTATACGATCCGCAATTATACGACGGATTGTAAAATGACGATTAACGGCGGAACGTTTACGGGTGTACAAGGAGCGGTATCGGCTTCTGTTGGATATCTCGAAATCAATGGAGGGACCTTTAAAACGGTAAAATGCGTAAGCAATCCGTCTCATACCGCTACATTCTATGCGCTTTATGCGGCAGGAGAAGTGGGAAAAGTAAAATGTGTGATCAACGACGGCCATTTTGAAACGGAAGGACAATATACTGCCGTTTTGATCGGAAACGATAATGATGGCGGGATCCATGAAGAGGCTACTGGTATCATCAACGGCGGGACGTTTGTAGCGCCGGAGGGTGTTCCAGCCTTAAAGGGTGCAGAAAAAACAGGAGATCCGCAGATCAACGGCGGAACGTTCAGCAGCGATGTAAGCAAGTATGTAAGTGACGACGCAGGAAAAATGATCGAAGATAAGGACGGCAATTATGTCGTCAAAGAGTATGTCGCGGAAACAGGCGGAGAAAAATATATCTATCTTCAGGACGCGATCGATGCGGCGAACGGAGGTACGGTAACGCTGGTCGCGGATACAACGGAGAGCGTGGAGATACCTGCGGGTGTAGAGGTAACGCTTGATCTTGGAGAATTTACGTTGACCAACGAAGCGGGAAAACATACGATTACGAACCGCGGCACATTGACCATTTCCGGCAATGGTACGGTAGACAATATTTCGCATGCGCGCGGTGCATTGGTGAATTATGGAACGGCAACGATGGTTGGAGGAACGCTTACCCGGTCGGCTGAAGCGGGGAGTTCGCCTACTGAAAGCGGCGGTAATTCATGGTATGTTGTAGATAATAACGGTGGAACGATGACGGTGAAAGGCGGAACGATCGTCAATACGTCAGGTTTTAGTTCCTTGATTCGTAATTTGAACGCAACGTTTAATATGGAAGACGGCGTACTTCAAAATAAATTTATTGCGCTGAAGAATGACGATAACGGCGTAATAGATATGACGGGCGGAACGATCACTACCACAGGAGCGGGCGGAAGCGCCGTCCAGAACTGGGGTGAGTTTACGATGTCCGGAGGAGAGTTGAACGCACCCGATGATGCAAAGGCAATTTACGCGCTTGCATGGGATGACCAGTATAAAAAGCCGACGGCAGTCATTCGGGACGGAGCGGTCGTCAATGGCGATATTCTGGTAGAAGTAGACACAGCCAATTCCGATGGGATCGCGCGTCCGGATTTGGTCATCGAGGGCGGCGACATCAATGGTGATATTGAAGTCGGAACGGATGGCGACGTCGTAGTGGACGGTGGTTCGGTAAGCGGAAGCGTTACGTCGACGAATGAAGGCGGCACTTTGAAAGTCAGCGGCGGGGAATTCGCTGTGATGCCGAATTCGGAATATATCGACCCGAATATGACGGCGGTTGAATATACGGCGCAGGATGGCAGTAAGGTCTCTTACATCGGCACTGCGGAAGAGGTTGCTCAGAAATTGGCTTCGGCAGGCGCAGGAGATACTGTTGAGATCGTACAGGGAGATGTTGCTTTGACGCTTCCTGAGGGCGTGACGGTGGAAAACAAAGGAGAAGGCGAGGTCGTTGTAAACGGAGAAACAGTAGAACCGGGTAAAACGATTATAGTAGCCGAAGTGAAAACGGTATATTACAAAGACGCAGCGACGGGCGTGATACTGAACACGGATACGACCAAGGTGCCGGATGGCTCCTATCTGCTCGTGAAGCCGGTAGCGGAGACAGAGCAGGCGCACGCGGACGCGAAGGAAGCGCTGAAAGATAAGGCGGGGCGGTTCGTGCTGTATGACATCACGCTGGTGAATGCGGCGGGCGAGCCGATCCAGCCCGCGGGCGACGTGCTGATCGGGATCCCGACGCCGGATGGGTACGACACGTCGAAGCTGGCGGTGCACCGCATCAATGAGGACAAGACGACGGTGGAGCACGGGGTGACGGTGCAGGACGGCGTCTCCTATTTCCAGACGGACCACTTCAGCAAATATGCGCTGATCGAAAAGGGGAGCATGAGCGGAGCGGGAACGGATGACACAGCGAAAGATGAGGGCGCCGACTCCTCCGACACGCCGAAGACGGGCGACAGGGCGGACATGACGCCGTATATCCTGCTGGCAGTTATGGCGGGAGCGGCGGTCGCTGCTGCGGTCACCGTAACGATGCGGAAGAGACGGCAGTATGAAAAGTAAGAGATAGAAAACAAGAAAAACGGCGGCGATGCCCTATGTATCGCCGCCGTTTTTGGTTGCAATGGCAAAAAGGTGGTATTATAGAAAGAAATAGAGTATTATGGATTTGGTGCCATGTAGTAAAAAGACGAAAGGTGACTGCTGCGATGAAAGGGCTGATACACATTTACTGCGGAGATGGAAAAGGAAAGACGACAGCTGCCGTTGGGCTTGCTGTACGCGCCGCAGGACATGGAAAACGCGTGCTTTTCCTGCAATTTATGAAAGATGGAACCTCGGGAGAATTGAGGGTATTGGCTGATATACCGGGCATAACGGTATTTCCCGGAGAAAAGGGCGTTAAATTTGCGTGGAGCATGAGTGAACAGGAAAAGGAAGACGCGCGCACACTTCAAAACAAAAGGCTGAAAGATGCAGCGGAAATGGCGGAAGATTATGATCTTTTAATTTTGGATGAGGCGGTAGGCACATGTGAAGCCGGTTTTTTAGATAAAGATGTTTTATGTAGTTTTTTGGATGATAAGCCGGAATCGCTGGAAGTAGTTTTAACAGGGCGCTCTCCGGGCCGCGAGCTTTCAGAACGTGCGGATTATATATCGGAAATCAAAAAGATCAGGCACCCGTTCGATAGAGGGATCAAGGCCCGTGAGGGCATTGAACAATAGTGGAGTGTATGCTTTACTTATCGAATATATTGACATATGCTCATAATGTTGCATATAATGAGCAAAAATGATGTGAGGTATTCAAAATGGCACGGCCGTTTAAATGCAGATGTATTTGTTCCAAACCAAAGACGACCTGTTTTGTTCCGCAGAACAGCGCCGGAAATGGAATAGTAATATTGGGATATGATGAATATGAGGTCATACGCCTGCTCGATCATGCGGCGCTTACGCAGGAGCAATGCGCAGATAAAATGAACGTATCCCGGTCGACGGTAGCACGTATCTATGATATCGCACGAAAAAAAATGGCGGATGCACTGGTCAATGGAAAAGAGATCCGCATCGGCGGCGGCGATGTGATCGTCTGCAATGCACCGAAGCCTGAATGTGCCCATGAAAAGCATTGCTGCCGCAGAAATCAAGATAGAGAATGATTATTGGGAGGGCACGGGATTCGGCGACAGATTTTTATTGTGGAAGGATAACGTTACTAAGCCGCCGGACCTGCCGATGGTGATAGAGGATGAATGGCTTTTTACCCATATCAAAAGCAGATATGGCAGAACGCGGGATCGGGCAATTGGATTTTATATTGGTAACAGGGGATGCCTATGTGGACCACCCTTCGTTTGCGCATGCCATTATTTCCCGGTATTTATCTGCGCATGGATATTCGGTAGGGATCATTGCGCAGCCCGCATGGAAAGATATAGGAGACTTCAAACGGCTGGGGCGTCCGCGGCTCGGCTTTTTGATCAGCGCAGGAAACATGGACAGCATGGTGAACCTATATTCAGTAACCAAGCACAGACGGGCACGCGATTTGTATTCGCCGGGCGGCAAAGCGGGGAAACGGCCTGCACGGTCTACAATTGTTTATGCAAAAAAAATAAGGGAAGCCTATGGAAATATTCCGATAATTATTGGCGGTATAGAGGCCAGTCTGCGGCGTTTTGCTCATTATGACTATTGGGACAACACAGTGCGACCGTCGATCTTGGTGGAAAGCGGGGCTGATCTATTAGTATATGGCATGGGAGAACGTCCTATCGTGGAGATAGCTGAAGCGTTAGACGGCGGCCTTGCAGTACAGGATATTACCTATATCAATGGAACGGCTTATTCCGCTCCGAATCTAAAACGGGTCTATGAATATAAAAGTCTGCCGTCCTACAAGCAGGTAATAAGCAGTAAAGCGAGCTATGCTAAAGCTTTTATGACGGAAATGAGAGACCGGAAAAACACTCTTGTGCAGGAATATGACAAGGGCTTTGTCGTACAGAATATCCCTTCCGAACCGCTTGAACAGCGTGAATTGGATTTTGTTTATTCTTTGCCCTATATGCGTGCGGCGCATCCGATTTATCAGCAGCCGGTTCCGGCATTGGAAGAGGTAAGATTCAGTATCACTGCAACGCGCGGCTGCATCGGAGCCTGTGCATTCTGCGCCCTTTATTATCATCAGGGAAAAGATGTGACGTGGAGAAGCGCTGATAGCATTGTGCGAGAAGCTGAGCAGCTTACTGCTGAAAAGGATTTTAAAGGGTATATCCATGACGTAGGCGGCCCGACAGCAAATTTTTATGGGGTAAAATGTATAAATCCAAAGGGCAGGTGCAGCACGCGGAGATGTCTGACACCGGAGAAGTGTAAATTTCTGAAAGAAAATCATGGCGAATATATTCGCCTGTTGCGCAGAATAAGAGCGGTAAAGGGCGTTAAAAGGGTATTTATCCGTTCTGGGATACGATACGATTATGCACTGCTTGATAAAAGCGGAGAATTTATCAGAGAGCTTGCAGCCCATCATGTAAGCGGGCAGCTGAAATTAGCGCCGGAGCACGTAAGCGAAGAGGTGCTGCGTTTGATGGGAAAGCCGGGAATAGAAAAATACCAGCGGTTTTGTCAGAAGTTTCGTGCGGCCTCACAGCACGCGAATAGGAAACAGTATGTGCTCCCTTATTTTATGTCTTCTCATCCGGGATGTACGCTGGATAACGCGGTGCAGCTTGCAGAATTTATCCGGGACACCGGGTTCATGCCGGAGCAGGCGCAGGATTTTTATCCAACGCCGGGAACATTAGCCACCTGCATGTATTATACGGGTATAGACCCGGAGACAGGCAAAAAGGTGTATATCCCCAAGACTGCCGAAGAGAAAAGCATGCAACGTGCTTTGATTCAGTATAAAGCTCCAAAGAATCGTACGATCGTGAAAAAAGCGTTGCACAAAGCAGGCAGAGAGGACCTCATCGGACATGGAAAGAGGAAGCTGATAAGGGATTAGAAAAGGGTTTTGAAGGAGAAATATATCTGTTAATTCGTATTGCACGCGGGGTATAAATATAGTATACTATTCTCTGTATTGTTCTGCAATTTTATAGTTTTGAAACAACTAGGAGGATGAAAATGGCTGCTAAATTAGAGAAGCTTGAAGGGAACAAAGCGAAATTAGAGATCAATGTTCCCGCGAATAAATTTGAGGAAGGAATGGCGAAGGCATATCAGAAATTAAAAGGGAAATTCAACATTCCCGGTTTCCGGAAAGGAAAGGCGCCAAGAAAGATGGTCGAAAACTTTTACGGCCCTCAGGTGTTCTATGAGGATGCACTCGACGAGATCATTCCACAAGCCTATCTGGATGCAGTCAAGGAGCATGAGCTGGATGTGGTTTCAAGACCGGAATATGATGTGTTGAGCATCGATCAGAAAGACGGCGTAGTCGTAACGGCCACCGTGATTCTAAAGCCGGTCGTGAAGCTCGGTAAGTATGAAGGCCTCAAGGTCAAGAAGCCGGTTGAGAAAATCACCGCGAAAGAAGTAGACGCAGAGGTAAACAGAACGCGTGAGCAGAATGCAAGATGGATCGACGTAGAACGTGCCGCTAAAAACGGCGATACGGTGTTGATTGATTTTGTCGGCAGCATCGACGGAGTAAAATTTGAAGGCGGGTCGGCGGAGGACCAGACGCTCGTTCTTGGAGAAGGACGTTTCATACCCGGCTTTGAAGAGCAGATCGTCGGCATGAAAGCAGGAGATGAAAAAGACATCAATGTCAAATTCCCAGAGGATTATACGCCGGAATTTGCTGGAAAAGACGCAGTATTTGCCATTAAACTCAAAACGGTAAAGGAAAAAGAGCTGCCGGAGCTGGATGACGATTTTGCACAGGATGTGTCCGAATTCGATACGCTCGCAGACTATAAAAAAGACGTTAAAAAGAAACTGCAGGACCGTGCAGATATGCGCGCGAAAGCAGAAATGGAAAATCAGCTGCTCGAAGCAGTTGCAAAGGGGATCGAGGTAGAGATTCCTGATGTAATGATTGACGACCAGATCGACTATCAGATTCAGCAGATGTCCTATCAGTTGATGTATCAGGGAATGAAGCTTGACGATTACCTGAAATACATTGGCAAGACGCTTCAGGACCTGCGGAACGATTACAGGGAAAGTGCGCAGGAGCAGGTGCGCATGCGTCTCGCCGTAGAAGCGCTTCTGAAGAAGCTTGAGATCGATCCTACGGATGAAGATATCGAAAAGAAATATGAACAGCTTGCGAAAGAAGCGAATAAAACCGTGCAGGAATTCAAAGACACTATGAGCACGCAGGAGATCGATTATTTCAAAGAGCGCGTCGCAATGGAGCAGCTTTTCGATTACCTTGTATCCAAGGCGGAGATCGAAGAAGTAGATCCGAAAAAAGAAGCGGCTGAAAAGAAGAAGGCGGCAAAAGAGAGCGCGAAAAAAGAACCTGCCAAGGATTCCGAAAAAAAGGCAGCCAAGAAAACAACGGATAAGAAAGAAAAAGATGCCGGGAAGTCAAAAGCTGCTAAGGAATAACAAATTTCTGTGCGCGTCATGAAGTGCCGCGCAATAAGGAGGTTATTTTATGAGCTTAGTACCGATTGTAGTAGAACAGACAAACAGAGGAGAACGGTCTTACGACATTTTTTCCCGTTTGCTGAAAGACAGGATCATCTTCCTGTCGGGAGAAATAGATGATACGGTTGCGAATTTAGTTGTAGCGCAGCTGATTTTTCTTGAAGCGGAGGATCCGGATAAAGATATTTATCTGTATATTAATAGCCCGGGCGGCTCCATAACGGCAGGAATGGCCATTTATGATACGATGCAGTATATCAAGTGTGACGTCAGCACGATTTGTATCGGTATGGCTGCTTCCATGGGAGCGTTCCTGATGGCAGCAGGGCAAAAGGGAAAGCGTAAGGCTCTGCCGAACAGCGAGATCATGATCCATCAGCCGCTTGGCGGTGCGCAGGGGCAGGCGACGGATATAGCGATCCATGCCCAGAGAATCATCGCCATCAAGGATAAGATGAATAAGATATTGAGCGAACGAACGGGGCAGCCGCTTAAAAAAGTGCAGAAGGATGTTGAACGTGATTATTTTATGACGGCGGACGAAGCGCTTGCATACGGGATCATTGACGAGATCATCCCGGCTAAGGACGCGAAATAGCGTCAGAGGTGGATAAAATATGTATGATAACTATAACGAAGGCGACAGCCAGATAAAGTGCTCGTTCTGCGGAAAGACGCAAGACGAGGTGCGCAGGCTGGTAGCTGGGCCCGGTGTGTATATCTGTGATGAATGCGTTGAATTGTGCCGGGAGATTATTGACGAGGAGTTTAAGGAGGCAGCAAAGTTTGAGCTGAAAGAGATCCCCAAACCGTCAGAGATCGTAAATATTTTGAACGATTATGTGATTGGGCAGGATAAGGCCAAAAAATATCTTGCGGTGGCAGTATATAACCACTATAAGAGGATCAATGCGGAAGCTGCGGAGGATGACACAGAGGTTCAGAAGAGTAACATATTGATGCTTGGGCCGACGGGAAGCGGGAAAACGCTTTTGGCACAAACATTGGCGCGGATCCTGAACGTACCATTTGCGATAGCAGACGCAACGTCATTGACAGAGGCAGGCTACGTAGGCGAAGATGTAGAAAATATTCTGCTGAAACTGATTCAAGCTGCGGATTTTGACATCGAACGTGCGCAGAAAGGGATCATCTATGTAGATGAGATCGACAAAATCGCCCGTAAAACGGATAATCCATCGATCACAAGAGATGTTTCGGGCGAAGGCGTACAGCAGGCGCTGCTTAAGATTCTGGAAGGAACGGTTGCAAGTGTGCCGCCGCAGGGTGGACGCAAGCATCCTCATCAGGATTTTCTCCAGATCGATACCACGAATATCCTGTTTATATGCGGCGGAGCGTTTGACGGGCTCGACTCCATTATAGAGAGCCGCGTAGGAAAGAAAACAATGGGCTTTGGGGCCGATGTCAAGAGCAAAAAGGAAAAGGACATCAGCGCGCTGTTGGAACAATTGCAGACCGAGGATTTGTTGAAATTTGGATTGATTCCGGAGTTTGTGGGCCGCTTGCCGGTTGTGGTGAACCTGCAGTCGCTCGATGAACAGGCGTTGGTCGAGATACTGAAAAAGCCTAAAAATGCATTGACAAAGCAGTATAGAAAGCTGTTTGCGATTGACGGTGTGGAGCTTGAGTTTGAGGATGAGGCTCTGGAAGAGGTCGCAAAGCTGGCAATTGAGCAAAAGACGGGAGCGCGGGGGCTGCGCAGCATCATTGAAACGTCTATGATGGATATCATGTATGATTTGCCGTCAAGGAATGACGTTTTAAAGTGCGTTATTACAAAGGATACGATCGATTCCAGAAAGCCGATGCTGGTAATGGGAGAGAAACCGGCTCTGCCGAAAGCTCGTGATAAGGAAGAAACCGCATCGTAAGGTTCAGTTTGCAAGGAACGGGAGAGGTTCTCCCGTTCTTTTTTGTTTGCTATATTTTGTGGCCTGTTATATAATATTACAGTATGTATACACAATGTTGTGGAGGATAGATTGATTATGTCGAAAGCATATACAGCGGGGGATATACAGGTTCTGGAGGGGCTTGACGCAGTGCGCCGCCGTCCGGGAATGTATATTGGCACGACGAGCTCGCGCGGCCTGCACCATCTGCTTTGGGAGATCGTTGACAATGGCATCGACGAGGCGGCAAATGGGTATGCGGATAAACTTACAGTAACGATCCATCAGGATAATTCGGTTTCAGTAGAGGACAACGGGCGGGGCATCCCGACCGGCCTGCATCCGGAGCTTAAAATATCCGGCGTGGAGGTAGTGTTTACACAGCTCCACGCTGGCGGAAAATTCAATAATGACAATTATGCTTACTCCGGCGGCTTGCATGGTGTCGGTGCATCCGTGGTAAACGCGCTTTCTAAATGGCTTGAAGTAGAGGTCTATCAAAACGGAAAAGTCTACTATCAGAAATATATAACAGGGACGGACGCTAAGGGAAAGATGCATGTCGGCAAGCCGATAGAGAGCCTGAAAGAGATTGGAGAAACCAAGAAAAAAGGCTCCAAAATAACATTCCTTGCGGACGATACGATTTTTGATACCATTGATTTCCAATTTGATGTTGTCAGGAGGCGGCTGCGGGAGTTGGCTTTTCTCACAAAAGGGCTGCACATCACCCTGATCGATGAGCGTCAGCTTACAAATGGCCGTCCGCGTAAAGAGATATTTGAATATACGGGCGGTATCGTCGATTTTGTTCTTTATCTTAATAAGGAAAAAACGCCGCTTCATGCTGCGCCGATATTGCTTGAGGGTATCAGAAACGGAGTGGTAGTAAGTATTGCAATGCAATATAACTCCAGCTACACGGAAAGCATCTTTTCTTATGTCAATAATATCCCGACAACAGAGGGAGGGATGCATGAGACCGGATTTAAAACCGCGATCACGAAGGTGATGAACGATTATGCCCGCAGTAATAATCTGTTGAAGGACAAGGAGCCTAACTTAACGGGTGACGATTTTCGCGAGGGACTGTGCGCGGTCGTCAACATTAAGATGAAAAATGTACAGTTTGAAGGACAAACAAAGACAAAGCTCGGAAATGCCGAAGCACGTGTTGCCGTAGAGGCGGTCGTTACCGAGAAGCTCTCTGCCTTTATGGCGGATCTCAACAATACCCAGATATGCACTAAAATATTGGAAAAAGCGATTGGCGCGGCCCGGGTGCGTGATGCCGCCCGAAAAGCCAAAAAAATGGAGCGGGCAAAAAACAAATTGGAAACATCACCTCTCGTGGGTAAGCTTTCCGCTTGTACGGGAAGAAAGCCGGAGCTTAACGAGTTGTTTATCGTGGAGGGCGACAGCGCGGGAGGCAGCGCGAAGCAGGGAAGAGACCGGCGGTTCCAAGCCATTCTGCCATTGCGCGGGAAACCGCTGAATGTTGAAAAAAAACGGATCGACCAAGTGCTTGCGAACGAGGAGTTCCGCTCGATTATCACAGCGCTTGGAGCGGGATTTGACGATAGCTTCAATATTCGGAACATCAAATACAATAAAGTCATTATTCTCGCGGATGCCGATCAGGACGGCGGGCATATCCGTACGATCCTGATCACCTTTTTTTACCGCTATTTTAAAGAGCTTATTACAGATGGGCATTTATACATTGGCCGTCCGCCGCTTTTCAAGATTGCGAAAGGGAATAAGGTGCTGTACGCCTATAACGATGAGCAGCTGGAACAGGCAAAAGCAGAAATAGGGAGAGGATATACCGTGCAGCGCTATAAGGGACTGGGCGAGATGAATCCCGAACAGCTGTGGGAGACCACTATGGATCCTGAAAAAAGATCGCTCATCCGTGTGACGATCGATGATTTGGCAGATGCTGAGCAGATCGTTACGACCCTGATGGGAGATAATGTGGAACCACGGAAGCAGTATATCGCAGAGCATGCGAATTTCAACAAGCAGGATGATTTTGAGGTAGTACAACATGAAATCGAAACAAATTAATTTCAGCGAGGAGATCGTGGATGCTGCTCTGGATGAGATCATGCATACCTCGTTTATGACGTATGCCGAGTATGTAACGCTCGAGCGCGCTCTGCCGCGGGTCGAGGACGGCCTGAAGCCGGTACAGAGACGTATTCTTTATACGATGTATGATCTTGGCATCCTGCCCGATAAGCCTTTTAAAAAATCCGCAAGGATCGTGGGCGAAGCGCTGGGCAAATATCATCCTCATGGAGATACGAGCGTATATGACGCAATGGTCCGGCTTGCACAGGCCTATTCCCTGCGCATGCCGCTTGTGGACGGACACGGGAATTTTGGTTCGCCCGACGGTGACAGCGCCGCCGCCATGCGATATACGGAAGCGCGGCTTTCACCGCTTGCCCTTGAAATGCTGCGGGATCTGAACAAAGATACGGTTCCGTTCCGGCCTAATTTTGATGATACGGAGCGGGAACCGGATATGCTTCCCGCGCGTTACCCGAATCTTCTGGTAAATGGCTCATCTGGTATCGCGGTAGGCCTTGCGACCAATATTCCGCCGCATAATTTAGGAGAAGTTATAGATGGAGTCGTTGCGAGGATAGAGAAGCCGGAGTGCAGTCTCGATGACATAATGCAATATATTAAAGCACCGGATTTTCCGACCGGAGGCTATCTTCTGCGCGGAGACGGTCTCAAGCAGGCGTATGAAACGGGCCGGGGCAAGGTATTTATACGTGCAAAAACACACATTGAAAAAAGCAAAAACGGCAGGAATATGATCGTTATCACCGAGATACCGTATGAAGTGCGGAAATCGGCAATGCTTGAAAAGATATTGGCAGTCAGCGAAAATAAAAAAGAGCTCTTTGCCGGAATCGACGATATACGGGATGAATCAGACCGGGAGGGGATTCGCGCGGTGATCGAGATCAAAAAAGGACATGATCCGGAAAAGATATTGAACCTTTTGTTCAAATATACGGATCTTCAGGTCACCTTTGGAATCAATATGATGGCGATCGCGGATGGTTCCCCGAAGCAGCTCGGCTTGCTTTCCATGATCGATTATTATATTCGCCACCAGAAGACCGTTGTCACGCGCAGGACACAGTTCGATCTGGAAAAAGCAGAAAAGCGCGAGCATATTTTGCTTGGACTCATTATTGCGGTCAAAAATATCGACCGGGTGATCCAAATCATTCGTTCATCCAAAAATTCAGACGAGGCTAAGCGGCGGCTCATGAAGGAATTCAACCTGACGGGCGTACAGGCGCAGGCTATTCTTGATATGCGTCTTGCACGTTTGACAAATCTGGAGGTTGAGCTTCTGGAAAATGAATACAAAGAGGTCGTCGCGCTTATCAAATATCTGCGTTCGATATTAGGCTCTGAGGAGAAACTGCTTGCGGTGATCCGCGACGAGCTGTTGGAGGTAAAAGAAAAATATGCGGATAAACGCCGGACGCAAGTGATAAAGGAAGAACATGCCCGCATCGAAGTAGATGAGAGCGAGTTTGTAGTGGCCAGCGAATGTACTGTGATCCAGACGAGAAACGGAAATCTGAAAAGAATGACGCAAAAAGCGCTGCAAAAGGGAATGGAAGCGGGAGAATTAGAGGAAAAATTCCAGCCTGCCCTGCTTATACCGACGGATACGGCAGGAAAGCTGTATATTTTTACCAATCGAGGCAATATGATGATCCTGCCGGTTGCTTCCGTACCGGAGGCGCGCATGAAAGAAGCGGGAAAATCGATCAACGCTTTAATACCGGGCGTAGAAGCCGACGAAACGATTTTATGCATTCTTACCAAAAAGGACTTTGAACATAAGTTGATGTATTTTGCAACAGAGGGCGGTCTTGTAAAGGCGACCCCAATGGAAGAATTTGACGTAAAGAAATCAAAGATACTGGCATGCGGCTTAAAAGACGGAGACCGGCTTATTTATGCGAAGCCGGATGCTCCCGATCAGGAAAATATGCTTTTCATCACCTCCGACGGGATGTCTATCAATATCCGGAAGAAAGAAATCTCCGTTATGGGACGGAGCGGAAAAGGAGTTGGGGCGATACGCCTCGGAAAACATGCTAAAGTCGTGTTCGCGGAACAGCTCCGAAACGGACAGGATGGCAATATATTGCTGATGACAGAAAAAGGATATGCAAAGCTCACGCCGATTGCAGAATTTGAAGAACAGGGAAGAAACGGAAAAGGACTGAAGGCATATCAGCTTGCGGGAGATTCCGGAAGAAGTATCGTAGGCGCGCTGCTCGTAGAAAAGATATCTATGGTTACAGGAATACAAAAATCGGGCGATATGAGCAAGCTGTCTACGGATACGATACCCATAGCAGCGCGCAATACGCGTGGTGAGCAGGTGATTCTCGCCGTCATGGGAAACGACGTAAGCGAGTTGTATCAAAACATTTTCGATTGACTTTATTTTCGCATGGTAATGTGCTAAAATACGGAAGGGATAGCTTTAGACCGTATCACTACATTGCGAGGTGTTGAAAATGTATCGTTCCAAACTGGAATCGAAAGAGCTGGATATGCTGTTTCAAGCGGTTTTGTCGCTTAAAAATGAAGAAGAATGTTACATGTTTTTCGAAGATCTGTGCACGGTTGCAGAGCTCACGGCGATTTCTCAGCGCTATAAAGTAGCGCAGATGCTGAAAGAGGGAACTACCTGCCATGCGATCGCGGAAAAGACAGGCGCGTCCACAGCGACGATCTCCCGCGTAAACCGTTGCCTCAATTATGGAACAGGCGGCTACAGGACGATTCTTGACAGAAATGAGAAAAAGGGAGAATAGATTTGTATCAGTTAAATGAACGGCAAAAGCAGGCGGTGGAAACGATATCGGGAGCCGTGCTCGTTCTTGCGGGAGCAGGCAGCGGAAAGACGCGTGTGCTTACCGAGCGTGTCGCGTATCTCATCAACGGGAAAAATGTAGCGCCGTGGCAGATTCTTGCCATCACGTTTACAAACAAAGCGGCACAGGAGATGAAAGAGCGCATTGCAGGCGTTGTTTCCGCGGACATGAGGGATATGTGGATCAGCACGTTTCATGCGATGTGCGTGCGCATGCTTCGCCGTTATGCAGACAGTCTTGGCTATACTAAAAATTTTCTGATTTATGATACGGACGATACCTTGCGTCTTCTGAAAAAAATATTGGAACGAATGGGCCTGAAAGAGAATAAAAGCTATTCGGACCGCTATATCAAGAATCTGATCAGTAAATATAAAAATGATAATACGACCCTTGATTTTGCGCAGTATGCGGAAGAGCGCAATCCATTTGTGGCAGATCACGCGGGTGAGATATTCGATGAATATACGCAGGAGCTCCATAAACAAAATGCTATGGATTTTGACGATCTGCTTCTGAATACGCTGACGCTTTTAGAGACAGTTGATGAGGCGCGCATATATTATCAGAATAAATTTCACTATATCATGGTGGATGAATATCAGGACACCAATATGGTGCAGTATAAATTGATCAAAATATTGTCGGGAGGATACGGCAATATTTTTGTGGTAGGTGACGACGATCAGTCGATTTATGCGTTCCGCGGAGCGAATATACGGAACATTCTGGAGTTTGAAAAGGATTTTCCCGGGGCGGCAGTTATTCGGCTGGAACAGAATTATCGCTCCGATAAAAAGATACTGGATGTAGCCAACTGCGTCATCAAAAACAATGAAGGACGAAAAGGGAAGACGCTTTGGAGTAATATCGACGACGGCGAAAAGCCGGTGCTCTATACGGCTGGCAGCGAATATGAAGAAGCCGAAACGATCGCACGGGAGATACAGCGGCTGTCGGACGAGGGAACGAGATATGCAGATATGGCGATTCTATATCGGATCCATACGCTTTCCAGAATTTTAGAAGAAAAGCTGCGTTTATATGCAGTTCCATACCGCATTTATGGAGGCATCAGCTTTTATGAGCGTAAAGAGATCAAAGACATGATCGCCTATTTGAATATTATCGCAAATCCGGCGGCAGATCTGCAGCTCTTACGAATCATTAATACACCAAAGCGCGCGATCGGTATGGCTAAAATCGATGCGCTCGCTCGGGCTGCGGAATATGGCGGGATGTCTATTTTGGAAGTGATGCAAAAGGCGGAAGCTTTGCTTTCGGATAAAGCGCTCATAAAAAAAGCAAAAGAGTTTTATGAGATGTATGAACGCATGTGTGAAAATGCAGAAGAACTTACCGTACATGAGCTTTTGGAACGCGCGTATGAAATTTCGGGATATAAAAAGATGCTGGAGGAAGAGCAGACGCCGGAGGCAGAAGCCAGAATGGAAAATATCGCCGAACTGATCAATTCCGCCTATACCTACGATGAGGAAGAAGAGGCATCTTTGGAGGGATTTCTGCAGAACATTGCTTTGATCACCGACCTTGACAGCATGGATGATAAAGGCGGTGTCACGCTGATGACCATGCATGCAGCCAAAGGCCTTGAATTTGATACAGTATTTATTGCAGGAATGGATGAGGCCATCTTTCCGAGTCAGCGTGCGATCGATGAAGATAACATCGAGGAAGAACGCCGCCTTTGCTATGTAGCGGTCACGCGTGCAAAGCGAAAACTTTATATGCTGCATTCCAATATGAGGACTCTGTATGGCCGCACGCAGCCATCCGTGCGATCGCGCTTTTTAGATGAGATCGACGACAGTCTGCTAAATGAGATTGGAAAGAAGAAACCCGTTATATCCGCAAAACAACCGGCTTCTGCTTCCGAAAGGAAAGGCCTGTTCTCGGGCGGATTCGGATTCCAGAAAAAGGCTGTTCCGCAGAAGGTGAGCGGAGACTATAAGATAGGAACGATCGTAGAGCATAAAACCTTTGGCCGGGGAAAGGTGAAAAGCATTGCGGGAGAGGGAGATTCCCGCGTTGCAGTAGTGGATTTCTATGAGGCTGGCGAAAAGAAGATGTTTTTAGCTTTTGCATCGCTGAAAATTTTGAAATAGGTGGCTGCGTGCGATGGAACGTATGAGACAACTAATCGACAAGCTGAACGATTATGCTTACCGCTATTATGTTTTGGATGATCCGGTCGTTGCAGACGCAGAATATGACAGGCTATACGATGAGCTTGTACGCTTGGAAAAACAGACCGGTACGATAGAACCGGATTCACCTACACAAAGAGTGGGCGGAAAGCTTTTAGAGGGTTTTCGCAAGCACACGCATCTCGCGCCATTATGGAGTTTGGATAAGGCACAGAGCATAGAGGAAATATCTGCATGGCAGGAGCGTACCAATAAGCAGATCGACGCATTAGGACTCCCGCAGCCCAGCTACTCATTGGAATATAAATTTGACGGGCTGACGATCAATTTGACTTATAACGGCGGATATCTGGTTTCTGCAGCGACGCGCGGAAACGGAACAGTGGGGGAAGATGTTACGGAACAAGTCAAAACGATACAGTCCATCCCTTTGAAAATTGATTTTGCCGGGAAAATGGAGGTTCAGGGAGAAGCGATCATGCGGCTCTCTGAACTGGAAAAATATAACCGGACAGCAGAGGAGCCTCTGAAAAATGCGCGCAATGCAGCGGCGGGGGCTATCCGCAATCTGGATCCGTCGCAGACTGCAAAACGGCATTTGGACGCATTTATTTATAATGTAGGCTATATAGAGGGAAAGATTTTTGCCAATCATCAGGAGATGATCGCGTTTTTGCGCGATAATCGGTTCAACGTAAGCTCCTATGAAAGAATACTCACGGATATTGCCGAAATCACAGAAGCTGTCAATGCAGTGGATGCAGAACGGGAAAGACTGGATTTTCTGATCGATGGAATGGTCGTAAAGATAACGGATTTTCAAACGCGGGAGGCTCTCGGATATACCCAAAAGTTTCCGCGCTGGGCGATTGCATATAAGTTTGCTGCGGAGGAGATGACAACGAAGGTTCTGTCTGTCACATGGGATGTAGGCAGAACGGGGAAGCTTACGCCGCTTGCGCATCTCGAGCCGGTAGAGCTTGCAGGAGCAACGATCCAAAGGGCCACGCTGAATAACTATGAGGATATTTTAAGAAAACGTGTGCAAATCGGCGCCGATGTATTTATTCGGAGGTCAAATGATGTGATCCCGGAAATTTTAGGAGCTTCTCCGGTTCAGGACGGGACGCTTATACCGATCCCGAAACCAACACATTGTCCGGCCTGCGGAACTGCTTTGGAAGAGAACGGACCAAATTTGTTTTGCCCGAATTCCCTGAACTGCAAGCCGCAGCTTACTTCGCGCATGGTGCACTTTGTATCGCGTGACGCAATGGATATTGAAAACCTGAGTGAAAAAACGATAGAGCTGATTTTTGAAAAGCTTGATATCAAAGATATCGCTGCGATCTATACTTTAACAGATGAACAGCTGCTGGCGCAGGAGGGATTTAAGGAGAAAAGGACTCAGAATATCTTGGATGCTATCGAAGCAAGCAAAAAGCCGCCGCTTTCTCATTTTATTTATGCGCTTGGCATATCGAATGTAGGAAAAAAGACCGCCAAAGACCTTGCACGTACGTTCCGGACCTATGATAGGCTAAAAGCGGCGACGATAGAGGAGCTTGTGGCTATACGCGATGTGGGCATGGTCGTCGCACAGGATGTTATCGACTTTTTCCGGAATGAAAATTATATGCGCGTCGTACAGGAGCTCTTTGACGCAGGCGTACAGCCACAGGAGGACAAAGGAGAAGAAGCCGGCGGAAGGCTGGAAGGAAAAACGTTTGTACTCACGGGCACGCTTGCGCAATATACACGAAAGCAGGCACAGGAGCTGATTGAAAGCATGGGTGGAAAAACGAGCTCTTCGGTCAGTAAGAAAACGGATTATGTTTTGGCAGGCGAAGACGCAGGAAGCAAGCTGAAAAAGGCTCGGGAGCTTGGCGTAACGATTATTTCGGAAGATGATTTGAAAGAAATGATGTCATAAAGGAGAGAGGGAAAAATGTTAAAAGAAAGGGCACGTATCTATTATCAGGAAAAAGACTGCAATTGCGCGGAGGCAATTATTCGTGCCGCAAACGATGAATATGAGCTCGGAATAAACGAGGAAGGCATGAAAGCTTTCGGCGGCTTTGGCGGCGGAATGCAGTGTGGAAGCATCTGCGGTGCTGTTTGCGGAGGAATGGGGGCGATCAGCGCTAAAGAGATAAAGACGTGCGCGCATCAGACGAGCGATCTGAGTCCAAAGTGCAAAGCGATGATGAACGGGTTCAAAGAAAAATTTGGCAGTGCATTCTGTGCCAAAGTACGCAAAGAAAATTTTAACCGGGAGAGCAAATGCTGGAAAGTCGTGGAAGGTGCGGCGGAAGTTCTGGAAAAAATCATGGAATAGTGAATATGTGTGTGTATGTGGGGAGTGGAGGATTCATTCCCCACAAGCATTTTAGTATGGGCAAAAAGATTCACGCAGCCCTTATTTTATGATATAATTAATGATTGTGAAACGACTCATGAAAGGGACGAAAATAAAAATGCGCGTTACATTAGACGAAGTAGAACGGATCGCATCGCTTTCGATGCTGAGCCTCGACGATGAAAAAAAAGAGATGCTCCAGAAAAATCTGGATGAAATACTCGGCCATGCTCAAAAGCTGAATGAACTGAACACAGAAGGCGTAGAGCCGACCTCGTATATTTTGAAGCAGCAAAATGTAGTCAGAAAAGATATCCCCGGAAAAGTATGGGAACGGGAAGATATGCTGAAAAATGCACCGGAGCAGGAGGATGGTTTTTTTACTGTTCCGAAAGTTGTGGACTGATGGGAGGAACTTATGGAGCTTACATCTCTTAGTATAAAGCAGGCGGCAGAACTGCTTGAAAAAAAGGAAGTCACTTCCGAGGAACTGACAAAGGCCTGCCTTGAGCGGATCGAGGCGGTCGAGCCGCAGATCAACGCGCTGGTCACGGTATGTGCGGACGAGGCGGTGGAAGCGGCAAAGTGCGTAGACGAAAAACGGGCTAAAGGAGAAGCGCTTGGAAAGCTGGCGGGGATACCCGCTATCATCAAAGATAATATGTGTACAAAAGGCATCTTATCTACCGCGTCTTCTAAAATGCTGTATAATTATAAGCCGGTCTATGATGCCACTGTGATCGAAAAGTTAAAAGCGGAAGACTACGTTTTGATCGCTAAAGCAAATATGGACGAATTTGCGATGGGCTCATCCACAGAGACGTCCTATTTTGGAGTGACGAAAAATCCATGGGATATTTCACGGGTGCCGGGAGGCTCCTCGGGCGGAAGCGCGGCGTGCGTTGCCGCAGATGAAGCGATTTTTTCCCTTGGCTCCGATACAGGCGGCTCTGTCCGGCAGCCGGCCGCATTTTGCGGCGTCGTAGGCCTGAAGCCTACCTATGGCACAGTATCGCGGTTCGGCCTGATGGCTTTTGCTTCCTCGCTCGACCAAATCGGCCCTCTGACGAAAAACGTTGAAGATTCCGCATTTGTTCTGGATATTATTGCGGGGAACGACAGCAAAGATTCCACGTCGGCTATTATGGACTATCCTCATTATGGCGAAGGGATGAAGAGGGATATCAAAGGCCTGAAGGTCGGGATCCCCAAAGAATATCTGGAGCAGGAAATAGATGCGGAAGTACGGCAGTCCTATTTGGATGCGGTCCGGCTGTTTGAGGAAATGGGAGCTATTGTTGAAGAGACTACGCTTCCGACTTTCGATTATGCCCTTTCCGCATACTATGTGATCGCATCTGCGGAAGTGGCCTCCAACCTTTCGCGGTTTGACGGAATACGGTATGGTTACCGTACGGAACAGTATGATGATTTGAAAGAAATGTATAAAAATACGCGGTCTGAAGGCTTTGGCGACGAAACAAAGCGCCGCATTATGCTCGGGAATTATGTTTTGAGTTCCGGATATTATGATGCTTATTATTTGAAAGCGCTGAAAGTAAAGACGCTGATCAAAAACGATTTCGACAGATTGTTCGGCCAGTATGATATCCTGCTTTCGCCTACTGCGCCCACGCCGGCATTTCAGGTGGGAGCGAAGTCAACGCCGCTTGAAATGTATGTGAACGACCTGTTTACCGTTCCGGTGAATATTGCGGGTGTAACGGCGATCTCCGTTCCTTCGGGCGTAACGAAAGAGGGTCTGCCGGTCTCTGTGCAAATGATTGCGAAAGCGTTCGATGAAAACACGATGTTCCGGGCAGCATGGAACTTTGAACAGGCTGCCGGATTTGACAAAAAACCGACGTTATGATGGAGAAAAACGATGAAATATGAAACTGTAATAGGCCTTGAAGTCCATGTTGAAATGGCAACGGAGACGAAGATTTTTTGCTCCTGTAAAAACGAATTCGGATCGGAACCAAATACGAACGTATGTCCGGTATGTCTGTCTATGCCGGGGACGCTTCCCGTGCTGAATGAGCAGGCGGTGGAATATGGAGTGCGCGCGGGGCTGTCGCTCAATTGCAATATTCCGAATTATTCCAAGCTGGACCGAAAAGGATATTTTTATCCGGACCTTGCAAAGGCATATCAGATATCCCAGTATGATTTTCCGCTATGCGGACATGGAGAAGTAGAGGTAGAGGCCGATGGGGAAAAACACAAAATCGGCATTACGCGTATCCATATCGAGGAAGACGCTGGGAAATTAGTCCATCAGGGCACGGAGAGCTTTGTGGATTACAATCGGGGCGGCGTTCCGCTTATGGAGATCGTAACAGACCCGGACTTTAGAAGCGCTGCGCAGGTGAAAGCGTTTCTCGATACTGTACGGGCCAATATGGAATATATCGGCGTATCGGACTGCAAGATGGAGGAAGGATCTATGCGGTGCGATATCAATATTTCCGTGCGCCCGATCGGTTCTGAGCGATATGGAACGCGTACTGAGCTGAAAAATATCAACAGTATCTCGGCGGCGCAGCGTGCGATAGAATATGAGGCCAAGCGCCACATTGAGGTGATCGAGGACGGCGGGGAGATCATTCAGGAAACGCGCCGGTGGGACGATGCCAAAGGCAGGACCTTCCCGATGCGCGACAAAGAAGAGGCTCATGATTACCGCTATTTTCCGGACCCGGATCTTGTTCCGGTTTATTTGACGGATGAACGGATCGCAGATATCAAGGCTTCGCTTCCAGAGCTTCCTGCTGCGAAACGGCAAAGGTATGTGGACGAATTCGGGCTTCCGGAATACGATGCCGGCGTTCTGACGATGTCAAAATATACGGCGAAGTTCTTTGAAGACAGTGTGGCCGTCTACCGCGAGCCGAAAGCGATCAGCAATTATATCATGGTAGAACTTGCACGTCTTCTAAAGGAAAATAATGTCGAAGCAAAAGACATTCCCATCTCGCCGGAGGATTTTACCGATTTGCTGAAGATGGTAAACGACGGGGTCATCAATTCGAGCGTAGGCAAGCAGGTGTTTGAGGAGATGTTCAAAACAGGCAAGAAGCCCGCGCAGATCGTAGAAGAAAAGGACCTGAAGCAAAACGATAATGCGGACGAGATATTGGCGCTCGTGCAGAAGATCGTGGCGGAGAATCCGAAGCCTGTCGCCGACTATAAGGGCGGAAACAAAAAAGCGATGACCTTTTTCGTAGGACAGGTCATGAAAGCGACCAAAGGAAAAGCGAATCCTAAGACCGTGAATGAACTGGTGAAAGCGGAACTCGATAAAGCATGAGACAGGGAAAACTGACCAGCGCAAAGCTTCGGGAGCTTATTATAGATCAAATACAGCCGCACAATGAAGAAACGGTCGTAGGTGCCGGTGTGGGTGAAGACTGTTGTGCAGTGATGACAGGAGATTTGTGCGTCGTGTCGACGGACCCGATCACTGCTGGCGGAGAGCAGACGGGAATGCTTGCCGTCCATATCAATGCCAACGACGTGGCCGCTGCAGGCGCTGTGCCGGTAGCAGCACTTGTAACGATCCTGATTCCTCCTTCTGGCAAGGAAGAACAGGTGCGTGATTTGATGGGCAGTTTAACAAAGGCGGCTCACGAACTCGATATCGACATTATTGGCGGGCACACAGAGGTAACGGACAGTGTGACCCGTATCATAGTTTCAGTCACGATGATTGGAAAGCCTGTGATCCCGGGCAGGATGTTTCGTACTTCGGATATGAAAGCAGGAGACGATATCATCATGACAAAGTACGCAGGCCTTGAAGGAACTGCCATTATCGCGGGAGAATATCCGGAGGAACTCGGTCTGACGGAGGAAGACCAAAAGCAGCTGCGCAGCGTGCGCGGCTCCTTAAGCGTCGTAGCAGATGGAAAAACAGCGGCGAAAGTCGCAGGAGTACATGCGATGCATGATATTACGGAGGGCGGTGTTCTGGGCGCGGTATGTGAGATGTGCGAGGCGTCCGGTATTGGTGCGGAGATAGACCTTTCATCTGTGCCGGTCCTTCCGGTCACAAGCAAGATATGCAAAAGATATGCTCTTGATGTGTTTGGGCTGATCTCATCAGGCAGCATGATGATTGCCGCGGAAAACGGTGCGTTGGTAATAGAAACGCTCAAGAAAAATGGAATTTCGGCTGCGATGATAGGAAAAGCAGGGGGAGACGGCGTTTATGATATATCCTCCGGGGAGAAAAAAGCAGTGCTTCCATATCCGTCGGACGAGCTTTATAAAGTATTGGAAAGAAAAGAATAATTGTGTTATAATCATATTTAACGATTTTGAAAGAGGGCTGTATCTTTGAAAAGCATGACAGGCTTTGGCAAAAGCGAAATTGCACTTGACGGCAGAAAGCTTCGGGTAGAGATCAAAACGGTAAACCATCGTTTTCTGGATATCAGTATCCGAGAACCGAGGTTTATGGTGTTCTTGGAAGATGAGGTGCGCAAGCATATCAAAAAGAGTATCAACCGCGGCAGAGTAGATATTTTTATCTATTATTCATCTGAACGGGAGGATGCAAAAAATGTGATTGTCGATATGCCGCTTATAAATGCCTATATAGAAGCGGCGGAGAATATCAGCAGACAGCATGGCATCGTCAATGACTTGGGAGTAACGGCCTTGATGCGTTTACCGGATGCAGTCACCTATGAAGACGAACATTCGGACGAGGATGCTCTGCGTGAGCTTTTGTATACGAACCTTGATGCGGCTCTTGAGGAACTGAAAGCGGCGCGCGAGAAAGAAGGCGAGCAGCTGAAAAAAGATATCATGAAGCGTTTGGATACGATACTTGTTTATGTGAACAATATCGCCTCTAAAGAAGATATCGTAGTCTATGAATACAAGATGAAGCTGAAAGAGCGGCTGCAGGAGCTGCTTGACGGTGCGGAAATAGACGAACAGAGGTTGGCGCAGGAGGTCGCGTTTTACGCAGACCGCTGCAATATCACGGAGGAACTGGTACGCATCAGGAGCCATGTGAAACAGTTTAAAGCAGCAGCGGAGGAAGACACGCCGCAGGGGCGCAATATGGATTTCATTGTGCAGGAGCTGAACCGCGAATTTAATACGATCGGCTCGAAAACACAGGATGGCGAGATACTGAAGCAGGTGATTGCCGGCAAAGGAGAAGTGGAGAAAATCAGGGAACAGATACAGAACATTGAGTAAGGAGACGAGTCAATGGCAATCAAACTTATCAATATTGGATTTGGAAATATTGCATCGGCGAACCGTCTGGTTGCAATCGTCAGCCCGGAATCTGCACCCATTAAGCGCATTATTTCAGAGGCGCGCGCTGCCGGGAGGCTGATCGATGCGACCTATGGAAGGCGTACGCGCGCAGTAGTCATTATGGACAGCGATCATGTGATTCTGTCCGCAGTACAGCCGGAAACAGTGGCAAACCGGATCGTTACAAAGGATAACGATGAAACTGATGATTGAGGAAGAGCGTATGAGTGAAATGGGAAAATTGATCGTCCTTTCCGGTCCTTCGGGAGCGGGGAAGGGAACGATCGTCGACCAGCTTTTAAAAAATGGAGAATACGAGCTTTCAATCTCTTGCACAACGCGTGCGCCGCGCGGACAGGAAAAAGAAGGCATAAATTATTTTTACAAGTCCAAAGAGGAATTTGAGAAAATGATCGCGGAGGGAAAATTCCTCGAATACGCAGATGTGTTCGGCTGTTACTATGGAACGCCGCGGGATTATGTGCTCGGCAAATTAGAGCAGGGGAAGAGTGTTATTCTCGAGATCGATGTGCAGGGAGCGCTGCAGGTAAAAGAAAATTATCCGCAGGCGATCATGATTTTCATTTTACCTCCGTCGGAAGAGGTGCTTTTGGAGCGACTTCGCGGCAGGGGAACCGAAACGGACGAGCAAATTGCAAAACGTTTCGGCAAAGCGAAGGCTGAAATGGAACTTGCATGCCGCTATGACTATTCTGTAGTAAACGACGACCTGATGACTGCTGTTGAGGAGATCAGGCGGATCATAGAGAAAGATTGACGGAGGTTTTATCAATGATACATTTGGAATTGAACGATTTACTCTCAAAGGTAGATTGCCGCTATACGCTGATCGTTGAGACAGCAAAGCGTGCCCGCCAACTGATAGATGGAGCGCAGCCTTTAAACGAACCGGTTGACAAAAATCCTGTTTCGCAGGCTGTAAATGAAATTTTAAACGATAAGGTGACGTATATCCGTGTTACAGACGGAATCAAATAAAATGCTGCAGGGAAAAAATATTCTTCTTGGCGTTACGGGTGGCATTGCCGCTTATAAGGCCGCGAGTCTTACTAGTATGCTGAAAAAGACGGGAGCCGGAGTCGATGTTGTCATGACAGAAGCGGCTACCCGTTTTGTTGCCCCGCTGACATTCGAAACGCTGAGCAAAAATGCGGTAGCGACAGACTTGTTTTCAAGGGAAAGGCCATGGGAGGTCGAGCATATTGCGCTTGCGCAAAAGGCTGATCTTGCCATCGTTGCTCCGGCAAGTGCCAATACGATCGCAAAGCTGGCGTGTGGCCTTGCGGACAATATGCTGACCACAACGCTGCTCGCATGCACCTGCCCGATATTGATCGCACCTGCGATGAATACGGCGATGCTGCATAATATCGCGACGCAGGTGAATTTGCAAATTCTAAGAGACAGAGGCTATATGATTCTGCCGACTGGAAACGGAGAGCTTGCGTGCGGACAATCGGGCGATGGAAGAATGCTGGAGCCGGAGGGTATTCTAAAAGCTGTTGAGGATCATTTTAAGAATCGGGATGATCTTGCGGGGAAAAAAGTTTTGATTACGGCGGGACCAACACGGGAAGCGTTCGATCCGGTCCGGTATCTGACAAACAGGTCCTCTGGAAGAATGGGCTATGCGCTTGCAGAGAATGCGGCAGAGCGGGGAGCTGAAGTTATGCTTGTCTCCGGCCCTGTTGCGATTGAAGCGCCTCCCAAGGCAGACCTCTATCCGGTAGAGAGCGCCGCTGAAATGTATGACCGGGTGATGGAGCTTAAAGAGCGGGCTGACATCATTATCATGTGTGCTGCCGTTGCAGACTATGCGCCGGCAAATTGTGCGGTGCATAAAATGAAAAAGCAGGAAAGCATGACTGTTGAGCTTGTGAAGACAAAGGATATTCTTGCGGAGCTTGGTCGTGAAAAGAAGGCATTTCTTGCCGGTTTCGCGGCGGAAACGCAAAATTTGGAGCAATATGCAAAGGACAAGCTCGTGCGGAAAAATCTTGATATGATCATCGCAAATGATGTATCTGCTCCGGAGATTGGCTTTGACAGCAGCTATAATGCTGTATCCATTTATAAGAAAAACGGGGAGACGCTTCACTTGCCAAAGGATACGAAGCGAAAATTGGCGGAAAAAATTCTGACAGAGATTAGGAACAGCATTTAAACAGATAGCGCGCCTTTAAGAAGGAGCGCTATTTTTGGAAAGGAGGGAAACTGCATGTATGCTGAGGTTATCGTCGATATCTCCCATACACAGGTAGACCGCGTATTTGAATATCGCATACCGAGCGAAATGGAGATTCGGCCCGGTATGCGTGTAAAGGTTCCCTTCGGAAAAATGAAAGATACAGAGGGGATCGTGATTGGAATCAAGGAGATTTCTGATTATGAGCCGGATAAAATACGGGAGATCATAGAACCGCTCGAATCCTTTTGTGCGCTGACGGAAGAACAGATTCATCTGGCGGAATTCATACAAAAAAAATATAATACGACTTTGGCGATGGCGCTGCGCTTTATGCTTCCCGCACAGGTGCGGGGGGGGCGCATATCGGCTAAAACGCAAAGAATGGCGCGTCTGATCTTGAAAGGACAAGAGCTGGAACAGGCTGAGCGTGCGCTTTTAAAAAAAGACGGCAGGCCGAGATCGCCGAAACAGATGGAAGTCCTTACCTTTCTCAAGCATAATGGACAAATGGCTCTTCGTGAGCTGAATACATCCGCGGTGCATGCGCTTGAAAAAAAGGGAATACTTGAAATCGTGCGTGCGGAAATAGCGCGGCTGCCCTTTGAAAAGAGCGTTCCACGTACACGGGATTATGAATTGACGGAAAAGCAGAAGCAAATTTTGGAAGCGATTAGGAACGGAAAACAAAAGCGCTTTTTACTGCACGGCGTTACGGGAAGCGGAAAAACGGAGATTTATATCCGCGTCATGCGCGACTGTATTGCAAAGGGAAAAACCGCGATACTTCTTGTACCTGAAATTTCGCTGACGCCTCAGACCTATCTTTTTTTGAAGCAGCGCTTTGATGAAGAGATTGCTGTATTTCATTCCGGACTCTCCGCGGGAGAACGGTTTGACGAGTGGATGAAAGTAAAGCGCGGTAAGGCAAAAATCGTACTTGGGGCACGATCGGCTATCTTTGCGCCGCTTGATGATCTTGGCGCGGTCATTATTGATGAAGAGCATGAAACAAGCTATAAGGCCGACAATTATCCCAAATATACCGCACATGAGATCGCAGAAGAACGCTGCCGCCTCAGCGGTGCTCTTTTGATTCTCGGAAGCGCTACGCCGCAGATCGAAACCTACTATAAAGCATGCCGCGGTGAGTATGAGCTTCTCAAGATGCCGAACAGGCTTTTTGGCCTTCAGCTTCCTGCGGTCGAGATCGTGGATATGTGCGGGGAACTGAAGAAGGGAAACCGCACAGCAATCAGCGGACGATTATATGAGGAGCTTGAACATACGCTGTCTCAAAAAAAGCAGGCTATGCTTTTTCTGAACCGCAGAGGTTATTCTACCTTTGTCATGTGCCGGTCCTGCGGCTATGTAGTAAAGTGCGGGAGCTGTGATGTGACGATGACTTATCACAAGACACAGGATATTTTAAAGTGTCACTATTGCGGACGCACCAAAGTACCGGAAACAGTTTGTCCGATATGCGGAAAACCGCATCTGAAATATTTCGGAACAGGAACCCAGCAGATAGAGGAACAGGTCAGACAAATGTTTCCGCAGGCTCGCGTTTTGCGTATGGACCTCGACACTATGACAACAAAAGGCGCACATCTTGAGTTATTTGAAGATTTTGCCGCGCATAAGGCAGATATCCTGATAGGAACCCAAATGATAACCAAAGGCTTCGATTTCAAGAATGTGACCCTATCGGCAGTGCTTGCAGCCGATACGATGCTGAACATACCGGATTACCGCAGCGCAGAGCGTACCTTTTGCCATATCACACAAATTGCCGGACGCGCAGGCAGGAAAGAGCCGGGCACAGTGATCCTGCAGACCTATAATCCGAAGCATTATGCGATACAGTATGCGAAATATCATGATTACGAAGGCTTTTACCGGGAAGAGATCGCTATGCGCGAGATGGCACAGCTCCCGCCGTTTTCGACCTATGTGCAGATACAGTTTTCCGGGGAACGGGAAGAGCAGGTAGTGGAAGCCGTGAAAGATTTCATCAGGAGATTAAAAGCGGTGCTATTGCCCCATAAACGTGGTATAATAAGTATCAGAGCGTCTGAAGCGGCCATCAAAAGGATCAAGGATATGGAACGTTACCATATCTTGATTCATCTAAAGAACGATGAAGATTTGATTGGACAGATATATCAGCTGTTTCAGAAGACAAGATATGGCAACGTTTTGACCGGTATCGATATCAATCCGGTCAATATGGCGTAACGGAGGAAAAATATGGCGACCAGAACCATACTTTTAAAAGACAATCCGAGGCTGCGTAAGATCTCGCGTCCGGTAACTAAAATCAATAAGCATATTACCGAGCTCTTGGATGATATGGCGCAGACGATGTATGAGGCGCGTGGAGTTGGATTAGCGGCCCCGCAGGTGGGGGTGCTCAGGCGTGTTGTTGTAATCGATGTCGGCGATGGCCTCATAGAGCTCATCAATCCTGAGATCATACATGCGGAGGGGCAGCAGCGGATGGAGGAGGGCTGCCTTTCCTTGCCGGATGATGCGGGATATGTGGTGCGTCCTGCTAAAGTAACGGTGCGCGCATTGGACCGCAACGGGGAAGAGCATGAATATACTGGGGAGGAACTGTTAGCACGTGCCTTTGCACACGAAATAGATCATTTAGACGGCATTTTATTTACAGATAAAATGGTAGAGCGCATTGAACCGGAGGGGCATGAGGAGCATGCGGATGAAAAAGGACTTTAATATCGTTTTTATGGGAACGCCTGATTTTGCCGTTCCCTCCTTAGAAATGCTGATTCGGGAAAACTATCATATATCGGCAGTCATTACTCAGCCGGACAGAAAAGCGGGCAGAGGCCATAAATTAACGCCTCCGCCTGTTAAAGCGGCTGCTGAGGCGGCGGGGCTTCCGGTCTATCAATTTGAGAAAATCAAAGCGCCCGAGGGGGTTGCGCTCTTAAGGGAGTTGTCGCCGGATTTGATGATCACAGCGGCGTTCGGGCATATCCTGACGGAAGAGATCCTTTCGCTTCCGCAATATGGCTGTATCAATGTGCACGCTTCTCTTTTGCCGAAATTGAGAGGAGCGGCCCCGATCCAGTGGGCGATCATCAACGGAGAGAAACGAAGCGGAGTGACGACTATGTATACGGCGCTTGCGTTGGATGCAGGAGACATTCTGGAGCAGGAGGCAGTCGATATCGGAGAAGATATGACAGCAGGAGAGCTGTATGAAACCTTGAGTGTTCTCGGCGCAGATGTATTGCGCAGAACGTTGGAAAAAATGAAAGCAGGCACGCTTATGCGCACGCCGCAAAAAGAAGAAGAGGCAACCTATTTTCCGATGTTCAAAAAAGGCTTCGGACAAATTGATTTTAGTAAAACAGGACGTGAGCTCCATGACTTTGTGCGCGGCACAAACCCCGCGCCCGGAGCCTATATGATGTATCGTAATGAGAAAATAAGAGTATACCGTGTATCTGCGCATGACTATTCCGGAAGCGAGCCGTGCGGAACGGTTTTGTATGCCGATGACAAACGGGGGCTCGGGATCCGCTGCGCGGACGGTTTGGTGACGATCGATGAACTGAAACGAAGTGGAGCACGGTGTATGGCCGCGAAAGATTGTATGAGAGGCCGTCCGCTCGAGTCAGGATATATTTTTGAAAAGCAAGGGGAACAACAGGATTGAATGCGCGGCAGGCGGCGCTTGAGATCGTATCGAATGTGCTGCAAAACGAAAGCTATCTGAACTTGGAATGCAAACGTGTGCTGTCAGGCAGGTGGAGCGTTGAGGATAAGCGCTTTATTATGGCGCTTGCAAATACTACGATCGAAAACCTGTTTCGTATCGATCATGTACTAAAGCAATTTATTACTGTGCGGCGGGTACATACGGTGATTATGAATATTCTGCGTTTGGGCGCGTGCCAGCTTCTGTTTTTTGAATCGGTTCCTGTTTCTGCAGCGGTTAACGAAAGCGTGAAATTAGCGGAAAAAAGCGGCAAAAAACAGCTAAAAGGCTTTGTGAACGCTGTATTGAGAAATCTATCCAAAAGCTTTGGGAAGATTCATTATCCGGATCGCGACGGCGATCCGGCGGAATATTTTCATGTTTTCTACAGCTATCCCAAATGGCTGTGTAAGAAATACATAAAAGAATATGGCGAAGAACAGGCAGAGCAAATGATGAGCTATACCGGTGACCGCTCTCTGACGTGTATACGCTTAAACCGGCTGAAGGCAGGGCCTGCAATTGCTGCGGGATATTTGTCCGGACTGTATTGCGAGGACGCATATTATATCAAGGGAATGGAAGCGCCGGAGCAAATGCCTGAATTTCGCGAGGGGCTTATCACGATACAGGGAGAAGCATCTCAGGCTGCTGTCTGTGCAGCAGGAATCAAGCGGGAAGATAAGGTGCTGGATGCCTGTGCCGCTCCCGGCGGAAAGAGCGCTTATGCAGCATGCTTTGCACTGAATGGCAAAATTGTTTCTCAGGAGCTGCATGAACATAGGAAGGTACTGATTGAAAAAACGTTTGCGCGGCTCGGCGTTGAGAGTGCAGAAGTCTGCCTTGGAGATGCGGCGGTATTCAAACCGGAATGGAAAGAGGCATTTGACGTTGTTCTTGCAGATGTACCGTGCAGTGCGCTTGGCCTTTTATATCGAAAGCCGGATATTAGGCTTTTTAAAAAGGAAACGGATATTTCAGAACTTGTCCGTATCCAGCGCGCGATACTGGATACCTGTGCAAACTATGTACGGCCAGGCGGCGTTTTGCTCTATTCGACTTGTACGATAGACTGGGCAGAGAACGAAGAGAATGTCCGGAATTTTCTGGAACGGCATCCGGAATTTTCAGAGGACAATTTAGCTCCTTATCTGCCGGGAGAATTGAAGGAACGCGCCGACGGCGGAATGCTGCAATTATTTCCGCATATCGACAGTATAGACGGTTTTTTCATGGCGAGGTTGAAGAAATCATGAAACGGCCTTTGATCGACTATACATACAGCGAATTGAAGGATGAGCTTCGGCACATAGGTGAGAAATCGTTCCGGGCGAAGCAAATTTTGAAATGGATCTCGGAACAGAAACCGATTGAAGAGATGACGGACCTTTCAAAGGTACTTCGGAGCCAATTGCGGAAAGAGTATGGAGAAGGTTATGCCGAATCGTGCAGGGTGCTTTCTGCCGCAGACGGAACGAAAAAATATTTGTTCCGTTATTTAGACGGCAGCACGGTCGAAAGCGTATTCATGCCAAAAAATTATGGAAACACGATCTGCGTTTCTACGCAAGTAGGCTGCCGGATGGGGTGTGCGTTTTGTGCTTCATGCAGAGATGGCCTGAAGCGTAATTTGACTGCCGGAGAGATTTTAGCACAGGTGATCGCTGTAAATGCAGAACAAGGGCCCGGGCGTAATATTGATCATATCGTATTGATGGGAATGGGGGAGCCTCTTGATAATTATGACCATGTCGTCCGTTTTATTCGTATGGTGAATGAACCGGAGGGAATGGGCATAGGACTGCGCGGGATATCCCTTTCGACATGCGGGCTGACAGACGAAATAAAAAAGCTCTCGGAAGAAGGCCTTGGAATCACGCTTTCTATTTCCTTGCATGCCGCGTCTGATGAAAAGCGCTTGAAAATCATGCCGACGGCCCAAAAATATAAAATCGCTGAAATATTAGATGCAGCGCGAACGTACTTTCTAAAAACAGGACGGCGTATTATAATAGAATACGTCGTAATAGACGGCTTTAATGATACAAAGAATGACGCCCGCATGCTGAAAGAGATATTGACGGGGATGAATTGCCATGTCAACCTGATACCGCTGAATGGAAACGATGGGATAACTTTGAAAGCGCCATGCAGGAGAAAAGTATATGCTTTCTGCAATATGCTGGAGAAGGAAGGGCTTTCAGCGACGGTGCGTAAGTCTATGGGCAGCGATATCGCCGGAGCGTGCGGACAGCTTAGGCAGCAATATGTTGGCAAAAATGGAGATAGGACATGAAAGCAGCGGCACTGACACACATCGGAAAAGTAAGAGCGACAAACGAGGATTCTATTTTAGTACACGATCAAAGCCAGCCTTTTTATATGCTGGTAGCGGACGGAATGGGCGGGCATGCCGCAGGCGAAGTCGCGAGCGGTATGGTGTGCGCTGAGCTTGAGTGCTATATTAGTGGATTAGGCTGTTCCGTATTAAGCGAGCTGCAAATCATAGAAGGCATTCGCTTTGTGAATCAACGCCTGATCGAGGCGGTGGAAAAGGATTCGGCGTTGCAGGGAATGGGAACTACGCTTACCTTTGCGGCCTTTGATGAAGACAAAATCACGATCGCTCAGGTAGGAGATTCAAGAGCCTATCACAAGCGGGCGGAGGATATTTATAAGATCACGAAAGACCATACGTATGTTCAGCACCTGATAGACAGCGGTGTTATCAACGAAGGTGCGGCGAAAGACTATCCTTTTAAGAATATTATCACGCGCTCTGTAGGCATGAAAGATTTGGAAGTGGATTTGTTTTCCGTGGAGTGGAGCGGAGACGATATTATTCTGTTATGCTCAGACGGTTTGTCAAACTATCTGGATAAAGAAATGATGTTTCGTATTTTAAAGGGGCCGAACAGTCTTGAAGAAAAAGCGCAAAAGCTTGTTGATATTGCCTTGGAAAGCGGTGGAAAGGATAATATTTCCGTTATCCTCGCCCAGCGTACGCAAGAAGGAGGCGCCTTATGATAGGACCGGATACGGTGCTGGGCGGACGGTACCGCCTGATCGAACAAATCGATTCAGGAGGCTCTGCATATATCTATAAAGCGGTGGACGAACTGTCAAAGAAAACCGTGGCCGTTAAGGTGCTGAAGCCTGAGCTTACAGAAAATGAAGAATTCGTACAGCGCTTTAAAAAAGAAGTGCAAGCCGCGGCAAAGCTTCGCCATGCGAATATTATTCGTGCCTATGATGCAGGGCTGGATGACGGTACCTATTATATCGTAATGGACTTGATCGAGGGAAAAACGCTCAAGCATTTGATCAATGTGAATGGTCCGCTGCCTGTCAAATATGCCGTCGCCGTTGCGAAGAAAATATGTCTCGCTCTCGAATATGCACATGTAAAAGGATTTGTGCACAGGGATATCAAACCGCATAATGTGATGGTCGATATGACAGGAGAACCCTATATTGCTGATTTTGGGATCGCGCGAAATATAGCGCAGAATACGATCACAGCAGAGGAAGGAAGCGTCATGGGATCGGTTCACTATTTTTCGCCGGAGCAGGCACGCGGCGAACGGGTAGATAAACGCTCCGATATCTATTCCCTTGGAATATTACTATACGAAATGGTAACGGGGAAAGTACCGTTTGACGCGGATACGTCGGTTGCGATCGCATTGAAGCATATCAATGATCCAATGCCGGATGCAAGAGCGGAAAATCCTGCTGTGCCGGAAAGTATCAATAAAATAATCCAGAAAGCCACACAAAAGGATAAGCATTTTCGCTATAAATCGGCTTTCAATATGTATGAAGATCTGCAGAGGTGTTTGCTTGAGCCGGATGGAGAATATGTAAAATACAGCGAGAGCAAACGCACGCAGCAGCATTTGGAGGAACATGCAAGGCGTTCCAAAAAAAGCATGAAGCGCCTGTTGATGATTTTTGGAGTTGCTGCAGTCGTTATTTTTGCGATCATTGCTATTGTGAGCGCAGTCATCAATTTCAGTGCAGAAAGGCCGGTCACCCTTCAGGATTTTGTTGGAATGACGGAAAAAAACGCGGTAGAAGCAGCACAAAAGGTGACGACAGTTCCAACGGTAGTTTATGAGAATTCATCGGAAGCAGAAAAAGGGATCGTAATTCGTCAGGAGCCGGCGGCAGGTGCGGATTTCAAAAAGGATGACCCGCTTACCCTTATCGTAAGCAACGGAACAGGCTCCGATATTATGCCAAATGTAACAAATATGGATAGAGCACAGGCGGAGAAAGTGCTGCTCGAAAATGGGATAGAGTGGGACCAAATCGTAGAAGATACGAAGGGAGACGCTCCGGTCGGTTATGTGATCGAACAGCATCCGGCGGCAGGAGAATCTGTATCTGAGAGCGGAAGTGTTTGGCTCACCGTAAAGGCCTCGCCGGATACGCAAAAGATTTCTGTTCCCAACATACAGAGCATGCAGCTTGCAGATGCGCTGAACGTGCTGCAGTTAAAAGATTTAAACCTGTTTTTTGTCTATGAGAAAGAGAGCGGTGAAGAAGAAGGTACCGTAATATCTCAGAATCCACCTGAAAATACGGAAATATCTGTGAACGATCCGGTAGCGCTGACGATTCCGTCGGCAGATGGAAAACGGTATCAAATGAAAGACGAATTCAGTCTTAATATCCCAAAGGATGTTACATCGGTGCGGATCGGTGTTCCGGGCAATATCAACGGCGTTCCTGTTTATTATATCATTTACGATACTATCATGGAAGCGGGCGACCATGTTGTGGAACCGGGTGGGACCGTTTACATCGATTCGGATGAAGAGATTGTTCAGCAGGATGTAGTGTTGTTTCTGAACGACGTCCAAGTGCGTACCGAAACAGTAGAATTTACAAGGAGGTAAAGAAAAATCCGCGGAAGGATCATAAAAGGGATTGGCGGTTTTTATTATGTAAGCGACGGTAAGGGTAATGTTTTTGAGTGCAAAGCACGCGGCCGTTTTCGCCGGGAAGGCCTTAAACCAATGACGGGCGACCTCGTAGAATTTGAGGCGCTGCGCGGCGGCGGCTCTATAGAAGAGATCCTGCCGCGCAGAAATGCGCTTGTACGTCCGATGGCGGCCAATATAGATAAGCTGCTGCTTGTCCTTTCGGCGGGAAAGCCTGCACCGGATCTTATTCTTGCCGATAAACTGCTGATTCAGGCAGAGAAGAACAAAATAGAGCCTGTTATTCTTATCAATAAAACAGATATGGATAGAATACAGGCAGAAGCTATTCGCCGCCAATATGCCTGTTATGCAGTTTTACTTACCTCGGCGAGGACGAATGAAGGGATCGGCCCCTTAAAAGAAATATTGCGGGGCAAAAGCGCATGCTTTGCCGGTCAGTCGGCAGTCGGGAAATCATCGCTGCTGAACCGGTTGGACCCTGCTCTGACATTGGAAACAGGCGGTCTCAGCAAAAAGACGGCCCGCGGACGACATACGACCCGGCAGGCGGAGTTGTTTTATATTGCTGACTGCGATGCGTATATCATAGATACCCCCGGGTTTTCCATGTTTGAGACGGGGCTTGATAAATCGGAAACGGCAGTTTATTATCCTGAATTTCGTATTGCTGCGCAAGCCTGCCGATTCGCATCCTGTCGGCATGACAAGGAACCGGATTGCGCTGTTAAAGCTGCAGTGGAAAGGGGAGATATTCCCCGAGAGCGTTATGAAAGATATATACGGATTATTCATTCTTTGGAGGAAAAATAAATGATAAAAATAGCACCATCTTTATTGGCAGCAGATTTCTGCAACATGGAGCAAGGCGTAAGAATGATGGAACGGGCCGGAGCGGACTATCTCCACTGCGACATTATGGACGGAGTTTTCGTTCCCAATATTTCGTTTGGTTTTCAGATGATTTCAAGACTGAATGAGATCACGGATATCCCGCTTGATGTGCATCTGATGATCGTCCAGCCAGAGCGGTATATTGAGCGCTTTGCAGAAGCTGGCTCTGATCTTATTACAGTACACGCGGAAGCAACGGATCATTTGCAGCGCGTCCTGAAGCAGATATCACAATGCGGTAAAAAACCGGGTGTCGTTCTGAATCCGGCAACTCCGCTTGAAGTGCTGAAATATGTTTTGGATGACGTCGACATGATTCTTTTGATGTCCGTCAATCCCGGATATGGCGGACAAGCCTTTATTCCTGCAGTGCTGGAAAAGGTAGCAGACCTGCGCAGAATGATAGACGCTTCCGGAAAAAAGATCGATATCGAAGTGGATGGGGGAGTCGATCTCAGCAATTGTATGCAGCTGCGAGAAGCAGGAGCAACGGTACTCGTAGCCGGGAATGCAGTGTTTAGTGCAAAGGATCCGGAAAGAACAGTGCGGGAACTGCGGGGAGAAGCAGAATGAAAGCTCTCTTGGTGGCGGCGGGGGACGAACCGGGAAAAGCTCTTTTTTTGGATGCCGTGCAGCAGGCAGAGCTGTTGATCGCGGTTGACGGCGGACTGCGGGTTTTCGATAAATATGGAGTTGAACCGGCGTTTGTCGTTGGAGATATGGATTCAGTGGAGCCTTCTTTGCTGAAAAAATATGAAAGAAAAAGTTGTTTTCTTACGGCTCCCTCAGAAAAGGATGATACCGATCTGACATTGGCGGTCGATAAAGCAAAGGAGGAGGGTGCAGAAGAGATACGGCTTCTTGGAGCGACAGGGGGCCGAATCGACCATCTGCTGTCCAATCTGATGCTGCTGAAATACACGTTTCAAAGAGAGATGTCTCTGACGATAGAAGATGACATTCAGGAAATCACCCTGCATATAGGAACCTTTCATATCAGCGGTCAGCCGGGACAAACGGTCTCCATAATCCCGGTGAACCAAAAGGCCACGGTAACGGCGAGCGGGCTGTATTATCCGCTTGAGGATCTTGTATTGACCAACGGAAGACCCCGCGGCGTAAGCAACCTAATGCTGGGGAACAGAGCGGAGATCAGCAGCGATGATTTTGTTTTTATCTGCAAAGATAAGAAAGTTCCCCTGTGCCGAAAAGAGAAATAAAAAATAATATAAAAAAGGACGGAAACACATTGAAATCCGTCCTTTTTGCATTATAAAACTTATTATACGTAGCGTTCAACTTTGCCGGAACGCAGGCAGCGCGTGCAAACATATTTTCTGGTAGGGGTCCCATTTTCAATGACCCTGACACGCTGTACGTTTGGAGCCCAAATTCTTTTGGATGTTCTGTGCGAATGGCTGACTTTGTTGCCAGATACGACACCTTTTGAACAAATCTCACAATATCTTGCCATCTAAAACACCTCCCTCTTGGTGTATACGTTCAAACAGCGTTTATTTTACCATCAAAAGCGACTGAATGCAAGTGTTTTTTATGAATAATGGTTAAATTTAGTGATTCGGAACGGGATATGCGATTGCTATTGGCAAAAAGTTGGTATATAATAAATATCAATAAACCATTAGGAGGTTTTTTTCATGAGTGCAAGTTTGAAAGTCGATTTGGGTACGGTAACCTATACGGAAGACTATATTGCTTCTATCGCAGGATACAGTGCGCTCGAGTGTTATGGCCTTGTCGGGATGTCGCAAAAGAATATCACGGAAATGATTGCCAATATGTTCACTGGCGATAATCTGAAAAAGGGCGTGCATGTTAAGACCGACGGTTCTGAAAATATCGTCATCGAATTGTATATTACGGTAAAATATGGGGTTTCTCTTGCTGCAGTGGCAGAAAACATTATAGACAAAGTAAAATATACGGTGGAAAAGGAAACGGGCCTGAATGTACAGAGCGTAGATATCATCGTACAGGGAATCCAGATTTAAGGGGGAACTCGAATTGATCGAACTGCTGGATGGGCAGCAATTTAAAGATATGATCGTAGGCGCGGCAGCGACTCTGGAGAAGAATAAAGAGTCGCTCGACGCGCTTAATGTATTTCCGGTACCGGACGGCGATACGGGAACGAATATGTCGCTTACCATGATTTCAGCTGCGAAAGAGGTGGCGGCGGCAGATCCGGCCGACATGAAAGCGATCGTGCAGGCCTTGAGTCTGGGTGCGCTGAAGGGAGCACGGGGAAATTCGGGCGTGATTCTGTCACAGATATTCGCAGGCTTTGCCGATACGCTCTCAAAAGCAGAAGGAAGTATTGGAACTGCTGTATTTGCAGAAGCGTTCCGAAACGGCGTAAATTATGCATATAAAGCGGTCATGAAGCCCAAAGAAGGTACAATACTCACAGTCGCAACAAAAATGGCGGAAGCAGCGGAACTCATGGCCGAAAAGTCGGCCGATTTATATGCACAGCTCGAATACATCATCCAAGAAGGTGAAAAAGCCCTGAAAGAGACGCCTGAGCAGCTCCCGGTCCTGAAAGAAGCAGGCGTTGTGGACGCAGGCGGGGCAGGCTTTCTTGCCATTATTATGGGTTTGAAGAGCGTGCTCGACGGTGCTGATGTCGATGCAGAAAATATTTTAGGCTCGCAGGGAGTTGTCGTCGATTTTACGAACCTCGAAGCGCCGGATGAAGAAATCAAGTTTGGATACTGTACGGAATTTTTTATCAAGAATATCTATCCGGAAGTCAAACAGAGGGATATCGATACCTATAGAAATAATCTTTCCAAAATAGGCGATTGCGTATTGGTAGTCGGCGACCTATCTTTGGTAAAGACACATGTGCATACAAACGAACCGGGACTGGCACTCCAATATGCACAGATATTAGGAGAACTGAGTCATATTAAGATAGACAATATGAGAGAACAGCATCGTGAGCTTTCGGAGATAGCTCCGGATATGGAAGCTCCCGTACAGGCGGAACAGCGTAATATAGCGGTTGTTGCCGTGACTGCAGGCGATGGAATACGGACGATTTTCCGTGATTGGCAAATCGAAGCGTTCGTAGACGGCGGGCAGTCGATGAATCCCTCTACAGACGATATTTTGCAGGCGGTAAAGAAAGCTCCGTCCGATAATATCATCGTTCTGCCGAATAATAAAAATATTGTTCTTGCAGCGGAGCAGGCAGCAGAACTGAGCGAGAAAAATGTGTTTGTACTAAAAACCACTTCAGTTCCACAAGGGATCGCAGCGGCGGTCGCGTATGACCCGGAAGCAGACCTTGAAGCCAATGTAAAGCGTATGGGCCGGGTGATAAAAGAAGTTAAAACCGGGTTGATCACCCATGCGGTGCGCGATACAAGATTAAATGGAAATGAAATCAAGAAGGGCGAACTGATTGGGATTGCTGAGAATGATATTGTTGCGAACGGAACAGAGCTCAAAACGGTTTTTATGGAACTGCTGCGCGTGATGATCGATGAGGATTCTGAAATGATTTCGATTTATTATGGTGAAGGTGCTGATGAAGCCAGCGCAGGCCAGCTTGAGGAATTATGCGGAAAAGAATTTTCAGATCGTGATATCGAGCTTCATTACGGCGGGCAACCGGTTTATCCTTATATGATTGCAGTGGAGTGATCGAAGCGACGAAAAAAGCCGGCAAAGCGTCGGCTTTTTTCTTTATCGATAGGGACCTTTAAACGGTTTATGGGTATGGAAATGGAACTGAATGAAAGTGTAAAAGGCCTCTCGGGCATAGGAGAAAAAATATTTCAAACGTTACAAAAAATAGAGATCTCTACCCTAAAGGATCTCGTATATCACCTGCCGCGCGCTTATAAAGACTTTTCCCACATCAAAAAAATCGGGGAAGCCCGCTTTGGAGAAACGGCTTTTTTTGAAGGGAAAATAGTATCGCAGCCTACCGTCAAAAGACCAAAACGCAATCTTGAGATCACAAGCTTTCAAATAGCAGATGGTACAGGAATAGCGGCGGTAGATATCTTTAATCAATTTTACATCAAAAATAATCTTGCGACTGGAAATACGCTTTATATTTATGGACGGTTGGAGCATAGATTTGGCAAAGTGCGTATTGCAGTGCCGGAGCTGTATTTCAAAAAGCCGGAAGAGGCTTTTCAGCCTGTTTATCCTCTGACGGCTGGGCTGACGCAGAACATGATGAGGAAATTCATACGGGAAGCCCTGCGGGTCATGGAACCGGTAGAGCTTTATTCAAGCAGTTTTTTACGCAGATATAAATTACCGGGTATCAAGGCGGCGCTGAAAGAGGTACATTTCCCGGAATCAGCTGCGCATATAGAAAAAGCGAGAGAAAGAATCGTTTTTGATGAACTCTTGATTTTTAATAGAATGCTGACGCTTTTGGGAGATGAAAGCCGGGCGCAAAGCTGTGCGCGTATAAATGAATGTTCTGTCCAAGAATTTGAACGGTCTCTTCCGTTTGAGCTCACCAACGCTCAACGACGCGTTATGAAAGAAATCATGGATGATATTGAGGGAGACACAGTCATGAACCGTCTTGTGCAGGGCGATGTAGGGAGCGGCAAGACGGTAATTGCTTTTTTTGCTATGTATTGTATGCGCAAAAACGGCTATCAGAGTGTCCTTATGGCGCCTACCGAGATATTGGCGCGGCAGCATTATGAAACGGCGGTAAAATTGTTCCCGGAAAATGAAGTGATTTGCCTGACGGGAGCACCAAACGCTAAAAAGAAAGACGAAATGCGGCAAAAAATATCTGACGGTTCTGCGATGATCATCATTGGTACGCATGCGCTTTTATACGGAGAACTTTCTTTGAAAAGGCCCGGACTGGTCATAACGGATGAACAGCATCGCTTTGGCGTAAAGCAGCGTGCAGCTCTTTTGGGAGGACGGGATATCCATACGCTTATCATGTCTGCTACGCCAATTCCGCGTACGCTTTCCCTTGTGCTTTTTGGGCATACGGATATCTCCATAGTGGACGAGCTTCCGCCGGGACGCAAAGAGATCAAGACATATTTGATCCATCGGGATAAATATGATGCTATGGTTGGTTTCATCAGACGGGAGCTGTCTGCGGGAAGACAATGCTATTTCGTTTGTCCGCTGATCGAAGAGGGAGAGGGGATGGAGGCCAAGGCTGCAAAGCAGATGCTTGAAGAAATACGGAAGTTCTATCCCGGAAGCAAGGCTGCCCTTATTCATGGCAAATTAAAGAATGCGGAAAAACAAGAGATCATGGATGATTTTTCGAAAGGCAAGATCCAGATATTGGTTTCAACTACCGTAATTGAAGTGGGGATCAATGTACCAAACGCAACGGCAATGGTCATTATGAATGCGGAACGTTTTGGTTTAGCACAGCTTCATCAGTTAAGAGGACGAGTGGGCCGGGGAGGATTTCAATCTTATTGCTTCCTTGTCTCCGATCATCAAGAGGCGTATGAACGCCTGCGCGTTCTTGTGCGGAGCAGCGACGGTTTTGAGATTGCGGAAAAGGATATGCAGCTGCGCGGCTGCGGTGATATTATAGGAACACGGCAGCATGGCGTGAGTACGCTAAAGGCGGCGAATCTTATTACAGATGTGGAGCTTTTGACCGAAACGAAAGAGATTCTTGCGAATATGGAAAAAGTTTATCCAAAAGAATATCAGATGATCACAGAGCAGGCTAAACGCCAGCTCGCGGGGAAATTGCTCGAGATTGCACTGAATTGATTTTTCTTGACAGACGGCGCGGGATGGATTATTATAGTAATGTGATATCGATTTACTACGCTAAAATATCAAGGAGAGGGCTATGACAGAAAAATTAAAAAAGCAGGTGCCGGCCGGCGCATGGGATTATTTGCCGGAAGAGTGCGCTGCAAAGCGTAAGATAGAAAATGAAATAAGAGATAATTTTTTGGTAAGCGGCTATCAGGAGATCGAGACGCCGTCTTTCGAATATTATGAAGTTTTTATGCATGATTCTGTTCCCTACGTGCAGGAAAATATGATGAAGTTTTTTGACCAGCAGGGTAGGATACTGGCGCTCCGCCCCGATCTTACGGGCCCGATCGCACGCATGACGGCGACAAAATTATTAAGCGAGGGAAAAGTATTCCGTCTATGTTATATTCAGAATGCATTTGGATTTTTGAACCGGGGCATTGCGGGAAAAACGGAATTTACGCAGGCGGGCGTTGAAATGATTGGAAAGAAAGGCGCAGATGCAGATGCTGAGGTGATTGCGCTCGCGATCGGAACTCTGCTGAAAATAGGATTTGACGGTTTTAAGATAGAGCTCGGACAAGTGGCCTACTTCAAAGGTCTGCTTGCGGGATGTGGTCTTGATGATGAGCAAACAGAACGTATCCGTGCGCTTGTAGATGCTAAAAACAATGTGGAGCTGGAATATGAACTTTCACGGCTCAATATAGACACGGAGAAAAAAACGGCACTTCTTGAACTCGGAAGCCTTTTCGGCGGACCCGAGGCGCTTGAGAGGGCGGACCTCCTTGCTGAGAATGACGAGTGCCGCGCCGCAGTAGAAAATATAAGGGAAGTTTATGATATTTTATGTGGATTCGGATATGAGAAATATATTTCTATCGATTTTGGGATATTGAATAATTTTAACTATTATTCGGGAATCATCTTCCGGGGGATTTCAGATGGGATCGGAACGCCGATCTTGTCCGGCGGACGTTATGATGAATTGCTGCGCGAATTCGATGCCGATGCTCCGGCGACCGGATTTGCACTTGGTGTAAAGGAACTGCTTGTAGTACTTGAGCGGCAGGGAAAGCTGCCGAAGCTTTCCGGAAAAACGCTTGTGGTACGGACAGATAGGAAGCACATGGCTGCCGCGTTTTCGTATGTACAGAAATTGCGCGAAAGCGGAAAGCGGGCATTGTTGGAATTAAGTGATGAAAACAACTACGACCCCGTTCTGTTTGAGACTATAGATTTTAAGAAGGAGGCGTAATATGGAACTCACAGTAGCGCTCGCAAAAGGAAGACTTGCAAAATTTGCGGTCGATCTTTTTGAAAAATGTGGGATCGATGTGTCTGAATTACGCGGGGATACGCGCAAGTTAGTGATTTGCGACAAAAAAAATGAAATGAAGTTCGTCTTAGTAAAGCCCTCGGATGTTCCGGTCTACGTCTACCGCGGTGTAGCTGATATCGGTATTGCCGGAAAGGATACGCTCCTCGAGGAAGGACTGCCGTTATATGAAATGCTTGATCTGAAGTGCGGAAAATGTAAAATATGTGTCGCCGGATATCCTCATCAGAAAGAAAGGATCACTTCCAATATCACGCGAGTCGCCACAAAGTATCCGCGCATCGCAAAAATGTATTATGACGAAAAAGGAGAGGGCATAGAGATCATTAAGCTGAATGGGAGCATCGAGCTGGCGCCGATCCTCGACCTTTCTGATGTGATCGTAGATATTGTAGAAAGCGGGACGACGATTCGCGAAAATGGACTTACCGTTCTGGAAGAGGTATGCGATATCAGCGCACGTCTCGTAGTCAACCAAGTGAGCCTGAAAACGAAAGCGGAAAAGATACAGCCGCTGATCGGGAAGATGAAGAAAGCATTGGAGGATATGTGATATGCTGCCTATACTTTCCGCACAGGAAACAGAAAAAATAAAAAGGCGTCTTATGGAACGCGCTAATACAGATTACTCGCAGCAGCAAAAGATCGTAGATGAAATTCTTCAAGATATTCGGGAGAATGGTAATAGGGCACTGTTTTCCTATATCCGGAAATTTGATGGCTTTGATGTCAATGAAAAAAATCTCCTTGTGACGGAAGCGGAGCTTGAAGAAGCTTTTCGTATGGTAGAGCCTGAGCTTCTCGCAATCATGCGGGAGGCAGCCGTAAATATTGAGGAATTTCACAAGCGCCAGAGAAGAGAGAACTGGTTTATTGAGCAGGATGGAAAATATATAGGACAGTTGTATATACCGGTAGAATATGCAGGCGTCTATGTGCCCGGAGGAAAAGCTGCCTATCCGTCGAGTGTGCTGATGAACATTATTCCGGCGAAATGCGCCGGGGTAAAAAATATTTTTGTGGCTACGCCGGCACAGGGGGGAAAAATCGATCCCGTAACGGTCGCTGCAGCGAAAATAGCGGGTGCGCACCGTATCTATAAAATGGGGGGCGCACAGGCAATTGCAGCTTTTGCCTATGGAACAGAGAGTATACCATGCATGGATAAAATCACCGGACCGGGTAATATTTATGTAGCGTTAGCTAAAAAAAGCGTTTATGGACAAGCTGGGATCGATATGATCGCAGGGCCGTCCGAGGTGCTTATCCTTGCGGACGAAACCGCGAATGAACGTTTTATTGCGGCTGATTTTCTTTCACAGGCGGAGCATGATGAACTGGCAGCCTGCGTGCTTGTCACGGTAAGCGAGCAAAAAGCGCATGAGGTCCGCACAGAGATCCTGCGGCAGGCAGAAACTCTGCCTAAAAAAGAGATCGTCATGAAGTCGCTTGAGAATTACGGAACGATCATCGTTGCAGACACGATAGAGCAGGCAGTGGAAGCGGCGAATCATATCGCGCCGGAGCATCTGGAAATCTGTACGGGAGATCCGCAGGCTCTTCTTCCTAAAATACAGAATGCAGGCTCTATTTTTCTGGGGGAATTTGCGCCTGAGCCGTTAGGCGATTATTTCGCAGGCACGAACCATGTGCTGCCAACAAATGGTACGGCGCGTTTTTCCTCTCCGTTGAATGTGGACGATTTTCAAAAGAAATCCAGTGTGATATACTATTCCCGGGAAGAATTTGAAAAAGTGTACCGCAAAGTCCAGACATTCGCAAAAGCGGAGGGGCTGGAAGCTCATGCGCGTTCGGCGGCAATTCGTTTTGAGGACTGAGGGGGTAAAAGATGGAGAGAAAAGGCACGGTTAGAAGAAAAACGAATGAAACGAATATCAGCGTGGAACTGGCGCTCGACGGCTCCGGCGTTTACTCGGTCAATACGGGGGTCGGTTTTTTTGATCATATGCTTTCTCTTTTTTCTAAACATGCGATGATCGATTTGAATTTGTCTTGTGCAGGCGATATCCAAGTGGATGCGCACCATACGGTGGAGGATTGTGGGATCGCGCTTGGCGAGGCGATAAGGAACGCTTTAGGAAACAAGGAAGGGATCCGGCGCTATGCTACAAAATTTGTACCGATGGATGAAACGCTCGTCATGGTGAGCCTCGACATCAGCGGACGTCCTTTTCTGGCGTATCAGGCAGAATTGCGGCAAAATAAAGTCGGAGACTTTGACGCAGAATTATGCGAGGAATTTTTCCGGGCGGTTGCCGTCAATGCGGGGTTAACGCTCCATTTAAATATGCAATATGGGAAGAATACGCATCATATTCTGGAAGCATTTTTTAAAGCATTCGGGCAGGCGCTTCGGGAAGCGGTGTCATTAGATCCGCAAATCAAAGGCGTATTTTCCACGAAAGGCATATTATGATAGCAGTCGTTGATTACGGTATGGGCAATTTGCGGAGCGTTGAGAAAGCATTTGAATACCTCGGCTTCGATGTGCATGTTACAGATAATAAACAGGCCTTACGGGATGCGGACCATATTGTTTTGCCGGGGGTGGGGGCGATTGCCGACGCACTGATACACCTTGAGAAACGCGGCCTGACCGATGAGCTCATAAAGCAGGCAGAGAGCGGGAAACCGTTTTTGGGTATCTGCCTTGGAATGCAGCTGTTATTCGATAAAAGCTATGAAAACGGCGAATACAAGGCGCTCGGCTTGATAGAAGGAGAGGTAAGACCGTTCACATTGCCTGATATGCGTGTTCCGCACATGGGCTGGAATTCGCTGGAAGCAATCACAAATCCGCTTTTTTGCAATAGCGGAGAAGTAAAATACGTTTATTTTGTGCATTCCTATCATGCTGCAATGGTGCCGGAGGAAAATGTGATAGCAAAAACAGAATATGGCTATCCATTCGTTTCGGCGGTAAGAAAAGGGAATCTATTCGGGCTGCAGTTTCATCCGGAAAAGAGTGGAGAAACGGGGCTTGCTATGCTGAAGAATTTTGGAGGTTTGAAGTCATGAAAATTTATCCTGCGATCGATATTCGGGATGGAAAGTGTGTACGTTTGATGCAGGGAGAGCTCACAAGGTCTACGGAATACGGCGACCCGATCGATATGGCTAAGCGTTGGGAAGACGAAGGGGCATATTATCTCCATGTCGTCGATCTTGATGCTGCATTTTCCGGTACCTTTGTGAATCAGGATATCATTACAAAATTGGTACAATCTATCAAAATACCTGTTCAAATGGGCGGAGGTGTACGAACAAAAGAAGATATCCGAGTCCGTCTTGATGATGCGGGGATCTCGCGTGTGATACTCGGCACGGTCGCGGTAGAGGAGCCGGAGCTTGTCGAGTGGGCCGTTGGCCGGTATAAAGATCGGATCGCAGTGGGGATCGACGCGAAAGATGGGAACGTTGCAATCAAAGGATGGGCGGAAAGCTCAGGGATCGACCCGGTAAAGCTGGCAAGCGAGATGCATCAGCGTGGGGTAGATAATATTATTTATACGGACATCTCGAAAGACGGCATGATGGAAGGGCCGAATTTGGAGAAAACGGAATTGATCGTGAAAAAAACATGGATGAATCTAATCGCCTCGGGAGGGATCAGCAGCTTGGAGGATATTCGAAAGGTACGTGCAACCGGAGCGAGCGGATGCATTGTAGGGCGTGCGCTTTACGACGGCGCTTTCACCCTGCAGGATGCAATGAAGGCGGCTAAGTAGATGCTGACACGGCGAATCATTCCTTGCCTCGATGTCCATGCGGGCCGAGTCGTAAAAGGGGTCAATTTTGTTGACCTAAAGGATGCGGGAGACCCGGTGGAGATCGCGAAAGCCTATAACGCGCAAGGTGCAGACGAGATCACATTCCTCGATATCACCGCGTCCTCGGATGACCGGGGGATCATGGAGGATGTTGTCGCACGAACAGCGGAGCAGGTATTTATCCCACTTACGGTAGGGGGCGGCATTCGGACGGTAGATGATTTCAGGCGCATCCTGAAAGCGGGTGCGGACAAGATATCGATCAATTCGACAGCGCTGAAAACACCGGAGCTGATAAATGATGCGGCGGCACGTTTTGGAAGCCAGTGCGTCGTTGTGGCAATCGATGCAAAGAAAAACGGCGGTAAATATGAAGTATATCTCAACGGCGGCAGAGTAAACACCGGAAAAGATGCTGTCGAGTGGGCAAAAGAAGCAGTGCAACGCGGCGCGGGAGAGATTTTGCTCACCAGTATGGATGCGGATGGAACAAAAGCGGGCTATAATATCGAATTGACGAAAATGGTCTGTGAAAATGTAGGAGTGCCGGTGATTGCATCAGGCGGAGCAGGAAAGCTGGAAGATTTTGCAGAGGTGATTCGCGAAGCGGATGCCAGTGCGGTACTCGCAGCGTCTTTGTTTCATTATAAACAGTTGTCGATCAAGCAAGTAAAGGATTATTTAAAGCAAAATGGAATTGCGGTAAGGAGCGTGTGATAATGGAAATCAAATTTGACGAAAAAGGATTAGTGCCGGCAATCGCGCAGGAAGCGCGCACAGGCGCAGTATTGATGCAGGCCTATATGAACAAAGAGGCGTTTGATAAAACGCTGGAGACCGGATATGCGCACTATTATTCCCGTTCAAGGCAAAAATTATGGAAAAAAGGGGAGACATCGGGCAACGTACAGAAAATCGTCAGTGTCAGTCTTGACTGTGACGGGGACTGTGTACTGCTGAAAGTAGAGCAGACCGGGGGCGCATGCCATACAGGGGAATATTCGTGTTTTTTCAATATGGTACAGGAAAATGCGAAGATAGCAAACGCTTCGATGCTCTATGAGCTTTATGATCTGATTGCGGACAGAAAAGTCAACCCGAAAGAAGGCTCCTATACCAATTACCTTTTTGAAAAAGGAATCGATAAGATTTTAAAAAAAATCGGAGAGGAAAGTGCGGAAGTGATCATAGCGTCTAAAAATCCCGGTACTTCCGAGCTTCGTTACGAGGCGGCCGATTTGATATACCATTTGCTGGTGCTGATGAACGAAAAAGGTCTTACTTTAACGGAACTGTTCGGAGAACTGCAGGGAAGAAGATAATTCTATTGCAATTGTGCAAATAGATGTGGTATAATATCATCCGATAACGCACCCAATGCGGATCCCGGCACTCGTGCCTGTAAGGTCATGCCGGATAAGAAGCTTGGGGAGGCATAAAACGAGGAGGTAAATTTATTATGTCAGTTATTTCTATGAAACAGCTTCTTGAAGCTGGTGTACACTTTGGTCATCAAACGCGCCGTTGGAATCCGAAGATGAAACGTTTTATCTTTACGGAACGGAACGGCATCTACATCATCGATCTTCAGAAAACAGTAAAAGAAGTCGAAAAAGCTTATTATTTCGTGCGCGACATTGCAATGGATAATAAAACGGTTCTTTTTGTGGGAACGAAAAAGCAGGCGCAGGAATCGATCGAGGCGGAAGCAAAGCGCTGCGGTATGTTCTATGTTTCTAACCGTTGGCTTGGCGGAATGCTTACGAATTTCAAAACGATCAAAAGCCGCGTGGCGCGTCTGAATAAGATCGAAGAGATGGAGCAGAATGGCGACATGGATCTGCTGCCCAAAAAAGAAGTTATCCAGTTGATGCATGAGAAGGAAAAGCTTCTGAAAAACCTCGGTGGTATCCGCGAGATGAAAGACCTGCCGGGGGCATTGTTCGTCGTCGATCCGAGAAAAGAGCATATCGCAATCGCAGAAGCAAGAAATCTGGGGATTCCGGTCGTTGCAATTGTTGATACGAACTGTGACCCTGATGAAGTAGATTATCCGATCCCGGGCAATGACGATGCGATTCGCGCGGTCAAGCTCATCACCTCTAAAATGGCGGACGCTGTTCTGGAAGGCAAACAGGGAGAACAGATGGAGGAAGAAGCTGTGGAAGCTGCGGAAGTATTGACGGAAGCAGAGGAAGAGGCAGCTGCTGCAGAGGAGATCGCGGAAGAAATCGCACAGGAGATTCTTCCTGAAGCAGAAGCAACGACAGTAGAAGAAAACTAAGTAAGCGGAGGTAATTGACAGATGGTTTCGGCAAGTGATGTAAAGACGCTACGCGAGCGTTCCGGTGCGGGCATGATGGATTGCAAAAAGGCCCTGCAGGAAGCAAATGGAGATATGGAAAAAGCAAGTGAACTGCTGCGGGAAAAGGGACTTGCGGCAGCAGTAAAGAAAGCCGGAAGAATTGCAGCAGAAGGTATCGTCGGCTCCTATATTCACATGGGTGGAAAAATCGGCGTTCTGGTGGAAGTAAACTGCGAGACGGATTTTGTTGCGAAGACGGATGCGTTTCAGGCTTTCGTAAAAGATGTTGCAATGCATATCGCGGCAGCAAATCCGATGTATGTGTCGGAGGAGGAGATCGATCCGGCAGTTCTTGAAAAAGAAAAAGAGATTCTTACCGCGCAGGCGCTCAACGAAGGAAAGCCGGCAAATGTAGTAGAAAAAATGGTAGAGGGAAGGATCAAAAAGTTCAAGAAAGAGATTTGCCTGCTCGATCAGCCGTTTGTAAAAGATCCTGACAGAACGGTTCAGGAGTTGGTAAACGATCAGGTCGCTACGATTGGTGAAAAAATCTCTATCCGCCGTTTCACTCGTTATGAAATGGGCGAAGGCCTTGAAAAGCGGCAGGACGATTTCCAGAAGGAAGTTATGGAGCAGGCTGGCCTTTGATTTCCAACTCACTTTTGGGAATCATTTAAATAATTATTCCTAAAATCAGACCAAACATTCAAAGAGTGTTTATTTGTAAAACATGCATCTAAACACTCTTTTTTATTTTACTCAAGAAATGTTATGGGTACAAAAAGTACTTTTATAAAGCTGTAAAATGGTTCTCATGTTTCAAAATGACTGTCGCATCATTTAGGAAAACTGGAGACGGGCAGGTATAGGGAAAATAAGAGAAAAGATGATTTGATTTTTGGAAAGAATTGAGTGGACGGAGACATGTACTTTTTTCAAAATAGTTTTTGTCAAAATAATGCATATATGCTAAAAATAGTTTGAGGTTATGCGGACTAAAAAAATGTGCTTTTAAAAAACAGAATAGACTAAAAAACTTGAGGGAACTTGAGGGGGAAATCCTGTTAGTTATGGATAAAAAAGTAGAGAAAATTTGGTATGGAGCAAAATCGAGCGGTTTCCACAGCTAAGCATTCCCGTGCGCGTTCATTGTGTTATTGTCTGTGGCGTCCGACGCCTCCTTATGCGACGTATAGGCGACACTATCGGTACTCGACAAGGGGAAGTGCTGTGTACTGTGCGGTAGTGCGTATGGCACTGCAAGTTCTGGTTGTGCTCGACAAAAAAATAGGCGAAGAACAGTGATGAGGTGGTATGAAAGCGTATCCATGGTAGCGGTATACGCGCATGACGGTGCTACGTACATCGTGAAATGCGACAGCGAGGGCAATGTTTTGGACGATCTCACAGGTAAGGTATACGATAAAATCAATGTAAGAGCGAATGCGGGAGCGCCGTCGGTGGCTTTTGAAAATACAATTGTCGCTGAAACGTGCAGTTTTCAGATTGTCGGCATGAAAATCCTTTAAATGAATAAGAATTATTAAATTTTGTCATGACCGATGACATACGCCGATCTCCGTAGTTCGTAAGGAGAAACGTGTTTATATAAAAACGGCAAAATAAATACAAGTTTTCAATAAAACAATATAGAAGACGGAAAAAAGACATATTTTTCAGAGAAGTTTACGGCTGAATACATGCTGTTGATAAAAGATGAGCATACACAGATTACACAAGAAAAATAATAACAGCTTTGGTACAACTTATTATTGTTTTTACTAAAAAACTCTCTATTTTTTAATAAAAATGTAAAAAAAAGAAATAATAATACAAGTTTGTGCTCGAAAACAATGTTTTATAATACAAGTTTGTGTTGAAATGGCGGAAAATCCGTTGACACATGTATTGCAAAATGTTAAATTACATATAGCGAAAAGAAATAAAATTCTTTACTGAGAATTCATAAGAGAAAATTGAAACGAATGTCTATATGGTAGGCGTCTAAAAAAAGGGAGGGACGCTGCCGGTGTATTTTGTATAGTTTTGTAACCGCCTTCTTATATGCCCTCTTATACGCCTTTATAGGCGTATTTTTTTATGGTCAAATTTATATATATATCATACCATTTTTTAAAATAGTTTGCCCGAAAGGCAAAATAAAGATAAAAAGGAAAAGGAGAAAAACATGTTGAAAAAAGTTTTGTTGGTCGTAATGTGTGTTGCATTACTGGGAACGATGGTAGTGGGGTGCTCGGCCCCTGCATCGGAAGACTCTGCGTCGGTAACATCAAGCGACGCATCGGCTGCGGTAGAGACAGCGAAAGAGAGTGTTGAGCCAAAAGCGGACGGTGAAAGAATCAAAATCGGTGTTAATTTTTTCAACTACACAATGCCTCTTGCACAGGATTTGAAAAGAATGATCGATTCTGCGGCAGAAGCGCTTGACTGTGACGTTGAATACGCAGCAAACGATTTTGAGGACGAAAAGGTTGTTACCGGTATCGAGAACCTGTTCGCAAGCGGATGCGACGCGGTCATTGTGTGCAATACAGCTGAAGGTCAGATCCCTAAAGCGCTGAAGGTTGCCGAGCAGTACGATGGCAAGGTATTCCAGTTCTTCCGTACGCTGAATGAAGAAGAGGTGAAAGACGCAGCGTTCTCATCCCCGTATTATGGCGGACAGGTACATGAGGACGAAATGCAGGTTGGTTACAACATGGGCAAAATTGTCAACGACAAAGGCTGCAAAAATGTTGGCATCATCAACTACAACCACGGCGACCTCACGGCAGAAACAAGATATGAGGGCTACATGAAAGCTTTTGAAGAATTCGGTATCAATGTTGTTGCCGAAACATGGGAAGTAGCGACAGGCGAGCAAGGCACACAAGTTACGGAAAACTATCTGGCTTCCTATCCGGAAATGGATGCGTTGGTTGTTGTAGGAGGCGGTGGCGAGAACTTGATTGGCGCAATGAGTGCGCTGCAGAAAGCAGACAAGACGGACGATATCGTACTCGTTTCCACAGACTTCACGGATACGCTGATTGAAGACATGGAAAGTGGCACGCTGGACGCTATGTCTGGTGGCCATTGGTGCGACCCATTCTTCTCGTTCATGTTGGCTTACAACTCCGTTGCAGGCGCTGAGTGGGCGCAGGAACCGGTAGAGATTGCCATGGATATGATCTATGTAACGAGCGCAGAAGAAGCAAAACAGTATGACGAATGGTTCCGCGGAGACATCCTTCCTTACACGGCGGAAGAAATCCAGCAGCTTTCTATTACACATAATCCTTCCCTGACAAAAGATGAATTCATAGAAACGGCCCAGAGTCTCTCGTTGCAGGATGTTATGGAAAGACATGCCGATCTTAAAGAATAAGCGTGGTTTAAATTAAAGTAATCAATTAAAAAGAAGCCTGAACCTGCCCGGGACGCTGCAAAGTCTCGGGCAGGGAAAAGGCAAACTGGTTTTAAAGGAAGATGTGGTTTTGCGATCTCTTCTTAGGACAAATACACAGGAAAAGAAATAAAACGGAGAAACGTAGGTAAAATCTTATGAAAAACAAAGTGAAGAGTTTAGTTTTACTGCTGGGTTTACTCGTTGCTACCTATTTAGTGTTCTTTATCTTGCAGCCCACACGTTTTGGCAGCGCGGAAAGTTTGTTTATTCTGTTGCAGCAATGCCTGCTGCCATCCATCGCCGCCTGCGGCTTTTACTTCGTGCTGACGATGGGGTTGTTTGATTTCAGTATTGGCGCAAATATCATTCTCAGCGCGCTCGTAGCGTGCATGCTCTCCGTACAGTTTGGTTTCGTGGGGCTAGTGATCGGCGCAATTTTGGTAGGAACGTTGGTAGGCGTAGCAAACGGATTTTTGTATCTGAAGTTTAAGATACCGTCCATTATCGCTACGGTAGGACTGATGATTATTTACGAATGCGTTGCAAGCTACCTGGCGGGCGGAAACAGTTATGTATTGGCAGAAGAATACCGGATTTTAGGACAGGCGCCGTGGAATATTATCATTGCGGTCATCGCGTTTGCGATCGCTATGTTTATTATCAAATTTACACGTACAGGTATTTATATCAAAGCAATCGGAAAGAACGAACCGATGGCGCAGAATATGGGCGTTAACGTTTCAAAATATAAAGTAATCGGATTTATTCTCTGCGGCTTCTTTACAGGGATCACGGCGTTGCTGACGATTTGTTATAGCTCAACGGTTATACCCGTACAGGGTATGAGCAGCATGTCCAGGAACTTTACACCGATTATGGGTTGCTTTATCGGGCTGGCGTTCAAGAAATATGTCAATCCGGTTATCTCGATTATCATCGGTGAGTTTATTATAGCGATGATCATCAGCGGGATTATGACCAATGGGTTGGATTCGACGCTGCAAAACACGATCATCGGCGTAATTCTGTTGGTCATTGTGGCGGCTATGGGCCTCAAAAACAAGGGAAAGGCCGAAGTGGTTAAATAACCGCTTGCGTGCGGGCAAAGGAGGAAAAAAGAATGAGTAAAGAAGTACTGATTAGAACTCAGGACCTTTCCAAAACATTTGGTACGACCAAAGCCGTAAAGCAGGTTTCCTTTGAAGTATACAAGGGAGAGATCCACGGCCTCATAGGGGAAAACGGCTCGGGAAAATCGACGATTACCAATATGATCACGGGGATCCATACCGTGACCTCGGGTGAAATGTTTTTAGAAGGGCAAAAATACGAACCGAAAAACCAGCTCGACGCGAACAGGCATGGCGTCAGCATCATCGTGCAGGAAATGAACACTATCGAAGACCTGACTGTAGCGGAGAATATCTTCTTTGGTAACGAGGAGCTTTTCATCAGGAACGGGGTCATTGATTCCAAGGCAATGAACAAAAAAGCGCGGGAATACCTGGATGTTTTCGGCTTTGATAAAATAAATCCGGCTGACGACGTGGTACATTACACGTTTGAAGAAAGAAAAATGATCGAGCTTGTAAAAGCGACTTATTTCAATCCTAAGTTGCTGGTTGTGGATGAAACGACGACGGCGCTCTCGCACGACGGCCGCGAAAAGCTTTACGAGTTGATTCGACATGTAAAAAATAGAGGTGGCAGCGTGATCGTAATTTCGCACGACCTGCAGGAAGTGCTTGAGCTTTGTGACTCTATTACCGTCCTGCGCGACGGCGAGCACATCAAATCCTTTCCAGTGACGGATGAAATCACAGAGGATGATCTGAAAAAACATATGGTCGGACGTGAGCTTTCCGGAAAATATTACAGGGAAGACACACATTCCAATATCGAAGGCGAGGTCGTGATGTCACTCAAAGACGTCAATGTGGAGGGTATACTCAGCAATATCAATTTAGAGCTGCACAAAGGTGAGATCCTCGGTATCGGCGGCCTCACGGAATCGGGCATGCACGAACTGGGTAAGGTGATGTTCGGTGCGCTTGAAAATCAGACGGGTACGGTAAGCCTGCCGCAAAAGAATGTGGAAATAGGCAGTATTAAGACAGCGATTGCGTCCGGCGTAGCATATGCTTCAAAAAACAGAGACCAGGAGGGCTTGATGATCAATGCCAGCATCCTTGATAACGTGTGCCTGAGCAGTATGGACAAGCTCCAGAGAAAAGGATTTATTTCTCCCAAAAGGGAACGTAGATTCACGAACGAATATGCAACCAAGATGAACGTAAAGATGGAGAATATCAACCAGTTTGTGTCGGCGCTTTCCGGCGGCAACAAGCAAAAGGTCGTCCTTGCAAAATGGCTGGGGCGGGATTCGGATATTCTCGTTCTGGATAGCCCGACGCGCGGGATTGATGTCATGGTAAAGGCGTCTATCTACGAGCTGATGCAGGAACTTACGAAGCAGGGTAAATCCATCGTAATGATTTCCGAGGAAATCCTAGAGTTGATCGGTATGTGTGACAGGCTGGTCGTGTTAAAAGACGGCGAAATCACCGGCGAACTGCTCCGCGAAGAGGGACTTTCCGAAGAAAAGATTATTCACTACATGATCTAAGGGGGAAACATCATGAATAAAAAGATGTTACAAAGCGCTGTCCCGTACCTCGGACTTGTGATCGTCATTGTATTGTTTACCATACTGACACAAGGAAAATCCATGGACGGCTCCAACTGGAAACTGATTATAGAACAGGCGCTTACATTGCTTATTTGTTCAGCCGGCGTTATGTTCGTCATGACGATGGGATCACTCGATTTCTCGCAGGGTTCGATTGTGGGTCTCGCGTGTTATGCGGCGGCGGTCGTATCGAGCTTCAGCATCCCGCTGGCCATCGTGGCGGCGGTCGGTGTGGGCGCGGGCATAGGCCTTTTAAACGGCGTGATGCATGCAAAATTTAAAATACAGTCCTTTATCGTTACTATGTGCACGATGTTCATTTTCCGTGGCTTGGTCGTGTTCTTTACGAGCAACTTCCCTGCAGAGACGCCTTATGCGATTTATGATTACGACAATCTGGTCGGAAAATTCATCGTCGTAGTGGCCATCGTGGCAGCCGGATTCATTGTGTTCAGATTCACCAAGCTGGGACGGCAGGTACGTGCAATCGGTTCGGGAGAGATTGCTGCCGCTTATTCCGGCGTAAACGTAGACCGCACCAAGATACTGGCATTCGTCATTGCGGGTGCGCTCGCGGGCATAGCGGCGTTTTTCGCACTGGTGCGTACGGGCAGCGCTACGGCGCAGACGGGTAATTTGATGGAAACAAATGTAATGATCGCATTGGTTTTGGGCGGGCTTTCCGTATCCGGCGGTGCGAGATCCAACTACATGGCGGTTATTATCGGCGCCATGATGCTCACCTGCCTGACAAACGGCCTCGTCCTCATTGGGGCGGACCCGATCACGCAGCAACTGATCAAGGGTATTATCTTCCTATTGTGCATTATTATCACGACGGACAGAAAGAGCGGACTGATCAGCAAATAATGAGACCTACACTCCTGAATATTTCTTGTGTGTGACCCGGGCGGCGCGGTTTTGATAGGGCTGTGCCGCGCAAGGTCGCACAGATTTTAAAGCAAAGGGTGTTTTTGATAGTTACATCCTTAAATATATAAAACATGCAATAGAAAGGAAAGCTTGCAATGGAAACACGAAACGACTTCAAACACCTGTTGTCTCCGTTTACAATGGGTAAAGTGACCTTTAAAAACAGATTTGTTTTCCTGCCTCATCATACGGGCTATGCGCTTGACGAGGGATATCTGGAGAATGGACTGTTTTCAGACCGGAACGTAAGGCATTACGTAGAGCGCGCCAAGGGCGGCGCGGCTGCTGTAACGGTGAGTCAGAATGTCGATCCGAACAGTCAGATGTCTTTTAAATATGTTTTAGGATTTGAACCACGGAATAAGGATAATTTCAAACGGCTTGCAGACGAAGTACACGAGTACGGATGTAAAGCGATTACTCAACTGAATCAGGGCGGCCACACGACCCTGATGAATCCTCCTCAGCTTTTGGTCGCCCCGACGCAGATGAACGAGCCGTATTGCCATTTTAATACAAAAGAGCTTGAAAAGGAAGATATGGAGCTCATCAAGGAATATTATGTGAATTCTGCTGCATGGCAAAAAGAACTTGGATGGGACGCAGTCGAGCTGAAAATCGCGCACGATGGGCTTTTACGTACTTTTGTCTCGCCATTTTTCAACCGCAGGGAGGATGAATATGGCGGAAGCTTTGAAAACCGTATGCGGTATCCGTTGGAAGTGATAGCGGCCATCCGCGAGGCGGTTGGGCCGGATTATCCGATCGGTATCCGGTTATGTGTGGACGAGTTTACATGGTATGGATATTCGCTTGAATATGGGATGAAGATTGCCAAAGCTCTGGAAAAAGGAGGCGTCGATTACCTAAGTACGGACGCGGGTACTTTCAGTAGCTGGTATATGCAGATTCCGCCGTCGCCGTTGCCGCTTGGCTGGGCGATTTATGAGAGCGCGGAACTTAAGAAAAATGTAGATATTCCGATTACGGCATTCGGGCGTATCAACGACCCTGTGCAGGCGGAAACAATTCTTGCGGAAGGTAATGCGGATTTGATTGGCATGTGCCGCCAGTTGCTTTGCGATCCGCAGACGCCTAATAAAACGATGGAAGGGCGGCTTGATGATATCCGCCACTGTATCGGCTGCAACGAGGGTTGCGTAGGCGTTGATGGGATTTATGTAGAATGTATCCAAAATCCCGGTGTGAGCAGGGAAAAGCGGCTGGGCATCGGGACTCTTGAAGAGGCGAAAGAAAAGAAACATGTTATGGTCGTCGGCGCGGGCGTAGCGGGCCTTAAGGTAGCGGAAATCGCGGCCAAGCGCGGCCATAACGTACAGGTATACGAAAAAGACAGTGTTGTAGGCGGACAGGTGCGCCTTGCAGAAAAGCTCCCCTACCGCAACGAACTTGAGGAAGTGTACCGCTATATGAAAATACAACTGCAGGAACTGGGCGTTCCCGTATACTATAACACAGAGGTGGATGAGGCGCTGGTAATGCAGGAGGATCCTGAGGTGCTGGTGGTGGCGACAGGTTCTTCGCCGCTCATTCCCGATTTTAAGGGACTCAAAACGGCTGAAATGGCAGTCATGGACGTACGCACGGCGCTCAAGAACGTAGAAAAAATCGGCAATAACGTGTTGGTATACGATGATATTGGATTTTGGCAGGGCGGCGGCGTAGCGGATTACTGTCAGGCGCTGAACGCGCAGGTGACGGTGGTGACACCGTCCGCGAGCGTGGGAGTGGATATTGAGAGTGGGCAGGCATACCTGCTCAACAAGCGCCTTTATGAAAATGGTGCGCGTATCATTACCAATCACGCGATTGCTCGCTTTGACGGCGGGGACGTTGTTTTAGAGAATGTTTATAACCACGAGGAAATGCGGCTTGGCGGACTGGATACCGTATTGATTGCAGGACAGAGCCGGTCGGTAAACGGTCTTTATAAGGCATTTAAAGGTAAACGGCCGGAAGTATATTCCGCAGGCGACTGCGTAGCACCGCGCGCAATAGAACAGGCGATCTTAGAGGCCGAAGTTCTGGCGCGCCGGATATGATGGGAGGCATGATATGAATATCATTGTATTTGTAAAGCAGGTACCGGATACCAGCGAAGTAAAAATAGACAGCAAAACAAATAATCTGGTGCGCGAAGGCGTCCCCAGTATTATCAATCCCTACGACGAAAACGGTATGGAAACCGCACTTGCCCTGCGCGATGAACTGGGTGGCAAGGTGACCGTCGTTTCCATGGGACCCATGCAGGCAAGCTCCACTCTGGAATATTGCCTTAAAATGGGAGCGGACGAGGCGGTGCTTGTATCGGACCGGCTGATTGGCGGTTCGGATACACTTGCTACGGGCTACACGCTTTCCGAGGTCGCAAAAAAACTTGGTTATGACCTGATTATATGCGGCAATGAGGCCATCGACGGATGTACGGGACAGGTGGGACCGATTATGGCAGAAAATCTGGGCATCCCGCAGTTCACATATGTGCGCGATGTACAGGTGGAAGCGGGTAGGTTGAAAGTACAGCGCGAGGTGGGCAGGAATATCGAGTTTTATGAAGCGGAACTGCCGGCGCTCGTATGCGTTTTAAAGGATATCAACCGACCGAGGAAAGCGGAAAAAACGGACAAGAAAGTCCGGTTGATGAAAGTTGCGGATTTAGATTTGGATCTCCAGAAAATTGGCAATGGTGGTTCGCCTACCAAGGTAGTAAAAATCAAGATGTCCGACGCACGGGCAAAAAGCTATGTGACGATTGACGATTCTCTTTCCGCAGAGGAGCGGATCCGCATGATCATAAACGGTGGAATCGAGAAAAAGGAAAAAATTGATCTCTGGCGGGGCACGCCGGAAGCGATCAGCGACAGGCTGATGGAATATGACGGTTTTAGCAGGTATATCGTTTGAACATATAGGGAGAAGAAATATGATAGTTGTTGATAAAAATAAATGTATCGGCTGCGGACTGTGTGCGAAAGCATGCTCGTTTGGCGCGATAGAAATGAGAGATAAGCTGCCCACGGTACTCGACACTTGCGTTTTTTGCGAGGAATGCGTTAAGGCGTGTCCTGTACAGGCGCTCAAAAATGACAGTGTTTCTGCGAAAAAACAGGATTTCAGCGAATATGCGGGCATATGGGCGGTCATGGAAATAAACCATGAGCGTGGACAGTTACAAAAGGTGTCGCTTGAGCTTCTGAGCGAAGCAAAGCGGCTGGCAGATATATTGGGAGAGCAGGTTTCGGCAGTGCTTCTTTGCCGCGATATTCCCGAGGATTTTGAACAGAACGTTGCCAATGTAGGATGCGACATAGTTTATATTGTGAAAAACGACCTGCTTGAAAGGTATGATACGGAGCTTTATACCAGCGCGGTCTGTGAACTTGCCAAACAATATAAACCGGCAGGCATCCTCTTTCCGGCAACGGAAAACGGACGCGACCTTGCGCCCCGTGTGTCGTGTAGGCTGCAAGTCGGGCTGACGGCGGACTGTACGGCCCTGGATATTGATGAGCAGCGTAATCTGGTGCAAATCCGGCCTACGTATGGTGGCAATATCATGGCTTCTATCATATCGCCCGACCATCGTCCGCAGCTTGCGTCCGTACGGCCGAATGTATTACTGGTAAACCCTTTGAAAACGCCTGCAGATACACAGTTTGTCTGCGTGGATATGGAGCTGGATGCAGAGAGCAGTAAGGCAAAGTTTGTAAAAGCGGTGGAAAAGGAAGGAGTGTTTCGTGACGTTGGAGAAGCGGAGATTGTCATTTCCGGCGGTTATGGGATAGGAAGCGCGGAGAATTTTCGGATACTGCAGAAACTGGCAGTTAAAATGGATGCCGCAGTGGGTGCGACAAGAAAGGCGGTAGACGAGGGTTGGGCGCCGTTCGACATACAGGTTGGCCAGACAGGGAAGACCGTCGCGCCTGAGCTTTATATTGCGTGTGGTATTTCCGGTGCATTGCAGCACACCATTGGCATAAAAAATGCCAAACACATCATTTCTATCAACACCGATCCGGCAGCGCCGATTTTTACAATGAGCGACGTAGCGATTATGGGCGACGCGGTGCAGGTGCTTAGCAGATTATGCGATAAGGTGGAAAAGTATGGCAGGGATTCGTTGCTTACAACAGGTGGAGCAAAATAACGCGGTAAGCGACGGTATTGGCAGAACGGCTGAAAGGAGCAAAAGATATGTTCAAATATAGCTATGACGCGCTGGTATATTGCGGCGAGCCGATTAGAACGAGTATTGAACGTTTGGCAAAGTATGGATACGATGCGATTGAGATGTTGGGTGAACCGGACAACTTCAATATAAACGAAGTAAACGGGTTATGCCGTGATAACGGGATTAAAGTGTCCTCGACTTGTTCAATTTTTACACCGCAGCGCGATTTGGTACATCCGGATTATAAAATCCGTAACCACGCGAAAGATTATGTGAAAAAAGTCGTCGATTTTACTGCGGCTCTTGGCGGAGAAAAGGTTATCGTCGCTCCGACGGCGTGTTCGAAAGTCGCGCCTATTGCAGATATTGAAGAAGAACTTAGCTGGGCAGTGGAGAATGTCCGCGAGTGTGCTGAATATGCACAAAAATGCGATATTACGATTTGCCTTGAATCGTGGAACAGGTATGAAACGTATATCACGCACAGCCTGTCGCGCGTGCTTGCCTTATTAAAGCGGATCGATATGCCGAATGTAGGCGTGATGGGCGACACGTTCCATATGAATATAGAAGAGGCGGACATGGCGCAATCGCTGATCGAATGCGGAAAGGATCTGGTGCACATCCATCTGGCGGACAGCAACCGCGCCGCGCCGGGAGCCGGACATATCGATTTCGAGCCAATCATAAAGGCACTGGTTGAAATCGGATACGATGGATACCTGACGTTTGAGCTTCTTCCCGCAGGGGCAGATCCGTTCGCTGTGATGGCGCAGGGCGGTTGCGATGAGTTTTATGACAAGTACACCAAGATGGCGATCGACACCATCAAAGCGGTGGAAAAGAAATTGAATGTATAACCGGGCTGGATAAATCGGTTTACATAAACAAAAAAATTGCGGAGGGGAAAAATGAACAAAGTAGTAATCATTGGTGCAGGCAGTGCAATGTTTGCAAAGAAGCTGATTGGAGATTTACTTCTCTACGATGATATCAGGATCGACAATATATCGCTCGTTGATATTAATGTGGAAAAACTGGAAGTGATGGAAAAAGTTGCAAAACAACTTTGCAAACAAGCTAAGAAGGATGTTATAATTAAAGCAACCGATAAGCGCAGAGAAGTGCTTGAGGATGCTACTTATGTAATCAATACCATCAATGTCGGGGGAGTGGAACAATACAAGTTGGATCTCGAAATACCGGACAAGTATGGGGTGCATCAGGCTATCGGTGACATTATCGGACCAGGGGGGATGTTCCGTTTCTTGCGCGCATATCCCGAGATACTCGCGATTTGCCGCGACATGGAAGAATTGTGCCCGGATGCATATTTATTCAATTATACGAATCCCATGGCCCCGCTTTGTCTGGCGCTGGGCAATGCGACGCCGATCAAAGTATTTGGTTTTTGCCATAACGTGCAGAGTACTGCGCTACAATTATCGGCGTATCTTGAGGTGCCGCGTGAACATGTGTCCTTTTGGGCGGCGGGCATCAACCACATGGATTGGTTTTTGCAGTATAAAGTGGACGGCAAGGATGCCTATCCCGAGCTTTTCAGACGCGCTGAAAAGGTGGAGGATATTATCAAGATGGCCGACCGTGAGCCTGACTATATTACGATGGGTGTACGCCTTGTCGATATTGTCAGGTTCAAAATTATGCAGAACTTTGGGTATTTCGTATCCGAATCGCCTTTCCATATGTCGGAATATGTTCCGTATTTCCGCAAAAACGAACAGGCGATCCGCGATTTGCAGGTAGACAGAAGATGGTGGCTGGACCATGAGATGGCGGCCGATGATTATTTTGAAGAACTTAAAGGCATGTTGGAAAAGGGGGAGGAGATCCCGATGGTCAAGACGTTTGAATACGCGCCGGAGATCATACATGCCAATTTGACGGGCAAGCCGTTTCGGGCGAACCTCAACGTAAAGAATACGGGGCTGATCGAGAATCTGCCCAGGAACAGCATCGTGGAAGTGCCGTGCTATGCGGACTCCGAAGGAATTCACCCGTGCTATGTAGGCGAGTTGCCGGACGCATTGGCTGCGCTTAATATTTCCAATATCAATGTGCATGTGCTGATGGCAAAAGCCGCAAACGAAAAGAAACTGCAATATATCTATGAGGGCATCAAGATGGATCCGCTGACGGCTGCTATACTCAATCTGGACCAGATCAATGAAATGGTCGGGGAACTCATTGATGCTAACAAGGAATATATTGCTGATTTTAAATAGAATGACAGAAGCGCGAAAGAGCTTATGTTTCCTGCGCGGCTACTGATAATTTGTAATAGGCGAGGACGGACTCTTGAAAACACAAGCTGCAGAGACAACTAATTTTAAATACAGGGCGTTGCGCGACTGGTTGGTCGAAAATATCGATAAAGGCCGGTTTCAATACGGCGACAAACTGCCATCAGAGAACATGTTGTGCAGTAAGTTTTCAGTCAGCAGGCAGACGGTGCGCAAGGCGTTGGACGAACTGGAAGATGCAGGCGCGATCGAACGCCGCAAAGGTAGCGGTTCGTATGTCAAAAAGCAGATGCTGAAACCGAAAAATAATATGGTCGGCGTTTGTATGAGTTTTCTCGATAACTATATTTTTCCGGAGGTCCTGTCAGGGATCGAAGGAGTGCTGACGGAGGCAGGCTATGGCATTGACCTCGGATTCGGGCATAACCGTGTGGAAAACGAAGCGCGGTTTTTAGAACGTATGATCGATTCCAACGTAGCGGGACTCATTGTGGAAGGTGTCAAATCCGCTTTGCCAAATCCGAATATCAAATATTACAAGGCGCTTACGGCAAACAAGGTGCCGATTGTATTTGTCAACAACTATTATCCTGATTTTCCGTGTACCTGCGTGCTGATGGAGGACGAGAAGTGGACATACGACATCACCAATCTGCTGATTGCCGCCGGACATAAAAAAATAGCCGGATATTTTAAGTTTGATGATTTGCAGGGACATTGGCGTTACGCCGGTTATATCCGTGCGTTGATGGATGCGGGACTTGAAGTGGACGAGAACTGTATCGGTTGGTATGATTCATCCAATACGGCACATACGCCGCAGAAGATGGATATGCTGGAGGAGGACCTTGTATCGTCGATCGACGAATGCACCGCTCTTGTATGTTACAATGATTTTGTAGCTAAGAGGCTGATAGGTAAGCTGGATAAAAAAGGCAGGAAAGTGCCGGATGATATTTCGATTGTCGGCTTTGATAATTCGGTGGATGCGAAGATCAACGGGAACGACTTGACATCCGTTAACCATCCCAAGGAAAAGGTAGGGATCGAAGCAGCGAAGAGATTGCTGCACTTGATTAAAAATCCGGAGGAAGTCAAGGAAGAACGCGTGTGCTGTTATATGCCTTCCTTTATTCGTGAAAGAAGCTCTATCAAAAAAATATCGGAGTAATGTAAAGGAGTCGGAAAATGGCGAAATATTCTATCGGTATCGATTTTGGCACGCTTTCAGGGCGCGCTCTGCTTGTGGATGTCCGTACGGGCGAGGAAATCGCGACAAGCGTGTATGATTATCCGCATAAGGTAATGGACGAGATGCTTCCCAGCGGGAAAAGGTTGGGCGTGGATTTTGCTCTGGAGCATCCGCGGGACTATTTGGATGTGATTGAAAAGACGATATCGGCGGTGATTCGCGAAAGCGGCGTTTCGCCGGATGATATTATCGGAGTGGGCGTGGACTTTACGGCCTGCACGGTGATGCCGGTCAAGGCAGACGGAACACCTGTCTGCTTTCTCCCGGGATTTAGAGACAATCCGCACGCATACGTCAAGCTATGGAAACATCATGCGGCGCAGGATAAGGCAAACAAGCTGAATGAAACAGCGGCTGCACGCGGGGAAAAATGGCTGGCGCGCTATGGAAACAAAATATCCTCGGAATGGCTAGTGCCGAAAATCTGGCAAATCCTTACCGACGCACCAGAGGTATACGAGGAAATGGACTGCTTCATAGAAGCGGCGGACTGGATCGTGTGGCAGCTCACCGGTAAGGAAACACGCAACTCATGCTGCGCCGGGTACAAGGCGATTTGGCATAAGCAGGACGGCTATCCGTCCAAAGAATTTTTCGCGGCCCTCGACCCGAGGCTTGAAAACGTGGTGGAAGAAAAGCTGGGAGGGGAGATATTGCCATTGGGGAGCTGCGCGGGAGGAATCACGCCGGAAATGGCGGCAAAGACAGGTCTTGCCGTAGGTACGCCCGTTGCGGTTGGGAACGTGGACGCGCATGTATGTGTGCCTGCGGTAGGCATCGACGGCCCGGGTAAAATGCTCGCAATCATGGGCACCTCGACATGTCACATCCTGATGTGCGAAAAGGAATGTAGTGTGCCGGGGATCTGCGGTTATGTAGAGGACGGCGTGATGCCGGGGCTCGTCGGCTATGAAGCGGGGCAGTCATGCGTGGGAGACCATTTTGCATGGTTAGTGAATAACTGTGTGCCACCACGGTATTTTGAAGAGGCAAAGGCGCATGGTATGGATATTCATGTATACCTGCAGGAAAAGGCGAGTGAGCAAAAGCCGGGAGAAAGCGGCCTTTTGGCGCTCGATTGGTGGAATGGAAACCGTAGCGTACTGGTAGATGTAGACTTGACGGGCATGATGCTCGGGATGACTCTAACCACGAGGCCGGAAGAGATGTATCGCGCGCTTGTGGAAGCGACGGCATACGGAACGCGAAAAATCATTGAGAATTTTGAAGAGAACGGCGTACCGGTCGATGAGTTTTATGCATCCGGCGGGATTGCGGAAAAGAGCGCGTTTGTTATGCAGATTTATGCGGACATCATCCGAAAGCCAATCAAAATTTCGGGAAGCGCGCAAGGTCCGGCGTTGGGGGCGGCGATTTTTGGCGCGGTTGCGGCAGGAAAGAAAAATGGCGGGTACGACAGTGTGTATGATGCGGCCCGCATGATGGGAAAATTAAAAAATATCACGTACTTGCCCAATGAAGAAAATGCAAAGGTGTATGATAAATTGTATGCGGAATACAGCACGCTGCATGATTATTTTGGTACGGGCGGCAACGACGTGATGAAACGCTTAAAGGAAATCAAGAAAGGCGTTCAGAATGCTTGAACAATTAAAACAGAAAGTATATGAAGCAAACATGCTCCTTCCGAAATACGGGCTGATTACGTTTACATGGGGAAACGTGTCCGGTATTGACCGTGAAAAGGGACTCTTTGTCATCAAACCGTCCGGCGTGGAATATGAAAAGCTGCGTCCGGAAGACATGGTGGTAGTGGACCTTGAGGGTAAGGTGGTGGAAGGAGATTTAAATCCGTCTTCGGATACGGATACGCATCTCGTGCTGTACAGACATTTCAAAAATATCGGCGGCATTACGCACACGCACTCGCGTTGGGCAACCGCGTGGGCTCAGACAGGTAGAGGGCTTCCAGCTTATGGAACAACGCACGCGGACTACCTGTACGGTGAGGTTCCGTGCACGCGCGCGCTGACCATGGAAGAGATTAGAGGCGAGTATGAATGGAACACAGGCAAAGTGATTGTTGAAACCTTTGAAGAGTTGGATCCTGATTTGATGAACGCGGTGCTTGTGAGAAGTCATGGGCCGTTCGTATGGGCGGAAAACGCGACGAAATCCGTGGAAAAGGCGGTCGTGTTAGACGAAGTGGCAATGATGGCGTTTGTAGGCGAAGCTGCGACGGCCTGCGCAATGAAAGCGATTCCGCAGGAACTCCTGGATAAGCACTATTTGCGCAAGCATGGAAAGCACGCTTATTATGGACAGAAACAAGAGTAAACTTATGAAAGCATTCGGGCAAGCAGTATAACCGGACGATTCCCTTAAATGAGATCGATATGGATTTCATGAATCTAAACCAGAGCGCGCACGGCGACCGTGAAGCGCCGGCAAGGATGATTTTCGAATCCGCCGCCGGAAAAGCGATATTACTGTATCGCTCGTCGATATGGGAGGCAGAATGCGGCTGACCGTGGCCGACGTTGAGTGTGTAAAGCCTATCGGAAAGATGCCGAATCTGCGTACGTCCGCAAAAGCATAGATACTCGCGGATGGTGCGCACCATTCGGTACTCAGTTATGCGCTTAACGCGCAGCACATGTGTGATTATGCAGAAATGGCAGGTATTGGACCTGTCCACATCGGTAAGGACATCGATATGAATAATTTTAAAACGGGATCTTGCGCTTTTGGACATGTTGTGGCAAATGAAACTGAAGTAGCATAAAGATAAAAGAGGATGATTTAAGCATCCTCTTTTTGTTTCTTCAATTATTGTTTCGCTCGTCAACGCAAAAAGCGGGAATCAAGGAATCGATGATTTTATAGCGGAGCATGGGGAAAAGTCATAGTTATCTTGAAATCCTTGAAAATTCCACAAATTACATCGTAGGTCCTCTTTAAGGTCTGCGGATCGTATCGTTTGCCATATAATAAATAATCCCCAGCTTTTCGTTGCAAAAAGCTTCTATTATATGCTGTTTGTACGTTGGATTCAAAAGCGGAAGAAACATAAAAACCCCTTTCGTGAAAAGGGGTTTTTATGTGATAGTTTGTCTCTATAAAACATGCTCGGTCCTTGCGATTATGTCATTTTGCAGGTCACGGTCAAGCGGCGCGAAGAGCGCACTGTAGCCTGCCACGCGGACCATCAGGTCTTTATACTTCTGCGGCTCTTTTTGAGCCTCTTTCAGTATATCCGCGTTGACTATATTAAACTGGATGTGCATTCCTTTTAGATCGCCGAGGAAAGTGCGTACCAGCGATATAAACTTTTGCCGTCCCGCTTGTGTATCCACAGACGCGGGACTTAGCTTCAGATTAAGCAGTGCACCACCCGATACAAGCACGGTAGGCAGTTTGCTGACCGACTTTAGAGAAGCCGTGGGCCCGTGCGTATCTGTGCCATGCATAGGAGCGGTAGTGTCTGCAAGGGGCTCTCCCGCGACACGTCCGTCAGGCGTCGCGCCTACCATCGCCCCAAACGGTACGTTGGCGGAAATGGTACTGGTGGACGGCTGCCACATGGCGCCGATAGGGCCACGACCATAACGAGTCGTCTTGTATTTTACGATTTCTTCGCAGATGAAGCGGAAATATTCGACAGTCAGCTCATCCACGTAATCGTCATCGTTACCAAATTTAGGGGCACTTACAAGGATTTGCTGAATCTCAGCACCGGTAGGCGAGGTTTCCATATCCTTGAAATTCGTATGGAGAGCATGCATAACCTGTGCAGCCGTCAGCGTTTTGTCCTCAAAAACGACTTTTTTGATGGCGGCGAGGCAGTTACCCACGTTGGCGGTGCCGATGAATTCCGGCCCGGCATAATCGTAATACATGCCGCCTTCTTTAAGGCCGCGCCCACGGCCGATACAATCCTCAATAAGCATGGAAACGAGCGGATCGCCGATATACTGCTCGGTGCATTTATCAATGATGTTGTCCCAGATGACCTGCTCGCGGATATACCATGCGCTGAATTGCTTGATTGCCTCAAATACCTCATCGAAGGTTTTGAACGTTGTCAGGTCACCGTTGCCGGCGTGGGGGCAGATGCCCGTCCTCGGATCGACGCCGTTGTTTAACGCGACCTCGACAATCTTGCCCAAATTGATCAGACCGGAACCGTTGGGACGGTGTCCGCATTTGCCTTCGCACACGGCTTCCACACAGCCGACTACGGAATATTCAGTCGCGTCTTCCACGGACATACCACGGTTGACAAGCGCTGGAATATAGATTTCGTCGCTGTAAAACGCGGGTTGTCCGCCGCCAAGGCGGATACAGTCAAGACACGCATGGATAAACTTGTTGGAGACACGGTCGTGGTAACGCGCGGACACGGAGGGCGTATGTAAACGGATAGCGGCTTGTGTTTCCAACACAAGGTAGGAAAGCTCGTTGGTGGCATCGTGGCCGTTTTTGTCCTGTCCGCCGATGGTAATGTTCTGGAAAAGCTGATAACCAGAAAACGATTTCTGATTGTCAAAGGTAAAAATCTTGTTCAATTGGAATAGTTTCAAAAACAAGCAGCTCAAAAGCTCCACCGCGTCGTCAGCGGATTCCAGTTCGCCGGATTCAAGGTCGTTCTTATAAAAGGGATACAGATTAGTATCCATGCGGCCGAGCGAATAGGAATGTCCGTTGTTTTCAATTTGGATAACCAGATTGATGAACCAGTACGCCTGCAGCGCTTCATGGAAAGTACGCGCGGGGTATTCAGGCACGCGGTTGCAGATTTCGGAAATCTTATAAAGTTCCGCCTTACGCTGCGGGTCATTTTCTTTTTCACCCATCTCTTTTGCAAGCGTGGCGTAGCGGTGCGCAAAGGCGGTGATGGCATCGCACAGGATGACGCAGGATTGCAAAAACGGCAGTTGCGTCATATCGTCCGGCACGGAAAGATCAAGTGAATCAATTTTGGAGAGAGCTTGTTTTTTAAAGGAAATCAGACCCTCGTAAGCGACACGCTTTAAGTCCACCGTCAGGTGACCGTCCGCGCCGTTCATCAGCCAGTAGGAATCGACCGCGCCGATGGCGCCTGTATTGCGAATATCGTCCGTAAGTAGCTTCTCGCAATGCTCGGCATGCGTTTTGCCTTTCCAGAAAGGAGCCAGTTCACGTATGTTTTTTTCGTGTTCTTCGCTGATGATAAAGCGGTCGCCCTGACGTTGGTCGGGACGCATGGGCTTGCCGTCAAGCTCGTCGATGATCCAATTAATGGAAAATTCGGGAAAGACGGGTGCGCTGCGGGGTGTGGATGCCTGGTTGCCAACCAGAAGCTCACCATCCAAAATAAAAATACTCATTTCTTCCAATACTTTTTTGAGCGCCTTGGCACGCAAGATATAAATATTTTCCCCTTCGAATTCTTGATACGCCTTGGTAACGGCTACCGCGCGCTGGGAACAAATAGTGGGAGCGGAAGCAAGCAAAAGGTTGCGCAGGTCCTCGATTCTCTTGCTGCGGTAAACAGTCTTGCCGAGAATCGAAGCATTGGTGTCCTTATATCGTTTCGTAACTTCGTCGACATATTTCATGACAAAATTCTCCTTTTCTGAAAAATAACATTTATGAATCGCCCGGCCAAAATCCGGCGGTATTGGAAACTTACATGTGGGAAACGATAGATGTCTTCTTGTGTTGATTATAGGTGCAATACGTCGGGTTGTAAACGGCAAAAAGCCTGTTTTAAGCCATTTTATAACAACTTTCTACTTAGGTGGGCAGAATTTATAACAACATTTCTGACATATGTTTTCCAAGTTGTTATACCCGTAAAATATGTTGTATTTGAATCGGAATTTAGTCTTGAGTTTCCGTTTTGAGTACTCTAACATATGATTTGACAAGTGTCATAAATATTGGAATCCACACTATCATTTTTTACACGGCGCCCGAAACGATACACTTCAGATATTTTCAGAAAAAAGGAGAAATAGAATGGAGAGAACGGGAAAAGTATTTAATATAGAAAAATTCCATATCCATGACGGCGAAGGAATCCGTACGGCCGTTTTCCTGAAAGGATGCCATCTGCAGTGTCCGTGGTGCAGTAATCCGGAATCCCAGAAAACGGGCAATGAAATCGTAGTATTCGATAATCTGTGCACTGCTTGCCTGCGCTGCGAGAATCTATGCCCGCAAAAGGCGATATACCATATTGAAAATAGAATACGTACCAACACTACGCTCTGTAATTTCTGTGGTAAATGTGTGGAAATGTGCCCTACGTCTGCGCGTCAGATCTATGGTGAAGATATGACGGTAGCGGAAGTTATACGCGAGGTCATGGAAGATGAAATATATTACGCGCGTTCGGGCGGCGGCGTAACGGTCACCGGCGGGGAGCCGCTTTTGCAGGCGGAATTTGTGCAGGAGCTGATTGCGGCATGCAGGAGCGAATATCTGAGTGTAGCGGTAGAAACATGCGGCATTGTGAGTTGGGATAAGATGTGGATGGGGCTGGAAAACGCAGATGAAATCCTGTTGGATATTAAGACTACGGATCCGCAGAAGACAGTAGTTATCATGCCGAACGGAAGCGACGATTATATTGGTGTTTTAAGAAACAATATCCGCAAACTAAGGCAGAAAGATAAAAATGTGATTTTCAGATGCCCGATCATCCCGGGCTTCAATGATACGAAATCCCATGTGATGTCTGTTGTCATTTGGGCGAAAGAATTTGACGTACAGCGTATTGACCTGCTCCCTTTCCATCAGTTTGGCAGGCATAAGCACCGCGCACTGGGCCTTGGCTATGTAATGGAAGATAAGAAGCAACTGCAAAACGAAGATATGGAAAATTTGAAATCTCTGATTGAACGCGCTGACCTTACATGTATAGTCGGCGGCTGAAAACGGTACCAAAATTCATTTTAAATAAACGGAGGATAAAACAATGTATGAGGAAGACAAAAAGGCAGTCATAGCGGCGGCGCTCGAAATGAAAGACAACAGGCTGATTACGCTTTCGGGCGGCAATGTGAGTGTCAGAAAAGAAAACGGTGACATCATTGTCACGCCATCCGGTATGAGTTATGTGGGCATGGTGCCGGACGATTTGATTGTTTATAACAAAGAGGGTGAAATCATTGAGGGCACGCGCAAGCCGTCGGTAGATACGGTTGCCCTGCAATATATTTATGAGCATATGCCGGAAGTGAATGCAATCATCCACACGCATCAGCCCTACGCGACGGCAGTAGGCCTGATCAGCGACAAGCTGCCGGCCTGTTGCACCACGCTTTCCAACGTGGCGTTGGGGGAAGTATATGTCGCACCGTACAGCACGCCGGGCAGCCTTGAGATGGGGATACTGACTGTGGACTATTCCAAAGGAAAACGCGCCGTCATCCTGCGCCACCACGGCGTAGTTACTATTGGCGGTAACCTGAAAGAGGCACTCTATGCGGCGGTATATACGGAAGACGTTGCGCGCAGTTATCTGGCTGCCAAGGCAGCGGGCGATCCGGCGGTCATGACGGAAGAAGAAGATAGGCTCGCGGTGGAAATGTTCAGCAGGTACGGACAATAAGGGGAAAGGCATGGGCTTAAAAGACTGTAAGGTAGGGCTTTACGAAAAAGCTTTGCCCAAAAGCTTCGGATGGAAACAGAAAATAAAAGAGGCAAAAGCAGCTGGATACGATTTTATCGAGATCAGCATCGATGAAACGGATGAAAAGATAGCGCGGGTCCGGTCGGGCAACCCGCAAGGCATAGAAATTAGGGAAGCGCTGCTGGAAGAGGATTTTCCCTTGCTGACGATGTGCCTGAGCGGCAACCGGCGTTTTCCAATCGGCAGCATGGACGATGGTACGCGCAATACAGGACTTGCTTTGATACGCGAGGCGGTGGATTTTGCAGTTGCGGCGGGCGTACGTATTGTGCAGCTTGCGGGTTATGACGAATATTACGGCCCGCGAAGCAAGGAAACAGAACGGCGATTTTTGGACGCGCTGCGCAGCGCGACGGAATATGCTGCGCAGCGTGCGGTGACGTTGGCGATTGAAAACGTGGACACCGATTTTATGAATACGCTCAGCAAAATCAAGACCTATGTCGATGAGGTGGATTCTCCGTGGCTTAAGATATACGCGGACATTGCGAATCTTACCGCCTGTGGCATGAGCATGCAGGATTTATATGAGGATATCGGCTGCGCATACACGGATACGATCGCATGGCATGTGAAGGACGGAAAATTAAACGTCATTCGCGATACGCCGTACGGCACCGGAATTGTGGATTTCGACACATTCTTTACGTTCCTAAAAGAAAAAGAATACGCCGGATTATTCGTCATGGAAATGTGGTCGGACCAAACGGAAGAGTCCGTCCGGTATGTGCGGACTGCACGGCAGTTTTTGGAAGAGAAAATCGAGATGGCGTATGGGAAACGATAGGAAGGAAGGCGGAAGAAGATATGGCGGGAAAATATTACATCGGGCTGGATAACGGCGGCAGCGTGTCCAAGGCGGGTCTATTTGATTGTGCAGGAACCGAACGCGCAGTGGCGACGGCAATCGTGCCGCAAATATTGCCACAGGCCGGTTATGTGGAGCGCGATACAAACCTGCTGTATCAGGCAAACGTGCAGTGTATTCGTGAAGTCATCAGGAAAAGCGGCGTAGAACCACGGGAAATCGGCGGCGTTTCGGTAACGGGGCACGGCAACGGGTTATACCTGATCGGCAAGGATGGTAAGCCGTCTTATAATGGCATCATCTCAACAGATATGCGTGCTGCGGATTTGGTGGAAGCATGGCTGGATGACGGAACGTTTGATAAAATCCTGCCTAAAACAAAACAATCGTTATGGGCAGGTCAGATCGTTCCGCTTCTGAAATGGTTTTCGGTAAACAGACCGGAGGTCATAAAGCGGTCGCGGTATGCGTTTAGCTGCAGCGACGTGATCCGTTATTTTCTGACGGGCGAGGCTTGGGGAGAGATTTCCAATATGTCGTCCATCAGCGCCATGGACCTTGAAAAGGGTGAGTATTCACGTGAAGTGCTCACGGCCCTGGGTGTAGAAGACTGCATGCGGCTACTGCCGCCACTGCGGCGTTCGACAGATGTTTGCGGCAAGATCACGGGGCAGGTGGCGCGGGAGACAGGTCTTGAACCGGGAACAATTGTCGCGGGAGGATTGGTCGACTTTACCGCTTGCCCGATTGCCACAGGTATCGTCGACGAAACGGTGCTCAGTATTGTTGGCGGAACATGGGCGATCACCTGTTATGTGGATAAACAACCAGTTGAGGACAAGGATTTATTTATGTCTTCTATCTATACGGTTGACGGATATTATAATATAATGGAAGGTAGCATGACGTCCGCTAGCAACTTGGAATGGTTCATCCAGAAAATACTCAAGGATGAAAATAAAAGCAGCAAGGAATATTACGAGCTGTGCAATGAGATGGTGGATTCCAAGCAGCCGGAAGATTGCGACGTGGTATTTTTGCCGTATTTATATGGAACGAACGCAAACCCCAAGGCAAAGGCGTGCTTTATAGGCCTTACATGTATGGACGATAAGGCAAGCATGCTGCGCGCTATTTATGAGGGTGTGGTTTTTTCCACTTGTTACCACGTGGAAAAGCTGATGGGCTACAAGAAAGATGGCGTAAAGGTCGCGCGTATATCGGGTGGCCCATCCAACTCCAGAGTATGGGTACAGATGTTCGCGGATGTGTTGGATATGCCCATCGAGGTTTGCGGGGCGGGAGAGTTGGGAACGTTGGGCGCGGCGATGTGCGCGGCGGTTGCGGATGGGCAGTTTGCAGATATGAAACAGGCGGCACAGACATGCTACCACGCCGACTATACTTGTGAACCCAACCATATGAACGTGGAAATTTATGCCCGTAAATATAAAAAATTCAAAAAGCTGGTCGATACACTGGACGGTTATTGGTCCGTATGTGTTTGACGCAGGAGCAATAGGGCGGTGAGAACGTAAGTGGACGGTAAGAACGACATCCAGATCATGGTGCAGTGCGCCAAAATGTATTATACGGAAAAGATGACGCAGGCGGAAATTGCTAAAAAGTTAGGAATTTCGCGTTCCGGCGTGTCGATGATGCTTTCGGAAGCGATGGAGAATGGGATCATTGAAATCAATATCAAGGACCCATACGCCAACAACGATTCGCTTTCGGGCATCTTTAAGGACCGCTTTCACCTTGATGACTGCCGTGTCATACCGACCAACGTGACCAGTGAGGAAATGCTCATCCGAATCGTTTCCTCGCAAGGCGGGTTGCTCGCGTCTAAGATACTCAAAAGTCATTCCGCCCTTGGTATTGCATGGGGACGGATGTGCTATGAATTTATGCAATCCTTTCCAATCAGTAAAGATATCTACGATGTGAACGTAGTGCCGCTTTTAGGTGGCTCTAACCGTGTAGGTATGGAATATCAGCTCAACGAAACGGTGCGTATGTTCGCGGAAAAGCTGCATGGCACGCCGTCATTTATCTATGCACCCGCAATTGTAGAGACGATTGCGGACCGCGCGCTTTACATGCAGAGCGTATATATGCAGTCTATCGTGGAAAAATGGGCGAATATCGATTTTGCCGTAATATCGGCAGGTGCGCCGCCGAACTATTACGAAAATAATATGCAAGTTCCATTGGACCGCATGATTGATATGATTAATGAGAATTATGGGAAGCCGGTAGGCGATATTTGCGCTTTCCGTATTAATATCAAGGGCGAATTCGTCAATAATGATTATAACAGCCGTATCATCGGTATCGGTGAGGAATATCTGAAAAAGGCGGGTAAGGTAATGGGGATTATTGCTGGAGAATACAGGGCGCTTTCCGCCATCGGCGTACTTAATACCGGATTGCTTAATTATCTGGTGATCGATGAGAGAACCGCGCAGCGCGTACTGGAAATTTTAGACAGAAAACTCATTCATTGCTTGCAGTGAAGAAAATTTTAAGGCCGGAGGCCCTAAGAACGGTATGGACGACAGCAGTAAAAATTTTAATTTTAAGTATATTATCCTCAAACAATGGATCGTGGATAATATCAAAAACAAAACCTTCCGGCAAGGAGATAAATTGCCGTCCGAGAATTTGTTGTGTCGGAAATTCGGGATCAGCAGGCAGACGGTGAGGAATGCAATGGCGCAATTGAGCGAGGAGGGTGTAGTTAAAAAGGTACGCGGAAGCGGGATGTACGTCAACAAAACATTCGCGGCTGCTACGTCCAAAACAGTCGGGATCTTGATTAGTTATTTAAACGAATATATATTCAAGCATATTTTCAAGGAGATCGAAACGGTATTAAAGCTCGAGGGATACGAAATCGACCTTTGCATTTCTGAAAACAGGATTGAGCAGGAACGCGGTTTTCTGGAGCGTATGTATCATTCGGATGTTGCGGGGCTGATCATCGAGGGAACACGCTCTGCGCTACCCAATCCGAATATCGAATATTACCGCAAGCTGGAAGAAAAGGAAGTTCCTTTCCTGTTTATCCATAATTATTACAGTGACGTGAAATGTCCGAGTATTCTGATGGACGACATTGGAGCATCCAAAAAAATGACGCAAATGCTCATTGAAGCAGGACATACCGATATTGCGGGAATTTTCAAGGGAGACGATTTGCAGGGACACAGGCGTTACTTGGGATACGTACAGGCACTTGGTGAAGCGGGCATTCCCGTACGCGAGGAACTAATTGGCTGGTTTTATTCTAATTATGATAATAATATCCTGTTGGAAATCAGTATCAAGGCCATTCTTGACACGCTCGATTATTATACGGCGATGATCGCTTATAACGACTTGATTGCGTTGGAGATCAACAGGTTTTACGTGCAAAATGGAATCAGCATCCCAAGGAATGTTTCGATGGTCAGCTTCGACGATGGCGCAGCGTCTAGTAATCTGGGGATCATTTCAGCCAAACACCCCAAAAAGATGCTGGGTATTGAAGCGGCAATGCGTATATTGCGTATGATACGCGAGGGCAGGGACGCGATTCCTCCTGTGCCGTATGTGATTAATACGGAACTTGCGCTGCGGGATTCTATTAAAAAAATTGCCAGATAAATTATAAAGTGTAACCAGCGAGGCTACCGCAAAAAGGCGGATTTTTATATGTAGGTGGAATACCGATAAAGGTAATGGAAAGCTGTTGCCGCTGTGTGTAATTGACCGTTTATCCGATACCGCCGCCGGATGTTAGGCAGGCTGAACCTTTGTTTGCGTAGTGTGCGGGAGTATATAAACCAGCCGTATTGGATAGATGATAGTATTCTTATTTCCAGTACAATGGAACAAATAACAGATTAGCACCCCGCGCCATACTACAGCAAGAGACATCTCGAACCTGTGCTATTTTGATATGGGTGCAGACAATTCCGTAGCTATTACGAACAATGTGGGCAAACCATGCCTCCTGTTCAAGGGAGCATTGTGAAATCTATCAACCAACGGTATAACAAACAGATAGCCCGCATTATAAGTGAGCGGACTTCTGATTCCAAGGTAAAGCTATTATGACACCGGAAATCAATTTGTTATGCCTGAAGCGAGATAATCAAATTAGCGATTTAATGCACAAAACGACCAGAAGTATTGTTCAGTGGTGCGTGTCGGCAACAATATTGATATCCTTGCCATTGGTAAAATAAGATTTTGGAAGCTTGAAAGCAGAAAACGGAAATATTCTAAACTTCTATTTTCCATGGATTGATAATACCGTTCTCGTCAAGGGCATAAATGCGATTGCGTTTTCTGGCGGGCTCTTTCCCAAAATGCAAAGTAATTGACCAAAAGGGATACAAGAGGAAACAGGTGGTGCTTTATTTCTATTCAAGATACAGATCTATCCCAAATGACTGGGAGCGGGAATCGCGATCAATATGCTGACAACCGGAAAATTAAATCATCATAGCATATATCCTGGCATATAATGGTCGCATTTAAAAGATATCAAGAAACGGATAGAGAAGCTGCCGCTGGCGGCTTTTCTGTTTGCTAAATAATAGCGTATGGTTTATTATAAATAAGTCGGACATAGAAATTTTATGTTAGCTTGAATGCTGTCTCGACAGTTTATGTGATTTAATAAAGAAAATGGACAGAGCCAGTACAGAAGCAAAAGCGCCTGAAAAGAAATGTGTCTGACGCATTTTTTGTTATGTTATATAGATTTTTTAAGATAGGAGGGGAACAACTATATCTGCAGCTTCCGCTTTTAGAAATATGAGCATGGAGTTTCGCAAACGTTTTCTGGACGCTTTGCCGGTAATAGTATTCTTCCTGCTGTTATTTTACACGGTCGTTTTTTCTGTAGGAACGAATTACGCGCTGATCGTTTCTATCACCACGACTGCATTCAAAGTGAATTTTAAGAAAAAAATGGATCTGCCGGGCATCTTTTTGTTGCTTTGCTCTCAAATAATCATTTGTGTTCTTGCATTTTTAGCGACGTTGAATATACCACTGTGTGTTATTCTGAATGGAATTGTTCCCTTCGTATTGATTTATTTGCAGTCATCTCAATTTAATCAAAAGGGCTATTTTGTGAGCGCCATGACATTTATTTTTTTGCAGCTGCGGCCGGTAGGATGGGATGGAATACTTTCTTTGCTCGGTATTATGGCACTGGCAAGCGGCTGCCTTGTAGTAGGTCTATTGCTTTATTCGGCATTCCATAAAAAAACTACCGATTATACGGCGGTCAAAAAAGGGATTATGCTTCTGTCTCAAGATTTTTGTGAAATGTCGGGGGGGAATGCAGAGCCGCATGGTTTACAGGAAAATATTCTTCAAATACAGGCTACGTTACACCGTAGAGTATACAGCAACAGAGATCTCATCTATCTGACCCGATATGAAGGAGAGATCCATTATATGTTTGCCCTGATGTTTCAGCGCGCGGCATACTATATTCTGGATTTCGGGGAAAGTATAGATGAAAATACGGAAAATAATCGAAAGATATTTTATAGGCTGGGTATTTTTCTAAATAAAGTAAATGATACAATGAATACTGCTGACAACAGCGAAATAATTAAAGAGGCTGAAAGTCTAATGAAAGAAACGAGCGGATTGACGGAACGGTTTGCTACATTTCTAAGGAACTTTCTCCGACTCTTGATCATGGCGCTGAAGGGGATGACTGAGGTGGAAAATAAGCCGCACCCTCAATGGAAGCTCCCGGTGAATTTACGGCCTATCAGCGGTCTCCGGGCCAGTATGCGGCTGAATCAATTTGAAGTAAGATTTGCCCTGCGCTTATCAATGACGGCAGTTATCAGCTTTTTAGTCGTAAGACTTACAAACAGCGAGCACTCCTATTGACTTCCGCTGAATGCATTTTTATTGTTGCAGCCAATGTATGAAGAAAGTGCCTACCGTATCAAAACAAGATTGTTTGGAAGCAGTATTGGCTGTCTGCTGTCCTATTTCGCACTTATGCTGTTTTCAGGGATTACGGGACATCTTATTTTTGCCACCGTTATGATAACCTTAATGTATTGTTCTACTCCGGGGAAATGGGTACAGCCAATTTTTTCGACAAGTTTTGCACTTTCACTTGCTTCCTTATCTATTGGAAGCACAGCGGCGGTTGAATTTAGATTGCTCTACCTTGGATTGGCGATAGGCCTTGTATTTTTCATTAACCGTTTTTTCTTTCCGACAAGTGCAAAAGGGCAATTCAAATTCAACATACGGGAATTGTTCCGCATACAGGATTCCTATATGAGTATGCTGGAAACAAGTTTATTACATTCCATAGATTCTCTGGTGCTGAGCGATTCTCTGGTGCATTTTCATCTGTTGCAAGATGAGATACGAAAATATGCGGATAAGAATTGTAAAAAGGAGGAGCAAAGGGCAATACGTAGCATGACGCTTCTCATGTGGCGTATGCTTGCGGAAGCGGAGCAGATGATCGTATTTATACAACGTGGAGAGTTAGCGGAGGAAAAACGTGGAGCAGTCCTGCAGTTTTCACATACTATGCGCCGCTGCTTTGAGAAGGGAATTTCCCCAAAACAGGAAATCCTTTCTCTGCCTTGTACGGAGTCTCCTTTTTTTGATGTACTTGAACAGCACTATTATTGCAACTTAAATGAACTGCAAAAATTGATCGGCACAGAAAAAGGGAATCTGCTATTCCTGTCTGTCAATCTATAAAACCAATCAGCGGGAAAAGCAGCCATTTTATATTGCCGAGCGATGGTTCTTTTGATATAATCAATATAAAGGCAAAGCATATTATCCAGAAGTCTATTGAGCCATTTTGGAGAAAATAATGATAGAAATATTTTCGGAAAAATCATTTGCATTTATGGATGCGGCCGCTAACGGGCTTGATATTCTTCTGATAGCAGTTAGAGCATAAAAGAAACACAATTGTGTTTCTCTTTTTATGTGTAAATTTATATATAAGGATGAACATGCTCGCCGCCAATACCGGAGGGATGTGAGATAAAAATGGAGGGAAGACAGATGACAGAACCTAAATATAAACGAGTGATTATGAAAATAAGCGGTGAAGCGCTCTGCTCACCAAATAATAAACCATTGGATTTTGATATTATAGATAATGTGACAGAACAAATTATTGATATTGCTGCACAGGGAGTAGAGATCGGTATTATCGTCGGAGGGGGCAATATTTGGAGAGGCGCCCGCGTAGGTAAGCACATGGATCGTACGACGGCAGATTATATGGGTATGCTTGCAACGGTCATCAACGCGCTTGCTCTTCAGGATTCTCTGGAGGAAAAGGGGCTGCAGACGCGTGTGCAGACAGCGATAGAGATGCGGCAGATCGCAGAACCATACATCCGGCGGAAAGCAGTAAAGCATCTGGAAAAAGGCCGGGTCGTGATTTTTGCATGCGGAACAGGAAACCCATATTTTTCCACAGATACAGCGGCTGCACTGCGCGCGGCAGAAATGGAAGTGGATCTGATCATGCTGGCCAAAAATGTAGACGCGGTATATGACAGTGACCCGAAAGAAAATCCGGGCGCGGTACGTTTCGATTCGATCAGTTATATGGATGTGATCAATAGGGGACTCAGTGTGATGGATAATACTGCGATTACCTTATGTATGGATAATCATATTCCGATCAATGTATTTGGCGTGAACGAAAAGGATAGTATCAGGCGTGTTGTTTTCGGAGAAGAGATTGGAACGATGATTCGTTAGGAGCGGTAAAATCCTATAAGTTAGGATTGAGTTTTAAAACGCATTACGGTACAATAGTATTAAATACAAAACACCTTTTTATGATTTGGAATGATGAAAGGAACGGGTGAATATGCAGATTAAACATGAGGCACTTGAAACTGCCGCAACCAAAATGGATAAAACATTGGGCGTTCTGAGAAAAGAGCTCGTCAGCATCCGGGCAGGACGCGCAAATGCACAGCTTTTAGATGGAATTATGGTGGATTATTACGGTACGCCTACGCCGATCAATCAGGTCGGCAACATTGCGGCGCCCGAACCGCGGCTCCTTACGATTTCATTGTGGGATGCGAGTATATTGCATGAAGTAGAGAAAGCGATCCAAGCATCGGACCTTGGCATCAATCCGGCCAATGACGGAAAGATGATTCGCCTCGCTTTCCCTGAAATTACAGGAGAAAAAAGACAGGAGCTCGTAAAGCTGGCTAAGAAAAAGACCGAGGAAGCAAAAGTTGCGATACGCGCCATTCGCCGTGACGCGAACGAAGTGTTTAAGAAAGATAAAAAAGCAAGCATCGTTACAGAAGACGATTATGAGATATTGGAAAAAGAGATTCAAACGCTGACAGACAAAAAGACGAAAGAAGCGGAAGAGATTCTTGCTGCAAAGGAAAAAGAGATTCTTGAAATATGATTTTTTGGGGGTAGAGCTGAAAGAGGCCGAGAGGATATTGAAACGGGATAAGCAGCCTTACAGTATTGTCCGTTATGTATCCTATAGACCCTATACAGATGCCGATTCAACACGGGTCCTGCGGATGCGTTTCCGTAATGGGATCTATGAACTTTTGGTCGGCGAATTTATAACGAATGTTAGGACGTCTCAGGGCTGATGCCTTGAGACGCACTTTTTAAGGGAGCAGTAAATGAGATTCTTTTCAAGAAAGCGCTCTGCAGAATTGTCGGAGCTTGACCTCGGCAATCTGCCTGCGCATGTGGCGATCATTATGGACGGAAACGGCCGGTGGGCGAAAAAACGTTTCCTGCCCCGCGCAGCAGGTCATCGGGCGGGGATGTATAAGGTGAAAACGATCATTCGCATGAGCAGCGATATCGGTATCAAGCACTTGACCCTATACGCTTTTTCAACAGAGAACTGGAAACGGCCGAAAGAAGAAGTAGGGGCGTTGATGAATCTGTTGATTGAATTTTTACAAAAAGAACTCGACGAAATGCATGAGCGAGGCGTAATATTCCGTACGATAGGGGATATCAGCCGCTTGCCGCAGGCTGTGATCGATGTGCTTGAGAATGCAAAGGAAAAAACGAAAAACAACACGGGATTAACGCTTAATATTGCGCTTAATTATGGTTCGCGTTCCGAGATCAAAAACGCTGTGATCAAAATCGCAGATAAAGTAAGGAACGGGGAGATCGCCCCTGAAGAGATCACAGAGCAAATGATCTCTGAACATCTGGACACTTGCGGACAGCCTGACCCTGATTTTATGATACGCACAAGCGGTGAGGAACGGCTTTCCAATTATTTGCTTTATCAGCTTGCCTATGCGGAATTTTATTTCACACCGGTGTTTTGGCCGGATTTCGATGAAGCGGAATATGAAAAGGCTCTTATTGAATATCAAAACAGACAGCGCCGTTATGGCGGCCTTTAAGGAGCAACTATGCTGAAAAGAATTTTAGTATCGATTCCGATTGTGGTCATCGTAGCACTCGCCGCGATCTTCCAAAGCTGGGTATTGGTGATTCTTGCGGCGGTACTGGCCCTTACCACACAGTTTGAGATCGTCCGGGCGTTAAACGGCAATGGAAAGAGAGTCGTAATTTTCACTTCTTATTTATTCGCAGTCGTTTTGGCAGCTTTTTTTGTCGGCTTTTTTCTCTTGCTGCAAAACGGTGCGGATTATGTCCCGTGGATGCCGGTCTTATCTCTTTCCGCATTTGTTATACTGATCATGCTGACGTTTATTATTGCTATGTTTTCGCGGAAGCATACGGCAGACAGTGTGACAAATACGATTTTTACGTTTGTATATCCCCAATTATTTATGGCGTTGTTTTATATGCTGATTCTTGCGAATATAGGGGAATACTACCGCATGCTCGTTGTATTTCTTATGGTTTTGATTCCCGCCATGTTTTCAGATACATTCGCTTATTTCATTGGTATGGCACTGGGCAAGCGCAAACTATGTCCTCAGATCAGTCCTAAAAAAACGGTAGCCGGCAGTATAGCGGGCATAATCGGCGGAACGGTCGGTGCGCTCCTGATTACCGTATTATTTTGGGGAGGAAAAGATATTCTTTATTTTATGGCATCAGGAGCAATATTGGGAACGATTTCGCAATTTGGAGATCTCAGCGCATCGTTCATAAAGCGTTCATTGAATATTAAAGATTTTGGCAAGATTTTACCCGGTCATGGTGGTATAGTGGACAGGATGGATAGTATCCTGTTCTGCATTCCGGTTGTGTTTATTTTGACAACAACAGGATTGATATGACTGCAAGGAGACAGCATTGAGAAACATAACGATATTAGGTGCGACCGGTTCGGTCGGAAAACAATCGGTGGATGTGGCGAAGGCCTATCCGGACAAGATACATGTCGGCTGTATTTCAGCGCACAGAGATGTTGAGGCTCTTGCGGAAGCAGCAAATGAGTTGCGGCCGGAGTATGTTGCATTTACGGGAGCAGAGACTGAACTGAACCAAGTAGAAAAGCTGCTGGACTATCGCCCGGTTATTCTATCGGGACGGGATGCGCTGAAGAAGGCGTGTACATGCGGCCAGCCGGATATGGTGGTGTTGTCTGTTTTGGGGATCGCAGGTCTTCCTGCGTTTGAGGAGTGCCTGAAGCATAAAATCACAGTGGCGCTTGCCAATAAGGAATCTTTGGTGTGCGGAGGGCATATCGCGCAGAAACTGATTCAGGAGACAGGCACGAAGGTACTTCCGGTCGACAGCGAACACTCAGCACTATTTCAATGCCTGAATCACCATTTTGATACGAAAGGTGTAGAAAATTTGTGGGTCACCGCCTCTGGCGGTCCTTTTCTGAATTGGAGCAAGGAAGAGATAGAACATGCTCCGCTCGAAAAAGCGCTGAAGCATCCCAGATGGAATATGGGGCAAAAAATCACGATCGATTCAGCTTCTCTTGCTAATAAAGGGCTTGAAGTAATGGAGGCACATTTTATGTATCATATTCCGCCCGAACATATTAAGGTATTGATACACCCGCAGAGTATCGTTCATTCCATGGTGGAATGGGAGGATTCCTCAGTAACTGCCCAAATGGGGCCGGTCGATATGCGGATGCCGATCCAAAAGGCGATGCTGTTTCCGGAAATGGTTCCCAATCCTTGTATAAAGCCGCTTAATTTCTATGAAATCGGAAGCTTGGAATTTTCAGAGCCCGATATAGAACGGTTCCCATGTCTTGCACTTGCGTTTGATGCAATCAGGGAGGGCACGACTGCCGTCTATAATACGGCGAATGAAGAAGCGGTCGCCTGCTATTTGTCAGCATCAATTGAATTCGGAGAGATAGCGCGGTTGATACAAAAAAGCATGAAGGAGTTTCGCGAGAAAAAACCGCAGAACGTTGCCGAAATACTGGATTTGGAACAGGATGTCAGAAATTATGTGAGAGCTCAGGTCTGGGATATCCGGAGGTAAATGATTGCAGGTCATAATTAGTATTATCGTAACGCTACTCGTCCTTACTGCCCTTGTGGTAGCGCATGAGTTTGGTCATTATATCGTTGCGAAGAAGCGTGGAATAAAGGTAACTGAATTTGCGATCGGCTTTGGGCCAAAGCTGATCAAATGGCATAGGGGGGAAACGGAATTTTCGATTCGGCCTTTCTTCATAGGAGGTTATAACAAATTTGCGGATGACGAGGAGCACGAGCCGGTACCGGGGGATTTTCGTGCTGCCTCTCTGAAAAGCCGTTTTTTAGTGATCATTGCCGGCCCTCTTATGAACGTTATCCTTGCCGTTGTGCTGGCTGCCGTATATTTAATGTCTGTTGGGACGGTTTTACCGAAAGTGGTTGCTGTCGACGCGGGTTCTCCGGCGTATGAAGCGGGGGTTCAGGCAGGAGATGTGATAAAAAGCATGGACGGTATCAGCATTGATTTTACAAACGATTTGACGACTGCCATGACTGCGCCGCAGGGAGACTCGTTGGAGCTTGTTGTGCAGCGCGATGGCGAGACGCTGCGGTTTAGCGTGCCTTATGAGGATGAAACGGTAGATGGGCGCAAGGTGACCGGTTTTACCATGGGGGGAGAAAATGGCTGGCAGGAGGTGCGCTATAATTTTTTTGAAGCCTTGGGCCTCAGCTTCAAATGGCTGTTTTTAATTACGCAGCAGATGCTTTCCGCATTAGGACAGTTGTTTTTTATGGGGCAGGGAGTCCAGAATATGTCGGGGATCGTCGGTGTAGCAACTGTCGTGGGGCAGGCGGCAATGATTGGATTTGAACCGGTGCTCTATTTGACAGCTCTGCTGAGCATTAATCTTGCTATTGTTAATTTGCTTCCGATCCCGGCGCTCGACGGCGGTAAAATTGTCCTATATGCAGTTGAAGGGATCCGGAAAAGACCAGCCTCGCCCAGAGTGGAGGGAGCGCTAAACCTTGGCGGAATGATATTGATTTTCGGATTAGCGATTTTTTTGGTTTTTCAGGATATTCAACGGCTGATTTTGTAGGAGCGGGATATGAAGACACGGGTGGTAAAAATTGGGAATACTGCGATTGGAGGAGGAATGCCGGTCGCAGTCCAATCTATGACAAATACAGATACGAAAGACGCTGTAAAAACGATAGCGCAGATCGCCTCTCTTGAAAAAGCAGGATGTGAAATCGTTCGGTGTGCAGTTCCGGATGTGGAGAGCGCAGCGGCTCTGCGTAAAATCAAGGATGCGATCTCCATACCGTTGGTCGCAGATATTCATTTTGATGCACAGGCAGCCATTGCGGCAATTGAAAACGGGGCAGATAAAATACGCATCAACCCCGGCAATATCGGGAACCGGGAAAAGATCATAGCCGTTGTGGAGGCGGCAAAGGCAGCGCATATTCCGATCAGGGTCGGAGCAAATGCAGGTTCGTTGGCAAAAGATGTGTTATCTAAATATGGCGGGCCCACCTCTGATGCTTTGGTCGCAAGCGTCATACAAAACATACGAATTTTAGAACGGGCAAAATTTGAAGACATTGTTGTGTCTATCAAATCCTCGAATGTTCCGGTTTGTGTAGAAGCCTACCGGAAGATCGCAAAGCAGATCGATTATCCGTTGCATCTCGGAGTGACGGAAGCCGGCACCTATCATATGGCCGTAATCAAATCTGCTATTGCGATAGGAGCCTTGCTTCTTGACGGGATCGGCGATACTCTGCGGGTATCCGTTACAGGAGATCCGGTGCAGGAGATTTACGCTGCGCATGATATATTAAAGAGCTGCGGGCTTCGCAAGTCAGGCGTAGAAATTATTTCCTGCCCGACATGCGGAAGATGTTCCATCGATATTGAAAAAATTGCCGGAAGCATTGAGAAGTTTACACAGGATATCAAAGCTCCGCTGAAAATTGCGGTCATGGGGTGCGCGGTCAACGGGCCGGGCGAAGCGCGTGAGGCAGATATCGGAATTGCCGGCGGACGCGGCGAGGGGCTTTTGTTTGCCCATGGGGAGATCATTAAAAAAGTAGATGAATTCAACATTCTGCCGGAACTGCGCAGGATGATCTTGGAGCTTGTAGAGGAAAGGGAAGAACAACATTGAACGCGCTTGTAAACGCCCTCGCAAAGATAATCGAAGCGATCAAAAAGGACGAACACTTTTCAAATATCATACAATTCGATAGAGTGGAATACAGCTCGGAAGAAGAAAAGATGAAGGCTTTCTTCAAAACAGTAAAGCATCTTTCTCCTTTTGAATTTATGCACATAAAACAGAAATTAGAAATATCTGGAAATGAGAAAATAAAGATTCTGCTGGATCAGTCCGATTATGCAGAGGCGATCCTTTCCGATGAGACTATTTTAGAGCAATATCTGAAAGATTTTATAATTCTGTCTGAACCTGCGGTCATGCCGTTTATCAGTCAGGCAAAAATAACGATGGCGGACCATAGTCTTGAAATCGTATTCCCGTCTGAAATAGCAGAGGGGATATGTAAGACAATGGAGCTTGGCATGCTTGCCGAATATTTTTTAAAGGATACCTACGGCCTGAAGATGGGGATACGCACCTGCGTAGCAGAGGATGCGCAAAGCAGCTATGAGGTTTCTCCCGAAGTGAAGAAATCGATCGAGAGCCAAAGCAGCAGGAGCGAAAGAACGAATAAGCGCCCTGCAGAACGAAAGGAACCTATCGCTGAAGAAATGACGCCGCCACCGTGGGAAGCGCCTCCCGAAACAGAAGAGCCGGCCCCCATATCCGCTCCGGAAAAGATACCATCCCCCGTGCAAATGCAGACTGATTCATCGGCGGGCGGAGCAATAACAAAAATATGTGATCTGCAGACAGATACACGCGTCTCCATAGAGGGGGAAGTCGTTTTTACAGAGGATAAGGAACTTAAAAACGGCGAACTGATCAAGCATAAATTTGTCGTAACGGATTACACCTCCAGTATTACCTGTTTTTTTCTGGAAAGCAATAAATATAAAACACGCCTGACCGCACCGAAGAAGGGCCAGTGGGTAGTAGTTACCGGCTTATGCGCAGACGATAGCTTCGAGCATGAAAAAACGGTCAAAGCGCAGAAAATCGAAAAATCCAATCATAAGGACAGGGAGGATAAAGCCGAGGTAAAGCGTGTAGAGCTGCATACGCATACTCAAATGTCGGCGCAGGACGCCGTATCGGATGTGAAAAAGATCGTGGAGCGCGCAGCTAAATGGGGACATAAAGCGATTGCGATCACAGATCACGGTGTCGTACAGGCGTTTCCGGATGCGGCAAATGCCGCTAAAGCAAACGGGATCCATTTGATTTATGGAGTAGAAGGATATATGATAGATGATTCCCGGCGGATCTATGACGCTGAGGATCACCGGAAATTCACGGATGAATATGTGGTATTTGATATCGAGACGACCGGACTTTCTCATATCAACTGTGATATTACTGAAATAGGCGCTGTGCGCGTGAAGGATGGGAAACTAACGGACCGCTTTCAGACTTTTGTTAGACCGCGCGGCCCGATCCCGCCCAAAATTGTCTCTTTAACAGGGATCAATGACGACATGGTCAAGGATGCGCCTTTGCCGGAAGAGGCGCTGGAGGAGTTCCGGCGTTTCTGTGGGGAAGAAGCGGTACTTGTCGCGCATAATTCAGACTTTGATACAAAATTTATTTTTCACAAGTCGCGGGAGTTTGGGATCACCTATCCGCATAAGGTAGTGGATTCCCTTGCCTTATGCCGCCTTGCTTTTCCTTCCTTAAAAAATCATAAATTAAATACAGTGGCAGGGCATTTGCATATTCCGCTTGAGCATCACCGCGCGGTGAATGATGCGGTATGCACTGCGCGCGTCATGCTGGAATGCTTCCGAGAATTTGAAAAGCAAGGCGCGGCGGATATGCAGGGTATAAACGAAATGTTTGCAAAGCAAGCAGACAGTAAAACCGCCAAGACTTATCATGTTATTTTGTTATGTAAAAATAAGCAGGGACTTAAAAATCTGTATAAGCTTGTTTCGTTTGCACATCTCGATTATTTTTACCGCAAGCCGCGTATGCCGAAAAGTGTGATCGAAGCGCATAGAGAGGGCCTGCTTATCGGTTCTGCCTGCGAAGCGGGAGAATTGTATCAAGCCTTGCTCGCAGGAGCGGATGAACAGAAGCTAATGAACATTGCTTCGTTTTATGATTATTTGGAAATACAGCCCACGGCCAATAATGAGTTTATGGTCAAAAAGGGTATCTTGGCAAGCAACGAAGATATCAGACATCTCAATAAAAAGATCGTAGAACTTGGGAAAAAACTCGATAAGCCCGTCGTGGCGACCTGTGACGTCCATTTTTTAGACCCGCATGAAGAATATTTTCGCCGCATCATTTTTCAGATTCAGGGATATGACGACACAGAGCAGGCGCCGCTTTATCTGCGTACAACAGACGAGATGCTGAAAGAATTTGCGTATTTGGGGGAAGATACGGCTTATGAGGTAGTGGTCAAAAACTCCAACAGCATCGCTGAGATGACAGAGGAGATCGAGCTTTTTCAGTCCGAGACAGCAATGCCGAGCCTTCCGAACGCCGCAGAAAATATTACGGAGCTTGCCTTTAAAACGGCAAAAGAGAAATATGGGGATCCGCTTCCAGAGCTTATTGAAGCGCGTTTGAAGCGCGAACTGGATTCGATCGTATCCCATGGATTCTCTGTGCTTTATTACAGCGCGCATCTGTTGGTAAAAAAATCCAATGAGGACGGCTATCTGGTCGGCTCCAGAGGATCCGTTGGTTCCAGTCTTGCCGCCACGATGACGGGGATCACGGAAGTAAATCCTCTGCCTCCGCATTATATTTGCCCAAAGTGTAAACATTCTGATTTTGATATTGATAAAGAGAAGTATCCCTCAGGCGTAGATTTGCCGGATGCGGTATGCCCCGTTTGCGGCACACAATATCTGAAAGACGGTTATGACATCCCGTTTGAGGTTTTCCTCGGGATAGATGCGGATAAGGTGCCGGATATCGACCTTAATTTCTCAGGAGAATATCAGCCGACTGCGCATAAATATACGGAAGTGATGTTTGGAAAAGGACATGTGTTCCGTGCGGGAACGATCAGCACCGTAAAGGATAAGATCGCCTATGGTTATGTCAAAAAATTTCTTGAGCAGACGGGAACACAGGCAAATGAGGCGGAGATCAACCGCCTTGTACAGGGAGTATCGGGAGTAAAAAAGACGACCGGACAGCATCCGGGCGGCATTGTTATCGTGCCGCACGATATGGAGGTGTATGATTTTACGCCCGTACAGAAGCCGGCCGATTCAGCGGAGGCAGAATGGGTTACGACCCATTTTGATTTCAATTCCATGCATGATATTTTGATCAAGCTGGATATTCTCGGCCACGATGTTCCTACAATCATTAGGCTGCTGCAGGACGCGACCGGGATCGATCCGCTGACGATCCCCTTGGACGACAAGCCGACGATGGAGCTTTTTTCCGGGCTAAAGCCGCTTGGACTTAAATCAAAAGACCTTCTCGGCATTCAAACAGGAACGCTCGGGATCCCGGAATTCGGAACGAAGTTCGTGCGCCAAATGCTGATGGATACGAAACCGACAACGATGTCTGAGATTGTGCGGATCAGCGGCCTTTCCCATGGAACAGACGTATGGCTCGGAAACGCGCAGGACTTGATAAAGGCTGGCACCTGTACGCTGAAAGAAGCGATTTGTACGCGGGATGATATTATGAATTATCTGGTAGATAAAGGCGTGGAAAAGCGCATGGCGTTTTTCATTATGGAAGCGACCAGAAAGGGAAAGGTAGCCAAAAACGGCTTTACAGAGGATATGCAGAAAGCGCTCGATGATGCGCATATTGCGGACTGGTTCATAGAATCCTGTAAAAAAATCAAATATATGTTCCCCAAAGCGCATGCGGTCGCATATGTGATTATGGCATACCGAATCGCTTATTGTAAGGTCCATTATCCGGAGGCATTCTATTCCTCTTATTTTACAGTCCGCGCCAATGACTTTGACGCATCGTATGTATTAGGCGGACTTGAAGACATTAAAAAGAACTGGCAAGCCATAGAAAGCAACGGAAATGCGACGGCGAATGAGAAAAATATGGCGACGATGCTTGAAGTAGCGTGCGAAATGTATTTGCGGGGTTATCATTTTCTGCCCGTAGACCTTAAAAAATCAGATGCAGAAAAATTTTTGATCGAAGAGGGCGGACTGCGGCTGCCGTTTTTGTCGATCCCCAAGCTTGGGGGAAATGCGGCGGCAAAAATCGTTGAAGAGCGTGAAAAAGGGGCGTTCCTGTCTATAGAGGATTTGAGAAAGCGGGCCAAAATATCGACCGCAGTCATCGAGGAAATGCAGAAAATGGGGACGCTTACCGGGCTTTCCCAAACGAACCAGCTCAGCTTGTTCGATTTCTAAACGAAGCGTTTTCAATTGACTATTCCTTTGCACAGCTATATAATATTAGGGTGAGTTTTTAGCCGCAGATGCTTGCGGTTTCTTTTCACAGCGGACAAAGGCTTGATTTTGTCTGACAATTAGAAAGTTAGGAGGAACATTGATGAAAAAACGCAGTGTGATCGGCATTATTGTGACATTTGTAGTCATCATATTGTTGTGCTTTGTTGTCATCAACGGTTTCGATGTTGGAGTCTACGAAATCAGGCCGCTCAACGGTATCCAACAGGGACTGGATCTGACAGGCGGCGTTTATACCGTTTATCAGGCAGCTGACACCTCGGTTGATGATTTTGATGAGAAAATGGACGGTGCCATGCTTGTGCTTCGGGATAGGCTCGATGCAAAAGGATTCACGGAAGCAACCGTTACAAGACAGGGAACGGACCGTATCCGGGTCGAGATACCGATCAACAGTACCAGTGAAATGCAGGACCCAAACGAGGTGGCTGAGTTCATCGGAACGCCTGCTAAGCTGGAGTTTGTGGACCCGAACGGTGAAACGATTCTGGAGGGCGGAGATATCCAAAAAGCAGAGACGGTACAGAATTCGCAGACGCTTGAATATGCCGTAAGCTTTGAACTGACGCAGGAAGGAGCAGAAAAATTCGCCGAAGCTACGCAGGAATTTCTGAACCAGACGATTGCCATTACGATCGACGGAGAAACCATCTCTGCTCCTACTGTAAACAGTGTGATTGCCAATGGGCGTGGAGAAATCACAGGAGATTTTACAATGGAAGAAGCGCAGGATCTTGCAATGCAGATCGAAAGCGGTGCGCTTCCTCTTGATCTTCAAGAAATAGAGGTGCGTTCCATCAGTGCTACGCTTGGAGAGGGAGCGCTTCAAAACAGTATCTTTGCGGGGATAGTCGGCCTTGTGATCCTCTTCGCTTTTATACTGATTTATTATAGGTTGCCGGGGCTCACGGCTTGTATGGCACTTATCGTTTATATTATGTTTGTTCTGCTTTTGCTTGGCAGTGTGCCGGGGGTACAGCTGACGCTACCCGGTATTGCAGGTATTATCCTCGGTATCGGTATGGCGGTCGATGCGAACGTCATTATATTCGAACGGTTCAAGGAAGAATTTCGTTCCGGAAAAACGCTACGTACCTCTTTTAACGGAGGCTTCCAAAAAGCGTTCATTACAATTCTGGATTCCAATATCACGACGCTTATCTGTGCGGTGGTGCTTGCGGTGTTTGGCACGGGAACTCTGAAAAGCTTTGCGTATACGCTTATTATCAGCATCATTGTTTCCATGATTTCAGCACTGCTGATTACAAGAGGGATCCTGAAAATGTTCATCAACCTGAATATTAAAAATCCAAATGTGTTTATGGCGAAGGCCCGACAGCTCCGCGAAGCAGCGAAGGCTGCAAGGGAAGGGGGTAATGCGTAATGATTACGAAGCATTTTAAAAAGTTTCTGATTGCTCCCATCGTTATTCTCGCTCTTGGTGTTATTTTCGGTATAGTGAACGGCGGTCTGAATCTCGGTATTGATTTTACCGGAGGCAGCATCGTTACGATCGACTTTCAGGAAGAATTTGATACAGCTGTCGTACAGCAGGCCCTTGATCAAAATGGAATGGGAGATTCGCCGATCGTGAAATCGGGGGAGGGGTATACGCAGGCGGAGATTCGGATGCGTACGCTCGATACGGATGAATTGCAGTCCACGACAAACAATGCAATCTTGGAGGACATCAAGGAGACTTATCCGGAAGCAGAAATCACAACTGTCGATAAGGTCGGCGGAGTTGCAAGTGCTGATCTTGTGAAGAATGCATTTTTGGCAGTGGCGATTGCATGCGGTCTTATGCTGATTTATATCTGGATACGGTTCCAGCTATATAATGGTATTAGTGCAGTCGTCATGCTGGTGCATGACGTAGGTATCATGATTGCCATTATGTGCATTCTGCAGATACAGATCAATAGCGCATTTATTGCGGCCTGCCTCACTATAATCGGTTATTCCATCAATAATACGATCGTTATTTTTGACCGTGTGAGGGATAATCTTAAAATCATGAATCCGAAGCGTATTCCGCGCGCAGAGATTGCAGATACCAGTATCAAAGAAACGCTTACGCGTACGATCAATACATCTGTGACAACTTTGATCATGATCGTGTGCCTGTATATTTTTGGCGTATCGACGATCAAGGAATTTTCTTTCCCGATCATCGTTGGTTTGCTCGCAGGCGTTTATTCTTCCGTATTTCTGGCGGCCCCTATGTGGTCGCTTATGGCAGACCGCTCCGACAGGAAGAAAAATGGTGCTGCTAAAACAAAATCAAAGAAGAAAACAAAAACAGCAAAGGCTTAACAAAAAAAGACCTCCCTATGAGGAGGTCTTTTTTCTAAGGAAACAATATGAGGTATATTTTAAAACAGAAGCCTCAAATGAATACAGAAAAAGAAGCGGTCGCACGTTTGCGGAAAGAATTGAAGCTATCCCAAATCACGGCTTCTCTGCTATGCGCCCGCGGTCTGTCGGATACCGCGGCAGCTTATGATTTCCTGAATCCCGGAGTCAGCCAGCTGCATGACCCATTCAGTTTTTTAGATATGCGCGATGCAGTAAGCGCGATCAAGCATGCAATAGCGTCTAAAAAAAGAATCTGCGTTTATGGGGATTATGATGCAGACGGTATCTCTGCCAGCGCGATTCTGTATAAAACGCTTGTGCAAATGGGCGGACAAGTGGAAGTATTTCTGCCAAACCGTATGGAGCATGGCTACGGCCTTACGATGGATAACGTAAAGAGCTTGCAGGGGATATCACTGCTCATCACTGTAGATTGCGGGATCACCAGCATAGACGAAATAGAACAAGCAAAAAAAATGGGGATGACGACGATACTCACCGATCATCACGAATGTCCGCCGGTTTTGCCGCAGGCCGATTATATTTTAAATCCACACCGTCCCGGGGAGACATATCCGTTTGATTCTCTTTGCGGAGCGGGCGTTGCATTTAAATTAGCTCAGGCCCTGATTGGCGATGCTGCGCTTGAAATGATCGATCTTGCTGCGCTTGCTACGATTGCCGATATCGTTCCGCTGCTTGGTGAAAATCGCTCGATCTCGGCTTTGGGTTTAAAACGTCTGAATGAGGAGTCCAACCCGGGCGTTGCAGCACTCGTGCAAAAAGCCTGCACAAAACGCAACGCGGAGATCGACGCGCAAACGGTATCTTTTGTTCTTGCACCCCGTATCAATGCGGCCGGACGTATTTCCACCGCAAAAACTGCTTTTGAGCTTTTAACGGAAAACGACGAGGAGAAACTCAATGATCTTGCAGAGCAGTTATGTGCGCTCAATGCGGACAGACAGCAGAGGCAGGAGAAAGTCGTAAGTGAAGCGGTCCGGATGTATACTGAAAGCGGTGATCCATCGGCGAGCATTATTATTCTCTATCAAAAAGACTGGGATATTGGCATCGTGGGATTGGCGGCATCTAAAATCGCAGAAGCATATATGCGCCCGACGATCCTACTTGGGGAAACTGAACCGGGCCTTTATACCGGCTCGGCGCGCAGTATCCCCGGAATCAACATATATGAGGCGATGAGGTCTCAGGCTAAATTATATGAAAAATTCGGCGGGCATGCCGGAGCCGCCGGCTTGACGGTAAAAGAAGAATATATTCCGCAGATTGCACGGCGCCTTGATGGCTATTTGAAGCAAGCCTATAAAGAAGATGTTTTTAGACCGCTTAAGACCTATGATTTTGAAATCGTTCCCGCTGAAATCAATAATGCACTGATTTCTGAATTGGAGCGGCTTCGGCCTTTCGGTTTCAAAAATGAGCAAGTAGAGCTTTTAGTGCGTGGCGCCCGTTTGGAAAATATCCGTTCTATAGGGGAAGACCGCCATGCAAAGTTTAAGATATCAAAGCAGGGAAGGGAAATAAACGCCGTTGTTTTTGGAACATCTGCTTCCGAGCTCCCCAAACAGGCGGATATCGTGGGAACGGTAAGCGTGAATACCTATGATATGAAACCGCAGATGGTTGTAAGTGTATTGTCTTATGAAGACACTCTATTGCAACGGCTTCAGAAAGCAAAAAAATATTTAGAGCGCATGACAGCTCCGGCGGTGTCGGACCGACAGATATATTTTGTTCCTCGTTCTCTTTTGCTTGAGATATATGCCGTCCTGAAAGGGGCGGCAGAGCGTAAAATAACGTTTTCGGATGAAGCGGATGTCGCCGCTTTCATCCAAAAATACGCGCCAGTTACTGAACCTGAAAGAATCGTTTTCGCATTAACTGTGTTTCGGGAAATTGGTTTGCTTGAAATGAAAAAAAATGATAGAATACACATTGTGATATATACGGGAAAGCGCGAGCTTTCGAACAGCAGATTATATAAAATGTTTACTTCGGGAGAGATGTGAGATGGATTTAAAGGAAAAAATAAGAAATATCAAGGATTTTCCAGAGAAAGGGGTTATTTTCCGCGATATTACGACATTGATCAAAGACCCGGATGCATTTGAGTATGTAACGGATGCATTGGCCAAACATGTTGAAAAGGAAGATATCGATGCGATCGTTGTACTTGATGCACGGGGTTTTTTGTTCGGAGCGCCAGTTGCATATCTGCTGAAGAAAAGAATCGTGCCGGTTCGCAAAAAGGGCAAGCTTCCAGCCGAGACCTATCAGGTGGAGTATCAGCTTGAATATGGAACAGGACAGCTCGAAATGCATAAAGACGCGATTCAAAAGGGGATGCGGGTCGCTGTTTTTGACGATTTGTTGGCTACGGGCGGAACGGCTAAGGCGGCGTGCGAATTGGTCGAGCTTGCAGGTGCGCAGATCGTATCGCTGAATTTCGTGATTGAGCTGACTGAGCTGGGCGGCAGAGAGGCTCTGAGCGGATATCAGGTATATTCATTAGTACAATATTGACGGGGAGATAGTTTGGGTGTCGGAATATTATAACGACTTTATCAGACGGCATAAGCTTGAATATGACCCAATGGTCGAAAAGGCCTTTACGATAGCGGAAAAAGCGCATGCAGGACAGCTGCGCCATTCCGGCGAGCCTTTTTTTACACATCCTCTTGCGGTGGCGGATATCGTTGCAGATTTGGGCCTCGACCATACGACGATCATCGCTACGATCCTCCATGATGTAGTAGAGGACACCCAATTTACGACAGAAGATATCAGCCGGGAATTTACTCCTGAAATTGCAAAGCTTGTCGACGGAGTAACGAAGCTCAATAATTACGATTTTAAAACGCGCGAGGAGCAGCAATGGGAAAGTCTGCGAAAAATGTTTCTCGCAATGGCTTCCGATATCCGTGTAGTAATTATAAAGCTTGCGGACAGACTGCACAATATGCGGACGCTGAAATACCAGTCTGAGAACAAACAGATAGAAAAAGCCAAAGAGACGCTTGAAATCTATGCGCCGCTTGCGCACCGTCTCGGGATCAGTACCATACAGTGGGAGTTGGAAGATCTTTCTTTAAAATTTTTAAATCCAGACGAATATTTTGAGATCGCCAATAAAATTGCATCGACCCGCGAGGAACGTGAGAAACAGATCAGTTCCGTAATAGTCAAGCTGGAAGATAAGCTTGCCGAAATGAAAATAAAAGCGGAGATCGAAGGGAGACCCAAGCATATTTATAGCATCTATAAAAAGATGAAAGAAAAGCATAAGGTTTTTGAAGAGGTATACGACCTGATTGCTATCCGGATCATTGTATCCAGCATCAAGGATTGCTATGGTGTGCTCGGGATCGTTCATACCATGTGGAAACCGATCCCGCTCCGTTTTAAGGATTATATCGCAGTACCAAAGCAAAATATGTATCAATCCTTGCACACGACGCTTCTCGGCGAGGACGGGAAACCATTTGAGGTGCAGATCCGGACATATGACATGCACCGTACTGCTGAATATGGAATTGCCGCGCACTGGAAATATAAAGAGGGCGGCAAGGAAAACAGTATGGATTCCAAGCTGGCATGGCTGCGTGAATTGATGGAATGGCAGAACGATCTGAAGGATTCCCGAGAATTTATGGAAACCTTGAAGGTCGATCTATTTGCGGATACCGTTTTTGTGTTTACGCCGAAAGGCGACGTGAAGGACTTTGTGGCAGGGGCAACGCCGCTCGACTTTGCCTATAGCATCCATAGCGCGATAGGAAATAAATGTGTTGGAGCAAAAATAAATGGCAAGATCGTTCCGTTGGATTACAAACTGAAAACGGGAGATATCGTTGATATCATCACTTCTAATTCAGCGACGCCAAGCCGTGATTGGCTCAAATTTGTTAAAACAGCACAGGCGCGCAGCAAAATCAAACAATGGTTCAAAAAGCAGCTGAAAGAAGAAAATATCGTTAAAGGCCGTGAAATGCTTGAGAAAGAAGCAAAACGGCAGGGCTATCAGCTGTATGAACAGCTTTTGAAGCCAGACTGGCTGAGCGTGCTTTATAAGCGTTTTACGCTGAATTCACAGGACGATATGTTCGCAGCGGTCGGCTATGGTGCGCTTTCTGCCCAGCAGATACTTTCCAAGCTGATCGAACAATATAAGATGGCGAACAAGATCGATTCAGGCTCGGAGGAATTGAAAATCGTAAAACGCACGGGAAAGGGTGCGGAGGAAGATATTACAGTAGAGGGAAATACCGGGTTGGCAGTCCGGTTCGCGAAATGCTGTAATCCGGTTCCCGGAGACGATATCATAGGATATATCACGCGCGGCCGCGGTGTATGCGTACATACGAAAGAGTGCAAGAACCTGCAGAATGTAGATAAGGAACGGTTGATAGAGGTCGCATGGGCGGGCGATCAGACGACCTCCTATAATGTTGAGATACAGATCGTTGCGGATGACAGGCCGGGTCTTATGGTAGAGATTGCGCAGGCAATGTACAATATGGGACGTGATATCACGGCGATCAATGCACATTCTGCCAAAAATGGAGTCGCTACGATATCGCTTCGTTCTAATATTACCTCCGTGCAGGATCTGCACGATCTGATGAATAAGCTGAAAAGCCTGAAAGGCGTGCGGGATGTGTTCCGCGTGAATTATTGAGGGAAACGGCATGAGAGCAGTTGTTCAGCGCGTGAAAAATGCTTCTGTTTTCGTAGAGGACGCAGAGATATCAAGGATCGAAAACGGTATCTTGGTGTTTTTGGGAATCGCAGGGGATGACACGGAAAAGGATATGGAATATATTGTGGAAAAGTGTGTTAACCTGCGCATATTTGAAGATGCGGAAAACGTTATGAATCTATCTGTACAGGATATTGAGGGGGAGATTTTGCTCGTATCTCAGTTTACGCTGTATGGGGATGCCCGCAAGGGAAGGCGTCCAAGCTATCAGAAGGCTGCTTCGCCAGATATGGCGCGCGGTTTGTTTCAAAAATGTATATGGCTCTTTGAGCAGAAATATTCTAAGGTCAGAACAGGAAAATTTCAAGCAGAGATGCAGGTAGCGCTCATCAATGACGGACCTGTAACGATTTTGCTCGACAGCAAGAAGGATTTTTAAGATGCAGGTAATCTCGCTTATAACAGGCCCTTTAATGGAAAATACTTATATTGTTTCCGATGAGCTTTTTCAGAATATGGTAGTGATAGACCCGGGGAGCGAAGCGGAAAAAATCATGGAACAAATAGACCGTAAAGGCGGAAAGGTTTCTTATATCCTTCTAACGCATGGTCATGCGGACCATATCGGTGCAGTAGACGAACTGCGGAAGCGATACAGCGCGCAGGTAGCGATACACAAAGAAGATGCGGATATGCTTGGCTCGTCCTCTGGAAATCTTTCTCAATTTCTGGGGAACCCGTTTACCGTTCTCCCTGCGGATATATTTCTTGCGGATGGCGATGTCATTCGTTTTGGAGAAACGGAATTGAAAATCATACATACGCCCGGGCATTCTCCGGGAAGCATTTGCCTGCTTGGCACAGAGGTTATTTTTTCCGGGGATACGCTGTTTGAAAGTTCCATCGGCCGGACAGATTTCCCGGGAGGAGATATTGAAGCAATGCGGGAATCGCTCAGTATTCTTGAGGCGCTGCCGGGCGACTATACAGTCTATCCCGGTCACGGCGGAACAACGACGCTTGCTCAGGAAAGAGCAATGAATCCATATATGGGACGGTAATCCATGGTTTCGGTTTATACAGATACACCTTCTTTCTTTAATGATATTTGCGAAGAGATCCGCTTATTTTTGCCGGAAGAAAAACATGTCGAACAATTAAGTGCGCCGAAAAATACAGGCCGCGGTGTTGTGCTGCACCATTTTTGGAAAAAGGAGGGCGCGGCATGGCGCAACCGGGCTGAATATTATGTTGATGGGATACTTGCGGCGCATGTTTCCGAACGACATACGCCCGCGGAGGAGTTTGGCAGAGAAAGAAACCGGAAAGAAGCTCCTCTGCTCGTCAAAAGAATGAAAAAGCATGCGGTAAAGCGTATCGTCTATGAAACGCTGCGCCAATATTATCAGAAGGATATGCCATGGGGTTCGCTTACAGGGATTCGTCCGACTAAATTTCTGCGCGAGTTGTCCGCAGAGCATGGCGCGGCGGAAGCACGCCGTATTTTTGCCGCCGCTTATCATGTTTCTGAACAAAAAATACGGCTGGCTGAAACGATTTGTTCCGTTCAGGCTCCTTTTATGGACAGGAAAAAAGAAAATGAGCTTGATATTTATATTGGGATCCCTTTTTGTATCTCCCGTTGTAAATATTGCTCTTTTATCTCAAAAGACCTGCAGTTCAATCAAACGATCAAAACACAATATTTACCCCGGCTATTTTGGGAAATGGATTCTATGAGACCGATCATAGAAAATTATCATGTCCGCGCCGTTTATATTGGCGGGGGAACACCGACTGCATTAAGCGAAAAGGAATTGGAAGCCCTGCTTTTGAAAGTGACCAGTCTTTTCCGCGGAAATTATGAGTTTACGGTCGAAGCCGGGCGTCCGGACACCATTACAAGAGAGAAGCTTGCCATTTTGAAAGAAAATAATGTTCAGCGTATTAGCATCAATGCGCAGACAACAAATGACAGAACGCTTGAGTTGATTGGACGCAGACATACGACGCAGGAATTTGAGCAAGCCTTTTCGCTTGCAAAGGAGTTTGGATTTCAAAGCGTCAATACGGATATGATCCTTGGGCTTCCCCGCGAGGAGCTGACAGACGTTGAAAAAACGCTTCGTGATATCATGCGGTATGAACCCGATAATGTAACGGTCCATACTCTTGCGATTAAACAATCCTCTTCCTTTGCGGAAGAGCAGAGGAACGACCTTCCGGATGCAAAACTGGTTTCCAATATGGTAGAGCTTTCTCAGAACTTTTTACAGAAAAAAGGATATCTTCCCTATTATCTGTATCGGCAGAAATATATGAGCGGAAATCTTGAGAATGTAGGCTTTGCACGGCCCGGAAAAGAGTGCGTTTATAACATAGATATCATGGAAGAGACCGTTAGCAACCTTGCATTTGGCGCGGGTGCGATATCAAAGCGTTTATTTCCGGAGAAAAATTTGATCAAACGCGCACCGAATGTAAAAGACTTAAAAAATTACATCGAACGGACAGACGAGATGGTGCTGCGTAAAAAGGAACTATTTTAATCTGTGCAGCGCACGGATTCAGAAATGCGTTCAAAACGAGAAGAAGGCTTTTGTGCTGTTTTCAGCTTTATTGACAGCCCTTTGTTTTCCCGGTATAATGGAATCGGTAAAAGGCAATGATGTGGAGAGTAACCGTGCGCCTTGCGGAAAGAGAACGGTTGTCGTGGCTGAAAACAGCCGTACGTTCAAGACATGGTGAAGAACGCCACGGAGCTTCTGTCGTGAAAGCGGTCTTGTAATTAGCGGCGGGCGCAGGTCTGCGTTACGGACGAGAGCGGAGGATTTGATTCTCAATTTGGGTGGTACCGCGGATTTTTAAACTTCGTCCCTGTCTTGGTCAGGACGTTGTTTTTTTATATGAATAAGAAGCAGGCAAATGAGGAGGGAACTGTAACGTGGCAGTAAAAGCCCCAAAAGGAACAAAGGATATTCTTCCACAAGAAAGCTATAAATGGCAATACGTTGAGAAGCTTGTACGAAAGCTTACGGCACTGGCCGGGTACCGCGAGGTGCGTACACCGATTTTTGAGCATACGGAATTATTTTTGCGCGGTGTCGGCGATACGACGGATATCGTGCAGAAAGAAATGTATACCTTTACAGATAAGGGCAATCGCTCCATCACGCTTAGGCCGGAAGGAACGGCAGGAGTTGTACGCGCGTTTCTGGAGGGTGGGCTGCCTTCCAATGCACAGCCGACAAAAATGTATTATCTGAGCGCGCCGGTGTTTCGCTATGAAAAGCCCCAGTCCGGACGTCTGCGCGAACATCATCAATTTGGAGTAGAAGTGTTTGGCGCGCCGGATGCGAGCATTGACGCTGAGGTGATCGGGCTTGCCCTGACGCTTCTTGGAGAGCTTGGATTAAAAGGGCTTCGGCTCAATATCAACAGCATTGGCTGCGAGAAATGCCGCCCTCAGTATAATGAGCTTTTAAAGCAATATCTGCGCGAGCATACAGAAGAATTGTGCGACTCCTGCAAGGAACGTATGGACCGCAATCCGCTGCGCGCATTAGACTGCAAGGAAGAGCGGTGCCGGGCCGTTGTAAAAAATGCTCCGCTTATGATCGATCATTTGTGCGGAGAGTGCTCCGGGCATTTCGAAAAGCTGAAGAAATATTTGGATGCCATGGGCATCGGTTATGCGGTTAATCCTTTTATTGTACGCGGGCTCGATTATTATACTAAAACAGTATTTGAGATCATATCGGACAGTATCGGCGCACAGGGAACCGTATGCGGCGGCGGGAGATATGATCGGCTCATGAAGCAGGTCGGCGGCCCGGACATGCCGGGTATCGGCTTTGGTATGGGGATAGAGCGTTTATTGCTGGTGATGGAAAACGAAGGTATTTCCATTGAGAAGCCGTCTCTTACAGATATCTTTTTGTGCGCACATGGAGAAGAAGCGCATCTTCGAACTGCACAGCTGGTACGCGAGCTGCGGGCAAAAGGGATAAAAGCCGATATGGACCATTGTGCACGCAGTATGAAAGCACAGTTTAAGTATGCAGATAAATTGGGCGCAAAATTTGTCGGGGTTGTCGGAGAAACCGAGCTTGCAGACGGAACCTTGGTTTTGAAAACGATGCAGACCGGCGAAGAACGCAGCATACATCAGGACGAAATTGAAAAGTTTTTATAAAGAATTTATGATTGGGAGAAAAGCTATGGGAGAATTTTTAGGAGATTGGAAACGGACTGCGTTGTGCGCAGAATTTACTACGGCAGATATCGACAGGGAAGTGACTTTGATGGGGTGGGCCGATACCCGGCGTGACCTCGGCGGCTTGATTTTTGTCGACCTTAGAGATCGTTCCGGAATCATGCAGGTCGTATTTGATGAATCTATGTTCGAAGGGGATTTTAATAAAGCCGGGAGTATTCGCAGCGAATTTGTATTGGCTATCAAAGGAAAGATCGTGAAACGTTCCGAGGATACGGTGAATCCAAAGCTGCCGACCGGATTGATCGAGGTGAAAGTACGTGAGCTTAAGATATTAAGCCGCGCGGAAACACCGCCGTTTGAAATAGAGGACGGCAGCAAGGTGCGCGAAGAACTGCGCTTGAAATACCGTTATCTTGACCTGCGGCGTCCGGAAATGCAGAAAAACCTGATTTTGCGCAACAAAATCGCGAATTCTGCGCGCGCTTATCTGACAGAAAATGGATTTCTCGATATCGAGACGCCGATGCTGCAAAAAAGTACGCCGGAGGGCGCAAGGGACTATCTGGTGCCGTCGCGTATCCACCCGGGCTGCTTTTATGCGCTGCCGCAGTCTCCGCAGCTTTTTAAACAGATCCTGATGATTTCGGGGTATGACCGGTATTTCCAGATCACAAAATGCTTTCGAGATGAAGACCTCCGTGCAGACCGTCAGCCGGAATTCACACAAATCGATACGGAGATGTCTTTTGTAGATGCGGACGATGTAATGACGATGCATGAGGGCTTGATCCAACGGGTATTCAAGGATGTGCTTGATGTTGACATCAAGCTCCCCCTAAAACGTCTCCCTTATCAGGAAGCAATGGACAGATTTGGCAGCGATAAGCCGGACACTCGCTTTGGGTTCGAACTGAAAGATGTAAGCGATATCGTGGCAGGCAGTGAATTCAAAGTATTCAGCTCCGTTGTGAAAAACGGGGGGAGCGTCCGCGCGATCAATGCAAAAGGATGTGCAAATCTTCTTGCGCGGCGGGAAATCGATGCGCTTGTCGATTTTGTCAAAATCTATGGCGCAAAGGGAATGGCGTGGATATCGATTCGGGAAGACGGGTTGAATTCACCGATCACGAAATTTATGACGCAGGAAGAGATCGACGGTATCATGCAGAGGCTTGATGGTCAGGTAGGGGATATCCTGTTTTTTGTCGGCGATAAAAATTCAGTTGTATATGATTCTCTTGGCGCACTGCGCCTGAAGCTGGCTGAAAAGCTGAACCTGATTCAGGATGGCACATGGGATCTATTGTGGGTAACGGAATTTCCGCTGTTCGAATACAGCGAAGAGGAAAAGCGGTATGTTGCCAAACATCATCCGTTCACATCACCGATGGACGAGGACATCGACAAAGTGGAAGGTGATCCGGAGCATGCGCGCGCAAAAGCATACGATATCGTTTTGAACGGAAACGAGATCGGCGGTGGAAGCATCAGAATACACAGCACGGAATTACAGGAAAAAATGTTCGGGGCGCTTGGCTTTTCCAAAGAAGACGCATGGGAGCGTTTTGGGTTCCTGCTTGAAGCGCTGAAATATGGCACGCCTCCGCATGGCGGGCTTGCGTATGGTCTTGACCGGCTGGCTATGCTGATGGCTGGAGTGGATTCCATTCGGGACGTGATTGCATTTCCGAAAGTACAGAACGCTTCCGATTTGATGTCGAAAGCACCGGATACGGTGGATAAGAAGCAGCTGCGCGAGCTGCATATCAAAGTGGATGAAGATTGATGCTTGATTGCTCGAGAACGATTTCATTGATCGGCGAGGAAGGAGCGGCGCGTCTGCGCGCCTCTGCGGTAGCCGTATTTGGTATAGGCGGCGTTGGTTCGTTTGCAGCGGAAGCGCTTGCGCGTGCAGGGGTCGGAACACTGCTTTTGATCGATAATGATGTTGTGAAGCCTTCCAACTGCAACCGGCAGTTGGTTGCGCTTCATTCCACGATTGGACAAAAAAAAGTGGATGTCATGGCGCGCCGCGTACAGGATATCAATCCGGAGATCAAAGCAGTTTGCCTTGATTTATTCTACGGACAGGATGACTCGGAGGAAATATTTTCCCAAAGAATAGATTTTGTCGTCGACGCGATCGACAGTCTGCGCTCCAAGGAAGCGCTGATTCTTGAATGCATCAAGAGAAAGATCGATATAATATCTGTAATGGGAGCAGGCAATAAACTGTATCCGGAGCGTTTCTCTATCATGGATCTTTTCCAAACGCGATATGATCCGATTGCCAAAATCCTGCGGAGGAATTTACGGGCGGCAGGCGTACGTTCCCTTTCGGTCGTTTGCTCGGACGAGCCGCCGCACAAGGCGCAGTGCAGAGATGAAGGGAAGACTGTTCCCGCCAGCATCTCGTTCGTACCGTCTGTGTGCGGTCTGCTTGCAGCGGGGGAGGCAGTCCGAAAATTAGCGGGGATTCAGGAATGAACGAATCAGGACTTGTTATAAAAACAAATGAAGATATCGCTTATGTGAGATTCGAACGGACCTCGGCTTGCTCCAAGTGCGGCGCCTGCGGAATGCTCAGCGGACAGAATGACATTACTGTTTCCATGGAAAACAGTCTGCATGCTAAGACGGGCGACCGCGTTGAAGTCCAGTTTACAACGAAGAATGCGCTGCAGTCTTCTGCGATTGCCTATATCTTTCCCTTGCTGATGCTTTTTTTAGGCGTATGGATCGGATATATCATTCCGCAGAATATATTTCCGGTAAACGATGTGCTTGCCGCACTGCTCGGGATCGTTTTTGCAGCGGCTGCTTTTGTCATATTAAAGCTTCTGAATCCATACTTCAAGAAAAAATTTTCCAATGTATATACTATGACAAAGATCATAAAAGAAAGCGAGCAAGATAAGTGTTCCTGAAACGGATTGAACTTAACGGGTTCAAATCTTTCTGTAACAAGAAAGAAATCATCATTAATAAGGGGATCACGGGTGTCGTCGGTCCGAATGGAAGCGGTAAAAGCAATATTGCAGACGCTATGCGTTGGGTGCTGGGAGAGCAGAGCTCTAAAAACCTGCGCGGGACGAGCATGCAGGATGTTATTTTTAACGGGACCCAGACGCGCAGTAAGAAGGCTTACTGCGAGGTCTCTCTTATTTTTGATAATTCCGATATGCGTATCAAATCGGATTATACGGAAATTTCGGTCCGGCGCAAGATGTACCGTTCCGGAGAGAGTGAATATTCCATTAATAATACGGGCTGCCGATTGAAAGATATCCTTGAGCTTTTTCGCGATACCGGAATTGGGAAAGAGGGTTATTCCATCATTGGGCAGGGAAAAATCGACGAGATATTGACCAGTAAGGCGACAGACCGCCGCAAGGTATTTGAAGAAGCAGCCGGAATCATGAAATTCCGGTTTCGCAAAGAAGAGGCGGAACGCAATCTTCGAAAAACAAAAGATAATATTACTAGAATAGATGACATCCTTGCTGAACTTTCTGCGCAGATCGAGCCCCTTGAGAAGCAGATGAAAGAGGCGCAGGACTATCTGAAGCTGCGCGACCGTCTGAAAGAGCTTGATATCAATCTATATTTGTATCAATATGATCGTGCAGGGGAACGGATCGCAAAAACGGAAGAGCAGATCCGTGGAAACGAACAGGCGTTAGAGGAACTGACCGCTCAAATCGCACAGGAAAACATAAACGCCGCGGAAACAAAAAAGCATTTAGCCGCTCTTCAGCAGGAAATTGAAAAGCAGAACATACAGCTTGGGGAATACATGAGCGAGCAGGAGCGCCTGAAAGGCTCATTGAACCTTTTGGAGGAGAAGGAGCATGTGAACCAGAGCGCTATGCGTGAAAATTTTGAGAAGCGGGATTCGTTGGAAGCGCGATTGATATCCGATGAAAAAGCCCTTCAGGAGCTCGGAACACAGATCGGTCATAAAAATACTCAGATCGATGAACAATATGCACAGATTATAGAGTTGCGGAAAAAGATCGAAACGATCACCGGGGCGTCCGGAGATACGCAGGAAGAAATCGATGAGGCGCGTGCTCAGGTGGAAGAAGCCCGCACTGTGTTGCAGACTTTGCTGATCGACTTAAATGAAAAACAGGTAAAAGCCGAAGTCGTTGTGCAAAAGAAAGAGCAGGCACAGGCAGAGGCGGAAAAGCAGGCGGCTTATGTCGTACAGCTGAAAGAAGAGGTCAAAGAACTGGAGGCAGATAGGCAGGCCTGCGAAGAGCAGGGGGCGGAGCTGCGCAGAAAGCTGAACGAAACCTCCCGGCATTTTCAGGAGCTGCAGGAGGAGCGTGCTCAGACCGAGCAAAAAGCCGCGGAGATCCTCCGGCGGTTAAATGAGGATGAATCGCGTCTAAAGCTGCTCGAGGATATGCGGGAAGGATACGAGGGGTATTTTGACAGCGTTCGCGCCTTATTTCGGGAAGCGAAAAAAACGCCGGAGATCGAAACAAAAATAAAAGGCGTTTTAGCCGAACTGATCGATGTTCCTAAAAAATATGAAACGCCGATCGAGGTGATTTTAGGCAATGCCTTACAGAATGTGGTCGTGGAACAGGACACGGATGCAAAGGATATTATTTCTTTCCTGAGAAAGAATAACCTGGGGCGTGTGACGTTTCTGCCGACCCGATCTTTAAAGGTGCGAACCCTGCAAAAGGATGAGCGTTCGTTTCTTTCACTCAGCGGAGTAGAAGGCGTTGCCAGCGAAATGATAGGTTGCGCGGATGAGATACGTCCTGCGGTCGATTTTCTGCTTGCGCGTACTGTAATTGTACGGGATATGGATAGTGCAATCAATCTGATGAAAGGAGCCGATTACGCTTTCCGCGCTGTTACGATGGACGGAGATTTTATCAAGCCGGGGGGAGTGATTACCGGAGGCAGCTTCAAAAAAAGCAATGTCGGACTTCTTGCACGTAAACGGATGGCGCAGGAGTTAGAGAAAAATATCAGAGATAATAAGCAGGCATTGGAGCAATGGAGGACAGTGCTTGCAGACAGTGAAGAAAAGGCGGAGCAAGCGCGGAGCATGCAGCAAGAATTGATGCAGGTCCTGCGCGAGCAGGAGATAAAGGCAGTCGAAGCAAAGCAAAAGGCGCTCACGGCGCAGCGTTTGCTTGCGGAGAATGAAAAAAATGCAGAAGAACTTGCGGACGGTCTTTTTGAGACGGAAAATGAACGTGAAAAAATATTGGCGTCAGTGCAGGAATTGGAAAAAGATGCCAAGCAGGCACAGGCTGATTTTGACAGGCTGAAGAAGCGGCAGGAAGCGGCAGAGGCGCATGCAGCAGGAGTTGCCGCCCAGGCGGTCGAAATAAAGGAGCTGTTATCGTCAAAAGAATTGCGCCAAAACGAGCTGAGCAATGAAAAAAATATGCTGCTGAACGAAGCGGAACATCTGCGTAAAGCTATTGCACAGAACAAAGAGGAAGTGGAGCGGCTGCTGCAGCGCAATGAGACGCTTTCCGCAGAAATGAAAGAGCTCACGCACTCTAAAGCCGAGATGCGCGGTTCTTTGGACAATATTTTGACTGCTATTCGTATGGCGGGGGAAGAAGCGCGCGGGAAGCTGGCGCAGCGTGACAGCTGGAATCTTCAGGCGGAAGAGGCCGCTCAAAAAGCGGAGGAGCTGACCGTACAGAAAAATTCCCTGATCGAACAAAAATATAAATTGGTCGCAAACCGTGAAAAGCTGGAGCTTTCACGGGAAAATCAACAAAATAAGCTTTGGGAGGACTATGGACTTACGTATGCCAACGCTCTCCCGTTCAAAAAATCAGATTTTGCCTACCAATCCTCAGGACGCGAGGCAGATAGGATCCGCGAGCGGATCCGTGGAATGGGAGCAGTCAACCCCAATGCGATTGAAGATTATACACGCGTGCGGGAGCGTTACGACAATTTATCTATCCAGCGCGAGGACCTTATAACGGCCGGAAACGACCTTCAGATCGTGATAGACGGGCTCTTATCCGGTATGAAAGAAAGCTTCCGCGAAAAGTTTGCGCAGATCAACGAAAACTTCCAAAGAACATTTCACGATCTGTTCGGAGGCGGTCACGCGCGGCTGGAGCTTGAAGACGGCGATATCATGGAATGCGGCGTAGAGATCATCGCCGAACCGCCGGGAAAAAAGCTGCAGAATATCAGTCTTTTATCGGGGGGAGAAAAAGCGCTTACGGCAATAGCACTTCTGTTCGCAATGCTTGATATCAATCCATCGCCGATCTGCCTGCTGGATGAGATAGACGCGCCTCTCGACGATGCCAATGTGATTCGGTTTTCAGAATATCTGAAGAGCCTTTCGGCGGAGCTGCAGTTCATCGTCATCACTCACCGCAAGCCATCTATGGCAATTTGCGATACTCTTTACGGGGTGGCGATGCAGGAAAAGGGCGTTTCGGACATTGTATCCGTACAACTTTAAAAAAGTAGGAGTGATAAAAATGGGTTTTTTTGACAAACTAAAGGAACGCGTCAATAAGACGCGGGAGAATTTTTCGACAAAGGTCAACAGCGTGATCAAAAATTTCCGAAAAGTAGACGAAGAATTTTTTGAAGAGCTTGAAGAAGCGCTGATTCTTTCAGACATTGGCTATGCTACTACGGAAAAAGTGATAGAGACGCTTCGGGACCGCGTGAAAGAAGAAAAAATATCGGATCCGGCTGAAATAAAGGACATGCTGATCCATATTCTTGCGGAGTATATGACGGCCGACCCGCTTGAGATCGTCAAACCCACCGTTATGTTGGTCGTTGGAGTAAACGGTGTAGGAAAAACAACTGCAATCGGAAAACTGACCAACTATTACAATAAGCAGGGGAAAAAGGTGCTCTTGGCGGCAGCGGACACATTCCGCGCAGCGGCAGCGGAACAACTTTCTATTTGGGGGCAGCGCACGGATACGCGGGTCATCAAATATGCGGAGGGCGCAGACCCTGCAGCAGTCGTTTATGACGCGATCGATGCAGCGAAGCACGCGGGCAGTGATATTTTAATAATAGATACGGCAGGACGTCTTCACAACAAAAAGAATCTTATGGGCGAGCTTGAAAAAATAAACCGGGTGATCGATAAAGAATATCCGCAGGCGAACCGTGAAACTTTCCTTGTTGTGGATGCAACGACTGGTCAAAATGCGATCTCTCAGACCGAGGTGTTTAACGAAAGCGTAAAGTTGACCGGTATCATCCTGACTAAGCTCGATGGAACCGCAAAGGGCGGCGTAGTATGTGCGGTAAAAGATATGACCGGAGTTCCGGTACGCTTTATCGGCGTAGGGGAAGGTGCTGAAGACCTTCAGCCGTTTGACGCATACGATTTTGCAAAAGCAATTTTGGAATAGATGGCCGTTACAGTTACACGTTTACGCTTCGGGGGTGATAACTGCTATCTACTGGAGCAAAATGGCAATACGATATTAGTAGATACCGGGAGAGCCTCTGCACGGGCACGGCTGTCTGAAATTCTGGAACTGCACCGAATAGAACTCGCTGTCCTGACGCATGGGCATTTTGACCACATTTCCAATGCGGCCTTTCTGCAGCGGGAGCATGGGATCAAAATCGCGATGCATCGTGCAGATATCTTCTTAGCAGCGGATAACCGTATACGAAGCATCGACGCCCGCGGGCTGCTGGGGATTTTGATAAAGAAGCGGTCGCTTGCGTCTATCCGAAAGACCCGGATCGATTTTTTCCGGCCGGATATTCTTTTGCAGGATGGTCAGGAGTTAAATGATTTTGGAGTCGATGCGCAGGTGATAGAGCTTGCGGGGCATACGGCAGGCTCTATTGGGATATTAACGGCGAAAGCGTGTATTGTAGGCGATCTGCTCATGAATGTTGGCTTTGCCTGTTCCGCGCGGATTGCTGAAGATTTTACGGAAACAAGGCGGAGCATAGAGCGCCTCAAATGCACAACATCGGATATCTTTTATCCGGGGCATGGCGGGCCGATCTTACGTCAACGGCTTATGAAGCTGAAGGTGTAAAGGCCTGACGCTTGACATCAGGAGAAAATCATGTATAATAAACAGATGTAAAGCAGTCAGCCTTTACATCTGTTTTTTGATTGGCGGTGCGCTATGAAGCATGAAAAAGATTTGAGCCTCATCCTGTATTACGATTTCTATGGAGAGTTTCTTACGGAACGGCAGGCAAAGATATTTGAGCTCTATTATAATGATGATTATTCTTTAGCAGAAATCGCGCAGGAATGCGGTATTTCGCGGCAGGGCGTATTGGATGCCCTGAAACGTGCTCAGGTAAAATTAAAAGATATGGAAAACAAGCTTGGGCTCATAGCTGACAGCAAGGAGATTTAAATGGCATTTGAGGGGATCGCGGAAAAACTTCAAAACGTATTTAAAAAGCTAACGTCCCGCGGGAAGCTCTCGGAGAGCGATATTAAGGCCGCTATGCGCGAGGTCAAGCTCGTCCTGTTGGAAGCCGACGTTAACTTTCTGGTGGTGAAAAAGTTTATCAAGGAGCTTTCTGCGAAAGCGGTTGGAGCCGAGATATTGGAAAGCCTGACTCCGGGACAGCAAGTCATCAAGCTCGTGCGCGATGAATTGACGGAGCTGTTGGGCGGAAAGCAGTCTGAAATCAAGCTGGCCGGTTCGCCGCCCACCGTCGTATTGATGATGGGGCTTCAGGGTGCGGGAAAAACGACCTTTTGCGCAAAGCTTGCGGGATATTACAAAAAAAAGGGAAAAAAGCCTCTGCTTGTAGCGTGCGATATTTATCGGCCCGCGGCCATCAAACAGCTTCATGTAGTCGGGGAGCAGGTTGACGTCGACGTATTCGATATGGGACAGGATAACGCATCGAATATCTATCGGGAAGCAGCTAAATATGCCATGAAGCTGGGATGCGATATGATCATTGTCGATACCGCAGGACGCCTGCATATTGATGACGAAATGATGGCGGAGCTGAAAGAGCTGAAAAAAACGTCGAATCCGACAGAGACTTTGCTCGTTCTCGACGCTATGACAGGACAGGATGCTGTAAACGCGGCCACCGCCTTTAACGACAATATCGGTATCGATGGGGTGATCCTGACGAAGATAGACGGAGATACGCGCGGCGGTGCGGCAATGTCTGTTCGCGCAGTGACCGGAAAACCAATCAAATTTGTAGGCGTAGGAGAAAAGCTCACTGACATCGAGCCTTTTCATCCAGATCGTATGGCTTCCCGTATTCTCGGGATGGGAGACGTCATGTCTCTGATCGAAAAGGCGGAAGCGTCCTTTGAAGAAAAAAAAGCGGTTGAGCTGCAAAAAAAGATTGCAAAAGATCAGTTGACACTGGAAGATTTTCTCGACCAGATGGAGCAGCTGCAGGATATGGGTTCTGTAAGTGATATATTGGCGATGATGCCCGGCGGAAATAAATTAAAGGGCCTGACCGTAGATGAAAAGCAGCTTGAACGCACAAAGGCGATCGTGCGTTCCATGACGCGGGAAGAGCGTCTCAATCCGCAAATCGTAAACGCGTCGCGCCGGCGCAGGATAAGCGCGGGCAGCGGTACGACAGTGCAGGACGTCAACCGGCTGCTGAATCAGTTTGAGCAAATGAAGAAAATGCTCAAGCAGTTTTCGGGAAAGGGCGGAAAACGGCGCGGAATGATGAAGTTTCCCTTTTGATGCAATGCTTTAAACCGCACGACGCGGTAAATTATATTTCAACAAGGAAAATATTTTGGAGGTAATATGTCATGTCAGTAAAAATCAGATTGAAAAGAATGGGTTCTAAGAAACGGCCTTTTTACCGGATGATCGTAGCAGATGAACGTGCTCCGCGCGATGGCCGCTATATTGAAGAATTAGGGTATTATAACCCGCTCACAAAAGACCTGAAGCTGGACAATGAAAAAGCACAGGGATGGATCAGCAATGGGGCGCAGCCTACGGATACCGCGCGTGCTTTGCTGAAAAAGAGCGGTGCAATCAACTAAGAAGGTAGAATGCAATGCGTGAATTAGTGGAATATATCGCCAGAAATCTGGTGGATGACCCAGAGGCTGTGCGCGTAAACGAACGCGAGGAAGAAAACGCTTTTATTCTTGAGCTTACTGTGGCGCCTGACGACATGGGGAAGGTGATCGGTAAGCAGGGGCGTATCGCAAAGGCGATTCGGACGGTCGTAAAAGCCGCGACGACGAAATCTCCGAAAAAATATATTGTCGAGATTATATGACGACGGAATATTTTGAGCTTGGCCGCATCTTAAGGCCGCAGGGAATCAAGGGAGAGGTAAAATTCGACGCGTTCACCGACGATTTGTCCAGATTTGATACGCTTGATTTTGCATATTTTAAAAATGAGGATTATGAGCGTATCAATATCGAAAGTGCACGTATCGACGGCAAATATGCGTATTTGAAGCTGGAAGGGATCGATACACGCAATGAGGCTGAGAACCTGCGCGGATGTTTTCTGTATATCGATAGGGCGCATGCCGCAAAGCTTCCGGAAGGCGCATGCTATATTCAGGATCTCATTGGCTGTACGGTGAATGACACAAATGGAGCGATCATCGGTACGCTGAAGGATATTCTTCAAAATGGTGCTGCCGATGTATATGTCGTCAAAACAGCCAAAGGGAACTGTATGTTTCCGGCAGTCAGGCATGTTGTTTTGGAACGGGATATTAAAAGCGGTACGATAACTGTCGACGCTCAAAGGCTTGACGAGGTTGCCATACATGATTTTTAATTGCCTCACGATCTTTCCTGAAATGTTTGCAGGATTTACGGGGACGAGTCTCTGCGAAAAGGCGATCCAAAAAGGCTTGATCGAAGTCAATCCTGTCAATTTCCGGGATTATACGGAGGACAGGCATAATCGTGTGGATGCTTATCCTTTTGGGGGAGGCGCCGGAATGCTTCTCGCGCCTCAGCCCTTATTCAGTTGTTTTGAGGCTCTTGACAGGAAGTATGAGGGGAAAAAGACGCACAGCGTCTATATGAGTCCGGCGGGGCAAGTCCTGACGCAGCAAAAAGCCGCTGATCTTGCCGGGTATGAGGTGCTCAATGTTTTATGCGGCCATTATGAAGGGGTAGACCAACGCGTGTTGGATCATTTGATCGATGAGGAGATCTCGATCGGAGATTATGTATTGACCGGCGGCGAATTACCGGCAATGGTGCTGATAGACTGCGTTATGCGGTATATTCCGGGGGTCCTTTCAAACGGAGATTCACTTGCAGAAGAAAGCTTTTCAGGCGGTTTGCTGGAATATCCGCAATATACGAGGCCCGCTTCTTTTCGGGGCATGGATGTTCCGGAAATCCTGCTTTCCGGTCATCATAAAAATATTGCAGCATGGCAGCGGGAGCGAGCGCTTGCTAAAACGCTTGCATGCCGTCCGGAGCTTTTGGAGCAGGCAGAACTGACCGCGGAAGACAGGAAAATTTTAGAGCATCTAAAAAAACAGCCTTGATATTTTTATCTGGTTATGATAAACTTTTAATGTTTTGAATTAGGATGGTCCGCTGCCCGAATATGCGGGTATGAACGTCTGAAGGGGAAGGAGGAATTCAAAATGAACGATATTATCAAAGCGGTGGAAGCAGAACAGCTGAAGACAGATTTGCCCAAGATGAAAGTGGGCGATACAGTTCGTATCTATGTAAAGGTTGTTGAAGGTACGCGAGAAAGATTGCAGGCGTTTGAGGGATATTTAATCGCACAGAAAGGCGGCGGCCTCTCTGAGACGATTACAGTGCGTCGTGTATCGTATGGTATCGGCGTGGAAAGAACGTTCCCGATCCATTCGCCTCGTGTAGACAAGATCGAAGTCGTCCGTCATGGTCGTGTGCGCAGAGCAAAATTGTTTTATCTGCGCGATCGTGTTGGTAAAGCAGCAAAGATCAAAGAATCTTAAGGCGGGGGGCGTAACGCCCCCTGTTTTTTATCTGTCTTTTTATGACCGACTGAAAAATTCCGGAAAGGAGCGGATAAAATGGATATTCAATGGTATCCCGGGCATATGGCAAAAGCGCGCCGGCAGCTAAGAGAGAATTTGAAAACGGTGGATCTCGTCATCGAGGCGTTGGATGCGCGTGCGCCCGCAAGCTCCTTAAATCCCGATTTTGACGATCTTTTTTCTCATAAGACGCGTTTTTATATTTTAAATAAAGCAGATTTGGCTGACCCGAATATCACCGCTAACTGGTTGGATCATTTTAAAAGAAAGGAAATAGACGCCGTTTCCTTTTCCGCTGTCTCCGGAAATATACAGTTCCTGAAAAAACGCATACTCGACTGCGCCGCAGCGATCCTGAAACGCTATGAGGAACGTGGTATGCATAAGACGCTGCGCTGTGCGATCGTCGGCATACCTAATGTTGGAAAATCAGCAATTTTAAATCGACTTTCAGGCGAAAAAAAGCTGAAAGAAGGAAACCGCCCGGGGGTAACAAAATCACTTCAATGGGCACGAATCGACGAACATCTCGAGATCATGGATACGCCGGGGCTCCTGTGGCCGAAATTTGAGAACGAACAAACAGGAGCCGTTGTTGCCCTTATCGGCAGTATCAAGCTTGATATTCTTGACGAGGAAGCCCTTGCCTTCTATTTGCTCGGCCGTTTGAAAAACACGGCCCCCGGGCTTTTGAAAGAACGGTATCATTTGGACGAGTTGGATAAAAATGATTTTGAGCTTTTAGAGGATATCTGCCGTAAGCGGGGATTTCTTTTGAGAGGCGGAGCGTATGATACAGAACGCGGGGCAAAAACGCTTTTGGATGAATTCAAAAATGGAAAATTGGGGCGTCTTTCGCTCGAAAAGCCGGAGCAGTAAAATGGGAAAACGAGAAGAGCTGTGGCAGCAAAAATTGCAGAGTATGACTGTTTATGAAAGGCCTTATTGGGAACGCGGAGAACTGGTCGCCGGAATTGACGAAGCGGGCCGCGGCCCGCTTGCCGGACCTGTTGTGGCGGCATGCGTCGTCATGGATCCGCGGGATTTGATTTTGGGAATAGACGATTCCAAAAAAATATCCGAAAAGCGCCGCGAAGCATTCTATGATATAATACTGGAAAAAGCGGTTGATTGTTCTGTATATATCGTGGATAATAAAGTGATAGACGAGATCAATATACTGAACGCAGCACGGCAGGCGTTTGAAAAAGCGCTTGCGGGCCTCAAGGTACAGCCGGCCCATATTTATACAGACGCTATGGATATCGATACGGATATCCCGTATACGCCGCTCATAAAGGGAGATGCAAAGGTCTATACGATCGCGGCGGCTTCCATAGTTGCAAAAGTGACCCGGGATCGGATCATGCGGGAATATGACAAGAAGTATCCCGGTTATCTTTTTGCAAAGCATAAAGGATATGGAACAAAAGAACATTATGCCGCGATTCGTTCATATGGGATACTTGACATACACAGACGAACGTTTCTAAGGAAGTTTTTGCAGAATGACTGATACATTGCGTCTTGGCAGGGCGGGGGAGGATGCCGTCTGTAAATATATAATAGACCGGGGAATGAAGCTGCTGGCGAGAAACTATCGTGCAGCAAAGGGCGAAATAGATTTGATTGCCTGCACGGGAGATACCGTTGTCTTTATAGAGGTAAAATCACGTTCCGGGCTGTCCTATGGAACGGCGGCTGAGGCAGTTGGGTTCCATAAGCAAAAAACAGTGATCCGTACTGCGCAGCATTTTATTGCGCAGCATGGTCTATATGAAAGCAATATACGTTTTGATGTAGCCGAAGTATATTTGGCACAGGAATGCCGCATCAATTATATTGAAAATGCATTCGGAATATAAACGATATGGTGGTATTTTATGGAAGCTCAAAATGAACTGATCGTATGGTTTACCGTGATAGGCGTTATTTTTCTTTTTTTGATCGCCTATTTGTATTATGGAAAAAAGACGAGAAATCCTTTTGAAAGGCCGCTGCCGGCGGGAATGCTTTTTGCTATATTTGCCGCTGCAGCCGTTTTGATCAGACTTATACTCGCCTATTCGCTTCCGGGTTATGTAACGGATCTGGATTGCTTTAAAGCATGGGCTAATTATTCTTATACGGGTGGTCTGGAAAATTTTTATACCAGCGATTTTTTTGCAGACTATCCTCCCGTATATATTTATGTACTATATTTCTTTGGCTTCCTGCAAAATGCTCTTTCTTTGAATCTCGGAGGTCCTGAGTTCGCCTTATTGATTCATATTCCGGCTATCTTCTGTGATATTCTGGCAGCCTATCTTGTTTATAAACTGGCGCGTACGAGATTTCGTCCGGAACTTGCGCTTCTATTGGGTGCCCTCATTTTATTCAACCCGGCAGCGATCTTTAATTCCAGTATATGGGGCCAGATCGATATTCTGATTACACTTGCCATTGTGCTCGTTATCTATCTGCTTGTCAAAAAGCGGCCTGTCCTTGCTTCTGCGGCATTTATGGCCGCCTTTCTTCTGAAGCCTCAGGCGATCATGATATTACCGCTCCTGCTGTTTGTTTTGATACGCAATATCATTATTTCCCGGGATAAGAAAAAAGAGATCGGAAAGCTGCTTGCTTCTCTTGGCGTTATGGCCGGCCTTTTTTTCCTGATCCCATTGCCGTTCGGAAACGGTCAGGAGCCTTTATGGCTTTTCAAACAAATGATAGAAACGATGGGGCAATACGATCAGGCTTCTCTCAACGCCTTTAACCTATTTGCGCTCCTTGGCCAAAATTTTGTTCCTGCGGATCAGGCTGTATTCTTAGGGCTTCCCGCTAATGTATGGGGCTCCATTATGATCGCGCTTGTATGCGCATATTCACTTTTTTTGTTCATCAAAAATCAGAGCAGGGAATTTCTGTTTGCTCTTGCTGCATTTATCATAATGGGCGTATTTTTTCTCGGCCACGGGATGCACGACCGCTATTTGTTCCCGGTACCGTTCTTGCTGCTCTTCGCGTTTATTTTTATGAAAGACAGACGCCTCATATGGCCGGTCGTCCTCAACTTTATCGTACTTCTTCTGAATCAGAGCATTTCTCTCTATTATTATCAGGTTTTGATTCCCGAAGCATGGACCATCAGCGTATCGGCAGTATGCATGGCAGTTTTTGTCTATACAGCAATTATTATTACAAAGCTGGCAGTCAGCCCCGTACAGCAGAAAGCAGAGGATACCGATGTTTCCGCTATGGAAACGCTTGAGAAACCGCCTGCCCAAATACGTCTTGAAACCTTTCAAGAGAAAAAAACGCTCAATAAAAAGGACGGCTTGTTGATGCTGGCCATTTCTGCGATTTATGCTGTCGTAGCCTTTACGAATCTCGGTGCATTTCAGATTCCGGAAACATCCGCACTGCTTGAGGATGAGCCGATCGTAATAGAGCTTCCTGCAGAAGAACAAATTTCTACGATCGAATACTACGCGGGTTATGGGGAAGGGAATTTTATCTTTTCTTATTCGGACGACGGAAAAGCTTATACGCCTGTCGTTCTTGAGAAGGGTGAAACAAAGCTTTCGGAGATCGAACATAAATTTGCCAATATGTATAAATGGCAGATCTATACGGTAGATATTCAAGCGAAATATATTAAAATCGAACCGATCTCCGGCTCTCTGCCGGTTTTGGAGGCCGCTTTTAAAAACGAGCAGGGAGAATTGATCGTACCGGAGAAAGTTATTCCTTCCTCTGCGCAGGCACTTTTTGACGAACAGGCACTCGTTCCTGAAGAGTCTACCTATATGACGGACTTCTATTTTGATGAAATTTACCACGTCCGGACGGCGTATGAAAATATTCATGGTATAGAGCCTTATGAAATTACACATCCTCCGCTTGGCAAGCTGATACTTGCCTGTGGTATCCAGCTGTTTGGGATGAATCCATTCGGCTGGCGCTTTATGGGGACATTGACCGGCGTTCTGATGCTTCCCGTCATGTATATTTTTGCGAAAATGCTCTTCAAAAAGAGCAAATATGCAGCGATCGCGACAATTCTATTTGCTGCGGACTTTATGCATTTCGCGCAGACGAGGATCGGGACCATAGACAGCTATAGCATATTATGGATCATGCTGATGTACTTGTTTATGTACCGTTTTACGCAGAGCAATTTCAACTGCCAGAAAATATCGAAATCTCTCGTTCCTCTTGCACTATGCGGTCTGTTTTTCGGCATCGGCGCAGCAACAAAATGGTTATGCATTTATGCAGGCGCAGGTCTGGCGGTGATATTCTTTATTACGCTGTATAAGCGCTACAAAGAATACCGGTTTGCACGTGAACAATTGCTTGCTCATGAGACAGGCAGGGCATCTGATTCCGGCGGCCTTTCTCTCTACCGTTCCATCGTCAGAAAATATAAAATCAATGTTGCGCTTATCCTGTGCTGGTGCGTGCTGTTCTTCATCATCATTCCTGCGGTCATTTATGTCGCTTCCTATTATCCCTATACAGTTGTTATACAGGGAGAAGCATATCAATTTATCGTGCCCGGGAATCTTAAAGAGCATCACAGTATTATCGGAAACCAGTTTTATATGCTCAATTATCACTCTACGCTCAATCCGGATCACGTTCATCCTTTCTCATCAATGTGGTATACATGGCCGTTGGATGTCCGTCCGGTACTGTTTTTTAACGGACATAACGATGCGAACTATACGACCTCCACACTTTCTACTATGGGAAATCCGCTTCTTTGGTGGGCGGGGGTCGTTGCGTGCTTCTGGCTCATTATAGATTCCGCGCGCGGCAAGCACCGTAATTATGGCGTTATGTTTACCGCTATTGCCGCGCTTTCACAGTTTATGCCGTGGTGGTTCGTTACGCGCGAGGTCTTTATTTACCACTATTTTGCGACGGTACCGTTCCTGATCATTCTCGTCGTATACTGGCTGAAAAACATCGAAAGCGACTTTAAATACGGGAAATATTTTATGTGGGAATTTGTGATTGCCTGCATCGCCATGTTCGCGCTCTTTTATCCGGTCATCACTGGCATTCCATTCAATACGGATTATATAACGAATCTCCGCTGGCTGCCGTCGTGGCCGTTTTATGGTTGAGATAAGGAGGGGATGGGAATTTGCTGGCTAAGGTTCTGAGCTTTGGACTTCAGGGACTTGAGGGATATCCCGTCTTGGTGGAGGCGGACGTTTATAATGGCTTACCGGCATATGAACTTGTCGGACTTCCGGACACGGCGGTCAAGGAATCTAAAGAACGCGTCCGTTCTGCAATCAAAAATTCAGGATTCGAATATCCGGCAAAGCGTATCACGGTAAATCTTGCGCCTGCTGATATGAAAAAGGAGGGACCGCTGTATGATCTGGCTATCGCCGTCGGTCTTTTGGCTGCGAGCGATCAGGTGCTTCCCGATTTTTTGAAATATATGGTGATTTTTGGCGAGCTTTCCTTGAACGGCGACGTGAGACCTGTCAATGGAATATTGCCTCTTGTAATAGAGGCGAGGAAACGCGGTTTTAATCTGATGGTCGTTCCTTACGAGAATGCGCGGGAAGCAAGCTATATCAACGATGTACGCATCCTGCCGGTCAGAAATCTTAGGGAGCTATCCAAAATACTGAATAAACAGGAAAAGCCTGTTTTTGATTCGGTATCCCAATGGAAAGCACCGGAGCACCAGAGTCCGGATATCGATTTCAGCATGATAAAGGGGCAGGAAAAGGCCAAGCGTGCAATGGAGATCGCGGCTGCAGGCGGTCATAATATTCTATTGATTGGCCCGCCGGGGTCCGGTAAAAGCATGCTCGCAAAATCGCTCCCCGGTATACTTCCGGATTTTACCTTTGAAGAAGCGCTTGAGGTAACAAAGATACATTCGATAGCCGGCGAGCTGCGCAGCCAAAATCAGGAAATCGTATGCAGGCGGCCATTTCGCAGTCCGCATCATACATCTTCCGCGGCCGCGGTGATCGGCGGCGGTGCAAAAAGCCGTCCCGGGGAAATCAGCCTTGCCCATAGGGGAGTTCTGTATTTTGACGAGCTTCCTGAATTTAATCGCGCGCTACTCGAAGCGCTCAGGCAGCCGTTGGAGGATGGGATCATATCGATCTCACGGGCAAATGCAAAGGTTTCCTATCCGGCTGATTTCATGTTTGTTGCCTCTATGAATCCCTGTCCGTGTGGAAATTTCGGTTCGGAGGATGCGGAATGCAGATGCAGCCCCGGGCAGATCGCGCGTTATCTTTCAAGGATATCAGGCCCTTTGCTTGACCGGATCGATCTTCATATAGAGGTTGACAGAGTACGTTATGACGATATCCGCAGTAAAAAAGCACAGGAAAGTTCGGCGGAAGTACGAACCCGCGTCAACGAAGCGCGCAGGCTGCAGAACGAACGTTACCGGGAAATCAGAAAATTTTGCAATGCACAGCTTTCCTCGGGTCAGATCGGAAAATACTGTGAAGTTGAGCCGCAGGCGGAGACCCTTTTGAAGAGCGCATACGAAAAGCTGAAGCTGAGCGCACGGTCCTATACGCGGGTCGTGTTGGTCGCGCGTACGATTGCGGATTTGGAGCGAAGCAAAACCGTACAGGCCGCGCATGTTGCGGAGGCGATACAATACCGGACGCTTGACAGAAAATATTGGGGGAATTCTTTTCATGACTGATATCACGCAGGAAGAACGGTATTGGCTGTGGTTCTCTTCGATCGACGGGATAGGCCCGGTACGATTTTATGATACGCTTAGCGTGTTTACGGATATCAGCAGTGCTTTCAGAGAATGCCGCTCCATTACAGCACGAGTACAGTCGGTCGGCAAAAAATATGAGCAGGCGATTTGCCAAAGTGCAAACGAAGCGTATATAGACCGAATTTTAGAACGCTGCTATCAAAAAGATATCCATATATTGACCCGTTTGAACAGAAACTATCCGCAAACACTGGCTGAAATAGAAAATCCGCCGCCGGTCCTGTTTTATAGGGGAACGCTTCCGAATTTTGACGATAAGTCCTGCGCGGTCGTCGGCTCGCGCAGGCCCACCAAAAATGGGTTTTCAACCATCCGCAGTCTTGCAGGCGGACTCGCGAATGAGCAGGTTGTGATCGTATCGGGGATGGCGCGCGGCATCGATACAGCCGCTCATATGGGCGCGCTCGATTCCGGCGGGATCACTGCTGCGGTTCTCGGCTGCGGCGCAGATGTTGTATATCCTCTTGAAAATAGAGATTTGTATGAAAAGATTTTGGAAAAGGGCGCAATTATTTCGGAATTTCTTCCCGGCGTGGAACCTAAGCCTCAATTTTTTCCGCAGCGCAACCGGATCGTATCCGGTCTTTCCAGCGTTTTAGTAGCGGGCGAAGGCGGCGAGCGCAGCGGCGCGCGAATCACGGTGGATTATGCTCTCCGGCAGGGCCGGGATGTATATACGACGGCCTGCGACATGAAATCGCCAATGGCGAAGCTGCCGCTTTATCTTATGGAAGCGGGGGCTCCTCTGGCGCGCAGTGCGGCCGATATTATGCATGGAATGGGTTGGCCGTCTGTCAATAAAGAATTACCGCAAAACAACGACGCTGAAATAAATGGGCTTGATTTATCGGAGTCCCGGATATATAATCTGCTTTTAAAGGAGCATTTATCGGCTAGCAATCTTGCGGAGGAAACAAAGCTTCCTATCCGCGAGGTCAATATTCTTCTGACCGTAATGGAATTGAAGGGATTGATCGAGGGAATTCCGGGCGGAAAGTTTAGAATTAACAGTTAATTTACATTAAGTATGCTTTTTGTGATTATAATATATAGTATTAGTTAGAATTTGGAGGAAGAGAATGGCGAAGGAAGCGACTGGCACTGCCGGGAAAACAGCTGCAAAAAAGAAGACGGCAAAGAAAACGGCAGGAAGCACAAAAGCGTCCAACCGGAAGCTAGTCATTGTGGAGTCTCCCGCAAAGGCTAAGACGATCGAAAAATTTTTGGGGAAGGGCTACACAGTGCGTGCCTCGAACGGCCACCTTCGGGATTTACCAAAAAGTAAAATCGGGGTAGATATTGAAAACAATTTTGAGCCGGAATATACAACGATTCGCGGTAAGGCTCAATTGATCAAGGCGTTAAAAGATGAAGCAAAAAAATCTTCGCGTGTCTATCTTGCGACAGACCCAGACCGTGAAGGAGAAGCGATATCGTGGCATATCGCAAATTTACTTGGGCTCGACCCGGCGGACGCAAGCAGGATCGAATTCAATGAAATCACAAAAGACGCAGTTACAGCAGCGATCAAAACGCCGCGCAAAATCGATATGGACCGCGTAGACGCACAGCAGGCGCGCCGCGTTCTTGACAGGCTTGTCGGATATAAACTAAGCCCTTTGCTTTGGAAAAAAGTGAAAAAGGGACTTTCTGCCGGACGCGTGCAAAGCGTTGCTGTCAAGGTGATCGTGGACCGCGAGAATGAAATACGCAGTTTTAAGCCTGAAGAATTCTGGACGATCAGTGCGAATCTGAGGAAAGACGAACAGGAATTTGAGGCAAAATATTACGGAATGGCCGGGAAGAAAGCGGCACTCTCTACGGAAGCCGATGCGGCGGCCGTTTTGAAAGCAGTGGATGGCGCAGATTTTATCGTATCGAAAGTAAAAAGCGGTACAAGAAAGAAAAATGCGCTTCCTCCTTTTACAACCAGCTTCTTGCAGCAATCCGCTTCCGGGAAGCTTGGATTTACTGCTAAAAAAACAATGATGCTCGCTCAGATGCTTTATGAGGGCGTACCTCTTGAAGATGGAAATACCGTCGGTCTCATCACCTATATGAGAACCGATTCCACGCGTGTGTCTGCAGAAGCGCAGGCTGCTGCACTGAGCCACATCAGCAAGGTTTATGGAACGGAATACGCGCCGGAGAAGCCAAATATTTATAAAGGCCGCAAAAATGCGCAGGACGCGCATGAGGCGATTCGGCCTACCTATATCGAGAATACGCCGGAACGGATAAAGCAATATCTTACACCTGACCAATATAAGCTCTATAAGCTGATTTATACACGTTTTCTTGCCAGTCAGATGATGCCGGCAAAATTTGAAACCCTTGGTTACGACATTGAGGCGAACGGCCATACCTTTAAAGCAAGCGGCTCCCGCATTTTGTTCAAAGGCCATCTGGCGGTATATGATTCGCGCACGGATGATGACGAGCAAAAAATGCTTCCCCGTGCGGAGGAGGGGGAAGCGCTGGAATGTCTCGGCGTCATCCCAAAACAAAATTTCACGCAGCCGCCGGCACGTTACACGGAAGCGGCTCTCATCAAATTTCTCGAGGAGCGCGGTATCGGACGTCCGAGCACATACGCCCCTATTATTTCAACCATTCAGGACCGCGGCTATGTTCAGAAGGAGGCGAGGTCTTTCGTGCCGACAGAGCTGGGAGAGATCGTAACGGAGCTGATGGCAAAAAACTTTTCCGATATCGTCGATATTGCGTTTACAGCAGATATGGAAGAAAAGCTTGACGGCGTAGAACAGGAAGGGAACGATTGGAAAAAAGTTATCAGCGATTTTTACGGGCCGTTTGAAAAAGATTTGGAAAACGGCGAAAAAAATATAGAGCGTGTAAAGCTTCCGGAAAAAATATCGGATGTTATCTGCGAGAAATGCGGCGCAAACATGGTCTATAAAACAGGACGGTTCGGCGAATTTTTAGCATGTCCAAATTATCCGGAATGCAAAAATACCAAGCCAATCGTCAAGCAAATCGATGTGCCTTGCCCGAAATGCGGCGGCAAGGTCGTCGTAAAACGCGCGGGGAAATCCGGAAAGAGTTTCTATGGATGTGAAAATTATCCGGAATGCGATTTCGTATCGTGGGATAAGCCTCTCGATGAAAAATGCCCTGAATGCGGAGCCTATATGGTAGAAGCAAAATTTCGTTATGGCGGCAAGACATATAAGAAGTGTTCCAATCCTGAATGTGTGACGAACCAGAAGAAGAAAACAGATGCAAAAAAAGAAAGTTAACGTAATTGGCGCGGGCCTTGCGGGATGCGAATGCGCTTATCAGCTCGCGCGGCGCGGGGTTCCGGTCCGCCTCTATGAGATGAAACCCGGCAAAAAAACACCGGCGCATGTAAGCGGGCTGTTTGCGGAGCTTGTATGCAGCAATTCCTTGAGATCGGACCGCATTTGTAATGCCGCAGGCCTTTTAAAAGAAGAAATGCGTCTTTTGGGAAGCCTTATCATGCAGGCCGCCGATGCAACGCGCGTTGCAGCCGGCGGAGCGCTCGCGGTCGACAGAAACGCTTTTTCCGAGTATATCACGCGGGAGATCCGGCAAAACGATTTGATCGAGATCGTGCCTGCTGAAGTGAGCGATCTTTCCATATTTCAGGATGAATTTGTAGTAGTTGCAAGCGGGCCGCTGACCTCTGATGTGTTATCCGATGCAATTATGGAAGCGACAGGAGAAGAATATCTTCACTTTTTTGATGCGGCGGCTCCGATCGTCTCGGCGGAAAGCATCGATATGGGATATGCTTTTTTTGCATCCCGTTATGACCGGGGAAGCGATTATGTCAACTGTCCGATGACGAAAGACGAATATGAAGTGTTTTATCATGCACTGCTTCGCGCGGAATGCGCCGAGCTCCATGAATTTGAAAACACATGCGTATTCGAAGGATGTATGCCTGTGGAAACGATGGCGTCGCGCGGCCACGACACCTTGCTGTTTGGTCCTTTAAAGCCAAAGGGGCTTATTGATCCCAAAACAGGCAGGGAACCATTTGCAGTCGTACAGCTGCGTAAAGAAAACGAGGACGGCAGTATGTATAACATCGTCGGTTTTCAGACGCATCTGAAGTTTCCGGAGCAAAAAAAGGTATTCGGCCTTATTCCTGCGTTGAAGAACGCAGAATTCCTGCGGTATGGAGTTATGCATCGAAATACATTTCTGAATGCTCCGCAGCTTCTGGACCGCTATTACCGCTTGCGCAAGAATCCGGCGATTCGTTTTGCCGGACAGATCACAGGAGTCGAAGGATATGTGGAAAGTACCTCCAGCGGACTTTTGGCCGGAATATTCACGGCGTGCGAATATTTGGGAAAGCCTCAGCCGGAGTTCAATGACGACACTGCATCCGGCGCTCTGTGCGCCCATGTTTCGGGGGCGATTTCCGGGAATTTTCAGCCGATGAATATCAATTTTGGGATCATGCAGCCGCTTGGATACAAAATCAGAAACAAGGAAGAAAAAAATACACGTATTGCAGAGCGTGCTCTTGCTAAAATAAAAACGACGGTCCGTGAATACGGATTATAAACGGAGGATATCGATGGGATTGAAAGGAACGACAATATTAGCAGTAAAAAAAGGCGGCCAATGCGCGATTGCAGGCGATGGTCAGGTGACGCTCGGCGAAAGCGTCATCATGAAAAAAGGGGCGACCAAGGTCCGCAGGATCTATGGAGACAAGGTCGTGATCGGCTTTGCCGGAAGCGTGGCAGATGCTTTTGCGCTATCTGAAAAATTTGAGGCCAAGCTCGAGGAATATGGCGGAAGTTTGCAGCGCAGCGCCGTTGAACTGGCACAGGATTGGCGCAGCGATAAAGCGATGCGGCAGCTTGAAGCAATGCTGATTGCGGCAGACAAAGAAAATCTTTTGATCATTTCCGGTACCGGCGAGGTCATCGAACCGGATGACGGCGTATGTGCAATCGGCTCGGGAGGAACGTACGCGCTTGCTGCAGCCCGCGCGCTTATCCAGAATACAGAGCTTCCGGCAGCAGAAATTGCATATAAAGGCTTGAAGATCGCAAGTGAGATCTGTGTGTATACAAACGACAATATTACAGTAGAAGAAGTGTAGGTGAAATGAATGTCATATTTAACGCCAAAAGAAATTGTAACAGAGTTGGATAAATATATTATCGGACAGGATAAAGCGAAAAAGGCAGTAGCGATCGCGCTGCGAAACCGTTACCGCAGGAGCCTGCTCGAACCGGAGATGCGGGAAGAGATCACGCCGAAAAATATTATTATGATGGGCCCGACCGGGGTTGGTAAAACAGAGATCGCCCGGCGTCTTGCAAAACTGATGGATGCTCCTTTTGTTAAGGTGGAGGCAACAAAATTTACAGAGGTCGGCTATGTGGGCCGCGATGTGGAATCTATGGTGCGCGACCTTGTCGAGGCTTCTATTCGTATGGTAAAGCAGCAACGGTTCGAAACTGTAAAAAACCGGGCGGCGGCAAATGCGGAAGAACGTCTGGTGGATATTCTCGTTCCCAACAAGCAGGCACGCCAAAATACCAATCCGCTCGGCGCACTTTTCGGCGCGCCTCAAATCGAAGCGGCGCCGGCAGAGAGCGATGAAGAAAAACAGAAGCGCATGTCCCGTCGGGACGAGATACGCGCAAACCTTCGTGCCGGAAAGCTGGATCATTTGGTGATAGAGCTTGAAGTAGAAGTCAGTCAGGGAATGGGTATGGAAATCCCCGGTATGGGCGGAGAAAGCATGGGGGATCTTCTCTCGGGGATTCTGCCGCCTAAAAAGAAGAAACGAAAGGTAAATCTGATCGAGGCAAGAAAAATTTTGGAACAGGAAGAAGCTGAAAAACTGATCGACATGGACGAAGTCACCCAAACCGCAATCGAACGGGCAGAGCAGGACGGCATCATCTTTCTGGACGAGATCGATAAAGTCGCCGGAAAGGGAGCCGGAAACGGTCCCGATGTTTCCCGCGAGGGAGTCCAGCGGGATATCCTGCCTATTGTAGAGGGAAGTACAGTCGTTACGAAATACGGCCCTGTCAAAACGGATTATATGCTTTTTATTGCAGCGGGAGCGTTCCATGTAGCTAAAATATCAGACCTGATCCCAGAGCTTCAAGGGCGTTTTCCCATCAAGGTTGAGCTTGAAAACCTAACAAAAACGGAATTCGAAAGGATTTTAACACAGCCTAAAAATGCGATCACCAAGCAGTACGAAGCATTGCTTGCAGCGGACGGCGTTAATCTGAAATTTACGCCGGATGCTCTGAAGAGGATAGCGGAATTTGCACAGGTCGTCAATGAGAGCACGGAAAATATCGGCGCGCGCAGATTGCATACGATCATGGAAAATCTTCTGGACGATATCTCTTTTAACGCAAGCGGCATCGAGCCTGCCGTAGATGTTGTGATCGACGGCAATTATGTGACAGAGCATCTAAAAAATGAAGAGCAATATACTAATCTGCAAAAATTTATCCTGTAAATGCAGAGTCAGTATATTTATGGTATAATGGTTACAGAAAAGACAGAGTAGAAAAGAGAGATCAATAAAGTTTGGAAAATAAAAGAGTAAAAACAAAGCAGCCGCGGCAAAAGCAACAAAATAAGGCCCCGGCTCCGTCGGTCAAGATCATTCCATTAGGCGGGATCGGCGAGATCGGCAAAAATATGACGGTGATCGAATTTGAGAATGATATCATCGTGATAGATGCGGGAATGATGTTTCCGCGCGAGGAAATGCTCGGCGTCGATTATGTGATAGCCGACACCGCATATTTACAAAAAAATGCACATAAAATCAGAGGCATCTTTTTCACACACGGGCATGAAGACCATATTGGCGGCGTTCCGTACGTTCTGCAGACATTGAATGTTCCCCTGTATGGTTCTACGCTTACGATGGCATTGATTGAAGCTAAATTGGCAGAACATCCGGAAATCGAAGCGGATATCCATGTTGTAAAAAATGGCGACAAAATCAAAGCAGGCGTTTTTACGGTAGAGTATATTCATGTCAGCCATTCCATCGATGATGCAATGGCGCTTGCTATTACGACCCCGATCGGCTTGCTCGTTCATACGGGCGATTTTAAGATAGACCTCACGCCTGCCTGCGGAGAGGTCATGGAGCTTTCCCGTTTTGCAGAGCTGGGTAAAAAGGGTGTTTTGGCGCTGATGTCTGACAGTACGAACGCGGAGCGGCCGGGCTTCACGATGTCGGAAAGTCAAGTTGGTGAAACATTCGTCAACTATTTCCGGCAGGCCAAGGGAAGGATCGTTGTCGCTTCCTTTGCCTCCAACGTGCATAGGATCCAACAGGTGATCGATGTTGCACGTATCTTCAACCGGAAAATATGCCTTTCCGGGCGGAGTATGATCAAGATCGTGAACGTTACGCGCGAGCTTGGCTATTTGAATGTTGACGATGACATGTTCGTCAGTTTCGATGAATTGAAAAAGCTGCGCGATAATCAGATCGTTATTTTGACGACAGGCAGTCAGGGCGAGACGATGTCGGGCTTGGTACGCATGGCAACAGGCCAGCACGCGAAGCTCAATGTTAAGGAGGGGGACCTCGTTATCATTTCAGCATCACCGATCCCCGGGAATGAGAGATATGTATCGGATGTTATCAATATGCTGTACCGCAAGGGAGCAAGCGTGATCAATGATGCGGTCGATATGGTGCACGTTTCCGGACATGCGTGTGAAGAGGAGCTGAAATTGATGCTTTCCTTGGTCAAACCAAAATTCTTTATTCCGGTCCACGGAGAATACCGGCATCTCTATAAGCATGCGGCTCTTGCGGAAAAAATGGGGCTCAAAAAGAAAAATATTTTTATACCTGAAATCGGTTCTGTGATCGAACTGAACCGCAAAGTAGGCGTTCAAAAGGACACCGTACAATCGGGAAGCGTACTGATAGACGGCCTTGGGGTAGGCGATGTCGGAAATGTTGTTCTCCGCGACAGAAAACAGCTTTCTTCCGACGGCTTGTTCATCATCGTGGTAACGACGTCGAGCGAAACAGGCGAGCTTTTGTCTGCACCGGATATCGTTTCACGGGGCTTTGTTTATATGAAGGAATCGGAAGACCTGCTTGAGCATGCACGCGATCTTGTGATCGATATTGTAGATCATTGCAATGCGAACGGCCTTTCCGATTGGTCGACGCTCAAAAGCTCTATCAAAAAGGAAATATCGAATTACTTATATGATATGACGCAAAGAAGCCCGATGATCCTGCCTATTATTATCGAAGTGTAAAGGAGAACAAAGCATGATAAATATTTATGATAAAGCGAATGAGCTTGCCTCTCTCATCAAGCAAAGCGAAGAATACAAAGCTTATGATAAGATAAAAGATGAAGTATATGAGGATGAGCAGTCCAAACGGATGATCAAGGATTACAAAAAGCTGCAGTTCGAAGCACAGGCGGCTTATCTTACCGGAAAAGAGCCCGAAGCGGAGCTGATGGAGAAAATTCAAAAAATGGGAGAGGTGCTCCAATTCAATCCGAAAATCACTGAATTTTTTTCCGCAGAATATAAATTCAATACGCTTGTTTCCGATATCTATAAAATTATCGGCGAGGCATGCGACGTTGGAGCGAATATGTTTGACGAAGACTGACACAGGAGTGAAAGCCCTTGGCAAAGAAATTGGAAAATCCATATACGGATGATGGAATAGAATACGGCGCGCCGGAAATCCTTTCAAATGGGAAAAAGCCGAAAAAAAAGCCTTCCAAAAAATCAATGTGGAGCAAATTGCGCCCGCTGCTCACGGTCGTGATTAGTTTGGCGATCGTTCTTTGCGTGGCTTTCGGCCTTTTCAATTATGTGAAAGAGCACTACTTTGACCCGGTCGATATAAGCGATACGTCAACGGTGGAGGTCGAGATCCCAAGAGGTTCTTCGCTCAACACCATTTCCGAAATTTTGTATGAAAATGACTTGATCCGCAATACGCAGGTATTCAAGCTTTATGTGGATTTTTCCGATATGTCTTCCAAGCTGAAAGCGGGAACCTATGAGCTTTCCCGCAGCATGACGTTTGACGATATCATCTATACTCTGCAGGAAGGAAACGCAGCGCAGGCGGCTCTTGACGTGCGTTTTATCGAAGGGCGTACTGCGGAAGAGTATGCGCAGCAATTAGTTGATAATTACGGTATTTTAAAGAATACGGAGGATTATATGGAGATCGTCCGTACGGGCGGAGATTTCATAAATAGCGGCGATTATCCGTTCCTTGCTGAAGCAAAGGCAAAGGATGATGCGCGTCCTGCTGAGCAAAAGCGTTATTCCCTATTGGAGGGATATTTATTCCCGGATACGTACAACGAATATTCGGATGCTTCTGCCGAAACGATCATAGAAGACCAGCTGGATCGCTTCAAGGAGGTCATCAGCATGAAAAAGGAAGGCGAGGAGCAGACTTATCAGGAACGGGCGGCGGAGCTTGGCTGGAGTATCGATGATGTTGTGACGCTTGCTTCTATCATCGAAAAAGAAGCGTCCAAAGCAGAGGATTATGCAAAGGTGTCCGCAGTCTTTCACAACCGTTTGGATTCAGAGGAGGAGTTTGCACATTTTCTGGATTCTGACGCTACGCAGATGTATGGTCTTGGGATTACAGGGCAGATCACGATAGGCGATGAAGAGCTTATGACATCGACGCCATATAATACGCGTCGGAACGGCGTCGGCTTTGCAGGGCTTCCCGCCGGTCCGATCGGCAATCCCGGAAGAGCCGCCATCGAGGCCGCGCTGTATCCGGATGAAAGCCTGATGCAGGAGGGAGAAGAATATTATTACTTCCTTGCAACAGATATAGAAAACGGTGTTGTCGAGTATACCCAGACGCTGGAGGAATTCAACGCATTGAAAGAACAGTGGCAGCCCGTATGGGACGCGCTCGACGCCGAGACCTCGGCAAATTCGGAAGGTGGACAATGATCGAATTGCTTGCCCCAGCCGGGAATCTTGAGACTCTTGAAACAGCTTTGTATTTTGGCGCTGACGCCATTTATATGGCGGGAAAGCAGTATGGCTTACGGGCATTTGCAGATAATTTTACGGAAGACGGTCTTGCCGCTGCCTCAAGGCTTACGCATGAATACGGAAAAAAGCTGTATGTGACCGTCAATTCTGTCCTTTGGAACAGGGATATACCCGGATTGGAGGGATATCTCCGTTATCTTTCCGAGATACGGGCCGACGGCATTATCGTAACGGACCCTGCGGTTCTTCTGTTGCTGCGGCGTTCCGGCATCCCTCTTGCCGTGCATATCAGTACGCAGGCAAATACGACGAATTATTTGTCTGCTTCTTTTTGGTATGAGCAAGGGGCGGAGCGAATCGTTTTATCCCGCGAGGTATCTCTTGATGACATAGCGGAAATACGGAAAAATGTGCCCGCCGGTCTTGAATTAGAGGCATTTGTACACGGTTCCATGTGTATCGCGCATTCCGGGCGCTGCCTGCTGAGCTCAGTCCTGACAGGCCGGAGCGGCAACCGCGGCGCTTGCGCGCAGCCCTGCCGCTGGGAATACCATCTTTATGAAAAGGGCTATGACGGCCAATACTTCCCAGTATTTGAAGATGATCATGGGACCTATATCATGAACTCACGCGACCTGATGATGATCGAGCATATCCCTGAATTAGTACAAGCGGGCGTTACGAGTTTTAAAATCGAGGGGCGTATGAAATCTGCCTATTATGTTGCTTCCGTTGTGCATGCATACCGCAGGGCCATCGATGCCTACCAGAAGGACCCATCTGCCTACTGCTTTAACGAAAATCTGAAAGAAGAGCTTATAAAGTCCGCGACACGCGGCTTTACTACTGGTTTTTATTTTGGGAATCCCTATGAAGACGGACAGGATACTGTGCGGGATACGGACCCGCGGCGGTATACTTTCACCGGAAAGGTGATTTCAGCGGAAAAAGATGGCTTCATCGAGGTGGAACAGCGAAATAAATTCAGCGTTGGGGAAAAATTGGAAGTGCTTTCTCCGCGACTTGAAAGCGCTGCGTTTTTTGTGGAATCGATTAAGGACAGAGATGGAAATATGCAAGAAAGCGCGCCTCATCCGCAGCAGCATGTCCGAATCAATTGCCCCTATGCGCTGCAGCCGGGCGATCTGCTGCGCAGACAGGATGGGTGATAAGGAGATTTTATGATACGATTTGGTCCTGCCGGAAATTCCGAGGCATTTTATGCAGAAGGCAATAAGCATACCTACGAAGCACCAAAATGGCTGTGGGAGCAAGGTTTGAACGCTTTTGAATATTCGTTTGGCAGAGGCGTTAAGCTGAAAGAAGCTACCGCATCAAAGATACGCGAACAAGCGGAGCAATATGATATTGCCGTAAGCGTGCATGCGCCATACTATATCAATCTTGCAAACGACGCGCCGGAGAAATTTGAAAAAAACCTTGCTTATTTTCGGGAATCAACGGCTGCGGCGGGTTATCTCGGCGCACAGCGTATCGTTTTTCATCCCGGTTCCTGCGCCAAGCTGGAGCGCTCGGAAGCATTTCGCAATGTATGTAAAAATCTCAAGGATATTCTCCATGCGCTGCATGAAGAGGGATATCACGATTTTATTTATTGCGCGGAAACGATGGGCAAGCTCAATCAAATTGCCGATCTCGAAGAAGTCTGTATTCTGGCGCAGCTCGATGACTGTATCTATCCGGCGATCGACTTCGGGCATCTCAATGCGCGTACGCTTGGAGGGCTTAGGACGCAGGAGGATTATACGGCCGTTCTGTCCAGTCTCGAAAATAGTGTTGGAAAGGAAAAGACTGATAAAATGCATGTTCATTTTTCTCATATACAGTATACTGACAAAGGGGAAAAGATGCATTTGACGTTCGAAGACCGTGAATGGGGACCCTTTTTTGAACCGTTGGCCGCAGTATTAAAGGCACGGCCGGGCATGGAGCCTGTTATTATCTGTGAATCAAGCGGAACGCAGGCAAAGGATGCAGTAAAAATGAAACGATTATACGAGGAAGCATAAACGGATGGAAAATGTAATTGAAAAAATCAGAAAAACAGGAAAAGCGGATGCATATTTGCTTTCCTCTATACAAAATGTAGCCTATGCGACAAATTTTTCAGGGGATTGCTCCCAATTATTGATCACTGGAACGGGCGCATATTTTTTTACTGACTTCCGCTATGTGGAGCAGGCGCGGAGTGAAGTAAAGGATGCTGAGATCATTATGACTGCGGCAGGAGACCGTCTCGAAAAAATCAACGAATATCTCCGAGGGGAAGCGATCCGCATGATCGGGATCGAAAAAAATGACGTTACGGTCAAGGTATTCGAGGGATACCGCGGAACGTTCGAGCCTTATTATTCTTATATTGATATCGCAGAAGAGCTCCTATTGCTCCGGATGATAAAAACAGACGATGAGCTCGCCAATATCCGAAAAGCCGCGCAGGCAAATGAAATTGCGCTGCACGGGCTTCTTCCTTTGATCAAGCCCGGAATCAGCGAACTGGATATCCGCGCTGAGCTTGAATACCGTATGCAGAAACAGGGAATGGATCTTGCTTTCCCTACGATTGTTGCCGCAGGGCCGAATTCTGCATGCCCGCACGCGACGCCCTCCGCCTATAAGCTGCGGCCGGGAGATTTTCTGACCATAGATTTCGGCTGCCGGTATCAAGGATATTGTTCGGATATGACCCGCACTTTCGGCATCGGAAATATTGACGGGAAGAGAAAAAAAATATATGATATAGTTAAATATGCACAGGCAAGCGCCGCTGCGGCTGCTGTGCCGGGTGCAAATACGCACGATGTAGACGCTGTTGCGCGCGATATCATTGCAAAAGCTGGTTATGGGGAATATTACGACCATGGTACGGGTCATGGAGTCGGGCGTTTCATCCATGAGCTTCCGGTTTTGAATCCCCGCACCTCCTCTATCCTCGAGGAAAAGATGGTGTATACTGTTGAGCCGGGGATCTACGTTCCGGAAATCGGCGGGGTGCGGATAGAAGATATGCATATCGGCGGATACGGCAGCGTTTATGAATTTACGAAGGATTTAATTTTGTTATAAAACAGGAGGTATGGTTGTATGGTTTCAGCCGGAGAATTCAGAAAAGGGATGACAGTAGAAATAGACGGACAGGTGTGGGTCATCGTCGACTTCCAGCACGTAAAGCCGGGAAAGGGCGCTGCGTTTGTACGTACTAAAATCAAAAATGTCGTGACCGGGAATGTTTTGGAGCGTACATTCAATCCGACGGAAAAATTCCCGAAAGCGCATATTGACCGTAAGGAGATGCAGTATCTTTATTCAGACGGTGAGCTTTATTATTTCATGGATACGGAGACTTATGAGCAGCTGCCGCTCAATCATGACAAGGTGGAGGATGCGCTTCCTTATATCACAGAAAATATGAATGTGACCATCAAATTTTTTAAAGGGGAAGCGTTTTCTGTCGAACCGCCGAATTTTGTCGAATTGACCATTACGGAAACGGAGCCCGGGTTTAAAGGGGATACGGCAACGGCAGGAAATAAGCCGGCAATCATGGAGACCGGTGCAAAAATCATGGTTCCTTTGTTCATTGATACAGGAGATAAGATCCGCATCGATACCAGAACCGGCGAATATATGGAACGCGTATAAAAAGATTCATAGACAAATAATGGTTTTCCACCGGACGATGTGGGTATAAATGGTTTATATTAAAAATGAATCGGAGGCGGTTTAATTATGGCAGATACAAATTTAAGTACACAGGATACGACTGCGGTCAAAAAGGAAAGCAATGGAACGGTAACGTTCGCAAATGAAGTAATTGCGACGATCGCAGGTTTGGCAGCTGTAGATATCCCGGGCGTTGCCGGAATGAGCGGTGGATTTGTGGACGGTTTTACTGAACTTCTCGGCCGCAAGAATCTCTCTAAGGGAATCAAGGTTGAGGTCGGAACGGAGGAAGTGGCTGTCGATATTGCTATCGTGGTGGAATATGGTACGCCTGTGCCGGAAATCGCCCGTAATATCCAGATGGCGGTCATGAAAGCGATCGAAACTATGACCGGTCTTAAGGTTGTGGAAGTGAATCTGAACGTACAGGGAATCAAATTCAAGGAACAGACAGCGCCTGTTCGCAAGGAGAAAGAACCGAAAGAGGAGAAACCGGAGAAAGCACCCAGAGTCAAATAGCAAAGCAGAAAAGCTTACCGGGCCATACGTGGTAAGGCAGAGCTTTGCTTGCTTTATAGCAATGCTGCAAATTTTGTATACCCGGCCATTTCAGGCCGGGTATATTCAGTAAATCTTTGTTCGGCAGAATCTTTGGGAGGAAAAATATATGAAAATGAAGGTGGGAACCCGTGTTGTCCTAACGATTTATTTGATCGCTGTCATCATACTGTGCGGCTTTATACTGGCAACGCTTGGCGGGCTGATTCCGGGCAGCAATTTGTCGGATTTTACAGATACGGTTCTGAACGGTCCATTGGGATACAAAATTCTTTACGCCGTAATTGCGGTCGTTGTCATCATCATAAGTTTTATGCTGATGTTCTTTGGGGTGGGAAAGGCCCCGGCGCCGAAAACGGCAAAGGTCGCTTCTTTTGAAAGCGGGAATATCCTGATTACCGTAAAAGCGATCGAAGAATTGGTAGAGCGTTATGTTCACGAAAACAAAAATGTGAAAGGACTCAAAACAACGGTCGTTTCACATGAAGATTCGCTGGATATCGCGATCGATATTTGTGTTCTTCCAGATGTCGATATCCCGGCTGTCACCAAGGAGCTGCAGTCTGGGTTGGCATCTTATATCCAACAGCATACGGGCATTACTGTGAACGAAACAAAGATTATGGTAACGGGCCTCAAGGAAAATGCCGGACGGGCTTCCTGATTAGCGGAGGCGCGCGGAATGAAAGAAAAATTTTTTGAATGGTACAGCGAGAACAGCGGACTGTTTTGGGGAATCGTGATCGGTCTTCTCGTTGCGATCCTATTCCTGACGATTGGCTTTTGGGCGACTCTTTTGATTGCATTATGCGTAGGAGTCGGTGCGTTTTTGGGGGCGCGTCCTGATATTCGGTTAATGATCCGGGAATGGTTTATGGGACTCTTCACAAAGAGAAATCATTAATTATGAATTATGGGGGTATTGTTTTGGCATGAGCAGGACGAGTGCACGCGAAACTGCAATGAAACTTCTATATGAATATGGCGTCACTGGAACGCTCAGCAAGGATTCGCTCGAAAATGCTCCGGACGTTTTTGATACGGATTCTCTGGATGAGAATAATATGCGGTATATCGATCATATCGTAACGGGCTTTCCGGAAAAATGCGGAGAGATCGACGCAATTATTTCCACACATTCCAAGTCATGGAAATTGGAGCGGATCGCAAAAGTCGATTTGGCTATTTTGCGTCTTGCGCTTTACGAAATACTTTTTATGGCGGATATACCCGCCAAGGTAACAATCAACGAAGCGGTCGAACTTGCGAAAAAATATTCTGCTGAAAAATCTTATCAATTTGTCAATGGGCTTCTCGGCGGTTATCTTCGAAGCGGAGGAGACAAGTGACTGCATATCTTGGGATCGATACAAGCTGTTATACGACGTCTCTTGCAATTGCGAATCAAGAGGGAGAAATTCTGCGTCAATTAAAAATACCGCTTGAGGTTGCACAGGGCAAAAAAGGCCTTCAGCAATCTCAGGCTGTATTTCTTCATATCAAAAATTTCAGCCGTATGTTTCGAGAGTATCGTCTGCACGATTATGGAAAATTAGGCGGCATCTGCGTAAGTGAAAGGCCGCGTCCGCAGTGCGGCTCTTATATGCCTGTCTTTACCGTCGGGACCATGCTCGGCGATGCTTTTTCCAGCCTGTCTTCTGCGCCGGTCACTTATGCTACTCATCAGGAAGGACATCTGTCCGCTGCTCTGATCGGCAATCCGATGCCGGAAAAATTTTTAGCAGCACATGTGTCCGGCGGAACAACAGAGATCCTTTCTGTTCAGAAATCCGAGGCTTCCTTTCTGATTGATAAAATCGGCGGAACAAAGGATATTGCGGCAGGTCAGTTGATCGACCGGCTGGGCCAAAAGCTGGCGTTTCCGTTTCCAAGCGGGAAAAGCATCGAGCAGGCCGCCGCAAATGGAGAAGATCTTAAATTAAAAGTCAGTGTCTCTGGTACTGAAATCAATTTATCCGGGCTTGAGGCGCAGCTTTTCAGGATATTCGATAAAAGCCGTGCAGCCGATCTTTGCTCTTCTGTTTTGCTTGGGATCGCACGCACGCTGGAGCTTGCTTTGGAAAGCGCCATATCGGCGACAGGAATAAGGGATGTTCTTTTATTTGGCGGTGTAATATGTAACGGTCTTATCCGTTCCTATCTTTCTGATCGATTGGAGCGTGTCCGATTCGCAAAAATAGAATTTTCTTCCGACAATGCGGCTGGTCTCGCCGTTTTGGCGGCTCAAAGGAGGTAAACAAAATGAGCGCACAAATTTTAAGCGGAAAAGAGCTTTCCGCAGAAATCAGGGAGCAATTAAAAGAAAGAGTTTCTTTTCTGAAAAAAGAAAAAGGGATCACGCCCGGCCTTGCTGTCATTCAGGTGGGGAATGATGGCGGATCTACAGTTTATGTGAACAACAAAGAGAAGGCCTGTGCTGAAGTCGGTATTTATTCCGAGGTCAACCGTCTCCCGGAGGAGACTACACAGGATGAGTTGCTCGCAATGGTAGAGCGGTATAACAATGAGCCTAAGATCCACGGCTTGCTCGTGCAGCTTCCTTTACCGCCGCATATCGATGAAACGGAAATATTAAAGGCTATCAAGCCGCAAAAAGATGTAGACGGATTCCATGTCCAAAATGCGGGCAGTTTATTTACAGGACTTCCGGGGCTGGTTGCATGCACGCCGAAAGGTATTATCAAGCTCATCAAGAAATCAGGGATCGATATCAGCGGTAAAAACGCGGTCGTGATCGGGCGCAGCAATATCGTCGGGAAACCAGTGGCGATCTTACTTTTGAACGAAAATGCTACGGTGACGATTTGTCATTCCAAAACGAAAGATCTTCCTAAGATATGCGCGCAGGCAGATATTTTGGTCGCGGCAATCGGCAGACCTGAATTTGTGACCGGAGAATTTATTAAGCCGGGAGCTGTTGTGATCGATGTCGGCACTTCTCGTATAGACGGCAAACTAAAGGGTGACGTCAAATTCGATGAAGCAAGTGAAATAGCAGGATATATCACTCCTGTTCCGGGCGGCGTAGGTCCGATGACGATCACAATGCTGATGGAAAACACGATCGATGCCGGAGAAATGTATGGATGACCTTGTTCTTTCCGTTTATGAACTGAACAGTTATGTTTCCGATAAGCTGTCCAGCGATCCTTTTCTGGAGGAAATATGGGTACGCGGAGAAGTGACCGATGTCAATCTGCGGCACAATACTTTGTTTTTTGTGCTAAAAGATGACGCGGCCTCCGTTAGCTGCATGTTGTTTGACTGCGCGGAGGCGATCGAGTGTGCCGATGCCATCGTGGAAGGACAGACCATACTGGTCCGCGGAGAGATATCTCTTTACCGGAAAAATGGAAATTACCGTATTATCGTAAAGGAAGTTCAGCAGATTGGATTAGGGGAATTATATGCCCGTTTTGAGCGGATCCGGGCCCGGCTAGATAAGCTTGGTGTCTTTGATGAGGCACGAAAGCGGAAATTACCGCCTTATCCTCGGAAAATTGCTGTCGTTACATCGGCGCAGGGTGCAGCCATTCAAGATATCAGGAATATCGCGCAGCGCAGAAATCCTCAGGTAAAGCTGGTTCTGTATCCAGTTAAAGTACAAGGACCGGATGCGCCTGCGGATATTGTGCGAGGAATTGAGTATTTTAATGAAAACAGCGACGCGGATATTTTGATCGTCGGAAGAGGCGGCGGAAGCGCGGAAGATTTGGCCGCCTTTAACGAGGAGGCTGTTGTTATGAGTGTGTACCGTTCGCGGATCCCGGTCGTCAGTGCAGTCGGTCATGAAACTGATTTCACACTGTGCGATATGGCGGCAGATCTGCGGGCACCCACACCTTCCGCAGCAGCCGAGCTATGCATTCCGGCGCGCGACGATATTTATTCCCACATACTTTCTCTGCGGGAGGGAATCACACAAAGGCTTTTTCAGATATTATACGAGAAAAAGACGGTTTTTGAGCAGTATCGCCAGTTTTTGCGCAGAGACCTTCTTATGTTTCGTATTTCACACGCCCGGTCTCTGGCCGATTCTAACCGTGAATTCTTAAAAAACGCTGTCTTTCAGCTTTATAAAAACCGTAAAATGCAGTATAATGGTTATAAAGGAACGATTGAAAATCTTAGCCCTATCAGCGCATTTGAGCGCGGATATTCTGTTGCCATGTATCGCGGAACAGAATTGCGCAGCATAAACAGCGTAGGGGAGGGAGACGAGATCGAGATCATTTTAAAAGATGGTTCGATCAAAACGCGTGTCATAAGGAGCATAAGCAATGCCTGAAAAAGACCTTGAAGCTTATCTGGATGAATTAAAAAAAATATCGGAACAAATCTCCGATGAAAATATCAAGCTGGCGGATGCCGTTTCTCTATATAAGAAAGGAATGGCCGCTGCGGATAAAGCTTCCGGAATATTAGAAAAATTCGAACAAGAACTTGAAATTGTCCAAGATGAAAGCGAGGAATAAAAATATGCCGGAGATCCTGAACAAATATACGGAGATCATCAATACACGTCTGAAGGAATTGCTGGATTTGAAGCAGGTGCATCCTGTCATTAAGGATGCGATGAATTACAGCGTTATGGCAGGAGGAAAGCGCCTCAGACCGACGCTCAATATCATGGCGAATGCCCTTCTTTCCGGGAATGTACGGGAAACGCTTGATATTGCATGCGCCATTGAGATAATACACACCTATTCTCTGGTCCATGATGATCTTCCTGCGATGGACAACGACGACCTGCGGCGCGGAAAACCGACGAGCCATGTTATGTTCGGAGAAGCTTTTGCCGTGCTGTGCGGAGATGCCCTCCTCAATTTTGCGTATGAGGTCATGATGAAAAACGCGCTTCGTCATGCTTCCAATATGGATTCCCACCTAAAGGCCATGCTTGAAGTTGCTACCGGCGCTGGTGTGTACGGCATGATTACCGGTCAGTGCGGAGATATCGAAAATGAGGGGCAAATTTTAACAGAAGCAGAACTCAAACAGGTGCACGAGCATAAAACCGGCGCTATGATAAAGTCATCGCTTCTTTCCGGTCTGCTGTTATGCGACCCGCGACAGGAGTATATCGATGCCCTCACCGTTTATGGCAATAATATCGGGCTGACATTCCAGATCATTGACGATGTACTCGATATCGTCGGAGACAGTAAAAAGATGGGGAAAACGCTCGGTAAGGATAAGACCTCCAAAAAGTTTACTTTTCCCACTTTATACGGAATAGAGAAATCTATGAAGATCGCGGAAGAGAAAACGGAGGAAGCTGTAAATGCTCTCACAATTTTCGGAACACGCGGAAAAGAGCTTACAGATCTTGCTTATTTTATCTTGAAACGGGAAAGATAACGAGTGCGGATATGAAAATAGCGATAGATGGCCCGGCCGGCGCCGGAAAGAGCACCGTTGCTAAGGCTGTGGCCCAAAAACTAAACTTGAATTATCTCGACACGGGCGCAATGTACCGTGCCGCAGCCTATGCGATGTTAAAACGGGGGATCGAGCCGTCCGACCGTACGGCTGTCCTTTCGGCGCTTCCTTCTCTCTCAATGGAAATCGTTTATGATGCGGGCAGCCAAAAGGTGATCGCAGACGGGGAGGATGTGACTCCGTTTATCCGTACAGCACGCATTTCAAAGGGCGCAAGCGATATTGCCGTCATTCCCGAGGTGCGCTTGAAGCTTGTGGACCTGCAGCGCAATGCCGCACAGCACTATGATATCGTTATGGACGGAAGGGATATCGGCACCTATGTTCTCCCTGATGCAGATATCAAATTTTTCATCACCGCCTCTCCGCGTGAACGCGCACGAAGGCGGTTTCTCGAGTTAAAAGAAACTGTTCCGGAAGCAGATATCGATGAAATCGAGCGGGATATCATCGCACGTGACAAGACGGATTCTACGCGTGAATTTGCACCGCTTCGTCAGGCGGAAGATGCTATTCTTGTCGATACGACAGATATGAACAGAGAACAAGTGATCGATTTTGTTTCTGGGCTGATTGCCGAAAAAAAGCGGAGATAGGAATTATCATGGTATATTTTCTTGCGCGTGTGTTTGCTTATATTGTTCTGATGCCTATTTTTTTTGTACGGGTCCTCCACAAAGAAAATCTGCGCATACACGGAGGATGCGTCGTTATTTGCAATCATATCTCTAATTGGGATCCCATTGTCCTTGGTCATAGTGTGAAGACACAGCCTGTCTGCTATATGGCGAAAGAAGAATTGTTTCGCAACAAAGTGGCAAATTGGTTTTTGAGGCATCTTCACGCGATTCCCGTAGCCCGTGGTAAAAGCGACCTAAAAGCGGTAAAAACGGGGTTGTCTGCACTGAAAAGCGGAAAAATATTGGGAATATTCCCGGAGGGTCATCGAAGTGAAACGGGTGAGCTGCTTCCGTTCGAGCCGGGTGCTGCGTTGATGGCGCTGAGGGCCGGTGTTCCCGTAGTTCCTGTATATATCAGCGGTAATTATAAGCTGTTTCACCAAATAAAGCTCTATACGCATCCTGCTATTGATTTGAAAGAGATCGTCGGCGATAAGACGAACAGCGCCGCGATCGAGCAGGCAACAGAATATCTGCAGGCCGTGATGGCCGAATTAAAGGAAAGCGCATGTCAAAAATAATCGTAGCTCAAAATGCAGGCTTCTGCTTCGGTGTCGCACGGGCAGTGGATACCGTAAATGAAACGATCGGAAAATATGAACACATCTATACCTATGGGGAACTGATCCACAACAAAGATGTCATTGCCGATTTGGAAAAAAAGGGCGTGCTGGTAACAGAGGATATAGATTCCATACCGCAGACGGAACGCACGGTCGTTGTGATTCGCTCTCATGGCGTTTCCAAAGCGGTATATGAAAAGATAAAGCAATGCGGCTTTGAGGTGTTAGACCTTACGTGCCCGTTTGTTGCACGGATCCATAGCCGTGTGATAGAGGCGGGAGATATGCCCGTTATCATTATAGGCGCTGAAAATCATCCTGAAGTGATCGGGATCAAAGGCTGGGCGCAGGGAAAGGTATATATTGTGGGGAGCGCCGCAGAAGCCGAAAAGGTTCCGTTCCTCGAAGCTGCGCTTGTTGTCGCACAGACGACGATCACTCACAGGCTGTGGGATGAGGTGGTTTCTGCGCTAAAGACGCGCATTCGCCAACTCGATTTGTTCAATTCTATCTGTGATACCACGCAAAAGCGGCAGAAAGAGGCAGTGGAGCTGGCCCGCGCTTCCGATATCGTGCTTGTAGTAGGAGGAAGACATTCCTCCAATACGGAAAAATTATATCAGCTTTGCAGAAGGCATTGCGAAAAAACCTATTACATAGACAATATCGCACAACTTCCACTTGAAAAAGTGACGAATCATGTTATAATAAGTATTGTCGCCGGTGCATCGACACCGGATTGGTTAATTAGGGAGGTAAAGACACTTATGAGCGATGTCGAAAAAGTAGTGGATACGACTGAAAATATGGAGGAACAGGAAGTAGTATCCACCGAGCAAGAACAATCACAAGCAAACGAGGATTTCATGGCTGAAATTGAAAAATCGTTTGTATATATTAAGAGAGGGCAGATCGTGACCGGAACGGTTGTTCAGATTTCCGACAGTGAAATATGTGTCAATATTGGCTATAAATCTGACGGTATCATCAAAAAAGAGAACCTTACCGCCGCCGGAGACGAAAATCCGATGGACCTGTTCAAGGTAGGCGATGAGATCGAGGCGGAAGTCGTCACTCTCAATGATGGGGAGGGAAATGTTGTCCTTTCCAGAAAATCTATTGAATCCAAATTGAAATGGAAAGAACTGGTAGAATCGCTGGACGAAAATGCAGTTTATACTGTAAAAGTCGATAAAGTTGTCAAGGGTGGTGTTCTTGCAAAGCTGGACGGCTACGATGCGTTTATCCCGGCTTCACAGCTTTCTCTTCGTTATGTTGAGGATTTAAGTGAATTTGTTGGACAGGAGCTTGAGGTCAATATCATCGAAGCTGATAAGCGTCAGAGACGTTTTGTTTTATCGCACAAAAATATTCTGAAAGCACAGGCGGAGGAGCAGGAGAAGAAGCTTTATGAAACCTTTAAGAAAGGTGACAAGGTCACCGGAAAGGTGAAACGTCTGACGGATTTCGGCGCTTTTGTCGATATCGGCGGAATCGATGGGCTTCTTCATATCACTGACATTTCGTGGGTCAAGATCAAGCATCCGTCGGATGTCTTGAATGTAGGCGATGAAATCGAGGTTTTGATTTTAAATGTCGATCCTGAGAAAAAACGGATTTCTCTTGGTCTCAAGCAGCTTTCACCGAAGCCATGGGATCTCGTTCCTGAAAAATATATCGTAGGAGATACCGTCGAAGGAACCGTTGTTCGTATCATGCCATTCGGTGCATTTGTATCGCTTGAGCCTACCATTGATGGCTTGGTGCACATTTCTCAAGTAACGAACAGGCGTCTTGAGAAAGTTGAGGAAGAGTTGCGTATAGGCGATAAAGTGACTGCTAAAATCATGGAGGTGAATCCCGCCAAAAAGCGTATCAGCCTGAGTATTCGTGCGCTGATGGACGAGCCTGAAAAGCCTGCGAAGAAAGATGACGATTCCAAAGATCGGGAAGAGAAGTTCCATTATGAAATTCCTCCGGTCGAGGAAGCAACTTCTTCTCTGGCGGATTTCTTCCCGAAAATGGACGGCAACGAAGATAACGAATAATTTGTGATAAGCTTAATATGCTGCAAAAAGACCGCAAAATGCGGTCTTTTTGCGTGTCTCTTCCTTTAAAGATTTTCTTATTATAAAATCTCAAAAAAAGCGAGAAAAAGTATTGACTTTTAATCCGAATTAAAGTATATTATAAAGCGTCGCAAATAACGGAGTATGCTTCGGGGTGTAGCGCAGTTTGGTAGCGCACGTGCTTTGGGAGCATGGGGCCGGGGGTTCGAGTCCCTCCACCCCGACCAACAAGCTCTTCCCCGAATTTGCACAATGGCCCCATGGTCAAGCGGTCAAGACATCGCCCTTTCACGGCGGTAACCCGGGTTCGATTCCCGGTGGGGTCACCATTAGCTTTTGAGCAGGGTTTACTCTTAATTTGCTTGCGGGCCCTTAGCTCAGTTGGTCAGAGCGGTCGGCTCATAACCGATTGGTCCGGGGTTCGAGTCCCTGAGGGCCCACCAATAGAGCAAAAGCCCATCTGGCTTGGAGAGTGAACACGCATGGCAGGACCCGCTGCCAAAGTTGGCCTGGTAGTTCAGTTGGTTAGAACGCTAGCCTGTCACGCTAGAGGTCGAGAGTTCGAGTCTCTTCCAGGTCGCCAACATGCCTCTGTAGCTCAGTCGGTAGAGCAGGGGACTGAAAATCCCCGTGTCGGTGGTTCGATTCCGCCCGGAGGCACCATTTACACCAGCTGGTGTAGCTCAATTGGCAGAGCAGCTGATTTGTAATCAGCAGGTTGCGGGTTCAAGTCCCATCACCAGCTCCAAATGTGGAGAGATTCCCGAGTGGCTAAAGGGAGCAGACTGTAAATCTGCCGGCGACGCCTTCGATGGTTCGAATCCATCTCTCTCCACCAATTTTGCGGATATGGCGGAATTGGCAGACGCGCACGGTTCAGGTCCGTGTGAAGGCAACTTCATGGAGGTTCAAGTCCTCTTATCCGCACCATGGCGAGTGTTCTTATAGCATTTGAAAAGCTGTAAGAACACTCGTCTTTTTCTTTTGTTTTCATCCGGCGATGGTGGATGGGGCGTAGTTGACGACTACGCCCTTTCTTGTGTTTACGGACACCTCTGGGGCGGGTAGCGGGATCAGTTCCGGGATCTCAATGACCCCTACGCAGTTATAGTGGATACGGAGCCGCTGCTCCCACACTCCGTCTACCTTCTCGGCATTGAACACTTCGATCTTCTCGATGAGCTCGTTGAGCATCCGGGGCGTCAGTTTGCGGGCGCGGGTGTATTTGCGGACCAGGGAGATGAACATATCCGTAGTCATAGACTGGTTGCTCTGCTTGTCGATCTCGGCGCGGAGCGCCTTGATCTTCTCCGCCAGTTCCTTTTGCTCCTCCTCGTACCGCCTCGACATACGGGCGAAACGGTCATCAGAGAGCTTGCCGGAAACATTGTCCTCATAGATCCGTTCAAACAGGCCGTCCAGTTCCTCATCACGGGCTTGAAGGGCTTTCAGTTCCTTCTCCTTCAGCTTTCGGTCGGTGGCTTCTGCCTGCTGGGAATGGCCGATCACGGCCTTCACGAACTCATCCTCAAACTGGCTGGCAAACTTGGTCAGCCGCCGGATCTCGCCCAGCACCACCTGCTCCAAGAAGTCTACACGGACATAATGGGTGGAAGTGCAACTCCCACGATTGCCCTTGTAGTTGGAGCAGTTGAAATACTTGATGTCGGGGTTGCCCTGATTGAAATGGAAGTGTAGATTGTGCCCGCAGTCGGCACAGACCAGAAGGCCGGAGAACATATTGCGTTCCCCCTCATGGGTGCGGCGCTTGCGGATCTTGCCGCGCTTCTGCTGGACCTGCTCAAAGACTGCCCGCTCAATGATGGGTTCGTGGACATCCTTGAATACTGCCCAGTTCTCACGGTCATTCTCCAGCCGCTTTTTATTCTTATACGACTTGGAGTAGGTCTTAAAGTTTAGAATGTCACCGCAATACTCCTGCAAGGACAGTATTTTTGTGACGCTGGAACTGTTCCACTTTGTCGGAGGCTGTTCTTTCCCTTTGCCGGGTCGCTTAATACCTTTTTTGAGCCAGTAGGCGCGAGGTGTCAGGATGCCGTCCTGTTCAAGACTTGCAGCAATCTGCTCCGTTCCATACCCCTCCAGGGTCATACTGTAAATCCGGCGTACCACCTGGGCCGCTTCCTCGTCTACGATCCACCGCTTGGGGTTGTCCGGGTCCTTGATATAGCCATAGGGAGGTTGCCCCATAGGCTCACCTGCGTTGCCTTTGATTTTGTTGCTGATGCGCCGCTTCTTGCTGATGTCGCGGGCGTACCACTCGTTGAACAGGTTGCGGATAGGCGCCAGCTCGTTCTCACCTTCGGCGGTGTCGATGTTGTCTGAAACCGCTACCAGGCGGATGTCGTGCTCCGGGAAAAACTCCTCGGTCAGCCGGCCCACCTCAATGTAGTTGCGGCCCAGCCGGGAAAGGTCCTTCACAAACACGGCGGCGGCCTTGCCAGCGGCAAGCTGCTCCATCATATCGTTGAAGCCGGGGCGGTCCATCGTAACGCCGGAAATGCCATCGTCCAGGAAGTGGACCAGGTTGGTGTAGCCTTTCTCTTTCGCCACTTTGGTCAGTAGCTTTTTCTGGTTGCCGATGCTGTAACTCTCACCCTCCAGATTATCGTCACGGGAAAGCCGCTCATAGAGGAAAGCGGTCGTGTCACGGGATTTTTTGTAATTCGACTGTCTCATAAGTCCTCCTTTCCGGACAGCCGAACAGTGCATATCTTGTATTCCCAATACAATTATACCGCTGCCCTCTGCCCGTGTCAGCCGGGTATGGAGAGTTTACAGTTTCTCATGTTCGGCCTTCATCAATCGAAGAAGGACGCTACCCAAGGTATCCGGGCTTTCCTCTTTGAAAACAGACTCTACGACAAACGACCTATTGCCGAAGCGATAGGTCATTTTTTCAAGTTGTACTTGATGTTGCTTTGGAATATCTAGGGGTGCAGGCTTCTCTTTCATGGATCGCCTTCCTTTCCTCTCACATAGAAAAACGAATCCAGCCCAGGCTGACGGCGGGCGCAGAAAGGGAACACCGCCCGCCGATGCCTGGGCTGGTGCAGTTATTTCCGAACGACAGCCCGAATCAGTTGGGTTTCCAGACAACGCTTCATGTGGGTATCCACACACACATGAGGAGTTCCGTCCTTGTCATAGAGGGTACGGGTACACAGGCGGCTCATATAGTCGTCGTAGCACCGCAGTACTTGCTCCATGGCCTCGCTGTCACCGCCGGAGGCCGCGTGGATCACCCAAACGGGCGGCAGGTCCTTTCCCTTGTGGATGGGCTCTGTCATCTTCTTCAGCCTCCTTTCGGCATCAGCGCCGACAATGCTTCGCGCAGCTCCTGCAGCGCCCTCGTCCGGTGCCGCTGAACGGCGCTCCGGGACATCCCAACGAGACTGCCGATCTCACCGTCTGCCAAGTCCAGGGTGCAGTGCAAAATCAAAATGCTCTGCTCCGTCTGCGGCAATGCGGAGAAAACCTCGGCTACAAGCTCGTTATCGATATGTAGATCGTAGCCGTGCGACGAGAACACAATGCTGTCGCTGGGGTAACGATCCACGACGCAGAGCTTGTCCAGCTCCGCCTGGGACAAGTCGCTGAAAAGGGCTTCACGCTCTCTTTGGCGTTTCATGTTCCGCAGGTAGGCTCTGGCCTCGTTTCGCAATACCTTCTTGCAAAAAGCATCGAACCGGCATTGCTCGCCATAGTCGCGGGGGTTAGATTCCATCAGTTTCACCCCCTTTCCGTGGGGGTATCAGGTGGTTCTCTCCCTTTCCGCTACTACCAATCCTGCGAGAGCGTGTTCTGCCCGCTAAACGCCTCCTTTTTGAAGAAAATTTGAGAAAAGCAATGGCCAGCCAGCCCGACCGCAGGAAACGACAAAAAGCGCCCGGCAGGTCACAGACCCACCGGGCGCAATAGCAAGTGATATGCTGATTATTTACATGGTATAGTTCATACTCATGGCCGAACCTCTCCGCCGACTGGAACGGGCTTTTTTTGAGCGGTTAGCCCTTGTCAGATCAGGCGGGGACAGCATCCGGCGCAGCATGGCGGCATCCTCCTTCTATGCCGCCATGCGCCCTTATAAAAAGAGCCAAACACGACGGCTAGTCATGTTTGGCTCTGCGTCTTTGCGTCTGGCTCTTTTGTGTATTGTGTATTTATTTGATTAGATCGATGTGCCCAGATTGAATTGCATTTAAGTTAATCGCAATTCTGTCTTCTGGCCAATCCCACCACTTTAATGTAAGTAAAGTAGAAATGACCTCATCGGGAAATCTCTTTCGAATCTGTCTGGCCGGAACGCCACCCACAATTGTATAAGGCGGAACATCTTTTGTTACCACAGCTCGAGTACCAATAATGGCTCCGTCACCGATGGTTACACCGGCGAGAATGCTTGCCTCGTATCCAATCCACACATCATTTCCAATCACAATGTCACCTTTGTTATCCCATGCCTCAGTTATGTGACTAACATCAAGGCCCCATTCCTCAAAGAAAATTGGAAACGGATAAGTAGCAAGTGATGTCAGGCTGTGGTTGGCGCTGTTAAAAAGGAAGCGGGCACCACAGGCGATGGAGCAGAACTTTCCGATAATCAGCCTGTCATGATTGATTGGATAATGGTACAGTACATTGTTCTTTTGAAAATTAGTGGGATCATTTACAAAATCGTTATACATGGTATAATCTCCCACGATAATGCTGGGGTCAGTGACTACATTTTTCAAATAAACCGTTTCCCGATCCTTAGAGCGAGGGTAAATTTTATGTTTGTTCATCATAATTCGATGTTCTCCTTTTGAATATGCGTATTTGCCTTAATAACAGACAAATTGGTTTTCTTTACATTTATCAAAGTCTCCTGCTTGCATTTTGGGCAATAGAGAGGAAAGTTTATAAGTTCTGTGTCATGCCGCACTTTGAGTCGGGTCTTATTCCCGCACACAGGGCAGCGAAGCCATACTGTTTCGTTCATTCAGGATTCCCCTCCTTACGGTTTTTTTGAATAAGCCTCTTGCGTTCCCATATTCCACTTTTGAAGTAGATAAAGCCTACAAATGCTGGTAAAATTGGTGAGAGTGCCTGTCCAAAATAGATGCCGGGAAATCCCATGCCCAGTGTAAAAGCCAAAATCCAACTTACGGGCAAACGAACCACAACTGCGTCCAGCAATGCATTCAACATAGCGACATTTGCAGCGCCAACTCCAATGGCAAAGGAATCCAAGGTATACATAGCCGCATAGATCAAACTATTGACACCACAGCAGACTCTCAGATAATAAACTCCGTCGGTTACAACTTCCCGGCTATTACTGCCAAAGAGTAAAATCAATTGCTCGGCAAAAACCTGTACGCAAAGCACAACAACAAGTGTCATGGCTATATTCACCAGCAAACCAATTTTTACCACTTTTCGGGCGCGTTTGATTCGCTCCGCTCCCATGCATTGACCAACCATAGCCGTGACTGCCTGACCGACAGCCCAGCAAGGCATACCAGCAAAGGTGTTGATTTGCAGACCGACTCCAGATGCGGCAGATACAGATGTTCCAAATTGATTGAGCATCCCGGTTACTAGCAAATAAGCCGTGTTGACTACAACCATTTGGATTGCCGTAGGCAACCCAATTTTCAGGATAGCAACGATCTTATCCCACTGAACCGTGAACTTCTTGCATACCGTAGTGCCAAAAACTACATGATGTCTCTTAAGGTAAAAAATTGAAATTACAAAAGAAATCCCCTGTGCTATGATCGTCGCGTAGGCCGCTCCTTTTGTTCCCATCCCCAAAGGACCCACCAATATGATGTCTAAACCAACATTGATGATAGTTGCAATGCCCACAAAGCAGAGCGGAGATTTGGAATCTCCCAACCCTTTCAGGACAGAACAAACGGCATTGTATCCGAAAACAAATACAGTTCCATAGCAAATAATTTTCATATAATTACATGCATCTTGAAATGCATCCGCCGGAACATTTAACGCACGAAAAAGGGGTTGATAACCGGCTAAACTTATAACAGTTAAAAGTATTGATGTAGCCAGAGAAAGCATAGACAACATTTGAAAAGTCTCTGCTTGGCCCTTTTTATTGTTCGCTCCTTTGTATTGAGCAATTAACACTGCTCCACCCATCGTCATTCCAATACAAATGGAGTTGATAATGTAACAAAGTTTTGAGGCGTTGCTGATGGCTGCAAGACCTGTTTCGCCAACAAACTGTCCGACCACTAACATATCCACCACATTGTAGAATGATTGTAAGATATTCGCTAAAAGCAGCGGGAGAGCAAAAGCAATCAGTTTTCTAGGCACACTCCCGCTCAATAAATTTTGCTCTTGTGTCATAAAAAATCTTCCCTTCAAAAAAACAGAGGGCAGCACAAGCTAGTGCGCCCTCTGTCTGCTTACTAAATAAAAATAACAAAAGGCCACAGACAAAACATTGTCTGTGGCCTCATAGTTTATCTTCTCATGTCAATTTGCAAAAAGGGTACAAAAACCAAAGGCAGCTATTCTCTGCCTTTGCCTCCCGGTTTTACAAATCAACTTTCCGAAAAGGCTCCGCACAATGTTTCGTGGTATAAACTTGTGTGGAGCCAAAATCAATGCAGAATTTCCCGTACAACATCGTGCTCACCTCTTTTCGTAATTTATTTAATTGTAAGCATTTTTGCCACTATTGTCAAGGCGTCGGGACATCATAATATGAATTATAAAGTTTAGAAATAGCGCATATAACAACATTCTACGGTGGAGATCGGCAGCATCGACTCCCGGTATCTTGAAAATGTCGAGAACAAGGGTACGGTCCTCAGTCTGCCGGTTATCGTACAGCTTATCAAAGTGTGCGGACTTCCTGTGGAGCGGTACTTCAATCCAGAGGGCACGCAGGAGGAAAGCGCACAGCGAAAGTATTTCAGCCATAAGCTGAAACTTTGTCCGGAGCAGTATTCGACCGTTATCGAGGGTGCGCTTGACGGGGCGCTGAAAGCAAAAGAAACAACGGATGAAACGGAGAGTGTATGAAAATATCCTCTGTTTTCGTTTTTTAGGGTGGCTTTGCCGCACTTTTCTTTTTGAAAAATCTGGGATTTTGTGGGCGGATAAAGGTATTTTCGGCATTGTATTTACGGGGGAAGGAGCGTAGAGCAAGCACAGCAAGTGAGGCCTCACTTGCGAAATTTTGCTTTAGGGAGACCCCCTGCCCCTAAATGCAAAATTGCTTGTTGGGATAGTCCCAAACCCTTATTCAGGAAGGACTGCGCTACCCTACGGAAAATTACAAACGCCCATCAATCCTACACAGCCAGATAACAGCGGAGAAATGACTTCTGATGAGCAGAAGATGACCTAAATCCATGGGAAGCGAATCGCCATTTACTTTCGGAAGATGGCTGTTGACTACATCTGCAATCCCGGCAAAACGGACAGGAAGCACTCACAATCATCTGATTTTCAATGATGTCAGCTTTACCGACCACAAGCATTATCACGCCAATGAGCGCAGTTACCACGAAATACATCGAATCAGCAGTTGGCTAAGCAGAGAATATGAGATGCCTGTCAGTGTCCTCAAGCGAGATACAGACAAGAGCTGCATTAATAACCGTCCGTAAATTGAAAACTGTCTTTGGACAACACAAAGCATCAAAGGACAAGGGAAAACTCCTGTGAAGGTTGAGCAAGATTATCTTGCTTGGGGTAACCAGGGGCAACAAAGTAGTTGAGTTCATTAAACTTCCTTCTACTGAAAAGCCAAAAGCGGAACTGGCCGGACTCATAGCTCACAAGGCTATCCTACAAGTGGAACTCCATAAAATACACTAGAAAGAAATGCGACGCCCTTTGTCAGAATATAGATTAGTTACAAAGAAGACCCAATGTAAAGTTGCAGAAAGAATTGCAAATATAAAATAAGGCCATTGTAAGGATTAAAATTGCATTTCTATGTGCAACCTTTAATAGAATACCATATATAGAAGACGCATATCTTTTGTGTGGAGGTAATATGGATATTCGATTTAGAATTAGGTCACAGAATATAGGTACAACTATTATAGAGATAAATCCTAGTCGTATCAATCAGTTTATTTGTGACAATGTAGTTTCTGATGATATGAGAATCGATGTTTCTACTCTTTTGTTTGATCAGAATAATATAGAAATATTTGAAAATGATTTAGTTTGTGATTCTTCAAAAAATAGATATAGGATTGCATATAAAAAGGGAGCATTTGTTGCAATAAAAGAAAATGATAGTTCCGGTCATGCAATCCCACTGTACCTATTACAGATTAATAGTCATATACCTGTAGAAGTTATAACTGAATAAGATTGTCCTGCGCCCTTTTATGCTGTATAATATTGTTATACTGCATAGGAGGGTCGCACTATTATGAACATTAATGATAATTTGAAACTGGCCGCTTATGCTGTTGCGGCAGATGCTTTTGATAAAAGTAAAAATATTTTCTGGGGCTTTGTTCCATTGGTTGAAACAGCTTTAATTATGACGGCTGGACAGAATTCGGTCTCTTTTTTAAAGTTGCGAGATTCCATTAATAACTTATACAATGTAAGTATCCCGAAGGATACACTACGATATCTTATAAATATTTTAGTGCAAGAACATAAGGTTCAATTTATAGGAAACAGAACTATTGTACTTGATACGGATATCGTAAATTCTGAATATATTGTCAACCACGAAACTGCGAAAGCCGAAATTGAAAAATTCTTTTATGCGTTTCAAGAGTTTTTGATTAGCCAAGATGTAGATATTTCGATTGAAGAAATCCGCGAAAATGTCTGCCAATGGATCTATACTCACTCGTATGAATTAGCGGAATTTATTCAGTCAGGCATTTATCAGATAGTAAAACCTAGTGACAAAACCGATGAAGATCCTTCCGAGACTTATTGGCAACATACAGAGATTTTTTTCAATTTTTTACTCAAATGTAGGGCTGAAGATTCAACTTCATATCATTCTTTTTTAAAGTTATTTGAGGGAGCAATTCAATCAACACTATTAAATTTTAAGCCGTCTAAAATTGAGGAAGTATCTGATAAGAATTTTAACATTGGTACGGCAATCTTAGATACCAATTTTTTGTTGCGCTTATTAAAATTACAACCAGAATTAGATAATGAGACTGCCTATATTACTTGGACAACTCTTAAAGAATCTGGTACAAACTTTATTGTTTTAGATCAAACAGTGCAAGAAATTTGTTCAAGTATTAAGGGGTTTATTCAAGAAATTGCTCCTTATACCCAGCAAACAGGGACTTTTTTGCGTAATAGCACAATACGTACATCTGGATTCTGGAGCGCATACCAACACGGAAAATCTAGGACTGAATTTTTTGAACTATCAAAACAAGAGAACATTCGCAAAATATTGCAGACCAACTTTGGAATTGAAATCGTAGATGACTTTGACGATAGTGTTATTTTGGAAGAAGATATCTCTGACCTTATAAGAACAAAGCAAAACGATAAGTATTCCATAAAACAAGCTAAGCACGATTTATCACTTATTGCATATTGTGCTAAAAAGCGCCCGCACAGAATCAATTCAATTACTGATGCACATTGGTGGGTCCTCACAAATGATGGGAAACTAACATTTTGGAATCAGACTACAACTGATAATGTCCAGGAATGTATAACGGAAACACAATTATCAAATATAATGTGGCTGCAAGCAAAGAAAGAATGCGGAGATGGATTAACCAATACAATTATGACCCTCGCATCTAAATTTGCTATAGGCACAAGTGAACTCACAGCATTCGCAAATACAATTAGTGCTTATATGCAAAAGCATGCAGAAAACACTTCTGACTTAGATAATTTGTCTCTTGTATTTGCCAGTGACTCGCTTACAGCTGGAGATATAAGAAACATTAGCACAGATGAAGACAAGTTTGCGGCTATTATAGCACAAAAAAGCGAGAACATTAAAACTCTGCAACATGAACAAACGAAACTGATCTATGAATTGGGTGTGGGAAAGCAGGAAAGTGAGGCACGCCTTGTAGTATCTCATCAACAAAATGATAAATTGGTCCAAGAAAACGCAGCGCTTCGTTTAAAACTAGAAGAACAAACTAGAGAAGGCAAGAGAAAAGTCTTATCAAGAAGAATTGAAGATCTCAAAAAGAGTATAAGCAGTGCGGAAACACGATTACAGCAACTGAAAAACATTTTTGAATTTGATAAAACTCAAATTGCTCCTGCTGCGAGAAAATTGCTTGTAATATTGTTCATAACATGTGGCTTATTCATAATAGTTGGGATTAGACTGTTCTCTGAGCCGCTTTATCAATTAATTGAAAATTCAAGCAATGGTGAAAAAGACGTTTTAGCTTTCGCTAGCAGTGGAATCGTTGGCGCACTGGCACTATTAGTATATTACATAGGTGTTATATTGATTTGGGGGACTCCTTATACTCCGGCAAAATTATTTTGTTTTCTTAGAGATAAACTAGTAAGGCGAAAAAGAATAGCATATGTACTTAGTAATCACTATCCATCTGAATATGTTGATATAAATTTAGAGGCACAGATTCAGCAAGAAGAGAGGGAATTGACAGAGGTCAGAAAGAAACTTGAAGAGATAGAGGCGGGTTTGCGAGATTTATAAGTAATTTATGCTTTAAAATCAACCCACATATTTTTCTCTAAAATGAGTTTTCGATAGTTCTCTCAATCCCACATCCTGTCCTGTACGGCCCGATTGGCACCCGCGGAGTTTGATTAGGATAGGATTTGATTTCTTTTGTACTTGATGAATTAGTATTTCTTTTATCTTTATTTAATTGTGGCCAGTTTTCCAGACATGGATTATCCATATCCGGGTTTTCCGTATCTGGACAGGCCGTATTTGGCTCGTCCTCACACGGCTGGCTTGTGTCTGGGAAATAGGGTATCTCGTAGATGAATATTGCACATTCACGATCTTACCCTTGCTGTCACGGAAACAGTCTCGAACGATAACGGCGGTCATATTCTAGGCTTTCTCTATACAAAATGCCATCATAACAATGCCTCTTTTCGGAGGTTTAAAAAAGTGTTGTTTTTTGGGAAAAGCCGTTTCTGGGCCACTTTAACACTCTGGATAATAAATCACCTGCCCCCTCTTTCTAGCAAGCAATACAGAAAGGAAAAACAGGCTTTGTAAACCCTAATCGGCACATTTATTTTGGTCATTAAGAAAGGGGTGACTGCTTCAAAACAGCCGCCCCAAAGTAGAGAGATATACAAGATAATTTTCTGTTCGGATGCCCACAAGTCCTTGATATTACTGGGTTTTTCAAAAAGTTCTGTATCACCACTCATACCATGTCGTGGTGGATTCCGCGATCAAGAACCCGTTCGGCAATCCGAGCGGGTTTTAAATTTTGTCTTAGGTATGACAGCAGTAGCAGTATTTGTCAGAATCAGTATTTTTAATTCCGTCACTGCATTCAGGTACTATTCAAATTATTAAATTTATGTTACAATTATCTCAATATCTGGAAGGAGAATTGCGGTATGCGAAGAAAATTTATCAAGGTAAGACGACATACCTATTATCCTTTTTCATTACGTGTCAGAAGATTTTTCCTGAATTTCAAGGATAAAATGACCCGGATGCCTAAAACAAAGCGCTTGACGATGACAGGCTCTGTATGCGGTGCTGTCGTTGTGGTCGTCCTCCTATTTTCGTTTGGAGTGTTCGGAAATCTGCCCGCCTTTAACTCTAATACTAATGCGGCGAATGCAGATGATACGCTCTTGGCAAATGATGCCTCCGCCATGGCAGAGGCTGCTCCCACCCCGGCTCCAACACCGGAACCTACTCCTGAGCCGACCCCGGATCCCACTTTGAAAGAGGGAATGGAGGGCCCGGAGATACAGACGCTGCAGCAGCGGCTAATGGATCTTGGATATCTTGATATTGATGAAACAACGCAATATTATGGCCCTGCAACAGCAGGAGCTATCGCTTTTTTTCAAAGACAGCATGGTATTGAGCAGGATGGTGTATGCGGTCCTAAAACACTTGCGATCATCTATACGGATGATGCTAAGCCCTATACTCTTCTGGAAGGCACAGAGGGGGACGACGTAACAGTACTTCAGGAGCGGCTTCAAGAGCTTGGCTATATTTCATCGGTGACGGGTTATTACGGAACAGAGACGATCGATGCCGTTAAACGGTTCCAGGAGAGAAACGGACTTGGTGTGGACGGAAAAACGGGAGAAATGACTCTCGGGCTCATCTATTCCGCAGATGCAAAGCCAACGGCCGAAATGGCGGCGGCGATCCAGCGCAAGGGTAATATCGACAAATTCATTTCCGTTGCAGAAGAGCAACTGGGCGAGCCATATATATGGGGCGCTTCCGGCCCCGATTCTTTTGACTGTTCCGGCCTCGTGACCTATTGCCTGCGGCAGGCTGGTTCTTCGACCGGACGTTTGAATGCGGCAGGCTTTTCGCAAAATTCTTCTTGGGAAAAAATATCCTTTGACGATCTTCAGCGTGGAGATTTGATTTTTTATTCCAACAATGCGGGAACACGGGTAGGACATGTCGGGATCGTTGTCGGCGATGGGATGATGATAGACGCTTCTTCCTCTAACGGGAAAGTTGTCCATCGCAGTTATGATACCTCCTATTGGAGAAATCATTTTGTTTGCGGGCGAAGGCCTTGGTAACAATAAAGAGCTGCTCGTGTGTTTCACCGGGCAGTTTTTTTATTTCATTGAAATAGGCAAGTGGATTTTATCGCATTTTTGCATTATAATATAAATATGAATAATATAAATCATTTGAAAAGAGAGATCAAGGAAAAATCCTTAAAATATCATATCATTACCTATGGCTGCCAAATGAACGCACATGAGTCTGAAAAAATAGCCGGGCTTTTGGAAAAAATGGGATACGGTCTGGCGGATTCGAAAGAGGACGCTGATTTTATTCTGTTCAATACTTGCTGCGTACGGGAAAATGCCGAGCAAAAAACCTTTGGTAATGTAGGCCGAATCAAAAAACTGAAGCTTAGGAACAAAGAACTGCTGGTTGCTGTCTGTGGCTGTATGATGCAGCAAAAGCAAGCAGCTCAAAAATTGTTGGATACGTTTCCATTTGTGGATATCGTTTTCGGAACCCATAATATTCATGAGCTTCCGAACATGATTCTTACTGTAAAAGAAAAACATGAGAGGGTTTATCAGGCTCCTGAGCTTACAGAATTGCATGACGATGTTCCGCAGAAGCGGGCTGCCGGCCCGCTTGCATCGGTCAATATCATGTATGGATGTAATAACTTCTGTTCTTACTGTATTGTTCCGTATGTTCGGGGCAGAGAGCGTTCCCGGAATGCGGAGGAGATCATCCGCGAAATCGCAGAGCTTTCCCCACATGGTTACCGCGAGGTCATGCTGCTCGGTCAGAATGTTAATTCCTACGATGGCGGTATCGGTTTTCCACAGCTGTTAACCCGTATCTGTGAGGAAACAGATATTCCCCGTATTCGTTTTATGACTTCTCATCCGAAAGACCTTTCTGATGAATTGATTTCTGTGATTGGACGGTATCCGCAGATTTGCCGTCATATTCACCTTCCGGTTCAATCGGGAAGCTCGCGCATCCTAAGAGAGATGAATCGCAATTATACGCGGGAGGCCTATATTGGATTAGTCGAAAAAATTCGTAAAAATATTCCAGGAATCGCCATTACGACCGATATCATCGTCGGATTTCCGGGAGAGACGGAAGCAGACTTTGCAGACACGCTTTCGCTTGTGCGTGAGATTCGTTTCGATTCCGCTTTTACGTTTGTTTATTCGCCGCGGTCCGGAACGCGGGCTGCAGAAATGCCCGATCAGATTGGTGAAGAAATACAATCAAAACGAATCATAGAATTAGTTGCTTTGCAAAATGAAATCACAGAGCAGCGTAACCGCGAATATGTCGGGAAAACGTTAGAGGTGCTCGTCGAAGGGATCAGTACGCGTGATTCGGGACATATGTGCGGACGGACAAGCACCTCAAAAATGGTAAACTTTCCGGGTCCGCCGTCTTTGACTGGAGAATTTGCCGATATCAAAATTACGCAGGGCAAAAAGACGACATTATTTGGAGAAATGATCAAAGAGGAACCATAATGGCAGAACTGACACCTATGATGAAGCAATATCTCGACCTAAAGCAAGAATATCCGGACTGTATCCTGATGTTTCGGTTAGGCGACTTTTATGAAATGTTCTTTGAGGACGCAGAAACGGCCGCGCGGGTTCTTGAAATTGCGCTTACCGGCCGGAATTGCGGTCTTAAAGAACGCGCCCCCATGTGTGGCGTGCCTTATCATGCTGTTGACAGTTATATCAGCAAGCTGATTGCAAATGGCTATAAAGTGGCTATCTGCGATCAGTTAGAGGACCCGCGGGCTGCTCAGGGAATCGTAAAGCGCGGAGTCACGCGGGTCGTGACCCCCGGAACGGTTGTTGAAAACTCGATTTTGAATGAATCGGAAAACAATTACATTCTGTGCGTCCATTACGGAGAACAAGGGAGATACGGTATCTCCTACTGTGATGTTTCTACCGGCGAATTTGTTCTTGAGGAGCTCGAAGACGATACAGCTCTTTTTAACGAAATGACTCGTCTTAATCCTCAGGAGCTCCTTATCGCCGACTCCCATGCCAAAGAATTTTTGATCATGACGGGGAAAACACGTTTTAAAAATACGTTTGTCAATCCATATTTTGATTGGGCTTTTGAAGCTAAAGCTGCGGAAAAAGCGCTGCGCGGACATTTTAAGGTTTCTTCCCTAAAGGGCTTTGGCTGCGCCGAAATGGTGCTTGGTGTTTGTGCGGCCGGAGCGTTGATGCAATATCTGATCGATACACAAAAGAACGCATTGCTCCACATCACTACGCTCCGCACGTTAAATGAACGCGCCTATATGATACTCGACCCTAATACGCGCCGGAATCTTGAGTTGACTCAGACTCTTATGGAAAATAGTAAACGCGGTTCTCTTTTGTGGCTACTCGATAAAACGCAGACTGCAATGGGCGCCCGTTTGCTGAAAAAAATCGTTCTTCAGCCGCTGAAGCATCTCGATGCGATAAACGAACGGCTCGATGCAGTAGGAGAGATCCGTGAAAGTATCTATCTTAGGGAATCTCTTGCGGATTCTCTAAAGCATGTTTATGATCTTGAACGTATCATTTCACGTATTTCATACGGATCGATCGATGCGAAAGACTGTCTTTCTCTAAAGCGTTCGATCGGCATACTGCCAGAATTGCATAAGCTTCTGGGGGAAACAAAAAGCGTGCTTCTTTCCCGTCTTTATAGCGGCTTAGATTCCCTGCAGGATATCTATGAGCTGCTTGACAGTTCTATCAGCGAAGATGCGCCGGCAGGCATCATGGACGGCAATATCATAAAGCCCGGCTACGACAAAGAGATAGACCGCTTGATCTCCGCCTCCAAAAACGGAAAAGCATGGCTGGCCGAGCTTGAAGCGCGGGAAAAGGAAGAGACCGGGATAAAAAATCTCAAAATCGGATATAATAAGGTTTTCGGTTACTATATCGAGGTGACCAAATCTAATCTTTCTCAGGTTCCTTACCGCTATTTGCGCAAACAGACGCTTGTGAATTGCGAACGTTATATTACGGAAGAATTAAAGGAAATGGAGGATACCATTCTTGGAGCGGAGGAGAGGCGTAAGGCGATTGAATATGAAGCTTTTCTAAAAATAAGAGACATGCTCGGGGAAAACGTTGGGCGTATTCAGTCCTGTGCTGCCCGTGTAGCCTTTTTGGATGTTCTGCAGTCATTCGCTTGTGTCGCCTATGAAAATGCGTACGTGCGGCCGGAAATGGCCGATGACGGGCTCCTTGATATCAGGAATGGCAGACATCCCGTAGTAGAGAGTATACGCCGTCAGGAATTCGTTCCTAACGACGCACTTCTTAATGATGATACGCAGAATATGCTTTTGATCACCGGACCTAACATGGCGGGTAAAAGCACTTATATGCGGCAGGTCGGCCTGATCGTCTTAATGGCACATATCGGCTGCTTCGTTCCGGCTTCATCCGCGCATATCTGCCTCGTTGACCGAATTTTCACCCGTGTAGGCGCTTCCGACGACCTTGCTTCCGGTCAAAGTACCTTTATGGTGGAAATGAATGAACTAGCCAATATTCTAAACAATGCAACGCCGAAGAGTCTTTTGATTTTAGATGAAATAGGACGTGGAACCAGTACGACAGACGGTCTTTCTATCGCATGGGCAAGCGTAGAGTATATTATCAATAATATCCGCGCAAAAACTTTATTTGCGACTCACTATCACGAGCTTGTGGAGCTTGAGAACATGTTTGACGGTATCTGCAACTATTCGGTAGCTGTAAAGGAAGTGGGGCATGACATCATTTTTCTTCATAAGATCGTAAAAGGCGGTACCGACCGCAGTTTTGGCATCGACGTTGCCAAACTCGCAGGGCTTCCGGAAGAGGTCATCTCGCAGGCGCGTATATTCTTGGACCGTCTTCAGGAATATGAGATCTCACTCAATGGGTTGCCCCGTGAACGAAAGGAAGAGAAGCCTGAAAATCCTTCTGCTTCTGCGCTTCCTGCTTATATTGCGGAGCTTAAAAATGTAAATATCGATACACTCACGCCTATTGAAGCTCTGAACCTCGTCTATTCGCTTAAAAAGGAGCTGAACCATGAAGCATAGGATCAATGTTTTGGATGAAGCGATTTATAAGCGGATCGCAGCCGGGGAAGTCGTGGTGAATCCTGCTTCTGTTGTTAAGGAATTGGTGGAGAATTCTATGGATGCAGAAGCTACTGCAATTACGATCGAAATCGCCCAAGGCGGAAAAGAGCTGATACGCGTCACCGATAATGGAGTTGGTATCATTGCTGAAGATGTACCGCTTGCCGTTCAAAAGCATGCAACGAGTAAAATTCGTTCACTCAGTGATCTGGAGCAAATAGAGACGCTCGGGTTTCGAGGTGAAGCCCTTTCCAGCATGGCGGCGGTGTCCCGTCTTACGATCAAGACCCGCCCGCATGATAGTGCAGAGGGTACTATACTTTCGGTCAGCGGTGAGCACCGTCCTGAAGTTTCTTCTGCCGGGCTTGCTGAGGGTACAACTGTCCGGGTAGAGAATTTATTCTATAATATTCCTGCGCGAATGAAGTTCTTGAAAAATACGGCACGGGAGACGGTGAACGTGACTTCTGTTGTCTCCAGATTGATTTTCGCTAATCCTCATATTGCCATCAAATATATCAATAATGGAAAGGTGATATATCACAGCCCGGGGAACGGAAGCCTGAAGGATGCTGTTATCGCCGTATATGGTAAAGATATCTCCCATAGACTGATCGATCTGGAATATCCGGGAGAAATTGCCATACACGGTTTGATTTCCCGCCCGGATTTTTTATATAAAGGTACAAATCATATCTGCTTTTTCCTGAATAGCCGATATATCCAGTCTAGAAATCTCCAAGCCGCAGTTCTCCGCGGATATGGTGAGCGTTTGCTTCGCGGACATTTTCCATTTTCTGTCCTGCATGTCACGCTCCCGCCGGACCGTGCAGATGTAAACGTACATCCCGGCAAGCTGCAGGTGATGCTTTACGACGAAGCAGATGTATTGTCTGCGGCCGAACATGCAGTCCGTGCAGCATTAGAGGAGGACAGCAAGCCACCCGTGCTTTCTCTTCAGGATATTCCGCCTGCTTCTTCAGGAAGTCCGTCCGCGCCGTCAGTCAGCAAGGACAGCAAAGATCCTTCTTTTCATCATTATCCGCAGCTTCGGAGCGCAGAGAAGCTTTATCGAAACGATTGGAAGACTGCGGCACAGGAAAGTGGATATATAAGAACAGAGACATCTTCAGCGTATGGAGGAACATTCACGCCGAATCAGGATTTTAAAGAGATGATTCATTCTGTTGCCGAATATCATGCCCCTGTTTCAGAGCAGGAAATGATTGAGGACGTACGCCGCTTGCTCGATTACCGGATCATCGGGCAGATATGGAGTACCTATATCATCATCGAGTGTGCTGATTTACTTTATTTGATAGACCAGCATGCAGCGCATGAGCGTATCAATTTCGAGCGTATGAAAAAAGCTGCCGCCGGAGGTACAGTTGCTGCTCAGGGGCTTTTGGTCCCTTATGTCACAACTTTAACGGCTGAAGATTTTTCCCTCCTTATGAAAAACAAAGATCTATTGAGTTCTCTTGGATTTGAATTGGAGGAGTTCGGTCCGCTTACTTTAAAATTCAGTTCGTTCCCGGCACAAATAGAGAAAAGCAGCGCTGAACAGCTGATCGAAGAAATACTATTCGAATTGAAAAACACCCGCGGCGATATCCTGCTGCAGCGCGAAGCCGTTATCCGTGCTTCCTGCCGTTACAGTATCAAGGCGGGCTATGAACTATCTGACGAGCAAATCGAAGAGCTCATGAAAGAAATTACGGAGCTTGATGCGATCCCCAACTGTCCTCATGGGCGTCCGATCGCTATAGTACTCCAAAAAAGTGATTTGCAAAAAGGATTTAAACGGACCGTATGAAAGAAAGAGTATATGTAATCGTTGGTCCTACCGCTTCCGGAAAAACGGCAGCGGCCGTAGAGCTGGCAAAACGGATGGACGGGGAAGTAGTTTCCGCAGATTCCATGCAGATCTACTGCGATATGAATATCGGAACAGCTAAGCCGGATCAGAAAGAAATGCAGGGTGTCGTTCATCACATGATAGATATCGTTTCACCGGATGCCGCTTATTCCGTTGCAATGTTCCAGCGCGGCGCATTCGGATGGATACGTGATATTCTGAAACGCGGCAAAACTCCCATAGTAGTAGGGGGAACAGGACTTTATATCAATTCTCTCACTTACCGGCTCGACTTTACAGAGACCGCTCATGATCCTGAATTTCGTGCTTTATTGGAAAAAAGGGAGCCTGCAAGCCTGCATAGGGAACTTGCGCAGGCAGACTCCGAAGCCGCCTTGCGTATCCATCCTCACGACAAAAAGCGTATCATTCGCCGGCTGGAGATCCTTCGTCATCAAAAAGAGCGGGGAAGTTATTCTTTCGGCGTTCTGAATGACGACTATGATTTTATCATGTCAGGACTCACAATGGAGCGCGCTCTCCTATATGACCGTATCGAACGGCGTGTAGATCAAATGATGGAACGCGGGCTTCTGGAGGAAGCGAGGAGCCTGTTCCAAAAATACGGCGATGCTCCGGCCTCTATGCAGGCAATCGGGTACAAAGAGTTCATTCCTTATTTCATGGGCTCTATCTCATTGGAAGAGGCAGTCGGTTTGCTCAAGAGAAATACCCGTCGCTATGCAAAGCGGCAGCTTACATGGTTCCGGCGCGATCAGAGGATCCGCTGGTATGATGTACAGGAAAACGGCATAACAGCAACTGAGCTTGCAAGGCAACTAAGTGAACAGGGGAGAGATAAAAAATAATGGATATCCTTTCATATATCAGTGATCAGTTTCATATCAGGCGCGAATTGGTACAGTTTGTTTTTGAATGCGAGGAAGATGTAAAACCAGTATTTCGAACACTTCAGGAAACCGCCCAGCTCGGACAGTTCCGCGTTATCGATGCATTTCAGAAAAATTGTGTTTCTGCACGGCATTTTTATGCGTCTACAGGCTATGGCTATGGAGATGAAGGACGGGAAAAACTCTGCCGTATATTTGCCGATACTTTCGGTGCAGAGGACGCCATTGTTTCTCCAATGCTGATGAGCGGCACACATGCGATCTCTACGGCGTTATTTGGATTGCTGCGGCCGGGCGATACCTTATATTCCCTGACAGGAAAGCCATATGATACTTTACGCTCTACTTTATACGGGGCGAACGGGTCGTTGGAAGAATATAATATCCGCTTTGCCTGTACTCCCTTGAAGGAGGATGGCAGTATTGATCTCGCCGCTGCTCTTTCCGCAATAAAAAAGGAACCGTCTGTTACGGTCATTTACTTGCAGCGCTCCACCGGCTATGAAATTAGACCTGCTTTCACAACAGAGGCCATCGGCCATGTAATTTCTGTGATTCATAGGGAATTTCCCGACAAGATCATTATGGTCGATAATTGCTATGGGGAATTCGTCTGTACAAAAGAACCAACAGCAGTTGGCGCCGACGTGATCGCCGGCTCATTGATCAAAAATCCGGGCGGCGGTCTTGCTCCAACCGGAGGTTATATCGCCGGCCGAAAACTACTGATCGAAAAAATAGCCGGGAGCTTTTCTGCTCCGGGGATCGGAACCGAAATCGGCTCTTATGCTTTCGGCTATCAGCAATATTTTCAGGGATTTTTCATGGCTCCACACACGGTTTGCCAGGCTTTGCAGGGTGTTGTGCTTGCAGCCCGTGTATTCGAGCGGCTCGGATATCGTTCTCAGCCTGCCTATAATGCTGTACGCGGCGATATCACGCAGTCTATTATATTTGACAGCGAAGAACCTATGACTGGTTTTGTACGCGGCATACAGCGGGCCTCCGCGATCGACGGACATGTAGTTCCATACGCATGGGATATGCCCGGGTATGATGATAAAGTAATTATGGCGGCCGGAACCTTTGTGCAAGGCGCTTCTGTTGAGTTGACTGCCGACGGCCCCATGCGCCCGCCGTATGCAGCCTATCTACAGGGAGCGCTTACCTATGAGCACGCAAAGCTTGGAATATTGTATGCCCTCGATTCAATGGGAATAGCGCTGTAAGCTTTTCCCATTATTTACTTGCGCAATTTCACTGCTTTCGAGGCGCGTTTGCGGTTATCTTCCGACATGGCGGCATAATGCTTTCGCGTCGTATTAACATCCTTATGCCCGAGCACGTCTGCAACAAGATAAATGTCTCCCGTCTCATCATAAAGCATCGTGCCGTATGTACTGCGCAGCTTATGCGGAGAAATCTTTTTCAGCGGGCTAGCGATGCGCGCATATTTTTTCACCATCAGTTCTACGCTGCGAACGGATATTCTCCTGTCCTGCATAGAAAGAAACAGGGGAGCGTCAAGCGCATAATTTCCCCGCTCCTTACGTTCGGAAAGATAGGCCTCAAGCGCTTCAGCTGCTTCATCGTCGAAATAAAGCATAACTTGGTTACCGCCTTTTCGCGTGACCTTAAAACAGCCGTTTTTAAAATCAATATCATTGATATTGAGAGAGACCAGTTCCGATACCCGTATCCCCGTGGTCAGAAATAGAGTCAAAATGGCAACATCGCGTTTCACATTTTTTTTGTGATATTGTCTTTGCTTTTTAGTAAGCTGTTCACCGTTTTCCGCTATATCAAGCAAATTTGCCGCCTCATCGGGTTCTAAGCGTATAATCGCCTTTTCATGGATCTTTGGAGTATCCAGTAAATCACATACGTTGCTTTCCAATATCCCTTTTCTATAATAATGCTTAAAAAAAGACCTTAGACATGCTACTTTCCGCGCTTTTCCGCGTTCATGATTTTCAATAAATTTTTCGTCATTATCAGCCGCAGTATATAAATTCAAATAATCAAGAAAAAGATAGAGGTCATCGACCGTGACGGCTTTAAGGTCTTCTTTCGTAATAGATGAGATGCTTTTTTCAGCAAAATAGGGAACTTCACGTATTAAAAATTGAAAAAAAATGCGAAGATCAGCCGCATAGTTAACGCGCGTTAAAATCGTTGAAGTATTTTCAACAGCAATAAAAAAGCTTGCTGTAAAGGAAGGAAGCTCTTTCATAATTTCCCGCAGCTTAAGGGTCATCTTTTGATTAAAATCCTGATGATAATTGTTAGAATCCATATTAAGAAGAAAGCTCCTTTTAAATTAAAGCTTATAAAAAGCAAAAGAGAGAACTAAATTTTACTCCTTAGAAAGGTATTATACCATAGAGAACAATTAAAATGCAAACAACTATTCGCAAAACTTGTGTTTTGCGAATAGTTGATCCTTTCCCGCTTTTGCTGCTTTCAGTTATTTTTCAAGTGTTCTTTTTGATTTGCTCCCGCGCAAGCTTATCGCAACGGTTATTCATTTCATCGTCCGCATGTCCTTTGACCTTAAACCATTTTACTACATGGTTTTTCGATACATTTACAAGCTGTTTCCACAATTCCTGATTTTCCACCGGCTTTTTTGCCGCTGTTTTCCATCCATTTTTTTGCCACGCAATGATCCAGCCTTTATCAAAAGCGTTGTGAATATAGGCGCTGTCTGTATATACTTTGACACTGCACCGCTCTTTTAAAGCCAAAAGTCCCTGCAGGGCTGCCATAAGTTCCATGCGGTTATTGGTCGTATCTGCCACAAACCCCGATAATTCCTTTTTGTTTCCTCTATAGTCGAGCACACAGGCCCACCCGCCGGGGCCCGGATTGCCGGAACACGCTCCGTCGCAATATAAAATTACTTCCTTTAGCATAAATTAGAATATCCTTTTTTAATTAATTGTGGCTCTTCTATTTAGAAAGCTCTCTTGATTTCGCTACGCATGCGTCGACAGCCCACTCAACGACTCCGCGTATTTCATTCATATCAAATATTTTCATTGCTTCTATGGTTGTGCCGCCCGGCGAGCAGACATTATGGATCAGCTGTGACGGAGTATCTCCCGTTTGCTTCAGCATTTCGCAGGCTCCCTCAAATGTCTGTACCGCAAGACGCAGAGATACATCTTCCGGCAAGCCATGTTTGGCGCCTGCTTTCGCCAATGCATCGATGAACATATAAACGTATGCGGGTCCGCTGCCCGAAATTCCTGTAACGCTATCCATCAAATCTCCGCTTACATACTCTATGATACCGAGTGGCTGAAATATGTGTTCAATGAAATTCTGCTCCTGTTCCGTAAAATCAGTCGGTATCTGAATACAAATAGCGCCTTTCCCTACCAGAAGCGGTGTATTGGGCATGATGCGCATAATACGTCCAGCAGGTTTCAATAAATCTCTTATCTTTTCCGTTCTAACTCCAGCAGCAATGGAAACAAATGCTTTTCCTTCTGCTTTGATTTCCTGCAAAACATCCGGTAAAACATTCGGCTTTACACATAAAAAGATAATATCTGCCTTTTCGGCAACCTCATTGACATTTTGGCATAAAGAAGCGCCCTCAAATTTTTTACATTTCGCTTGATCCTTATCATAGATGAAAAGGTCAGTGAATCCCGCTTTTTCCATACCGCCTATGATAGCGGAAGCCATGTTGCCACAGCCTATAAATCCTGTTTTAAAACTTTCCATCGAGTCCTCCAAAGATGAATCCGCCTGATTCAATTATATTTTATTCTGTACTTTTACATTATACCATAATAAACTGAAATAGAAAGCCGTCTGCGCTGTGCGGGACGCAGACGGCTCTTGCTATCAAATAGATGTAGTTTCTTTCTAAAAGAAACTACATCTATTTGATCGTCGTTATTATAGTTACATCCGGATGCAAACGCAGAAAAGATACCGGAAAATCTGTCCGCAGGCTCGTATCCTCCCAAAGCCGATGGATCGCTTCCTCCTTATCGTCCCCGTCTGCCACCAATATAATTTTTTTTGCTTTCAGGATCGTTCCCATTCCAATCGTAAGTGCCTGCTTTGGTACCTCTCCTTCATTCCTGAAAAAGCGTGCGTTTGCTTCTATCGTACTTTGAGTCAGCGTCACACAATAGGTCGCGTAATGGAGACTGTCGGCTGGTTCATTAAATCCGATATGTCCGTTTCTTCCTATGCCCAGAAACGCTGCGTCAAGACCGCCCAAGCCGTCTATCATCTGTTCATACTGCTCTGCCGCCTGTTCCGGGTTTTCCGCCATTCCATCCGGAACGTGCGTTTTTTCGAGATCCACATTCACATGGCGGTAAAGATTCTCATACAGGAAATGATAATATCCCTGCTCGCTTTCCCGGGAAAGTCCGACATATTCGTCCACATTGAAAAAATTCCCTTGGGAAAAATCCACTTTCCCCTCCTTGTTGAGTCTTGCTAAGGCCCGGTAGGTCCCTATCGGTGTTGAACCGGTAGGCAACGCAAATACCGCCGACGGTTTTCTATTCAGTTCTTCTGTCAAAAATTCAGCGGCTGTTTCGCTCATCTGGTCGTAGCTGTCTGTTAGGATAAAATTCAACTCCCGCCCTCCTTTTTCCACTCATAAAATATGGTAAGGCGCCGAATCACAAGTATCGGCGCCTTGTCTTTTGCCAGCAAGTCCTTTACGGCAGCAAACGCTTTGTACTGAACCGCGGCCAACCGGCGTATTGCCGAAATCCCTCGGCGTATGGAACGCCGCACTGCAATCCCCGGTATTTTGAACAGGTACGTACAAAATCTATGAAATCTATTTTGTCATGCTCCAGCATCCATTTGATCTGACTCTCGTGGCATGCGAGCATTTTCAGTTTCGTTTCGATCGTCTCTGTTACGTCAACATATTCCGTTGGCACGAAATTGATCCCCGCGAGCGTATCCATATAAAAAATCGGAACGATTTCACCATATGCCTCGGTTGCAGTTTGAATATGAGGAATGGACGAACCGAAGCTTGCATGAAAAGCCAATTGGCTCGTCTGCTGATGATCGCGCATGTAATCGTCCGGATTATGCGTAATGATCAGATCCGGCTTGGCATAACGCACCACCTCAATGAGCCTGTTGATCGTCTCCCGTTCCGACGCCTCTACATGCATATCTCCTACGTCTATGTTGATCGATTCCGCTCCAATCAGCGCCGCAGCATCCTCCGCTTCCTTGGTGCGCATTTTACGCAGCTCGTCCGGCATGATCACTACATGCCCCAGATTTCCGTTCGCCACATGGCACATGATCACTCTGTCGCCGCGTTCCGCATATTTTGCAAGCGTTCCTGCACAGCCGATCTCAAGGTCGTCCGGATGACAACCGATCGCTAATATATTCATAATAAGGACTCTCCCCTTTCCATGTTCAGATCTCAGACAATTCAAGTGTTACCGTATAGCTTTCACTGGTATGCGGCGCTACCCACTTCACATATCTTCCCTCATTGATCGCATTGGGCGTTCCCAGCCACGGCTCTGCCGTTACGAGCCCATCGAATAAGGTGCATACCACCAATGCTTCAAATGCATCGTCCGTTTGTATCGACACTTGATATCCGTCCGCCTGATTTATGATCTTTGTTTCGTTTGAATGCTTTTTACTGAATACATAATCTCCGGGCTTTGTGAAATCTATCTCACTGTCATAACGCCGCTTTGTTCCATCCAGATAATTCACATATTCTTCCATATCGATCTTATATCTTAATCTGCTTTTGTCTGAGACCTTAAAATAGTGGTGCCAGCCAAAATAGTGCGGCATGGGCCTATCGGAACGGTTGCGGACCACAGCGTTGAATACCACGTGACCGTTTTCCATACGATAGGTGACCTCCAGACGAAAATCAAAGGGAAAATGCTCCTGCATGGATGTTTCGTTATTCGTGATATACAGCGTTACGCTGTTTTCTGTTGCTTCCTGTATCCCGAACGCCGCATTTTTGACGAGTCCGTGAAACGGCATCGCATATTCTTTCCCATCTATCGTGTACCGGTCGTCGGCTGTCCGGCTTGGAAATGGGAACAGCACCGGGCAGCCGCCTGCTAATACATTTGCAGTGGACAGCATGTTTTCATCTGCGCATATAATCGCCTTTCCGTTATAGAAAAGCTTTCCCAACATTCCGCCATAATCCGGAACAATCTCTCCGATAAGATTATTTTCTTTATTTTGTATAATTAATTTTCTCATATTTGTTCCTATCCTACAATCTTATGTCAAAATAGAATTATGATGATAAATTGTCAGGGGATTGCATTTTGAATGATCCATCAACCCCCTGACAACACTTGTTTATATACGGCATTATCTATTATGCAACGGTGATGCCGCCGTCTGCGACGAGGATCGCGCCGTTCATATAGCTTCCTTCATCGCCTGCCAAAAACAACGCGATGTTCGCAATATCTTCCGCCGTTCCCCATCTTCTCAGCGGTGTGCCCTGCGTCAGAAATTTCTGTTCGTCAAACGTAGGCTTGTTGAGGTCGCTCTCATAGATCATCGGCGTATGGATCGCTGCCGGCGCAATACAGTTCGTCCGAATCTTTTCCGGTCCGAATTCCACTGCCATCGCACGCGTGAGCGATATCGTCGCTCCCTTTGACGCGCTGTAAGCGTCGCAGTTTGGAATACCGATCACTCCGCAGCTCGATGATGTGTTGATGATGCTTCCTCCTCCACGCTTCTTGAGCAGCGGAATCGCCGCTTTCGAGCAATACATCATTCCAAACAGATTGATCCGGATGATCTGCTCGAATATATCCACATCTATCACGTCGAGCGCTGCGTCCTTCGTTCCCCAGAACACCGATGCATTGTTATACAACACATCGATCCCTCCGTACTTTTTCCCGATCTCCCCGAATACCGCCTGTACCTGCTCCCAGTCTGCGATATCCAGTTCGAAAAATTCAGCCTTTCCTCCGGCAGCGCAAATCTCTTCTTCCGCCTTTTTGCCGCTCTCTTTGTCCCGTTCTAGAATCAGTACGGTCGCGCCTTCCTTCGCAAACAGCTCAGCCGCCGCTCTTCCGATCCCGCTTCCTCCGCCTGTGATGGCCGTTACCTTTCCAGATAGTCTCATATCTCTGTTCTCCTTACCATATCGTATAGCCGCCGTCAGATACTACGTTGGCTCCCGTCATATAATCTGATGCTCCAGACGCCAGAAACACCGCTATATCCCCAATATCCTCCGGTTCTCCCCACTTTTTCAGCGGGATCTGCCGCAGGGAATCCTCATAGAATTCCGGGTGCTCTGCTACATACGCCTTATTGATATCTGTCATATAATATCCCGGACAGATGGCGTTTACCGTAACGCCGTATTCCGACCATGCTCCCGCCATCAGCCTCGTCAGGCATTCGATCCCTGCCTTTGATACGTCATAAGCGCCTACTGTTGGATTGCGCATGGCAGCTAAACTTGTCATTGAAGTAAGATTAATTACTTTTCCATCTCTCTGTTCGATCATGATCCTTCCAACATGCTTCATCATGAGGAATGTACCCGTCAGATTCGTTTCCAGAATACTGTTCCATTCCTCAAGCGGTTCATCAATGAGACGGACATCACTGCGGCCAACTGCCGCATTATTCACGAGAATATCTATTTTCCCTGTAATTTCTAATACTTCAGCGCAGGCATTTATGATACTTTGCTCGTTCGTAATATCCAGCTGGATGGCATGTGTTGCCGTTCCCATCTCGTCTGCGATCTCCTCCGCCGTACGTGTAAGGCGTTCCAAATTCCGCGCCATCAGGAATACCTCCGCTCCCGCTCCTGATAATGCTCTCGCAAACGATCTCCCAAGGCCCTGCCCCGCTCCTGTCACTACCGCTGTTTTCCCGCTCAGGTCAAATTTGTTTTTCATGGCACCTGCCTCCTTGTTCCGCTTTCCATGCCTGCTCAATTACATTCTGCTTCGAGCGGGCCTGCCAGCTCCTTGATGAAGAACAGCTTACCCGGAAGCGTCGGCATGAAGCTCGCCGGCACCCACATATCCGGTCCGTACCGCAGCGCCACCCACAGTGACATCCCCTGCCACATCATCCCGCGCTCGTAACAGCCGTCGCACCCTCCTATGATCCGGTCTGACTGCAGGAACAAACCCGGCCCGATCGTATTCGCAAACGCCGGCACCTGCGTCGTCCTGCTTTTGAAGCTGTGCAGCGCATTCTGCTCGATCGTCAATGGGTTCAGATGCGCTCCCAGCCTGTGCGTTGCGCTTTTCCACTCCTCCAAAGAGCTGTATTCTCCTGCAAACTGGGGCTCCCAGAATGCAATATGGAACACACGCCCGATCCCGAATACGGTGACCAGCTCCGCGCCCTCCGCCTTCAGTGCCGCGATCTTTTCCGCATACGCCGGCAGATTCTCACGCGTTGCAAAATTGCGCTGCTCCTCCGGTATCGTCAGCTCTCCGAGCGGCCCATAAAAGTTTTGTTCCATTGCATACTGGAACGAGCCATGATTACTCTTCTCCAGCGTATTGCCTTCCTCGTCGCTCCACTCGTCCATATTGAACCCATAGACATGGCCGCAGTCTATTCCCCACTCCTTCAGAAAATATACCGCCCATTGGTACATCCCCATCGGCCCTACCGGGAAGATCATCGCCAGCTTCCTGCCTGCCTCCTTCGCCCGCCTGATCTCAAGGGCGATCTCATGCCCCATCATCATTCCGAAGACCGTATTGTCTTCACATTCCACCGGCCTGAAGTCCCTGTGCCAAAATTCCTGTCTCTCAAAAATCTCTGCCGGCGCGTGCCCGCAGCATTCATCTATTTTCGCTAAATCCCATCCTTTTGGGAAAAAGTTTTCCATGTTTGAATTCTTTATTGTTGTCAGTAGATTCATGTTATTCCTGCTCCCGCTTATATTTTTTGTGCTTTCCTGATATTAGAATCTTTTTCTATACAGGCAAAAGTTTTGCCTGTATAGAAAAGTGTAGAAATCAATACTGTACCGTGATCGGTTCCCTCTTGGCAGCAGATTCCAGCACGGCCAGAAGCGCCAGCGATGTGTTCGCAGCATCCTCCGTGCTCACAAGGAACGGCTTCCCGTCTATCAGCCTGTCTACAAACGACCGGATGCTCTCGTATGCGAAGCCCTTTACCTTTCCGTCCACGCGGTCTCTTACGATCACGTCCGGCGTCGTCACCTTTTTGTCCGTTACTTCTTGGATCATCGTATGGCTCGAGCAATCGATATTGATCATCCCATCCGTTCCCAGCACCGTGAATTTGATATCATTGATGCATGTGTTCGCATTCGGGGTGATCCAGCCGTTTTCCATCTGGGCGATGCCTCCGTTCCTGAACTCGAGCGTTGTCAGATACATATCCGGTACATCTACTCCCAGCTTTTTCAGCACGCCTTCCCGCGACACTGCATACACCCGTTCTACCTCGCTTCCCATCAGCCATCTCAGCGTATCCAGGCAATGGCTCCCGAGAAACCACAGGATAGACGACTGTGCCGCCCACGACAGCATGTCTGTCGCTACCCATTTGATATCGTTCAGACGTCCGTATGCGCTGTAGGGCGTACCCAGATTCCCGGCGTCGATCGATTGCTTCGCGACATTGACCGCCGGGTTCCAGCGGTTGTGCAGGTCTACCATGGCTCGGACATTGTTCTTCCCGAACGCATCCATCATTCTGTGCACATCGTCGCGTGTGGTTGCCAGCGGCTTTTCGATCAGCAGATCCTTCTTTGCGTTGGCACATGCCACAGCGATATCTGCATGCAGGAAGTCCGGCGTTACGATCGCGATCGCATCGCAGCTCGATTTTTCCGCCATTTCGCGGTAATCTGTATACACCTCTTCCACGCCGAATTTTGCTGCCAGTGCCTCTGCTCTTCCTTTATCTTTATCGCAGATTGCTACCGTCTGGGCAAACGGATGCTCGTTGTAAATGCTTGCATGCGTTTCTCCCCAGATCCCTGCTCCTACGATTCCCATCCTCAATTTTTCCATTGCTTTATACCTCTGCCATTTATTAATATCTTTCGTCATAATATTCCTGCGCATTTTCCGTCGTTACTTTAATAACCGGGAAATGATCATATTTTTCTACTGTACCTCCGTTTAACAGAGTCTGCATGTTTTCAAGCAGGATCTTGGACTGAGCTCTTCCGGAATCAGGACTGATAGAACCTTTCTGCGGATCTCCATTAATGATATTCAGTACTTCCTGTTCCGTTGCATCAATAGAAAACAGTGCATATTCTCCATATTGAGAGGGATCTACAGAAGCTTTGATTGCTTCATTACCACCAACGCCACCGCCCGCGCCAAGACTTAGAATTACGCGGCAATCCGGATTTGCTTGTAGTATTGTTTCCGTATTTTTCATTCCCTCATCTACGGTAAGTGTCGCGCCATGACCAACCTCTACAGAATTGGGAACGAGTTCCGGCATTTTCTCACGTACAGTTTCGCCTTCACGTACGCCGATTTCTACGGTGGGGATATCAAGGAAACCCCATTCCACTGTCTCGTCTTCTGAATAATGTTCATTGATCCAATCTGCTGCAATCTCAACAAGTGCCGTTGCAGTCGAAACCGGGTCCATTGATAGAGAATAGTCGACATTTTCCATCCCTCTTGCATAGTCTACAACTATGATTCCCTCATCCATAGCTTTTTTTGCAATAGGCTCAACGGCCTCAACATCAATAGCAAGGATACAAATCGCGTCCATGCCGCTCTGGATAAAATTCTCAATTTGAGAAATCTGCGTTGAAGAATCTTCTCCAGCGTCTACATAGGTTACATCCATACCATATTCTGGTCCTAATTCTACAGCCGACTCAACAACTTCTGCCCAAATTGGATTTGAAAGATTGTAGAAAGCAAATCCGACCTTAAAATTTTCGCCCGTGGAGTTTGTTTCCTCTGCATTTGTATCAGCTGATTCAACAGATTCCGACGTTTCTGTAGAAGCAGATGCAGAAGGTGCGGTTTCCGCTGTACAAGCCGCGAACGTAAACAACATAGCTACACAAATTACAATTGCAATTACCTTTTTCATTTTTTCCTCCATTTTTCGTTTATCCATTTTTTGAATTAAAGACTTCCGAACTTAAAACGTATCTTTTATTTTCCTCCTTTCTTCCCGCCTTTCGGCACGATTTATTTCAGACTTGGTTGTTAACATTAATTGCTTTGATTTTCTTAATACGTTCGTTCTTTTCGCGGGACAGAGTGTCATAGACAACTGCCGCAAGCATCATGATTCCCTGAATCACCAGTTGCGTGTATTCATTGACGTTCATGAGAAGCAGACCATTTTCCAAAAATCCAACGATCAATACACCAACCAATGCTCCGAAAATCGTTCCTTTACCGCCTGACGCGCTTACTCCGCCTAATACGCAGGCTGTGATAACATTAAATTCAAAACCATCGCCATTTGAAGATAATCCCGAATTTGTACGCGACAGCATCAGCAGAGCACCAATAGAAGTGAGAAATGCGCATAATCCATATGCAAAGATTTTTAATTTTCCCGTATTGATTCCCGAAAGCTTAGCTGCCTCTTCGTTACTGCCAATCGCATAGAAATATCTGCCGAAATATGTTTTTTTCAGAATAATTGCCCCAACGATGAAAATTGCAATCATGATAAGGAGTGATATCGGTATTCCTGCAATGCTTCCCTGTCCGGGAACAGAAAAACTTTTATCGAACCCAAAAATTGGCAGGCCTTTTGAAACCATAAAGCTTAATCCATTCAGAATATTCAGCATAGCAAGCGTAACGATCAAAGGTGCAACATGAGATTTTACGATTATAATACCGTTTAAAATACCGATTCCGGTCGTCATCAAAATAGTTATGACAACTGCTAATATCGGATTTAAACCTCCATTTACCATGAGCCACGCACATACAACGTTCGCTAATGATATTTGGAATCCAAGAGATAGGTCTATTCCTCCGGTTATCAACACGATCGTCATCCCTACAGCACAAATCCCAAGCGTACAAACCTGTCTTGCAACATTAAAAATATTGTTGATATCAAAGAAATTCGGTGCAATAAAACTAAATAGTATGAACATCGCTATAAGCACCAGAAATATTCCGTATTCACCAAGTTTTTTCCCTGTTTTTTTAGCTTTCAATTGTTCCATCATCTTTTCCCTCCGCAGCGTATTTCAATACTTTTTCTTGTGTACATTCTTCTTTTTCAAGAATACCGGATAGTCTGCCTTTGCTTAAAATCACCATTCGGTCAGACATTCCAAGGAGTTCCTCCATGTCCGATGAGATCATAATGATTGATTTCCCGCTTTTGGTAATGTCGACCATCAGCTTGTATATTTCCTGCTTAGCCCCTACATCTATTCCTCGTGTCGGTTCATCAAAAATCATAACGTCGGGATCCGTTCCCATCCATTTTCCCAGAACAACTTTCTGCTGATTGCCCCCAGATAAATTCTTTACTTTTTGGTCAATAGATGGCGTTTTAATATTGAGGCTGCTTACATATTGGTTGGTAAATTCTTTCTCTGCCTTTGCATTAACGAATCCCTTATTGGAGAGTCTTTTCATAGATGCCGCTGTCAGATTTTCTTTTACTGTCATATCTAGAATCAGTCCTTGATTTTTACGGTCCTCCGGTACTAAAGAAATCCCAGAAGCAATCGCTTCTTCCGGTAACCGCGGATCAACCTTTTTGCCTTTTAATATGATCTCTCCACCAGTGATTCTGGCATTTCCAAATAGTAAGGCCGCAAGCTCTGTACGTCCGGCACCCACAAGACCTCCAAAGCCGAGTATTTCTCCCTTTTTCAAATCAAATGAAATATTTTCTACCCCGTTGCCCGATAAATTTTTCACTTCAAGAATCACTTCATCTGTAGAGTTGTTCCGCTCAGGATAGGTCTCTTTTAGAGTCCGTCCTACCATATAGCTGATTAATTCATCTTTCGTGGTATCTTCGATATTTTTTGTCGTAATATATGTACCATCGCGCAACACCGAGACTCTGTCTGCTAAGCGAAAAATCTCTTCTAACCGATGAGATATATAAATAACAGTAACTCCACGTTCCTTTAATGTGTCTACAATATTAAACATTGCCTCGACTTCATTTGTCGTAAGAGGCGCAGACGGTTCGTCCATAATTAATATTTTTGCATCTTTGGCGACCGCTTTTGCTATCTCAACTATCTGTTGATAGCCAGTTGTTAGGTCTTCTACTTTTACATTAGGATCCAACTCGATTTTCAGCATTTTAAAAAGCTGAGCGGCTCTTGCGTTCATGGCTTTTCTATCGCATATCAAACCTTTACGGATAAATTCTCCTAAAAAAATATTTTCGGCGGCAGAAAGAACCGGAACCAGCGTAAATTCCTGATATACGACTGCAATACCATTTTCACGCGAAAGCGTAGGAGTAAGGCTTTCAAAATGTTTTCCTTCCACCGCTATCGTTCCTGCCGTCGGCTCGATTGCTCCTGAAATCGTTTTGATCAATGTAGATTTCCCGGCTCCGTTTTCTCCGACTAAAGCATGCACCTCTCCTCTACGAAAAGAAAGGGTCACATTGTCAAGCGCCTTCACTCCCGGATATAGCTTTGTTATCTTTTCTAATTCCAAAATATTTTTATTCACCATTGCCATATTATCCTTCCAACATTTTTTATTTCAGACTCTCACGCTCCGGAGTTATTCTAAAAAAATCAACATGAAATAAACCTCCTATCATAGAATTATGTGTGAGTAAAAATCTACCTATTTGCTGAAAATTTCCAAAGTGAAAACTGTTGGGACTATTCTGATATCATTACTTTCAAAATGGATTATATTTTTGAGTAAAACACATTTTTATAACAGATGGTTTAAAATTCTTTTCCTCCTCAGTTAATTACTTTCTGCAGAATAATATTATTAAATACATATTCTTTTAATTCTTGTATGCCGCCATATAACTGGGCATCTTCACCAAGCGTGCTAACTCTGATTTCCGGTTTAAACATACCGAGATCCGCAAACATTTCTCTCAGAGTATTCAATATATAATGATTTTTTTCAGATATTTTACCTCCAAGTATGATCATTTCAGGATTCAGTATCAAATCTATATTAATTAAAATAATCGCCCAAGCTTTCAGCATTCTATCAAAAATATCTTTTACATCTAAGTCGCCTTCTTCTGCAGCTTTCTCCAATAATTCTAAAGATATCTCGCACTCCTGTTCTTCCATGAGCAAACGAAGGACTTTACAGCCACCATTGTTCAATTTTTGCATAACACGACCATACAACGTCTGAAGACTGGCTTCATGTTCAAATTGACCACTGCCATCTCGATATTCCTGAAAAGAATAGCCGCTGTCAAAACATGTCTGTCCAATCTCGCCGGCATAATTTCTCCCGCCTTTTACTAATTTATTTCCGATGATGATCCCCATACCTATTCCAATAAATTCTGTAATATTGATATAAGCCATATCTTCGATAAAAGGGTAACTACAGGTTTTTTCCCCTACCGCTGCCAACCATGCAACATTATTGATAATAACAGGTACACCTAAAATCCGTTCGGCATAATCAAAAAATTTTGTGTCACTCAAAAAATAAATGTCCGGAATTTTATGAATCATTCTTAGTTTTTGGTTTATAACTCCGGGGATTGAGAATCCTGCGGCTAAAAGCCTCCGATTTCTTTGCCCATTTGCTGTCATAAGCCGATCCTTGATTTTCTCAATCACTCCTAATAATTCTTCGAGTGTTCCCTGAGAACGATATTTGACACCATATTGTTCCTCCAAATGTCCTGTTATATCCAATAAATATCCATGAATTTCGGCCGCGGTCATATAATAGTGAAGCATATATCCATAGCCTCTATTAATACTAAATAATTCAGGACTACGTCCTTTTTCTGTTTTTTCTTTACCAAGATATTGAATAAGCTCCTTTTCTTTTAAGTTGCGAAATACTCTACTTATCGTCGCTGCACTAATTCCAATCTTAGAAACTATATCAGAGGCTGAAACTTTATCATGAGAAATCAATTCTTCTAATACTTGTAACTGATTCCGATCTTTTTCTGATAGCTCTACTCTGTTTATATCTATCATCATCCGCTTTTCCCGTCCTGCCTGTCGACAAATTCTCGAAGTATTTATATTTAGTTGTGCTAAATCTGATATTAGTAAAATAAATGATAAATTTTCTATAGAAATTTAACCACAAAAAAACACGCCTTATTAGACGTGTATAAACAGTAATATAATAGTGGTTATAAAAGTATACTAAATAATCCAAATGTATTTTACATTTATAATATAATATAAAATCGTTCCGATGTCAATTATTATTTTCAAAGAAAAATTATATTTTTAAAATAAAAGCCGTCTGCGCTGTGCGGGACGCAGACGGCTCTTGCTATCAAAAAAATGTAAGTTTCTTTCTAAAAGAAACTACATCTATTTGATCGTCGTTATTATAGTTACATCCGGATGTAAACGCAGAAAAGATACCGGAAAATCTGTCCGCAGGCTCGTATCCTCCCAAAGCCGATGGATCGCTTCCTCCTTATCGTCCCCGTTTGCCACCAATATAATTTTTTTTGCTTTCAGGATCGTTCCCATTCCAATCGTAAGTGCCTGCTTTGGTACCTCTCCTTCATTCCTGAAAAAGCGTGCGTTTGCTTCTATCGTACTTTGAGTCAGCGTCACACAATAGGTCGCGTAATGGAGACTGTCGGCTGGTTCATTAAATCCGATATGTCCGTTTCTTCCTATGCCCAGAAACGCTGCGTCAAGACCGCCCAAGCCGTCTATCATCTGTTCATACTGCTCTGCCGTCTGTTCCGGGTTTTCCGCCATTCCATCCGGAACGTGCGTTTTTTCGAGATCCACATTCACATGGCGGTAAAGATTCTCATACAGGAAATGATAATATCCCTGCTCGCTTTCCCGGGAAAGTCCGACATATTCGTCCACATTGAAAAAATTCCCTTGGGAAAAATCCACTTTCCCCTCCTTGTTGAGTCTTGCTAAGGCCCGGTAGGTCCCTATCGGTGTTGAACCGGTAGGCAGTGCAAATACCGCCGACGGTTTTCTATTCAGTTCTTCTGTCAAAAATTCAGCGGCTGTTTCGCTCATCTGTTCATAGCTGTCTGTTAGGATAAAATTCAACTCCCGCCCTCCTTTTTTGATATACTTTTCACCTTACTTATCTAACCATAGCCGAATAAATTTATAGCGTAGTTTATCTATTTTGTTGACAAAATCAATTGACGTAAAAGCTGATTTCATGTATAATTTATTACGTTGTCCTTAATGATTAGGGGTGTAGTATAATGGTAGTGCATTGGTCTCCAAAACCAATTGTGGGAGTTCGATCCTCTCCACCCCTGCCAAAAATATGGTAAGGCGCCGAATCACAAGTATCGGCGCCTTGTCTTTTGCCAGCAAGTCCTTTACGGCAGCAAACGCTTTGTACTGAACCGCGGCCAACCGGCATATTGCCGAAATCCCTCGGCATAAGGAACGCCGCACTGCAATCCCCGGTATTTTGAACAGGTACGTACAAAATCTATGAAATCTATTTTGTCATGCTCCAGCATCCATTTGATCTGACTCTCGTGGCATGCGAGCATTTTCAGTTTCGTTTCGATCGTCTCTGTTACGTCAACATATTCCGTTGGCACGAAATTGATCCCCGCGAGCGTATCCATATAAAAAATCGGAACGATTTCACCATATGCCTCGGTTGCAGTTTGAATATGAGGAATGGACGAACCGAAGCTTGCATGAAAAGCCAATTGGCTCGTCTGCTGATGATCGCGCATGTAATCGTCCGGATTATGCGTAATGATCAGATCCGGCTTGGCATAACGCACCACCTCAATGAGCCTGTTGATCGTCTCCCGTTCCGACGCCTCTACATGCATATCTCCTACGTCTATGTTGATCGATTCCGCTCCAATCAGCGCCGCAGCATCCTCCGCTTCCTTGGTGCGCATTTTACGCAGCTCGTCCGGCATGATCACTACATGCCCCAGATTTCCGTTCGCCACATGGCACATGATCACTCTGTCGCCGCGTTCCGCATATTTTGCAAGCGTTCCTGCACAGCCGATCTCAAGGTCGTCCGGATGACAACCGATCGCTAATATATTCATAATAAGGACTCTCCCCTTTCCATGTTCAGATCTCAGACAATTCAAGTGTTACCGTATAGCTTTCACTGGTATGCGGCGCTACCCACTTCACATATCTTCCCTCATTGATCGCATTGGGCGTTCCCAGCCACGGCTCTGCCGTTACGAGCCCATCGAATAAGGTGCATACCACCAATGCTTCAAATGCATCGTCCGTTTGTATCGACACTTGATATCCGTCCGCCTGATTTATGATCTTTGTTTCGTTTGAATGCTTTTTACTGAATACATAATCTCCGGGCTTTGTGAAATCTATCTCACTGTCATAACGCCGCTTTGTTCCATCCAGATAATTCACATATTCTTCCATATCGATCTTATATCTTAATCTGCTTTTGTCTGAGACCTTAAAATAGTGGTGCCAGCCAAAATAGTGCGGCATGGGCCTATCGGAACGGTTGCGGACCACAGCGTTGAATACCACGTGACCGTTTTCCATACGATAGGTGACCTCCAGACGAAAATCAAAGGGAAAATGCTCCTGCATGGATGTTTCGTTATTCGTGATATACAGCGTTACGCTGTTTTCTGTTGCTTCCTGTATCCCGAACGCCGCATTTTTGACGAGTCCGTGAAACGGCATCGCATATTCTTTCCCATCTATCGTGTACCGGTCGTCGGCTGTCCGGCTTGGAAATGGGAACAGCACCGGGCAGCCGCCTGCTAATACATTTGCAGTGGACAGCATGTTTTCATCTGCGCATATAATCGCCTTTCCGTTATAGAAAAGCTTTCCCAACATTCCGCCATAATCCGGGAATATCTTGCCGACAAGGTTTCCTGCGGCATTTTGTATTGTCAGCTGTCTCATAATCGGCTTTTCCTTTCACAATCAAACATTACACTTATGCAACGGTGATGCCGCCATCTGCGACGAGGATCGCGCCGTTCATATAGCTTCCTTCATCGCCTGCCAAAAACAACGCGATGTTCGCAATATCTTCCGCCGTTCCCCATCTTCTCAGCGGTGTGCCCTGCGTCAGAAATTTCTGTTCGTCAAACGTAGGCTTGTTGAGGTCGCTCTCATAGATCATCGGCGTATGGATCGCTGCCGGCGCAATACAGTTCGTCCGGATCTTTTCCGGCCCGAATTCCACTGCCATCGCACGCGTAAGCGATATCGTCGCCCCCTTTGACGCGCTGTAAGCGTCGCAGTTCGGGATGCCGATCACTCCGCAGCTCGATGATGTGTTGATGATGCTTCCCCCTCCTCGCTTCCTGAGCAGCGGAATCGCCGCTTTCGAGCAATACATCATTCCAAACAGATTGATCCGGATGATCTGCTCGAATATATCCACATCTATCACGTCGAGCGCTGCGTCCTTCGTTCCCCAGAACACCGATGCATTGTTATACAACACATCGATCCCTCCGTACTTTTTCCCGATCTCCCCGAATACCGCCTGTACCTGCTCCCAGTCTGCGATATCCAGTTCGAAAAATTCAGCCTTTCCTCCGGCAGCGCAAATCTCTTCTTCCGCCTTTTTGCCGTTCTCTTTGTCCCGTTCCAAAATCAGTACGGCCGCGCTTTCCTTTGCAAACAGCTCAGCCGCTGCTCTTCCGATCCCGCTTCCTCCGCCTGTGATGGCCGTTACCTTTCCAGATAGTCTCATATCCCTGTTCTCCTTACCATATCGTATAGCCGCCGTCAGATACTACGTTGGCTCCCGTCATATAATCTGACGCTCCAGACGCCAGAAACACCGCTATATCCCCAATATCCTCCGGTTCTCCCCACTTTTTCAGCGGGATCTGCCGCAAGGAATCCTCATAGAATTCCGGGTGCTCTGCTACATACGCCTTATTGATATCCGTCATATAATATCCCGGACAGATGGCGTTCACCGTAACGCCGTATTCCGACCATGCTCCCGCCATCAGCCTCGTTAGGCATTCGATCCCTGCCTTTGATACGTCATAAGCGCCTACTGTTGGATTGCGCATGGCAACATGCCCGGTCATAGATCCGAGATTTATGACTTTACCGCTTTTTTGTTCGATCATAATCCTTCCAACATGCTTCATCATGAGGAATGTACCCGTCAGATTCGTTTCCAGAATACTGTTCCATTCCTCAAGCGGTTCATCAGTAAGCTTTTTGTTGCTTCTCCCGACCGCCGCATTATTGATCAATATGTCGATTCTGCCGGCTGCATCCAGAACCGCTTGGCAGGCTGCCTTTACGCTTTGCTCGTTCGTAATATCTAGCTGGATGGCATGTGTTGCCGTTCCCGTCTCGTCTGCGATCTCCTCCGCCGTACGTGTAAGGCGTTCCAAATTCCGCGCCATCAGGAATACCTCCGCTCCCGCTCCTGATAATGCTCTCGCAAACGATCTCCCAAGGCCCTGCCCCGCTCCTGTCACTACCGCTGTTTTCCCGCTCAGGTCAAATTTGTTTTTCATGGCACCTGCCTCCTTGTTCCGCTTTCCATGCCTGCTCAATTACACTCTGCTTCGAGCGGGCCTGCCAGCTCCTTGATGAAGAACAGCTTACCCGGAAGCGTCGGCATGAAGCTCGCCGGCACCCACATATCCGGTCCGTACCGCAGCGCCACCCACAGTGACATCCCCTGCCACATCATCCCGCGCTCATAACAGCCGTCGCACCCTCCTATGATCCGGTCTGACTGCAGGAACAAACCCGGCCCGATCGTATTCGCAAACGCCGGCACCTGCGTCGTCCTGCTTTTGAAGCTGTGCAGCGCATTCTGCTCGATCGTCAATGGGTTCAGATGCGCTCCCAGCCTGTGCGTTGCGCTTTTCCACTCCTCCAAAGAGCTGTATTCTCCTGCAAACTGGGGCTCCCAGAATGCAATATGGAACACACGCCCGATCCCGAATACGGTGACCAGCTCCGCGCCCTCCGCCTTCAGTGCCGCGATCTTTTCCGCATACGCCGGCAGATTCTCACGCGTTGCAAAATTGCGCTGCTCCTCCGGTATCGTCAGCTCTCCGAGCGGCCCATAAAAGTTTTGTTCCATTGCATACTGGAACGAGCCATGATTGTTCTTCTCCAGCGTATTGCCTTCCTCGTCGCTCCACTCGTCCATATTGAACCCATAGACATGGCCGCAGTCTATTCCCCACTCCTTCAGAAAATATACCGCCCATTGATACATCCCCATCGGCCCTACCGGGAAGATCATCGCCAGCTTCCTGCCTGCTTCCTTCGCCCGCCTGATCTCAAGGGCGATCTCATGCCCCATCATCATTCCGAAGACCGTATTGTCTTCACATTCCACCGGCCTGAAGTCCCTGTGCCAAAATTCCTGTCTCTCAAAAATCTCTGCCGGCGCGTGCCCGCAGCATTCATCTATTTTCGCTAAATCCCATCCTTTTGGGAAAAAGTTTTCCATATTTGAATTTTTTATTGTTGTCAGTAGATTCATGTTATTCCTGCTCCCGCTTATATTTTTTGTGCTTTCCTGATATTAGAATCTTTTTCTATACAGGCAAAAGTTTTGCCTGTATAGAAAAGTGTAGAAATCAATACTGTACCGTGACCGGTTCCCTCTTGGCAGCAGATTCCAGCACGGCCAGAAGCGCCAGCGATGTGTTCGCAGCATCCTCCGTGCTCACAAGGAACGGCTTCCCGTCTATCAGCCTGTCTACAAACGACCGGATGCTCTCGTATGCGAAGCCCTTTACCTTTCCGTCCACGCGGTCTCTTACGATCACGTCCGGCGTCGTCACCTTTTTGTCCGTTACTTCTTGGATCATCGTATGGCTCGAGCAATCGATATTGATCATCCCATCCGTTCCCAGCACCGTGAATTTGATATCATTGATGCATGTGTTCGCATTCGGGGTGATCCAGCCGTTTTCCATCTGGGCGATGCCCCCGTTCCTGAACTCGAGCGTTGTCAGATACATATCCGGCACATCTACTCCCAGCTTTTTCAGCACGCCTTCCCGCGACACTGCATACACCCGTTCTACCTCGCTTCCCATCAGCCATCTCAGCGTATCCAGGCAATGGCTCCCGAGAAACCACAGGATAGACGACTGTGCCGCCCACGACAGCATGTCTGTCGCTACCCATTTGATATCGTTCAGACGTCCGTATGCGCTGTAGGGCGTACCCAGATTCCCGGCGTCGATCGATTGCTTCGCGACATTGACCGCCGGGTTCCAGCGGTTGTGCAGGTCTACCATGGCTCGGACATTGTTCTTCCCGAACGCATCCATCATTCTGTGCACATCGTCGCGTGTGGTTGCCAGCGGCTTTTCGATCAGCAGATCCTTCTTTGCGTTGGCACATGCCACAGCGATATCTGCATGCAGGAAGTCCGGCGTTACGATCGCGATCGCATCGCAGCTCGATTTTTCCGCCATTTCGCGGTAATCTGTATACACCTCTTCCACGCCGAATTTTGCTGCCAGCGCCTCTGCTCTTCCTTTATCTTTATCGCAGATTGCTACCGTCTGGGCAAACGGATGCTCGTTGTAAATGCTTGCATGCGTTTCTCCCCAGATCCCTGCTCCTACGATTCCCATCCTCAATTTTTCCATTGCTTTTTCCCTTTCGTCGGCTCGTAGCTTATCACTATCCATTATCCTGTTTATATCCGGTATCCGGGAGCCCCGGATACCGGACAACAGTTATCGTTTTAGAATTCGTAATCGTGAATATTATCTTTGGTGAAAATGATACTCGGGATATAACCAACAGTCGTTCCTTCGGGAACAATAATCTCTCCGCCATATTCTCCGAAGTTCTGTCCATCCTGCGGAAGACTTCCGTCGTTCAGATAGTTGATCGCTGCCGCTGCTGCATCATATCCCATCACGCCGGGATCCCATAGAATCAGTTCCGGAATCGTACCAGAATCAACATATTCCGAGCACTGGGACGGCAGGCCGATTCCGAGAGAAATAATCTCCCCGGTTTTCCCAGCAGATTCAATCGCCATCGCAGCAGCCGGTGGGTTGACAGTGGAAACGCCTGCAAATGCCTTGATATCCGGATAGGTCTGAATCAGATTTTCTACCTGAGAAACACACTTTTCGAAGTCATCATCGCAGGCTTCCGTTGCAACGATTTCGATATCCGGATAGTCTGCTAAAACCGCTTCGATTGCATCGAGTCTCTGATTCAAGGTGTCGGAGCCAAGGCCGCCCGTGAGAAGTGCAACCTGTCCTTCTCCGCCGGTCTGTTCTACAATACTCTCACCAATCGCCGTTCCGCTTTCTACCGCATCGCCTGCCGTAATGCAGAACAATCTGTCGCTGTCCGGCGCATCAATATCGAAAGTGAATACTGCAACGCCCGCTTCTATCGCTTTGTTGATCGTGGGAATAATCGCCGTACTATCTGCCGTAGACACAAGGATCGCATCTGCCCCCTGTGTGATCAGATCCTCAATAAAAGTGATCTCCTGATTGACATCTTCAGAGGACGGACCTGTGTAAGAAATAATTTCTGCACCCATTTCCTCGGCGGCTTTCTTCGATCCCTCCGCAGCATAATCAAAATACGGAGCACCCATCTGTTTTACAACTATGCCGATTTTCCACGGTTCTCCATCGCTGCCTGTCTGTGTTTCCTCAGCTGTCTGTGAGCTTTCTGCAGGCGTCGAGCTTTCCGCAGGTGCTTCAGACGAACATCCGAACATAGCGAATACCATAACTGCTACTAAGGCCAGTATTGCAAATACTTTAACTTTTTTCATTTTTTTCTCCTTTTTTCGCTTCATAATTTTTTGATCCAACTGCTTTGTTACTTTCTCTCCATGGATTTTTTCTTTTCACCTCCTCAGTCGACACAATCAATGCGCTGCCACTGCCTTGTTGCGCTTCTTTACTTTAAAACCGCCGCTGCGGCGTTTTGCATCATATCCTACCGCTACAAGCAGTACGCATCCCGTAAATATCATCTGCCAATATGCGTTGATGCCCAGAAGATTGAAGCCGTTGATAATGAAATTCATGATCAGTACCCCAATAATCGTTCCGGGGATATTTCCTTTCCCTCCTACAATACTGGTTCCCCCCAGCAGCGCAGCCGTTACTACGTCAAAAGCAGTATTATCTCCTGCATCAGGGGAGGCGGATATCAGTCTGGAGGAAAAGATTATCCCGGCAAAAGCTGCCAGTAATGCACTGATCACGTAAACAGATATCGTGATCTGATCCGTATTTACTCCCGCAATATTCGCTGCTTTCGGATTTCCACCCGTCGCATATACAAAGCGTCCAAACTTTGTTGACGTCATGATCCATGCAAATACGATTGAAACTACAATCATCAATATAATAGGAATCGGGAAGCCTCCTACCGTACCATGCGCGAGTTCCTCGTATCCGTCTGGAAACGTGCTGACAGGCCGTCCGTCCGTAATTACATAGATGATACTGCGCAGAGCCGTCATCGTTGCTAACGTTCCAATGATTGGCTGGAATCTTGCCTTTGCAATCAGTATCCCGTTTAAAAGTCCGATTACTGCCGCGACCAGCAATGCTAAAATAAGCGCCAGTGCAAAATTCATTCCCATTCCATAGCATATACCTGCAATTGCCGGTACGATCGCCATGACCGTTCCGACCGAAAGATCAAAGCCTCCCGCAATAATAACGACCGTCATGCCAATCGCTACAATAGCCGTTTCACTGATTCTCGTAAGAACCGTTATGATGTTGTTCGGAGTAACGAAGCTGGAATTTGCAAATCCCATAAATACGAACCATGCAGCCAAAAAGAGCAACAGAACGATTTCGTATCCGAATTTGAAGCCGCCTTTTGATTTTTGTGTGTTTATTTTCTGCATTACTGTCTCTTCCTTTCTTTATACAGGGTTCTCGCTGTATCGAGCAACAATGCCAGAATGATAACAACGCCGGTAATCAATCCCTGATAATTGGCTGAAATTTTCAGCAGCGTCATTCCGTTCATAAGCAAACCCATCAGAACTGCACCTAAAAGTGTTCCAACGACTGAGCCCTTTCCGCCGAGAAAACTGACGCCGCCGAGGACAGCCGCTCCAATCGCATCCATTTCGTATCCTGCTCCAGCGCTCGGCTGGATCGCTCCCGTACGTCCGATAAAAATCATGGCCGCTAACCCTGACAGAAGCCCGGAGCACATGAATATCATTCTCTTTGTGTGGTCGACGCGAATACCTGCAAGACGTGCAGAATCTTCATTGCTGCCGATTGCATAGACATATCTGCCAAAACGCGTATATTTCATAATGACCGCGAAAACAACGACAGTTGCCGCTAAAATAAGCCCTGGTACGATCCCGGTTCCCATAACCAAGAAATCATCTGAAAGATTTGTCGTCCATTTGCCACCGGAATACACATAGGCGATCCCTCTGAAAATGTTCATAGTCGCAAGCGTCACGATGATCGGCGCTACCCGCAGCTTCACAATCAAGGCTCCGTTCAGGAACCCGCATGCCGCTCCTAATCCAAGACTAACCAAAAGAACGAGCCACGCGGGAGCTCCAACTTGAATCAGCGATCCTGCAACCGCACAAACAAGCGCAAGAAGCGAACCTACTGAAAGATCGACGCCTTTTGCAATGATCGCTAACATCATACCGATAGATATAACTCCGTTTACTGCAATCTGCCTCGTAATATTCAAGACGTTCGTGCCAGTAAAAAATATATTGGACTGTACCCCGATGAATATGGCGACGATCACAATAAATAAAACAATCGTTAGCTCCGGGATATTGAATAAAGCACTTAGGAAACCTCTATGAGATTGCCTTTTTGCATTCGCTGTTATTTCATTTTTCACAATAGAAATACCTCCTGTTTGCAGTTGTCAAGCTATTTAATTATGTGTTCCGGTCGCATATCCCATTACGATCTCCGGTGTTGCTTCTTTTTTATCTAAGATTCCCGTGATCTTTCCTTCGTGCATAACCATGATCCGGTCACTCATCCCCATTACTTCAGGCAGCTCTGACGAAATCATAATGATACTGTAGCCCTGCGATACCAATTCATTCATCAGTTCATAAATTTCCGCTTTGGCACCAACGTCGATACCTCGTGTCGGCTCGTCGAATATCAAAATTTTTGCAGAACTCGCAAGCCATTTAGCGATAACGACCTTTTGCTGATTCCCGCCCGACAGATTTTGCGCCAACTGCTTGATCGATGGTGTTTTGATCAATAACTTATCCACATATCCGTCAACCAACCCGGCTTCCTGTTTTGCTTTGATAACAAAATTGTGCTTATTTCCTGCAAGAGAGGGCATCGTTACATTAGATTGTATCGACATCATCAGAATCAGGCCTTGCTCTTTTCTGTCCTCCGGCAGAAGTCCGATCCCCAGCTTCAGCGCTTCCTTTGGAGATCTTGGGATACGGCATTTCTTCCCTTCGACCATCATTTCACCGGAATCTACCCGGTCTATTCCAAAAATTGCCCGCGCGACCTCAGTCCGTCCTGCACCGACCAGCCCGGATACGCCTAATATCTCTCCGCGGCGCAGCTCGAAGCTGATATCTTCAAACGCTCCCTTAGCCGTAAGATTTTTTACAGAAAATACTGTTTCGCCAATTTCATTGGTACGTTCTTTAAAACGCATATTTACCGTACGTCCGACCATCATAGACAATATCTCGTCCAAATCAGCATCTTTCGTATCCTTTGTTCCAATATATTCTCCGTCCCGTAATACGCTGATACGGTCCGATACCTCGAATATTTCTTCAAATTTATGTGATATATAGAGAACCGAAACCCCCTTAGAGCGTAAGTCCTTAACGATCTCCATCAGGGTATTCACCTCATGCTCAGAGAGTGACGATGTGGGTTCATCCATAATAATCAGCTCTGCGTTCATGGTCAATGCGCGAGCAATTTCAATCAACTGCTGCGTCGCAACCGTGAGTGAAGATACCTGAGCAGCAGGAGAAACATTTACCTTAAGCTGTGCAAGTACCTCCTGCGTCATCCGGTTCATCTTCTTCCAATCAATCAGGCCATTTGAAAAGCGCGGCTCACGCCCCAGAAAAACGTTCTCGGCAACGGAAAGGGCCGGACAAAGTGTGAGCTCCTGATAAATCGTTGAAATCCCTGCCTGCTGTGCTTCCCACGGTTGACTGACATTCAGCGGCTCATCTTTCCATAATATTTCTCCCGACCAACCGCTGAGCGCACCTGTCAGTATCTTGATCAAGGTGGATTTTCCCGCGCCGTTTTCTCCGACCAGCGCCAGAACCTCTCCTTTCCTGATGTCGAGCTGCACATTGTTAAGCGCTAAAACCCCGGGGAATTCTTTTGTAATATCGCTTAGCTTCAGCAATACATTATTTTCCACTTTCTTCACCTCGCATTAAAAGTTTGTATCAAGCAGGCTACCATATCATATATCCGCCGTCTACCTGAATAATGGTACCGTGTACATAATCCGACGCATGGGAGGCAAGATAGAGCAGTGTTCCGGCTAAATCCTCCGGCTGCGCCATCTTTCCTGCCGGAATCAAGCTGAGTGCTAAATCATAAAAATCCGGATCTGCCGCAAAAAATTCTTTATTCGGATCTGTCATGAAATATCCCGGAGCAATCGCGTTCACATTGATGTTGTAGGAGGCCCATTCAGCCGCAAGCGCTCTCGTCAAGCCGTCGATCGCTTGCTTAGATACATCATAGGAGCCTCCATGTACTCCTTTGTTGATGATTTTCCCGGAAATAGAAGACATATTGATGATCTTCCCTTTCCGGTTCTTTAGCATGATCTTTCCAACCGTCTTCGCACAAATAAAACTGCCGTTCACATTGATGTCGATCACTTTCTCCCATTCCTTCAGCGTAGTATCCTGCGGCGTTTTATTCAGTCTGCCGATCCCGGCATTATTGACAAGAATATCGATCGTTCCATATTTCTCAACACATGCTGCTACGGCTGCTTCCACCTCCGGTTCATTTGTGATATCCGCATAGTAACTCATCACGTCATATCCGGCATCTTTCATTTCCTGCTCCGTACGCAGCAGGTCCTCTTTCTCAAACGAGAGCAGGCATACCTTTGCCCCGGCCTGTGCCAACGTATTGGCAAACATTTTCCCAAGCCCCTTACTGGCTCCTGTAACGAATGCTACCTCTCCTGTCAAGTCAAAAAAATTCAACATTAAATAAACCTCCTATCATAATATGATTTTGAGAACACAAACTATACTTATACAATTTACTGATCAGAACATAAATTCATTGAAGTGATTTTAAATTTCAGCACCGCACCTATAATATTGTGGCACCATCCATGCTAAAATTAATATTTAATTTTTGCTACATGAAATGATAAGCGTTCAACTCCTCTCATTCCGTTATCGAATCAGCTTATAACTTCCTGAACTATAATATTGTTAAATACATAGTCTTTTAGCTCCTGTATTCCGCCAATCAACTGGGCATTTTCCCCCAGTACGCTCAGCCGTATTTCAGGTTTGAACATTCCGTCCTGCGGGATAAATTCCTGCAGGGCACCGAGTATATATTCATTCTCCGTTGATATCCTGCCTCCCAGAACAATGACTTCAGGATTCATGATCAAATCAATATTGATTAAAATCGAAGCCCATGCCTTTAATGTCGTATCGAATATTTCTTTAACATCCTCATCTCCTGCCATCGCTGCTTTTTCAAGGCTCTCGAGCGAAACAGCTTCTTCCTCATCTTCTGCCATAATTTTCTTTAGGGTCACACATCCGCCTTTTTGCAGCGCTTTTTCAATTCGGCTATATAAAGTCTGCAGACCAGCTTCAAACTCAAAATGACCTTTGCCATTTAAATAATCTTCGAATGAATATTCACTATTAAAACGCGTTTGGCCGATTTCTCCTGCATAATTTCTGCCGCCTTTTACCAATCTGTTCCCTACGATGATTCCCATACCAATACCAATCGATTCTGATACATTAAAATATACAAAATCTTCTATAAACGGATAAACCGACGCTTTTTCGCCGATTGTCGCCAGTCTTGAAACATTGTTCAGGATAATCGGCACTCCTAATATTCTCTCGGCATAATCAAAAAACTTTGTGTCACTCAACAAGAAAATATCAGGTATCTTATGAATCATTCTTGCCGTCTGATTGATGACACCCGGGATGGAAAAGCCCGCCGCCAATAGTCTTAATTCTCTCTGCCCATTCGTAACGACTAAATCGTCTCTTATGATTTGAATGACATCAAGCATATCCTCCAAAGTACCCTGCGGCCGATATTTTACGCTGCATTCTTTTTCCAGGCGTCCTGTAATATCAAGCAAGTAACCTTTGATCTCTGTTGCTGTCATATAGTAATGAAGCATATATCCATAAGCCTCATTTACGCTGAAAAGCTCCGGACTCCGTCCCTTTTCTGTTTTTTCCTTTCCCAGATATTTGATCAGTTCTTTTTCCTTTAAATTCCGAAAAACCCGGCTGATCGTAGCTGCGCTGATCCCTACCTTGGAAACGATATCCGAGGCCGATATCCTTTCATGGGAGAATACCTCTTCCAATACCTGCAACTGATTTTTGTCTTTCTCAGATAGCTTTAGCCTGTTTATATCCAACATACCCCGTTTGTCTCACTCCACAAAACATAATTTTGAGCATATTTTCTAAACTGTTACTGCCTATAATTTTACTGCTCTATTCAATTATAATCGCCATTGATCGTAAATGATAGTTTGAAAGATAAATCACTAACTTCTGTTTCTGTTTTTATAATAATATGAAATCAGTTCAATGTCAACAATTATTTTTATTCTGAAAATAATTATTCTATTTTAATATTTAAACGCTATAAATCAGCAATATTTAGCCATTTTTATATTTAAACAATATAATTTCTCATTAAAATTATAGAGGCATTCCAGCATAAAAAACGAAGTATTCTTCAAAAAGAATACTTCGCTGCACATCTCTTATAAGCTTGTTTTTATTTACCCGCGCTCATCAAGCGGAATATAGGGCCGCTCATCCTGAATATTTCTATACGCCGGTCGGATGATCTTTCCGGCATTGGATAATTCCTCGATCCGGTGTGCGCTCCAGCCTGCTATACGCGCAATCGCAAAGATAGGCGTAAATAATTCTGTAGGCAATTTAAGCATCGTATAAACAAAGCCACTATAGAAATCTACATTTGCACTAACGCCTTTATATATTTTTCTTTCCTTAGCAATGACTTCCGGTGCGAGCTTTTCTACCAATGTATAAAGCTTGAATTCATCGGAAAGCCCTTTCGCCTCCGAAAGATTCTCTACAAACTTTTTGAAGATATCCGCGCGCGGATCAGACAGCGAATAAACAGCATGCCCCATTCCGTAAATCAATCCCGCCTTATCGAAAGCCTGCTTATTGAGCAGCTTCGTCAGATAGTCGCGCACTTCGCTTTCACTTGTCCAATCAGAAAGATTCTTTTTCATGTCCTCGACCATCTGAACGACCTTAATATTTGCGCCGCCATGCTTCGGTCCTTTCAGCGATCCCAGCGCCGCTGCAATCGTAGAATAGGTGTCCGTTCCCGACGAAGACACGACATGCGTCGTAAATGTCGAATTATTGCCGCCGCCATGCTCGGCATGCAAAACGAGACAAACATCTAAAATCCGTGCCTCAAGCTCCGTATATTGGCTGTCCGGCCTAAGCAGGTGAAGCAGGTTCTCTGCTGTGGAAAGCTTCGGGTCCGGAACATGGATGAAAAGGCTTTGTCCGTCATGATAATGCCGGTAGGCTTGATAACCATATACCGAAAGCAAAGGAAACAATGCAATCAGTTGGAGCGACTGTCTTAAAACATTTGGAATGGAAATATCGTTTGCTTTATCATCATAGGAGTATAGAGTAAGCACGCTCCGAGCAAGCGTATTCATCATATCCGGGCTGGGAGCTTTCATGATAATATCGCGGACAAAACTCGTTGGCAGCGTACGGTAATGCGCCAGTAAATCTGTAAAATCTGCGAGCTGCTGTTTATCCGGCAGGCTTCCCATTAAGAGCAAATATACTACTTCTTCAAAGCCGTGCCGCTTTTCCTGCATGAAGCCGCGCACAATATCCTTGATGTTGATCCCGCGATAAAAAAGCTTTCCTTCACACGGGATACGCTCTCCATCCTTTTCAATGAAAGACTGTATATCCGATATTCTGGTCAGTCCGGCCAAAACACCTTTTCCGTTGATATCGCGCAAACCGCGCTTTACTTCATATTTTGTATATAATGCAGGATCAATGTTTCCTGTTTGATAAAGCCTGTCTGTCAATTCATAAATTTCCGGCGTAATTTCTGAAATATTTTTTGAAATATTCTGTTTCTCCATACACTTTCCTCCTGTTTTTATACTAAAAACCGCCTTGTTCCCAATATGGTAAACTTATAAAGCCCGGCACGTAAATCCTATATTGATTTATGGTTAGCCCTGCCCCGCAGAGGGAAATGACTATAGCATCATAAACTTCTAACAAACGGGTAACAAATTATTAATAATTGTATTATACTACAAAATCGGCTTCTTGTAACGTTTTTTTTAATTTTACACCATACATCATAGGGAAAACTACAGAAAAAAGCTGCTCAAAAATTTCTTTTCAAGCAGCTTTTTTCTTATGGGAGCCGGTTTACATTCGTCTCTCTCGCCGCTTTGGCAACAGCCTCTGCAACAGCCGGCGCCACTCGTTCGTCAAACGGAGAGGGAATAATGTATTCCGGAGTAAGTTCGTTTTCCGGGATCAGCCCGGCAATCGCACATGCTGCGGCTATCTTCATAGCGTCGTTGATATCGCTTGCGCGAACATCCAACGCTCCGCGAAAGATGCCGGGAAAAGCCAATACATTATTGATTTGGTTCGGGAAATCACTTCTCCCTGTTCCCACAATCGCAGCGCCTGCATGACGGGCGGCGTCCGGCATGATTTCCGGTATAGGATTGGCCATCGGAAAAAGGATGGGATCCTCCGCCATAGAACGCACCATTGCTTCACTTACTGTTCCGGGCGCCGATACGCCGATAAAAACGTCTGCTCCCTGTATGACATCCTGCAGGGAGCCTTTTTTATGTCTCTTATTCGATATTCGTGCCATTTCCTGTTTTTCTTGATTCAGATGGCTCCTGCCTTCGTAAATAGCGCCTTCCCGATCACACATAACGACATCTTCAAGTCCCATTGCCATCAGAAGCTTTATGATTGCAATTCCTGCCGCACCAGCGCCGGAAGTAACAACGCTGATATTATGGATATCCTTTTTCACAAGCTTTAAAGCATTTAAAAGCGCTGCAAGCGTTACGATCGCTGTTCCATGCTGGTCGTCATGAAAAATCGGAATATCGCACCTCTCCTTTAGCTTCTGTTCGATCTCGAAGCAGCGAGGCGCACTGATATCCTCAAGATTGATGCCGCCGAAACTCCCTGCAAGCAGAGCGACCGTATTGACGATCTCGTCAACATCTCTGCTGCGAATACACAGCGGAAACGCATCCACGCCTCCAAACCGTTTAAATAAAACGCATTTGCCTTCCATGACCGGCATTCCTGCCTCCGGTCCAATATCTCCAAGACCAAGGACTGCAGAGCCATCTGTTACAACTGCCACCAGATTGTTTCTGCGCGTATATTCATAAGACAGAGAGCTGTCTTTCTGTATAGCAAGACAGGGTGCCGCGACTCCCGGTGTATACGCGATAGACAAATCATCCTTGCTTTGCAGCGGAACGCGGCTTTCTATCTCTATTTTTCCACGCCATTCCTTATGCATTTCCAGCGCCTTTTTTTCGTAATCCATACAAAACGCCTCCTCGTTTTAATCATTGTTTCCCATTTATAAATAAACCAAAAAACTGAAAATTAAAACAAAAAGGCGTATGATATTTCATATAGCTGAAAAAACAGTCCCTATCTTTTCTTTGATCAAAAGATCGGCTTTTTTATCATACTGTGTTGGCGACTGATTGATCAATACCAAACGTTCTCCTGTATAATAGTCGATCAATCCGGCAGCCGGATAAACAGCCAAAGAGGTTCCGCCGACGATCAGCATATCTGCTTCCGCGATTTTTTGGACCGCTTCTTCGATCGTCCCTGCGTTAAGCGCTTCTCCATACAATACAACGTCCGGTTTGATGATTCCGTTGCATTTTCTGCAACGCGGAACTCCCTTGACTTTCGCGACCTCCTCAATGCTATATTTTTCTCCGCAGTCCATACAGAAATTTCGATAGACTGAGCCATGCAGCTCCAGAACATGATTCGAGCCCGCCTTTTGATGCAATCCGTCTATATTCTGCGTAATCACTGCCGTCAGTTTTCCAATTTGTTCCAGCTCTGCCAGCTTTTTATGGGCAGCATTTGGCTTTGCATCCGCCGCAAGCATTTTTGCCCGGTAAAACTCATAGAATTCTTCCGTATGGCTCATAAAAAAATCATGACTCAAAATAACTTCCGGCGGATAGCGGTAGGTCTGGTTGTAGAGTCCGTCTGCGCTCCTAAAATCCGGGATCCCACTTTCCGTCGAAACTCCCGCTCCTCCAAAAAATACGATCCTCGAGCTTTTATCCAGCATATTTCTGAATGTTTTTATCTCATCCATTTTGATTTTCTTTCCCCTCCAGCGCTTTCAGCACCAATCGAAATACATTCTGCGCCGTCATGTGTCTGATGTAGTTTCTTTCATCCGCCTTATGATAGTTGATATTCAATTTCAAGACCGTTGTAAGATCATCGCTGTCGATTCCAACATAGACGAGCCCAACCGGCTTTTCCTTTGTTCCGCCGCCCGGCCCTGCAATCCCTGTCGTAGAGACGCCGATATCGGAACCTGCCAGTCTGCGGATCCCGCTCGCCATCTCGCGCGCTGTCTGCTCCGACACCGCACCATATTTTTGAAGCGTTTCTTCCGACACTCCTAATACGCGGTGCTTTATCTCGTTCGCATAGGAACAAACTCCACATCCAAATATCCTGCTTGCTCCCGGTATTTGCGTGATGCGCTCTGATATCAGCCCGCCTGTACAGCTTTCTGCTGTCGCTATTGTAACATTATGCTCGAGCAATTTTTCCACAGCAGCCGTTTGAAGATCCGGAACATCGATCCCATAAATATATTTTCCTACAGCTTTCTTTATTTTTTCGATCGCAGGTCCGATCAATTTCTCGCATGCTTCTTTTGTATCTGCTGCAGCCGTTATGCGCAAAGTTACCTCGCCCATTTTGGCATAGGGCGCAATCGTTGGATTTGTACTGTTCTTCATCAATTCATGCAGAACCTCCTCTACGCGCGATTCCCCCATTCCAAAAATGCGCACATTGTGCGATACCAATACCTTATCGGAAAAGCCCATTAAATAAGGCAATACTGCCGACTGGAACATAGGCTGCATCTCCGCAGGCGGTCCGGGAAGAAGGATAGCTGTTTTTCCATTTTCAGAAACAGCAAGGCCGGGCGCCGTTCCATTGGCATTCGGAAAAATAGTCGCTCCTTCCGGCATCATTGCCTGCTTTTTATTGTTCTCCGTCATTGGTCTGCCAAGCCTCTTGAAAAATCCCTCAATGCTTTCAAGCGATGCAGCGTCCAGTTTCATGTTCCGGTGGAAGTATTCCGCTACTGTTTCTTTTGTAAGATCGTCGTAGGTAGGCCCCAAGCCTCCAGTCATAACGACAATATCCGCGCGGGAAAACGCAAGTGCAAGTCCTTCCTTCAGCCTATTGTCGTTATCTCCGATAACAGATTGATAGTATACGTCAATACCAATGTTTGCCAACTCTTTTGCGATATATGCCGCATTGGTATTGACAATATCGCCGAGCAAAAGCTCTGTTCCTACGCATAAAATTTCAGCTTTCATTCCATTATACTTCCTTATCCGTAAATAATTTGTCCAATTTTGCGGTAAAGCCCGCTTTTATATAGCTTATATTTTGAAAGAATACGCATCCTTTTCCATATCCCATATCTATCAAGGCCGGCGAATGCGCAGATCATCTCTTTTTGTTCGTCGTTTAACATATCGTCATAGGCATCTAAAAAAGCAGCAGCCTGCCGGTACGTCTTTTGAATAGATTTTTTTATTTGTCCTGTGTCCGATAGCTTTCCCTTCACATAGGAAACGCTTTTCACATCCTTTGCTCCCACCTCATTGGTTTGATGCTGCCTATAGTGGATGCGGTTAGGCGCTATTAGGATGCCGCCAAACGCTGCGGCAACGAGGCCGATCCACCAATCATGCATTAATGCGCCTTCATTCGGGCGAATTATATCTGCCAATGCGCGGTTTATCATGACCGTGCAGCCTGTAATATTATTTTGTGAAAGAAGTTGATTGAGCCGCTGCCGTTCAGGGTCTAATTTTTGTAGTGCAAACATCGATGAATGGAGAATTCTGTCCTCTTCATCTACTACAGTAAGGTCTGAATGTGCCAGCAGGGGAACCCCGTTCTGCTTTCGTTCTGCTTCCCGAAGAACGGAGAGCGTACTCTCCACCTTATCCGGCATCCAAATATCATCCTGATCGGCAAACATGATATATTCGCTTCGCGCATTCGAAAGGAGAGAAAAAAAATTATCGCGCGCAGAACCTTTCCTCCGTCCGTCTCTCAGTACTGTAATTTTATCCGGATATGCCCGGCAAAATCCGTCCAAAATAGCAGGTGTTCCATCCGTTGACCTATCATCCCGTGCATAAATATGAAATTCATGGTAAGTCTGTCCGAGCAGGGAATCCAACATTTCTTTCAGATAACGTTCCCCATTATAGGTTGCGAGCAATATATCGACCATCTGTTTCTCCCGTTTGAAAATCCTATCTTTAATTTATCACGATTGCACATAAAAAAAAAGAGCATTAGCCCAATCATCATAAAAAAGCGGAGGATAAATATCCTCCGCTTTTTTATGATCAGCCTCAATAGTTGTCTTCCTTCAACTGGAAGTATGCCTTTGGATGCTGGCATACCGGACATTTCTCCGGAGCAGCCTTAGATTTCTGGATGTGACCGCAGTTGATGCATTGCCACAACACTTCTGTATCCCGTTCAAATACTTTTCCGTCCGTCAGATTATCCGCCAACTTGCGGTATCTGTTTTCGTGCTCCTGCTCAACAGCTCCCGCTCCTCTGAACTGGCGGGCAATTTCCGTGAATCCTTCCTCTTCAGCAATCTTTGCAAAGGAAGGATACATTTCAGACGTTTCATAGTGTTCCCCTGCCGCCGCATCTTTTAGATTTGTGATCGTGTCCGGAATCTTGTTATCCGGATGCAGCCACTTAAACCATAATTTTGCATGCTCCTTTTCGTTTGCTGAGGTCTCGGCAAAGATATTGGATATCTGAACATAGCCATCCTTTTTGGCCTGCGAAGAATAATAAAGATATTTCATGTGAGCCATCGATTCTCCCGCGAAAGCGTCCTGCAGACATTTCTCTGTTTTCGTTCCCTTTAAATCTTTCATAAGATACATACTCCTTTTCTCAAGTTAAAATAAATGAATAACATATCTTATAATTAAACCGCTAAGACTGATTTAAACAATTTATACGTTGATTTCTCCCTGCATAGTTAGATCTGAATAATTTGCGAGAATCGGATCTGCAACTTCACGCACAAAATCCTCTGTCTGCACATCTGCAAGCCCAATAAAATTATGTGGCTCCATCAGCGCGTCGATTTCCGCAGGCTCCATACGAAAATCTGCATCCGCCTTGATCCGCTCTATCAAATCATTCTCTTTTCCCTCCACTTTTACGCGCGTACCGGCTTCCATAGAATATTTCCGTATCCGCTCATGAAGTTCCTGTCTGTCGCCCCCGCGTTTTACTGCATCCATCAAAATCGTTTCTGTAGCCATAAACGGCAATTCTTCACGAATCCTCTTCCCGATCACCTTAGGGTAAACGACCATGCCGCTTGAAACATTCAAATAAATATTCAGCACTGCGTCCAAAGCCATAAATGCCTGCGGGATGACCAGCCGCTTATTCGCACTATCGTCAAGCGTACGTTCAAACCATTGGGTCGACGCGGTGATAGCCGGACTTGAAGCAAGGCTTATGATATACCGGGCAAGAGAGCAAATTCTCTCGGAGCGCATCGGATTCCGCTTATATGCCATAGCTGATGAACCGATCTGATTTTTTTCAAACGGTTCTTCTACTTCCTTTAAATTCTGCAGCAGGCGGAGATCGTTTGCAAACTTATATGCGCTCTGTGCGACCGAAGAGAGAAAATCGACCACAAGGCTGTCAAATTTTCTCGGATAAGTTTGTCCCGTCACCGCAAATACCTTTTCATAGCCCAATTTTTGCGCTACCTTTTTCTCGAGCTCCTTCACTTTCTGAGCGTCTCCCTCAAAAAGCGTTAAAAAGCTCGCCTGTGTTCCTGTCGTTCCTTTCACGCCGCGCAGCCTGACTTGGGATTTTACAAACATGAGCTGTTCATAATCCAGCACAAGGTCCTGCATCCACAGAGTGGCGCGCTTTCCGACCGTAGTGAGCTGCGCCGGCTGATAGTGCGTGAAGCCAAGCGTCGGCAGGTCTTTATATTTCAGCGCAAATTCTTTTAGCCGTGCAATCACATTGACGAGCTTTTTTTCAATAATAGCGAGAGCTCTATCCATCACGATAACATCTGTGTTATCGCCTACATAACAGCTTGTCGCACCCAAATGAATGACTCCCTTTGCTTTAGGGCATTGCACGCCGTATGCATAAACATGCGACATAACGTCATGACGCACCTCGCGTTCTCTCGCTTGTGCAACATCATAGTTGATGTCCTCCGCATGTACCTTTAATTCATCGATCTGCTCCCTTGAAACCGGGAGCCCCATTTCATGCTCTGCTTCTGCAAGAGCGATCCACAGCTTTCTCCATGTTTTAAATTTAACATCGTCAGAGAACGTATGCGCCATTTCCCTGCTTGCATATCGTGTGATCAATGGATTTTCGTAAACATCTTTCATGAAAAAACTACCGCCTTTAGTTTGATATTCTTTTTTTATTGTAACGGGTTTACCGCTCTATTTCAAGCTATCACATGGAAAGAATACTTCCCTTTGAGTTATATGCAAACGAGCGTTCTCTCGGATGACCAGCCTTTGTTTTTCTCCGTGTTATTATGTCTGCCATCCGCTTTCTGCAATATTGCTCTCCCGCATGCATGTTACATAAAAAAGGAACGGTATAAAACCGTTCCTTTTATTTATTTTGCATAATCTGTCGTTCTCGTTTCCCGAATCACATTGACTTTGATTTGCCCCGGGTAGTCGAGTTCGTCCTCGATCTTTTTCACGATATCTCGTGCCAGCAAAGTTGTTCCTGCGTCGTCGATCTCATCAGGCTTTACAATGATTCTGATCTCTCGACCAGCCTGAATTGCATAAGATTTATCAACGCCTGCAAATGAATTTGCAATTCCTTCAAGGTTTTCAAGACGTTTGATATAGTTTTCCAAAGATTCTCTTCTGGCTCCCGGCCTTGCAGCGGAAACAGCGTCAGCAGCCTGCACCAAGACAGCTTCTATGGTCTTGGGCTCCACATCTCCATGATGTGCAGCTATCGCATTGATGACGTCTGCATTCTCTTTATATTTCTTCGCGAGGTCAGCGCCAATCTGGATATGCGGACCTTCCACTTCATGGTCGACCGCCTTTCCGATATCATGCAAAAGTCCCGCACGCTTCGCGAGCTTTGCATTCGCTCCGATCTCCGATGCCATCAGGGAAGCTAAATGTGCAACTTCGATCGAATGCTTCAATACATTTTGTCCATAACTGGTACGATATTTCAATCTGCCCAGTAGTCTTACAAGTTCAGGATGCAGGGAATGGATCCCTACGTCAAAGACTGCATGTTCTCCGGCCTCCCGAATTTGTGTATCGACTTCTTTCTGTGCTTTATGCACCATTTCCTCAATACGCGCGGGATGAATACGCCCGTCAACGATCAGTTTTTCAAGCGCGATCCGTGCGACTTCCCGCCTGACCGGATCGAAGCCGGAAAGGATGACAGCCTCAGGAGTATCATCTATGATCAAATCAATTCCTGTAGCCGTTTCCAATGTCCGGATATTTCTTCCTTCTCTTCCGATGATCCTGCCTTTCATTTCATCGTTAGGCAGGTTGACAACGGATACCGTGCTTTCTGCAACATGGTCCGCCGCGCATTTCTGGATTGCCAGCGAAAGGATATTGCGGGCCTTTTTATCCGCCTCGTCTTTTGCTTTCTGTTCAATATCCCGAAGCATTACGGCCATATCATGCCGCGCCTCATGCTCCACTTTCTCAAGGAGCAGGCCTTTTGCTTCATCAATGGTCATTCCCGAAATGTGCTCGAGCTGCTCAAGCTGCTGCGCATGGACATGCGCAAGATCTTCCTTAGCCTTTGCGATCTCTTTGGTTTTTCGGTTGATTTGCTCTTCTTTCTGCTCTATGCTGTCTAATTTCTTATCCAGCACTTCTTCCCTTTGTACAAGTCTTTTTTCGATCTTTGTAATTTCATTCCGTCTTTCTCTTGATTCCTTGTCAAATTCGCTACGCAGTTTATGAACTTCTTCCTGAGCCTCCAGAACCGTCTCTTTCTTGATCACCTCAGCACGCTTTTGCGCTTCGTCGATCAACTTCTTAACGGAATCCTCCGCGCGGCCGATTTTAGATTCCGCAATATTGCGTCTGTAAAAATAGCCGATAATAAGACCCGCTACCAGACATCCCGCGCCTATGAGGATAGGAATCAGCACATCCACTTAGCAAATTCACCTCCCATTCTTCCATATTCTGTTTTCAAAATTCAATTCGGCAAGTTTGTAATAATAACAAATATAACCAATATATATTGTATCTTTATTTTAGGATAATGTCAATCAAATACGCTCGTTCCCGCCAGAAATCCGGTGGAAAATGCGATTTGAAGATTAAAACCGCCTGTTTTTGCGTCTACATCTATTACTTCGCCCGCAAAATAAAGATTATGCACCAATTTGGATTCCATAGTGGAGGGATCGATCTCGCGGACACATACGCCGCCAGATGTAACAATTCCCTCTTCGATCGGGCGTGTGTCGGCAATCGAAATCGAAAAAGCTTTCAACTGCCTGCAGAGCGATTCGCGTTCCTTCTTTGTAATACTGTGGACCGGTTTATCCGGTTCTATTCCCGTTTCCGTCAGAAATGGATAAATCATTTTTCCCGGCATAAGACTGGCCATGACCGTTTTTATCCGCTTATTTTGGGAAGAGGTAAATTCCCGCAGGATCCGCGCTTCCAGTTTTTCGGCACTTAAAGCCGGCTTTAAATCTATCTCTGCACGCAGAGACAGCGGCTGCTTTTGATGGTCTATAAAACTGCTTGCGGAAAGGACGACCGGACCGGAAAGTCCAAAGTGGGTGAAGATCAGCTCCCCTTGTTCGCCATAGATACGCTTTTCATTTTGGAATAGTGTAAAATAAATATTTTTGAGGGTCAGCCCCTGCATTTTAGGACAAATGTGATGGACATCTTCCAAGGGCACAAGCGCCGGATGCAGCGGTCGCACCGTATGTCCCAACTCCTTTGCAAACCGGTAGCCCTCTCCGGTGGAGCCTGTAAGCGGATAAGATTTTCCGCCTGTTGCAATCAAAATGGCATCTGCTTCTAATGTCTGGCCGTTCCGCAGGAAAAGAACAAACTTGTCTTGATTTCGTTCTATCCTGCACACCTCTGAATTCAAGCGTATCCTCGCGCCTGCCCGTTCCGTCATGGACCGCAACGTGCGGATCACATCGCTCGAATGGTCGCTTTGAGGGAATATGCGCCCTCCGCGTTCCACTTTAGTCGGGAGACCATTTTGGTTGAGCAATTCGATCAAATCTCTGTTGCTGAAAGAATAAAGCGCGCTCATCAAAAACTTTTCATTATGTACGACCTGTGGGAAAAAATCGCTGATATCACAATCATTGGTGATATTGCAGCGACCCTTTCCTGTAATAAACAGCTTTTTTCCTACTTTTTCATTTTTTTCCAGAACGATCGTCCGTATCCCCCGCGACGCAGCCGCATAGGCAGCCATCATCCCCGCAGCGCCCGCACCGATAATAATCAGCTTATTCATAGATATCCTCATCTGTTATTTGGGCATCCAGTTCTTTTGTTGCATACACATCATTTGTCTGCCATAGTTCTTCCAGCCGATTGAAATTCGCAAATAATATATCTTTTTTCCGCAGGCCCAGCATAATGATCAGAAGGTTGATAACGGCCAAAGGAGCAACGAAAGAATCTACAAATGAATTCATATAGCTTTTTGCCGTCAGCGTATAGTCAGCAATTTGAGCAGGAGGCGAGGTTTCGTTGTCCGTTATGGCGACCACCTTGCAGCCGCAGTTTTTCAGATAGGTCATCCCCTCTATCGTACGCATCGAATAACGCGGAAAGCTGATCGCGATCGCAACGTCTTTTTCATTCGCCGTAAGGATCTGACTGAATATATCGCTCCCGTCAAAGCGGATCAGCCGGATATTTTCCGTCATATAGTTCATATAATAACGCAGAAATTCCGCCAGAGGGCCGCTGGAACGGGTCCCTAAAATATAGATATTTCTTGCCTTATCGATACTGTCTACAATCTTTTCAAGATTTTCCGTCTCAATATGCTCACGTGTTACCCGCAAATTATTGATATCCGTTTTAAATGATGCGTTTACGACCTCGTCCGAACTAAGCCCTTCCATCATATTAAGGCGTTGTGCGGTCGTCAATTTTGTCTGGATCACCTCTTGAAGGTTTTTTTGCAGCTTCGGATAGCCGTCATATCCTAATGCATAAGCAAACCGCACTACAGTCGATTCACTAACGCCTACAAGCTTGCTGAGTGTCGCTGCAGTCATGAACGCCGCTTTGTCGTATTCTTTTAAAATATAGTCGGCGATCAGCTTCTGTCCTTTCGACATTTTTGCATATTCTGTATTGATACGGTCGATCACATTCCCGAACATCGTTTCCTCCATAAGCCATTGACTTTCATATCTGTTTTATTATAGCAAAACAAATTCAAAAATGCAATTTTATCTGTTCAATCTTGCATTTCGAGCGTGCCAATTCTGTTTCTACCGTTTGATTCCAGCGCAGCGGCGTAATGGAGATATATCCCTCCCTGCACCATTTGACATCCGTTTGATGCGATTCGTTATAGCTATGCCCGATCATTTGTCCGCTGATCCAATAATAGTCTCTGCCAAACGGATCGACCCTTTTGTCGTATGCTTCATCGTATGCACTGATTCCCTGTTCACACATTTTGATCCCTTGAATAGCTTCCTGCGGGACAGCCGGAAAATTAACATTATATATATAATCCTTCATCGCTTGTATCTCAAAATGCCGAATCAATTCCATAGAAAGGGCTGCTGCATTTTTCAGATAGAGATCTATATTCTCTCTGCTCCGTCTGCTTAAAGCCTGTGAAAAAGCAATTGCGGGCACGCCAAGCATATTTGCCTCAAGTGCGGCGTTTACAGTACCCGAATATACGATATCCGACCCAAGATTAGCTCCGATATTGATGCCGGAAAGCACAATATCCGGCTGCTTATCTTTCAGCAGATGTGTCAAGCCTACTTTAACACAGTCTGCCGGAGTGCCGGATACGGAATAGGCTTCCTCCGCGATCCCATCTATTCTTTTTATTGTAAGCGGCATATCCATTGTGAGCGCATGCCCGCATGCACTCTTTTCCCGGTCCGGCGCTATAACTGTGACATGATGCCCCGCACGTACGGCGGCATCTGCAAGCACGCGTATCCCCAGCGCATGGAACCCGTCATCGTTTGTAATCAAAATATTCATGGTATTTTTCCTCCTTCTTATCGGTCATTATATAATAATTTAAAAAAATAAAAAAGCCGCATACATATTAGATGTATGCGGCTCTCTGATTTTTGTCAGACAGGGTGAATCATATTCTCTTTATCCAACATATCGGAATCAACTTTATATTTGTTCGCTCTCCGGAACTCAAAGAATTTAGGTGCGACCTGCGGGAACATCGCATAGGTCACGATATCTTCTTCCTGCTCCATCCACCCCTTGACCTCTTCTTTATATTTATCGAGCTCAGGAGGAAGCAGATCTGCCGGCCGTACTGTGATGACCTCTTCATCTCCAATACATTTCTTACGTACTTCTTCATTGACCGGAGCCGGTAATCTGCCATATTCTCCGCGCAGCATCGCCTTTGACTCCTTTGTGACCATCTTATATCGCTCACCGGAAAGCACATTCAGCACAGCCTGTGTACCGACGATTTGACTGGTGGGCGTAACGAGCGGCGGATATCCAAAATCTTCGCGGACGCGCGGTACTTCGGCAAGCACATCCATCAGCTTATCTTCAGCTCCGGATTGTTTTAACTGGCTGATAAGGTTCGAAAGCATACCACCCGGAACCTGATACAGAAGCGTATTGATATCGATCCCCAGAACTTTCGGGTCCAGAAAACCATCCGCTTTTAATCTGTCGGCCACCTTGGTAAAATATTTTGCTGCTTCCGTCAATTTTTTGAGATCAAGACCCGTATCATATTCCGTACCAGCAAGTGTGGCAACGATCGATTCCGTTGCAGGCTGGGAGGTTCCATTCCCAAGTGGTGAAAGAGCAGTATCAATAATATCTACTCCTGCTTCGATCGCCTTTAGATAGGTCATATCGCCCACTCCACTTGTATTATGCGTATGCAGATGGATCGGGACTTTAACATGCTTTTTCATTGCCGAGACGAGATTATAAGCCTCATAGGGCAAGAGCAGATTTGCCATGTCCTTAATACAGATGGATTTTGCTCCCATTTTCTCAAGTTCCTGCGAAAGCTCCACGAAATAATCGAATGTGTGAACAGGGCTTGTGGTGTATGAAAGCGCTACCTCCGGCCAACCGCCGTAACGATTGGTCGATTCGATAGACTGGCGCAAATTTCTCGTATCGTTGAGCGCATCAAAGATACGAATCACATCAATACCGTTTTTGCAGGCCATTTTGATGAAAAAGTCGACCACATCGTCCGCATAGTGCTTATATCCGAGCAGATTTTGTCCACGCAGCAGCATTTGCAGCTTTGTATTCGGCATTGCCTTTCTCAGCTTACGCAGACGTTCCCACGGATCCTCGTTCAGAAAACGAAGACATGCATCAAATGTAGCGCCGCCCCAGCATTCGATCGACCAATAACCGATGCTGTCAAGCAAGGGGGCGATTGGAAGCATCTCTTCCGTAGTCATGCGCGTCGCAGCCTGCGACTGATGCGCATCCCTTAAAATCGTATCCATTATATTTACTTTAGCCATATTATCTGTTTCTCCTTCAGTTCATTAGCCGAACAGCGAAAGCAGCACGCCTGCCGCTACCGCTGAACCGATCACGCCCGCAACGTTCGGCCCCATTGCATGCATCAGCAGGAAGTTTGATGGGTTCTCCGCCTGCCCTACTTTCTGAGACACACGCGCAGCCATGGGAACTGCGGAAACGCCCGCAGAACCAATCAGCGGATTTACTTTTCCGCCAGTAAGCTTGCACATGAGTTTTCCAAGCAACACGCCTCCCAGCGTACCGCCGGAGAATGCAATAACGCCAAGCACGATGATTCCCACCGTCGTTGCGGAAAGGAATACGGAACCGTTTGTTGTTGCACCGACCGAAACGCCGAGAAAAATCGTTACAATATTCATCAACTCGTTCTGTGCCGTATTGGAAAGGCGGTCGCATACTCCCGATTCACGCAGCAGATTACCAAGCATCAGCATACCCACAAGCGGCGTCGCCGACGGAACAAGCAGCGATACGAAAATCGTAACTGCAATCGGGAATATGATCTTTTCGCGCTTCGATACGTGCCGAAGCTGCTCCATCTTGATCGAGCGTTCCTTTTTCGTCGTGCACAGCTTCATGATTGGCGGCTGTATGACCGGTACAAGCGCCATATAGGTATAGGCCGCTACAGCAATCGGCCCTAAATATTCCGGCGCAAGCTTTGACGTCACATAAATCGCCGTCGGGCCGTCCGCACCGCCGATAATGCCGATAGACGCAGCTACATTTGGTGCGAAGCCAATCAAAAGCGCCAAAATCAGAGCAATAAAAATGCCGAGCTGTGCCGCCGCCCCCAAAAGTAAGCTTTTAGGATTTGCAATCAGCGGCCCAAAATCCGTCATAGCGCCAACACCAAGGAAGATGAGCGGCGGATAAATACCAAGCTTTACGCCGAGGTATAGATAATCCAACAGACCTGCTGAATTCTGGAAATTAGCCCAGTCTACATGCCCGCCCGCAAAGAGTTCTGTATGATACATCTCCGCGATCGGTAAATTTGTCAGCAACATGCCGAAAGCAATCGGCAAAAGCAGCAACGGTTCGAATTTTTTAACAATAGCAAGGTACAGCAGTATACACGCAATACCTATCATTACCCACTGCTGCCAGTCGGTAGCATTAAAAAACCCGGTCGATTGCATGAAATTGGATAATGTCTCTCCAAAATTTTCCAAAATGAATCAACCTCCTTAATTGTCCAGCCGTTTAACCAATTACCACAAGAAGGTCGCCGGTTTCTACAGTAGCTCCTTTTGCAACAGAAATCGTCTTAACAGTTCCCGCATGAGGCGCCATGATCTCATTTTCCATTTTCATTGCTTCAAGAATAACAAGCACATCTCCCTCCGCGACTTGCTGCCCAACAGATACCTGCACATCAAGAATGTTCCCCGGCATCGGCGATGTAACTTTCGTTCCATCGGCCGGAGCCGCAGCAACAGGTGCCGAAGCCGATGCAGGTGCTGCGGCCGGGGCAGCCTGCGGCTGAGGCGCCGGAGCTTCCGCAGCGGGTGCAGCAACAGGCGCTGCGGATGCTGGAGCTGCCGTTGGTACGGCAGATGCCCCTATTTCCTCTACATCGACTGTATAAGAATTTCCATTCACATTGATCATAAATCTACGCATATTTGATTACCTCCGAAATAAATTTGATTACCAGTTCGTAATTTGCGAGTCCCGTCCGGCATGTCTCCATGCTTTCGCTCCAACCGTTCTTTTATAGGATCGGATCACAAATGGCGTCCTACCGCCCTCTTGTTCCATTGCTGCTGCAACAGCCGCTGTCAGCACGGCCAGAAGCTCATCGTCCTGTACTTGTACTGTGACCGGCTGCGGTACCGGCTTCTCAACGATTTTTTCGATCGTCGGTTCTTTTTCCGCATTCTTTTTTCGTTCCTTCAAAACAACGGATAGAATCGTAATAACAACAATCAGCAAAACCAGACAGGCAAACACCACTACAAGCCCCAGTGCTGTTGTCTCTCCTGCAATCGATAACTTTTCAGCTAAGCTAAGTCCACTATTCATGACGTTTTCCCCTCCTTAAAGCGGTAATACGCCGTGCTTCTTGGGCAGCCTATTCTCACGCTTGGTAAGCGTCATTTCAAGTGCGGCCGCAAGGATCTGGCGGGTATGTGCCGGTTCTATCACATCGTCAACCACACCCTGTGCAGCAGCTTGCCATGGGTTTGCATATTCTTCAATATATTTTTCTTTCATCTGCTCCTTGGCAGCGATGCCATCTTCTGCCGCTTTGATCTCATCTTCATATAAAATAATAGCACCCGCTTCCGGAGGCATAGAAGAGATTTCTGCACTTGGCCATGCATAAACCAAATCTGCTCCAAGGGCCTTGGGGCACATGACCGCAAATCCGTCGCCGACTGCCTTTCCTGTTACCAGCGTCAGCTTTGCAATTCCTGCCTGTGCATAGGCGGAAAGCAGACGCGCAGCATCTGTGATCAAAGAATCTTGCTCTGCATCGATGTCGATCTCGGTGCCGCCGCAATTGACAAGAGTTACTGCCGGGATACTGAACGCATCAAGCAATCCAACAAATCTTGCCGCCTTTTTGGCTCCTGCCGCCGTCAATTCTGCCTTTGCATTGGCAATGATGCCGCATACATTTCCGTTGATCCTGCCAAATGCAAGAAAGATGTCCGGAGCAAAAGCAGCCTGAATTTCAAAAATATCACTATTATCGCAAATAGAAGCAGCAACTGCCCGCGCATCAAACTCTTCCTCGCCCGTAAAAGGCAGCTGCCGGTTAAGATCATCCGCAGAAGCTTCATACGGCGCCTCATCTAAATTATTGGAAGGCAGGAATGACAGGAGCTTTTTCACCCCCTGCGCGCATTCCTCCTCATTTGCATAGGCAAATTGTGCGATCCCTGTCTTTTCCGCATGATTTTTAGCGCCGAAAAGCTCGGTTCCTTTCAAGCTCTTCCCAGATGCCGAAGCATAGATTTGCGGTCCGTGAAGTGCAACTTCAGATATTCCGTCTGTCATAAACGTAAAATCCGAAACTGCTGCAATATAAGCGGCAGTTCCAATACAAGGCCCTGCAACGACGGTCAAAGTGGGAACGACCCCCGATAGCTCGCTATATTTATTTAGAATTGCGGCCGTGCTTCCAATTGCCGCAACCCCTTCAGATATCCGCGCTCCGCCTGAATCCAATATTCCGATGACTGGAACGCCATTTTTTGCCGCCATATCCATTACTTTTATGATTTTGGATGCATGCGCAGCAGAAAGAGAGCCTGAGAGAACCGTATAGTCCTGTGCATATACAAAAACTGCACGCTCTCCAATCGTTCCATAGCCGCATACAACGCCTTCCCCTGCTTCGCTTGCCGCCTCGAATCCCGGAGTTGCGAACGTGCGTTTCACAAATTTCTCGATTTCAACAAAGCTGCCTTTATCAAGCAGGCTGTCTAATCTCTCCCTCGCGGTTTTCTTGCCGGCAGCATGCTGCGCCTGAACGTTTTGCCCGTTTCCTGTAAGAATCGCCGCATTCTTTTGCCTGAGCTCTTCCAGTTTGCCCATCATGATACCTCCACATAAAAAATTTAAAATAAAAAACATGATTACACGCATCTGTATTTACTACAGACTACCCTGCGCACTGCTCCGTATTGGGAGCGATTGAGCAATTATCAGCGGTATCAAACCGTGTAATTAAAAACTTATCCTACTTATATAAATTCAACATTTATCCTTTATATCCTGCCTGAAAAATATTTTTTTCACAAACAAATAAATTTCTTCAAATAGTCCGTTTCTTCTTTTGTAAGCATTCTGTAAGAGCCCTTTTTTAAATTTCCCAATTTGATGTCGCCGATCGCTACACGCTTCAAATAGCGCACGTTTTTATCGATCGCCTGAAACATCCTGCGTATCTGTCGGTTTTTGCCCTCGGATATTACGCACAAAACTTCGCTTCGCGCCGCAGAGGCCGAAAGAAGCTTAAGTACACACGGTGCTGTCTTATAGCCGTCGTCAAGAACGACCCCTTTTGCCAGCTTTTCCAATTCCTGTTCCGTTATTTCCGTATCCAAAACCGCCAAATATTTCTTGGGAACGTTATGCTTAGGGTGCGTGAGCGCATTGGTGAGCGCGCCGTCATTCGTCATTAAAAGAAGCCCTTCCGTTGTAAAATCCAACCTGCCGACCGGATATAGCCGTTCTTTGATATCTCCCACATATTGCATAACTGTTTTGCGTCCACTCTCGTCGTGACAAGTGGAGACACAGCCGGCTGGCTTATTCAGCATCAAATATATCCTTTTGGCGGAAGGTTTTACGATTCGGTTCAAATACTTAACCTCATCTTTTTGAGGATCTACGAGATATCCCATTTCACGTACGGTTTTTCCATTTACTTCGACTCTTCCCGCAGCAATCAGTTCTTCTGCCTTTCTGCGCGAAGCAATTCCCGCATCGGCTAAAAATTTTTGCAGTCTCATTTGTGTTATCCCCCATAAAAAACAGCCTTACACAAGGCTGTTTTTTTCTATTTCTTCAAAATCAATTTCCGGAAGCTCGGCAATAGATGAAATTCCGAAATGTCTTAAAAACTCATCTGTCGTTGCAAAAAGCAGCGGGTGTCCGAGTACATCTTTTTTCCCGACCGCGCGTATCAGTCCTTTTTCAACAAGAGTAGCCACCGCATAATTGGAGCGCACCCCGCGTATCTCATCAATTTCGGCTCTGGTGACCGGCTGTTTATAGGCAACGATGCTTAAGGTCTCAAGAACCGATTTTGATAAAGAAGTATGCTCATCCGGCGCGAGAAGCGCACGTATCTTCTCCGCGTATTTAGCGTTCGTACAAAGCTGCACCTTATCTCCGACCCGCGTCAAAAGCAGGCCGTCTCCCAGATTCTCTTTCTCCTCAATCAGCTCCTGCAGTATTTTGTCGAGCTCGTCGCGATCTATTTCAAGCAATTGTGCAAATGCGGATATCTCTATTGCGTCTCCTGCTACAAATAAAGCCGCTGTTATGATCCCCGCGATCTCATTTTTCGTCAATCTTTTTCTGCACCTCCTCGGTATACAAGTGCAATATCCGAAAACGCTTTTTTTTGCCGGACAGCAAGTTCACCAATGTGCCAAAGCTCCAAAAGCGCTATGAAAGTTACCGCGATCTCCATACGAGACGCCTGCTCATCAAACAAAGACGAAAACGCGATCTCTTTTTCCTGCCTAAGCCGTCTCAATATCTTTCTCTTCTGTATCCGTATGCTAAATGTATCCTGCTTGATCTCAACGCGACGAGGCGCTTCTTCCGTCTCACTGTTCCGCCGCCTCAGCAGCTCTAAAAATGCCCGGTATAAGTCGTCGGCATCGCTGCCATCAATAATGATCTCCTGCTCTACATCTATAAGCTCTTCCGGAAGCTTATAGTAAACATCCTTTGCCCGTTCCTCCAGCTTTGCCAAACGCTCTCCTGCTTCTTTATAAAGCTTATAGGCACGCAGACGCTCGATCAGTTCTTCCTCCGGGTCTATAAAATCCTCGTCCTCCGTTTCCTCGCGTTTAGCAGGCAGCAAGGCTCTCGATTTTATATAGAGAAGCGTAGCCGCCATATTCAAAAACTCGCTGGCCCGCTCCATATCCAGCTCTTCTATCTGCTCCATATAAGATAAATATTGTTCCGTGATTTCCGAAACAAAAATATCCTGCAGGTCGATCTTTGCTTTACTGATCAGATGAAGCAGAAGATCAAGCGGCCCTTCAAACTGTGCAAGCTTAAAAAGAATAGGCGAAGACATACGATACCTGCAAAATCCCTTTCATTCCGGGAGCAAATAAGCTGAAGAACGAATCATAAACGCCAATCAGCCAAATAGTGAAATTCCCGAGGAGCCACCCCGTAAATCCGCTAATGATCAAAACCAATAGAATGATAAATCCGTAGCGATACAGCACATTAATGACCGCCGTCGCTTTCCTCGTTAAGAAGCTGTTCAAGAACTGAAAGCCATCAAGCGGCGGTATTGGGATCAGGTTGAATATCCCAAGCGTAATATTCAGTGTAATTACGGGAACCATGATATGGATAAATATTTCGTTGACGAATCCAAGCCCCAGTGCAACAAAAAGAATCGCAGCTGAAATAAACGAGAGGATAAAGTTCGCAATGATTCCCGAAAGCGAGACAATAATATTATCTTTCCTCGGATGCTTGAAATTTCGCGAGTTGATCGGAACCGGCTTAGCCCATCCGAAACGAAATAAAAGGAGGCATATCAGCCCTATCGGGTCAAGATGCTTCACCGGATCAAGACTCATCCGCCCAAGATTCCTCGCCGTTGGGTCCCCACACCTATAGGCTGAATATGCATGAGCATACTCATGTATGGAAAGTGCCAGTAATACCGCCGGTATACTGTATAAAAGTCCCATCCAATAATTAGGATTTGAAAAATAACTGAACATATCTTAGCTACCTCACCTGCTGATCCATCCGTACACTATAAAACACATGAATCCATTCTAACATGTTTTGCCGCGTTAAGCCATCATATTTTTTCAAGGAAGCCATCCACAAGAGCACACATCTTAGAAGCTACGGCTTTGCCCGCTTCCAATACCTCTTCCATTGTAAGAGCATGCTGCGCAACTCCAGCTGCGAGATTGCTGATGCAGGAAACCGCCGCCGTTTCCGCTCCTGCATGAGATGCGGCAACGACCTCATGCACAGTAGACATTCCAACGGCGTCGGCGCCGAGCACGCGCAGGGCGCGTATCTCCGCTGGTGTTTCATAGGATGGTCCCACCATATATCCATAGACTCCATGCCGGAGAGAGATTCCCTTTTCCTCTGCAACTTCGTCTAACAATCTGTTCAAGCGCTTGGAATATGCGAAAGACATATCCGGAAACCGCGGACCAAGTTCCTCGATATTCGGCCCTGTCAGCGCATTATGTGCAGAAAAGTTGATATGATCGGTAATCACCATGAGATCACCCGCCTGAAAATCCATATTGATCCCTCCTGCAGCATTTGTAAGTATGACAAAATTTGCTCCGAGCATCAATAAGGTCCTCAGCGGTACGACCGTTTCTGCCGCCTGATATCCTTCATAGCAATGGAACCGGCCCGAAAGAAGGGCGATCCGTTTGTCTTTTTTATATCCGAAAGTCAGCTTACCCGCATGCCCCGGCGCAGTAGAGACCGGAAAGCCGGGAATTTCCGAATAGGAAAATTCCGCTGCGACACTTTCTATCGTATTTCCATAATCCCCCAGTCCAGAGCCGAGTACAATGATCACTTCCGGCTTAAACTCCGTTTTAGATTCGATATAATTTTTTGCAATTGTAATCCGTTCTTTCATTCCCGTTTTCCTTTCAGATTTTTGTATCACGAGATCATCTTTTCGGCAAGCGCGGCAATAAATTCTGCGTTTGTGGGCTTTCCCTTTTCCGAGCTGATCGAATAACCAAAATATTCATAAAACGCATCCGTATCGCCACGTGTTGCCGCGGTTTCTATGGCGTGCCGTATATTGCGTTCCACGCATTTTACAGTAGAGCCATACTTTTGCGCAAGTGGCATATAAACATTCCGATTAAGAGGCCGCATCTTTGCCGAATCGGTACATACTGCCATCAACGCCTCTCGCAGCAGCTTATACCCCTTTATGCTCATCGGTATACCTAACCGTTTCAGGGCTACCGAAATTCTGCTGTCAAGCAATTGATCGCTTTCCGCAAAAGCCTGCCGGCGGCCCTCCTGCATTTTGGCAGCCTCCAAAACGCGTCGGATAAAATACTTTTTCACGTAAGGCTTGACGATAACATAACCTGCTTCCAGCTCAAACGCCTTTTTCACAATGAGCTCTTGATTCGCAGCAGCCAAAACGATCTTTGTTACATGCTTATCCGGCAAAATATGTTCCATCAATGCAAACCCGTCATATCCCGGCAAAATAGCCTCTGCCAACACTAAATCCGGCTGAAAGCTGTCATAAAGCTTCAGAGCCTCTTCCCCGTCGGTCGTAGCTAAAAAGGAATCCGACTCTTCAGCGAGCATTTCCTTTACTTGTCTGATATAATCGTTATTTTGTTCGACGATCAACGTACGCCTGAATCTTGCCAAGGCCGCCCTCCTCTACCCATCCAGCGCTTTCTTGATCTCCCGTGCGTTTCGACGTAAATCGCCGGCGTATTTTCTTGAGCTCGCCGTTTCTATTCCGCCTGCCAAACGTGCGATCTCATCTGTTGCCTCCTCTTCCGTAAGCCGCGCTACCGTAGTATGAGTCGCTCCTTCCTCCACGTATTTGCGAATCAAAAAATTTGCATCTGCCATCGCTGCGATCTGCGGAAGATGTGTCACGCAAATAACTTGGCGCAGTCTCGCGATAGATGCCATTTTTTCAGAAACGACCAATGCCATTTTGCCGCTGATCCCCGTATCGATTTCGTCAAAAATCAAAGTAGAAATATCATCCAGCCCCGCCGATATATTTTTGAATGCCAGCATAACGCGTGAAATTTCTCCTCCTGACGCGATCTTGGAAAGCGGCCTTAGCGGTTCTCCCTCATTTGTAGAAAGATAAAATTCCACTTCGTCTATTCCGCTTTTTTTCCACGGCGAAGCTTCTCTTCCCGGCAGCGGAGCAAAACGCGCTTCAAAATCTGCTCCCGGCATTCCTAAATCCGCAAGCTCTTTTCGGACCTGCCGTTCTAATTTTTCAGCAGCTTTTCTCCGCGCTTCTGAAAGTGTCGTATATTCCGTGTATAAGGCGTCCTGAAGCTTTTGGATCTCCGCCGTCAGCCTATCTGCTTCTTCCTCCGCATTTTGCAGTCGTTCCAGTCTTTCCCGCGCTTTCTCACAAAACGCAAGAACTTCCTCTTCCGTGTTTCCATATTTCCTTTTTAAGGCGCCAATCTGTTCGATCCGCTCCTCGATCTCTATTTGCCGTTGCTCATCAAAAAAGACATTCTCCGAAAAATCCCGCAGGTCATGCGCGCATTCTTCCAAAATAAAAGCGCTTTCTTGAATCCGCTCCAACAGCTTTCCGTAAGCTTCGTCATACATAGACACCTGCGATAGCTGCCGGATCACATCTTGAATCAGAGAAAGCGCGCTGCCGCCTTCATCTCCGCCCATATAGAGTTCTGCATATCCGGCGGAAAGCGCCTGCATGATTGCCTGCGCGTGATTTAATTTTTCTCTTTCCTCCCGCAAGGCGTCTTCTTCCCCTTTGGAGAGCTGTGCCTCTTCGATTTCCTGTACTTGAAAAGCAAGAAGCTCTGCATCTCTGGCGCGCTCTTTTTCGTCTCCGCCTATTCCGGCAAGCAACTTCTGCTTCGATATAAGCGATTCATAAAGCTCTGATATGCGTAAAACAAGCGTCTTTATCTTCTCTCCGCCATAGTTATCGATAAATGAAAGATGATTTTTTGCATAAAGAAGCGACTGATGCTCGTGCTGCCCGTGAAGATCCACAATTCTATCCATCAATGCTTTTAATGTTGACAGACTGACTACCACGCCATTCACTCTGCATACATTCTTTCCGGTGATAGAAAGGTCTCTCGAAATAATCAATTCATCATCGGCATCCAATTCATTTTCCATAAAAAAATCTGAAAACGCATTGGAATCGATATAGAGCTCCGCCTCAACATGCGCCTTTTCCTGCCCGCTCCTGATCAACTCCCTGTCAGCACGTTCTCCTAACAGAAGGTTCATGGAATCTACTATGATTGATTTTCCGGCGCCGGTTTCGCCCGAAAGTACATTGAGTCCCTTCACAAAATCGATATTCAGTTCATCGATCAACGCAATGTTTCTGACCGTCAGACTCTGTATCATTATGTGTCACTTTCTTTTATCTGTTTATCATCTTTGCAAAACGTTCTGCGATATCATCCGCCGCCTGCTCTGATGTCGTTGCGATAAAAATCGTATTATCCCCTGCCAGAGTTCCCAATATGCCGTTGTAATGGAAACTGTCCACGACTTCCGCAGCTGCATTGGCGCTGCCTGTAAGCGTCTTGATCACAACAAGATTCATGGCGCTGTCGATCGATAAAACGGTATCCCTGAATATCCGCATCAGCACGTCCATGTCGTTGCCTCTGTTTTTTTTATTATCTGCATATTTATACGCACCCGATGAAGATTGTACCTTGATAAGATGAAGCTCCTTAATATCACGCGAAATAGTCGCCTGCGTTACTTTATAACCGGCTTCATTCAGCAGAGCCACAAGCTCTTCCTGCGTCTCCACTTCATTATTTTCAATAATTTCAATAATTTTATTTTGTCTTTTGGATTTCATATAATACGGCTCCTATTTTTTCGGTACGCTCCACTGCGCAAGCTTATCTTTCAGCTGCGGAAAAAATGTATCATTTGTAAAACGCAAAAATCTTGCCTTGATATCCGACCTGCGTATCATGACCTTGTCGGCTTCGCTCAAATACTGCAATTCCTGTCCGTCCGCAGAAAAGGTTACATTTTCTTCTCCGGCATGAGGCCGCACCATGATCGTATCGCTGAATTTCGTCACGATACTGCGCGCATATAGAGAATGCGGACACATCGGCGTAATCAAAATGCAATTTACATTGGGAGCAATGATCGGACCGCCGGCGGACAAAGAATAGGCTGTAGAGCCGGTCGGCGTCGCTACGATAAGCCCGTCCCCGTTATAAAACTCCGCAAGCGTTCCATTTACATAAAGGTCAAGCTTCACCATTCGGGTACGGTTGATTTTGGTAATAATAAAATCATTGAGTGCCAAAAGCTTCGAACACTTTCCGTTGATACTCGCTTCAAGCATCATGCGCTCGTCGATCACATAATCACACTCTTTAATATGACGAATCATCTTATCAATATCCGAAAGGTTTATCTCACTCATAAATCCTAAATGCCCGATATTGATCCCTACAAGCGGCAGTCCATAAGAAACATACTTGCGCGCAGCACGCAGGATCGTTCCATCGCCGCCTAAAATAAAGAGCGCATCTGCTTTCGCCGCATCCCGATACCTTTCCAGCCCCAAAAGCGCCGCTGTTTCCGCATCGTAGCAGATACTGCAGTCTGCCATTTCCAGCGCTTCAATCACTTTTCGGGTCGCATGCAGGCCCGGATCCTTATCTTTATTTGTATACACCCCAATGTTCAGCATACTGGGCCTCGCTTTTCCTATATCGATTCAAAGTATATTATACATAAAAATGCATAGATATACAAGTTAATTTAACGCTTTATGCGCCGCCTGTACAACCGTGCCAACATCTATGTTTTCCTGAGCTTCCGTTGAAGACGAAGTGGAAAAAAACGCCAGATACTCGATATTTCCATTTGGTCCTTTTATTGGAGAATACGTAAGCCCACGCAAAAACAGCCCATATTCCTGCGCGCTTCGTATAACATTTTCAATCACGGTCTCATGCACGCCCGCATCACGCACTACCCCTTTTTTCCCTACGTGCTCTTTTCCGGCTTCAAACTGCGGCTTGATCAGGGTGACGATTTGCGCCGCCTGTCCAACAAGGCGTAGGATAGCCGGAAAAATCAGTTTCAGCGAGATGAATGAAACGTCCACGCTTACAAATTCAACAGTCTTATCCTGCCTTTCAAGATATCGGGCGTTGGTTCTTTCCATCAGCTGAATCCGTTTATCGTTTCTCAGTTTCCAGTCAAACTGCCCATAGCCTACGTCTACCGCATAAACAAACGCTGCACCGTTTTGCAGCATACAGTCCGTAAATCCCCCCGTAGACGCTCCAATATCCATGCATGTTTTGTTCTCCAAACAGATCCTGAATTCCCGAATCGCCTTTTCGAGTTTCAGGCCGCCCCTGCTTACATAGGGACATACATGGCCTGTCACTTCTATCTCTATATCCGTTTCATATTGCTCGGATGGACTTTTTACTATATGCCCGGCGGCCTTTACCTGTCCGGCTATAATGAGCGTTTTGGCTTTTTCCCTGCTCGGTGCCAATCCGTTTTCAAAAACCAATACGTCGATCCTTTTCTTCATCCTTTATCCTTTCCTCCGGAAAAAAAATTGGCAATAGATCCAATCGCAAGCACGATATCCTTATTTCTTTTTAAGGCGATCGTTTTTCCCCACGCTTTACCCGCTACTGTCGCCGCTGCGATCAGTGCCGATATCGCAATGGAAACGACAAGATCGGGAAACGGGAAATCGAACACCAAGGCTTTCAGCGTGATCGAGGCCCCGGCCGCACCGCTGACGATCCCGCAAATATCTCCTATCACATCATTACAGAAGTTCGAAACCACATCTGCATTTTTCAGCATTTTGAGTGCAGAATGAGCCTTTTTATTTTTTTTTGCAGACATCGCGATAAACGGCGCTTGATCGCAGCTTGCAAAAGCAACGCCGACAATATCAAACACCACGCCAACAGCGATCAAGGCTGCCAAAATGCCTATCGATGCCAAAAGCGATAGATTGGAAATAAAATATTCCGCAGCGACGGAGACACCTGCGGAAATAAAAAGGGTCATAAAAAAAATTTTGATCGTCCAGTGTTTGATTACCTTCATGGTTTTCCTCTGTCTATCAAACAAACTCATTCATATATGGTGGCGGCAATAAGGGTAGACCTTGCAGTATATGGTCCGGTAGGATTTCCCCACAGACTACTTCCCGTCGCCGAAAGAAGCGGTTTCCCTTAAAAGCCTGTGATGCGGCGTTGCCGCGCGCATGACCAGATTGCCTGTTCAAACCACACTATAATCCCCTTATTGCCTGAATACAACAGTCTAGGAGCTTTCCTCAACAGCACAAGTTCCGGTTCCTAGTCTCTTTTGCCAGCATGGTTTTTTACGGTCGTGCTTCCGCTGCCCGTACGCTGCAAACGGTTCGCAGTTTATCCCGCATTTTCCACCAAGCCAACTCAAGGCAGGCTACTCTGTACACAGCTTAATACCGCATAGCAGGTTTTTCCCTGTCCAGTAATCATGCTTACCACCGAAACAGGTCTCCGCGAAAGCTGGGTCAACGCCCATATGCCCTTATGGATCGCCCTTCTTTCTTAACTCCCAGCATCAGCCCCCGACGGGGCGTCAGCAGCCAACACCAGAAACTTCATCGATGTGCCCTATAACGGATTTTTAGGCCCGTCTTCGGAACCGGCAGTACCGACTAGAATACTGCGCCACCAAAACTTAATTCCTTATTCTATGTGCAAGGTTCACAAAGGACTTATTTTTCTTTGCCGTTTTCTCCCTGCAGCTCCATATCCTTATATTTCCCCAACCCATAGGTCTTGAGCACTTGCTGCTTTACTTCTTCCATTATGTCAGGATTCGCCATCAAATATTGCCGTGCATTGTCTCTGCCCTGTCCGATATGCTCCCCATTATAAGAGAACCACGCACCGGACTTTGTGATCAGTCCGAGCTGCGTTCCCAAATTGAGTACGCTCGCCGGTTCACTGATCCCCTCTCCGTAATAGATTTCAAACTCTGCTGTTTTAAACGGCGGAGCCACTTTATTTTTAACGACTTTGATCCGCGTCCTGTTTCCGATCATCTGGTCGCCTGCCTTAATGGTTTCGATCCTCCGCACATCAAGACGTATCGATGCATAGAATTTAAGCGCTTTTCCGCCGGTCGTTGTCTCTGGATTTCCAAACATAACACCTATTTTTTCGCGCAGCTGATTGATAAAAACAACAACTGTATTCGTTTTATTGATCGCACCCGCGAGCTTGCGCAATGCCTGTGACATCAGGCGCGCCTGTACGCCCACGGAAGAATCTCCCATCAAGCCTTCTATCTCTGATTTCGGAACCAATGCCGCGACCGAGTCTACTACAACGATATCGATCGCTCCGCTTCTCGTCAACATATCAGCAATTTCAAGCGCTTCTTCGCCGGTGCTCGGCTGCGATACATATAGATTATCGATATCGACTCCCAAATTTTTTGCATAGACCGGGTCGAGCGCATGTTCGGCATCAATGAAAGCCGCTGCCCCTCCAAGCTTCTGCGCCTCTGCGATCATATGCAGCGCTACAGTCGTTTTACCGGAAGATTCCGGACCATATACCTCTATGATCCTTCCCCGCGGAACTCCGCCGATCCCCAGTGCAATATCGAGTTCCAAGCAGCCTGTTGGTATCGCCTCGATATTCATATTTTTGGACGCATCACCTAATTTCATGACCGCGCCCTTTCCGAATTGTTTTTCAATCTGTGCCAAAGCCGCATCTAAAGCTTTTTCTTTGTTATCCATACTATTTCCTTTCCACCATCAATCTGTAAATACGCTGCGGTTTTTAACAAAATATTCAATACACGAATAAACCGACAATACAACGCTTATCCAAATCAAGATCGTTCCAACTGACACGGGAACAAACATAAACGGCCAATCGTTCAGCAAAAGAAGAATGATCGCAATGAACTGCACCACCGTCTTTAACTTTCCCGACTTATCCGCCGCGATAACAACCCCCTTAGAGGCTGCTACCGACCGCATACCGCCAATCAGAAGCTCGCGCGCCTCTAAAATCAGCACAGCGATAAAGCCGACCTTTCCCCAATCCATCAGCAGCAGCAGCGCTGCAAGCACCAAAAGCTTATCTGCGATCGGATCCCACAGCTTTCCAAAATTTGAGACCTGATTATTCTTGCGGGCCAGATAACCGTCGAGCCAATCCGTTACCGCAGCTACAATAAATATTATAGCAGCCCATATGTTCCAATGCGGTAAACCCGAAAAATAAAACAGTACAAAAAATGGGATCAATATGATCCGTATGACTGTCAGTATATTTGGCGCATTCCATTTCATCTTTCCAACTCTCCTATGCAGTCATAGCTATAAGCCATCGTTATTTTAACAGGATAATACCGCCCCGTTTCAAGCGGCTCCTGCGTTTTGATGAATATTTTTCCATCCACGTCCGGCGCTTCGGCATAAGACCTTCCATAGTAGAGGCCGGAATGTTCGTCAAAGCCTTCTACCAGGACATCGTAAACCTTATCCACACGCGCCTGATTCCGGTCTAAAGAAATAGACGACTGAGTATTCAATACAGAATCGCGCCGAAACTCTTTCTCTTCGTCATCGATTTGGCCATCCATTTCAGCAGCCGGCGTTCCCTCTTCCTGCGAATAAGAAAATACTCCTAACCGGTCAAACTGATATTTTTTTAAAGTCTGATATAAATGAATCACATTTTCGCGTTTTTCCCCCGGGAAGCCTACGATCACCGTAGAACGAATGATAAAATCATCCGAGGCATTTCGTATTTTGTTCACGACCTCCTCAGTCAGCTTCCATGTGTTGCGTCTATGCATCTTTTGCAGGATTTCGTCATCCGTATGTTGGATGGGGATATCGAGATATTTTACGATGTTATCGTGTCTGCACATGACCTCTAACAATTCATCCGTTATCCCATTCGGATAGCTATATAATACCCGCAGCCACTTTACTCCGGGAATTTGCGCCGCACGATCCAAAAGCTTGGCAAGATCGATATCTTCCTCCAAATCTTTTCCATATCCTGTAGTGTCCTGTGCAATTAAAATAATCTCGCTGTATCCATCTCTTGCGAGTGAAGCGATCTCCTCCAGAATATATTCCGGTTTTCTGCTCTGATATTTTCCGCGGATATCAGGAATGACGCAATAGCTGCAGCGATTATCGCAGCCCTCTGCGATCTTCACGTAGGCCGTCGGCGGCACCGTTGTAAGAACTCTTTTTGAAAACGTCTCATCGATCGTTTGATCTGGATAACTGCTGAAAGAGCCTCCCGCAACAACAGCCTCGATCGCCTTTCGGATATCCTTATATGCCGCCGTACCAAGAAAGGCATCCACACGCGGCACCATCTGCTTCAATCTTTCACGATACCGCTCCGGAAGACAGCCTGTTACGATAATGCCTTTCAGTTTGCCAAATTTTTTTTGCTGCTCTGCTTCAAGAATCGTATTGATGGATTCTTCTTTCGCATCATTGATAAATGCACAGGTATTGATCAGCATGATATCCGCATCCTGCATATCCTGCACAAATTCAAAATCCCCTTGCAGCTCGGCAAGCATTTCCTCCGTATCGACCCTGTTTTTTACACAGCCGAGTGAGATCACACCAATCTTTACCGCCATTTTATTCTCCCTCTTCCTGCGGATTCATCATTTTTTGCAGCTCTTCCTTTGTGACCAGCACCTGCCGTCCTTTGCTGCCATCCATCGGCGAAATATAGCCGTGCTCTTCAAGCTGGTCGATCAACCGGGCAGCCCTTGCATATCCGATCCGCAGCCTTCTCTGCAGCATAGAAGTCGAGGCTTGATCATATTCTATGATCGTTTCAAGCGCGCGTATGAAAAGCTCATCTGTTTCCGCCTGCCCTGCGATCGGGTTCGCGCTATCCTTTGCGATTCCGTCTATGACCTTTGCGTCATATTCAGATGAAAGCCGTTCTTTCAAGAACTTCGCTACTGCATCCACTTCGCGGTCTGATATGAAACATCCCTGAAGGCGCATAGGCTTTGGTGCCCCGGAAGGATAAAAGAGCATATCGCCCTGCCCAAGAAGCTTTTCAGCTCCCGCCATATCAAGGATAGTCCGTGAGTCCACCTGAGATGAAACTGCAAACGCGACTCTGGAGGGGATATTTGCTTTTATAATTCCTGTAATGACATCGACAGACGGCCGCTGTGTTGCAATGACAAGATGGATCCCGCTGGCACGTCCAAGCTGTGCGATCCGGCAGATCGCATCCTCTACATCGCCCGGCGCCACCATCATAAGGTCGGCAAGCTCGTCTATAATAACAAGAATATGCGGAAGCTCTTTCCCGTCTTCCTCCGCCTGCATCAGCTCATTATACTTTTTCAAGTCCTTTGCGCCTTTTGCCGCAAACATACGGTAGCGCATCGTCATTTCATTGACGGCCCAATTCAGTGCAGACGCCGCTTTTTTCGGGTCTGTGACCACCGGTATCAGGAGGTGGGGAATATCATTGAATACATTGAGCTCTACCACCTTCGGATCAACCATGATCATTTTTACTTCTTCCGGAGAAGCATGATATAGAATGCTCACAATCAGAGAATTGATGCAGACGCTCTTCCCTGAGCCTGTTGCTCCTGCAATCAACATATGCGGCATTTTCGCAATATCTGCATAAACGTTTGCACCTGCAATATCTTTTCCAAGCGCAAAGGCAAGAGGGCTTTTAAGATTTTTAAATTCTTCGCTGCCCACCAATTCCCGCAGCCCGACCGAGCTTGTTTCTGAATTTGGTATTTCGATGCCTACGACTGGCTTGCCCGGCACTGGAGCTTCGATCCGTACGTCCCTTGCCGCAAGATTCATGGCAATATCATCGGCAAGATTTACGATCTTGCTTACTTTGATCCCCGGTGCCGGCTGTACCTCGTACCGTGTCACGACCGGTCCCCTGCTGACATTTACCACCTTCGCGCTTACATTAAAGCTGGCCAGTGTATTTTCCAATACATCAACATTTTTCTTTAGATCCGCTGAAGAAGTTCTCGCGCTTTTGGCCGGCTGTGAAAGAAGATTGAGCGGCGGCTTAATATATTTTTTGTCTCCTCCTAAATTCCCCTGCACGCTTATGGGAGCAAATTCTTCTGTTTTCTGCGTTACCTTAGGCTGCTTGTCCGTTACTTGAGATACGCCTATCTTACGCGGCCCCTTTGTTTCCGCCGGAAGCTCATCATCAAATTCTATATCTGTATCTGAAAATACTTTCCGGTATTCCTCCGGGTCATAATCCGCGAATTCTTCCGGTATTTCCGAACCATATACTTCGTCCGTCAACTCCGGCTCTTCCACATGCAGATTAAATTCACTTTCCTCTTCTCCGCGCATGCGCGCGGCCTCTTCCTGCCGCCGGCGCATTTCCTCTTCCTTATCGAGGTCAAGGCTCTCTATATAAAGGCGTTTTTTTTCCCTCCTCTGCTCCGCGCGAACCTTGTATTCATCATATGTTGTTTTGACAGCCGCTCCGATATCCTTACTTACTTTTTTGATGGAAAGATTCGTAAGCGCAAGAATACATGCTGCGATCCCTGTGATGAAAACGATATAGCTGCCAACCGCACCCAAATAGCGATAGGTCCAGTAGGTTAAAAGCGCGCCTAAGGCCCCTCCTCCTGCAAGTTCCGACATTCCATATTCAAAAGAATTCCGGATAAATGCACCATATTCGCCGCCTTCCGCATAAATAGCATTGATCGGAAAAAGATGCGCAAGAGAAAAAACAAAAAAAACTGCCAGTGCGAGTAAAATCAATTTTCCTGCATTCGTCGATTTTTTTCTTGAGGCGATGAATAAAACACCGATCATCCCTATAATGACAGGAACGATATAACCAAGCGCTCCGCATGTTCCAAAAACAGCACCCGCGATCATACGGCCAAATACGCTGTCAATATTCATATAGATTGTAATCGCAACAAAAATAGCCAGTCCTATAATAATAATACCGGCGATCTCATTTTTTTTATTGGTATTTTTTCTTCTACGTTTCTTCCTCGCTGCCATAAAAATCCCTTCGCATCCAGACTTACAATCTTTTATATTATAGCATCAAACGCCATATATTTCAATCGCCCTGCCGTTCGGGTCATCCCCTCAAATAAATATAGCGGCATTATGTTATATATGCCGCTATATTTATATCATTGAGCATATTCTCTTAAAAAACGACCCGCCGCAGTTCTCCGCTCTCCGGCACTTTCCCTACACACGTTACTGTCATACGGTCAAAATCAAGGCAAGCGTCTATGATGTCCTGCGTTTCTTCGTATCGTACTTCTTCCATCAGCCGAAGCACTTCTTCATCTGAATAAACGTTTCCGGTAAGGATCATTGCCTTTCCTATAGAACTCATTTTAGAGGAAGTGCTCTCAAGAGATAAAATTAAATTTCCCCGGGATTGTTCTTTGCTCTGAATGAATTCATCCTTTGTGATCCCTTCCTTTTTAACGTTTCTCAGTTCTTTTAATATCGTTTCCGCGACCTGCAGCGTATTGCTTGCCATCGTCCCGGCATAGACACCATACATACCGCTGCCAGCATAAAGAGCCGGATAAGTAAATACGGAATATGCCATTCCCATTTCCTCGCGTATCCTTTGGAAAAGACGCGAGCTCATTGAGCCTCCGATCACATTGTTTACGATATTCAACGCATATTTTCGTTTGTCATCGAGCCGTATCCCCGGGAAGCCCATACACAAGTGTACTTGTTCGATGTCCCTATCGATTTTTGCAAAATTATCTTTTTGCGGCTCAAATCCCCGGCACCCTGCGAATTCCGGAACAGTAAGCTGCTTTTGGTTGACCTTTTTCAGCAGCATATTCAAGCAATCCCGAAGCTCCTGCGCATCAAAATTTCCCGCTACTGCAACGACGATATTTTCCGCCGTATAATACCGTTTCATATAACTGACCAAATCCTGCCGCCCAAAGCGGCGAATATTATCCGCCGGGCCAAGAATCGTCTTTTCAAGAGAACAGCCATGGAAATAGGTGCTTGCGATCAGATCCATTGCCAAATCTTCCGGATTATCGTTGCTCATGGCGATCTCCTCCAGAACAACGTTTCTTTCTTTATCCAGTTCCTCTGTAGGTAACGTCGCATTGCAAAAAAGATCTGTCAGTATTTCAAGTCCTGCGGCAAGCTTTTCATCGATTACCTTAATATAATAACAGGTACATTCTTTAGAAGTAAATGCATTGATCTGTCCTCCAATATTATCGACGTCGACCGCGATTTGCTTTGCCGTACGCTTTTCCGTTCCTTTGAACAGCATATGCTCGATCAGGTGCGATATCCCATTTTCTTCCGGAGTTTCTGTCACGGAGCCTGCACCTACCCATATACCTGCTGTTACCGAGTGGAAATTCGGCAATTTTTCGGCAATCAGACGCGCGCCGCATTCCAGCTTCTCATTAATAAATGTTCCGTCCATTTATCGTTCCTTTCCTGAATGATAGAAAAAAGCCGACGCAGGAAGCGCGCAAAGACCGCGCATACTCAAAGTCGGCTTTTTAAACTGCACTTTAGTCCAATTCTTCCGGTTTTACACCTTTATGCGTAAGGTTGATCCTGCCCTGCTTATCGATCTCGATCACCTTAACGAGCAATGTATCTCCAATATTGCACACATCTTCCACTTTTTTTACATACTCTTTGGAAAGATTCGAAATGCGGCACATCCCTTCCTTACCGGGTGCAAGCTCTACAAAAGCGCCGAAGTTCATGATACGCGTTACTTTTCCGTTGTATACTTCGCCGACCTTGACGTCCTTGACGATCGTTTCAATGATCTTCCGTGCTTTGGCAGCGGCTTCATCGTCAGGAGTCAGAATCGCAACGCGCCCATCGTCCTCGATGTCGATCTTTACTCCCGTATCATCAATAATCTTATTGATGACCTTTCCACCCGAACCGATCACCTCACGAATTTTATCCGGGTCGATCATAAACTGTACGATCTTCGGCGCATAGGGCGAAAGATGTTCGCGCGGCTGTGCAAGCACTTCATTCATTTTATCAAGAATATATAATCTTCCACGCAATGCCTGTGCCAAGGCGCGCTCCAATATCTCCTTATCGATACCCTTGATTTTAATATCCATTTGAATTGCCGTAATGCCATCTTTGGTGCCCGCTACCTTGAAGTCCATATCTCCCATGAAGTCTTCAAGCCCCTGAATATCTGTAAGAACCACGACTTTTCCGGTATCAGGATCTTTGATCAGTCCCATAGCGCAGCCTGCCACCGGCTTTTTCAGCGGAACACCGGCATCCATCAATGCCAGCGAGCTTGCACATACGCTTGCCTGCGAAGTCGAACCATTCGAGCTGATGACTTCAGACACCGCACGAATTGCGTATGGGAATTCATCCTCCGAGGGGAGCATCGGCTCGATCGCCCGTTCCGCAAGCGCCCCATGTCCGATCTCGCGCCGGGAAGCGCTGCGCATCATTTTCGCCTCGCCCGTCGAGAAAGGCGGCATATTGTAATGATGCATATAGCGCTTGAAATCTTCGTCTGTGATGCCGTCCAAATTCTGTCCTTCCCGTAGGCCGCCCAACGTAACGATATTCATGACCTGCGTCAATCCGCGTGTAAATACCGCACTTCCGTGCGTCCTTTTGAAAAGGCCCGTTTCGCACCAGATCGGACGGATATCTTCATATCCGCGGCCGTCCGGACGAACGCCGTCATTCATGATCTTGCTGCGAAGCACCTCTTTCGTCATTGCATACAAAACATCGCCGATATCTCCGGCGCTGTCCGGGAATTGTTCCGCAAAATGCTCGGTCGTCTCCTGTTTCACCTGTTCTTCACGCGCTTCACGCTCATCCCGCTCAAACGTATCGAGGCTCCACACGACCTTTTCTGCTGCAAACTCACGCACTGCTTTCTCGATCTCTTCCGAAGGCTTATGGATCTCCACTTCCTGCTCGGGTTTCCCAATCTCATCCTTGATATTCTGAATAAATGCGCAAATCCGCTTGATCTCCTCGTGCGCGAATAGGATAGCATCCAGCATTTCTGCTTCGGTCACCTCTTTGGCGCCTGCTTCCACCATCATGACCGCATCTTTTGTGCCGGATACGGTAAGATTCAAGCGGCTTTTTTCGCGCTGCTCACTGTTCGGATTGATGATATATTCTCCGTCTACCATACCGACCGCAACCGAGCCCGTCGGCCCTGCAAACGGAAGCCCCGAAATGCAAAGCGCCGCAGAAGACCCGATCATCGCCAATACTTCCGGCGGATTGTCGAGATCAACGGACATCACCGTCGCAACGACCTGAACGTCCTTATAGTATCCTTTCGGGAAAAGCGGACGAATCGGGCGGTCGATCAAGCGGGCCGCCAAAATAGCCGACGTTGCCGGCCTGCCTTCTCTCTTGATAAAACCGCCCGGTATTTTCCCGGCGGCATACATTTTTTCTTCATACTCCACACTCAGCGGGAAAAAGTCGATGCCTTCCCGTTCCGTTTTCGAGCCGGTCGCATTCACCATAACGGCCGTGTCTCCGCATCTGACGATCACAGAGCCCCCTGCCTGAAAAGCATATTTGCCGCTTTCTATGGAAAGAGTACGGCCGCCGAGCTCCATCTCGTACACATGATTCTGTACTTGCTGCATAGTTTCCTCCTATGTTCTTCTTTATATTCCTCAATTGGTAACAAAACGGATAAAACCGGAACGCCATATAGGGCTCTCCGCCCGCCTGCGTTCCGGTGACATGCAATAAAAAGAGCGAGAAAAACCCGCTCCTTTTTGCTTACTTTCTTAAATTCAGGCTGCTGATCAGGCTTCTGTACCGCTCGATATCCTTTTCCTTCAGATAGTTGAGCAGGCCGCGTCTTTTACCAACCATTTTCAGCAAACCGCGCCGCGAATGTGCGTCTTTTTTAAACTGCTTCAAATGTTCGTTCAGATGATTGATCCTATACGTGAGAAGTGCAATCTGCACTTCCGGAGAGCCTGTATCCCCTTCCTTTTGAGCGTACTTCTGAATGATTTCTGTCTTTACTGCCTTTTCCATGGTTTTCCCTCCATTTTTTTAGAACTCGTGATGCTACGGTGCCGCCGGAGTTGTCGTACATCGGAGCATACGATTGATTAATCAACGTATTTCAGTTTACCACACGATATTACGTTTGTAAACCTCTAAATCCTCCAGCATTTTCTGCGCCGCCCGGGCATCGCTTGCAATCTGCCGCCGAAGTGCGTCTACATCCGGGAACGTTGTCTCTCCTCTGATAAAAGATACGAAACTTACACGTATCTCTTCGTTGTAAACATCCCCCGAAAAATGGAAAATAAAAGTCTCGATATTTGGAATGCCCGAATTCGATACGGTGGGCTTTATGCCGACATTCGTTACCGCGGGATAACATTTCCCGTCTATCTGAACGATCGTCGCATAGACGCCGTATTTCGGCAAAAGCTTTTCAGTAGATATGTTAGCGGTGGGAAAGCCTATCGACGAGCCTAAATGCTTCCCTTTTTCTATCTTTCCATCTATAAAATAGAAGCGCCCGAGCAGATCTGTGACCCGCTCCATTTCTCCCCGTTCAATATGCTTTCTGATCAGCGTACTGCTCACTTTTCCTTCACAGCACTTGACCTCCGGTACGACGTGCACCGTATATCCAAAGCGTTCTGCCTGCGTACGTAAATATTCAGCCGTTCCTTCTGCATTTTTCCCGAAACGGAAATCGAATCCTACCGTGATATGCTTTGCATTCAGCTTTCGTACGACCCATTCCAAAAAAGCCTCTTTCGAGGTGTTGGAAAATTCCGGCGTAAAAGGCTGCCGATAGAGCATATCTATGCCAAGTGAAGAAAAAATGGCTTGTTTCTCCTCATCTGTATAAATATTTTTATAAAACGTATGATTTGGCTTCGTATCAAATGTGTAGACCAATGACCGCATATCTTTCCGGCCTTTGATATCATCTATCAGCGCTATATGCCCCTCGTGTATTCCGTCAAACAAGCCGATCGCTACCGCTGTTCTATCTGTCAGCGGCAAATCATTTGGTGTCAGCAGTTTTAGTTTCACCTGAAGCACCCCCCAGTTCTTTCAGCATCGATATTATTTTCAGCTTATCGCCTATTTTTTTCCCTATCCCTATCAGCTCGCCGCCGCAAAAAACTGCATAATCGACATCCGGCTGCAATTCAAGTTTCGTTTTGGTAAGATCGATCGGCGTTCCTGTTGTCAGAAAAGGATAAAGCCGCTTCTCGCAGTGGAGCGATTTCAGAAAGGACAGAGCTTCCTCCATGGAATACAATGCGGAAGCCAGCGTTCCCATTTGCACCATCATTTCGATCTCCGGTAAGGTATATGCGTCCTCGACTAAAAAGCCGCATGTTTCTGTTCTCAGCAAAAACGAGGTGTAAGCACAGCAATGGAGCGCTTCGCCCATATCTGCACAAAGCGTACGGATATAAGTTCCCTTTGAGCACCTGATTTTCAGCAGGAATTTATTGATCTGTCCGCCAAGTATATCGATCTGGCGGATATAGACTTCGCGCGGAGGTTTTTCAATCGTGATTCCTTTCCGCGCCAACTGATAAAGCTTTTTCCCTTCATGCTTCACAGCCGAATACATCGGCGGTTTTTGAAATAATTTTCCGGTAAATTCCGGCAAAACCGTCTCGACAGCTTGCCGCGTAATATTACATTCGCATCTGCGAAGAGACGTTCCATAGCTGTCCTGTGTATCCGTTTCGATTCCAAACGTGATCTCCGCGATATATTCCTTATCGCCCCGCATGATATAATCTGCGATTTTTGTCGCACGTCCTACACATATCGGAAGTACGCCGGCAGCCCCGGGGTCAAGTGTTCCGGTATGTCCTATTTTCTTTTGCCCCAATATTCTCCGCAGGTGCGAAACAACGTCGCTTGAAGTCATCGCAGGCGGCTTCAATATATTCAATACACCGTTCACTTCAAATAATTCCTTGCCGATTTGATAAGAGTCTCTGTCACATCATAGATATTTCCCCGCAGCATGCAGCCTGCTGCTTTCGCATGTCCGCCCCCGTCAAATTCCCCCGCCAACGCGCCTACATCCGCATAGCTGTTTGCGCGCAGACTGATTTTATAGGTATCCTTCTTCATCTCGCGGATAAACGCCGCGATTTCCACCCCGTCTATCTCCCGTGCGTAATCGATCAATATCTCGCTATCCGACACATCTGCGCCGCACTGCGCAATATCGTCCAATAGAATGACCGATATCGCAAGAGAATCATTTTCATACAGCCTGATATTGTCGATAAAACGTGCAATCAGCTTAGTTGCCCCCAGCGAACGTTTGTTGAAAATCTGCGCCGCCATCTGAGCAAGAGGCAGTCCCTCCGCGACTAAGCGGGAAAACAGCAGAAGTGTGGACTCCTGTGTGTTGGAATACATAAAGCTTCCGGTATCAGTCGAAATCGCCATATATGTTGCCATACGCACCGTCTCGTCCGCTTTCGCTCCCAACTGTTCCGCGATCCGCCAAATAAGCTCTCCCGTTGCCGCCACATTCTCCACATAATTTACCTGCGCATATTCGGTATTGGAAATATGATGGTCGATATTGCAATTCGGCAGACTCCGGAAAAACTCCTGCGCGGAAGACAAACGCCCTATCGTGGCACAATCTACTGCCACCGCAGCATCATAACTGCACTTTCCCGTTTCCTCTAAAAGCCGATATAAGGAATCAAACTGACTAAACCGATATTTGGAGGGCGGTTCACATAATAAAATAACCTCGGCAGACTTGCCAAGATTATTCAAGCTCCGTGCAAGCGCATAAGCGCTCCCAAGCGCGTCGCCATCAGGATTCAGATGAGTGAGCACCGCAAATTTGCGGTGCTTCTCCAAAAATTCAATTACCCTTTTCATGACTCTTCCTTGCCTTTTACATCATCGATCAGCTTGGAAATCTTTATGCTGTACTCGATCGAATCGTCCAATACAAAGGTAAGCTCGGGAACGCGCCTGATATCCACGGCTTTTGCCAATTTGGTACGGATAAAAGCAGCGCCATGATTAAGGGCATCAATAGACGCATACTTTTTCTTCTCCGTATCATACACGCTGATATACACTTTCCCAAATTTCAGATCCGGCGTGATTTCCACCCTTGTTACAGTTGCCATCACAGACAATCTGTCGTCCTTTACATCATTCCGAATGATCTCTGCAAGAGCGCGTTTCACCTCTTCGTCGATCCGGCTCAATCGGTTTGTCGCCATAATTGTTTCTCCTTAGCGCGCGATTTCATGCATCTCGAAACACTCGATCACATCGCCTTCCTTGATATCATCAAAGCGTTCCAGCGAAAGACCGCATTCATACCCCTGCGCCACTTCCTTGGCATCATCCTTAAAGCGTTTCAGAGAGCTGAGCGCTCCTTCATAGATAACCACATTATCGCGCAGCAAACGCGCCTGTGCATTCCTCCGGATCATTCCATCAGTAACGTAACAGCCGGCGATCGTTCCCACAGAGGAAACTTTGAACGTCTGTCTGACCTCTGCATGGCCGATGACCAGTTCTTCAAACTCAGGCTCCAGCATTCCCTTCATGGCAGCCGTTATATCCTCGATCGCCTTATAAATGATACGGTAGAGACGAATATCGACCTTTTCGCGCTCTGCAGCCGTCTGCGCCATATTGTCCGGCCGCACATTGAACCCAATAATGATTGCATTTGCTGCCGAAGCAAGCATAACGTCCGTTTCTGTGATCGCGCCGACGCCGCAATGGATCGCACGAACGCGCACTTCGTCATTCGAAAGCTTTTCAAGCGACTGCCTTACCGCTTCTACCGAGCCCTGAACGTCAGCTTTGATAACGATATTCAAATCTTTGATTTGCCCTTCTGCGATCTGATTGAACAGGTCGTCAAGCGAGACTTTCGTCATTTTCTTTAGGATCTCAGCTTTCTGCTTGTCCTTTCTTTCCTCAGCCACCTGCTTAGACAGCTTGTCTGCAGGAGTCGCATGCAAAATATCTCCAGCTACCGGCACCTCAGAGAAGCCAATTACCTCAACCGGCTGGGAGGGCAACGCTTCGCTTACGTTCTGTCCGATATCGTTTACCATCGCCCGCACCCGGCCATACGCCGTTCCCGCAATGATCGTATCTCCTGTCCGCAGCGTTCCTGTTTCCACCAAAACAGTCGCAACTGGGCCGCGGCCTTTATCGAGCTGCGCTTCAATAATTGTTCCTTTTGCCAGCCGGTCCGGATTTGCCTTGAGCTCCTGAACCTCCGCAACCAGAAGAATCATTTCAAGAAGTTTATCGATCCCCTCGCCTGTCTTTGCGGAGACCGGAACCACGATCGTCTCTCCTCCCCATTCTTCGGGCAGCAGGTCATGCTCGGTAAGCTCCTGCATGATTTTTTGCACATTCGCATTCGGACGGTCTATCTTGTTGACAGCAACGATGATTGGTACATCTGCTGACTTTGCATGGTTGATTGCTTCTACTGTCTGCGGCATGATACCGTCGTCCGCCGCAACCACGATGATCGCAATATCCGTTACCTGTGCTCCGCGGGCGCGCATCGCCGTAAATGCCTCGTGCCCCGGCGTATCGATAAAAGTGATTTTCTCCCCGTTCAGCTCGACCTGATAAGCGCCAATATGCTGCGTGATTCCGCCGGCTTCTCCCTCAGTCACTTTAGACTGCCGTATCTTATCGAGCAGAGATGTTTTACCGTGGTCAACATGCCCCATGATCGTAACGATCGGCGGGCGCTTTTGCAGCTGCTCCTCAAGATCCGGCGCTTCCTCGATCAGGATATCTTCCGCTGTCTTTTCTATCTTTTGTTCAAGCTCGATCCCGAACTCACCTGCCACCAGTGAAGCCGTATCGAAATCGATCTGCGAATTGATCGTGGACATCATCCCTAAAAGCAATAGCTTTTTCAGTATTTCAGAAACCGGTTTTCCTATTTTTTCCGAAAATAACTTGACGGAAATCGTCTCTTCCGTAATAACCGCTTTCTCGATCTTGATGGGTTCGATCACTGTTTTAGGCTGCTGCTTTTTATTGCTGCGGCGCTTACGGGAGCCTCTCGGGAAATCATCGTCATCGATACTAAATACGCGCTCCTTGATTTTTGGCCGCTTTCCACGGTCTTCTTCCATTTGCTTCTTCGATTTCTTACCGTGTTCAAAACCACCCGGTTTCGCATTTTGATTCGCAAATTTTTTGGCCGGCTTGGCTTCGTTCTTTTCAGGCTTCTTAGCTGTCTCCCGTTTCTGCTTCGGAGCAGCTTCTGCTATCACTTCTTTGCCCATGGGCTTCTCCGTCTCTTCTGCTTTCGGCCGTTTAGAGCCCGTCTCTGTTTTGGGGGCAACAGAAACCTTCTCTTCGATAACGGTCTCTTTCGGAACCGGAACTTTTTCCTTGGGTCTCTCTTCCTTTGGCTGGGTGTTCTCCGGTACTTTTGCTTCTTCCTGCCGTTTCCGGGCTTCTTCTTCAGCTGCCGCTTTTTCCTCCGCGGCTTTCTGCTGAGCCAATTTCTTCGCTTCTTCCTCAGCGCGCTGCTGCTCTTCCTTCTCTTGTCGCGCTTTTTCATTTCTGAGCTTTTCTATATCAAGAATCTTAGCCTCTATGGCCTTGATATCACGAAGCTGGCTGTCTGCTTCCGTCTGCATCTCCAAAATACGGTTAAAAATACCCTGTGCATTCGTAAGAAGAGATTTGTTTGTTTCTAAAATTTTAATCTTGCTCAATAGTTTCACCCCCGGAATTAGCGTAATATTTGTCCATCGCACTCTGCGCAAACTGCGGACACACTATTCCTATGACTTTATTATTTGGTTTATGGAAGCTTGCCTCCAAAATACCGCGCTCTTCAAGAATGACGAGCCGTATACGATAATAAGTGCAAGCATCCATGATTGCTTTTTTTGTATTTTCGGAAGCGCTGCCGTCTAATATCACAAGCTTCGCTTTCCCCTTTTTTACCGCCTGTTCTACGGCCTGCATACCATACACGATTTTTCTTGCACGCGCAGCAAGTCCTAAAAATTTAAAAAAACTCTCATGCGTTGCCATGCTCGTCTGCCAATTCTATAAGCATATGATACGCCGCTTCATCCATCTCGCAGTGCATCACTTTAGGAAATATCCTTTTTGCCTTTTCAATGCATTCCCTATTCCTGCATACATAAGCGCCCCGTCCCTGTGCCTTACCCGTTCTGTCAACCAAAAGCTGTCCTTCCTTCGTACGCACGAGCCGTATCAATTCGCCCTTCAACTTTCCGCTGCGGCAGGCAATACACATTCTTACCGGCTGCTTCTTATTCAATCCGTTTCACCCTTACTCGTCTGTTTTAGCCGCATCGTCCTTTTCCTGCTCCGCGGCTTCAAGAATATCCTGTTCCGCTTCTTCCTCTGCGGCCTCCTCGTTCAGCCGTCCGACCATTCCAAATGTCTCCGCAAGCGAATCGAAACTCGTATCTGCGTTTGCAAATTCTTCTCCGAAAACTTCCTGTTCTGTCTGCGACTGACTCTTGATATCGATCTTCCATCCCGTAAGCTTAGCTGCAAGGCGGGCATTCTGTCCTTCCTTGCCAATCGCAAGAGAGAGCTGATAGTCTGGAACAATGACCTTTGCAGCCTTTTCATCCTCGTTGATCTGCACCATAACAACTTTTGCGGGGCGCAGTGCATTCGCTATAAATTCAATTGGGTCCGAGCTCCACGGAACTACATCTATCTTTTCACCGCCCAGTTCTTCTACCACTTTCTCGATACGCGTTCCTTTGTGTCCAACGCATGCGCCGACGGGATCGACGTCCTTTTCATCGCTCCACACCGCAATCTTCGTGCGTCCGCCCGCTTCGCGCGCTATGCTCTTGATCTGCACAACGTTCTGCCGGATCTCCGGGACCTCGATCTCAAATAAACGTTTGATCAATGCAGGATGGGTACGGGATACAATGATCTGCGGTCCTTTATTCGTTTTCTTCACTTCGAGCACGTAAACCTTCAGTCTGTCGTTGATATTATATTGTTCGGAATACACCGTTTCGCTCACCGGTATGATTCCCTCCGCGCGGCCAAGCTCTACATAAACGTTTCCGCGTTCTATTCTGTGCACGATCGCCGTTAATACTTCATTTTCCTTTTCTGAATATTGATCGTAAATAATACCGCGTTCCGCCTCACGGATTCGCTGTACAACGACCTGTTTTGCCGTCTGCGCTGCAATACGTCCAAAATCGCGCGGGGTCACTTCTGTTTCCAGCACATCTCCCGCCTCATATTTCGGATTAATGGCCCGCGCATCTTCTACCGATATTTCCGACTCTTCATCTTCCACTTCATCCACAACATTTTTGACAGCGAATACCTTAATCTCGCCGGTATCTCCATCGATTTCAACACGCGCATTCTGATCTGTGCCAAAATGCCTTTTGTAAGCAGAAATCAGCGCCGTCTCAATCGCTTCCAGCAAAATATCTTTTTTGATTCCCTTATCATGCTCTAAATCTGATAAAGCTTCCATAAATTCCGTATTCATAACCTTTGTCTCCTTATCAAAAATCCAAGTGAAGGCATATTTTTGCGGTTTCTTTACAATCGAAAATGATCTCGCTTTCATCTGTTTCGATCGTGATACTGGACGGCGTATACGCCGAAAGCACACCGGTATATTCTTTTTGACCCTGAAATGCCTGATAGAGCTTTACATCTACTATCTGTCCAAGGCAGCGCGCAAAATCGCGTTCATTTTTCAGAGGTCTGTCTAATCCCGGAGAAGACACACATAGAATGTAGCTTTCCGAAATAGGATCTTTTTCATCGAGGGCCGCTTCTACTGCACGGCTTACCGTCTCGCAATCCTCAAGAAGTACTCCGCCCTCTCTATCGATATAAATCGTAAGCAGCCAATCTTGCCCCTGCTTCGCATATTCTGTATCGACATATTGGAAGCCGCAGCTTTTTACGATCGGTTCTGCGATCTCTTCAACGACTGCTCGTGTATTTCTTGCCATAACAACTCCATAAAAGCATTCATAATGCGAAAGAGTGGGGTTTTATTCCCACTCTTTAGTCAAGCATTTATTAACCTACTCCAGAATACCATAACAGCGCCTTTTATGCAAGCCTTTTTTACTTTTTGGAGAGGCTTAATTTTCGTTCGTTTCCATGGATCAGCCGTTCTATATTTTCCCGGTGGCTCCATATTCCAAGCGCCGCTATGATGAGCAGCGCAATATCCTGATACGGATCTCCCGGCGCAACGATAAACGCCGCTGCCGCACTTAAAATCAGCCCAATAATAGAACCGATGCTCATGATTTTTGTGGATATCACAATAATGATCGCAATCGTAAAGATAATAAGCGTCGGTACTGTCTGTATGATGAGCAATACGCCAATCGTCGCCGCGATCCCCTTGCCGCCTTTGAAATTGAGAAAACAAGAATAATTATGCCCAATGATCGCAAAAACCCCCGCTACGCACATCCCGATCTCTCCGCCGAAATGCAGACCGATCAACGCTGCAAACAGGCCTTTCAGTACGTCTCCCGCAAACACGGCGAGGCCCATGCCCCATCCATAGCTGCGCAGAACATTCGTCGTCCCCGCATTTCCGCTGCCCTTTTCGCGGATATCCTCATGTCTTATCTTCTTCGTAAAAATGTAGGAAAACGAGATAGACCCCAACAGATAGGCAATCGCCGCACATAAAATCAGTATCAAAATCCCGTTCATGGCCTACTCCCCTTTCTCGTCACTTTTCTGTCTTACTATTATTTTAATCGGTGTGCCCGTAAAGTCAAATGTTTTGCGCAAATAATTTTCAAGATAACGCTGATAGGAAAAATGCATCAGCGCCGTATCATTCACGAATAAAACAAACGTAGGCGGTTTGACGCTTACCTGTGTTGCATAATAGATCTTAAGCCTTCTGCCGTTCGTCGAAGGAGGCTCCGCCGCTGTGACAGCCTCCTGCAGGCAGTCGTTCAGCACTCCCGTCGGAATGCGCCGAATATTGTTTTCATAAGCCTCATGTAGCATGGAAAACAATCTGTCGACGCGCAGCCCCGTCTGTGCGGAAATATAAATACGTTGAGCATAAGGCATAAACGCAAGATCTGCAGCTATTTTTTTATTATATTTCTCAATCGTATAGGTGTCTTTTTCTACGGCATCCCATTTATTGACGGCGATCACACACGGCTTGCCCTCTGAATCCACATAGCCCGCCACTTTCACATCCTGTTCAGTGATCCCTTCTGTCGCATCGATCATGACTGCCACTACATCAGCCCGGCGTACCGCACCCAGAGAACGGATCACACTGTACCGTTCGATCGATTTGTCGTCAATACGGCCCTTTTTCCGCATCCCCGCCGTATCGATGATCGTATATTTTTGACCATCCCGTTCAAACACGGAGTCGATCGCATCGCGCGTCGTTCCCGGGATATCGCTTACAATGACTCGTTCATAACCTAATATCTTGTTGGTCAGAGAGGATTTCCCCACATTCGGCTTCCCGACCAGCGCGATCTTTAGGGTATTATCCTCCTGCTCTTCCGTTTCATACTCGCCCAGCTCGCCGGTCACCTCATCCAAAAGGTCTCCGATCCCAAGCCCCTGTGCAGAGGATATTCCCATCACATTGCCAAGGCCAAGCTCATAGAAATCAAAGATATTTTGTTCGTCCGTTTTATTGTCTGTCTTGTTGACTACAACGATGACCGGCTTTCCGGATTTCCGCAGCATTTTTGCTACCTCGTAGTCCTCCGATGTGATTCCCGTTTTCCCGTCTACGAAAAACAAAATCAGACGGGCTGCATCGATGGCGAGTTCTGCCTGAATCCTCATCTGTTTTAGAATGACGTCGTCTGTATTCATGTCCACGCCGCCCGTGTCGATCAGGGTGAATTCTTTCCCCAGCCATTCTGCATCCGCATAGATCCTGTCTCGCGTCACACCGGGCGTATCTTCGATAATCGCCAATTTTGTTCCTGTTATCCGGTTAAAAAATGTGGACTTTCCAACATTGGGGCGACCTACGATCGCAACCAAAGGTTTTGCCATAAAATTATTCCTCACTCTTCCAGCAGCATTTCTATCACTTCATATCCGTCTCCGCTCGCTTTATAGCAAGGCGTATTCAACGCACCGCTCAATTCTTCCAGCGTTACATCATCAAGCATCCTGTCCTCGTTTTCCTTAAAGCAGCAACGGCTTAAGAACAACGCTTCTTCCTCCTGCGTCTTTACCTGTCCGATGATATCCCGGCCTGTCAGCAGGCCTGCGACCGTAACACTCTTTCCGAAAAAACGGTTCTCTATCCGATAGACATTCACCTGCAGGCGAAAGGAATCCTGAATCTGCAGGGCAAGCCTCTTAAGAAAGGGATAAAAATCTTCTCCTGTAATAAACCCTATTTTTCGGTATCGCACTTTCCTGCCGCGAAAAGCCTCCAGCGCTTCTTCCGCTTCTGTCAGAAACATGCGCACCAGACCAACTCCATTTTCGATCTGTACGAAATCTTCATAGCTCTCAAAAGACGGAAGCGGCATTCCTGCACGAATATACATTTCGTCTGATGCAAATACGAATCTTGTTTCATTATTCTGCTCTAAAAAACGTTTTTGACCGCTTTCTATCATTTGAATCGTTTCTTCCGCCGCCTTCCTGCTGACCGGTGAAAGCGGATAAAGACCCTTCCGATAGCGTGTAAGCCCTACTGGTACGACCGCGACCGACTGTACGGCCGGGAAAAGGCCATATAACGCTTCTATCGTCTGTTCTAAAACGGCTCCGCTGTTGAGCCCCTCACACATCACGACCTGTGTATGCATGTGAAGCCCGTTGGCCGCAAAACGGCGAAGCAGCCCAAAAGTCCGTTCTGCATCCTTGTTTCCGAAGAGCTTCTGCCTGACTGCATCGTCGTATGCGTGAACGGAGATATAAAGCGGTGATATTCTCTGCTCAATGATACGGGCGGCTTCTTCGTCCGAAAGATTAGTAAGCGTGACATAGCTTCCCATAAGGAAAGACATACGCCAGTCGTCATCCTTCACATACAACGTCCGCCGCATCCCCTTCGGCATTTGGTCTACAAAGCAAAAAAGACATTTATTCCGGCAGTATATCTTTTTGCCGAAGCCGTCGTTTTCAAAGACGATCCCCAATTCTTCATCCGGTTCTTTTTCGATCTCGATTTCTTCGACTGTTCCGTCAATTTTCTGAACGGCAAGAACAATTTCAGATTCCGCAAGCCCATAGATATAATCGATATAATCCCTCAATTCGCGTCCGTTGATCGACAGCAAAGCATCGCCGGCAGAAATCTCACATTCTTCAGCGATGCTCCCGGCATCTACTTGTTTTACAATCATCCGCGCTTCCTCAAAATCGGGCGGAATATATCTCCGCCCGATCTAAATATTGCCTTTATTTATACAGCGGAAATGCTTCGCATAGCTCTGCAACGCTCTTCTTTACTTTTTCCGACGCCGCCTCTCCGTTCAGGATCATATCTGCAATCAAGGCGCCGATCGTTTCCATTTCCTTTTCTTTCATTCCTCTTGTGGTCACGGATGGCGTTCCGATCCTGATGCCGCTCGTAACAAACGGGCTTAATGTTTCAAAAGGAATGGTATTCTTGTTTACCGTAATATTTACCGTGTCCAGCAAAGCTTCCACTTCTTTTCCCGTTTTTTCTTTTTTGCCTACGTCCACCAGCATCAGATGGTTATCCGTTCCGCCGGAAACGAGCCTCAGCCCGTTATCCATAAGCGTTTTTGCGAGCGCCGCGGCATTCTTCACAATCTGCTTCTGGTATTCCTTGAATTCCGGCTGCATCGCCTCATGGAAAGAAACCGCCTTCGCCGCAATCACATGCATGAGCGGTCCTCCCTGCGTTCCCGGGAAGATCGCCTTATCCACAATTTTCGCATATTCCTCAGAGCAAAGTATCATTCCTCCGCGCGGTCCGCGCAGCGTTTTGTGCGTCGTTGTCGTCGTAAAATGCGCATACGGAACCGGATTCGGGTGAAGCCCCGCCGCAACGAGCCCCGCAATGTGAGCCATATCTACCATCAAATACGCGCCTACAGAATCCGCGATCTCACGAAATTTTGCAAAATCGATCGTACGCGGATATGCACTTGCGCCCGCAACGATCATTTTCGGCTTATGTTCCTGCGCAAGATCATACAGTTTGTCATAATCGATTTTTTCATCCGCCTCGCTCACACCATAGGGTACGATGTTAAAATATTTTCCCGAGAGATTCACCGGACTTCCATGCGTCAGATGTCCGCCATGCGAAAGGTTCATTCCGAGAATCGTATCGCCCGGCTTGAGCACACCGAAATAGACCGCCGTATTGGCCTGCGCCCCCGAATGCGGCTGAACGTTGGCATGCTCCGCTCCAAACAGCTTCTTCGCCCTTTCCCGCGCAAGCTCCTCTGCCTCGTCTACAAATTGACAGCCTCCGTAATAACGCTTCCCCGGATATCCCTCTGCATATTTATTCGTCAAATGCGAGCCCATCGCCTGCATAACGGCAGGCGACACAAAATTCTCCGAAGCAATCAATTCTATATTATGTTCCTGACGCCCAAGCTCGCGCATCATAGAATCATAAATTTCCCTGTCCGTATTCTTTACCGCTTCAAATTCAAACATCACATTTTTACTCCTTATAAATTTTCTTAAAATCCGCGATCGCAGATTTAGCTGCATTTTGTTCCGCTTCTTTTTTCGAGCTCCCCGTTCCTTCACATAACGCTTTTCCGCCTAAAAAAAGGCCTACATGGAATACTGAATCATGCGGCGGTCCCTCCTGCCGAAGCACCCGGTAGGCGATCTCCTGTTTGACTGTCCGTTGGACAAGCTCTTGAAACTGCGACTTATAATCATAATCTCTTCTACGCTCTACGGCATCCTGCACCGCATCAGCAAACAAGCGGCGCACCACCCGCTGCGCTTCCTGAAAGCCGCCGTCCAGATAAACAGCTCCCATGACTGCCTCCATCACATTTTCAAGGATCGACGTCTTTTTCCGCCCGCCGGACTCTTCTTCGCCTTTTCCCAAAAAAATATATTCCCCAAGGTCAATAGACCTTGCGATCCGTGCAAGCGACTTAGAGCAAACGATATCTGCCCTCCGCTGTGTCAGCATGCCTTCGGAAAGCTCCTGATATCCCCGAAACAGATCATCGCTGATAATGAGCTCTATCACTGCATCTCCCAAAAATTCAAGCCGTTCGTAATTCGGAGCATTTCCGCAAGACGGGTGCGTCAATGCATGCCGCAAAAGCTCCCGGTTGCGGAAAGAATATCCAAGTCTGCTCTCAAGCTTCTGTTCCGTCATCTTCAACCGCCAATTTCGATATTTCCTGCCCGATCGCACCTACAACGTCGCCTGCGATAAATTTGCGCGCCGCGGCGATCGCATGAAAAATCGCCTGCCTATCCGAACTTCCGTGTGCTTTCATCACACCGCCGTTCAGCCCCAAAAGCAACGCGCCTCCATACTCCTTATAATCCATCTTTTGTTTCAGCCTGCTAAACGCGCCTTTCATGAATAAATAGCCGAACTTCGCACTTCCGCTTTCTTTGACATAGACTTTCAGCATACCCAATATCGTCTTGGCGCATCCCTCCAAAAATTTTAAAACGATATTCCCGGTAAAGCCATCGCATACAAGCACGTCAAAATCACCGGAAAGAAGCTCGCGTCCCTCTGCATTCCCAACAAAGTGGATCGGCGCTCGTTTCAGAAGCTGGTAAGCCTTTTTCGTAAGTTCGCTCCCTTTTTCTTCCTCCGCGCCATTATTGACCAAGGCGACCCGCGGAGCTGCCAAACCAAACACCTTTTGCATATAAATGCTTCCCATCACGCCAAACTGCTGCAGATATTGTGGCTTGCAGTCTGCGTTTGCGCCGCCGTCGATCAGAAGGACCTCCCCCGTCTGGGTCGGAAGCACCGGTGCGAGCGCCGGACGCTTGATCCCCGGAAGCCGTTTTACAATCAAAGTAGAACCCGCTACAAGAGCGCCTGTACATCCGGCCGATATCAGCATTTCGCCTTTTTTTTCCGCCAACAGATTCAAGGCAACCACCATGGAAGAATCTTTTTTCTCCTTCAGCGCCTTGACCGGCGAATCGTCCATTTCAATCACCTGCGTCGTGGGAACGATCTCCATTCGGGCAGAATCATATTTCTGTCCCCCGAGCAAAGCCCGGATTTTATCTTCATCTCCCGTCAGCAGGAATGAAGTGTCTTCAAATTTTTCCATTGCAGCCAAAACACCTGCAACGATCTCCTGCGGTGCATGATCTCCGCCCATCGCATCAATAATAATCCTCATGCCGTCTCCCTCAAAACGATATACAATAGATACAGTATACACGAAAAAAGGCCTTTTTCAAAGAGAGAAAACAAAAAAGGTTTGCTATCTGCAAACCTTTTTTAACATTTTATTTTGCCGCTTCTTTCGGCGCAACTGCCAATCTGCCGTTATAATAACCGCAGTTTGGACAAACTCTGTGAGCCAGTTTCGGCTGATGGCACTGCGGACACTGAGATACGGCCGGAGCCGTCAGTTTCCAATGTGCTCTTCTCGTATGTTTACGCTGCTTCGACGTTCTATTCTTTGGTACTGCCACTTTCACACACCTCCCTTAAGGTTTCAGAACAATCCCTTTAATTTTGCAAACGGATTCGTCTCATCCGTATCTTCCTGCTTACAGTTGCATTTTTTGCGATTCAAGTTTTGTCCGCATTGCGGGCAAAGTCCTTTGCATTCTTCGCTGCACAATAATTGAGGCGGCAAATTAAGAATGATCGCATCATACACCAGCTTATCGAGTGACAGCGCATCATCCCGATAGGCATATTCCTCTTCCTCCTGCGTTCCGTCCGGAGAAAACGTTTCGTCGAAATAACAGGAAACTTCTGTCTCCATTTCATCCAAGCACCGGTCGCAAACAGTATGCAATACGGTCTCAAACGTTCCTCTTACCGACACTTTCCGTTTCAGCACACTATATTCCGCCTCTAATATAAGCGGCTTTGCAAAGCTTATATCCTCGCCCAAATCGGGAATCCCCTCATAATGGAACGTATAAGCAACGCCTTCGTTTTTCAGTGCCTCCCGGATATCCAATTCTATCATCGCTCTTCTCCACGCAAGAAAACGAGTACCACTACATTATATTTTTATGCGGCGCTCTTGTCAACTGTTTTTTCCGTTAAGCTATTGAGAAACGTTCCTTACTTACAGCAGATATCGTAGGTGTCTTTTGCGATCGTCATCTCTTCGTCCGTCGGAACTACGAGGATCTTTACCTTGGAATCTGCCGCGGATATTTCCGCTTCTTCTCCGCGCAGGCCGTCATTTTTCTCTTTATCGAGCTTAATTCCCATAAATTCAAGCCCCTCAAGCGCATGAAGTCTCACGTCCCAATCGTTTTCTCCTACGCCTCCTGCAAACGTGATCACATCGACTCCGCCCATCGCCGCTGCATACGCGCCGATAAACTTTTTAAGACGGTAATTGAATACGTCAAGAGCCAGCTTCGCACGCTCATTCCCTTTTTCTTCTTCGGCCCAGAGGTCGCGGAAATCACTGGAAACACCAGATATCCCCCAGACGCCCGATTCTTTATTCAGATAGTTGATTGCCTGATTGACGTCCATATCCATCTTGTCCATAAGATAAGGAACGATCGCCGCGTCAAGATCGCCGGAACGCGTTCCCATCACGAGACCTTCCAAAGGCGTGAAGCCCATAGAGGTATCTACCGATACGCCGCCGTCCACTGCGGCAACGGACGAACCGTTCCCAAGATGGCAGGTAATGATCTTGAGGTCTTTTATATCTTTCCCGAGCATTTCTGCGGCACGGTGGGAAACATATTTATGCGATGTTCCGTGGAAACCGTATCTCCTAACTTTATAATCCGTATACGCCGTATAGGGAATGCCGTACAAAAATGCCTTTTTCGGCATATTCGCATGAAAGGCAGTATCAAAAACACCGACCATGGGCACATCAGGCATCAGCGCGCGGCACGCGTCGATCCCCATCAGATTTGCCGGATTGTGCAGCGGAGCCAGCTCAATGTTCTCCTTGATCGCCTCAATCACTTCATCTGTGATGAGCACTGACTCACTGAACTTTTCACCGCCATGTACGATCCTGTGCCCGACTGCACATATTCCCGAGAGATCGGAAACCACGCCGTGAACCGGATCTGTCAGCGCTGCGATCACCTGTTTCATTGCATCGTTGTGGTCTTTCATCGGCGTTGCGATCTCTACTTTATCCTTGCCCGCCGGTTTGTGCTTGATTACAGAACCATCGATCCCGATCCTTTCAACAAGTCCTTTCGCGATGACGTCCGCGTTTTCCATATCGATCAACTGATATTTCAGGGAAGAGCTTCCCGCATTGATTACCAGAACATTTTTCATTTTACTATACCCCTTTTGATTAAAAAGACTGAGCCTGTACTGCCGTGATCGCTACAACGGAAACGATATCTTCTACGCTGCATCCGCGCGAAAGATCATTTACAGGACGCGCAAGCCCCTGACAAATCGGCCCGATGGCTTCTGCTCCGCCCAGCCTCTGCACTAATTTATATCCAATATTTCCCGCCTGAATATCAGGGAAAATCAGAACGTTTGCATGCCCCGCAACCTTGCTGCCCGGGCTCTTCAGCTGGCCAACCGCTTCGATCAATGCCGCGTCCGCCTGCAGCTCGCCGTCTATATTAAGCTCCGGCGCCATTTCTTTTGCAAGCTTTGTCGCTTCGATCACTTTATCGACCTTTTCGTGCTTCGCACTGTTTTTGGTAGAGAATGAAAGCATCGCGATCTTCGGATCCGCGATCCCTGCAAGGTCTTTCGCCGAATCCGCAGACGCAACAGCGATTGCCGCAAGCTCTTCCGCATTCGGATCAATATTGACTGCGCAGTCCGCGAACACCATTACACCGTCCTGTCCCCACTTGCTGTCCGGGTGCTCCATAATGAAGCAGCTTGAAACGATCGGTACGCCCGGTTTCGTTTTGATGACCTGCAGAGCCGGACGAAGCGTATCGCCGGTGGAATGGATCGCTCCGGACACCATACCGTCCGCATCGTTTGCCTTGATCATCAATACTGCGTAATACAGCGGATCTTTTGTCGTTTCCAGAGCCTGCTCCGGCGTGATCCCTTTCTTCTTGCGCATTTCATAGAACATATCCGCATATTCCTGAAGCTTCGGCGATGTAGCAGGGTCGATGATCACCGCGCCCGAAAGATCGACGTTCTTCACGTTCGCTTTTTTAATCTCTTCCTCATTTCCCAGCAGGATCACATTTGCAATTCCCTGCTCGATGATCTTCGCGGCCGCTTCGATCGTACGCGGTTCGCTCCCCTCAGGTAAGACGATGTTCTTCCTGACCGACTTTGCTTTGTCCTTGATTTTGTCCATTAACGACATTTTTCTGCACCTCACGATTTTTATAAAATGAATTTTAAAATTTCGATTTCTCTGCTATAATAACACTCATATATTATAGAGTAAAAAGCGTTGCTTTGCAAAGGTATTTTATGAAAATTGCCGGAATCGTCGCAGAATATAACCCGTTTCATACCGGGCATGCCTATCACGTTGAAACCACATGTGAAAAATGCGGTGCAAATCACATCATTTGTGTGATGAGCGGGAATTTTACACAACGCGGGGAGCCGGCGATATGGGATAAATGGACCAGAGCGCGGGAAGCGCTGCTGCACGGAGTCAGTCTTGTACTTGAGCTTCCTTTTATTTTTGCTACGCAAAGCGCAGAAGGCTTCGCGCAGGGCGCTGTTTCGCTCCTCAACGCTTTAGATTGCGTAGACGTGCTTTCCTTCGGTACGGAAGAGGCCGCCTTTCCAAGTCTTCTGGATGCCTCTCATATATTGGCGGAGGAACCTTCGGCTTTCAAAGCGCTCCTAAAAAAAGCGCTTATGTCGGGCGCTTCTTTCCCTGTCGCACGGGCAAAAGCAGTTTCCGCCCTTCTGCCGGAAGCGGAACCTTCCATATGGGAAAAGCCGAATAACATTCTTGCGCTTGAATATTTAAAAGCACTTTCCCGCATAAAAAGCAGGATAGTGCCTTTGCCTATCGATCGGCTTGGCAGCGGATATTCCGACATCTCCCTCGGTCCGCTCTACTCAAGTGCCCGCGCGATCCGCGAAGCGCTCAAAACAGGAAGCTCTGCGTGCAGGCAATATCTCTTCAGGGACATAGATGCTTTTCCGCCCGCGGTGTTTCCTGAAGCTCTGTTCCCGTTTCTCCTGTTTCAGCTCCGCCGCATGACGACAGATGACATCGGCCGGGTCTACGGCGTTTCCGAAGGTCTTGAATACCGTATTTTCAAAGAAGCAAAAAATGCGGAAAGCTACGAAGCCCTTGTCCGTTCTGTTTCCAGCAAACGCTATCCGCATTCCCGCATACGGCGCATTCTTCTTTACTGTCTTTTTGGCGTCACTGCCGAGCGTATGGCGGATTATGAGCATCACCCGCTCTATGCACGCGTTCTGGGCGTTCGCAGAGATGCGCTCGGCCTCCTTTCTTATCTTGCAAAGAAATCCTCTGTTCCAATTATAACCAAAGCGGCTTCTTTTCCAAATAACCCCCTTTTTGAAATGGATATTCAGGCTACCGAGGTTTATTCTCTTCTGACAAAAAAAATCGCGCCCGGTAAGCGCGATTTTACACAAAAATTATTAATCGTTTAATAAATTCACGATTTCCGGGAGCGCCTCATGCGCGGCCTGTTCCCCCCGTGCAATGATGTTTTGAATATCTTTATATTGGCTCCCGTCTATTCCGCTCACGTCTGGAAAAATGCACAGGCTTGCTTTAGGAAGATTCACCTGCGCGAGATGCCAATCTGCAATCGTAAAGGCCGTTTGCGCCAATCCAATCACACTCTTAGGGGGAGTGATCTTTTCTCCTTTATATCCAACGTCTACGGCAATCACGATATCCGGCTCCATATCCCATGCCGCATCGATCGCTGTGCGATCGATCACCCCGCCGTCAACGTAGGTTTTCCCGTCGATCTCGTGCGGCGTAAACATGCCGGGAATAGAGATGCTGGCACGCACCGCTTCATGGATCGGGCCTTTTGTAAAGCGTGTCAGGCGCGCATCCTCAAGGCAGGTAGCAATACAACAAAATGGGATCCTCGCTTTTTCGATGGAAATATTTTTTGTCATGAGCTTGATGAGCTCCTGAACCTTATTTCCTTTCACATATCCTTTGGAAGATAGGGTGAGGTCAAAATATTTCTTAAAATCAAATACGCCTGCAAAATCTTCCAATGTTTCAAGGTTTGCATCCGATGCATATATGCCCCCGATCAAAGACCCCATGCTGCAGCCAGCTATCATACTGACCGGAATATTATTTTCAAGCATGACGCGCAGTACGCCGATATGTGCAAATCCACGGGCAGAACCACCGCCAAGCGCAAACGCTACCTTTTTCATTTTCCCCATATACAATTGCTCCTACAAAAAAATCCTTGCATCTGCTCTTCAGGACGCAAAGATTTTTTTGGTTTACTCAAATTCCGCCTGATCTTTGTTCTTTTTATTGATAAAATTAGACTGATTTTCTTTTATGATATCCATATACTCTTTCATATAGGACGAAAGGTCTTCCAGCACATTTACTGCATAATCATTTGCATTCACCCGAATTTCATACGCTTGTTTCTGAGCCGTATCGATCACACGGTTCGCTTTCTCATAAGCAAGCTGCGTTACCTTGTGCTCTTCGATCAGCTCAGAGAGCCTCGTATCTACTCCATCGAGAATATTTTTAGCTTTTGCCTGTGCCGAATCGATGATCTCACGTTTATGATCCAGAACCTCCTGTGCATATACGATCTCGTCCGGCAATGCTGTTTTGATTTCCTCTAATATTTCAAGAACGAATTCTACATCGATCGTCTTTTTATTTCCAAAGAGAGATTTACGGCTGTTGTCTACTTCTTCTATGATCTCATTCAGCAAATCAAAGATTTTCATTTTTTATTCCTCCGTTTATCATATCCGCTACCTCTCTTGGAACATAGCCGGATATATCTGCATGAAATTCAATCAGTTCCCGCACTGCGCTTGAACTGATAAAATAGGTCTCCGGTTTTGCCAGCAGCGCAACCGTTTCTGCCCCCGGAAGAAGTTGTCTGTTGATTACAGAGAGCTGCTGTTCAAGCTCAAGATCCGCACCTGTCCGCAGTCCGCGGATAATGATTCTGCAGGAGAGCCTTTCCATGAGATCGACCAGCAACCCCTCAAAGGACACGGCTTCCACTCCATCCATTCCGCCTGTCGCCCTGCGGATCATCTCTACACGTTCTTCCACCGAAAACAGATTCCGCTTGGCAGTATTGTTTAATACGCCGACATAAACTTTCGGAAAAATATTGCGCGCCCGGCATATAATATCTATATGCCCGTTTGTAATGGGATCAAAGCTTCCCGGATAAATACACGCGTTCATTGCTTTCCTCTCCAACGGAAAAACATCAAATAAACTTTTCCATATTTTTTTTGTTTTTCCAAAACAAGATTCTCCGTGAAAAACTCGATTGGCCTATCACTTTCCGCTACGACAGCGGCATGCTCCGCCAACAATCCATATTCCACCAATCCGTTTAAAGCCGTCTCATAAAAATCGCTGCTTCGGTAAGGCGGGTCTATCAATACTATATCAAACTTCCTGCTGTTTTGAAATAGTTTCAACGCATTCCTAAAATCATTTTTTATAAACTGTGCGCGCCGCTGCATTCCTGCCGCCGCAATATTCTTTTTGATTATCTCTCCGGCCTGCTCGTCGCAGTCAACTAAAACCGCCTCTTGCGCACCCCTTGAGAGAGCCTCCAGCCCCAAGGCTCCGCTTCCCGCAAAAAGATCCAGCACACATTTTCCGCTGATTTCAAATTGCAGCCTGCCAAACAGCGCTTCCTTTACTCTGTCAAGCGTCGGCCTTGTTTCCGCTCCATCCTTTGCCGCGAGCTTAAGGCCTCTCTTTTCTCCTGCGATGATCCTCATCTGATCCTTCCATCCGGCGTAATGATGATATCTACCGGGATATCGTGCGTTTCCTCCGGTATAAAGTCCACGATTTGAAAATCGTATGCCAATGCGATCTTCTTCGCCTTCGTCGCCCTTTTCAGGAATCGGTCATAATACCCGCAGCCAAACCCTATTCGCCTCCCGCCCCTGTCAAATGCAATACCCGGAACAATGACGACATCAAGCTCCTCGGGCAACACAAAAGAAGCTTCTTCATATTTGGGTTGTGCAATCCCGAACCGGCTGAGTTCCAGCACCGCACTTTTGATATCTGCCGCAAACATCTCTTTCTGATAGACGCATGGAAGGCAGAGACGTATTCCATGGAACATAAGCCATCCTGTCAGCATCGCAGTTTTTACTTCGTTGTCAAAATCGCTGTATGAAAGGACCTGTTTTGCTCCGTCAAAGAGTCCGCTGTCCATCAGATGCTCATATATTTTAGCTGACTCATCTTCGATATATTTTGAAGTAAGGCTTCGGCGCATATCGAGGACCTTCTCGCGTATTTCCTGTTTTGTCATTCTTTCTCCTATGGTGTGGCCGGCTTTGTTTCAAAGCTATCGTCAGTATAGACCCTCGGTATCCGTTCATTAAAATCCAGCAGCACTTCATAGCTGATCGTTCCGCAAATTTTCGCAATATCGTCCGCCGTTATCGATTTCCCTTCTTTTTCGCCAAGCACGGTCACAATATCACCTGTATATATTTCTCCGTCTATATCGGTGATATCCAGCATCGTCTGGTCCATACACACTCGTCCTATGATCGGAGCATACCAAGAGCCGGATTCAGTCGTTACGATCATACTGCCCTTGTTTGAGAGCAAACGGTTATAGCCGTCTCCGTATCCGATCTGTACCGTCGCAACTTTCGTCGCGCGGGCAGCCGTAAACGTACTGCCGTACCCTACGCTTTCTCCCGCCTCTATCGTCTTTATATGCGAAATTTCCGCAAAAACCTCCATAACAGGTCTGAGCCGAACTGCCTGCTTATCCACTTCGTCTGACGGATAATATCCATACATTGATATACCGAAGCGTACCATGTCGTGTGAGAACTGCGGAAGATCGATCGTTCCGGCGCTATTGTCGGCATGTACGACCGGATGGAAGCCGCGCGCATTTAAAATCTCAATATAGTGCAGAAATTTTTGATGCTGCAAACAGGTGTCTGCTTTGTTCCGTGCATCGCTGTTCGCAAAATGCGTAAACACCCCCGCCAGATGTACATTGGGGCACGCGGAAAGTGTTTTGATACATTCTTCCAATTCTGAGTTGCTGCGTATCCCGATTCGGCACATTCCCGTATCGAATTTTAAATGAATGTCTATCGTTTTCCCTGATTTTTTACAGATCCTTTGAAGAAACAAGATATCATCCGGTGTAAAAACACAGGGCTGGAGCCCAATTTCCGCAGCCAAAGAAAGCTGCTCGTGATTGGAACGCCCGATGATCATAATCGGAATGTCCTTATCCGCCTCGCGCAAAGGCAGCGCTTCCTCCGCCAAGGCGACCGCAAGCATGCATGCACCCGCCTGCTTTGCCGCGCGGGCGCATGCGACCGCTCCATGTCCGTATGCGTTTGCTTTCACGACCGCTACGATCCCGCACCCATGCGGCAAATTCGCCGCTGCATTCTTTATATTTTGCTTCAAATTCCAAAGGTTGATTTGAGCGTATGTCTTTCTGTACAAAACTCTTCCTCTTAAATATTATAGACCATCTCTTCCGTAAGCATTTTTAACCCCGAGCCTTTCAATGCTTCAAATGCTTTTTCCGTTTCCTTCACATGGAAGATCACGATCGCATTTTCGCTCATCGTACCTACGAAAGAATATAAGTACTCAACGCTGATCTCGTTTTCGTGCAGCACCTGCAAAACTTGGGCCAGACCGCCCGGGGTGTCCTCCACCTCTATCCCGAGTACTTTTGTCATAGAGGCCGTAAAGCCTGCGTCTCTCAATATTTTAAGCGCTTCGTCGGGCTTGTTGACGATACAGCGCAATATCCCAAATTCCGAGGTGTCCGCGATGCTCAGGGCTTTTAAGTCGATACCATGATCGGCAAGCGCCCGGGTCAGGCTGTACAGCCTCCCTTTTTTATTTTCCACAAAAACCGATATTTGCCTGATCAATGTATTTGCCTCCTCTTTCGCCAATTGCCGCCGCAAGTTGCTTACAGCGTTCTTTTATAGTGCATATCCAAGCTCAAATGCAGTCTCGTTCAAATCAATAAATTTTGGTTTGACTACAGCGCGTATCGCATCTTTCCATACTGTTTTTTCAATGTCCATGTTTCTTGCAAGAACACCAAGCAGAACCGTATTCACAGCTTTCACACTTCCCGCCTGATTGGCCAAGGCAAGCGCGTCAACAAAAACCGCATCCGGAAAATGTTCCCTGATTTTTTCAGGAATATTCTCCGGATATACTTCTGCACCCGTAATAACAGGCATAGGCAAAATTTGCTGCGTATTACAGTAGATCTTTCCTCCCTGCGGATTAAGGTATGGCAGCCAGCGCAGCCCTTCCAGTTCTTCGAACGCAAGCAGAATATCTGCCCCGCATTCGTCTATCACGGGAGAATATACCTTTTCCCCTTTATCTCCGATTCGAACATAAGTTACTACGCTCCCGCCGCGCTGTGCCATTCCGTGCACTTCCGAAAGCTTTACATCGTATCCGAGCTTAAGAGCGATTTGACCAAACACAGTGCTCGCAAGCAAGGTTCCCTGTCCGCCTACTCCGGCGATCAATATACTCTTCATTCGCATTTTCCTCCAATCGCGTGGAATGGGCAAACGTCTGCGCACAGACCGCAGCCAATACAAAGCGATGCATCAATGCGCACCGCATTTTCTCCTTTTACAAGGGCGGGACATCCAAGCTTCATGCATGCTCCGCAATTCCGGCAGTCATCTGTGACGGCAAGCGTCTCTTTGACGGACCCTTTATCAATCAAGACGCAGGGACGTTTGGTAATGATCACGGAAACTTCTTCCCGTGCCGTTTCCTCGCGCAGCGCCGTTTCAAGTGCCGGAAGATCAAATGGATCTACAACACGTATATTTTTCACACCAAGCGTTTTTACAAGCTGCGGAATATCCACTGCCGGTGCAGACTCGCCTTTTGCGTTCTTCCCCGTGGCAGGATGATCTTGATGTCCGGTCATGCCCGTCGTGGAATTATCCAAGATCAGTACGGTAGACGTTGCGCCGTTATAGACCATATTCGTAAGCCCTGTAATCCCGGAATGCATAAAGGTGCTGTCTCCGATCACGCTTACAAGCCTGCGGGCAAATTCTTTTCCGCGCGCCTTTTCCATGCCATGTGCCATACCAATGGAAGCTCCCATGCACAGCGTCGTGTCGATCGCCGAAAGTGGTGCGCCTGCTCCAAGTGTATAACAGCCGATGTCGCCCATTGCGGTCAGCTTAAGCTTATTGAACATGTAATAAACTGCACGGTGCGGACAGCCCGGGCATAATACCGGCGGACGCTGCGGCAGTGCACCCGTCTCTACCGGCTCACATATCTCGCCGCACAGCTTTTCCCGAATCATTTTTGCAGAATACTCGCCCTGTACTGTGAAAAGTTCCTTTCCCACCACAGAGAGGCCCATCACTTTGATTTGATTCTCAAAGAAAGGCTCCAGCTCTTCTATCACATAAAGCTTCTTTACCTTAGCCGCAAATTCCCGTATCTTCTTAGCCGGCAACGGATAAACGATACCCAATTTCAGGATGCTTGCCTGCGGCATGGCTTCTTTCACATAGTTATAGCACGTACCGCTCGTTATAACGCCTATTTCCGCGTCTTCGTATTCAATGCGGTTCAACTCCGACGTTTCCGCATATTCCGCCATATCTGCCATACGCTTTTCGACAACGATATGGCGGCCCCGCGCCATTCCGGGCATCATTACATACTTTTTAATATCTTTCTTATATTCCCGGACAGGCACTTCCTGCCGCGCCTGCATCTCCACGATCCCGCGCGAATGCGAAATTCTTGTGTTGGAGCGAAGAAGTATAGGCGTATCGAATTTTTCACTTAACGCAAAAGCTGCTTTCATAAATTCCTTTGCTTCTCCGCTGTCTGCCGGCTCAAGCATTGGAACATGCGCGCTGCGCGCATAGAAACGCGAGTCCTGCTCATTCTGACTCGAATGCATTCCGGGATCGTCCGCCACTAAAATGACCAATCCGCCGTTTACTCCCGTATAAGATGCCGTAAAAAGCGGATCGGCCGCAACATTGAGGCCCACATGCTTCATACAGCAAAGTGCCCGCGCGCCGCCATAGCTTGCTCCCGCCGCCACTTCCAGCGCTACCTTTTCGTTCGGCGCCCATTCGGCGTATACTTCATCGTGCTTTACGATGTTTTCGGTGACCTCTGTACTCGGCGTTCCCGGATAAGACGAGACGACACGAACGCCAGCCTCGTACGCTCCCTGTGCATACGCCTCATTCCCCAACATGATCTTTTTCATCCCAATATCAAACCTCTTCCGTCGTAATAATTCTCTTGCTTCAGCAAACGGCCGTTTATTCCGTCCTCATATCCGTGACGCGGCGCGCTTTCCCCTCAAAGCGCTTCAAGGTGTGCGGCTCCGCTAAAGTCACTTTAACATGCATATTCAGAATAGAATAAATATTGTTTGCGATCTTTTCTTTCAGATTCTCCAACGCAGAGTAGCTCGTCAAAAGCTCTGCATCCGCAACCTCCACCTTTACTTCGATGCGGTCCAAATGCTTTTCTGTCGTAAGTACGATCTCGTAATGCGGCGCGACATCGTCCATGCCGAGCAAAACTCCCTCGATCTGTGACGGGAATACGTTGACTCCGCGAATCACAAGCATATCGTCCGTCCTCCCCGAGACCTTTTCCATCCGCGTCGTTGTCCGCCCGCATTTGCACGGTTCGTCCAGCAGGCGCGTAATATCCTTCGTACGGTAACGCAGGATCGGTACGCCCTCTTTTGTCAGACTCGTTACGACCAATTCTCCTTTTTCTCCCATGGGGAGCGTCTCTCCCGTCTCCGGATCGATGATCTCAGAAATAAATTCATCATCTGCTATGTGCATTCCGTTTTGTATATAGCACTCGCCGGAAAATCCGGGACCAATCACTTCTGTCAGCCCATAGTTCTCTGTATCTGTGATATTCAAATATTTTTCAATTTGTTTTTGCATCTCTTTTGTATGCCCTTCACCACCGAAAAGGCCCAGACGCAGCTTCAGCTTCTTAAAATCGATGCCCATCTCCTGTGCTGTCTCGCCTAAATACATGGCATACGACGGCGTGCTGATCAGCACGGTGCTCCCGAAATCCTGCATGAATTTGATCTGCCGTTTCGTATTCCCGCTTGATACCGGGATCACGCTGAGTCCGACCCGCTCTAATCCATAATGCAGGCCGAAGCCGCCTGTAAACAGCCCATATCCAAATGATATCTGCGCAATATCATCGGGAAGGACTCCCGCAGCGCAGGCAACACGGGCCACGAGCCCAGTCCACATGTCAAGATCGTGCCGCGTATAGCCTGTCACGACCGGATTTCCCGTCGTTCCGGAGGAACCATGTATCCGTACGATATCCTTCATCGGTACAGCGAACATATCGTATGGATAGTTTTCCCGGAAATCTTCTTTTGTTGTAAACGGTATCTTTTCAATATCCTTGAGCGTTTTGATGTGCTCGGGTTTAAGGCCTATTTCATCGAATTTCTTTTTATAATGAGGTACGTTGTCGTAACAATACTGCACCGTATGCTTGAGCCGCTCCAACTGCAATTCCTTGATTTTTTTTCGATCTGCGCATTCAAATTCCCTATCCCATATAATATGTTCCAACGCACCATTCCTCCTATAGAAAAGCGGTATTTCCCCGCTTAAAAACAATTAACTAATATTATAATACATCCGGTCCAAAAAGGAAATAGCTTTCGGCAGTTATCTTCCCGAAAGCTACTTCTGTCCGGATGCTTCATTTATACTGTAACCGTTACAAATTCCCCGTTTCCAATGTCCCGTGTAAACACATCCGCCATTTCTCCTGTCAGCAGCGCCGACCAGCATGCGAGAATAAATCCCTTGTGTGCGACGATCAATATTCTGTTGTTTTCATACTCGAAAAGGATATCATGGATAAACCGGCTGCAGGAATCATAAAAATCTCTTGTTCCGTCTCCTTCTGGAAAGACAAAGTCTTGCCAGTCCTGCATATACCGTTCCCATTCTTTAGGATACTTATCCTGCGCTTCATCCGCTGAAAGTCCTTCGAATCTTCCAAAGCTCATTTCCCGAATCTGATTTGATTTCAAAATGATCTTGGGAACCTCCTTCATCTTGCTCAAAACGTAATCTGTCGTTTGCAGGACCCTTTTCGCCGTACCATAGAAAACAGCGTCGAAATGTTCGTCCGCCAATATTTGCGCTGTTTGCTGCGCGCACATTTCTCCCGCTTTGCTAAGCGGCAGATCGCTGCTGCCGCTGAATACGCCTTTTGCATTCGCCTCCGTCTGTGCGTGACGTAAAAAGGTAAAGCTCGTGCTCATATCTCCTCCTCTTTCCCCTTGAGCGGCAATAGTACCCCGCTCACCGAAAGATAAACCTGCGCCGCTTCCGCTGCGATCATCTGATTAGCGCGCCCCACAGCGTCACGAAACACTCTGCCCAGCGGATAAGCGGGTACAAGACCCAGCCCGACTTCATTTGACACTACGATAAAATTGCCGCCGCATTCTTTCATAGCAAGGACCAATTCCCGTATTTTCTTCTCAACGGCATTTTCCAGCTGCATTTGTTCCGACCGCTCCAAAATATCGGAGTCCCAATTTTCCTTTTCTTTTAAGAGCAGATTCGTGATATAGACGGTCACACAGTCTATCAAATAGGTTTCGTGGCTGTGTGACCGTATCACACGCGCAATATCGTAAGGCTCCTCATAGGTCGTCCATTCCTGCGGCCTTTGCTCCTGATGCCGCTGCACCCTCAGCTTCATCTCATCATCTGTTACGATTCCCGTTGCAATATAAGCAACGTCCCGATACCGCCTCGCAATTTCTTCCGCATGAGAACTTTTCCCGCTTCTTGCGCCGCCCGTAATAAGCAGAATATTTCCCATAAAAATATCCCCTCTTCTTTTTCCAAAAAACCGGGGGCTTTTATAACCCCCCTGTCTTTTATAACGTTGTTTTCCGTTTTGTAAGGCTCAACCTTGCCATTGCCCGCGCAAGCGCGATCTTATTACGCCTGTATTCCTGCTCGCTCCGCCTCTGCCGCAGGCGCTCTTCAGCGCGTTCCTTTGCGCGTTCTGCACGTTTTACATCGATCTCCTCCGGCCACTCCGCAGCCTGCGTGAACATGATCGTTTCGTCGGGCCGCACTTCTAAAAAACCCTCTGCAACGGAACACATCAGCCATTTTTTCCCAGTATTGATCTTCACTTCCCCCGGAACGACTGTCGCGACCTCCGACTCATGCCCTTTTTGGATGGACATTTGTCCATCTTCCGTCGGAAAAATGACAGATACGATGCTTTCGCAGAAAAACGACCGTTCCGGCGTCAGGATCTCCAATAAAAATTCCGAAGCCATTTATTTCATTCCCTTTGCTTTTTCTTTTGCGTCGTCGATATCTCCAACCATCAAAAAGGCTTGCTCCGGCAGGTCATCCACCTCGCCGTCAAGGATCGCTTTGAAGCTTCTGATCGTATCTTTCAGCGGAACGTACCTCCCTTTTATTCCCGTAAATATCTCCGCTACGAACATTGGCTGCGACAGGAACCGCTGCACCTTCCGTGCCCGGAATACTGTAATCTTATCCTCCGGCGCAAGCTCTTCCATACCAAGGATAGAAATAATATCCTGCAATTCCTTATAACGCTGCAGCGTATGGATCACGCGGCTGGCCACCTCATAATGCTCCTCGCCCACGATGCGCGGGTCAAGAATGCGCGATGTGGATTCGAGCGGGTCGACCGACGGATATATACCGAGCTCTGCAATGCTTCTGGAAAGCACCGTAATGGCGTCCAGATGAGAAAACGTCGTAGCCGGCGCCGGGTCGGTCAAATCGTCGGCAGGAACATAGATCGCCTGCACCGATGTAATGGAGCCATGCTTCGTAGAGGTGATGCGTTCTTCAAGCTCTCCCAGTTCGTTCGCCAACGTCGGCTGATATCCGACCGCCGATGGGATGCGCCCCAAAAGCGCCGACACTTCCGAACCCGCCTGAATAAAACGATAGATATTATCGATGAACAGGAGCACATTCTGCTGCGTCTTATCCCTCAGATACTCCGCCATGGTAAGGCCTGTCATTGCAACACGCATGCGCGAGCCCGGCGGTTCATTCATCTGTCCGAACGCAAGCGCAGTCTTTTCCAAAACGCCGCTTTCTTCCATTTCACCGATCAGGTCCCGTCCTTCCCGGCTTCTTTCCCCAACCCCAGTAAATACGGAATAGCCTCCGCTTTCCGTAGCGATATTGTGGATCAGCTCATTGATCAGCACGGTCTTTCCGACTCCCGCGCCACCAAAAAGCCCGATTTTTCCGCCCTTTGCATAGGGCGCGATCAAATCGATCACTTTTAATCCTGTTTCAAATATCTCGGATACTGGATTTTGCTCTGCAAAAGCCGGCGCCGGCCGATAAATCGGCCAATAATCCTCCGCTTCGATTTCTCCCTTTCCGTCGATCGCACGGCCCATAACGTTTACCACACGCCCCAGTATGTGTTCTCCTACAGGTACGGTGATCGGCTCTCCTGTATTATACACCTTCATGCCGCAGGCAAGGCCTTCCGTTGCTTCCAATGCAATGCAGCGCACCACGTTGCCGCCAATCTGCGAAGCAACTTCCATCCACACACGTCCGCGTTTCTCTTCTTTTTCCTGTGCATAAAGAATCGTATGGATAGATGGATCCGCCTTTTCCGGGAATTTTACATCTATAACAGGGCCTGTGATCTTTACGATAGTCCCCTCGCTTACAATTTTATAATCGTACATAGTTGGTTCCCTTCTCTTCAGGTCAATGCTTCTATTGCACCGACGATCTCCGTGATCTCCATTGTAATCGCCTGCTGCCGGGCACGATTCAGCTCAATATTCAGCTTTCCCAGCATCTCTTCAGCGTTTTTGGATGAAGAATCCATCGCTACCATCCGTGCGCTGTTTTCACTGGCAAACGCCTGAATCAGCGCACCATAGACAAGTCCGATGATATATTGCGGAACAAGCACGTCAAAAACTTGCTTGGGCGAAGGATGATAATTCATCTCGTTTTCATATTCCAGTTCCGTTTCAATATCTGCAAAGCTTGAAAGCTCCACCGGGAGCAGCTTCAAGGCCGTCGGCACTTGCTTTACAGAGGAATAATACCGCGTATAAAGAAGATATACCTCATTCATCTCGCTATCCTTATACATTTTCGAGAGATCGTCTGCAAGATTACGCGCTTCATACAGGGTCGGATTTTGCGAAATATGCAAATATTCCACATCGATCGGAATATTTTTTCGTTCAAAAAACGCGCGGGCTTCCTGTCCTATCGTGATCACAAATTTATCGTCCGGCTTCATGAAGTCATGCGCAAAATTCAGAATATTGTGATTATAAGCACCGCACAGCCCCTTATCCGCCGCAATCACAATATAGGCCGGTCGTCCTTTTTCATGCTTTTCCAAAAACGTATGATGCAGCTCGTGCGAATGTACGAGGATATCCTTGAGCGCGCTGCGTACACGGTTAAAATAAAGTAGGTTCGCATCATAACGCTGAATAGCTTTCTGCATCTTCGAGGTGGAAATCAGCTTCATTGCATTTGTGATTTTGCTGGTATCACCGATTGCACGTATGCTGTTTTTGACATCTGCAAGACTTCTCATAACTGCCGCCCATCTTTCACCGATGCAGGAATGATTTCTGATTGCTTTTCTTTTCCGGCAAAGAAACCGCGTTCAAACTCTTTTACCGCTTCTAAAATCAATTTTTCGTTTTCCTCCGAAAGAGCCCCTGTCTCTTTAATAGAGCCTCTTACCTGCGGATACTTTGCATTCATAAAGTCCAGAAATTTTTCATTGAACTCCCGCACGCGCTCTGCCGGGATATCCATCAGTACTTTATTCGTCGCTGCGCAGAGCAAAATCACTTGGTTTTCGACCGTATACGGCGTATATTGCGGCTGTATAAGCGCACGCGTCACCTTCAGTCCATTATTCAGAGCATCTTGCGTTGCTTTATCTAAATCAGAGGCAAACTGCGAGAACACCTCCAACTCACGATACTGTGCCAATTCAAGCCGCAACGGCCCCGCGACCCTGCGCATCGCTTTGATTTGTGCGCTTCCGCCAACGCGCGACACGGAAAGTCCTACATTGACCGCAGGCCTCTGTCCTGAATTAAATAACTCCGTTTCAAGATAGATTTGTCCGTCGGTGATCGAAATCACGTTGGTGGGAATATAGGAAGAAATATCTCCCTCCATCGTCTCGATAATAGGAAGCGCCGTCATCGATCCGCCGCCAAGCCCTTCTGCAAGCTTTGCAGCCCGTTCAAGCAATCGGGAATGCAGATAAAAAACGTCGCCCGGATAGGCTTCCCTGCCCGGCGGTCTGCGCAGCAGCAAAGACATCGTCCGATATGCAACGGCGTGTTTGGAAAGATCGTCATAGACGATCAGCACATCCTGCCCGCTATACATAAATTCTTCGGCAATTGCACAGCCAGCATATGGAGCAATATACTGCATAGGTGCCGTATCGCTCGCCGTAGATGCCACGACCGTCGTATAGTCAAGAGCACCGAATTCGTCAAGCCGGCTTACGATCTCCGCAATGGTCGATGCCTTTTGAGCGATCGCTACATAAACGCATTTTACATTCTGGCCTTTCTGATTGATGATCGTATCGACTGCAATCGCCGTTTTTCCCGTTTGGCGGTCTCCGATGATCAATTCCCGCTGTCCCCGGCCGATCGGTATCATAGAATCTATTGCCATAATGCCCGTTTGCAGCGGTGTATCGACCGGCTGCCGATCAATGATTGCAGGCGCAGGCGTCTCGATCGGCCTGTATTTTTCTGTCACGATCTTTCCATTTCCGTCTATCGGAAGACCAAGCGGATTTACGACCCGCCCCAAAACGGTATCTCCGACCGGCACTTTCACTACATCTCCCGTATGTCGTACCATAGAGCCTTCCACAACGTCAGTAACGCCGTTCAAAAGCACCGCCCCTACGCGCTCAAGCTCAAGGTTCATAACGATCCCATAGGCATCATTTTCAAACTGGAGAAGCTCGCCATATTTGCAGCCGTCCAGCCCCCGCACAAATACGACGCCGTCTCCAGTGCGTTCTACAATGCCAATCATTGCAATATCATACTTGACGTCGAATTGTGTGATTCGCGCAGCCAGATTTCTTCCTATAGCGTCGTCGCCAAACGTACCGTCTACACTCCTTTTAAGGCTGACAGCCATATCCTCCGCTGTTTTTTCGTCTTTTGTGTCATCCCCATCCATATACTCCTGCATACGGTCAAGATAAGATTTCGCGCTTAGGTCATAGACCATGTTATTGACAGTTACAACGAAACCATTCAGCAGTGAGGAATCGACCGTCACATCAAAATCTATTTTTGCATCGAATAGTTTATCAAACTTTTCGGTGATTGCTGAAAGTTCATCCGGCGTAAATTCAGTTGCACAAACGAGTTTACCCTTCATTTCCATTCTCAATATCAGCCTACTTTCTCAAAGAATTCGTTGATCACTTTCTTGTTGTCCTCGTAAGATACTTCCCGCTGTAAGACCTTTTCCGCGATTTGGATCGCCATTCTCGTTACTTCCTGACGCATTTCAAGCACCGCCTGCTGCTTTTGAGACTCGATATGTTTTTCCGTGCGCATTCTTATCTCCTCCGCGCTTTCTTCCGCTTCCGTCACGATTTGCCGTGCTTGCTCATCAGCGACAGATTTACTCTTATTGATGAGCTCCGTTGCAAGGTCCTGCGCATTTTCCATCATTTCATCATACTTTGCTTTCAGCTGTTCCGCATCGGAATATTTTTGTGCTGCCTCGTCGATCTGCTTTTGGATCTCATTCGTCCGATTGTTCAGGAAGCGTGTGATCGGCTTATAAAGCAGCCACCGCAAAAAGAAGAACAAAATAATAATATTGACGATGTAAAGTATGATCTCCAAAAAATTAATTTCCATTTTACTTTCCCCTGTGCCAACGTGCACGCTCCTATTCTGCGTGCATGCCTCCTATTTACTGCCCCATCGTGAAAATCATGATGATCGAAATAACAAAACCGTAGATTGCCGTAGATTCTGCAAGCGCCAAGCCGATCAGAAGAACCTGATTGATCTTGCCCGTAGCTTCAGGCTGTCTTGCTACCGCTTCACATGCTTTGCTTGTGGCAATACCCATACCGATTCCCGCGCCCATTCCTGTAAAAACGGCCAGTCCTGCGCCGATCGCAATCAAACCCATATCCATAATTATTACCTCCGTTCATTTACTAAGATATTCCAAGAAAATTCCGTTTAAGCTTTTTCCTCTATGAAAGACATCGTCAGCATGGAGAACACATAAGACTGCATCCCCAGATGAAACAAAATAAAATAAATAGAAGCCAATGCAGGAACGCCGACAGCAAAATATCCCATTGCGCCATACAGCATATCCATGACCACGAGTCCGCTGAACATGTTGCCAAAAAGCCGGCATGCAAGCGAGATAGGAACCGCCACCGAGGAGAGTACATTGATCGGAACCATAAATGCTTTGGGCTCCGCGTATGTTTTAAGCCAGCCTTTCACGCCCCGGAAGCGGATCGAATAGGCAATGATCAGTACAAATGTGATTAGGGCCAAGCCAATCGTACAATTCAAATCAGTTGCGGGAGACCGTATTCCTATAAATTCAAGCAAACCGCCGCATATAATAAAACCGAATATCGTCATGATATAAGGCGCCAGTGAGCTTGCTTTTTTCCCCATTCCCATAATCGAAACAGAAAACTTGTTGATTCCTTCCACCATAAGCTCCATGACATTTTGCAGGCCTTTGGGTACTCTTTTAAAATTTTTTAAAATAATAAACCGGAAAATGAGCCCGAACAAAATGATGGCCAACGTTGTTCCAAACGCCGCAATTAAAGTCGTTGATATGCTGAATCCACCGAAAATCACTATTTTTTCAGGGAATACGCTTGGTATTTCCATTATTTCCGCTCACCTCCGCCTCGTTTATACTTTTTAATCATCCGAATGCTTAGAATGACTGGAATCCCGATCATGGCGGCTGCAATCCCCGCTGCACACCAAACCATTGCGCTGAGCGATACAAATTCTGCAAACAGCCATAAAACGATCAAAATAAGAGCAAGCTTCGCAATAACGATCGGAACTGCAGCACCTGCCCCGCCTTTTCCAGCCGTCATCATCGAAATCAACTTTTTTAAGACGTAGATCTCAAACGCACCGAGACCTATCCCAATCAGAATGCTCCACATTTTTAACTCAATTTATAGTTTAGTCTTATTTTTGCCGGAATACAACCGGAAATTTATAATTTTCTGTTGATTGAACTGTTAAAAAACGGTATCTTTATTTTTTTCATATTAATTACTCAATAGGTTTCAAAAAAGCAAGAGGTCTGCGGAACAAAATATTCTGCCGCCTTCCCCGTTTGATATACTCCGGTAACCATCGCAGCAAGCTCTTCCGGTGACGCTTCGATATCCGCCTTTGCTTTCGTAGAGAATACCCGATTTTCTGTCTTCTCCTTTCGGACCAAAAAACGGCCTTCCTCTTCTAAAAATTCATCATACACATGTATAACGAATTCGTCTTTGGCGATATGGGCATTTCTTAAAACTGCTTCCGGCTCCAACACCCGCATCATCGTAAATTCTTCACTTTTTTCCGCCGTCTGATAAGCCGGAAGAAAATATCTCAGTTCAGAAGCAGATATCCCCTCTAAGAAGTCTGAGGAATGCCCGGGCACGAGCTCGAATACTTCTGCAATTTCATTTTCTTTATAATAAAGCGCATAAGCCAACGCTGAGCCGTCATCATATACCAACGCCTCTCCGCCGTCCGCAAAAAGGAGACGCAGCCATGCTGAAAAACGCTTTTCATCGCGCAGGAAACAATTATCAAACCGCTTCATATATTCGCGATATGCTTTTACCATTTTTTGGATGGGCACATCTTCCATCTTTCTGCAAACTTTCGTATGCGGATGGCTGCCTTTCGGATTTTTCCGTGTTTTTCGTTCTATATAAGCAATTGTTCCATATCCAAATTTGCGGTAAAACGCATGAAGAAACGGATGAAGATAAGTGACGCTGCGTCCCCTCTTCCTCATGTCGAGCATGGCATACCGTACCAGCTCGCGCATAAGCCCGCGTTTTCTTGCCTGTGGAAGCGTGGCACAGCCTGCCAAAAAGTCTGCATGGCAAGCATGATTTGCAAGCTTTGGACAAAAGTCCAGCATAAAAAGATCTGCTACGAGCTCGTTTTTATCATAATACCCCAGAGACGCGTTCCAATCCGCCACTTCGCTAAAATAGACCTTAAGAAAGTCGTCCGAATCGCCAAAGCATATTTTCCAAATCTCTTTTGCCTTGTTTTCATCGTCCGGAGAAAGGCGCCTGATGTTCATGCTGTTTCCCCACTTAAAATCACATCGTATTTTTCGAGCATAAAAGCCGGATGGTAGGATTGTTTCGCCTTTCGTATACCGGGTACTCCCATGTCCTCCGCACGGTTGATATAGGTGCAGTGCCGCCACATGTTTGCCGCAAAAGCATTGTTGATATAGGTAAACAGCCCGTTATAATCCGCACGCGCTTTTTCAATATGAATAATTGCCGTATCCGGACAAATTTGCTCTCCGAACGAAAAAGCGGCTATTTCTCCCCCGATTTTGACAACACAGCCTCTAAAATTTAGTTCCCGCCAATGGTCCAGCGCTTTTGTGATCGAAAGCAGTTCTTCTTCCGCTTCCCGAGGATCCGCATCTTTATCAGATGCCCATTCTTCTTGAAGCCTCAGGCATTCATCCCGGTATTGATCTTCATAAGGGGCGAATTCACTTTGATAGGTGCGCAGGAACGCATTGATATGATTCCGCTTGGAATGATATTTTTTCCCGGAAAGCTCGATCAGGTCTTTCGCGTTATATACATATTCTGAATTATATTCATCATATACGAAATCATACCGATCCCCACAATCCAGCCTGATTTTTTCTACCATACGCGGCGTAGCGCATTTGATATAAAACACTCCGCCCTTATCCGCCATATATTCCTCACATCTGCGCATATAAGGCTCGATCGACTCATTCGGATCTTTGAGATAGGGAGGCAGCATAAACGGCTTATAAACGTCGCTGTCCATCCAGATATACAGTCCATTTCCCTCCGTCGCCATTCGAATGTCCCATGCTTCCTGCCACGTATACATATTCGAAAACGACGCTTCCGAATGCCTGAAATTCTGCGGCAATACGATGCCGTCAAAAATCGGCTTATCTTCCAGCTCCAACGGTTTAAAATTCAGCATAAGCAGTATCAGTCCTCACGATTTTCATTGCAGACAAGCCCGCGGTCCGCATCCAGTTTGATGTGCGTACCGCTTTTCAGGATCTGTGTGGCGCTTACGGCTCCCACCAATACCGGAATATCGAGCGCCATTCCAACGATCGCTGCATGTGTATTCGGCCCATCCTCTTCTGTTATGATACCCGCCGACTGTTTCATTAAATCCAAAATATTGTTGGAAGTCGTGGGAACCACTAAGATGTCGCCGCGCTTGAACGTCTGTCTCGCTTCCTTTTCTGTCCGTGCAACGCAGAGATTGCCGGATGCGCAAAGACCGTTGATCCCATTTCCTTTGACGAGCACATCCCCGACGATATGCACCTTTAAGAGATTGGTCGTTCCGGCGATCCCAAGCGGCACACCGGCCATAATGACTACAAGGTCGCCGTTTTCAAGCAGTCCGGCCTTTTTCCCATCATTTACGACCATCTCAAACAACTCGTCCGTATTAAATTTTTGTTCCACCTTCATCGGCACAACGCCCCACGACATATTAAGCTGCCTGCACACCTGCTCATCGGGAGAGCATCCGATGATAGGAATGGACGGCCGATATTTAGATACCATGCGCACCGAATTTCCGGTTTTTGTGACCGCGATGATCGCAGAAGCACCAAGATCATAAGCTGTAGTACATGCCGCGTGTGAGATCGCGTTTGTCACATCCGATATCTGCATCATGTCATTTTTCTTGAAACGCATTTTATAGTTGATATCTTTTTCTGTACGGAGGGCGATCCGCGCCATCGTTTTCACACACTCCACCGGATATTTTCCCGCTGCCGTTTCTCCTGAAAGCATGATCGCGCTCGTTCCATCATAAATCGCATTTGCGATGTCCGTCGTTTCCGCACGTGTCGGCCGCGGATTATGCATCATGCTGTCCAGCATCTGCGTAGCTGTAATGACCAATTTTCCTGCACTATACGCTTTACGGATCAATCTCTTCTGAAGGACAGGTACTTCTTCCAGCGGGATCTCCACGCCCATATCGCCGCGCGCCACCATAATACCATCGGAGACCCGCAGGATATCGTCGATATTTTTAACGCCTTCCGCATTTTCTATCTTAGCAATAATCTTGATGCTTTTGCATTTATGCCCGTCAAGTATGCGTTTGATGTCAAGAATGTCCTGTTCGCTGCGCGTAAAGCTCGCCGCGATAAAATCCAGACCGTTCTCAATGCCAAAGATAATATCCGCTTTGTCTTTTTCGCTGATATAAGGCAGAGAGATCGAAAATCCCGGCACATTGACGCCCTTCCTGTCTGAAATAATACCACCGTTCAGCACCTTGCAGGTAATCTCTGTATCTGTAACGCAAACTGCCTGCATCTCTATCAGGCCGTCGTCTATCAATATGATGGCTCCCTGTACAATATCCTGCGGCAAATTTTTAAAAGACACCGATACACGGGTCTTATCTCCCTCTATCTCATCCGTAGTAAGCGTAAACATATCGCCTTCATGCAGCTCTACACTTCCATTTTTAAAGGTGCCGATCCTGATCTCGGGCCCTTTCGTATCCAGCAGGCAAGCAATAGGCTTCCCTGTTTCTTTCCCTATTTTTCTAATGTTCTTTACTCGTTCAAGCTGTATTTTATGGTCGCCGTGAGAAAAATTAAGGCGCGCTACATCCATACCGGCCTCTACCATACGCCGTATCGTGTTCTCATCTTCGCTGGAGGGTCCCAGTGTGCAGATAATCTTCGTCTTTCTCATATGATTTGTTCTCCTGTGTGACTCAAAATATTTATCATAGCGATTTTATTTTATCATAAAACCGCTAAAAAATCCCTTTTCGGCCGCCCGCGAAAAATAAAGGCTGTGTCTCCACAGCCTTTATCTTATCAGTTTTCAACTCATTCTTCCATATCTTTTTTCGCCTGTTCGATAATTTTTCCCGCCATCTGGGCCGGAACCTCTTCATACCGCTCAAATGTCTGCCGGAATGTTCCGCGCGCCTGCGTCATAGACCGCAGATCTGTCGCATATTTAAACAACTCGCTCTGCGGGACCTCTGCGGTCACCTCCTGCATTCCATCAATCGGATTCATCCCAAGAATACGTCCGCGCCTGCGGTTCAAATCTCCTATAATATCGCCCATATATTCATCCGGTATCGTTACGACCACTTTCATAATCGGCTCCAAAAGAACCGGATTTGCCTCCGCAACGCCTTTCTTGAAAGCGAGGTTAGCCGCCACTTTAAACGCCATCTCCGAGGAATCGACCGTATGGTAAGAACCGTCATACAGCGTACATTTCAGACCAACGACCGGATATCCGGCTAAAACACCCTTTTGTATGCTTTCTTTTAGACCTTTTTCCACCGCAGGAATATATTGCCGTGGCACGACGCCTCCGACAATCTTATCCTCAAAGATAAAATCTGCCAAGCCATCCGGCACAGGAGAAAATTCGATCCATACATCTCCGTACTGTCCATGTCCGCCCGATTGCTTCTTATGTTTTCCCTGCGCCTTTACCGCTTTCTTGATCGCTTCGCGGTAAGGAATGCGCGGATCGTGCAGCTCGCCCTCCACGTTGAACTTGCTCTTCAATTTATTGTTGATGACCTCGAGATGCATTTCCCCCATGCCATTTGCAAGCATATCCCCTGTTTCTGTATCCTTTACGAGCTTAAAGGTCGGATCCTCGTCCTCCAGACGGTGCAGGCCCGAGAATACTTTTTCTTCTTCTCCTTTTTTCTTGGCGCCGACCGCCAGACAAATGCACGGTTCAGGAAAAACGATGGGCGGGAATTTTACAACGCAGGAGGCAGAGCACAGCGTATCCCCGGTGGCCGTATGCTGTAATTTAGCGACTGCGCCGATATCCCCGGCCTCCAGTTCGCTTTCATTGATCAGCTTTTTCCCTCTCATCACGCCAAGTCCAGAACATTTTTCTGTTTTTCCCGTGTTGGCGTTCACGATAGACATATCCGATTTAAGCGTTCCCTGTACGATCTTGATAACGGAAAGTTTCCCGACGAATGGGTCCGCGATCGTTTTCAATACATGCGCAACAAAAGGCGCCGCAGGATCGATCTTGAGCGTTACGGGATTTCCCGATGCGTCGAGCGCTTCTGCATCCGGCATTTCGGCAGCATTCGGCATAAGCATAACGATTTCATCCATTAATTCTTTTACACCGATATTCGGCGCTGCTGCGCTTACAAATACGGGGGCTATTCCTCCTTGCAGGATCCCCTCACGCAAGCCTTTCAAAATATCCTGTGTAGAGAGCTCTTGTCCGTCAAAAAACTTCTCCATCAGTTCCTCGTCGTTTCCGGCTGCATTTTCTACTAAGGTTTCCCGCAGGGCCTCCGCATCATCAGCACATTCTGCCGGGATATCGCTCTCTTTTACGTTCGTTCCGTCAAACAGATAGGCTTTCATTCCGATAATGTCTATCATCCCGGCAAATTTTCCCTCTTTCATGATAGGCATTTGCACCGCGGTCACTGCAGATGTATATTTCGTTCCGAGCGCCGCGACAGTCTTCATATAATCCGCATGCTCTTTATCTACCTGATTCACAACAAAAGCGCGGGGGATATCATGCTTTGCGCAATAGTCATACGCTTTTTGCGCTCCTACCGGAACCGTTCCATTCGCCCCCAGCACGATAAGCGCACTGTCACACAGCTCATAAGCCGCAACAGCTTCGCCCTCGAAATCGAAATACCCCGGCGCATCGATCAAGTTGATTTTTTTATTTTTCCACTCGACCGGCGCTAACGCAAGACCGATCGATATTTGACGTTTTACTTCTTCCCCATCATAATCCGTCGTCGTATTTCCGTCCTCTACGCGCCCCATACGTTCCGTGGCGCCGGAATCAAAAAGCATTGCCTCAACGAGCGTCGTCTTTCCTTCTCCGCCATGTCCGACGACAGCAATGTTAAAAATGTCCTGTGGATGATATACTTTCATGTAACAAGCCTCCCTAAAGATAATTATTTATGTGAAGCCTTTAAACTTAAATTCGCATATTGGAAATGAAGATATTTTTAGTGTAACAGATTCTGTATAAAAAATAAATAAATTTTTCAATTTAATATAGAATTTAGAGGCAATCTATGTAATAATAGGAAAAGTATTTGTATTTAAGGGGTATATTATGAAACAAATTACGGAAAAGCAATTGAAATTTCTGCAAATTTTTCTCGGGATCGTTGCCGGCATCGGAATATGGCTTGCAATTTATTTCGGCAGTGAAGCCGACAATGTCCTTCTGCAATACCTGTTTATCATTATTTTTGCCGCTATCATCTTTATCCAAAGAGCAGTCGAACGCAAGATCGATCAGCGGCTTACCCTATTTACAAAATTCTGGCTGATTGGTCTCATTATTGGTCTTGGCATCTTTATTCTTATGGGCGCCGTTTCCGGCAGATTATTTGCCTCCTGATCCAACGCATAAAAATCCGGCTAAACGCCGGATTTTTTCTTTACGCTAAATTCTCTCTGAACAACTGCATCGTTTTTTTAAACAGTTCTGCGCTGGTGGGCGGCGTATAAGTAATTGCATCCGCTCCACAGTCGATGGTCTCCCGGATACTGTCGTCTGTCGGTCCGCCTGTCGCAATAATAGGGATATACGGATATTTATTGCGGATCCTTTCGATGATCCTGCATGTATTTTCCGCACCGGATACATTGAGGATATCTGCTCCGCTCTCGATCCGGCGTTCTATGTCCTCCTTTTCTGAAACTACAGTCACAACAACGGGAATATCGATGCGTTTTTTGATTTTCGCAATGATCTCATTATCGATCTCCGGTCCGAGCACCGCCCCTACCGCTCCTCTGAATTCGGTTTCAAGCGCTAAATGAACGGCTCGTTCGTCTTTCAGCTCACCACCGCCCACGCTGCACATCACAGGCACATCTGCCGTCGTCATGATCGCCTGATTGATCGACGGCTGAGGTGTAAACGGATAGACCGCCATAACTGCATCCGCATCCGTATTCCGTACAAACGCAATATCCGTTGTAAACAGAAATGACTTTAACACCCGTCCGAATATTTTGATCCCGGGCGCTTCTTTGATGATTTCCGGCACAGAAATGATCAGATATCTCAGTTTGCTCTCAAATTCTTTTTCAGACATTGAAACGTTCCTTCCACACATAATTTGCTATTTACTCTTTAGTATCATACATCTACCTCAAAAAATCAACCTCAAACAAAAAAACATAGAAAAAAGCAGGATGCCCGCATCCTGCTTTTGAAATCTATCTTCAGCCGCATTTTGAATAACCGCACGAACGGCAAATATTACATCCGCCTTCAAATGCCAGCGGTTTCCCGCATTCCGGGCATTTGGAATCGTCATGCACCTCCTGCTCTTCCTGCATTACAAGAGGCGCGATTTTTTCGCTTTGCATTTGAGCGACTGTTTGAAGAACTCTTCCAATTGCGTCCGGACAGGAAAGGACTTTTACGTCGCCGCCCTTACGAAGCGTAGAATGGCAGCGTATCCCACGAAGCTGTTCTACAATAGATTCTACGTCCATTCCGGAGCGCAGGGCCGTGGATATCAGCCGGCTCGTCGCTTCAGACTGCGACGGACATCCGCCGGCGCGTCCTAAGTTCGTAAATACCTCGCATATCCCATTCTCGTCATAGTTGACCGTAATATAAAGATTTCCACACCCGATCTTGACTTTTTGGGTAATTCCCTGCGTCACCTCCGGCCGCATCCTTGGCGCGACCCGTCCTAATCCTCTTTCCGCATCAGCAGCAGGCTCTGCCTCTCCCGCCTTATTTACTTTTCCGATATTTAGGACCTGTGCGTCGCGCGAACCGTCTCGGTAAATAGTAACGCCTTTGAGTCCGAGCTCATAAGCCAGCTCATAGACCATACGTACATCTTCCTGTGTAGCTTCGCGCGGGAAATTGACCGTTTTTGATACTGCGTTATCCGTATATTTCTGGAAAGCCGCCTGCATCCGTATATGATATTCCGGCGTGATATCGTGTGCGGTCACAAAGATATCGCGGATATCCTTCGGTATCTCTTCCAGATGTGCGATCGTTCCCTCTTGCGCGATTTTTGACATCAATTCTTTACTGTATAAGCCCCTTTCTTTCATCACTTCCTCAAAGTAAGGATGAATTTCCAAAAGCTCGTCATTATCCATGACATTCCGAATATAGGACAAGCCAAACACCGGCTCGATCCCAGACGAAGCGCCGCAGATGATGGAGATCGTTCCCGTAGGAGCGATCGTTGTAACAGTCGCATTCCGCTGCACCATTCCCTTGGATTTGAATACGCTTTCTGAATAGGTCGGGAACGTACCACGCTCCTTCGCAAGCTCATTGGAAGCATCGCGCGCTGTTTCCCGCAGGAATTTCATGATTTTTTCCGCCAGCAGTATGGCTTCTTCCGAGTTATAGGGAATGCGCAATTTATATAAAATATCGGCAAACCCCATTAATCCAAGGCCAATCTTACGAGTGGATAGAGTCATGTCGCGTATTTCTTTCAGCGGATAATTGTTGACGGTAATAACGTTATCCAAAAAATGGACTGCATTGCGTATCGTTTTTTCAAATTCGGTATAATCGAATTCATACGCTCCGTCTTTGCAGACAAGCATAGCGTCCAAATTGATGGAGCCAAGATTACAGCTCTCAAAGGGAAGCAGCGGCTGTTCCCCGCAGGGATTCGTGCTCTCTACTTCTCCTAAGGAAGGAACAGGATTATCGCGGTTGATGCGGTCAAGAAAAACGATTCCCGGCTCGCCGTTCGTCCACGCCATCTTGACGATTAAATCGAAAACATCCGGTGCATATAATTTCCCGCATTCCCGTTTGTCATGCGGATCAATAAGCGAATATTCCCTTTTTTCATGCACAGCCTTCATGAATTCTTCCGTTATTCCCACACTGATATTGAAATTTGTGATCTCGGCCGTGTTTTTCTTGCATTGTATAAATTCCATGATATCCGGATGATCGATACGCAGGATCCCCATATTTGCCCCGCGGCGGGTACCGCCTTGTTTAACCGCTTCTGTTGCGGCATTGAACACTTTCATAAAGCTGATCGGCCCGCTTGCTACGCCGCCCGTCGAATTGACCGCTGCCCCTGCCGGACGCAGCCGTGAAAAAGAAAATCCTGTTCCACCGCCGCTTTTATGGATAAGAGCGGCGTTTTTCAACGCATCAAAAATATCCTCCATACTGTCTGCGACTGGAAGGACAAAGCACGCTGAAAGCTGACCAAGCGGCCGCCCCGCATTCATAAGCGTCGGAGAGTTTGGCATAAATTTAAGATGATACATCATATCATAAAAAATATCCTGCGTCGCTTTGATATCTGCATCCACATCGTATTCTTTATCCGCTTCCGCAATTGCCTGTGCTACGCGTTTAAAAAGATCCTCCGGACTTTCAGTCGGTCTTCCCTCCGCATCTTTTTTCAGATAACGTCTTTCAAGCACCGTTATCGCATTTTGACTCAACATAAAAAATCCCCCCATGCAATATATTTGGTAGCGATCATAAGACCAGAACACTACATATAGTACACCAGTGGGCTTTAAAATACCAGACCTTTTTTCGGCTATTTGGAAATTTTTTGCAGGAAGCGCTTAAAAACAGCGATATGAGGCGCTTCTCCTGAAGAAAAAAATTTTACGCTTCCTTGTTCCTCAGAATCATTCAAAATTTTCTCTTCTGCAAGCACATCGGCAATATGCCGTGCCGTGCCATACATACCGTCGAATATTTCACACGGACCACCGCATATTTTTTTAGCTACGTCGCGGATTTGTGCGCTCACAAAAGAATAATGCGTGCAGCCGATAACGATGCCGCTGAAAGCCGTTCCGCGGTAAGGAGAAAATTTTTCGCAAAGATAAGCTTTAATATGGGGATCAGAAAGCTCTCCCTCTTCTACCAGTTCCGCTAGGCATTCGCAAGCGATATTTACAGTCTGCTGTTCTGCATTCAGCTTTTTTAAAAGAGCATGATAGCGTTTCTGCTGTAAGGTAGCCGGAGTCGCTAATACTGCGATCTTGCCGTCCGGATACTTCTCCACCGCAGGCTTTACCGCTGGCTCAATACTAATAATCGGGATATTGTATCTCTCCCGCATCGTTTGCACCGTGATACTGGTTGCCGTATTGCAGGCGATCACGATCATTTTGACGCCCTTCTGGTATAAAAAATCCCCGCACGCAAGAGAAAGATCGCGGATCTCTTCCTCTGTCCGCGTACCATAAGGAGCATTTGCGCTATCCCCATAGTAAATAAAATTTTCCTGCGGCAGACGCAGCTTTGCCTGTGCCAGAACGCTTACGCCGCCTGCTCCCGAATCGAAAACTCCGATCGGCCGTCTCTTTTTATCCATAATTTACCTTAATACTAAAAATGATGCGGTTTTATTATATAACAATACTGAGCCGGAGTAAAGCGGACAGAAATACAGCCCGTTCTCACAAAAATAAACTTGCAATGGGCATTACAATATGATAAAATACCAAATGCTGGATTAAAATATTACGGGGGGGTGAAACGATGCCTAACATTAAATCAGCAAAGAAGCGTGTCAAAGTGATCGCAAAAAAGACATTGCAGAACAAAATGATCAAATCTGCACTTAAAACGGATTTGAAAAAATTTGATGCTGCAGTTGCGGAAAACAGCGCAGATATGGATGTATTATACAAAAATGCTGTCAGCGCGATCGATAAGGCTGCTTTGAAAGGTACGATCCACAAAAATAAAGCAAATCGTACAAAAGCGCAATTGGCAAAAAAATTAGACGGAAAAGCCGAATAATTTTTTGTCTCCCCCATAAAAATAAAGTATAAAAGGCTGATTCACCCTCAGCCTTTTTTATTTGCGCCCATATAAATATCCACCAAAAGTGCATAAAGGTCTGTTTTCAACTGAATGACGCCCTGTTTGGCGTCGAAATCCATTTGCGCAAGCTTTTCAAGTGCGCGCCGAAGCTGCGCTGCCGTGAACTGCTTACACTGCGCTAATGCTCGCTTAGCGGCAAATTCCCATGCTCCCGTCGCTTTCATCACATGAGTCAAAATCTTCTGTTCCGGAAAACGTGCATCTCTGCAGGCGCGCGCAACAAGCATCTGTCTGAAATTATTGGACAGCAGAGTCAGAAATCCTATCGGATTGCTATCCTCCGCAAGCAGCCGCCCGACTAGCGCGTAGCTCTCTTTTGCCCGGCCCGCCGTCATTAAATCGTGTATTTTATAAACATTGTACTGCATAGACTTTACGGCATATTTTTCAATATCCTCCGCCGCAATACTTCCTCGGCAAACGCAGGCAAGCTTCTCCAGCTCATTTTGGGCCGTCCCCATATCTCCATCCGAAAGCTCTGCGATCGTCTGAGCATTTTTGGCCGAAATAATGAGCCCTTTTTGTTTGGCTGCTTTTATGATATAAGCAGTAAGCTCCGCATCCTTCAGTGCACTGCACTCCAATAAAAAGCCATTTTTCGAAACATATTTTACGAATGCTTTTCGTTTATCCACATTTCCCTGCTGCACGATGATCAAAACATTCTGTTCCGGAAAATTTGCTTTTTCAAAAGAGGCACTCCATTCTCCCGATGCTGCGGAGGAAAGGATATCTGTATTTTTTACAACTACTACCCTGCGCTTTCCCATAAAAGGCAATGTTTCAAAGGATCGTACGACTGCGACCGGATCCGGCCGTTCTTCAAAAACTGATAGATTCAACTCCGGCAGCTCGACAGCGAGCGCCGATAATACAGCATGAAACCCCTGTTCTCTTAAAGCGCCGTCTTCTCCACTGAATATCATGAAATTGGGAACCGTTCCCTCTTTTATTTTCTTTAACGCATCTTGTATCTTCATGCTTCGCTCACATTTCCGTCCGCAGGCTGATCTCACCCTGCTCGCTGATTTCTATGGTGACTGCTCCGCTGTCTGCTGTAGAAAGCACCTCTATCTGCCTTTCAAATAGCAGATCAGTCACAGCAAGCGCAGGAAGCTGCCGTTTATTGTCTTTTTTCACAGAAAGAATGGCATACTGCGGCTGTATCGTCCGCAGCAGCTCCTCCGTTACGGCCCCTGCCTTGCCGCCGCCCGCTACTTTTAATACCGGGACTTTTTCATCCACCCGCATATCTTCCGGCAGCGTCTGCTCGAACAGACAAATTGGCTGATCTTTATAGCAAAGCAGCAACGATAAATATTTCCCATCGCTTCCAATCACTTCAAGGAAGCTCTCGTCTTCTAAATGTATTTTATCATAGATTCCATATTCTTTCACCGGATATTGTGTATCATACTCTTTTTCTATATAGTTGCCGGGAACATACAGCGCTTTGATTCGTTCATCTTCTGCAAGTCCATTCAGGTTTTTTGTCCTGTCGTTTGTTACGATAACAGCGTCAAAAACGATTTTATTTTCTTCCGCATAATCTCTGACATTGGAATACTGTATGTTTCCGCCGTTATCGATCAGATAATCTCTCCCATCTGTTTCTATATGAATCGCATCGCCCGTTCCGACATCCAATACTGTCACGCGCATAGCGCTTTGAGGAATAAACGCCATACTCACAAATAAAAAGACAGCAGCCATTGCTCCCGCGGTAAACAGCTTGGTTCTGCGTTTGACCAGCACATAATCGGAACACAGAAAGATGAATGCCATTACAAAGAAGCATAACCAGACCGGAACATGCGTTACTTCTATAAATCCCAAAGAACTCTGCGCGATTTTTTCGTTAAGCCATGTAAGGCCGCGGATCGAAAGCTCTGCCGGAAAGGCGAAGAACTTTCCAATCAGCGGAGAAAGGAACGCCAGCAGAGTGCCTGCTCCAGTAAACAATACGATAATTCCTGCAAGAGGTATCGCAAAAAAATTAGCCAAAGGAGCGGCAAGTGCAATATTATTGAAAAAATAGGCCGTCATCGGAAAAACGGAAGCCGTTGCCGAGATCGATGTTGCGAGCGACGTATCGAGCCGCACTTTGTTCAGCTTAATTCTATGGAATATCCGCTTGAGCGGCGGATTTAGGCATAGAATGCCGAATACGACGCCATACGACATAAGCAGACCGGGAGAAAATAGCTGGGCGGTATTGATAAAAAGCGTAACAAGCAGAGCTGCAGAAAGAAATACGAGCGTATCCCGTTTGGAGAATCTCCATCTCCCAATTATTACAAATACCGTCATGAGAACCGCACGCAGAATGGAGGGCGCGAATCCGGTAAGCGCCGCGTATAAAACGAGTAAGGATATATTCAGCAAAAAACGTATTCTGCGTTCCGCTTTCATCTTCTTCAGAAGAAAATTGAAGGCATAGGAAATAATAGCCACATGCAGGCCCGATATCGCAAGAATATGCGCAATACCTGTTTTTGAAAACTGCTCCCTCATTTCCTGCGGTATTTCGTCTTTGATCCCTAAAAACATCGCTTTTGCAACAGGGGCGCTTACCTCCGAGAAAACAGCATCTATTTTCTCCGCCATTTTCTCTCTTAAGAGAAATGGATACTGATACCATGAAACATGATTCCCTATTACCTCGACCGATGTTTGGTAAAGGCTGAAGCCTGCCCCTTTTCCCGCCAAATACATCGCTTCGTCAAAGTCTCCCGGATTCCGTGGCGGAGAGGGCTGCTCGATTTCGCCGGACATTAAAACCGTATCCCCATAGGAAAGAGAGGCCGGCGAATATAAGATCACGCTCTTATCGAGCTTCTCCCCGCTAACTTGCACATTCGTGAGCGTATAAGTATGGGTTTGCGCGTTCATTTTAGAGCGGTCCGATACATATCCTTGTATTTGGTATTCCACATTAGGCTCAAATTGCGAAAGATCCGTTTTGAACTGGACTTGAAAAAGAAAAGCTCCAAAAAAGAAGAAAAGGAGATAAAAACAGAAAAACACCTGTTTTCTGCCTGTACACAGGCAAAAAGCAAACAGTCCTCCGCTTATCAGACATAATGGCAAAATCAAATAAACAGGAAGATTCAGATAATAGGATGCGGCGATCCCAACAATAAAAAAGAAAGCAAGAAAAGCAACGGGCCGGGGATTTAGTATACGTTTCATCTCTGTTACCGTTCAAAGCGTCTGAAAAAACCGTTTTAAATAAAGTACTGTTTCATCTCTTCTACGATTTGAGTATTTTCAAAACGCTCCCTTGCTTCACACAGAAGCGCTTCCTCTTCATAGATGGGATTGATATGAGTGAGCAGCAGTTTCCCCACATTTGCTTTTCGCGCCGTTTCCGCCGCTTCCTTCACATACATATGCGGAAGGCTTCCCGTATCTTTCTGCGAGGATAAAAAGCCGCTGTCACAAAGCAGGACATCTGTACCTTCACAAAAAGCCGTGAGTTTTTCACTATACCGCGAATCACCCGAAAACACAAAGGAACGCGATCCATTTTCAAATTTTGCCGCATAGCATTCCACCGGATGTATGGTTCGGCAAAAGGAAACTTTTACTTCTGCATCCGGCATCTGTATTTCCATACCGTCTGAAAGCACGGTCGTGTCGAAACAGGAGCAGGCATCCAGCAGACGATATTCCGCCTCCGGCGTGCGCGGCAAAAACAGCGGCAGCTTTTTCTTCTTGAGCGCATACCGCAGAATAAATAAGTCACTGCAATGGTCGGAATGAAGATGCGTCAGAAAAACAGCGTCGATCTCTTCCAAAGAACAAATCATCTGTATTCTGGAAAGGCTCCCGGTTCCGGCATCAAGCAGAAATTTTTTGCCCTGTTCTTCAACAAGATAAGAGGTAGTCGCTCCTCCGCTTTTGGGATAAGGCCCATATTTTCCAAGTATAGTGATTTTCATATTGCCGTCCTTAAATTCAGTTTGTTCCGCATCATATATATCGGGCGGTAAAGCACGATCGCGAGCGCGGCCCCGCATCCGGCCTGAATCAAATTCGGAAGCAGCGTAAGCAAGGCCCCGCCAATACCAACGAGAAAAACCTCATATCCGAAATATCCAAATGCCATGATTAATGCCGCTGTTATGCAGGCCGCTATATATTCCCGAAGAGAACGTTTTTTCTTTGTGACCGCACCTGCAAGCAGCGCCATACACGCCTTTATCACGACTGTTGCCGGAATATAGATCGTAGACCCCACCGTAAGATCAGCAAATCCGCTTCCTATTGCCGCCGCAGCCGCTGTATATGATCCGCCCATAATATACGCGGCGCAATAGATGACTACGTCCCCCAAGTTGAAATAAGCTCCTTTTACGGCCGGGATCTGAATCACTAAAAGCAGCGTCACCACATAGACTAAGGCTGCCGTCACTGCTGTTGTCGTTAATTTTCTCGTCTTTACTCCCATTTTTTCTTCTCCGTTTTATTCATCCTTGATCACTCCCGGATTCTTTAGCAGCGGGTCGATCACATTAAGATTGCCTCCAAGGCTTTCTACACGTTCGCCGTCGATCAAAAATTGCACTCTTTTGATATTATTTATATTGGTTAAAGTATTGACGATGGAATAAATCATCATAGATTCATCCCTTCTGCTGACTCCCGCCAGTTTTTCAATGATCGAAGCTTTAAAGTCGACGACCGCTATATCTTTCGCAAGATATACGTCGTTTACATCTTCCATCGATATCCCAGACAAAAAGGAAGGGCTCACATCTTTATCATCCGCCTCCGTGGGCCCGCGCATAAGCTCTGCAAGCATTTCCTTTGGCGCGCCCGCTTTTTCCTGCGCTATCATTCGTTCCACACCAATAAACAGCGTATAAGTCGAATTTGGGAAATAAAGCAGAATATTGTTCCCCAAAAATTCGCTGCACATATCCTGCGTATATATGACCGGATCTGCCTGTGCATTTCCATTTACATAAATTTCCACTCCATCAATTCCGGGCAAAAAGCCCACAATCGTTTTCGTGATGGCAAGCGCCGCAAGTTCCTCACCATTACTGAATTGCTGTGTGATCGCCACGGGCGCTTTATTGAAATTAAGCCGGACGACCGTCCGTCCATCTTCCAAGCTTACGATCTCCGTTCCTAAAAGCTCTGCGATTGTTCTGTCTATCACCGGCATATGCTGATAGGTATTCTCCGGCCCCCTCATGAGCCCCTGAACAACAGAACTGATCATCTCCTCCGGCTGACTCGTTTCAAATTGAAAGCTTCTTGTTTCCGGAATCAGAAACCGCTCCGTTCCATCCAAAAAATATAACACAACATCCATTACGGGATTATCTACGCTTGCCCGCTGCTGTATTTTGGTTTGCTCCTCCCGCAAGGTGCCCGATGGTTTTTGCAGTACCCCTATCGGTTCCCCCTCACAACCATTCTTCACTCCGTTCACAAATATGTTGACATAAGAAACGCCGGAAAAGTCAGAGAGCGTAGAGGTAAGCGCCAACTCCATCAAAATGATCTCATCATCTGTTTTTTCTTCTTCCGTGCTTAAATAGACGTTTATTACATCCGGAAGTATCTCGATGCCCTCATAGGCAAATCCCTCAGCTACCGGTTGATAATTTTCTGTCGTCGGCCCGGCGATAACTGCTTCAATGATTTTTTTTTCGGCACGTTCATTTTGCTTTACTGCAATGCTGCGCGTTTCCGCAGCCAGCTCAGATTTGGAAGCATCCAGAAAATACAGGGCGGGAGTAACGATGATCCTCGGCTCCAAATCGACCTGCTGCATGACCATTTCCGGTATCTCTATATTTTCCTGTTGCTTGGTATCCTCCCGCACAATAGAACACCCTGCCAGAAAAAATACGCCTGCAAGCAGAATTATCAGTACTCGTTTCATATATCACCTATGATAGAAAATTCCTTTTGAATTCAGTGTACGTCATTTTCCAAATATCATTCTCCATAATCAGTTTAATGGGAACATTTGCAACAGTCTGGGCATCTCCGTCGCGCAGCTTCAGCACATAGCTGGCCATCACGACCTCTGCAAGCCCATCCGCTCCCTCTATTTCATCCCCGATTTTGAAATCTGAAATAACAAGCTTTGCGGCCGTGACCTCACTCCTGAATTCCTCCAGGGACGGCTTATCCTCGCCATATAAATTTTTATAAGATATGTAATTGTATAGTGTATCCCACGATTTATTCTCTATGCAGCTCATGATCTCACGCAGGGTATTCGGGCCGCTCAAATTTAGCGCTCCATTGCGTTCCAGCGCTTCCGTTGTTCCGTCTGTGCCAAGTCCCGCTTCTGCAAGGGTCAGCGGACGTCCGTTTCCCGTTCCATCGTCATCGATATAAATTTGTACCCGCGAATAAGTTCCCTGTTCGATCAAAGTATTGACGATAGAATAGACTGCAAGCATCTTTCTCGTTTCTTCATAGGTCTCGTTTTCCTGACTGTCTGCCAATGTCTCCTCCGGAGGCGACAAAAATTCCTTGCTCAATGTTACAAATAGATTAGTTCCTTCCGAACGCACACTCACTACTTTTGTCTCCGGATTGATGATTTGAGTAAAATCTGCCCGGGCTGCGGATGGTCCTTTAATCAGTTCCGTAATGATAGACGTCTGTATATTTTCGTTAATGGGAACGGAAAAAACGCGCACCTCTCCAATCAAAAGCGGTTCGTGCATATAACCAAAATACAGCCGGGCCGTCTCCTTATCCTTGCTTACTGCCTCCGGCAGCGGATTGATTTGGATCGACACTTCCTCGGAAGACGATGCAGCATCCTCTTCCGGTTCTTTAACACACGCCGCAAGACCGCATAACAACAAGCCGCATAATAGTATGCACACTATTTTTTTCCATTGCCTCATTCTATATCCTCCGTATCCTGTACAAGCGGGAGCACCAATGTGAAAACAGAGCCCTTTCCTTCTTCACTCTCCACGTCAACGCGGCCGCCGTGCATCAGGGCGATCCTTCTCACGATATGCAGGCCGAGGCCCGTTCCACCCGTCTCGCGCGAACGCGCTTTATCTACCCGATAGAACCGTTCGAATATATGTCCCAGATGCTCCTCGCTCATTCCGATACCATCATCCTCCACGCGTATCGCTCCTTCGCCTGCATGATGCTTTGTTGTTACTGTCACATGGCCGCCGTCTCCCGTATATTTGATTGCGTTTTCAATCAGATTATTGATTGCCTGCCGCAGCTTAAGCGGATCGCACTCCAATTCAAAGTTATCACTCATATCAGTTTTTATGCGGATATTCCGTTCCTTTGCAATAGGCTCGAGCGCAGTTATGCATTTACGGATGATGCTGGATATACGTACCCGTTCTAAATTGATCGTTACAATATCGCTATCCATCTTTGAGAGCAGAAGAAGATCCGTGATCAAGCTGTTCATCCGGTCTATTTCACCATTGATATCGCCCAGAAATTCCTTATATACTTCTTCCGGCACATTATCCTGATACAGCATAGACTCTACCAGTATTTTCATGGAAGCGAGCGGTGTTTTCAGCTCGTGCGATGCGTCTGAGACGAACTCGCTTCTCTGTTGGTCCATATTCTGTATTCGTCCGCACATCATGTCAAAAGTCTGCGCAAGCTCGGCTACCTCTCCCTTCCCTTTGATATTGGCCCGTTGTGAAAGGTCTCCATTCGATATCTTGATTGCAACATCGGTCAATTTTTTGATTGGCTTTGTAATTTGATTCGTTGTAAAAAGACTAATAACAATTATGATCCCGCAGGCAAACAGAAAAATCGTGAGCGTTCTTGCCTGAAGCATTGCAGTAGCATCTACCACATCCTGTATGCTCGACGAGTAGAGCACCGCACCAATGATTTCACCGTTATGGATAATAGACGACGTGCAATAGACCGCCCAGAATCCTCCATTTTCATCGTTAATCAGATGAAATCCATAAGAAGATGAGTTCTGTCCATATAAAATGTCGTTGACTTCCCGATCAGATAGTTTTACGCCATTCATGTCCGAAAAGCTATCCACAACGACGATGCCCGAGCGGTTGAGCACAAGAAAACGGCCGCCGGAATCGTTTCCGTTTTTCACCGCGATATTATACATGCTTCCCGCGTCATAATCTGACAGATAGGACGCCATTTGCACCGCGGTATTGTTAGTGACGTTCATGACTGATTTTATTCTTTGGTCCACCAAGTAATCTTCTACCAGAGAAGATATGGCAACGGATACTACGCCGAAAACAATCCCCACGAGGACCAGATAAATAACGGCAAATTGCCATCTGATCGAATATAGCAGCTTATTTGTGCGCAAAAAAGCTGTTCCTCCACTTCCATACGATTTGTCGGGACTGCCGCTGCTTCAAAATACTTTTTTCGGATATTTTTCCGCTTATGAAGCTATGCCCCGCCGGTATATGCGCATCAAGCTCTTGCTTTTCAGTGTCGGCCTATACCTGTTTTCTTTTACAGATAGTATACGCCGCCCTTCTAAAAAACTCAAGTTTATCGTCGCCGCCTCTTTCTCTGCTTTCCCGAGCTTTATGTGTCCGGCGCATGAAAACGGCAAAACCATTTATATGGTTTTGCCGTTTCTTCTCTTCATTCCTATTTTATTTCGTATGTCTTCTTTTCTGCTTCACGAATATGCATACCGTCAGTACAGGCAGGGCGGTAAGAAGCAATATCATATAGCAGAACATTTCGTTTGTTTCACCTGTTTTAGGATTTTCTCCATCTTCTGTCTGTTCTGCCGGAGGCGTACGGTAATTTTCAAAAATAGCTTTTACGGTATCTCCGGGCATAATCGTTCCTTCATTCCCTTGCGCCGTCACCCGATAGTCTTCTGCTTCATCTTCTATCACCGTATAGCCCGTACCCGCCGGTAAGCCTAATGCAGTTACCGTTTCTCCGTGCTTTAGTGTGAGCCTCGCGGTTCCGGACTGAAATACCATATCGCCATATATTCCGTCGATAGACACATCGTCTGTCCGAACAGTAAAGTGAAAGTCTCTGTCTTGCTCTCCTCCGTTTCCCGTCACAGATTTAGAGACGCTGAGATTCCCTTTCTGTACGTTCTCAACGGTAAATCCATGATAGTAAGCGTCATAACCATCCGGTACGTCTGCTTCTGCTATTGTATAAACGATCTCGACGCCGTTCTCATCATATTGAGGCAGACCTGTGAATGAATATTCCCAGCTGTCACCCATATTTTTCTGTCGTACCCCCTCTTTTCCGATGCCGATTTCTGCACTCGCTGCCTCTGTACCGTTCGCATAGAGGATAATGCGAATCGTTTCCGGCCGTGTTCCAAACGCATTTCCGTTATCGTTCCATATCTTAACGACCGGAATATCGATAACTTTGGACAATATATTTGTGAAGTTCTGTCCGTCCTGTTCCCCTACATATCCTTCCGGTACGGCCTCCTCCACATGATAGGTATATGGATTCCCTGCATCGTCGGTCATCGGGAGTCCCGTATAGCGGTAGAGCCATGTATCGCCCCTTTTATCCCATATAGGCTCCTCATCTACTTTTTCGTCCTCGCCGCCGCTTATGCTGCGGTATAAGGTAAGCGTAAGCTCTTCCGGCCGTGTTCCATAAGCGTTGCTGTTGTCTTTCCACCTTTTCACGCCGGAAACCTCAGTCGCTGCGATGTTTGCGATGGACGTTCCATGATCGTCTGTCGTGGAATGAACGATATATTCCGTCTCCTCTATCGGCTTTTCCCCTACTGCAAGCTCCTGAGCGAAATATAAATGACGATTTCCTTCTTCATCAAACCGCGGAAGCTCCCTAAATACGTCCTGCCACTGGTTATCCTCATGCAGCTTCAACGTCATATGGGCTCCCTGCTCGTCACAGACCTTTTCCGCCTCTTCCGCTTCATTCGTCTTACGGTAAAGCCCAACTGCGATCTCGCCCTGTTCATCTTCCGGTACTCCTCCCCAGACTTTCAGTACCGGCAACTCAACCTGTAATGTGTTGATTATTGTAAATCCGTCTGTTTCAGACCGGTATTCCGGCGGAATATCAAACTCTTTCACCGTATAGGTGATCCGTTTTCCGCTCGCATCATATTCCGGCAGGCCTGTAAATGTGTAGCTCCATATGTCGCCCTGGCCTGTGAGCGCTTTCCAGAACTCCTGTATGATATTTCCGGCTGTGACCGTTTCCCTCCGCACTTCAACGCCGTCCGCGTAAAGTGCTACTGTTATAGAATCCGGACGCAGGCCGTCTGCGTTCCCTCCGTCCTTCCATACCTTAGTGACAGGAATATCTATCTCATCTTCCAACGTGTTGGTCAGGGCAAAGTCCTCCTGCTTTCCGGCATATTCGCCGGGCACAGCTTCTTCCACACGGTATGCATATGTATTCCCGGCATGGTCCGTTACCGGAAGCCCGGTATAGCTGTACTTCCATATATCTCCGTTCTTTTCCCACACAGGCTCTGCATCTACCGTTTCCTCTGTGCCGCCGCTTATACTGCGGTACAAAGTAAGCGTAAGTTCCTCCGGCCGTGTTCCATAGGCGTTTTGATCGTCCCGCCATGTCTTTGTGCTCGATATATCTCTCTTTCCAATATTTGCAATAACAGTCTTGCTTTCCGTATCCTCATGATAAATAAAGAATCCTGCATCTTTCGCCGGCTTTCCGCCTATGGTAAGCTCACGCGCAAAATATGTATATGCGGCTCCGCTTTCGCTATATCTGGGTAATCCCTCAAAGCTTGCTTTCCAGCTTCCCACCGCCGTAAGCGTTCGTTTCAGCTGCGTCCCGTTTTCATCTTCTACGGGAACTGCCTCTTCTTTATCTCCGGTCGTTCTCCATAGGCCTACCACTACATTCCCTTGCTGTACCGCCGATACACCGTACCATTTTTTCTCCACGCCAAAGGACGTTTCCGCTACATTCGTATAATGATATTCAATAGCTCCGTCCTCTCTCGTTTGGACCGTTCCGCTTTCCTGCACATAGCCGGAGGGCAAAGTCTCCACTACTCTATATTGCGTCTTGCCGTCCTGTGTCAAAGCGCTTCCGCGTATGACTTCCGGCACTCCATTCCATACGCCTTTCCAGCTCTCGTATTCATAGTATACCTTTCCGGGTGTATCTGCCGTTCCGTCCAAAACCACAAGCGCCCGGTTCTCAAAGGACCTCCAGCGCCCATCCGCGCCTTTGTATTGAAGCTCCATAGTGACCGGAGCCGGAGTGGTAGAGGGGTTCCATACTTTGGAGACGTAAACCGCCGTTTGGTTCAGGGTGTTTTGAGCCGTCGTTCCGTTTGGATAGGTTGTCGTGTAGGCGTCATAATAGAGCGCGCCGTCCCCGATGATGTCTTCATTGGACACTTGTCCTGCAGACACCGTATATCCCGGCTGCAGCTCTCGTGCGCGATAGAGATAAGCGGCCCCGCCTGCCTCCGCTGTTTTGGGCAGTCCGGAAGCAATAGCCTGCGCCGAAGCTTCCTGATTGGTCCCATACACGGTAACGACCAGATCCTCGCGCGTTCCGTCCGCGCCATACACGGCTACATTTTCCCATGTCTGCCCTTCATTTGCAGACCGTTGTATGATAAAGCTTACCTCCCAGTCATATTTCTTCCGTTCTGTTTCAGGCCGTGTGGCATAGATGTTGTCATTATCTCCGCTCCATATTTTCTTTGCCACAAGCTCCGTCGTTTCCATTCGGTTGTATATATTGCGGGTCGTATTAAGGTTTGATTCCGCCCATTCTCCCTGCGGGTCCTTATACGCAGGCGAAAACAGCCCGGCTGTAAATTCATAGGTATAACCCGTTTCATTGACATCATGAACGGTGACCGTCTGCGTTGTGCTCCCATAGGAAATCTCGGTTTCAATTATCCGATAAGCAAGACGTATCGTTTCATCGCTCGCACCGTTTTCCCGGATAAGGTATGGAAGCCCGCTGAACCGTCCTTCGGCTCCCCATACCGTACTATCATTGATCCGACCTGTCTTTTTCTGCTCAAATGCATAATCGGCGAATATCGCGCGATAGACCGCATCGTCTAAATGATTACTGAAATACTCCTCCGCGTCCTGCCATGCTCCGGTGTTCCCGTCTGTCCGTTCCGCTACCTGCAGCTTAAAAGAAACGGTAAGCTCGATGCCAAGATAGTCTTCCGTAATAACGGCTCCATCCGCATCGATCCATGTTTTGCTGTACGGCACCGACGTGGCGATCGTATTCCGCAAATCGTACATTGTGATTTCCGTCTCCTGCTGGCTTTGCTCTGTCACGCGGCCGTTTGCAGGAGAAACTGTATAGACGTTTTCACTTCCCTGATGAGCCGTTTCCGTCACAACATATTCCCACGGCATTCCATTAGGCGCGTAGCGCTCCAATTCACCTGTTCCGGCTTTTCCGCTGATCGCATAGGTCCACTTATTCCCGTCACTTCCTTTATCCCAAACGATCTCATACTGTTCTTCCGGGAGAACCAACTCTCCAATCCCATTTCCCTGTCCGGGCTGTTGATTTGCATAGCGCGATACTGTGATATTGATTTCTTCCGGCCGAAGCTGAAATGCATTGCCGAAGTCGTCCCATACTTTCGTTCCGGTCAGGGTCACGGTCTCCCGCCCGTCCTTTACAGGGGCGTTGATGAATGTTGCTGCAACCGCAACATTCTCGGCTGTTTCCCCTCTTCCCCCATCTTGGTTCATCGTTAACGCAAGGGCAGAAACCGATTCTCTTTTGTTTTCATCTTTTTTGACAGTCTGCGCCTCGTCTGCCGTTATGCTCCCGGATACCGCCCATGTTTCATAGTCTCCCAGATAGGTCTTTATTTCCGTTACCGCATAGGAATATTGCGAGCCGTTTGGCGCGTAGATATCCAGCCCTTCAAAGGTAAACTCTTTTTCCACCGTAATATTCCGGGATGCCTCGTATACCTCCCGCATTTCTTCAGACGACCAAATTTGCCTCTCTACGACTTCCGGTACAGATTCCCCCTTTGGATTTCCGTTCGCATCGTATACCGTATAGGTCCTTGAAAGCTCAAAACGGACAGCCGGATATGCCTCCGGTTTTCCATCGGCTCCAACGGGGAGCTCCATGAGCTTTTTTACCTTCAGCGCGCCTTGAATACTGTCGTAAAAATTCGTAACAATATAATTGTTAATGGTAGGCGTGCCAAACACAAGCGTGCTGTCCGGTGCGCTGCCGTTCGGCCATGTCACGGAGGTTTCCCTTAGAATATAGGTATACAGTCTTCCGTCCTCCGTATATTTAGGCAATCTTTGTGCATCACTGCTTTCTCCGCTGACAACGATTTTGCCGTCCGGATCTGTGCTCATACTATTTTTTCCCATATATTCCATTTGGAATATATAGCTTCCGTTATTATAGAAAGACGCCCAGTCTGTTATTGTCAGAGTTGCGATCCCCTCCGTTTTTTGTATTGCGCCGTTGCGGTCTGTATATTGACGGTCAAGCGAGAAAGTGACCGCCGGAAGATCTTCTGCCGGGAACCCTGCCGAAAGGTTATTCCAGCGTTTTTGTCCTTGTACCGTAACAGGGGCCGCGATCGTATTGGTAAAGGTTCCTTCTTCTATCAGCGCATAATACGGCTCCTCGCTTCCAATCAAGCTACCTATGTTCTGTACATATTCCTCCCCCTGATATTCCGCTTCAACGTCATATTCCGTTCCGATCCGTATGGTTGCCAGTCCTTCGTCTCCGTTCGGGATAGAATATCCCACCGGAAGGTAATCAAAATCCTGCGAATTGACGGCCGTATGCTCGGAAGCATAGTACATGATCTCATATCCCAAAGCGTCATATTTGGGCAGCCTCGTTATTTCCGCATGCCAATGATTTTGTTTGTCATATAAGCCGTCCGGATCCGAACCGGGGTCTAACGACGAGTAGGTCCATTTATAATTTGCGCGATACAGAACGGTTTCCAGCTTATCGGCCGATATATGGCTCGTCTGATAAATATCAAGATAGATATCCGGGCGATAATTGGATTGATAATTATAATCATCCTCCCATTGTTTGTGCCACAATACATCTTTAGTACCCTGCAAACGGTTCGTTACCGCAATTGTCTGACTGTCCGCTGCATGAAGCTCGCCGACGGTATATTCCGTCTGCTTATAGCTGGTCTCATATTCCGTAAGCAGCGAATACAGCGCAGGATACTTCTTCTGTATTCGCTCCATACTTATGGCGTTTCCGCTCTCATCTACCCAGATCTCATGCACATCATACTGCACGACAGATCCGTTTCTGTCATATTTGGGAAGATTGAAAAAGGTATATTCGGATTCCGGCACGCTAATATCGAGCCTCTGTACAGAGGATTCAGGCTGTCCTGCGCTGTTTTTAACAGCTACCATATCGTCCTGATTTCCAACCGTGACCGCATCTGTCGAATCCAAACCATTTCGGGTGATCCTATAATAGCTTTGAGCAGTTCCCTCTGCAAAATCCAAACGGAGAGCAGGAAAGAGCGCCACGCCCTCCTCGGCAAAGAGCCGCTCAAGCTCATTCTGTATTTTCTGACGGTTCTCACCTGCGCCGTCCACCCAATTCTTCGTCACAGTCAGATCGATGTTCCCTAACCGGCGGTTGATTACCGTATAGCAAAGCTCTCCCGCAATTTTTTCGCGGCTGTACGTCGCATCATACCTGTGGTATTGCGTTTCATACTGGATTGCTGTATAGTCATCATTATTTCCTCTATATTCAACAGGCGCCTGCGGCTCACTATAGTTGGGTTCCGCTTCTCCGTTTAAATAATAAGTCGTAAACGGAACGGGGGTATCTCCTACCGCCGTTTCAAGGATATAAACCTCTTCCGGCTGCAACCTTCCGATACCCGCGATCTTATACCACACCCCGTTTCCAAGGGTGACCTCCGTTATCTTTTGATTGCTTTGATATCCGTATTTATCGACTCGGCTGTATACTGCTACCGTTACGGGCAAACGGTGTGCATTATCGCTGTCATCTGTCCAAATCTTGCGCACCATAATATAATTTCCTACACCCGGCGCGTTATATACAGTGGTTTGATAGCCTTCTTCATTTCGCTGCGTTTCATAATTCGGAATATAGGTACCTCTTGTTCCAGCCTCCAGCAGGATATATTCATATTGCCGCCCCTCTGCGTCATATTCAGCCAAGGCGGTCACTTCGGATATCCACGGTTCTGTTTCCTGCGCGTATATCCCCAGTTCTTCATTGACAAGCACCGGAGTTTCATCCGCCGTTCCGTCCATGGTAAATAGAGCGACCGGATCGCCTATCTGTTCTCCGCCGATGCTTCTGTAAATATGGAATGTTGCGCTCTCGCCCGCAGGGGCTTCTGTTGGTTCGCCCTCGCCGTTCATCCATATTTTGGTCGTTTCATAATCGATCGTATTGGCGATAGAATTGGTGACCAGCGTGCTCCCATCAGTCTGCACTACTGAGGAGGAACGATAATCGATTTGTCGCCCGTCCTGTTGCAACGTAAAAACGCCGCCGGTTTCATCAGGTACTAACAAATTATCCGTGCTTCCCTCTCCCTGATAGACTGCTGTTTCTATCCAACGATATTCCAATTTTCTTCCCAGCGCATCATATTCCGGCATCGACTGCTGCATCGTGACCGTTAAGTTCTCTGCAAAAAATCCATCTATTTCCTGACTGGCAGACGTCGTTTTCCACTCCCCTGTGCTTCCTGCAATACGGGATTCCAAAGTCAGCTGTATCCTCACATCCTCAAATCCGGATTGAAAGGCGGCTGCCTTCCACGTTTTGGATACCGGTACAGATATCGTTCCTACGATTCTGTTGGAAAGCGTTCCGCCATCGTACAAAAAGGTATTGCCGGATGGTCTCTCGCCTGCTTCGACGATCTCACCGTTCTGGTCAATATGGTCTCCTATGCTCCCATCCTCCGCTACAGTTCCAAATACTTGTTCATAGGAATTAGCCGCAGCTCCTTCAGCCGTTTTAGAGTCCAGATATTCCCGGATCACATAAATATATTCGAAGCCCTCCGAATCATATTTTTCAAGATCGTCGAATGAGATCAGTTGGCTGTCCTCTCCCGTATTAAGGGTAATCGTTTTAATCGTGCCGTCAGTATTCCGTATCGGTGCAGCGGTTGTATAGCTTTTTCCACGGCGGTAGCGCCAGAGCTGGAATTCTCCCGTGGGGCGCTGCGCGATGAACTCTCCGCCCTCGTCTAACCATATTTTATATGCATCATAATCTGTTTTTCCGGTCAAAGTAAGATAGATTCTTCCTCCGTTATGCGCCTTATCTGTAACTGAGCCAAAATTCGGTGCGGCGGAGTTATCATAGGCAACTGCGAAATAATCTTCCTGCGGAAGTACCGGGAGCGTGATCCCTCCTGCGTCCGAATCATTTTTTTCCATGGTGCAGAAGATGGAGGAGCCATCCAGATTGTATTTCCAGATATTTTGAATGATCAAGGTTCCTGATGTAGGATTATTCGGATCGGCAGACGGATCGACCGTAAACACAACGCTTTCCGCAGGCAGTTTGCTCAGCTGATATTCCTGTTTCTCTCTGTTTGTCTCTACAACAAGCTTAAAATAATCCTTGATTGCATTGGTAATTCCCGGCGCACTCCCAAGCGTTCCCCACCTGATACGAAAATCGGATTTAAACTCCGACGTCAATACATAATACCATCCTATTCCCGTTACGGAAGCGGACGGATTTTCTCCTATATTTTCGTCTGTGATCTCAACCGTGCTGTATCCATTTACATCTTGCGGTTCAATTTTCCAAACAACTTTATGTGCCGCTTCATCTCCATAGCTGTCGATATACGTGATCTGCGACGGCAAGGTATTCCTGCCGATGGATAACATATAATTTCCCGCTCCACGCTGAGTATCAATATCTATCTGCGGAAATTCCTCCATGCCGAGCGTTTCCATATTACTTTCCGTCAATTCTTCAAACGTATTTCCATCTATGGAAAAATTTAATTTCGGGCGTGGATACTCCTCTCCGCCGGGCCGGAGCTTTTCTTCATTATTATGGTCTATCCAAAAAATATTTTGACTGTAAGCGTCACGATAGGCATCGATGCGCACCTGTTCTTCGATTGCGGCAGGCACCGCTGCGACTGCGCCCATATCAGTAATATTTGATATCTTTTCCTGAAACTGCTCCCCCGGAAGCTCTGCAAGGATCGGCAGATATTCCTTTACACTCTCCGTCTTTTGGATGTTGTCCTGCCCTGTAAAGGTCGCCATACTGATCTCCAGAAGAACTACCGCATCATCGCTTAATTGCATATCTTCAGTGCAGGAAAAGGCCGCCCCTGAAAATATGAATTCATATTGGAGGTCAGAGATTTCCTGCACAGCCGGACAGTCTATCGCAAAACTAAGATGCTGGTCGCCGGCACGGTCTTTTATTTGAATTTCCGCATCTTTCCCGAGCCCCTCTATACGCAAAACAGACGCCTTATCCGCCATGATTTGGTTGTCCAGCACAAAAAATTCTCCGGACAGATGCATCCCCTCCGGGAGCATTAAATTCGCTTCAATATAATTCCGGACTTTTGTGTCCTTTGTCTGTTTCGCAGATGCCTGTAGTTCGGCGTGCAGCCGGAAAGAAAAGTCCGGGAGAGACTCTCCTGTGAGCCTCAGAGAGTCTTGATCTGCTTTCAAGCTAATAGTCCATTCTGGTATATTTTCTGTCTTTCCCTCGTTTTCTTCTCCAACAGATGCAGGCAGCTCCGATGCTTCAGGTACTGGAGCATCCGGCGATTCGGCCGTTTCTCCCCCTTCTTCTAAGGAAGAAGGCTGCGGACTGTCTTCTGCTATTTGTACTGCGTATTGCTCATTCGCTGTCTCATCTGCATAGGCGATCGCTGATAGCGGCATGATCGAAATCGTCATGATCACTGCTAACAGAAACCCGAAAAAGCGTTTGTTTTTTATTTTGTTTTTCATCGTTTCTCCCCTGTATTGCTTCTGTTTATTAAGCTTAAGCAATACCTTTGTCCGTTCGTGCGCTAATAGCATACAGCTTATTTTCAGGGAAATAGGCTGATATCATTTCTCCGTTTTCATAAATTTTCATGACTGCATTGGTTTTGGTCGTCTTGTTTTTCCTTGGGGTATTCCGGATTTGACGGAAAAGTGTGAAAAGAATTGTATATGCTTTTGCCGAATGAAGCTCTATTAAAACGGTTATACCACGATAAACGCCGTATCAGTCGGCTAACATTAAAAATGTTTATTCCTCCATTAAAATATATCATTTCCTCTAATTTATCTTTTTAAAGATAGTATTATTTTTTCTTAGCTCAGCCTCATAGATCCTCTCCCGCTTCTGCCGCCTCCTCTGTCGGCTGTCTTTTCTATACCGTGATCTATAAAAGCAATCACATAGTTGATTTTTTAATTTTTAGAGATTACACTTGATATATTCAATGAAAAAATATTTATGTGTGAAAAATATTATTTATGCTCCACACCAGCAAATGGCAATTTTATTTCTATCGTTTCCCCGCTTTCCAATCACCATACCTATAATGATGCACTTACTTGCGATAATTCACATTACGGAAATAAGTATCACCAAAAAAGTATAGTTTTTATTCAGATATAGTGTCGTTTTTTAGACTTTCTTTCCTTAGCAGAACAAATCTTAACCATAAAAAAGAGGCGTTACTTGACAGTATCACTGCGAAATGATATATTTTATACAAAAATAGACTGTATTTTAATAGTTAGATAGTTCCTATAATGTGAATTAACGCAACAGAGCGAATATGGCGGCTGCCATATTCGCTCTGTTTTTCTATACTTCAGCATATCATGTTTCAGGCTGCATCACAAGCCGTTCCAAATTAAATTTAAAACACTTGTTCCTTCCTTAAAATATAACTTAACAGCAGCCAAAATTTTCCGCCATTTAGCTTCTTGTCAAAAAAGAGCCGCATTCTGCCAGCTCTTTTCTCATTTCCACGATATGGATATTTTCATCTTGCTGCTTTCGCTTTTTAATATCTCCTTTGGAAAAAGAGTGATAGCAATAGTTCGGTCATTTATTTGTGAAGAAATAGCCGATACCCCATTTGGTAAGGATATATTCCGGCTTTGCCGGATTCTGTTCTATTTTCTCCCGGAGACGGCGAATATGCACATCGACTGTACGTAAATCTCCCTGATGCTTCCATACAAGCTCGAGCAGCGTATTCCGGTCGAATACCTTTCCACGGTTCGTAATAAAGAGGTTGAGAAGATCAAACTCCTTGGCCGTCAAATTGATATCCTCTCCATTGATCTCCACACTGCGGTTGATCAAGTTCACTTTCATATCCTTCACTTGAATCGTCTGCGTATCTGCCGCCGGCTTTTGAGCCCCCGCCCTGCGCAGGATCGTTTTAATACGCGCTTTCAGCTCCAGCATGTTGAACGGCTTCGTCATATAATCATCCGCGCCAAACTCCAGCCCCATGATCTTATCCATATCCTCTCCCTTTGCGGTGAGCATAATGATCGGTACGTCCGATACGCTGCGAATCTTCTGGCAGACTTCCATTCCGTCCATTTTAGGCAGCATCAGGTCGAGAAGAATCAGGTCATGCTTTTCAGGGTCAAACACCTGCAGCGCTTCCTCCCCATCGTAAGCAACGTCGATCGCATATCCTTCCTGCTGCTCCAGATTAAAACGCAGGCCTTTGACTAATGTCGGCTCATCGTCCACGATCAGAATATTTTTTGCCATAATGAGTGCTCCTTTAAAAGACATTGCTTTATTATAGCATATTTCATTATAATTTTGTAATATTTTATATGAAAAAAGCGGCAGCTATTCTGTTGGCCGAAAAAAGCAGATATCAGCCTGCGCACACCGAATCCCCGCCTAAAACAGATACGACCTCCATGATATGCTCAAAGAACGTTTTCCGGTCATTCTTTCCTTTATTCAGTTCTGAAAATATCATGCCATCGCGCAGAAATAAAATACGGCTGCACCAACTCGCCGCATAGGCGTCGTGCGTTACCATCAGAATCGTTACGCCAAGCCTTCTATTGATTCTGGAAAAGCTCTCCAGAATCATTTTGGCGGCATGTGAATCAAGCGCCCCCGTCGGCTCGTCCGCAAGTACTATGGAGGGCTGGACGGCAAGCGCACGCGCCGCCGCTACGCGCTGCTTTTGCCCGCCCGAAAGCTCTTGCGGATATTTTTGCAGAATATCGCCTATCCCTACCATATCCGCCGCCTGCATCACAAGCGTCCGAAGTTCCGGATAGTTTCTGCCTCCTATAGCCAACGCGACCGCAATATTTTCATAAGCCGTCAAGGTATCGATCAATTCAAATTCCTGAAACACAAAGCCAATCCGCTCTCTGCGGAACTGCGCAGTCTGATTTCTCTTTAGATTGGTTATATCTACTCCATCTATGTAAATATGCCCCGTCGTTACTGTATCTATCGCTGAAATGCAGTTCAGCAGCGTTGTCTTTCCGCTGCCGGATGGGCCCATGATCCCAACCAATTCCCCTTGCGCTATATTGAAGCTGATCCCTCCAAGTGCTTTTGTAATCCTGCCGCGGCCGCCATAGATTTTCTCGACCTCCGAAACGTTCAGCAACTTCTCCATGCCTGTTCTCTATGCTCTTCTATAATCCGGAATGACCTTCAGTGCTTCGGTCTCATTCAGCCCTGCGCTGACCAACAGGAAAGCACTCATCCATACCATCGCCGCATAAAATACCTTTTTCACTTCGCTCACTCCTTTTTTTATTTGACTTAAAAAATTATAAACCGTACTTCTTAACGGTAAGCAGTTGAAATCCTTACGATATTCTTACAATGTCACATATCCACAAAGAAGGCGGAAGCAAATACTCCCGCCTTCTTTACAAGTATCATATCACCTATGGATGTTTATCACTTTTCTTTTATGATCTTCTTGCTGCTGATATAGGTCATTATAAAGTATATTCCATAAATCACGGCAATCAGCGCCAATCCCAGAAATACATCCTGATAGACATTTTCATACCACACCATATTGATCATACTCATCAGTCCCTGTATTCCGAATATTGCGTGGATCGCGGCCACCGCCAGCGGTATCAGGAAATAGATGGCAATCTGCTTTAAGAGCGACCGGTTGATCAGCTTTTCTTCCGTTCCGAGTTTTCGAAGCGTCGCATAGCGTTTCCGGTTGTCGTTTGCCGCTGAAAGCTGCTGCAAAGCAAGTATGACCGCAGCAGTAACCAGAAAAGTAATCCCTAAATAGATGCCTACGAACGAGATCGTGACGCGCAGGCCAATTCCGGAATCCTGCGAAGTGAGCGCTGTCGTGAAATAACTGAACGGACGTTCCGGAGCTGCCTTGCGTAATTCATTCTGTTTCGCCCATACGGCATCTTCCGTCTCTTCTTTGGGGACGTTATCCACATAAACGCCGTCGACCATTACGTCTCTGATTTCGAAGCCTGAAACATCTCCGTCCGGATATACAAGAATGATCGGCGACACTGACGATGAACCCATGATCCGCGTATTTTCAATACGGATATCGCTTGCTTCAAGGCTGTATTCCCTGCCGTTCGAAACGATCTTATTTCCATCCTGTGCAAAATTCTCCAATGCTTTTGCCATCGCTTCATTGTAAGTCACGACGCCGACTTCATTTGCTCCGATTTCTATTGGTTCGTCTCCAACCATATCGAGAAAAGTATTGAATTCCGATACGCTCACAGCTCCGGTATAGGCACGTCCTTTCATATTACCTTCTATTTCCTTTAGTTGAGCAATGTCCAGATGGTCTGCAAACTGCTCCATAATATCCACATCGCTGTCATACTGGGTATATTCTGCCGTCCTTTGATAGAATTCGTTCACCGGTATTCCATACGCCTCCAGTGCTGCCACGCCACCGCCCGCGTTTTCCGCATCTGCCGTATATACAAAATATTCTGCGTCGAACCGGATATCCCGGTTCGTTTCCTGATTGACCGCTGCTGAAACGCCGGAGCTCGCTCCTAATGTCACGATCGTTACAAACAGCATCAGGCAGATGAGCGCCATCGACGTATGTGTAGAATTGATTTTACTGGTAAGCTGCCGCGTTACAAACAGATTCAAGCCTTTGAAATACCTTGTTTTGTTATGCGCCGCTATTTTATATACAAAACCGGAGAGACCGGCAAACAGAAGGAATGTCCCCGGGATACCAAACAGCATAACAAATGGAAGATACATGATCAACATGCCTTTTATGATCAGATAGTAGGCTATGATGATCAGTACAATTCCGGCAGCCGTAAGTGCTACAGATACGCCTGTCTTTTTACTGAGCACTTTTTCATTTTCGGTTTCCGAATGGAGGAGCTTGATCACCTTTTGCTTCGATACTCGGACGGCATTGAACACCATAACGCACAGGAACATCACTCCGAAGTAGATCACAGACTGTACAGCGGCACGCGGTGAAAAAATAAATACATATTCCTTTAACTCCGCTTCAAACATTTTTGCTGTAACAAGCGACATTCCCTGTGAGAACAAAACGCCCAACAGAAGTCCTGCTGCAAGTGCAATGATCCCTACAAGCAGCGTCTCGAGCATCAAAATACCGGCTACGCGTCCCTTTCCCATGCCAAGTATCAGATAGATGCCAAGCTCTTTGTTCCTGCGCTTGATTAGAAAATTATTTGCATACAAAATCAAGATCGCCAATGCGACTGCGACAAAGACCGAGAATACCTCGATGCTCTGAAGCATCATCTGCGCGGCTGTCTCCTTATTTTCATTCAGGTCCATAACTGCCTGCTGTGCATCCAAGGAATTGAATGCATAGAAAAACATAACGGCAAACATCAGCGTAATAAAATATACTGTGTAATCGCCGATGCTTTTACGAACGTTTCGGAATGCTAATTTACACAGCATCGGCTACGTCACCTCCCAGAAGAGACACCACTTCTATTATTTTGCTGAAAAAATCTTTTCGGCTGTCTGTGCCGCGCAACAGCTCCGTGAATATTTTCCCGTCGCGCAAAAACAGTATCCGGCTGCAATAGCTTGCCGCGAACGCATCATGCGTTACCATCAAAAGCGTGGCGCCAAGCTTTTGATTCATATCCACAAAATTCTCAAGCAGCATACGCGATGATTTGGAATCAAGCGCCCCTGTCGGCTCGTCCGCGAGAATCAGTGATGGATTTGTGATGATTGCCCGTGCCGCTGCAACACGCTGCTTTTGTCCGCCTGACATCTCACATGGATATTTATATAATACGTCGCTTATTTCCAGCGTCTTTGCGATATTTTTGATACGCTCCTTGATCTTTCCATAGCTTACTCCGCAAATCGTCAATGCAAGCGCGATATTTTCATAGCCTGACAGTGTATCCAGCAGGTTGAAATCCTGAAATATAAATCCAAGCTGCTTTCTTCTGAATTCCGCAAGGCTTCCGGCTTTCAACATCGTGACGTCGGTATCGTGTATCGTGATATGGCCGCTTGTTACCGTATCAATCGTAGAGATGCAATTCAGGAGTGTTGTCTTTCCGCTCCCGGACGGCCCCATTATTCCGAGAAATTCCCCCTTTCCAACATCAAAGTTCACATCATCAAGCGCCTTAGTAAGATTGCCCTTCCCTCCATATATTTTTTCGACATTCCTGACTTTCAGCAGTGTTTCCATCTTTACCTCCCAATAGATGCTCATTTTCATTCTCCGTTTATAGGATTTCGGCAGGCAGATTCTCTCTGGCCTGCGATTTTATTATAAATGAAGCGATCAGAAACACCTATCTTCCTGTCTTACACCTTCCTTACAGTTTTGTAAGCAGGCAAAAACAGCCAAGCTGTTTTTACTGGAACATGGAGCTTTCCGGAAACACGATCGTTACCGTTGTTCCTTGCCCTTTTTCGGAAGAAATTTTAAGACCGTGTCCCAGTTTTTCGCACAGCCTTGCGCATAGATAAAGACCCATTCCAGTCGATTTTCCCTGTTTCCGTCCATTTGTCCCAGTGAATCCCTTTTCAAATACCCGCCCTATTTCCTCCGACGGTATGCCGATCCCATTGTCCGCAACATCGAGCAATACAGCATTTGGCTTTGTGCGAAGAGAAATTTGTATCTTAGGTTCTTCCCGGCGGCCATATTTGATAGCATTACCGATTATCTGGTTGAGTATAAATTCGAACCATTTTCCATCCGTATTCACTTCGCGGTCAAGGCCGAAAGTCTCTACTTGTATTTTCTGCTCGATCAGGATATTCGCATTCCGGCGTACCGCGCCATAAACGATGTCTTTCAGATTTGTCCTGCGCACCATATAATCCTTTTCCACCGCATTGCTGCGCGCATAGAACAAAACCTGTTCAACGAGATTTTCGAGCGTATCCAAATCCTCGCAAAGCCCTTTCGCTCCGGGAATGTCCTCATGATTTTCAAGCATAAGGCGTGAAGAGGCAATCGGCGTTTTGATTTCATGGACCCACATCTCTATATATCCGCGATATTCTTCCTGTGCTTTGCGGTATTGCTTGATTTCCTCCAGCATGGCTTTATTCGAGCCTTTTAGAATATCGTAGAGGATGATCCCCTCCTTAAAATTCGGTTGCTCCATAACTTCTGCAATCAAATTTTTCTCTTCTAATGCGTCGAATAAAGATAACAGACTATGATAAAATTTTCTTCGCCTGCCGTAGTCGATAATAAGTGGTAGAAGAAGGCACGCCAAAACGATCGCGCTGAAAAAAATGATGACCATAGTTCCTACGGAAAGCAGATAAAACAAGAGTGCTAACGCCGCCACGAGCAATATATCTGCCAAAAGAAACAGGCTTTTATCTTTTAGATAGTCTTTCAGTTTCATTTCAGCAAGTATCCTTGTCCTCGTTTTGTTTCGATCACGTCCGCGAGTCCGGCGTCTTCCAATTTTCGGCGCAGCCGATTCACATTCACATTGAGTGTGTTTTCGTCTACGAACATGTCGCTGCTCCATAAATCTGTCATCAGTTTCCCGCGTGAAACGATACTGCCCGCATTCTGTCCCAATGTATTCAAAATACGCAGTTCATTCTTGGTAAGTTCGATTTCCTGCCCATCATATTCCACGATACTTTTCGAAAGGTTTAAAACAAAACGGCCGCATTCCAGTTTATCGACCGTATGATAAGCCCGTTTCAGGACAGAATTGATTCGCGCAAGGAGAATCTGTGTATTATAAGGCTTCGTGATAAAATCGTCCGCCCCCAGATTCATGCTCATCAGTTCATCCATTTCCGTATTGCGGCTCGTCACAATAATGATGGGGAGCGCCGACCGCTTCCTTATTTCACGGCAGATAGAATAGCCGTCTACTGCCGGCAAATTGATGTCGAGCAAAAGCAGGTTCGCGTCCTGCTCCATAATCGCAGTCACGATATCTCCATCAAACTCTTCTACCGTACACACTGAATAACCGTATTTCTGCAAAAAAGACGCCAGTTCTTCCCGTATTTTCCGGTTGTCCTCCACAATGCAAATTTTCATTTTTGTTTTCCTTTTCTTTTTTCTCTTCCAAATTATAGAATAATCCCTTTTTTTATTCAATGTACCGCCGTTATCTTAAAAAAATATTAAGTATTGCCGATTTCAGGCAACAAAAAAAGACGGCAAGGGCCGTCTTTTTTCAAATAGTGTTTATCCCTTAGCTTCAGGAAGCCTGAACCAAAAAATGCTCCCCTTTCCAACTTCACTTTCCGCACCATATCCGGCATGGTGTAATTCCAAAATCCCTTTTACGATCGAAAGCCCAAGCCCGGTTCCAATAGATGCCCTCCGATGCGTTTTATCCACCTTACAATATCTATCCCAAATATATTCAAGCTGTTCCTTTTCGATCCCAATACCGTTATCTTCGACCGCGACCGTAACCATTCCGGCTTCGGCTGTCTGCCGTATAACGATCTTCTTGTTCTTTCCCGCATAATTAATGGCATTATTGAGCAGATTACACAAGACCTGCCCGATCTTTACCTCATCCGCCTCTACGAAAATTTCCCGGTCATACAGAAAACTTAAATGATATCCTCCCTGTTCTGTCATCTTTACATAACGTTCTGTGATATGCCGCACCATATCTGTAAGGTCGAACCGATGAGCATGCAGTTCCTGTGCTCCTGCCTGCAGCTTTGAAATATCCATTGCATCATTTACAAGCGTTGTAAGCCGTTTTGCTTCGTCTATAATGATCTGGATGTTTTCGGGAGAATTTTCTCCCGGTATATCCCGCATGACCTCTGAATAGCCTATGATCATAGTAAGAGGCGTACGGAGGTCGTGAGAAATGTTTGCCAAAAGCTCTCTGCGCAGCTTCTCTACTTTAGAAAGTTCACGCGACGCATAATTGAGCGTATCGGCAAGCTCTGCAATCTCCCTGTAACCGCCATCATCGAAGTGAACCTGATATTCTGCCTGTGCAAGCTTTTTGGCGCTTTTATTGATTCTTGCAATAGGCCGCGATACCCATTTAGAAATCAGGAACGCCAGCAACAGAGCGCATCCAATCAAAATGACCGTAATATAGATGAGCTGAACACGCAGCGTATCGACAGTAGCGTCTACAGGCGTAATACGGGAAGCGAGGATGATTAGTACCTGTGAACCGTCCTGCACCTCCACGATCTGCGAATAGATCAGTGTCTCAAATAATTCCATCTCGCGCGGCGGTATATTCTTTCCGACGAAAGCTTGTTCGTTATAGGTCGGATCCGGCAAATTTTCCCTCCGCAGGATCTCCATCATACTCCCGCCGTTCTCCTGCGTCTGCTGCGCGATACCGACAAGCTCACTTTGAGAAATCTCCGGTAATGTCTCCGTCGAATAGAGAACTGTTCCATCCATTTCTGCGATCTCTGCATGTATGTCGAAGCGTTCTCCGATCCGGTCGATCAATGATTGGATATCTTCATGATCGATATTCTGCGATATGGTCTGAGCCGTATTTTCAATCTCATTTTTTTTGATCGCCTTATAGAATTCATCTAAAAATACAATCTGGAACAGCCACAGAAGGACGATCATGGCCGCTGCAAATATCAGAATATAGAAGAATATTTTCCATTTTGCGGTCATCGTATTAGGCTTCAAAACGGTATCCCACTCCCCTAAGCGTTACAATATAATCTCTATATCCTTTCAAAGCACTTCTCAACAGCTTGATATGCGTATCAAGCGTCCTGTCATCGCCGTAAAAATCATAGCCCCACACTTCAGTGATCAGGATTTCACGCGTAAGAGCTATTCCCTTATTTTTGGCCATATAATACAGCAGCTCGTATCCCTTAGGCGAAAGCTCCGCCTTTTCGCCGTCTACATAAACGAGCATTGCCGAAGTATCGATCACAAGCCCTCCAAATGTCATTTTTTCATTTTCCGTACCATTTCTCCGTGAACGCTGCAGGATCGCATTTACACGCATCATAAGCTCCTTCGGCGAAAACGGCTTTACTACATAATCGTCGATGCCGAGCTCAAACCCATGTATCCGGTCGTATTCTTCTCCGCGCGCAGAAAGCATCAGGACCGGGATATCCTTCTCTTCCCGAATCTTGCTGCATGCCGAAAAGCCGTCAAGCTCCGGCATCATGATATCCATAATGATAAAATCATAACCGTGCGCACGACATTTTTCTACCGCTTCCATACCGTCTTTCGCTTCATCTACTTCATAGCCCTCAAATTCTGCATATTTGCGAATCAGGGAGCGGATATTCTCTTCATCATCAACAACCAATATTTTATACATTGCGCTGCCACCCTCCTATTCTTTCCATATTCTACCCTGATAATGTGAATGCTGTGTGAAAGCAATCTGTTTTTATACGAAAAAACGGCTCTTTAGGAGCCGTTTTACCGATCTTCTATGCCTTTTTAATGTCTTTCAGAAACTTTTGATAATGTCCAAACGCTTCATCACCAACTGGCTGATACGTTCGAATATCACATGAGGCGGCACAAATCTCTCTCGCTTCCTTCAAATCCTTGAGAATACCGCGTCCGATCCACTGGGTAAGAATATTTCCGATTCCCGTCGCATCGGCGGGCCCTGCTTTGACCGGCTTATGCAGATAATTTGCTGTCAGCTGGTTTAAAAAAACATTCTGACTTCCTCCGCCAATAATATGCAGACATGGGAACTTCTTGCCTGTCAGATATTCGATATTATCGACAACATACCGGTATTTGCAAGCAAGGCTTTGCGTCACGATCCGCACGATTTCAATATCGCTGCGCGGCGTATATCCTTTCTCTTTTATCATCTGCGCTACGACCTCAGGCATATTGGCGGGTTCAAACAAACGCTCGTCATCTGGATCGATAAATACCATGTCGCAGCCAACGATTTTGCTTGCTTCCTCCGCAAGTCCTGCGAAATCGTAAGCTTTTCCCTGAAGATTCCACATGCGAACGCATTCCTGAAGGATCCAGAGCCCCATTACATTGCAGATAAAACGGTTTCTGCGCATCACTCCGCCTTCATTTCCGAAGCCAAGCCGCATGCTTTCCTCTGTCATAATAGGATGGCGAAGCTCTGCTCCTACAAGCGACCATGTGCCGCTTGAAATAAAGAGGAATTCTTCATCATCTGCCGCGGGCGCCGCTACGACGGCGGAAGCCGTATCGTGTGAGCCAACCGCATAAATCTCCGCAGACGGAGTCTGCAATTCATCCGTCACATCTTTCGCGATCTCTCCTACTTTCTCTCCCGCGTATACGATGGGCATAAAAATCTTTTGCGGCAGACCGTATGCATCAAGTATCTCCCTATCCCATTCGTTTCGCACGAGATTATATAGATTCGATACGCTTGCAATCGTATACTCCGAATACTTTTTCGCACCGAGCAGATGCGCAAGATAATCCGGTATGAAAATCAGTTCTTTTGCAATTCCAAGGATATCAGGGTCCTGTTCTTTTTCCGCAAGCAGATGATAGCTTGTCTCAAATCTCTGAAACTGCTGGCCTGTACGCCTGTAGACCTCATACTGCGGCATTAGCCCAAAAGAGCGCTCTACCCAACCAAATGTGCGGCTATCACGATAATTTCTCGGGGAACCGATCATCGTTCCATGCTCGGAAAGAAGTGCGTAGTCATTACACCACGAATCGATCGCGAGCGAAGTGATCCGTCCGTCAAATTCCCGCTGCGCATGGGCATAGCCCATTTTGATTTCATCAAAGATACGCAGGAAATCCCAATAGGCTTTTCCTTGTGCAAGCACGATTTTATTCTTGAATTTATGCACCGGGTAAATTTCCGCTTTCCCGTCCTTTAATTCACCAACGAAAAGCTTGCCGCCCGAAGCGCCGAGATCGACCGCCAGTGCGAGTCCGTTTGTTTTCATTTGTGTAAGTTCTCCTGAGCTGCATAAACAAAGGGCTTGAAAATATTTGCCATCGCGTCATACTCAACACGTTCTACGATACTGAACGCTTTATTGAGCGTCGGAGCCGCGGCAACGATACCATGCTGCGGAAGGATGCCCTCAAGCCCCATCTTCTGCGCACGCTCACGATTGTTCATAAAATACTCGTTGGTGCGAATCGCTAATTCCTCCGAATATGCCCATGCCTGATGGATAACGCCGCAGTCTCCCATTTTCATCGTCGCTTCCGTTACAGACGGAATCGGTTGGCTGAATGCAGCAAAGCACATCGAATACTGCGGATGGGCATGAATCACCGCGCCGAACTCAGGGAAATTTCTCAAAAGCATTGTGTGCATTCTGCTTTCACGTGAAAGCTTATCCGGGCCCTCGATAATATTGCAGTCATAGTCGATTATCATCAAATCCTCCGGCTTCAGACGGCATCTGTGATGCTCAGACATCATCGTCGGCGTGATCAGCACACGGTTCTCCTCGACACGCTCGGAAAGATTGCCTCCGGCTGCATTGGTAAGCTTACGGTCATACAAGAACTCGATGATCTCAAGCATTTCCATTCTCTGTTTCATATAAGATAATTCTGCCATTTTATTTGCCTCCCAGTATAAACTTTATATTTCCGGCATTGCCGGATCTTACTCATGATAAAACAGGCTCTAACGAATCACGTCGATCTTAACGTCTTTCATCCATTCCTTAGCTTTTTCAATATCAAAACCAACCGTTTGATTGCTTGCCGCGCAGGTTGCAGAAAGCGCCGTTGCATAGGCAAGCATATCCATTACGGGCATGGGATTGCACTCAAGACCATAAATAAGTCCTGTCAAAAGCGCATCTCCGCATCCGGCTGTGTTGCCCACCTGAACTTTCAGTCCATAGCCACGGTAGATCTTTCCTTCATAACGGAACACCCAGCCGTCTCCCCCCATCGATACCATAACGACCGGGATATCCGGGATCTCGTCAAGTGCTCCTACCACGTCGTCTGCATTTTTTAGCTCTCTCCCTACAAGCTCGGACAGTTCCTCGAGATTAGGTTTGATAAGCTGCGGATGATATTTCATGCCCTCTTTCATAAAAGCGCCGGAGCTGTCCAAATAGAGCTTGAGTCCCATTTTCTTTGCAATTTCAAGCAGCTTTTTCTGGACATCCTTGTCTTCTACATTCGAGGCATCTCCCGCGATGATGAGCGTATCTCCCTCTTCCATCTGAGACTCCATTAGGGCAAGAAGCTTTTCCGTGATCTCGCGGGTAAGCACCTCCCCTTTCCCTCCAAGAAAAGTACAGTTCCTTTCTTTATCCACAATAAGATAATTGGTACGCGTTTCGGGCGTCTCATACCAAAGGTAGTGCGTATCTGCTCCCGACTCTTTCAAAACGTCTATTACTTCCTGTCCCCGCAGACCGAAAGAGACACCAAACGTACGGTTGGGTACGCCTAAAAGCGAGAAATTGTAAGCAAGATGCGTTCCCTTGCCGCCAAGACATTTTTCTTTTTTTTGAATACGATTCATACAATTTTCCTGAAAGGATTCAATATAGAGGATCTCATCCATTGCCGGATTCAAAGTAACTGTATTTATCATGCGCTTCTCCCTCTTAAACTTGAAAATTTTTACCTCTTTTGAAAATGTTGTTTTTAGTTGTTTTCTGTTTGTTTACGGTTCTATCATATACCAAAAAGAGGTTGAAGTCAACACTTTATAATGTTAGAAACAGTCTCATGTGAAATTTGAATACCTAAAAAACAACCGCAAAAAGTGTGTTGGCTTTTGCCCGTTTCAAATTTGAAAAAATAACTTTTTTTGAAAAAATATTTTCATTTTTCTATTGAAACCCCTAACCTGATTGATTATAATAAACTTATCGCAACAACATTATTTTGAATGGAGCTATCTCATGAAACAGTATATTATCGCGTATGATTTTGGAACAGGCGGCATTAAGGCGTCTCTTTATACTGCCGATGGTCTTTCTCTTGCATCATCGTTCGAACCTTACGACACCCTTTATCCTCATGTCGGTTGGCACGAACAACGGCCCGCGGACTGGTGGAAATCCATTTGTGTCAGCACGAAACGCCTGCTCGAATCGTCAAAGGCTGATAAAAACGAAATTGAGGGCCTTGCGATTTCAGGGCATAGTCTCGGTGTAGTTCCTGTAGATAAAGACGGTAATTTGCTTCGGGAGACGGCGCCGATTTGGTCGGATACACGCGCCCAGAAAGAGGCAGATGAATTTTTCGCTTCTCACAGCAAAGATGACTGGTATATGATGACGGGCAACGGTTTTCCGAGTCACTTATATTCGGCTTTCAAGCTGATGTGGTACCGAAAAAATGAGCCGGAAATGTTTCGCAGGATCGCAACTGTTTTAGGAACGAAAGATTATATCAATTATCTTTTGACCGGAAAAATGTTTACCGATCATTCTTATGCCTCCGGTATTGGGTTTTACGATTTGAAAAAAGGCTGTTATGACGAACGCTATATGAAAGAAATGGGGCTTCCTTCCGATATCTTCCCGAAGATCGTTCCTTCCACCGAGATCATCGGCACCTTAACGAAAGAGGCTTCAGAAGAAATCGGACTTCCTATGGACGTTAAGGTCGCATGCGGCGGCGTGGATAACTCGTGTATGGCGCTTGGCGGCCGCTGCATCTCAGATGGACGGGCTTATGTATCTCTCGGTTCTTCCGCATGGAATGTCGTTTCCAGTCACGAGCCTATCTTGGATACAAAGCTGTCTCCCTTTGTGTTCGCTCATTGTATTCCCGGCCTATTTGTTTCGGCAACTTCGATTTTTTCGGCCGGTTCCTCTTTCCAATGGGTGCGTAACCAGCTTTGCAAGGATATTATGCAAAACGCCGGCACAAAGGATCCCTATGTCGTTATGAACGAACTTGCTGCACAGTCTCCTATTGGAGCGCACAAGCTGTTATTCAATCCAAGTCTTGCCGGCGGTACTGGCGCCGATCTTACGCCTAATATCCGCGGAGCCTATGTTGGTCTCGATCTGAAGCATACGCAGGCTGATTTGATTCGTTCAGCCATGGAGGGTATTGCTCTTGCCTTGAGGATCGCGCTTGACTATATGAAAACAATGACAACGCTTCAGGACGAAATACTTTTTGTAGGCGGCGGCGCAAACAGCCCTCTCTGGCTGCAAATGTTTGCGAATATTTATGGAATGAGTGTCGTTAAGACCAACGTCGGACAGGAAGCCGGGTCGCTTGGTGCGGCAGCTATTGCAGCAGTAGGCTGCGGGATGTGGAAGGATTTTTCTCCTATCGACCATATCCACAAAATCGAAAGCATCAGCCGTGTGCAGCCGGAGGCGCAGGCCGAATATAACAAGATTTTGGGCGTCTATAAGGAAACGTCCGATTATCTCGCAAAAATCGGCGACCGGCTATACGCGCTTGATATTGCGGAATAAGTATTTTTCTTGCACTGTGCAGGCGCTCTTATTTCCCGAAAAAGAGCGCCTGTGTTCAAAACACAACAAAAAGACGCATGGGAAAAGGATAACGGAGTGTAAGGATCATCGTTTCCCCTATGCGTCTTTTTTACGTTTCCTACCTATCTTTTATTTGATTTCGGAAACCTCAACGCGCCGTTTTTCGTCGCTGGAAAGAGCCGCCGCCTCGAGCGTACGGATGATCTTCTCTCCATCGTGGAAGTTCGGCTCGATCGTCTCGTTCTTTTCTACTGCCTTCAGGAAATCTGCTACGGCGTGAACAAACGTATTTTCATAACCAATCACATGTCCTGCCGCCCACCATGCCGCATAAGGATGCGTCATATTTGTTACAAGGATCGTTTTGAAGCCTTGCTCGTCAGCCGGATCATCTAAATTCAAATACTGAAGCTCGTTCATGCGCTCAAAATTGAATGTAAGCGCGCCCTTACTTCCGTAAATCTCAAATGTGTTATAGTTTTTCCGTCCGGATGCAAATCGTGTCGATTCAAACGAACCCAGAGCGCCGTTCTCGAACTCCGCGATCATAAAGCTTGCGTCCTCTACTTCAACTTTCCCCTTTTCACTATTTACTTCTCCGCCCGCCGTAAAGGTTGCAGCACGTTTTCCCGGCAATGGCCGTTCCTCAATAAACGTCTTATTGACTGCCGTGACTGCGTCTATCTCACCGATCAAATAGCGCGCAAGGTCCACAGAGTGCGAACTCAAGTCAAACAGAGGACCACCGCCGCAAAGGTCTTTCTTAAAGTGCCATGTAAGCGGGAAGTTCGGATCCATGACCCAATCCTGGAGATATGCGCCCCGATAGTGATAAATCGTTCCCAGTTTTCCTTCTTCGATCATTTGCTTTGCGAAAGCAACGGCCGGAACCCTGCGGTAGTTATGGTTCAGATAGTTCACAACCCCCGCCTTATCGGCAGCCTCCGCCATTTCTTTCGTTTGTGCATAATTGACTGCGCATGGCTTTTCGCAGAAAATATGCTTTCCCGCTTTTGCTGCAGCCACTGCCATATCCTTATGGATATAGGTCGGCGTAACGATATCTACGATGTCGATGTCATCACGGTTGATTACTTCTTCCCAATTCATGGAGATTTCTTCCCATCCCCATTTTTCTGCAAATTCTCTTGTGATGTCTTCATCCGTACCAAAATTCACTTTCAGCACCGGTTCATACGGAACATCAAAAAATTTGTTTACCAACGTCCACGCAAAGCTATGTGCTTTTCCCATAAAGCCGCTGCCCATCAAGGCAATATTCAACTTCTTTTTCATAAACAGTTTATTCTCCTTTTCTTATTTGAGCGAATCGCCTATCTTGCGAAGGTTCTTTACGCTGATGCCGACTGCTTCGTCCTCAAAGCCAGCCCAATCGCTATGCGGATGGTCTATTTCTACGGCAAGGAAGCCCTTGTAGCCATTTTTATGGAGAATCTCCGCCAACTTTTGGTTATCGATCAGCCCCATCCCTACCGGAACGCCGGCAAAGAAGAACCAATCGGTGGGGTTTGCGGTAGGCTCGATCTTGAGGTCCTTGATATGTGTTGCAAATACGTAGGGAGCCAGCTTCTCCATACCTGCAATCGGATCGTCAAGCAGCCGCAGGAAGTTGCCCGTATCAAAATTCACGCCAAAGTTCGGAGAATCAACCCCCTCCAGAATCTGATAAATTTCATCTGCCGTAAAGTCGATATGATTTTCAACGGCCATCTTTACCCCGTTGTCCTCCGCGATCTTAACAGCTTCCTTAAACTGTTTAATAAGCGCTTTTACCTGCGGACCGTGATCCTCATGACGGAACATAAGGCTTGAACCTGTAACGCGCATCGTATCTGCACCGATCATTCTGGTGCACGGGATCAGCTTTTTCATTTCTTCAAACGCCTGCGGATTTCCGCCGCGTTCGAGACCGTCGGGATGTCCCCACGCAAATACCCGGTCGAATCCGTATTCGTCAAGCTGTGCTTTCAAATCAGCCAAATACGCCTCGTCAAAGCTCGGGAAAAAACAGGACTCAAGCGACACTCCGTCTACGTCAAGCTCTTTGGCCCGGCGCAGGAAGTCTTCCATCGTCATATTCTTTTTCGGAGCCTCCTGATCGTCATACACTTCTCCCAAAAATCTATGATAGCAATAGCTATCAATACCTATTTTCATAGTTTATTCCTCCTTTTCCTATATTCTGTGTTTATTTTTTATAAAACCGTCGGTTCCAAGCCAAATACTTTTGCCATCTGGAGCAATTCCACTTTCCAATTGCCCGACATTACAATGGCATGGTGTGAACTCAGACTCTCCATCACCTTATGCCCGTCTTTGTAACGAATAAGCGCACCGTTGCGGCAATCGCTGCCCGGATACTGTACATAGTCTTCGATCTCAGCTTCAATGATAACGATATGCTTCATATCTGCTGCAACCTTAGCCAGCGTTGCCGGTCCTTTCGGCAGCTCGCAATCGACAACGACCGCATTGTCGTCTACGATCTCAAGAGCCTTTGGCCGGAGAATCCACCGTGAACAGAACTGCCGCGCGACGAGGCCGAAATATCCGCAATGAACGACCAAAGCATGATTATCCGGGTCTTCAATATCCGGGAATTTATCTATTTTTTCATGCGCAAGCGCGGCCATGCCCACAAGGAACGGATATACATTGCTCATCATGAACGGCGCTTTCAGCGACTGATAAATCATATAATTGGACAGGAGCGTCAGCGTATCTCCCTCGCAGGCAAAAATGATTCCGTCGCGTTCAAACAGCATGTTCCATGCCAGACACGGCGTGCTGTCAGAATAGAAGCTTTCATTCAGGCAGTTACACCCAATTCCTACTACATTTCCTTCCTTCTCACACTCCGCTTTTGCTGCAATATATAGCTTTACCGCAGAAAGGAAAGCCTTTTCCGTAAGATCCTCCGCTTTATTGATATCCCAGTCGGCGCTTATCTTGCGCGCCTCATCATCCGATATCGCTTTCGCATCCTCGGCCAGCTTCTTCCAGCTCTTATGGATCAGCTTCATACCAAACGTGTCGGCCATCGTCTGTGTTGCTTCGTCTTCCCACCAATAGAAGCGCTTAAAAATATAAGCCTGCATGCCTTCGCCCGGCGTATCCTGAAACATCAGGAATTTTACGCCCTGTTTGAGCTGTTCTTTAGCCGCGATTGCACGAATTACGACTTTTGCAAGCTCAATATTATAGGGCGAGAACACATTCATACCTTTCTGGCGAAGGTAATATACGATCTCCCAGTCCCACATCTCTACTGTACCGAACTTTGAGGTCAGAACGATCATCGGCTTATTATATTTTTTCAAGCTCTCGCTTTCTTTAAAAGCTGCGCCGATCAACTGCGGAAATACGACCGCATCCGCATCCGGCAATTGCTCGCCTACACAGACAGGCTCCAGAAATTCCGCAACATCTCCATACATTTCTTTCAAACGACCGAGCTGTTCCTTAAACTCTCCCCGTTCTCTTTCGTTGGCCGCATCAAAATAAAGCGGCACCAGACGTGCTTTCATCATAACAGGTTAACCTCCTCAATCTTCTCTTTTCCGAGAATTCATTTCAAATGATTCTATTATTTTCCCATTCCCTATTATAGCACTAAGTGCTAATGCAATCTACACAAAACGACAAAAACCGATAATATTTTTATACTAAAAAACTAACAAAAAACAATATTTGATATAAATATATTTTTATTGTAACATAAAGCGCAAATAAATCAATGGATTTGACAAAAAAAAGCCGCTGTTTTCAGCGGCTTTTTTATTGCTTACAATTTTGCACAAATCTCGATCTCTGTTCCGTCTGGATCTTCGATCAAAAGAACACGCGCATTCAAGTGCGCAAGGCTCTCCGGGCCATAGCAGATCGGCACGCCGTTATCTTTTAAATAAGCTGCCCATTCGTCCACATCATCGACTCCGATCGCAAGATGCCGGTAACCAAGATCGCTCTCTGTGATTTCTTTTTTCCGGCTTTTTCCGCGATAATCAAAAAGCTCTATCCGGGAGTGCTCTCCCAACTGCAAATAATAGACGTCACTCTCGCCATTTTCAATTTTTTCCTGCAGCACCGGAAGCTTCAGCAGATCACGATAAAAGTGGAGCGCCTTATCCATATCGCTTACATTAATGCCGATATGGTTTACCCCTTGTATTTTCATGCTTAAAATACCACCCGTTCCTTGATCTCCGGAGAAACAAGAACCTTGAACAGGTTCGGATTGGTACGCAGCTCTTTCAGCGCATCTTCCAGCTCTTCGAGCGGAACGACCATAGAGATCATCGGCTTCGGGTCGATCCGGTGATATTCAAGCAAACGAATCGCATCGCCCCAGTCGTTGCCGATACCTGCGCAGGAGCCGCTGACTTTCTTCTCTCCAAGAACAAACTCATACGGGGAGAGTGAAGCCATGTCATCCGTCGCACATACGCCGAACGCTTCAAGCTTGCCGCCGCGGCGCAGCATTGCAAAGGCTTGCTCATATGTGCTGTGATGGCCGACTGCCTCAATTGCATAATCTGCTCCGACTCCGCCCGTCAATTTTTTCACTTCCGCTACCGGATCGTCAACTTCCTTGATATTGATTGTGTAATCGATCCCCATTTCTTTTGCCATATTCAGGCGCAGCTCACTGTCTCCCACCAGAATGACCGGTGCGCAGCCGCGCAGCTTTGCGAGCAACGCATGAATCACACCGAGTCCGCAGCCGATCACGACGCAGGATGAACCGATCTTGGCGTCCATTTTCTTGCTCGCCTGCAGCGTTGCCGTCAAAGGCTCCACAAAGGTTGCCGTGTAATCATCCATACTGTCCGGGATATGGTAGATATTTTTCCATGGAGCTTTTACATACTCAGCGAATCCTCCATCCGTATGGATACCAAGCTGTGTAAAGGATTCACAGAGAAGTCCGTCGCCGCGACGGCAGAAATAGCATGTTCCACAGGTAAGACAGATATCCACTGCTACACGGTCACCCTTTTTGATCCCCCTTGCGTTTTTGCCCACCTCTTCGATCACGCCGAAAATTTCATGCCCTGTAATCAACGGCAGTTGATCCGCAGCATATTTTCCGGTAAAAATACTCCAATCGGAACCACAGATACCGCAGTATTTCACTTTGATCAGTACTTCATCATCGTTTATCTCAGGAACCGGTACTTCCTTCAGAACCATATTGTTTGGTGATTCTACAACCTGTGCTTTCATCATTCTTGCCATTTTCATTTACCTCCTAATAGCAAAATCACTTATTTCTCGCAGGGATTGTTGAATATCTTATCCCGTCTGCCCTCATACGGCGCCTTGATGATCAGCGGCTTCAGGAACGCCGATACTTTCTCGACTCCGTCTCCTACGCTCATCGTCACATCTTCATGCTCATAACTCAATACATAATCATACCCTACCAACGACAGCTCCGTGATCACTTTCTTCCACGGTACGCTCCCCCAGCCCGGTATCCGGAACCGGAACGTCCTGTCTATCCTCTGCCAGTCTCCCTGCATCAGGATCCCGCCATACTGGATGTTGTGCTCCACGATCTCTCCGTCCTTCGCATGTACGTGGAAGATCCTGTCCCCAAGCTCGTCCACGAAGTTCTCGATCCGCAGCCCCAGATAGATCAGGTTCGCCGGGTCCATGTTGAACCCCAGGCACGGATGTCCGTCTACCAGCTCGATCGCTCTCTTCGCCGTGTGGATATCATAGATAAAGTTGTTCGGATGCGGCTCTACTGCGAACTTCACCCCATATTCCTTGAACTTATCCAGTATCGGCGTGAAGTATTTTACAAAATCGCGCTCCATCATCTCCCAGCCCTGCGGGCACGGAAACGGGAAATATCTTCCCCAGTTCGTTACTCCCGTGAATCCGTTCACCACCGGCACTCCAAGCGCATTCGCCGCCTGCGCCGTCTTCAGCAGGCTCTCTGTTCCATATTTGATCTTTTCTTCCTTCGTGCCTTTATACAGCCCGTCCGTGTCTTCTCCCCACGGCCCCAATATCAGCAGCGAATCCGCATGGTTCGACAGCGCCGAGATCGTGATCCCATAGCCCGACAGCATCTTCTTCAGCTTTTCCGCATTGTTCCCCTTCAGGATCTCGTCGCAGTCGAACTGCCCGTTCCCTATATACGCCGGGATCTCCATCATCTCATACCCATGCTCACACATGATCTTCGCTACTTCTTCCAAGCTCAGGTGCGCATAGTTTGCCGCAAAGAATCCTAACTTCATCTCGTTACCTCCCATTCATTTTTCGTGTATTTTACAAACTTAATCAAGCTTTTATTCTGTAACACATTTTTGAAAATGTTGTTTTTAGTTGTTTTGTGTCTGTTTATGGTTCTATCATATACCAAAAGGAAGCGTAAGTCAACAAAAATCCTGTAAAATCATGCTGTTTTTTTTGACAGAATGTACGTACATTATTTTCCCGATAAAGCAAAGATTGCGAGAGTTCTTCAGAACCTCTCGCAATCTTCTTCTTTCCCAACAAAATTTATTTGCGTGCTTCGTGCACTGCCGCGACCATTTCTTTTGCGATCCGCGTGATCGATTCATAGTCGCCTGTCTTTGCACCGGCAGTCAAGTCTCCGCCTGCTCCTACCGCGACGGCACCAGCCTTGATCCATTCGCCTGCATTTTCGGCATTCACACCGCCTGTAGGCATGATGCGGACCTGCGGCAGCGGCCCTTTGATATTTTTGATCATTTTAGGACCAGCCAGATTTCCCGGGAACAGCTTTACGATATCCGCCCCCGCTTCGAGGCAATCGACGGTTTCTTTGATTGTCATCGCGCCCGGCATGCATGCTATCTGATACCGCAGGCACATTTTTACCGTCTCTGCGTTGAGGCACGGAGAAACAACAAATTGCGCTCCCGCAAGGATCGCCGCCCGCGCCGTCTCCGGATCAAGAACTGTACCTGCACCGATCAAGACATCTTTCGGGTCATAACGCTTTGCAAGCGCCTTGATGATATCCGCGGCGCCCGGAACCGTGAAAGTAACTTCGATTCCAATGATTCCGCCCGCAATGCAGGCATCGATGATCTTCATGACCTCTTCTTCGCTGTTGCCGCGTACGACCGCAACAACGCCGCATTCTTCCAATCTTCTCAATACTTCTAATTTTTCCATACTATTTACCTACCTATTTATTCAGAACATGCGGGCATTCTTTGCCCGAGAGAACTGCGATCACATTATCAACCGCCATACTTCCCATTCCGCTTACCGCTTCCGCTGTATGTGCGCCTGTATGAGGCGTGAAGATGACATTGTCAAGGCCTTTCAGCGGAGAATCGATCAGCGGCTCCTGTTCGAACGCATCGAGTCCCAATCCGCCAAGCTTACCACTCTTTACTGCCTCCGCAGCCGCCTGCTCATCAATAATCCCGCCGCGCGCCGTGTTGATTACGATCGCACCGTCTTTCATCTCAGCGATTTTCTCTGCATCGATCATATGACGGGTGGAATCATTAAGCGGAACATGCAGAGAAATGAAGTCCGATGTGGTCAGCACTTCATCAAGCTCCAATCTTCCAATTCCATTTTCCTTTGCAAAAGCTTCATCAAAATAAGGATCGTATGCGTTTACAGTCATTCCGAACGCCTTTGCTCTTATTGCAAGATTTTTACCGATCGCTCCCATGCCGACGATGCCGAGCGTCTTGCCTCTGAGCTCGATTCCTTGGCTGCGCGGCCATTCGCCTTTTTCTACTGCAGTGTGAAGCTTCGGAACATTTCGCGCCGCGCACAGCATCAATGCAAAAGCAAGCTCGCAAACAGCAACAGAATTCGTACCCGGCGTATTGGTCACCTTGATTCCCTTTGCCGTCGCCGCAGCCATATCAACGCGGTCTACCCCCGCGCCATAGCGTGAAATCACTTTCAGAGAAGCGGGCGCCTTTTCGAGAACGTCTGCCGTGATATAATCGAGCCCTGCCACATAACCGTCGACTCCGTCTAACCGTTCTAAAATCTCGTCAGCCTGCAGCGGCCGCCCTAAATCATTATAAACGACCTCATCCGCGAACAGCTCGAGCTTTGCCTTTGCTGCCGCATTTTCCGGTTTTAGAAAAGAAGTAGGCGTCACAAGGATCTTCATGCTCATTCACCCCACTTAGGATTCGGAACTGCGACTGCCTTTCCGTCTTTCTCAACTACAAGATTCCTATAGCCTTTCGTCTCGATCGTGCCATAATCGTGTCCTGCATCTCCACGGAATACAAAGAACGTGACCAACGGCGTGTCGCCGATATTGATGCTTCTATGAGCATATCTCTTAGGTACGTAAACAGCCTCTCCCGGCGTCATCTCCTGCAGGGACCAATCGCCCTCCGGGCTTTCCAACAGCATATAACCGTGCCCGCTTAAGCAATAATATACTTCTCCCGTATCGAGAATCGTATGGAAATGGCCTTTCGTCATGAAATATTCGTCGCCTACCTTACCCGGATAAGTAATGCTCGTACCAAAAGCAAGATCGCCGGGATGCTCAGGCGCGCCCATTTCGTAAAATTCATATACGAGCGGATCCTCGCCGCCTGCAAGCATTTTGTCGAATGCTGCATCGTCCGCATACATCCCTTTCATCTGGGAAAGATACCGTTTTGTGCTTTCCGCTGTTTTGGAAAGACCACTTATAAGGTCATAATCACATGTAAAGCCGCGGAGCCAATCGAATTTTCCTTCGTTTGCCATTTTGAAATCCTCCTTAATAACCATTTGCCGGTCGGTCCGGCAATTCCGTATTTTACGCATCAAGGTTCCGCTTTCCGATAGGAAAAGCGGAACCTGAACTGTTTTCAATTTATCTCTGGTTAAATTTAGCAGCAATCTTATCGAGTTCGTCCAGAACGGCTCCCTCGATCGGAATATCGAATACTTCCGAAATCACCTGTGTCCATCCATAAATGAAATATTTCCAACCGTCTTCCACATGGAGATTCTTTTCTTTTGCCTGCGCTTCCGCCTGATGCATGAAAAGAAGATCTCCGCGATAGTTGATTTCCCATACCAATGCATTTTCAGGGAACTGCGCCGCATCGGTAAGCGGGCTGCCCGGTCTGTCTTTTCCAAGCCCCGTCGCATTGATGATCAGGGAACCCTTACCCATTTTTTCCAAAACCTCATCGTTCTGGCCCGGTTCAGGCGTAAGATAATAAGAGCATTTTACGCTACCCGGATTGAGCGTCTTGTTGATCGCTTCTATCTCGTCCAGCCTCGGCTTGGAACGGTTCCCGATCACAATCTCGGACGGATAATTCCCCTCAAACTCCGGACGCATAAAATAGGAGCACATAGAAATCGCACTGCCGCCTGCGCCCATAATGAATACGCCCGATTCCGGATGGTCTTTCCAATAATTTTTAGGAACAAATTCCTCCAGCGCAAGACCGCTTGAGATCGGGTCCTTTGCGTGCCCGCACAGCTTGTCGCCGCGCTTTGAGATGGAAGAAAGCTCGCCAAATTTCTGCGCATACGGGTCAAGATATTCAAACATATCTTTCGTCGCATTGTAAAGATCGATCTTGTGCGTCGTTACGAGAGCGCCATAGGAAAGCGGATCGTTTTTGATGAACTCGACGACCTTTCTGTATTTTTCAGGCTCTGCGTGGATCTCGATGTCGATCCCTTTCATGACCGTGTCCTTCAGGCCAAGAGCCTTTGCCCACTCCGGAAATACCTTCATGATGGAAGACTTTCCCGTCGTTACCCCAATGAAGTACATTGTTGGCTGCGTTGCAGGTTCGAAATTAAACATTTTACACACTCCTTTTTATTTTTAATGCCTGCGGCGGATTCGCAACAAGCATCTTATGCATCATTTGTCTGCTGATTCCCCGTTCCTCCGCAAAAGGAACAAAAGTCTTCAGGATGAAATCGAGTCCCATATCCGCTGCGCCATAACTGCGCAGGCGCGCGTTCGTTGTATCGAGCCCCAGCAGCAACTGTTCTTCAAAGCCGCTTTCCAGCATGAACGCAATAAGCTCCGCTTCTTTTACATCATCATGATATTTCAGCCGGTGGATCGTATCGTATTCCATAAAAGCACCCGTCTGTGCACAATCCTTATGGTAATCGAAATCATATCTTGCCCGGTCAAGATGGCATAAAATCAAGTGCTGCGGCGGCAGGCCTCTTTTTGCGAAAAAATCCACAACATGGAGCGCATCTGCTTCCTGTTCGATATGTACCATGACCGGTACGCCAGTAGCCAGAGCCGCATCAGCAGCGGCGGCAAACAGCTTTTCATAGGTCTCGTCGGCGTGTATTCCATTTTTGTCGATCGCCGTCTTGATCTGTCCGGCCCGGCAAGCAAGCCGCTGTGCACCCGTCTGCTTCGACGAGAACATTCCCTCTTCGATTTCTTCTATATAAAGCCGTGCGATCTCATCCTCATTTTTATAGAAAAGATAGCTGTCTTCATAATAGAATATCGTTTTATGGAATCCTGTCGACGCTATGATCTTTACACCGCTCTCCACAGAAGCCCTTTCGAGAAGCTCCGCCATGCGACCGCCAAGCACAGGCTGTGCATCGACAATCGTTCCGCCGCCCGCTGCACGATACTCCCGCAGCTCCGCGAGAGACTTGTCGTAGTCGTCCATATATAACACCGGAGACACTTCATAGGATCTGTCCATTTCCAAAAAAATGTGTTCATGACACTGACAATGTCCTAATGTATCCGGAGCAACATCTCCCGTTACGGTCCTTACGAATTCACCCATCAGAAGCCATCCCTTTTTATCCGAATGTTATGACATTCTTAAGCCCTTTTGCCGCTTTTGCGTTATCAAACGCTGTCAGAATGTCTTTAATATCATAATGTCCTGTAATAATGCTCTTGATATCGATCAAGCCCTCCGAGACAAAATCAAGCGTCTGTCTGAACTGGCAAATACTTGCGCGCGTCGAGCCCGTCAGGAATAGTTCCTTATAATGCACAAGATTCGTATCGATCGGTACAGGCTGCTTCGCTGCCGGTACGCCGCCGAAGAAATTAACACGGCCGCCATAGTTCATGAGCGGGAGCATAGCTGCCTGAACCGCCGGAACCGGGCATGCGGTGATCGCTACATCAAGACCTTTCCCTCTCGTTTGCTCCTTGACGAACCCTGGGAGGTCATCTCCGCAATAGGTCACAACGCCCGGAATGATTTTTTCACATTCCGCAAGCCTGTCTGCTGACAAATCGTTCATCATGACCTTGGCTGCGCCGGCCATTTTTGCAAGCATCGCGTGCATGATACCAATCGGGCCTGCACCAACGACGAGCACATACTCACCCGGCTTGATATTACATTTTAAAGAACCGTTGTACGCACAGGAAAGCGGTTCGTTTACGGCTGCTTCTTCCGCGGTCACGCCCTCCGGCATGATCATCAGATTTCCATAAATGATGGCTTCTTTCGGCACTTTCACATATTCGGCGAACGCCCCATCCATATTGATCCCAAAAGCTCTGTAGTTATCACACAGATGCGGCTGCCCTGCTACGCAACGATCGCATATCCCGCATCCGATATTCGGAGCGAGCGCGACTTTCATGCCTTTCTGATAGAACTTTACATTTTTGCCTACTTCAACAATAGTACCGCCAAATTCATGCCCAAGCACGCGCGGATGTTCTTCATCTACACCGGCATAGCCGTTTTGCCACATACGGACATCCGTACCGCATACGGCTGCCGCATCTACCTTCAGAAGTATCTCGTCCTCCGTTATTTCCGGTACCGGTATATCGTCCAAACGAATATCATTTGGGCCATATAATCTTAATGCTAACATATTTTTCCTCCTTAGAGCTCGATGATACGCTTTTCTGCAATCGACTGATTGCCTACTTCTACGATCTTGACCGCCATTTTACCGTCATGTCCAGTCACTTTTGGTTCCGTATCATTTAAGATACACTCTGCAAAACCGATGTCTTCCGCCAGATAAGCATCCTTAAAAAGCGTCATCCAGCTATTGATATACGGTGTGGAGATCCCCGTTCCGGGCGCAGCGACCGTATAATTGCTTCCGTTTTCTTTCCCGATATGAATCACGCCTTTTGTTCCTACGACCTCGACCTTTGCATCATATCCATACTGAACATACGCCGCTCCGTCTATCGAGTATTGGATGCCATTCTCAAATACTCCCGTCATCACTACGCTGTCGTAATAATCCGGATATTCCTCTGCGATCTCACGATTCCTGTAATTACCTGCAATGGCATATACGGTTTTGATCTCACTGCCTGCCAGCCATCTCACACAATCGATATCATGGCTGTTGAGTTCCGCAAGGACACCGTTGCTTTTTTTGATGTCATACATCCACGGACGCGGCTTGCTCGGCCCGCGCGTATTGGATCGAATGAGCACGACATCGCCGATCGCTCCGGAATCGATCACTTCCTTCGCCTGAATGAAGCCTGCGTCATGACGCCGCATAAAACCGATCTGCAGCTTTACATTGTTTTTCTTTGCCGCCGCTTCCATCTCTTCGCATTCTTCCGAGTTCATCGCCATCGGCTTTTCGCAGAAGATGTGCTTTCCCGCGTTGGCACAATCGATCACGATCTGTTTATGCAGGTTCGTCGGCGAAACCACTACAACTGCATCGATCTCGTCGTCCTTCAGGATATCTTTATAGTCCGTATAATATTTCGTGATCTCCAGTTCTTCCGCCGCAGCCTTTGCAGCGTCCTCTACGACATCTACAACAGCTGCCATATACGCGCCGTTTACTTTATTCTTAAAATTATTCGCATGGATCATTCCCGCGCGGCCTGCGCCAATGAGACAAATTCCCAATCTGCCGTTTTTCATTTTCTTCCTCCTTTGGAACACCTGATATCTGGTATAAAACTAAAAACTTTCATTGCTTTTATTATACTGAAATCATTATCGTTTTGCAATACTTTATTATCATTTATTCTCATTTTCTGTAATAATAGTATCGTTTCATACCCTTGCGGTCTCAACGCTTACGTCCTCCCGCTCCAAAAGCTCCATATATTCGGGATCAACTCCGGTATCTGTAATAATGAGATCGATCTCACTCAGCCCGGCAAACTTTACGAAAGTCGAAGTGTCGAACTTACTGCTGTCCACGAGCAGCAAGACCTCATCTCCCAGAGAAACCAATTTTTCTTTTACATGGGCAGTGTCGATATTCGGTGTTGTGATCCCGCGTTTGATACTCACCCCGTTTGCCGCAAGAAATGTTTTATCTACGTTCAGGTCGGAAAGCGTGTCGATAGCCTTTTGTCCCGCTGTACAATGAAAATTGCGCCGGACTGCTCCGCCCGCCATAATGATATTTGCTTTCCCGTTGCGTTCCAGAAAGGCGGCGATCTGAAGATCATTTGTTACGACCGTAAGATTCTCGTATGTAACCAGTTGCTTTGCCAACTCAAAAGTTGTCGTTCCCGTATCGAGTGCGATCGTATCTCCCTCATGCACATACTGTGCTGCACGCTTCGCTATCGCTTTTTTCTCGTTTACATGCTCGATCTCCTTTTGATAGGCATTCGGCTCATAATTCGCCTTGATATTACTAATTGCACCGCCATGCGTGCGTTTTAAAAGGCCGGCTTCCTCCAACTCCCTCAAATCGTTACGGATCGTCGCGGGAGATACGGAAAATTTTTCGCAAAGATTGCTTACTGTCGTTTTGATATTTTTATTGACAAGATCGACGATCATATGTTTGCGTTCTTCGGCAAACATACCGTCTTCACTATTTTTGCTCAATCTATATACCTCCTTACCCCTCTATTTCATAGACATCGCTCTTATAGACCGGCTCGAGCGCTTCGATCACGTTCAGATATTGTTCCGCGTATTTTTCATACTTCTCATGATTTTCCATATCAGGCATGATGGGCGCGCTTTCTTTTCCTAAATTTTTCATCGGTTCCCGATAGTCTGCAAAAACGCCTGCGCCGCATCCTGCAATGATGGCACTTCCGGCAAGCGCTGTTTCTCCCTGCTCATAAGCGATGACCGGGATCCCCAAAACATCCGCCTTGATTTGGTTGAACAGCGGGCTCTTAGATCCTCCTCCTGTCGTATACAATTTTTCAAACCGGGTATGCCGGTGCTCCTTTTTCAAAATATTGAAGTAATACGCATATTCATACGCGATCCCCTCCATGACCGCACGATATAGATGTCCGCGGCCATGCTTCCAGTCGAGGCCGACAAAGCTGCCTTTCACATAAGGATTATTCGGTAAAACACGGCCGCAGAAATGCGGAACGAATAATATTCCCTCGCTTCCGGCCGGAAGGTTCTCCGCCTCCGCCATCAGATCATCATAGGAAGCGGCAGGTTTTCCGGTAAATTCATCGCGGAACCAACGAATGCATAATCCCCCGCCATTGATATAAGCCAACGGGTGCCACAATCCCTCGATCGGCGACGGCATTTGCACCAGAGTCTCAAATTCCGTATCCGGATGATATTCATCCGACGCACAGCATAATACAGAGGCAGTTCCGGCCGTATCCATCAACATCCCCGCTTCTACGATACCCGAACCAAAGGCACCCGCCGCCGTATCTCCTGCCCCTACGACGACCGGTATTCCTTCTATAAGACCGCTTTGTTTTCCAAATTCAGCAGTTGTTTTTCCTGCAATTTCAAAGGAAGAGGCTATACGCGCCATCTTCTCTTTTGCAATCCCAAACATCTCAAGAAGTTCTTCTGACCATTCTTTTTTTACATTGTCTCCAAAATTGGAGAAATGGATGCAGGTATGTGTGAAAGTCGCTTCTTCCGCTTTCAAGCCACACATTTTTCCAATCACATATCCGCTGGGAAGAACAAACTTTGCCGTTTTTTTGTAAGCTTCCGGCTGTTCATTTTTCCACCAAAGCATCTTTGGGCCATGCGTATAAGATGCCGGACCGCCGCATATTTCAATAATTTTCTTTCCCGCTTTTTCCTGCATTTCATGCATATATTTTCCACAGCGCATATCGAGCCACGAATCATAATAGGTGGAAGCCTCGCCATCCTCTGCGATCCCCATAATTCCTGCCGACTGGCTGTCAATGCCGATTGCGCAGACATCAGAAGCCGCTATATCCGACTTTTCCATAACTTCCTTTACAGTCCTTACACAGGAGCCATAAATTTCTTCCGCCTCCTGCCATACGACGCCCGGTTTCGGACTGATCAGACGGGATACCTCAAAGGCATCTGCTTTCATTTTCATATTGGTATCGAAAAGAATGCATTTTGTTCCCTGTGTTCCAATATCGATTGAAATAATATACTGCATATAACTTCCCCCTATTTCATTTTCACATAAAGAAAAACATTATTTTTATTTGTAATTGTTTATTATTGTTTGTTATCATTATAATGTTTTAGGAAGTAAGTGTCAATACAGAGTAAAAACTTGTGCAAATAAAAAATTATATAACGAAAATGATTTATTTCACAAAAAAAACTTCCGCCTGTCTTCTGACAAGCGGAAGTTTATCATGGATAGAAAAGATCAGTCTCTCTTCTTATGCTGCAGCAGAACCGCACCAATGATAATCGCGCCCTTAACCGCATTGACCAGATATACGTTCAAGCCGACGATCGTTATGATATTATTGATGACGCCCAGAATGATGATACCAAAGAGAACGCCTATCATATGTCCTTTACCGCCCTCCATTGCGATACCGCCGACAACTGCCATTGCAATCGCATTCAACTCGTATTCGTTACCAGAGGAAGCAGAGTTGATCGAGTTCATTCTTGAAGCCTCGATGATCGTTGCGATTGCTACTGTAAGGCCGAGCAGCACAAACGCCATAATTTTTACCTTATCGGTATCGATACCGGACAGCCTCGTCGCTTGTTCATTCGAACCGACTGCATAGATCCTGCGGCCAAGAACCGTATACTTCGAAATATAGAAGCAGATAACGAATACTACCGCAAAATAAATCAGCGGCAGCGGAAATACTCCGCCAATCTCATAGTTCGAAATTTCTTTGAATGCATCTACATTACCGGTGATTCCGCGCGCATCTAAGATGAACAATGCAAGGGACCTGTAAATATACTGCATACCTAACGTAACAATAAAGGACGGAACGCGGCCCTTTGTAATAATCGCGCCAACACCGGCCGATAACGCACAGCTGCAGGCGACCGCAACGATAATCGCGAGAACAATATTGCCTGTCGCATTCAAGATGGACAACAATATGATACCTACGATAACCAGCTGCGTACCGACAGACAAGTCGATGTTTCCGGTGATAATGACAAATGCAGTACCAAAGGCAATGATACCAACAACTGCATTGCCGCGGAAAATATTAATAAAGTTCTGACCATTCATAAACGTCGTGCCGCCCAGAATCGTCGCAACGATGATCAGCCCGGCCGCGACCAAAATGATAGAATACTCTTTAATGAACTTATTCCAAGCAGTATTCTTCTGCATCGCTTTTACTTCTTCAGACATTGCTTTTCTTCTCCTCTCAATCTAATACACCGCCGGTCGAGAGTATCATGATCGCTTCCTCCGAAAGCTCATCCCGCTGAAGTTCTCCCTTGAGAACGCCATGATACATAACCAAAACGCGGTCACAAATCTTTAAGATCTCCTGCGCCTCACCCGACGTCACAATGATACCCATTCCGCTCTTCGCAAGCTCCATAATAACTCCGTAGATCTCATTTTTCGCACCTACGTCAACGCCCTGCGTCGGGTTAGACAGAATCATGATATCGGGTTCCGCAGTCAGCCATTTTGCAAGCACGACCTTCTGCTGGTTACCACCCGAAAGGCTGGTGATCAGGTTCGCCAGATTATCCACCTTAATGTTCAGCTTTTCCTTATACTCCAACGCTTTTCGATTTTCCTTCGCCTTGGAGAGAGATAAGCCGCTCTTATACTGGTCCAGCGTTACGATGGTCATATTTTCCGTAACAGTCAGATCTTTTATGATTGCGTTTTCCTTACGGTTGGACGGAAGCAAACCAATGCCTGCTTTTTTCGCTTTTGCCGGATGATTATACTTGATGACCTTTCCATTTTTCTCGATGGTTCCGCTTGTGAAAGCCAAATCTCCAAACAGTCCGCGCACCAGCTCGTCCTTACCGTCCCCGAGAAGACCAGTGATACCGAGAATCTCTCCTGCATGCAGGTCAAAGCTTACATGATCGACGCGTCTATCAATGCAAAGGTCTTTTACGCTTAGAACCACATTTCCAATTTCATGCGGCTGATAAACCACAACATCCATAACGCTTTTACCAACCATCAGCCTTGCAATATCGGCTTGTTTTGCAACTTCACCATTTTCTCCTTTGATTGGGTGAGTGCCTACCATTTCGCCATTGCGCAATACGGTATAATAATCGCAGAATTCCACGACCTCGCCTAACTTGTGTGAAATAAAGATGATCGTAACGCCATGTTCCTTGATCAGATTCCGCATGATCGCGAATACATTTTCCACCTCAGGCTGCGTAAGCGATGTCGTTGGCTCGTCCATAATAATGAGCTTGGCATCCATTAAAATTGATTTAGCAATCTCTACGATCTGCTTATAGGAGGCCTGCAGATCTCCCATCATGGCCCGAGGATCGATGGTAACGTGCATACGCTCGAAAACTTCCTGCGTTTTTTGGATCATCGCCGCAGCATCTATGCCGCCGCCCCTTTTACGCAGCTCATGCCCGAGGAACATATTTTCGTAAACATACAGGTCGTTTACAACATTCAATTCCTGATGAATAAATGCAATCTTATTTTTCTGTGCCTCCGCCGGGCTGGCAATTTTCACCGGCTGTCCAAACAACTCGATACTGCCGCTGTCCATGGGGATAACGCCGCCCAGAATATTCATCAACGTCGTTTTCCCGGCGCCGTTTTCGCCCAAAAGCGCATGGATCTTTCCCGCCTCCACGTTGAAATCAACGCCTTTCAAGACCGGAACACCGCCGAACCCTTTACGGATATCGTTCATTTTCAGTGCATATTCCATTTACGCATGTCTCCCTTGTCTATTACCGCAACTTTAGCGGCTACAAATTCCTCTTGAAATAATCCAACGGGGTCGTAAAGGCCCCGTTGGATATTTTTCATGTTACAACATTCTCATTACAAAGCCATGCTTAGTAAGGAGCGTCCTCCGTGATACCATTGTCTGTCAGGTACTGTTCAACATTCGTGCGGTCAACAACCGTCGTCGGGATGATCGTCGTCTGCTCAACTTCTTCACCCTTGATCAGCTTGTCAGCAATCTTAACAGCTTCCGACATCATGTACGGAGCATAGGTCTGAGAAGAAACCCAGATGTCCGGGAAATCATCAAACATGTCGAAGTAGGTCTTCGCGCCACCACCACCGGTGATAACTTTGATGTCCGTGCGGCCCGCTTCTTTGATAGCCTGCAGGATACCCTGGGACATTTCATCGTCTGTGGAGTAAATCGCATCAATTTCCGGGTTTGCCGTCAAAACGTCCGTCATAACTGTCAGGACTGTTTCCGGAGCGCCGTTATCGGAAGCCCACTCACCGAGGATATTGAGTTCCGGATGCTCAGCAGCAACTTCTTTAAAGCCATCTGCACGTTCCGTGAAAATCGCACCATAGGACGGAATGTTCATGATAACAACATTTCCGCCTTCCGGCCCAAGTTTCTCAACGATGTATTCGCCGCCTGCAACGCCCATGCCGTGGTTGTCACCAGCTACATAATAGTCAGGCTCAACATCGCCCAGCGTACGGTCAAAGTCGATCAGCGTGATGCCGGCATCTTTGATCTTCTGAGCTGCAACAGCCAGTTCATCATTTACCGGGAGAAGTACGATATACTCGCAGCCCATCTGAATGAACTCATCGATCTTGTTCGCCTGATCGTTTACGTTAGCGGACGCAGCCAGAACATAGTTGAGACCGAGCTCTTCAGCCGTAGTCTTAGCAGACCACTGAGCCGCAGCAACCCAACCTGTCGGGTCGTTCGGGCAAGAGATACCTACCAACGGAGCGTCACCGTCTGCTGCCGGTTCGGACGCTTCAGTCGATGCTTCTGCAGATGCTTCCGTGGATGCTTCCGTGGATGCTTCAGCAGAAGGAGTTTCAGCCGGAGCTGCGCAGCCTGCAAACATAGCAACTACAAGTGCGATGCAGACTACAAGAATCAAAGACTTTTTCATTTTTGTTTCCTCCTACTTAGTCTTAATATCTCAAACGGGTGACCCCATTTTGAGCTTTGCCAAAGCGGACATAAAATCACACTTTCCACCCCACCTCTTATTTTACCTCAAAACGTCCTTAGGGGCGTATTTTTTATGTCCTTTTTTTCTGGTTGAAAATGTGTAGTTTATTTGCCACGCTTTCCTGTGGTACGGTTGTATTATACTTCACAACATTTAAATTTTCAACCACTATTTTATATTTATTATCAAATTTTTGTTATTTGTTTTCTTTTTGACGATTATTTGTTATCCCTTTATTATTATATGGTAATATTTATTTTCGGTTTATCTAACCACTTTATACCATAATTTCTCTCCTCCGTGAGTCTTATGTATCATACAGAATTTCATACAGTTTGTCAATCGTTATTTCATTTTGTTCATAAAAATGTTAATTCAGCCTATAGTTTTCATAGTAAAACAAAAACCGTTCTCCTGATATCAAATCAAATAGAACGGTTTGGTGCCGAAGACCGGGATCGAACCGGTACGGTGTTTGACCACCGCAGGATTTTAAGTCCTGTGCGTCTGCCAGTTCCGCCACTTCGGCATAAAGCAAACATAAACTAACCTTAAATAGTTTAACACAAGATATGCGCCTGCACAATAAGGTCAGTCATATTTCTTTCCGTTCTTTTTTAAAATTATCCATACTCCGCAGCAATAAACTGCGGAGTATGGAATAAATATTCTTTTCAGATAACCGATCAGGTATGATTCTGTGTCAGCTTGCCTTTTTCTTTTCGCACGTTTACGAGAACGTCCGTATAATATTTATTGTACGTGCAGCAGCCGATGCGCTCCTGACGTATCAAAAGCTCAAGACAGTTATCGCACAGCGTGCAGAAATGAATGTCTTTCTCATTACCATCTGCCAGCTTCTTAGGCAGCAACGGATCCGCAAAGGACTGACGTCCAAGACCGATCATATCCACGATACCTCTCTCGATGTTCTTGGCTCCTGCTTTGAACATCGTATTGTCCTGCGGGTCGATCATCTGCAGATTTTTGTTTCCTTTTCCCCATACGGAATAATTCGAGCCAATCAACACGGTCTCCGGTTTCAGCACTTTCTTGAATTCCTTTTGCCAATACGGATGCAGATAGGCAATATACGGATAGTTCTTTTCCGCCTGCGTAAGTGTAACCGTGATGGACGGGCTTCCGGCCGACTGAACGATATACTGCGCACCGCGTTCCTCAAGCCCCTTGATCAAATCGAGCGGCTCAGTCAGATCCATGATCGGCGAATCCGGGCCTTCCGTACCAAAGCCGCCCGGGAAGCCTTCCCATGCGGAAATCTTAGAGCCAATCAGGAAGTTCTTATCATTGACTTCTTTCGATATCCTCTCATAGAGATCAAATGCAAAACGTCTTCTGTTTTCCCAGCTTCCGCCGTATTTCCATTTGCGGCTGTTAAACGGCCGCAGGATCTGGGAACCAAGATAGCCGTGGCACAGCTTCATATCGATACCATCAGCGCCTACATCGTGTGCGATCTTTGCAGCCAATACGAAATCGTCGATGATCTTATCTACTTCTTCCTCAGAAAGAAGGTCTCCGCCATAGCTGTAAGACGGCATCACCGTTACTCTCCGCGAGAACTTCGGGTTGCTCAACTCTCCGGAATGCGTCAACTGAAATACGATGAGCGGGTCTTTGTTGACTTCTTTCATCTTTTTCATGAAATTTGTCAGGGCCGGCACGTTCTTCTCCATGATCATCAGCTGATTCAGTCTGGAACGGCTTTCCTGCGTAATAGAAATCGCCTCGAGGTCAATGAGGCCCCAACCACCCTTATACAGATTTTCGTATCTTTGATAGGTAAGGTCTGTTGGATTGCCGTCCGCATCTGCGTCCGTGCATTCCATAGCCTGCACAAAGAACCTGTTCTTACATTCCCTTGTACCGATCTTGATCGGGTCAAGCAGGGTTTCCTTATAACTCATTTCAGTATCCTCCTAAATTTTTTTATTCTCAGTTCATTAACTACTTATTTCTCGCAGGGATTGTTGAATATCTTATCCCGTCTGCCCTCATACGGCGCCTTGATGATCAGCGGCTTCAGGAACGCCGATACTTTCTCGACTCCGTCCCCTACGCTCATCGTCACATCTTCATGCTCATAACTCAATACATAATCATACCCTACCAGCGACAGCTCCGTGATCACTTTCTTCCACGGTACGCTCCCCCAGCCCGGTATCCGGAACCGGAACGTCCTGTCTATCCTCTGCCAGTCTCCCTGCATCAGGATCCCGCCATACTGGATGTTGTGCTCCACGATCTCTCCGTCCTTCGCATGTACGTGGAAGATCCTGTCCCCAAGCTCGTCCACGAAGTTCTCGATCCGCAGCCCCAGATAGATCAGGTTCGCCGGGTCCATGTTGAACCCCAGGCACGGATGTCCGTCTACCAGCTCGATCGCTCTCTTCGCCGTGTGGATATCATAGATAAAGTTGTTCGGATGCGGCTCTACTGCGAACTTCACCCCATATTCCTTGAACTTATCCAGTATCGGCGTGAAGTATTTTACAAAATCGCGCTCCATCATCTCCCAGCCCTGCGGGCACGGAAACGGGAAATATCTTCCCCAGTTCGTTACTCCCGTGAATCCGTTCACCACCGGCACTCCAAGCGCATTCGCCGCCTGCGCCGTCTTCAGCAGGCTCTCTGTTCCATATTTGATCTTTTCTTCCTTCGTGCCTTTATACAGCCCGTCCGTGTCTTCTCCCCACGGCCCCAATATCAGCAGCGAATCCGCATGGTTCGACAGCGCCGAGATCGTGATCCCATAGCCCGACAGCATCTTCTTCAGCTTTTCCGCATTGTTCCCCTTCAGGATCTCGTCGCAGTCGAACTGCCCGTTCCCTATATACGCCGGGATCTCCATCATCTCATACCCATGCTCACACATGATCTTCGCTACTTCTTCCAAGCTCAGGTGCGCATAGTTTGCCGCAAAGAATCCTAACTTCATCTCGTTACCTCCGTATTCTTTATATTTATTAAAAATTTACTTTTTTTCTTCGCAATCAAAGATATCCATGATCACATTATCAGATTGAAGCATTTCCTGATAACGTGGCTCCAGTTTTCTATCCGTGATCAAAACGTCGCATGCGTCGATGCCGGTAAGCTTCACCGGCCCGTTCTTTTCAAATTTCGTATGGTCGACTACGCAAAACGTTTTCTGACTTACCTGCATCATATTCTTTTTAAAGGCGGCTTCATTCATGCTGCAGTCTGAAAGCCCGTATTCAAGCGATATCCCATAGCAGGAAATAAAGGCTTTGGACGGGATGAACTCGGTATGCATATAGTCTGCGATCGAGCCGGTAAGATACATTTTTTCCTTGTGCAAAACGCCGCCGCTGCTGATCACCGTCACCTGATTTTCAAGTGTAGCCGCTAAATGTAATACATCTACCGAATTTGTAAGCAGAGTCACATTCGCATCCTGTTGAATAAAACGAATCAGATTCAGCAAGGTCGTACTGTTGTCTACAAAAATCGTATCTCCCTCTTCAATAAATTCCGCTGCCTTTTTGCATAGCTTTATTTTTTCCTTATAATGCTGCTTTACCCGCAAAGAATGCAGTGTATCTGCTTCTTTCTTTTCGGCGAGTACTGCTCCGCCATGCGTTCGCTGCAGGACTCCCTGCATCTCAAGCTCTTTCAGGTCCCTGCGAATCGTTTCAGGCACAACTCTCAGCATCTGCGCAAGCTCGCTTACTTCTGCCTGTCCCTTTGCTTCCAAAAGACCGACTATCTTGCTTTTGCGCTCAACTGCCAGCATTGTTGCACCTCCTATCTCTCAAATATTCCTATCCATTGTTGTTTGGAATTGTTGATTTTGGTTTGTTTTTGTTTGTTTAATGCTATGATACAACAAAAAACCACATTCGTCAACCTTTATTTTTGAAATATTTCTATAATATTTTCCCTATTAATATAGAAGCAAAAAAACAGCGGAAATATCTGCTATACTTCCGCTGTTTATTCTTTGTTACAAAGCATTTTCCTGCTTTACCGGCAGCCTTATTTATCCAACGTTTGCATGAGCCGCATGAATCATGGCATCTATATTCTCTTCCGGCGTGATCGGCGGAAGATCGCAGCCCGGCATCATGACATATCCTCCCTGCAGGCCCCCTTCTTCCGCAAGCTTCAGACAGATATCATAGATTTCCTCCGGAGTTTTTTCGTTCATAACAGATACGGTTCCCATATTTCCAAAAATCGCAAAATCTTTATTTGCAAGCATCATTGCCGTTTTGATATCGACAGAGTCCAACGAAAATCCATCGATCCCGCACCCTCTCAGCGGCTTGATCCGTTCTTGTGTATTCCCGCATATATGGAGCAGCTTTATTGCGGCTTCATCCCCTATCAGCCCGGTAAGCTTCCTGATAGAGGGGAGCGAATATTTCCCGAACATTTCCGGACTGATCAAATCTCCCGATGAAGAAGGATCGCCAATAAAAATAGTATCCGCACCAGCCTGCAAAAAGATATGGAAAAATTCATAGCACACACGGACTGAAAAATCCAACAGTGGCCAAACAGCGATTTCATCACTATACAGCTCCATCATAAAATCTGTAATACCAATCAACTGCGACGCAAGTGTAAACGGTCCTATATAATTGATCGCAATACAGCGTTCCTTGCCAAAAATTTTAACGATCTCCTCTGTTTGGCACAGCATCGCCTGAATGCCGGTATCTTCCAACAATCGCTCTGAAATTTTCACCCGATCAAATCGTTCAACATCGTTTATGCTTTTGATGAGCGGCTCTAAAACCTCCGGGCATCTTCCTTGTGTATCACCTCCCAAGGCACGGATCGCTAAATTATAGCATGCCGGTGCAGGCCAGACGATATCTGTCTGGAAGCGGTCATAATATTCACAAATCAACTCCGCTCCCCAATCTTCCATGGCGAACAGTTCCCCATAGGAAATTCCTTTCTGATAAACGAGCCACGCACCGCCGTCTATAAAAGCTACCGGTGTTCTCGGCACCTTTTGAAAATGAACTGCACGCGTTATGACTTCCTTTCCCGTCATGCCGCTTCTCCTCTCATTCCATTATAAAATCATCCGCGAAAACCATTTAGAAATTACCTTTATATTAGAGCTGCTTTTCAGCCATGTCAATCAAAAAACAATTTATATCACAATATTGTCTTATTTATATCATTATATAGCTCTTTTTCTGTTGTTTATATTTTTTCTGCTGTCTATATTGGTCCTATCAATATAATAATGATTGCCGTATTCGTTTCAGCCAAAAGCAATTTGCGCAGCCAAAGCACACAGCATGTCGCCGTTACGATTCTGTGATATGGAACTTCTTCCGCGCTCATGCCTCAAGGCTTTCACTTATGAGGTTCCGCAGACACGAAACACACAGGGGAAAGCCTATATGGTTTCTCATGCTTCGATTTTTGTAAATAAAAAACGGAGCAAGCGTGATTGCTTGCTCTGGCATGGAATACCCTACCAAATCTGAACGCATCACTTATACCAAAATGCGCCGAAGGCACGCACCCGCAAAAAAGCCGGTAGGCACGCAAGGAAAAAAGCCGAGTAAGGGACGATCGAATGTTTTTTCTCTGGGAGCGCAGTTTGCTGCAACGTTGTAGAGATGAGGGGAGTCCCGCCTAAAGACGAACCGAAATTGCTTCGCAATTTGATTCTCCTCCCGTTTTCGTCAAAATAAAATTACCGCGCTGACGCGCGGCAATTTCATTTTGGGTACACCTGCCAAATATGAACTCCAACTTGCAACAAGCGCGCCGCAGGCGCATACCCGCAAGAAAGTGGTAGCGACAGCGAACCGTCGCGAGGGCGTTTACAACCGAGCAGGTGAGCCAAGCGGGCTTTCTTGCGGAAGAGGAGGAGCAAGGGAGCGGGCGAATGTTTTTCTTTGAAAAAGAAAAACGGAGCAAAGCGGACTCTGCTCCGACGTGGCGAAGTCTTACGAAATTGATATTTGTTTTCGGGATATAAAAAATTCGCAAACCACTTACGCTTATCGAATATGATCTAAACTATTGATTTCGAAACCGAGAAAAGTTGGTAGCACAGCGGAGGCGTTATGTCCGCGTTTACAAGGGCATAGCCGCAGCAAGCGTGACTTTTCTCGGAAAAGGAGCATCAGCGGCATAAGACAATGACCCCATCGCTTTTGCGATGGGGTCATGTCAAGGTCGCTTGATGCGACGTGGAGGCGCCACCCAGATTTGAACTGGGGGTGAGGGCTTTGCAGGCCCCTGCCTTACCACTTGGCTATGGCGCCATATGGAGCGGAAGACGAGATTCGAACTCGCGACATTCGCCTTGGCAAGGCGACGCTCTACCACTGAGCCACTCCCGCGTCTGTTCCCTCCTAAACACAGAGGTTTAAAAGGGATTCTATGGCGACCTGGAAGAGACTCGAACTCTCGACCTCTAGCGTGACAGGCTAGCGTTCTAACCAACTGAACTACCAGGCCATAAAAACTGAATGGTGGGAGTAACAGGGCTCGAACCTGTGACCCTCTGCTTGTAAGGCAGATGCTCTCCCAGCTGAGCTATACTCCCACACATCACATGCGCTAACTCAACAGCGCGTTTATTATTTTATTATAAATGAACCTTTATGTCAAGTTCTTTTATTAAGTTTTTAGAAATTTCTTTTCTCAAAACAAATCTCATTCTTCCTCAGGCTCTTCTTCATAATAAAGCTGTTGGAAAATTTCCCATAACTCGTCAAGCTCTGCCTCCGTCTCGATCGGCAAATAGACGTCTCCATCCTCATCTTCCTTGATGCGCATGATCAAAACTTCTCCTACATCAAACTCTTCCATTTTCTCAATAGGCGTGAATGCAACATAAAATTCATCATCCACTTCAAAAGTAAGCAGATGCTCAAATTTCAGTACATTTCCCTCTTCGTCCTGCATTTCGATCAAGTCCATCTCTTCTTCTTTCATTTCTTCCTCCTCATAAACTATCCATATATCCCTGCAGGATATAGATGGCAGCAATCTTATCTACGACCGCTTTACGCTTCTTCCGGCTCATATCCGCTTCAAGAAGCGTTTTATGCGCGCTTTTCGTCGTTAATCTTTCGTCCCAGTAAACGAGCCTGCGGCCACTGGCTTCTTTCAGCTTTTCCGCAAACTCCTGCACTTTTTCAGCCTGCTCACCCAGCGTTCCATTCATATTTTTGGGCAGACCCACAACGAGTGTATCGACCCCATATTTATCCATCATATCGCAAAAATATTCGATATCTGCTTTTTCATCCACCCGCTTATAGGTTTCAACGCCCTGCGCCGTGATCATCAAAAGGTCGGAAAGCGCCACGCCAATGCGTACATCGCCCACATCCAAACCAAGTACTCTTCCCACGCTTTGCTCCTTTACGTACAAAAAATCACGCCTGAACGTGAAAGAATCAGGCGTGATTTAGTTGTCCTACATCTGCTTGATATAGTAACTCACTAATTCTTCAAGCAATTCATCGCGATCTACACTCGCAATCAAAGACCGCGCATTTTTATATCCCGTTACGTAAGTCGGGTCTCCTGAAACGATATAACCGATCAGTTGATTGACCGGATCATACCCTTTCTCGCGCATCGCCTCACTGACGATCCTAATAATACCGCGAACAGGGTTTTCCAGCTCTTTATCAAAGTTGAACTGCATCGTCTTATCAAAATCTGACATTGACCCGCCTCCCTCACTTCAAACTGCCTGTCTTCATTATACAACAGACTGTATCAGAAGTAAATCGCTATTTGTTCTGCATAAGCACTTTATGAAGCGCTGCTTTCAGCGCATCTTCCGCCAAAAGCGAACAATGCACTTTTTCAGCCGGCATTCCGCCAAGCTCGTCTACGATGTCGTTTTTCGTGATTTTCAACGCCTCTTCGATCGTCTTTCCTTTGACCATATCGGTCAATACGCTCGAACTGGCGATTGCCGCAGCGCAGCCGTATGTCTGAAACGAAATATCCTTAATGATATCACCATCCATTTTGAGATAAACCGTCGTCGTATCTCCGCAGGTCGGGCTGCCTGCCTCTCCCACGATATCCGCATCTTCCATAACGCCTACGTTATGAGGTTCCTGAAAATGTTTGATCAATTTGTCTGTATACATATTTTTCTCCTTTTCTTTAAGCGTGCATCTGCTGATAAAGCGGCGAAATCTTCCGCAACCGTTCAGCAAGCTGCACAAGCTGATTTACTGTATAGTCGATCTGTTCCTTGGTCGTCGTGTCTCCCATCGTGAACCGCAGTGCGCCCTTAGCGATTTCCGGCGGGATCCCCATCGCAAGCAATACATGCGAGGAAGCCAGCGAACCGCTCGCACACGCCGAACCGCTCGAGCATTCGATCCCCGCAAGATCAAGGCTCAGAAGCGATGCCTCCGCCTCAATAAACTCCAAAGAGATGTTTACATTATTGCAGAGTCTTTTTTCAGGATGACCGTTCAGCTTTGTATAGGGGATCCTTGTCATGATTTCATGGATCATATAATCCCTCAGCTCCGTCAGCCTGCTCTGCGTTTCGTGCAGCGAGGCCGTCGCCATAGACAGCGCCTTTGCAAGTCCTATGATCTCGGGAACGTTTTCCGTACCTGCACGCCGTTTGCGTTCCTGTGCCCCGCCGTGCATGAACCGTTCGATCTTTACACCATTCCTAATATACAGCATCCCGATCCCCTTCGGGCCGTAAAACTTATGTGCCGAAATCGACAGCAGGTCTATATTATCCGCTGCTACATCTAAGGGCAGATGTCCTGCCGCCTGTACCGCGTCCGTATGGAACAACACCCCCGCCTCTCGGGTCACTTTTCCGATTTCTGCAATCGGATTGATCGTACCTACTTCATTGTTTGCATATACGACCGACACAAGGACCGTATCGTCTCGTATCGCATTTTTCACCTGCTCTGCTGTTACCATGCCATATTCATCCACTGGCAGGAAAGTGACGTCATAGCCTTGCTTTTTCAGATACTCCGCCGTGTCAATGACTGCATGGTGCTCGACCGCCGTGGTGATCAAATGCTTTCCTTTGGCCTTATTTGCCTCCATAACACCTTTTAAGGCCCAATTGTCGCTTTCCGTTCCACAAGCCGTAAAATAAATCTCGTTGCTATATTTTGCGCCAATACATTTTGCGACTTCTTCCCGCGCGCGGTCAATTGCATTCTTTGCATATCTCCCGCTTTCATACAGGCTGGATGGGTTGCCGAAATGCTTTTTATAATAAGGCATCATAGACTCCAGCACTTCATCTTTCACGTAGGTCGTTGCTGCATAATCCAAATAAATTCTGTCCATAGCAATACCTTCTTTGTTCAAAATTTTCATCCGGTTAATTTATAAACCGGTCACTTTTTTCTTAAACATTTTTTGTATCAAGGCTGATAAACGAACCCATAGCGCCCGTATTCCCTTTGTCTCTTCGATGAGAAAAAAACAGTTTCTCATGCGTATAAGTACAAAGATCCGCGCAGGTTATATTTTCAGGCAAAGCGCCTCTGCCTGCGAGCTGAGATAAAATTGCATACTGCAGATCCACGTGCAGCTTCTTCTCTGTTACAGATACCGCATCTCTTCCAAACTTTTCATAAAAGGGCTGCGCTACATCCTCCTGTACTTCAAACTGTTCTTTCATGATATGGGGGCCGATCCCAATCAAAAGATTTTCCGGCTTCGTTCCATAGCTGCACAAAAACGTTTCCACGACCTTTGCGGGCAATTCTCCAAAAACGCCCCGCCAGCCTGCATGGCTCACACATGCAATTCTCTGCTTCTTGTCGGCAAAAAAAACAGGAACACAATCCGCATGCAGGGTCACCGCCGTAATACCCTCTTCATCGATGATCATCGCATCGCAAGGAGGAAGGTCGCTCTCCCGTGCGATCCCCTTTCCCGCATCTGCCGCAGTTGCCCGATAAATTCCATCCCCATGTGCATAATTGACCAATGCAAGGGATTCATACGGCACCTCCAACGCGCCGCATACCCGTCTATAGTTCTCCTCTTTATTTTGCGGAGAATTTTCCCTCGTTCTGCTGAGATTCAACGACGCATAGCAACCGCTGCTGACACCGCCGACACGCGTTGTATAGCAATGCTTTGAAATGCCTGCTTCAAGAAAAGAAGGAATCTCTAAAAAAGAAATTCCATTTTTTTGGCGCAATAAAAAACCATGTTTTATTTTTGACTGAAACGTCTCCATTATTTCTCCGTTAAAAGTTTATTGAGTTCTTCTTTAAAAGTGTTGATATCCTTAAACTGGCGGTACACAGATGCAAAACGCACATAAGCGACTTCATCCAGCTTTCGGAGTCCGTTCATAACGAGCTCGCCCACTTCATGAGAAGTGATTTCCTGAGTGGGCGCATTATATACTGAACGTTCTATTTCATTGATCAGCTCTTCAATATCCTGAAAGGAAACCTCTCGCTTTTCGCAGGCTTTTATGATGCCTTTCTTAATTTTTTCAATATCAAAGATTTCGCGTTTCCCATCCTTTTTGATCACAAAAACCGGGAGACTCTCTACTTTTTCGTACGTCGTAAAGCGCTTTCCGCATTTCAGGCACTCCCTGCGTCTGCGAATAGAAGTCCCATCGTCTACCGGCCGCGAATCGACCACTTTACTTTCGGGAAAATCGCAATAGATACATTTCACTTGTTTTTCCTCCGCAGCGACAGATTTCTCTTTGATTCAGTATATCATATTTTGCGCAGGAATACACAATATTTCACTTATCGCACATCTTTTTCCATCATCTTTTTTAATAAAGCTGTAAATTTTCTTTCTGCCTTGCTGACACATGATTGGGATATCCCCATTTCTTCCGCCACTTCTTTTTGAGAGCTTTCTTTTCCGCTTCCCAAGCCAAAACGTTTCCAGACGATCTCTTTTTGACGTGCCGGGAGTTTACTGGCTGCTTTTTTCAACGCTTCATGGTTTTCCTTTTTTTCAACTGCTTCCCACACGAGGTCCCTTGTATCTGCGTATAGTTCTTTTTCCCAATTATCCAGCAAGATTTCTTTTCTATTATTTTTTCTCAGATACATCAATATTTCGTTTCGAATACACCGCGCCGCATAAGTGGAGAACTTGACGTTTTTGTCCTCCCTAAAATAACCAGCCGCTTTGAGCAGACCTATGCTTCCGACGGAAATCAGGTCTTCAAATTCCGCTCCGCTGCCTGTATATTTTTTTGCCTCCCATACGACCAACGGGAGGTGCTCTTCGACCAGCAATCTTTCTTCCTCGGTTTTCTCCCCGGAAGCCTTATCTGTCTGAAAAAAGCTTATTTTCTTTTTTTCGGTTCCATACATAGCGAAAGTCCACCTTTGTTATATCGTAACACTCCGGAGCTGTCGCATTTTGTCGCTTTATGTAGGTTTTAATGAAATTATTTAATGAAATTTCATTTTTTATACTATTATAAAAAAGAAAGACCCTTTTCTTTTAGAAAAAGGTCTTTTATTCCAGCTTTCTCACAGATACAGCCGATTAATAATCTGTACGATTTCTCCTTGGTTTTTTCTTAAGGAAAGAGGGTATCTCAAGGTCTTCATCACCAAACGGTTCCAAAGCTTCCTGCCCTTTCGCCCCCATTTCCTTCAATTCCGGCATAGCCGGCGAAGAAGTATTGAGGGTCGCTTTTTCGCGGTCACGATGCGGGATCGGCGGTTCGAGGTTAAGAGAGACTTCATCAGTAAACTCTATCTTCTCTTCAACTTTCTGCTTCTGCACCTTAGGCATACCTGCCGTTTCCGGGGCGTCAAAGCCAGTGGCTATTACTGTAATACGCACCTCGTCGTCCAAAGACGGGTCGATGCATACACCAAAGAATACATCCGCTTCCGGGTCCGCCCCCTCCTGAATAATTTTTGCCGCTTCCTGAATCTCATACATACCGAGCGACGGATCTCCCGTTACATTGAAGATGATTCCGCGCGCACCTTCGATCGTCGTATCGAGCAGCGGACTGTTGATCGCCTGCTTTGCGGCCTCAACCGTTTTATTTTCTCCGTAACCGATACCGATTCCCATATGCGCAACGCCGCGCAGCGTCATAACCTTTTTGACATCCGCAAAGTCAAGATTGATAAGGGCGGGCTTGCCAATCAAATCAATGATGCCCTGTATTCCCTGCCTCAGGACATCGTCCGCTACACGAAACGCATCAACGAGAGGCGTATCCTTACCTACCGTACTGAGCAGCTTATCGTTTGGGATCGTTACGATCGTATCGACGACTGATTTCAAATCTTCAAATCCAGCTTCTGCCGCTTTCGCGCGGGGATGCCCTTCAAACCAGAACGGTTTCGTAACAAACCCGATCGTAAGGCAGCCGTCCTCCTTTGCGATCTCTGCGATCACGGGTGCGGCTCCGGTTCCTGTACCGCCGCCGAGGCCGCAGGAAACAAACACAAGGTCGGCCCCTTTGACCGCCTGCTCCAGTTCGTCCCGGCTCTCTTCTGCCGCTTTTCGCCCCGTAGACGGGTCTGCCCCAGAACCGAGCCCCTTCGTCAGCTTCTCGCCGATCTGTATCTTCTGATCGGCTTTCGAAAGAAAGAGGGCCTGCTTGTCCGTATTGACGGCAATCAATTCCGCTCCTTTGACTCCAAATTCTATCATTCTGTTGACGGCATTATTTCCTGCGCCGCCAACACCGAAAACGCGAATTTTTGCAAAATTTTCGCTGTTATTATCAAATTCAAGTGACATTTGTTTTCCTCCTTGGTATGGATAAGTTATTCAAACAGTACATCCTGTCCCTTTCCAAAAAAGCCCTTTTTTCTGGTCGGAGGCTTGCTTTGAATGTAACCGTCATACGCATATTGCATCAGCGCATAGGCCGAATGCATATCCGGCGGCTGAAGCTTGGTGTTTGGAACCTTGATCAGAGAGGGTATCCGCCCCGATACCGCCCGGAAAAAGCTGTCTGAGCCTTTCATAAACGCGAGTCCCCCACCTGTCAGATAAATATTGATCTTTCTGCCAAGCTTTGCTTCGACCCTTGATATATATCTGCCGATATACATAATAAGATGCTCAACACGCGCGTCGATGATCTCCTTTAACAAATCGTAGGGATACTTTCTAAGCTTTCCTTCTGCATCCTTTGCAAACAACTGTGATATGCTGTTGTTGTCACTCAGGCCAAATGTATAGCGGCGCTTCAGCTGTTCCGCCGTTTCCGCCTCAACTTTCATGGCATAAGAAATATCGCTTGTTATATGTCCACCGCCCATCGGGATCGTTGCAAAATATAAAATAGAATCTCCATAGACGATAGAAAAATTTGTACTGTAATAGCCGATATCTATCAGGGCAGCAAAGGAATCCCGCTTTTCTGCCGGAAGCAGATAAAGCGCCTCCGCAAGAGGCTCGGGTATAAAATAATCCACTCTGACGCCTAAATGGTTCAAAAGATCGAGCGCATCCTTTAAGAAAAACTTATTGGCAAACGTAAACGAAACGCTCCCCCGCAAATTTTTTGTCGGAACGTCATAGGGTTCCAGATATACATTTTTATCGTCGAGTAAAAACCATGCCGGCCACTCATGAACGAGCGATAGGTCTTCCAGAATGTCAAAGCGCCGTGCTCTTTCTACAAGTCTGTCTACATCGCGCTCTGAGACCCGTCCTTTTACAGGCACCTGCGCAGACTGGGTAATCACTTTAATAAAAGAACCCGGTATCCCTACATCAGCGCTCCTGATGCGAAATCCGGTTTGACGTTCACACGATTCCAAAGCCTGCTCTACCGCATAAATAACATTTTTGGAATCCACCCAATTTGCTTTTTTGATGCCCGAATAGGGAACCTGCGCGTAACCTAAAACCTCCAGCCCCATGCGCTGCTTTCTTTCAGCGACGGTGCAGGAAATTTTCGAAGTTCCAAATTCAACAACCGTTTTGAAATCTTTCATTCAAAAACCAACCTTAGCGTCCCGTTTTCTTACGTAATTGAAAACCATTATGCATATCATACCACATTTATTCTAAAAACGAAACACTTTTGTGTAAATTCCGTTCTATTTGCGGCCCTTCCTGCTCCTTATTCCCATCTGCAGCCTATTCTGCCGCTTCCTCTTCGGGAGTTTGCATACCATCCCCGCCATCCGGCTGAGTCGTATCCTCAGATGGCACGGCAGCTTCATCACCATTCAGCTGATAGGTCGCCGATATTCCCAGAGTCACATCAAGCGTTCCTGTTATATCCCCACTTGCTGCAAGCTTAGGGATCATGCGCTTTATCATTTTTACTTTATCCGCTACCTTATCTGCCTGTCCGAATTTGATATCCAGACCTTCCCTTGTCCGCATTTTGATATTGTTGATATCCGTCAGGTCTATTGTTTCTATTTGCTCTGCAAGCTCTCTTTCCTGAAGAGCAGTTAGAATCTCTGAATATACATTTACCTTAAAGCTGTCCTGCGTTGATAATTGCTCCCCAAGATTTACTGCCTCTATCGAAAATCCAGTAACGACCGGATATTGCTCCGCCGGCAGCTCTGAGAGCATCTCCAAAACATTTGCATGGACATCTGCCAGCAAATACTGCTCCGCATAAGGGATCACCGCTGCCGCAGTACGTTCTTCCACTTCAATCACCAAGGTTTTGGGATAGTCTTTCGCAATATCTTTTACTTCCAAATAAGGCTCCGCTTCGATCCGTTCCTTTATTTCATCCTCGTTTACAAAAAACATGTGGGTTTTAGGCTCGATCTCCGCCAATTTTGCAATATCGCTGTTGGAAAATGTTGGGTGCGTTCCCGTAATCTTGATATTCTCTACCTGAAAATAAGCATATACAAAGTAACCTGCTCCTGCCAAAAGCAATATAATCAATACGACCGTCAGTATCGTTTTTCCGACGCTGTGCGCTTTTCTCCGTTCCTTCATATCTCCTCCGTCATGCCTTTCTGCGCGCCGCGCTGCCCGCCATCATGATTCTCCGGCCCTGCTTTGAAATATTGAGCAATATCCCGATCATGCTCATAAAGATGATCAGCGACGAGCTTCCATAGCTAATAAACGGCAAAGACACGCCTGTAGGCGGCAAGGAGGCAGTTACTACGCCCACATTAACGATCACCTGCAGCCCTATCAGCGTAATAATTCCCGTCGCAAGCATCGTGCCGAATAGATCGGGAGCCGTTGCCGCAACCTTGATGCCTCTGTAGATCAGAAAAATAAACAAGGCAAGCAGCAGAACCGCCCCCACAAGCCCCAGCTCTTCCGCTATGATCGAAAAAATAAAATCCGACTCTCCGTACGGAAGCCATGAAAGCTTCTGCGTTCCATTGCCGATGCCCTGTCCGAATAGCCCGCCCGAGCCGATCCCATATAATGCCTGAATCACCTGATACCCATCCCCTGTCGGATCCTGCCACGGGTCCATAAACGAGGTGACTCGCGCAACGCGATATCCTTTTTGGAACATGAGTACGAAAAGCCCAACGGCGCCGATCCCGCCTATCGCGGCAAGATGCCAGCCTTTTGCGCCTCCTACAAAAATCATAATAAATGTAAGCGCGCATAAAATAAGAATGGCAGAATAATTAGGCTGAAAATAGAGCAGGATGCAAATCGGCGCAAGCACCAATAAAGGTGGAAGAATACCATGCCGCAGCGTATTCATTCGATTACGGTTGATATAGACAGAAGCCGCGATAAAAACGATCAAGGCAAATTTAGCAATCTCCGCAGGCTGAATACTGATCCCAAATACCCGAATCCACCGGGAGGACCCATTCAGATTCGTTCCCGCGCTCGTCAGAACAGCAATTAAAAAAATGCCTGCGACCGCGAGGAGGATATACCGCAGCTTAAACAGCTTCTTATAATCAAAAAACATAAAGAATATCATCGCCACAAGCCCTATTGCTGCGCCAATGAGCTGCTTTTTGAAAAGCGCCAGCCCATCATAATCATACTCCGCGGAGGACTGCGCCATATAATAGCTGGCGCTGAACACCATGATGACTCCGTAGGCGATCAATATAAGCGTTACGATCAGAATGGAATAATCGATCGACCCTTTTTGTAGGATACTCTTTTTCTGCATATCAAAGTCCGTTTACGATCTCCTTAAAAATACGTCCCCTCTCTTCGAAGTTCGGGAACATGTCCCAACTGGCGCAGGCCGGCGAAAGCAGAACGTTATCTCCCTCGTCCGCTATGCTATACGCCTTGAGCACTGCGTCTTCAAAGCCATTAGCGCAAATATAGTTCCGATATCCGCAGTATTCAGCCGCTTCCATCAATTTTTCCGCCGTATCTCCAAGGACGATGACCGCCTTGATCAGAGGCGTAAATGCTTCGAACAGCGGCACAAAATCATTCTTCTTATCATAACCTCCCAAGATCAATACGGTCGGTGCAGCCATCGCGCGTATCGCGTTTACCGTCGCATCCGGATTCGTTCCTTTGGAATCGTTAATAAAGGTGACCCCGTTCACCGTTCGAACAAATTCGATTCGATGTTCTACACCCGGAAAAGTGCGAAGCGTATGCGCGATTACATCTGGAGCGATCCCATATAGACAGGCCAACGCCGTAGCTGCGAGCGCATTTTCGAGATTGTGATGTCCCGGGATGCGCAGCTCCGCAGCAGGCATAATATTTCTCTTCCTTCCATTCAAGGAAAACCGGATTTCTCCTTCCTCCACAAAGGCGCCGTCCTCCACTACTTTTTCTGTACTGAACCAAATCACCTTTGCGCTGATCTGTCCCTCAAGCTCTCTCACGATCTCGTTGTCATAATTAAGCACACAGTAATCTTCCGGCGTTTGATTTTTAAAGATCTTTGCTTTCGCTGCAATATAATTTTCCATCGTTCCATAGCGGTCCAGATGGTCTTCTGTAATATTCAGTATGGCGCTTTCCCGCGGACGATAGGATTCGATCGTATCGAGCTGCAGCGCCGCTGTTTCGGCTACTACAACATCCCCCGGCTGCGTTTGCATCGCCTCCTGCGTGATTGGAACGCCAATATTGCCCAATACATGCGTTGGGATCCCTGCATTTTTGAATATTTCCCCCGTCAGAGCCGTTGTCGTCGTTTTCCCGTTCGTTCCCGTGATCGCAATAAAGTCGGCCTTCGAGACCGCAAAGCCAAGCTCGATCTCTGCAATAACATGCTTGCCTAATTCATATGCTTTGCGGATAAAAGGAAGCCCCAGCGGCACTCCCGGACTAAGGACGAGAATGTCCATCTCAGGGATGATATCCGTAGGCTCCTTTCCCAACATGTCGTGGTAAATGCAGCCATCTAATTCCTGAAGCAGTTCCTGCGGAATATCCTCGCGTTTTTTTACATCATAGACCGTTACGTCTGCTCCAAGCCTGCATAAAAGCGCGGCGGAAGATACGCCGCTTTTCGCCATTCCGATAACCAGTACTTTTTTATTTTTGTAGTCCATATTACGCCTCCTGAAGTACATCCGCCTAAACCGTGAAGAAGAACAGCAAAAAAGCTCCGGCGCTCAGAAGCACCGTTGCGATCATATATCCTGTAACGACCTGCGTTTCGCTCGCGCCCCCAAGCTCAAAATGATGATGAAGCGGCGCCATGCGGAATACGCGTTTCCCACGCAGTTTGAAGGAGCCGACCTGAATAATAACGGATATCGCCGAAAGGACAAACATAAAGCCCATGACCGGCAGAAAAAGCTGCAGGCCCGTCGCAATGCCCATAGCGGTCAGCGCCGCTCCGAGCGCAAACGCACCCGTGTCTCCCATAAAAACTTTCGCGGGATGTACATTAAAGCACAAAAATGCAATGCATGCGCCTGTGACCGACGCCGTAAACATTGTCATGTTAGACATATCCGTTAAAATTTCTGCGCTCGACATGCCAACTGCGCCAATGACACTCAGCAAGAATATCAAAAGAAATGTGGATGAATTGATCAGCGTGATTCCCGTCGCAAGACCATCAAGCCCGTCTGTTAAATTTACGCTGTTGACCATAGCAAGGAGCACGAACATCGTAAACGGAATAAAACCGACCCCCATATGCCATAACTGGGCAGACACCGGTATCATCACGAAATCGATCTCAAGCCAATAATATGCGAGGCAGGCTACAAGAGCCGCAGCTACGAGCTGCAGTACGATCTTTTGCCATGCCCGCAGGCCGAGCGAACGCTTTTTAAACAGCTTGAGCCCATCGTCTAAAAAACCGATCGCCGTAAAAGCCAAAACGGTGACGACAGCGAAAAGCGTATCATTTAAATCTCCAGACGAAAAGACGAAGCTCGCCGCAATAATGCCAATCAGCATCGCGATCCCGCCCATCGTCGGCGTCCCCTCTTTCACAAGATGTGTCTGCGGACCGTCATCACGAACATGCTGCCCTGCTTTTGCTTTCTTCAGGATCGGAATCAATATCTTCGATGCAATGAAAGTGATCGCGAAAGCGATCAATATCGTAACCAGTATCTGTACTGTAAAATTCATAAAGCGTTAATCCTTTATCTTTCGTTATTTTCCTGCGGGCGCCATCCGGTCCAGAATTTCTTCCACGACAACCTTTTCATCAAAATCATGTTTCACGCCTTTGATTTCCTGATAGTCCTCATGGCCTTTTCCTGCCAGCAGGATCACATCATCTTTTTTCGCATTGCGGATCGCATATTCTATTGCATCTCTGCGGTTTTCTATACAGACGTATTCTCCGCCCGTTTGCTTCATTCCCTCTTCGATCTGCGCAATGATCGCTCCCGGCTCCTCAAATCGCGGATTATCTGATGTGATTACCGTAAAATCCGCACGCTCGCCCGCTATTTTCCCCATAATGGCCCGTTTGCTCGAATCCCGGTTTCCACCGCAGCCGAAAATGGTCACGACGCGGGCAGGCGCAAAGCTTTTCGCCGTATCGAGTGCATTTTTAAGGCTATCCGGTGTATGCGCATAATCGAGGATGATACTGAAATCCCTTCCGTGTGTATCAAGCGGCTCAAATCGTCCTGCCACAGGCTTCATCTGCTTCAGGCCATGTTCGATACAGTAGCTGTCGATCCCCGCCGCATGACAAGCCACAACGGCAGCCATAGCGTTATATACAGTAAAATATCCCGGTATCGGCACTTCAATATGCAGATCACGTCCATCGATCTCCACTGTGAATCTTGTTTTTTCATGGGTCAATTCCAAATCTTTTGCCGCATACTGTATCGGCTGCAGCACACTATATTTTATGACCTCCCGTTTAGCCGCTCCCATCATATTGGCTGCACTATCGTCATCGATATTGATGATCGATATCTCCGACTGTTCAAACAGCATGCTTTTCGCTTGTATGTAATTATCCCATGTTTCATGGAAATCCAAATGATCCTGCGTCAAATTGGTGAAAATACCGATATCAAAATCGATCCCATAAACGCGCTTCAAAACCAAGGAATGTGAGGATACCTCCATCACAAGGACTTCGCACCCCTCATCCGCCATTTCTTTCAGAAGTCTTTGCAGATCAATAGATTCAGGAGTCGTGCGCTCCGTATGAAGCACCCTGTCTCCAATCATATTACGAATCGTTCCGATCAGCCCGACTTTGCGGCCTGCCTGTTCCGCGACCGCTTTGATCATATAGGTCGTAGTGGTCTTGCCGTTCGTTCCCGTTACTCCAATCATTTTCATACGGCGGGCGGGATAGCCAAAAAAGCGGCAGGCAGCAAGCGCCATCGTTTCTCTGTCGTTTTTCACAATGACCTGCGGCACCTTAATATGCTCCTGATACTCCGTTACCACGACTGCCGCTGCGCCTTTTTTCACGGCATCCGGCGCATACTTGTGCCCATCTTCTGCAAATCCGGAAATACAAAAGAACAAATCGCCTTTGCGTACGCTGCGGGAATCATACTTCAGGTCCTTGATCTCCGTCGCACCGTCTCCGTGAATTTGACAATTCATATCGCGAAACAACTCTTTTAATTTCATTTCCCAGTTCCTCCTGAAATCCGGATTTTATTATACCACAAAATATTGTATCCATCTACTGCGCCGCCGCAATTTGTAGTTTGAAATCAACTACGATACTGCTGCCACGGCTCACCTGCGTTCCCGCGGCCGGAGATTGCTCCTGTACGACTCCGTTTCCTCGTGCAACAAACACCAATCCGGAGGCAATCGCCGTATTTTTGGCCTGCGTCATATCCATTCCGGTAAAATCAGGAACAGTGACCATTTCTGTTCCCTCCGGCTGTATCGCTTTTGTTTCCATCGTAAGCGCTACCGTGCTGTTTTTATGAACTTCCGTTGCTGCCGTCGGAAACTGGCTGACCACACTTCCGCTCCCATCATACGACGACTGCAGGCCAATATCTGCAAGAGCATCCCGCGCTTCCTGCAGCTCCATCCCAACAACATTTGGTACAGTCACCGTCTCTTCCGGCTGCAGCGTTTCATCCGGCATGATATTCCCGTTTTTCAGCGTTCCCAGAAGCGTATTCTGTACATAAGGCGCACATACCGACTCCACCGAATCTGTAGCGGTTACCCCCGTCGCTGTAATCATCACCATATATTTAGGATCGTCGGCAGGCGCATACGCGATATAGGTCGCCACGGCTTTATCTGCTACGACCGCACCGTCTTTATGCTGGACTGCTGAACCGCTGATCGCCCCTGCGGAATATCCGGTCAGACTGATCCCGTCCTCCTTTGCCCGCGCTTCCATGATCGTTCTGACCTGAGCAGAGGTCTCTGCGGTGACGCTTTGCCCCCTCACCTCTGGTTCATAGCTTTCCACCATATTGCCCTCGGCATCCGAAAGTCCTAAAACCAGCTTTGGTGTATAGAGTGTTCCTCCGTTTATCAACGCGCATGCGGCGCTTGCGAGCTGTATTTGCGAGATCTCCAGACCTTCGCCCGCCCCCATCGCAGCTACATCCGCATTTCTGATATACCGTTTTTCCGCAAGGCTGCCTGCCGTATCCGACGAGAAATCAATGCCCGTTTCGCTCCCAAAACCAAACCCTTTTACATACTGATAGAAAACATCTCTGCCCATAGCGTTCGCCTGCATGGCTGCGCCCACGCTGCAATGATCCAGCACTGCATCCGTGAGCGTTTGTGTTCCATGCGCTCCGTTCAGGCAGGATACTACGTCCCCGTCCGTCGCAAAGGAACCGGTACAGGAATATTCCCCCGCTGCACTGCCGCTGTCTATTGCAGCTGCTGCCGTAAATATCCCAAAAATGTTTCCCGGCTCGTAAGCCGTTGCCGTGATAACATTAGTAGAAAGAGCCGAAAGCGCTTCCGCATCCTCCCGCGGCGGTGAATTCAAATCAAATTCCGGTATATTGGCCATCGCGAGAATCTCTCCATTTGTCACATCCATGACCAAGCCTTGTACGCTTTCCGGCGCTTGAGACTCATACAGTTCCTTGCAGGCGCTCTCCAGAAAGCTCTGTGTGATCTCGTCGATCGTCAACACTACATTTAGGCCGTCCTGCGGCTGTATCATCATCTCCTGTCCGTTTGGAACGCCGCTGCCGTCCTTTGCCGTTTCAGCCACCTGTCTGCCCGCCCGCCCGGCTAGCGTTGTATTATAGCGCCGTTCGATCCCTGTCTGCCCTTCGCCGTCCAGCGTCGTATAGCCAATGACCTGTGCTGCAAAATCCTTGTTCGGATAGAAACGTTTTACATCGTCCCGAAAGGCGACTCCCTCAAGCCCCAGAGCTTCGATCTGCTCCGACTGCTCGGTAGATATCTGCCGTTTCAGCCATATCTCTTTTTTATCTGTGTTTGTCGCTTTTTCGTAAATATCATTTCGGTCAAGGCCCAGTATCTGAGACAGCTGGTCTGCGATCTCATTGGCATTTTGAGCTTTTTCTATCTTTTCCGGCAGAAGGACTACAGTATCTGCCGCCGCGCTCTGCGCCAGAATCTGCTGATTGCGGTCCATAATCGAACCACGTTTTGCGCTCACTTCAATATCTTTTACCCATTGCGATTCCGCCTGAGCCTTAAGATCTTCTCCCCGCCATAAAGACCAATATCCCACTCGTGTCATGAGCAGGATAATGAGTATGATCAATATAAGCAATAAGACGAGCAGCCTTTTCCTTGTAATCAGAACATGAGAGTTTGCCAAACTTCCAACTCCTTACCTACGCTTGAAACCATCCTTTTACAGCTTCCATTAAGTCGGCAAAGAAATTTTTCAAGCCGTCAAAGACTCCTCCGGCGGTTTCAGCATTGCCTGCTCCTACCTGTACCGGAGACTGCTCCTGCATTTCCGCTGCTGCATTTTGCGTGCCTTTGTCAACCGTACTGCTTGCCGCCATCTCGTCCGCATCCGGCTCGAGATAAACGATTTGGTCGTCTGTCGGATAGTACATCCCGAGTTCCGTCCGTGCCTTCTCCTGAATACTGTTTAAATCTTCCGCCAAAGCGATATCCATTTTCACCTTTTCCAATTCGTCTTTCAGAACTTCGTTCTGTGTCTGTATCTGCGCATTGTTGTAGCTGATATTACTGATCGAAGCATAACGGATCACAATACCGCTTAATACGGCAAATACAAAGGCGATCAGGAGAATCGTAGATACAACGCCTTTCTTTTTGGGGCTTTCATATTCTACTGCGATCGGTTTTACGCCATTGTATGCCGTGTTTTCGATCTCACGCGTTTGTTCATAGCGCTGCGTATGTTTTCTTGCTGCCGGTGCATAACCGCCATAGCTCGCAGCCGGACGCGGACGTACGGCTTCGGTACGGTAATACTGTTCCGCGCTTTCCCTATATACGTTTGCCTTTTGCGGCCTCCGCGCCTCGCTTCTTGCCGGCGCATAGCCGCCCTCATAAGCAGGCGTGAGCCTTCTGCCCCCGACGACATTTTTTACGCCCGTCTGACGTATTCCATAGCGCTCTCCCTGCTGTTCAGTTGGTCTCCGGTAATTCGCTGCGGCGTGCGGCTGCTCTATTTTTCTTCTATCTGCTGTCCGGCGTTCCTGCCGATAGTTCGTCCGTATATTTTGCGTGCGCGGCGCGGCATTGACCGCTTCAACACGCCTGCGTGCATATTCTTCGTCCTGAAGCCCGAGCCTGCGCCGTTCTGCCGCGATTTTTTGCATGCGGTAGGCTTCCATATCGGAGATACGTCCGCGCTGTACATCGTTTATTTTGCGCGGCAGCTGTATTCTTTCGTAATTGTCGTATGCTCTCTGGGGTATCGCGTTCATCGCTTTTTCCTTTCGCTATCGCTTCTCCACCACCCGCAGTTTTGCGCTCCGCGCACGCGGGTTTTTTCTCAATTCCTCTTGACCCGGCTGGATCGGTTTTTTTGTTATTATTTTTATCTGGCTGACCTTTCCGCATACGCATACCGGAAAATCTTTCGGGCATTCACATGGCTCGAACAATTTCCGGAACGCTTGCTTTACGATTCTATCCTCGAGGGAGTGGAAGGTGATCACTGCGAACCTCCCTCCACTTCTCAGGACAGAAACATAATCCTCCAGTGCTTCTCTAAGACCTGTCAGTTCCCCGTTTACCTCGATGCGCACTGCCTGAAATGTACGTTTCGCAGGATGCGGCCCATCTCTTCTGGCAGCGGCAGGAATCGCTTGTTTAATGATCTCTGTCAGTTCCCCGGTTGTTTCTATCTTCTTCTTTTTCCGTTCCTCTGTTATAAATTTTGCAATACGCGCCGCCCAGCGCTCTTCCCCGTATTCCTTTATGACCCGATGAAGTTCATCCTCGCTATATCCGTTTACTACATCACACGCGCAAAATTCATTCGTCCGGTCCATACGCATATCGAGCGGCGCATCCGCCTGATAGGAAAATCCCCGTTCTCCTTCGTCCAATTGAAACGACGATACGCCGAGATCCAATACCGCTCCGTCTATCTCTTGGACTGCAAGGTTGTCTAAAATTTTTCTGACGTTTTTAAAATCGTCATGGACGAGCGTAAGCATTCCTCTGTATCTGCCGAGACGTTCCCTGCACCGCTCTATTGCCGCAGCATCTCTGTCTATCCCGATCAGACGTCCGTTCGGCGAGACCGCCTCCAGAATGCCGCGCGCATGTCCTCCGCCGCCAAGCGTGCCATCTATGATAATATTTCCGGGCTCAAGCTCAAGTGCTGTGAGCGTTTCCCGATAAAGCACCGGGATATGTCCGGTCTCTTTCATATACCAAGCTCCGCTAATTTTGCAAGCGTCTCCTCATAGTCCTGATAAGCGCTGTCGTTGTATTCTTCCCAGCCCTCTTTTGACCATATCTCCGCCCGTGTCATCACACCGATAATAACAGTTTCTTTCGTCACGCCGATATGGTCGCGCAGACGCTGAGGCAACAGTATCCTTCCCTGCTTGTCCCCTTCACATTCACATGCGCTGGCAAACAGCATACGCGTGAAACTCTGCGCCGCGACATCAGAAATCGGCAGACCTTTGAGCTTCCCCGCAAAATTCTCCCATTCCTCTGATGAAAACACAAACAGACACTTGCCAACGCCTTTCGTCACGATAAAGCTCTCGCCTAAATCGTCACGGAATTTCGCCGGCATGAATATTCTGCCTTTGGCGTCTATGTTGTGTGTGTATTCACCAATCAACATTCCCGCGGAAACTCCTTCCCCCACTTTTAACCACTTTTCACCACTTTTATTCAAATTTTACCATTTTACGCGCCATTATGCAAGTATTTTCACGAGAAATACAAAAGGACAGCGAACTTATTTTTCGCTGTCCTTTTCTTTAAAATTCGTGTTTTTCAGTATCTCCTACCGTATCTTCTTCAACTTGAAATCAAGGTAATCCGCTGAGACGAGATTATAATTCACATTCTTTTCCCTGACGTCTGTCAGATGGACTGTTTTCAGGATATCGCCGTGCAAATGTCCGAATACGACCTCCGACACATGCTCTTCCTCTATGATTCGTGCAAAATCCGTATCCCTCATATGCTGATAAATCGGCGGAAAATGCATCATAACGATCTTTTCTTTTTCAGGGAATCTTTTGGCTGCATCAAGCGAGAGCTTCAGGCGTATTTTCTCACGCTCGTAAATCTTTCTATCGTTTTCACTGAATCCGCCGTCCTGCGGAAGCGTCCAGCCCCGCGTTCCGCAAACCACATATTTCCCCGCTTCAATACAATTATTCTGCAAAATATGGGTGTCATTATGCAGCATTGCGTTCACTTTTGCCATCGATCCCCACCAAAAGTCATGATTCCCTTTTATCATAACCTTTTTTCCGGGTAGTCTGCAAATCGCATCGAGGTCCGGTCTCGCGTCCTCCAGCTTCATTGCCCAGCTGATATCGCCGGGGATCAGAACCATATCCTCTTCCGTCACGCGCGCTTTCCAATCAGCGCTTATCTTTTCAAAATGATTCTTCCAGTGCTCTCCAAAAATATCCATTGCTTTCGGCTGGGCATTGGAAAGATGGAGGTCCCCGATCGCATAGACGTTCATTCCGCATCCTCCTGCGGACCTGTCATCTTTTCGAGATAGCCGAGCAATTTTTCTTTTCCCGTTTTTCCCGCAGACGATACGGGCAGTATTTCAAAATCCGTATCAATATCCAAATTTTCAGCAATATACTTCGCCATTTTCATTGCATAGTGATAGCGTTTCGATTTTGCTACCTTATCCGCTTTCGTCGCCGCCACAAGAAATGGTATCTTGAAATGAGCGGCCCATTTTATCATTTGCAGATCGTCTTCCGTGGGCTCATGACGAATATCGGCCAAAATGACAAGCGCACGCAGAAACTTTGCGGCCGCAAAGTAATGCTCCATCATATCTGCCCACGATTCTTTCTCCGCTTTTGAAACCCGCGCAAATCCATAACCCGGTAAATCGACCAAATAGAACGCTTCATTGACCAAGAAATAATTGATCAATCTCGTTTTCCCCGGCTGTTTGCTGACATACGCAAGCTTTCCATTATTTGCCAAAAAATTGATAAGCGAAGATTTCCCCACATTCGATTTTCCGGCAAAAGCGATTTCGGGTTTTCCATCGTTCGGATAGCCGTCCGCATGCTTCATGCTCGTATAGAAAGACGCTTTCTTGATCTCCACTATTTTTTCTCCGTTACAAGCGCATGCTTCAATACATCGTCGATATCCGCGGCAAAGATGAAATGAAGCTCTTTCCGCACCGATTCCGGCAGTTCCTCCAGATCGCTCTCATTATCCCTCGGAAGAATGATCGTATGGATACCCGCCCGCAATGCAGCAAGCGCCTTTTCTTTGATTCCGCCTATCTTCAAAACACGCCCTGTTAGCGTGATCTCGCCTGTCATGGCGATATCATGACGAACCGGGCGCCGCGTGAGCGCTGACGCAAGCGCCGTCACCATAGTAACGCCTGCCGACGGCCCATCCTTGGGGATCGCCCCTTCCGGCACATGGATATGCAAATCGGTCTTTTCATTGATGTCTTTCGGAAACTTCAGCTTGCCAGACATCGCGCGTACAACAGATATTCCTGTTTTAGCAGATTCTTTCATGACGTCTCCAAGCTGGCCTGTAAGCTCCATCTTTCCGGTTCCCGGGATGACCGAAACTTCGATCGGCATCGTCTGCCCGCCGGCAGCGGTCCATGCCAGTCCAGTCACAACTCCCACCGTATCGCGTTTCAACACATTGGTCTCTCCGCGTTTGGGAAGTCCCAGAAAATCCTTCAGATTTTTCCGGGATACCGTAATTTTTCCAGCGCCGCCTGTCACCGTCTTCGCCGCAGATTTCCGCATGATCGCGGCGATCTCCCGTTCAAGGCTTCTTACGCCGCTCTCCGCCGTATACCGGTGAATGATATCCATAAGCGCTGCATCGCTGATATGGACCGAGGACGGTTTTAAGCCGTGCTCCTCCGCCTGCTTCGCCACCAGATGCTTCTTTGCAATGTTCAGCTTTTCCACGTCCGTATAGCTGTCTATCTGTATGACTTCCATGCGGTCATATAACGGCCCCGGGATCGCGCTGATATCATTTGCCGTCGTAATAAACATCACCTTGGAAAGGTCAAAATCAATATCGAGATAATGATCTCTGAACGTATTATTGATCTCCGGGTCAAGCACTTCCAGCATCGCCGACGCCGGATCGCCCCGGAAATCGCTCGACATCTTATCGATTTCATCAAGCAGGAACAATGGATTCATACTGTCCGCCTGCTTGATGGACGTTATAATGCGGCCCGGTATCGCACCAATATAGGTGCGGCGGTGCCCCCGTATTTCCGCCTCGTCATGCACGCCGCCAAGAGACATACGCACAAACTTCTTATTCAGCGCCCGTGCGATCGAATGCGCAATAGAGGTCTTCCCCACGCCGGGAGGTCCGGCAAGGCATAAAATCGGTCCGTGCATATCGTTCTTCAGCTTGCGTACTGCCAGAAATTCAATGATCCTATCCTTGACCTTATCAAGCCCGTAATGCTCACGGTCCAATATCTCTCGCGCATGCACAAGGTCCATATCGTCCGTTGTTTCCTTTCCCCACGGCAAACCGACGATCCAATCGATATAATTTCGGATAACGCTGATCTCCGGCGAGCCCGGTGCCATACGCGCCATACGCGCCAATTCCTTTTCCGCTTTTCCGCGTGCCTCTTCGGAGAGCGGAAGTTCTTTTATTTTTTTGCGCAGTTCATCAAGCTCATCCGCGTCATTTTCCGTTTCACCCAGTTCTTTTTGGATCACCTTCAATTGCTCTCTCAGAAAGTATTCTCTTTGAGATTTATCGATCTGCTGTTTGACTGAAGAGGCGATTTCCTTGTCTATCTCAAGGATATCGATCTCTTTTTTCAGTACTTCCATCACCAGCCGGAGCCGCTCCAGCTCGTCGATACAGCTCAGCACTTTTTGCTTATCATCCAATTTAATTGCTACATTGGAAGCGATCATATCCGCGAATTTCCCCGGTTCTTCCACCTCGCTTACCGTAAAGAGCGTTTCGCCCGGTATGCGTGCTCCGAGAGCTGCAAACCGCTCGAACAAATCCGTTACACGGCGCATATAGGCTTCTTTCACAACTTCCCGTGCCGAATCATCCTTCGGTTCGTCAGGGATCGCTTCCACTTCTGCCTGCAAATAGGGCTCGCGCGAAGCATAGGCCAGAATACGCGCCCGCCGTTCTCCCTCCACAAGTACACGGAGCGTATCTCCCGGGAGCTTCAATACCTGCTTTACTTTTGCTATCGTGCCGATTTCATATACGTCTTTTATCTCCGGCATTTCAATTTTCAGGTCTTTCTGCGTCACGAGGAATATTTCCCGCCCCTGTGTAACGCACTCCTCCACTGCGGCTACCGACATCTCCCGTCCAACGTCAAAGTGCAAAACCATATATGGGAAAATCACAAGCCCCCGCAAAGCCACCATGGGCATGATCGTTTTATCCAATTGCTGCTTTTTCTCCTTTTTTATTTTACATTGTCGTTACGATTATACCTTAAAAAACGCTTCATTTCAAATCATACAGGCTTGTTTCTTAATTTGTCTGTTCTTTCTCCCTGTTTCGCCTGCGAAATGGCAAGCAGACATCCCCGTTGGCCGGATCGTCGTTCGGCATAAAACCCGCTCCCCGTATTTGTCCTGCGTCTCCCACAATGATAAAAGCGTCCGGATCGATCTTATAGATCAAATGATACAGCTTCGTCACTTCCGGTCTATGTACGGCGCATACGAGCATCTCTCCCTCCCGTCCGGTATATACACCACGCGCCTTAAGCGCCGTAACCCCTCTTCTCAGTCTGCAGAGTATTTCCTTAGCGATCCTCTCATTTTCCTTCGAAACGATAAATAGCATCTTCCCCGTTGCGACGCTCGTTCCATAAAGAATCACATCTATCACCTTTGACTCGATAAAAATAACGATCACCGCATATAGAGGACTTTCCAGATTATCATACACGAATCCCGAGCATACGACCACCACGATATTTGTCAATAAAATCATTTTTGCCATCGGGATATGCGGAAAACGTTTGCTGATCAAATTCGCCACAAGATCGGTTCCTCCGGTCGTTCCGCCGCGCATGAGGATAAGCGCCAATCCCACGCCATATAAAGCACCTCCAAAAACAATAGTGATGAGTGGGTCTCCCTGATAAGCGGGGAACATTCCTTCCGTTATATCTATCAAGATCGAGGATATGACGGTTGCAACAACCGTTTTGATAATAAATGCAAAACCAAACGAAAAAAAAGCCAAAATGAACAATGGGATATTCATAATGAGCGCCATCGTTCCGATCGGTAGTCCAAACATGTAATTGAGCATTGTAGCAATACCGGTAAGGCCGCCCGGAGCAATATTATTCGGAGAGATAAAGCAGTTGACTGCGATTGCAAAAATAAAACTTCCGGCCAAAAACAGGAGCAGATCGGCCGTAAAGACCTTGCCTTTTATATGCACTCTCTTTTCCATATTCATCTTTCTCCTTGTGGTTTTTAAAAAAGCGTTTTTTTCTATCATACTGAAATCCTGTTCCTTTTACAAATGAAATCCAAGCTTTTTTTTGCTTACAACAAAAGACGCATCCCATATTATTACATGGAATGCGTCTTAAAAATTATTATCCGCAATAAGTTCCTAAGCTTATTTGGACTTTACGACTGCATGTGCTGCTGCAAGACGTGCAATCGGCACGCGGAACGGCGAGCAGGATACATAGTTCAGTCCAATACTGTCGCAGAACTCAACTGTGGACGGATCACCGCCATGTTCCCCGCAGATTCCCAGCTTGATATCCGGGCGGGTCTTGCGGCCGAGTTCCACAGCCATCTTGACAAGCTTGCCTACGCCGTCCTGATCGAGCTTCGCAAACGGATCGGATTCGTAGATCTTCTTCGTATAGTAATCGTCAAGGAACTTGCCGGCATCGTCACGGCTGAATCCAAACGTCATCTGCGTCAGATCGTTCGTACCGAACGAGAAGAATTCAGCTTCTTCCGCGATTTCATCCGCAACAACGGCAGCTCTCGGCACTTCGATCATCGTACCGACTTTGTACTCGATCTTTTTACCTTTTTCTTCCATAACTTTTTCTGCCGTCTCAACGACGTAATCTTTTACATATTTCAGTTCTTTCTTGTCGCCCACGAGCGGAATCATGATTTCAGGAACGATATCATAACCTGTTTCTTCGATCGTCTCGATCGCAGCTTCCATAACCGCTCTCGTCTGCATAACAGCAATCTCCGGGAACGTGACCGCAAGGCGGCATCCACGATGGCCAAGCATCGGGTTGAACTCATGGAGTCCTTCGATGATACCGGTCAACTCGTCAACATCAAGCGACATTTCCTTTGCCAGCGCTGCGATATCGTCGGGATCAGTCGGCAGGAATTCATGCAGCGGCGGATCAAGGAAGCGAATCGTGACCGGGTTTCCTTTCATCGCCTTATAGATGCCCTTGAAGTCTTCCTTCTGCATCGGAAGAAGCTTCGCGAGCGCTTTCTCTCTCTGCTCGACCGTCTTGGATACGATCATCTCACGCATAGCGGCGATCCTGTCTTCCGCAAAGAACATGTGCTCCGTACGGCACAGGCCGATGCCTTCTGCTCCGAACGCCATTGCCTGCTCCGCATCGTGCGGTGTGTCGGCATTCGTGCGTACCTTCAGTCTGCGAATGGAATCCGCCCAACCCATAACGGTCGCAAAATCTCCTGTGACCTGAGCTTCCTGCGTCTCGATCGCTTCGCCATATACGTTACCCGTAGAACCATCGAGGGAGATCCAATCTCCTTCTTTATAGACCTTACCGTCTTCCGTAGTCATCGTTTTAGCGTTCTCGTCGATTCTCAGTTCACCGCAGCCCGCTACGCAGCAGGTTCCCATACCGCGGGCAACAACAGCCGCGTGAGACGTCATACCGCCGCGTGCCGTCAGGATACCTTCGGAAGCATACATACCTTCAATATCTTCAGGAGAAGTTTCCTGCCGCGCAAGAACTACTTTGTTCCCGTTCGCAGCAGCTTCCGTAGCAGCCTCCGCCGTGAAATACAGCATGCCGCAAGCCGCACCGGGAGAAGCCGGCAGACCTTTTGCGATCGGCTTCGCTTTCTTGAGCGCATCCGCATTGAACATCGGGTGGAGGAGCGAATCGAGCTGTTTCGGTTCTACTTTGAGGATCGCTTCTTCCTCAGTGAGTTTTCCTTCTTTTACGAGGTCTACGGCAATTTTGAGAGCAGCCGGAGCCGTACGTTTTCCGTTTCTCGTCTGCAGCATGAAGAGCTTGCCGCCTTCGATCGTAAACTCCATATCCTGCATATCTTTGTAATGATCTTCCAGAGACTGCGCGATCGTCGCAAACTGCTCGTAAACTTCCGGCATCTGATCTGCAAGATGCGAAATCGGCTGAGGCGTTCTGATACCTGCAACAACATCCTCGCCCTGTGCGTTCATCAGATATTCGCCATAAAGCTTCTTTTCGCCTGTGGAGGGGTTTCTGGTGAAAGCAACGCCTGTTCCGCAATCGTCACCCATGTTGCCGAATACCATTGCCTGTACGTTGACAGCGGTACCCCAGCTTGCCGGAATATCATTCATGCGGCGGTATACGATCGCTCTTGGGTTATCCCACGAACGGAATACTGCCGTTACTGCTTCAAGAAGCTGTTCCTTTGCGTCCTGCGGAAACTCTTTGCCCATTTCACGCTTATAGATCTCTTTATATTTTTTAACGACTTCTTTCAGATCGTCCGCATCCAGCTCAGTATCCATCTTCACGCCTTTTGCGTCTTTTGCAGCCTGAAGCTGTTCTTCGAACAATTCCTTATCGATGCACATAACAACGTCGGAGAACATCTGGATGAATCTTCTGTAGCTGTCATACGCCCAACGCGGATTGCCGGATTTCTTCGCCATGCCCTCCACCGCAACATCATTGAGGCCAAGGTTCAGGATCGTGTCCATCATGCCCGGCATGGAAGCGCGTGCACCGCTGCGGACGGATACGAGGAACGGGTTTTCCGGATCGCCGAATTTTTTGCCTGCGATCTCTTCCGTCTTTGCCATCGCATCATAAATCTGCTCTACTACTTCGTCGGCAATCTTTTTACCGTCTTCATAATACTTCGTGCAAGCCTCCGTAGAAACCGTGAAACCTTGGGGAACCGGCAGGCCAAGATTGGTCATTTCAGCCAGATTGGCGCCTTTGCCCCCGAGAAGGTTCCTCATGGAAGCATCACCCTCTTTAAAAAGGTATACATACTTCTTTGCCATCTAAAACTCCTCCTGAATTTATATTTATTTAAAAATGACTCGTTTATCGCATCCCAATCAGCTCATGAAAAGCCACGTATATTATACATGATTAAATGTAATAAAACAACAAAAGATTACACTTTCACAAAGATTTTTCCCGGAAATATCTCATTGTTTTCAGGCGCAGATCCATCATGTTTTCAAGATACTGTTCCATCAATTCTATCGTTTCTTTCGCCTCTGCTTCATCAGCCGCCGCCTGCACAATATCCTGCGGCCTCGCTTTCCCCATCACTTCCAGCCCCGCGAGCATATTGCGCGAGACCGTGCGCACGCTTATATGAGGTGCACAGGCAGTACATATCTCACCGCCCTCTTCCAAGGAAAACGCCGCCGTTTCCCCGCCGTCCGCCGTTTCCCGCCCGCAGACCGCACACGTTCCCAGCGCCGGGAAGATCCCCATGCGCTCTACCGTCCGCGAAAGGAAATACGCAAGTGCCCGCGTACCGGAAAGCCTGTCCTGCTCCATCGCAAACAGAGAATATATCAGTGCCAAAAAAAGGTCCTCATAGTCGTCTGTGTTTTGAATGAGCTTATCCGCCAACTCCAGCATGACACAGGCCGCTGAAAACTTATCGTAATCATTTTGGACCCGGTAAAATTCCTGCTTCATGAGCGCCGCCGTAAGAAACAGCTTATCGTCTTTTTTATAAAACTCATATTCTCCGCAGGCAAGCGGCTGACAGGCCGTCGCAAGCTCGCTTTTTATTCTCCTCGCACCTCGTGCCTGTGCATGTATCCGTCCATGTGACCGCGAAAAAAGGGTCAATATCTTATCGTAATCTTTATAATCCACCGTGCGCAGTACGATACAGTAATGTTTTTCCACTCCAATATCCTCCACCACAGCGTGCATCAAATCAGCCGCCGGCAGCGCCTATTGCCTTTCATCATACCCTAAGGACCGCAGAACCAAAAGTTTGTTCCTCCAGTCCGGCTTTACTTTTACCCATACCTGAAGAAACACCTTTTCTCCAAACAGCAGCTGCATATCGGCGCGCGCTGCGGATGCGATCTTCTTCAGCATCCTGCCTCCCGCGCCAATAATGATCCCTTTATGGGAATCTTTCTCGCAATAAATCACCGCATCAATATGCGTAATATTTTTCCCCGCTTCCCGCTCAATCTTTTCCACAACTACGCCGATCCCGTGCGGTATCTCTTTCCCGATGCTTTTCAAAGCTTTTTCCCGAATAAACTCCGCTGCGAGCACCCGCTCCGGCTGGTCTGTAACCATATCGGCCGGATAATACATCGGACCCTCTATCAGATAGCACTTTAGATGCTCTATCAATCCTGCAAGTCCAAGCCTTTCCGCAGCAGATATCCGGAATACTTTTTCGCCATATTTTTCCAGTATCTTTTCCTGTTCCTCTATGCGCGCTTCATCGACTGCGTCTATCTTATTGAGCGCGATCACTAACGGCACTTCGCTTGCTGCAAGACGCGACAAGGCTGCCTCGTCCTTTTCCCGCACCCCCACCTTTGCATCTGCCACAAAAAGAACGGCATCGACTTCCCTCGCAGTTTGTTCGGCCGTCTTCAGCATAAATTCTCCCAATTTGTTTTTGGGACTCTGAAGGCCCGGTGTGTCCATAAAGACCATTTGATAATCCGCGCCTGTAAGGACGCCGGTAATACGATTCCTCGTAGTCTGCGGCTTCTTGGATACGATCGCTATCTTCGTTCCGATAAGCGCATTTAAAAGTGTAGATTTTCCCACATTCGGGCTGCCGGTAAGTGCTATAAAACCTGATTTGAAATCCATCTCTTTCTCCTGTTCAGCGTACGATCAGCTCACCGATCTCAAAAACCAGCACGGTGATCACGACCCCCATCAGCGCTCCCACCAATACCTCTGCAAATGTATGCACTTTCGTCTCCATGCGGCTTTCCGCGACGATCAGCGCCAATACTGCCGCAAATGTTGAGGCCACAGGGTCTGCTGAAACGAACGCGATCGCGGTAAACAGCGCAAAAGCAAAAGCCGTATGGCCGCTTGGCATCCCGCCCTGTATATAGTTTCCGCCCTTTTTCATAAAGCGCGACTTCATGACGATGACTGCCACAAATACCAGCATCAGGACCGCAAATGTAATGTATGCGGGCAAATTGTTGATATAACTTATCGATGCGTAAGAAAGTGTATACAGCTTCCGGAAAAAAACGAGATACCCAACGACGAGAGCGCTCATTGCGGCAACAAAAACGCCGCCGGCCGCGACATCCTTCGCAATGCGTGCAAGCTCGTTATATTCTCCCTTCGTCGCAATATCCACAACCGCTTCCACCGCCGTATTGAAAAGCTCTGCAAAAAAAACAAATGCGATGACCAGCACAAGCGCAATCATCTCAAAACGCGTTACCTGCGTGAGGAGCGCCGTGACCGTAACGACAGCGGCCAACGCCACATGTATTTTCATGTTGCGCTCCATCTTGAACGATTGCAGGAAGCCGTTTATTGCATGATTAAAGCTTCCTAAAAGCGACTTTTTCGGCCTGTACTTTTTCCCCTCGTTAGATTCCATCCTGCTCCCTGCCGATATTCACCGCCGCAAGAAGCGCCGCCTGTTTTTCCGTCATAACCGCTTCCTCTTCCTTCGTCATGTGGTCGTACCCCATGAGATGAAGCATCCCGTGGAGCGCTAAGAAAGCTATTTCCCGCTTCAAGCCGTGTCCATACTCCTCCGCCTGCTCCTGTGCCCGTTCTGCTGAGATCGCGATATCTCCCAGAAAAAGTGCCCCGTCTATATATTCCTTATCGATCAGTTTTTCTGCACACGCGGCCAAAGGAACAGAAAGGTCATAGGCGGGGAAAGACAGTACATCCGTCGCCCTGTCGATCCCGCGAAACTCCCTGTTCAGTTCCTGTATCCCTTCATTATCGGTAAACAACAGATTGAGGCATGCCTTTTCGGCAAGCTCTGAACGTTCTGCCGCTTCCAGAACAGCGCACACCCCGTCTGTGAGCTCAGCCGTTATCTCTATCTTGTTCTGCTCGTCAGAGAATGCTATCGTCATCTTCCGCTCCATGTATCTTTATTTCCGGATATTTGATCCGCTGATGGTATACTCCGTCAAAAATATTGATAAACGCCTCGGCAATCAACTTCAGATCCCGCCTGTTAAGCGGCGCGTGGTCAAGCTGTCCTTCATCATAACGCGCCTTGATCAATTTATGCACCATTGCCGCTATTTCTTCCCGTGAAGGATTATCTAAGCTGCGGACAGCCGCCTCCACTACGTCCGCAAGCATCACGATTGCCTGCTCTTTTGTTTCCGGAGGATTTCCCTCATACTGAAAATCTTCTTTTTTGGTATGCGGATCTGCTTTCAGAGCCTCCGCATAAAAATAGCCGACCGTTCCGCTGCCGTGATGATTATGCGCAATATCAATGATCTCACGCGGCATTTTATATTTGCGCAGCAGTTCAACGCCAGCCGGAACGTGCCGCCGTATGATCTCCGCGCTGCGTTCAGGCGTCAGAGAATCATGCATATTGATGTTGTTCCGTTGATTCTCTTTAAAATATAATGGATTCTCCACCTTGCCGATATCATGATAATAAGCCCCCACGCGCGCAAGCAAAGAGAAGCCCCCCACTGCATTGCAGCCTGCCTCTGCAAGATTTGCAACAAGGACGCTGTGGTGATACGTTCCCGGCGCTTCGATCATAAGACGTTTTGTAAGCGGGTGCGTCGGATCTGATAATTCAAGAAGCTTGGTCGGCGTCGTAAGCTTAAAAGCATTTTCGATCAGCGGAAGAACACCAATGCTTACGATCCCGCACAGTACGCCGCTCCCTGTTATCATAGCAATGCTCGAAAGCGTCTGCTGCAAATTCGGCGCTTGCTCAGAAAGCAGCGGCACCTGCGCCATCCAGATAAGCAAAGAGACCGCTACGCCGGGTATTGCCGCCACCAAGCCTGCAAGCACAAGCCGCGACCGATAGCGCATATCTTTCAAAATATAGACCGCAAAGAAGCCGCCTGTGAGCATAACAAGCAAAAGCATCAGGGAAGTCGTACTGAACAAATTCTGTCCGCCCGTCGTCACGCTCATCAAGAGTAAGGATAAAAATACGCTGTATACGATCGCATTTTTAGGTGAAAGCAGGACCGCTCCGAGAATAACGAATAAAAAGACGGGCACAAAATGAATCGCGACAAGCTGGGCAATCGAAGTCACTCCATAAGCGGCAGCTGTCAGAATCGCCAGAATTGCGATTTTTTTCGTATCAGTCAACAGTCTGCGATTGAACACCGCTAAAAAAACACCGTACATAACGAACATCAGGACAATATAGATCATAACGACGGCATACGGCTTGATCGAAGTCGATTCTGCCGTCAGCATTCCGAGGCTCTTCAGCATCTCGTATTGATCGTCTGTAACGACCTCGCCCTTGCGAACGATATTCTGCCCCTTTTTATACTCTACGGGAACGACCATCTGCGCGACTTCTTCACGTTTCTGCTGCGTCGCTTCCTCATCGAATACCATATTGGGATATAGATCGTTCATAATAACAGCAGTCGCCAGCTCCTTGGCGTCTGCTGTCATATCTGCTTGTCCCGTAACGGTTTCTGCCGCCTGTGCCTTTGCTTCGTCGATATCATCAGAGGATATCCCCGTATATAGAAGATCTTGGACTGCACCCGAGATAGAATCCTGTATCGCCGTCAGCTGACTGGCTGTCATGCTGATGATACTGTATAATTGCGAAGTCGTGACATAGTCCGGCAGAAGTGCTTTGAGGCTGTTAAAGTCCTCTTCCGTCAGAAGCGTATCCCATTCTACTTTTTCAGGATCAAACGGCTCCGCCGTATATGCCGTCGGCACCGGCACGGGCTGAGTCGGATTTGCAGCGTTGGCCTGTTCTGCGGCAGCGATCTCTTTTTCCACCTCTTGCCGTTTCGCTTCCTGCTCCGCACTATAACGTTCCTCTGCACCGGCGCGCGCTTCTTCAAACGCAACAAAATCTTCCGATATTTTTTTGACGATCTGCTGTGTCGTATTGGCGTCATTTTTATATACCGGTCCTACCTTCGCCTGCTCCTCTTCAATAACACGCTGCGTAGCGGCTTGATCGACCACATCCGCCGGAGCTGTGATGGTGATATCCGATATTTCTCCGCTGACAATGTCATAAGTTTGCGGCATAAGAGAAACAAGCGCGACAGCAATGCAAATCGCCAGCGATCCTGCGGCCATGAGCAGATTCATGACTGCTTTTTTTTGAAATGTTTTCCGAAAACCCATTCGTCAATCCTCAAGACTCGTCTTATACGATCGTATGTTTGCGCCTATTTTCATATTTTTCAAACGCTTTGATGATGCTTCTTACCAAAGGATGGCGTACGACATCCTTCTGGTCAAGCTGGAGCACCGCGATGTTTTTGATATCTTTCAGGATCTCAACCGCCTTTTTCAGCCCCGATGCACGCTCTTTGGGCAGGTCTATCTGGGTCACATCGCCCGTAACGACCACCTTGGAATTTTCTCCAAAACGCGTAAGGAACATTTTTATCTGTTCCATCGTACAGTTTTGCGCCTCATCCAAAATAATAAATGCATCGTTTAATGTCCTGCCCCGCATATAGGCAAGCGGTGCCACCTCGATCGCTCCTTTCTCAGACAGACGCGCATAAGCATCCGTTCCCATAAAATCATAAAGAGCATCGTAAAGCGGCCGCAGATATGGATCCACTTTATTTTGCAGATCCCCCGGCAAAAATCCCAAATTCTCACCCGCTTCTACAGCAGGTCTTGTCAGTATGATACGCGATACCTGTTTATTTTTCAACGCGACGACTGCCATTGCCATAGCAAGATAGGTCTTTCCCGTTCCGGCGGGGCCAATGCATATCACTACGGTATTGTCCCGTATCGCTTTGATATATTCCTTCTGGCCATAGGATTTGCATTTGATTTGTTTCCCCTTGGCGGTAATTGCTACTACGTCTGACATCATTTCATTTACAAGTTCTTGCTGTCCATCGTGAACAAGGTCAAACGCATAGTTGACGGAATCCTGATCGATCGTTTCGTTTTTCCCATACATCTTCTTTAAAACTTCGATTACATCTGCAGCGGTCTGCGCTTTTTTTGCTTCTCCTGTGATCCTGATCCCATGCTCAGTCGCCCGGATCGCCGTTTCTGTCTCTGCCGAAATAATATTGATATTCTCATCAAAGTTTCCAAAGACACCAGCCATCTGCTCCATGTTGTCAAATGAAATATCTATTTGTGTTTCAGCCAAATTAAACGCTTCCTCCTGACTTCATACCCATATATGCATAGTACCACATTTTCTTCAAAAAGCCCACACCTATTTCCGTTTAAAAAAACAGGCCGCCTCGTCTGCACGAGGGGCCCGTCATGTTTTGAAAATAGTCAGCGCATAAGCCGCTTTAAGCTCAATGCTTTCTTTTTCTAGCTGCTTCTGCTTTCTTTTTTCTCTTTACACTGGGTTTTTCATAATGCTCACGTTTCCGGATCTCAGCCAGAACTCCTGCTCTTGCGCATTTACGCTTGAATCTTCTCAGAGCACTTTCCAGTGTTTCGTTTTCGCCTACGCGTATCTCAGACATTGATCTCCCCTCCTCCCGTACTCGGTTTTCATGCTGCCATAAAAACTGGGAGTTATTTCATACCCCTGTATTATAGTAAAATCGTCTCATTCTGTCAACAGCTAATTCATAGCTCCGATCTTTCCGCATCGTTTCAGCCGGGCGGCCATTCCATATATCTCCCGCCCAGAAGATGCATGTGAAGATGGTGAACGGTCTGCCCGCCGTTTTCTCCCGTATTGAAAACGAGCCGGAAACCATCCGCGGCTATTTTCTGTGTCTCCGCGATTTTTTGTGCCGCACGTACCATAGCGTCTAAATATTCAAAATCTTCTTCCGATACTTCGAGAATACTTTTGATGTGCTTTTTAGGGATCACCAAAATGTGCACCGGCGCCTTGGGGTCAATATCGGTAAACGCATATACCCTCTCGTCTTCATATATTTTGTTCGAGGGGATCTCCCCTGCTATGATCTTGCAAAACAAGCAATCTTCCATCCTTCGGCCTCCTCGCTTATCTTTTCCCATACAGTATACCATTTTCGCAACGCTGCAGCAAAACTTTTTCCAATGCTCCGGGAATACCGTCCGCATGCACTCGCAAATAGCGGTCTGTATATCCTTCTGCCATACCGTCGCCTGCCGCCTGTTCAAACAGGACATCCTGCACCGTTCCTATAAACCGCTCCGCATAATTATATTCCAGCTGTTTTCCAAGCTCGATCAAATCATTCGCGCGTTCGCGCCGGACAGAAACGGGAATTTTCTCTTCCATTCTTTCGGCAGGCGTTCCTTTACGCTCCGAATAGGGAAACACATGGATTCTGGAAAATTGCTGTTCCTCCAAAAAACGGCGTGTTTCCTGAAATTCCTGCTCAGTCTCTCCGGGAAAGCCGGTAATCACATCCGTCGTGACGGCAGGGCAGTCATACGTTCTGCGGATCGTATCCAAATATCCCGCGAATTGCGATGCAGTATATTTCCTGTTCATTCGCTTCAAAACGGAACTGCTCCCGCTCTGGAGCGATATATGAAAATGCGGACATACTTTTCCGAGCGTTTTGAGCCTACACACGAAATCCTCCGTCAGGATATGCGGTTCAAGGGAACCAAGACGTATCCGCCGAATCCCGGAAATCGAATCAAGTCTGTGCAGTAAGTCAAAGAGTTCTTCCCCGGTATCCTCCCCATAAGACGAAATGTGTATCCCCGTCAGCACGATCTCCTGCACGCCAGCCTCCGCAAGCCCCTGTGCCTCCGCATAAATCCCGCCTGAGCCGCGCGACCGCACTCTGCCGCGCACATAGGGGATAATACAATAGCTGCAAAAATTATTACAGCCCTCCTGTATTTTGATATATCCGCGCGTCAATTCTCCTGCCGTTTTTACCCGCAATTCCTCATATACACTGCCAATCTCCTGCACACCGTCTACCCGCTTCCCGTCAAGACACTCCCGAACGATAGCAACGATCTGTCTGCGCCGTTCCGTTCCGATCACCGCGCTGACTCCCTCTGTTTTCAGAAGCGCTTCGCCGTCCCGCTGAGCCAGACAACCGCATACACAAATAATGGCGCCGGGATGGCTTTTGTGCAGGCGCCGAATCATATTACGCGATTTTTTATCTGCAGCGTTCGTCACCGTGCAGGTGTTGATGAGATAGACATCCGCTTCCTCATGAAACCCTACCCGCTGAAATCCCGCTTCTTCAAGCAGCTCCATCATTGCATTTGTATCATATTGGTTCACTTTGCATCCAAGCGTATATGCAGCTGCTTTCATTTTATTCCTTCTCCATGAATTCATAGCCTATCATTGCAGCAGCGGCAAGTCCCGCTGTTTCTGCACGCAATATCCTCTTCCCGAGCGAGCATGAAACTGCTCCGTATTCCTTCAGCACGCTGATTTCTTCCTTCGAAAATCCGCCTTCAGGCCCAATGAACAATGCTATCTGCATCGAGTCAGCCTTTTTCAGCGCCCTCTTCAGCGTCCGTTTTTTTTCGTCCTCATAAGCAACTAAAATCGTTCCGCCAAGGCTGCATGCAGCTTTGGCCGCTTCTCTAAACGGTAGGATATCCGTTACCTCCGGAACGATGGAACGCCCGCACTGCTTTGCCGCTTCCAGAGCGATCCTATTCTCACGTTCCACAAGCTTTCGCGCCGCTTTTTCGTCCGGACGCTTCACACAACGCTCGCTGATAAACGGCATAAATCTATATACGCCGGCTTCTGTGCACTTTTGTATGGCATAATCCAGATGATCGCTTTTCAGTACTGCCTGAAATAAAACGATCCTGACCGGCAGCTCCCGGTCTGAAGGCTTTCGCTCTATGATATCTACAACTACGCTTTCCGCACCTATTCGTGTTATCGTTCCAATGCAATCGACTCCGCTGCCGTCAAACAGAATAAGCATATCGCCCGGCTGCATGCGCAGAACGCGGGAAATATGCTTTGCTTCCGTTCCTGTTATAGCAACCTGCCGTCCGGCGATATCCGGCCAAAAGAAGCGTCTCATCCTCTATACTTGCAGGCGATCGCCCGCCATTCTCCATCCTCTAAAATCTGTATGACCTTATAGCCCTCTTCCTCCAGAGACTTGCGCACATCTCCAAGCCGGGAATCAATGATGCCGGAGCAGATATACATTCCATTGCGCTTCATATATTTCTGCGCTTTTCCGTTCAGAGCGATCACAACGTCTGCAATGATATTAGCGACAACGATATCTGCCTGCGTTCCCTCGGGCACCTCCGTCAAAAGATCAGACCTCTTCGCCTCTATTACGTCCGCACAGCCGTTACGTTCTGCATTTTCCGCAGTTACATCTACTGCGACCGGATCAAGATCGAGCGCGTATACTTTTTCTGCGCCGAATTTTGCCGCTGCGACGGAAAGAATGCCGCTGCCGCAGCCGGCATCGATCACCCGCATTCCCGGTTCCATATATTCTTCTAAAAAACGCACGCACATGCGCGTCGTCTCATGGTTTCCCGTTCCAAACGCCATTCCCGGATCGATCTCGATCACGATCTCGTCCTGTCCGGCCGAATATTCCTCCCATGTCGGTTTGATCACTACAAAATCAGATATCTTGACCGGTTTGAAATATGCTTTCCACGCATTTGCCCAATCCTCTTCGCGCACAGTTTGGGTAATGATCTCAAGAGTTCCGAGCGGCAGGCCGATATCCATCCCCTTCACATCACGCACCCGTTCCTTAATATCTGCCAGTACCTCCTGTTCGCTACCGTCGCATGGAAAAAACGCCGTTACGCAAAACGGGACTTTTTCCAATACTTCTTCATCCAAATAGTCCCATGGAAGCCCGCCCTTTGAGCATGCCTCATTATCTCCTTCTATAGAAACGCCTTTCGCTCCTGCTTCCATCAATAACGCGGAAAAGATCTCCTCCGCTTCTTTTTGTGTCCGTATTCCTATTTTCAGCCAATCCATATCTGATTGCACCTCGCATATTGTATTTTATTATTATACTCGCAAATCTTTTGTCAATGCAACAAAAAAAGAGCGGCGGCCCGCTCTTTTCTTTATTTTATCAAAATGCATCGTTTGGTTTTGTGAAAGACGTTTCCTTATCCTTCGTCCGTATCTTATCCTCAAATTCACGCAGTATTTTCTTCTGCCGCTCGTTCAGCTTTTTGGGGATCTGCACATTGGCCCGCACATAAAGGTCGCCCACACGGTTCGAATTCAGATACTGTATTCCCTTGTTCTTCAGTCTGAATACCGTACCCGGCTGCGTTCCCGCATCGATTTTATATCGTACTTTCCCATCGAGCGTAGGCACCTCTACTTCATCGCCGAGCGCCGCCTGCATCATCGTGATGCTCATATCCAGATAAAGATCGTTTCCAAGACGCTCAAACAGCTTATGCGGCTTTACCGAGACTACGATCTGCAAATCACCGACCGGACCTCCCCGCTTTCCCGCATTTCCTTCGCCGCGCATCGTAAGGATCTGACCGTTATCGATCCCCGCCGGAATGTTGACTGCGATCGTGCGCTGGCGCTGTATGGTTCCTTTGCCCTTGCATTTTTCACACGGCGTATCCACGATCGTTCCTTCTCCGCCGCAGGTCCGGCAGGGCTGCACATTTACAAAGCTCCCGAACATCGTCTGCTGCTGTACGCGCTCCTGCCCCGTTCCATTGCAGGTAGGGCAGGTCCTCCGCTCCGTTCCCTTTGCAGCTCCTGTTCCGCTGCATTCATCGCATCGTTCGAGCCGCGTTATGGTAATATCATGTTTTATACCGTGCGCTGCGTCTTCAAATGAAAGCCGCATGTTCACCCGGATATCGCTTCCGCGCTGCGGTCCGTTTGCCGGACGGCTCCGCATACCGCCTCCGAAAATATTATCAAAAATATCTCCAAAACCGCCGAAACCTTCAAAGCCGCCGAAGCCGCCCTGACCGCCGAAGCCGCCTGCATTTCCGTCCGCCGTTCCGAAAGTGTCATATTGTCTGCGCTTCTGGTCGTCGCTCAATACCTGATAAGCCTCGTTCACTTCCTTGAATTTCTGCGCCGCTCCTTCATCGCCTTTATTCAGGTCTGGATGGTATTTTTTTGCAAGCTTTCTGTATGCGCTTTTGATCTCGTCCGCACTTGCGTCTCGTCCGACTCCAAGCGTTTCATAATAATCCTTAGCCAAAATCTATGATACCTCTTCCATTTCATTCTGAAAAATCCTCAAAAGCCAAAGTATAATACTCTGGCTTTTTGAGGAATTCCAGCACACATAACTCAACGGCGCTTATTTTTTATCTTCGTCCTTTTTGTCGTCATCTACGACTTCATAGTCCGCGTCTACCACATTGTCATCCTTTTTCGCCCCGCCGTTCGGGTCATAGTTGGGATCGAAGCCCGCACCGCCCTGTGCTCCGCCTGCTGCATTCGGGTCTCCGCCTGCCTGCTGATAAATCTTTCCGAAAGTATCGAACGAAACCTTCTGCAGCTTTTCTGTCGCAGATTTGATCGTATCCGGATTATTTGTTTTAAGCGCTTCTTTTGCAGCTGCTACTTCATCCTCTATCTTTTTCTTATCCTCTTTCGGCACCTTATCTCCGAGGTCTTTCAGCGTCTTTTCCGTTTGGTAAATCAGAGAATCCGCATTGTTGCGCGCCTCTACCTCTTCCTTGCGCTTCTCGTCCTCTGCTGCGAACTTTTCAGCTTCTTTAACGGCCTTGTCGATTTCTTCATCCGAAAGATTCGTAGAAGCTGTGATCGTGATCTTCTGCTCTTTCCCGGTCCCCATATCCTTTGCAGACACGTTTACGATGCCGTTTGCATCGATATCAAAGGTGACTTCGATCTGCGGTACACCGCGCGGAGCGGGAGCGATGCCTGTCAGCGTAAACCGTCCAAGGGTTTTATTTGCCGCGGCCATTTCGCGTTCGCCCTGCAATACGTGGATCTCTACGCTGGTCTGCCCATCCGCTGCCGTCGAGAAGATCTGACTCTTTTTCGCCGGGATCGTCGTGTTCCGGTCGATCAGCTTCGTGCAGATACCGCCCATCGTTTCGATGCCGAGCGAAAGCGGCGTAACGTCAAGCAGCAGTACATCCTTTACCTCGCCGCCCAATACGCCTGCTTGGATCGCTGCGCCCATTGCAACGCATTCATCCGGATTGATTCCCTTAAAAGGTTCTTTTCCTGTGATCCTCTTGACCATATCCTGTACTGCGGGGATACGGGAAGATCCGCCTACCAGCAGCACCTTATCGATATCTGAATTGCTGATGCCTGCATCTTTGATTGCACTTGAGGTCGGTCCCTCCGTTGCCGCAACCAAGTCTGCCGTAAGCTCATCGAACTTCGCACGCGACAAATTGAGATCAAGATGCTTCGGGCCTGTCGCATCCGCCGTAATAAACGGCAGATTGATGTTTGTCTGCATCACGCCGGAAAGCTCTATTTTCGCTTTTTCAGCCGCCTCTTTCAACCGCTGCATTGCAATCTTATCGCCGCCGAGGTCTATCCCATTGCTCTTCTTGAATTCTTCTACCATCCACTGTACGATCTTATCATCAAAATCATCGCCGCCAAGGCGGTTATTTCCACTCGTTGCAAGAACTTCAATAACGCCGTCGCCAATCTCCAGAAGCGATACGTCGAACGTGCCGCCGCCAAGGTCATATACCAAAACTTTCTGATTGTTGTCCTTTTCCAGTCCATAAGCAAGCGCTGCTGCCGTCGGCTCATTTACGATACGCAGAACTTCAAGACCTGCTATCTTGCCCGCGTCCTTTGTTGCCTGACGCTGTGAATCCGAAAAATAAGCCGGAACAGTAATGACCGCCTGTGTCACCGTCTCACCGAGATATGCTTCCGCATCCGATTTCAGTTTCTGCAGAATCATTGCAGATATTTCCTGCGGAGAATATGCTTTCCCATCGATCGTAACTTTCCTGTCTGTCCCCATATCGCGCTTGATCGACATAACGGTATGGTCGGGGTTCGTTACCGCCTGACGCTTCGCTACCTGTCCGATCAGTCTTTCTCCGTTGTTCGAAAACGCAACGACGGACGGCGTTGTTCTTGCTCCTTCTGCGTTTGGTATTACGACGGCTTCTCCGCCTTCCATAACTGCTACGCAGGAATTTGTTGTTCCAAGGTCGATTCCGATTACTTTACCCATTTATAAAAACCTCCTGTAAATGTTTTTCACTTCTTTGTTATCAAACAAGGCTTACGCCTGTTTCTGCTTATTTAGCCACTTTCACCATGGAGTGCCGAAGCACTTTTCCGTTCAGGCTATAGCCCTTTTGCAATACCTCGATGATCTGATTTGTTTCATATCCCTCCTCTTCCGCCTGCATGACTGCATTGTGGAATTCCGGGTCAAACTGCCCCTCCGCAGGGATCTCCTCTACTCCAAGGCTTTTCAGAGAATCCTGCATCTGCCGCATGATCATTTTCATGCCCTCGAGGAAAGCTTCATCTCCGCATTCGGCTACGAGTGCGCGCTCAAAATTATCAAGGATCGGCAGGACTGCCATAACAGTGTCTGCTACACCGTTTTGAAAAGACGTCGCGGCAAGAGCGGCATTCCGCTTTTTATAATTTTCAAAGTCGGCGCGTTCCCGCTGCAGCGCGTTCAGATATTCGTCCTTTTCTGCTTCCAGCTTTTTCAGCTTCTCTTGTGTCTTATCCTTTTTGGGAGCGGACTTATGCTTAGCTGCTTTTTTTTCTTGCGGCTGTTCCTCCTCCGCTGTCTTTTTCTGCTCTTGTTCCTGCTCTTCCTCAGCAGCCTGACCAGCCTGCTTCTTTTCCTGTTCTTCCGCCAATTTTCTTACCTGCCTTATTTTTTATTCTCTGTATTTTCTGTTTGCAGCAAACACGAAAGAATGTCGCTCAAACTCATTCCGACATATTTTAATACAGACAGCACCCTGCCGTAATCCATCCGCGTAGGTCCTATCACGCCGAACGAACCGATTTTTTCCCCGCCGATCTTATAGGTCGCCGTTACGATACTCATATCCTTAAAATCGTCATAGGGGTTCTCTTTTCCGATCCTGATTGAAAATTCAAGGTCGGTCGCCGCGGACATCACTTTATATAAAACGTCTTTTGTCTCCAAAAGCTGCAGGAAATGCTGCGCCTTGCTGACATCCTTATATTCCGGGTAGTTAAAAATATTCTGTGCGCCGCCGAATACCATTTCTTTCTTTTCCCTGTTCAGATTGATGGCATCCAACACCTCGCCCATGATAAGCTTCTGCTCCTTCAGGCTGTCCATACAGGAGTTCCGGATCACTTCCTCCGCTTCCGAAAGAGAGAGATTCTGCACCCGCTCTGTCAGCATATTCGACAGGAGCTCCAATTGATGCATATCCATCGCAAGAGGGATATTGATCATCTTATCCTGCACGAGACCGTTATCCGTAACAAAAATGAGTATCCCTTTCGTTTCCGTGATCTTTACGATCTGTATTCTCTTGAGTCTTACGCTTTCAAGATTCGGGGCCGTTACCATCGATATATGCTTTGTTGCATCCGACAGCGCCTTTGCCGCCGATGTAAGCACCTCACTGATCTCGTCTACGCGTGTGTCAAAGTAATTGCGGATAAACATCGCCTCGTCTTTTGTGATACGGTCTATGTGCATCAGCCGGTCTACATACAGCCGGTACGCCCTGTCGCTCGGCGTTCTTCCCGCCGAAGTGTGCGGCTGTTCGAGAAAGCCCATTTCTTCAAGGTCCGCCATCTCGTTGCGGATCGTCGCCGGGCTGTAATCAAGCTCCGGTTTTTTGGACAGCGTACGCGAGCCCACCGGGATACCGGTATCGATATAATCATCGATAATCGCTTTTAATATTTTCAGTTTTCTGTCCGATAGTTCCATAGTCCGGCGCGCCCTCCTTTCCGCGCTTATCTCTGCACAAATTAGATATATACACAAAAAATCGGCTCTAAACCGTTTTGTTAGCACTCTATTCAGTTGAGTGCTAACCCTTGATATAAAGATACCACCGCTCCGGGTGGTTGTCAATATGGTTTGTTAAAATAATAGCCGTACAAAATGAATATTCTGTGAACTTCCGTTATCCGTTTATTCCATGCATGTCATAGAGGTTTACAGGTTTTCGGTCAGTAAGGACACGAGTTGGTTCTGCAGATCGAAGCCGCGCCGGGTAGGCCGCATGCCCCGGTCGTCCATTTCTACAAGTCCATAGAAAACTGCCCGCCGTATCTCCTCTGGGAATTCTTCCCGGAAATCTTTTGTGAATCTGCTCTTGTAATCAAAAAAAGTAAAACCATCCTTCAAACGCAGTTTTAGCATGATATATTCCAATTTCCGTTCCTTTTCCGGCAAAAATTCCGAGGCTGCATACCGCAGAACGCCTCCCGACAGGTTTTTAATATATTCCTCTATATCCTCCGTATTTGCAAAGCGCATCGAATCGATACACGAATGTGCGGCGGCTCCAAGCCCCAAATAATCCCTCACATTCCAATATTTCAGATTATGCCGGCAGGAAAAGCCCTCCCGTGCAAAATTGGATATTTCATAGTTGGTATAATCGTTTTCTGCCATCGCCTCCTGCGCCGCATGATACATGGCAAGGTCTGTTTCTTCGTTGGCAGGATGCAGCTTTCCTTCCTGTACCTCCCTGTACAGCGGAGTTCCCTCCTCTATTTTCAGCGCATAAGCTGAGATATGCTCCGGCCTCTTTTCCAGAACAAAATCCAGCGTCTCCTGCCAGTCCTCCAGACTCTGCCCGGGAAGCGCATAGATCATATCGATATTGATATTTTCAAACCCTGCTTCACGCGCAAGGCCGTACGCCCTTTCAAATCCTTCTTTCGTATGCTGCCTGCCAAGCATCGCAAGAAGCCTGTCCTGCGCCGCCTGCAGTCCGATGCTGAGTCGATTGATTCCTGCTGCACGGTAGGCTGCAAGCTTCGGGCGGTCAAGCGTGCACGGGTTCGCTTCCAGAGTGATTTCCGCATCTGCGCTGACATCGAACGCCTGCCGCAGCGCTTCCAGCAATCCTGTGATATATCGCGCCTCCGGCAGCGACGGCGTACCACCGCCGAAGAAGACAGAATCCACTTTCCGGCTATACATTTTTCCTGTTGCTGCGATTTCGTTTTTCACAGCAGAAAAATACTGATCGATAAGCTCTCCGTGTTCGACGGATACAAAATCGCAGTAATTGCATTTTTTGATACAGAATGGAATGTGCAGATAGATCCCCAGCATAACGCTCTCCATTTGAAGCGGGGCGCCCGCCGCCGGACGCCCCGCCCTATTTTTCTCTTATTTATCCATTTTCAGTACGCTCATAAAGGCTTCCGACGGAACTTCGACACTGCCTACCTGCCTCATGCGCTTTTTCCCCTCTTTTTGCTTTTCAAGCAACTTTTTCTTCCGGGTGATATCTCCGCCATAACACTTCGCAAGCACATCTTTGCGCAGTGCTTTTACCGTCTCCCTTGCGATGATCTTTCCGCCGATCGCCGCTTGTATCGGTATCTCGAACATCTGGCGGGGAATGACTTCCTTGAGCTTTTCGGCAATAGACCTTCCCCGTCCATAAGCGCGGTCTCTGTGCACAATGATGGATAGGGCGTCGCACATCTCTCCGTTCAGCAGGATATCGAGCTTCACAAGATCGCTCTTTTCATATCCGCTGACCTCATAATCCATAGAGGCATATCCTCTTGTTCTTGATTTCAGATTATCGAAAAAGTCGTATATGATCTCATTGAGCGGTATCTCGTAATGCAGCAGCACACGGGTCGATTCAATATATTCCATATTCTTGAACGTTCCTCTTTTTTCCTGACAAAGCTCCATAACTGCGCCTACGTAGGTATCGGGTGTCATCACACTGACCTTGGCGATCGGTTCCTCCATATATTCAATGGTAGACGGATCCGGAAGATTCGTAGGATTATCTATTTCCAATTCTTCTCCGCTCATCATGCGCACCCGGTAGGAAACGCTCGGAGCCGTCGTTACAAGATCAAGATCAAATTCCCGTTCTAACCGTTCCTGTATGATCTCCATGTGCAGCAGGCCGAGAAAGCCGCACCGAAATCCAAATCCAAGCGCTGCGGAAACCTCCGGATCGTAGAGCAGAGATGCATCATTGAGCTGCAGTTTTTCGAGCGCATCCCGCAGGTCATCATATTTGGCCCCATCTGCCGGATAAATACCGCAGTATACCATTGGGGTGATCTTTTTATATCCCGGAAGCGCCTCTGCCGCCGGCTCCCGGTCATTTGTGACCGTATCTCCCACGCGCGTATCCGCAACATTTTTGATGCTTGCCGCGATATATCCGACGTCTCCTGCTTTCAGCTCTTTCGTCGGTACAAACTCCGGCGAAAAAGCGCCGACCTCCGTCGTATCAAAGACCTTGCCCGATGCCATGAAGCGTATCTTCGTTCCCTCGGAAACCCGCCCGTCGATCAGCCGCACATAGCTGATCGCGCCCTTATAGTTATCATAATAGGAATCAAATACAAGCGCTTTCAACGGCCTGTTCTCATCTCCCGACGGAGCCGGGAGCTTATCCACGATCGCATCCAGCACCTGCTGCACATTTTCTCCGCTTTTCGCACTGATGCGCGGCGCATCGGAAGCGTCCAGTCCTAATACATCCTCGATCTCTTTTGCGATCTCATCCGGACGTGCGCTCGGCAGGTCTACTTTATTGATGACCGGAATAATTTCAAGGTCGTTAGCCATCGCGAGATAAACGTTGGCAAGCGTCTGCGCTTCAATTCCCTGACTTGCGTCCACCACAAGGACAGCGCCCTCACACGCCGCGAGCGACCGGGAGACCTCATAGGTGAAGTCCACATGCCCGGGCGTATCTATCAGATTCAGCTCATATTCCTCGCCGTTCCGCTCATAGATCATGCGCACCGCCTGCGACTTGATCGTAATGCCGCGTTCCCGCTCAAGGTCCATCGTATCCAGAAGCTGATCCTTGATGTCCCGCTGCGATACTGTTCCTGTCATCTCGATCAGCCGGTCTGCAAGCGTTGATTTTCCATGGTCTATATGTGCGATGATACAAAAATTCCGTATATTTTTCTGATAGTCGTTTTTCATGTGTGCTCCTCGTATTGTTCTCCTCTCTATGATACGCAAAGCGCATTCAAAAATCAATAAAATAATCGGTAGCCCGCCGCGCTCTTGTGGTATATAATAAAGAATAAAGATTCCTTATTTCTGCGAAGAGGGAGAGCATTTTTATGAACGAATATCAGGATCTGATCGACCTGCTGAACAGCAAGCGGTTCCATGCCGAATTTTTTGAAGATGCAAGTTCTGCAAAAAAACGCGTAATAGAGCTTATCGCCGATGCTGCGTCCGTCGGGATCGGCGGAAGCCAGACCATTATGGACACCGGACTTTTTGACGATATCGTTTCTACCGGAAAAACGGTTTATTCCGCAGTTCTTGAGCAGCAGAAGGAAAAGCCCGATAAAATGGCCGCATGGAAAAACGCTATGAGCGCGGACGTCTATCTTACATCCACCAACGCCCTTACCCGCGGCGGCGATCTCATCAATATCGATGGAAACGGCAACCGGGTGGCAGCCATGTTTTTCGGGCCGGATACCGTGATCGTATTATGCGGCGTCAACAAGATCGCAGGCAGTCCGCACGACGCGATTGACCGGATCAAAAAGACGGCCTGTCCGCAGAATGCGCGGAGACTGAATCTCCCTACACCATGTGCCGTTGAGGGCGTATGCCGTGATTGCAGCCTGCCTGAACGCATGTGTAATGTGACTGTGCGGCTTCAATATCCGCCGCGCGGAAAAGAAATCTATATTCTGCTCGTCAACGAAGCCTTAGGCTTTTAAACAACGCAGTACCTTATAAAATACGCGTCCCGTAAATATTCGGGCCGCATCAAGCACGAGGAGGCACTCTCATGACTTACCGGGAAACCTATGAAATTTGGAAAAATGCCCTAAAGGATACGGAATATGCGTCCGATCTGGACCGTATTGCAGATGACGAAGACCTGCTTCAGGATTCTTTTTATAAAGAAATGGAATTCGGCACCGCCGGGATGCGCGGCATCATCGGCATGGGCACAAACCGCATGAATGTATTTACGGTAAAGCGCGCTACCCAAGCGCTTGCCAACAATATCCTTGCACACGGCGATCCTGTTGCCGGCGTTGCCGTCGCCTACGACACGCGTAAAAACAGCGACCTGTTTGCGCGCGAAACGGCAGGCGTTTTGTGTGCGAACGGTATCAATGTGTTTATGTATGACACGCCGCACAGCGTTCCCCAGCTTTCCTTTACGATCCTTGAGCTGAAAACGACGTCGGGGGTTGTCATCACAGCAAGCCATAATCCGCCCGAATATAACGGCTATAAAGTATATGGCAAGGACGGCGGACAGTGTCCCGTTGCGGATTCCGACCGCATCACGGAATACATTTCCCAAATAGACGACATGTTCCACATTGAATCCATGCCTCTTGATGAAGCAGAACGGAACGGGCTCTTGACCTATATCGGCCATGAGCTTGATGAGATCTATTTCAGCAAGGTAGAAGCGCTTTGTATCCACCCTGAGATCATGAAGCAGCAGGCGGATAAGCTGAATATTGTATACACGCCCCTCCACGGTACCGGAAACGTTCCCGTACGCCGCGTTCTCAAAGATCTCGGTATTCGCCGGCTGCACGTCGTTCCCGAGCAGGAACACCCCGATCCGGCATTTCCGACCGTCAAGGCGCCTAATCCGGAGGAAAGGCAAAGCTTCGATCTCGCAGTAGAGTTAGCAAACCGCGAAAACGCCAACCTGATCCTTGCGACGGATCCGGACAGCGACCGCCTCGGCGTTGCGGTCCGTAATCCTGCGCATGAGTTCGTCATTTTGACCGGCAATCAAATCGGCTGCCTGCTTATGGATTATGTGCTGTCCCAAAAGCAAAGCACCTTTGTGGGCGACGAATTTGTTGTAAAATCGATCGTCACCAGCGATATGGTCGATGTGATCGCCGGCCATTACGGTGTGGAGCTTCGCAGCGTATTCACCGGCTTTAAATTCATTGCAGAGCAGATCAAGCTGTCTGAACAGACCGGAAAAGGAAAATTCATCTTTGGTTTCGAAGAAAGCTATGGCTATTTGCAGGGAGCGTTTGTGCGTGATAAAGACGCGGTACAGGCGGCGATGATGATCGCCGAAGCCGCCTGTTGGTATCATTCCATGGGCCGGACTCTTTATGACGTCCTCGTCGGCCTGTATGAAAAGTACGGTTGGTTTGAAGACCTTGTCCTCTCGAAAACGCTCTATGGAAAGGAAGGGATCGAAAAGATCCAGAATGCCGTGCGCACTTTGCGTGAGAGCTATCCCGGCCATATCGGCGCCTTCAAAGTGCTTGCGGTCCGCGATTATCTGAAGCAGGAGCGGCTCGATATGCTGACCGGAAAGACGGAGCCGATCGATATGGAGCGCTCCAACGTCCTCTACTTTGAACTTGAAGGCGGACGCTTCATTATTCGTCCTTCCGGTACGGAACCTAAATTGAAATCTTATCTTTCCGCCTCCGCTGCCGAAAAAACAGAAGCAGACTCGAAGCTTGCGCAGTTAAAAACTGCGGCGTCAGCGCTGATCGATCAACTTACAAAATAAAGGAGAAAGAATATGGAAGCTGCAATCAGACATATGGTAGTATTTAATCTGAAATATGATAAGGACGATCCCCGCGCAAAGGATTTTATTGCTACTGCCAAAAAAGTTTTCGCGGGTATCCCTTTTGCGCAGAATGTCATGCAATGCTGGGAGGTAAGCCCTAAAAATGGTTATACCTATGGCTTTTCTTTTGATTTCATGAAACCTGAGGATTACGAAAGCTACAATAATCATCCGGAGCACTGTAAATTTGTGGAGGAACGGTGGAATACCGAAGTAACGGATTTCATGGAGATCGACTTTAAGGAGATATAAAAATAAAAGGCAGCCAGTCCTTTTGCAGGGCTGACTGCCTTTTGATTCTGCACTATTCCATCTGTTTCAGCTTTTCTACAACTCTCCGTGCAATTCGCTCAGTCAATTCATCAAGCGCAGTAAAATACGTCTCCACCGTTCCTGACTGCGGCATAAAGTCAGTATCGTTCGTTTCCCTTGCGCTGCACAGCGGCTCCCCTCCACAGCGGTTCCCCATATTTTCCCGCGTCTTTAGAAGCGGCTCTATTTGTTTCTCGCTTAAATAATTGGCTTTCCCCAGAATATTTTCCGCATACATCGTTATCATAGCATAGTATTCTACAGACTCCAACCGATAGAACGCCTGCAAAAGGTCTTTCCCCCATGTGAGCGCCCCATGGTTCGAAAGCAGCACCGCATTATGCGTCGTACAAAAGGGTGCAATAGAATCCGGCACTTCCACTGTTCCGGGTGTCGCATATTTTGCTACCGGTACGCTTCCGAGAAGCACGATCGGCTCAGTGAGCAGCGGCCTATCAAGCGGCAGTCCTGCGATCGCAAATGCTGTCGCTGCCGGAGGGTGCGCATGCGTCACCGCCATGATTTCCGGATTTTCCCGATAGGCGCGAATATGCATTTTTACTTCCGAAGACGGAGCGTAGGCCCCCTGCTTCAGGACTTCCCCGTCAAGCGTCATCTCCACCAGCATATCCGCATCCATAAATCCCTTGGATACGCCTGTCGGAGTAGTCAATATCACATTGTCTGCGATCTTACAGCTGATATTTCCATCATTAGCGGCAACAAAACCTTTTTGATACATTCGCCTGCCAATGTCAAGTATCTGTTCTTTTGCTTTCTCTGCTGATAAATATGCCATTATCGTTCCGCCTTTGCTTTTTGTTCAAAAATCTCTTTCAGCGAAACATCATACGGTGGATAGGCCACGCCATATTCCGTGATGATCGCTGTGATGAATTCGGCGTCCGTAACGTCAAAGCTGGGATTATAAACCTTCACGCCCTCCGGAGCCATACGTTTTTCGTACCACATTTCCGTCACTTCTTCCGCCGGACGCAGCTCAATATGAATATCCGCTCCCGTTTTGCAGGCCATATCGATCGTCGAGGTGGGCGCGCATACATAAAACGGAATGTGAAAATGCTTAGCCGCAAGCGCTACGTATGATGTGCCAATTTTATTTGCCGCATCTCCATTGGCAGCGACACGGTCACAGCCCACAAAAACAGCGTCTACCCACCCCTGCTTCATAACGGACGGCGCCATATTATCGCAGATCAGCGTCGTATCGATACCGGCCTCCTGCAATTCAAAAGCGGTCAGCCGTGCACCCTGAAGCAGCGGGCGCGTTTCATCGCAAAATACATGAAATCCATATCCACGTTCCTGCCCAAGATACATCGGCGCCGTTGCCGTTCCATATTTAGACGTGGCAAGCTGCCCGGCATTGCAATGGGTAAGAAGCCCCATGCCCGGCTTTAACAGCTTCAGCCCGTTTTCCCCAATCGAACAGCACACACGGATATCCTCCGCTTTGATCTCATTTGCCTCCCGAAGCAGCAGACTTTTGATCTCCGGCACCGTCTTTTCCCGGTTTTCACGCACTACACTGTCCATACGCCGGAGCGCCCACGACAGATTGACCGCCGTCGGGCGCGCAGAGTCGAGATAATCCCGCGCCTCCTCAAACCGCTTATAGAAATCGTCAAATGTGTCCTCATCTATCTCTTTGGCCGCTAAATAAATCCCAAATGCTGCCGCTACTCCGATCGCCGGGGCTCCGCGGACTTTCAGCAGATAGATTGCATCCCAAATGCTCTTCTGATCTTTAAGGCGCAGTATTTCCCTGCGTCCTGGAAGCTGCGTCTGGTCGATAATCAAAAGGGCGCTGTCCTGATCGTCGAGCGCCACCGTCTCCATATCAAATATCGTTGCCATGATTTCTCCTGAACTATTTTTTTCTTTCACTTCTATAACCTACGCGTGAATATCCTGTTTTTTTCTGCTTCGTTCCTTCTGCTGTCTCTGTTTTCTGCGCCGATGCATCCACCGGCTCAAAATCTGTCGTCAAGTACTTTGCATATTCCTCATAGGGAACGGCGTTGGTATTTTGTTTGGCCGCCTCATCGGCTGACAATCGGTCCAGCTCCTGATGAAGCGCCTTGAATTCAGCCGTAAGGCTCGATACTGGGTCAAATTCCTCCAAAGAGTCCTGCGGCGGAACGGGCTCCGGTTCTTCTATTATGTGCTCAACGGTTTGCCCGAACCTTTCTTCACCATTCCATATCAGACTTTCCGGGATTGCAACGACCATATTGATCGCAGTGTCGCCCTGCTGGAATGTGCATACTGCCGCACATACGACAAGCTGCCCCTCCTGCGCCCCCAGCTTATCCGCCACTAAAAACGGCTTCCCGGCTTCCTGCATAGTCTCCATATCGACCGGAACCGCGACAAGAAGCTCCGCTCCATATAGCTCATCGGATTTCGTGATGCTCTTTGCATTTCCAATAATTTTGGCTAACTGCATTCCGCACGCCTCCCATTCGCTAAAATGTTTTCTTCCGCTTTTCATATTAATCGTTGCCGCCGCTAATGTCAACCGCAGGGAAACGTTGTGTCCTTTTTTCCTGCCATACATAAAAAGGCAGACGCATTTTTTGCGTCTGCCTTTTTACACCAAACTGTTTTCTATTCTTTTTTCATGCGCACGGTAAACCGGCTTCCCTCTCCCTCACGGCTTTCCACCGTAAGCTCTCCTTCATATAAAGCGGCGATATGTTTCACAATCGCAAGGCCAAGGCCCGTGCCGTTCACCGTTGCTCCGCCTGAATTTTTCGCCCGGTAAAAGCGCTCGAAAATACGGTTGATCTCATTTTCCGGTATTCCGATCCCCGTATCCTGCACTTCTATTGCAGCATAACCATCTTTTTCCGAAAGACCGATAACGATCTTGCCATGGTCTTTATTATACTTTACGGCATTATCGCATAAATTCATCACCAACTCGCGGATACGGTTCCGATTTGCTTTCATCTCCGCATTTCCAGTCACCTGTACGTCAAGATGGCGCTCTGCGATCTTGTCTTCCATCAGACGCAGAACTTCTTCCGTAGTTTCCCGGATATCTACCTCTTCTATCGGTTCCTCTATACTGATCTGCTCCAGTTCAGACAGCATGAGCGTATCGTTGATAAGACCCATCAGGCGGTCTGACTCTTCCGATATCCGCTTGGCATAAGCTTTGACACTTTCCGCATCTGCTGCCATTCCATTGGCTACAAGCTGTGCAAATCCATTGATAGAGGTCAGCGGCGTTTTCAGCTCATGCGAGACATTTGCTGCAAAATCACGGCGTACACGTTCGGAAAGCTCGATATCCGTTACGTCGCTGATCAATACGAGCATGGCATAGCCGCCCTTTCCGTCCAAAAATGCCGGTTCATCCGCAATGCTGGTATAAAAACGATAGGTACGCCCCGTTTCTTCGCTGTGCATCTCAAACTGCATGTTCTTTTTCTTCTTCAGTGACCGTTCCAGCTTCGATACGACATCCGGCCTGCGCACGTAGTGCAGAATATTTTCGTTTGCCGCTTCCCCGGTTATGCCAAATATTTTTTTCGCTGCCGTATTGATGAGCAGCACATCCTCCTTGCCGTCCATGATCATAAGCCCCTCGTTCAGGCTGTCAATAATAAGCGCGGTTTTGCGGCTTTCCAGCTTCACTTTTTCAATATACCGGTTCAGACGTTCAGACAGGCGGGAAAATGCTTGCGTCATATCGTCGAATTCCGGATAAGGACTTTCGATACTGAGCGTCTTTTGCTTCCCTTCGATATACCCTTGAATAGAATCACGAAGCTGCCCGAACGGTCTCAAGGTATTGCTCACGATTTTTCCCGAAAGGAATATCGCCAAGATCACAAGCCCGATAAATACGATGATAATTACCGGCAGAGTTTGGTTTACGACAGCCGTTACATTGTCAAGCGGCATAGAATTTCGGACAATAAGCCCATCCGGCAGCTGTTTAGCCACATAAATCATATCTTTTCCGGTCGTTTCCGAATACCGGACCGCCGTTCCGAAGCCTCCGGCAAGCGCCTGCCGTACTTCCGGCCTTTCCAGATGATTCTCCGCTTCCTCCGAATCCGTCTGCGTATCCGCCAGCACTTCTCCATCTTTTCCGATCATTGTGATACGGTTATTCTGGCCAAATGCCTTTTGATATTCGTCTGCGAGCGCTTGATAATCCGTCCGCTCCCCGATAGAAAGCTCCAGCGCATTGATATTTCCTTTCAATACTGCAATCACATCGTTCGTGTATGTTCCTTTAAAACTTGCCATAGAGACCAATACCGCTACTGCAAGCGCCACGATCAACAGGCAGGTGGTCAATTGTACTATTTTCTTTTTCACGCCTTATACCTCGAAACGATAGCCGACGCCGCGGACCGTTTTGATATATTCACCGCAGCTGCCTATCTTTTGTCGTAATGTTTTGATGTGCATATCAACCGTACGCGTTTCGATGTCCGTATCGATACCCCATATCTCGCCAAGAAGCATATCCCGCGTCAATACGATCCCCGGATTGCGCATGAAATAGCGCAGCATCTCAAACTCCTTGTATGTAAGCTCTGTCTTTTTCCCGCTTACATAAAGCGTATGAGCGGAAACATCCATACGCAGTGCGCCCCGTTCGATGGCCTGCTGCGGGCGCGCCGTCTTTTTCGAACGGCGGATCACGGCGTTTACCCGTGCGATCAGCTCCAATACTCCGAATGGCTTTGTAATATAATCGTCCGCACCAAGATTGAGGCCGGATACTTTATCTACTTCTGTTGTACGTGCCGTCAGAAAAATAACCGGAACATCAAAATCCCCCTGTGAGGATAATCTTCTGAACACTTCAAATCCGTCGATCCCGGGCAGCATGATATCGAGCAGCACCGCGTCCGGCACGTTCATCTCTTCATACCGCGCAAGGAGATCTTCTCCGCGTTCAAATGCGTCCACCTCAAATCCTGCCGATTTCAAAGTACATATAATAAGCTCCCGTACCGAAGCATCGTCTTCCACTACCGCAATATAAGCCACTCACTCCACCTCACACCGCATATCGTTGTTATGCACATATTATACCATAATGCAGCCGTCAAATAATACGGCTGTCCTTATGTACTCCTGTCTCCGAAAAAATTGCCCAGTCCGCAATATTTTCCGCATGGTCACCGATACGCTCCAAATACTTTGCGATCATCAGGAAATCCACGATCTGATCGATCTTTTCCTTATCTTCTATCGCAACGTTCAAAAGCTCGTTCTTTACGACGTCGTACAGGCGGTCCACCTCATTGTCCATTTCTTTTACTTCTTCCGCAAGTCCTACGTCACGATGCACATAGGAGTCTACCGCCATGTGGACCATCTGCGCTGTTGTACGTCCCATTTTCGGAATATGCTGCGGCTTCTCTATCAGCAGATTCTTACAAACAGAAAGCGTAATCTCTGAAATATCTGCGGCCTGATCGCAAATGCGTTCAATGTCTGTTATCATTTTCAGTGCCGTCGATATCATTCTTAAGTCTTTTGCGACCGGCTGCTGCTTCATAATCAGCTTCATCGACCTGCTTTCGATCTGCCGCGCCATTGCGTCCACAAGGTCGTCGTCCTCAATGATCTCTTTTGCGCCCTCCGCATCGCAGTTTTCGATCACCTTCACAACTTTCGTGATCGTCTGTTCCGCCCGGGCGCCCATGCGAATCAAATCCAAATTCAGGTCTTCCAACTCTACATCAAATCTATTTCTCATCCTTCTCTCCTTTCTCAGCCGAAGCGCCCGGTAATATAGTCTTCCGTCCGCTTATCCTGCGGCATACTGAACAGGTCTTCCGTTTTTCCAAACTCCACCATTTCGCCGAGCAGGAAAAATGCCGTCCGGTCTGAAATACGGACTGCCTGCTGCATATTGTGCGTCACGATAACGACTGTATATTGTTTCTTCAGCTCGCTCATCAGGTCTTCGATCTTTGTCGTCGAGATCGGGTCGAGGGCAGAAGTTGGCTCATCCATCAGGATCACCTCCGGCGATACCGCAATGGCACGCGCAATACACAGCCTCTGCTGCTGTCCGCCCGAAAGGCCAAGCGCACTCTTCTTCAGCCTGTCCCGCACTTCATCCCAAAGCGCCGCCCCTTTCAGACTGTTTTCTACGATCTCATCAAGATCACTGCGGTTTTTGATCCCATGGATCCGCGGTCCATACGCAATATTGTCATAGATGCTCATCGGAAACGGATTCGGTTTCTGGAATACCATGCCTACCTTTTTTCTAAGGATCGTCACATCTACCTTAGGATCATATATATTCTCGCCGTCAAGCTTGATCTCCCCTGTGATCTTTACGCCCTCGACGAGATCGTTCATGCGGTTAAGCGTCTTTAAATAGGTAGACTTTCCGCAGCCCGACGGGCCGATCAGAGCCGTTATTTTCCCCGCCTCAATATCGATATTGACATCTTTCAAGGCGTGGTTCTGCCCATAATATAAATCAAGATTCCTTGTCGTAATTTTTATATCCAAGGTTTTTCCCCTTTCGTTATTTATTTTTATTGCTGAACCGCTTGCTTAAGTAGTTCGTCAACAGATTGATGATCAATACGATAATGACCAGAACGGCCGCTATCCCGAAAGCAGGTTCGTTCTGTCCTTTTGCAGCATATGTATAGAGCTGAACAGTGAGTGTCGCTCCCGATTCCATTGCATGGCCAAAAAAGTTCGTCGGCATATTCGTTCCGATCCCTGAGGTGAAGAGCAATGCCGCCGATTCGCCTACGATCCGTCCGATCGCGAGGATCACGGCAGTAATGATACCCGGGAGCGCGCCGGGCAGTATGATCGTCCGTATCATATGCCATTTGGTAGTCCCAATCCCGAGCGCACCTTCGCGGTATTCATTCGGAACTGTTTTGAGCGCCTCCTGTGTCGTGCGGACGATGATCGGCAATATCATCAGCACCAGCGTCAGCGCGCCGGCCAATATGGAATAACCAAGCTGCAGGGTGACGCCGAAGAACAGCGCTCCGAAAAGTCCATACAGGACCGACGGTATACCCGCCAGCGTTTCAGTCGTAAATTCGATAACTTTTACGATCTTTCCGCGCTTTGCATACTCGTTCAGGAAAATTGCTGCTCCTACGCCGATCGGCGTAGCGATCAGCAGCGTGATCCCGATCATGTAAAGCGTATTGATGATACTCGGCAGGATACCCACCGTTTTATTAAGTGCCGACGGTTCTGTTGAAAGGAACTCCCATGTTACGTTCGGCAATCCCCGCACCATGATATAGATCAATAAATAAAACAGGATCACGACCGTAAGGATCGCGCACGCGTAGATAGCAAACTTTTGCGCCGAATCTTTGGGCCGGTGCTTTTTCTTCATCAGGCTGATGTCGTTGGAAAGCTTATCTATACTACTTTTCATTCGCTGCAGCCTCCTTCTTCAATACCGTATTAAGTACAATATTAATGATCATAATGAAAATAAAGAGTACGAGGCCGATGCTGAAAAGCGCTTCACGATGAAGCCCGGAAGCATAGCTCATTTCCGAAACGATTCCCGTGGTAAGGAAACGCACACTATTAAAGAGCGCCGGCATATTCGCTACGTTTCCCGATACCAGAATGATTGCCATCGCTTCGCCGATCGCCCTGCCTATCCCGAGCACGACACCTGTGATGATGCCCGATTTTGCCGCCGGTATCTGCACCTTGAAAATCGTCTGCATTTTAGTTGCTCCCATCGCAAGCGACGCTTCCTTATATTCATTCGGCACGGCCTTTAGGGAAGTGATGCTGATATTGACTACGGTAGGCAGAATCATAATAGTCAGAACAATGATACCGGAAAGCATATTTGCCCCGCCTGTGAACGTATGGCTTGGATCGTTTGCATACAAAAGCGCTTCCAGCTTTGATATCTGCGGAACGAGAATGATCATTCCGAGCAGTCCATATACGACCGACGGGATTCCCGCTAAAAGCTCGATTGCCGGTTTTACGATCCCCGCTAATCTTTTATGCGCTACCTCCGAAACAAACACTGCCGCCATCAGCGCGATCGGAACACCTACGAGGATCGTAAGTCCAGTTCCCACCAATGATGTCAAAATCATGGGAAGTATCCCAAATTTAGGGTCGGCTGCCGTAGGCGCCCATTCTGTTCCGAACAGGAAATCTTTCAAGCCGATCGTAAACATCGCGGGCGCCCCGGAATAGATCATATAGATCGTAATGACCAGTACTGCAACGATCGCAAATACGCCGCATACGATGAATATCCCTTTCATCGTTTTCTCAAGAGCCGTCTTGCTTTTCCTGCCGCCTATGATCGTCATATTGGCATTCATATATTCTCTCCTTCGGTTGATCGTTGTAAAATCCTCCTACTATGAAAGAGACGCGGATCTTTATCTCCGCGCCTCTGTTCACTTTCAGAGGTAATATTATGAAATCGTGATCAGGGAATTGTCGGCAACGATCGCCTGTCCCTCTTCACCCATTGCGAAGTCGAGGAATGCCTGCACCTCCGGACGCAGCTCCTCACCTTTCTTGGTCGCCATGATGAACGGTCTTGAAAGCGCATAGTCTCCCGCTTTGATCGCCTCTTCCGTTGGTTCTGCCCCGTCTACTTTCAACGCCGTTACCGTATCGTCGAGTGCCTCAAGAGACACATATCCGATCGCACCCGGCGTAGAGGATACCGCTGTCTTTACGGCACCTGTTTCATTCAGCTCCTGTGCATATTTGCACTGGTCCTCGATCGCCAGAAGCTCTTCGAACGCCCCCCGCGTTCCCGAAGATGCTTCCCGTCCAATCACTACGATCGGCTGGTCTTCGCCGCCGAGCTCACTCCAATTGGTGATCTCGCCTGTATATACTTTTACCAGATCTTCCGATGTGATCTCGCTCACCGTGTTGCTCGGATGCACGATCACTGCGATCCCGTCGATCGCGATCGTATGTCCGTCGAGCACTGCCGCTTCCTCTTCTTTCATTTCGCGGGAAGCGTTTCCGATGTCCGATTTTCCGGATTCCGCATCCTGAAGCCCTACCGACGAACCGCCAAGCTGTACGTCTATCGTAACGTCAGGATTTTCTGCCATAAAAGCCTCTTTCAGAGCGTTTGCGATCTGTTCCATCGAAGTGGAGCCAGACATCGAGACCGTTCCGGAAAGCGCCTCTCCGGAGCTTTCCGCAGATGCGCTCGTTTCCGTGCTCGCTTCTGCGCTCTCGCTGGGAGCTGCGGAGGACTCCTCCGCCGGAGCCGACGCGCATCCAACGGCTGCAAATACCATGCAGACTATCAGTGCTGTGATCGTAACAAATTTCTTCATGTTCATTCTCCTTTGTTTCAATTATTCAAAATTTTTACGATGAGCACATTATAAAACCTCATTGTAAAATCAAGCGCGCATTTTTGTAAAATCCGTGTAAAATCCAGCCGGCCATTTCCTTTTAAAATAAAATTGGCTTTATATCGCCTTTTTTAGTGCAAAAAAATACCGCAGCAAACTGCTGCGGTATTTTACTGCCGTTCCGGATCCGTTTAGAACCAACCTATATATGCTGCTCAGTCCTCTTCAAGCGTAACCGTTTCCATCACGATATCCACGACTGGCCGGTCGGAAAAATCGGTTTTCATGGAGGCGATCTCATCAACAACCTCCATGCCTTCCACCACTTTTCCAAACGCAGCATACTGTCCGTCAAGATGCGGAGCATCCGCATGCATAATAAAGAACTGCGAGCCTGCGGAATTCGGGTCCATGCTGCGCGCCATAGAGATCACGCCGCGCTTATGCTTCAGCGGGTTATCGTATCCGTTAGAAGAAAACTCCCCTTCAATACTATACCCGGGACCGCCGGTTCCCGTTCCTTTCGGGCACCCGCCTTGGATCATGAAGCCTTTGATGACGCGATGAAACGTCAGACCGTCATAGAAGCCTTCCTTTACAAGCTTTTTAAAATTTTCTACCGTTTTTGGAGCAGCCTTCTCGTCGAGCTTAACCTTTATGGTGCCGCCGCCCTTCATTTTGATAATAACCATTATCTGACTCTTCCTCCCGGTATACGGGCCGTATCACCGGCCGCTTTTTTGTATAGTATACTTGATTTCATCTTTTTTGTAAACAGTACCTGCCCCGCAGCGGTCATTCATCTTCCATTCAATAGACAACGCGGGAGAGCATACCGTTTAGAAATGCGATCGCTACGCCGAAATTCGTAATGGGCACTCCCGCGCTTTTGGCATGCTCTATTTTAGAGAGCATATTGCTGCGGTTTATCATGCAGCCGCCGCAATGTATGATGAGCCGGTAATCCTCTATGTCCTCCGGAAAACCATGTCCTGCTGTATTTTCGATCACAAGACCGCCTCCTGCATATCGGTTCAGCCATCCGGGCAGTTTTTCCCGTGCGATGTCGCCTTTCATGGCATGATGCGTACACGATTCCGCAATCAATACTTTATCCCCGGACTTCAAATCAGCAATTGCCCGCGCTCCTCTTACAAACTCGTCGATATCCCCCTTGTTCTTTGCCATCAGCATCGAAAAGGAGGTCAGCGGTATCGTCTTGTCGAGATGCTCATTCACATATTGAAACACCTGAGAATCTGTGATCACAAGACGAGGCGGGGTCTTTAGCTCTCCCAGCATCGGGACCATATCTTCTGTTTTGACGGAAACGATACGGCAGCCTTTATCCAAAAGATCGCGCATTACCTGTACCTGCGGCAGGATCAACCGTCCTTTTGGCGCTTGGATGTCCTGCGGCATGATAAGCATCACAGTATCGCCTTTTCCGGCGAGCTTGCCTATGATACTGCACTCTTCTTGCCCCGGCGCATTTTCTATAAGCTTTTTCTTTAATTCTTCAATTCCCCGTCCGTCCTTTGCCCGAATGGTCACCACATTTTCACCGGAAAGTACGGCAGTTCCTTCCGGCGTTTCTTCAAAAACATTACAGGCAATAATGACAGGGATATTTTTCTCACGAAAACGCCCGATATACTCCTGCTCCCGCGCAAGTTCCTTATCTGTACTGCGAATTACAATAACCGCGATATCCGTCTTGTCGACCACTTCTTCCGTTTTTTTGATGCGTGCTTTTCCAAGCGCACTCGTATCGTCGAGCCCAGCGGTGTCGATAAAGACCACCGGCCCGATCGGCAATAGCTCCATCGCCTTATAGACCGGATCTGTCGTCGTACCGGCCACATCCGAGACAAGAGCAATCTCCTGACCGGTGATCGCATTGATCGTGCTGGATTTCCCCGCGTTTGTCTTTCCAAAAAACGCGATATGAAGCCGGTTTGCTCTCGGTGTCTCGTTCAAATTCGACATCAAATCACTCCTTCCGTTTTCCCGTCCTGTGCTGTCAGAAGCGGAAATCCCGTTCTCCGTTCTCGATCTTGGCAAGATATTCTTTCGCCTTTTCCCGCACTGTGTCGTTCGGTATCTCCTCTAACTGCCGGGCAATGAGCTTGTTTGCCATTGATTTAAATTCATCGTCGCCATAGTCCACTGCATACTCTTTTAAGGTAAGAAGCGCATTCGGCTGACAAATATTGCTGATCTGTCCGGTTTTTGCGAGCCGCATAAACCGGTCTCCCGTCCTCCCCTGACGGTAGCAGGCCGTGCAGAAGCTGGGGATATATCCGTCTTTGATCAGCTCTTTCGTCATCTCGATCGGCGTCCGGTGATCCTCGATCTCAAACTGCGGCTGCTGCGTTTTGATCGTATAGCCTCCCACTCCCGTAGCGCTCCCCGCGCTTACCTGAGAGATGCCAAGCTCGATCACGCTGTCGCGGTATGCGCCGCCCTCGCGCGTCGAAAGTATCATACCCGTATACGGAACCGTCATGCGCATGATCGCAACGATCTTTTTGTAGTCGTCATCCGATACGGCATGCTTATAATCTGTTTTCTTCACATCTCCTGCATCGCGGATACGCAGCATAGAAATAGTATGCGGTCCTACACCGAACACCGCTTCCAAATGCTCCGCATGCATGATCTGTCCTACAAGGTCAAAATGCCAGTCATAGAGGCCATACAGCACACCGAGCCCTACATCGTCTATTCCTGCCTCCATCGCGCGGTCGTGCGCAGTAGTATGATACTCATAATTGCTTTTCGGCCCTTTGGGATGCTGCTGCTCATAGGTCGGCTTATGATAAGTCTCCTGAAACAGGATATAAGTTCCGATCCCTGCCTCTTTGAGCCGCTTATAGTTCTCCACTGTCGTCGCCGCAATATTGACGTTCACACGGCGTATCGCACCATTATCAAAATGGATGGAATAGATGGTCTTGATGCTTTCCAGTACATAGTCGAGCGGACAGTTTTTCGGATCTTCCCCCGTTTCAAGCGCCAAACGTTTATGGCCCATCTTCTCGAGCGCCTTGACCTCCTGTACGATCTCTTCCTGCGTGAGCTTTTTTCTCTCCATGCAGGAAGAATGATGATAGCCGCAGTAGCGGCATTCGTTGACGCAGTAATCCGAGAGATAAAGCGGAGCGAACATTACGATACGGTTTCCATAGATATGCTTCTTGATCTGCTTTGCCGCAGCGAACATTTGTCCGATCAGCTCCTTATCCTCTACATAGCTCAAAACTCCTGCTTCCTCATGTGTCAGTCCGCCAAAACCGCTTGCTTTGTGGATAATGCGTTCCACCTCTTTTTTATCCTTTGCCCGTTCCTTTGCTGCTGCGAGCGCCCGCTCGATCTCAGCATTATCCATAAATTCAGCGGCTGTTTTTCCCATTACGTTATACATACTTTCCCCCTATTCTGCGGATAATCCAAGCTCCGCAAGTCCTTTCCTCAGTGTTTCATATTGTTCTTCAAGCGGCACCTCCCGCGCATCTCTGCCCGGATAAATGTCGTAAAGCTCCCGGTATGCAAAAGGCGTCGCCTTTTGCATGATTACGTCCGCGCCACAAAACAAAGCATTTTTCATGCCTCCCTTGACGTTTAAGGCCGTTGTGGAAGGCAAATGACAAGCCGGTAATAAAAGCCGCGCGAGCGCCAGCACCTTCAGCGTCTTATGGGGGTCTCCGTCCCGCGCCCCGGCGAGCTCCGTATCCGGATGAACGATGAATGGACCGATCCCCGCCATTTGGACTTTCTCGCGCACGAGTGTCAGCAAATCATCCGCAAGCGTCTCGTCTGTTTGTCCGGGCAGACCCACCATAAATCCGCCGCCCAGCTCAAATCCGAGCCCCCGAAGTCTCCGCTGTGCGTCAAGCCGGGTTTCAAGCGGAACCCCATGCAGCGCCTCATAAAGTACAGCGTTTGCCGTTTCATGCTTCAGCAAAAAACGATCTGCGCCTGCCTCCCGCATCATCCGGTATTCCTCCAAGGTGCGTTCGCCAATCGATAACGTGACTGCGCAATTTGCCTGCTTCTTGATACGCCGCACAATATCCGCAAGCATATCCGCAGTATAGAAGCGGTCCTCCCCGCTTTGCAGGATCACAGTACGATAAGTTTGGGCTGCATGAACAGCGGCATCCACCAAATCATCCGGCAGCATACGGTAACGCTTTATGCGCGTCATCCGTGCATTGATGCCGCAGTAAGCGCAGGTACATCGACAGTGATTGGAGAACTCTATAATTCCACGAATAAATACTTTGTTCCCAAACTCTCTCGTTTTTACACAGTCGGCCACATGAAACAACTCTTCGTTAACAGTCTCGTCTTTCAGTAGTGCAACGAGAGTCTCCCGGTCCGGCTCCCGTAAATCAAGCGTATGATCTCCCAGTACATAAATCGCCATACTCTCTCCTGTTCTCTGCTAATCAAAATAAGCTGTCTTCCCAAACGAAAAGACAGCTTATAAAATATCGCTATTTTAAACGCCGTCCTCTCACTCAGATCTCTCCTTGTGGTCAGAAGCAAAATTCGATCTCTACTATTTATAAACAACTAAAAGCAAAAATATACACTTTTATTTTTTCGTCACCGTGACAGCCCCGCTATTGCACACCCCTTCAGCACCGCCAACTCAACGCTGATCACGTCTGCCTTGATCCCAATAGAATCCAGATAGGTAAGCAACACGGTGAGCGCTTCTTTTTTCAGGCCATACATTTTTTCATAGGTCGTTCCTTCGATCGTCATGCACACACGGTCGTTTTCTTTCGCGGCTTTTACTGCCACTGCAGCCATCTGCAGGGCAAGGAGCCTGCCCGCCCGAATCACGATATTGAGCAGGATCTCCCTTGCGGCTGCCATGTCATCCTCTGCTTGAAAATAGTCTCCTAAAACGCCTGCGCCGTCCGTCAGAAAGTCATTGACGTCGATGGTATCGATCGTCTTATCCGGCGCGAAGCCGTTTTGAAATACGCCTTCACGCGCCGCTGTCCGCAGCGTATGATCGCATAGGCCGCCAAGATAGCCGCCGCTTGTCATTTTCTCAAATACGCCGATGCCCGGATTCTGCATGCTGTTGTCATAGGCAATATCGATATCGCTGCGCGGAACCTTATCGTAGCTTCCCGCTTCGGTGTTGATCACCATAACTCCGTCGCCGCCCATACCAAGCTTGGGTATATTTCTCACATATTCGATATAACAGCTATTGCTTCCTGTTCCGAGGATCGTTCCCGTAAAGGAACCGTATCCGTCGTTCAGCCGTTCGGCTTTTCCTGCGAGCGCAGTCGCCACGGAATCGTTTATAACGATAATATTGCATCCCGGCGCTCCCTTTTTAGCAAGAGACGCGCAGACCTCTTTCCCGAGCTGCTTTCCTCCCGCATTCCTGACTTTGACCTCTTTTGTGATTTCTATGATCTCGCAGTCGATATTGGGCAGAATTTTTGCACGGTATGCAAACGAGATCACGATATCCTTCGTGATTCCGGTAAACGGCAAAATATAATCCGCAAGAATATCAAAAAACTCCTGCGCCTCCAGTTCCCGTTCAACGCCCGGCATCAGATAGCGGCTGACCTTTTCCGTATGAAAAGTTCCATCCTCCGAAAATTTTGCTGCGGCTATGCGCAGATTCGTTCCGCCCGCATCGACACAAATGACGCTTTTTTCTCTTTGTACTTCGCTTTTCAGCGTAATATAGGAGGGAACCATTAAAAGCGAGCTTTTCGCACCGCATAATCCCTTTTTCATTTCATCGATATAGGTGTCCATTTCCGCTTTCACATCGATAGACGTGTATTCCATTTTATGTTTCCGAATAAATTCTTGTGCTGTCAGCATGAAATTCCCCTTTGCTACCGTTATATAGATCCTCTTACCTATTATACCGGAAAATCCCTTTTTTGCAATGCCGTTTGACGAATGATTCTTCCTGCCGTAAAATAAAATAAAGAATATTTTCGTTTTATATATTCAGGAGGATACGATTTTATGTTCGAAGACATTTTAGACGTTGCAGCCTGCGCCTGCGGAAAGAACCATACGCTCCAAACGCGCGAATATATCGTAGAAAAAGATGCGCTGCACAAGCTTCCCGCGCTGCTCGAAAAATCGTTCCCGGGCCTCAGCCCCCTTGCGGTGTTCGACCATAATACCTATAAAGCGGCATGGTCTAAGCTGAGCGCTTCGCTCCCCGGGGTTCCGGCGCTTATTTTGGACGGCGAGGAGATCCATCCGGATGAAGAGCAGCTCGGCCGCGTCACAAAGGAACTGCAAGAGGGAAAGTACGGCATTCTCCTCGCGGTCGGCTCCGGCGTGATTTGCGATATCGTCCGGTATGTCGCTTTTAAGCAGGACGTTCCGTTTATTGCGGTGCCTACCGCGGCCAGCGTGGACGGATTTGTATCTGATTCCGCTGCGCTTACACTGAACGGCGCTAAGATCACGCTTCCTGCCAAAGCGCCTAATGCGGTAGTCGCCGATCTTGCAATCATTGCCGCTGCTCCGAAAAAAATGACTGCCTCCGGCGTAGGAGATATGCTCAGTAAATATATCAGTATCGCAGATTGGAAAATCGGCCATCTGATCACCGGAGAGTATTTTTGTCCTTTTGTTTCTGATCTCACACTTGAGGCAGTGGATATGATCGTCCAGAATATCGAAAAGATCAACGCAGGCGATATCGAAAGCTTCGGCATTCTGATGAAGGGACTCCTGCTTTCAGGCGTTGCTATGCAGATGGTCGGGATCACACGCCCTGCGTCCAGCTTCGAACATCATGTCTCGCACTATCTCGAGATCGTTCCGGTTCCGGGAGTAGACCACAGTGCGCTTCACGGTGAAAAGGTAGGGATCGCGACGATTCAGGCTGCAAAATATTATCCCGTTTTTGCCCGTCGTCTAAAACGTATTTACGAGGAAAATATTCCAAACCGTTTCGATATCGAACGGGTCAAGGCCTATTATGCTCCTTATTCCGACGGGATCGTCGCTGCCGTTGAGAAGGAAAACACTCCTACGGTCACTTCCCGTCTTGATCCTGCTCTGCTCAGGCAAAACTATGCGGAGGTGATCAAAATCGCCGATGCGGTCCCCAGCCCGGAAAAGCTGACGGAGGTACTTAATACAGTCGGCGGCTATACGACTTTCCGCGATATCAATATGACGGACGAACAATTCAAGGAAACCATGAAAATCTGCTGTTATATCCGGAACCGCTTTACGATGCTGCGGCTTATGTGTGATTTCGAACTGTTCGATTTCGACCGCGAGCTCGAGGTCTGAGCCTATAAAAAAAGAGCAGTATCAGGTCTGCTCTTTTTTGTTTTCCTCCGTCTGAAATATTGTATGGAGGCGCCCGCTCTGTTATAATAGACAGGCATTTTGATGTCACAGCATGAATAAATCTATTTCGAGGTATAAATTTATGTCTAGATGTGTTGGAACAGTTTCACGTGGGATCAGGACTCCTATCATACGCGAGGGCGACGACCTTGCCTCTATCGTTGTTTCGAGCGTGCTTGAGGCTTCGAAAGAAGACGGCTTTACTTTGAATGACCGCGATGTGATCGCCGTTACGGAAGCAGTCGTAGCCCGTGCACAGGGTAATTACGCTTCTGTCGACGATATCGCGGGCGATATCCGTTCTAAATTCGGAGACGATACGGTCGGCGTTATTTTCCCTATATTATCCCGCAATCGTTTTGCGGTCTGCCTGCGCGGGATCGCCCGCGGAGCGAAAAAGATCGTCCTCATGCTCTCCTATCCGTCCGACGAGGTAGGCAATCATTTGGTATCTTTAGATCAGGTGGAGGAAAGAGGCGTCAATCCGTGGAGCGACGTGCTCACGCTTGAGCGCTACCGTGAGCTTTTCGGTGTGAATCTCCATCCTTTCACAGGGGTAGATTATGTGGAATATTACGAGGGGCTTATCCATGAGGAAGGCGCTGATGTAGAAATTATTTTTGCAAACGACCCATGCGCGATCCTGCCCTATACCGATCATATATTATGCTGCGATATCCATACGCGCGAACGCTCTAAGCGCAAACTCATTGATGCAGGTGCAAAGACCGTTTATACGCTTGACGATATCATGTCCCGCCCTATCAACGGAAGCGGTTTTAATGCCGAATATGGCATTTTGGGCTCCAACAAGTCCACAGAGGACAAGGTGAAGCTTTTTCCTCAGCCGCAGGCCTGCGAAGAATTTGTGGCGGCAGTGCAGCGCATGATCTTGGAAAAGACCGGCAAAACGGTAGAGGCTATGGTCTACGGTGACGGCGCTTTTAAAGATCCTGTCGGCAAAATCTGGGAGCTTGCCGATCCGGTCGTGTCTCCCGCGCATACCGCCGGGCTCATAGGTACGCCCAACGAGCTAAAGCTGAAATATCTCGCAGATAATCAATTTGCCGAACTGGAGGGTGAAGAGCTTCAGGCCGCGATTCGCCAGTCTATCAAAGCAAAGGACGGAGACCTCAAGGGCTCCATGGCATCGCAGGGCACGACGCCCCGCCGTCTGACCGACCTGATCGGTTCACTGTGCGATCTGACTTCCGGAAGCGGTGATAAGGGAACTCCCGTTGTTCTCGTGCAGGGATACTTTGATAATTATGCAGATTGATATAAGAGCCGATAAAAGCCGCTGCTGAAGCAGCGGCTTTTATTTTAGAATATTCCCCCACATTTTGCAGCATTCCGTCAAGTTATCCCTTTACTAATTTACCACGATGAATTATAATAACATGGTGACCAAAAATTATGACACAAGGAGAATGAAGAAATGAAAAAATTTTTATTGCTTGCTCTCGCCGTTGTATTTGCAGCGGCGCTGTTCGTTGGCTGCGCGCCTGCCGGAGAAGAAACGTCTTCCGCTCCGTCTGAAAGCGCCTCCGCACAAACGGATACCGATTCGCAGTCTTCTGCGGAGGACGATTCCCTGCAGAAAATCATGGATAAGGGTGAATTTATCATGGGGATGGACGTCAGTTTCCCGCCCATGGGTTTTAAGGATGAAGAGGGCAATCTGACTGGATTTGACGTGGAACTGGCGCAGGCCGTTGCCGAGCACATGGGCGTCAAGGTGAACCTTCAGGCCATCGACTGGAACGCCAAGGAAATGGAGCTTAATACCGGAACGATAGACGTGATCTGGAATGGGTATACCATCACGCCGGAGCGTCAGGAACAGGTCCTGATGAGCGAGCCCTATATGGAAAATGCGCAGGTCATCGTTGTCCGTGCGGATTCAGATATCAATTCCCTTGCGGATGTTGCCGGGAAAACACTCGGTGTACAGGATGGCTCTTCTGCTGAAGAAGCAGTAAATGCCGATGAAGAATTTGCTTCTTCGATCGGGAAAACGGTCAAGTTCGATAATAATGTAATGGCACTGATGGACCTTGCCAACGGTCAGGTGGACGCTGTTGCAGTCGACTCTGTCGTTGCAGATTATTATTCCGCACAGACACCGGATACATACAAGATCCTTGATGAGACGCTGGCTCCCGAGGAGTATGGCATTGGTTTCCGCAAAGGAGACGAAGCTTTTATGAATGCCGTTATGGATGCTCTTAAGGAAATGAAAGAGGATGGAACCGCCGCTGAGATCAGCAACAAATGGTTCGGCCGCGACGTGACCACTTTCTAAACCTCTCCATTGAAAATATGAAAATCGGGCAGTATAATAATACTGTCCGATTTTTTCACGAAATAGATCGAATTGAGGAGTATGTTTGAATGGAAAGCTTTTTTCGTTTTTTTCCCGAGCTTGTAAACGGCCTTGGTTTAACGCTCTCGCTTTTTGTACTGACGCTTGTTTGCTCTATTCCGCTCGGCTTCCTGTGCTCACAGGCCGGTCTTTCCAAAAATAAAGTTGGGCGCGGGGTCTATCTTGCCTACGTAACGATCATGCGTGGCACGCCGCTTATTTTGCAGGTATGCTTCCTATATTTCGGCATCAATCTCCTGCTGACCACCTTGGGCGTTCCTGCCGATGTTTTTCGTCTCGACCGTTTTGTCGGCGCATTTATTGCCTTTGTGCTCAACTATACCGCTTATTTCAGCGAAATCTTCCGCGGCGGGATCCAGTCCATCAACCGCGGGCAGTATGAAGCCGCATCCGTTCTCGGGCTGTCCAAGAGCCTCACTATGCGCAAAATCGTGATCCCTCAGGTGTTCAAGATCGTAATGCCCTCCATCGGGAATGAAGTGATCAATCTTGTAAAAGATACCGCCCTTGTCAGTCTGATTGCGATCGAGGATCTTATGATGCTTGCATGGTCGGCTACGAACCGTGAGGCTTCCGTTATGCCGCTTATTGTTGCAATGGTGTTCTATCTGGCCATCAATGCTGTTGTAACACTCGTATTGCGCAAAATCGAAAAACGTATGAGCTATTATAGGATTTAAGGTGGGCAAATCATGAGTATACTTGAAGTAAAAAAGCTGAATAAAAGTTTTGGCAGCACACATATTCTAAAGGATATCGACCTCTCTCTTGAAAAGGGCGATACTATGGCGATCATCGGCCCGTCCGGAAGCGGAAAATCGACCCTGCTTCGCTGCATCAACTGCCTTGAACGCGCGGAAAAGGGAACTATCATTCTCAATGGGATCACAATCGCGGAAGAAAAAGAGAACGGTATGGAATATTTGAAAGACGATGAGCTTCGCATGGCGCGGCTTCATTTAGGAATGGTGTTCCAAAATTTCAACCTGTTTCCACATCTCACCGTTTTGGAGAATCTGACGCTCGCTCCCATGAATGTGGATAAGAAATCTCAGACTGAGGCGGAAAAAACTGCGCGTGAGCTGCTTGCCAAGGTCGGGCTTTCAGATAAATCCGATTCCTATCCCTGTGAGCTTTCCGGCGGTCAAAGCCAGCGTGTGGCGATCGCCCGTGCACTCGCGATGGATCCGGATATTCTCTGCTTCGACGAACCAACCTCCGCTCTTGACCCGGAGCTTACCGGAGAGGTATTGCAAGTCATTAAGGAATTGGCCGCGGAACACATGACGATGCTGATCGTCACTCATGAGATGGGATTTGCGAAAGAGGTCGCCAGTCAGGTCGTATTCATGGATGACGGGCGCATCACCGGGCGCGGAACGCCTGAAGAGCTTCTCGTCAATCCTAAGGAAGAACGAATACGCGCTTTCCTCAACAAGCTTCTCAGCGTCTGAATATCTATCGGGTAGGGCTTCCCCTGCCCTTTTGTTTTGCTTTTCTTTTTTCAGGGGAAGTGTTAGTATAAAAGAGAACAGGATTTTTGCAGCTTTTGGAGTAATCGAATGGATATTACAAAACTGGAACAAAATTATACGATTCGGGCATACGATGTCGATACGAAAGGAAAATGGCGGCCATCCGCTATCCTTTCCCGTATGCAGGAGATCGCGGAAGACCATGCTATTCTTGCTCACTGCGGCAGAAAAGAGCTTGTGGAAGAACGCGGTATCGCATGGATGCTCACCCGGCTCCATCTTGAGATGAAGCGTTATCCAGACTTGATGGATGAAATCAGGGTCGTTACGTGGCCGGGAAAACCTACCCGCCTTTTTTTCGTCCGTCACACCATGTTTTTCGATGCGCAGGGCAATGAGCTCGGCCGCGCTACTTCTCTATGGGTTCTTTTTGATATCAAGGGCCGTTTTTTATGCCGCACCGGAGATATCGCGGAGAATTATCCATACGATCTCTCTCATGGTACTGCGCTGCCCGACCCGGGAAAGATCCGGCTGCCCGACCCGATGGAATATAAAACTTCCCGAACAGTAGCATATAGCGAAGTAGACATGAACCGCCACCTGAACAATGCAAAATATGCAGACTGGGTCTGCGAGCTTTTCGATTCGGAAACATTAAAAAAAGATTCTATTCGGGATTTCCGAATCAATTTTATTGCCGAGGCCTATATGGGACAGACGGTCGACCTCTATCGCAGGGATATTGACGGTATATCCTATATCTGCGGTAAAACGGGAGATAAAACAGTATTTGATGCTTCCGTAATTTGGGAAAGCGAGGCAAATTAGCAGTATGACAAAACGAATTGGTATCCTCACAAGCGGAGGTGATTGCCCCGGCTTAAATGCAGCGATCCGCGGCGTTGCCCGGGCCGCCTATGACAGAATGGAGGGCGTTGAGATCATTGGCATCGCAGACGGCTATTCCGGCCTTATCAAGGGCGATTACCGCGTGATGGAGCAGCGCGAATTTTCAGGCATCCTGACGTTGGGTGGAACGATACTCGGAACCGCTCGCACTCCATTTAAGGATATGCGCAAGATCGGTGACGACAATATTGATAAAGTGTCGAGTATGGTCAAAAACTATGAAAAAATGAAACTTGATTGCCTGTGCACACTCGGGGGAAACGGCACGCATAAAACGGCCAATCTTCTTGCAGAGGAAGGACTGAATGTGATCGGGCTTCCGAAAACGATCGATAACGACATTTGGGGAACGGATGTAACGTTCGGCTTTCATACCGCCGTCGATATTGCTACAGACGTGATAGACCGTGTCCATACGACTGCAGCAAGCCACGGCCGCGTTATGGTCGTAGAGCTTATGGGGAACAAGGCCGGCTGGCTCACCATCTATGCAGGCGTTGCGGGCGGCGCGGATGTAATCTTGATCCCGGAGATCCCTTTTGACCGCGAAACGGTGATCGAGGCGGTCAGAAAACGTGCGGAGCACGGAAAAGCCTTTTCCATCGTTGCTGTTGCAGAGGGCGCCATCCGCACTGATGAAGCCGGCCTGAAGCGAAAAGAAATTCGTGAAAAACGTGCGGCAGAGGGTTTTTCATCCGTTTCCACCCGTTTGGCTCATGCTATCGAGGCAACGACAGGAATCGAAACGCGGGTCGTTGTTCCCGGGCATATCCAACGCGGGGGCAGTCCCAGTGCGTACGACCGCGTCCTTTCTACCAAATTCGGTGTGCAGGCCGCTGAATTGATCTATCAGAATAAATTCGGCTATACGGTCGCCAAACAAAAAGACCGTTTGACGCAAAACAAGCTGTCGGAGATTGCCGGAAAGCCTAAACCAGTCACCCCGGACAGCGATATCGTCCGTGCGGCAAGACATATCGGCATTTGCCTCGGAGATTAAGCGTAATAAAAAAACAGAAAGCGCCGGATAGGAATCCGGCGCTTCTTGTTTTTTCTGTTATCGTTCGACGCCCACTGCTCCATAAAGCTCTGTAAGGCCCTGTTTTGCATCCTGCATGATCCCCGCTCTGCCCGCATAATACCGTAGGAAGCCCTGTATGAGCTCCGGCGTTCCGCCTTTTACGATCACGGGCTTTTTCACGAACATTCCCAGTGTAGCTGTAAAGCTCCACATATCGAAAAATAGTTCCATCTGTCCAAAATCCAGAACGACTGCGTCCGCTTCTCCTGCATCCATCGGAATAGCATCCATCAGGCAATAATAATCCCCGTTCCTTAAGCCATCCAAGACAGACTGTATATCGAGCCTCATTTCCGCCGTTTTGACAGCTTCGATCTCTACCGCCTCATACGCGGAAGCGATCACCGCTTTGTCCGGCCATCTATCCTGCGGTCTCTGCAGACGGTCGACGGCAGCCCGCAGCGCTTTGATATGCTCCGGTCCGCTGCCGCAGCAGCCGCCTATCAGCCGCACGCCGCTTTCAGCGAACTCCGGAACGAGCCGCGAAAAATCTTCCGGCTTCTGTTTGAATACGGCAACGCCGTCCTCCATCTCAGGAAGCCCCGCATTTGGTTTTACAGACAGCGGCAAAGAAATCGTTTCATGCATATTGCGTATCGGCTCAAGCAGGCTCTCCGGTCCTCCGGAACAGTTTGCTCCCATGAGCGAAACTCCCATGCCCGCGCAAACGGCAGCACAGGCGGCAGGTGTATTGCCCGACATCGTTCGCTCTCCGTCGAACGTCATACTGGCAATGACCTCAAATCCTCCTGTTTCCCGTGCTGCCACGATCGCTGCCCGCATTTCGTTTAAATCTGTAAAGGTCTCAAAGTTGACGATCGATATCCCCGCATCCCGCAAGGGTTTGAGCTGCTGCCGGAATACTGCGGACATAGATTCAAAGGTCATGTCTCCCGCCGGTTCAAAAAACAGTCCGGTCGGACCTACGGAAGCGGCAACCATCACATTTTCCTTCGCGCAGTCAAGCGCTAATTTCGCTCCCTCATAGTTGATTTCATATAGCTTATCTTCCAGTCCATGGTTTTTAAGCGACGGAGCATTGGCGCAAAAAGTATTCGTCTGTATAATATCTGCGCCCGCTTCAATATATTCCCTGTGCACCTCGCTTACCTTGTCTGCATGGGAAAGATTCCATTCTTCTGCGCTGTCTCCGCCGGAAAGCCCTTTCATTTGCAGCATAACTCCCTTGGAGCCGTCGTATACTAATATTCTGTCTGCACATCTTTCCAGTAAATTCATTCAAAATTCCTTTCTGATATTTGATTTCTCGTTTTATTATACTGCATTCTACCCCTTGTTTGAACTGCAAAATGCATATTCAGGAAAAACTTGGGTATTATAATTTCATAAAATCCGGGAGGATAGCTTACTATGGAACTTAAAAATACATCATTGAAACCTCGTCTGCTTCGTTGGGAAATCTTCGGTGCGATCATCGTCTGTGTCCTTGCCCCGCTGTTTCACTTTCTGTTCGAGTGGTCCGGCGAAAACGCATTCGTCGGGATATTTGCAGCAGTGAATGAAAGCGTATGGGAGCATACTAAGATCGTCTATTTTCCGTTTCTGTTTTTTGCTGTTTTCGAGTATTTTATTGTAAAACCGGAGGCCCGCCGTTTCTTTGTAGCAAAAGCAGTCTCTATGGGCTTGATTTTACTGATCATGATTACATTTTTTTATACATACTCCGGTATGTTTGGAACAGAAAGTCTTGCTGTAGATATCATCTTCACATTTGTCCTTACGTTCTTTGCGTTCTTCATTTCCTACCGTCTATACATTTCTCCCCGCCTTATCGAATTATATATTGTTCCGGCATCGGTCCTGTTCGCAGCTGTCCTGCTCATGGAACTGTTGTTCACTGCATTCCCGCCTCATATCCCACTTTTTCAGGATACGGGAAGCGGCTTATTCGGGTTCCCGGTATAAAATACAGGAACAGGCCATGACCATTGTGTAAGCCGATGGACCCGGATACCGGCAGTCCTTTAAGGGACTGCCTTATTTTTATTTTTGCTTGTCGGCTCTTCTGTAAACAGTCTTTATTTATTCTTTCAGGTTCATTTAGCCTGCGGATGCAGTTGGCTACACGGTTTCCATATTAGTTTTTCCTTACAGCTACAGTTTTTTATTCCCCGCATATTCCAGTCCGTTTTTTTACGCTTAGGCACACATACAAAAAAACCGGCTTTGATAGCCGGCCTTTTGCTTTCCTGTTACGATTCGTTTTTCCATAATCCATGAAGATTGCAATACTCAAAGATCCTGAATTCATCGGAATCGATTTGAAATTCCGCCTTCGGCGCTTCTCCCGGCCTTAAAACACGGCGCTGGATACGGTCTGGTGTTTCTACTGCGATCCACTCGATATAATGCTCTTCCGTCATTGGGTGCTCTACGCTGCCCACCTGTACGGAAAGAATGTTCCCTTTTTTCTCATATACGGGCACATGCTTTTCCTGCGCTGCGTCGACTGTATTCGGCTCAAGCTTTTTCATCGGCTTTCCGCAGCATACCAACTCGCCGCCGCCATCTTTTATGAGTTCGACGATATTTCCGCACATCTCACATCTGTAAAAAATTACCTTTTCTTTCATGATAATTCCCCTTACTTCAAAAATTCAGACGCTTCCATCTGTTGCCCTTTTAATAAACCATTCAACTCCCGTCTAAACCTCAGGAACGCTTTTGTCCGGAAAAATAAGAAATATATTTAAGCTTCGGTCCCTCCGGAAACAGCATGGCATGTAAATCTAAAAAATAGTCATCCGTCATACTTGCGATATAATCCACAACGACCTGATTCGGTTCTTCCTTCAGGTAAGCTTCCTTCAAGCCCTCTGCCCGCGAAAACCCACGGTATATATGGTTGATATGATGTCTGAAAACAGGCGAAGCCTCATCCTGTTTTATAAAGTCGTCCAGAAGCTTTTCATATACGCGTGCAAACATCTCACGAATTGTCGGATAGGGCTCGTTCCTGTCCTGCGGCTCATAAATACGCTTGAAATTTACCTGCTTTTCATAGGCGAGCGCATCTGCATATTTCTCATCCAGCTTGATATAAGGTCGTCCATAGCTGTTTGATACTACATTTGTAATAATATTGTTGATAAAGTCGGAGTTTGTAGAGCCCAATACATCGTTTTTAGAAAAAGGCTCCTGCATGCCGATTTTCAGGATCTGTGCATCCTGCCTGTCTTTTCCCAAATAGGCAATGACATCCGCAAGACGTACAACGCAGCCCTCCAGCGTAGACGGAACCAGCCTGCCAACCGCGTCCTCCTGTGTGTAGCATTCCTCCATCTGGCGCTCAAACTCTGCGAAAACTCCCGCTGCATCCTGAGAATGATATTCGCGCGGGCGATATTCACCGCTCACCTTTTCCCCGTTATGGCATAATATGCCGTTCAGCACCTGAAGACTGAGGTTCAGCGACAACACCTTGTCTAAAATGCGCGCGCTGTGTACATTATGATTAAAATACCGTCCTGTGCCCGCATGATAGAGCCGCGAAAGAAAGCGTTCCCCCGCATGCCCAAAGGGCGTATGTCCAAGATCGTGCCCAAGGGCGATCGCTTCGATCAAATCGAGATTCAGATTCAGCATACGGCCAATATTGCGGGCTATCCGTGAAACAAGCTGCACATGCAGGATCCGGCGCGTGATATCATCGTTTTTATAAAGAGAAAACACCTGCGTCTTATCTGCGTAACGGTTAAAATAACGGCAGTAAAGTATCCGCTCGCTGTCCTTTGCAAAATTGGGGCGCTGTACGCGGAATCGTTCTTCTTCCCTCCGTATGGAACGGTCGTCCCGCGTTGCATATTCGTACATTTCATCCTGCCTGTGCTTCAGGTCTGCGTAGACCGCATCCCGTACTTTTGGCTCAAGCTCCAAATATTTTTTCTCTCTTTTTTCCATACGCTTACTCCTCGCGGTTCCATTATAACACAGATCGTCTTGCCCGTCTTTTGTAAATTTATTTGAAATAATTACGCTTTTCGTTTGCTATAGGGGGTGTCCGTGTATTAATATAAAAACGAATATTGGAGGAATTTATAATGAAGAAGCTTTTATTGGGGGCCTTAGCCCTTACAGTATGTTCCCTGTTTCTTTTTGCCGGCTGCGCTCCATCATCTGCACCGTCCGATACAGACGAAGAGCTTACGCTTACGGCGGCAGGAACTGTCACAGATATCGTATCCTCGGAAGATGGAACTGCCAGTATAACGGTTGACGGCAGCGGTATGGAATCGGATGCGGTTTACCAGTCTATGATCCTTCATGTCGCCAACGGGACTGTCGTTGAAGCGGATGGAAAGACCGATACATATAGAGACGGTATGATAAAGGTCGGCGATACGGTGGAGGCATATTTTCTCCCTACCGCACCTGTAACAGCTTCTGAGCCGCCGCAGGGAACACCGGAAAAAATCGTAGTGACTGCATCCGGTTCGTCCTCCGATGTACAGCGGGAGTTTCAGGGTACGATAACCGAAATCGATAAAGATAACGATTATCTGCTTGTTTACGTGCAAAGCGGGGAGGACAGCGAGCCTGCCGACGATCTTCGCGCCGTCGTATCGTCTGATACTGTGATCACCTCTGAAAGCGCACCCGAGCAGGCCCTCTCTATGGATGATCTTGCTGTTGGGCAGGCCGTTACCGTAACGACCGATGGACGTATGACCTTTTCTATTCCGCCGCAGGCCAATGCGCTGAGTATTGTATTGCATTCATGACATGCCTTTTAAAATGACCCGGACTTTCGATAGACCCATATTATTACGGATGATCAGGCGTTTTTTCTAAGTTGCTCATTTGCGGACAAGGAAAGCGCACCCGCAGACCCGCTCATATAGCAGTTTTATGGCCGTGCGCTCTGCGTAGAATAAAACCGCCGCAACTCGACCGCCCGTTCGCGGGCGGTCTTTATGTTCCCTTCATAAAAAATATCCGACCCTAAAAGAGCCGGATACTGTTATGTGAACACGGGATTTTCAATAGAGTCCCGCAGGTCGCTCTGATAAATTGATCAGAATATTTTTTGTCTGGGTATAATGCTCAAGGATCGCTTTATGTGTTTCCCGGCCAATTCCCGATTCCTTATATCCGCCGAATGGCGCGCCCGCAGGAAATGAATTATAGGTATTGACCCACATCCGCCCTGTTTTTACACCGCGCGCCACACGAATGGCACGGTTCAGGTCTTTTGTCCAAACGCCGCCGCCCAGTCCGTATACGCTATCGTTTGCCATACGTATCGCTTCCTCTTCTGTCTTGAATTTTATAACGGCTCCGACCGGTCCAAATATTTCTTCCTGTGCCACGCGCATATCATTTGTCACATCCCCGAGCAACGTCGGCCTCATAAAGCAGCCTCTCCCTAATTCTCCGTCCGTTATTCTTGAACCGCCGCAGATCACTTTTGCTCCCTCCTGCTTTCCAATTTCGATATACTTCAATATTTTTTTCAGCTGCTTCTCCGATATTTGCGCGCCCATCTGTGTGCTTTCCTTCCATGGTACATCTACAATTACCTTATCAAAGCGCTTTGCAGCTTCGTCTATGAACCGGTCATAGATCGTTTCCTGCACAAATATGCGTGAACCCGCACTGCACACCTGCCCCTGATTAAATAATATCCCAAGCTGGACGCCCTCCATTGCCATTTCCCAATCGCAGTCTTCAAAAAAGATATTTGCTGATTTTCCTCCCAGTTCTAAAGTTGCCGGTATCAGTTTTTCAGCAGCCGCCTGCGCAACAGACAGGCCGACCTCCGTAGATCCGGTAAAGGCAAGTTTAGAAAAGCCCTTATGCTGCAGAATGTATTCTCCGGACTTTGATCCTTTCCCTGTAATAACATTAAATACACCGGGCGGAAGCACCTCTCTTGTTAATTCTGCAAGCTCTAAAACGGAGAGCGGAGTGCTGCTGGAAGGCTTTAGGATCGTGCAGCAGCCTGCCGCCAGAACAGGCGCTAGCTTCCATACAGCCATCAAAAAAGGAAAATTCCATGGAACGATTTGCCCTACAACGCCGATCGGCTCGTGCAGGATCAGGTTCAGCGTGTTCTTGTCGAGCATCACCGCCTCCCCCTCTCCAGTTCGTACTGCTCCCGCAAAATATCTAAAATGGTCGGCTGCCAGCGGGATATCTGCATTCAGCGTCTCGCGGATCGGTTTTCCGTTATCGAGCATCTCTATCTCTGCGAGCCGTTCCCTGTTTTCATCGATGATCTCTGCGACCCGGAATAGGAGCTTTTGCCTTTCTTCCGGGCTCACATCCTTCCATGTTTCCCACGCTGTCCAAGCTGCTTCCGCCGCATCCTCTACATCCTGCTGCGTCGCCTCCGCGCAAACAGCGAGCCTCTGCCCATTTGCAGGACAAAAGGTGTCGAATGTACCTCCGTCTGATGCCTCACGCCATTCTCCATCAATAAACAGGCCGTATTTTTCTGCTATGTGTTCCATTTTTATTTTCCTTTCAAGGATTTTGATTTGTCTTTAAACATTGTTAAACCATACAGGAAAATAAAACATTAAAAAAACGGGCAACGTCTGCCCGCTTTTATTTTTATTTCTCTCTATTTGCCGCCCATGACCTTCACCATAACTGCTTTCTGCGCATGGAGCCTATTTTCCGCTTCATCAAAAATCTCCTGTGCATGCTCTTCAAAAATCTCTGCGGTTATCTCTTCTCCGCGGTGTGCCGGCAGACAATGCTGAACCATCGCGTCCGGCTTTGCGACAGCCATCACATCACGATTGATTTGTATCCCCTGAAATGCCTGCCTCCGTTCCTCTGCCTGTGCCTCCTGCCCCATAGAGGCCCATACGTCTGTAAAGAGCACATCTGCATCTTTGGCCGCGGCATAGATATCCTCTGAGATAGAGAATTTAGGATGGTCTTTTGCAAATTCCAATACAGATGCATCCGGCTGGTAGTCCTTTGGCGTCGCGCACGCGACTTCCATTCCAACCGTAAGCCCGCCGACGATAAGGGAATTTGCCATATTGTTTCCATCGCCAATATAGGCCATTTTCAAGCCATCAAAGTCCTTTTTATGTTCGCGGATCGTCTGCAGATCCGCCAACACCTGACAGGGATGCGCAAAGTCTGTCAGCCCATTGATGACCGGTATGCTGCCATATTGTGCCAAATCTTCAACTTCCTTTTGCGCATAAGTACGAATCATAATACCATCCAGATAACGTGACAATACGCGCGCAGTATCTTCCACAGGCTCGCCTCTGCCGATCTGCAGATCATTTGAAGAAAGAAAAAGCGGATAGCCGCCGAGCTGATACATACCGACCTCGAACGATACGCGCGTACGCGTCGAGGATTTCTGAAAAATCATGCCAAGCGTCTTTCCGGCAAGAAGCGGATGCTTTATCCCCGCTTTATTTTCCGCTTTCAGCTTATCTGCCAAATCAAGCAGTTCTATGATCTGTTCTTTATTCAGGTCTCCCATTTTGAGTAAGTGCTTCATTCCAATTACCTCGCTTCGATTCAATAGAATGATTATACATCAAAATGAATATTTATGCAAATATTTTTAATGTTCTGCCTGCTGCTCACAATAGGCGCACCGATAGACCTTGCGCTCCGGGTCGGTCAGCTTGAATACATGCGGCAGTTCCTGCTCCACCGAGGTGATACAGCGCGGGTTTTTACATTTGATGATATTCACGATCTTATCCGGCAGCGTAATATTCATCTTTTTGATGATCGTTCCGCCGTCAATGATATTCACTGTAATATTGGTGTCGATAAAACCAAGCATGTGGAGATCTGTCTCGATCTCGTCCTCAATTTTGATGATATCCTTTTTCCCCATGCGGTTGCTTTTGACATTCTTAATGATCGCAACGCTGCATTCAAGCTTATCAAGGCCAAGATAATTATAAATCTCCATCGCCTTTCCGGCCTCGATATGGTCGATCACCACGCCCCGCTCCAAGCTATCTATGCTTAGCATTACGCATTCACCCCCAGCATCGTCATAATGAGCGCCATTCTTACATATTTGCCAAATAAGGTCTGTTTAAAATATGCGGCGCGCGGGTCTTTATCTACCTCTACAGAAATCTCGTTCACCCTCGGCAGCGGATGCATCACGATCATGTCGTCCTTAGCCAGCTTCATTTTTTCCGTATCCAGAATATAACTGTCGCGCAGCCGGATATAATCCTCTTCGTTAAAAAAACGCTCGCGCTGTACGCGCGTCATATACAGGATATCAAGCTCTGCTATGATCTCTTCAAGGCGTTCATACTGCACATAGGTAACATTTTCATTATTTTTCAGCACATCCTCTTTTACATACCGCGGCACTTTCAATTCCTTGGGAGAAATAAGGACAAATTTGATATTGCTGTACCGTGAGAGCGCACGGATCAGCGAATGTACCGTCCGCCCGAATTTCAGGTCTCCGCACATGCCGATCGTAAGATGATCGAGCCTTCCCTTGAGGGAACGTATGGTGAGAAGGTCCGTCAGCGTCTGCGTCGGGTGCTGATGCCCACCGTCCCCTGCATTGATGATTGGAATATTTACGTTTTGGGAAGCGACCAGCGCCGCCCCCTCTTTGGGGTGGCGCATAGCGATTATATCAGCATAGCATTCTACGGTGCGCACCGTATCCGCCACGCTTTCCCCCTTGGATGCCGAGCTATTGTCCGCTCCGGCAAAACCGATCACATCGCCGCCAAGCTCATGCATCGCCGCTTCAAAACTCAGACGAGTACGTGTGGATGGCTCAAAAAAAAGTGTTGCAAGCTTCTTATACCTGCACACTTCCCGATACTTTTCCGGTTCTTCCATAATGTTGTCCGCGAGGTCTAAAAGCTCGTCTATCTCCTCCACCGAGATATCCATAGGGTCAAGTAAATGCTTCATTATGCTCCTCCTGTGCCGAAGCCCCAACCGGTACTGTCCGTTCCTCAGAAAGCAAAAAATGCCTTCCCTAACAGAAAGACACCGAGCTCATACAAGAAAAATGTATCAAACCTTATCAGCCTCTCTGTACCAATTTAAAGGTCTTCTTATCGCTTATCATATTTTACTACACAGTGTCTTAAATGGCAAGACATGAAATTTTCATGTTTGTATGGCAGTAAATGCGTCCATTATTAAATCAGAACAGCTTGGAAAGGAAGTGAAAAATTATGGCGCATGCTCTGGCGGTAAAATTTATTGCAGTTATGGCTGTGATCATCGTTGGTCTCACAATGATACTTATGGCGCTTCCTTCCAATCCACTCCCGTTTCAAAGCTTGGCGGAGAACCCGTCTTCAGGAGCTCCGATACAGGCCGAAACGGTATCTGTTCCAACTAAATGATTTTCTCTCCTCTTATTTTTACAGAAAAGGCACGGAGCTATGCTCATTTCCGTGCCTTTTCCTTTTCCTGCAAAATGATATTTTGGTAAGGATATGGGATCTCTATCCCGTTTCTATCAAATTCTTTTTTGACAGCATACCGTAGGTCTGACATTACAGCGAAACTGGTAGAGGTATCCTGTGTCCAAACAAAGGCCCGTACCTTAACGGCATAATCGCCTAATTCCTGCACGCGTACCGTGACGGGAGGAACACCCTGTGCTTTTTCCTCTTCTGTCCGCACATCCAGTGTTCCCTCATGCGCTTCCACAAGCTTTGCCATCAGTTCCATTGCAAGGTCTATATCGCTTCCATACGATATCCCAACGTCAAGGAATGTGCATACGTTACTTTTCTCCGCCATGCGGACTACCCGTATCATTTCCTTGTCGATCACACTGTTAGGAATTACAATGCTCTTATTGGATGGGTCTAGGATCGTCGTATGCCGCAGGCCGATATCTTTCACAATCCCTGTGATCGGCGGCGTAATATTTAATATCTCAATATATTCTCCTACTTCAAACGGCTTTGCTGCGCTGATCGATATGCCGCTGAACACATTTCCCAAAGTCTGCTGTGCTGCAAGACCGATCACAACGCCGGCAATTCCCGAGCTTGCCAAAAGCGCAGTTCCGAGGCTGCTTAAAGGCTTGATCGTCATTACGACGCACATGACCGCGATCACAATAATAATGATATAGATCAAACGGTAAAAGATCCGCGCATTGCCCGTTAATTTCCGTGCAAGAAAATGCTGGATCAATTTAATGATCACAAATGTGGCCGCACCTACGACCGCCGCATAGATAAGCGTATTGACAAAGCCAAGCGAAAAGATGCTGTCCTCTATCTGCCGCATCGCGTCTCCCGCAGACTGCGCTCCTCCGTTTTGTACTGTTGAATCCGCAAGTACGCGGATACCTGTATCCTCTACTATCATATTTCCTCTCCCGTGCCTTCCATCCAGTTCCTGCGGTCACATCATCGGAGCGAATACGCGGAGAACCGCCTGCATCAGGCGGATATACCACGGCCGGCGGCACACTTCTTCGCAGGTTATCTCCTGACAAACCGCAAGCGTCTTTTCATAATCCTCTTTCAACTGACCGATCGTCTTAGCCTGATATAACCATACCCCGCATTCATAATGCAGAAACAGACTGCGATAATCCAGATTGATCGTCCCGATGATGCCGAATTCATCATCACAAACAAATGTCTTAGTATGGATAAAGCCGGGCGTATACTCATAGATGCGTACTCCCGCTTTCAGAAGCGCTTCATAATGCGCCTGCGTTAGAAGAAACACCATTTTTTTATCCGGTATATGAGGCGTAGTGATACGTACGTCCACACCGCTTTTCGCTGCGTTCTGCAGAGCCGTCATAAATTCATTATCCAGAATCAGATAGGGTGTGTTGATGTATAGATACCGTTTTGCCCTCCCTACCATATTCATATAGGTATTTTCGCTGACATATTCGTCATCCATAGGGTCGTCTGTAAACGGCTGCACATATCCGTCAGACGAAATTCCATCCAATTCCTGTACTTTCGGCCGGAATATGGAGTAGTCGTCATCCTCCGGCCGCATAAAATTCCATGCCTGCAAAAACATAACGGCGAATGCCCATGCCCCCATCCCTTTCAGCATAACCGCCCCGTCTTTCCAGTGCCCAAACCGTTCGATGGCATTGATATATTCATCTGCAAGGTTCGCACCGCTGCAAAAAGCCGTATGACCGTCGACCACCGTTACCTTGCGATGGTTCCGGTTATTGAAGATAGAGGAGAGCTCCGGCCGCAGCGGATTAAAGACCGCCGCTTTGATACCCATCGCTTCCAGTTGTTTATAGTAACGGAAAGGGAGGGTTCGTGCGCATCCCATATCGTCATACATAAACCGTACGTCCACTCCTGCCTCCGCTTTTCGTTTTAATATGTCGAGGATACTGTTCCACATCGTGCCGGCCTGCACAATAAAGTATTCCATAAAAATATAGCGTTCTGCTTTTTCCAGTTCTTCTTTCAGTTGTTCAAAGAAAGCTTCTCCGCTCGAAAAATATTCCGTCTCAGTTCTATCATACACCGGAAACATGCTGGCTTTGCGGATGTAATCGGTTTGTCTGAGCGCATCCATGCTTTTTTGTTCCAGTTCGTGCGTTATCCTGCGGTCCTGCCCCAAAAACGGTTCCGACTTTTCTATCTCCCGTTCCGCTTTGCGCCGCAGCCAGCGAGTCAGGCGCCGCTGGCTGAAGAAGATATACATCAGCACACCAAAAACGGGCAGAACGAGGATCACGATGATCCATGCCAGCTTATAGGATGGATTTTGCCGCTTGTTGACGATATAGAGCGCCATCACAAGACTTGCGATCCAAAAAAACATCCGTATCGTTTGGGATTGATCGTCAAAGTATACAAAAATACTGATCAGGAGCCATGCTTGAATCCCAATAAGGGCAAAAACAATAAACATCCTGCTGATAAAGAAACTGAATAATTTTTTCATGTCAGGCTCCGTTCCATTATAGTATTATTATTTTACGCCATAATCATTTTTTGCGCAACTTGCGTCTATTCTCCCGATTTATGCCATATTTCATTTTCCGGAAAAGGCCGGCTGTACATCCTCCTTTTTTCGGCTATACCGGTATATTTTATTTCAGTAATCAGAGTACTTCTACCCTCTGCGCCTCGCACGGAGATAGATAAAAAAGCGGCGTAACCACGAGGGCCGCCGCTTTTTGGATTTTATTTTACGGTATTTGGGGCAGACTATCGAATCCTTTCTGGAGCTCTTCGTCCGTCGGAATATAATCGCTCATCCTGCCCTCATGATATGCTTCATAGGCTGTCATATCGAAATATCCTGTTCCCGTGAGTCCGAAAAGGATCGTCTTCTTTTCGCCCGATTCTTTACAGCGCAGCGCTTCATCGATCGCTGCGCGGATCGCATGAGCAGATTCCGGCGCAGGCAGAATCGTCTCTTTTTTAGCAAACAGCACCGCTGCCTCAAAGACTTTGCTCTGCTCGACTGCTACAGCTTCCATATATTTATCATGGTAGAGCTTAGACAAAATCGGTGACATTCCATGATAACGCAGGCCGCCTGCATGATTTGCAGAGGGAATGAATCCACTTCCGAGCGTGTACATCTTGGCCATCGGCGTGATCTTGCCCGTATCGCAGAAATCATACGCATATTTCCCCCGCGTAAAGGACGGACAGGAGGCCGGTTCTACCGCTACGATACGCGGATCCGCCTTACCTGTAAGCTTATCCTGCATAAACGGAGCGATCAGGCCTCCGAGGTTAGAACCGCCTCCCGCGCAGCCGATCACTACGTCCGGATATTCATCCAGCTTCTCCATCGCTATTTTGGACTCAAGTCCGATGATCGACTGGTGGAGCAGTACCTGATTCAGTACTGAACCGAGAACATACCGGTATCCCTCCGAGCTCACCGCTTTTTCTACCGCTTCTGAGATTGCGCATCCGAGGCTTCCCGTCGTGTTTGGGTCCTCCGCTAAAATCTTGCGTCCGATCTGCGTCGTATCGCTTGGGCTTGCAATCACCTCAGCGTCAAAGGTCTGCATGACCGCCTTGCGGAAAGGCTTCTGCTGATAGGATACCTTAACCATGAACACCGTGAGCGGGAGTCCAAAATATGAGCACGCTTCTGCAAGCGCCGTTCCCCACTGGCCGGCCCCTGTTTCCGTCGTGAGGCCTTTCAGGCCCTGATCTTTTGCGTAATAGGCCTGCGCAATAGCGGAATTGAGCTTATGGCTGCCCGACGTATTGTTTCCCTCAAACTTGTAGTAGATCTTTGCCGGAGTATCGAGCGCCTTTTCCAAATTGAATGCGCGAATAAGCGGAGACGGACGGTATATCTTATACATCTCGAGTATCTCGTCCGGGATATCGACGTATCTCGTCTCATTATCCATTTCCTGATGCGCTAATTTCTTGCAGAATACCGGATAGAGGTCCTCCTCCGCCGCCGGCTTCATCGTTGCCGGATTGATCATCGGGTCAGGCAACTCTTTCATATCTGCACGCATGTTATACCACTGCTTCGGCATCTCATCTTCAGTTAAATAGAGTCTATGCGGAATTTTTACCATTGCTTGTTTCTCCCTTCAAAGATATTTTTAAATAAAAAAGCTTCTGTCCCCTGCTCTGGGACAAAAGCTTTCAATAAACTTCTGCGGTGCCACCCGGATTGACGTAAAACGCCCTCTCTGCCACAATCAAACAATTGCGTTTCCATGATAACGGTTGGAATCTCCGTCAGGTATTACTAAACTTTCGCTGTTCTTCCTGCCCTCATCAGTCCATTCGCCGAAATTCCTGTGCCTGCGATGATCTCACCATCCATCGCTCTCTTGGAAGCGGTTTTCCCGGTTACTCTTCTGAATCACTGGTTTCTTTATTTATGATTATTAATCATAACAGCCTTCGTAAAACATGTCAAGCAAAAATTTATCTTTGCGTCTCCGCCTGTCTCTGCATGTCTTTCAGTTCCGCCGCAGTAATCGTATATTTTTTATCGCGTCCGCTTTGCTCCGTAAATCTTCCAGTCTGTTTTTTCTCATGCCGGGAATCATAGAACAAAAACGGAACCGGTTCTCCCCCGTGCGCTCCTGTATCTGAGAACGTAAAATGATCGGATGCAACAGAAAGCGTAAAATCATCTCCGATGTTTTTCAGGAATTCTCCCAGAAAGACGCGGTCTATAGACTCTACTGCACGCATCTTTTCTATGGGCTGGAGCTCATGGGATAAATCGTCCGTCTCTTGGATATGTACGTAAATATCATCGTACTCTTCTACCGCTTTGACTGCTTTTTCCAGCTTTTCTTTCAGAAAGTCATCGAAAGAACGTCCCTCCCGGCGGGTTCCGATATTCGTCAGCCCTGCGATCGTCGTGATCCCATCCATCAGCAGTGTTTCGGAAAGGGCGACGCGGCCGCGCGTATCTCCTTTGATCTCAGGCATGATGGACGCGCCCCACATCCACATACCATTGGCAGGGATATTTTTCTTTTGCAGAAAATCATAGGACCTCTTCATCAGTTCAAAAAATTTCGCCTGTTTGCCCTCTGTGCGGATAAAGGGTGCGATATCCTGCCCAATGATATCGTGCGCAGGCATAAAATCGACCGGATAAAGGGTTTTCCCGTTTTTCACGATCAGCGTACAGCGGAAAGAGCCGCAATAAACCAACTGGAATTCGTCGTCAAAGACCTTTGCGGCCAGTTCTTTTGCAACAGGCTCCGCGACCTCCGTCGCAATGTCATATGCGCTGTAGCTCTTGATTCGGCTCGTTTCAAAGGAATCTCCCTCGAACGTCACTAAGTTGCAGCGGATATATAAATCTTCCTCATTCATCGGAAGATGCAGGCCCGCCGCTTCTATGATCGATCTTCCACGATAGGTATGCGGATCAAACCCGAGCAAGCTTAAATTTGCTACTGCGCTTCCTACTTCAAGCCCGTCCGGTATCGTCAGGACCGTTCCGCCCAAAGCCTTTGCATAAAGCGCATCCAAATTCGGCGTCTTTGCATATTCAAGCGGCGTTTTATTACCCAGCGCGGCATTCGGCCTATCGGCAACGCCGTCTAAAACAAGCGTGATCTTTTTCATGTCCTTTCTCCTTTGCTGCGTTTCTTTTTCGTTCGCCTTTATTATACGTCATCCTATCTGCCGCTTCAATCTTCATCTATAAAAAAACGGCGCAACATAAAAAACCATGCCGCTGTTCAATGCGCATGGCTTTTATTTCCAAAAAATCAAGCTGCTTCTGCTCCGTTTTGTTCCCTCATTTCCTGTATTTTTCCAAAATTCCTTTTCATAAGGGATTCTACCTGCGTATACCATGACTCAGAGCCCCCGCAATAATTCTGGCTCACATCCTTCGACGTCTTTCCCCGGTAATATTTTCCGTTTTCGTTCAGATAATCATCCCGCAGGAGCGTGGCCTGATATTCTACGCAATCCTGTTTCGTCGGAAATTCCATATAGCCGTCATTTCCGTTTTTGATGCCGCCCAAGTTATTGCAGTTGCGCGCAAGACTGCTGTTTCCGAATCCGCTTTCAAGCTGAGCGACGCTGATCAGGAACAAAGCATTGATGCCGTGCGTCTGTTCTTTGTCCGCATAGTATGCGCCGAGTCCTTCGAGGCCCGAATCCTCGAGCAGGGTCTCCAGCTCCTCCGCCGTATATCCAGTAATGACCGTGAGATCCCCATAAGGGGCGTACTCATACGGCGCGCTCAGCGCTTCGTCTGTAAATGTTTCAATAACAGCCTGCGTGATACTCTCTGCAAGCGCCTCCGCACTTTCCTGCATCTCCGTGCTTTCCGCCGCTGACGCATGCGGCAGAGCAGTAACGCCAATCGCAAGAACCAAAAAGCCAGTACATACAACTTGGCAGGCTTTCATGACTGCTTTTTTCATACTACTTCCTTTCCCTTTTTAGGGGTGCCTTGCTATTATACCTCCGCTTTCTTTATTTTGCAAGTATTTTGCATTTTTTTAGGGAATCGGTTTATTAATCATTCATAAATGCTCTGTTGATTCCCCACATATTTAGGAGTACACTATGTCTTATAAAGGAGTGGTTCTATGAAAGCAGAAAAAAGTTATTTTCCCGGCCTTAAGCTCGATCCCGCGCTGCACCGCAGTGTTCCGGAGGCCGGATGCGTTGTCAGCGACAGGATCTCTGTAGATGGATGTGAGATCGGCGTTATGTATCGGGATATTCCGGTTCCAAACACGCCCGATTCCGGTTGGGTTTTTCTCGCCGGAGACGAAGACGGCGTTTATATGAATACTCCCGGCAACAATACGGTGTTTCCTCTCGAAACGATATGCAGCTACGATCCCGACATCGTTCCTTTTCTTGATTCCGACGTTGAGACCGCGTTTATCCGGGACGAAAACGGCGGATTTGTATTGCAAAAGCATTTTTTCGACGAAGAGGATTAAAGCGTTATGCCGACCGGGAACCGTTCATGGCTGGAGCACAGCCCTCGCATTAATAAAAAGTATCTTCCCCTGCTTGCCGGGATCGTTTGGTGCATTGCGGGCACAGCCGTTCTTTCAATCGGGCTGCCTGCTTTACTCCGTCATTTAGATCCAATATGGCTCTCGCTCCCAGCCGCATGCATTGTTTTCTTTCTTTTTTTCAAATTTATTTTTTTCCGCCTGTTTCGAAAGCATACCGCCCGCATCGCGGCTTTCCCTCATAGGCAGGTATGCGCGTTTGCATTTTTCGATGTCAAGGGTTATATTATCATGGCCTGCATGATCAGCTTCGGCATCATTCTGCGCGCCTCGGGTCTCTTTCCGCCATTTGTGCTCGGTATATTGTATACAGGCATCGGTGCGGCTATGTATGGAGCAGTCCTCAATTTTATTGTTTATTTTATCCGCAGTCAGAAAAAATCTTCCGCTTTTTAACATATTTGCGGTCTGATTCCCGAAAAAAATACGGCCGTTAAAAGGGCCGCATTTTTGGCCAACTGTTTTCTACTTCATGGCTTCTCCTACCAGCCGGTTCACCATACCGCCGTCTGCCTTTCCTTTCACGAGCGGCATTAGGTTCTTCATGATGATGCCCTTATCCTTTGGCTCCGGTTTTTCTATCCCCAGCTTCTGCAGAACTTCAGCGATTATCTTTTGAATTTCCGCTTCTTCCATTTGCGCAGGAGCAAATTCAGAGAGAACCGCAATACGGCTCCGGTTCATTTCGATCAAATCTGCACGGGCCGCTTTTTCGGCGCCTGCAAGGCTCTCCTCCGCTTGTTTGATCTCTTTCAGAATAATAGCGTCTTCCTCAGCTTCCAAAAGAGCCTCCTTTTTGTCTTTTGCCTTTGCCTTTAATGCAGCCAGCAAAAGCGAAAGCGATTCTTTCCGCTCCGCATCCCGCGCTTTCATTGCGGCAATCATTTCCTTTTGTACCAATTCCGTTTTACTCATGTTCCATTCCTCCTTCCGGCAACCCCTGTGCGTTACGATCTCTTTTTCATACAGATAACTGCGTCATCCCTAATATGATCCCATACTTTGGGCTCGTTCCATAGTCCTCGCCCGTATAGTTTGATACATCCCCATCCGGACGGCTGTTTTCCAAGGCAAATAATATCGCGTGAGCCTTTCTCCTCCGGCTGCCTTCTCGTCATTCAGAGAAGCCGAACACCGATAAACCCGGAAATATTTTCTCCATTCAATTCACGGCAAAGTGTCTGAAACCGCTGATCTATTGTTTTGACCATCTCTATTCGCACCGTTTTTTATTTCTTCCTCGTTTTCTGACGGCAAAAAAGCGTCTTCCGGGTAATGGCTTCCGGCATTCCAGAATATCCATTCCTTTGCTCCGCCGTCATAAACCGCATCGATCTGCGCCCTGAATTCTTCCGGACCGTATTCCAAATAGTTATCCAGCCATGTAGCCGTGAATCCCTGCAGCCACGGGCGCACTTTAGCAACATGCCCCTGCTTGTTCGGTTCGGACAGCAGGCGGCCGGAGTCTGACATGAGCCCTGCTACCAATTCATACGGGTGAGTATCCGGGTCGGTCAAATCGTATGCACCGTCTGTAATGTGCGAGGGATAATCCATCGGACAGATATAGTCGAGATATTTGGCCATTCCCGCGTAATCCTGCCCAATCAGAACACCGTCCGATTCATAAAGAACAATGACGCCATAAACATCCGCAGAAACAAACAGCCCCGTGGGGGCCAGCGCACGGTAAGCATATTCGACAAATTCATTTACGATCTCCTGCTTGGAAACGCTCTGCGCCTCTTCTCCAAAATCCACCTGCTTCATTCCATGGTCAGTAGAAAAACGGATATAATCAAATTGTATTTCATCGAAGCCATCCTTTGCCATCTGTTTTCCAATACCGACCAGATAGTCCCACAGCTCCCGGTCATACGGATTCACCCATGCATTTCCGTCTTTATCCCGAAAAATAGACCCATCGCTATTTTTCAGACTGAACTCCGGACGTGCCTCTGCAAGGAACGGGTCCTTAAAGGCAACGACGCGGCCTATTACATAGATACCGTTTTCCTTCAGCTTTTTGATCAATGCTCCGATATCCGTAATATACGGTTGAACAGCTCCTATCTCCTGCACCATATCAATATCCATATCGTACGTGACGTGTCCGTCGTCTGTTTTAACGTTGATCACCATGGCATTCAGCTCAGTTTTCTTGAGAAGCGCAATCAGGGAATCAAGCTTATCTTCCGTCGATACGCTTCCATCACTTACATATATCCCCTTTGCTTCTATCGGAACACGCGGGTCATTTTCCCATATCTCCTCTGCCGTCATATCGGCAAGCTTTTTAGGCGTCGGGGAAGCAGAGGGAGACGGACTCGCCGTCTTTTGGGGGCTCGCAGATACAAAGACCGTTTCCTCCGCGGAAACATCGTCCGGTTCCCTACCATTTACTTTTTGCTTCTGCTCCAAAGAACCCACGGCAAGAAAGACACAAGCAACAACACAAACAGCCGCAACTGTGCTGATTGCGATTCTTTTGCGGCGGTGCAGGCGCCGCTCACGCTCCGTTATCCTTGTCATGAAATCCCTCCGAAAAATATTGCAATATATTCCGTTTCTATTATAGCATACTGTGCAGCATCTGAAGAAATCGAATATTTTTCAATGCAGAAACACCGTACATTCCGCTATAGAAATTTGTCTTACCCGAACGTTCCGGCTGCCGCTTATTTTCCACCGCTCTAAGGGGCTTGGCCGTTATCTCCCCCAGCTCATCAACCGGGCAAAATAAAAATGCTGAAACCGTGGTTTTGTTTCATCGATACAAAATAGCTTCAGGGAAAACGGAGCCTCCGCCGAACTTGAATGGCCCGCTCATCGAAATAAGTTCGGCAAAGAAGCGGAAGATCAAGCTCCAGCACGGCAAAGATAGCTTTCTCTTCTTTCCGGCCGCGTTCGCATGAACTCCTCTCCCTCTTTCCAGCCGATAAAAAGTATGCGCTTCCGGCACAAACCGGGGCCTCAGCCGGCTCAAATACAGCGAGTCGTTTGGAAGCAATGCGAAACAGGTACGCATATATGGATTTTTCCGTATAAGAAAAATCGGAACAAGCGCGCTTTGTTCCGATTTGTGTCGTTCATACAAAATAGATGCAGCTAAAAACGGACCCCCGCGCGAGCCTATCGAAGCGGGTCGCGTGGGAAAAAGAAGCGGCAGTAGAGCATAAAAAAACCCTCGCTTTTGCGAGGGCTTTGGAATCGCGGAACTTGCCGCGACGTGGTGGGCCTTCAGGGACTCGAACCCTGGACACCCTGATTAAGAGTCAGGTGCTCTAGCCAACTGAGCTAAAGGCCCAAACCTGCATATTTGCAGAAGATGGAGCGGGTGATGGGAATCGAACCCACGTATTCGGCTTGGAAGGCCGACGCTCTACCATTGAGCTACACCCGCATATATTCTCTTTTCGTTCTGCCTCCTGCAAAACAAAATCCACTCATTCCACAGGCCGCTCCTCCGCAAAAGATGCTTTGGAGCGGGTGATGGGAATCGAACCCACATAGCCGGCTTGGGAAGCCGGTGCTCTGCCACTGAGCTACACCCGCATTTCATCTTTCCTAAAATGTACGTTCCCACCGCGCTGATGGGAACGACATTTTATTTTGTGGAGCGGAAGACGAGATTCGAACTCGCGACATTCGCCTTGGCAAGGCGACGCTCTACCACTGAGCCACTCCCGCATATATGAAATTGGTGCGGGCGAAAGGACTCGAACCTTCACGCCTAAGGCACCAGATCCTAAGTCTGGCGCGTCTGCCAATTCCGCCACGCCCGCGCTCTATACGCGTCCGTCGCGCGCAAGAATTATTATAATAGATAAGCATTCCTATTGTCAAGAGGATTTCTGCTTTTAAAATATGTTTTCTGTGGTTTTTCTTAAAACATTCTTATTCCGGCACTTTCGCTCGCCAGGCGGCGCTTTCGTGCCTTCCAATCCGGCATATGATCTGTCAGGAATGTTTTAAAGTCTGCTCCATGGTCCGGATAAAGCAGGTGTGCAAGCTCGTGGAGCACGACATATTCGATGCACTCAGGCGAAGCACACATCAAATAATAATTGAAACGAATGGTTCTTTGAACACTGGTACAGCTCCCCCACAGTGTCCTCATTTTTCGTATCTTGATCGTCGGTCTGTCTTCCTGCGGAAGTCCTAACACAGGGTACCATTTATCCACCGCTTCTTCCAAATAGGAATATGCCTGCCTTTCCCACCATTCCTGCAGTACTTTTTTATATTCCTCCGGGTTTCCGCAGAATACCGTCATGCTCCCGCCGCTTATGGCAACACCTGTCCTGCGGTCCTTTACAGCCTCCAGCGTATAGTCATTTCCCATAAACAGCACATGACCATCCTCCTGCTTCGCCGCCGTAAGACTTCTTATGTGTTCCTCGATCCATCCCTTTTTAGATGAGACAAATTCACGAATACGCCCGCTGTCTACACCAAAGGGTGCGCTTACGCAGGCCTTTCCGTCCCTGCAAATGCGCAGACGTATATTCTTCATCGTTTTTCGCATAATACCGATGTTCAGCTCACTGCCGTCGGATAATTCGATTTTTATAAATTCACCGCTCATATTGTTTATTATAGCACATCCATGGCAAAATAGCACGGCAAACGGTTGATAAACCGGCGCATATTCAGTATAATAGAAAAGCATTTAAAGAACAGGCGTATACCGGCCCCGGAGGCCGTAATGAAAATCAGGAGAATCGGATGGATACAAATATAACAATTCCCAGAGACAAGAAAGTCCATTTTATCGGGATAGGCGGCTGCTCTATGAGCGGACTCGCGCAGATCATGCATGCGAACGGCTATCAGGTAACGGGCTCCGATATGAAAGAATCCGCGTTTACCCGGCAGTTGGCCAAAAAGGGAATACCCGTCACATTCGGGCATGACGAAAAAAATGTCCGCGGAGCAGGTCTTGTCGTTTATACCGCAGCAATCAAGCCCTATAATCCGGAATATGCTTATGCTGCTGCTCATGATATCCCTATGCTCGAGCGCTCTAAGCTGCTCGGCCTCATTTCCCGGCACTATAAACGCGTGGCTTGTATTTCCGGCTGCCACGGCAAAACGACGATCACGTCCATGCTCGCGCTCATCATGCAGCATTCCAGTGAAGACTGTACGGTACACGTCGGCGGGATGGTCGATTTTCTTTCGGGCGGCGTCAAGATCGGTACAAACGATGCATTCATTACGGAAGCATGCGAATATGTTCGTTCTTTTCTGACTCTGCACCCCACTCATATCCTTGTAAACAATATCGATGACGACCATCTCGATTGCTATCGTGATATCGACGATATTTTCGATACTTTCGTCGAATTTATTCAGAAAGCGGATCAAAACGGGCTTTTGCTTCTCAATCAGTCGGACGAGCTTGCATACCGCTTAAAGGAGTATGCTTCCTGCCGCGTCGTGACCTATAACGCCGGTCCTGAAAGCGACTGGTATCTGGATTCTCCGACGTTCAACGATCTCGGCTGCGGCAAAGGAACCGTCGTATGTCATGGACAAAAGCTGGGCACGCTTGAGCTTACGGTTCCCGGTCTCCATAATCTGCGCAATGCGCTTGCTGCAACGGCGTTCGCAAATGAAGTATTTGGTGTAGACGTAAGGATTGCCATCGAGGCCCTCAAGCATTACAAACTGGCCGGACGGCGCTTTGAACTGATCGGCGAGCGTGACGGTGTACGCATTTTTCACGACTATGCGCATCATCCGAGCGAGATCGCCGCGTGCCTTGAGGCGGCTTCCATGGTTCCCCACCGCAAATTGTGGGTCGTTTTTCAATGTAATTCCTACACCCGCGCCCGCACGCTGAAAGATAAATATGCGCAATGCTTCGGCAATGCAGATGAAGTTTTGATGCCTGATATCTATCCGGGCCGCGACACAGATACGCAGGGTATCCACGCGCGCGACGTTGTGGCGGCAATCAACTCTAATTCCTCTTCGTGCCTGTATATCCCGACATTTCAGGAGATCAAGGACTATCTGCTGAAAAACTGGCAGCCCGGAGATATCGTGATGACTCTCGGCTCCGGAGATATCAACAAACAGCAGATGATATTTTTCGAAAAGTGATGAAAAAGAGACGCCGCTGCAGCGTCTCTTTTTCTATTCAAAGTTCCTCGTGAAAATATCGCTGTGCTCAAGCAGGCTTTCCACCGTATCAAAGCCCAGTCTGTGCAGCAACTCGATCACATACGGATTATCGATCGGCGTCGGATAGTTTGCTCTTTCCCCATATTCATCAACATATTCCGCGCCCTGCTCTTTTTTTATGATCGCTTTAGGCCCTCCTACGCAGCCTCCTGCGCAGCCCATGCCCTCAAAAAAGTTTGCATCCGCTTCTCCTGCACGCAAGGCACTGAGCATTTCCTTACATGCGGGAACGCCGTCAGCCTGACGGGTGCGCACTGTGATCTCGCGTTCCGGATTCAAGCGGTCTACCGTTGCTTTGACCGCTTCGCTCACCCCTCCCTTACGCGCGTAAATGCGTCCCGCACGGGAAGAATGATCTTTATCGTCCTCCGGCAGCGCGGATGTTTCGATATCCATGGCTTCCAGAATATCCTTTGCTTCCTGAAACGTCAGTACATAATCGACCGCCCCCGCGACGTCTTTTTCCCTCGCCTCGGATTTTTTTGCAAGACACGGCCCGATAAATACGGTCAGCGCGTCCGGATAGAGAGATTTGACCGTTCTCCCGCAGGCCACCATTGGCGATACGGCCCCCGGCACATGCGGCATCAGCTCGTGATAGACCTTGCGTATCATGGCGATCCACATGGGGCAGCAGCAGCTTGTAAGCTGATAGTCTGACTCCTTTTGGATATTCCGGTCAAATTCAAGCGCTTCCTTGAGCGTTAAGATATCCGCAAACAACGCGACCTCTATCATTCCGTCAAAGCCCACTTTTTTGAATGCGGTCCGCAGCTTTCCCGGCGTTACATCCGGCCCGAGCTGTCCGGTAAATGCCGGAGCGATCAAGGCGTAGGCAGGTCCCTTTTTTTCTTTCAGCGCATTTAAAACGGCGATCGCGTCACGGCTGCCCTCAAGCTTTCCTCTGTCGCACGCTTCTATGCAGGCTCCGCACCCGACGCATTCTTCTGCTGCGATTTCAATTCCGCCCTTTTCATTGGGCCGGATCGCATCAAATTCACAAACATTCCTGCACGCTTGCTGACGGCCGGGAGGACAGTCGCACTCTTCCCGCTTCCACACGACAGGATAATTCTGCGGCTGAAATAGGCAGTCAAGATCTTCCATATTATTTTCCACAGTTTCTCCCCGCGCAGATCTTTTCAATAAATTTTGGTATATTTTCTCAAAGGTCTCCATTGCTCTCCTCCATAAGGCAGTCGTTTTATTTATCATACCACAAGCCCGCCATACGAAAACAGCGGGGAAGAAAACCCGCTGCTCTTTTTTACGTTCCGGCGTCTACATCTTCAATTTTGTATTTGCTCTGATGCGCGATCGGCACCCATTCCGTCCGCGGTCTGAGCATTGCACCCAGCGCTATGAACATCATCGTCAGCAAAAAAATCGGGTAAAGCCATATCCCGCGCGTCATAGGCCTTATTTTCCTGTGTTCAAGCCTCAGCGTTAGGAACGCTACAAGCATTGCAAGGCTCCAGTTAAATACACATAATATCCCTACAATCAGCGCGGCAGACTGCGAAAATGCCGGCGTCAGAAACAACGTCAGCACAGCCGTCACATTCAGCGGTAAAGCCAAACCTGTTGCAGGAATAAACAGAATATACCACGCAAGATCAAGCGCTTTCAGATTCCCGCGGAATACATTTTTCATAATTTTCGAAAAATACAGCGGTATACACTGCATCCCTCCCACCATCCAGCGGTATCTCTGCTTGACCGACACGCTGTAATCGGCGGGTTGTTCGTCATAAAATACAGCCTTGCGCGCAGGAATGATCGTGTGACCTTTTAATATCTGCTGGATCGAAAACTCTACGTCTTCCGTCAGGGAATAGGTCGTCCACCCCTCCTCACCCAAAGCGGAAAGCCTGAACGCAAATCCGGTTCCTCCCACCATACTGGAAAAGCCGAGCGTATGGCGCGCCGTATAGTAAAACCGCTGCAGCATCAGCCAGTAGATCGAATAGACTTCGCTTACCCACGAATCATGGATATTTTTCGTATCCCGATAACCAAGCGCTACGTCGGCCCCGGCATTCAAGGCGCAGTTCATCTCCGTAAGAAAGGTAGGCGCCGCCAGATTATCTGCGTCGAATACGCATACTGCGTCATATTGGTCCGCATATTCGTTCAACAGGCGGTTGATCCCAAAATGAAGAGCATAGCCCTTTCCTTTCTTTTCCTCATTGAACCGCTCGAATACCGTCGCGCCGCACGCTTGCGCAACACGCGCCGTTTGGTCCGTACAGTTATCCGCCACAACAAAAATATGATACTTTTGATAGTCCTGCTTCTTCAGGCTATCGATCAAATTTCCAATTACATTTTCTTCGTTGCGTGCACAAATCAGTACCGCAAAACGGTATTGTTCTTTTCCGGTCACACAAAGCGCGCGCGGTCTGCGCAGTCCGGCAAGCGTTGTGATTGCCAGCCATATCATGATTGGCATAGAATAGACCGACAGTATGATCGTGATCCATTTACAGATCTCAAGTGCGGGATTCATTCCCCAGTTCCCCCATTTTCCGCCCGAATCAGGCCTCTCGTTTCATTATATCACTTTTTTGCTAAGCCGTTTCTTAAGAACCGCTTAACAACTTTGAAATAAGCTTTCTCATTCGCAGAACAGCGGCGTACTGAAATAGCGTTCCGCTGTGTCGGGCAAAACGGTCACAACTGTTTTTTCCGGCCCAAGCCTGCGTGCAAGGCGCAGCGCTGCCGCCACATTCGTTCCGCTCGATATCCCGCACATAAGCCCCTCCATGCGCGCGAGATCTTTTGCGGTTTGGATCGCTTCATCGTCGGTCACGATACAGATATCGTCATAAATTTTTGTGTTCAGATTTTCCGGAATAAGGCCGTCCCCGATCCCCATCTGCAAATGGGTCCCTATACTCCCCCCGGATAAGATAGCGGCGTTCTCCGGTTCGACCGCCCATATCGTCATATCAGGATTCTGCGCTTTCAGCACCTCTCCTATTCCGGTGATCGTTCCGCCGGTACCTACTCCGGAACAAAAACCGTGTATCGGCCCGGAGACCTGTTCCAATATTTCGAGTGCCGTATGATGCCTGTGCGCCATAGGATTCGCAGGATTCGCAAACTGCTGCGGCACAAAAACATGCGGATCCTCCCGCTGCATCTCAAGCGCCGTTTTCAGACATTCTTCTATGCATTCTCCGATATTTCCATCATCGTGTACAAGCTTTACTTCCGCACCATAGTGCTCCATCAGCTTTCTGCGTTCTTCGCTGACGGAATCGGGCATAATGATGACCGTTCGGTAGCCCCTTACCGCTCCGACGAGCGCAAGGCCGATCCCCTGATTGCCGCTTGTCGGCTCTACGATGATGGAATCCTGATCTAAAACGCCCTGCTTCTCCGCTTCCAAAATCATATTATACGCCGTGCGCGTCTTGATCGAACCCCCGATGTTAAGCCCTTCATATTTTACAAGTACCTGTGCGCAGTCCTCTCCCGTCATGCGATTCAGCCGTATCATGGGCGTATGCCCGACCGCCTCCAGAACATTATTGTAAATCATCGAAAAATCCTCGCTTCCTAAGCATGCCTATATATTATATACCGTATGAACGGCTTTTGGAATAAATATTTTAATTCGCATCGTTTTGACACTTGTCTGCCGTCTTTCTATAATAGAATATAACTATGCCAAAATCGTCGGAAAGGAGGAACGTTATGGATAGGACTATTCTGCATTGTGACTGTAATGCATATTATGCTTCAGTCGAGTGTATTGCGCGTCCCGAACTACGCAGCGTTCCAATGGCCGTATGCGGCGATCCTGAAAGCCGGCGCGGTATCATCTTAGCAAAAAATGAGCTTGCTAAAGGTTACGGCATCGTGACGGCCGAAACCGTTTGGCAGGCAAAGCGCAAGTGTCCCGAACTTGTTTTAGTCGCTCCCCACCGGGAAGCATATAAAGAATATTGTCAAAAAATTAACAAAATATATGCCGAATATACCAGCAAAGTCGAAGCATTCAGCATTGACGAGTCGTGGCTCGACGTAACGGGGAGCCTGCATCTGTTCGGATCCGGAAAAGAGATCGCAGACGCGCTGCGCGCCCGCATACGCAGAGAACTGAATCTTACCGTTTCGGTCGGCGTATCTTTCAACAAGGTTTTCGCTAAATTGGGCAGCGATTATAAAAAGCCGGATGCCACAACCGTGATCACGCGGGAAAATTTTAAAGACATCCTCTACCCCCTCCCCGTGACCGATATGCTGTTCGTTGGTCGGAAAACGGCTTCTGCCCTGCAAAAAATAGGCGTCACGACCATTGGCGCGCTTGCCGCGCTGAAACGTACAGAAATCGCAAAGCTATTGGGGAAATCCGGCGAACTCATCTGGGAATATGCAAACGGTCTGGACGAAAGTCCGGTCCGCGAGATCGGTCAGGCCGATCCTGTCAAAAGTATCGGGAACAGCATCACCTTTCGGCGCAATCTCGTCGGTGAGCGGGATATCCGCTCCGGCGTATTGATGCTCGCAGACAGTGTAGGCGCACGCCTCCGCAAGGCCGGGCTTTACTGCCAAACTGTTCAGGTGCAGATCAAAGATCCCGGCTTCAGGGTGATCTCCCGCCAGCAAACACTTGCACACCCGCTTCATCTGACAAAAGACCTTGCCGACGCAGGTATGGAAATTATTCTGCGGGCATGGGATATGGCAAATCCGATTCGTCTTATCTCACTTACCGCAACCGGCCTTACCCCGTCTTGTACAGGAGGACAGATAACATTCTTCGACGCGCCGCGGGAGCGTTCGGAAAAACAGGAAAAACTGGAAGATACGATCGACCGTATTCGCGGAAAATTCGGAAAGGATGCCGTTTCCTATGCCTCGATCCTCAAAACGGATATCGTTTCCGAAAAGAAAGCCGATATCCCTCTGCTTTCTGAGAGTAAGCCCGATTGGCCCACAAAGGAATAGCCTTCATTTTATAACAAGATTTCCCTGCCTGTTGACACAAAAAGCCTCCCGCCGCCAAAAAAGGATTTTTCCGGCTGGGGAGGCTTTCTGTTTTTCTATCACAGGTCATGCACCCGCAGCGCGCGGATCGCATTTAAGATCGCAATGATCATGACCCCTACATCCGCGAAAATTGCAAACCACATATTTGCGATGCCTACTACGCCAAGCCCAAGACAGGCAAATTTGATAATCAATGCAAATATGATATTCTGATACACGATCCGAATGCATTTCCGTGAAATTTTAATAGATTTCGCGATCTGCACCGGGTCGTCGTCCATCAGCACTACGTCTGCAGCTTCAATGGCAGCGTCGGAGCCCATCGCGCCCATGGCGATCCCGATATCTGCCCGCGATAATACAGGAGCATCGTTGATGCCGTCCCCAACGAACGCCAGCTTCGCATTTTTTTGCTTTCCGGACAAAAGCGCTTCCACCTTTTCCACTTTGCCGGCAGGAAGGAGCTCACTGTATACCTCGTCTATCCCCAATTCAGATGCCACCCGGTCGGCCACTTTTTTGACGTCGCCGGTCAGCATGACCGTTTTTTCCACTCCCGCATGTTTCAGGGCAGCGACCGCTTCTTTGGAATGAGGCTTGATGACGTCGGATATCACGATGTGCCCCGCATATTGCCCATCGATCGCTATATGAACGATCGTTCCGACGCTATGGCAGCTGTGATAGGAGATGCCCAGCTTTTCCATCAGCTTGTGGTTCCCTGCAGCGATAGGAACGCCATCCACCTTTGCCATAACGCCGTGCCCGCTGATCTCCTGAATATCTGATACGCGGCTCCGGTCTATTGGTTTTCCATAAGCTTTTTGCAGGCTTTTACTGATCGGGTGGGAGGATGCGCTTTCAGCGAGAGCCGCATATTCCAGAATTTTCGCTTCATCCAAGCTGTTGTGATGCACGGCATTGACTTCGAATACTCCCTGTGTCAGCGTTCCTGTCTTGTCAAATACGACATATTTTGTCTGCGACAGCGTTTCCAGATAGTTGGAGCCTTTGATCAAAATACCCTCTTTGCTCGCACCGCCGATCCCTGCAAAAAAGCTGAGCGGGATACTGATGACGAGCGCACACGGGCAGCTTATTACGAGAAACGTAAGCGCCCGATAGATCCATACGTCCCATTCTGCGCCTGTATCCATAAACAACATACGGACCAAAGGCGGGAAGATCGCAACAGCTAAGGCTGCAAAGCAGACCGCCGGAGTATAGACTCTTGCAAATTTGGAGATAAAGTTTTCCGACCGCGATTTCCGCGAACTGGCATTTTCTACCAGATCCAGAATTTTGGAAACTGTCGATTCCCCAAATTCCTTGGTCGTCCGTATTTTCAGAACGCCCGACAGATTCACACAGCCGCTGATGATCTCGCCGCCCTCCCGCACGTCGCGCGGCACGCTTTCCCCCGTCAGCGCACTGGTATTAAGGCTTGAGTGGCCGTCCACCACGATGCCATCCAACGGAACCTTCTCTCCGGGCTGTACCACAATGATACTGCCGATCTTTACTTCATCCGGGTCGACCCGCTCTAATTTTCCATTCCGTTCCATATTGGCATAATCAGGACGTATATCCATAAGAGCACTGATATTCCGGCGGCTCTTTCCCACAGCATAGCTCTGAAACAGTTCTCCTACCTGATAAAAAAGCATGACTGCGATCGCTTCATTATAGTCTCCGTTCCGTTCATAGATAGCCAGTGCGAAAGCGCCGATCGTGGCGACAGTCATCAAAAAATTTTCGTCAAACACCTGATGGTTCAGGATCCCCTTGCCCGCCTTTCTTAAAATATCATAGCCGATGACCAAATAAGCCGCCAGATATAAGGCGAGCTGCGGGAGTCCTGTCACCGGGATAAAATGCAGCGCAAGCAGCATCGCAGCTGTGATAAGAATGCGCGTTAGCATTTTTTTCTGTTTCCTATTCATTCCATGGCTCCTTTACAATTAAACATTTGTTTAATTGTTTGTTCTAAATATGCGCCCCTTTTCGTTCTGTCGTCCGGGGCGCTTGATACGTTTCTATGAAAGGGCTATCTCACAATCCGGCTCCACCTTTTTGCAGGCTTTCAAGACTGCCTTCATTACTACGCCGGGCTCTTCCCCCTCTTCAAATTCTACAATCATTTTCTGCGTCATAAAATTGACTGTCGCATTTTTCACTCCATCTACTTTCCCTGCAGCTGTTTCCATCAAATTAGCGCAGTTGGCACAATCTACTTCAATAGCATAAGTCTTTTTCATAAGAATGCTCCTTTCGATATTCGCGCTTTGAATTTTACAATTAAGCACTTGTTTAATTATTCTAACTGTAATATAATACAATCAAACGAAAAAGTCAACGCTTTTCTTCCATACCTTTCCAAAAGAAAGAAAAGCATTGCCGCCCGGGCTAAAAAGGAGGAATCGGTTATGCCGGATAGAACACTGCCCCATCATCACAACGAAGAAAAAATGATGAACCGTATGCGTACTGAATTGAATAAGGTCGACAATTTTCAGGCGGTCGCCGAAATTTTCAAGCAGCTCGGCGATCCGACCCGTGTCCGTATTTTTTGGCTGCTGTGCCACTGTGAGGAATGCGTCATTAACATTTCCGCGATGCTGGAAATGTCCAGCCCTGCTGTTTCCCATCATCTCCGGCCCCTTCGCAACAGCGGTCTTGTTGTCAGCCGGCGCTCGGGAAAGGAAGTCTATTACCGTGCGTCTGATACAGAGCAGAGCCGGCTGCTCCACCAAATGATCGAGCAGGTCATGGCGATCACCTGTCCAAACTAAACAAGTCAGAAAAACAGTAAAAGCCGTACCTGAGCGGGCTCACATAAAAACCGGTCCGCTCCTTTCATGACCACATCTTCTCTATGCAGAAATCCAATCATCGCCGGAGCTTGTATTTTTTTGTATTACAAAAGCGGCATGGCGATTCTTTATCCATGCCGCTTTTTATGCTTCTGCTGCGTGTATCTTTTTTGTTTTACAGCTCGGTGAGGGCATCCTGACAAATCGGCCGTATGCCGTTCTTGGTCAGGACCTCTATGGCTTTTTCGTTGTCCTCTACGCGGAATATCATACATGCCGTGTCTCTTCTGCGTGTGATAAACGCATAAGTATATTCAAGGTTCACTCCGTTGTCTCCAAGAAGCGTAAGGAGCCTCGTGAGCCCGCCCGGCTCGTCCGGTATTTCCACTGCGAGGACCGGAGTGATCGAGCAGATATACCCTGCGTCTTTCAGAACACAGGCCGTTTTATACGTATCATCCACAATAACGCGCAGGATCCCGAAATCCTTGGTGTCGGCAACGGACATTGCCCGCATATCGATCCTGTTTTCATTCAGCACTTTTACGAATTCCGCAAGCTGATTCGGTTTATTCTCCAAAAAAACGGAAATCTGTTTTACCGTCATGCCAATTCCCTCCTCTTTTCAATAGAGATTACGTTTATCGATCACGCGTACCGCTTTTCCCTCGCTGCGTGCGATCGACTTCGGCGCGACAAGCTGTACCTGCGCATAAATACCAAGCATCGCCTTGAGCGCCGCTACCAGCTCTTCCTCACGCTTTGCAGTCTGTGCGAGCGAATCCGAGAACATCTCCGGCGTCATCTCGACCTGCACCTCCAGCTTATCGCTGTTATGCTCACGGCTGACCGTAATTTGATAGTTGGCCGGATATCCTTTGTTGAGAAGTACCGTTTCGATCTGCGACGGGAACACGTTCACGCCCTTAACAATCAGCATATCGTCGCTGCGTCCCATCGGCTTTGTCATTTTTACATGCGTTCTCCCGCACGGGCATTTTTCATGACTCAACACGCAGATATCCCGCGTACGGTAACGAATCAGCGGGAACGCCTCTTTTGTAATGCTCGTAAATACGAGCTCTCCTTTCTCTCCGTCCGGCAGCACCTCTCCCGTTGCAGGATCGATGATCTCCGCAATAAAGTGGTCCTCGTTGATGTGCATTCCGGTCTGCGCGCTGCATTCAAAGGATACGCCGGGACCCGATATTTCCGTCAGCCCGTAAATATCATAGGCCTTTATTCCAAGCTTATTCTGAATATCCTGCCGCATTTCCTCGCTCCAAGCCTCCGCGCCAAAGATACCTGCTTTCAGCTTGATCTGATCCTGCAGCCCGCGTTCACAGACCGTTTCCGCAAGATAAGCGGCATAGGAAGGCGTACAGCATAAGATGGTAGAGCCTAAATCCACCATAAACTGTATTTGCCGGTCCGTATTTCCCGAAGACATAGGAAGCGTAAGCGAGCCTACCTTGTGCGAGCCGCCGTTCAGCCCGGGACCTCCGGTAAACAGGCCATATCCATAGCTGACATGCACCACATCGTCCTTTGTTCCCCCTGCCGCCATAATGGCGCGTGCACAGCAATCGTCCCACAAATCAAGGTCATGCTGCGTATAAAACGCTACGACGCGCCGTCCGGTCGTTCCGCTCGTAGACTGTATACGGACCGCATCGGACAGCGGTACGGCAAGCAGACCATAAGGATATGCATCTCTCAGGTCGTCTTTCGTCAGAAACGGAAGCTTGTGCAGATCGTCTATTGATTTGATATCCGCAGGCGTAACGCCTTTTTCTTCCATCATATTTCTGTAATAAGGTACATGCTCATAAACATGCTTCACCGTATGCACCAAACGCTCGTCCTGCCACTTGCGTATTTGCTCCCGCGAGGCGCATTCGATCTCCGGTTGATAATAGTGCTCCATTTTATCTCAGCCAATCCTTTCTTTTTCTACAAAAATATCCTCTTCTATGATACCATCTCTCTGTTTTTACGAAAAGTTTTTTTTGTCTCGTTTATTCCAATAGACAGTAAAATCTGATCTTTACTCGCTTATTTTTTCTGAAGCGCAGCTAATGCCGCCTGAAGCTGAACGTCCTCCGCCGGCACAAGCGGAGCATCCCGCTCCCGCGGAGGGTCCATTTCTACGGTAATGTCCGGTATCAGTCCGTTTCCTTGGATCGGATAACCAGCCTTCGTGAAATAAGCCGTTGTCGTAAGCTTTATGACGCTTCCGTCTCCAAGCTGAAAGGTCTCCTGTACGATCCCTTTTCCAAAGGTAGCCGTTCCAACCAACTCTGCCCAGTCATAATCCCGCATAGCGCTTGCGAACACCTCCGCTGCGCTTGCAGAATTCTCATTCACCAGCACGGCCGAGGGAACTTCTATTTCATGACCGTCTTCTCCCATATAAGTGCTGCGCGTCGCGCCTTGTTTATCCGCCGTATAGACGATCAGCCCGTCCGGCAGAATATAATCCAATATATCGACTGCACTGTTGAGGCTCCCGCCCATATTGCCGCGCACGTCATATATAAGCTGCCGGGCTCCATCCGCAAGCAGACTGTCTGCAGCTTCTTTAAATTGCTTGACTGTTTCTGCCTCGAACGCTGTGATTTGGATATATCCCGTTTCATCGTCCAGCATCTGATAGAATACAGTCTGCGATACGATCGGCTCCCGTATGACCGTAAACGTATATTCTTTGCCATCCGACGGCCGCAGCACCTTCAGAGAAAGCTCACTCCCCTCCGGCCCTATCCCATAGGTTTCGATCAATTCATTCAGCTCCATCTGTGTAACATCGCTGCCATCCATTTCCAAAAATATATCGCCTGCTTGTACGCCTGCTTTTTCAGCAGGTCCCCCTGTTTCTACCGTTACGACCGATGTTGCAAGCGTAGCAGGGTCCTGTGCGACCGTGGCTCCGATCCCGCAGTAATTTCCCTCCATCTTGCGTTTATACGCCGCATATTCATCCGTATCCATATAATAGGAATATTGATCTCCCAAGCCGGCCAGCATTCCCTGATAAATATAATATTCTTCCCGTTCTGCATCTTCACCGAAATAAAAATGCTCGTCTATCAGGGCTTGTATCCTTTCCATCTTGTCAAAGACCGGATACAGATCTATTGTCTTTCCTGTATTTTGTGCCGCACTGCCGGATATTGTCGTCACAATAAAAACTGCAGCAAGAAATATAACGCCGCTCACAAAGCCCTTCCAATATCCTCTGCCCGCCATGAACTCTTTCCTTTCTTCGGATATCCTTTTGCATCTCCCGCCTTATGGCTCTTCCGCCATAGCTCAATGACCCGCCCCAACCGCAGCTCGGTTCAGGTTTTGTTGTATGCCGCTGCCATTGTGGCCCGATATACTTTTTTTCGTATCGTAAAATAGGCAATGAGCGCAGCTGTACCGGTAATGATCCACGAGACCGGATATACGTTCATCAGCGCTTCAAAGCTGGTGTAATACTGACATACTGTGTATACCCAAACGAGCCGGAATACGCAAGAGCCAAGAATCGTGATAACTGCGGGCGTCATGGAATATCCAAGCCCTCTCATTGCCGCGCCGCTGATCTCATAGGTTCCCGTCAAAAACTCAAAAAGCAAAACATGCATCATACGAAAAGCTGCGTATTGGACGACCGCCTCATCTGCCGTATAAAAACGGATAAAAAGGTCTTTTCCCAAAACAAAGGTCAAGCTCAGCAGGCCACAAAAGAGCATCCCTGTAAACAGGTTGATCTGAAAGATTTTTTTGCACCGGTCAAGCCGCATTGCCCCATAGTTCTGACTGGTGAAGGTGACCGTAGCCTGACTAAATGCGCTAATAAGAAAATAGGTGAAATACTCAAAATTCAGCGCGGCCGCAGAGCCGGCCACTGCATCGGAGCCGAAGCTGTTGACTTCCGCCTGAATAAAGACATTCGCCAACGAAAAAACCATACTTTGGACCCCTGCCGGAACTCCTATCTTCAAAACGCGCTTCAAAATTTCCTTTTTGATCGAGAGCTTGCGGAAATAAATCCGTATCGGCTCTTTTTCATGCGTCAATATGCGAAGGATGATACCCGCGCTTACTACATTGGAAATAACGGTGGCAATCGCCACCCCCGCAACGCTCATGTGGAACACAATGACCAACAGCAGATTCAAGCCGGCGTTGACGACGCCCGCAATGATCAGGCAATATAACGGCCTTTTCGTATCTCCGATACTTCTTAGAATAGCCGAGCCGAAATTATAGACCATAAAAAATGGCATGCCCAAAAAATAGATCCTCAAATAGAGCACGGCAAGATCTATGATATCCTCCGGCGTACTCATCGCCTCTAATATAGGCCGTGCTATCATAAGGCCTAAAAAAAGCAAAAAAATTCCGCTGATAAGCGCCACAACAAGCACAGTATGTACTGCGTTTTTGATTTTGTCTTTCTCCTGCTGCCCGATGTAGTTGGCAATGACGGCATTGGCCCCCACAGATATCCCAACAAAAAGATTGATCATCAGGCTGATCACGGAACTGTTGCTGCCCACGGCTGCAAGCGCCTGACTGCTTGCAAACCGCCCTACGACCGCTACGTCTACCGAATTAAATAATTGCTGAAGGATACTGCTTGCCGCCAGCGGCAGGGCAAAAATCAATATCTTTTTAAATAAGGGGCCGTGCAGCATATCGATCTGCCCCGTGTGCCTGTTTGTCGTTTTCTCCTGTTCCGAAGCTTCCATTATTTTGTTTTCTCCTAAAACGCCGATGCTTTAACGGAAAAATCGGCAAAAATAACACTCCCGTTCGCAAACCTTCTATATATAATATAGACAGGCGAACAAAAACAATATCTTCGCCGCTGTTCAGCCTATAGTATAGGTCCTTTTTTACATTATACCCTATTTCCCGCTGCAAGTTAACTGGTTTTGAGCAGCAGCATCCCTTTCCAGTCTGCAATGATCGTCGTTCGCTTTTCTAATCTAATACATAATTAAATATATACCTTTGTTCATTCATCAGCAAGCATGTATCGCCGTTTTATTTGATCATCCGGTAATGTAGCATTCTTTCATGGCTGCAGATTAGATTATATTTATATTTTTCAGGCTAAGGCCCATATGTTGTTAAGTACACGTTGCTATTTCGCTTTCATTTTGTCCAAGCAGCTGATAGCCGGAACCAAATGCCGCCCCTTTCAGGACATGCTCCGCCGATATAAGCGCCTTGCTGCAAGGGCCCGAACGGTTCCCAAATATAAAACGCTGCACCGCCATCCTGTACAAAGATAAGCATTGCAGCGTTTTGTATCACCAGTAAGATAGAGTGCAATGTTACCTTATAGCATCTTTCATAGCTTTTACGTACTCCCCTACATACTCAGGCGCTTTTTTGCCGTACTTTTCGAGCAGTTTTATGATAGCCGAGCCGACGATGACTCCATCGGAGATATCTGCCAGTCTTTTTGCTTGCTCGGGCGTGGAGATGCCAAATCCGATCGCGCAAGGCACCCCGGTATTTTCCCTTACTACTTTTATAATAGAGGCAAGATCCGTTTTGATTTCACTTCTTGTTCCCGTTACGCCAAGACTGGAAACGATATAGAGAAACCCCTCCGCTTCTTTTGCGATCATAGCAATGCGGTTTTCAGACGTCGGCGCTATAAGCGAGATCAGGTCAACGCCGTACCGCCTGCACAAAGACTGAAATTCCTCCTTCTCTTCAAAGGGAAGATCGGGCAAAATAAGCCCGTCGATCCCGATATCCCGGCAAGTGGAAATAAACTTTGCCGAACCGTAAGAGAATACCACATTGGCGTAGGTCATGAATACCATCGGCACTTTTAGCCCGCGGCGAAATTCCTTGACCGCAGAAAAAATTTTATCTGTCGTGATGCCGCCGTTCAGTGCTCTCAGGTTCGCCCCTTGAATAACAGGGCCCTCTGCCGTCGGATCGGAAAACGGAATGCCAAGCTCGATCAGGTCGGCCCCATTTTCCACAGCGGCACGGACGGCGGCGGCAGTCGTTTCCCAATCGGGGTCGCCGCAGGTGATAAAGGAAATGAATGCCTTTCCGTTTTCAAAAGCTTTTTTAATATTACTCATAGATATCCTCTCCTCTGTAGCGTGCAATGGCAGCACAATCCTTTTCGCCCCTGCCGGATAGAGTGATCACAATAATTTGGTCTTTCCCCATCTTTGGTGCGATCTTTAAAGCATGTGCAACAGCATGAGCCGATTCGATGGCAGATACGATCCCTTCTGTCTTTGCGAGATATTCAAAAGCGCATACCGCCTCCTCATCGGTTATAGGAACATATTCCGCTCGGCCGATATCGTGTAAATGAGCGTGTTCGGGCCCGATCCCCGGATAATCAAGACCTGCTGAGATAGAATAAACGGGAGCGATCTGGCCATATTTATCCTGACAGAAATATGACTTCATTCCGTGAAAGATACCTACTCTACCGGTATTGATAGTCGCGGCGGTCTCGAAGGTGTCAAGCCCCCTTCCCGCCGCCTCGCATCCAATCAGCTTTACGTTTTTCTCTTCGATAAAATGATAAAAGCTGCCGATGGCATTGGAGCCGCCGCCTACGCAGGCGATCACCGCATCGGGAAGTCTGCCCTCTTTCTGAACGATCTGTTGCTTGATCTCCTTGGAGATGACCGCCTGAAAATCACGGACAATGACCGGGAACGGATGAGGCCCCATCACCGATCCGAGGCAATAATGGGTATCAGAAATGCGGGAGGTCCACTCCCGCATCGCCTCAGATACAGCATCTTTCAATGTGGCTGTTCCTGTTTTTACAGGAATCACTTCTGCCCCCAGCAGACGCATACGGTACACATTAAGAGCCTGACGAACGGTATCTTCCTCTCCCATAAAGACGACGCATTCCATATCCATAAGAGCAGCAGCGGTCGCTGTGGCAACGCCGTGCTGACCGGCTCCGGTTTCGGCAATCAATCTTGTTTTTCCCATCTTTTTTGCAAGAAGTGCTTGTCCGAGAACATTATTGATCTTATGGGCACCGGTATGGTTCAGATCTTCACGCTTGAGATAAATTTTCGCACCGCCGAGGTCGTTTGTCATTTTTCCGGCAAAATACAGTCTTGACGGCCTGCCTACATATTCGTGAAAGAGCGCTGTGAGTTCCCTGTTGAATTCCGGATCGTTTTTATAATGACGATACGCTTCCTCCAGTTCAATGACGGCATTCATCAGCGTTTCCGGAATATATTGCCCGCCGTGAATGCCAAAGCGTCCGTTTGGATTTGTCATGATCTATCTTCCTTTCCTTGCGGCGGCAACGAATGCCGCCATTTTTGTTTTGTCTTTTCGGCCGTTCGTTTCGATACCGGAGCTGACGTCGACCGCAAATGGCTTCAATATCCGAACAGCCTTTTCCACATTACAGGGCTCAAGCCCCCCTGCAAGAAAATACGGCCGTTTGATGCTCTGTATCAGATTCCAGTCAAATGCCGTTCCCGTTCCAGCGCCGGAATCCAAAAGAATATGGTCGGCAATGCTGCGTTCAGCGTTTATGACATCGCTTGCGTTTCCTATACGAAAAGCTTGGATGATCGGCTTATGAGTAAGCCTGCGCAGATGCTTGATATATACTTCGTCTTCATTGCCGTGGAGCTGGGCAATGTCGATAATATTACCGTTCAACAACCGCGCGACGGTCTGCGGCTTCTCATCTACGAATACGCCTGCCGCCTGAATACCGGGCGCAAGCATTTTTTTTAGTTCTTCCGCTTTTTCAGACGTCAGATGTCGCTTACTTTTTTGCGCAAACACAAAGCCGATATATTCAGGCTTAAGTTCGTTTGCGGTTTCTATATCGCAGGGGCGGGAAAGGCCGCAAAGCTTGATTTTTGTCATGATATGCCCCTCAGCTCGTTCAGCATGGTTTTTTTGTCTGCAGCTCTCATCAGAGCCTCGCCGATCAATACCGCATCGGCATCGATCTTACGGAGCTTCCCTATGTCTCCGGCGCTGCCGATCCCGCTTTCAGAAACAAACAACGCATCGTGCCGTATCAGCTTCCGCAGTCTGCGGCTATTGTCAGTATCCATGGAAAAATCTTTCAGATCACGATTATTGACGCCGATGATGCGTGCTCCCGCGCTCAGCGCAGCCTGCACTTCATCTTCACTGTGTACCTCCACTAAGGCGGAAAGCCCAAGTTCATCGCAAATGCTGATATATTCTTTGATCTGTCCTCCCCTCAGAATAGAACAAATAAGCAGTACCGCTGATGCGCCAAGCACTTTTGCCCTGTAGATCATATATTCGTCAACCGTAAAATCTTTGCGCAGGCAGGGGATGGAAACGCTGTTGGCGATCTCCCTCAGATATTCGCCGCTTCCCAAAAACCATTTTGGTTCGGTCAGCACGGAAATACAATCTGCTCCTGCTTCCTCATAATCCCTTGCGATCTGCAGATATGGAAAATCGGGAGCAATCAACCCTTTGGAGGGGGAAGCTTTCTTGCACTCGCAAATGAATGAGAGGCCCGGCCTTCTCAGCGTATTTTCAAAGCTAAAATTTCCTTTCGGAAGAGATAAGGCCTGTCGTCTGATCGCCTCCAGCGATACGTTTCTTTTTGCTTGTGCAACGCGTTCACGCGCATGATCTGCAAGCTGTTCAAGAATCGTCATGCCCTCACCTCCGGACGGTTGCTGACTTCAATAAATTGATTCAGAGTTTCCATGGCTTTACCGGAATCTATCATTTCAGCAGCAAGAGCAATACCGTCCTTCATTCCGCCGGCTTTCCCTCCAATATAAAGCGCCGCTCCGGCATTCATCAATACGGCATTTCTCTTATGGCCCTTTTCCCCGTTTAAAACCGCAAGAGCGATCTTCGCATTTTCTTCAGGACTCCCTCCTCTTAAATCCTCCTTCGCGCAGCGTTCAAATCCGAGAGCCTCCGGTGTAATAACATAGGATCTCATCCAACCGTCGCGGAGTTCGCAGACCGTAGTCGGCGCGCTCAGAGAGAGCTCGTCCAGTTTATCCTGTCCGTAGACCACCATGCCGCGTTTGATCCCGAGATCGATAAGCACCTGAGCCAATGGTTCAACCAGATAATCGTCATATACGCCGAGAAGCTGCATCGATGGCATTCCGGGATTCGTAAGAGGTCCGAGAATATTAAATACAGTGCGAAATCCAAGTTCCTTACGGATAGCTCCCACATATTTCATAGAAGCGTGATATTTTTGTGCAAAAAAGAAGCATATGCCGACCTCGTCCAGAAGTTCAACGCATCTTGCGGGGCTTTGTTGAATATTTACGCCGAGAGCTTCGAGACAATCTGCTGTTCCACACCGGGAGGAAGCGGCACGGTTGCCGTGTTTCGCCACTTTCATACCACCGGCTGCCGCTACAAGGGCCGATATCGTGGAAATATTGAAGCTATGCGCATTATCTCCGCCTGTTCCCACAATTTCAAAAAGCTCCATTCCGGTCTCTACTTTGGTTGCATGTGCTCTCATAGCGGCTGCGCATCCAGCGATCTCGTCCGTAGTCTCGGCCCGGGCGCTCTTAGTAGAAAGAGCGGCAAGAAAAGCGGCATTCTGTGTAGGCGATGTCTGACCGCTCATGATTTCATTCATAACACCATACGCCTCGTCATAGGTGAGGTCTTTTTTGTTTACAAGCTTTACAATAGCTTCTCCAATCATGTTTCATACCTCCTTTATAAAATTTCTGAGCATTGTTTTTCCGTCGGGGGTCATAATGGACTCAGGATGAAACTGTACGCCGTAAACGGGATACTCCTTATGCTGCACTCCCATCACCTCGCCATCAGTGGCCAGAGCCGTGATTTTCAGACATTGCGGAATAGTATCGGCGTCTACCGCAAGAGAATGATACCGTGCGACAGGCACCACTTCGGGACATCCGCTGAACAGCGGACAACTGGCATCGAGCCTGACATCCGACTGCTTTCCATGCATCATCGTTCTTGCATAAGTAACAGCTGCACCAAACGCTGCGCATATTGCCTGATGCCCGAGGCAAACGCCAAGCATTGGAATATCCTTTCCGAGCGTCCTTATGGTTTCGATGAGCACACCGGCAGCCTCCGGCCTTCCGGGTCCCGGCGAGAGGATAATACGGTCCGGATGTAGAGCCTTGATCTCTCCGACGGTCATTTCATCATTTCGGATGACTCTGATATCAGAGGCTATCTCGCCGACAAGCTGGTAAAGGTTATATGAGAAGCTGTCATAATTATCAATCAAAACGATCATAATTCCACCTCCTGCGCCATCTCCAGTGCTCTTAAGGAAGCTTTTGCTTTGTTCAGGCATTCCTCATATTCCTTTTCGGGCACGGAATCCGCCACGATCCCGGCTCCGCTTCTCACGAATACCTTTCCGTTTTTCTTATAAGCAATTCGTATAGCAATGCAGGTGTCCATGTTGCCTGTAAAATCGATATAACCAATCGCGCCGCCGTAAATGCCCCGCTTATTATTTTCGAGTTCCCCAATTAACTGACAAGCCCTGATTTTCGGCGCACCGGAAAGCGTTCCAGCCGGCAGTACCGCCTCGATCGCATCCAGTGCATTGTAACCGTCGCCGATCTCGCTGCGTACTGTAGAGCCGATGTGCATAACATGGGAAAAACGTTCAATGGAATGCAGCGTTTCAACCTGCACTGTGCCGAACTTGCTGATTTTTCCCAAATCGTTTCTGCCGAGATCTACCAGCATATTATGTTCAGCAAGTTCCTTTTCATCTGCCAGCAGTTCAGCTTCAAGCGCTTTGTCCTCCGCATCGTTCTTCCCTCTTGGCCTCGTTCCTGCAAGGGGAAACGTATGCAGTACACCATTTTCTAATTTAACGAGTGTTTCAGGCGAAGCGCCTGCAACCTCGACATCCGTTCCGGAAAAATAGAACATATAGGGCGACGGGTTGATAGTACGAAGCACGCGGTAGGTATTCAGCAGGCTCCCTTCAAAGGGCGCGCTCAGCCGGTTGGAAAGCACGATCTGAAAAATATCTCCCTCGCGGATATAACGCTTTGCTTTCTCCACCATATCGCAGAATTGTTTTTTATCGAACAGCGCCTTGACTTCTCCCGTCAGTTTTCCACCCGGTTCGTTCTTTTTTTCTCCATTACGAAGGAGCTCTGCGAGTTGCTTTAGTTCCATGACCGCTTTGTTATATCCAACTTCCACGTCATCAAGCGGCATATTTACTATGAGAATAATCTTCTGCCGGATGTGGTCGAAAGCGATGACTTTGTCAAAAAGCATCAAATCAGCATCCTTAAAATCTTCTGTATCTTCCACGCCGCATCGCACCGCCGGCTCACTATATCCAAGGTAGTCATAGGAAAAGTACCCAACAAGCCCGCCCGTGAAGGAAGGAAGATATTCGAAACGCGGGCTCTTATAATCAGCAAGAATCTGACAAAGATAATCGGAAGGGTTATCCACTGCTATTTTAAGCTTCCCAATTTTGATTTCTCCTGCGCTGCAGGTGATTTCCAACTTTGGATCGAAGCCGAGGAAGGTATAACGCCCCCAAGTTTCGTTTGCCTGTGCCGACTCCAGCATATAACAATGAGTAGATACATTTTTTAGTATTTTCATCGTTTCTATGGGTGTCGTAAAATCAGAAAGGATCTCAAGGCTGACCGGCAATACATTATAGTTTCCAGTGGCCGCAATTTTTTTGACGTCGCTAAGATCGGGAAAAATTTTCATGATCAGTACCTCCAAATAAAAATACTCCTTTGCCTCTCTGCCAAAAAACAATACAAAAACGTCCTTGACAGAAATATACTTTCCGTCAAGGACGAATAATGCAAATATACTATCCGCGGTGCCACCTTGATTCACGGTATGACCCGTGCGCTTAGCAGGATACCAACATATCCCCGGCAAATAACGTCTGCCTGCAACGTCGCAGAATACTTTGTGAATATCACATTTGACTGCGCCCTCAGCGGTCCATTTGACAACTTGTTTCTCACCTGACTCTCAGCACCACAGGCTCTCTGTAAAGGCATGATTGCCGTTATCTCCGCTTCAACGGTTTAAAAGTAATAAATTGTTATGAACACGATATCACAGCGGTTTCAGATTGTCAATCCCCCTATTGCTCGTTCATATTCTCTGTATCGTTCGGATGTATAGGGATACTTCTCTATTCGCTTTTGCATGAATGCGGTAAACGATCTCGCCGCTACCCACTCCGTCAAAAAATTTACTGATTAAGTCAATTTCTGTTGGTGCGCAGGAAGTATGATCATGTAGTCAACAGGACCATATCATAGTATCTGTCTTTCATGTAATAATCAACGCCTGTTTGGGGCAAAATTCCATGCACGTTCCGCAACAGATACATTTGCTTTCATCTATTGTCGGAGCTTTGTACTCATCCTGCTCAAGCGCCATTGCCGGACAAACCGAAACCGGCGGACACACATGGTTCTTAGAACATTTTTCCACAATCAACGTTAGCCGCTTTTCCATCTCAGTATCCCCTTTTCCCTGAAAATCAATAAATGATACAAATCATATCTTTCTTCCGGCGCGTTCTCTGCCGCTTGCAGTTACTTGGCTCTATTTCTTCTTTCCCTCCAATTCTGCTGCACGGGCCAAACCCAGCCTGACTAAATTCGCGACACCGTGCGAACGATAGCGATATTGATGTTCGAAACAATAAGCATCGATTTCATCAAACAGATCCTCGTCGATCGTTATGCAATATCTTGCTTTTACTCTTGTTGCTTTCGGTCTTTTTTCCTTTTCCATATTTATCACTTTTTCCTTTTTATAAATCGTATATACAAAATTTATACTAACCGTTCTTACATTTCACTTTTCGAATACAAATCCTTAAGCTTGACAAACTTCCATCGCTCCATCTGAATCTCCATATCGTTTTTAAGATATATATGAAACGGATCGTCGTACAGCTCTTGGGACATCCCCCGTGTCTCGCATCTATTGTCCTCAACCTCGAAAATCTTTACAATATCATATACGGATATTTCTTCCGCATTACGCGCAGCCCTATATCCTCCTTTGCACCCCTGTTCCGATACAATCATTCCCCCATTTTTTAGCATATTCAATATTTTTAAACTATACTGATAGCTGCATTTCGCCGCTTTCACAAGTTCTTCGCATTTTATCAACGGTTCTCCACTCTTCGTAAAATATCCCATCATACGCGCCGCATAAATCATTGATAACTTAATTTTCATTCCGTTTCTCTCCTATTTCTATTTCCCATATGCTTATTCCAAATTTTTCTTATAATCCTTATATTCTTGTAATATATAATAATCAGGGTACGCCCGCTCTTTCTTCATTCAATTCTGCAAAATTCATATCCAACCAGTTCAGTATCACTATATAACTTTCTTTCTCCCCCAAACAGATTGTTACTGTAATCTGATAGCATATAATACTCTATAAATTATATATCGTAAAATTCTTTGCCAACTTTAGCCTGTATAATATGATTTCTTAACTTTGATTTTGTATTCTTCTTTTCCCGAAATCGTTCCGCTCTAAACTTTTTTAAAAATGAGACGATAAAATAATGTAGAAACGGTCTCAAAATATACAAATTGAAATCAGAAAGACGCAATTTTATGAATCCTATGTTTATTAACCAATATATTGTCTCGGAAGATACCGCTCCAAAATATCATTACCTCTCGGCTGCAGTTTCAGAAGAACCGGAGACTCTTTCCCGTCACAATGAGCGGCCCGGTAAAGTGATACGCGGGATCGGCCTTACCGCTGCTGCCATTCTCTCCATCTTTTGTCTCATGGTCGAAGAATATGGTCTAATGGCAGTCGGCCTGTTGCTTGCCGCAGTCTATGTATACAGGATTTTTTTTGTAAAACGCAAAACGGACATCGATGTAGGACGTCCCGTATTTTTAAATACTATGAGCGAGTTGAAGTGGATCCGAATCATAAGGTTCTGCGAGCATCATATCGAGGTGGAAGACCCCAAATATGGCGGAAACTATCAATACGGTAATGTCATCAGAAGAAGCGAGGAGCCTTTATACTGTACTTTATGGTTCACAGACCGCACCAGTCTGCGCATTTTAAAAAACGGATTTATTACAGGAACGTATTCCGATTTTGAGACGTTTATTGACCGTATCATACTGAACAATATCAATAAAGGGAACAGATAAATGAGTAATTTCTTTAAAATAAACCGAAAAGCAAAATCAAAGCCCGGGGCAGCGCCGCTCTCCAGCACATCGGTCCAGCCGAATCAAACTGAAAATCACATAGATAAAGCTCCATTTGTAAAAATAGATCCTGCCGATCGATCCATTTTTGATGAAAATGGTTATCCCATTGATATTAATATGCCGATCGATCCGGCTTCTGATTTAAATCAAGAGATACTCAAATATAGGTCTGCCGACGGCCAGTATCAGTTTTCAGCGGCTTTATATGCAAATTTTCCTGATTTAAAGGAAAACTTTGAAGAGAACCGCGAAGATGTCGCCGATATCATTTGTGATTTGTTTTTGTTGGATGAAAGCTATGCGTATAAAATCTGGAAATGGTTATTGATAACGTTCCGATCCGTTTTATCTTCTCCGTCTAATTCATATAGGCTCATCAGCGGTGTTTTATATACCTTGGCGCATCAGTACACTTTTTTTGAGCATCTGCTTCCTTTCCTGAGATCAGATATGGAATTTTCAGAAATTTTATTCAGGGAATCCGCTTATGTCGATAAACGTCACGCCCTGATATTAGCTTCCTGTATTGAGAAACAGGACTGCAGCCTCTTTCAGGAGCTTGTCGTCTTTTTAAAAAGTAATCCCCACCTTGGCCATGAAAATGCAATTGCTTTTGAAAAAATTTTGCAAATAGTTCTCGAAGAAATTCCTTCTCCGGCTGTCGATCACGGGATATACAGTATTTTATCCGACTGTATCAAAACGAGCGCAAAGCCTATGATGCGTAAAATCCTGCTGAAAATCTTGGATGGTAAGCTCGAATATCTATTGAAAGAAGAAGCCCGGAAAAAAGCGGAAAAGAAACGTTTAAAGCGTATAGAGGAACAAAATCTTCTTCACCAGAAAGAAATTGCTTCTCGACTGAATCTAAGAAACACAAAGCTAAAATATCACGAATTAAAGCTGGCATGTCTTTCCCAACGGAAAAATGATCCTTATTGGGAAAATGGGCGTTTTATAGATTTTCAAGCTCTCGCCGGCACTATGATCGCCTTGAAAGATCATACCGAGGTTCTTGCTTCTCTTTTACCGGGAGACAGGGTAGAGCTCGTGCGGGAGCCTTACAACGCCAAAGATCCCGCGTCTATTTCTGTTCATGATGGAACCGGCGTAAAGCTCGGGTATATCTCCAATCAAGCTAATACTCTTTTATCTTTTATCATAGATCATGGAGAATATCTTTTCGGACGTATCTATTCTCTCGGAAGGGAAACAGATTCTGATATTATACAGATTTGTATTGAAATATTTATAAAAAACGCAATATTGTTTTTATCTATATTAGTAAGTAATACTAATATAGTATCTTTGCCCGTTCCATCGGAAAGGTGATTTTTTGTATAACTCCTGCCATGCACCTGCATAGCGGGGGATTTATATCTCGTATGCTTCGTATGCTCGACAGGATAAAGCCTTAAAGGCTCTGTTACCAGCAGCGACTCAAGGCGAATGTTGGTCTGCCACTTGCAATACTCTTGCCACCCGTAAACGGATCGGTATACTCTTTAAACATCAATTGTTCATTTACCTGATCCTCTTTCAATCGGTTCTGTATGTATTCTGTTATTTTCTTTGCATTTTTGCCCTCCATATCTACATAGTATCCCCGGCACCAAAAGCTACAATTTCCGTGTTTGTATTTCAGGCTCCAATAGGTCTCTCATGCAGCAGCTCCTACAAGCCCGGAAACGCTCATTTTAGGTGGTATCTCCAATAGCATATGCACATGGTCTATACATATCTCTGCTTCTATTATCTTCACTCCCTTCCATTCACATAATTTCTCAATATTTCTTCTGCTTCAGCTTCAAGCTTTACGCAACCTTACGCTTAGCGCGGGGTTCTCATTATACAAAAAAGCCTATGGGCATTATCCATAGGCTTTTCTATTAGTAGAATCCGGCAGCTACCTATCCTCCCACACCGTCTCCAGTGCAGTACTTTGGGCGTATAAGGGCTTAACTTCTGTGTTCGGAATGGGAACAGGTGGATCCCCTTAGCTATCGCCACCGGAAATGGCTCCCCAGGTAGGGTTTGAACCTACGACCCTTCGGTTAACAGCCGAATGCTCTACCGCTGAGCTACTGAGGAATATGAAATTGTTATCAGTGAAACACACTGAAAACTGAATAGTAGTAAGGAAAGAGATAAGTCTTAAAGTTGTTAGTTAGACTGTTGAATCAACTTTCGTTGATCAAGCCCTCGACCTATTAGTACTGGTCAGCTGAATACATTGCTGTACTTACACCTCCAGCCTATCAACCTTGTAGTCTTCAAGGGGTCTTACTCCATAAAGGATGGGAAGTCTTATCTTGTGGGGGGCTTCACGCTTAGATGCCTTCAGCGTTTATCCCGTCCGTACGTAGCTACCCAGCCATGCCGTTGGCACGACAACTGGTGCACCATTGGTACGTCCATCCCGGTCCTCTCGTACTAAGGACAGCTCCACTCAAACTTCCTGCGCCCACGATGGATAGGGACCGAACTGTCTCACGACGTTCTGAACCCAGCTCGCGTGCCGCTTTAATTGGCGAACAGCCAAACCCTTGGGACCTGCTTCAGCCCCAGGATGCGACGAGCCGACATCGAGGTGCCAAACCTCCCCGTCGATGTGGACTCTTGGGGGAGATAAGCCTGTTATCCCCGAGGTAGCTTTTATCCGTTGAGCGACGGCAATTCCACTCTCATACCGCCGGATCACTAATCCCGACTTTCGTCCCTGCTCGAGATGTCTCTCTCGCAGTCAAGCTCCCTTATGCATTTGCACTCTAATGAATGATTTCCGACCATTCTGAGGAAACCTTTGGGCGCCTCCGTTACTCTTTCGGAGGCGACCGCCCCAGTCAAACTGCCCACCTGGTACTGTCCATGAGCCGGATCACGGCCTCATGTTAGAACCCTAGTATTAGAAGGGTGGTATCCCAACAGCGGCTCTGCGTCAACTGGCGTCAACGCTTCTCAGCCTCCCACCTATCCTGTACATCCAATACCAAAATCCAATGCCAAGTTGCAGTAAAGCTCTACGGGGTCTTTCCGTCCTATCGCGGGTAATGAGCATCTTCACTCATACTACAATTTCGCCGGGTACATTGTTGAGACAGTGCCCAAGTCGTTACGCCATTCGTGCGGGTCGGAACTTACCCGACAAGGAATTTCGCTACCTTAGGACCGTTATAGTTACGGCCGCCGTTCACTGGGGCTTAAGTTCCCTGCTTCGCTTGCGCTAACAGTTCCCCTTAACCTTCCAGCACTGGGCAGGCGTCAGCCCGTATACTTCATCTCTCGATTTCGCACAGACCTGTGTTTTTGCTAAACAGTCGCTTGGGCCTATTCACTGCGACCTATTGCTAGGCACTCCTTATCCCGAAGTTACGGAGTCATTTTGCCGAGTTCCTTAACAATGCTTCTCCCGATCGTCTTAGGATTCTCTCCTCGCCTACCTGTGTCGGTTTGCGGTACGGGTACCTGTCATTCTCCTTAGCAGCTTTTCTCGCCAGTGTGGATTCACAGACTTCCATACTTATTTTCTGTCCCCATCACACCTCAGGCTTTATGGAAACCGTACTTCACTAATTTCCACCCTCAGTGCTTAGACGCCCTCTACCATCAAGGCGCTTCTGCTATCCTCCTGTGTCACTGCTTCAGTCAAACGAATGACCGGTAGTACAGGAATATCAACCTGTTGTCCATCGCCTACGACTATACTGTCCTCGGCTTAGGTCCCGACTTACCCTGGGCGGACGAGCCTTCCCCAGGAAACCTTAGGCTTTCGACGGTGAGGATTCTCACCTCACTCTCGCTACTTATGCCAGCATTCTCTCTCGTATCCGGTCCACCACTCCTCTCGGTATGGCTTCAATCCAAATACGATGCTCCTCTACCGCGCAACGTTTTCAACAATACCGCCTGATTCTTCAGGTTCTATCCTGTTGGATTTGACGCAAACCTCCTTTTTCCCGGTTTGCTACGTGTCCTTTTCCCGACACCTTCTTCAGCATTGTTGAAAACGCTGCACCCATAACTTCGGTGGTAAGTTTTAGCCCCGGACATTTTCGGCGCACAATCACTCGACTAGTGAGCTGTTACGCACTCTTTAAATGAGTGGCTGCTTCTGAGCCAACATCCTAGTTGTCTCTGCAATTCCACATCCTTTTCCACTTAACTTACACTTTGGGACCTTAGTTGATGATCTGGGCTCTTTCCCTTTTGACAATGAAACTTATCTCACACTGTCTGACTCCCAAGCAGGTAATATATGGTATTCGGAGTTTGATAAGATTCGGTAAGCCGTGAAGCCCCCTAGTCCATTCAGTGCTCTACCCCCATATATCTTCACTTGAGGCTAGCCCTAAAGCTATTTCGAGGAGAACCAGCTATCTCCGAGCTCGATTGGAATTTCTCCGCTACCCACAAGTCATCCCCGCATTTTTCAACATACGTGTGGTTCGGTCCTCCACGGTGTTTTACCACCGCTTCAACCTGCTCATGGGTAGGTCGCCCGGTTTCGGGTCTACAGCATGCAACTTAACGCCCTATTCAGACTCGGTCTCCCTTCGGCTCCGTGACTCCAGTCACTTAACCTCGCTACATACCGTAACTCGCTGGCCCGTTCTACAAAAAGTACGTGGTCACACTTTCTAATAGTGCCCCCACTGCTTGTAAGCACAAGGTTTCAGGTTCTCTTTCACTCCCCTCCCGGGGTGCTTTTCACCTTTCCCTCACGGTACTATTTCTCTATCGGTCATCAAGGAATATTTAGGCTTGGAAGGTGGTCCTCCCGGCTTCCCACTGGGTTTCACGTGCCCCGTGGTACTCTGGTGCCCATCTCGCTAACTCGTATTTCGCTTACGGGGCTTTTACCCTCTTTGGCTGCACTTTCCAATGCTATTCAGCTATATTCGTCAGATCGATTATATGGGTCCGCAACCCCGGATGTCCGAAGACTTCCGGTTTGGCCTCTTCCCATTTCGCTCGCCGCTACTTTGAGAATCACGGTTGTTTTCCTTTCCTCCGGCTACTTAGATGTTTCAGTTCACCGGGTTCCCCCCATATACCTATGGATTCAGTATATGGTAACACACTATTACATGTGCTGAGTTCCCTCATTCGGATATCTGCGGATCAATGTTTGCTTGCAACTCCCCGCAGCTTTTCGCAGCTTGACACGTCCTTCTTCGGTTCTTGATGCCAAGGCATTCACCCTGTGCTCTTCATAGCTTGATCTTTTCGTCTACTTCTCTCTCCCTAAGACTTTCGCAAAATTATATCTTACCCTTTTTCATCTTTGCAGATTAGTTCTTTCTAGATATCGTTTCGCTTTTCTCTTTCGGTTTACTATTCAGTTTTCAATGTGCTTCGGCACTCTGCTTTAACGCATTTGCCATGGTGGGCTTTAGTGGACTCGAACCACCGACCTCACGCTTATCAGGCGTGTGCTCTAACCTGCTGAGCTAAAAGCCCATCTTCAGTTAGCTGCTTCGGTGTCTCCCGCTTTCCCCCACTTGGTGGAGATGAGCGGAATCGAACCGCTGACCCCCTGCTTGCAAGGCAGGTGCTCTCCCAGCTGAGCTACACCCCCATTTTAAATCACATACATCCCTGTATGTGCTCTAAAAGGCTTCCTATGCAGTTTGCTGCTCTTCAATCTCTACAGTACCGAAAAGAAAATCCTCTACTCGCTTCTCCTTAGTCTTCTCTTTTCTACACCCTAGAAAGGAGGTGATCCAGCCGCACCTTCCGATACGGCTACCTTGTTACGACTTCACCCCAGTCATTGATCTCACCTTCGACAGCTCTCTCCTTGCGGTTAAGCCACTGGCTTCGGGTGCTCCCAACTTCCGTGGTGTGACGGGCGGTGTGTACAAGGCCCGGGAACGCATTCACCGCGACATGCTGATTCGCGATTACTAGCAACTCCGACTTCATGTGGGCGGGTTGCAGCCCACAATCCGAACTGGGACCGGCTTTTTGAGATTCGCTCTGCCTTACGACGTCGCTGCCCTTTGTACCGGCCATTGTAGCACGTGTGTAGCCCAAGACATAAGGGGCATGATGATTTGACGTCGTCCCCACCTTCCTCCGAGTTGTCCCCGGCAGTCTCACTAGAGTTCCCACCATGACGTGCTGGCAACTAGCAATAAGGGTTGCGCTCGTTGCGGGACTTAACCCAACATCTCACGACACGAGCTGACGACAACCATGCACCACCTGTCTCTCTGCCCCGAAGGGAAGCTGTATCTCTACAGCCGTCAGAGGATGTCAAGCCTTGGTAAGGTTCTTCGCGTTGCTTCGAATTAAACCACATGCTCCGCTGCTTGTGCGGGCCCCCGTCAATTCCTTTGAGTTTCAACCTTGCGATCGTACTCCCCAGGCGGGATACTTAATGCGTTTGCTTCGGCACGGAACCCTATCGGGCCCCACACCTAGTATCCATCGTTTACGGCGTGGACTACCAGGGTATCTAATCCTGTTTGCTCCCCACGCTTTCGTGCCTCAGTGTCAGTTGCAGTCCAGAAAGTCGCCTTCGCCACTGGTGTTCCTCCTAATATCTACGCATTTCACCGCTACACTAGGAATTCCACTTCCCTCTCCTGTACTCAAGTCAAACAGTTTCAAATGCAATCCCGGGGTTAAGCCCCGGTCTTTCACATCTGACTTACTTGACCACCTACGCACCCTTTACGCCCAGTAATTCCGGACAACGCTCGCTCCCTACGTATTACCGCGGCTGCTGGCACGTAGTTAGCCGGAGCTTCCTCCTATGGTACCGTCACTTTCTTCGTCCCATAGGACAAAGGTTTACAATCCGAAGACCTTCTTCCCTCACGCGGCGTTGCTGGGTCAGGGTTTCCCCCATTGCCCAATATTCCCCACTGCTGCCTCCCGTAGGAGTCTGGACCGTGTCTCAGTTCCAGTGTGGCCGATCACCCTCTCAGGTCGGCTACCCATCGTTGACTTGGTGGGCCGTTACCTCACCAACTATCTAATGGGACGCGAGCCCATCCTGCATCGAATAAATCCTTTTACCTCAAAACCATGCGGTTTCGTGGTCTCATGCGGTATTAGCAGTCGTTTCCAACTGTTGTCCCCCTTTGCAGGGCAGGTTGCTCACGCGTTACTCACCCGTCCGCCACTAAGTATATCCAATCTTCCACCCGAAGGCTTCTGTCTGGATAACTTCGTTCGACTTGCATGTGTTAAGCACGCCGCCAGCGTTCGTCCTGAGCCAGGATCAAACTCTTAATTAAAATCTTAACATCTTCTCAGATGTCTTTAACTAATCTCTTGACCTAGGCTCCGCTTTCAAGCATTTCCTTTTCGTTCTTGGTACTGTATTGATTTTTCAAGGTCCGCCGCTTTTTTTGCGGCTCATTTATAATACCAAACTCCATTCCCCATGTCAACTACTTTTTT